>CAVQMN010000012.1:0-164905 GCA_963713625.1 uncultured Acidimicrobiales bacterium | reverse complement strand
AGGAGCGGCCGTCGATCCGACCGGAGGGTCTGTCGGTCTGACCGGAGCAGGGAACGATCCCTCCCGATCCGTTGGGGCGAGCATGGCTGCCCTCCCAATCCCTCGCCCGACTTCCCCACTTCGCCGTCCTGTTCGTCCATGGCGGAAACTTCCGATGACGCCCGGCATCCCGATGGAAGGCCCGCCCTTGGTCAACGGAAATGTTCCGGTACTCGCGTCGAGCGCCCTCCGGTCCTAACCCATGAATGAGGCCTGGAGCAGCAGGCCTTTCGGGTGATGCGATGCACCCCGCCCCTGGACCGCAGGGGCGGGGTGCATCCACCCTTCCCGGTCGAGCGATCGCCCAGTTCTGGCGACGCCGTCCGGCCTCCATCGTTCGCCGTCGGTTGCCATTACTAGAGTGATGTCGTGATTGCCGGCAGTTACAGGGATTTCTTCGTCGTCATCGCCACCTCCGCCGCCACCCTCATCGGACTCCTGTTCGTAGCCCTGTCGGTGGCCAAGGATCGTGAACAGGTCCGTCCTCAAGTCATCCGAGAGTTCAGGGCCGCCGCGTCCCTCATCGCCTTCACGAACGCATTCAGCGTCTCGCTCTTCGGACTGGTGCCGGGCAACAACATCGGCTATCCGGCCGCCATCGTGGGAGTCTTCGGTATCTTCTTCACCGCCGCCGGCGTGCGAGCCACCCTGACGCTGCCCATCCAGCAGCAGCATCGTCGCCCGCAGGTCGTCCTGGTCGTGGCCTTGCTGCTCGTTTTCGGATTCCAGACGGTCAATGGGGTCGAACTCATCATCTCCCCACATGGCAGTGGGGCGTTGGACACCATCGGGGACGTGCTCATCGTGTCACTCCTGATCGGCATCGCCCGCGCCTGGGAGCTCGTCGGAGATTGGGACACGGGAATCGTCGCATCGATCACTCGACTGATCGGCCACCAGCCCAAAACCCCCGGCGTCATCGAAGGTCGCAGGCCAAAAGCCCCCGGGATCGGGCAGACGCCAACTCCCCCGGACCGACAGGTGGAGTGAGTCACCACCTCCCTTTGCGTACCGGACGGGATCACTCCGGTGCGCCGAAGGTCCGCTAGATCAGGGTCGGAACTGCAAGGCGAGCAGATGCAGATCCCTCCATCTAAATGGGGAGTTAGCTGCGATCGTCAAGGGGAGATAGCTGCGATCCCATCGGATCAGAGGGTAGAGATCGGGTTTTGCACCCCACGAGCAAATATCAGCTATCCCGTGGCCTTCAGAGGTGGCTCTCCGGCCTTTCGCGTTGCCGGCCGTCGCGGCGGGATGGCCGGGATCGGGTTCCGCCGAGGTCCAGACCACAAGGCGGGCGGAGCATCAATGGCCCGGGTGATGGCATACGCGGCCGCCTCATAGTTGACGCGCCAGCCCACGAAGTCGACCCATGCCTCTTCATTGGGGCGGTCAAGAGGGAAGTCCACCGTCGCCAGGCGTTCGACGGCGTCGACGAAGTCCTCGTAGGTCAGGGAAATACCGTTATCCGGGTCTGCCTCCTCGGGGATGATGAAGCCACGCGCACGGGCGATCTCGTTGAGGCAGGTAAAGCCGCCGCGCAGGCACAGCCTGGCTGACACCGCGCCAGGGGGGTTGGGCACCAGTGACAGATAGAGGGCCGCGGCGTCGAGCACGGCCAGCTGAGCGTTTACCCATGAGCTGAGCGGCCGGGGAGACCGAAAGTTGACGAGGGGAAGGTACGTGGTGTGGCTCTCGGAGACCTCCGCCGACCATCGCTCCCATTCCTTGAACAGGTCTGGCAGTTCACCCATGGCCGAGACTCCCGAGCCCAACCCATAATGGGTCCGGGCTAACAGCTCGGGCCCCCAGGAAGGTACCCCTGCCCGTGAGTCCAGCAAGGTCACCAGCGCTTCCCGCTGGCTAAAGGCCGCGTAGAGCGTAGGCAGGTAGCCGATCTGCAAAGCCACCGTGCTCAGGCCGACGATGGAGGCAATATCGACCAGACCAACCGGGGCACCCCGGTGAGGCGCGAGGTAGCCCAGGGTGCACAGCGAGGAGCCGGCCAACTCGAAGGCGCCGGAGAGTCCGGCGGTGCCTATCGATGGCCACAGCAGAAGCGCGAATCCGACCTCGAACACCGCCAGCCAAACGACGATCTGCAAGATGAGTTGGATCGGAGCTTGCGCGGCCAGAATCCGATCTCGCGGCTCGTAGGAATCGAAGCGGTCTGCAGCGTGATGGAAGGCCACACCTACAGCGACCGCAAGTGCTCGGATCAGGCGGCTACGGACCCGGCGTGGAACGACGACGGTCCCGATCACGCTCCATGCGCCGACGGCTATCAGGAAAAGGCCAACCGTCGCCGCCAGGTACCTGCCTACGACCATCGCTCAGACTTGCACAGACGGAGACTACGAAGCGAGTGATCATCCCATCCCGCGCTATTGGAACTCGTGACCCACCGCAGGCAGGCCGGCCCGGCGTCGATGGGATCCCACCGTCATCGGTCGAGTCGATGCGCCTCGATCCTGAGCTGAACCGTGACCTCGTCCGTCAGGCCCCTGGCGTCCCCGGCATCGGAGTGACCGGCACCGGGTCCTTGGGATTCTTGTTCACGCAGACGAAGACCTGCTTCCCCTGGCCGAAGACCGGAACGTACTTGCCCCCTTGGACCTGTATGTAGGCACTGCAGTCGGGCCAGGTGGTGCCGGTGTGGCTCACCGCCCAGTCGACCGGCGCCGAGACGCCACCGGCGGTGAAGTTGGTGATCTTGTTGGTGGCGGCGATCACGCTGGCCTGGGTCGGATCCTTGCCGGCGGCTTTCACGCCGGCCGCGATGAGGGCCGCCGACTGCCATCCCTGGAAGGCCACTCCGTTGTACACGAAGTTGGGCTCGTACTTGGCCATGGCGGCAAGGTAGGCCTGCATCCCCGGGTAGGTGTTGCCATAGCGGGATTTGTCACCGGCTTGAAAGGGCACTCCTCCGACATTGTCGACATAGACGCCCTCCATCAGGCTGCCGTACTGGTTGAGGAGGGCCTGGTCGTATCCGTTCAGCCAGAACTGCTTGATCTTGAGGCCGTACTGCTGGATGTTCCGGGCCAGAGTGATGTTGTCCGTGGCCTGCATGCAGGTGACCACCAGTTGGGCGCCCGACTGCTGCAGTCGCTGCACGTCCGAGCTGTAACTTCCCCCGAGCTGGGCTCCCACGTCGGCCAGCACCACGTTGAATCCTGCCTGCTTCATCCCTGTGGCATAGGAGCTGCAGGCGTCGTACGACGAGGCGATGGTCGGCCCATAGCTGATGAAGGCCACCGACTTGGCCGCCACTTTTTTGATGAAGTAGGCCAGGCTTGAATACCCATTCGCATACACCTGGGTGGAACCGCCCACGGCGTAGAGGTTGGGGGCGCCTTGCCAGTTGGCGCTGACGTTGTACCCGTAGGTCGGGGTATTCGTGGTCACGAAATAGTTCGGGGTGAACCAGGCCGACGCCACGCCGATGGCGAACACATGGTCCTGGTCAATGAGGGTGTGCGCGTCCTGGACGAACTGGGTCGGCGAGCCGCCGTCGTCCAGGTTGTTGGTGAGTACGATACGGCGCCCGTTGATCCCACCGTTGGCGTTGAGGGTGTTGAAGTAGGCGATCATGCCAGGGGCGAGCCCGTCGAAATAACCAGCCAGTTGCCCGGTCTTCGATGAGATGGCCCCGATATTGATCTGTGTTGTCGAGACCCCGGGTGACGTGCCGGTGGTCTTCCCACCGGATGTGGTCGAACTCGACGCGGCCGTCGTTGTCGTCGATTTCGATGCCGAGCCCCCGGACGAACAGCCCGCGGCGATGACGGCTACTCCGAGCAGCAGAACGCCTGGCCACGTCCATGCAGTGCGGCCCTTACCCATATCTCGCTTCCCCCTAACTGAGTGGACCCATCGGATCGTCGCCGAGCCGTCAGTCGCAGATTGCCGAAACCGCTTCCCCACGGAGGGCGATCCCGAGTGACCCTAGGCCAGGCGGTTCCCACGGAGCAAGGAACGACACCGTCACCCACGCCCTTCCCATCCGTGCGCCACTGCCTGCCACCACGTATCGGGTGAATGTCCTGTGGTCACATCGGCTCCGTGGCCTACAGTCCTTTCGATGGCGGATGAGACACCAAGTTCCTTGTTCGGCCGGTCCACTGCGGGTGACCGCCGCGAGGTGCAGGACCGGAAGAAAAGACAGACAAAGATCATTGCTGGACTCTGCATACTCGTTGTCGTCATTGGGACGGTCATCTGGATCGCCACGGCTCTCGTGCAGAAGTTGAATCCCGCCGACCAGTCACTCCATCAGCACGCTGCCAATGCCGCCACCGTCATGGAGAACCAGCCGTCAGGAGCATCGGCCATTGATTTGGCTCGAAGTGTCATCGGGACAGGCAGTGACGACACCATTACCGTTCTCGCGGCGAGCGGCACGGGGCGTGACGGGGATGTGCTCCTGCGGATTGATGTCACGGTCGAGCAAACAGGCGGGTTGGGGGTGACCTATCGAGCGGTCGGTTGTTTTGACTATGCGCTCAAGTACTTCACCTCTCCGAACCAGGTCTCATGTCCCGACCAGCCACCATTGAGACTGCCCCCACTCGGACCGACAACGACCACCACGGTGAGCTAGACCCAGGTGCGTCCGAAGATGTTTGTTCCCAGTGGGCATCGGGCATATTTACCGGCAGATTCGTAGCCCGCACAGGTCAGAGGAAATCCGGTGGAGTAAGCATGGTTGTTGTGGACAGACCAAAGGATGAGATGGACTCAGCGTCACCCACAATCGGGTCTCTCGAGCGGATCATCCGGGTGCAGATCAGAGATGACCTCCCCCAAATCAACCTCGACAACACAGGCGATGTCGAACGACTGATCAACTACCTGGTCGGGTCGATCGAGGAGTGCCAAGCGGTCCTTCGAAAACTCAGCATGGACGCCTGATCCACGAGCGCCCTCTACCGCCAAGAGGGGCAAGGGCAGAGGGCGACGCCAGATCAGGTTGGTAGGCAACCTGCCGCCGGTCCAGCGACAAGAGTTACTTGCCCGTCAACTCGTACCCCAAACATGATTGGCCATCATTTTGGTGGAATATCGTGCCATCTCGGCCTTCCGTTTCTTGCCGGCTCGGATCGAGACGGCCTCGACCACCGAATCGGACCACCCAAGATCAGGCTCGATCGTAGAGGCTGGGGGGCGGATGGCCAGGTATGCGTACCCCATCCAGAGCTCATTGGGGCCGGAGGGGACGCTGGTGCCATTCATGGCGCAAGCGATTCCTGTGGCACGGGTCTTCGGCGCCGATTCAAGCCTTCCGCGATTCGGACGATGGGGGCGGCCGCCAGTATCGCGAGGGATACTTCAAACGGCGACCGGAAACGAACGAGTCCATAGGCGAGCGCACTCACGAAGGTAAGGACACCAGCGGGAACGAGTAGGAACCACTGTCGAATATTGCGTCGCCGGAGGATCACCACCCCGCCAACTCCCAACCCGAGCATGAAGTAGTAGAAGATAGTGCCCGCATCCGTGGCTGGGACTGGGCGCCCCTCCCCTAATTCGATGTTGGCGTCTTGGCCGGGGTGGTAAAGACCCCATTCCCGTCCTATCCGCGCAAGTACTACGACAGGCAACCGCGATAGATGCGCCCTCGCATACCGAACCGCTCTTTGTTCGTCTCGTGCCGACTGGACAGACTCGTCGCCGCGCCCGAGTTTTGAGGTCGCGCAGGTATAAGACCACGATCCCAAGTTGGATCCGTAGTACGTCTGGTTACAGTTTGCCCCCGAGAGGGCGAGACCGGCACCAGTCGAAATGTACGTCGTGTCCGTAAAGGTGACAAGGTTTCGCACAACCCAGGGGGCGAGTACCACACCGAACATCAACAGCGCGCATCCAAGCTGGCTTAAGCGGCGGCAAAATGGCTCCGTCCGCATGCCCAGAATGGCAGGCAACAAGAGGGTGGGGACGAAGAGGAGGAGTTCCGCTCGTACGAGTGTTTCAGCTGCACAGGCCAACCCGACGAGGGCGGCCCAGGTCATCCCAGGCGATCTGATGTAGCGAACGATCGCCAAGAGAACAAGGGCCATCATCAACATGGCAGGTGTTTCAGACATCACAATCCCGCTCGGCATCCAGAAATCTGGGGCCAGTGCGGCCAGAGCTGCAGCCACGAGCCCTACTTTGGTGCCCGCGATATCCCGGCCCAAAATGCCAACGAAGAGCACGACTAGTCCACCAAGGACCGCCTCGGTCAACCTCGGCACCGTGGTTCCTTTACCGAAGGGAACGGGCAGGTTGACGAAACCGAGTAGCAGGGAGGTCAGCGGCGGATGGGCCGCTGTCGGCGGCGTGCTTTTTGGCACGCGGAAGAACTCGCCCATTCGAAACTGCTGGGCAGTCAGTTGGTACCAAAGGGCGTCGTAGATCCTCTGGTTCTGGAAACGGGTGAAGACAAGCACGTAGCCGATCCGAAACGCAAGAGCGAACCCGAAAATACCGGCAAGCCAAATCCGGTAGCAGCGAGCCGTCAATGCAGTGCCGACTGACCACAACGGGTTGCTCGAATAGTTGCCGAACCGCCGCGAATCCTCGACGATAACGGTCATGGGATGGGACGGTGACTGAGGTGACCGCTTGAACTAGTCGGCCCCAGCGTCCTTGCGTTGACGCTTTGGCCGATCGCGCTTGATCGCATGGCGTTTAGCGGAACAGACCCAGTTTGTTGTCACGAATTTGGCGACCGAGGCAGTCGAGGGACGAGCTTGCCGACAAGCGTCCCCCCCGATCCTTACTGAGGAACGGGCGAGTTGGCACGATCACCGGTACCCGAGTTGAGCCTGACCAACTCGGTACACCGTGCCCCGGCGAAGCCGATCATCCAGATGGCTCGGCCACCTTCGTTGTCCCATTGACGGATGGTAACGGCGGCATCTTGACACCAATCTGCCGTAACTGAAGGAAAATTCAGCAAGCCCCCACTACGGTCATCACAGGCGCGAAGATGGAGCGGTGGTGAGGGCCTCGACGCGAGTTTTGATGATCGAGGACGACGCGTCGCTGGCGGCTAGCTTGCGGCTCGCCGTAGAGGACGCCGGATTCGTATGCGATGTTGCCTACGACGGGGCCACCGGCCTTCGGCAGGCGATCAATTGTCAGTACGACCTGATCGTTCTCGACATCATGCTTCCGACGCTAAACGGTTTCAGAGTGTGTTCTGAACTCCGCAACCGCGGCCATCGAGTGCCCATAGTGATGCTCACCGCCAAGGTTGGAGAATGGGATGAAGCAGAGAGTCTCGACACGGGAGCCGATGATTACCTGACGAAGCCAGTGTCACTGGTCGTATTCATGGCTCATCTACGTGCACTCTTGCGCCGTGCCTACCTGGCTTCGAGCACCGAGATCGTGGTGGATGGAGTTAGTTTGAACCCGGTAAGGCGGCTCTGTCGCTTCGGCGAGCAAGAGGTCCAACTTTCGGGTCGGGAAGTCGAAGTTCTGGCAGGGTTAATGGCTGCCGACGGAGCGGTGATAGCAAAGCATGACCTACTCCGTCAGGTCTGGGGTGATCAATTCAAAGGGGACGACAACATAGTGGAGGTCTATGTCCGGCATCTAAGAACAAAGCTGCGGTCCTTCGGGCGATTAGTGGTGGCGACAGTTCCTGGTGAGGGATATCGATTCTGCATATCCGAGGGACGCTGAGGTCGGTGGCCCTGGTCCGATCACTCCGTTTCCGGATTACCTGCCTGGCGACGGCGGCTGTTGTCATCGTGCTGTGCGTTGTGGGCGGCATCGTCGTGCGTGCGGTCGATAGCCATCTCCTGGGGCAGGTCGATCGCGGGCTCATCAATAGTGGCAACTATCTAGGGGCACGGATAGCGCACAACGAATTCGTACCGGTCACGGAACCCGCTGATCAGTTGGGTCAAGGCTTGTCGCCCTCCGGTCACCTCTTGGGCGAAAGCGCCAATATTCGCGGGATGCCACCACTGGTTGGGATCCGATCCAGTGAGAAGCTGCCGCTGTTCAGGACCATCCACGACAATCATTTCGGGTACGTCCGACTGCTCGAGCAGCGGATAGCCCCGCATGGACTCATCCTCGTCACCGGCCAGCAGATCAACGAGGTGGTCGAGGCTGGGCGTTCGTTGACGGAGTTACTGGCGGTCATTCTGCCGTTACTGGCGATCATCCTGGGAGCCCTGATCTGGATTGTCGTGAGCCGGACGATGCGCCGGGTGGAAGGGATGCGCGGCGCGGTGGCCGAGATCTCTGATCGGAAACTCGATGATCGGATACCGCTTTCGGGTAGCGGCGACGAGCTCGATCGTTTGGCAGTGACGCTGAATGGCATGCTCGACCGACTAACGGCTGCAGTAACAAGGGAACGTCGGTTTGTCGCCGACGCCAGCCATGAACTGCGGAGCCCAATCGCCAGTCTTCACGCTGCGTTCGAGGTTTCCCGGCGCAATCGAACAGAGCGCCGGCGTGGTGAGGATGCTGCCCTATGTGCACTTCAGAGACTCGACATGTTGGCTGAGGAACTACTGGTTCTTGACTCCGTTGGTCGTCCTTGCGTTGGGCGAGGCTCCGAGCTGGTGGACATCGATGAGCTCGTTCTTGAGCAGGTACACCAGTTGCAGTATCTCACCGATCTGGACATCGATGTCACGAAGGTATCTGCGGGCCAGGTGTTGATCCGCGAAGTCGACATGATGCGGATCATCGAGAACCTCTCTTCAAACGCCTGCCGACATGCCGTCAGCAGAATAGGTTTCGCCGTCACAGAGACCGATGGCCGTGTGTTCTTGTCGGTAAGCGACGATGGCCCTGGCGTTCCTGCTGATATGCGCGTGCAGGTCTTTGAGCGTTTCGCTCGCCTCGATGGCGAGCGGAACCGGCAAGCCGGTGGATCCGGGCTCGGGTTGGCGATTGTCGACGAGCTTGTCAAAGGCCATGAGGGCAGAGTGTGGGTTGAGAGTGCTCTGCCGCATGGCGCCCAATTTGTTGTGGATCTACCAGCACCTGTTACGGGATCGACCTCTTAGATAGCGCTCCGGTGCCCCAGGTGCAGAAGTGTGCTCAGAAGAGTGGGAGCAATCCGGGGATATGGAGATGGCGAAGCGCTGAGATGTGCTCGGTGACGCTGCCTTAGTCGGCGATATCTTCCTCGGCGGCAACCCGGAACTGATGGAGGCGCAGAAGCAGCTCACCCTCGACCGCGTTCCGTCTGCCGTACTGTTCGGCTAGTTCGTCACCCATATATCGACGGGCGATAGCGATTGATAGCGGAAGCATTTCGCCCAGGTCACGGGATATTGAGACAGTGCCTTCGATAATCGCAAACGCGAAGGGCGGGTTCTCATCGTCCACCGAGAGAGCAACCCGCGGGTCGCGCAACATTGCTCGGCCTTTCGTCGTGTTAGCTCCGGTCATAAAGACCAGGTCATCGCCATCGAGGATGAACCAGACCGGCGCAACGTGCGGGCTGCCGTCCGCCCGCACGGTGGCCAGCTTGGCGGTGCGGGTACCGGTGCTCAGGAATCGGACGAGGTCGTCGCCAATCAGCTTGTGGGGCATGTTTTCGACACTATTCGGGGCGCTACCGTGCCCGATCAGCTCAAACTCGATCCATTCAGAGACTGGAGGTTCATCATCGGGGAGGCCGAAAATGCGGCCCGCCCTTGGCCTCGATCGCCGATGGGTGGCCGATCGGCCCGATGATGGAGATGAGGCCCGAGGTGAGGACCGATAGATCAGGTGTGGGCATTTGATGTCTCTTCCGTTCCGGCTCTGGGTATGAGAAGAGCGCCGGGCCGGTTGAGCTGGACCGCCATTCAGCTCCCGGTCCGGCGTTAGCTCGCGCTTCACTTGCAGTGATGCGACGGGTGAGCGATGATTGCGAGGTCAGGTCTGGCGGGGCCTGTCGGTCTTTTCCCTTAGCCCCCCTTTGGGAGGAGAATAACGGCGGAACTTCGCTTTTAGCCTGAGGTGCACTGTCCCAACGCGCCTTTCAGGTACCTGATGCCCCCGAACTCGGCCAGTGTTCGGGGGCGTCCCGAGTTATGGAGCGGCCGCCTCGTCATGTTCGTGATCCTGAACAGGCGCCGTCTCGAGGTTCCCCGACGACGCCGTATCCACATGTTGACGGTGGCGGCGAGCGAACTCGACGGAGGTTGGTATAGACCGCGCAACTCCAGCCCCCCTTCACACAAGGCGCCCCTGTCCCGACAGATTGCGCACCCGACGACGCTCTCGGCTCAGGCTGTGATGCCCGTCGGTAGACGCTTAGCCGGAGCCGGGCTGGTCTGGATGGCTTTCTTCAAGTCTGCGTGACCAACAGCTGACTGATGCTGGGCGATGGAGCGGCTCTGTTCCTGGCCGCACTGGCGTTTCTCGCTGGGGTGATTGCCAGTCTTCACGAAGGTGGACCCACAGAGAAGCCGATTGAGACACTCGAAAGGTAACGATGGTGCCGTCATGGACCTGTTCGAAGCGCACTCGATCGGTTTGAAACTCGCCCACATGTGCACGGGCACCCGACGATCCGAACGCCATACAGAAGGCCCCCACTCGCCGCTCCGTCCTCCCCGTTTCCGGTGGGCGTCCCGGTCCGGCTGCGCGGCGGGTCTGGCCCGCCCCGCTCCGCGTCTCCCTCTCTCCCGGTCAGTTGCTGGGCGGGGAGAGAGGGTCCCTGTGCAGATGGAGGGCCGGAAGCGCGCGTGAGGAGAGGGTTCAGAGTTCGATATTGGGGTGACCCGGAACGGCACATCCGAGCGGGAGGATAGTCGCCGTCGTTTGCCCGGTGACAGCGCCACTACGGTTGGATCCGGCACCACAGATGAGTGGTAAGACTGACTGGAGACGACGGGTCAATGAGCGATGGACAAGTTCACGATGCTGACACTGATGCTCTGAAGAAGGCGCTGGAGGCAGTCGGCACGCCGCCGACGTTGGAAACACCCCTCGGAAGATTCGACCTGGTCGATGGCGTCCCCACCACCGACTCGGTCACGAAGCTCTATGACGCCTTGGACTTCATGCGGGGCGTAGATGTGTTCCTGAACGCCCTCCCCGGTGCCTCACTCGCTGCGATGCGGAACGGGTTCCGTAGCATCGGTCTGACCGGAACCAACCAGGTTGGTTACACCGATCCACGGGCCAACTCGGGAAGTTTCTTCCTCACCCCGAACACGGAGACCACCTACGGGTCGATGTTTCTGGATCTGAAGGCGACCGGTCCGTTCGTCATCGAGCCACCCAAGCAATCGCTGTGTGTGGTGGACGACTTCTGGTTCCGATACGTCGCAGACATGGGGATTGCCGGACCTGACAAAGGTGAGGGCGGGAGGTACCTGTTCCTGCCTCCGGGCTATGAGGGTGACGTGCCCGACGGCTACTTTGTCTATCGCCCCCTCACCTTCACGAACTGGGTGGTCTTCAGAGCCTTGGGTGGCGTTCCGGCGTTGAAAGAGACGAAGGTCTACCCCCTGGCTGCGGCCGATGATCCTCCCGAGGTGGAGTTCATCAACATCGCCGAGCCTCACTTCAACACGGTGCACGCCAACGACTTCTCGTTCTACGAGGAGGTGAACACCATCATTCAGGAGGAGCCGACCACCTCACTCGACCCCGAGCGTGCCGGTCAACTGGCGGCGATCGGGATCCTGCACGGCAAACCCTTTGACCCTGACGATCGCCTTCGCTCCATTCTCGACAATGCTGCCCGTACCGCTGCCGCCATCAGCCGGGCACTCGTTTACTCACCCCGTGATCCCGAGGCCGCAATCTTCGAGGGGTCATCGTGGTGCAACGCCTTCCTCGGCGGAAGCTACGAATTCCTCCACAATGGCGCTCGGCTTCTAGACGCCCGCACAGCGTTCCACTATTTCGCCACGGTCATCACTCCGGCCATGGCCCACGCCCAGGTCGGGGCTGGCTCGGCCTATGTGTACACAGCAGTGGACAGCAACAAGGACATACTCAACGGGAGCAAGAGCTACACCCTGACCCTTCCGCCGAATCCACCAGCCAAGAACTTCTGGGCTGTTGACATCTACGACACCCAGACTCGATCGCTTCTGCAAACCGACAATCCTTACCCCAGTGTGATGAGCCTTGGGGACACGGTGTCAGCGAACGATGATGGCTCGTACACAATCTGGTTCGGACCCGAATCACCGGCCGGACACGAATCGAACTGGATTCAGACGGTGCCGGGTAAAGGATGGTTCCCATTGCTCCGCCTCTACGGACCGCTTCAACCATGGTTCGACAAGACGTGGCAGCCCTCGGAGATCGTGCCGCTCAACGAGGGCTGAAAGGGTGTCCCCGAACGCTGCCGGATCAGCAGAGCATTATCAAGCGTGGCCTACCGCACATTCGGTCGTGTGGATAACCCGTGTAACCACTTGGATGATGGGCACCACGTCTACAGCAATCAGGAGCGGTCTCCGACGTCGACGGTACGCTCGAGTTGTGACCAAGCCTCTCGGTTGTGCCCCGGTCCTGGTGGTGCTGGCGCTCTCCGGATGCTCCCCGATGACACCCGCAGCCAAGGCTCCCCCGCCAAGCACCCCGGTTCCTCAGATGAGCGCCACGGTCATCGACGGCGTGCCGCTCAACCCGATCACCGCAAGGGAATGGCGCGAATGCCAGAAGGTTGCCGACGCGACACATACACCCGTCCCGTGCCCGACGTTGTTGCCCGTCCCGATGCCCGGGTCGCTGTCTGCATCAAATTGTGCAAATCCGAACTTGCCAACTTGCGGACGCCCGTTCATCGGTGCATCGGGAACATACTTCCTTGTGGATCAATACAGCTTTGAAGTACCGGACGGATATATCGGCTACCTATCGGGCGTCGGACACTTTGTAGTTATGGGGGCAATGCGCTTCAACGCCAGGTTGGACACGAATCTTCCTGCGACACCGATCCCTGGATATTGTTCATCGAGCTCCATGAATGCACCCATCGTTATCCATGGGATCCCGGCATCGATGTACGAGTGCGGACAGGACCCCGGCCCTTCCCTTCCGATCGCCGACCAGTACATCGAGACGGTGAGCGGCCACGAACTGGTCGAGTGGAGGCAGGACGGCGTCACGTGCGAGGTCAGTTTCCACGGGCACAGCACGGTTAACCAGGATCTTGCCGTGGCCGTGGCTCAGTCCACGCACATGGTCTTCCCATTGAGCGGCTAGGCACCGGGCGACGACTGCCTCCTATCGCCGGAACGGTCACCCTCGACTCCGGTCATACAGTCAGGATCGACAAGACTCTGGAGTGCGACATAGCAACGGTCGTTATCGCCCCGGGGAACCGGCCCGTCGCGCCGGGGAGTCGATCAGAGGAGATGCCAATGTCAGAGGATCAGAGCAGCCCTCGGCCAGCGGTGGTCGACCGCAAGACGTTCGATGCGGAACTTGAGGCGCTGCGGGCGAGGGAGAAGGCGCACACCCGTGAAGGGGACGCGATCGCCGCTGCCCGCCGCCGACTGCCGATGGTCGAGGTAGCCGCGGGCTGTGCACTCATTGGGCCGCAGGGTCCAACGACCTTGCTCGAAGCGTTCGAAGGCCGACGGCAACTCATTGCCTACTACTTCATGTGGTGGCCGCGCCGACCTGCCGCCGAACAGTGCGAAGGTTGCACGTGGGTGATGAGTCACGTAGGCGAACTTGCCTATCTGCACTCACGCAATATCACTTTCGCGGTGCTGTGCCAGGGACGGAACACGGCCTACGGCCCTGGCGAGGCGCAGATGTCATACGACGAGAGCCTCCGATACCGCGCTTTCATGGGCTGGGACATGCCGTGGTACTCGGCTCAGCCCTCGCTGGACACGCTCCTTGTGGGCCGAGAGCACGGGCTGTTCCACTTGGTCTGCTACGTGCGGGATGGCGACCGGGTATTCGAGACGTACTGGACGAGGCGCCGGGGAGCCGAGGTCGTTGACTACAGCTACGCCCTCATGGACCTGACCGTGTTCGGCCGACAGGAGGAATGGGAGGACTCGCCGGTGGGCTGGCCGCGGAGCGGGCACGCGACCCGGACCCTCGGCGGACCTCCTGGTTGGTCACCCTTGAAGGAGTGGCCAGGTGGTCGTCCGACCTCGCAGTGGCCGCGGCTCGAAGCCGGGTACTCCGACGATCTGGGAACCGCGGACACCAGCGCTGCACACCCTCCAAATCACGGTCACTGACGGGCCTTCAGAATCGCTCTACGCGTGGGCGACGCGCGTACTCTGCCTAACCGGCTACATCACCGAATAGGCCCGAGATCCTGGTCGGCCAGTCGGGGTGGCAGACTGCCCTCGAACGCCGGGAAGGTGTCACTCTCCGGAACATCGAGGATCGTGGGTCGAACTCAGGTCCTGATACCGAGCGATCGTTTCATCACGCTGCACGATTGCGCCGCAGTTGTTTGTAGTCCGCTCCAATGACGGCGCCCAGGAGAATCGCTATCCCGAGGACGACCAACGTTGCCAGGATCGTCATCATCGCACCGATAGGCCCGTAGCTCCTCTCGTTGGACACGATCGCCCAGGATGACCAAAGACGCACATAGAGCCCGACAATGGTGTAGCAGATCGCAGTGGCAAAGCCTGCCGCAAAGAGGCGTCGCCAGAGGACCTGTCCTGCCAAAAGGCAGTGCGCGCTCCACCACCAGAAGACGATTGACAGGGCAAATTGGGAGATAGCGATGGTGATCCCACCGCCGATGGGTTGGAATCTCCTACCGATCAAGAACTGCATCATGAGATAACCGGCAGCGCCCAAGAGCCAGAGCACTCTTCGCGCTGTCCTCTTCCAGCCGACGATGGTTTCTGCAAAGACCTTCTCGTACCATTTCTGAAGGGTTTTCGTCATCGAGTCGGCACCGGCGATGATGAGGATCACTCCGACGATCGTGAATTCTGTGATAGGTGTCCGTCCGTGGGCGAAGAGCGAAGTCACATCATGAGCTGCACTTGGGCTGAAGTCACTACGGGTGACCAATGCGTGAGGTAGATCCCGTCCGACCGCGGCCGAGACGAGCAGAAGAAACGGAATAAAGGACAGGATGAATGCGGCGGAAAACTGAAGGGAACTGTCGATGAACCCGAGCTCACCCAGTCGATTCCACACCTTGCCGATGGCCGTGATCTCGAATCGCTTCTGCCACCGTATTCGAGTCGTCTTGATTCGCTCCATCCGGTCGATGAGGCGATGTTCGGCCGGGGGTGGCACATTGGCTTCCATCCAGCAATCATCGTTCAGGTCGGCTCCCAAAAATTGGATTTTGGATCGTTGAGAACGAACGAATCGGCGCTGGAGGAACGGACCGCCACCGTCCTGGAGACGACGCCGGGCGGTCGAAGGCGACAGTGAAATGGTCATTGCATGGGCTATTGCGGGCGGTGTGGGCGTGCCGTTTTGTCCATAGTTGATGCCGAAAGTGGACCGGCATGCCACGACGAGGCCACATGGGTTGTCGCGGAAGACCCTGACCCGTTGCTTGAGGCGGGGCGGCCGCATAAGCCCCGGCTCCGACCACGATCAGGACGACGGCGCCGAGTACGAACGCGACTTTCGGCTTCACCGTTGTCGTTCTCCCTGTGCGAGGCAGCGATCTGAGGGTGCACGCAATCGCGTTCGGAGCGGTGCTCCGTTCGTTGCGCATCGAGCGGGGTCTGTCGCAGGAGGGTCTCGGCAATGCCAGTGGCAACGGGCGAACCTACGTCGGCCAACTCGAGCGCGGCGAGCGGCGTCCTTCCCTGAAGACCGTCCTCGCACTATCCAAGGTGCTTGAGGTGGACCCTGACGAGTTCGTCCGCCTCGTGGCCCAGCGGATGCACAAATGAAAATCCGTAGAGGGGGAAACAGTTCCATCTCAGTAGTGCCCCCGACGGCATCGGGGTGCCGCTCGTACTGGCTCCGCACCCAACTTCGCCAATCAATCAGAGCTTCCTTCAGAAGCCGGGGGGGCTGGCATGAGGTTGGGTGGGGAGTTTCAGACCCCCTTATCTTTTATCCCGGTCAGCTGCTGGGTGGGGAGAGAGGGTCCCCGTGCAGATGGAGGGCCGGAAGCGCGCGCTGAGAAGGGAGCGAACGGTGGGTTCGGCCCTCTTCTCTATTAGCTAGGAGTTGTCGTTATTGCTCCGGTGCGGCGACGTTCTGGCCGGGTCAAGAAGGTCCGGCGTATGACCCAGGGCTGCTAGGTCACGTACGGCGGAGATGTCATTGGGATTGCCGATGAGCACAAGCTCGTCCCCGGGTGTGAGTACCGTGTCGCCGTTCGGCACCACAAGATCCCGCTGCCTCTGGATGGTGGTGACGATGACACTGGGTGGTAGGCCGGCGTGCCGAAGGGACTGGTAGGCAATCGGCGAATCGGCAGAGATGCCGACCCGGTCCGAGTTACCCTCGTCACCACTCGGATTCAACTTCTGAAGCCGGGCCAGAAGTCCGAGCCGGTAGCCTCGGACCACATCCGAGGTGGCAACTGTGCCGACCACCTTGCGCTCACTATCGAGTACCGGAACCCAGTGTTGCGTCGCTGTGCTCATGGCATCAACGGCGACATCGAGGTGAGCAGACTCGGAGACGGTTGGAGTCCCAGCATCGACGAGGGCACCGACTCGGCGATCGTCGCCATGAACATCCGTCCCGAGGCTCTCCAGTGAGATAGTCCCCTCGAATCGACCCTCCTCGTCTATGACAGGTACTCCGGACACTCCCCACTCCCTCAGCCGAAGGCGGGCCTGGGCCACCGACATACCATCGCTGACGACCAGTCGGGGTGGGGCCATGGCCTGGCGCACCGGGACGCTGCTCAATACCGGCATCCCTGTCAGCAGGCGTTGAGCGGGAGCGTCTGCCCGGGACTTCAACTGACTCCGGTAGATGGTGTCGTCGCTGCGGCGGACGATGAACCACGCCAGACCGACGGCGATCATGGCTGGGCCGAGTATCGAGAGGCTCCCAGTCATTTCGGCCACCATCAACATCACCGCAAGCGGTGCACGGGAGATGCCACCGAAGCAGCACATCATGCCGACGATGACATACGGAGCCGGGTTGTGACCCATAGACGGAACGATTGGTTCGAATAGGCGCCAGACCGATGCGCCGATGAACGCCCCGATGACCATGCCCGGACCGAAAATGCCACCGGAGCCGCCCGAGCCGATGGACAGGCTGGTGGCCAGGATCCGGGCGAAGGGAAGGACGAGGACAATCCACAATGGGAGTGCCAGGAGCTGGCGACCGAGCCCCTGTTGGATCCACCCGTAGCCGGTGCCCAGCACCTCGGGGATGGCCAATGCGATGACGCCCACGATTACTCCCCCGATCGCTGGCTTGACCCACCGGGGGAATGAAATCCTCCCGAAGTAACCGGCGATGCCGTAGAAGCTCTTGGCGTAGAGAAGGCCGATCAGTCCACCCAGTACGCCGATCAGAGCGAACCACAGCAGGTGGACTGGATCAGCGAAGTGGTAGCTCCCGGCGAAGCCGAACAGGGGCGTGAACCCGATGAATGCCCCGAAAATCACGTAGCCGACGAGCGAGGCGACAAAGCTCGGAAGGAGCGCTTCGGCGTCGAAGTCGTCACGGTAGAGAATCTCGGTGGCCAGGACGGCTCCTCCGAGGGGCGCCCCGAAGATGGCACCAATGCCCGAGCCGATGCCGGTGACCACCGCGATCCGGGCGTCGGCTGGGCTGAGGTCGAGTTCCCGGGCCAGCAGTGAGGCGAATCCGGCACTGATCTGGCCGGTGGGACCCTCGCGACCACCGGATCCGCCCGACCCGATGGTCAGCGCGGACGCGACGATCTTCACGATCACTGCCCTGAAGCGGATGCCCCTGGGGTTGTGATGGACGGCCGAGATGGCGGCATCGGTACCGTGCCCCTCTGCTTCGGGGGCGAATCGAAACACCAAGATGGCACCGAGCAGGGCGCCTAGTCCGACCACGAGCGGTATGGCCCAAGGGCGAGTGAACGAAGCCGATGCCCGGTGACCGCCCTCCCCCGTCGGCGTGGGTACGTGGTAACCGGCCAGTGTCCCGAGGAAGAAGTGGGTACAGGCCAGCAACGCCTCGTAGAAGACGATGGCACCGATCCCAGCCATCGTCCCGATGAGCACGCCGAGCACCAACCACTTCTGCAGGTAGGAAGCACCTTGTAGCCAGTGGGACACTCTGGTCATGGCCGCTCGCCACGAGGTACCAGAAGAAAGTCTCATGGTCGAAGCGAATTCATCCGCCGACAACAATCCCGGTCACCGGTCCCGAACGGGAGCCTCGCCGGCAGCATTGTTTTGGTTCTGTCATCGGGCGACAGCGCTGCGACCCGCCATCTCGGTATGGTCGAAGCGGTCATGCAAAGACCGGCCGAGAGCATCAAAGCTCCCAACTACGTTGCCAGTCCCCCTCGGGGATCTCTCCGGCCGCCTTTCCGAACACGTTGAACGCTCGAATGAGGTTGGGGCGTTCCTTCGGTTCGACGGCACCTACAATCAGCCCGATCTCATTGCGGCGCCGACGGGTGACACGATCGACCAGGCGTCGACCGCTGGCGCTGACATCCAGAACCACCACGCGCCGGTCGTCAGCCTCGTCACGGCGCCGGGTAATCAGATGCTTACCCTCCAGCCGATCGCACATACGCGTCGCCGTCGATGGATCAACGCCCAATGCCTCTGCCAGGTCTACGGGTCGCTGCGGCCCCCGGGAGGCGAGCACAACCAGGGCCCGGTATTGGGGAAGCGAGACTGTCTCCTCCTCAGCCAAGGATCGGGCTGCCACCGCTACCAGGACCCGACTAGCAGTGAGGACGGCATCGGCCAGGTCGTCCGTCTCTTTGTTCGGGCTCTCGCCCTTAGTGGTTTCTATACCGGCATGCATACAGTCATTGTAGTACTACAATGACTGTATGCAGGAAGTGTGTGGTGGTAGGGCTCGGTGGTCACCCAGCGGCCGGAGGGCACGAGTACCCGGCTCAGCCCGTCCCGCGGTCGGACTGTCGCCTACCCTGGCCGGAGGGAATTCAGCCAGTAGGACCGAGGGGTGGGCCGACCGCCTAATCCGAACGGTCGACGCTCCAGGGAACTTGGGCTTGGCATGCATGGCATTGGGCCATTCCGCCATCTACGCCTGAGGCATTACCTGTCACCACTCTGCCGCCTATCCGGTTGACTCGAATAGCCAGTCCATCGAACCGGTAGCAAACGGGGCAGGGAAAGCGATCGAATCCGCCGCCACACACGGCAATAGATTAGAACGAACGTTTATTTGGGCGGTGGATTTCCGCCCTGAGTGGCCAGGACCGAAGTCTGATGCACCGAGCAGTAGTCCATGAGGCTCTCACTCCCACCTGGGCCGAGCACAAACCGCCAGCCTTCCATTGCGAACCAGCCCCGAACGTCATAGGGGGTGATCGTGGGGGCCTCAAGGCTGAGCGTCGAAATGTCGACCAGCCCGTCCGCCTGACACCCGTACGCGTACACCGAATCCTGCCGCATTCTACGGTCATTGTCACCACCTCCGGGAACCGGCTGGGAGGAGATACCCGAACGGTGGCTATGTCAAACATCTCCCGGGGCGGCGCCGGAGGCGAGCGGGTCTCGTCGGTCAGAAAAGAGCCGGGCCCGGAGCGGGGTGGCGGATCCTCGCTCGACGGACCTGGCACAGCCATAGTAGTGCGACAGGCCAGAACCCAGTCCGCCCATTTCACAGCGTGAATCGGGGATCGGACACTGCCGGGGCCAAATGCAGCAGCCGCCTCAGCCCCCCGGACCCGGCAGCACGCCAGGTCTTCCGCCTCGACGATCAGTCTGTCGCCCGCGGTCCTTACTCTTGGATCGTGGGTGTCACTACGCCGACAACCACAAATCGTCGGACCGCTCCGCGACCAGCTCTTCGTCGGTGGCCTCGGGGTGTGCCCAGCGGTAGGAAGCTTCGCGACAGCTCATCGTGCAGAACCGCTTCCCGGCGTCCGCGCTGTTGCTGTGGGCAATACAGTACTTGTCGCCTATCCCGATGCCGCAATGGTCACATTTCATCGGTACCCCCCTTATCCGCCGGCCACTTGCCGACGCCCCTATTCAACGAAAGCGCGCCGGAAGGGCTCCCGTCAAGGGGTTGTCCCTCCGGAGAGGACCGAGGTGAGTGCCATCCGACCCTGACGCCAGAGTCTCCAGATTGCTCAACTGGTTGTCACGGTGGCCCGCCCCCACAACCAGGCACATCTGGGCGTGTGGAAAATCCACCTGGGTTAAGGGAATCCCAGGGTCAGTCGATACTCAGAAGGTGCAATCCCGATTCCGAATCTCGGTGCGATCAGCGGTGGGTCTTGTCGCAATCTTGGCAGTGACCACCACCGGGTGCAGTTCGGCATCGTTGAGCGCTCCGCCGTCTCCAGTGCGGCAAAATCTCAGCTGCTCGCTCCTTTCCACGAATCAGGCGGAAAGAGTGGTTGGTCGCCGTGTCGCCGTTTACACCGTTCCATCAGAGTGTGACTACCTGCTCAAACGGGGAACGTATCTCTCGGTGTCGGCAGCCCCTGTAAATAAAGCGGCCTACTCGTTAGCCGACCTCATCAACCGTTATGGCGGGGACCCAGGCTCCTCGGTCTTCCAAGTCGCTGGTGAGACTGCGTTGTGGATCACGTATCCCAGTGATGTTGGCGGCGGCGGGAGGCTCCAGGCAGTCGATCACAATGACTTGATCGAAGTGACAATGACATCAGGCGGACCCGATCCGAAGGCCACGGCTGTCAGGGCGATGACTGCGATCATCCATGCCAGAGCTAGCCACGTCTGACCGAATGGGGCCTGACCCTGAACACCAATGTGCCTGCCACCGACCAGGCACATCGGTGCCATGTCCCACCTCGATATCGTGGCGACAAAGGTATTGTCCGGGCTGCAACATCCCAGATAGCTAGGCAGGGTGACGAGAAGCGAAGAGAACCGCCCGGCTCTTCGTCGAGCCGGGCGGTCTCTCGTATCGTTTGGCTCTCGACGCAAATGACGCTGACCGTGGCCGTGGGTAGTCACCCCAAGAGTGTGTGACGCCGCTGTCGGCGCCAATCGAGCGGATCGTCCACGTTGTCAGCGGCTTCGCCGAGCATGCATTCGTAGCTCAGACTCCGATCGTTGAGGCAGCCACCACCTCCTTTGCCGTTTCCACTGGGGACTTCTGGGAACTGGTCTCCGGATCGATGCGATTTCAGATGCGACCTGTCACCGACCACTCCGGAGGCGACCGGGCCACGCTGGGTCGGGGAACGGCCCACAACCATGCGCGCCAACCCTGGCCGTTACCGTCCACCTCCCAGATCCTGGGCCGTGGATGTTGCCCCGCCGAAGTGTCCACCAGCGTGCGATTCGGCGGACGCGGCGGCTCAGCTTCCCATGAGGCAATCACCTCGGCGAAGGCCAAGTCGAGCAGGTCCGGATCGGCCAGCATTACGGCAAGGAACTCGAACCTTGCCGTCACCTCGGATCTCGCCGTAACCATGACCGGTCACACAGAGACTGGCTGGCGATCCTCAGCGGTGGCCGAGATCACCTGAGAGTCCCCGGCGGGCGACACCGCGGCTCGCTCGTTGGTGGACACGGTGATCTTGCGGGGCTTGGCCCGCTCCGCCACCGGGATCGTGAGCCGAAGCACGCCGCTGTTGTAGCCGGCCGTGATCCCACCGGTGTCGAGTGCGTCCCCAAGGATGACCTGTCGGCTGAACACGCCTCTCGGACGCTCCGAGGCCACCAACTCGACCTCGGGCCCGGTTGCGGCCCGACGCTCGGCCCGGACGGTCAGCACATTTCGCTCCACATCGAGATCGATGCTGGCCGGGTCGATGCCCGGCAGGTCGAACTCGACGACGAACTCGTTCCCGTCACGCCAGGCATCCATGGGCATGGCCGCCGGACGAGCAACGGTTCCGAAGACTTGCTCGGCCAACCGGTCGACCTGACGGAATGGATCGGAACGAACAAGCATCATGCACCCTCCTTGTTTCGGCCGGAGGCGTCCTTTCCGCGCCTCCGGATCTATGGTCACTGCTACAGATTTGTTATATCCTGGTGACCATGTCCGAGGCAAGTGGTTCTGACGAATTTTCGAAGAGGCCACCGGCGGAGCAGGACCGTCCCGATGCAACTCGGGGCCTGTACGGAATATCCGTCGCCGCCGAGCTGGTGGGTAGTGCTCCCCAGAACCTGCGGCTCTACGAGACCCGGGGCCTGATCAATCCGGCCCGCAGCCGAGGTGGCACCCGGCGCTACAGCGATGACGACCTCGTCCGTCTCCGACAGATCGGCGGGCTCCTCGACGATGGCCTCAATCTGGCCGGGATCGCTGCCGTCCTGGCCCTCCAGGCCGTCAACCGAGAACTGCAAACCCAACTCGACCAGACCCGCCAACGGGCGTCGGCATCTCGCCGTCGCCGGACGGGTGGGGGCCGACCCACTTCACGATCCGGGTAGTGGCGTCTTCTGGCAGCAGCTCGGACGACGCTCGGGGGAGGAGTGTTCGAGGACGCACTCGCGCCGATAAAGGCACCTGGCCGGAGCAATGGGCGAGCATATTCGTCCCAAGGTGCCGCATGAGCGGTTGAACAGCCTCATGATCTCGGCTACGGTCCCGTCGGCTAGCCGAACGGCTAGTTCTGTCGGGGACGGTGCCGGCGGAAGGGCGATCCGAGGTTGGTGGGCCAGTGGCCGTGCAGCAGACCGAGTCAGGACCAAAGGACACCGCCGAGGCACCGAACAACAACATCGATTCCCAGAGGATCAGCCTATGGATCACCCCGGTGGTGGCCGCCGTCTTCCTGATCGCCTTCGTGGCCTTTCCCGGATTCCGTCCGCCGATGTCTCCGAACATGTCGGCTGATCAGGTGGCGGCGTTCTTCCGGGAGCACACCACCATGATCCGCTTCAGCATGATTACGTACGACCTCTTCGGAGTACTTCTGGTGCCGTTCTTTGCGCTGATCGTCGTGCAGATGAAACGCATGGCCACGCCCAGCCATGTGTTCGCCTATAGCTATCTCAGCGCGGTGGCCACTGGAGCAACGCTGTTTGCCATCGCCGACCTGTGCTGGCTGGTTGCTGCCTTTCGGCCCGACCGAAGCCCGGAACTAGTCCAGCTCCTCAACGATCTGGCCTGGATCATCTTCACCGCGCCGGTCGGCATGTTCGTTGCTGCCAACATCATCCTGGCTCTGGCCATCTATCTCGACGCCCGACCAGTCCCGATTTTCCCCCGATGGATCGGCCACTTCAACATCATCATCGCCGCCGTGGTGGCGCCGGCAGCCTGCGCCGCTGCGGTCCGGACCGGGCCACTGGCCTGGAACGGGGCCATTTCTTTCTGGCTGAAAATCGCGGCGTTCGCCACGTTCCTCATCGTGATGTTCATCGCCCTGCGCATCGCCATCAATCGTCAGGCCCGTGAGGAGCAGGTGGCATCGTGAGCAGCACCTCGCTCGAAGCGGCGCCCACCGCCACAACCGCCGATCCCAATCGCTACCGACAGGACTCCAAAACGGACCAGTGGATCTGTTGGTGGAGCATGCCCGTCTTTTACACCCTCTTCGGGATCATCTTCGTCGTACTGGCCCGGGTCATGCCTCCGCCCCGACCTGATGTCACCACCCCCCAGATCGTCGGGTTCTTCCACGACCACGCCCTGACCATCAAGATCGGGTTCGTCCTGTTGATGATCGTGATCGGCTTCTCCACCTGGGCGAACGGACTGGTTGCCCACCACATGAAACGGATGTCGGTGGGCTCCGGGTGGGCTTACGCCTACCTGGCCGCGCTGTCCGTCGGCGCCATCCCCGGCTGCCTCTTCGCCGCGTTCTGCTTCCTTGCCGCCGTGTTCCGTCCCGACCGGAATCCCCACATCGTGGTGATGCTCTACGACATGGGGCTTCTGTTCTTCGTCGGATCCTTGGGCTGCTTCATCACCATGTACCTGGTCTTCGCCCTGGCCATTCTCCTGGACAAGAACCGGATCTTCCCCCAGTGGCTGGCGTACGTGACCATCTGGCAGATCATGACCGAAGTTCTGGCGGCGCCGATCTTCATCTTCAAGAGCGGGCCGTTCGCCTGGAACGGTGTGATCAGCTTCTGGCAGGGGACCCTGATCTTCGCGGTATGGCTGAGCTGTCAGATCCTCATGCTCCGCAAGGCCATTGAGCAGCAGCCGCCCGGCGAGCCGATCCAGGACTTCTGATGGGCTTCGAGCAGACCGCATCCCTACGCGACAACTCCATTCCTGAGCAGGCTGTCGATGCCGGTTGCGGGCGAGAGGTGCGCCTGCCTGGGGAGATGAGCATGTGGGTCTTCGTTCTGGGGGACATGGTCATCTTCGCCGTGTACTTCATCGTCTATATGGTCGAGCGCGCCCGAGAGCCGGCCGTCTTCCTCGCCTCACAGCAGGATCTCAACCAGAACATTGGCCTGCTCAACACGGTGTTGATGCTGACCAGCTCATGGTTCGTGGCCCGAAGCGTGCTCGCCGCCCGATCGAGTAACCGACAACAGACGATCCGCCTGGTGAAGGCGGGCGGGCTGTGCGGCATTCTGTTCATCCTGTTGAAGGCCTACGAGTGGTGGTCAGAGATCAGCCATGGCCACACCGTGGCCACCAACCAGTTCTTCACCTGGTACTTCATCTTGACCGGAGTCCACCTGATTCACGTCGTAGTGGGGTTGATCATTCTGACCGTCGTGCTCCGCGACCTCCGGCGTCCTCTTCCGTACCGGGTCTCCCTGGTGGAGTCGGGAGCCACCTTCTGGCACATGGTGGACCTGGTGTGGATCGTGATCTTTGCGTTGATCTACGTGATGCGATGAGAACGATGACAATTGCCCCGACCCGGCGGCTCACCTACGTCTGGGCCATCACCATTGCCATCACCATCGTGGCCTCGTGGTTGGGCCGCAGTACCCGGGTGCACGGACACTACGTAGGCAGCACCGCGGTGACCGTGATCGTACTGGCCATCGTGCTGGTCAAGTGCCGGCTTATCATCCGCACCTTCATGGAGGTCCGGACTGCCCCGACCTGGCTGCGCCGTGCCACCGATCTATGGCTCGTCCTCTTCTGGGGAACCGTGCTCGCACTCTACCTCTCGTGATTCTGAACATTGAGAACCGAAGGGAACCCAGCAAGACTTGTCATACCGGACGAACGAAGCCGCTAACTGATCGGGAAGGCGCGATGCCCAATCGAATTACGGCCGCCTACTGGGCTGGATTCATCCCTGGACGGGCTACCGTTTAAAGCTGATTCAGTACCAAAGCGAGTAGCAATGGCTCTAGCCCCCGAGGAACTCTCTGAGAAAGTTACCCTGGACCGCCAAGCGGGGTTCATGCCAACGAGCAGTCCCAACGGGATTCGAACCCGTTCTCCACCTTGAGAGGGTGGAAGGACCCGATGAAACGACCCAACAAGACTCACCCTAGGTCTAGGCTGTCGCATTGGGAAGTCGGATCCTGCTGATCGGTGGATACGCGGGCGTATCCGACAAGTAGCGCTGTCATAGTGCGCCTCCAGGCATGGGTCGGGCAGAAGGATTCTCGGGTTACCGACAGCGGCCAGAGCCGCCTCATCGTGAATCGGCTGCTTTTTGCTGTCTAGATATGACAATTCCCTGCGGGTACCTGGCCAGCAGTTTGAAGAGCGAGCTAAGCAGTGCCGTACACGGATCCGCTTGCGGAACGCTCAGCTGACCCACGTTGGCCCACCCACCTTGCAAGGGCGCGGTAACCGTCGATCCGGCGTGTTGGCGTCGCCGATCGCATTTAACGACGCAACTGCTCGAATAGAAGCGTTTGCTGGAGCAGAAAGGCGCCCCAGCACAGGGCAAGGAACCGATCCCCAAAGCGGTGGTCAGGGAGATGTTCCGAGGTCGGGATAACGCATGATGAAGCGGCGAACCAAGATTACCCAAGTCACGACCGGCTCCCGCTGACGAGGCGTTCGCGATTGAACATTGCTGAGACAAGGCGCCAACCGAGGCTGGCGAATAGCAAGAGCACTGCCACCAAGCCGAGGATGGAGCCAACAGTTTGTGGGATGACGTTGAACAAGATCAAGGCCGTCAGAATAAGGAGTGGGAAGCTGGCAAATGTTCCGAGCGATTGGGCGACACGCACATCGCTCGCTCTGGTCGAGACCGCAATACCGGCCCAGATCGAGCAGCTAGCGAGGAGCGGAGTGAATAACACCAAGATGAGCAGATGTGAACTCGTGAAGACCGCAGATGTCACCGACGGATGAGCAAATAGAGCGCAGGCGAGATAGATGAGGAATGCCACGTACGAGATCACGAGCGTTGGGACCAGCACTGCGAGTGCCTTGCCGATCGCGAATTCCTCGCTGCGAATCGGCGTGGTGAGAACAGGTTCAAGGGTCCCCTGGTCGCGCTCCCCAACGACGGAATATGAGGCCAGCGTGGAGGGGATCACGGCTGGTATGACCAGCATTAACAGCAGTTCTGCGCCGATCGAATTGGCGAGCTGAGTGCTCGACTCTGAATGGGAGGCCGTGAAGACCAGGACGATCGGAATGGCAATGAACACGAGGGGCAGAATTACCATCGTCACCACGATTAGGCGGTTCCGTCGGTATTCCCGAAGCTCCTTTCGGAAGATGGCGCGCGTGCGCATGGTGCTGAGCCTCATTTGCCTTTACCCTCCGTTTGCTCGTCGATCAGCTCGAGATAGACCTCCTCAAGCGAATGCCGCGTTTCGACAAGCGACAAGAGGTCGGCGTCAGCGCGAACGAGCGCTCGCGTGACCTCCGGAGCTGCAACCGTCGGGTCAGACACGGCGATGACGTAGACGCCCGCCCCGTCGAGACTCCAACTATCGACACCCGGCAGACCGTCTAGAACGGCGCCAGGATCGGGTAACGGACTGCCTGTTTTCACCTCGATTGACTTATGAAATATTCTGTCGCGCAGCTCTTCCGGTCGGCCGATCGTGCGGAGTGTCGTGTTCAAGATCGCAACCCGGTCGCACAACTGCTCGGCCTCTTCGAGGCGATGCGTGGTGAGGAAGATCGTCACGCCTTCTTTTCGGAGTCCATCAATCAAGTCGTGGACGGCGTGAGCGGCAGCCGGATCCAAGCCGGAAGTCGGTTCGTCGAGGAAAAGCACTGAGGGATCGCTGAGCAGTGCCCTTGCCAAACTGACTCGCTGTCGGAGACCCTTCGACAAGGCATGGCACGGATCATTGGCTCGGTCGACGAGATGAACGGCTCGAAGGACGGCCTCGATGCGTTCATTACTGTTGGATAGTTCGTAGAGACCGGCGAAGCATTCGAGATTCTCGGCCACCGTAAGTCGGAGATAGAGGCCGGGCGATTCCGGCATTATCGCGATCCTCTTGCGTATCTCCTCGTCTTTTCCTGAAGAGAGTGGAATCCCGGCCACCGTTGCCGTGCCCCTGGTGGGTGCGATCAGTGTGCCTAATGTCCGTACGGTCGTCGTCTTGCCCGCGCCGTTGGGACCCAGGAAACCGAATACTTCGCCCTGGCTGACCTCGAACGAGACATCGTCAAAGGCGACCCGGTTGCCGAAATGTTTTGAAAGGTGGTCAACTGAGAGTGCTGGGGCTCTGAGCGATCGGTCACCCATGGATGAGCTCCTCGGCGGTTTCGTCAGTGATCTGTGCTGTGATCATAAATATGATAGCTTTATGATATCACTTTAGCAAGCAGCTTCAAGCTAAGGGAATAGATATCGCTGAAACCATGTCCCAACGAAAGAACCTTCTCCTCCGCATCGATCCGGCAGTTCATGTTGCGCTTGCACGGTGGGCAGCGGACGAACTGCGGAGCACAAACGCGCACATTGAATTTCTGCTCCGGCACGCACTCGATGACACTGGTCGACTGCCCGCCGACGCAGGCGACGTACCACGCCGCGGGCGCCCTCAGCGCAGCGCGCAACCCTCTGTCCCTATCGAGAACTGATGGCCTGAAAGGGGGCGATCCCGCCCGCAGATTGAGTATGTGATCCATCGAACGACCTACTGCTCCACAATTTAGGTTCGATCGGATCTCGGTTCCCGCTCGTCGCAGGGCCCGGAGGATCGTGTCGGCTGACACCTCAAACAACCGCCCGATCTCAGTGGACGTATGGCCAGCTTGGTAGAGGCGACACACCTCTTCGCACCGTCTATCCCGGCGTGATCATGGCGATCGTGTACCTGCGGTTCATCCGGAGCCGGCTTAGGCGGTCTCGCCTGCGAGCCTGACTCGACTTCGACTGCCCCATCACGTTGGGCGAGGTCGTGGTGGTTCTCGTTGCCCAACATTCGGTCCACGGCCATTGAACCCGACATAGTCGCCATCTTCTCTCTGGTCTTCGGTGGAATGAGAACAGATGGGTCATGGGACTGGCGGTCGCGAAGCGTGCGACACTCAGATTGACCCCGACTCCTCAGTTCCTTGACGGCCGAGTTGACAATGGGGCCGGCAATCCGCAGAGTACCTTTCGTCGCCGCATTGACGTAATCGCCTGACCGGCGCTATCGATGGTTTTGGAGTTTCGGCTACTCGATCAACCGGCAGGCGCACCCGACGCCCCACTAGGCGCGCCGCTGAGTCCGCCAAACCCACCAAAGCCGCCCGTGGTGGATACTCCGGATTGTGTTGCCGACACCGAGGCGGCCGAAACCGAACCGGTGGAGGACTTCGTGCCCTGGACCGTCACTGTGTCGCCGGGTTTGACGGCGGAGAGCGATGATTTTGCGTTCCGGTCGATAGTGGTATTCGGACCGACTGTAACCGCAACGAGATTGCCGCTGGCGTTGGTCACATACAACGTGTTCCCGATGATGTCGGTGACGGTACCCGAGGTGATATTCGCCAATGCAGCGCTCAACCCACCTGCCCCGCCTGCTCCGCCTGTGCGAGAACCACCAAGGGCGGCAAACGGGAAGCCCGAAGCCGCTGATGAGGTAGAACTCGATGAGTGTCGTTGCATGTAAGCGCCGCCCCAAATACCAATCGATGCCACCAACAAGATCAGGAGAAGGGCCGCCAGCCATGGCATTCGAACGCCCTTGGCTGGACCCTGGGTCGGCCAGTCTTCCTGTTCCTCAGCGAAGAGTGCCTCTAGATCCGATGTCGTGTCGGCTGGATCAAGTGTCGACACGGCTGGAACCTGAGCAGTGTTGTCTGTGCGGAGCTCTTCGGTCGGAGGGCCGCTCTCGACGATGCTCTCTGAATCGGATGTGGGCATTGCGGTGCACCTTCCTCAATTACTCGAATCTCAACGCGTCGATCGGGCGAAGAGAGGCAGCGCGATAGGCCGGATAAAGACCGGCAAAGACGCCGACCATCAATGCGACACCGAAGGCCAAAGGAATCGAGTAGGTGGCGAGGACCGGCTGCACCCCATCGATCTTGAACCTAGCGACGGCTAAGCCAGCCAGTACCCCGACGGCACCCCCGAGAAGTGAGATCACGACAGCCTCAATCAAAAACTGACCGAGCACAATGAACTTTGGTGCCCCGATGGCTTTGCGAATGCCGATTTCCCGTGTGCGCTCGGTGACGGTAACTAGCATGATGTTCATAACGCCGATGGCGCCGACCAATAGCGACACTGCCGCCACCCAGCCCAGCAGCGCAGTGAAGGTCTTCGAACTCGACGTCGCGGTGGAAAGGAGGCTGGCCTGGTTCAAGACGCTGAAGGGAAGGTCGGCCACCGTGGTGTCGTTCTGTGCGGCGAGAATGCTTTCCACCTCGCTCTGGGCGAGCGACAGGGTAGCCGACGACTTCCCCTGGACCAAGAGCTCGGAGAAGGACTCTGATTCTCCGGTCAGTTGATCCTGCACGGCGGTATACGGAGCGATGGCAACCGCATCCTGATTCGACAAACCGCTGCTGCCCTTTGAGGCCAGGACTCCGACGACGTCGAACTCAGCGGAACCGATCTGGATCTGCTTGCCCAGAGGGTCGGATCCGGTAGCAAAGAGGTTGCTGGCCACATCGGAGCCAATATCCACGACTTCGGAGTGGTGGGCCACGTCAGCGTTGGTAATAGAGCGCCCGGCCGACACCGTATAGTTCGAGGCGGTCAGATACGACGGAGTCGATCCGATGACCGAAGTCGAGTAGGTAGCTCCGTTGTAAGTGGCTGTCTCACTGGTTGAGATGACCGGCGAGACGGACGCCACGTCGGGAGCACTGTTCTTGTCGGAGATGAGTGTCACATCGGTGCCGGTCAGCGTGGCATTGCGGGATTGAGTTCCGGTCTGCGAGGTGCCGCCCCCAAATCGTCCGCTGCTGAAGACCGTCAGGGTGTTCGTCCCCAATTTATCGATCTGCGACTCGACGGCCTGAGACGATCCAGTCCCAACAGCCAACAGGACGATGACCGCGGCCACGCCAATGAGAACGCCAAGCATGGTGAGGAGCGAACGCAGCCAGTTTGAGCTGATGCCCCGCAGGGCCATGATCACGTTTCCCCAGACGCTCATCGCCCGCCCTCCTCTGCACGATGCGGCAGGGTGGCCGCTACCGCATGGGCCACATGCTCGCCGTGGGCATCGATAGGCTTCTGGTGATAGTCCTGGGTGATCATGCCGTCTCGAAGGCGAACCACCCGAGTGGCATAGGCGGCGATATCTTCCTCGTGGGTGATCATGACCACGGTTCGACCCTGCGCATGAAGTCTGGCGAACATCGACATGACATCTACGCTGGAGGCGGAGTCGAGGTTGCCGGTCGGCTCGTCGGCCAGTATCAACGCAGGGTTGGTTACGATGGCGCGAGCAACCGCCACCCGTTGCTGCTGCCCTCCTGACATCTCGCTCGGGAAGTGGTTCATCCTCTCGCTGAGGCCCACCGAATCGAGTGCGACCTCGGCACGGCGACGACGTTCTTTCGGCTTGACGCCGGCATAAGCCATAGGGAGCTCCACGTTCTGGACCGCAGACATGCGGGCCAGCAGATTGAAGCTCTGGAAGACGAAGCCGATCTTCCGATTTCGTATGCGCGAGATCTCTCGGTCATCGAGCTCGCGAATGTTCACACCATCCAGCCGGTAGTGCCCACTGGTGGGAACATCCAGGCACCCGATGATGTTCATCAGCGTGGACTTCCCCGATCCCGAAGCCCCCATGATTGCGACGAATTCACCCTGTGCTACAGCGAGAGACACGCCGCGTGTTGCGAAGACGTCGTTGCCGCCCATCTGATATCGCTTGACGATGTCGGAGAGTGCGATGACTGGCCACCGCGGTGCCACCTTGCCTGTGGACGTGTTGCCGGAAGGCGCCAGGCTATTGCTCATCGTGGCGAACGTCACGGTGCTCCACCACCGAAGCCACCCCCTCCAAGGCCTCCTCCACCGCCGCCGCCGAAGGGGCTGGAAGTGCCCGAGCTCGTCGAGGCGCTCACGCTGGCAGTGGGCTCCACCACCTTTTGACCTTCCGTCAGCCCGCTCGTGATTTCGGTATAGGACGTGCCGACTAGTCCCAGCGTGACCGGCGTCGTCTTCTGGACGCCATCGGAGAGAACCTTCACTGTGGAGGTCGTGCCGGTCGTGGTGATCGCCGCGCTGGGCAGCTGAAGCACGTCATTGGCAGTCTGGACAATGACGGCGACTTCGGCCGTCATGCCTTCCTTCACATCCGACGGGGCGCTCTCCAGAGCGATGGTGACCGGATACTCCACGACGTTGCTGACGACGGTCGAAGTCGGAGAAACGGCAGTGACGAGACCAGTGACCTCGGTGTCAGGCAAGGCTGCGAGGGTGACGGTAGCCGGTTGACCGACCTCAATTTTTGTTGCGTCAGCCTCTGCGTAGTCGGCCACTACCTCCAGACTGCCCAGGCTCTCGATCGTGATGAACGTTGACGTCGACGAGGAGCCAGAGCTCGAACTGCCGGTCGAACCCGTGCTGCCGGTCGAACCCGTGCTGCCGGCCGAACCCGTGCTGCCGGTCGAACCCGTGCTGCCGGTCGAACCCGTGCTGCCGGCCGAACCCGTGCTGCCGGTCGAACCCGTGCTGCCGGTGGTCGACGATCCGGATCCGCCCACTGTCTCACCGACCGAGTTGTTGACAGCAGTGACGGTGCCGCTGATTGATGCGATCAGGGTGCAGTTGGCCAACGCTTTCGTGTCCGTCGTGACCGTCGCCTCATCTTGGGTGACCGTTGCTTCGTCCTGGGCGATCGTCGAGGGAGTCACCTGCAGGCTCGCCTGAGCAGACTGGACGGTGAGCTCCTGTGCCGACACCGTCGACTGGTCCTTGGCCACGGCCTGCTGGTAAGTGGTGATGTTCTCTTGGTCGGTGACACACGAGCTCTGGGCCGTGGCGAATACAACGGCGACCCCGGCCGACGTTCCGGTGGAGTTTGTCGCCACGATGCGGAAGAGGTAGCTGGTGTTGGGCGCGAGACCAGTCACCGTCACCGACACCTGCTGGGATGTTGAACCTGAGCCGGCACTGGTATAGGCCGTCGACGTGCCGAATGACGCGGTCGTGCCATACTCGAAGTAGTAGTCCGTCGATGCCCCGTCAGGATTGACCGTGCCGCTCAAGGACGCCGACGTGGTACCAGCACTGCTGGCGGATCCCGTTGTCACCGCCGGAGCGGAGACAGAATGAGAGACGGCGACGCTCGGTGTTCCGCTACCCGTGCCAGTCGCGCCGGTTCCGGAAGTCCCGGATGTGCTACTCGATGCGCCGCTCGCTGTATTCGACGATGCAGAGGCCGGGCAACCGAGGGCTTGGTCGGCGGCGTAGGTGGACTGGGCCGTCTGCAGAGATGTCTGATCGCTGGTCAGCTGGTTCTGGTCCGAGGTGAGCTGTTGCTGGGCAGAGACCAACGTGGCCTGATTCTGCGCCTGTTGCGAGGGCGTCCCTCCGGCCTGGTCGTGAGCGAGCGTCGTTTGGGCCCCAGCCAGCGACGCTTGCGCGGATTTAAGGTTCGCCTCAGCCTGGGTGGAATCTATGGTGGCCAGGACTTGTCCAGCTGTGACCTTCTCTCCCACGGCCACGTTGACGGCGGTGAGAGTGCCGGAATTGTTGAAGTCCTCGTCGGCCGACGTAGCCGCAGAAGTGTTACCTGAAGCGGATACGCTCGACTGCACGGTTCCTCGCGTCACGGAGACTGTTCTGGCCACCCCGGTTGATGCCGCAGATGGTGATTGGTAGATCGAGTAAAGAGCAATTGTGGCGGCAACGGCGACGGCGAGCGTCAAGGCGAGGTAGCCGACCAATTTGCGTCGTGAGCGGCCGGTGTTTCCTTCAGGCATGAGGTGCGGTCCCTTTCGAGTTTCGTCGACAGATGGCGAGGGTCGGGTTCCTGTCAACCCGAGGCCTATGAGCCCGTCGAGGGAGGAGTCGAACCGGCCTTCGGTCTCAATGCCGCACACGCCGTCTGGGCCGCCTGGTAGGCGGCGCTGGTTGTGTTGACGGAGCTAGGAGTGGATCCAGGGGTGCCGCTCGGCAGTGTGACCCCATGAAGCTTCAGGCAGTTGCGGTAGGCAGCAAAGGCCGAACTATTCGCGGCAGTGCCCCCAAAGCCTCCCTTCGGTTCAACGCTGGCACAGGCCTTGGCTGCCGCGGCGAACTTTGGATTGTTGTTGAACCCAGCCCCGCCGGGAGCCCCCCCAGATCCCGTAGGAGGAGCGCCTTCATCTGGCGCTCCACCGGCACCGGCTGGCGGTCTGCCGGACCCGGAAAAACTGGGCAGGCTCACCCCGTGCTTGGAGAGACACTGCCGGAACGCTGAGAGTGAAGCCCCACCAGACGCCTTGGCGGACGATGTCGTCGAAGTGGTGGCAGCCGATCCGCTACTACTGCAGGCACTGAAAAGAAGACCAAGGACACCAAGAACCAGCACGGCACTCGCATACCGGCACGTCCGGTTTGCCGGTCGAACGGGGGCATATTTGAGGATCATGAGTGGGAACGATGACACGTTGGTCTGTGAAAGCTGTCCAGGGAACTTGCGAGTTTCCTGAAAGGCCCCCACAGCCGGGACGCACCCTTTCGGCGAATCACCGGACCTCGCCGAAAGAGCCAACCAACGTTAAGGAAACGAAGAGGTGTGACTGCCACGATTCACGCGTGCCACCTCGCATCCTTGTCGTTGAAGACGAAGAGAATGTTGCCTATGTAATTGTCACCGCTCTCGGGCTCGCGGGTTTCGAGACCGTCGAAGCAGCGGACGGGACCGACGGTCTTCGGCTTGCTCAGGCCAGCGACCCGTTGGACCTAATCATCGTCGACATAATGATGCCAGGGCTCGACGGATTCGAACTGTACGGAGAGCTGCGGACCATCGGGGTGGACGTGCCAGTGATATTTCTCACAGCACGTCACGAGCTGAAGGACCGGATCCGGGGGTTGACGCTTGGCGCCGACGGCTACCTGACAAAGCCGTTCAGTGTCGAGGAACTCGTCGCCCGGGTACGTTCTATCTTGCGGCGTACCGGCCAAATGCTCGAATCGCGTGTGCACGCCTCTGACAACTTGGTGTTGGACGACGATGCCTGGCGGGTGATCCGGGGCGAAGAGGAGATTGACCTCTCACCCACCGAGTACCGGCTGCTCCGATTCCTGATTCGCAATGCGGGCCATGTTATGAGCAAGGACGAAATCCGTGACAACGTCTGGAGCTACGGCTTCAACGGCGAAGCCACGGTCGTGGAGACGTTCATCTCATCGCTGCGGAAGAAGATCGATAGCAAGCCGCCCCAGCTCATCCACACCGTGCGAGGCGTCGGATACCGATGGGACGGTGGTTGACGGGCCAGCAAGGACTTTCGGGCCCGAAGGAAGGCGCCACCAACCCCGCGGTCGAGACCTATCCGATTCACAGAAAACTCCGAGGAAACCTCAAGGAAGGACTGCCAAAATCCGACCATGCCTCCCCGCATTCTTGTAGTCGAGGACGAAGAGAACGTCGCTTATGTCGTGACGACGGCCCTCCGGCTGGCGGGATTTGACACCGTCGAAACACAAAATGGCCGTGAGGCACTGGCACTCACGACCGACTCGCAAGCATTTGACCTCATTATTCTGGACGTCATGCTTCCGGACCTCGATGGATTCGAAGTCTGCCGACGCATGCGCTTCGAAGGCATCGGCATTCCCGTGGTCTTCCTTACCGCTGCCGACGCGATTGAGGACAGAGTTCGCGGTCTGACCATTGGCGGCGACGACTACCTGATCAAGCCGTTCAGCGTCGAGGAGCTGGTAGCGCGGGTACAGGTCATTTTTCGTCGCACGGGCGCCGCGGCTACGCCGCAACTACTGAGCTGTGCCGACCTGGTGCTCGACGACGATGCCCATGTTGTGACCCGCCACGGAAAGGTGGTGGCGCTATCTCTGACCGAATACAAGCTGCTCCGTTTTCTTCTCCGCAACGCCGGGCATGTCATGAGCAGAGCCCAAATCCTCGATCACGTGTGGAACTATGACTTCGAGGGTGAGTCAACGGTGGTGGAGACCTTCGTCTCCCTCTTGCGGCGCAAGATCGATGCCAAGCCTCCTCAATTGATCCACACCGTGCGTGGGGTCGGGTACCGATTGGACGGGCGCTGATCAACTCGTGACGCTCCGCCGTCGTCTCTACATTGCCGCTGTCGCGCTTTTGGCGGTCGTTGCTTTACTTGGAGTGCTGCTCATCCGGACGGTTGAGGCAGCCGAATTCCAGCAACTCGACCAACAGATCGAATCAGCCTTCCCCGTCGTCGGTTCGATTGATCGAGCGCCTCTGGGTGCCGCCGTCCGGCCTTCGGGCCCTTCGCGCGACAAGCTTCCGGCCAACGGAATCAGTGAGTTCTACGTCGCCACCTTGTCCCAAGGCCACCGGAACGTGCTCGTCAGTCCGCTCGGTGATCACGGTCAGAGCCCGAAGACTCCCTCGATTGTGTCAAAGCCGATTCAGCACGACATCGTCGTGACGACAGTAGGGTCGCGCAGCGGCCCCGATCGGTGGCGAGCTGTGCTTATCCGCCCTCCCAACACCCAATTTGAACTGCTCGTAGCCATCTCTCTGGACCAGGTGGACGCCACAGTTAATCGACTCCGGCTCGCAGTGTTCGGAGCTGGGCTCGTCATCTTCGGAGTCCTCATCGCCGCGGGATTTTGGGTTGGCCGGCTTGGCCTCCGTCCCATCGCGGAGGTAACCGAGGTGGCCGATGCAATCACGGCGGGTGACAGATCTCGACGGGTCACGGGCGGGGGGCAGGGTACCGAGGCGGCACACCTTGCTCAAGCTTTCAACGTCATGCTCGACGAACAACAATCGACCGAAGTCCGACTGCGCCAGTTCATTGCCGATGCCTCGCACGAGCTCCGCACGCCGGTATCCGTCATCATGGGAATCGCCGACCTCTGGCGTCAGGGAGACCTACGTAGCGGCGATCTGCGGGACGATGCCATGCGCCGCATCGGTCAATCGAGCACGCAAATGGCGGGGCTAGTCGAGGACCTGCTGCTCCTGGCCCGCCTTGATGAAGGTCGACCCCTCGACCGGGCCTCTGTGGACATCGTGTCGCTAGTTCACGATGCCGTCCTCGACGCATCGGCGACAAACCCCACCCGAGAGATTCGAGTAGTCAACGACGGACCCGTGATCACAGAAGGCGACCCCGCCGCCCTTCGCCAGGTCATCGTGAACCTGATCACCAACTGTCTTAGACACACACCCCCAACCGCGACGGTTGCGGTCCGGATGTACCAGGTTCCAGGTTGCGCGGTCCTTGAGGTTGACGACTCAGGCCCGGGAATGGATATTGAGAGCGCAGCCCACGCCTTCGACCGTTTCTGGCGAGGGGAAGCCAGTCGAACCCGAGCAGGGACCGGGCTCGGGCTTCCCATCGTGGCCGGACTGGTCACCGCCCACGGAGGTCAAATCACGCTCGACTCCAGTCCCAGCAGAGGTACCCACGTTCGGGTGTTCCTCCCTACCCACGTTCCCGAACGAGCCGTACAGAGCGCTTCGAGTTGACCTCCTCGACCGCATCTGCATCCAATCCGCCGGGCCCTGACCGTCCCTCGATGCAGATCGGCAGGTTCCACGGCAAGGCGTCCACATCCCGTGCTGAGTTGGGGATTATCCGCGGTGAGCCAACACTGACAGGAAGAAGGTCGTCTCGGACTCAAGTCTCGTTGCTGCTGTCCCGTCACTACGTCCGAAGCTTCCGCCTGGGACACCCTCGAAAAGTAGGTCACAGGCAGTCTGCAGATGATCAAGATCCCTTGCCAATGTCCATGCCGCATCATGGCGCAATGGCGACATCCGCTGCGTCACGACTCCAGCCGCACTCCGAGTTCGCGGTCACGACCATAGGTCTTACCAAGACTTACGGCACACGAATGGCGGTGAACGGCATCGATTTGGCAATTCCGCGCGGCTCGCTATCGGGATTTGTTGGACCAAACGGCGCGGGAAAGACTACGACCATACGGATGCTGCTCGATCTGATCCGCCCGACGGCCGGAGCTGGGTGGGTCCTGGACAAGCCACTAAGCAAGCCGAGCGAATTCCTGCCCAAAGTCGGTGCCCTCGTCGATAATCCGGCCTTCTACCCCGCACTGTCGGGGCGTGAAAACCTTCGGGTGCTCTCAAAGCTCGGAAACATTGCCGACAACCGGATCGAGCCGTTGTTGGAGACGGTCGGTCTTAGCGAACGAAGTGATGACCATTTCCGGTCGTACTCGCTCGGAATGAAACAGCGACTGGGGATCGCCGCCGCCTTGCTTCCCGATCCAGAGCTACTCATTCTGGACGAGCCAACCAACGGGCTTGACCCAGCAGGAATCGCCGAGATGCGGGTCCTGCTGCAATCCATCGCCAATGGTGGCCGGACTGTACTGGTGTCGAGTCACCTCCTCTCAGAGGTTGAACAGATGTGCACACATCTGGTTGTCATCCGCACGGGCAAGTTGGTCTTCCAGGGACAGGTCAGCGAACTATTGGACGCCCAGCATGTTGAAGTGACAGCCAGACCTGAAAATCCAGCAGATCTGATCGGCCTCGGCACCCTGGCCGATCAGTTGGGTAAGCGATTCACTGTCGTCAATGGTCAAGTGACGATCGCAGCCTCCGACGACGGTTTCTCTGGTCAGTTCAACAGGGCTGCAATGGAACGCGGCATCACACTCGTACACCTCTGTGTGACCCGGCCCCGGCTCGAAGATGCATTCTTCGCCCTCACGGATGGAGAGAATGAATCCGCTACTGCCTCTCAAGCCGGATAGAGGTCCGATATGCGCCACGCCTTCGCCAGCGAATGGATCAAGTTACGTCGCAAACGCCTGCTTATCGGTACCTACCTGGCGTTAGCCAGCGTTGCGGCCCTCGGCACCATCCTCACCTTCGCTACTGCGGGCCAAGTTGAGGGTGGTCCGGATCCTGCCTCCACTACCAGCATCGCCGTGCTCAGAAGCTCGAAAGGCATCACGGCTGGCATGGAATCCTCGATCATTTTCGTTGGTGTTGTAGCTTTTGCGATCGCGGCGGCCCAACTTGCCGGCGAATACTCCTTGGGAACGCTTCGATCACTTCTCATTCGGCAACCACGTCGGCAGATACTGCTCGCCGGAAAGTATTTAGCGGTTGTCACCTTCATGCTTACTGGTGTCGTCGTGGCCACAGGTGCATCAGTGGCAACAGCCCTCGTAATGGCGCACGTGAAGGGCATTCCCACTGCTGCCTGGCTCACCACGAGCGGATTGGGATCGTTGAGCACCGGCCTCGGAAACATCGCAATTGCGGTCATCGGCTACATGACCTTGGGCATGTTCCTGGCCGTGCTGCTGCGTGCTCCGGTCCTGACCATTGTCGCGGGTATCGCATTCATTCTCATCGTCGAGCAGATCCTTGCGGGCACTGTCACAGAGACAGGCCGTTGGCTCCCTGGACAAGCACTCTCCGCCGTTGCTCAGGGCGGCACTAGTGCTGTCGGCTACGGCGGCGCACTCGGCGTGAGTACCATCTACTTCCTATTCGCTCTGGGCACGGGCACGATTGTGTTCTGTCGCCGGGACGTCACCACCTGACGGGCGGTCTCAAAGGACAGGATGAACCGGCTGCAGATGACCTCTTCAACGCGACTACCAGAGTCCGGGGATCAGCCGATAGGGAGTCGTTGCCTTGAATTCCCCGAATACCGGAAACGTGCCTGCCAGAAGTCGTTCCTCTGCTCGGATACGAACAAGTTGCAGGACGACCACCACAAATTCACCAACCACCAGCGTCAGTCGCATGCTTGAAATGAGGACGGCTGACGACATCACGATCTCAGCCAAATAGACGGGATGGCGCACAACCCGATAAGGACCGCGGACCACCAGTTGGCGAGCCTCGGGCCAGTACGAGAAGTTCATTCCAAGACTCCACATCGCACATGTGGCAAACGCCACTGCTGTCACGGTCAAAGCCAGCACCGCTAATTCCATCTTCGTGGATACTGACAAGAGGAGAGGACCCGCAGGAGCGAAGAGCCCGAGGACTACAAGGAGGAAGGTGGCTACGAGTCCTGCTGCACGGACGAGCGCCCGGCAATCCTGCTCCAAGGGCGGATCATGGAGCAGGAATGCTGTTACGGGAATTGACAAGAAGCAAGCGTAAAGGCAGCCGCGTATGCACGCGAGAATCACGGTCCCGGTCGGATGGCGAACCACCATCGCACCGTCGTCAGCCAGAGCCATGATTTGCCAAACCACGAGCACGAACACTGAGGCTGCCGGCAACCCCCGTACAAGAACCCACTGATGCCCACACGTCAGGCCTCGCTGACTTGATGCCCGTTTGGGGGTGCCTGAACTCACCACCTGAGCATTTTCACCACGGAAACTCGCGTTGAGCAGGCTCCATTCTCGGAATGGCCCAGGCACCTAACTTGACTACTAAGAAGAAGAACGAAACGAACAAGAGGATCCACCATCTTCTGCGATGACCTCGGAGTCGGAACTTCGAACCACGTTGGGCCACTCCCGACGGTGCTTGCGACATGTCGTCATCACTCAAAGCGATCTTCATGGTGACAGAATCGCGGTTGAAACTGTGAAATCCCTTAACCGCACTTGTAGATAACCTGACCGCTTGCCACCGGACCTTCCGGACTTGATCAGTTTGGAAGCAACGAAGGGGTCAGTACGTCTAGCTGATTCTCGTCTGAGAGTTTGGGTCAGAAGCGAGATTTCACCTTGGCGTTTCTTGGCCGTTCGGGCGAAAGAACAACTACCGTTTCGTCGCTCTGCCCTCCAACGACCCTGACTACATGACCGGATCCGAGCAGTGACCCGAATCGCCCGGGCATGGGGTGAGACCAGCATCCCGCACTGCTTCGGCCGGGCCTCACCTTTCTCCCGTGGACGTGGACACGAACGGATCGACCACCCTCGTTTGATTATTTATTCGCCTGAAGACGGCACCGGGTTGAGGGGTGCCGATGGTACGTCGCCAGTACCGACAACCTTCTGAAGGTAACCGAAGCACCGATCCAGCGCTTGATCAAACTCGCGCAATGATGCGTCAAACTGATACTGGTGATCAAGCCCGGGTTGATGACGGTCGGCGAAGAACAAGGCATCCGATTCGATTCCGAGGTCCGAAAGGGCCTCTGCCAGCGCGAAGGACTGCTTGCGGAGGGGATCCTTGTTTCCGACAGAGATGAAGGGCGGTGGAAAATCTGCAGTGATCCAATTCATGACTGACATGAGCTCGACAGCCGGATTGTCAATGATGCTCCTGCTGCCTGTGTACGCCCACAACGTGGTGCGAAGGAACCAGGGGAATCTCTCTTTGAAATCCAAGGCGACGACATCGAAGATGCCGCAGTACAGGATGATGCCGCGTATGGCCAGTGCATTCATGTCGCATTCAACGCCCAGCGCCGTAGCGTATGTCGGGTTCGATGTCATGGCTGCGACCTGGGCAACGATCTGTGCTCCTGCTGAATCACCTGCGAGAACCAGTCGAGTGGGGTCGATATGTAATGACTCGCTACGATTCTGGAGCCAGGTCAGCGCCTCGACAACCTGCCGAGCGGGAGTCGGGTGTTTCGCCTCAGGGGCCAGGCTGTAGTTGATGCCAACCACCACATAGCCGCGGTCGGCGAGGATCTTCAGGTAGGGGGAGAGGTGGCGCTTGTCCCCTGAGATCCAGGCTCCGCCGTGCACCCATACGATCGTTCCGAGCCTCCCGTGGGTTCCTTCCACCCCGGCGGGGTAGTAACAATCCAGCCGCGTCTCTGGATCGTTGCCGTACGCCAGCTCAGCCTTGACCACAACGCCACCAGGTGCTCGGGCAGCAAGAGCCATTCGCTTAGCGGCGGCACCCTTGGCAAACGTCATTTTGAGGACTACTAGCGGAATCTTCGGGCTCAACTTGCACGACAGCACGGCCGCAGCAATCAGAGTGCTCAAGGTGCCGATGACCCACGAAGCAACGACCACCGTTGTCCGCTTCATGTATTGCGAGGGTGCCGATCGCCCCGTGCACTGCCAGTGGAATCGACGCACCTCAAATGAGACGTGACCCTGCGACAGTTCGCTCGGAAATGCGCCTGAGGTGTCCGCACACGTTCATCGTGCAGGAGGGAGTTTGCTGTTTCTTTAGTATTTCCTCAAGGTTCCCTGGGAGGGGACATTTCACCGATACCTGCGACCAACTGACGAGAATCGGCGATTGCAGGCGACGACGGAGGTTCCACCCAGTTGCTCGGCACGGAGATAGCCTTTGCTGGTGCCGACAGAGGAGTATTACAGCGGGCTGGCGCCTTCGGAAGTCATAAGAAAGTTGGCGGATCACCGTTACGCATCGCACACGTGCCACTGACGGGATCCCGATTTTTGATCCACCTGGGCAATTTTTGGGGGTTTTGGGCGCGCCTCGACAGGCCGCCCCGGGCAAGCATGAATGCATAGAATTCGGTGGGTCCGGGAGTTACTCCGCCCCGATATGCACCGCAGGGGTCTAGGGGGCGCAAGGGCAAGGAAAGGACCCGGCTCAGGCGGTCGGTGGCGTAGAGGTCAGACGTTCCCTGAACGTAGGGACCTTGTGCTCTATTTTTCGGTTCAAGATACGCCCAAGAATCACGGGGATGACCGTGGATGGAAACCGGATTCAGTGCGATGCCTATGGCTGCCGCGCTGCGTCCGCACTCGTTGACGCCCCGGCCATGACCCCTGAGTTGTTGCGGCTGCGGTTCGAAATGAACGGCTGGAAGACGGCAACCGAGGACGCCGAACTGGACATTTGCCCTGTCCACGGCGATCCTCCGTTCGCAAGGTAGGGTCCGACCACCGGGCCGGTTGAGTCGGGTTCCGCCACCCAACTCCCGGCCCGGCCTTTTCCAGCCCGTCGAGCCGGATCCGCCACCGAACGTCATGGTAGAGCAAGCATCAGCCAAACAGCCGTTAGCTACCCCATCTGTATGGTTGGACGGCCGCGGTTCGTTGAAGAGGTCTGCTGCCCCGATCGACGGCCCCGGCTTTCATTCCCTCAGGCGTTCCAGGGCAAACCCGAGCGAACAGGGACCGCTCCCCGGATCCGTCGAACGGATTCCAGGTCGGCCCGGTGACCAACACAGGATTCGACCGTGTGCCACTTGCCGGCCCCATCCTTGAACCGACCCCGCCACTCCGACGGATAGGGACAATGCTGGGCGTGACCCGTCCAGTTCTCCTGGATGAGCCTAAAGCAGCGCTGAGACAGTAGGCAGAACGCCTCGGCGTAGTAGTCCATCGGACCACCCTAAGAGATGGACGCGACAAGGCCCCCGGCCCGAAACCGGGGGCCAAATCGCTGCCGCTGTGAGACGTGGCCCCTGCAGTGAACTACTAGCGGTAGAACGTCGAGCCTAAATCGAATCGACTGCTGTTGCGGACCATTCACCTCCGGGCCAGGCGGCGACCGCTCTCCGTGTCGATCGGCGTGTAGTTCATCTCGAAGTGGTGATAGAGGGTCGACTCGTCCGCCTGGGTGAGCTCCTCACCGTGCATCTCGATATCGGGAGCAGTTCGAACGCGGTCCTTGGTCACTTGGACCCGCAGCTCGTCGGGACCGATCTGAAGTCCTCCCAGAGGTACGAACGTCAGGTGCCGACCGATGAAGCCCTCCTTGACGGTCCCGAACTGGGGCTCATCAGTCTCGACATCGACATAGACATCTTGCAGCTTGCCTATCTTCTCGCCATCGCTGTCGATGAGCGTCTTACCGTGCCATTCGGAGGCATTCCATTTGGCCTGGTCGGTATCTTCTGCTGCGCCCTGATCCTCGAGGTCGTCGGTCATCCGGCCTCCAAGCACGACTCTTGGACCCACACAAAGGTGCAGGTGCGGCACTCACCGGAAATACTCTCCTGAAGTGCGCCTCCGCCGCCATATGCGGCGTAGGCAGTTCGGACATTCCAGCTTCCGCAGCTCGGACATACGGAGCTGCTGGCGAATTCCACCATCGAATCCCTGTGGTTTCCCAGCTCAAGCAACCCCTGGTTCGGAGCATCGAACCGACGCTTAGGAGCCTACTCCTATCTCGGCGAAGATGGAATGGTGACCTTGTGCCCTGTTCTGTCCGACTCAGCAAGCGCATACTGCACTGGTCGGGTCAGCAGCAGTAACTGGGGGGATTCCGCTCAACTGGCCCGACGGGGTGGGGCAGGAGGCGGCGAAGAGGCCCCGGTCAGCATGGATTAGACGCTAGGCCCAGGGGCAGGAAGTTCAGCCCGAAGTCGTCTGAGCGCGATCTCTGTCGATGCGGACCCGGCCAACGTGGCAAGAACCTGCAGATCCAGGGCGCTCCATTCGTGGGGTACAGAGTCCATGACACAGAAGGTTCCGAGAACAACCCCGTCGGCATCTTCGATCGGGTACCCGGCCCACGAGACAGCCGCGAATGCATCTATCGCCGGGTCGCCCACGGTCCGAGGGTCACTGTGGGCATCCTCGACGATAAACGGCCGGCCGGAGCTGACAACGAATCTGCAGAAGGAGAGTTCGATCGGTGCGAACAGTGGCAATCCCTCGGGGAAGCCGACGGAACTCATCGCGGTAGTTCGCTCTGAATCAACCAGTGCAATCACACCTCGCGGCACTCCCGTCAGTTGGACAGCCAGCTCAATCAATCGGTCGAAGGCATCCTCGGGACCGATCCCCGTGAGACCCGACCTCTCGACTGCTGCAAGTCGAGGCGGGTGGCGGACCTCAGATTCCCACTCGATCATCGTACGGGCCTCTTCGCGTTTGAACTGGTGTGGGCGTCACCCGAAGCTTCACTGTTGGCGTCGATAGTACGTTCCAGCCGCAGTCCCTGGCATGTCTGAAGGCGATTCAATCCAGCGCGGATCCGGCTCTTGACGGTTCCTTCGGGGAGGTCCAGTTGGGCAGCTACCGCTCTATACGTCATACCCGAAAAGAACGCCAGGTAGATCGGTTCACTCTCGGTGACCGGCAGCGAGGCCAGTGCTTCTCGTACCGCCGCGGCGCTCTCCGTCGCGAGGATGACCGTATCGGGATCCTTGGCGTAAGTCACGTCCGCCCGTTGATCGGTCTGCTCACGTCGGTGTCGTGCTGCTTCAGAACGCACCATGTCGATGCCGCGGCCTCGGGCCCTCATTCTGAGGAAGGCGAGAAGAGAGCCCCGCGCCGGATCGAACTTCTCTGGGAAGAACCACAGGTCCACAAATACTTCTGCGACGACGTCCTCGCATCGGTCGTCGTTGACCAGAACCATTCGCGTTGCGGCAGACACTGAGCGCCGGTGGCGTCGGTATAGCTCAGCGTATGCGTCTCCGCACTCATCGACGAGGGACCCAACGAGATCGATGTCAGACCACTCCTGATACGGGATGCCCCCACTCCCAACGCTCGAACGATCGACAGTTCCATCATCTGCGATGTCGGCCCCCGCGTCGTCATCTTTGGGCTGCCTCTTCCTCAGCGTCGTCATTGGATCCATCGACTCCTGGCTGGAAGACTCCGTCCCCGGCCTTGTTGGACCCTCGCTGCAGAAGGCAGATTGAAACCTACACCCAGAGGACATCAATCAGCTGGCCAGACCTGGCAAAGACACGCCAACGTATCCCAGAACACTGGGTGAGTGACCCACGTCGGCCCATTCGAGCGTGTGGATAAGTTGTCGCTCGGTGGGCTCTTTATTCGGATCGCCACCGACGATAGAGGTCGATGAGATCCTGTTTGGCGTCCGGGCTCAGCTCCTCGGGGTCCATGACCCCTGCCAGCTCTATCGTCATTCTGATCTGTTCGAGGTACGCGGAACAGTTGGGGCAATCGCGTAGGTGAGACTCGAATCTGCGCCGCTGTCGGCGTGAAAGAGTTCCCTCTAGATAGTCGGTAACCAATTCAACAGCCTGCTGGCACACGATGTCTCTTCGACGCAACGACAGCGTCATAAGCGATTGTCCATGTTGGCTTCGAGGATCCCTCGTAAGCTGGACCTTCCCCGGTCCAGCAGGATGCGCTGGTCACCACTGCCAATCGCAAGGACGGAGCAGGTTTCGCTGCTTGTGAGACCTTCCACATCCCTCAACGTGTTCGTCGCTGCCGTTCGTAGGCATGTTCTTTAGTCCCTAAGAACGTAAAAGTGTTACGGGAAAGACGCCATCCGAGTCAGTGAAGCGGGAACGAGTGTAACGCTCCTCCTTCGATCCGAGACTGTATTCGGACTGCTTCATCCAATGACTAAGGAGAAATAATGAAACGTCTCACCCGATTGGCTTTGGGGGCCAGTGCCGTCCTCGGATTGTCGGCGGTGCTGGCGCCGGTTGCTGCTGGCGCCGACGGTTACCATCACGGGCCACCCTGTGCTCCAGGCACGCACGTCGTTTTCGTCCAGACCGACAATATCGCCGGCAACCAAGTGGCCGCCTACGACCGGGCCGGCAATGGCACTCTAACTTTGGAGAACACGTACGATACGGGTGGACTGGGTGGGGCGCTCAATGGTTCCCACGTCGACCACCTCGGTTCCCAGGGTTCACTCAACTACGATCCGGCGAATCACGAGCTCTACGCCGTCAACGCTGGCAGCAATACCGTCTCAGTGTTTTCAGTGCAAGGTAATGACCTCCAGCTGCAGCAGGTGGTCAGTTCGGGTGGGACCTTCCCGGTCAGCGTTGCAGTGCACGGCAACCTGGTCTCGGTCCTCAACGCACGAAATGGTGGATCGGTGCAGGAGTACTACTCGTACTTTGGGCATCTTTTCCCGGGATCGAATCGCGCGTCGGGTTTGACCATTCCCACGGACACCACCGAGTTCACCCACACGCCAGGGCAGGTTGCCTACTCTCCTGACGGCACCAAGCTGATCGTGACCACCAAGGCCAGCTCCAACGCCGTTGACGTGTTCAATGTGGGCTTCTTTGGGAACCTGTCTCCATCGCCAGTCGTGAACTCGTTGCCTGGAACAGTCCCTTTCGCCATCACCTTTGACCATGCCGGTCACCTGGTGATTGCCGAGGCTGGGCCCAGTGCACTGGCGACCTTTACTCTCAACTGGAATGGCACCATCACCCAACTCGATTCGCTGGCCAGCGGACAGACTGGGTTGTGCTGGGTTGCTCCCGCCGGATCGCTCTTCTTTACCGGCAACACCGGTGCCAACTCCACGAGCGGATATCAGACCAACGCCAGCGGCCAACTGACTCTGCTCGGCGCAACGGCAACTGATCCCGGAACAGTTGATGCTTCGGCCTCGTCAGACGGTCACTTCCTCTACGTCCAGACCGGAGGCAATGGCATCGTCGATGAGTTCCAGGTCAATAGCAACGGAAGTCTGACCGAGATCGGTTCCGTGACGGTGGCTGGCGCTGCGGGCGGCCAAGGCATCGCCGCTTCCTAGTAGCCCAACTTCTAGCGAACGGCGGCGTCCCGATGTGGGGCCGTCGCCGTTCGCCGGAAGCGAGCAGCTGCTAGCACGCATCACTGAGGGTCTTCCCGCCATAGGCAAAGCAACTCGGTAAGTCACTGGTGTGCGAGCCTTCCGAGCTATCGGAATCAATCGCATTGTTCACACGGCGGATCGGCGTGCCCGGGCTAGTTTGCTTCGGTCGCGAAACAGCCCCTCAAAGACAGGCGAATGTCCCCAGATGATCCAATGCGGCATCGAGTGCAATAGCGAGTGGGGATTCGTCCTGTAGCGCCTTCGACAGGAGTAGACCGCCCTCCAGCGATGCCAATGTGGCCGTGGCCAGTCGCTCTGGATCGGCATCAACCTGCAATTTCCCCGAATCCTGAAGATGGACCAAGGTGTGAGTTAGGAGGAGCTGCCACGAATCGAAGGCCTCCTCGATGTCGAGGCGACCGGCCCCGGTCTCGGCGATGAGCTCGCTGGACAGCGTGCCGAGGGGACAGCCAGACCACCTTGGCGCCTTCCGATGGAAGGCAACGATGGAGTCCGCCCAATCTCGCAAGCCATCCACCGACTCGACTGCGCGGAGTAGGTCACTTTGGAAGGCAAGGATCCGGTCCCGAACGCAGGTCACCACAGCAGCGACGAGGTCATCCTTACTGGCGAAGTAGTGGTACATCTGCGACTTGCTGGTAGACGTGGCCCGTCCCACCTCATCGAGACTCACCGCTGACACACCCCGTTCGACCATGAGGTCGGACGCCGCCTCCACGATCCGCTGACGGGTGACGCTACCTTTTGCCGTCAAAGTGCGGTCGTTCATGATCTCGGTTCCGGACATGCGCAACTCCCAAGAATGGACTTGACAGTCCATTCTACTACGGACACTATGGACCACATAGTCCATTTTAGGAGAGCTCGTGACCAACCTCACTTCCCAGTTGAACGACATCACTGCCTCGATCCCCGCAGAAATCGGCGTTCGGATCCAGAACGGAGTCGACGACGTCACCAGCTCCGGGGTCGCCCCCGGCCTCGCCGTCGGAGACATGGCACCCGGGTTCACGCTGCACGACGCCGTGGGCAATCGGGTCGTGCTCGCCGACCTACTCTCCAAAGGTCCGGTCGTGGTCACCTTCTACCGAGGGGAATGGTGCCCGTACTGCAATCTGCAACTCCGGGCTCTCCAGTACGTATTCCCGGACATCACTTCCGCAGGAGCGACGCTCGTGGCTATCAGCCCCCAGGCCCCGGATCACGGACTGACGATGACCGAGAAGCACGAACTCGCATTTCCGGTGCTCAGCGATGTCGACCAGACGGTGAGCGAGGCGTACAAGGTCCGGTTCGATGTCATCGGTGAGCTGGAGGACCTGCAGGTCAACGTGTTCCAGAGCGACCCCGCGAAGCAGAACGCCAATGGGCAACGGACCCTACCCGTTCCCTCGACGTTCGTCATCGATCGCGACGGCACGGTGAGATTCGCCTCCATCAACGCTGACTGGCGGGTGCGAGTCGAGCCGGCTGACGTAATTGCCGTCCTCAAGGCGCTCTGACAACATCAGATGAGCCTGGCCCATACTCCCCACCGACACCGTCACTTGAGCGCTACCGCGAGTGCCTCAATATCCCACCCTGGTCACAACTGGATAGTCGAACGACCGGGCCCCGCCGGTAGACCTCAACATGTGGCCCTCCTGCTCGCAGGCTGGTGTCAGCTTCGTCGCAGCGAGGTGCTCGGCCTTTAACGGCGGGACATTGACACCGCCACCGGAACTCTCGCGGTTGTCCGAGTTGCCCGGGGGTGAACACCGAATCGGACCACCCAAGACCAAGGCCGGCCAACGGTCAGTGGCAATCCCGCACCACCTCCTTCAGGACATTGAGGACCACCTCAAGGGCATCGACCAAGATGCCGAGGCATGGCTGTTCCCTGGCGAGAATGGACTCCCGGTCAGTACGCGCACGGTGAACCGGATCTGGTCGAAAACACGACTCACCATCGGACGACCAGACCTTCACTTCCACGACCTCCGCCATTCCGGTCTCACCTGGGCCGCCACGACCGGCGCCAGCCTCGCCGAGTTGAAAGTCCGGCGGCGGCATTCCGCTACCAGCACGCCACCGCCGATCGGGACAAGGCGTTGGCTGATGCTTTGCCCTCGATGGCGACCGATGCCGGCATCGTTCCGTTGCACTCCGCTAAATCTGTGACGGCCGAACGACAGCCGAAGTTGCCGGAGGTCGATGCCGAAGTCGCGACGATAATGCCCCTGACCAGCGAAGATACCGAGCAGTCCCAACGGGGTTCGAACCCGTGTCTCCACCTTGAGAGGGTGGTGTCCTAGGCCTCTAGACGATGGGACCCTGATGAGCCGATCCTGACGGAACGGCTCGTCTGTGCAACCGAAAACCTGCCACGCCCCTCCCAGAGGAGAGCACCGTGAGCGCTCGGGGGGGAGGGCTCGAACCTCCAACCTCATGAACCAGAATCATGCGCGCTGCCAGTTGCGCCACCCCCGAATGGGCGAATCGTCAATTTAGCCCACCCTGGCCGGGTGTGAGACGGTCGCCGGCTCCACCCTGCACCGGGCTCGGCCTTCCCCGGAACCGGGCTCGAAGCGCCGCTTCGCCCACCAGACCCGCCCCCCGCCCGCTCCGGTAGCCTCGGTCGGCCCCCGCCGGCCGGCGATTACTACGATCGAGGTCAGATGAGTACGGAACGGGTGGTGATCGTGGGGGGCGGCGTGCTCGGCACCATGCACGCCCTGCAGGCCTGCCAACGGGGCTGGGAGACGGTCCACCTCGAAGCTGACGCCGGGCCCCGCCGGGCATCGGTCCGCAATTTCGGGCTCGTGTGGGTGAGCGGGAGGGCACCGGGCCCGGAGCTGGACCTGGCTCTGCGGGCCCGTCAACTGTGGCAGGACATCGCCGAACGATCCCCCGAAATCGGATTCCGGCCCGACGGCTCCCTGACCGTGGCCGGCGACGAGGCCGAACTGGCCCTGATGGCCGAGGCTGCGGCCCAACCTGACGCTTCGAGCCGAGGGTTCGAACTGCTCGACGCCAGTGGCGTGCATGACGTCAACCCGGCCGTCAAAGGCGATCTCGTCGGTGGACTCTGGTGTGGGAAGGATGCGGTGGTCGAGCCCGGCTCGGTGCTGGGCGCGCTGCGCCAGCAACTCGAAGCCACCGGTCGTTACCGTTGGCTGCCCGGCCGGCAGGTCGTCGATGTGGAGTCCAACCCTCCCGCGGACGGTACCGGGCCGACCGTGGTCGACCAGATGGGCCATCGGCATCAGGGATCGCTCGTGTTGCTGTGCATCGGCGACCGCCTTTCCGGTCTCGGCGGTCGGATCGGCGCGGCGCTGGCCGAAGCGCCGCTTCGTCGGTGCCGGCTGCAGATGATGCAGACCGCGCCCACCTCCGAGCGGATCGTCACCGCCATCGCCGACGCGGATTCGATGCGGTACTACCCCGCCTTCGATCTCCCCGGCCGGGACTCCCTCCCCGACCCCCGGGCGGAGACGGCCCGCTGGGCCATGCAGCTCCTGGTGGTGCAGCGGGCCGGAGGGGGCCTGACCATCGGGGACACCCACGTCTACGAGGAGCCGTTCGACTTCGCCGTCGACGAATCCGTCTACGACAGTCTCCGGGCCCGGGCCGAGTCCATCCTCGGGTGGAAGCTGCCCCCGGTGGTCCGGCGGTGGGCCGGTGTGTACACCGCGGTCACCGATGGCGGAATCTGCTTCCGTCGCCGCATCGAGCCCGCGGTGTGGGTGGTGACCGGGCCGGCCGGACGGGGAATGACCCTGTCCCCGGCCATCGCCGAGCAGACCTGGGACGAGGTGATGTCGTGAAGCCCCCGATCCGACTGGTGGCCCTGGACATGGCCGGCACCACGGTGGCCGACGGCGGCGCGGTCGAGGAAGCCTTCCAGCACGCCCTCGACGTGGTGGGTCTGACCCCGGGCCAGCTCAAGGCCGACCCCCAGGATTACATCCGCCGCACCATGGGCCAGTCCAAGATCACCGTGTTCACCGAACTGTTGGGCGGTGACAGGCATCTGGCCGAACACGCCAACTCGGCGTTCGAGGACGCCTTCGACGGCGCCGTCGACCGGGGCGAGGTGTGGGCCATCCCCGGGGCCGAGACCTGCCTGACCGCCCTCCGCCAAGCGGGGATGCGACTCTGCCTGACCACCGGCTTCTCCCCGGCCACCCGCGACCGGATCATCGCCGCCCTGGGATGGGAAGCGCTGGTGGACCTCGTGCTCTCGCCGGCAGACGCCGGGCGGGGCCGGCCGTGGCCCGACATGATCCTCACCGCCGTTCTCCGCCTCCGGATCGACGATGTGGCCGAGGTGGCGGTGGTCGGCGACACCTCGAGCGACCTGCTGGCCGGATCCCGCTCCGGGGCCTCCATGGTCATCGGCGTGCTGGGCGGGGCCCATTCGAGGTCCGAGCTGGCCCGGGCGCCCCATACCCATCTCATCGACTCGGTCGCCGAGCTGCCCGAGCTACTGCTGGAACCGACCCCGTCGAGGGGTTGACGCCCCCGGCGGTCAGCGCCACTCGTCCGCCATTCGCACCACTCCGTCGGTCGGGGTGAGCATGGTGCCGGCCAAGGTCCGCTCGTCGTTCCGCATGCGCCACTGCACCAGGCGTTGGGCCGCCCGCCACCCCTGCTCGGATGCGCCTCCCGCCTTCACCAGGTCGTGCAGCTGATCCGGATCGTCGGTCAGGTCGAACAGGAGCGGAGGAAGGATGGCGGGGTCGGCCCCGAACTGGACGTACTTCGCCTCGACGCCTCGGACCACATCGAGTGAGCAGTGGGCCATGGGCAGCCCGAAGAGCTGCTCGGCGGCCCGGGTGACCGGATTGGAGAAGTTCCAGCTCCAATGGGCCTCGGTCCGCCAGTGCTCCGGGGCCCACCGCGAGGGCGCTCCCCTGGGCTCCCCGCCTTCGTCCCCGGTGATGAACGGCTGCAGGGCGAAACCGTCGGCCTGGAGCGGGACATCGACGTCGAGCCAGCGGCAGATGGTGGGGAGGACGTCCACCGACTCGGTGAAGGCGTGGACCACCCGGCCCCGACCCGCCGACGCGGCCGGGTCGGGATCGCGCACGATCAGGGGCACGTGAAAGGATTCGTCCCAGTAGCCGAGCTTCTCGAACAGCCAGTGGTCCCCGCCCATCTCGCCGTGGTCGCTGGTGAGCACCACCAGCGTGGACTCGGCCAGACCGGAGGCATCCAGATAGCCGAAGAGCCGGGCCAACTGGTCGTCGACCTCTTTCTGGGCCCCGTGGTAGGTGGCCCGCATCTGCCGGCGCTCGGTCTCGTCCTCGGGGGCCCCGGCCCCGGGGAGGTACATGAGGGCCTGATTGAGGGGGTGGGCGGCCGCCTCCTCCGTCTTGGTCGGCGCCGCGGTGAAGGGGGGCAGGTCGTCGGCATCGTAGAGGTCGTGGTAGCCGGCGGGATTGCGGCGGGGTGGATGGGGCCGGATGAATGAGGCATGGACGAAGAAGGGACGGTCCCCGTGACGGTCCAGCCAGGTGGTGAGCGCCTCCACCATGAAGGCGGTCTCCGACTGCTCGGCGCTGAAGCGGGCCGGGGCCCAGGTCGAGCCGTGGCTGTCGGCCCCGGGATAGTCCGGGATCGGTCGGTAGAGGTCGTGAGGATTGGCGGGGACGTCGACACCCTGTGCGGCCAACCACCGGCCCCACTGCCGGCTTCCGGCCTCCCACGGCTCGTGGAGCACGGGCCGGAAGCCGGGGAGGACCTCTTCGTAGGACCGGAGGCGGGGGTCATCCCCCGGAAGGGTGCGGGGATCGAGGCTGGTGTCGGTGTACCCGAACAGGACCGGGTCGTAGCCGGCCTCTCGCGCCAGCAACGCGACATTGGTGAAGCGGGAGTCGAGCGGGGTGCCGTTGTTGACCGACCGGTTGTGATGCAGATAGGTCCCCGTGTACAGGCAGGCCCTCGACGGGCCGCACGGGGCAGCGTTGGCCCAGTGGTTGGCGAACAAGGTCCCTTCGACAGCCAGACGGTCGAGGGTCGGTGTCGTCAGCACCGGATGGCCCAGGGCGGACAGGCTGTCTCCCCGCCACTGGTCGACGGTGATGAACAGCACGTTCCGGTTCATCGATCGGTTCCGGCCGTTGCCCGGCGCGGAGCGGTCATCCCGTCGAGATCACGGCGGCCGACGGTCCCCGGCGGGGTCACCCCAGTGAGTGATGGATCGCGCTCAGACGGCTGAACCCGATGATCCGGCCGAGCGCCATCCCGACCGTTTCCTTGGCGAAGTACGGGACGGTCGACAAGCCCGTGATGGGCGAGGTCCGGGTCGGGGTCGGATACGGGTTCAGTCCGAGCGAGGCGGCAATGGCCAGGCACCGGGCTTCGTGAAAGGGGTCGCTGGTGATGAGGACGGTCCGGTCGCCCCGGGCCAGCAGCGTTGGAGCGGCCTCCGAAAGGCTCTCCCATGTGTTGCTCCCTCCAGCCTCGAGGATGTCATGGCCGGGGATGCCGGCGGCCACCAGGTAGCGCTCCGATGCCTCCGCCTCGGTGAAGTTGTCACCGGGCTGCTTCGACCCGGTGACCATGATGGTAGAGGAGAGGTGGTGGCGCCACAGGATCTCCGCCTCGTCCAGCCGGGAAGCCAGATCGGGGGACGGCACCCCGTTGTACTGGGCCGCTCCCATCACCACGATGGCTCCGGCCAGACGCGGTTCGTAGCGCCGGCTGGTGAGCCAGACCTGCACCGCCGTCACCACCAGGTAGACCAGGATCAGGGCCAGCACGAAGGCGAATACCCGGAAGATGAACCGGACCAGTCGCCATCCGGTCAGTGTGGCCAGGATGCCCACGCCTTCAGCGCACCGGGTGCCGCAAGCGTCGCCCCAGGCGACGCTGAGCGCACAGGCTCACGACGGGTCGTCGGCTCGGGCGCGAGCCAGCGCCGACCGCAGGCGGTCGAGGGTCCGATCCGGCCCGAGAGCTTCGAGCGCCTCGAACAGCGGAGGACCCACCCGCCGACCGGTGACCGCCACCCGGATGGGGGCCTGGGCCTTGCCCAGCTTCCGGTTGACCCCCTCGCCCACCGCCAGGGTGGCGGCATGAAGGGTGTCGTGGGTCCAGTGGCCGGTGAGGCGCTCGTAGGCGGCGATGGCTTCCGACAGGATGGTCCCGGCCACCTCGTCGGTGGCGACGGCCTTCGTCCACGCCTCCTCCTCGATGCGTGGCCCATCGAGGAACATGAAGTCGACCATGGCCGGGACCTCGCTGAGCACGGCCACCCGCTCCTGCACCACCGGGGCCAGCGCCGCGAACACGGCCTCGTCGAAGTTCGAGTCCGGCCACGGAGCCCGCTCGCCGGTCAGCCAGGGCCGGCACGACTCGATGAACGACTCGGTCGGCATGGCCCGGATGTACTCGCCGTTCATGTGGGTGAGCTTGACCACATCGAAGAAGGCAGGCGAGTGGTTCACCTCTTCGAGTCGGAACCACTCGAGCATCTGTGTCCGGTCGAAGATCTCCTCGCCCCCGGGGGGGCTCCACCCGAGGAGGCCCAGGTAGTTGACGAAGGCATCGGGCAGGTAGCCCTGCTCTCGGTAGGACTCGACGGCCACCGGGTCCCGGCGCTTGGACAACTTCTTCCGCTGCTCGTTGACCAGCATGGGCAGGTGGGCGAAGACCGGCAGCGGGGGTGCCGGCGCGGGCCCTGCCCCCGTCGACCCGTCGGTGCTCCACCCGACGGCGCGCAGGGCCTCCCACACCAGCACGCCCTTGGGCGTGGTGGGCAGCAGGTCTTCGCCCCGGATGACATGGGTGATCGACATGTCGATGTCGTCGACCACGTTGGCCAGGACGAACAACGGGGCACCGTTGGCCTTCACGAGCACGAAGTCGTCCATGGCCGCACAGGGGAACTCGACGATGCCCCGGATGACGTCGTCCACGACGGTGACTCCTTCGTCGGGCGTGCGGAACCGCAGGGCCATCCCTTCGCCCCGCGCCAGGTTGCGCGGTCGGCAGAATCCGTCGTAGCCCGGCGTGAGGATCCCGTTCGCCTTGTTCCGGGCATCGATCTCCTCGCGGCTGCAGTCGCAGGCGTAGAGGTGGCCGCCCTCCCACAGGGCGTCGACGGCCTGGTGATAGCGATGGGTGCGCAGCGACTGCCGGAAAGGTCCCTCGTCGGCGTCCATGCCCAGCCACTGCATGGCCGAGATGATCCCGTCGACCCACTCCTCGCGGCCGCGCTCGGCGTCGGTGTCCTCGATGCGAAGGACGAACGTGCCACCCGATTGGCGGGCGACCAGCCAGTTGAACAGCGCGGTGCGGGCACTGCCCACATGGAAATAGCCCGTGGGCGACGGGGCGAAACGGACCCTCGGAGTGGCTCCCGACACCCCTTGGTTACTCGTCCTCGACGATGGTGATGGCACCGGTCGGGCAGCCGTTGGCCGCCTGACGGACCTTCTCGCGCAGTTCTTCGCCCGGGTTCTCGTTCAGCACGTAGAGGAATCCGTCATCGCGCACCTCGAACACCTCAGGGGCGATCCCCATGCAGACGGCGTTGCTGGCGCACTCGTCGTAGTCGACAACAATCTTCACGTGATGCCTCCGGAAGCTCGGCGAACCAGCCCGAGTGTACCGGGCCGCCGGCCACCCACCGGGACCCAGGGGGAAAGCCGCGGCGGGCCCACCGGGTCGACTAGAAATCACCCAATGCCCCCCTCATCCGACCCGTCGCCCCCGACCTCGCGCCCGTGGCGCTCCGGCCGCCGGGACCGGCGTCGGCCGCACCCGGCCCGCACCTGGTCGGGCGCTGTCCTTCTCGGCGCGTTGGCCCTGGTGGCCGCGTCCTGTTCCTCCGGTTCGAACGGCGCCACCACCACGTCGGCCGGGTCCGCCTCGACCGGTGCCCCGTCGACAACGTCGCCGGCCACCGCGGCCGGTCTGCCCGACATCCGCCACGTGTTCGTGATCATCCTCGAAAACGAGGGCTACGACGTGACCTTCGGCACCCCGGCCAACGACTCGTACCTGGCCACGACCCTTCCGGCCGCCGGAGCGCTCCTGACCAACTACTACGCCATCGGCCACTTCTCGAACGACAACTATGTGGCCCTGATCTCGGGACAGGCGCCCAATCCCCTGAACCAGTCCGACTGCCTCCACTATGTCGACTTCCCCCCCGACGCCACCGTGGCCGCCGACGGGCAGATCTCGGACTCGGGCTGCATCTTCCCCGACTCGATCACCACCCTCGCCAACCAGCTGACCCAGGCCGGCCTGACCTGGAAGGGCTACATGCAGGACATGGGCAACGATCCGACCCGCGAGTCGGCCGTGTGCGGGCATGCGGCCATCGGGGCTCCCGACCAGACCGAAACGGCGGTACCGGGGGACGGCTACGCCGCTCGTCACGACCCCTTCGTCTACTTCCACTCGATCATCGACGACGCCGCGTACTGCGACGCCCATGTGGTGCCCCTCGGGACCACGTCGGGGACCCTGCCGCCAACCACCCCCAAGGGGACCACCGGACTGGCCACCGACCTCAAGTCCATCGGCACCACCCCGAACTTCAGCTTCATCACCCCCAACCTCTGTTATGACGGACACGACTCCCCCTGCATCAACCAGCAGGGATCGGCCTCTCCGTTTGCCAACATCGACACCTTCCTGCAGACCTGGGTGCCCCTCATCACCGGCTCGCCTGCGTACAAGAAGAACGGCCTCCTCGAGATCACCTTCGACGAGGCGGACACAGACAACGGCAATCCCGCCGATGCCACCGCCTGCTGCAACGAGATACCCGGGCCCGCGGCGGCCAATCCGGGGATCAACGGTCCGGGAGGCGGTCGCATCGGCACCGTCCTGCTCTCCCCCTTCATCAAGGGAGGGACGGTGAGCAGCGTGCCCTACAACCACTACTCGACTCTGGGCACCATCGAAAACATCTTCGGACTGCCCAAGCTGGGCCAGGCCAGGACGGTCACCGCCACCTTCGGCAAGGACGTGTTCAACCGGTCCTCCTGAGTCGACCCTGCTCAGACGGCCTCGTCCCAGGCCGGGCGTGTCTTTGACAGCCGGCCGGCGCCGACGGCCACCGGCACCAGCAAGGCCAGGGCGAAGGCCAGACCGACCGGCTTGCCCAGGTGGAGCACGCAGAGAGCACCGACCACGGCCCCGCCGAACATGGCCAGGGCCGAGAGCCCTCGCCGGCCGATCCGCGAGTTGGTCCCACCGGCCACCCGGCCGTCGAACGCCGCGCCGACGATGGTCTGGGTCAACACGGTGGTGGTCAGATCGGGCACGGCCAGCTTGCGGGCCGTGCCGTTCTGCATCCCCATGGCCAGACCCATCAGCCCGATGAGGACATAGCGTGCCGCCCCCGTGCCCAGGTCGGGGGCGCTGAGGCCGACCACCAGGGCCACGGCCACCAGGAGGGCTTGGCACGTCGTGGACACCGCCAACATCCGTCCCCGCCGCGGTCCCAGATGGAAGATGAGCCGCCCGCTGCACAGCGCGCCGACGAAGAAGGCCGCGAGCGCGGCCAACGAGGCACCGATCGAGAAGCCCTTGGCGCCGGTGAGGGCGAAGGCCAGGAAGACCACGTTGCCGGTCATGTTGGCCACGAACACGTGCCCGAGGACCAGATAGCTGAAGGCATCCACCAGCCCGGTGACCACCGTCAGCGTCAACAGGAAGGGAGCCAGCGGTCCGTGCCGGTCCCCTTCCGGAGGCACCAGCGTTTGCCAGGCGTCGGTCACGGTTGACAGCATGGGTGCACCTCCGGTCTGCCGGTCTTGCCGGCCTGTCGGTTCATCGGTCGCCGCTCGCTCACCTACGGTACCGAGAGCTCGATCGAGCGGGAGATATCCACCGATTCGAGCAGCTGCCGGTCGTGGGAGACCAGTAACAAGGTGCCCCCGAATCCGGCCAGGGCCGATTCGAGCTGTTGGATGGCGGGCAGGTCGAGATGGTTGGTGGGCTCGTCCAACACCAGAAAGTTGACCCCGCGCCCCTGGAAGATGGCCAGCTCGGCCCGGGTCCGCTCCCCGGGCGAGAGCGAGCTGCTGGGTCGGGTCACGTGCTCGGCGTCCAGCCCGAACTTGGCCAGCAGCGACCGGGCCTCGGCCTGGGTCAGCTGGCACCGCTCGGTCACCGTACGGACCAGGTCCTGTCGACCGCCCATGGCCCGTCGGTCCTGGCCCAGCTCCCCCACCACCACGCTCGGTCCCATCCACTGTTGCCCGCCGGCCAGGGGCAGGTGGCCGAGGAGGGCGGCCACCAGTGTCGATTTCCCCGACCCGTTGGTCCCGGTCAGGGCCACCCGGTCCCCCCAGTCGATCTCGAGGTCCACCGGCCCCATCCGGAACGAACCCCGCTCGATGACCGCATCGTCGAGGCGGGCCACCACGGTGCCGGCCCGTGCCGCCTCTTCGATGGTGAAGCGCAGGTCCCACCCTTCGAACGGCTTCTCCACCACCTCGAGGCTCTCCATGGCCCGCTCGGTCTGGCGGGCCTTGGACGCCAACTTCTCCGTGCGGTTGATCCGGAAGTCGCGCTGGGCCTTGTCGTTGTCACGCGGGTTCCGCGACTCGCGGCGGACTCCACTGGTGGCCCACTGACGCTGACGCTCGGCCCGGCCCTCGAGCTGGTGCCGCTGGCGGTCGTAGCGCTCGTAGGCTTCCGAAGCATGGCGTGCGGCCGTTTCCCGTTCAGCCCGATACCCACTCCATCCGCCCCCGTACAGACGCGCCGACCGGGTGTGGGGATCGAGCTCGAGCACCGTGGACACCGTGTGCTGGAGGAAGTCCCGATCGTGGGAGACGATCACCGTCCCGCCCCGACGCGATCGCACCCAGTTCTCGAGCCGGGCCAGGCCTTCGAAGTCGAGGTCGTTGGTCGGCTCGTCGAGCAGGGTGATGTCGAACCGGGAGAGCTCGATGGCGGCCAGCGCCACCTTGGCCTCCTGGCCGCCCGACAACGTGGACGCTCCGGCCTCGGCCAGCCCGGCGCCGACGCCCAGCCCGTCGAGGGCCACGTCGATCCTGGCGTCGAGATCGGCCGCCCCCAGGGCATTGAACCGGTCGAGGGCGATCTCGTAACGGAGGTCGGCGGCCGCGGTCCCCTCGGACAGGCCGGCGGCCGCCTCGGCCAGCTCCAACTCTGCGGCCCGCGCCCCGGTCCGGCGGGTCAGGGCCTCCCGGACGGTCTCACCGGGGACGGCCTCGTGTTCTTGCGAGAGGTAGCCCCGAGTGGCGCTCGGGGGATCGAGGACGACCTGTCCCTGGTCGGGCTCGATGATGCCCGCCAACAGTTGGAGGAGGGTCGACTTGCCGACACCGTTCGGGCCCACCACCCCGATACGGCTGTCCGGCGCCACCGTGAGGGAGACCCGATCGAGGACGGTGCGCCCGGCGCGGTCGTGGGAGAGGTCGCGTGCCACCAGTGTGGCTGCCGGCGACGGCGGCGCAGACGGGCGGGCGGACGGGGTGCGGGACGCGGGCAAACGGGAACCTCCGGGACCAGGGGACGGCGGGTCGGACACGGGGCAACCAGTTCTCAACGCACCGACCGAGAGTAGCCCCGCCGGGGGCGGTCGCGCTGCTGGCCCGGAACATCCCCGGCGCCGCCGCTTACGGGGTGCGCCGCGCCCCGGGGGACCCCCGCGTCCCGGGAGGACCCCCGCGTCCCCGGAGGACCGCCGCGTCCCGGGGGTTAGGGCTTGTCGCTCCCGACCACCCACATGGCGAAGAACTGGGAACCGCCGCCGTAGGCCTGGCCGAGGGCCAGTCTCGCCCCATCGATTTGGTGCTCGCCGGCCTGGCCCCTCACCTGCATGGCCACCTCCAGAAACCGGAGCATCCCCGACGCACCGATCGGGTTGGACGAGAGCACGCCCCCCGAGGTGTTCCAGGGGATGTCCCCGTCGAAGGCGGTGGCCCCCGACTCGGTCAGCTTCCAGCCGTCGCCCAGGTCACAGAAGCCGAGGTTCTCCAGCCACATCGGCTCGTACCAGCTGAAGGGCACGTACACCTCGGCCACATCGATCTGCTCGCGGGGGTTGGTGATGCCGGCCTGGGCGTAGACGTCAGCCGAGCAGTCACGACCCGCTTGCGGATTGACCTGGTCCCGTCCCGCGAACATGGTGGGTTCGGACCGCATGGCCGTCCCGTGGATCCAGGCCGGGGGGAACTCCCCGGACACCGCATCCTCGGCCGCCAGCACCATGGCCGCGGCGCCGTCGGAGGACGGACACGCCTCCAGGTAGCGGAGCGGGTCCCACAGCATCATCGAGTCCTCGACCATCTTCATGTCGATGTCGGCCAGGTGCAGGTGGGCATAGGGGTTGCGCATGGCGTTCTGCCGGTCTTTGACCGCCACCATCCGTCCGATGTATTCGGGCGCTCCCGACCGGCGCATGTAGGCCCGGATGTGGGGGGCGAAGTACCCGCCCGCTCCGGCCAGCAGCGGGGCGGCGAAGGGCTGGGGCACCGACAGCGCCCACATGGCGTCCGAGTCGGACTGCTTCTCGTAGGCCACGGTCAGGACCCGCTTGTGGATCCCGGCCTTCACCAGGTGGGCCGCCACCAGGGCGGTCGATCCTCCGACCGATCCCGCGGTGTGCACCCGGATCATGGGCTTCCCGACCGCTCCGAGCGCAGGGGCCAGGTACAGCTCGGGCATCATGTTCCCCTCGAACATGTCCGGGGCCTTGCCGATGACCACGGCGTCGATGTCGGTCCACGTCAGGTCGGCGTCGGCCAGGGCCATCTTGGCCGCCTCGCGGACCAGGCCGGCGATGGAGACGTCATCCCTTTTGGCTTTGTGGTGGGTCTGGCCCACTCCGATGACTGCGCAGCGCTCTGCCATCACTCACCCTCCAGGACGCAGACGAGATTCTGTTGCAGGCACGGGCCGGAGGTGGCGTGGGCCACCGCCCGGTGGGCCTGGCCCGAGGAGATCCGACTGGCGGCCTCGCCGATGCGGATGAGACCGGCGGACATGACCGGATTGGCGGCCAGTGGCCCGCCGGAGGGATTGATGGTCACGCTGTCGTCGAGTCCGAGCGCCTCCCGCACGATGATCTCCTGGTGGGCGAAAGGGGCATGGATCTCGGCCACGTCGACACGGCCGTCGGCCACGCCGGCCACGTCGGCCGCCTTGGTCGTCGAGGGTGACACGGTCAGGTCGCGGGCTCCCAGCGAGTGGGTCTCCATCCGGTGGTCGAAACCGGTGATCCAGGCCGGGTTCTTCGACCACCGGGCCGCTTTGTCCCCGGCGGCGAGGACGATGGCGGCCGCGCCGTCGGTGATCGGGGGCAGGGCGTGGCGCCGGAGCGGTGAGACCACGTACTCGTCCTCCAGCAGCGTCTCGACCGGTACGTCGTTGGCCACCTGGGCCTTGGGGTTGGACAGGGCGTCCTTCCGGCTGCGGGCGGCGATGGCCGCGAACTCCTGCTCGGAGCCCTTGCCCGCGTCGATCAGGGCCCGGGCCTGCAGGGCGGCCAGACTGACCGGGTCCGGCCACAACGGGGCCAGGTAGTACGGGTCGAGCTGCAGGGCCAGGATCTCCCGCAGGTCACCGAGCGACGAGCGCCCGAAGCTGTAGACGAGGGCGGCGTCGATCTCCCCTTCCTGGAGGAGCACCCACGCTTCGTACAGGGCCCAGGCCCCGTCCATCTCCACGTGGCTCTCGGCCCGGGGCGGCCACACCCCCACCGCGTCGAGGGCGGTCACGAAGCTGAACGGTCCCCCGATCAGGTAGTCGGTGGAACCCGAGCAGATGAAGTCGACGTCGTCCTTGGTGATCCCGATGTTGCCGAACACTTCGGCGATCACCGGCATCAGCATCTCGACTTCGTTGTGCTCCTCGTCGCGGCGCACGTTCTGGGTCTGGGCGAACGAGGCCACCGACACCGGTCGGGGGCTGCGGGCGGCGGCGCTCACAGATACTCCTTGTAGGTCTCGTACTCGGCGTCGGGCTCACCGTTGGGCCGGAAGTACCGCACCGAGGCCAGGGACGGGGTGAGCTCGTCGGGATCGACCCACACGGCCTCGACCCGCATCCCCATCCGGATCTGGTCGGTCGGGATCTCCTGGATGAGCCCCATGAACGACAGGTTGGCCCCGTCGAGCAGGACCTGGGCGCAGATGTAGGGGATCTCGATGGACTGTCCGGCAAAGGGCACGTTGACCACGCAGTAGGTGGTGATGGTGCCCACGTTGGCCAGTTCGACGTCTTCGGTGGTGGGCACGCCGTCGGTCGGGCACGACCCTCTCGACGGGACGTAGACCTTGCCGCAGACCGAACAGCGCTGGCCCATGAACTTGCCGCGTTCGAGGCCGCGCAGGAAGCGGGACTGGGCCACCCCCGGGGTGAAGTCGAAGTCGAGCCGGATGGGAGTGGCCAGGGTGGTCACCGGGCCCAACTCGGCCGGGTCGGTTGCCGCGTCGGTGTCGGCGGCCATCAGGCTGCTCCTCCCTTGACCTCGGGAACGAAGGACTCGATGTCGGCCATGGCCCCGATTCGTTCCGACGCAGGTCGGAACCGGACGGTCACCCGGTCCCCGGTCGACAGGTTGTCCGGGCCACCGCTGTCCACGACATGGAGCATGGCCGTGTCGGCCCCGTCCAGACGGATGAGCGCCCAGGCGAACGGTCGTTGCAGCGGGTGCTTGGGCAGCGGCTCGGCGACCCAGGCCCACGACTCGACGGCGCCACCCGGTCCCACTTCCACGATCTCCCCGGTGTCGTCACCGGTGGTCGGGTCGTACTCGGAGGGCGGGACGATGACCGACCCGCCCGACCCCTGCACACCCAGCAGTTTCCCGTCACGGAGTCCGGTCAGGAAGGCGCCGATGACCGGCCCCACCGATCGCGAATACGGGTATTCGAGGCGGTGACTTGCGTGCAGCGCTTCGCTCTCGGGCATCCCGATTCTCCCCCTGACCGTTGGTCGTTCCTTAATTTTCAAAAGTAGAACACATTTCACTTTTGTGCGCCAACAGCCCTGTTTCCGGCATGTGCGCCGCGAGTTACGCAGCTCGTTGCCGTCTCGTCGCCGACCTCGGGCGCCACGTGCGGGGCTACCGTGGCTGCTCATGGCCGAGCCACCCGTCAAGCGCCCGAACATCCTCCTCGTCGTCTCCGACCAGGAGCGGCAGCGGTCCTGGCTGCCACCGGACGTCTCACTCCCGTGGCGGGACCGCCTGCGGGCCGAGGGGCTCGAGTTCACCGACTACTTCACCCACTCCTCCCCCTGCTCCCCGAGCCGGGCCAGCCTGTTCACCGGTCGCTACCTCGAGGGCCACGGCGTGCTCGACAACGTGATCATGCCCGAGCACCACGAACTGCCCACCTCGACCCCGACCCTCGGCTCCCTGCTGGCCGGCGGCGGCTACCGGTCCTCTTACATCGGGAAGTGGCACCTCTCCCACTCCCCCACGCCCGACATGGAGGCCTACGGTTTCGCCGACTGGGACGGCAACGACCGCCATTTCATGGGCTGGGCCGGGACCGGGGTGCACTTCGACCCGATCATCGCCGCCAACGCCGCCCACTGGATCGAAAAGAACGCCAGGCCGGCCGGAGGCTCGGACTCGGGGTCCGGCGGCACCGGCTCCGGGGAGGCCGGCTCCGGGGGGACCGATCCCTGGTTCCTGACCGTGGCCCTGGTCAACCCGCATGACGTCATGTGGTTTCCCGTGGACCAGCCCGGGTACCGGGAGCATCACCCCGACGACGTGGCCGCCATCCGGTCAGTGCTGGAGTCCGCCGCCTGGAAGGACGACGACCCGCTCCCCATCTTCTCCGAGCCCTACCCGGAGATGGTCGATCGCCTGCCGGCCAACTTCGATGACGACCTCCACACCAAGCCCGAGGCCCATCGGCAGTGGCGTTGGGATCAGCAGCACGGGCTCTGGGGGTACATCGACCCGGCCGACAAGGGTGCCTGGCTTCGCCACCTCGACTACTACGTCCACCTCCACCAGCTGGCCGACCGCAGCCTGGGGACGGTGCTCGCCGCCCTCGACGCGTCGGGCGCGTGGGACGACACGATCATCATCTTCACCTCCGACCACGGCGATATGTGCGGCTCGCACGGTCTCCGCTCCAAAGGCCCCTTCGTCTACGACGAGATCATGCGGGTCCCGCTCTACGTGAAGGTCCCCGGCGTCACCACCCCGGGTTCGGTCACCTCGGCCCTGGGCAGCCACGTCGACCTGGCCGCCACCATCTGCTCGCTGGCCGGAGTGGGCGACGCCGCCGCCTCGACCGTGCAGGGAACCGACCTGTCCCCGGTGCTGGCCGATGCTTCCGCCTCGGTCCGGGACCACATCCTGTTCGCCCAGGACTCGGCTCAGACCACCGAGCTCAACAAGGTGCGCTACGCGCTGCGCGGCTTCTACGACGGCCGGACCAAGTACGCCCGCTACTACGGGGTGGGCGGGGGCAAGCCCTCAACCGGATTGTGGGGCAAGTCGCCCGGTCACAAGCTCTTCGATGTGGACTGTGCCTTCGACGACAACGACCACGAGTGGTACGACCACGACACCGACCCGGACGAACTGGTCAACCTGGCCAACGACCGCTCCCGGCGGGCCGAGCTGCTCGACGTCTTCGAGCGGATGCAGGGCTACGAGCAGGAGTCGTTCGTCTCGTTCAACTGACCGGCGGCCGGGGACGGCCGAAATGGGGACCGGACGCCGACCGGAGCAGGGCCGGGGTGCTGCATCGGTTTTTCCAATTCGGGGTAATTACCGTCTGCAGCCGATAGGCGGTGGGTTCCGTTATCGGCTCTAGCCATGAAAACGGTCGATAGGCGAATCAACCCTCCGCCGGGAGACCTTCGCCTTGGCCGGCACCGGCACCCTCGGCCGGATCCCCGGTCCGTCCATGGCCATCTGCCCGGCCCCCGAACCGTTCGGCCAGGTCGGCCACCAGACCCCGGCACCCGGCCTCCACCATCTCGAGACAGGTCTCGAAGTCGAGGGCATCGCCGTAATAGGGGTCGGGAACGTCGACCGCGCCGCCGGAACGGGGGTCGAACCCCCGCAGCATGACCAGCCGATCATCGAAGCGGTCGTCGCCCGCCTTCTTCCGGGCCAGGCTCAACAGGGTCTGCTGATGGCCGCGGTCCATGCACACCACCAGATCGGTGTCGGCGAACCACGACGACTCGAAGGCCTGGGCCCGGTGCCCCCCATCGCCATAGCCCCGACGCTCGAGCGCCGATCGGGCCCTCGGGTCCATCGGCTCACCGGCATGCCAACCGGTGGTGCCGGCGCTGGTGACGACCAGGTGCTCACCGAGGGAGGATCCGTCGGGGAGCAGGGTCGCGTCGGCCAGTTCGGCCAGCACCACGGCACCCATGGGCGATCGGCAGATATTGCCGGTGCAGACGAAGCAGACGGCGACGGGGTCGGTCACCGTCTCATTCTGCACCGGCCCGGAGTCACGCCGGTACGCTGCCCCGAGAGCCGCGGTCCGAACGACCGCTCCGGGGAGGAACCGATGAGCCAAGAGCAGAGCCCGCAGCCGCAGGATCCACAGCAGATGGGGCACGGCGTGAAGCAGCGCGACCAGATCAAGATGACGCCCGAAGAGATCGATGCCTTCCTCCACGAACGCCGGCCCATGACCATGTGCACGCTCAACCATGACGGATCCATCCACGCCGTGGCCATGTGGTACGGGTTCCTCGACGGTTCCATCGCCATCGAGACCAAGGCCAAGGCGCAAAAGGCGATCAACCTGGGGCGCGACTCGCGGATCACCTGCATGTTCGAGGACGGCGAGTACTACGAGGAGTTGCGCGGTGTGGAACTGGTCGGTCGGGCCGAGATCATCGACGACCCCGACAAGATGTTCGAGTTGGGGGTCGATCTCTTCGAGCGGTACTACGGGGCCTACACCGAAGAACTCCGGCCCTTCGTCGAGACCATGCTCAACAAGCGGATCGTGGCCAAGGTCAACGTGGAACGCACCGTCTCGTGGGACCACCGCAAACTGGGTCTGCCCTCGACCCGGCCGGCCTGAGCGGCCCACGTGGCGCCGAGGCCGTTCCGACTGGTAGCACTGTCGACCAGACCAAGGGGGAGCTGCAGATGATTCTCGATCGCTTCAAGCTGACCGACAAGGTGGCCGTGGTCACCGGGGCGGGACGGGGCATCGGCGCGGCCACCGCCATCGGCCTGGCCGAGGCCGGCGCCGACGTGGTCATCTCGGCCCGCACCGCCGATCAGCTCGCCGCGGTGGCCAAACAGATCGAGACAACGGGGCGGCGGGCGGTGGCCGTGCCCGCCGACCTGAGCGATCTCGACGCCGTGGCCGCCCTGGTCGACCGGGCCCGTGAGGCGTTCGGCCGGCTCGACCTGGTGGTCAACAATGTGGGCGGGGCCATGCCCAGGCCGTTCATGGACACATCGCCCGGCCGACTCGAGCAGGCCTTCCACTTCAACGTCGCCACCGCCCATGCCCTGCTCCGTCCGGCCGTTCCGCTGATGCTCGAAGGGGGTGGCGGCTCGGTGGTCAACATCTCGTCGGCCATGGGCCGGCTGTCGGGACGGGGCTACGTGGCCTATGGCACGGCCAAGGGCGCGTTGGCCCACTACACCCGGCTGGCCGCCGCCGACCTCTCGCCGCGGATCAGAGTCAACGCCATTGCCGTCGGGTCGGTGGCCACGTCCGCGCTCGACATCGTGATGCAGACCGACGAGTTGCGAGAAGCCCTCGAAGCCGGCACCCCCCTCGGCCGCATCGGGGACCCCGAGGACATCGCCGCCGCCATCGTCTACCTCTCGTCCGACGCCGGCTCGTACATCACCGGAAAGATCCTCGAGGTGGACGGGGGCATCGAGTCCCCCAACCTCGACATGGGCCTTCCCGACGTCTGAACCGACGATCACACCGTACGAGCAACGAACGCACCGACCTACGACGAACGCCCCGACCGAGGAGAACCCATGTCCAAGACCTATCGAGTCGTCGCCTGGAGCACCGGAAACGTCGGCGTCCATGCCATCGCCGGCATCGACGCCCGACCCGACCTCGAGCTGGTCGGGCTGTGGGTGTCCAATCCGGACAAGGTGGGCAAGGACGCGGGCACCTTGGCCGGACTGGGCCGCACGCTCGGGGTGACCGCCACCAACGACGTCGACGCCCTGCTGGCGCTCAAGCCGGACGTCGTCGTGCACACGGCCATGGCCGACAACCGGCTGATGGAGGCGATCGGCGACCTCGAGCGGATCCTGCGGGCCGGGGTCAATGTGGTCTCGAGTGGACCGGTCTTCCTCCAGTACCCCTATGGCGTCGTGGCCGACTCGATGATCGACCCGGTGCAACAGGCCGCCGTCGACGGAGGTGTCTCCCTCTTCGTCAACGGCGTGGACCCCGGCTTCGCCAACGACGCCCTTCCCCTCGTCCTCAGCGGGGTCAGCGAGCGGATCGACGAGATCCGGGTGGCCGAGGTCCTCAACTACGCCACCTACGACCAGGCCATGGTCATCTTCGACATCATGGGGTTCGGCCGGCCGATGGACGACGTCCCCATGATCCTCCAGCCCGGCGTGCTCACCATGGCCTGGGGCAGCGTGGTGCGCCAACTGGCCGCCGCCCTCGACGTCGAGCTCGATTCCGTCGACGAGTGGTACGAGCGGGAGCCGGCCCCCGAGACGTTCGAAGTCGACTCGGGAACCATCGAGCAGGGCACCGCGGCTGCCCTCCACTTCGAGCTGCGCGGCATGCGGGCCGGCAGCGCGGTCATCGTGCTCGAGCACGTGACGCGGCTCCGTGACGATCTGGCCCCGGGATGGCCCCAGCCGGCCGGTCACGGCTGCTACCGGGTGACGATCTCCGGTGAGCCGAACTACACCCTCGACCTCCAGCTGCTCGGGAGCGACGGGGACCACAACACCGCGGGCCTCAAGGCCACAGCCATGCGGTTGGTCAACTCCATCCCCGCGGTCGTGGAGGGAGCCCCCGGCCTGCTCACCGCCCTCGACCTCCCCCCGGTGTACGGGCGCGGCCTCGTCCGCTGAACGAGCTACTCCGTCCTGGTCGCGGACTCGCGGCCAGCGGCGAACCCACCGGCACGGACGGACGATCCGGCCAGAAGCGGACAAGGGACCGGCCCACCGGCACGGTCGATACCGCAGGCCCGAACAGTAGGGTCCGAGACATGAAACCCACCCGCCCGGGAGCACCCGTATGAGCATGGGCATGGGTGGTCACGGGATGGGCGGGGGCGGCCAGTTCGGCGGGGTCATGCGTTCCATGCGACGCGACGACTCGGTGACCCAGCAACACGTGTCCAAGGGCACCGCCCGCCGGATGATCCGGTTCGCCCGGCCCTACCGGAGCATCCTCGCCTGGTTCCTCGTCCTGGTGGTGATCGATGCGGTCATCGGGGTGGTCAACCCGCTGCTCTTCCGGTCCATCATCGACAACGGCATCCCTCACCACAACAAGTCCCTCATCATCGGGCTGGCCCTGGTGGCGGCGGTCCTGGCCATCATCGACACCGGACTGACCATCGGCATCCGCTGGGTGTCGGCCAAGGTCGGCGAAGGGCTCATCTTCGACATGCGGTCCCAGGTGTTCGAGCACATCCAGAGGATGCCCATCGCCTTTTTCACCCGGACCCAGACCGGGTCCCTGATCAGTCGGCTCAACAACGACGTCATCGGAGCCCAGCAGGCCTTCACCGACACGCTGTCGTCGGTGGTCTCCAACCTGATCAGTGTGGTCCTCGTGCTGATCGTCATGTTCCTGCTCTCGTGGCAGATCACCGTCATCAGCCTGATCATCCTCCCGGTGTTCGTGTTGCCGGCCAAGCGCATCGGACGGCGACTGTCGGTCATCACCCGGGAGTCCTACGGTCTCAACGCCCAGATGAACAACACCATGAACGAACGGTTCAACGTCTCGGGGGCGTTGCTGGTCAAGCTGTTCGGTCGGCCCAAGGAGGAGCGGGACGCCTTCGAGTCCAAGGCCGGCCGGGTGCGCGACATCGGCGTCACCCAGGCCATGTACGCCCGCTTCTTCATCGCCGCCCTCACCCTCACCGCGGCCCTGGCCACCGCGGTGGTCTACGGCTGGGGCGGCATCCAGGTGGTGGAAGGCGGGCTCGAACTGGGAACGGTGGTGGCCCTGGCCGCCTACCTGACCCGGCTGTACGGACCTCTCACCGCCCTGTCCAACGTGCAGATCGACATCATGACCGCGCTGGTCTCCTTCGACCGGGTCTTCGAGGTGCTCGATCTGCCGCCGATGATCGCCGAGAAGCCGGACGCCCGGCCGATACCGCCGGGCCCGGCCCGTATCGAGTTCAAGCACGTCGACTTCCGCTATCCCACCGCCGAAGACGTGTCGTTGGCCTCGCTCGAGTCGGTGGCCGTGCTCGACCCGACCATCTCGTCCCAGGTGCTCTTCGATGTCAGCTTCACCGCCGAACCCGGGCAGATGGTGGCCCTGGTCGGTCCGTCCGGCGCGGGGAAGACCACCATCAGCCAGCTTCTGCCCCGCCTCTACGACACGACCTCGGGAACCATCTCCATCAACGGGTTGGATGTCAGGGACGCCACCTTCTCATCGTTGACCGACACCATCGGGGTGGTCACCCAGGACGCCCACCTGTTCCACGAGACGATCCGGGAGAACCTGCTCTTCGCCAAGCCCGATGCCACCGACGGCGAGCTCGAGATCGCCCTCGCCGGTGCCCAGATCGCCACCATGGTGGCTTCCCTGCCCGACGGTGTCGACACGGTGGTGGGCGACCGCGGCTATCGCCTCTCGGGTGGCGAGAAACAGCGCCTGGCCATCGCCCGCATCCTGTTGAAGGCCCCCGAAGTGGTCGTCCTCGACGAGGCCACCGCCCACTTGGACTCCGAGTCCGAGGCCGCCGTGCAGAAGGCCCTGGCCACCGCACTGTTGGGCCGGACCTCGTTGGTCATCGCCCACCGCCTGTCCACGGTCCGGGAGGCGGACATGATCCTGGTCCTCGACCATGGGCGGATCGTGCAACAGGGCCGCCACGAGGAGTTGATCGGCGCCGGCGGCCTCTACGCCGAGCTGTACCGGATCCAGTTCAAGCGCCAGGAACCCGGCGACCTCGGCTGACCGAGTCCGCCGGACCGGACAAGGATCGGTTCGGGATCGAGCCCGGCCCCTGACCGGGCCGGCCGGTGGGCGGGGTCGGGCGGACGTCGGGGGGATCAGGCGGCTTCCCCGACGCAGAGCGACTGCTCGCCCTTGTCGTGGACATCGCCCGGGTCGAGCACGCGGTCCGATGACCATTCGGCCGCTCGCTGACTGGTTGCCCGACGGGCCCAGTCGGGCTCGTTTCGGTCGTCGAATCCGACACGGTGGTCGGCGTGCGTCGTACGTTCGTGATCACACATGGTGGACTCCTTTCTGAGTATTTCGTAGGTGTGGCCCGAGTCATTTCCATGAATCAGGCAAGATCTGCTGTTCCCCGGGAATTGAATTCGGGCAACGATTGCTGGGTGATAGGTGGGTGTGGCCGAAGGGACGGGAGGCGGAGAGGGGTGCTCCACCCGGGGTCGCCGTGATCAGCCGCAGGAGGCCGGTCCTGGAAAACAAAAAAGGAGCCGCTTCCTAAGAAGCGACTCCTCGACGGTTCCAGACCTTGTTGGGTGTCTGTTCAATCCGTCGAGAGTGCCTCCCGAACTGCTTTGGCGCTCGATACAAGGGCATCTTTGCTGCACGCCGTGGAGATGCCGGCAATGGATACCGCCATGGAGGGCGCGGCCGACTCGGCCTTCTCCTGCTTCTCGTCGACCTGGGTCTTTCGATCCGACGAACCTTGCACCTCGCCCAGTATAGCGGACGGGTATCGAACTGGTGTGGCATTGGATTTCATGCCAATGCCCACCCCGGAAACTACCCGTTCACCTGCATATCGCCATCGGACCGGGCCCGGTTGAGCGTCGAAGGTCCCGGACCCGGGAGGCACCGGACGGTCCCGGGACTCGGGCCGGTCACCACTACCGTTGGCGGGTGGCCCGGTTCGTCGTCGACATCTCCCCCTTGCGGAAGTACCGGCACTTCCGCCGGCTGTGGGCCGGCCAGACCGTCTCGGGAATGGGTTCCCAGCTCACCCTGGTGGCCGTCTCATTTCAGGCCTACGGACTCACCCACTCGACGCTGATCGTCGGCCTGATCGGTCTGGCCCAGCTGGTGCCACTGCTGGCCGGAGCGCTCTGGGGCGGCACCCTGGCCGACGCCATGGATCGTAGGAAGGTCCTGATCCTCACCCAACTGGCCATGGCCACCGCGGTGGGCGGGCTGGTGGTCAACGCCTCGTTCGCCCACCCGGCGGTATGGCCGCTGTTCGTGTGCACCGCGGCGGGGGCGGGCTTCCAGGGCGTGGACTGGCCGGCACGTCGGGCCGCACTCCCCATGCTGGTCGACGGTCCCGACGTGACCGCGGCCATCGCCCTGCAGACCACCATCCAGCAGCTGGCCCTGGTGGCGGGCCCGGCCCTGGCCGGCATCCTCATCGCCACCATCGGACTGGGCGCGGTGTACGGGATCGACGTGGCCACCTTCGGCGTGGCCCTCATCGCCGCGCTGCTCCTGCCGGCCCTGGTACCGGCCGGAGGCGGGACCCCGATGGGTCTCCGGTCGATGGCCGAGGGCTTCCGCCACCTCAGCCACGAGAAGCTGTTGTCGGCCACCTACTGGATCGACCTCAACGCCATGATCTTCGGCATGCCCCGGGCCGTCTTTCCGGCCCTCGGCGTCGGCCTGTTCGGTGGGGGTGCCGGGGTCGTCGGGCTCCTCTACGCAGCACCGGGAGCCGGCGCGCTGGTCGGCTCACTGTTCACCGGATGGTGCAGCCGGGTCCGGCACCAGGGTCGGGCCATCGCCGGCTGTGTGTTGATCTGGGGCACGACCATCGCCATCTTCGGCGTCGTTCCCGTGCTCTGGATCGGCCTGTCCCTGCTGGCCCTGGCCGGTGCCGCCGACGTGGTCTCGGCGGTCTTCCGACAGGCCGTGCAGCAACGGACCGTTCCTGAACACCTGCAGGGACGGTTGTCGGGCACGTTCTTCGCGGTGGTGGCCGGTGGTCCGCGCATCGGAGACGCCGAGACGGGCGTGGCCGCCGCCATCGGCGGACCCCAGTTCGCCGTCTGGTCGGGCGGGTTGGCCTGTGTGGCCGGTGTCGGCATCCTGTTGTGGCGGGTGCCCCAGCTCTGGCGCGACAAGGGGGGCGGCCAGGAGCTGTCGGCGGCGTCGGAGACCCAGGCCATCGGCCAGGTCACCACCGAGCTGGGCGAAGGGGAGCCTCTGTAGGCCACGTCGAGGTCCGCCCGGGGCCGGCGCGGGCTGGTGGGTTCGAGGCGGTGCGGGCCGCTGGGTTCGAGGCGGTGCGGGCCGGGGCGGGTGCGAAGCGGGTGCGGCTCTCGTTGGGAGCCGATCGGTTGGTGGCCTCGCCGGCCGGATCGAAGCCGGGTCGGGCGGCGTCCCCGAAGTACTCTTCGGCCGGTGGATCCCATGTGGCCCGGCGGCCCGCCCCCGGGCTGGTACCCCGACCCGTCGGGTGTGAAGGCATGGCGATGGTGGGACGGCCACGGGTGGACCGAATTCGCCTCCGACCCTTCGGGGCCCGGGGCGCCCGGTCCCATCGGGCCCCAGCCCTACCTCCCCGGCCCCTCCGTCCACGGCCGGTTCGAGGCGGAGTTGCAGGCCGGACCTTGGGCCAAGCGGGCACTGGTCGCCTATCTGGCCGTCATCGTCGTCGAACTGTTGGTGGCCTGGGCTGAGCGCTCGCTCCTACGGGAGCTCATCCACAACATCCGCGTCCAGCAGCAGACCGGTGTCGTCCAGAACCAGGCGCTCCCCGTTGTTCCGGCCGACCTGAACCTGCTCTCCCTCTTGAACCTGGTGTTCGTCGTGCCCTTCTACGTCTTCCTCCTCAGGTGGCAGTTCCAGGCGGCGGCGACGGCCCGGTTCTTGTTCCTCCCGGCCAGACGCTCGCCCGGGCTCGGCGTGGGCAGTTGGTTCATCCCGGTGGTCAACTTCTGGTTCCCCTACCAGTCCATGCGGGACTGCCTGCCCCCGGGCGACCCGGGCCGAGCCGTGGTCGCCCGCATGTGGGCCTTTTTCATCGCCGTGCTGGTCATGGATCTGGTCACCACTGTCACCACGTTGATCGGGAGTCCGATCGCCTTCGTCTTCGCCGCCATCACCTTGGGCCTCGGCGTCGGATTCGCGGTCCAGGGGCGGGCGGTGGTGGGGGTCATCGCCGATGCCCACCGACGGCTGCTCTTTCCGGAGCAACCGGGACCACCAGACCGGCCCACGCCGGCCGGGCCGTAGGCCGGCGGATCGGACCCCGGGCGGGTGGAAGCCCACCCGCTCCTATAGGGAGCGGGTGGATATAGGGAGCGGGTGGATGCGAGGATAAAGTGGAATGATCATTCCGCTTGGGCTACCGTAGGCGGAGCGCCGGTTCCGCTTCGAATCCATGGTGTTCGAAACCGCCCGGTTCGCCGTCCGGTCGAGCCGGGCACCCCGGACCCGTGACCCCCCTGTGAGCCCTGTGACCAAGACGAAGGAACGAGGAAACTACCGAGTCACGTTCGTCGTGCTCCTGCTCGGGGTGTCGGCCTACGCCCTGCTCCAGTCGCTGGTGACACCGGTCCTGTCGACCATCCAGCACGACCTGCACACCTCCCAGGGCACGGTGACCTGGGTGCTGACCGTGTACCTGCTGTCAGCCTCGATCTTCACGCCGATTCTCGGTCGGGTGGGAGACATGGTCGGCAAGGAACGGATGCTGGTGGCCACCCTGCTCGCCCTCGCCCTCGGCTCCTTGCTGGCGGGGCTGGCCCAGTCCATCTGGGTGCTCATCCTGGCTCGGGCCATCCAGGGAATCGGTGGAGCCGTCCTGCCCCTGGCCTTCGGGATCATCCGGGACGAGTTCCCGGCGGCCCGGGTCGCCACCGGGGTCGGCGTCGTCGCGGCCATGGCCGCCGTCGGCGGCGGAGCCGGCATCGTCCTGGCCGGACCCATCGTCCTCCACCTCGACTATCACTGGCTGTTCTGGATCCCGCTGGTCATCACCCTGATCGCCGCGGTGTGCGCGTACTTCTTCGTCCCCGAATCACCGGTGCGGACCCCGGGCCGGGTGAGTTGGCTGGCCGCCGTGCTCCTGTCCGGTTGGCTGGTGGCCCTGCTGGTCGGGGTCAGCGAGGCACCGACATGGGGGTGGGGCTCACCCAAGGTCATCGGTTTGATCGTCTTGGCCGCGATCATCGCCGTGGTGTGGATCGCCGTCGAACTTCACTCGCGCGAGCCACTCATCGACATGCGGATGATGCGGATCCCCGCGGTGTGGACGAACAACCTGGTGGCCTTTCTCTTCGGCATCGGGATGTACTCGGTCATCGCCTTCCTCCCCGAATTCCTGCAGACGCCGAAGTCGACCGGCTACGGCTTCGGGGCCAGCATCATCCAGTCGGGCCTCTACCTCTTGCCCCTCACCGTGACCATGTTCATCTTCGGCATGCTGTCCGGTCGCATCGCCGCGGCGATCGGATCCAAAGCCGCGGTGATCATCGGATCCATGTTCTCGTGCACGTGCTATCTGATCCTGGCCTTTGCCCATACCCTCCCGTGGGAGATCTATCTGGCCAGTACCCTGCTCGGGGTCGGGCTCGGCCTGGCCTTCTCGGCCATGTCCAACCTCATCGTCCAAGCCGTGCCTCCGGCCCAGACGGGTGTGGCCAGCGGCATGAACGCCAACATCCGCACCATCGGGGGCGCGGTCGGCGCCGCGGTGATGTCGTCCATCATCACCTCGACACTGCTCCGCAGCGGGCACCCGGCCCAGTCCGGCTACACGCGCGGTTTCGCCTTTCTGGCCCTCATGACCGTGGTGGCCATCGTCGCCGCCATCTTCATTCCCACCGCCACCTCGGATGCCGCCGACGCCGATCACGAGGCCCACCTGAAGAACGCCGAACTGGCCCTGGTCCCGGGCGGGACCATCGCCGAACAATGAGCGGTCCCGGCACGGAGGCGCCGGTGCTCCGCCGGGATGCGGCCCGAAACCGGGTCAAGATCCTGGCCGCGGCCCGCGCCGTCTTCGATGAGGAAGGGGTGGACGTCTGTGTCGAAGTGATCGCCCAGCGGGCGGGCGTCGGTGTGGGCACCCTCTACCGGCGGTTCCCGACCAAAGAGCTGCTCATCGAGGCGGTCATCGACGAGGTGCTCGAGGGCGTGCTCACCGCCGGACAGGACGCGCTGGCCAACGAATCGCCCGCAGACGGGTTCGCCGAGTTCATCCGGGCGGTGGGTTGGCTCCAGTTCCGACATGCCGGCTGCCTGACCAGACTGTGGAACAGCTCCACGGGGACCTTGCGCGACGAGATCGAGACCGTCTGTCGCGCCCTGCTGTCGAGGGCCCAATCGGAGGGCGCCGTCCGCCGGGACCTGGTCTACGAGGACGTCATCGTCCTGTTCTGGTCGCTGCGCGGCGTCATCGAGACCACGGCGACGGTGTCACCCGGTGCCTGGCTGCGCCACCTCGACCTGTTGCTCTGCTCCCTGGCGCCGACGGACCAGGTCCTCGAGCATCCACCGCTGACCACCGAGCAGGTGAAACGGGCCCGGGCCGCGGTGGCGCTGAGGGACGGGAGCGTGGCGGGGCGGAGAGACTGAGCGGACCGGGGCCCAGGCCGGCTCAGGCCGGACTCTCGGCCAGGTGACGCAGCTGCAGCGAGAGCACGATCTCCAACAACCCGTAGATGATCAACCAGATCCCCATGATCACGGCCAACACCCCCAGGGTGAGGTGGGGCCAGACCAGGGTCACGATGCCGGCGGCAAAGGCGAGTACGCCCATGGCGATCCCCCAGCCGCGGGTCTCGGACCCGTGGTCGGTGTAGGCGGTGAAGAACTCGATGATCCCGCCGACCACCCAGAAGAGCCCGATGAGAAAGGCCAGTGTGGTCACCGTCTCATCGGTGTGCCGCAGGAAGAGGATCCCGATGATGACCGACAACAGGCCCAAGAAGGCCATGAACCACCGGGTGCCGCCGGTGTCGTCGTGATCGGCGATGGCCATCACGATCCGGAAGAGGCCGGCCAGGAACAGCCAGATGCCGAGCAGGATGGCGAAGGCGTAGATCGTGTCCTTCGGCTTGATGGTGACCAGGACCCCGAGGATCAGGGTCACGATGCCGAAGAACAGCACCCATCCCCAGGACTTCCCGATGATGCGAAGGATGTCCCGCTCCTCTGGCGTGACACCCGCTCCCGCTGGCCCGGCCATGGCAAACCTCCGTGTCGCTGCGGCGCTCCCGGTGGGGTGCGCCGTCCGGCGAACACCTTAGGACCGGGACCAGGACCGATGGCGGACCGGCGGTCCACGACGAGGCCATCGCCGACGCCGGACGTCGTCGGGCTCAGGCGGTGGCCCGGGCCACCAGCTCCTCGCTGACCGACCACAGCCGGGCGGCGGCGGCCTCGTCGCGGGCCGCTGGCGAGGGGGTCCGGGGCTTGCACTTGACGAAGTACTCCCCCGTCACCTCGGCGACCTCGGGCGAGGAGGCCAGGTACACCGAGGTGCGGGCGCCCTTCTCCGGGGTGAGGATGAAAGGCTTGATGACCTTCACCCCGAAGGCCAGGAACCCGGAGGCATCGCCATCCCTGGCGTAGCCGGTGGCCACCGTGCCCGGATGCAGTGAGTTGGCCGTCACCCCGGTTCCCGACAGGCGACGGGCGAGCTCGTTGGTGAACAGGATGTTGGCCAGTTTCGACCGCCCGTAGACCTGCATGCCCCGGTACCCGTGCTCTGACTGGAGATCATCGAAGCCCACCCCACCCCGGGCCGACCGGTGGGCGGTGGAAGCGACGTTGACCACCCGGGCCGGGGCCGAGGCGATGAGCCGGCCCGACAGGAGCTGGGTCAGGGAGAAGGGCCCCAGATGGTTGATGGCAAAGGTGGATTCGTATCCGTCCCTGGTCTCGGTGCGGCTGGACAGCACCAGGCCGGCGTTGTTGACCAGCACGTGGATCTCGTCGTACCGCTCGAGCAGCTGCTCCGCACCGTGGCGGACCGAGGCCAGGTCGGCCAAGTCGAACACCGCCAACTCGACCCGGTCGGACCCGCTGGCCCGGCGGATGTCAGCCACCGCTTCGGTGCCGCGGGTCTCGCTGCGGGCGGTGATCACCGTACGGGCCCCGAGTGCGGCCAGCGCCGTAGCCGTGGCCTTACCCACCCCGGAGTTGCCCCCGGTGACCACCACGGTCTTCCCGATCATCGACACTTCCTCCCGAACATGGTCGCGGCTGCGCCGGAGGTCCGAATCATGTCACCCCTCGAGGCGGGCCTTCACACGTCGAGCACGGCGACCGTGCCCACGGCGGTCAGCCGGGCATCGGCCCCGATGTCGTGGACGGCCACCCGCACGAGGGTGCGGCCCGGCGGACCGCCGAGCACCTGGCACCGGGCTTCGACCGGTCCGACTTTGTTGGGGCGCAGGTAGTGGAGCACGGTGTCGGCCGCAGCCACCGGCCGCTCGGGGCCACCTTCCCCGCCACCCACCGCCCGACACGCGGCCACGTCGGCCAACATGGCCACCGCGCCCCCGTGCAGGATGCCCCACGGATTGCGGAGCCGGTCGGCCAGGTCCAGCCGGGTCACCGGTCCGCGTCCGGGTTCGATGCAGAAGAACTCCTCGGGTGGTGACGGGTCCGGATCGGCCGGGGCCATGGGGATGACGAACGGGCGCTCGAAATGCAGGTCCATGTCTCCGGGGTCGAGCACGGCACTGGTCATGGTGACGGCGGCGACCGTCCGGTCTCCGAGTCCCTCGTCCACGACATCGAGGGCGGCCACCACCGCGTTCCGCCCGCGACGGAGGATGCGGCCGTGCAGCCGGAGTGGGCCCACGTGGGACAGCTGGGCCACCGTGGCCATCATCGAGGTGGTGACGATCCACTCGGGCTGCACCGAAATACCGCACAAGAAGCCACCGAGCGAGTCGACGGTGGTCAGCAGCGCGCCCATGCGGAGCCCACCGCCGGCCCCCATCTGGTGGGCGTCGAGCGGGGCGCGGCCACCGATTTCGGAGAACAGCTCGGTCCCCGGCGCGGGTGGCACCTCCCAGCGTTCGAGGCGGAAGTACTCGCCGACCACGTGGCGATGATCGACGCCTCGGCCCTCGGGCCGGTCACTCATCGTGGGCGGCCCGTCGTGGCGACCGGGACCGACCCGGCACGGGCATTGATCACCGTGGTGAGCCGGCCGTCGGCCCCGGCGTCGAGGAGCTCGATGACCGCGCTCCCCGAGGAGCCGTCGCCGCCGATCTTCTCCGACCTCGACACGATGGGCCCGACTCGCCCCAGGGTGAGGTAGGCCACCTGCAGGTCGGTGACCACGGGGAGGCCTTCGAATCCACGGTCGGCTCCGAGCATGGCCACGAGCGCCACCTCCCCGAGCGTGGCCATGACCCCGCCCTGCACGGCCCCGAACGAGTTGCGGAGGTAGTCGCGCACCGGAAGTGACACCACCCCCGAGGCGGCATCGTCCACCGAGACGGCCAGGACGTCGGCGACCGGAGCCTCGAATCCCGCCCCGCGGAAGGCCCACTGGTCGGGCAGGTCGGAGACGTCGCCCACCGGGGAGGTGTCCCTCGCCGGCAGGACGGCGAACGTCATCGAAGCCCAGGCCGTCGGGGAGCTCGAGCGACCGGGGACCAGCACCTCGGAACCATCGGCTTCCACGTCGAAGACCAGGGCTTCAACCACCAGGGTGGTCCGGCCCCTCCGGAGCACGGTCGCCCTGGCCTCGACGAACGGTCCGACGGAGGGTCGGACCAGCTGCAGGGTCAGATCGGCGGTGGCCATCCAGTCGGGGTGGAGGGAACGGAGCGCGGCCGACCCACCCACCACGTCCACCAGGACGGCCAGCACCCCGGCCCTCACCCCCCCGTCCGGCCCGGTGATGTTGGGCGTCACCGGGATTCGGACCTTGGCGCTGGACGTGCCGGTGACCTCGGCCTCCATACCCAGATCGCTGAGCAGATGACGCTCGGGCGGATAGCCGCCGAAGGCCACTCAGCGTTCCTGTTCGGTGGGTCGGATCAGGACCTCGTTGACCACCACGTGCCGGGGCCGGGTGACGGTGAAGACAATCGATTCGGCGATGTCCTCGGAGCGCATCGGCTCCACCGGCCCGAAGGTGGCCAGCAGGCCCTCGATGACCTCGGGGCGGTTGTGGGAGACCAGCTCGGTCGCCACCTGACCCGGCTCGATGACCGTCACCCGCACATGGCGCCGGGTCACCTCCTGGCGCAGGGATTCGGAGAAGGCGGCCACCCCGAACTTGGTGGCGTTGTAGACACCACTGCCCTGCCGGGCCACCCGGCCGGCCACCGAGCTCACGTTGACCACGTCGGCCACACGCCGGGGCTCGGCCTCGGCGGTCCGGAGCAGGTGGGGCAGGGCGGCGTGCGTGCAGTACAGCAGGCCGAGCACGTTGAGCTCCACCATCCGCCTCCACTCCTCGACCGGTGCGTCGAGAATGGGGCCGAGCAACATCACCCCGGCGTTGTTGACAAGGGTGTCCAGGCGGCCGTACTCGTCCACGGTGCGCTCGACCATGGCGCGGGCCGAGGCCTCGTCGGTGACGTCGGTCTCGATCACCAGCACGTCGCCATGGGCCCGGATCCGATCGGCCAACGCCTCCAACCGGTCACGCCGGCGGGCGGCGATGGCCACGGTGGCGCCTTCGGCGGCCAGAGCCACGGCCGTGGCCTCCCCGATCCCGCTGGATGCCCCGGTGATCAGGGCCACCGTCCCCTGCAGGCGATTCGTCATGGGTCTCCCTCCGATGAACGTTGGGCGCGGAATACGCCACCGGGTCACCGTAGACGTCATCACCGGATCGTGAGACCGACCGGACTCCCGTCGGCGGCGCGTCGGCCGCGGCGGCGCGCCGGCCGCGGCGGGGCCGATGCCGGCACGGTGCCGGGCACGGCGGAGGACAAAGCTGGGCGTCGTCGGCCGCGGGGTGTCCGACCCACGTCCTGGTGGGGAGAGGGGGAGAGGGCGACGGGCGCTCAGCCCACCCCACCCCGGCCCGGACCGGGGTGGGCTCCCCGGCGGGCGGCGCGGCTATGCCGCGGTCTGGCGCGACTTCGCCGTCACCTTGCGCTTCGACGACCGGTTGCGACGCCGGCCGCGCTGGCGGGTCGACGTGTCGTAGGGCCGATTGCTCGATGCCGGGCTCTCGTGCAGCGCGCACCAGTCGGTGCTGTTGTATCTCGAAAGCTTGACCCGGCACTCGGGTTCGATGCAGGTCCGGCCGGCTTCGTAGACCTCGGGGGGAGTACTCCCCGCCAACCCGTCAGCCAAGAAAGACCCGTCCTCTACCGGTCGTCTGTCAACCATGTCGCCGTTACCCCTTCGTCCTCTGGATTACTGCAATCGATCACTGCATGGATTACTGCCTATGGAAATTCGTGCTTCCTCTGGGTATTCGGCATGAAAAGACGCAAACTGTAACGGTTGCTCGGCAAACCCCGACAGGTGCTCTGGGCAGGGCGGACGGCGACATTGCTAACCTCCTGGGCGTGCCCGGGGCCGAGGTGGACGAGCCGATGGGCAGGCCATCGGGAGAAGGGACCTCCGGGGCCGTCGCCCCGTGGTGGAAGCAGGCGGTCTTCTACCAGATCTATCCCCGATCGTTCGCCGACTCCGACGGTGACGGGATCGGGGATCTGGCCGGCATCCGGGCCCATCTGGCCGACCTGGCCTGGCTGGGGGTCGACGCCCTGTGGCTCTCCCCCTTCTACCGGTCGCCGATGGTCGACTTCGGCTACGACGTCAGCGACTACTGCGACGTCGATCCCACCTTCGGGACCCTCGAGGACTTCGACGCCATGATCGAAGAGGCCCACGCCCTCGGGCTCAAAGTGATCATCGACTGGGTCCCCAACCACAGTTCGGACCAGCACCCCTGGTTCACCGACGCGGCATCGGGTTCCGGCAGCGAACACCGCAACTGGTACGTGTGGCGCGACGCCCGGCCCGACGGGTCCCCGCCCAACAACTGGGTGTCCGCATTCGACCTGTCCGCGCCGACCTGGACCTTCGACCAGGGCTCGGGGCAGTGGTACCTCCACCTCTTCGAGGCCGGCCAACCCGACCTCAACTGGGACGAACCCGACGTCGTGCGAGCCATGCACGGTGTGCTGCGCTTCTGGCTCGACCGTGGTGTCGACGGGTTCCGGGCGGACGTCATCCACTGCATCGGCAAGGAACCCGACCTCCCCGATGACCCACCCCCGGTGGCGGGGATCCCCCACAGCGCCCTCAACGACGTTCCGGTGACCCACGACCGGCTCCGGGACATCCGGAGCATCGTCGACTCCTACCCGGGCGACCGTCTCATCGTCGGCGAGGTGTACCTCCTGTCCACGGCGGCGGTAGCCACCTACTACGGAGCCGGCGACGAGCTCCATCTGGCCTTCAACTTCCCTCCGTTGTACGCCCGCTGGCAGGAGGGTCCGTGGAGGGCGTGCATCGAAGAGACCATCGAGGCCCTCGACCCGAGAGATGCCTGGCCCAGCTGGGTGCTCTCCAATCACGACAACCCACGGCACCGCACCCGCTATGACCGGGCCGCGGCCTTCGCGGGCGAGGACGCCGCGACCACCGAGCGCCGGAGCGAGCCCCGGGCCAGGGCCGCGGCCGTGCTGCTCCTGACCCTGCGCGGCACACCCTTCCTCTACCAGGGGGAAGAGCTCGGGCTCCTCGATGCCGTCATCCCCGATGACCGAAAGGTGGACCCGGGCGGGCGCGACGGGTGTCGTGCTCCGCTCCCGTGGGACGGGGCCGGCACCCACGGCTGGCCGGTCGACGGCGGGGGAAGCCCCTGGCTCCCCTTCCCGCCGCAACCGGAACGACGGAACTACCGTGATCTCCGCGATGACGACTCGTCCATCCTCCACCTCTACCGGCGCCTGATCGGACTCCGCCGCCGGGTGCCGGCGCTCTCGGTCGGTGCCTTCGGGCTGCTGGATCTCCCCGAGGGGCTGCTGGGCTACCGACGGACCCAGGGCGCCGACGAGTGGGTGGTGGTCATCAACTTCACCGGCGACCCGGTCTCCGTCGAGGACAGCTCGACAGGGGACGGCATCGGACTGACCGGCCGGCACGTGGAGCTGTCGAGTGACGGAGCAGGCGAAGACCGGGCCTTCGACGGCGTCGTCGGGCCGGACCAGGCCGTCGTCCTCCGACGCTGACCGGACGAGCGGCCGCTACAGCCAGGTCTCGCGCCAGTGGTCCGGCGCACCGGCGTCGCCCAACGACATCGAGTGAGCGTCCTCGTGGCCGCTGCGTCTGATGCAGCACACCAATGTGCCCAGCCACGGACCCCGGTCAATGCAGTGGACGGCGCCACAGCGGTGCCACTGCGGTGATTCTGGCAGCACCAGATCCTCGAGATCGAAGTCGGCGTCTGACCATTCACTGAGTTTCCGTACGTGATACGGGTCGATCGTCACTGTCTTTCTTGCCCCTTTGTATGTCGGATCCCTCTACAAGTTGATCGGAACCTCTGCGCCTGAGCTGTAGCGACAATTGGACCAGGCCGCCGAAGCCGGGCCGTCAGCGGACGAGGTGGAGCGGGTCCACCCGCCGACCGGCTCCGAGGGTCATCATGGGGGGAGGGAGCGACCACCAATATCGGCGCACGGACCGGATGGGACCTGGGCCAAGGCCCCGGGTCCCGTCCCTCGGGCCCCGCCCGCCAACCTTGCGGGCCGGGATGGCGAGGGAGTCGGGGCCCTCGGACGGGGTGAGGCCGCCGCTGCAGCGAGTGGGGCCCGGGGTTGTTCAAACTTTCACAAACTCGAAACGGCCCTCTGAGGGCGAAATAGCTGCTCATCGGCCCTTTCGGCCTCTTTGGGTCTACCAATGATGTTCACTTTTCTTACAGCCGGGTATCATGGAGGTATGAACGGCGAGTCGACCAGGGGCATCGAGGACATCGTCCGGCGAAATGTGGCCGCACTGAGGTCCAAGGCCAACTTGACCCAGCAGGGCCTGGCTGACGAGATGTTGCTGCGGGGGATCGCCTGGACCAGGGAGACCGTGGCCCAGGTGGAGACCACCAACCGACGGCTCGGCTTCACCGAGGCCATCGTGGTGGCCGCCTGCCTCGACGTCCCCATCGCCCGGTTGACGGCCACCGGCGCGGCGACGGTGGCCGTGGGCGAGAGCGAGTGGTCGGCGGCCTACCTGGGAGCCGCCATCGCCGGCACCACCGGTGACATCTTCCCCCCGGAGAGTTACGCCACGCCTTCGGCCCGGACGGCGCGGCCGCCCGAAGCCGCCGAGCCGCCGGTGCGGGTGGCCGCCCCCGAGGAGGTGCCGGATCGGCGCCGCGGACCTGGCGAGCGACGGTTTGCCGGGGAGACCGAAGGCGAGCAGCAGGGCCGCCGGGCCACCGACCGACCGGGGTCCCAGCCCGCGCCAGCCCCGCAGGCCCCACAGAAGACGGCCGAGCGCATCGAACGCCGGCTGAGGCTGCGGGTGACAGCCAGCGACGTGGACGCGGCCGCCCAACAGCTCTGGTCGCGCAGCCTCGATGCCGAGCGGGAGCGCCGGGTGTCCGACCGGCATGCTCTGACCGGTGGCTCGCTGAAGACGATCCGCGGCCACGTCTCACGGGATCTCGACCGCGAGATCGCCTACGAGATGGAACGGAATCCGGAGCGGGCCGAGCCGGTATCGGTGCGACCCGGGGAGATGAGCCCGGACGAGGCCACGTGGGAGGCCACCCGGCTCAACATCGTGCTGGCCAACAAGGGCTACAGCGACAGTGACGTGACCAGGTGGTGGAACTTCACCCGGCACGCCGAGCTCGACGACCAGACCATCGCCGAGGCCTGGAAGGCCGGTGAGTACGCGGCGGTGAGCCGCCTGATCGAGTCACTGCCGGACAAGCACGGTAGCGTCAACTCGGCCTACTCGGACGGGTAGGTCGCTCCGGAGCTGGCCCCTGCGGGCCGGAGCCGGTCCCGGCTACGGCGGTTCGCAACGGCCGGCCATCCTGTGAGAATGGCCGGATGGACATCCACCCATCCCACGAGATCGTGGAGCTGTCGGAGCAGAAGGCACGCGACATCGTGGCCCAGATGACCACCGACGAGAAGCTCTGGTGTCTGGACGGCGACGCCCCGTTCTGGGCCGGCCTCACCTACCTGTCCGAGGCCGGTTACCACAAGAGCCCGTTCCGGGCCGCGGCGGTCGAGCGGCTCGGTGTCCCGGGTTTCGCCTTCTCCGACGGGCCTCGAGGGGTGGTGGTCGACCAGGCGACCTGCTTCCCGGTGAGCATGGCCCGGGGCGCCACCTGGGACATCGGTCTCGAGGAGAGGATCGGTGACGCCATCGGCCAGGAGCTGCGCGCCGTGGGCGCCGACCTCTACGGCGGCGTCTGTGTGAACGTGCTCCGCCACCCGGCATGGGGACGGGCCCAGGAGACCTACGGGGAGGATCCCCACCACGTCGGCGAGATGGGCGCCGCCCTCACCCGGGGCGTCCAGCACCACGCCATGGCCTGCGTCAAGCACTTCGCCTGCAACTCGATGGAGAACGCCCGCTTCACCGTCGACATCACCGTCGACGAGGTGGCCCTGCACGAGGTGTACCTGCCCCAATTCCGACGCATCGTCGACGAGGGGGTGGCCTCGGTGATGAGTGCCTACAACAGCGTCAACGGGGAGTGGTGCGGCCAGAATCGCCACCTCCTCACCGACGTGCTCCGCGGTGAGTGGGGATTCCGGGGCTTCGTGATCAGCGACTGGATCCTGGGCCTCCGTGACGCCGGCCGTTCGCTCCACGCCGGCCTCGACGTGGAAATGCCCTATCGGATGATCAGAGCCGACCACCTGGCTGACGATCTCGAGGCCGGAGAAGCCACCTGGGACGAGGTCGACGAAGCTGTCGAGCGGGTGGTGGCCACCCGACTGCGGTTCGCCGAGATCGTCGGGAGGGTGGCACCGGGACGGGACGCGCTGGCCAACGACGCCCACCGATCGCTGGCCCGGGAGGCGGCGGCCAAGTCGGTGGTGCTCCTGCGCAACGAACCGGTCGACGGGGCCCCGCTCCTTCCGTTGGATCTCCCACCGGGTGGGTCGGTGGCCCTCATCGGGGCCCTCGCCGGCGCGGTCAACCTGGGGGACGGCGGGTCGAGCGATGTGTGGGCTCCGGGCGTGGTGACGGTGGCGGACGGGATGCAGGCGGCACTGCCCGATCGCACGGTGACCGAGGATGACGGGACCGACCCGGTCCGGGCCGCGGCGCTGGCCGCCGGCGCCGACCTGGCCGTGGTCGTGGTGGGCTACACCCGGCTCGACGAAGGTGAGTACATCGGTGAGTTCGCCACCGCGCACCTGGCCCACCTCTTTCCCGGCGATGACGATCCCGCCCTGGTCGACCGGTTCACGGAACGTATCGCCGACGAACGGACGATCGAGCCTCCCGGGCACGCCGCCCCCAGCGCCGCGGCCGGCGGGTTCGCGGTGGGGGGCGACCGCCGCTCTCTCCGCCTGCACGACCACGACGTGGACCTGATCCGGGCCGTGGCCGTGGCCAACCCCCGCACGGTCGTCGCCGTGGTGGCCGGCAGCGCGGTGGTGATCTCCGACTGGGACGCTTCGGTGCCCGCCATCGTGCAGTCGTGGTACTCGGGGATGGAAGGGGGCCACGGCTTGGCCGATGTGCTCCTCGGGGCCGTCGACGCCTCGGGCCGGCTCCCCTTTTCCGTCCCGGAACAGGAGTCGGATCTTCCCGCCTTCGACGCCGATGCCGAGGCCTTCGTCTATGACGCGTGGCACGGCTATTGGCACCTCGAGCGCAACGGGACGCGTGCCGCCTACCCGTTCGGCTTCGGCCTGAGTTACACGACGTTCGCCCTCGAGTCGGCCGCAGCCGAGGTGGACGACGACGGCATCGGGGTCCGCGCCACGCTCAGCAATACCGGTCGGCGCGCCGGCGCCGATGTGGTCCAGGTCTACGCCTTCCGCCAGGGGTCGTCCCGGCCGGAACGACTGGTGGGTTTCCAGCGGTTGGAGCTCGAGGCGGGCCGGGACGCCGCCGTCGAGATCAAGGTGGCGCTCGACGCACTGGCCGAACGGGACGTCGACACCCACACCATGGTGGTCCGGCCCGGCACCTATGTCGTGCGGGTGGCCCGTCATTCGTCGGACGACGGCATCCGGATCCGGGTGACGGTCGGCCCGTAAGACCTACAGCGCGTAGGTGCGAACGAGGGCGAGGACTTCGGCCGCGTCGGGGCCCTGACCCCGGAGCGAGGTGGCCGATGCATCGATACGTCGAGCAGCCACCTGGCACAGTTCGACGGCCGACCCGCTCACTGAGGTCACGGCCGGCTGGTCAGGCAGGAAGTCCCACGGCTCCCCGTCCGGAGCCACCAGTCGGAACGCCACCGGTCCGGCCAGGGTGCGCCCAGCCGAGGCAAAGGCGTAGGGAAGTGTGCGCCAGGCCAACCGGGCGATCTGACGGAGTCGCCCAGTGGGCACGAGGGACACCCCGAGGGCATCAGCGACGTCACCCGAGTGGATCCAGGTCTCTGCCAATCGGGTGGTGGCCAGGGTCCGGGCGGACAGATCACCGGCCACCCAGGTCACACGAGCGGACAGGTCCATGGTCTCGACCACGTCGACCAGCACCGACGCGCCCTCGGACCAGCGTTCGAACACCTGCCGGTTCGACAGGCCCCGTTCCAGGGCAACCATGGTGGCCGCACCATCGTCGATGGAGCGGACGCCTTCCCCGCCCCGGGACATCTCGGCCGCGGCCTCGGCGAACCGGCCGGTCGCACTGGCCACGGCCAGCTCGTCCGTCTGGGCCAGATGGAGCACGACATCGGAGACATCCCAACCTTCGCACCGGGTCGGCGCACCCCAACCGGCATCGGACAGGTCTTCCAGCAATGCCGCCAGCTCCGCGTGCTGGGCGGCGAGGTCACCGACGACGGGATCCATTGGGTGGGAGCATAGGCTCGAGGACCTGTCCGATCCGAGCTGGAGACCTGTCCGATCCGAGCTGGAGACCTGTCCGATCCGAACTGGGTGCCTGTCCGATCCGAACTGGGTGGTGCGCACATGAGTACTGGCCGCCAGCCCAGGGCAGGAGGGCCCACCCTGTTCGTGGTGACCGGAGCGCAGGGCACCGGAAAGTCTGCGGTGGCCGAGGTGGTGGCCGGCCTGTCCCAGGCATCGGTGCTCAGTCACGACTGGGCCATGAGCGCACTCCGGCCCTACCCCGAGCTGCAGCGCGTGCTCGACACCATGGATCCCTCCGGACATCGAACCGTCGGCTGGTCCATCGTGACCGCGCTGGCCCGGGAGCAGCTGCGAGGCGGTCGGTCGGTTGTTCTCGACGGTGTGGCGCGGGCCCCCGAGGTGTCCATGGGCCGGGAGGCCGCCCGAAATGAAGCAGGTCGGTTCGTGTTGGTCTCCACCCACTGCTCCGACCTCGGTGTCCACCGGTCACGGATCGAACGCCGCCGGCGTGAGATCCCCGACTGGTACGAGCTCGATTGGGAACACGTGGAAAAGACACTCGACGGCTGGGAGCCACCGATCGGGGCAGATCTCTACCTCGACGCCACCGACCCCTGGGAGGACAACGTGTCTCGCCTACGATCGCTCCTGAGCGCACCACGATGACGTCCGACGCATGGGATCCCGACCAGTACAACCGGTTCGCGGCGGAGCGGGAAGAGCCTTTCTGGGACCTGGTCCGCCTCCTGGCCCCGGTCGAGTCCCCGAGCGTCGCCGACCTCGGGTGTGGTGACGGCCGGTTGACGGCCATGCTCCACACGAGGCTCGGCGCGGCCGACACCGTGGGCGTTGACGCGTCCTCGGCCATGATCGCCTCCGCCACCGGCCACGCGGCCCGACACCTCACGTTCGAGCTCGCCGACATCGGCCGTTGGTCGGTACCCCACACCTACGACATCGTCTTCGCCAACGCCTCGCTCCAATGGGTCCCCGATCATCGGCGGGTGATCGGGGCCTGGACCCGATCGCTCAGCCCGAAGGGACAGCTCGCTGTCCAGGTCCCGGCCAACGCCGACCACCCGGCCCACGTGATCGCCGGAGAGCTGGCCGCCGAGCTGCTCGATGAGGCGCCGGCCGACCCGGTGGCCCGGAACGTGCTGGCGCCCGAGGCCTACGCCGTGGTGCTCGATGAGCTCGGATTCGCCGAGCAGCAGGTCCGCCTGCAGGTCTACCTCCATCACCTGGCTTCCACTGCAGACGTGGTCGAGTGGATGAAGGGAACCACGCTGACCAGGTTCAAATCATCGTTCGGCCCCGACGGGTGGCTGCAGTTCGTCGACCTCTACCGCCAACGCCTGCTCGCCGCCCTCGGCGACCACTCGCCGTACAGCTTCCCGTTCAAGCGCATCCTGATGTGGGCCAGGCGACCATGACGCGAGGCGGGCCCATCGGTGCCACCCGACGGTCGGCCGCCCTATGTCAGAGCCGCTGGTAGCGTCCGATCGGTGCCCCATCCACCGACGCCTTCCGCCCGCCGCAGCCGACCGGTGCGTCGGCGGCATCCGCAGCCCAGCAGGGCAACGACCGCCTCGATGGCCCTGGTCCTGCTCGCCTCCCTGTGCGCCATCGGCGTCACCCTCGATGCCCGACCGGCGGCGGCCACCACACAGCAGCAGGCCATCGTGGACTTCGCCGCGTCCCAGCAAGGTGTCCCCTACTGCGAGGGTGGCGGGAACATCCACGGTCCGAGCGTGGGCAACGCCCATTCGACGTGCGCACCGGGGACCAAGGGCTACGACTGCATGAGCCTGCCTGTCTACGCGGTGTGGCAGGCGACCGGCATCACCCTGCCCAGCAACGGGACCCAACCGTCCGGGGTGGGCACCTTCATCCCGCCCGGCAACGCTCCCTACACGGCTGCTCTCCTGCCCGGTGACGTGGTGTATTGGGGCGGGACCATCGACGACTACCACCACTCCGCCGTGTATGCCGGCAACGGCGAGGTCTGGGACGACTTCGCCCCGGGCTCGCGAGTGCAACTGCACACGATGGCCTTTTTGGAGCAGAGCTACACCTACGACGGCGCGTACCGGTTCTGGAACGGCGGGCAGAGCGTGACCCCACCGCCTCCGCCTCCGCCTTCCACCCCCTCCGGCTACGACCTGGTCGGTGCCGACGGCGGGGTGTTCGCCTTCGGGGGCACCTTCTACGGCTCCCTGCCCGGGCTCGGGGTGGCGGTGGACGACATCACCGGCATGGTGTCGACGGCGGCGGACGACGGGTACTGGCTGGTGGGCGCCGACGGCGGGGTGTTCGCCTTCAACACCCCCTTCGTGAACTCCCTGCCCGGGATGGGGGTGGCGGTGGACGACATCGTGGGCATCGTGCCCACCCGCGACGACCAGGGCTACTTTCTGGTGGGCCGGGACGGGGGCGTGTTCGCCTTCGACGCCCCCTTCGAGAACTCCCTGCCCGGGCTCGGGGTCGAGGTGGACGACATCGTGGGCATCACCGCCACCGCCGACGACAACGGCTACTGGCTGGTGGGGGCGGACGGTTCCGTCTACGCCTTCGGCGATGCCACCTACGGCGGGAACGCCCCCACCGGGGCGGTGGCCATCGCTTCCACCCCCGACGGGGGCGGCTACTGGGTGGTGGGGACCGACGGCACGGTCACCGCCTTCGGCGACGCCCACTCCTTCGGCGACCTGCCTTCACTCGGTGTCGACGTCAACGACATCGTCGACCTGGTCGGCTCCCCCGACGGCCAGGGCTACAACCTGATCGGCCGGGACGGGGGCGTGTTCAGCTTCGGGGACGCCGTCAACCGCGGCTCCCTGCCCGGCCTCGGCGTCCAGGTGGACGATGTGGTGGGAGCGGTCCCGACCTGAGCCCGGCCGGCCGGCGTGGCCAGGACCACCCGGCAGACCCGGGCCGGGGCCATGCTCCCTCTCGGTGGAGCCGGGGGCGAGTGGCCGGATCAGCCGTCTGTCGTCGCCGCCGACAGGAGCGGCACGGGCCGGGCCAGACTCCAGCTGAAGGTCTTCGGAATCTCATCCATCGTCACCGTCGTCGACAGATCGGCCACGGTGGGCCCGACCCGGTCGGCCACCGCCTGCAACTGCGCTTCGTCGAACCCGAAGACGTCGATGGCATTGAGGCCGAGCATCCGACGGATGTCCTCCTCGGGCATCCCGCCGAACACCTGGCGCAGGATCAGCCGGTGGACGGGCGCCGCCCCTTCGAGGTGCGGATAGTCGGCGCCCCACATCAAGCGGTCGATGCCGATCTCGTCGCGCATCTCCGCCTCCTGCCGCTTCATCAGCGACCCGCCGAGGAACACGTGCCGGTCGAAGTACTCCGAGGGGCGCAGGTCGAGATACGAACGCACGGGGGCACCGCCGTGGGTGTCGAAGAACGACTCCATGTCCCGGACCAGCGACGGCAGCCACTGGACGCCGTTCTCCGTGACCACCACCTTGAGTTTCGGATGGCGGTCGAACACACCGCCGAAGATCATGAACCAGAGCGGGCGCCTGGTGAAGACGAACACCTCGTAGAGCCCGAGGAAGCCGCCGTGCTTCTCGTCATAGAGCTGTTTGGCGTCGGTGGCGGATCCCGAAGCGCCGGTATGGAGGTTCACGACGAAATCGTGCTCCTCGCAGGCACTCCAGAACGGCTCGTAGTACTCGTCGGCGTAGCCCGGAAGGCCGGATTTGATCGACATGGCCGGAAGCATGACCCCACCGAAGATGCCCGCGGATCGAGCCCAGGCGATCTCCTCCACGGCGCGGTCCATGTCGTGGAAGTCGATGGGGATGCAGGCGGCCCGCCGGCCCGGAGCGGCGGCACAGAACTCGGCCAGCCAACGGTTGTAGGCGTGGATCGCCGGCCAGACGGGCTCGAGGTTCCTGCTCGTCTGACTCCCGAGGTACATCGCCGGCGACAGCCCCCCGGTGAGTACCGGGCCGGGGAAGGCCACTTCGGCGTGGACTCCCTGGTCCTCGAGGACGGCGAGCCGGCGCCCACCCGCATCGGAGGCGAACACCCAGTCGGAGCTGTAGTTGGCCAGCCATTCGGCCGCGGCCACGGTGTCGACCCCCATACCCGCGAGTCGCCGGGCGGCCACGGCTCGGACGGCATCCGATTCGTCGATCTCCCCGGGGTCGACACCCCCGAACATGGGGATGGCCACCGACGAGAGATCGCCAAAGGCGGCAACGGCCTCGCGTTGGCCAGGATCGACATAGGAGAGGAACTCGTCGAGATCAGCGGGTGACGCGTGGGTGTCGGCCGACACCACCACGTAGTTCCGTCCCGTTCTGAGCTCTTCTCCCTCACCTGCCAATCCAACCGCCTCCCCCGGCGCCGATGCGCCATGACCTGACCGGTGTCCGAACACTACCTGTCGCCCTTCCCAGCCGCCGACCGGGCGTTCGGCGCCATCGGCCGGCTGAGCGGGCTCCGACGATCCGGTCGGCCCCTCGGAGCCCGCCGGCGGCTCAAGGTCGGTGGGCATCTCGTCGATGCAACACCTATGACCGAAGGCGTCGACGTCGAGCGCGGCCCGCGTTCGATGGTGCGCGTGCACCGCCCTCTCAGCCGGATGGTCGACGGCACGGTGTTCTCCGACCACCTCGACCGCGCCCTCCGGCGAAATGCCGGGGTTCCCGGCGGTCTCGCCCTTCTCGCCGTGGCGCCCGACCCTCTCCCCTGCCCCCACCCCGATGACAGCTGGAGCATGCAGGAAGAGATCGCCCTGATCACCGCCGGGCGTCTGGTGGGCTTCCTCCACTACTCGTCCTTCGTCACCCGGACCACCGGTGGGGTGTTCCTGGTCCTGGCCGAAGGAATCGGCGGTGTCGACCGAGCCGTCCTCCTGGCCGAACATCTCATGGCGGCAGTCCGCGAACCCGAGATGGTGTGGAACCAGACGTCAGTGACAGCCAGTGTCGGCATCGCCTTCCAGGAACCGGGTCTCTCGGCCGGACTGCTCCAGCACAACGCCATCACCGCCGTGCACTCGGCCCGAAACGATGGTGGGGACCGCTACCAAATCTCCGGGCAACGGACCAACGAGACGGCCGAGACCACCATCGGGGCTCGTTTCCACCGAGGTCCGCGGCCACCGGCCATCGCCGTGACCGCGGCGGCGCCGTAGGGCGCGGGAGCGCGGAATCAGCGCAGTCCGAAACCGATGGGCCGGCCGGGGAGGCGGTACATCCGGGCGTCCGGCGCCGCCACCTCGTCGACCAGGCCGTAGTCGATGGCCTCTGGGGCCGAGAAGAACCGGCCACGGTCGGCATCGTCGAGGACCCGCTGGGTCGGCTGACCGGTGAGCTCGGACACGCGGGCGCAGAACGCCCTCCACTGGTCGACGTGGGCCGATGCCAGCTGCTCGAGCTGCCGGGCGTTCCCCTGAACTTCGACGCTCGGCTCGAGCAGTCGGAGCCGGGCGTGGGCTGACATCAGCCGATGGCTGCAGGCGGCCAGCACGCCGATGGCGGGTCCGGCGGCCTGCCCGACGCACGATGCCCGTACCGGCACCCCGAGCACGTCGATGATGTCCATCAGCGTCAGCGCGGCGGTGAGCGTCCCACCCGAGCTGTCGATCTGCAGATGAATCGAGCCGTCCCCGATGGCGTCCAGGGTCATCAGCTCGGCTCCGACCCGGTGGGCCACCTCATCGTCCAACGGGCCCGAGAGCAGGACGATCCTGAGCTCGAACAGCTTCCTTTGCATCCATGACCCCGGGCCGCCCCCTTCCACCGGCCAGAACTGGCCGGGTTCCTCGGAACCGGGCCGTCCGCCGGCGCCATCGCGCCCGTGTGCTTCCCAACCGGTCGTTGTCATCCGGGGCCCTCTTCGAGTGTCCAGTCGAGTCTCCGTCCGAGGGCGGTGGCGTACCGTTCCACGGTGGACACCAGCACATCGGCGGTCCCCGTCTCGAGGCGGGCCACGGCCGACTGCGAGGTTCCCATCCGGGCTGCGACCTGGGTCTGGGACAGGCCGAGGCCGCGACGCAGCTCGACCAACTCGTCGGCCAAGGCCCGACGGCGTTCGGACATCTCGCGGAAGCCGGGGAAGACCGGCTCGTGTCGTCGCTCGTCAGTCATGGCCACCTCACTGTGCCGCACCCACCCCGGGTGCGCCCGTCTTTCGTCCGCCGATGGAAGCGATTCCACCGACCCGACCATGATATCTCGTTACCGGTATCTCGTTATTGAGATATCATGCACGATGTCGTCCGGGGCGGACCGCCCGTCCGGACCGGCGTGGAGGTGTCCCATGTGTGCCTATCAGGCCTTGATCCCGACCGTGGTGGAGGAGTCGAGCCGGGGTGACCGGGCCTTTGACATCTTCTCCCTGCTCTTGCGTGAGCGGATCGTCTTCCTGGGCCAGGAGGTCGATGACCAGGTCGCCAATCTGATCATCTCCCAAATGCTCTACCTCGAGTCCCTCGACCCGGAGAAGGACATTTCGCTCTACATCAACTCCCCGGGCGGCGTGGCCTACGCCGGCATGGCCATCTACGACGTCATCCAGCACGTTCGTCCCGATGTGTCCACCATCTGCGTGGGCATGGGGATGTCGGCGGCCGCCATGGTCCTGTGCGGGGGGACGCCCGGGAAACGGTTGGCCCTGCCCAACGCCCGCATCATGATCCATCAGGGCAGTGCCGGTGCCCGCGGGGCGCCGAGCGACATGGAGATCCAGCTGCGGGAAGTGCTGGCCCTCACCCGTCGCATGGCCGAGATCATCGCCCATCACAGTGGCAAGTCAGCGGAGCAGGTGGCGATCGATATCGACCGCGACTACTTCATGACGCCCGAGGAGGCGGTGGCCTACGGGATCATCGACGACATCATCTCCCCACGCAGCGGACTGTCCTCGCTGCCGGAGTCCCGCTCCTCGTCGCCGGAGGATGAGCACCTGGCCTAAAGTTCAGGCCTGTCCCGGATCCGTGCCCGACGAGGATCGGTCGGTTCGAAGGTCCGGACAAGGGGGAGGTGCGTCCATGGGGGTTCTACCCGAGATGATGCCGGCCGCGGTCTACCGGCGGCCGGGCGAGGTGGTGGTGGAGGAGCTACCGGTGCCGCGGCCCGGTCCGGGCGAGGTGCTGGTCGAAGTCGACCACTGCGGTATCTGCGGTTCCGACATCCATATGCTCCTCGACGGATGGGGGGACAAGCCCGGCCTGGTGGCCGGCCACGAGTTCACCGGCACGGTGGCCGCGCTGGGAGCGGGCGTCGAAGGCTGGGAGGTCGGAGAGACGGTGGTCGGGGGCACCTCCCCCAAGTGCGGTCGGTGCCGGCGGTGCCTCGAGGGGCGGCCCTCGCAGTGCGAGAACCGCCAAGGTTCGATCACCGACGGCCACAACGGGGCGTTCGCCCGCTACCTGCTGGTCCGGGACGCGGCCCTGCTGCGGCTGCCGGCGGGCCTGTCGGCCCGCCACGCGGCGCTGGCCGAACCGCTGGCCGTGGCCCTGCACGGGATCACCCGCTCGGGTGTGGCGCCCGGCGACCGCGTGATGGTCATCGGGGCCGGACCGATCGGCGCCCTCTCCATCGCCGCCCTGGTGGCCCGCGGCGTCGGGCCGATCACCGCGGTGGAGCCCGGGGAACGGCGCAAACAGCTGGCCCTCGAGCTCGGGGCCGACGAGGTGCTCGACCCGGCCGATCTGGAGAAGTTTCCTCCATGGGAGCCGGAGCGGATCTCCGAGCGTGCCGTCCACGTGGTGCTCGAGTGCTCAGGCAAGAAAGAGGCCATGGAGACCGGGTTCCACCAGCTCCGCCGGGGCGGCACGCTGGCCCTGGTCGGCGCGGGCATCGACCACCCGTCGTTCGATCCCAACCGCTTCGTCCTCAACGAGCTGCACATCGTGGGTTCGTTCATCTACGACAAGGGCGGATTCGAACAGGCGCTGGAGCTGCTGGCCTCGGACGGCTTTCCGAACGACCTCCTGATCGAGCGGGAGGACGTGCCTCTCGACGGCATCTCCGACGCACTGGTCGGCCTGGCCGAGGGCCGTTTTGCCGGCAAGGTGATGGTCGTACCCCAGTTGTCCGAAGGCGCGGTCGCCCAACCGACCTCACGGAGGGCGTGATGGCCCACCCCTACTACCCGACAGGCAACCCGAGGTTCAATCACGTGGCCATGAGCCTCGACGCCGATCTGCTCGACGAGCGCAACCGGGCCGACATCTGCCGATTCTGGGGTGAAGTCTTCGGCTTCGACGAGATCGAGGTCATGACCCAGGACCGCCAGCGCCTCATCCTGTCCTGTGTGCACTGGGACCAGTTCATCTTCCTCATCGCCGAGAAGGACCCCATGCGCTGCCCCCGGATGGACCACTTCGGATTTTCCGTGGGCTCGCTGGAGGAGCTGCAGGGGGTGCAGGACCGGGCCACCGCCTTCCGCCGGGAGGACGAGCGGGTCGACCTCATCGACCTGCACGTGGACGACCAGGGCGTCGTGAAGATCCACTCGCTCTATGTGCAGTACCTTCTGCCCATGATGTGCGAGGTCCAATGGTGGGAGTTCGCGGCATGAGCGCGGCGCAGGCGCAGGGAACCGGCGGAGGTCCCCTGCAGATCGGCGTCTTCGTGCCGCAGGGTTGGAAGCTCGAGTACAGCGGCTGGAGCGGACCCGATGCCTGGAACCGCTCGGTGGAGCTGGCCCGCCTGGCCGAGTCCCTCGGTTACGACCACCTGTGGGTCTACGACCACGTCGAGACCGTTCCCCGCCGCGAGCCCACCCACGTCTTCGAGGCCTACACCATGCTGGCCGCGCTCTCCCAGCAGACCACCAGGGTCGGGCTAGGCCAGCTGGTGACCTGCGCCTCCTACCGCAACGCCGGCCTGCTGGCCAAAGAAGCCGCCTGCATCGACGTCTACTCGGGGGGCCGGCTCATCCTCGGGCTCGGAGCGGGCTGGTTCCACGAGGAGTACCGCTCCTACGGGTACGAGTACCTGTCCAACCCCGAGCGGCTGGCCGTTCTCGACGAGACCCTCGAAGTGGTGCGCCGACTGTGGACGGAAGAGACGGTCACCTTCGAGGGGACCCACCTGCGCTTCGACGGGGCCTACTGCGATCCCAAGCCGGTACAGCACCTGCCGCCCGTCCTGGTGGGCGGGGGCGGCGAAAAGGTCAACCTGCGCATCGCCGCCCGTCGGGCCGACCTCACCAACTGGCAGGTCAGCCTCGAGGCCTTCGAACGCAAGTCGCGCCTCCTGGCCCAGTACTGCGAGGAGGTAGGCCGGCCCTTCGAAGCCATCAATCGAACCCACGGCCCCGACTGCCGACTGTTCGACACCGAAGCCGAGTGCCTCACCTGGTGTGAGTCCGAGGGCGGCGGGAACCTCTGGGACGGCGTGCCGACCGACCGGTACCTGGCCGAAAATCTGGTGGGGACGGTGGACCAGGTCATCGAGAAGACCCAGGCCTTCGTGGACGCGGGCTGTCGGGGCCTCATCCTGTGGCTGCGCGATTTCCCCGCCGACGAGACCCTGCGCCGGTTCATGGCCGAGGTGGTGCCGGCGCTGAAGGTGCCCTAAGAGGGGATGGACGGCGCGATCTCCGTCCATCCCCACCGGCAGTGACCTCAGCGCCACCCAGTGGCGAATTCCGCCGCTGGAACAGGGAATTTTGGCATCACGCAGACGAAAAATGGGTACCCGCTGGTATCATGACGGAGGGTTTACGGGGCAAACGGTTCGACCTACATCTGGGGGGTGACCTATGCGTTTGAAGCGCTCGAACGCACGACTGATGACCAAGACGGCGGTGGCATTGGGGCTGGCCGCCTCCGTCTCGATCATCGGTGTCGGCTGCGCCACCCAGATAGGGGGAGCGGCGACCAAGGCCACGACCGCCCGTGCTGCGACTGGCCTCGTCATCGCCGACCCCAGCCGCCCGAGCGGCCGCGAGCAACACGAACGCCATCGTGGCTGCCGCGGCCAGTCAAAAAGGGATTCCCTACTGCGAAGGGGGCGGGGGTATCAATGGCCCCAGCGTCGGCAATGCCAGTTCGACCTGTGCAAAGGAACCAAGGGGTATGACTGCATGAGTCTGGCCCAGTACGCCGTGTACCAGGGGACCGGCCACAAAGTGGTGCTGCCGAACGATGGCGCTCGGCCGACTGGCGGAACCTTTATTGGGTCGCAAGGCACCGTGACCGCCGACCAGAACACTCTGCTCCCAGGCGACGCGGTCTTCTTCGGGGGAACGATCTCCGACTACCACCACTCGGGTATCTACGCGGGCAACGACGAGGTCTGGGATGCGCTCTCACCCGGCACGTCCGTGGCGGAGCACTCCTTCTCGGACGTGTACTCCAGCTACGGGAACGTCTACGACGGCGCCTATCGGTATACGGCCACCGCCAGTTCACCGCTCTCCATCACGACAAAGACGCTGCATCGCGGTGTGACGGGGACGTCCTATTCGGTCAGCGTCCACGCCACGGGCGGCTCCTCGCCGTACACATGGACACGGGTGGGGTCCAAGCTGCCGCCGCCCGGCCTCCATCTGGCCACCACCGGCGTGATCTCGGGGAAAGCCACGGAGAAGGGTACCTACACCTTCGAGGTCCGGGTCGTGGACCACAGCTCGCCCAGGCAGAGCGCAGAGAAGGCACTCAGCATCAAGATCACCTAGGCGGCGATCGGACCGATGGGGCAGGGCTCCCGGCCGGCCCCTCCGTTCAGATCGGGGACCAGGCGACGGATCCGCTCGGGTGCATTCACCGAGGCATCGACGCCCACGCCGAGCGGTCCCACCTGCGAGCGGTAGCACTCGACGGCCTGCCGTTTGGTCGGGAGGTCGACGGACATCTCGACACCTTCGGCCGATTGCAGATCGAATCCCCGCGAGCGCAGGTTCGCCGTCGCCGCGGTGACCTTGTCGGGCAGGTAGACGGCGTAGGGGAGTTCGTCATAGACCAGCCAGTCGATATCGGGAAGCCGCTCGACGACATCGAGACATGCCAGCGCCGTAATTTCGTGATCGGGATGGGCCAGTCCCAGGGGAATGGCCCAGACCGTGGGGGCAGAGGCGTCGATGAGGACCTCGAGATCCTGGCCGACCGCTTGGACCAGCTCGTCTCGCACTGACGTCCCCGAATATCCGTACGTCGGGTTGCGGTACTGATGATCCCAGTGTCCGAGGTGGTGGAACATGGCCCCGAGCGCGGCCGAAGCCTGTGCATCCTCTCCCCGCCTGGCCGCCACGATGTCGGCGCCGGGCTGGAAGAAACCCGAGAGCTCCTCCCACTCGGTGATCGGGTCCACGGTCGAGGGGCCCCCGGCGAACGCGGTGACCAACGACGATCCCGGGTGGGCGGCCAGGAGACTCGCGCAGCTCAGGACCCCGTCGTCCAGATGGGGGGACACGATGCCAACTCCGGACGTCACCTCCCCAACCTACCGCCCCGCCAATTCCGGTTCCCGGCCGAAGCGTTTGTCGGCCACCGGGGCCCGACCCAGGGCCCGGCCTCGGGGTCGCCCGGTGGGCCGACCGGTACAGTTTCCAAGTGGCTCCTCCCACCCGCACCCGCTACGCCTCGTGCGGTGACGTCGAGGTCGCCTATCAGGTCCTCGGCGACGGGCCGATCGACCTGCTCCTGTTCACCGGGGGAACCACGCCGATCGACTGCGTGGACGAGGAGCCGGCCATGGCCCGGTTCCAACGGCGGCTGGCCACCGTCGGCCGCCTGATCCGGTTCGACCGGCGGGGGGTGGGGCTGTCGGACCGGGGCTCACCCTCGGATCCGCCGACCCAGCAGCAATGGGTGGAGGACGCCGTGGCCGTGCTGGACGCGGTCGGCTCCGAACGGTCGGTGATCCTCGCCCCGTTCGTGGCATCCGGGGTGGGACTGCTGCTGGCGGCGGCCCATCCGGAGCGGGTCACCAGTCTGATCGTCCTCAACGGATCGGCCCGAGCGGCCTGGGCTCCCGACTACCCCGAAGGCCTTCCCCAGGACATGATCGACCTGGGATTGCGCCTCGGCGCCGATCCGGATGCGGTCGAGCAGGGCTACGACAACCTGGCCATCATCGCCCCCAGTGTGGCCGACGACCCGGCCTTCCGAGCCTGGTTCGATCGATCGGGGAACCTCGGGGCCACCCCGGCCATGGCCAGGGTCATGCAAAGCATCCTGTACGAGACCGACGTCCGCCATTGTCTCCCGGACATCAACACACCCACCCTGATCATCCAGCGGGGTGGCAACCCCACGTTCGGCCGGGGGCACGGTCGCTACCTGGCCGACCATGTGGCCGGGGCCAAGTACGTCGAACTTCCGGGTGCCGACCTTCTCTACTGGGTGGGCGACGCCACGGCCATGCTCGACGAGATCGAGGAGTTCGTAACCGGCGTCCGGGGCGGGGCCGGCGCCGAACGAGTACTGGCCACCGTTCTGTTCACCGACATCGTGGGCTCGACCGACCGGGCCGCACTGCTCGGGGACGGGCGATGGCGAGACCTGCTCGACCGTCATGACCAGAGCGTCCGCAACCAGCTCGAACGGTTCCGGGGCCGCGAGGTGAAGATGGTCGGCGACGGCTTCGTGGCCTCGTTCGACAGCCCCGGCCGGGCCATCGAGTGCGCCTTGGCCATTCGTGACGCGTTGCGATCGTTCGACATCGGTGTGCGCGCCGGCATCCACACCGGCGAGATCGAGGTCCGGGGAGACGACGTGGCCGGTCTCGCCGTCCACATCGGGGCGCGGGTCCTCGGCCTGGCCGGCACGGGCGAGGTGCTGGTCTCGTCGACGGTGAAGGACCTGGTGGCCGGATCGGGTGTCGCCTTCGAGGACCGCGGGGAGCACGAGCTGAAGGGCGTCCCGGGGACCTGGCGACTGTTCGCGGTCGACAGCTGACAACGGACGGAGGGAAGTTGCCCAGCCGCCCCCCCGTACGGACCGAATGGGGCCGACCCTGACCGACACGGGCCGGCGCCGCGATGCTGCCCTCGGCTCGCGTGCACGGCATACTCTGGCCGGGTGACAAGCCTGCGGACGGCGGACCGGGGCCCAGGGCCGGCGGGGAGAGGCGGGTCCGGCCTCGGGGCCGACTGGGACCGGCCGGCCCGCTTGGGATGGCTGGCCGTCGCCCTGCTGGTACTGCTGGCGATCGGGGGGCTCCTGCTCCGGCTGTGGATCCTCGGGAACGCTCCCCTGAACTCGGACGAGGCCACGGCCGGGCTGGTGGCGCACGAGATCGCCCGAGGACATTTCTTCGCGTTCTACTGGGGTCAGAGCTATGGAGGCGTCGAACCCTATGTTCTGGCCTTTTCCTTTCTGGTGGCCGGCCAGTCCCCGCTGACCCTCAACGGCACGCCGGTGGTGCTGGCCCTCGTCGGCTCGGTGCTCGTCTGGAGAATCGGACTCCACCTCTTCCCGAGACCGGCGGCGCTGGCGGCCGCCGTCCTCAGTTGGATCTGGTCGGAGTCCACCCTGTGGAACTCGACCAAGGAGTACGGATTCCACCAGGTGTCGGTGGTCCTCGGCCTCGTCGTCCTATTGCAGGCGGTGCGGATCGTGCGGGGAGCCCGCACGGCGGGAGGTGACAGGATCGTCGACTGGCTCGTCTTCGGGGCGGCGGTCGGGCTCGGATTCTGGGCGTCGCCCGAGGTCGTCTACTTCGCGCTGCCGGGGGCCGTGGTGGTCCTGATGGCCCTTCGTCACCGGTCGGCCGGAAGGGTCGGCCGCCTGGTGGCGGCAGGGGCGGCGGCGGTCGCCGGTGCCCTCCCCTCGATATGGGCCACCGCCCAGGGGCACAGCACGGCGATCCCGTCGTCCCCGGTTCCCTATCTCTCACGACTCGCCACCTTCTTCTCCCATGTGCTCCCGATGATCCTCGGCCTTCGGATCGAGGGGGCCGGGGTCTGGGAACTGGGTCATCGCGTCGGACCCATCGTCTACGCCCTGCTCCTCGTCCTCGTCGCCGGTGCCGCCGTCCTCGTCGCCGTGGGCAACCCGGATGCCCGGGTGCTGGTGTTGACCCTGGTGCTGTTTCCCTTCCTCTACGCCGCCTTCCCGACGTCGTGGTTCTGGAACGACGGGCGCTACGCCATCGGGCTCACCCCGGTGGTGGCCCTGCTGGTCATCGGTGCCCTCTGGCAGGCGATGCGCCCGGCCACCGCCATGTGGGTGGCCGGCGCGGCCCTCGTGGCCGCATTCGCCACCACGTTGGTGGCCTTCAACTCCGGTTACGGCGCCATCGGCAGCCCGGGCAGGCTCACGCAGTGGTCGGCCAATCCCAATCCCGCCGTCGTCTCGCTGGCCCATCAGCTCGAGCACACGGGAACGGCCCACGTCTATGCGGGCTATTGGGTGGCCAACGACCTGACCTTCATGTCCGACGGCAAGGTGACGGCGCTGTCACTGGGCGAGGCGAGGAACCCTCCCGAGGCTGACACGGTCGAGACAGCTCCCACGGCAGCATGGATCTTCGTCCCGATGGGCGCCACGGCCGCCGCCGCCGCTCAACTGGGATCGGCCACCGACCTCGACCCCGGAGCCACGACCGAGGCCGAACTCACCGCCTGGTTGGGCCGCCACGGCATCCCCTACCGGAAGAGTACGACGGGGGTGTTCGACATCATCACCCCTGATCGAAACGTGACCCCGGGCCGTCTCGCCGGGGCCGACTGACGGCCGAGAAAACGGCGCTCCGCCGGACGGGAGCGGCGGTCGGACGAGACCCCCGGTCGCTACCTGGGGACGAGGACGTGGTCGGTGAGGACGTCCAGCACCTCGTTGAGGTGGGCCACCTCGGCCTGGGCCGCTCGAAGGGCCGACGCGTGCTCGTCGGACCGCTCGTGCCAGTAGTCCTTCTGCATGGCCAGCAGCGAGACCTTCTGGCGGAGGGCCTCCAACTCCTGTTCGGTCTGGATCCGGACGACGGCGCGCTGCCGACCCCGGCGGGTGAGCCTGCCTCCGAGACCGGCCAACCACCCCGTCCGGACCGGCTCGGACTGCTCCTCTTCGTACGGTGTCATGAGTGCTGTATCGGCCTCGACCACAGCCACGTTGAGTCGAATGTCAGGCGGATTGACGAGTACGGAAACCATGCGTCCACTCTAAACAGCAAAAGGTGAGTAATCAAGTCGGGTTTCTATGTTTACCCACAACCCGGAGGGCGAGCCCCGGGGTCGGCCCTGTCCTGCCAGGTCAGAAGCGAATCCGGACCGACGGCCGCACGGCGCCGGAGGGCGGGAAGGCCCAAGACCCGAGGTCGGACACGGCCAAAGGCCGAGGTTCGACAGGGCCGGACGCCGAGGATCGACAGGGCCAGAGGCCGAGGTTCGACGCAGCCGGACGCCGGGGTTCGACAGGGCCGGAGGCCCGTCACTACCGTGACCGGGATGTCAGACTTCGACGCCATCGTCATCGGGGCCGGCCACAACGGGCTCACGGCCGCCACGGTCATGGCCCGCGGCGGCATGCGCGTCCTCTGCCTGGAGAAGAACCACTTCATCGGGGGGATGGCCACCACCACCGAACTGGCCCGGGGCTATCGCTTCGAGCTGGCCGGTTCGATCCAGTTTCCGATTCCGACCGAGATCTTTGACGATCTGGACTTCGGGTCGTGCCCCATCTACGAACCCGAGGTGCAGTCGGCCAGCATCGGCCCGACCGGCGGCCCGCCGGTCCTGCTGTACAGCGATCCCACCCAGCTTCTCGACCATCTCAGCGAGACGCTCGGCCTGGAAGCCGTCCTGGGCATGGCCGAGGTCGCCGCCTGGGCCGAGGCACCGGCCCGGGCCATCGGGAGGTTGGACGTGCGGAAGCCACCGAAGTCCCTCGACGAGATGTGGGCGTCGGCCTCGAACGAAAAGGAGCGCCAGGCCATCCGCACGGCCATGTTCGGAAGTGTGATGGATGTCGTCGACACCTACCTCCCCGACCGCGACAAGCACGCCCAGGTCCGGAGCATGTTGGCGTTCCTGGCCGTGAACTCCACCTACCGGGGCCCGTACTCGCCGGGAAGCGCCATGTGCCTGGCCTTCGCCCTGGCTTCGCCCGGCGATGCCACTATGTCCAAGGTCCGTGGGGGCATCGGGACCATGTCCGACCATCTGTCAGGCCTGTTGGAGCAGTACGGGGGCGAGCTCCGCCGCCACGTCAAGGTGGCCCGGATCAATGCCCCCGGGGGGCGGGTCGAGGGGGTGACCCTGTCCGACGGTGAGGTGGTGACGTCGCCGGTGGTGGTATCGAATCTCGATCCCACGGCCACATTTCAGCAGTTGCTGGACCCCGAGGCGCTGCCGGCCGCGTTCGCTCAGCGCATCGACGCCATCGACCACCGGGCCGCGTACTTCCAGATGCACTTCGCCCTCGACGGCCTGCCCGAGTATGCAGACCCCTACGCCGCCCTCAACGAGGGCGACCTCCGGCACAATGTCACGTTCTTCGGGACGGCCGAGCAGATGCAACGGGACTTCGAAGGCTGTGTCCGAGGCCTCGTTCCCGACGCTCCCTCCTTCAACCTTTCCGTCCCGTCACTGCGCGATCCCGGTCTGGCCCCTCCCGGGAAGCACGTCGCCAGCAGCTTTGCCTTCTACTCCCCCATCGGCCGGGACCATGCCGAGCAGGCGGGGTTCCGCGATGAGATGGCTTCACGAATCGTGGACAAGATCACGTCCCACGCGCCGAACTTCCCCGATCTGATCGAACGCCAGTTCAACTACCCGGCCTACACCTACGAGCTCATGTTCGGATGCACCGGCGGTGATTTCACCCACGGACTCCTCCAGCCCGAGTTCATGGGGCCGTTCCGGCCCGGACCGCGGGGATGGCCCGACGCCCCGATTCCGATCGACGGGCTCTACCTCTGTGGGGCCGGCTGTCATGGTGGTCCCGGGGTCACCTTCATCCCCGGTTACAACTGCGGCTACGCCGTGCTCGATGCGGCCGGCACCTGACGGTAGCGGAGCTGACGCTCGACAAAGGCCAGGTAGAGGGCCACGGAGAAGGCCAGGCTGGTGAAGAGGCTCACCACGAAAAAGATCCACGGCATCCGCAGTCCCCGCCTACGCCCGTCGGTGATCGTCCACAGTGGGAGCAGCACCAGGTTGACCATGATGTAGTCCTGAGCCGCCGAGTCCGCGGCCCAGTTGGCGAAGAGCGCTTTGGTAAAGCCGACGTAGGTCGCGGTGTGCCCGAACTCGTGGACGTAGCGGATGTTGAAGTACCAGCCCAGGCAGAGGGAGACGACGCCCAAGAAGTAGTAGAGACCTTCGAGGGCCGAGGTGTGGCCCGCGGCGCCGCCCACGAAGAGCCGCCGGTTCCCGTAGAAGGCGACCGCCGTGCTGATGATCCCGAGGACCCCGTAGAACACGAGGGAATAGGTCATGACCCGCTCCGATCTCCCGGCCGTTGAGAAGCCTGTGCATCCTAGGTGTCGTTCCCCTCGACCTTCTCACCGATCGATCCTCCGGGGACCATGCCCCATCCGGGGTACACCGGGTAGCGTGCTCGGGAGATGATCATCCGCTCGCGCATCGACAGTGCCCACCTGGCGGACAATCTGCTCGGCGATCCGAGCGAGCGGGATCTCTTCGTGTACCTGCCCCCGGGCTACGGGGAGTCTGACCGTCACTATCCGACCGCGTATCTCTTGCACGCGTTCGGCCAGGACGCCGAGGGCCTGGTGTACCCACCGACCGACGGCCAACGATGGTCACCCCCGCTGGAGGACGTCCTGGACCCGGTGTTCGGCCGCCTCGGCACCGCACCGATGATCGTGGTGATCCCCGACGGTGACACCCGCTACGGCTGCGGGCAATGGGTGGACTCACCGGTGACCGGTCGCTTCGAGCACTTCGTGGTCGACGATGTGGTCGCTCACGTGGACCGCACCTACCGGACGGTGCCGGAAGCAGCCGGCCGGGGGGTCCTCGGCTTCTCCTCGGGAGGGTTCGGAGCTTGGAACCTCGCCTCTCGGAATCCGGAGACCTTCGGCGCTCTGGCCATGCTGTCGGCCGACTCGTACTTCGACATGACCCTCAAGCCGTTCCTCTATGACTACCTGGCCAGCATCTGGCCGGACGCCCCCGCCGGCCCGGTGGAAGGAAACCCGACGTCGGATCTGGTCTACGCGTACTCGGCGACCTACTCGCCCAATCCGGACAACCCACCGTTCTTCGTCGATCTTCCGGTGGCCTTCCCGAGCGGTGCACTGATCGACGAGGTCTGGGAGCGCTGGCTCAGCTTCGACCCGGTGGTGAACTGGAGCGGTCGTCTGGACAATCTCCGGACACTGCGTGGCATCCTGTTGGATGCCGGCACCAACGACGAGCACCATCTGGAGTGGGGGCACCGGCTGCTGAGCCACTACCTGGACGATGCGGGCATCACCCACCGGTGCACCGAGAACACCGGCAACCACGGCGGTCGATCCCGCGAAAGAACGCAGATGGCACTGCAGTGGCTGGCCGGGGTGCTGGCTGGCGGTGACGGCCCGTCGTAGCTGTTCCCCGGGCGATTTCGACGCTCACTCCGTGCGGGCCAGGACGGCCCACCAATCTCTGTTCCCGCCCAGCCGCGCTTCGGTCACGAGGCTGAATCCGGCCAGCCGCAGCTGACCCTCGAGGGCGGTCCGGTCCCGGTAGACGAACCACCGGCTCTCCCCCCGGGCGTACTGCACCGGTTCGTGGAACGTGACGGCACCGAGGGCCGTGACAAGGAGGAGCGATCCGGACGGTTTCATGATCCGTTTCCACTCATGCAGCACCCTGTCGGTGTCCTCGTCCGGCACATGCAGCAGCGAGGCGACGCTCCAGACTCCGTCGAGCACGCCCGAACCGACAGGGAGGTCCCGCAGATCGGCCTGCACGACCCGGCCGTCGAGGCCCTCGGCGGCGATCCGGAGCATGCCGGCCGAGATGTCCACCCCCACCACCCGGTACCCCTTCGAGGCAAGGCGGGCACCATCGACGGCCGGGCCGCACCCGAGGTCGGCCACCACACCCCCCGGAGGCAGCCCGGCAAGAAAGGACGCCTCGATCTCACTGAGCCAGTGCGCATCCCCCGACGGCAACCGGTCCTGGTGGTCGGCATAACGACGGGCGATCCGGTCGTAGGTGCCCCGGTTCGAGGATGTGTGGTCGACGGGACGAGAGGGCTCCGCCTCCCAGCAGTAGGTGTAGGACCCGCGGCAGGAAGGGTCGTAGCCCGGGAACCTGCGCACCTGGAAGGCGGGGTTGCCCGCCCCGGCCGGCGTATAGGTGATGCCGAGGGGAGCAGCCGGTTCGAAGCCGAACCGGCTGTAGTAGCCGGGACGGCCCAGAAGCACCACCAGGGGCAGCGCCGCCCGTTCGGCCCGCCGGAGCAGCTCGCGCATCAGCGCGCTCCCGATGCCGACACCCTGTCGATCCGGGCGCACCGACAGCGGAGCAATACCGACCACCTCCCGACCACCGAGTGTGCCCCAGCCGGCCAGGACGTGCCCCACGATGGCCTCACCCTGGGTGGCCACCAGTTCGAGCTGGTGGGGCACCGCCCCCAGTGACCATGTCGCCTCCGCGATCTCGACTTCTTCCCAACCGTGGCGACCGGAGCCGGAGAAAGCGTCACGGACCACTCCCAGTATCTGGCGCCGATCCCGCTCGTTCGCCGTGCGGATGACGGGCGGACCGGACATCCGACCATGATGGCCTACCCCGGACACGTGACCGAATGATGCGGGGTGGCCGCGACTCGGACAAGCGCCGCCGGGAGGCCAACGCACGCGCCACCAACCCGGCGGTCCCATCCGGAACCGACATTGGCGTGATGATGGTGCTGTCACCACCGTCCCCCCGTTCACCGGATAGTCACAGACCGTGGTGCGTCAAGCGCGCCGCATGATGGTGGCGCAGAAAATTTTTTCATGTGATTCGGGCCGCGATCTCGCCGCCCATCCGCGCCATGACCCGACCCACCGGGACGCGTCCGCCGGCCGGTTCCCTTCGCTCGTCGGCCGACGATTACGGCGATGACCTGGGGGTTCGCCTCCGGGAGCACAACGTCCCGACAACGCCGACCGAACTCGGACGCGGTTGCCCCTCCTCCCGTTCAAACGTTCGGGACGGCGCGGCCGAGGCAAGATGAAGGCGTCATTTGTGGCGGGTCGTGCCCGCAGTTCGATTGACAGCGCGCGGGACGGATGGAAATCTTGCGCCGTCGTATGCAGAGCAGGGCAGGAGCTGGCGGGGTCTTCGTCGGCATGAGTGATGGGGGCAGGCATGACTGCAAGATTTTCGGTTCCCTTTGGGACCTCACGCCACGCGTCGGATGACCGAAGCGATGGGACCGGCATCGGGCCCGGCCGGAGCCGGCGGCGCCCTTCGGCGGGTTGGTGGCGGTTGGTACCGGCCACGCTCATCGCCGTGGCCGCCGTGGCCGTGCTCCCCACCTCAGCCGGGGCCGCGCCAACGGTGCCCCCGTCGACCTGGACCAACCCTGCTCCGACCACCAGTCCGAGCGGGCTCTCGAACGCGTCCATGACCAACGACCTGACCGACGGCGGATCACTCCTCTTCGGCGGCGAGGACAGCACCGGCACATTCCAAGCGGGGACCTGGATCTGGAACGGGACCGACTGGAGCGAGGACAGCCCGGCCACGAGTCCGACCCCGCGGATCAATGCGGCCCTGGCCCGCACCCAGAGCGGGACCACCAACGGTGCGGTCCTCTTCGGCGGCTATGACGGCACCAACTACCTCAACGACACCTGGACGTGGGACGGGACGACGTGGACGCTGCAGAACCCGACGACCAGCCCCCCGGCCCGGGCCGGAGCCACCATGGAGTACTTCGACGGCCAGGTCGTGCTCTTCGGGGGCTTTGACGGGACCAACTACCTCAACGACACCTGGACGTGGGACGGGACGACGTGGACCGAGGATTCAGGGACGAGTCCTGCGGCACGGGCCTATGCCTCGATGGCCGAGGACACCGGCTACGCCGAGGGCACCGGCGCACTGGTGCTCTTCGGCGGCTACAACGGCACCAGCTACCTCGGTGACACCTGGACCTACACCTCCACCGGGTGGGCCCAGCAATCCCCGACCACCAGCCCTTCGGACCGCGCCTACGCGGCCATGGCCTACGACGGAACGCTGGCCGAGCCGACCCTGTTCGGTGGCTACGACGGCACCACTGTCCTCGGCGACACCTGGGAGTACGACGGGACCAACTGGGTCCAGCAGGAACCGAGCACCCCGACACCTCCGGCCCGTGCGTCCGCAGCCATGGCCGACAACGCCACCGATGGCCAGCTGGTCATGTTCGGCGGCCAGTCGACCACGGCTGCCTCCTCGGCCCTCGACGACACCTGGACGTTCTACTCGGCCCCCGATGCCCCGACCGGGGTCACCGCCGTGGCCGCTGACAGCTCGGCTGCGGTGACCTTCAACGCGGTGCCGTTCTACGGCGACGGTGGCTACACCATCACGTCGTACACGGTTACGGCATCCGACTCGACCAACTCGGCCAACGGCGGGCAGACCTGCACGGTCACGCCAGGGACGGGTACGCCCCCGGCTACGTACTCCTGCACCGTGAACGGCCTGACCAACGGGGACAGCTACACGTTCACCGTGACCTCGACCAACTTCGAGGGCACCGGGCTGCCGTCTTCGCCATCCACCGCGGTGGTGCCCGACACCGTCCCCGGCGCCCCGACCATCGGCACCGCCACCGCCGGCAATACCCAGGCCTCGGTGGCCTTCACGGCCCCGGCCTCCGACGGCGGATCGGCCATCACCTCCTACACGGTGACGGCCACCGATGGGACCACCTCGGGCAACGGCGGACAGACCGTCTCGGGGTCTTCGAGCCCGCTGATCGTGACCGGCCTCACCAACGGTGACAGCTACACCTTCACGGTGACGGCCACCAACGGTGCGGGAACCGGATCGGCGTCGTCGGCGTCCAACGCCGTCGTACCCCACACCGTCCCCGGCGCCCCGACCATCGGCACCGCCAACGCCGGAAATGCCGAGGCCCAGGTGGCCTTCACGGCCCCGGCCTCCGACGGCGGGTCGGCCATCACCTCCTACACAGTGACGGCCACCGATGCCACCAACGCAGCCAAGGGAGGGGAGACGGCCACCGGAGCCGCGAGCCCGCTGCTCGTGACCGGCCTCACCAACGGGAACAGCTACACCTTCACGGTGAAAGCGACGAACCAGGCGGGAACCGGACCGGCATCGGCCGCATCCAACGCGGTCGTACCCGACACTTACCCCGGCGCCCCGACCGGCGTCACCGCCACGGCCGGCAACGGCAGGGCCAGTGTCTCCTTCGCGGCGCCGGTATCGAACGGTGGGTCGGCCATCACCTCCTACACGGTGACAGCCCACGACTCGACCGCTCCCGGCAACGGTGGACAGACGGCCACCGGGGCCGGCAGCCCGTTGGTGGTAAGCGGCCTGACCAACGGTGACCGTTACACGTTCACCGTTCGGGCCACCAATACGGCCGGCGCCGGCATATCGTCGTCGCCGTCCCGGGCCGTGGTGCCGGACACCACGCCGGGCGCCCCGACCGCAATCACCGCCACGGCGGGAGACTCGCAGGCGAGTGTGGCCTTCACCGTGCCCGCGTCCGACGGTGGCGCGACCATCACCTCCTACACCGTGACCGCCCGCGACTCGACCTCACCGGGCAACGGCGGGGAGACGGCCACCGGGTCCTCGAGCCCGGTGGTCGTGACCGGGCTCACCAACGGTGACCGTTACACCTTCACGGTGACCGCCACCAACGGAGCGGGGACCGGTCCGGCCTCATCACCGTCCAACGCGGCGGTGCCGGACACCGTCCCGGGTGTCCCGACCGGCGTCACCGCCAAGGCAGGAGACGCAGAGGCGACTGTGACCTTCACCGCTCCGACGTCCGACGGGGGCTCCACCATCACCTCCTACACGGTGACGGCCCACGACTCGACCGCACCCGGCCAGGGTGGCCAGACGGTCACCGGTCCCTCCAGCCCGCTGGTCGTGACCGGGCTCACCAACGGCGACAACTACACCTTCACCGTGCAAGCCATCAACGCGGCGGGGGCCGGCCTGTCGTCGTTGCCGTCCAACTCGGTGAGCCCGAGCGCACCCCCAACGCCGCAGCCGAAAGCCGGCTATCAGCTGGTGGCCAGTGACGGAGGCATCTTCTCCTACGGCAACGCCGGCTTCTACGGATCCCACGGGGGTACGCCGCTCAACCAACCCATCGTGGGCATGGCCTCCACGCCGAACGGGAAGGGGTACTGGCTGGTGGCCCGCGACGGCGGCATGTTCGCCTACGGCGACGCCGGCTTCTACGGGTCCCATGGGGGATCGCCGCTCAACTCCCCCATCGTGGGCATGGCCTCCACCCCGAACGGCGGGGGTTACTGGTTGGTGGCCAGTGACGGCGGCATCTTCGCCTACGGCAATGCCGGCTTCTACGGGTCCCATGGCGGCTCGCCGCTCAACTCCCCCATCGTGGGCATGACCTCCACCCCGAACGGCGGGGGTTACTGGCTGGTGGCCAGTGACGGCGGCATCTTCGCCTACGGCAATGCCACCTTCGATGGCTCCCACGGCGGCTCGCCGCTCAACTCCCCCATCGTGGGCATGACCTCCACCCCGAACGGCGGGGGTTACTGGCTGGTGGCCAGTGACGGCGGCATCTTCGCCTACGGCAATGCCACCTTCGAAGGCTCCCACGGCGGCTCGCCGCTCAACTCCCCCATCGTGGGCATGACCTCCACCCCGAACGGCGGGGGTTACTGGCTGGTGGCCAGTGACGGCGGCATCTTCGCCTACGGCAATGCCACCTTCGAAGGCTCCCACGGGGGTACTCCCCTCAACGCCCCCATCGTGGGCATGACCTTGTCCTCGTAGTGGCCGCGAGGTAAGAGCTGACCTGAAGCCGCCCGGCGCTCCTGCGCCGGGCGGCTTTTGCGTCCACGGCTTCCCGACCCGGAGTTGGCCGGGCTCCACGGCGTACCGAACCACGCATAGAGTTCAGCCATGGCGCGCCGCTCATCCCTCCGGTCGGAGCTCTACCGCGCCGCTCGAGACGTCGGGAACGTCCAAGCGGCGGAGAGAGGTCCGACCTCCTATGCCAAACGAGTGGCCAGGCGGAAGGTGTACCGGACCACCAACGGGATGACCCGTCACCTGCTGCGGGGATTCGGCTTGTAGTTCTGGGGCGTCGTGGCCTCCGCGTCGAGGCGACGGCGGGGCGGCGGCCCTTCTCCGACCGGGTCGGGCTATTCCGTCCGAAGGTCGCTGACCCGCGCCGCCCACCAGTCGGTCAAACCATTCCTGACCTCGTCGGTGAGAAGACCATCGGCCACCAGGAGCTTGAAATCGACCTGACCCAGATTCAAAACGCCGAGCTGGTCCTCCAGCCAATCGGCGGACTGGTCGACGAGGTCGTGGTAATCGGCGGCAATGCGGTCGGAGTACCGGATCTCGAAACCACCGGGGCGTTCTTCGAACACGAGATCAGGACCGAGAGCCGGTGGGTCCCCGGCCGGGGCACCTGAGCTGTCGGCGCGGCCACGACCCCCGCGGAGGCCGTGGCCTTCGTCGCTGGGCCCGACCTCCACGAGGTGATGCTACCGCCGGGACTTTGCGAACGAGAGATCCGGGGTGCGGTCGGGGCCGGCCGGTCCCCGGTGCCGTTCCTGTGAAAAGCTGAGCGAAGGACCCGGCCGGAGGAGTAGAGCTCATGATCTTTGGCGCCCACATGGTCATCTACAGCCAGGATGCCGATGCTGATCGGGCGTTCTTCCGGGACGTCCTCGGGTACGCATCGGTGGATGCCGGGCACGGTTGGCTGATCTTCACCTTGCCGCCGGCCGAGTTGGCCGTGCACCCTGCAGACGGAGACGACGGGCACGCGTTGTATCTCATGTGTGACGACCTCGGTGCCGAGATGGCGGGGCTGCGCGACAAGGGCATCGACTGCGGGGAGATCGAAGAGGCCAGGTGGGGTTCGGTCACGACGATCCGGCTTCCCGGCGGTGGCCAGATCGGTCTCTATCAGCCGAAGCACCCGTCGCCACTGGTCTCCGGTCCCTCCTGAACAGGGCGGCACAACCACCACTCCGACCCACCGAACCCACCGGTGACAGTCAGAGGTGGAACCAATTCCTCGAATTTTGGTGATGATCGAAGGATCGGCCACCAGGTAGCTTCCGCCCAGCAGGAGTTGGCGTGCGGCGGAGTGGTTCTCGACGGGGGAGGCCTCGATGAGCGGTGGAACGATCGGCTGGAGATTTCGCATTTTCGGCACGTTGGCCGTGTTGGTGGGATCGGTGGTCGGCGGGGGGCTGGTTCTGGCCCTTCCTTCGGCTGTTTTGGCCCCGGGCACGGCCGCAGCTGATACTCCGGACTTCAACATCACCTGCACGGGGATCACCGACGTGGGGACCGCCGAGTTCCCGACAACCATCACCGGATCCATCCCCAGTGATATCCCGGACCAATCGAGCTTCACGGTGGCGGGCAATCAATGGTTGGTGACCGTCCCCGCCAGCGTCACCGACGTGCTCGACTCCTTCTACGGGACGGGGGCGACGGTCACCTCCACCATCACCACGACGATCGCGGCCAGCGGCACCAGGGAGGGGTCGCAGTCTCAGACCATCACCTTCGGAGCCACGACCACCCCCTCCCCAGGGAACACGTTCCTGATGACCGGGACCCCGGCGTCGGCTCCCACCTTCACCGGAACCGGTGCCAATGTGTCGGTGACGCCGGGGCCAAGCATCAGCGCCTTCGACATCACCGTCGACTCGAATCCGGGGACGCCCTTTTCCTGTTCGACGCCGACCCCGGCGCCCGTGATCGCCGCGGCCGTGGGAGTCCACGACCCGGTGGCCTACGTCACCGATCCGGGCCCGAACACGGTCACCCCGATCGACACGGCGACCGAGACGACTGACCCCACGTTTCCGTTCAACAGCGGCGAGCCGGGCGACATCGCCATCACCCCGAACGGCGCCACCGCCTACGTGATCGGAGCGCCCGGCTCCGCCGGCGTCTTGCCGGTCAACCTGACCACTGATGCCGTGGGGTCCACGATCGATGCAGGAACTCAGGGCGATGCCCTGGCCATCACCCCCAACGGGTCGACCGTCTATGTGGTCAACTCGGCGGACGATACCGTCACCCCGATCAGTACGGCCTCCAACACGGCCGGGACCCCGATCGCGGTGGGCAGCGATCCCGATGCCATCGCCATCACCCCCAACGGCGCCACCGCCTACGTGGCCAACGCCGGCGATGACACCGTCACGCCGATCAACCTGACCACCAATAGCGCAGGGACACCGATTCCCGTGGGGGGCGACCCCGACGCCGTGGCCGCCACCCCGAACGGCGCCACCATCTACGTGGCCAACTCGACGGACGACACCGTCACCCCGATCGGCACGGCGGGCAACACCACGGGGACTCCCATCCCGGTGGGCAGCGATCCCGACAGTATCGCCGTCATCCCCAACGGTGTGACCGCCTACGTGGCCAACTATGACGACGACACGGTGACCCCGATTTCCACGGCCGCGGATACGCCCGGCACCCCGATCCCCGTCGGGAGCGACCCCAAGGCGGTGGCGGCCACGCCGGATGGGTCCACCGTGGAGACCGTCAACTTCCTGGATGGGACAGTGACCCCGATCGCCACCTCCACCAACACGGCAGGGACCCCGGTCGGTGCCGGAAACGATCCGTGGGCCATCGCCATCACACCCGACCAGGGCCCCGTCGCCGCCCTGTCGGTGACTCCGGGAATCCCCGGTACCCCCACCTCTTTCAACGCCTCGGGGTCGACGGCCCCCTCATCAGCCATCGTCAACTACGCCTGGAACTTCGGTGACGGTAGCCCCACCACCAACACCTCGACCCCCGACACCACCCATACCTACGTCAACCCGGGCTCCTACACGGCCTCGGTGACCGAAACGGACGCCGCCGGCACCTCCACCACCCGGACCTTCACCGGACAGACCATGAGCAACAACGGGAGCTCGAAGGCCACGACATCGTCCACCTTCAGCGTCCTGAGCGGAGTGGCCTCGACCTTCACCTGTACGATCTCCGGCTTCGGGTCGACCAACGCTTCGGTGGTGGTGGCCGAATCCCCGGCACCGCCGTCGAGCATCGACGCCGGGGGGACGTTCTCGACCGCCCCCACCGTCCAGGTCACTGTTCCGGCCACGGTGGTCAACCACTTCGTGGCGGCCGGCGCCACCTCGCTGACCATCGCCTCCCAGACCACCGCCCTGGACGGCCGCTCCTCGGTGGGAGGGCCGCTCAGCGGTGCGGTCAGCCCCAACACCGAGTCGACGGCGGCGACCAACCTGCCCCAGAGCGATTCCCTTTTGGTGGCGGGTGTTCCCTATATGTACCAGACCTCGTACAACCCGGTGACCTGGCAGACCGGTCCAGGAGCCGGCACGGTCTCCTTCACCCCCGGGACCATCGACGCCGAGGCCACCTTCGTCATCCACGGGAGCCCGACGTCCGAGTCGGTGACCTGCACGCCCCCATCCGGGGCCGCGGCCCTCGGATCCACCACCGTGAATCCGCCACCGGCCAACCCCACCTTCCAGGTGCCATCGACCACCCCCCCACTGCAGAACCAGGTCAGCGCGGGCACCGACGGCGGCTGGGGGATCACCATCGCCAACACCTCACAGGCCACCGTCACCGGGGTGTCGGCCGTCGTCACCGCCGCACAAGGGGCACACCCCCTCTCCTACGACACGGCGGCGATGACGGCTTCGGGCACGACCTGTTCGCCCGACGGATCAGGGAAGGTGTCCTGTGCAGTGGGGAGCCTGGCCGCTGGAGCCTCGGACACCCTCAACGCGCTGGTCCTCACCGGAGGCCTGCTCAATGGGACCACCATCACCGGCTCGGCCACGGTCAGCTCAGCCAACGCCGGCAGCCATTCCACCACCCTGGCGGGGATCGGGGTGATCGTGGTCCAGAGCGGGAACGGTACGAAAGCGGTGGCGGCACCAGGCATCGCCCTGGCCAGCACCAAACAGTCCTTGCACACAGCCAAGGCCACGGTGAGTCTCACCCTGCCCACCGCCAAGATCAAGGTGACGAAGAAGGTGAGCGGGAGAGCCGAGGCCTTGGCCCTGGCCGTCTCCAAAGCGGCCACCACGTCGGAGAAGCCGCCGCCGGTGGCGGTGACCCTCGAATCGCTCCCCCCCTCGGCCGAGCCTGCACTCTGCCCACCGACCGGCAACCTCCAGTGCGAGGGTGACATCGTCCAGGTGGTGGGCAACTTCGCGGCCTATACCAACAAGCAGGCCCCCATCGTCGCCGTGGTCAAGTTCTTCTACGGTCTCCACGTCCCGGCCGGGACCGTCTACTTCCTCAAGCCCAACGGAAAGAAGGTGGACAAGTTGTTGGCCTGCAAGAAGACCGCCGGGTCCTACGACACCCCCTGCCTGGGCAGCCCCGAGAAGATCCTGGGAGAAGCGGCCCACGACAGCCTCTACGCCCAGGACACCGTCTACTTCACAGGGAACGACCCGGCCATGGGTCGGCGATGAAATGAGCCGGGTGAGCTGAAGCCGGCACCTACCGACATCGCCTCTCGGCCGACAGAAGGGTGGGTAGGTGCGGACGAATCACTTCTTCTCCTCCTCCTTCGGCGGCAGGGGAGGAATGTCCGGATGATGGGCAATGATGTGATCCAGTTTTCGGTGGAGTTCCTCGTTCGCCCCTTCGGCATGGCGTTTGACGAACTGCTCAATGGCATTTCGGGTCGGTGGCCACACCAGCGCACCGATGATGCCGCCGATGATGACCCAGATCAGCGTGGCGATCAGGTCACCCGGTATCCCTCCCGATCCTCCGGCGGGCCAGACCCACCGGTCCCAGAAGGTCACCGTGTCCACGGCGTGCACCTCATCCTCATCCTGGGACAGTGGTCGCGCTCCCTCTGTGACGATGGCCGCATGGCTCGGGGAGCCCACCGATCGACAAGCACGGTGGAAGAAGTCGGTGAAGGCCACTCCTTTGGGGCCGGGTGGGCCAGACACTGATCACGCGCCCCGGTCATCGTCTCTGTCACTCCTTCTCCTTGTCGAGGAAATCACCCAGCGACCTCATCTGCCGTCGCCAGTAGCGCTCGAACGGATGAAGCCAGTCATCCACTGCGGCCAAAGGCACGGGTTCCAGATGGTAGAAGCGGTGTCTCCCTCGGGGCTCTTCGCGAACCAGTCCCACCTTGCGAAGAACCTGCAGGTGCTCGGAGATGGCCGGCCTCCCCTGTACGAACAGACTGGCGAGGTCACTGGCCGCCCGCGGACCCCCACGGAGGACCTCGAGGATCTCGCGACGCACCGGATTGGCAAGCGCACCGAAGATGTCGTCAGCCACGCGCGTACCGTACGACGGAGCCTGCCGACATGTCAATGTTCTCCGACACGTCCCCACCCCGGCCCCAGGTGGCTTCCGCTTCATCCGGAACGGTCCGGTTGCGGGGAACGCTACGGGCCGGGCCCGCAGCCGAGTGGGTTCGGCCCAGGTGATCGGGGTTGGTGGAGGTGGTGGGACCAGGGACGGACGATCAGTCCGCACCCGGGGAACAGATTCCCGCAGAGTCCGGGTAAGGTTTCACCGGCGGTCGGGCGGTGGAGGGAAAGGAAACCACCAATGAGACTGACCAAACAGCGACCAGAGCTGTCCCCTCCGTTGAGTGTCGACGACCTTCTGCGACCTCAACTGGAGCACTGTTCCACCTCGGCGCTCATCGCCGAGCTCGCTCGACGTGGTGTATTCCGAGACGTCCCGGAGCTACCGATGGCAGAATGGCGAAGTATCGAGGAGCGCGAAGGATAGAGGCCGGGTTTTCGGCGGGGCCGCTTCTTCGGGCCGAACGCTCCCTCCCCTGGACCAGGTTCTGTCCGACCCATTGAGGCCGGCTGCCTTGCCGCAGGGAGGCACCACCACTCGGCAGTCACCCTGGCGGATCCGCTTCTTGCATGGCTGCTGAAGCGACAACAAAGGCAGCGAATTCCCGAGGGTGAGTACGGGGGGCAAAGTGTCCGGCTCCCTCGCTCGCACGCGCACTTGCGTTCGGGAGGTGCTGGCCAAGCCAGTGGGCGCCTCGGATGTGCTCGGCCGACGTGGCCGTCCCATACCCGATGAGGGCGGGCACGATCACGCCGTCAAATTCGAACGGCGAGTCGATCTCGGAGGCCATGTCCACCTGGAAGGCCGGCCCTTCAGCCCGACGCTCGTTCCGCATCTCAGGCGAGAGGTCATCCCACGCCCGGTCGCCCATCAACGAGCGGTACATGGCTTCGATGTCGTCACCGGGATCGTTCGATGAAGCGACCCTTGCGTTGTACGCCTTGGTGCGCTCGGGCCACCACTCGACCCAAGGGAGCGGCGGCTCCCAGAGCCCGATTGCCGCGAAAGACCCGGGGCTTCGGGTTGCGGCCAGCATCGTGAGGTTGGAGCCGAAACTGTGGGCGACGACCACCGGAGGTACAACACAGTCTTCGAGGATGACCAACAGGTCCTCGGCGTGGTCGATCATGGCCCGAGCCGGTGGGACGCGAAGCGACCGTCCGTACCCCCGCCTGTCGTAGACGACGACGAAACGATCAGCGAGGTACGGGAGGACGGCACGAAAGCCGGACGACCGGTCCGGCGCACCATGGACGAGAACAAGGGCCGGAGCTTCCTGCGGTCCATGGCGCTCGACATGCAGTCCGACGAGCTCCATCCGATCATGGTAGCGAAAGGGCTCGACGGTTTTGGGGCCACGCGCGTGGGCAGCGTCGCTCCCCCGGTAAGTGATCTTCTGTGGGGGCGATACTGCCCGTCCTTGCGACGATATCGACGGTGCCTCGGTGACATCGAGTTCGTGAGGACGACGGCAGATCCGACAGCCATGCGCACGCCCGACTCCCGAAGTGTACCGACGGCCCTTCGACCCAGGCGAGTTCGACCTGGCCATCGGGACCCTCTTGTAGTCGGTGCGCTGGTGACGTTTGGCGCACCCACTCATGTACCGCAACGCCATAGGTGAGGGTGAGACGTCAGAGGAGAAGTCTCAGCCAGGCACCTACGCCGGACAATACCAGCCACCGGCACGCCACTTTTCGATTGGCCATAGCCCGAACCAACGTCGGCACCGACCACTCGAACTGGCCCTTCAAGCGCCACCACCTCGGTGGCAGGTACATCCGAATCGGGTATATCTGAATCCCTCGACACGGAGTACCATATGGTCAGGTCAACTTGGCGAGGTGGTTCCAATGCGTCAGAGAACTGTCGCGATTGCGACCCTGTCAGTTTCTCTGGTTACGGTTTGTGCGTTTGCGACGGCCGCCGGACTGCTCACCTCGGTGCAGCCAGCTGATGCAGGCACAGGGACCGCACCTGGTGCCCCGACGATGGTACAAGCCTCCGCCGGCAGTGAAGGTGCCGTCGTCGGCTTCGAGGAACCGACTTTGAACGCGGGTTCACCTATCAAACTCAATACGGCGACTGCGATCGACTTGACCAACCAGGCACACGGCGGCCAGACCGCCACTGGCGTCGGGGTTCCCTATGGCAATTCCGACGTGGTCGCTTTCTCCCACCTCACCGATGGGGACCGCTACACCTTCACGGTAACCGCCACCGATTCGGTCGGCACCGGTCCGGTGTCGGCACGCTCCAATGTGGTCATTCCTGTGACGCCACCGCGTCGAAAGGGTATTCACTGCACAACCGTGACAGGAACGACGAGCGGCGTCGTTACATTGGCAGCTTGTAAGTCGACTCAGGGATTTGCCGCCGGTAGTGGCATACTTCCGGGAGCCACCTTCGTGGGCAAGAAGACCGGGACAATCGGCTGGAAGTCCTATGGACACAGCTATTCGACCAGGGTCGCGATCACGACCTCTCTCGAGAACTACTCGGGGCAGAAGTGTGGTGGAACGCACGTCGCGAAGCTCTATGCCGTGACCGGCAAGGTGACTGCCAATACCAATCCCTACTTGAAGGTCGGCTCCGGAGTGGGTGGTACTCTCTGCATCACTCCCACCGGGGTGGTGAAGGGCGTGGGGTTCTATGGCAATCTCGCGTTCTAGCTGTCACGCCTGACCAAGAGCCTTCCCGCGGCGTTGCTCTGGCACCCTGTCTCACCCGCGGCCAGGAAGCCCACGCTCCGATGACAGCAGCGACTTCTTGGAGGTCCTCTCGGCCCTGCTTGCGCAACCGTGTGCAGGTGCAATACCCGCCATGGGTGAGTGGTCCACCTCGAACGTGGCATTTCGGCGCTGGCCCGAGGCGAAAGCTCCTGCCCCTCCGACGTTGCCGGTTCATTGCGCTACGGCTCCACCCCCGTACGCGTGATCAAGACTTCCACCATCGCGCTGCTGAAGCGTCTGAGAGTTGGCTGTGGTCCAAGCCGGGTCGCAGCCACCTGAGTTTTTGACCGAAGACCATTCCTGCGAAGGCCAGCGGTCCCCGAGGGGTGTCACCTATCGCCGGGGAGCGTCACTCTGGCGCATCTGGGCAAGTGGAAAGCCGGCTGGTCCGCCTGCTGACGACCACTCCCGGCGAGTCGGTGGGCGCTGCCCCAAGTATCGGAGTCGCTCTCAGAAGTGCTTAAGTGACACTCATATCCAAGGTACTGGTTGCGGTTGTCTTGACGCCGCCAACTGTCTCTGTGACCGAAACGGCGATAGGGATCGTGTGGTGGGGACCGGGAGGGACTTCTGTGGTGGGTATTCCAGAAATTGTTCCGCTGTCGCCAAGGGAAAGACCGGAAGGTCGTCCGACGTGGTCCTCCATGGTCGTGGCACCAGGACTTGCGCCGGATGTTTGCAACTTGACGCTGGAGGGACGGCCCCATAGAGCGGAAGGAAGCTGTGATGCCGTCAAGACCTCGAAAGCCCGACTCGGTGTCACCACGTTGGACGACCCAGAAGCAGGTCCAGTCCCAACCATGTTGGTGTCCGTCACCGTAAACGAATACTGGTCCCCGTTGGTCAGCCCTCCCACGATGATCGGACTTGTCGAGCCAATGGCCGTCGGGTTTTCACGAGTCGACTCGGTTCGATCGCGAGCGGTCACCTGATAGATCGTGATCCCCACTCCGCCGTTAGTCGGTGTCGGCACAAACGAAACCCGTGCCGACGACCCGCCGCAAATGCGACGACCTTGGCCGGCGAGCCTGGTGCTATGCACCCAGACACCTTGAAGAGATCGCCGGGTGCGGAGCATGTGTCGCCGAACGCCCGGCATGTGCTGCAATACACAGGTGGGTGACGCATCCTCGGAACTGACCATCGAGGGCACTCGGGACGCAACCCTCATCGCAAACGTGCACTTCCGCACGGTCTTGATCGCCTACAAGAGCTACTTTCCACCCGAGTCCCCGGCACCCACGATCCAGGAGTTGGCCTTCATATGGCAGGAGCGCCTGGCGGATCCGACCTCCAGGGGTTTCGCGGCTTCACTGGATGGTGAAACCGTGGGAATCGTTGTCGTTCGCAGAGATCCCGATTTCGATCCAGAGGGGCAGCTACTGGGACTTCATGTGCTTCCTGACGTCTGGGGGCAAGGGATCGGCAGTGCGCTTCACGACAAAGCAGTGGAGACTCTCACGGATCAGCGGTATGACCGTGCAGGCTTGTGGACGATCGCAGCAAACGAGCGGGCACGTCGAATGTACGAGAGACGAGATTGGGTGACTGTCCCGGGCATCCAATTGAATCACGATGGGGTGAGCGAGGTTCGCTACACGAGATCACTCTAAGTGAGCCTGATTGATTCCCCACCATCGCTCAGGTTCCTGGATTTATGGCGCTATCAGATCTGGAGCGCCGATCCACACGAAAGGGGCTTCGATGATGTCGACAACTGAGTCGCCTGGAATCAGGTCGACGATCCCTTCTGCATCTCGCCGGTGTTTATTCGCAATCTCGACGTGATTCCTCTTTTGGCACCGTGACAGTGGCGCGCGATCAGTCGTTTCGGGCGACTTCTGGTCCTGTCATCCGGTTCAGGAGAGGGAATGTGGAGGCAATGATCGCTAGTGACGCACCGAGTCCACCAAGGACGGTTGCCCAGTAGGCGATCCCGGGGATGCGAAAGGCAATGCCGACTTGAGAGTGGAGGTAGAGGGCGGCTGACACCAGGCCGACCACGACCGACACGGCCGCGACAATGAGAAGGGGCAGGGCGCTCTCGAGCGCGACAATCCGGCGCAACACGCCAATGGGAACTCCGGTAAGCCTGAGCAGGCTGAACGGACGCTTCCGCTCGCCCAATCCGGCGGCGACGCTCACGGCCAGGCTGCAGGCAGCGATGATGAGGCTGGCCACGATGATCACGTCGGTCATGTCTTGGATCATGGCAAGAAGTCGGGCGGTCGACGGATCAAGCGCATCGACCGCGACCGGCACTCCCTGGAAAGGGAAGTCCCGTTCGAGTGCGGTCCGCACCCGCTCGAGCGATCCCGTCGTTCCGTCCGTGGCCACAACGATGGCATCAACAGGACGACTGGCCAGTTCCGCCACTGACAGATGGGCGGAGGGCCAGACCGTCGTCGACGCATGCGAGCTGTGGCCGAGGACGTGGGAAAGGAAGTAGCCGACACTTGCCACCGTCGCTCCCGGAGCGCATTTCCCGATCGCGGGGGTCCTCGCCAGTTGGTAGCACGAAACGAACCCGAATGATCTGCCGTTACCAGCTTGGGACGGGCTTTGGTGGACCACTGTCACTGCGCGCACGCCGGGCGTCGTGCGAAGTTCGGCTGCCACACTGGCCGCGACGGAAGGCACTTGGGCGGCGGTCGAGCAGTTCGTCGTGGAGAAGCCACAGAACGGGTCGGCAAGGGTGGAGTTCCCCGCGCCACCAGCGCCGGAGTTGCCGGCGGCGGCATTGATGGAGCTGAGCGCCCCGATCAGCGCGCTGGCAACGAAGAGGGCGATCACGAGGCCGCTGATGAAACGAAAGGCTGCCTTGGGATTGTCCAGGAGTCGACGGCCGGCGATGAGCGTGGCGGGATGACGAGCCCGCTTCGTCATGAGCCGAGAACCGGCAGTGGTGAACCACGGTCCAGCGAGAACCAGCCCCACCACGAGAAGCACGAAGCCCACCAGCAGCTCGAGAAGCTGGCCGCCGATGGCACCCGGTTTGCCGGCCGAGTCGAAGTACGCGAGCAGGGTGATGCCGAGGAGCAGTGGGATGATCCGGACGATCTTGGGCGGGTTCGACGATTCCCGCCGCTTGACACCGAGGGGTGATCCCTGGACCCGATGCAGTGCGAGGCGCGCCGAAACGATGGCGGCGAGTGGTACGCCGATCACCACAAGGAGGATGTTCATCCAATGCAGCGAGAGATCGCCTGGCGCGAAAGGTGCTCCGGTGAACGGCACGCGGTAAAGGAGCGGTCGAAGGACGAAGAAGAGAGCGAAGCCGATTGCGACGCCCACCACCGCCGACGCCACGGCCTCTACCGCGGAGACCACCGAAATCTGACGTGGCGTGGCGCCGACAAGACGCATGGCGGCAAAACGCTCCTCGCGTCGGGCGGCCGAGAGGCGGCTGGCAGTCGCGATCAAGATCAGTACCGGCAGTAGGAGCGCGACGGCTCCTGCGGCCAGAATGAACTGGAGGACGGGTCCGCTTCCGATGGCGCTCTGACACGCGTAACAATCGGCTGGGGTGCGCTGGATGGCTGTGACCTCGACCGCACCGGGAATCTGCGAGAGCTGGTGTGCCGTGTGGCCGATGACGATGATCAGCGAGTTGGGGGATGGCAGGGCTGCGGCGCCGATGGTCCCGACCTGTCGGGCGGGATAGCGGTCATGCAACTCATTTGCCGGCTCGGACCGAAGGAGCGTCGTCAGGGCAGGCGAGGCGTAGTACTCACCTGGCCCCGGCAGGTGAGCCACCCCTGGAGGGACTGGCGCGTGCGGTCCGGTGGCGGCGATGTCGACCCGGTCGATCACCTGGCCGGCGAACTGATCGGTGCCCGACACCCACCACAGCTGATTCGGTATCGAGGTGGATCCTGATGCTTGCGCCGCGCTGTCGAGCCAGGCACCACGATCGGTCTGGGCCCGAAGCCCATTCACTCCAGCCAAGCAGGCCAGCAGCAGGGCGACGCCCAGAGCAACGGCGGCCGCCATGACAAGCACGCGAAGGGCTGCTTCACGTCCGCTGGCAAGTGTCAGGCGCAACCCGAGCCGAATCATCGAGCCATCGCCGCAGTGGAAGCGACCACTCGTCCGTCGCGCACGATGATCTCCCGGTCGGCATAGGCGGCGACACGTGGTTCGTGGGTAACGAGGATTACCGTCGAACCCTGTTCGCGCCCCGCACGGGTCAACAAGTCCATGACCAGCTCGCCGCTCAACGAGTCGAGTGACCCAGTCGGTTCGTCCGCGAACAGCACATCGGGACTGGCGACGAGACCACGCGCCAAGGCCACGCGCTGGGACTGGCCGCCGGACATCTCACCACTGCGCTGGCGCTCCAATCCCCCGAGGTCGAGACGGTCGAACCAGCTGCGCGCTTCACAAAGGGCCTCTTCACGGTGCATACCACCGAGCAGCAGCGGCAGCGCGACGTTCTCCTCGGCCGTGAGCTCCGGCACCAGCTGGCCGAACTGAAACACGAAACCGAAGCGATCACGCCGTAGCCTCGAACGTTCCGCTTCCCGCATGGTGTCGAGTCGTCGGCCATCGAAATGCACCTCACCGGCGCCCGGAACGAGGATCCCGGCCATGCAATGGAGCAATGTCGACTTGCCGGAGCCGCTCGGGCCCATGACGGCAACGATTTCGCCCCGTTTGACCGAGAGGTTCGCCCCCCGAAGGGCTGGGGTTTCGCCGAAGGAAAGCAGGAGGTCGTGAGCTTCGAGGATTGTGCCTCCGGCGACGATCGTGGAGGTCCCGTTCGGCGGGTTCATGCCGCTACCTCTTCGGCCAGTGCCGCCAGCCGGGCGACAGTGAGTTCAATCCAGCGCAGGTCGGCTTCGAGGTGGAAGAGCCCGTGATCGGCCAGGAGGGCGTCGACGATACCGCCCTTCCCTTTGAGGTCAGTGAGCTCCCGCATCCGAGCCAGGTGGGCCGCGCGTTGGACATCGAGGTACTCCTCGGCGGGGCGACCAAGCATGAGCGAGAGGACGACCTTCACGAAGAGGTCGGTCTGGAGATGCGGCTCAGCCGGGATCGGCTCGGCGAGCCACAGCTCGACCTCGCTCTTTCCGGTTTCGGTAATCGTGTAGCGCTTGCGATCAGGACCGGCACCAGGCTCAGCTTCGCCGACCATTGCCTTTCCGTCCCTGGCGAGACGGGCGAGGGTTGCATACGCCTGCCCGAACGGTAATGGCCGGCCTCGCCCGAAGTAGGTGTCGTAGTCACGCTTTAGGTCGTAGCCGTGGCTTGGTTGGCGATCGAGGAGCCCGAGGAGGGCCATAGGTACGCTCATACCCCAGAGAATACTCTTAGAGTATACGTGCAGTCAATAGGGCTTCCCCGGGTCGGTGGGGTGCAGGCGCCGAGTCTTGTCAGCCGACGGGCTGGGCAAGTGCAGCGATGATCCCCTCGGGGCCTCGGACGTGGGCCATTCGCCAGGACTCCTCGTACTCGCCGATTCCGCCCACTAATCCATAGCCGGCGATCGTCGCCTGGTCGACGGCAGCGTCGAGGTCATGATCCTCGAAGGTGATGCTTCGTAAGCCCACCTCGTTGGCCATAGCGGTCGGTGATCCCGGCACGTAGCCGGGTCGCACGAAGCTAGAAAGCTCGACGCCTGTGCCGTTTTCCGGAGGCCGAAGCATCACGATCTCGGTTCTGGATCCCGGGATGTTGATGACGGTGTCGCTGAACTCGCCCTCCACAAAGGTCCTTCCCTCAATCTCCAGCCCCAATGCGGCAAAGAAGTGCGTCGCGGCATCAAGGTCGGCGACCGTTATGCCGACGTGGTCAAAACGGCGTACGTGTGACATTTCGTTTCCTCCCTACTCGTGACCCAGGCGCATGATGACATGGAGCAGCGCGTCCGCCAGTGGCGCCTCCTGGGGCCGGGACTTCCCGGTCTGGAGTCCGACGCTCGCGTCGGGTATCAGCCTCCCACTCTCGACGAGCGGCGAGGTGCTGCCGGGACTACAGATCTGGAACCGATACGCGCTGGTGAGGTCGAGAGCCTCCTGAACGCTCGGTCGGCTGTTATCAACCACAGCCTGCCGTTACATGCGGTCGTGCGGAACACGGGCCATCGCCACTCGCATGTGACCTCCACGTCCCTCCCTGCTACCGACCATTCGAAGAAGCGGGATACGGCCGAATCGGGTATATCTGAAGCTCTGCACGTCGGTTCCTCGTCATTTCTGACACTTTGCTCGTTCGTCAGGACGGTCGAAATTCCTCGCCTCGAACCTGGATATTGGTCCGTGTCCAACTCCTGCGCCGTCCGCCTCATCGGAGTGGGCTACCCCTGGATTTGCACCCTCCATCGTCGTAAGCTGGCGCCGACGACATCAGCGCAGGCGGTATTGACATGATCAGGTCGTTCGCCCCCGATTGTTTGGGTCAGCGATGAGGACAGCTCATGCGGGCGACGGAGCTGGGCTGGTCGCCGTGCCATTGAAGCCGGCAGACGCAGTTCAAGCAGCGGGCCCGACCACCTACCCGGCCGCGCAGCCAGCAAGACATCGCGAGCGTCATCAATACCTCCCCCAACGTGGGGCTCGGCAGGGAGGGCCATTGGAGGCGCCCAATAGGCGACGCGATTAGTAGTGACCTGAGCTAACGAAAGGAAGAAACCGTGACATACATTCCCTGGATCGTTATCGGAGTAGTGCTGGTCGCCATAGGGATCGGCACCCGGGTTGTGGGAGCAGGCAATCCCAACTACAGGCTGACCTTTGGATCAGAGAAGTCCTGGCGAAGTTCCTGATATTGGTGGAACGTCTTCGCTCGCTTCGATCAGGCCACCCCTGACTACTCGGGGATGGCCTGGTCGACTGCGGCCGACCGGCGTTTTGGTGGCGGTGGGCCTCGTCGCTCTGAGTCAGAACACGAGGGCGAGGACCTCCGAAAGCTCTCGGTGTTCGGCCCGGAGCCGGAGGACTTCTCGAGTCTTTCCGGATCCATCCACTTCCCGAGTGAAATCGGGCAGGGCCAGTCGATAGGCACTCACCACTGCTCCGTCCGGGTCTCGTTCAACATAAAACGCATAGTGCAGCAATGCACCGATTGATCCGAGCGGCCCGGGGTCTGGTCCGGTGACCCGAGGCATAAAACGGGAAGTGTGCGCATTGCGCAGTTCAAGATGGGCCGCCCCGCCATAAGGGTCGGCTCCGGCGTATTCGACGCTTCCCACTGTCGCCATGACCGCAGCTCCCATGCAGAGAAGGCACGGTTCAAGTGTGGTGAGCACAGTAAGGCCCTCGTAACGATGAGTTGGAGCAAGCTGCGCCAAGGCGTTCAGCTCTGCGTGGGCGAGGTGGCTGTACGAGAGCTGGCCGTGCGCCGATTCACGAACGTACCGACGCCCACGACCCCGAGTCACGATTTGTTCGTGATCGTCGATCACCACAGAACCGACTGGGGTTGTTCCGGCAATCATCGCTTCCCAGGCGAGGCCAAGAGCCTCAGCCCATGGTTCGGACAGGTTCATCGGACCATCATTGCCCGCCACAGACATCGACGCAGAATCGGCGGACCGAGAGGGTTTCCCCTACCGCCCGGAGAGTGCCACCTGGGGCGCATCTGGGCGTGTGGGCACACCGACAGCCGAAGCCATCGCACCGGGCTGCGTAGCTGACCGACCGCGAAATAGTAAGCACACACCACTTCGACGTCCGTTGACGGTGATACGACGCCGACGGCTATGGGCTCGGCTGTGGTCAGCCGTCCGAGAAGCGGGCGAGCATCCCTTTGGGGCAAGATAGGTGAATGGTACGGCGGAGGCGGATGGGTTGGGCCGCGGCATGCGCGACGATTACGACCGCTTGCATCCTGTCCTCCTGCACCGGGGCGAATTCTGGATCGCCCGCTGTCCCGAATGGGCCGTCCACCAGTACCACTGACCTCGCGTCCCGGACCATTCCAGCCAGTCCGGCAGGAACTCAACTCAGATGGTTTTTGAGCGCGGTGGCGAACGCCCCTTTGTCTCGACAGGAGATTGATTCCCACTTTGATGCATTTTTCCTGGACAGCGTCAGTGCCGCCAAGATCAATACGGTCCTCGGGGAACTCCCGACCACCAGAGGAACTCTGGTCGGATTGCTGGCAGAGGATCCGAGCTCCCTGATTGCCATCGCCAGTTTCGGCACGGAGAGATTGAACGTCTCGCTCTCGGTCGACGGATCGGGTCTCATTGGCGGGTTGCGTCTCGCTCCCTCCCCCTCCGTCTCAAGTTGGTCTGAGATCGATCACGCCCTTGCTGCCCTCGCTCCCAACGTCAGCTTCCTTGCCGCACGAGTATCGAAGGGGTCTTGTCAACCGATCCACCAACTGGCTTCCTCGACGCCACGCCCCTTGGCCTCTGAGTTCAAGCTCTTCGTCCTGGGGGCGTTGGCCAATCAGGTCGTCGCCGGCAAGGTTGGGTGGAGTCAACAACTTACGGTCGAAAACCAGCTCAAGAGCAGGGGGAATCCGGTGGGTTCCGGGTCACTCCAGTTCAGTCCGAGCGGCACGAAGGTGTCCGTGCTGGAAACGGCGACCAAGATGATCTCGATCAGTGACAACACCGCGGCCGACATGCTGATCGATCTGGTAGGCCGATCAGCAGTCGAGTCCCAGGTCCAGCGATGGTCGAGCACCCCCGAGCTCGATGTCCCGTTCCTGACCACGCGGGAGATGCTCCTTTTGCACTATGTCAACTTTCCGACGTTGGCGAGGATGTACCTCAGTCAGAGACCGAGTGGGCGTGTGGGGTTTCTTGAGTCGTCCGTTGATCCACTCTCACTCAGCCAGATGCAAGAGTCGACCGGGCCGCACGACATCGACAACATCGAATGGTTCGGATCTCCCGATGACATCTGCCATGCTTTCGCCGCACTGCAACAGTTGTCCCGCCAACCAAAGTTGTCGCCGATCGCATCCATTTTCTCCGTGAACACAGGGAGCCTTGGGCTCGACCCATCGGAATGGCCGACCGTATGGTTCAAGGGTGGCTCTGAACCAGGTGTGCTGACTCTCGGCTATATGGCAACGAATGGCAGAGGTGAGACGTACGCGGTGTCAGCAATGTTGTCAAACCCCGGGGCCGCGCTGGCTCCTTCAGCGACGGTTGCTCTCTTGGAAGTTGTTATCGGTGCCCTCGGACTGATGGGCTAGTGCTCCATCGGATTTCAATTGGTAACCGGCATCGAGCCCGGTTGATGGGATCCGTCGCCAGGGAGACTCTTGATCCCGAGCCACCCCATGGTGCCAGAAGGCATAGCGCCCATGCTGCTGGTGCCGGCCGAGCAGACCGATAGAGAAGGCCCCCGGACGATGCCGGGGGCCTTCTCTTGAATCAGATGGTTGAGAATCGGGTGTCGTTAGACGTGGACCGAGCCGTCGTTGAAGATGTAGATCTTGCCACCCTTCGAGTAGGCACAAGCGTTGGCGGTAACCGCTGAACCGGTCAACTCGGTGGCCGTGCCGCCCGTGACCTTGCCTGTCTCAACGGCTTTGGCCAGCTTCACATAGCCGGTCTTCGCTGGGCAGTTGTTGGAGGACCCGGTGTCCTCCTTGAACGTGTAGCTCTCCGTTGAGGTCTTCCCGGTCTTCCACTTGATGCTGGCGGTTCCTGTCTTCTTTGATGAGTTGGTCGTGGCCGTCCCCGAGCCCGTGGATCCGGTCTGACCGCTCGCGGTGCCCGAGCATCCGGAAAGCGAGATCGTCTGCTTCGATATGGTGCCGGAACCGGTAAGTTTGGTGCAGGTCAGTGTCTTGGCTGCCGCGCCGGCGATGCCGCCAGGGACGGCCACCGCGGCCACGGATGCGGATCCAGCCAGTGCTGCGGCACAGATGGCGAGGCGGATAGGAAGTTGCCGATGCATGAATCCCCCTTGGGTCTACGTCGGTGAAGTCCTTTGACCTCATCGGTTGCCTCGCGCCTACCCACTTGTCGCTATCTTCAAACGGACGCTCAACTCTTTTGGGTCAATCCCAACTGGACCTGGGCATTCTTGGCGTGGGCGCCCCTGCGAATTGCCCTCGGCCCCCTGGCTCCCCGCCGTATGATCACCGGTTGAGGGAGGGAGCAAGGAAGATGACCAGCTACAGACCGTCGGATGAGGTTCGGCGCATCCGGGGCCAGCTCGACCACCCGATCATCGACAGCGACGGACACCTGATCGAGTTCCTCCCCCTCGTCAGGGACCTGCTGGTCGATCTGGCCGACGATTCGGTGGCGCAGCGCTTTGACACCCTCGTGCACAGTGGTGCGACACTCCAGAGGGTCGGCGACGAGGTGCGCAAGCGCCACGGCATCAGCCAGATGCCTTGGTGGGGTATTCCGACTCGAAATACCCTCGACCGAGCAACAGCCATGCTGCCACGCTTGCTCTACGAGCGTCTCGATGAGCTTGGTCTCGACGTCGCCGTGCTCTACCCCACCTACGGACTCATCCCCATCCATCTCCCCGACGCGGAGCTTCGCCAAGCAATGGCGGCTGCGTTCAACGCCTATCTGGCTGAGCAGTACGCCCCGTATGCCGACCGTCTGATCCCGGTTGGGTGCATTCCGACGTTCACGCCCGAAGAGGCGCTGGCTGAGCTCGAGCACGCCGTGGTTGATCTGGGCCTCCGGGCGGTCATGATGGGCGGTGCCATCCCCCGCCCGATTCCCGAAGGTGGCCCCGGGGCAATCTGGATGGACGGACTCGGCCACGGATCTCTCTACGACTACGATCCGCTATGGCGTCGGTGCGTCGAGTTGGGAATCTCCCCAACCTTTCATTCGACAGGCTCGGGATGGGGCTCCCGCACGTCGACAAACAACTTCGTCTACAACCACATCGGCAATTTCGCTGCCGCCGGTGAACTCACCGCCCGCTCTCTTCTCATGGGTGGAGTGCCAATGCGGTTCCCTGAACTCCGCTTCGCCTTCCAGGAAGGCGGCACCGCCTGGGCCTGCAACCTCTACAGCGACGTACTCGGACACTGGCAGAAGCGAAACGCCGAGGCCGTCAGGTGCTACGACCCGGATGCGCTTGACCGGCGGATGCTGGACTCGCTGTTCGAACGCTTCGCGGAGGGTCCAGTCCGGGAGCGCCTGAGCCGACTCGACGAAGGCCTGGGACTGCTGTCCGAGCCAATGATCGAGGGGGCAAACATCGACGACTTCGCCGAGTCCCTCCTGAAGTCACCCGAGGACATTAAGGACGTGTTCAGCTGCCGTTATTTCTTTGGCTGCGAGGCTGACGACCCCATGGCCGCCGTGGCCTTCGACGACCGCCTGAACCCACTCGGAGCTCGCATACCCGCCCTCTTTGCCAGCGACATCGGCCACTGGGACGTTCCTGACTTCCGCGAAGTACTGGAGGACGCCTGGGAACTGGTCGAGCACGGCCTGCTCGACGCCAAGGGTTTCCGCGACTTCACCTTCGCCAATCCCGTGCGGCTCTGGGCTGGGACGAATCCAGGATTCTTCGAGGGGACCTCCATTGAGAATGCGGCAGCAGAGGAACTGACTCGGTCCGCACTGCTGCCCTCACACTGATCCGCAACAGTGCGCAACAGTGAAGGACTGAAACATGCCAGGGGCTCTGTAGGTAGTTCAGCAGCGGGCTTCCGTCTGCGCCATCGTCGACGGATGGCAGCGGAGAGTGTCGGTGGAAAACGGTGATGCCGGCGGGACGACCTCGACCACTCCTTCAAGCAAGGACAGAACTCGCTGCTGTCTTCGAACTCAGCACCGAGTACGGGCACCTCGGCAGAGCTGAGTGGAACGAAGCCAATGACATTGATCGAATGGGTGCATCAGAGGATGAATGTCTTCGATATGACGCCGTATCCCTCGTGAACGAGCACCCAGCACGCCGAGCCCTACCAGCCGTTCTTGCCTTCAAGATCGTCTTGCAGCTGCTCCTCGGGAGGCTCACATCGGATTGATCCGGGTGCCGACATGCGCTCGGCTCGGATGATCCACATCGCCGGGCCGTAGCGCCTCGATGGGATGTGCCTGCGGTCCGTTAACGGGCCGTTCTCCTCACTCCATCTCGATGGAACCGGAGACACTGAGTCAACTTATTGCTCTGTCGGCGTTTAGGCTTGACCCGCACGGAGAATGGAGTCCATCGCTGGTTTCGAACACGCCCCAACCGGAGGGTGATTCACATCGCGTAACTGATCGCCGACATCCTTGAAGACGGTGCTGCGGAGGTACCGCAACCGAGCTGGACACAGTGCCATTCAGCTCACGCATCTTGGGTCAACGGACGGAGTTGCAGACCCTGCCAATCCGGCCAAGGCGGTGACGGACTTCGTGAATACAGCGCAACGGAAGGAGCGGATGAATGACCGAACACGGGAGCGATATCGACCGAAGGGAGGAGTGGGAGACCCTGAAGGCCCGCCACCTCCGGCCCCTGGACGTCCGTCCGACCTCATCGGCCCGGGGTTTGCATCACTTCGCCTTGCTCTCCAGCAATGTCGAACATACAATCGCCTTCTACCAGGAACTTCTCGAGTTCCCGCTCGTCGAACTGTTCGAAAACCGGGACTACCGTGGCTCCACCCACTTCTTCTTCGATGTTGGACACGACAATTATCTTGCCTTCTTCGATTTCCCCGGCCTGGATCTCGGGCAGTATCGCGAAGTACTCGGTGGCCTTCATCACATCGCCATCTCCGTCACTCACGAACAGTGGGAGCGACTCGTTGCCAAGCTCCAGTCGGCAGGCATCGAAACTCACATCGTGAACGGTGACTCAGCCTACTTTCCCGGACCCGACGGCGAACGGCTCGAGCTGCTCTCTTATCCGCTCAATGACATGTACGGAACGATCGTCGGCTGATCGGCCGATGGTCTGTTTTAGGGATGACGCGCGGGCGCCCATCCCCAGATGGACCGAGGAGCGGTCGCTGGGCACAACAAGAGAGCCCACCGGTGAGGACCACATCAGACCCGAGGTGAGACCGTTTCTGCCGAACGTCCGCCGTCGGCGACATTCGGCAGCCAACGATCAAAGCACCTCAACGGCCTGGGCCGGGCCCTATCGACCTGTCCAGGACGACATTCTCCAGACACGGTCCCGGGTTGCTCTCGACGCGCGGTCTGAGAGATTCGACCCGCGCTTGCCAAGCGGTTGAAGCGCCGAGCCGTTCCGCTGGGATGCCTGTCAGGTCCAACCAGGTGTCCGTCCGGCCTGCTCGATCCACTTCTTCAGGTCCGGTCGCTGCGCCTCCTTTTGACTGGTGACCTTGATGTACCGGGTCCGGCCGGTCGTTCCGAGCGGAGGCGGGGACTCAAAGTCGGCACCTCCGAAGAAAACGACGTTCACGGAAACGTCGTAGGCGGCTATTTCAATAATCCACCCGAGTTCCGGCAGCCCGTAATATGCCCGTTTCCACTTGACGGCGTAGTCAAGGCGCGGGACAGTCGCTCGGATCGACTCATCCAACCGTTCGACGATCGGCTGCAGATCCGGCATCAGGCGCCGCCGCCAATCATCGATGTCAGAGTGGTTCCCCGAGGGATCTGGCGGCTTTCGCCCAGCATTTCCCTTGATCGCTTTCGGCATCGCATGTCCTCCTCCATTTGGTCAATCTGCTGGCCGGTCTAACTCCACAGTGGCTTCGCGGGCTACCGCTACCTGTGTCGGCAGGCATTGGCGACGCTGGATCTCTTCGTCAGCCCGGGTCGCGGCCGAGAAAGGCCGCGACCCGATCCGCCGCCGGGCGGTCGCGGCCGCAGGGCTGCTCCTCGCCAAATGGCCGGCCTTCACCGCGGAGCGCGGGACGGGCCATCATCTGCCTCGCGAAGGCGAGTACGTATTCCGCCAGTTCCGGATCGAGGTTGGTCAGCTGTCCGGTCGCGATGGCGAGGTCCCATGCGTGGACGAGAAGATCGCTTGTCCGCAACTCGACGAATGCAGTGCCAGACACCTCACCGAAGGGCAATCGGTAGATGCGCGTCAGGGCCTGGGGCTCAGCGAAGATCTCCTGCGCCACCTTGGCGGAGGCGCAGAGGGCGGCGCCGAGGTCTTCGGGGAGTGGCGCCACTTGGCAACCGGCTCGTATGACGACGCGTTGATTGCCCACAATGACATGGTCGATGAGAGCCTTCACATCCCATTCAGAACACGGCGTGGGTGACGACAGCTGATCGGATGTCACGTTCACAAAGACCTGGGCGAATGCGTCCTGGGCCCGCTGGTGGGCGACTAGTGCGTCCATGTCCACGCACGATACCGTGCACGCCGTCGACGCGTTCGACATCGATGTGGCTGCGCTCAAGGCGACTTCCACAGACCTGGGCAACGCGTACTCGACATACCCGACAAGGTGCTGGCTTTGGGCGGCAACTACGGACTCCCGCCAACGGATCACCGCACTTCTATCGGCCCTGGCCGACCGTCGTTCTGGGTCCGACCTACCGTGATCGGATGGCACGGCGGAAGCGGACGATTTGGATCGCCGCACGCGGAGCGACTGCGTTCGCTCTGACCCTGTCTTCGTGTGTTGGGGCCCAATTCTCGCTCGCCTTCGGTCGCAGAAAAACCGTCGACTATTGCCACTGAGTTCACGTCGACGACTATTCCCAACGATCAAGCAGCAGCTCAACTCAGATGAGTCTTGACTTCGGTGGCTGACGCCCCATTGTCTCTACCGGAACTTGAGTCTCACTGTGACGCGGCCTTTCTAGCCAAGTTCCCCGCGGCCGAGATCAATACGTTCTTCGCGAGGCTCCCAGCCCCCGGAAAGCTGGTCGGGGTAGTGACATCGGGACCGATCGGGTCTCGTCGTGATCGCCAATTTCACCACGACGAGCTGGAAGGTGTCGGATTCGGTAGACGCATCAGGTCTCATCCAGTACACCTTCCGACGCCTGCGACGAGCTCGAGCAAGAACACTTCGTCGTGGCTCGGCTCGAGTGCAGGCTTTCCCCGGCGTGGACTAGGCCCTGACAATGATCGCAAGCCAAGCACGTGCACCGTCGGGGTCGATCGTGATCTCGATCTGGGTCGGTTCGATCGACTGGATCCTCCACCCCTCCGTGAAGCTCGACTGGATCTCGGCTCTGCTCACCCGCCGGGGCCCCCAATCACCGGGCTGCCGATCGCTGAAGCAAAGCATGAAGTAACGACCATCAGGTTCAACAACCGAACTGAGGCCAGTGACAAAGCGCTCTCGATCACGATCATCGAACACGTGAAAGAGGCCGCAGTCCAAGACGGTCTCGTATCTATCCTCACTCAATTCGAGTGCCAGTGCGTCGGCTACGAGGAAACGGGGGGCAAGGCCGCGCTCTCGGGCCTTGTGTTCAGCCAGACGGATGGCCGTCGGCGAGAGGTCGATTCCGGTGGTATCGAAGCCGAGCTCGGCGGCCATCAGGGCGTGTTCGCCGGTTCCACATCCAACATCGAGAACGCTTCCGGACAGAGCTCCCGATCGGGCCAAAGACAAAAACGCCGGTTGCGGGTGGCCGATGTCCCAGGGGGGTGTCCCCTCGTAGGACGAGTCGAAGTCATGAGGAATGTTGACCATTTGGCCATGATATTTGGATGGTGGTCGTGCATACCCGACCGAGCCTGGTCACAAGCCTCTGGTGGCCGAACCGACACCCCGATGACCATTCGGGAGTCACTCCTGGGGCGTTGGCGAAAGACTCACGATTGGGAGTCACCCAGGCAGCATTGAGGTTCAGTCCACACCTGTTGATCGCTGACCACATGGACAACTGCAACCATATGATTTGGGGCATGGACGATCTGAAACCGCCACGGTTGGTCGGAGACGAACGAGAGACGGTTATGGCGTTACTTCACTACCAGCGCCAGTCGCTGGTAAAGAAGGTCCTAGGAGTGGGCGAGGGGGCCGCCAAGCAGTCAGACCTGCCAACTGGGACGAGCCTCCTCTGGCTCGTGAAACACCTGGCTCGTGCCGAGTCGCTGTGGCTACTCCATCGTTTCGCCGGTCAGGACGCCGTCATTGAAGATGACCGCATCGGACCAGGAGATACCGTGCAGTCCGCCGTTGCCGTCTATCAACAGACCTGGGAACGCACTGATGCCGTCGTGGCGGCCGCAAGTCTTGATGAGCTCTGCCGAAATATCGGAGAGGGACCGCCAGCGAGTCTCCGCTGGGTTCTGATGCATCTTCTCGAAGAAACCGCCCGTCACGCGGGACATGCTGACGTTCTGCGGGAGATGATCGACGGCGAGACCGGCCGGTAAGTGCCGTCCAGACCTGGCTATGGCCGCCGGATGGAAGTCGTTCTGGCCTTCGGCACAGACTGCGCCGGAATGGACAATCACACCCGCGACTCCCATGACCGCTGGGGGTCGTCCCACGTCGGATCCTCAGATACGGTCGCTCTCTGCGGTACGCCAACCACCCCTGGATCTACGAGCGAATGAAATGTTGCAGGACATTCCCCGCCAAATACTTCCCTACACTTGCTCTGCATGAAGACTGAAGAGGCACGAAAAGGAGCCGCTGCGAGCCTGCGATCGCTCAGCCACGCGTTTGCAGCGCACGATCCCTCGGATGATGCACTGGCATCGATCGCGGAGACGACGAATGAACTCACGCTTCTGGTCAACCAGGCACCGACGCGCGATCGCCTCGCCCTCATGCGAAGCAGCCCGGAGGGGTCAATCCTGGGGGGAAGCGGCTTCGACGACCGAGCTGTCGGCGGCTGGTCCAATCCGACAAGCGTCGAGCTCGCGGTGCGGTACGACAACGGCGAAGTGATTGCCGACGTTGTATTGCGGCGTGCATTTGAGGGCGCACCGGGTCGCGCCCACGGTGGAATTGTCGCTGCCGCATTCGACGACGTGACCGGCTTTGTGATCGGCAAAATGCAGGAACCAGCCTTTACCGGCGAGTTGACGATTCGCTATCTCGCGGCCGTGCCCGTCGACGAACCCCTGGAAATTCGCGCACGACTCGATAGCCGAGAGCGACGCAAGCTTTTCATCAGTGCAGAGTTACGTACCCGTGATGGAGTGGTTGCGACGTGCCGCGCTATCTACATCACTGTCGACCTGTCGCGGTTTGCCGGAGCACCCGACCCTCGCTGACCCAAACGAACGGACAGTTCGGTGCAGGCCGTGGCGGTGGGCGAACGTGATCGGCGCCGCGAAGGGTCGGGCGAATGCCAGTCGGCGGCTCTCCTCTCCTGCGTAGATGGCGCAAGCGCTTCCGATGGACCGCCACTGTCCCTCCCCAATTCGCCGGGTTGTAACGCCCAGGCCTCGAAATCCGTTGTAGGAGTGCGTGGCGGGAACCTCGTGTTTTGGGGCTACGGCATGTGATGGACCTGCGGTGTCCGCTCGGAAATTCCTGGCGACACAATCCACTGCACGAGGAGGCAGCGATATGACGAACAGACTCAAAGCGGCGGTGGCGACCGCACTCACAGTGGTGGTACTCGCGCTGAGTGGTGGCATTGCTGGGGCGACCGTCCATGCCGTGTCGGGGGCAAGTTCGCCCTCGGTTAGCGGCAAGGTTCTTGCCATTAACGGAGATGTGACAGCTGGCACTTGTGGCACCGTTGGCGCCACCGGCAACTTTATTGTGAAGTCGATCACCGGCAAGACCCACTTGACCACCGTAAATGTGACGACGACAACCTCATTTGTCGAGAAGGGCGTTTCAGCCCCATCGTTCGGCAACGTCTGCGTAGGGTTCCAGGCGACGGCTATCGGGAACAACGCCGCTCACTCGATGAATGCCCTGGCCGTGCGGATATTCGCCCCCAAGGCAGTAAACCACTTCGGCCAGGTGACCGCGGTCAACGGCTCGTCGGTACCTGGCGCCTGCGGAACGGAAGGGGCCAGGGGGGCGTTCACACTGAACTTCAAAGCCGGACGATCCACCGTGGTCGACAAGGTCTACGTATACCGGATCACGAAGTTTCGCGATCCCAAGCTGCCTGGGGCGACGTTCGCCGATGTTTGCGTGGGTGACAATGCAGCAGCCGAGGGTCCGAGCGTCGGAAATGCGATCCTTGCCGCCCTGGTGGTCGTGACTCCGCCCAAGGCGCCCACGCCGCTCCATGTGAAGGGCAAAGTCACATCCGTGAACGGTGTATCAACTGCTGGCGCCTGCGGAGTTGCCGACACGGCGGGGGACTTTGTCGTGACGTGGACGTACAGTCATTCGATCCCTCCCTCTACGATCAATACCACGGTCAGCGTGTCTGCCACGACTCCTTTTGTGGAGAACGGGGTCGTGTCGCCATCATTCTCCAACCTCTGTGTCGGTGGTTCGGCGTCGGTGATCGGCACCAACTCTTCGGGTGCACTGGATGCCTCGGCCGTAGCCGTCTACCCGGCGAAGGCCTGATCTGGTACTCAGCGCTCTCACATCATCCACCCACCCCCACGGCGGCACTTGCACCGGTGCCGCCGTGGGGCGCGTCTCGAGGGTGGCGATGGAATAGCGATCGTTCCTGCCCTGGCCGGACGAATGCCGAAGGCGACCCATGTGGCATTTCAGTGACCTCGGTCAACCGTATCCACACAAACGGGGCCTGGAGGCGGGTATGGCTAACCCTGCCCGTAGCTACTGATTCTCCATTCTCCGTTCTTCCTCTTGACCATCGACAGATTCCAGAACGAGTCGGGATTGCCCCCGGATCGTGAAATTGACTCTTTGAAGGTGCAGTAAACCGAGGCTCGAGTCGCTTTCATTGAAACCGTGTCGCACCTGACCTGGGAGAATGTTGACAATTCGGATCGGGGGTCGTTCATCCAGGCAAGTTGTCGGCGCTGGCTCGGCACAAACAAGTCACGGGCGGCGACGACATTGTCGGCGTCGATCGCATGAAACCACGACACCGCCGTCTCGATGGGGGTCAAGCTCCTCGCCGGCGGCTGGGAGCGCAACACATTGGCAGACGAGCACGCTGACAGCCAGAGAACCGCAAGGATCACTGTCCCGGTCAACATATGCCTCGCCATGCTCAGAGCCTATGGGTGATGATTGGCTGACCCGGGGCGGGCATATTGATCGGATCTCTACGGGAATCCGGCTGCGCTGGGTTGCCCCGTACGATTGGGCAAGGCCCTCGCTCTATGAATTCGCAGGTGGCAGGAGCCTCTGTCCCAAATCACCGGAATATGTCCTGACACCGGCCGACGCGATTCCGCGCTGGAGATACATGACCTCCAGCCATGGACGATCGCCCGTCGCCGGTAGCGCTGCGGGTATCCAGGAGGTGCATGGGCGATCTCGGCGGTGATTCCAATGTTCACTCGGGCCCTTCGCCGGACGTGGTCGACGGCCATCGATCGGGTGACCAGTCCCCCTCTGGGTCCGTCGTTTGGCCCACTTCGATCAGATGGCCGTCGGGATCGCGGATGTAACAACGAATTTCGTACTGGTGCTGCTTCGGCGGCGTCAGGAACTGTGCACCGCGGGCCCTCCACTCCGCGTAGACGGACGCAATATCTCTGACCCGGATATTGAGGAAGCTACTTACTCGGCCGGGGTCGCCTGGTGTCTCCAGCGTGACTTCAGGCTTGTCGTCTGTCGGACCTCCACCGGCATTGATGACAATCCAGCTGTTGGACAGTTTGACATTGACGGGTCCTGTATCGGTTCCTTGGAAGACCACCTTGCCCCCCAGTACTTCGGTGTAGAAGCGCCGAGAACGCTCGACGTCGTCCGAGACGATGAAGTGGGTCAACAGAATCTCCTCTGTTGGGGAAACCTCGGTCATCCGGACACCTCCACTGGTTGGGTCACACACCCCGCGAGCGACGGGGTCCGCTGACGATAGTGCCATGGTCGTCGATCCGCACGTGGAGGCCGACGGGACTGCTCCCTATTCCATTCCTTCCGCCCACCGGACGCCCTCGTCGGTCACCGGGGCCGTACAGGCTGTGACCTCTAGGGGACCGTGGCCGACTCACCATACGCCTCTACTCTTCGGACCGTCAATGGCTTTGGGACAGTGCGCCACTGTCCGTCTGCGGCCGAAAAGGGGCATGCTTACCAAATGCCAATTCACGATCTTGACGCGCTCCTCGCGAGACTCACTGTGAGTCAGCGGCCTGGAAGCTGGTGCATGGTCAGCGGCGTCGCACTCGAGGGAGGTGTGTCCGTGGCGGCAATGGTCACCGAAGACGAGGGCCCCACGGCCGTTATCAACGCAGAGGACGCTGGCAAGCTGAATCTCGAGCCCGAGTTCGTGGCAACATGGCTGACGCTGAACGTCAACTCGGCACTCGATGCGGTAGGCCTCACGGCCGCAGTTTCCGGTGCATTGGCCTCGGCAGGAATCCCGTGCAATGTGTTGGCTGGCTATCACCACGATCACCTGCTGGTGCCGGTTGAACGTTCAGAGCAGGCCATTGCGATACTGAACTCCCTCAGAAAGGCATAACTGCCCGACCGCCGGATGGCCCTTCGAATCTAGACCACAGTCTTGCCACACTTCCCAGACCGCCGGCTGTGGCTGAGATCTCTGGTCCGCACTGGACGAAACCGCCTATCGTCTCAGTAGTGACTGAACACTTCGGCTACGCCATCGACAAGCGCTACCTGCCGGTGTTGCTACCCTTCCTCCTGCGACCTGGAAGGGACGGCGTGACCCTTACCGATGAGGGCGGATTCCGTGCGACGTTTGGTGTATTCAAGATTGCTACGCCCCTTTCGAACATCACCGGTGCCCACATCACCCGGAATTACCGATGGTGGACGGCATTTGGGGTCCGAATGTCACGGGCCGACGACGGGCTGACCTTCGGAACGAATCACGACGGAGGCGTGTGCATGCATTTCGCCGAGAAGGTACCCTCGCCGCTGCGAAGAAGCGGACATTCGGCGCTTACTGTGACCGTTGCCGATCTGGAGGCGCTGGCCACGGCGTTGGGTGGGGACGACCAAGAGCCACACTCGGCTGACACTGGGTGACCCAGACCTTCGGGTTGGCCATGATGACGAATATGGCCCGGCCGGACCATGGAGATGGCCAGGAGTTGCTCACACCGAGCCGTGGCTAGGCGTCGCGGCGTACGAGGATCCAACAACCAATCCCCAGGCTCGCCAATGTGTAGAAGACAAGCAGTGCGAACCCCGTCCACGGGCTGAATGCGAACGCCACATGATCGGGCACACCTTGGGTCGAAAACATGACCAGTCCGATGTTGGCTGGCAAATAGCGGGCCACGGCGTTGCTCAGACCTGTTGGCAACGCCTCGACGATGATCGGCAGCACCAGTACTACCCCGACAAAAGCCGATATGGCGCCGGCAGTGTGCCGGATGATGGTCCCCAATCCCAGGGCCAGCAGACCGAGCACGGCCAGATAGAGACCTGCGCCGACCACTGCCCGTAGGACGCCTGCCTGCCCCAACGACGCGGACCCATTCGCCAGAAGAGCCTGAATGTTGTGGGGGATCTTCACCCCGAGTTGCTGGGCCCGCTGCGCGGCCGCCGCCTTGGTCCCTACCGCGTGCTTGGCCGACAGGATGGCCTGACCGAGGGCGAAGGCGGCAAAGGCGAGAACCTCGCTTACCACCAGCGCCACCGCGCCGAACACGAGGATCTTGGCGCCCAGTACGACGGGACGGCGGGGCACAGCCGACAGCGTGGCCCGGATGGTCCCCGTTCCGTATTCGGCGCTGATTACAAGAACGCCCAGGACCCCAAAGATGAGCTGCCCGAGGAAGACGCCGATCAGGCTGCGACGGGTCGGATCATCGATGATGTCAGAAGGGCTCACCGTGCCGGTACCTAGTGCGCACAGGCCCACCACGGCCACTGCCGTGCCGACAAGCGTCCAAGTCGTCGAACGCACCGACCACAGCTTGGTCCATTCGGCCGCCATGGCTCGGCGCAGACCGACTCGCCCCGGCGGTTGCTGGATGGCGAAGGAGGGTGGAGCCCCGAGTATCTCAGTCACGATCCACCTCGGAACTCGACGGCTTCGTCGGTCAGTTCCATGAAGGCATCCTCCAGTGAGGCGACGGGCGTGAGTTCGTGCAGTGCGATTCCCATCGACGCAGCCAGGTCACCCACCTCCGACGCGGCCAGGCCGGTCACGTTCATGGACCCGTCGGGATCGGGTATGACGGAACCCCCCGCGCCGGTCACGGCGTCGGATAGCTGGTGCCGATCCGGCGTGCGCACCTTGACCGACTGGCGCGAGCTTCCGGCTACGAAATCGGCAACCGAGGTCTCGGCGATCAGGCTGCCCTTGCCGATGACCACGAGATGGTCGGCGGTAAGCGCCATCTCAGCCATGAGGTGGCTCGACACGAATACGGTTCGACCTTCGCTGGCCAAAGTTTTGCAGAGTGTTCGCACCCACCGTATTCCCTCAGGATCGAGGCCGTTGACGGGCTCGTCGAAGAGCAGAACTCCCGGATCGCCGAGCAGGGCGGCGGCGATACCCAGACGCTGCCCCATTCCCAGCGAGAACTTGCCCACCCGCTTGCCAGCCACCGACGTGAGGCCCACGAGTTCCAGCACCTCGTCGACCCGCTTCCGGGCAATGGCATTGCTCCGGGCCAAGGTGATCAGGTGGGCACGGGCGGAGCGACCCGGATGAATGGACCGCGCTTCGAGCAGCCCGCCCACTTCACGCATGGGCCAGGGGAGTTCGTGGTACCGCCGCCCCAATACCGTGACCCAGCCCGATGCCGGCGAGTCGAGGCCCATGATCATACGCATCGTGGTCGACTTTCCGGACCCATTCGGCCCCAGGAAACCGGTGACGGTTCCGGGTCGCACGTCAAATGACAGGTCGTCGACCGCTACCACGTTGCCGAACCTCTTTGTGAGCCCCCTCGCCTCAATCACCCGGCCAGCCTTGCACGGCGGGACATCCTTTGGGTGTCGCGGGAAGCGCGGGAGGCGTTTCTCCTTCTGTCACTCCATCGGGGACAATCAGGTTCATCGGCCGACTGCGACGTGCGAATAACGCAGGGGCCCCTCCCCCCGGCCGTCGGGTCGGACCAACGGTTCCGACGGTGACCAATCGGCACCTCTTCCGCCGTCGCTCCCGCCTCAACCCCTCCCATGCGTCGGCACGACCCGGGGAGGCCGGCAATTGGGCCCCTCCAGCTACTGACGCGGTCGGACCCGAATTTCTCGGAGGGACCGAAGGGCGACATACCAGACCCGCAGAAGAGGAAAAGGGTTAGCCCCATGTCTACGTAGGCGTAGATACTGCCATTCGCGATCTTGGTCGAGACCAAATCAATCAAGACAAAGAAAAGGCCAAGGGTCACAATGGTCGCCACAATCATGATTGCCCATGCCAACGCCTTCACCACCCCATTCCGACACAGTCTGCGCAAATCGACATGCGTTGCCTTCGGCGACGAATTCATACATCGACCCCGTCCGGCACCCGGGCAGCCCCGAAGGTGGAATGTGGACTAGCCGCTGCTCTTTCGGCCTATCAGCCAGTAAAGGGCTGAGTTCCCCATCTGAAGCGGAGTGAACACTCGCCAAAACCAACGTGGTCCCCGAACCTGGGCATCACTGCGCCGGCTGATATCCCGCAGCGTCATGGCGGTCACGGTGATGTGGAGAATCGCTAACCCGACAAGGACTGGACGGCTTGGCTTCCAATGTCTCACCAGGTGATCGTCCCTCCGACCACCGATTTACCCACCACGCCAAATGGCTGCGTCGGGATTTCCGGTCCTGCTTGGATCGAGCCCAAGGCCGGCGGTCCGGCATCGATCATCTCAGTACTCGCCCTTGATCACGAAGTACGAGCCTCGGATGGTTCCCGCGAGCTTCGATTTCTGTCGCGCGAACTTGAAGGATCCGAGCTCTGGTGGGATTTCCATTCCCTCAGACAGTTTGAACCCAACCGCCCGCTTCGGTCCGTCCAGCGTGTACAGAGCGTTGATCGAGAGACCACTCTTGTAGAACACGTAAGTCCATCGGATGTCCTCGACTTGGAACGTCGTTGCCTCGAGCGGCGGTGAGGTGATGACAATGTCTCGTTCCTCTTTGAGGATGCGCTCCACCAAGGCGACGGCCTTCTTCGCCTTGTCGGCAGGCTCGACCGTGAAGACATGGTTGTATTTGTTCTTGAAATAGCGAGCCTCATTCGCCCGCAGGCCAGCCAGGGCGGTCGCCACCGGCGATGACTCGAGTCCAACGGTGGATACGTTGACGAAATCAACGGCGTAGCTCATAGCGCGCAAGCATACGCCCTCGGCGGTGCCGGCGACGACGCCGAGACGGGCCGCTGTGGGTTCAATTGATGGATGTCATTCGTGTGGCCGACGCTCAGGCGCCCTCCTCGGAATTCGTTCGACGGTTCGACCACGTCTGCCCCGGGACCGTGGCCGTGGCCAGGCGCCGCGGCTCTGCGATACCCTCGACGTGGCGATACATCGAGGTTTGGAGGCAAGGTGACCGAAGAAGGCTGGTACTCCGATCCATTTCTGCTTCACGAAGATCGTTGGTTCTCTGCCGGGACGCCAACAGCGTTAGTGCGAGACGAAGGGGTTGCTTCGCAGGATCCCCCGCCAAATTCCCCATACGCCCAAGAGCCCGTTGAGGTTGAACCACCCCCATCGATCGCTGCTGACGATCTTCGCCGAGGTGGGGAGGCAGAAAGCAAGCCGGACGACAGCGTCGACGCCGTGTGGTCCTACGTCGTATCAAGACCTACCGGATTCTGAGCGGGGCCACCGTTTGGCATCGAGCCAAGCGCTGCTGGTTTGGGGTTTCGGACAGTCAGGAGTCGACGAGCCTTCCAACTGGCGCAGGGTCTTGGATCCGGATCGGAGGCGGCAAAATGTCCAGAGCTGGGACCTGGTGTGTGCGGAAAGCAATCTGGAGGTTCACCATCGGGGCAACACTCACTGCCGGGCTCACGTTTGTGCCGCTCGGGCTGGCCGTATCTGGGGCGCAGGGGCTCGCAGGGGTCTCGACCAAAACGACGGTCGCTGCTTTCCCGGTTTCATTTCCCTCGCAGAGTTCGTCAAGGTTCGCCGTGTCTTCAGCTGCCACATCGGTGAGCATGACCGGCTCTTCATTCGCTGCTGTGGCGATCCAGGCTTGGATCGGCCGGACAGCCAAGCTCTTCGGCCTCAACATCAACTGGCAGGTGCAGTCCTCGGTGATCGGTCTCAATGATTTCGCGGCCAGACAGGTCGATGTGGGCGCCTCGGAGATCCCCTACAACTCGGACCAAGCGCAGATCACCCCGGCGTTCCCGTACCAGTACGTACCCGACGTCGCTGGTGGGCTCTCATTCATGTACAACCTCCCCGGCAAAGACGGCCAGCGCATCTCTGAATCCGACAATCACCAACCGATTGACTGCATCCCGAGGGTGGTCCGTCCGACGAGTGAATCTCCTCAGCGTCGCTCATGTCTCGACCCTTGGGGTTAGTCATCTGGAGGCCCGGCCGTCTCGTTCGGACGGCGGTCGACTCGCGCCATCGGCCCGACGATAGAAAGGGCTCATCAAACCTGAAGTCGGGGCCTAGTGCGCCGGGGAACGCTCTGCCCGACCTTGGGCTGCCGCGTGACGGCCTGCGCATCGGCCGAAGAACGAACCGTCGCCGAGGCTTATGCCGCTGGCATAGTGGTGGGCGGCGAGGCTGGCGGCGGTCCGGCCGACGGCGTAAAGCCCCGAGATGCGACGACCCTCCCCGTCGAGCACAGCGCCATCAGGGTTGGTGACAAGACCGCCGAGCGTGAAGGTCGCATAGATCGCACCGTGGTCGACACGCAGGTCGATAGCGCCGATGCCGCTGGCCGGCGGTACACCGATGGGCCGCAGGAAGGGCGCCCGCTTGTGGAACGCCGGGTCGTCGCCGCGGCTGGCGGCCTCGTTGTACTCATGCACTGTCCGAGTCAAGGTGTCCGGCGGCATCCCGAGGTCGGCGGCCAGTTCCTCCGGAGTGGCGGCGGCGTATCCAATCCGGAGTCCGATCGGATTCGGCTGGTGGATCACGTCATCGGTGATCATGTAGACGAAGCCGCCATGATCACGTAGCGCGTGGAACCCGATGCGACCGGTGTAGGCATCTTCGTTGATGAATCGTTCACCATCCCGATTGACGAGGATTCCCCGGGCAAGACGGTGAGGAGGCCCGAGGGGCAGCGCACACTCGAAGGAGTCCAGGCGGGTCGCCGCTGCGCCGGCGCCGATGCCCATGCTGATCCCCCGGCCGTCATCGTACGGGGTACCGATCCGCCAGGCCGGGTCCGGCACGTGGGCCAGGGGGCAGTGTTCCGCGACCATCTCCTCATTGTGGATGAAGCCGCCAGTGGCCAAGATCACCCCACCACGGGCCCGGATGGCCCGGGGCCCCTCATCGCTCCTCACGAGCAGGCCGACGACATCACCGTTCTCCACGACCAGCGCCTCTGCCCTGGCGTCGTTCATCAGGTGAGCGCCGCTGGTCGAGACGGCCGCACTGAGCCGTTCCATAAGAAAGCCACCCGCGGAGTCGACATGCTGAGGCTTGTGACCACGCGGCACCGGGACCGCAAGTTCGTCAAAGGGATAGCTGTCCTCACCGCCGCTAAAGAGCAGCCCAGCGTCATCCGCCGATTCGCGGTTCGGCTCGTCGCAGAATGATGCCCGGAAGGGCACGCCGACCGAGACCAGCCAATCAAAGTGGTCGGGCGACCCCTGGCAATAGGCGTCCACGCGGTCGCCGTCCACGCCAGGACCCAGCGCAGCGTGGAGGAATGCCGCCATGTTCTCTGGCGAGTCCTCAAAGCCGCAGGCACTCTGGAGAGCTGTGCCACCGCCCAGGTAGATGAGACCACCGGAGTGGGCTGATGTCCCTCCCGGTCCCACGCTTCGTTCGACGGCCAGTACCTCCGCCCCTGCCTGGCGCGCCCCCATGACCGCCGACGCGCCCGCGGCGCCCAGACCGACGACGACCACGTCAATCGTCTCGTCGAAACGGACCTCGCTGACGTCAAGTGCCGGAATCAGCTCCACCACCCACCTCGCCCTGGGATCGCATGGTGAGCCTCATTTTGTCTCCAAGGCCTTGACCGCCGGTCCATGAATGCGGTCACGACCAGGTCGGGGGTTGTCGAGCACCCTTTCGATCGAAACTTGACCCTCACCCGTACACCCCCGTATAGAACCGACTCCTCACCATGAGCGCAGTATGCCAGTGATCCCCGCCCCTCCCCGCGACCACTTCGCAGTCGAGTGCCACGGACAACGACCCGGGGCGGACTCGAACGGCGCCACTCCCCCGGTGATGTGCTCCGCCCTACGTGGCATCGGTTTACCGTTTGATCAACGCTCCCAAGGTGCAAGCGAGCGCGAGCCGTCAGGGCCCAATGCCGACCGGGGCGGCAGAGCATCTCGCGCCCGTTCCTCGGATCTGGGCGCAATGCCCAATCGTTCCAGCGCCACGGCGATCATGTGCACGGTGGTCTCCACCGGTGCCTCACTCGTATCCACTTCAATGTCGTAGGTGACATCTTGATGGACGCAATCGGTGTACCGCCCAGCGATGCCGATGGGGCGGTCGCCACGCTCCGACTCGCGCATCACGGCGACCTCTCGATCGCATCGGACCCCGATCCAGACGGTCCCGATGCCGGTCAAAGCGGCTTCCCACTGGCGCTGGTCAGCGCCACCGTCGACCAACACGTCGTCAATGATGACGTTCTGTCCTGTCCGGCAGAGTGCCCCAACCGAGTGCTGAAACCCCTCATAGACACCTCGGAATGCAGCTCCTCGGCAGATCTCACTGTCGACCACCGAGAAGCCCGACGGGCTCTCAATCAGCTCTGCGGGGAGCAACCAAATCAAGACGTCAATGCCGATCAAGAGCCACACACCATCGAGCCTGGACTGAAGCGCTCGGCCGATCGTGGACTTCCCCGAGCTCGATCCACCGTTCAGAACGATCGCACGGCCGACACCTGGAGGCTCAGTCATTGGCCCCAACGCTATGCCTTCGGACTCCGACAACTGACGTCTCCTGATATCCGCCGCTCGCCTCCGGTCACCGATCAAGTGGCGAGAGAGCCAAGCACTCGATGTGGATTCCGATAGGTCTTGATCTCGATCAAGTTTCCGCTCGGATCGGCAATCATCATTTTGCCTTGCTCGATGGGTTGGCCCCCATACGAGATCGTCGGCGGCTCAACGACGACAGTCGCCCCAAGAAGCCGATCGGTCAGTGATTCCCATTCGTCCCATGGGAGGGTTGCGCCAAAATGCCTGCTCCTCGGCATTGGCCTACTGACGGTCGACGGATCGTTCTGAAGGGTCACCTGAGCGCCGAACAGCAGAACATCCGCCCAAGAATCGTTCCGCCGGCCAATTTCGGCACCAAGACGCAGAGTGTAGAAATCAATGGCCTCATTCAGGTCCCGCACCGGGAACGAAAGATGAAATATGGGGCGCATGTTCAGCCTCCTCGCGGGCATGCCGCCAAGGCTAGCCAGAAGACCGGGCGACCGACGATGCCGCGGCAGAGTCATCAGTGCGACCTCCAGTTTTTGAGTCGCCGCTTTTTTCGCAGAACGAAGTCTGGGGTTCGGGTCCAGTCCGTTGGCCGTGGAAGAGGCCCCCGCACGAGGAGTGAGGAGTAATCCAACGTGCACCAGAGTCAGTCTTCGGGCCGCATACCGGAATGGGGACTCACTTACGTCTGGTTCTCTGCCACTACGCCTCCGGTGGCGATCCGCAGGCCAACCTCGAAAAAGGATTGGCCGCATGTTCTAGGGCCGCGGAAGAGGGGACGGACATTGCCGTCGTGCCGGAGATGTGGCAAATCGGATACGCCTCTTGCCCCGACGAGAGGAGTGCCTCCGCGAATGACGATCGGCCAGAATGAATGGGCGCCCCCGAGCCCTTGCCAGTTCGGGGGCAAACAATCTCCCGGTCGCCGCCAATACCGAGACCAGAGGTCACATAGCCTTTGGGCGTGTCCGGTAAAGACCACCATGTAGCAACCGCCCGAGATGTCTACGATGCCGCGGCGCTGACGTACACCCAGTTCGTAGGCACGCACCTCAGCTCGGCGACAGAACATCCCGTCGACCTTTCGCTGCTCGCTGGTTTCATCGAGCTGATCAAGAGACAAGGCATTCTTCGGGTTGCCGATGTTGGCTGCGGACCAGGCCGAGCGGCAGCTTTCATGGCGGATCATGGGCTCGACGTGGTCGGCGTCGATGTGTCCCACGCCATGCTCGCCATCGCCCGGGCTGCACATCCACACATCGAGTTCGAAGTGGGTCAACTCGATTCGCTCTCCATCGAAACGGCAGGACTCGCCGGTGCCGTTTGCTGGTACTCGATCATCTATACGCCTCCGGATCGGCTCGACCAGGTGTTCGGCGAACTGGCGAGGGTCTTGCTTCCGGGGGGCTATCTCCTCCTGGCCTTTCAGGCGGAGGGTGAGCCGGTACACCGCGAAGATGCTTTCGGCACCCTCCTGCCGCTCACCAGCTACAGGCACGGGGTACGAGAGGTAGCCGACTGTCTGGAAGCTCGGGGTTTCAGGATCTGTGTCACGGCCCTCAGGGCGTCTGACCTAGAGCACGAGACCGCCTCCCAGGGATTCGTCATCGCCACGAGCCCGCCCCCGTAGACGCCAGCGGCCCATCCTGCCGGGGGTCGGAGCCAGGCCGTGAACGAGTCAGCGCCGGATCCGGAGGGACCCGAAATCCGCCCCACCGACCAACGCCGGTGCTGCTCGACTATTAGCATCGATGGGCGTGGTGAACCAACGCAAGTTCACGGGCGTTCGCCTCTCAGTACCGACGGCATTTGGTGTCGTCGGTTCCGGTTGGCCCTTCGCCCGAATCTCGATCGGGGAGGACGGGGTGGATCTCATCTCGACGTTTCCTCTCCGGTCGGAGTGGTACTCACCGCTCGACCTGATCACCTCGGTGAAGGCTGATGGTCACCGAGCGGTGTTTCGTCGGACGGACGGCAGCACCGCCTGTTTCCGATTTTTCAGTCGGAGCCATGATGTCTTCGTCTCTGCGCTCGTCGAGTGTGGACTGCGAGTGGAAAGCGTCGACAACGTCGTTGAGGGAGGCGGTGGCGGAACAGACGCCCGCTTCGAGTGACGTTTGCCGATGACCCAAGGCGGGAACCGGTCTCTGGCCGGTGGACCCTCAGGTCGGACCGTCGGTGATTTGGGTGTAACCGAGAGACCGATGGGAGCTTCCCATGAATCCCTTCGGGCGGCACGCCTTCGAAACCCCTGCGCGCCGCCTGTCTCACCCGGGCCCAGACCACTTTCTGACCCGAGCCCGGGGTTAGCATTCGGTCATCGAGCAGGAGGTGCCGAGCAATGACACGGGCAAGAGTTTTGGCACTGGGCGTTTTGATGGTTGTCATATCCGTGGTGAGCTGCGCGCCTACGGGGGCGGCGGGCCCTGCTCCGCGGAGTGCCCCAATGCCCGGGTACTGGCTGGTGGGTGCCGACGGAGGCGTTTTCGCGTTCAACGCACCATTCGAGGGTTCTGGCGCGCCTGGAGCTGGCACGCCGGGGTTGTGTGCCTTCGCCTTTGGGCCGGGCATCAATATCAACCCAGATTCTCTTGCCAATGCTGACGGGGTCCTCTCCCGTGCGAACTGTGTGGGCATCGCGGGATCGGAGGGGAATTCGGGCTACTGGATCGCCAATTTCCCCTCGCTCCCCGCCCAATTCGGTTCCGCCGCCGCACCCGGGCAGCTGGGCTGCACCAGTCTCAACGGGGCCGAGGTGGGCTGGACCGGAATCGCGGCAACCCCCAGCGGTCGCGGGTTTTTCCTCGTCAGCCAAAACGGCGCCGTGCTGGGCTGCGGTGACGCCACACCTGTGGGAGGAGTCACCGAACTGCATCTGGCGAACCTGATTGTCGGGATCGCGACCACGCCGGACGGCAAGGGCTACTGGCTCGTGGGTGCCGATGGCGGAGTATTCGCGTTTGGCGACGCGGGGTTCTACGGATCGATGGGGGGCAAGCCGCTCAACGACCCCATCGTCGGGATCGCCGCCACGCCGGACGGCAAGGGCTACTGGCTCGTGGGTGCCGATGGCGGCGTTTTCAGCTTCGGCGATGCCACCTTCTACGGCTCGATGGGTGGACGCGCCCTGAACGGACCGGTCACTGGAATCGCCGCGAACCCGGACGACCCCGGGTATTGGTTAGTAGCTGACGACGGGGGTATCTTCGCTTTTGGGGGTGCTCCCTTCGAAGGGTCAATGGGAGGCAAACTCATTGACGATCCCGTGGTCGGGATCGCCGCTTCGCCGAACTGAACCGGGCTGCCTCCGAGGTGACGTCGATTCACTGACCTATTCCAAACCATTGCGGGAGGGGTATTCCCCGCCGGTCCGTATCGACAATGCCCCCGAGATCGCCCCCAGCCCCCCGAGGTGTTCGTTCGGCCACGACGTGTTTCCAAGGCGGTCCCGGCGTTGTGGGCGACCCCAAGCGCAATCGGGCCATTCGGAGTACGGTCGGCAGGTCTGTTGACCGTGGACCACACGGCGTCTTTGAAGAGTCAGACGCGACAGAAGGGATGAAACGGGTGATTCGTGACGACTACCTTCGGCATCTCGCCTCGGTCCCAGTGTTTTCGAACTGCACCAAAAGGCAGCTGCAGGAAATTGGCAAGGTAGCTGACGAGCTGATCCTTCCTGTCGGGAAGGTTCTGGCTCGTCAAGGTGAGGTCGGCTTTGAAATGTTCATCCTGCTCGATGGAGCCGCCGCAGTGACAAGGGATGGGCAACATGTGGCCACGGTTACCGCTGGCGATGTCGTGGGAGAGCTGGCTGTCCTTTCGGGTCACCCTCGCAACGCCACCGTCACCGCCGAGAGTGCGATGCGGGTTCTGGTGCTCACCCATAGGGGCTTGAACCAACTTCTTGACGACATCCCCGGTCTGGCCAAGCACATGCTGAACGAAGTCACGGCCCGGATTGTGGAAGGCAGCACCCGCGGTCAGGAGTTCGGCCTCGTCGTCGACGTGAATCTGGGATTTCTGCACTTCCATGATCCCCCGTAACTCAGCGTGGCCGAGAACTGAAACCGGCACACTTCGATCCACCGCTCTCGGTGTGCCGACCTGCTGCGATTTTCTCTGATTGATCACACCCAGTCGGGCAGGATCAAATCCGACCGCGGTTGTAGGCCTGTCCGGGTCGGGTCCGCGCACACCGTCACCGCGCCCAGACAAGTACGCAATTCATGAATCGGCAATCGGCGCCGGTGGGTCCCGCTCAAGCGGGGAACGGAACCTGTGCCGCTTCCGCCAGCAGCGAAGCCCGATCCGAGGCGAGGATGTATCCGGCGGCAATGGCCCGGTCGAGGTCAGTGGTGTACCCGGCGACGTACCCGGCTTTTGTCCCATAGAGCGCCACCAGCGTCTGTGGACTGAACGGGACCGTCGATCCGAACAGACCGCAGAGCTCGCTGCTGCCTTGCGGAGGCGCACCACTCAGCGTCGACACCGGCACGTCCACCGCCGGGGTGCGGACACCACCCACCACGTTCCCGTGGGCGTCCAGCGCCAGCTCAGGAGGGTCGACCGAGGAGAGGCTGAACGGCCGTGGGGAGGGCGGCTGCGTCCCGTGGTCCACCCAGTGCAGGAAGGCGACGAAGGCGGCCTGAGCCACCTCGTGCTGGGGCCCCGAGTTCACCGCAGTGGTGCAGCCGAGGAGGGAAGCGGCCGACCCGACCTCATAGGCATCGGCGTGCGATGTCCCGGCCACTTCCCACGTCCGGATCCTGGAGGTGTTCGGCTGCCGCGCCGCCGCGTAGCCGAGCTGGATTAAGTCTGTTTGGGTCTCGAGCATGAACACGGGGACGTCGAGGTCGGTGCGGATACGCACGTGGCCTGTGGTCGCCGAGGAGACGTCAAGGGGGCCGAAGGGGGCGGCCCCGCCACCGCGGGAGTGGATGAAGATGCCCTGATAAGCGTGGTCGAGGGGTTGGATGGCGTCGGCGTAGGTGGTGAGGTAGAAGGCCGACTGGGACTCACCGATGGCCAACACGTGCGAAGGTCGCAGCCCTCCCAGAACCGACGGTGCAGAAACCCTGAGCGCCTGACCGATCTGGGCAAACATGTCGAGCGAGTACTGGTCTCCCGGGTGGTGCAAGCTCCCGTACCGGGCCGGCTCCTTTTGGGAAAGCCCGGGGCTCGGGCCCGATCCAAGCAGCGCCTTTCCCCCGTTGACGGCGAGCGCCTGGGCGGACACCCCCACATAGGCGGCACCCGAGTCCATGAGGGCCGGATCCAGGTAGTCCCAGTCGGGTGCGGATTCACCGGCCGAGACGTTCATCCATTCCACGACGACGTTCCCGTCGAACTTCGCCGGGTCGCTCGGGCGTCGCACGATGATACGCGTCTTGTACGGCGCCGATCCCGAGACAGAGATGGTCCACTTCCCGTCGGAGGGCGTGGACCGCCCGGTGAAGGAGTACGCGGTACCCGAAGCGAAGTACTCCTGCTCCACGTAGCCGTGGGCGGCCAAATTGGTGGGATTGGCGGACACGGGCTCAATGATCTGTCCGGCATCAGGCGGGGTGCTGAAGACGGCCGGCGCCCGCCAACCCGTCGGAACCACGGCTGTCGTCGCTGGGGACGACGTGGTAGCGCTTCCACAGGCGGCCAGGCTCACGGCCACGATCAGAACTACGGCACTCCATCTGCCGGCGTCGCTCGCGGTGCGGTGATCCAAAGTTCGCTCCCAGCCTTCTTTGAGCCCCACAGGACGCCACGACGTGGCTCGGACCCACGAGCAGAGTAGCGCCCGCATCCGGGCGAGGCCGGCTTCGGTCAGCGCAGTCCGCGTCTGCACGGTGAACGTTGCGCCTGGGCCGACAGCGACATCGACCGGCACCGCCGCGGCATCAACCTTCTCCCGTCGGCTGGGATACGCCGACCGTAGATCGGGAACGCAGCCTGTTCCCACCTCAGAAGCTGGTCGATCCCGGCCTTCGATCCGCCCTGCCCACAACGACAACATCCATGCCGTGGTCCCACTGGTTGCAGCCTGTCATGAGGATGACGCTCTGGTTGTCCTGCAGATTGGAATTCTTCTGCTCGGTCTCGCCGGTGCAGAAGTGCAGCGCGTCATCAAGCCATACGGCTAGGAGGAGCGTCATGTGTGGTCGCCCGTCCGCACGTACGGTAGCTATCCAGAAGAGTTCCGCCGCTTCGAGTGTCCTACGTGCGTCGTCCCAACTCGTGGCCATGGCCCCGGGGGCGCTGAACTGCTCGTTCAACGTGGTGGTCGGTTCCGTCATGGACGTGGCCTATGCGATGTGCGCGGCGAGTCAAACGCGCAACCCGCGGCTCGGATCCAAGCGTTTGGAGAGTGGCAGAGGTCCTGTCGGCGTGCCGGATGGGTCACTCTCCCGATGCCGCGGGACGGAGTATATCCAGGTCGGTTCCTATGCGGGACGAGCCCGGCGGTGCCGGAGAATCTGGTCTATGGTGAAGCGACAGGGCGCCCGTCAAGCAAGCCTCGTGGTCGCCCCGAGTAGGTGGTACCCATGGCGTGTATTTCGGGCCGAATCGGACTGGCGGTGGCGACCGTTGTCCTTCTCGCCGCCGTCATCGTGGTACCGACCGGGGCTGCGACGTTACCGCCGTTGACCGGCGTTCGATCGATAACCAGCGGCGCGGCCAATTCCTGCGCGCTCCTTACTTCCGGCAAGGTGGACTGCTGGGGAGATGACCAGTTCGGCGAGCTCGGGAACGCGAAATACGGACGTGCGGATAACTCCGCCGTTCCCGTGGCAGTCAAAGGCGTGGGCGGAACAGGCACGCTCGACGGCGTGAGGAGCCTCGCGGCGGGCGACTTCGACGTCTGCGCCCTCCTGACCTCTGGCAAAGTGGACTGCTGGGGCGGTCCCACCCCAAGGTTCGCCGTTCCAGTGGCGGTCAAAGGGGTGGGTGGATCAGGCACGCTCAGTGACGTGGCCAGCCTCATCGGCGGCCGGAATGGCTTCTGTGCCCTCCTCGCTTCCGGTGGCGTGGACTGCTGGGGGGCCGGTAACTACGGCCAACTCGGGAACGGGACGTTCTACACCAATCCCAAGGATGCAGGCTCCGCGGTGCCGGTGGCGGTTGAAGGGGTGGGTGGATCGGGCACGCTCGGTGGCGTGGCCAGCCTCTCCACCGATAGCGGCGTTGGCTTCTGTGCCCTGCTGACATCCGGTGGAGTGGACTGCTGGGGAGAGGGCAACTACGGCCAGCTCGGGAACGGGACGTTCTATCCCTTCGGCAATTATGGCGGAGGGTCCGCCGTCCCGGTCGCCGTTGAAGGGGTGGGCGGCTCCGGCACACTCGGCGGTGTGGCCAGCCTGACCAGCGAAGACTACGACGGGAGCGGCGGTGGCGACTTCTGTGCCCGCCTCACTTCCGGCAAGGTGGTCTGTTGGGGGTATGGCCGCTTCGGCCAACTCGGGAACGGGAGGCTCGACACCACTGGCAATCAGGGCTCCGCCTTCCCGGTGGCGGTCAAAGGGGCGAGCGGAACCGGCACGCTCGATGGCGTGGCCAGTCTGATCACCGAAGACGGCACCACGTGTGCTCTCCTCACCTCCGGCAAGGTGGACTGCTGGGGGCTTGGCTACGACGGCCAGGTCGGGAACGGGAAGTTTTATACCGACGGCAACGCCGCAGGCTCGGCGTTGCCGGTCGCGGTTGAAGGGGTGGGGGGAACGGGCACGCTCGCCGGCGTGGCCCGTCTCACGGGTGCCGCCCTCGGCTCCTGCGCCCTCCTCACCTCGGGTGGGGTGGACTGTTGGGGGTACGGCTATTACGGCGAACTGGGCGACGGAACGTTCTACACCCGTGGCAATGCGGGCTCCGCCGTCCCCGTGTCCGTCAAAGGGGTGAACCGGACCGGCACGCTCGGCGGCGTGGCCGGCCTGACCAGCTACGGCATGGAAATGGGCTTCTGTGCCCCCCTCACCTCCGGCGAGGCGGACTGCTGGGGGGTCGGTAGCGCCGGGCAGCTCGGTAATGGGACCTTCGACATAACAAGGGCTGCACCCGTGACAGTCATCGCGTAGTCCAGTCACGTGATCCATGTCGCCCGCCGCCGCACTCGACCAAGCTGGCCAGAAGCGCCGCGCATGCGAAACCGATCTCTGCTGAATGGCCGGGCGGTGAGTGTTTCGGTGACCCTTGGTGCGCTGGCCCTAGGGCTGGTCGTTTCGGCGCCCGCGGCGAGCGCCGCGGTGACAAAGCCTGGAGCACCCTCTGGAGTCATGGCGACTCCTGGTAACGCGTCGGCGGCCGTCACGTGGACCGCTCCGGCGGCTGATGGTGGCAGTCCTATCCTCGGATACACGGTGACGGCGACCCGAGGATCCAGTACCAGTTTGTGCAGGACGACAAATTCTACGACCTGCAGGGTGCGCAGTCTCGTGAACGGTTACACCTACAGGGTTTCCGTGAAGGCCCGAAACACAAAGGGGTTCGGCGCGTCATCGACCCCGGTTTCCGTGAGAGTTGGTGCCCCCCTCGCGCCGACCGACGTCGTCGTGGGAAATTGGACCCCTTCCACATCCCCGTTTGCAGACTGGACTTTGCAGATCAACTGGCGTGCCCCAGCGGACAATGGGAGTGCCATCAAGAAGTACACAGCTGTGTCCATATCAGGCTCGAGATCCTGTGTCTCGGATGGCAAAACCTATTGCACGATGAGCGGATTTACTGCACCCTCTTACAGCTTCAGAGTGAGTGCCACCAACGCGAGAGGCACCAGCGTGGAATCAGTTCAGTCGGCGCCCATCGATTTCGTGGGTGCAGGCATGACTGGTGACAACTTCGCTGCCTCCGGCATTTCGGCTTCTGGGAGCGATGTGTGGATATCGGACTGGGTCGACAGCACGGTCGTGGAATACAACAACATGGATGAGTATGTGGGAACGACCACCGTGGGCAATGGCAATAATCCCTACGCCATATCCTCGGACGGTACTCACGTCTGGGTGGCCGATGAAGGTGGCTTCGGTGACGGTGGAAATACCGTCACCGAACTCGACGCCTCGGACGGATCGTTGGTCCAGACGATTCCAGTCGGGAGCACGCCTGACGCAGTATCCTCCGACGGCACTCACGTGTGGGTGGCAAACTCCGGCGATGACACCGTTACCGAACTTGGCGCCTCGGACGGATCGTTGCTCCAGACGATCCCCGTTGGTGAGAGTCCGGCAGGTATCTCTTCGGACGGCACCCACGTGTGGGTCTCCGATGAAGGTGACGACGCGGTTACCGAACTCGATGCGTCCGACGGATCTGTGGTTCAGACGATCCCCGTCGGAAGAGCTCCAGGCGCGATAACTTCCGACGGCACTCACGTATGGGTCGGGTCAGAGGACGAGGTCATCGAGCTTGATGCATCGAACGGCTCCGTCGTCCGGACCATTCCGGTGGCCCTTGGGGCCGACTCCGTTTCGTCGAACGGCGTCCACGTTTGGCTCGGAGGCAACGGGGTCACCGAATTGAAGGCCTCGACAGGTTCGCTTGTTGCGGTCATCGAAACGCCGGCCGTCGATCCCAGTGCCTTTGTGTCCTCGCTCGGCGCCAATGTATGGATAGCGAACCCGAGTTGGGGTCCGCCAACCGATCCGCAAACCGGCTACCTCACTGAACTAGCTGGGTGACACCAGCTAGGTGACCTCGCCACACCTCTGCGAGGTACTCGGCCAGGCCGGAGCCTCTCGCGAGATGTCATGGTTGCCGCGACTCTTGGCTCGCCGGGAAAAAACTGATCCGGGTACCCCTGCTCGAAGCCACCAATGTCGCTGGGACTCAGCTGTCGGAGGTGACCGCATCCAATTGGCGCCGAACCTCTGACCTGTTCACGCCGAGAGCTTCCAGCAGCACCGCGGCAGGATCTGGTGGTTCGAGAGTGAGGATCTGGGCGAGCACCTGCTGGGCTGTGACCTGACCCTTCCGGCGGTTGGGCTTGACCGCTTCCTCAAGAACCTTCTTTGCCGCGGGCGTCATGCGGAGGCGATCTTTTTGCGCGACGTCCCTGAGCCTCGGCTTCTTCGGCACGTCGCGCATGGGAAGTGGGGGGGCATCGGCGCCGGGCCCCAGTCCCAGAACACCCAAGGCTTCCTGATCGAGCGACTCAAGGGCCTGACGAGCTTGCTGCAGGCTCACACCCAACACGACTTCGATCGAGGGGTCCTCGAACAAGGCGAGCAGGACGTGATCGGTGCCCGTTCGGCGATCACCTCGGCGACGAGCCTCCTCACTGGCCCGTAGATAGATGACCCAGGGGTGAAGCACCTCTGACGCAACGGATTCGGTGGTCATGATGACTCCTTGTTGTACTTGGTATGCACGGATTGGCGTGTGACGCCCAAGGCATCGCCGATCTGCTGCCACGACCAGCCCTTTTCCCGAGCCCCCGCGACCTGGTTCGCTTCGACCCTCTCAGCCAGGCGATGGAGCGCCAACGAGGCGCGAAGCCCAATTACCGGGTCATCCGACGAGAGATTCACGCTGAGCTTTTCGATGTCCATGTGTGTCAGTATAAACTGACGTGCGGATATGTCAATCTAAACTGACAGACATAGTGCCACACCGGAGTGCCCCAATCTTCGGGGTCGGGGCGGATACGACCGTGGCCGATCGCCACTTCCAGGCTCGTGAAGACCGCCTCAACCCAGTTGCTCAAGTTGACTGACTACGTCTTCGAGCGGCGCAGAGGCGTCGATCTCGACCGTCGCCGATGCCCGGATGAGAGGCTCCACCTCGGCGACGTGGCGAAGAATCATCTCCCGCTCGGCGGGCGCCTTCCCATACGGGTTGTCAGTGCGTGCCGCGATCCTCGTGAAAAGCAGATCAGCCGGCGCGCTGAGCAGTACGACGTGGTTGAACCTTCCATAGAACCGTCCTTGGTTCGTCTTGCAGCCAGCAACGAAGAGGCTCCCCCCTCTGTCGCTCCGGAGCAGGTCGCTCATGGCGTCCTCCCGCCAAATCCAGTCCGGTGAACCGTCAGGCAACGTGACCCAGTAGCTCCACTCGTCGGTGTCGGTGTCCACTGTCCGGTATCCCCGTTCAGCGAGGAGTCGGAGCGCGGAGGATTTTCCCGTACCTGACATCCCGGTAACGAGAACTTTGGACATGGTGCGAGGGTAGCGAACCGGGGCACCGACCATCTCATGCCCTGCCATTTTCTTCATCCACAGCGCGGCACCCGGATCAAACGCCCCCTCGATCCGCGTTCTGGCGCCGGACGGTTCCGCCAGTGTCTTCGAGCAGACGACCCTCGGCGGCGGGCCGCCACACTTCGGCAAATCCACTGACGAGGGGATCACCGACTGGCCGAGATCGGCGTGGCGTTCCTCGTAGGCCGCGGCCGGCACCGGGTGCTCATGGTCGGCCGGCTCTGGTGCTCTCGATCCGTACCGAGACCTTGCGTGCATTATCTTTCTTCGCTATCATACAACCAGATGGTTGTAGATAAGGTATCCGACGCCGACATCGACCGCATCTTTCACGCCCTCGCTGACGGCACTCGGCGCGACATCCTCGCCGTCGCCGTCCGGGACAGATACAGCGTGTCGACGTTGGCAAAGCGCTACCCGATGACCTTTGCCGCCGTGCAGAAGCACGTCGCCGTGCTTGAAGGCGCCGGGCTCATCACAAAGGAGCGGCGGGGGCGCGAACGGATCGTGCGCACCGACGTCGAGACCGTCCAGAGGGCCCGAGCGCTCCTGGACGGCATCGAGGAGCTGTGGCGAGCGCGGGTGGACCGGATCGACGACCTTCTGGCAACCGACAAGCGAACCAATGGAGGCGATCGATGAGCGTGACCAGCGTCGAGAAGGATCCCGAATCCCTGACCATGACGGTCACCGCAGACCTCGATGCCACCGTCGAGCGGGCGTGGCAGCTGTGGGCCGATCCCCGCCAGTTCGAGCAATGGTGGGGGCCCCCTGGCTACCCAGTGAACGTGGTCGATCACGACCTGCAAACCGGCGGTCGGATCACCTTCTTCATGGTCGGGACCGAGGGCGAGCGCCACGACAGCACGTGGGAGGTCATCGCCGCCAACCCGCCCCGTCACCTCGAGCTGCGGGATGCCGACGTCGACGACGACGGCCGTCCGAACGACGGGAACACGATCACGGCCATGATCATCACCATCGACGAGGGGGAAGGCGGGGGCGCGGTAATGGCCATCCGCACCCACTTCGACTCGCAGGCGGGCATGGAGGAGGTGCTCGCCAGCGGGTTCGAAGAAGGAATGCACACTGTCTTCTCGCAACTCGAAGCGGTGCTCGCCGGCACGCTTGCGTGAAGGGCTGACGCGGTGGCCGAAGGATCACCGGCCGCGTCCGGTCGAAGGCGCAGGGCGTACGGCGCGGAGCGATTCGAGCTGCACCCTGAGGATGAGGCCCCACTCGATGTGATCGAGGCCACTGTCCACCTCGCCTGCCGAGCCCAAAGTCCTCCGCCACTCCCCGTCCGGCCATGTCACCCAGTTCACTGGGTGACACCTAGGCCGAGACGGGTGTGGCCTTATGCCTTCATGCTGACCTGAGGATCCGGTTCACGACCTCCCCCTCACATCCATCGACACGCGGGCTGCCCAGGACAACGGCCGATACGCTTTCTTCATGACCGGCCCTCAACGATTCATCGTGACCTGGGGAAGAATGGGGCGCTTCGACTTCGTGGCCGAGGTGGTCGAGGCCTTGGATCCAGTAGACGCCATGGTTGCCGGGGCGGAACTCCATCCTGAGCTTCCGCGTCCACGGATCGCCGTACTGGCCTCTCAAACCGGACCCCTTACCTTCGGGCTCCAATCCGATCCGGAGCGCGTCGACACCGAGGACCTGTAGCCTCGAATTTCGTAGCCGGATCGAAGGCACCCGATTACTCAATCTCCACTCGGGTACGTGCGGTTGTTCTGTCGGTCGTCGCCGTCGATATCCACTGCCGCCCGGCGGTCGGGGTCACCCGAGGCCAGTTCACTCACCGATGATTTGGCCGTCCGTCAAACGTCTGTACTGTGGTCGGCTCAGTCATATGGAAGCGGGCAAAAGGAGAAACTCGGTGCCGAGATTGCTGGTACGCAGCTTGTCTATCTCACTCGATGGTTACGCCGCCGGGCCAAACCAGGATCTCGACCATCCGCTCGGGATTGGGGGGGGTCAGCTCCACGAATGGTTGTTCGCCACCCGCAGCGGGAGGCAGATGATCGGGAATGACGATGGAGATGAGGGGCTCGACGACGAGTTCTTCTCGAAACGGGCAACTGGTGTGGGTGCCACCATCATGGGTCGGAACATGTTCGGCCCGATACGTGGACCGTGGGGCGAGAGCGGCTGGACTGGCTGGTGGGGAGACGATCCCCCCTTTCACCACCCGGTCTTCGTGCTCACACATCAACCACGTGCTCCTATCGAGATGCAGGGGGGCACTACATTCCATTTCGTCGACACCGGGATCGAAGCAGCTCTGAGGGCAGCCTTCGAAGCGGCCGGTGGTCAGGATGTCCTTGTCGGAGGTGGCGCAGCCACCATCAGGCAGTACCTTCGTGCTTCGCTGATCGACGAACTGCATGTTGTGATTGTGCCTGTCCTGCTGGGCAGCGGCGAACGACTCTTCGACGAGCTCGGCCCCAGTGCGGGTAACTATCGTTGTGTCGAACACGTCTGTTCGCCGGCCGTTACCCACGTGCGCATCGCACGGATCGGTCGGGGTGTCGTCGGTGAACCGCAACGCTAATTGAATAGACACGGCCCACGAATCGGCCTCGGAGGTGCTGGTCAGCCACGGCTTGATATGCGCGCAAATTAGGGATAAGGCGGCTCCGACGACGACTAGATGAGTTGAGTCAACTCAATCACGTTGTCGTCGAGGTCCTTGTAGCGTCCGCTTCGGCCCCAGGATTCCGAGCGTGGCTCGTGAAGGACCTGAGCACCTGCCCGGACCGCTACCGCATGGGCGTTGTCGATGTCGTCGACGGAGATGGCGATCTGCGCGCCAGAGGTTGGTCGATCCTTCGCTTGAAAGAGAGCAAAGTGAAGGTAGGCCCCCCTCTCTCCAGGAGATTTCTGCGTGCCTTCCACCTATCCACTGGTCGTTGACGCCGTTGTCGCCCGGATGAAGATCTAGGCCGAATGCATCTCGCCGCAGAACTGTCAAGATCCGAAACCCCCAAGATGACCGCAACCAGTCGACCGTGCTCGGGCATCTCCGCTCCTTGCCTCGTCCGTCTCAGACAGACTCTATGCCCACGCGTGTGACCAGTGAACGGTGCTCGACGGGCAGCCTTTCTACCCTCAGGGGATCGCTCAGGCCACGGTTGACAGCCGCCGCGTGTCCGGTGATCCGGAACACCCGTGCCACCCGAAGTGCCCTCATGCGTCCTCCACAACGGGACCAGGGTCAGCTGGTGAAGTCGACGAAGGATTCTTGCCGTCTGTCTCGACCGCACGTTCGCAGTACCCAGCGCGGACCCATCGGACTGCCTCGCCTGGGGCTTGGCCGCAGAGGATGGCGAGACAGGCAAGCGCTGTACCGGTGCGACCGTGGCCGCCGTAACAGCCGATCTCGACGCGTCGGCCCGCCCGAGCCCGGTCAAGCAGCGACTCAAGCGCAGCGACAGCCAGAGCTGGATCGTCCGGGATGCCGAAGTCGGGCCAGTCCAGATACTCGTGGGGCCACGGCGGCCGCCACCTCTCGTCGAGGTACAGCCCGAAATCGGGGAGTACATCGCGAGCATAGGGATCGGCGCTGCCGAAGGACACGGCGGTCACCTCCGTGCTGTCTGGCAGCACAACACGACTGCGGTGTAAGTTCGATTCGAATCGTTGACGGTCATGGCGCGGGTCCCTGCACGATGCCGGCTCGGCCGCGGGGTCCCAGAACGCCCCGCATTGGCTACACACAATGACGATCCGGGTCTCCATCACGAGGACTCTACGACCGCGTATGCCATGGTCACCCGGAGAGAGCACCACCGGCCGTGGCGCAGGTGCCGTCGGCATCCCGGAAGGGTGCCGGAGCAGGGCAGCTCACGCTCAGCGAGCACCTCCTGGTCGATAACCGACCCGGCCCCGGCGATGTGAGACACTCTGGGCGCAGTGAGCTTTCTGCCGGGGTGCTTATCGAGCCTGAGGATGGATGGTCTCACCTCGGGCCAACATCTCGACAAACTGGGCGATTCGCCTGGAGCGGGTTTCGGGTTTCTTGGCGTTGCCGATCCTATAGAGAATGGCGTACCGATTCGCACTTGTGAGCAGCTCAAACATCGCATTTGCGCGCGGATTCGCACTGAGGGCGATGACGAGATCTTCCGGCACCTCAATGCCGGCTTGCCCAGCGTAGGCGGCCTCCCAGCGACCGTCTTCTTTCGCCTGCCGCACCTCGTCTTCACCGGATCGATGCATTCGGCCAGTTGCGATCAGCCTTTCAGCGATGGCAGCGTTCCGTTGCGACCACGGGCTTCGAGCTTTTCGAGGCGTGAAGCGTCGTCGGAAGGTAGCGGCGTCACGACGCCCCAGTTGACCATCAATCCAGCCGAAGCAGATCGCCTCGTCAAGCGCACCGTCATACGAGACGGTTGTCGGATCGACCGTTCCCTTTTTGGCCAGCACCAGCCAAACACCCTGTGACTCGGCGTGATACTTGCTCAACCATCTTCGCCATTCGCCAACGTCCCCGACCAGTAGCTCCGGGAGGTCCACGCCGTGCATTGTATCCCCCATATGCCTGGTCTTAGGCGGTTCGCGCTCGGCAAACGGCCTCGCCCACCGGCGCTCCGTCCCGGTGTTGCGGGGGAGGGATAGAACTCAGCTGTGGCGAGGGCAGATATCGAGCTGTCCCTCGTCTCCGGCTGTGCGCCAGCCCTCCATTGCAAACCGGACGCGAAGGTATTCGGTCGAGACCAACACGGCTGTCTCCAGAAGCGCCACGGCTCGGCAGCCGTAGGCGTCACACTTGATCGTGTTGCCATCTACCGTCATTTCCCTATCGTCCAGGGTCGAAGCAACGCCCGGATAGGGCACAAAGTCCCAATGTTGACTTGACTGAACGCCCTCATGGTTGGGACAGCGTCGATATCACCGGCGGATCCGGTGGTGAGGGGGCAGGTGGCCGACTCGCATAGCCTGTGGCTAGTGGGATGCCCAAGGACATGCGAATTGCGGTTCGGGCCCAGCTGACATGTGGGGTCGTGGCCGCTCCGATTTTCGTCACCTCTTTCACGGTCATCGGGGCAAAGCGGCTCGGGTACGACTGGCGTCGGGATCCGGTGAGCTCCCTCGGCATCGGAAAGCAGGGTTGGCCACAACGTGCCAACTCTGGTCTGGCCGGGGTGCTCTATCTCATCACCGCCTTTGGTCTGCGCCAATGCTCACGTCGAACCGTCGGGCCCCGAGCAGTTCGAGCACTGGTTGCGGCGGCGGGCGTCGGACTGATCGGATCGGGTCTGTATGTCACCGACCCGGTGGGCGCGTTCCCGCCTGCCATCCCTGGTGAGGACGGAGCTGATGATTCACTCCCAGCCGAGCCAGCGCCGACTCGCGCCGGCAGGCGGCACAACTTATTTGCGATACCAATCTTCGCTGGCCTGCCAGTTGCCGCTCTGGCTAGCGCGTTCGGGGCAGCGCAGCGTCGAAACTTCCGATGGGCAAGCTACTCCGCAGCATCGGGTCTCGGGATGGTTGCGAGCTTTGTCGCGTTCGGAGCGGCCTTTGGTCCCAAGCAGCGTCTTTCCGGAAGGGGTGGTGTCTTCCAGCGCATCTCCATTGCGTGTGGTTTCGGATGGATCACGGTCCTTTCCCTTCGGGTGCTCTCATCGCTCCGTCGTTCCTAACCCTCCCGTAGGCGGCTGGCTCATTCCCGGTGATCTGGACATTCTGGGTCAACTAGCCATTTGCATGTCCAGTGCGGGGAAGGAATGGCGGCAGAATGGCAGCATGGCCCGCTACCTCATCTTTTGGGATATCGACGGAACCCTCATCACCAGCGGTACGATTGGACGTCGAGCACTCGAAGGCGCCGCAGCCGAGGCGGCTGGGCTCGACACCGTCCCGGAAGTCTCCATGGGCGGAAAGACCGATCCCCAAATCATCGCAGAGATCCTGGCGGCTTCAGGAGTACCGGACCGACAGATCACCGGACTTGTCCCGATAGCCTTGGCCACGGCAGAAACCGTATTGGCCCAGGGGCAAAGCCAAATGGCGACTGAGGGACGGGTGCTCCCTGGTATACGCAATGTGCTCGAGCGACTCGACGCTACCGTGGGTGTACGTCAGTCGCTCGTAACCGGCAACGTCCGGGCCAATGCCTTTGTCAAGCTCGAAACCTTCGGCCTGGCCGGTTTCTTCGACTTTGCCGTCGGTGCTTATGGAGACGACCACGCGAATCGGGACAATCTCGTTCCTATTGCACTCGACCGCGTCACCCGGCTCCGAGACGAGCGCTACTCGCCCTCAGAGGTATGGATCGTCGGTGACACCGCCAACGACTTGCGCTGTGCCAGGGCGGGAGGAGTGCGCTGCCTTCTCGTTGGCACGGGTAGGGAAGGACTGGGTTCACTCAGTGGCCTCAGCCCTGACTTCCTCCTTCCAGATCTCTCCGACACCGAAACGGTGCTCGCCGCCCTGCTCGGGACCTGATCCGGCTCAGCTCGACCCGTCGAGGTTGCCCGACTCTGGCGGATACCGATCGACGACTCATGCCCCTCCTCCTTGTGCGACATGTCAGAGAGGATAGGCAGACTACAGGGGTGGACGGGGTGAGCCAGACAGCGATATTCGCAGCCCAAGTCCGTGCCGCACATGCTGTCTCGGACACAGACCCGATATTCGACGACCCTTACGCCATGGTGCTGGCAAATACATACAAGTAGGGGCCAGGGGTCCTCCAC
>CAVQMN010000011.1:0-666319 GCA_963713625.1 uncultured Acidimicrobiales bacterium | reverse complement strand
GTTACCCCTGCCCCCTACCAGGCATGTCGGGTCATATGGACAACTGTCCGCGAGAGAGAAGACGACCCCCCCCGGGGGGGCAGCTCTCGGAGTTCGGTACAACGCCGAGGTCGTTGCGGCTAACAGGCGGTCGTAGTGGCTGCTCCGGCGTGCGGACCAGGGTCGTTGAGTGAGACCCCCCCAGCTTGGGTGGCGTCCCAGTACGAGTAGTTGGCCGTGGCAACCGGCTGGGTCAGACCGGCCAGAGGGGAGGTGTCGGCTGGATTGAACCCGATACCCCCGTAACGGGCATCCCCAAAGTTCAGCAGGTACCCCCGGCTTGCGTTCGCCATGATGTAGCCGCCACCGTCGGTCGTCGCGGCGAACGAATTGAAGTCGGTGACGCCTTGGACCACTTGCGGACCGCTTCCGAAGAACGTGGTGGTTCCGAAGCTGAAGATCCCGCCGTCAGCCGCCACCAGCCAGTAGCCGTTGCCGACCGCCGTCGCCGCCATTGCCACCACGGGCTGGTTCAACACCAGGCTGCCTGTCGACCCGTAAAAGCCCGCATCGCCAAAAGCGAAGATCCCGCCGTCGGAGGCCACCAGCCAGTAGCCCTTTCCGTCCGGAGCCGCTGCCATGCCCACAACGGGCTTGTTGAGGACCAGATTGCCGGTCGAGCCGTAGAAGTGCGCGTCGCCATAGCTGAACACGCCCCCATCAGAGGCCACGAACCAGTATCCCTTGCCGTCCGGGGTCGGGGCCATGCCCACAACTGGCTTGTTGAGGACCAGATTGCCGGTCGAGCCGTAGAAGTGCGCGTCGCCATAGCTGAACACGCCGCCGTCAGCGCCGAGGAGCCAATAGCCGCCTTGATCGGGAGTGGCAGCGATCCCAACGATCGGCTTGTTAAGAGTGACGCCGAGAAGAGACCCGTGACAGGCCAATGCGGACGGAGTTGCCGTACGGGCGTCCGCGCCCACTTGCGGAGCGACCCCCACGAGGAGCGAGAGTGTGCTGAGACTGACGATCCCGGCGATTGCTGTCATCCAGATTCGAGTCCGTTGCCGCATCAGGACCTCCAAGGTCAACTAGGTAGAGACCGCCCCTCTGGGTGTCGCATAGACAGTCGACCCTAGACAGGACCCAATCGCAAGTCGAATGTCCCTGCAAAGGGGTGCCCCTGATCGCCGGGTCGGCGGCGGTGATCGGGAATGGCTGGTCGGCACTTTGTAGTCGGCGAACAGGAAATCGATCTCTTGACGAGACCCCCGTCTCGTGAACAGCATTGTCGACGTGACGAGTCGAGCATCGCAGCCAGCCATGGGGAGCGGGTGCTCTGTCGACAAATGGAAGTCGAACGGCTATTTCCGTGTAGGTGAGTTCTTGTCACACGATGATTGTCGCCAGCTCATCGAGGCAGTTCAAACTATTCTCCACCAGAGTCAAGATGCGATTGTCCGGTACGAAAACAATCTGGTCCGAGAAACTGCCCGAAGAACAACGGGTGTCCAAACTCTATCGTTTTCACAGAGCAGAACCGTTCCATTCGCTAGCGACGAGTCCTGGCTTGACAAGCCTGATCCGTCCCCTCATGGGCGGTGATTTCGACCTGTTCCTTTCCCAGGTTGTTTGGAAGATGCCTGGAGCCATGGGACAACCGTGGCATCAAGATTCGTCCATCTTTCCCTTTGAGCCTTCTCGGCCAGTCGTCGCTGCCTGGATTGCGCTGACCGATGCGACCGAGTCGAATAGTTGCTTGCGGGTCGTCCCTAGCTCACACAAGGCCGATGTTGCCCCGCACGGCCGAGACCAGAGTGCAGCAACGGCCGGGCGCTATGTGTCCCTGGTCGACCAAGACGTGGCCACATATACATCGCTGGTGATGTCTCCCGGAGATCTCGTCATCTTTGACAGCCATCTCGCCCATTCGAGCGGCGACAATCTTTCAACGGAAGCACGAATCGCTCTCTGCTTTCACTTTGCCACCTCCGGCACGATCGACCGCACGGCCGAGACGTTCGGCAACTCCCCCTTCAACGACTGGATGCCAGCTTGGAGAACGAACGGCTGAACGGCTTGTCGCGTAACCGGTTTGGTGTGACGCTTTCCCTACTCACTTGGTAGGGAGTCAGTGACGTTCAGTTCGTCAATATCACCGACTCTGACCAGGTGGTTTGCCTTTTGGGCCTGCCCCACAACCAGGCACCACGTCATTGCCACTCGCTCTTGCAGGTTGTAGTGCACCGGCAGCGGCAACACGGAGGAAAAGGCCGTTGGCAAGATCACCGGCGGTAGACGATCACTCTTGCTCCGGGAACGAAGGCGACCTTCTGAACGGCACTCAGTCAGTGGTTCCTGCGATGTGCGTCGTGAAGGGGACCTAGATATATCGACAAACCACGGTCCCTTGCCTTCTTGGCGAGGGACCGTGGTTTTATTGTTGGACAGCAGAAATACCGGAGCACGTCATCAGAACAGCAAACAGTTGCCGGTCGAGATGGTCCAAGGCAACTCGTACCCGCACCACCCTGCCCCTGACCGGAGGCGGGTCGATTATCTCTCTAGGCATCGACCAGCTGGACCAGCGATGCACCGCTTGTCAGCACCGAACTAAACGAGTCGAGGGCGTTCATGAACATGGCCGGGCACACGACGACGAGCGCCCACCAGCGCAGACGGCTGCCCCTGGTCGGGGTTCGAGTCCGTAGCTCCGTGGTCATTGATCAAGTCGCTGCTCCACCGTCGCGGCAAGCTCCATTGCCGTCGGCGGTCACCCCACTATCGATGATCGGAGCGTTCCTGCAGGGGCGAGGATCCGTCCGAACGGCGCGGGATTGATTCGGAAGAGAGGGAATGGGACACTCCTGGGGTGAAGTGGGCGGGAACCGAGGCCAGAGGAATAGTTCGCCGGTCCAGTGCAGTCCTCACTGCATTGACCCTGATCGCCGTCGTCCTCACCGGGTGCTCGACGTCGTCCGCCACTCCCGGAGGATCCGGGCAGCATGCCACGACGACGGCCGGCGCCACCTGCCATCGACCGCTTCCCACCCGGCCGGTGGTGGCCACCCCCGTCGCCGGGACCCCGAGCGACTGGGAAGTCACCTCGTTCGACGGCACGCAGATCCGGGCCCACTGGTTCCCCGTCCATCCGGGCTCCACCCAGCGGTCACCGACCATCCTCATGGGCCCGGGTTGGAGCCTGTCCGGAGACACCGACACCCAGGGGTCGGGCGTCCTCGGTGAGATCCCGATCAAGGATCTGTGGGCGGCCGGGTACAACGTCCTCACCTGGGATCCCCGCGGCTTCGGCCAGTCCGGAGGCGAAGCCGAGGTAGACAGCCCCGATTACGAGGCGCGCGATGTCAGCTCGCTGATCGACTGGGTGGCCACCCAGCCCGGCGTCCAGCTCGACGCGCCGGGCGATCCCCGCATCGGGATGGTGGGTGGCTCCTACGGCGGCGGCATCCAGCTGGTGACGGCGGCGACCGACTGCCGGATCGACGCCATCGTTCCGACCATCGCCTGGCACTCCCTCGTCACCAGTCTGGACAAGGCCGATACGTTCAAGTCGGGCTGGGCGAACATCCTGTCCAACCTCTCCTCGTCCGATCACGTGGCTCCGGAAGTGACGGCAGCCCAGACCACCGGCAATCTGACCGGCACGATCACCCCGGCCCAGCGCCAGTGGTTTGCCGCACGGGGCCCCGGCAATCTGGTGTCCCACATCCACATACCGACACTGATCGTCCAGGGCACGGTGGATACGCTCTTCACCCTCCAGGAGGGAGTGGAGAACTACGAGATCCTGCGGAAGAACGGCGTCCCCACCGCCATGATCTGGTTCTGCGGTGGCCACGGCGTGTGCCTGACCCCGCCAGGCAATCAGCAACTGCCAGTCACGGCCACCATCGACTGGTTGAACCGCTATGTGAAGCGGGACACCTCGGTCGGTACCGGGCCCGGATTCCAGTTCGTGGACCAGAAGGGCAACAGCTACTCGGCCGGCAGCTATCCCGTTCCCACCGGATCGCCGCTCACCGCGAACGGTCAGGGGAGCCTTCCCCTGGTGGCCACGGGCGGATCGGGACCGGCCGTCATTTCGGGCAGCACCCAGGAACTGGCCGGTCTGGTCGCTCCCATCACCCCGGCCAAGGCCACCAACGCCGTGAACGTCGACGTCTCGTTCGGGAGCCGGTCGGCCGTGGTGGTAGGCGCGCCCCAGCTCCAGCTGACCTACCAGGGGACATCGGCCTCAGGCACCCGGCCGACCCGCGTCTTCGCCCAGTTGGTGGACGAATCGACCGGCCTCGTGTTGGGCAATCAGGTCACCCCGATCGATGTCACCCTCGATGGACGGAGCCACACCACCGCCGTGCCGTTGGAGACCGTCGCCTACACCGGCTCGCCGAACGACCACATCGAACTCCAGCTGGTCGCCACCACGGTCGCCTATGCGCTCCCCAGACTGGGCGGGAGCATTGATTTCACCCACATCCACATCGCCCTTCCGGTGGCGTCGGACCTCCAGCCCAAATAGCCACCGGGCAGGTCCCCGGCACTGCACGGACGCTCGCCCGGACCACGCCGTTACTGGCGGTAGCCCTCCACGGTCCCCTCGGGACGGATCGCCGCCTCCTCCGGACTGCGGCCTGCGTCACGGAGTGCCCGGCGTTGGCGGAGCAGATCCCAGAGCCGGTCCAAGGTGATCTCGATGGTCCGCAGCCGGGCTTCCTCTTCGGCCGAGATGCCCTCGCCGACGTGCCTCTCCTCGAGGCGCTTCTCCTCGTCGGCCAGACTCCCGATCTGGGCGATGATTTCATGGTCGTCCACGATTGCTCCTCCTGTGCGCGGGAATGCCCCGTCCGATCACCCTATTCGCCGCCGGCCGCCCGTCACCGAGGGGCCCTCGGCATCCCGAGCCCGATCATGGCGATGATGTCACGTTGGATCTCGTTGGTCCCACCGCCAAAGGTGAAGATGGTCTGGCTCCGCGAGTTGTGCTCGAGCCGGCCGCGCAGGACGGCCCCGGGCGACCCCTCGGGGAGGTAGCCGGCCTGCCCGACGATCTCGAGGAGCAACCGGTAGGCCTCGAGAGCGAATTCGGTGCCGAACACCTTGGTGGCCGAGGCATCGGCCGGGTTCAGCCCCCTGTCGGCGGCCCACGCCACCTTCCAATTGAGCAGCTTGAGGTACTCGGCTCTGGCCTGCACCCGGGCCAGATGGACCTGGACCCACTGCTGGTCGATCACCCGACCACGGCCCGATGGCGTCTCCCGGGCCCACGCCGTGACCTCGGCGATGCTGCGCAGGATCCCCGACACCGGGCAGATGGCCACCCGTTCGTGGTTGAGCTGGTTGGTGATCAGCTTCCAACCCTGGTTCTCCTGACCCACCAGGTTGTCCACCGGCACCCGCACTTCGTCGTAGAAGGTAGAGCTGGTGAACTCGCCGGCCACGGTGCGCAGCGGGGTCCAATGAAAACCGGGGGCGTCGACGGGGACGATGAACACCGAGAGCCCCTTGTGCTTGGGTGCGTCCGCATCGGTCCTCGCCGCGAGCCATACGTAGTCGGCGTACTGGATGGCGCTGGTATAGAGCTTCTCGCCGGTGATCACGTACTGGTCGCCGTCACGCACGGCACGGGTCTTCAGCGAGGCCAGATCCGTCCCGGCCGTGGGCTCGGTGTAGCCGATGGAGAAGTGGACTTCGCCTCGGAGGATGCCGGGCAGAATGCGCTGCTTCTGTTCCGGCGTACCCAGGGCCATCAGGGTCGGGCCCACGCTGTTGAGGGTCAGGAGCGGGAGCGGGACACCGGCCCAATGGGACTCTTCGACGAAGATCATCTGGTCGATGGGGCCACGGGCCTGGCCCCCGTACTCCTTCGGCCAACCGAGGCCCAACCACCGGTCCTCACCCATGCGGCGGATGTACCGGGTGTAGCTCGACTCCTCCGAGCTCGCCCCCTCGACCTCCTCGACCAGCCGGACGAAGTACGAGCGCACCTCTTGCTTCAACTCGGTCTGTTCTTCTGTCAGTGCCAGATGCATCGATCGTGATCCTCCCGGCCCAGCACCATAACAATCGCCGCCCCGGCAGTCGGTGTCGGCGGAGACGACGCGGTCGGTCACGGTCACCGGTGCTTGCACTACCGTCGGACCCATGAGTGACTCTCCAGAACCGACCGGCCCGCCCGAGCTGTTCTCCGTGGCCGGAAAGACCGTGGTGGTCACCGGGGGGACCCGTGGCATCGGGATGATGATCGCCGCCGGTTTCGTCGCCGCCGGGGCGACGGTCGTCGTGGCCTCCCGCAAGGCTGATGCCGTCGAGGCCGCGGTGGCCGAGCTCTCCCGCTCCGGCAGGTGCTCCGGGTTCAGCGCCGACCTGTCCACCGAGGAGGGGGCACGGCAACTGGCGGACGAGGTGGCGGCCCGGCACGACCGGGTCGATGTCCTGGTCAACAACGCCGGCGCCACCTGGGGGGCTCCCCTGGTCGAGCACGACACGGCTTCGTGGGACCGGGTGCTCAACCTCAACGTGCAGGGCATCTTTCACACGACCAAGTTCTTCCTCCCCCTGCTCGAAGCCGGAGCCACGCCCGACGAGCCGTCCCGGGTGATCAACATCGGCTCCATCGACGGGATCCATGTCCCCGTCCTCGAGTCCTACTCGTACTCGGCATCCAAGGCTGCGGTCCACCAGCTCACCCGACACCTGGCCAAGCGGCTGGCCCCGACCATCACCGTCAATGCGGTGGCACCGGGCCCCTTCGAATCGAAGATGATGGCTGCCACCCTCGAGGCGTTCGGCGACCAGATCGCCGCCGGCGCCCCCCTCAAGCGGATCGGCCGACCCGATGACATGGCCGGCGTGGCCATCTTCCTCGCGTCCCGTGCCGGCGCCTACATCACCGGGGCCATCATCCCCGTCGACGGGGGCATCGCCACGACCGCCTGAGGTCGGGCACCGAGACGAGCGCTGCGTTCCCTGGCGCACGGCGGTGGCAGCGAGGAACGTCCAGGTCGAGGGGGATGGTGGCAGAAGCTGGGAGTATGGCTGGCATGGAACCGCCCCCCGGCTCGCCACCGTGGCTCACCGTGGTCACCGCCGCCGATCGGCCCGATCTTTGGGAGCTGGTCGTCACCCAACGCCTCTTCGGCCGCGTGTGGCCGGAGTACAACAACCATGGCAATCATGCCGCGAGCTACTTCGAGCGCGCTGGTGCCCGCCCATGCCGATCTCCAGGTGCTGTTCATCGATCAGCGGCACCAACGGGCCATCGCTCGCGCCCGCACCATCCCCTTCCGCTGGGATGGGACGCTCGACGACCTTCCTGCCGGTATTGACGCAGTGGGAATCCGGGCCATCGCCGAATCGTCACCTCCATCGGCGCTGTCGGCGCTGGCGGCAGAGGTGGACCCCGCGTACCAGGGCAGCGGGCTGAGCGCCCTGTTGATCAAGGCCATGCGGGGTGTGGCCCAACGCCGTGGACTCGCTCCGCTCGTGGCGCCGGTACGACCGAGTTGGAAGGATCGCTACCCGCTCATTCCCATCGCCCGCTATGCCGGGTGGCGGCGTGATGACGGCCTCCTCTTCGATCCGTGGCTCCGGACCCACGAGCGATTGGGCGGCGAGATCCTGCGCACCGAACCACGGTCGCTCGAGATCACAGCACCGGTGGCCGACTGGGAGCGCTGGACCGGCCTGTGGATCCCTGAGGCCGGAAGCTACGTCTTTCCCGAGGGGCTCGCCCCAGTGGAGGTGTCAGACGGTACCGGCACCTACTTCGAGCCCAACGTCTGGGTGCTCCATCAGGTCTGAGCCGGCCTGGAAGTCGACAACTCCTCCTGGAAAGGTCTGGCAACACCGCTGCTCAGCGCAGTGATTTGGGTGCGGACAGTGGTCTGCCACGCAACGACGATGATTCCGACCTAATGTTCGCTCGGTATCCAGGGGGGCAGGTCTGTCCCTCGCCGACATCCCAAAGGGGGAACATTCAGCATGCGACGTCATCTACCGACACGTGTTGTCGCCATCGCCGCGATGGTGGCAGCAGGTTCACTTGGTTCTATCGCCTTGGATTTATGGGCACGGTGTCGCCGGCGCAAGTTCACCGACCGTGACTTGCACGACCGGCAAGATCACCATCACCGGCAGTGGAACCTCTCAGGTTGTAACGACACGGCGAATACAGGGGGCGGGGACCATCAAGGCCACCATTTCGCCGAAGAAGGGGACAATCACCTGGGCAACCGGTTTCGGAACGACGACGTTCTCATACAAGTACACCATGTCCGACGAACACCAAGTGCAAGCCAAGGCGGACAAGGAGATCGTAGAAGCTGCCACCGCCACCGGTGGCACGGGGAAGGCCGTGAAGTCGATCCCCAAGGGTCAAATGGCGACCACCTACATCTGCGAGAGCAGGCAGCAAGGTTACGTTGGCCCCGGGCACGAAGTATCAGATCTAGGTAACACCTGGATGAACAAGTACCTGCGGATTATCGCAGCGCAAGCAGCCCCTGGCACTGGCCGGGGGCTGCTTCGCGTGCGGCCCGCGTCTGACTTAGGGGAACCGACCACCTGGCCTGGCAGTCGGCTTGGCGGTTACCAGTTGGTCGAGGCTGGCGAGGGTGCGCTCCATGTCGCGGCGGGTCTTGCCCCAGTAGATGCCGCCCAGCTTCAACAGGAACCGCTGATGGTCCGGCCTGATGTCCCAACTCTCGATCACCCGGGTTCCACCGTCGACGGGCTCGAGCACGTAGCGCCAGATGCGTCCGGCCAGCACCTTCCCCCAGGTTCCGTCCGGGCCGGTCTGCCAGGCGATGCGACGTTCCGGCTCGAACTCCACCACCCGGTTGACCGTCGTGTAGTGCATCACCAGCTTCATCTGCATGCCGAAGGTCACCCCGAGGGCCAGCGGCTCCGGGTCCTTTTCGGCCGACCCCTGCAGCATGCCCGAGCCGTCGATCAGCGAGTGCTTGGCCGCATCGGACAACACATCGAAGATCGCCCCCGGGGTGGCGGCGATGGTCCGCTCCACCGACAACACGTAGTCCTTCATTTCTGGCCTCCCTGCTCGAACCACTGGGGTTCCGACATCGGTGAATGGGACGGGACGATGACAGGTCAGGCGAACTCGGGCACGTCCGGCAGGCGCCTGGCCACCAGGGCCTGCACGCGATCGACCAACTGCTGCGGATACGAGTCGTGGGTCAGGATCAGGAACTGGTCGGCCCGGATGGCGGCGATGACGATCCGCGCCACCTCGGACGGATCCATCCCGTCGGCCACCGCCTGCTCCAGATAGTCGCCGACGAACTTCTGGTCTTCGGTGACGCCGGTGGCCAGACGCTCGGGCCGGTGGCGGTCGGAGTCGATGATGTTGGTGGTGATCATGCCCGGGCAGAGTACGGACGCCTTGATGCTCGACCCGACGGCCTGGAGGTCGTGGGCCAGCGACTCCGTGGCGGCGAAGGCGGCGAACTTGGAGATGGCGTACGGGGCTTCGAACGGAGCTCCGAGCAGCCCGGCCACCGAGGCGGTATTGATCACATGTCCCTCCGTACCCTGGGCCATCATCCGGGGGACGAAGGCGCGGATCCCGTTGAGGATCCCCCACAGATTGGCCCCCAGCACGAATTCGAAGTCGGCGTCCGGTCGGTCCCAGATGAGCCCGCCGACGAAGACCCCGGCGTTGTTGCAGACCACGTCGACCTGGCCCCAGCGGTCGAAGACCGAGTCGGCCCAGTGGTTGACGGATCCGGCGTCGCTCACGTCACAGACCTGGGTCATCGCCTCGGCGGCCGGGACCGCGGCCCGGACCAGCGCGGCCGACTCCTCCACGTCGTAGGTGTCGATGTCGGCCAAGGCCACCCGCATCCCCTCGGCCGCGAAGGCGAGGGCGAGGGCGCGTCCGATGCCGCTCCCCGCGCCGGTGACCACGGCGGTCTTCCCGCGGAACTCCTGCATCTCTCTTCCTCTCTCTCGTCTCTCGTGGTCAGCGCCGGTCGTTCCGGCCGACCGTCAATGGGACAGGCCGAGGTGTCCGGCCAGGAATGACCCGACACCGGCGATGCTGGCATCGGCCTCGGGCACCATCGAAGCGGGGAAGGCCTGGAAGACATGGATCATCTCCGGCCACACCGTGAGTGACACGTCGACGCCGGCGGCCTGGAGGCGCTCGGTCAGCTGGAGGGAGTCCTCGACGAGCACCTCGTTCTCCCCCACCTCGATCCGGATCGGCGGGAGGCCTTCCAGGCGCTCGGCGAACAACGGCGACGCCAGCTCCGTCTTCGGATCCATACCGCCCAGATAGGCATCGGCCATCAGATCGAGCCCGGACTTGGAGACCATCGGGTCGAGGTCCCCGATACGGCCGTAGGCCGTCGACGACTGGGTCAGGTCGGCCCACGGGGAGAGACAGGCGGCCGCCGCGGGCAGCGGCGACCCGGTATTGCGAAGGGCGAGGAGGGTGGCCATGGTGAGTCCACCGCCGGCTGAGTCACCGGCAATGGCGATCCGGTCGGGGCGGGCCCCGAGGGCCACCAGATCGCCGTAGGCCGCCACGGCATCGTCGAGCGCGGCGGGGAAGGGATGCTCGGGCGCCAGGCGGTAGTCGAGGGTGACAACCGGGCACCCGGTGGCCAGGGCGAGCAGACCTCCGAGGCCCCGGTGACTCCCGAGCGACCCGATGCAGTAGCCACCGCCGTGCAGATAGAGGACCACGGCATCGACGACCGCGTCCCCCGGGGTCAGCCACTCACCGTTCCGTCCTCCCAGTGACACCGGCTCGACGGCGACCCCGTCCGGAGGCGGTGACGCCGAGGCCATCGCGTCCAGCGCCTCCCGCTGCTCGGTGATGGAGGCGGCCGACAGCCCGGACTCGGCCAGCAGCTCGGTGATCGCATCGATTCCGGGGTGGCTCACCGCCCCGTGGCCCTTCCACTCATGGCTTCCTCCTGAGTTCGTGCACCATGGCCTCGACACGTTGCCACATCCCGGCCTGCCCCGCCCCACGCCGGGCCGGAAGGTGATCGCGGCCTCCTCGACCCGGTCCCACCCAGGGCGGCGCCGGCCCGATCCGGGGTGCAGCTCATCCCATCGGCGGGCAGGGTCGGCCGACCGTGGGGCAATTGACAGAAAGACCGACATTTCCACGGATTCAACTTCCACGCCCTTCGTGCCGATAACCAGGACAGGCCGGGTGGGCACCTGGCAGGCGAGGCAGAGCCGAGGAGTGTGTAGGGGCATGGGGCAACGATGGACTCGATGGGCGCTGTGCGCCGTGGGACTGGCGCTGTTGGCCACCATGGCCGCGGCACAGCCACTGGTGGCCGGAGCACCCACCGCGGGGGCCAGCACCGGGGTGCAGACCACCAACAATTTCTGGCTGGCCACCCCGGCCGGCAACCTCTACACCTTCGGGGTCCCGTCCTACGGTGATCCGGGTGGGGGTCCCCTCAACAAGCCCATCGTCGGCATCACCCACACCAGGGACCGGCAGGGGTACTGGATGGTGGCCTCCGACGGCGGCATCTTCTCGTACGGGAATGCCCGCTTCTTCGGGTCGACCGGGAACATCGTGCTCAACCGTCCCATCGTCGGGATGCGCCCGACCAACGACCAGAACGGCTACTGGGAGGTGGCGTCCGATGGTGGGGTCTTCTCCTACGGGGACGCCGTCTTCTACGGCTCGACCGGCGCCATCACCCTCAACAAGCCCATTGTGGGCATGGCCCCGACACCGAACGGCAAGGGGTACTGGTTGGTGGCCTCGGACGGTGGCATCTTCGCCTTCGGTGATGCCGCCTTCTACGGCTCGACCGGCGCCATCACCCTCAACCAGCCCGTCGTGGCCATGGACCCGACGCCCGACGGCAAGGGGTACTGGCTGGTGGCGGCCGACGGTGGTGTCTTCGCCTTCGGCGATGCCACCTTCCACGGATCCACGGCCGGCAGCAGCGGAGATCCGGTCGAGCGTCTGGTCACCACCAGTTCGGGCCACGGCTACTGGATCGTCCAGCAGAACGGCTCGTCGACCGCCTTCGGTGACGCCCAATCGCAGCAACTGCCGCCGACCGCGCTGTTGTTCAATCCGGTGACCCAGGGGGACGCGGCCGTGCTGTTCGCCCTCCAGCAGCTGGGCAAGCCGTACATCTGGGGCGGGAACGGCCCGGTGGGCTACGACTGTTCGGGGCTGGCCCTCGCCTCGTGGGAACACGGTGCCGACGTGGGCTTCGCCCGGGTGGCCGACGATCAGTACGAAACGGCCGGCTCGCCGGTGAACATGGGCAACCTGCGGGCCGGAGACCTTGTCTTCTGGGGCGACAACCCGAACGTCTGGAGCAGCGTGTACCACACGGCCATCTACATCGGAGGCAACCGGATCGTCGAAGCCACCGGCAACCACGTCCAGCTCAATGTGCTGAACCAGTGGGGCACCGACCAGCTCATGCCCGTCGGCCGACGGCCCTGAACCGGTCGGGCCGGGACGGCCGGTCGGACAGCGACACCCGCACGCTCGTGACCGCGGCCCCGTCCTCGGGGCGGGGCTGGGCGGGACGGCCCGCTTGACAGGAGGCCGGCCCGGCTGAGCAGACTCGTGGCCGAGGAGCACTCCCGATCGCGCTCCAGAGAGTTGGCCGCTATGACCTCGACCGAAGTGAGATTTGGCATCCTGGGCGCAGCGCGGATCGCCCCGGCCGCCCTGATTCGGCCGGCGGAGGGAAATGCCGAGGCGACCGTGGAGGTGGTGGCGGCCCGCGACCGGGACAAGGCCTTCTCCTTCGCCACCCGGCATCACATCCCGAGGGTGGCCGACAGCTACGAGGCGGTGGTCAACGATCCCGACATCGATGCCGTCTACATCCCGTTGCCCAACAGCCTCCATGCCCGTTGGACGCTGGCCGCGCTGGACGCCGGGAAGCACGTCCTGTGCGAAAAGCCCTTCACTTCCAACGCGGCCGAAGCGGTCGCGGTGGCTGACGCGGCCGCCGAGGCCGCATCCGACCGGGGCCTGGCCGTGATGGAGGCGTTCCACTATCGCTACCACCCGCTGGCCCATCGCATGCGTGAGATCGTCGAATCGGGTGAGCTCGGTCGGCTGCACCACATCGAGACCTGGCTGTGCGCCCCGATCCCCGACACGTCCGATATCAGGTACCAGTTCGGGCTGGCCGGTGGCGCCCTGATGGACATGGGCTGCTACGTGGTGCACATGGCCCGGATGCTCGGCGGTGAGGAGCCGTCGGTCCTCTCGGCCAAGGCCAAGCACCGCGGTCCCGACATCGACCGGGCCATGTCGGCCGAGCTGCAATTCCCGAGCGGTCACACCGCCTCGGTGCACTGCTCCATGTGGTCGTCGTCGCTCCTCCACCTGGCCGCCCGCGTCGTCGGGGACCGCGGTGAGCTCCGGGTGTTCAACCCCATCGGGCCCCAGTTCATCAGCTGGCTCACCGTCCGGTCGGGGGGCACCCGCCGCATCGAGATCCCAGCCCGACGGCCCACCTACGACTACCAGTTGGACGCCTTCTGCGCCGCCGTCCTGCACGGGGAGCCGGTCCTGACCGGTCCCGAGGACGCGGTGGCCAACATGACGGTGATCGATGCCGTGTACCGTGCAGCCAACATGCGCCCACGAGGAACGTGAGCCCAGCCAAGGAGTCACCAGCATGAGCACCTTCCCCTACGCCGGCCGCTTCGCCGTCCACCATCGCCTTCCCGAACAGGGAACCCCGCGCTCGGAGATCCTCGACGAGCTCCGGGCCATGTCGACGGAGGAAGATCGGGCCTGGGAATCGGGCAAGTGCTCGGGCACCATGTACTGCGGAGACCACGAGCACTACGGCTTCATGAACCAGGCCTTCGGCATGTTCGCCCATGTGAACGCCCTGCAGCGTGACATGTGCCCGAGTGCCACCAAATTCGAGGCCGAGATCATCGCCATGACCCTCGACCTCCTCCACGCCGAGACCATCACCGACGGCGAACCGGCCGGCCTGGTGGCCACCGGCGGGACGGGCAGCATCTGCCACGCCATGCTGGCCTACCGGGAGCTGGCCGCGCAGGACCGCGGCATCCGCCGACCCAACGTCATCAAGCCGGAGACAGCCCATCCGGCGTTCGACAAGGCCTGCCATCTCTTCGGCATCGAGCTGAAGGTGGCGCCCGTCGACCCGGTCACCACCCAGGTCGACACCGACTGGGTCGACCAGAACATCGACGACGACACCGTGGCCATCATCGGATCGGCATGCAACTACGGCTACGGCACCATCGACCCCATCGAATCGATGTCCGAGATCGCCTTGCGCCACGGGGTCGGGCTCCACGTCGACAGCTGCCTCGGAGGATTCATCCTTCCCTTCGGCCAGGAGCTCGGCTATGACATTCCGGTCTTCGACTACCGCCATCCCGGGGTGACCTCCATGTCGGCCGACACCCACAAGTACGGCTACGCCTTCAAGGGGACCTCGGTGCTCACCTTCCGGGACAAGTCCCTCCGGAATGCCCAGTACTTCTTCCTCACCGGCTGGACGGGCGGCAAGTACTGCTCACCGGGCATGGAAGGGTCCCGTTCGGGCGGACTGCTGGCCGCCACCTGGGCAGCCATGGTCCAGTTCGGTCGGGAGGGATACCGGCACTACGCCCGGGCCATCTTCGAGACGGCGGCCGCCATGCAGGAGTCGGTGCGGGCCCATCCCGAGCTGCGCATCCTCGGCCACCCGACCTTCCTGTTCAGCTTCACCTCCGACCAGTTCGACATCTACCACGTGAACGACTTCATGCGCGAACGGGGGTGGAGGTTCAACGGCCAGCAGTACCCCAACGCCCTGCACATGGCGGTCACCCGGCCCCAGACCCAACCGGGGGTGGCCGAAACCTTCGCCACCGACCTGGCCGAGGCCGTGGAGTACGCGCGCCAGCACGCCGACGAGGCCCCGAAGTCGGGGGCCATCTACGGCGGTGTGGCCGGGGGGATGACCGACGAAGCCGATGAGTTCATCAAGATGGTGATGAGCGACATGATGGACAGCCAGCAGGCCATCCCCGACGGCGTCTGACGGCCGGGGCGGTCCGGCGAGCGGTCCCGTCTCCGGCGACGTGCCCCCGACCCCCGGTCGCCACGATCAGTACGTCCTGGCTGTCGACCTGGGCACCGGCGGACCCAAGGTCGGTCTGGTCTCCCTGGCCGGCACCTTGGCCTGGACCGAGCACCAGCCGGTCTCCACCCTCCATGCCCCGGGCGGTGCCGCCACCCAGGACGCCGATGAGTGGTGGCGCCTGATCATCGGCGCAGCCCGGCGGGCCATCCGCTCCGGGGTGGTCCCCGCTGATGGCGTGGTGGCCGTCTCGTGCACCGGGCAGTGGTCGAGCACCGTACCGGTCGACGCCGCCGGTACCCCGGTCGGCCCGTGTCTCATGTGGTTGGACACCCGGGGTGGACCGATGGTCCGGAGGGCGGTGGGAGGGCCGCTCGGGGGCTACTCGCCGACCGCGCTGGCCCGGTGGATCCGGCACAGCGGAGGAGCACCGTCGACCTCGGGTGCCGACCCCATCGGCCACATCCTCTACCTCGAGCACGCCGAGCCCGAGGTGGCCCGGGCCGCCCGCTGGTACCTGGAGCCGGTCGACTACCTGGCCATGCGGTTCACCGGCACCGCCGCCGCGTCGACGGCCTCCATGGCCGGGGCCTGGCTGACCGACAACCGGCACCCACAACGTCTCCGCTACGACCCGGTACTGGTGAAAGCGTCGGGCGTTCCCGGATGGAAGCTCCCGCCCCTCGTCCCGACCCTCAGCGTGATCGGAACGGTGCGACCGGAAGTGGCCGACCAACTCGGGCTCGGTCCCGAGGTGGTGGTGGTGGCCGGGACACCCGACCTGCATTCGGCGGCCGCCGGAGCCGGGGCCGTCCTCGACCACCAGGCCCATCTGGCCATCTCGACGACCAGCTGGGTCAGCTGTCCCACCCCCAGGAAGAAGACCGACCCGGTCCACCAGATGACCACCGTTCCCGGGGTGGTTCGCGGCCTCAACCTGGTGGCCAACAATCAGGATTCCGGTGGAGCCGCCCTCGAGTGGTTACGGGACCGGCTGGGCGGGGTCGATGCCCCACCCTCCTACGAGCAGATGACCGCTCTGGCCGCCCAGGCCGAGCCGGGCAGCGGCGGGGTGGTGTTCACCCCGTGGCTGGCTGGTGAACGCTCCCCCGTCGACAACCGTGGGGCCCGGGCCGGATTCCACAATCTGTCGCTGCGGACCACCCGGGCCGAACTGGTTCGGGCGGTGATGGAAGGCGTCGCCTTCAACTCCCGGTGGCTGTCCGAAGCCGTCGAACGTTTCACCGGGGGCCCCTTCCGCTCGATCCGGGTCATCGGGGGCGGGGCGACGTCGGACCTGTGGTGCGCCATCTACGCCGACATCCTGGGCCGGACCATCGAACAGGTGGCCGATCCCGTGCACGCCAACCTCCGGGGTAGCGCCCTGTTGGCCGGCATGGGGTTGGGCCGGGTGGAGCCGGACGAGCTCGCCTCGTTGGTGCCGGTGGCGGCCACCTACCACCCCGACCCGTCCCTGCGTCCGCGCTACGACCGGCTCTTCGCCGAGTTCCCCAACCTGTACTCGGCCCAGAAGGGGACGTTCAAGCGGCTCAACCGGCGGTCGTGACCTCCGAGTCGCTCAGGTGGGGCTGAGGACCGGGCGCGCCACCGAAAAGGAGTGGGCCGGGGCCGGCCGGGCCAGCAGGAACCCCTGCGCCTCGTCGCATCCCATGGATCTGACCGCTTGCAGCTCCTCCTCGGTCTCGACGCCTTCGGCCACCACCCGCAGTCCCAGCTTGTGGGCCAGGTCCACCACGCTGGCGATGATGGTCGGGTCCTGTTCGTTGGAACCGAGCCCGGCCACGAAGCTCCGGTCGACCTTGAGCCGGTCGATGGGCAGGCCCTGCAGGTACAACAGCGACGAGTAGCCGGTGCCGAAGTCGTCGAGGGCCAAGTGCACGCCCAGGTCGCGGATCTTGCGCATGATGGCGCCGACGCCGTGGATGTCCACCACCAGCACCGACTCGGTGACTTCCAGCACCAGAGAGTCGGCCGCCAAGCCGGATCGGGCCAGCGCGGTCTCCACGTCGGTGAAGAACTCCGGATCCTGGAGCTGGCAGGCCGACACGTTGACCGACACGTTCAGGTCGCGCTGGCCCTGGCCCTGCCAGGCCCGGCACTGGCACACGGCCTCGTCCAGCACCCATCGTCCAACCGGAACGATCTCCCTGCTCCGTTCGAGCAGTGGAATGAACTCCGTCGGGGACACCGACCCCAGCTCGGGATGCTCCCACCGCAGCAACGCCTCCATCCCCACCATCTCGCCTCCGAGCCTGAACAGGGGCTGGTAGTGGACGGAGAGCTGACCGAGCCGGTAGGCCGCCTGCAGTTCGTGGGCCAGGTGGCTCTGGCGTCGACTGTCCTCACCCATGGCCGCGTTGTAACACTCGTAGCGGGCCGGTCCGCCCCGCTTGGCCTGGTACATGGCGGCGTCGGCCCGCGACAGGTTGACCTCCGGGCTGGCGTCCGAGGTGACCTGGGCGATCCCGATGCTCACCGAGGTGTAGAGCTGCCGCTCCCCCATGGCCACCGGTGACCGCATGGCCACGTGGATGCGCTCGGCCAGCGTGCGGGCTTCCAGCTCGGGGTCGTCGAGGCCTTCGGCCAGCACCACGAACTCGTCGCCTCCCAATCGGGCCACCGTGTCCGACGACCGGACCAGCGCCTGGAGCCGGTCGGCCACGGCCACCAGGAGGCAGTCCCCGGCGGCGTGGCCGAAGCGATCGTTCACCGCCTTGAAGTTGTCCAGGTCGAGATAGAGGATCATGGCGCCCGAGCGGCTGCGCTCCAGCGAGGCCCGGGCCTGGCCCAGCCGGTCGGACAGCAGGGCCCGGTTGGGCAGACCGGTCAACTGGTCGTGCAGGGCCTGATGGGCCAGGGACTCCTGTTCCTCGTCGAGCCGCCGCTGGAGCATCCGACGGGTCTCGTCGAACTGCCGGACGATGCGGACCAAGCTGCCGTCGCTACTCAATCGGACCACGCCGCAGGCCAGGGCCAGCACCTCGTCGCTGATGGCCAGCCGGTGGGCCTCCTCGGTGAGCACGGCGATGGTGCAGTCCCGCCAGGCCAGGTAGGCCTTGGCCACGCTGCCCAGCGAGGTGTTCTCGAGGATGGCCTGTTCACCCTGCCGGGTCATGACCGCCTCGTCCTCTTCCGATGCCACCTGGTCGGTGGCGATCCACCGCCCGATGAGGAAGGTGGCCAACCGGGCGGTGGCGAAGGCCTGCCCGTAGAGCTCCTCGGCGAACCGGCGGTCCACCAGCTCGCCCACCTCGTCGGCCCGGGCCAGGAGGGCCTCCCCCAGCGCGACCCGATCCGGGCCCACTCCAGGTTCCCCGGCGTGGCCGTCCGGAGTCGGAGCCGGGCTCATGGTCGGCGGACGGCCATCAGGCCGCTCCCGGTCACCGTCATGCCCTGGCCACCGCGTCCGGCCGACATCGCACTCGTGGCCTCATACTCCTCCAGCCACACCCGGAACTGGTCGCCCGGCATCGGCGGGGCCAGGAAGTACCCCTGGGCGCTGGCGCAGCCCAACTCGTTGAGCATCTGCCAGGTCGACTCGTTCTCGACCCCCTCGGCCACGGTCAGGAGCCCGAGGTTGCGGGCCAGGTCGACCACCGAGCGGACGATGACGGCATTGTCGGCGTCACTCACCATGTCCTGGACGAAGGTGCGGTCGATCTTGAGCTGCCGCACGGGCAGGTCCCGCAGGTAGGCCAGCGAGGAGTAGCCGGTGCCGAAGTCGTCGATCGAGAGGGTCACCCCCATCTGGGACAGCTCTTCCAGCACCCGCCGGGCCCGTTCGGGGTCGGTCATGATGATCGTCTCGGTGATCTCGAGGTCGAGCAGATGGGGCGGCACCTTCCAGCGGGTGAGGGCGGAGCCCACCGTGGCCGGGAGGTCGGCGTCGAGCAGGCTCCGGGCCGACAGGTTGACGGCGATGGACAGCCGGTCATGGAGGGTGGGGCCGTCATCCAGCCAGCGTCGGCACTCGCGCAGGCCTTCGTTCAGCACCCACACGGTCATCGGCTCGATGAGTCCGCTCCGTTCCGCCTCGGGGATGAAGGTGTCGGGCGCGAGCAGGCCCCGTATCGGGTGCTGCCACCGGACCAGGGCTTCGGCTCCCTGGACCCGTCGGGAGGCCATGGCCGCCTTGGGCTGGTAATGGAGAACGAACTCCTCGCGCACCACCGCGTTGCGGAGGTCGCCGAGGAGGGTCATCCGGGCCGGGGTGTTCACGTTGAGTTCTTCGCTGTACATGACCACACTGGCCTGGGAGCCCTTGGCCACGTACATGGCCACGTCGGCCCGCTGCAACAAGAGGTCGGCCGTCTCCCCGTCCGCCGGCGCCATCGAGATCCCGCAACTGGCCTCGATCCCGAGGGAGGCACCATCCATCTCGAACGGGGCTTCGAGCACGGCGATGATCCGCTCGGCCACCCGGACGGCGTCGGTCTCCTCGGAGATGGTGGGCAGGAGCACGCAGAACTCGTCCCCGCCCAACCGGGCCAGGGTGTCACCGGCCCGGAGCACCTCGAGCACCCTCGGGCCCACTTCGATGAGGACCCGGTCGCCGGACCGGTGGCCCATGGTGTCGTTGATCTCCTTGAACCGGTCGAGGTCGAACAACATCACGGCACAACCGGAACCGCCGGCCGCGGTCCGGGCCAGCGCCTCTTCGGTCCGCTCGTAGAAGAACGCCCGGTTGGGCAGACCGGTGAGCATGTCGTGCAGGGCCTGATAGGCGAGCAGTTCCTCGGCTCGTTCCTTCTTCTCGCCGGTGGCGCCGGCCATGCGGATCACGATGGCCACCACCAGCCCGCCCAGTACGCCGACCGCTTCGGCCTGACCCCGGGACAGGAAGGAGGGGACCAGCCCGAACCAGACCAGATATTGGGCCACCAGGATGTTGAGGAGCGTCCACCACAGGACGGGCCGCCACAACCGGGAGCCTCCCTGCTCGAGCTCCTCCAGGGCCACGAAGGCATAGGCCATGCCCAGGGCCGGCCCCCATCCGGTGAGATAGATGGCCGCGGTCACGGCCAGGATGTGGATGGCCAGGCGGATCTGCCGTTTGGGCGAAGCGACGGGGGCGGCGTGCCAGGGCTCCACCATCACCGACAGGACGGCGGGAGCGCCGATGGCCACGACGTAGGACCACACCGGGAGCTGGGCCACCAGACCGAAGTGGCGGAAGAGGATGAGGACGGCCAGGGCGGCGGGGGCGACCGCGTAACCCAACAACCGGGGCGACAGGCTCTTGCCGGCGGCGGGGGCGGAGCCCTCCGCCGCGGCCGCGCTCACGGCGGCTGGCTCCCGCTCCCCGCGGAACCACTCGTCCCGATCCCCGCCCTCGCGGCGCTCTATCCCCACATTTGGCTATCGGCAGGGCGCCCGCGCTACTTGAGGAGCAACGGACGGCTCCGCCGGAAGAACATCCTGGTGAGAGCACTGAGTGGCCGACCGGTCCGGGACCGGTTCCGGACCGGTTCCGGGCGGGGCGAGACCGCCGGTCCGGCCCCGTCCCCCGGTCGGCTCCATCCGGCCCTGCCTAAGGTGGGACCGGCGTCACGAGACAGAGGAGAGCCCGGTGAAAGCAGCGGTGTACTACGAGACGGGCGGGCCTGACGTATTCCGGTACGAGGACGTGCCCGATCCCGCCGTCGGGCCGGGCGAGGTCCTGGTCCGGGTGGAGGCGATCAGCATCGAGGGGGGCGACACGCTCAACCGGCTCGGGGGGGCCATGTCCGGATCCCCCCACATCGTCGGCTACCAGTGCGGCGGCACCGTGGTATCGACAGGCGAAGGTGTCTCCCGGATCGCCGTGGGCGACCGGGTGACGACCGTCGGGCTGGACGGCTCCCACGCCGCCCTGCGGACGGTGGCCGAGCCCTTCTGCTGGGTGGTGCCCGACGGGGTGACCACCGAGCAGGCGGCCTGCGTGCCGGTCCCGTTCGGCACAGCCGACGACTGCCTGTTCGAGTTCGGCCGCCTCCAGCCCGGGCAGACCGCGCTCATCCATGCCGGAGCCGGCGGCGTCGGCATCGCCGCCATCCAGATGGCCAAGCGGGCCGGGGCCACGGTGCTGGCCACCGCCTCGAGCGGTCCCCGCCTCGACCGGTTGGCCGAGCTCGGGCTCGACCACGGGATCGACTACCGGACGCTCGACTTCGTCAGCGAGGTCCGTCGACTGACCGAGGGCAGGGGCGCCGACGTGATCGTGGACTCGATCGGCGGGCCGACCCTGCAGAAGAGCCTCCTCTGCCTGGCCTACCGGGGCCGCTGCATCACCTTCGGCGATGCCGGCCGCGAACCCGGCGGCAAGCTTGACATCTCCACCATGCGCGCCAACAACCAGGCCCTCATCGGTTACTTCCTCGGGGCCGAGCTCTTCCTCGGGACCCGGGCCCACGCCATGATCGCCCGGCTGCTGGACGACGTGGCCTCGGGGGCCCTCAAGGTGATCATCGACCGGCGGTTCGCCCTCGAGCAGGCGGGTGAAGCACATGCCTACATCGAGAGCCGGCAGGCGTTCGGTCGGGTCCTGCTCATCCCCTGATCCACCCACTGGATAGCCTGAGCCGATGATCCGACCGGCCCGTGAGGACGACGTCGAGGTGCTCGTCCAACTCATCCACGACCTGGCCGAGTTCGAGCGCTCGCCCGCATCGGTGGAGATCGAGCCGGCTCAGCTGCGTGCCGCCCTGTTCGGTCCCTCCCCCACCGTCTTCGCCCATGTGGCCGACGACGGTGGCCGGGTCCTCGGGATGGCCGTCTGGTTCCTCAACTTCTCCACCTGGACGGGTCGGAGCGGCATCTACCTGGAGGACCTCTACGTGCGCCCGGAGGCCCGGGCCCAGGGTGTCGGTCGGGCGCTCCTCAGCGAGTTGGCCACCATCGCCCACCGGGCCGGGTACGGACGTGTCGACTGGTCGGTGCTCGACTGGAACGACCAGGCCCTCCGCTTCTACCGGTCGCTCGGAGCGGTGCCGATGGACGAGTGGACCGGCTACCGGCTGTCGGGCGAGGCGCTGGCCGCGCTGGGCTCCGCGGATCGACCGGAGGAATGAGCTGGAACGACTGGTCGGTGAGCTGCGTTCGCCGTTGCTCGACGGCCCTCATGCGGCACCGTGGTGATACGCCCGGCGAGTTCACTGGCCACTGATGTACATTAACGTACATATCTGTACAATATGGAGATGACCCGAACGATGAGCGTCAGCGAGGCCCGGGCGGCCCTTCCTCAAATCTTGGAAATGGTCACAGAGGGTGAGGAGGTGACGATCACCCGGCACGGCAGGGCCGTTGCCGTGGTCGTTCGACCCGATGTCCTGAGGACGCGGCGAGCTGAAGCTGCCTTGGAGACGGCTGAGGCGGTCCGTGACCTTCTGATTGATGCAGGCGCGCGTTCCATGGGATCCGGTCCCGTGCTCACCAAGGGACGAGCCGAAGAGTTGGTTGACGACGTGCGGACCAGCCGGTCACATCACTGAGCCGATCGCAGTCATGGACGCCTTCGATGCCGACGTGCTGATCTACGCCGCCGCTCCCGATCACGAATTGGGAGCACCGGTTCGAGCCCTCTTCCCCATCGACGCGTCCCGGGGTACTGGAGTGACGGCCGGCATCGGCTCGGTGCTTCTCCTACCTGAACTCATGACCAAGCCACTGCGAGATGGCGCTCAAGACGAGTTGGTTGCGCTCAGCCTGCTCCTGAGCAGGATCACCCTCCTCCCGGCAGACCAGGCAACGGCCGAGCTGGCGACGGCCCTCGGAGCTTCCTACGGGTTGCGGGCGGCGGATGCCACGCATCTGGCAACGGCCGTCGGCGCCGGAGCGGATCGCTTCATCACCAACAACAGGACGGATTTTGCGAAGTCGATCTCGGAGATCAAGGTCACGTACCCCGAAGATCTGTCCACGCCGCACCCGTGATGCCGTAACGGCGGCACTCTGCAAACGACCTTGGTTGTGAGCCTTGCGGGCAGCAGGGTGGACTGATGGTCGACCTACCGAACCCACGTATCGACTGGTCGGTGTTGGACGGGAGCGAGCAGGCTTTCCATTTCTACCGGTCGCTCGGAGCGGTGCCGATGGGCGAGTGGACCGGCTACCGGCTCTCCGGGAGGGCTGCATCGACGGCTAGCTTCGTAGCTCAAATGAGCACCGAGGTGAAGAGCGACTTGTGCTGAAGGTCGTCATTGGAGAGATTCTTCCTCTTGCTCTGGTGGTGACGATCTCTCCGCTGAACATCATCCCGGCGATTCTCCTTCTCTTCACTCGTAAGCCATTGCTGAATGCCCTGAGCTTTCTGGCCGGCTTCACGGGAGGCGTCGCCGTGGTCCTCGGACTGCTCATCCCCCTCGGAGGAGCAGTCAACTTGTCGACGGATTCGGGCCATTCGACCTGGGCCGGGATACTGAAGCTCGTCCTCGGCATGTACCTCCTCTTTGCTGCGGTCAAGAAGTTCCGTGGTCGGCCACGGGCTGGCCAGGAAGGTTCCCTGCCGAAGTGGATGGATGGAATTGCCGGATATTCCTCAACCAAGGCACTGGGGGCCGGCGCAGCCCTTGGGGCCCTGAATCCCAAGAACTTCGTCGTCGGCTTAGCAAGTGCCGCGGCGATTTCGGAAGGAGGGCTCTCCACCGCTCAGGAAGTGACCGCAGGGGCCGTGTACCTCGTGGTTGCTGTCCTCGGAGTCGTCGCACCCATCGTCGTAACGCTCTCCCTCGGAGACAGGGCGCATGAGGTGCTTGAAGGTTGGAATGGATGGCTCAGACAGAACAATGCCGTCGTCATGTCGGTGCTCTTCGTTGTGTTCGGCGTCGTGCTGATCGGGCAGGGCATCGCAGGCGTTTAGAGCGAGCCCATCGGGCCGGTAGGTGTCAGTTTGTAACCGACCTGGTTCGCACAGACTGGCGCACCGCTCAACTTGCCCGATTCACGCGTCGAGCGGTCGGTGTTGGACGGGAGCGAGCAGGCTTTCCTTTTCTACCGGTCGCTCGGAGCGGTGCCGATGGGCGAGTGGACCGGGTACTGGCTGTCGGGCGAAGCGCCGGCCGCGCTGGCCTCCTTGTTCGACGGGATGGAGCAAGCGCTGTCCTTCTACCCGTCGCTCGGGGCGAGGCTACGGACGTGGGGACCGGCGAGCGAGCCCTCCGGCCCCACGCCGGCCGCCTGACCTGGGGCCGGATGCGCGGTGGCGGCTCGGTGAACGACTGCAAGAGGCCGCCGAGGCTGCTCATGGCCTCCTCGGATGGTGAATGCTCTGATGGTGAACGTTCAGATGGTGAACGCCAGGTTGGCCACCAACTGCTCACCCAGTCGGCGGTCGCCGCTGAAGTGGATCTCCCCTCCCCGGCCCGGCCCGATGTCCACCCGACCTCCGGTCAACCGCAAGAACAGCATGACCGGGAGGTCGATACCCACGGTCGGGGGCTGGTCGAAGGAGTCGACCTCGACGGCCCGGCCCTCCACCTGCACCAGATAGGTGCGACTGACCGGCCCGGACAGGTCGATCCGCACCCGGCTCCCTTCCGGCATCGACGCCCGGCGGCCCACGATGTAGCCGAGGCCGGTCGACACCTCGGCCAGCGCCGACTCGATGTCCCGCTCCTCTTCCCTCGGGGGCACACCCAGCGCGTCACGGATGTCCTGTTCGTGCATGAAGCAGTCGTAGTGGCGGACGCGCATGAAACGCCCGTAGGTCTCGTCACGTCCGACAGGCGTCCACGACGGGGCGTCGAAGTCGGCCTGGGTCATGGCGTCCAGGGCGGCCAGCCGGCGGCCGGTGATCTGGAGGAAGCGGTCGAGCACCTCTCCCCCACTCAGGGGGCGCATCGATTCGACCCACACCTCGTTGCCTTCGGCGATGGGGTTGCGCATATGGTCGAGGCGTGAGATGTCGGCGGAGGGGGTCGGTACCCCGTCGAGCATCGATTCTGTGCCGATCACGTGGCTCAATACGTCCTTGACCGACCATCCGGGAAGGCAGGTGGCCAGATCCCACTGGTTCTCGGACAGTGGGGAGCACACGGCAGCCAGGGACCCGAATTCGTGCCGGAGCAGTTCCACCGTTCCGGTCTTGTCGACAAGGGTCGGCATCGCCGCTCCACCGTAGCGGAGGCGCCCGGTCGACGTTTGCCCCGGTCACCGGGCCCGGACCCGAACCGCCCGATGGGCTCAGGGCTCAACCAATCAGCCAAAAGGGCCGATAGCCAGAGGGTGAGACGGTCGAGGTAGGCAAAGCATTGCGAGCGCAGGCCTGGAAGCTCGTCCTGGTCATGGGGACATGCACCGTCGCTGGGTACCTCGCGCTCCCAGGGCCCACCGGCCGCGACGCCCTGTGCGGGGCCGTCGGGGTGGCCTCGGTGGCCTGCATCCTGCTCGGAATCCGCCTCTACCAGCCCGAGGACCGTGCCAGCTGGTACCTGCTGGCTGCGGGCGTGGCCGCCTTCGTCACCGGCGACTCCCTCGAGAACTCGACCGGCCACCAGATCCGGGCCGCAGGGCCCCACCCCACGGCATCCACCGTGGCCTACCTGGCCGGGTACCTGATCGTCATCACGGCCGTCATCAGGCTGAGCAGGCGCCTCAACCACTCCGGCCTCCGCGAAGACTACGCCGATGCGGCCATCATCTCGCTGGGGGCGTTGGCCGTGGCCTGGACGTTCCTGATGAACACCTACGTCTACAACGCGTCGCTCAGCTCGTTTGGGACACTGGTCGTCCTCGGCTACCCGGCCATGGACCTGGTGCTCATCTTCTTCGTCTTCTACTCGCTGCTGTTCAGGGTGGCGAGCCGTCCCTTCCACCGCCTCGTCGCCGGCTCGGTGATCGTCCTGGTGGTGACCGATCTCACCCACGACATCCTGATCCTCCACGGCGAACGCCCCATCGCCAATGCCGTCGATGCCGGCGTGCTCATCGCCTACGCCCTCATCGCGGCCGCCGCCCTTCACCCCTCTGTCGGCGAGGCGGCCCCCGAAACTCCCAAAGCCACTCCGAGCATCTACCGTCGCGAGACGAACGGCCGGCAACGGATCCCCATGGTCGCCTTCGCCGGGTTCATCCCACCGAGCATCCTGCTGGTGGCGAGCAGCCTCTCCCTCCCGGTCAACGTCCCGGTCATGTCCGCCCTGTGCGTGACGGTGTTCTCCCTCATCTATCTCCGGATGATGTGGCTGATCGAACGGATCACCAGGCAGACCACCGAGATCGAGGAACACGCCCATGCCCTCGAGGCATCGCACCGCCAACGTGATGCCCTGGAGGCCGACCTCCGTCATCTGGCCTTCCACGACGAGCTCACCGGACTGGCCAATCGGGCCTTGCTCCACGACCGGGTGGAGCATGCGCTGGCCTCGGCACCCCGCTCGGGACGGTCCGTCGCCCTGTGCTTCGGGGATCTCGACGGATTCAAGGAGGTCAACGACACCCTCGGACACAATGTGGGCGACAGTGTCCTGTTGCGGGCGAGTCGGCTTCTCTCATCCATCGTGCGCCCGGGTGACACCGTGGCCCGCCTCGGGGGCGACGAGTTCGCCGTCTTGATGGTCGACGTGGAAGACCCCCAGGCGGCGGTGGACTTCTCCCACCGGATCGTCTCGGTGCTCCGCAACGCACCTGACTTCGAAGGGCACCAGGTCGGTCTGTCCATCAGCGTCGGGGTGGCCTACGCCGGTGCGGACAAGACGACGGAGCAGCTCCTGAGCGAAGCGGACGCGGCCATGTACGAAGCCAAGGAGAAGGGCAAGAACCGGGTGGAGGTATTCCAGACATCCATGCGGGCCCGGATGCTCGAACGGCTGGATCTGACCAACGGTTTCCGCTGGGCCCTCGGACGGTCGGAGTTCTTCCTCCAGTACCAACCCATCGTGTCACTGGCCGACAACCGGCTGCAGGGATTCGAGGCGCTGGTCCGGTGGAGTCATCCCAGCCTCGGTGAAGTGGCCCCGCTCCGGTTCATCCCCATCGCCGAGGAGACCGGCTTCATCGTCCCACTCGGGCGGTGGGTGCTGGCCGAGGCGTGCGAGCAGTTGGCGGCCTGGGACACCAGTGCCTTCGAGAGCCTCAGCCTCTCCGTCAACCTCTCCAGACGCCAGCTGATCTCCCCGAACCTGTCCGACGAAGTCCGGGCCGCACTGGCCCTCAGTGGCATCCAACCCAGCCAGCTCATCCTGGAGATCACCGAAAGCGTGCTCATGGAAGACCCGGAGCGGGCCACCCGTGCCCTGTCCGAGCTGCGGGAGATGGGAATTCGCATCGCCGTCGACGATTTCGGCACCGGCTATTCGTCCCTCAGCCATCTCCAACACTTCCCCGTCGACATCTTGAAGATCGACAAGTCGTTCATCGATCCGCTGGTCGAGTTGGACTCGGGGAGCACGGCGCTGATCACCGCCATCATCGGCCTGGCCCGCAGCCTCGGGCTGGACGTCATCGCCGAAGGCATCGAGCACGACAGCCAGCTCCGTCGGTTGGTCGACCTCGGCTGCAACCAGGGCCAGGGCTTTCTCATGGCCCGACCGCTCGACAAGGACGCGGCAGGTTCGCTCATTTCGGAGGCTTCAGCCAGTGTTCCCGTGGGCTAATCACGTCACCAAGCCGGAAAGGCCACGGTCCCGTACACTTGACGGGGCGGGCCGTGCTGTCAGTGCTTCCCGGGGAGACCGTTGATGACCACGTTGCAAACCGAGTACAGCGAGGCGGAGCTTCTCGCCGACCACGAGATCGTCGAACCCCTGATCGCCGAAGGTGTCCGCTGTCACGGGGGATTCGACGAGCAGGGCACCTACGTGTCGCCCCGCACCAAACACCGACTGCCGGCTATCAACGCGTGGGAGCAACAGCGGGTCGAACAGTTCTCGACGCCGATCATCGACGTCCCCCTCGACACATGGCCGGAGAACTTCCCCAACGTGGAGCAGTCCAAGTTCCTCATCCGCCAAGGAGCCCCCGGTCCCATCGTCACCGCCCTCACCCGCATCGGCACCGTGGAGGGCTTCGGCGCCATGCTGCGGATGCTGCCCACTCCCGATTTCTCCCGTTGCTTCGAAGAGGACATCACCGGCACCGCCATCGCCCATATCGACCACGGGCTGTTCGAGGCCCATGCCCGGGATGAAGCCGGCTACGGCGATCTGGCCGGCCACAACCGGATGTGGTTCGTGGCCCGGGACATCGCCTTCGAGCACCCGCCCACCGACGACCTGACGGCGCGGATGCTGGGCCGGATGGGGATCGACCCGACGCCGAAGACGCCGACCCAGATCGAACAGGCCCAGCGGGCGGCGTTGCGTCAACGGGCGCTCCCCAGTGACATCGACTTCACCTTGGAGTCCGTCGTCAATCGAATGATCGGTCTGCTGCTCATCGAGATCTCCGCGTTCCACGGGTTCCAGTGGGCCGAGACGGTGCTGGCCGATACCGAGCTCGTTGCCGGCGAAGGTGAGGCCGCGGCACTCATCTCCTACATCCGAACCGATGAGACGCCGCACGTGGCCTGGCTCCGGACCGCGCTGTCGGAAATGCGTGACCGGACCTGGGTGGGAGAGGATGGCCGCCCCCACTGCGGGGCCGACATGATCGAACTGCTGTGGGAGAGGGCGATGAGCGACTCGATCGTGCTCAAGCGCCGGGAGAACATCAACTTCTTCATGGCCGAACTCGATCGGGCCCTGGACGGACGGCCGGACGGTGACGACATCGTGGCCGAGATGCTCTCCATGGGGACGGTGATCCGACTCGATGACGGTACGGTGGCCGATCCGATCGACGCCTCACCGATACGTTGACCGGCGTCGAACCGCTCGGCACTGACGGCCGGCACCTGACCGGGCCGGGATGAGCCGGCGGTGAAGTTCGGGATCTTCTACGAGCACCAGCTTCCCCGGCCGTGGGTGGAATCAAGCGAGCAGCAACTGATCGCCGACGCTCTCGACCAGATCGAGCTGGCCGACCGACTGGGGGTGCAGTACCTGTGGGAGGTTGAGCACCACTTCCTCGAGGAGTATTCGCATTCCAGTGCCCCCGAGGTGTTTCTGGCTGCAGCCAGTCAGCGCACACGTCGCATGCGCATCGGGCACGGTGTGGTCCAGACCGCCCCGGGCTACAACCACCCGGCCCGCATCGCCGAGCGCATTGCCATGCTCGACCTCGTCTCGGCCGGCAGGGTGGAGTTCGGCACGGGTGAGTCGTCATCCGAGGCCGAACTGGCCGGCTTCGGCGTCGACCGGGAGACCAAACGGGAAGCGTGGCTCGAAGGGCTGGAGGTGGCCATCCGGTGCATGACGGAGACGCCGTTCGGTGGAGTCGCCGGCCGCTTCGTCACCATGCCGCCGCGAAACGTGGTACCCAAGCCCGTGCAGAAACCTCATCCTCCCCTCTGGGTGGCCTGCAGCCGAAGGGATACCATCCTGCTGGCCGCGGAGAAGGGCATCGGGGCCCTCAGTTTCGCCTTCGTCGAGCCCGAGGACGCCAAGCAGTGGGTGGACGATTACGAGGCCGTGCTCCGCCAACGGTGCGTTCCGGTCGGACTGGCGGTCAATCCCCAGGTGGCCTGTGTCACCCCCATGATGTGCGCACCGAGGGAAGAGGATGCCCTGGCCCGAGGGTTGGAGGGGGCCAACTTCTTCGGATACTCGCTGGCCCACTTCTACGTGTTCGGGGACCACGTGCCGGCCGGCACCGATGTGTGGGCCGAGTTCCTGGAACGACGGGGAAAGATGGGGTACTCACCCGAGGCGGCCCTGGCCTCGAAGCAGGAGGTCCTGGGAGCGAAGGCCGCATCCGGCGACCAGAGCGGGCTCCGGGGGGCGATCGGCACTCCGGCCCAGCTCCGCGAGTTCCTCCGGCGCTACGAGGAGGCCGGCGTCGACCAGCTCATCTTCGTCATGCAGGCCGGGCACAACCGCCATGAGCACATCATGGAGTCGATCGAACTGTTCGGCACCCAGGTGCTTCCCGAGTTCATCGAGCGGGACGAGGCCGGCGCCCGGGCCAAGGCGGCCAAATGGGAGCCGATTGTCGAGCAGGCCATGGCCCGGCGGCTGGTCGACCCTCCGGTCATGCCCGAAGGGTACGTGATGCGGGCCATCCCCAAGCAGATGGTCGAGGCCCTGGACAACGAACCGGCCCAGCGCTGGCTCGAGAACCTGGCCGACAAACAGGCCGCCGGGATCCACGACGAGGAGTTCCAGCGCCTGGTGGACGGCTGAGTACGGCCGACCCCACCGGGGGCCGCCGCCGGGCGCCGCACCACCGGGGCCACGCAGGAATTACGCTGGGGCGATGACCTCACCGGCCCCGGCCCCCACTCCCCCGGAATCTGCGGACCAGGGGTCGACGGTGGCCACCGCCCAGTTGGCGGTGGCCGGCATGCACTGTGCGTCCTGCGTGGCCCTCATCCAGGAGTCCCTCGCCGAACGGACCGGGGTGATCTCCGCGTCCGTCGACCTGGACTCGGCGCGGGCGACCGTGGGCTACGACCCATCACTGGTCGGCCTCGACGAACTGCGTTCGACCGTCGAAGAAGCCGGGTACTCGGCCACACCGGTGGGCTAAGGGCGACGCCGCCGCCCATGCTCACCGCACCCACGGAGGTACCGCCTCCCGTCGAGCAGGACGAACCGGCACTGGTGACGGCCGAACTCGAACTGGGCGGCATGCACTGCAGCGCCTGTGCCACCCGGATCCAGAAGTCACTGGGGAAGCTGCCGGCGGTGGCCAGCGCCTCGGTCAATTTGGCCACCACCCGGGCCTTCGTCTCGTACGATCCGGCGCAGCTGAGCCGCGACGAGCTCTGCCGGGCTGTGGCCGACGTGGGCTACTCGGCCACGCCGGTGGATGCCGCCACCACGTCGGCCGACCGCGACTCCGACCACTGGGGACTCCGGGCCGCCATCTCCTGGCCCCTGGCCATCGCCGCCCTCGTCGTGTCCCTCGCCGCACCGGAGACGGCGGCCGCGGGCTGGACCGTGCTGGTGCTGGGCATTGCCGTCGAGTTCGCCGGAGGCTGGCCGTTCCTGCGGGATAGCGCCCGCCTGCTCCGGCACGGTGCCACCAGCATGGACACCTTGATCGCCCTCGGCACCCTCGCCGCGCTGGCGGTCAGTGCCGTCGAGGCCATCGCCCTGGGCGGACGCCATCTCCACCTGGGCGGCAGTGGTGCCTTCGCGGCCCGCCTCCACGGAGTGATGGCTCCTCTCATCGTGTCCATCCTGGTGACCGGGCGGGCGATCGAGTCGAAGGCCCGGGTGCGGGCGGCCCGGGCCATGCACTCCCTCCTTTCCCTCCGCCCGCCGACGGCCCGGGTGGTGACCGGCGTGGACGACGAAGGCGGGGAGCTGGTGGCGCCGGAGAGCGTCCCCGTCGGCGCGCTGGTCCGGGTCAGGCCGGGTGAGGCCCTCCCTCTCGACGGCACCGTGGTGTCGGGGTGGTCGCCGGTGGACGAGTCGATGCTGACCGGCGAACCCTTACCCGTGGACCGGGGGGCAGGCGATCCCGTCACCGGTGGAACCCGGAACGGGAGTGGCGTGCTGGTCATCCGGGTGGGAGCGGTGGCCGCCGAATCGGTCCTGGCCCGCCTGCAGCGGCTGGTGGAAGACGCCCAGCGGGACAAGGCACCGCTGCAACGGGTGGCCGACCGGATCAGTAGCGTCTTCGTCCCGGCCGTGCTGCTGGCGTCGGCTGCCACCTTCCTCGTCTGGTGGCTGGCCATCGGGAATCTGGGGAAGGCGGTGCTGAGCGCACTGGCGGTGCTGTTGGTGGCCTGTCCCTGCGCCATGGGCCTGGCCGCGCCGGTGGCGATGATGGTGGGGTGCGGGCGGGCGGCCGCCATGGGCATCTTCGTCCGCAGCGGCGACGTCCTCGAACGACTGGCCAAAGTCAACGGTGTGGTCTTCGACAAGACCGGTACCCTCACCGAACGCCATGCCGAGGTCACCCTGGTGGCGGCGACGACCGGCACATCCAAGGAGGAGGTGCTGATGCTGGCCGCGGCGGTGGAGGCGGAGAGCGAGCACCCGATCGCCGTCGCCATCACCGGTGCCGCCCACGCCCCTGCCGTCGCCTCCGAGTGCTCCCCCGCCGTCGCCTCCGAGTTCCGGTCGGTGCCGGGGTCGGGCGTCGTCGGTGTGGTCGACGGTCATCGGGTCGAGGTCAGTCGCATGATTCCCACGCAACTGCCGACCGCGCTCGGCCCGGTGGTCGCCGGACGGTACGAGCGGGGCGAGACGGTCGTCACCGTCGAGCGCGACGGCGACACGATCGGGGTCATCGCGGTGAGCACGCCGCTCAGGGCCGAGGCCAAGTCAGCCGTGGCCCATCTCCGTTCGATGGGGCTCACGTCGGCCATTCTGAGCGGAGACAGTGAGCCGGCCGTGCACACCGTGGCCGCCGAACTGGACATCACCGATGCGCACAGCGGGATGACTCCGGCCGACAAGGTCGAAGCGCTGGCCACCATGCGCGCCTCGTCACGCCAGATCGTGATGGTCGGGGACGGGGTCAACGATGCCCCGGCGCTGGCCGCAGCCGATGTGGGGTGCGCCATCGGGAGCGGTTCCGAAGCCGCCCTGGCCAACAGTGACATCGCCCTCCTCGGGAACGACCTGCAAGGGGTTCCCGCGGCCATCGGCGTCGCCGGATCGACCTACTCGGTCATCGTCCAGAACTTCGGGTGGGCCATGGGCTACAACATCTCCGCCCTCCCCCTGGCGGCCGTCGGCCTGCTCGATCCGCTGATCGCGGCCGTGGCCATGGGGCTGTCGAGCCTGATCGTGGTGCTCAACAGCCTGCGCCTCTCCCGCCTGGGCCGGGCCGGACTGTCCGAGGTCGGGACGGCCCGATCGGTACATACCCGCCGGGGCCTGGCCCTGTCGGTCGTGCTCCCGGTCATCCTCTTCGCCGGCCTGGTCGGGATCAGCCAGGCGGTGTCCCCGGCCCGTGGACAGTCCCTGCTCCCCACCCTTCCCTCCATCACCACCGTGGCCCTGCCGGCAGGCGGTTCGGTGGAGACCTACCTCGACCCCGGCGGCGTCGGCGTCAACCAGTTCCACCTGATCTTCAGCGGAACCCCGACCCAGCTGGCCACGGCCAGACCGGTCGTGACCGCCACCGTCAACGGCGTCGCCGCTCCGGTACTCCGCCAGTTCCGGGTCAGCACCGGCCATTTCAGCGATGTCGTGGTCCTCTCCCCGGGGCGGTGGCGCTTCCACGTGGCGGGCTTGTTCGGTGGTGCACCGTTCGCCTTCACCGTGAGCCGCACCCTGCCCTGAACCACCCGCGGTCCCCAGTCGCCGTCGGCCTGCTCGCCGGTCGGACCTGGCCGGAGCATGTCGGGACCGGCGTGGCACCGGGTCCGGGCCGGGAGCCCGTCAGTCTCCGGCCCAGCACCCCAGGATGACATCGCCCACCGTGACGGCGACATCGCCGGAGCTGGTCGGCGGCACACCGAACTGCGCGGGCAGCGCGGAGATGTCCACGAGCAGTACCTTCCAATCCTTGCGCACCACCACGGAACCGTCGGTGGTCTGGAACGCGCCCTGACCGAGTCCCTGCAGGTCGCGGGCCTTACCCATCTCGGTGGCCAGCTGGTCGAAGTAGCCGGTCGTCTGCTCCCAGCTCGACAGCTCCTTGATCGACAGTGCGATCGATCCCGTCGGATAGCCGTAGTGGCACGAGTAGAGGTGGTCGACCCACGTCGGGGTGGAGACTTCCGAGGTCTCCCCCAAGGCCGAGTCGATCTCCGCATGGGCTTCCTTCTGGCACACCATCTTGGCGATCTCGGACGGTTTCGGTCCGGCCGGCAGCGGGGCCTCGGTGGTGGAGGAACCAGTCGCTGCCGTGGTCGCAGCCGAACATCCGGCGGTCAACAGGACGATGACGCCGACCACGAACATTCGAGCGCGCACCGGCCGAGCGTACCAGCGGGAATTCATTTTCCCAGGTCAGCCTGGCCGTGAGCCGGGCCGCTCCAGGAGGCCCACCAGCTCGACGTGCTCGGTCATGGGGAAGAGGTCGAAGCCCCGCAGCGAGCCGAGGGTCCAGCCCTCGTCGAGCATCACCCGGAGGTCCCTGGCGAACGTGGCCGGGTCGCACGAGACCGAGGCGATTCGACGCGGTGGCGGGTCGAGGGACGCCAGTGCCCGCATCACCGATCGTCCTGCTCCCTCACGCGCCGGGTCGAGCACGACCACGTCGGGCGCTCCGAGCTTGCGGGCCACCGTTGCCGCGGTCACATCCGATCGCACGATCTCGACGTGGCCGAGACCGTCGGTGTTGCGGGTGGCGTCGGCGCAGGCCCGGCGGCTCCGTTCCATGGCCACGACCGAGCCTCCTGGTCCGACCGCCTTGGCCAGCGGCACGGTGAACAGACCGGCTCCCGAAAAGAGGTCGGCCGCCCGCTCGCCCGCTCGGGGCGCCAGACCTTCGAGCACACAGTGGGTGAGGGCGACGGCGGCTTGCGGGTGCACCTGCCAGAACACCCCCGCACTGACCTCGAATCGATGGCCGAGGACATCGAACCGGGATCGCCGCGGTCCCCTGACCGGTCGACCGTCCACCACCAGACCACCGACGGTCTCCGGCGGAGCATGCAGGCCCGTTCGTCCCGTCTCGACCGACACCACCGCGGCTCCCCCGTCCGGCGAGGCGGTCACCTCCACATGGTGGGCCCCTTTCCACCGGACCGACCCGGCCCCGACCACGTTCACCGCCGGCGTGGCGATCGGGCAGACCTCGACCGGCTCGATGTCGTGCGAGCGGTGGTGGTGGAACCCGACCTGCCCGGTGCGGTCGACGGCGAACCTGACCCTGGTGCGCCAGCCCAAACCGTCCGGGGCCCCGTCCAGTTCCTCGATGTCCACGTGCCGGTCGATGCCGGCCAACCGGCGCAACTGCTCGGACACCAGCGCCGACTTGAGCTCGCGCTGGTAGGGAAGGGAGACGTGCTGCCAGTCACACCCCCCGCAACGGCCCGGTCCGGCGTGGGGACAGTGGCGCTCCACCCGGTGGGGAGAGGGCTCGATGATCTCCACCGCGTCCGCTCGCAGAAACGAAGTGGTTTCCGACGTGACCTCGGCCACCACCCGTTCACCCGGCAGCGCGTGCCGGACGAAGACCACCCGGCCGTCCTCGGCCCGGGCCACGCAACCACCGCCGGCGGCGATGGCCCCTGTCACCAGCTCCATCCCCATGGCACCGGCTTAGCAGTTCCCTGGGGATACGGTGACCGTGCCGGACATCGACGGCTGTGCCGACCACAAGAAGGAGGGGACCATGGAGATCGAAGAAGCGCTCTACACCACCAGGGCCATGCGGAGGGTCCGGCCCGATCCCGTGCCCCTCGACGTCCAGGAGAAGATCCTGGACGCCGCCATCAGGGCGCCGACCGGCGGCAACGCCCAGAACTGGCGCTTCCTGCTGGTCGACGCGCCCGACGTCATCGCCCGGATCGCCCCCCTCTACCGCGACGCCATCGAGAAACTGTGGACGACCATCTACGCCGACCGGCTGGCCGCGGCGGCGGCCGATCCGGAGGCGGACGAGAGCATCGAGATGCTCAAGGTCCAGCGGTCCGCGCAATGGCTGGCCGACCACTTCGAAGAGGTGCCGCTGTTCCTGTTCGGTTTCGTCCTCGCCGATCCCACCGGCGGCTCCATCTTTCCGGCGGTGTGGAGTGCCCAGTTGGCGGCCCGGGCCCACGGCGTCGGCAGCTCGCTCACCGTGGTGCTCGGGTTTTTCCATCCCGACGAGGTCTTCGACATCCTCGGCGTGCCCCGAGACGAACACTGGGTGATGTCGTGTTGCGTGAGTTTCGGCTATCCCACCGGCCGATGGGGTGTGGCCCCGCGCCGCCCCGTGCACGAGGTCTCCTACCGCAATCAGTGGGGCGCGCCCATCGGATTCGTCATCGACCAACCGCTGTGGCCCCCGGGGTGACAAACCCCTGGTGAAAAGGGGACCGAGCACCTGGGACCTCCCTCCTTCCGGGCTCGATCCTCCAACATCCGGCCGCCAGCCTGTCGACGGGGTACCCTGGGTCGGTGCGGCTCTCCCGTGTTGCCATCATCGTCGTCGCCCTGGTCGTTGTGGCTGCCGGCCTCACCGCCGCGTTGGCCGGAGGCAGCAAGGCCCAGGCCTCGGCCCACCCCATCACGACGATCTCCATCAAGCAGGCCCAGGCCTACACGCCGAAAGCGCCGCCGGGCGCCACCGACGACTACCACTGCACGGTGATGAACCCGCACGTCACCCAGAACTCCTACATCATCTCGAGCCAGTTCTTCCCGGGTAGCCCGGAGGACCACCACGCCATCCTCTTCCTGGTGCCGCCGGACCTGGCCGCCAAGGCTGAAGCGGACAACGTGGGCAACAAGGGCTGGTCGTGTTTCGGTGAGACGCCGATTCCCAACACCGGCCTGGACCAGATCTCCAACACCCCCTGGCTGAGCGCCTGGGCCCCCGGCCACGGCGCCGACAACCTGCCCAGGGGGACCGGCGTCCTCCTCCCGGCGGGCAGCCTGGTGGTCATGCAGGTGCACTACAACCTGCTGGTGGGTGACAATCCGGTGAAGAACTCGCTGGTCCTCCACACCGTGCCCGCCTCCACGCCGCTCCTACCCCTCAAGCTCGACCTGATGCCGGCACCGCCGGACATCCCCTGCCCGGCCGGCGTGACCGGTCCGCTCTGTAATCGTGCGGCGTCGCTGGCCAACCTGGGGCAGCGCTTCGGCCAGAGCGCCATCGGGTTCGTCGACGCAATCGAGTCGATCTGTGGGCGCAATCCCGCCGATCCTCCGCAGGGCGACTCGACCTCGTGTGACTGGCCCGTCTACACCGCCGGATACATCGTCAGGGCCAGCGCCCATATGCATCTCCTGGGGGCCAGCTTCAAGATGACCCTCAATCCGGGCACCCCCGAAGCCAAGACCATCCTCGATGTCCCCGACTACAACTTCCACTACCAGAAGGCCTACAACCTGCAGACCCCGGTGAAAGTTGTCCCCGGCGACAAGATCCAGGTGACCTGCACCTACGACCCGCAGTTGGCCCAGGAACTTCCGACGTTGCGCAAGGTTCCGCCCCACTTCGTCACCTGGGGGGACGGTTCGTCCGACGAGATGTGCCTCGGACTGACCGAGACGTCGGCCACGCTCCCGAACTCCCACTACCCGGTCTGAGGACCGTCCGATGATCGGGACGACCGCCGACAGCCGAATGGTGCACCGGCCCGGTCCGGTGCGCTCCGGACGCGGTTGGAGGTGGCCCGCGGTCCTGGTGGCCGCCGTCTCCTCGATGCTGATCGCCGGGTGCGGGTCGTCGTCGAGCACCAGCACGACCTCGACGACCAAGGCCTCCACCACGACCTCGACGACGATGGTCACCACCACCACCGGGGCCACCACCACCAGCGCCGGTCCCACCCCCGTCTACGAAGTGAAGACCGGCCAGGTCAAGGGACTGGGGACGGTGCTGGTCGACGGCCAGGGTTTCACCTTGTACCTGTTCGTTCCGGACAAGCAGTCGGGTACCTCGGTCTGTTACGGCCCCTGTGCGCAGGCATGGCCGCCGCTGCTGCTCCCCGCGGGTACGACCACCCCGCTGGCCGGGCCCGGGGTGAACTCGGCGTTGCTCGGGACGACCCACCGGACGGACGGGACCATACAGCTCACCTACAACAAGTGGCCCCTGTACCTGTGGGTCAGCGATTCACAGCCGGGGGAAGCCACCGGTCAGGGAATCAACAACAACGGAGGGCTGTGGTACGTGCTTTCTCCGCAAGGGAAAGAGATCACCGCCACTCCCTAGCCGGCTGTGGTTGCCGGCTGGTGCTGCCACTCTTCCGCCCGACGACAAATTCTCCTTTGATGGGCTTCGGGGTAGCTGATACCCTTTGTGCTGCTGGGACATCGGAACCGATCATGCGGGCAGGCCGCGATCGATTTCGCGCCGGACCGATCAGAAAGTGGGGCTGCGCCGGTTCATGAGCGAGGGGGACGCAATTTCTATCGGCCGCGTGGACGCGGATGCAGACCAAGAGTCGGGAGCTCGAAGCCCGACCGTCGAGAGTGACAGCGCGGCGGAAGCCGCGGGCAGCCCTTCCCGGCTCGACGCCGATCCGGCCATCTACAGTCCACTCCGCGACAACCCAATCGAGGAAGGGACCACCTCGATCGGGACATTCCTGGTCCGCAGCCGGGCCCAGGTCGCCCGCCTCATCCGCTATGCGGCCACCTCGATCATGGCCTTCGTCCTCAGTGAGGCCACCCTTCTCATCCTGTACGGCAGCCACGCGGTCGGCGCCACCACCGCCGCCCTGATCGCCAACATCGTGGCCACTGTCCCTTCGTACCTGATGAGCCGGTACTGGATCTGGAAGGACGCCAAGCGGACCCAGGTCGGACGTCAGGTGGTGCTCTACTGGGCCACCTCGGCGGCCAGCATCGTCCTGACCAGCCTGGCCACCGGAGCCATCGCCCATCACATCCCGACCGGCCACAGCTTCCACCTGGCCATCGTCGGCGTGGCCTTCTTCTTCGTCAATGTGGTGTTCTGGCTGGTGAAGTTCGTCATCTACCACAAGTTCATTTTCCCGACCGACCACTCCGCCGAGGAAGTCATCGTCGACGCCTCTCTGTAGGCATCGATCTCTCTGTAGGCATCGATCTCCCGACGCCGGACGCGGTGGTGCGAAACGGCCGACCGGGTTCGAGGCCGAACCACCGGTACGGGGCAGCCCCGTGGGTGCTCGCACCCGGGCAGCAAAAGGCCAGGTCACAACGGATCGTGGCTGAGCCCATGTTATGCTCGCACCTCCGAAACACGCGGCTGTAGCTCAATGGTAGAGCCTCAGTTTTCCAAACTGATGACGAGGGTTCGATCCCCTTCAGCCGCTCTCCGTGGGCGTTACCCCATGCAGTCGTTTCAGGACAGTGTGGCCTGGGCATCGCTCACCCTCGGGCTGGACCGGGTCCGGCCCGAAGGCCCGTGGACGGTTCTCAATCGGTTCTCATCTCACCGACTCGGAGCACCGCCCCGGACACACACTTCCCGGCACCGAAACCAGCTCCCGGCTGAGTCGACCCGTCCGACGTCGGTGCCGGTCGGGTCCGCCCCGCTCATGCCGGCCCGGTGCCACCGGACGGACCCGGAGGCCGAGTTGGACCAAGGGGCCCCGGGCGGACGGTGGATCCGGGGGAGGCGATCCGGTGGTTCAATTCCATCAGAAATTGATGTATCTTTTTTCTATGCAATCGACCGACCTGTTCCTCCTGGGCCGCCGCCTCATGAAACTGGCCGAGGAAGGGCTGCCCGGACAGGGACTCAATAGCGGCGTCCGCCTCGTCCTGCTCGACATCGCCGCCAATCCGGGCAGTTCGATCAGCGAGATCACGGCGCGGACCGGCTACCCCCAGAGCCACGTGTCGACCTCGGTGATCAAACTGCGCCGGATCGGCACCGTCCGGACCGACACCGACCCCCACGACCGTCGCCGGACCCTGGTGTGGATCGTGCCCGAGGCCGTTGCGCGGGCGCGCCGTCGGGTCACGTCTTCGGCCGACACTGCCATCGCCCGGGCCCTCGGCGATCCGTCCCCGGCCGAACTCGGCGAGGTGATCGGTGCCCTCCAGATGCTGGTCGACCGGCTCGAACCGATGGCCGGACGCCGAGCGGCCAAGGAGGCCTCATGATGCTGGCAGCTGCCGCAGGCAGCTCCCACATCATCGTGTTGGTCGTCGCCGTGCTCTTGCTGATCCGGGTGGCGATCGGAGTGAGGCGTCGGAATCGTCGTCAACATCCGAATGCTCCGATCCCTTCGCCGGCACCTTCCGGGGTCGACGCCATTCGGCCGGTGCCCGCCCCGACGGCCACGGATCGCGCCACGGTCCTCGAAGTCCACGAGCTGACCGTGGCCTACGGAGCGAAGGTCGCCGTCGACGGGGTGAGTTTCGAAATTCGCCGTAGCGAGATCTTCGGACTGCTCGGCCCCAACGGGGCAGGCAAGACCACCACGCTGAGTGCGATCGAGGGATTGCGCCGGCCGCGCTCGGGCGCGGTCACACTCAACGGCGTCGACATCGTCCAACGGCCGGCCCTGGCCAAGGCGCAGATGGGAGTGCAGCTGCAGTCCACCGGCTTCCAGTCCGAACTGACGGTACGCCAGGTAGCCCGCCTCTACGCCGGCCTCTACGGCGTGTCCATGAGTGACGACGAGCTGGACCGGGCTCTGTGCGAGATCGGTCTCACCCACGAGCTGGACCGGACCACCAAACAGATCTCAGGCGGTCAACAGCAGCGGCTCTCGTTGTTCGTGGCCGTGATTCACGATCCCACCCTCCTGCTCCTCGACGAGCCCACCACCGGACTCGATCCCCAGTCGCGTCGGCACCTGTGGGGCCGGATCGAACGGATTCGGGCCGAAGGCGGGAGCATCCTGCTCACCACCCATTCGATGGAGGAAGCTCAGGCCGTCTGCGACCGGGTGGCCATCATCGACCACGGCCGGGTGTTGGCCACCGATACACCCGGCAACCTCATCGACCAGCATCGGGACGACCCGCTGGTCCGGGCCGCGGCCCGCGGTGAGGTGACCCTGGAAGACGTATTCATCGGACTGACCGGGAGTGAAATCCGTGACTAGCGCCACCGCACCGACGACCGTCGAGGCCCCGAGCCTCGGGACCATGCTGGAGGCCCTGGTGCGGGCCGATCTGGTCGTGCTGACCAAGAACAAGATGCGCATGATCCTGAGCCTGCTCCTTCCCCTGATCATCTTGTCCACGACCAGCTCGTCCAAAGCCACGCGGAGTTTCGGTGGAGCGGCGTTCATCCTCGGGCTCGCCATCACCGCGGGCATCGCCGGGACCTCCATCATGGGCTACGCCCCCATGGTGGCCCGCGACCGCGACAACGGCGTCTTCCAGCGCCTCCGGGTCTCCCCCGCTCCGAACTGGGTCGTCATGACCAGTCGGCTCTCGGTCCAGATGGTCTCCAACTTCGTCATCGCCCTTGTCGTGCTCGTCCTGGGGGACAACATCCACCACCTGTCGCTCTCGATGGAGACCTACGTGCTGGTCCTGTTGGTCTCCATCCTCGGGTCGGCCGTCTTTCTCTCCGTGGCCCAAGCGCTCGTGGGCCTGGTCAAGTCGGCCGACACCGTCCAGGCCTTCGGTCGCCTCCTCTATATCGGGCTGGTCATGCTCGGCCTCTTCGGAGCCTCCGGCCAACTGGGCAGCTTCTGGGACGCGGTGTCGAAATGGTCTCCTGTCGGGGCGCTGATGCAGGTCTTCGCCGGCGTGGTCAGCGCCGGGTCCTTCGACACGCAGGAGTGGATGTCACTGCTGGCCTGCTTCGGCTACGTGATCGTCCTCACCACCCTCGGCATCTCCTGGTTCCGCTTCGACACGCAGTAACAGTGCAGGCCGGCCATGCCCGTGCCGGCCGGACCAGACACCCGGCCACGACCACATCGGTAGGCTCCGGGCCGTGGATGTCCCCGACCGCCGTGTCACGGCGGCGCCCCTGTGACCGGGCCGACCTACGACCGGCGTTTCTGGGAGGAGCGATGGTCGGAGGTCCTCGGTGACCATGGGGATCGTGTGGCGGGCCGTCCTCCGAACCAGTGGCTCGTGGGCGAGGTCGCGAACCTGAACCCGGGGTTTGCCCTCGATGCCGGATGCGGCCACGGATCGGACACCCTGTGGCTGGCCGCGCGTGGGTGGCACGTCACTGCCGTCGACTTCTCGCCCACCGCCCTGGCCCACGCCCGTTCGACGGCCGAGACGGTGGGTGGGGATGTCGACGAGCGCATCGACTGGGTGGAAGGTGACCTCGCCGTCTGGACGCCGGAACCGGCGCACTACGACCTTGTCCTCTCCCTGTACGTCCACGTCGTCGATTCGGTGGAGGCCATGGTCCGGCGGTTGGCGGCGGGAGTGGCCCGCGGCGGGACCCTGCTCATGGTCGGCCACCAGCCCATCGACCCCACGACCGGCATGGAAACGGCCGCGGCCGGCCAGCTTCAGGTCTCGGTCGAGGCCGGCACCGCCGCGCTCGATCCAACAGGCTGGACGGTGCTCATTGCCGAGGACCGTCCCCGGTCCGTGGCCGGAACCGGGGTCGATGCCGTCATCCGGGCCCGGCGCCACCCGTGACCGCGCTTCTTTCGACGCACGGTCGGCTCGTCCGGCATCCGACCGAGCATGCGGTCATCGGTGGCGGGCTGATGGCGGCCTGGATTCAGACGGAAGTACCGACGTCGCGACCGGGCTCTTGACCCGATCAGCCGGTCAGCTGCCGGGGCGCTCCCCGGGTTGATTCGGGAGTCCGTCCCGGTGGGCTTCGGCGTACTGCTTGACGGCCGCCATCGTCCGCATGTTCTCCCTGTCGAAGCTGCGAATGATGGCGATCCGAAGTGGTCGAAGGAACAGTGGCATCTCGATATCCAAGACGAGCCAACGACCGAGCTCGGTCTGCCCCTCCACTTCCTCGAAGGAGTAGTGAATGTGCACATCGACGGTGGCCCGAACTTGGCTCACCTCGATCGTATGGTGGAAATCAATCGACCCGGGTGGCTGGAAGCCCGTGACCGTCCCCCACCACTCCTTGCCCGGTTCACCCGGCCTCCCGTCGCGGTACCGACTCCCGAGCCGGACCGGGTAGGGCGTTACGTCGGCAGTCCCCTCGAATGACGTTGACGGCGGCAACCAACGCCGATAGTTGGGCATATCCGACAACAGCTCGAACAGCACAGGCGGCGGTGCTTCGACCCGTGTGGCATAGATCTTGTGCCAGTGGGAGGTGGCCATGTCCGATCTCTCTATCCACAACCGACGCGGGGCCGGTTCTGGACCGTTGCCGCGGTACCCACACGGCCGGCAGACCCATCGATCAGCTCCATCGCCTGATCAGTGACGTCGGGCCGCGGGCCCTTCACGTTTCGGGGACACCCCTGCGGGAATCGCCGGCGTCGCGCTCGGGCGCCTCGCCGAAGTAGATCTGGGCCAGCCGGAGCACCTGTTCCTCGTCCAGATGGTCGATGTCGATACGCACATCGGCCACCAGCTTGGCGGCCACATCCCGATGATGCTTCTCGACGTAGGCAACCCACTGATGGGACGCATTGGCCTTGCCCTTGCCATGGCCGAAGACGAGGATCGCACCCGCCGGCGCCACTTCCGCGGTGATCTCGGCCCAGTAGGCAGGACTGTCGTCTTCGTAGGTTCCCGATGGATTCCCGGCCTGGTGGTGAACCTTGTGGAAGCGTCCGTGGGGATCGGGCGCGATCACGCGCTCGGGCCTCGTGCCGGCTTCCGCGTCCGTGGCATAGATGTACGCGTCGCGGAAGGAGATGACAACAATCACATTCTTGCCGCGGACGGCCTCTTCGTCTTGATCAGTCAACGGAGCTCACTTCCATGGTTCAGAGGGTCGCGTGGGTCCCCTGAGGACCTTCCCGCCCCGACGAGCTTATCCACAACTCCTCTGGGAAATCCCCGCTGATCTTGCTTCTGCCCCGGCCCGGGACGCAAGGGCCGCCGGGTGGGGCCGTCACCGTCGGGCTCAACTCCGGGGTGGAGGAGGATCAGTCCGACAGCTCGTCGACGAGGACCTCCAGATCGCCCAGCGACCGCAGCGTGTCATTGAGATGGGTGCAGGTGGAGGTGCCCGTGAACTCCCGTCGGACCCGGGTCCGGAGTTCAGCGATGGGCATGCCCGAGAGGCGACCGGCGCTGGCCACGGCACCGGGGCACTCCATCCACGGGAGCACGTGGGCCTCGGCCCCGATGTCGAGGACCCGGCCTCCGGCGGGGTCGAATGCGCCGCTGACCGAGTACTCGTGCACCACCCATTCCATCCCGTCCTGGTCCATGTGGCTGTCACGGAAGTGGGCGTCGAAGCGGTACGGCCCCTCCGCCCCGTCAGGCCCGACGACGTCGAGCCGACGCCGGCGGCGCATGGCGTGGGGAGGGAGCGCGGCCATGGCGTGCCAAGCCAGTGGGTCATCACCCCGTTCGAGCGGTGGAGCCGGCGGGCCTGCCGACACCGGGATCTGGCCGGCGGAGCGGACGGTCACCATCAGGGTGCCATCGTGGGCCCACCCGGCGCAGAGGTCGTCCTGAGACGCCATCATCCGGGCCAGACCCGATGTGCTCCCGACATCGGCGGCGGCCCGACGGGGCTGATCGAGGGCCCCGCCCCGCTGGGCCGAGTAGCCCGAGACCAGGGCGGCACCAGGGAGGTCGTCCAACAACAGGTGGAGGAGCGTGCCGGCCTCGCGCTCGCCGGGACACACCTCGTTGACCCGCGACCGGAAGCCGGGGCCGACCACAGAGCCGACCAGTCGATCCAAGCCCGGTCGGGGTGGAGATGCGGCGATCGAAAGGATCTGCCGGTTCGAGCCGCCGACCCGCAGGGACAGGTCGACCTGGTTGACCACCACCGACGTGGCGTCCGGAGCGGTCCGGAGATCGCGCCCCGGGCAGTCATGACCAGATCCCCCCCGAAGCCGTCCGGCCGCGCCGTGTCGATGGTGGAGGTCCGACGGACCGAGCCCGGTCGACGTTCGATGGTGGCCGGCACCGGTTCGCTGGGACCGCCGGCTTCGGGAAGAAACAACATCAGAAGCCAAACGATAGACGTGCGGCGCATGGGTTCTGGCATCGGGGCCGGTATGAACGCTTCTCACTCCGACCAGGTGGCGGACACCCGGGCCCGGGCTCCGCACGTGGCTCGACGATGCCCGGAGTGGTCCTTGCGGCGGAAGCCGCGGAGTGAAGCGCCACGGGCAGCGGTGGAGGTCGCCCGGTTTGATCTGTGCCTGCGTGGGTACAACACGACACAGGAGGGGCTGGCCTTCCCGATCACGCCAGCCAAGTGACTATGAATGCTCTCGTCATTGCCATCCCGCTCATGGTGGTGGGAGTCATTATCGCCACCGTCCCCGTGCTCGTTGGTTCTATCCGTCACAACCGGGCCATGCGGGCCGGTCAGATCGAGACTGCCGAGTCAGCCCGCCAAGAGGCCGACTTCTGGCACCGGATGCTCGGTCACCGTCATGGTCGTCGCGTGGTGGCGACGCCTGAACTGCTGAGCGACGATGAAGTCGTCCGGGTCGGTGCACCGTCTGAGGCCCGTCGCTCCGCTGACGGCGACACCCTCTGGACCACCTCCTGATACCCGGATGGTTCGCGTCCCCATCGGGCCGCGAGCAAGAACCCAGGCCACGCCAAGTGGCGGAGTTCAGCCGACTGATCCCGGACATCGACGGGTAGCATGTTCGGGCGTGGAAGCCGGATACCCGTCCGAGGCGACGCCCGGGGCAACCAAGTCGAAGTTGACAGGTGGGCAGAAGTGGTTGATCGCCGGCCTCATGGTATTGCAGGTTCCCTCCAGCATCGTCTTCTATCCCCTCGCTGCGCTTTTCGCCCTCACCGGTATCGGCATACCTCTGAGCATCATCTTCATGGGAATCGGAACGATGCCCTACACCCTGGCCATGAGGTACAAGCTCGCATGGCAGTCGGGCACGGACGGCCGGCATCCAACCGCGGCAAGGCCATGAGCTTCGGGGTCGGCCGGCCTTCCCGGGTCACCCCGACACGAAGGACACGGGAACGTCGTCACGCTGACACCACGCCGAGAGACTGAGCTTGTCGACGTCCCGCTCGATGACCGCCACCCGGTCCCGGGCTTCCTTCCTGGTCCTGGTCACTTCGAGGACGCGAATGAGGGAGCGCGCGCTGCCGAGTCGGGCTGACGGCCGGTGATCTCGCTACGACGGGAGGCGGCCTACAACCGAACCCAAGAGCTCCAGTGCCTTCCGACTGTCTTCGGTGTCTCCGTGCGGCCTTTGGAGCTCCGCAGCGAACGAGGCGATATCGGCCAGGTCCCAGCGGATCTCATACAGCTCGATGAGCCGCTCGCGGGGAGCCTTCCCGGTGGCATCGGCATAGGCCCGGAGGACTGATCCTTCCCCTTGGGCGAGCCTCCAGAGATCCCGCTCGGGCGGGGCCAGCAGCGCAGTGTCCCAGTCGACCATCACCCAGCCTCCTGCGGTCGCCATCACGTTCCCGGGATGGATCTCGCCGTGAGTGACCACCACAGGACCGGGATGGCTCCGGTACCGGGCCACGAGCGCCCGGTACCGGGCGATCGCTCTTCTGATCTGGGCTTGGTGGTCGACGATGAGTTGTGAAGCCTCTCCCGCCAGCGGGAGGTCGGCTTCGGCCCTGCCGTTGCGAGGCTGGGCGTGTTCGAGCCGTTCGAGCCAGGGAACGACGAATCCATCGGTTGCCGGCGGGCGGATGGCAGTGATCGGTACGCCATGCAGGGCCACGACCAACTCGAGGATCCGCTCACGGTCGACGTGGCCGAACGGTGCCTCGAACGAAAAACTCTCCCCTTCGATGAAGGGATAGAGGGTCATCGAATAGGAGCCGAACTGGACAAGGGGCGCATCGGTTGTGGTGGGGACGGGAGCGACAACGAAACCGCAGCCGACGTCACGCAGGTCGAGAGCGGCGGTCAACGCCGGGCGAAGGTGCAATCCGTGCACGGAGACCTCATCTCCCCGCCGCGATTCCGGGCTGAGCTCGTCAACCGTCACGAAATGGCGGGCGTCCTCAGTATCTGTCACCACCCAGTGATGACTTCCGAACCCGACCGGGCGATAGCTGAGCGAGGCCACGGTGATACCCCAGCCCCGTTCGATGACAGCCATCAGGCTGGCCTCGGACAGATCCATGGGCGGGGTCAGCACGGCGGAATCCTAATTGTGACCCGGCGATGCAGTGGGCCGTCGGACCACCGTGCGGCCCAGTGGCTGGACGACAGGGGCCCGGGTCGGCCCGTACAACGAGGGCCTCAATACCACGACGGGAGGCACGGCCACCACGGCTGATCGACGAAGGAGCAGTGGGATTTCTTGATCCGGCCCGGGACGGTGCTTCGCAGCCGGACTCGTCGCACTCCAGCGTTCATGGTCTCGGATCGAGCCGGTCCATCAGCCACCCAGGGCGCGCCACACTTGCTCCCAAGTCCTCAGCCTGCCGACAGAGTGCCCGATCCGCTGACACGAGGATGACAGGGCCGTCGGCATCGGCAGCAACCGCCAGGAGGGCATCGTCACCGCTGCCGGACGCATGAAGAACAGTGACGCCCTCGGCGGCTCCTGATGCTGCGCCGCCGCGAGCACCTCCTTCGAGGACCACGACGACCGGCGCGCCCAGCCGACCGGACCTCACGGCGCTTCGAATCTGATCCACGAAAGCTCTGGCCGCGCCGGGTCGATCTCGCCACCAGCCGTTCGGCCTGGAGCCCACGACGTTCGCCGCGTCGATGAGAAGCACGACACCAGTATTCCCGACCCGGGTGGGCGGCGACAGATCGTAAACTGCGACCATGACCACGACGATCGCCTTGACGGACACCGAGCGGGCCTACCTGAAAAGCCAGCCGCTCGGTCGTCTGGCCACCGTGGACGCCAGTGGTGCCCCCCAGAACAACCCGATCGGCGTGTTCCTCGACGAGAAGACCGGCGACGTCATCATCGGCGGGCATGCGATGGGCGCGACCCGGAAGTTCCGCAACGTGCAGGCCAACACCCGTGTGGCCCTGGTGGTCGATGACCTCGTGTCGACCGATCCCTGGACGGTCCGGGGCCTCGAGATCCGCGGCACCGCGGTGGCCCTCTCCGATGTCGACCCCCCTGTGCCGTTCATGAGCCGCGAAGTCATCCGGATCACACCCACCTGGGTCTCGTCCTGGGGACTCGAACCCGACGTGCAAGGCCAACAGATCCGGCGCGGAAGCTGAAGCCCCTTCGAGGCAAGGCACAGGGCCTCTCTTGAACGCGGTCCCCGGGGTGCCGGCCGCAGTCGCCCAGGCGCACGCTACGGTTGTCCCAGCACCCGGAGCCCGACGAGGGCCAAGGGATCGGATGGCGGACCCCCCTCCGCACAATCCCACTACCGACAAGGACTCTTCCATGACACCTCCAGCCAGTGCCGTCCGTTTGATCGGGCACGAACGACGCTTTGCCGAATCGGTGAACCAGATCGACACCGAGTTGGAGTTCGCCCTGGGCCCTGTCGTGGCCGCCCGGCGGGACGAAGTGATCGCTGCGGCCCGCGCCACCTATGGACCCAGCGAGGACTTCCGCGGGGTACGGGATGCCTGGGATGCGGTCTTCCCTGATGGCGTCTACAGCTCAGCGGGACTGGCTGCGGCCAAGCGGCAAGCCGACCTGACCGGTACCGGCAACGCCTGACTCGGTGCCCGTGTGAGCACCACGCTCGACTGGTACGGGTGCGCGACATTCCGCCTGCGCACCGCTGGCCTCACGATCTTTCTGGACGCGTACATCGACCGCGTGGCCTCGGCCGCCGGCGCCGGTCGCTCAGCTGCCGATATCAAAGAGTGCGACTGGATCCTGGTGGGCCACTCCCATTTCGACCATCTGTTCGGTGCCGAGACGATCATGGCCAATACTTCGGCCACATTGGTCGGCAGCTACGAGACTGTCCGGGTGATGGAGGCAGCCGGCGTCGCTCCGGACCGGATGCTGTGCGTGGCCGGTGGCGAGACGATCGACCTCGGGGGCGACGTACGGGTGACCGCCTATCCCAGTACCCACAGCTGCGTGTGGTCGCTGCAGGGCACGCGCCGAGCCGATGAAGTCTGTCTCGGTGATCTCGGTGTGACCCTGCAGGAGCAGCGGCTGCGGATGGAGGAACTGGCCACCTACCTGGGCACCGCGCTGGACCAGGCGGCCGTCGAACACCTCCTCACGGCGTCAGGCGCCCACAGCCCCCGGGGGGACGGAGGGGCGCTCCTCTTCTACCTCGAAACACCCGAAGGCACGTTGTTGTACCAGGACACCAGCGGGCACTGGACGGGCGTGGTCGACCAGCTCCACCCGGATGTGGCCATCGTGGCCGCGGCGGGGCGGGCCAACGTGAACGGTGAACCCATCCAGGGCACGCTGGCCGACTTCGTCGCCGATCACGTCGCCCGCCTGCAACCCCGCCGGGTGGTGCTGAGCCACCACGACGACTGGCTCCCCGGTTTCTCCAGCGCGACCGACATTGCCCCCATCCGCGCCTCGATCGGACGTCGGGCCCCTGAGGCCGTCCTCCTCGAGCTCGGCTATGTCGACGGAACCGCCGTCTTCTGACGGCGCGCCCGTCACCTTCTCATCGGGACCTGGGCCCGCTCATCGGGACCATGGCATGCCGGTCGGGACCTCGGCCCGCCGGCCGCTCCGGTCCCTTCTCCCCGTCGGACCGGTGAACCGATCGGTCGCCTTATATCCGTTGACAGTTATATAACTGAAAGCGCATACTGGGAGGGTGCAGACACTCCCCGCCTTCCAGGTGCTGGCCGAGCCCAACCGTCAGGCCATCCTCGACGTCCTCCAGACCGGGGAGCGATCCGTCGGGGACCTGGTGACTCACCTGGGGGTGAGTCAGCCCGCGGTATCGAAGCACCTTCGTGTCCTCAAAGAGGCCGGGCTGGTCGTCGCCCGCGTGGACGGCCAGCGTCGCCTCTACCGCGTGCGGCCCGAGCCCCTGCAAGCCCTCGACGCCTGGCTCGAGCCGTACCGGATCTTTTGGACCGCCCGCCTCGACCAGTTGGAGGCACATCTCGACGAGTCCCACGTCAGTGAGAGGAGCACCGATGACTGATGCCACCGCCGCCCAGGACGGGGATCGCGCCGCGGTTCGCCTCGAACGCCAACTCTCGGACCCGCCTCCGCGGGTGTGGCGAGCGCTGACCGACCGGGACGAACTCCGAAGATGGTTTCCCTGTGATGTGGTCGTGGCCGGTGGGGCGTGGGCGGTCGGGGCCTCGATCACGTTCACCTTCCCGCCGGAGGTGATCGACATGACCCTCAACGGCGAAGTGCTCTTCCTCAAGGAACCCGAGGTGCTCGCCTTCAGTTGGGGGGAGGAAACCCTGCGCTTCGAGCTGACGCCGCACGGAAACGGGACGCGACTCGTGTTGATCAACCATCTGCCACCCGGAGCGGCAGCCCGCAATGCCGCCGGATGGGACGACTGTCTCGACAGACTCGAGGGCGGGTCACCCTCTTCCGATGCCTGGCGGATTCGATTCGACGCCTACTCCTCGGCCTTCGCACCCGAGCTTGGACCCCAGGAGGGACCACCGCCGGCCTATAAGGGTGACGCGGGCTGAGCCCAGGAGCTCGACCGGCCACCATCGGACGGCACCAGCCCTCCCACCGTGGTCCCGGTCGGCCCCGTGCCGCCGCGGTCGGAGCTCGTCCACCAGGACGGGAGATCCCCTACCGGTAGTAATCCCCTACCGGTAGTAGTGGTCCTGCTCGAGATCCTCGAGGAGGCTGGGTCCGGTCGGCTCCCAGCCCAGAAGGTCACGGGTGATCGTGGCCGTGGCCGGGCTGTCCAGGGCGATGAAGTGGCCCAGATGGGCGAAGTGCTCAGCCGCATCTGCGGTGGACACCGAGGCCGACGGCACGTCGAGGTGACGCCCGATCGTCTGGGCAACCTCGCGAAGCGGGACCCCTTCGTCGGCGACGGCATGGAGGACCGAACCGGCCGGGGCAGCCTCGAGGGCCAGGCGGGCCAGGCGGGCGGCGTCGGAGCGGTGGACCGCCGGCCAGCGATTGGAACCGTCACCGACGTATTCGGCCACACCTCGCTGGCGGGCGATGCCGACAATGGTGGACACGAATCCCTGGTCGCCGTCGCCGTGGACCGTCGGCGGCAGCCGCAGGACCGACGAGCGGACGCCGACTCCCCGGAGGGACAGCGTCAACAGCGCGGTCGCCAGCCGACGACCGGCCGGATTGGCCCGGAGTTCGGCGCTGGGGACGAGACCGTCCTCCTCGGTGATCACATGACCCGCGGCCAGCCCGAGCACCCCCGAGGCGAGCACGAAGGGACGATCGGAATCAGCCAGCGCCGCACCCATGGCCTCCACGGCCCGGCGGTCGGCCGCCGCCGCTGCGGCGAAATTTCCGCCGAAAGCGATCTCGTGCTGAAAGGCCAGATGGATGACACCGTCGGCGTCGGATGCCGCCTTGGCCAGGCCTTCGGGGTCGTCGACATCGCCGTGGTGAACGAGGGCGCCGGCCGCTTCCAGTCGCTGCGCCGATGCCTCGGAACGGGCCAGGCCCACCACTTCGTGGCCGGCTCCGAGCAGTTCCGGCACGACCGCCGAACCGATCCAGCCTGATGCGCCGGTGACGAAGACTCTCATGATGTACCTCCGGGGCTTTCCGATGATGTCAGTGACTGCTATCAGCATAAGACGGATGTCAGTGACTGTCAACAGTAGGATGGCCGTCATGGGTCGATGGGAGCCGGACAGCCGCGGGAGGCTGCAAGAAGCAGCGCTGGCGTTGTACTCCGAACGGGGTTTCGACCAGACCACCGCAGCCCAGATCGCCGCTCGGGCGGGGCTGACCGAACGGACCTTCTTCCGGCACTTCGCCGACAAACGGGAGGTGCTTTTTGGCGGATCGGCCCTCCTCCGGGAACGGATCGTGGCGGGCGTGGTCGGGGCACCCCCGGGTCACGGGCCCCTCGACTCGGTCGCCGGTGGGCTCGATGCCGCCGCCATCATGCTCGGCGAGTCGCGCCGGGACCTGGCCCGTCAACGCCACGACGTCATCGCCGCCAACCCCGAGCTGCGGGAGCGGGAACTGGCCAAGCTGGCCGATTACGCCGCGTCGGTGACCGAGGCCCTGCATCAGCGCGGCGTGGGTGAACCCCAAGCCAGCCTGGCTGCCGAGGCAGGCATGACGGTGTTGCGTGTGGCTATCGAACGATGGTCGAGTGGGAGCGATGACCGGGATCTCACCGACGTCATGCGGGACGCCATGACCGATCTCCGAGCGGTCGCTGGCCCCTGACCCCCGAACGGGCCCTCTCCCGGTGCCGCGGAGAACAGCCCGGCTCAAGCACGATTTGCCGATCTCGCCCTTCGGGGATTCCAATCGACTACTCCGATAGGTATACTGGTGTTAGCAAATCCGTCGAGCGGGGAACCGTTCCGGAATTGGTGCTGCTGGGCACCCTGCCCCTCGGTCCAGTAGCCACCTTCCACCCCTTCCGACGGGGTGGAGGGCTGTCCCCGCTCATGAACAGGCCATCGATTGCCCCCGGCCCACCGGGCCCGGCAGCCCGGCCACCGGAGGGATTGTCGATTCGAGGCCCCGGGGGCTCGTTCGCCCCATAGAGTCGCAGCATGAAGAACCGCACACTCGGCCGAACCGGAATCCAGGTCAGTCCCCTCTGCCTCGGAGCGATGATGTTCGGCCAATGGGGCAATCCCGATCATGAAGACTCGATCCGGATCATCCACCGCGCCCTCGACGCCGGCATCAATTTCGTCGATACCGCCGACGTGTACTCGGCCGGCGAATCCGAGGAGATCGTGGGCCAGGCGCTGGCCCAGGTGGACCGGACCCGGGTTGTGCTCGCCACCAAAGCCCGGGCGCCCATGGGCGACGACCCCAACGCCCAAGGCAACTCCCGGCGGTGGATCATGGCCGAGTGCGAGAACAGCCTGCGGCGGCTGGGCACCGACTACATCGACCTCTATCAGGTCCACCGCCCTGACGAGACCGTGGAGATCGACCAGACCCTCGGGGCCCTGACCGATCTGGTCCACGCCGGCAAGATCCGCGCTTTCGGGAGCTCGACATTCCCCGCCGAGCAGATCGTCGAGGCCCAGTGGGTGGCCGAGCGCCGGGGTCGCGAGCGGTTCATGACGGAACAGCCTCCGTACTCGATCCTCGTCCGGGGCATCGAACGGGACGTGCTCCCCGTGGCCCAGTCCTACGGGATGGGCGTCATCCCCTGGAGCCCGCTGGCCGGCGGGTGGCTGTCGGGGACGTTCGGGACGGGCAAGGAGAACACCAGTCGGAGGGCCCAACGGTTACCGGGCCGCTACGACCTGTCCGTCCCGGCCAACCAGAAGAAACTCGAGATCGTCACCGAACTGGCCGAGGTGGCCGATGAGGCCGGACTGACCATGATCGAACTGGCCCTGGCCTTCGTGCTCGAGCACCCGGCGGTGAGCGCCGCCATCATCGGACCGCGCACGATGGACCAACTCGAATCACAGTTGTCGGCGCCTGACGTCCGTCTCGAGCGGGCCGTGCTGGACCGCCTCGACGAGATCGTGGCGCCGGGCACCAACGTCAATCCCGAAGATGCCGGCTGGACGCCCTCGGTGCTGGCCAATCCGCGGCTCCGCCGGCGCCACTACCGGTAAGTCCGGCTCACCGACCGGGCCTCAACGGACGGCCGGGATCCCCCGTTCCCCCCACTCCCCCGCCAACGGGCCGACACCGTCGGCCCGTACCGGGAAGGTCCCCCGCACCATGGACAGGAACTCCCCCAACGGGACCGCGGCCGACCAGAGGAAGCCCTGCGCCCGATCGCATTCGAGGTCGGCCAGCAGCGTGGCCTGAGCCAACGTCTCCACCCCTTCGGCCACGACCAGCAGTCCCAACTCCTTGCCCAGCAGTGTCATGGCCCGGACGATGGCCATATCCCGTTCGTCGGTGACCATATCGGACACGAAGCTCCGGTCGACCTTCAGCTCGTCGACCGTCATCGACCGGAGGAGGGCGAGGGATGAGTGGCCGGTGCCGAAATCGTCGAGAGCCACCCGGACCGCCATCTGACGGACCTCTTCGATCCGGACTGCGGCCGTGGCCAGATGGGCCATGACAGCCGTCTCGGTCAGCTCGACACCGATACCCCTCGGATCACAACCGGCGTCATGCAGGTCCTCGAGCAGGTCGGCGACCGGATCGGCGGTCGTCAGCTGGTGGGCCGAGACGTTGCACCAGACCCGGAAGTCGGGGTCGCAGCCGGCCAGCGCCAAGGCCACCCTGGCCTCGATGGCGCTGCGTCGCACCACCTTGTCCACCTCGAGAATCAGATCGGACCCTTCGGCCAGGGGCACGAAGTCGGCCGCGCTGACCACCCCACCGTCGGGATGGTTCCAGCGCGCCAGGGCTTCGGCGCCCACGATGCTTCCGCTGGTGAGGTCGATCTGCGGCTGCAGGTGGGCGACGATCTCACCGTTGACCAGGGCAGCCCTGAGGGCCGTCTCCTGATCGAGACGTCGACGGGACATCGGGTGCAGCGTCGGCACGAACACCTCGACCCGGTTCCGCCCGTTCTCCTTGGCCTGGTACTGGGCCCGGTCCGCCTGATGGAGAAGGTCCTGGGGGCCGATGTCGGCGTTGCCGCTGACCGTCACACCGACACTGGCGGTCACCACGACCTGGCGTCCGGCGATCGTGAAGGGAGCGTCGAAGGTGTGGTGGATTCGCTCCGCCGCTTCGTGTGACTCCTTCGTGTCACGGAGCTCGCGGAGGAGGACGGTGAACTCGTCCCCGCCCAATCGGGCCAGCACGTCGCCGTCGCGCAGGACCCCGCGAATCCGCTCGGCCACCTGTACCAGGAGCTCGTCCCCGGCCTGGTGGCCGAGGGAGTCGTTGATGACCTTGAAGCGATCGAGGTCGAGGAAGACGACACCGACAACGGAGCCGGTCCGACGAACGTCCGCCGTGGCGTTGGCCAGGGCGTCGACGAATGCGACCCGGTTCGCCGACCGGGTGAGATCGTCACGGAGGGCGATCTCCCCGAGCTGGGCGTTGAGGGTCCGGAGCTCGCGATTGGCGTCGACGTTCTGCTCTCGCAGGTGGAGCTCGCTGAGCACGACCGTATGCACCTCTTGATGGACCACGACCATCACCCCGAGGAAGAGGGGCATGACCAGCCCCAACAGTTGGGTGGGCCGGTCGCCGGCCAGGAGGCAGGCCGCATCGATGGGAAGCATGAGCGCGATCTGGAACGGGAAGAAGTACGAGCGGCAGGCGGCGGTGCCGACGGCGTTCGCCGCGGAGATCCCGCACAGGAACACCAGGTAGATGGCTCGGAGGTCGTAGTGGCCCACGGATGGGAAGGCGAAGAGCGGGAGCGAGGCCCACGAGGCGCCGCTCATGGCCGCCGTCACCGGTCCGGCCATCCATCGGCCCACCGGTTCACCCCGGCTGCGCCGCCTGAGATACATCTGCGACGCGCCCACCGTGATGGCGGTCACCACGGTGACCGTCACCGCCCATGCGATCATTCCCGACACCGGCACGGCGTGCCCGAAGATGATCACCAGCATGAGGGCGGCCAGCGGGCCGAACAGGGCACCCCGGCGCGTCGAACGGTTGACCTGGTCGTAACAGGCCAACCGGACGTCGTCGCTCAGCGGGCGCTCGGGGCAGTGCACCCCGGGTTCATCGACGCGTTCGGGCGGGACCTTGATCGCACCCCCGGTCCGGCGGTCCGGTTCTTCGAGGTGCCGGAGAGCGGCCCGCGGCTAGCGCCGGATGAGGGCGCTGACCACGACGGACAACGTGAAGTCGAACAATTCGCCCTCGTCCGAGGGATGCGAGAGGTGCTCGAGGAGCTCGGGGTCATCCGGGGCGTCGTCGGGCGACCAGAGCTCCTCGGGGCTCTCGCGCTGCGCGGGCTGGCGCTCCAACTGGCGGTCCAGCAGGACCGAGCCGATGACCAGGTTGAGCACCGCCTGCACCCCGAGCGCCACCCCGGCCCCATCGACGCCGGCCGATCCGAGCTCGTTGACCAGGACCCGGCGGGCGGGCTGGAAGAGGGCGGCCGTGCGACCCTGACGGTGGACCAGCGCCACCAGTTCCGCCCGTTCGAGCAGCGTGCTCCGCAGGGACGTGGCCATGGACACGATGCGAGTCGCCGGGTCACGGCCCCGGACGGTCACCTCGCCGAGCTCGGCGATGACCCGTCCGGCCACGCCGTCCAACAGCGCCTGTTTGTCCCCCACGTGCCAGTAGATGGCGGTGGGCGCCACACCCAGCTTTCCGGCCAGGCCCCGGAGGGTCAGGCCGTCGACTCCGTCGCTCTCCACGATCTGCAGTGCCGCGTCGAGGACCTGATCGCGGGAGAGCCCGGCACCGGGGACCCGACCGGAATCTGCTTGACCTCGCCCCACTGCCATGTAACGATGTTACAGGCAGCGATGGACCGGAGCAGGAATGGCTCCGGCGCCCCGGGGATGGGGTCCAAGGCAGGAGGGGGAGGCGAGACGATGAGCGGTGAGCGCCACTACACGATCATCTCGGCTGACTGTCACGGAGGAGCCGACCTCCTCCACTATCGGGAGTATCTCCCGAGCAAGCTCCACCCCCAGTTCGACGACTGGGCCGCCGAATACCGGGTGCCGTTCGACGATCTCATGGGCGAAGACGCCAGCCGGAACTGGGACCACCATCGGCGGCAGTCCGAGCTGGAGGCCGACGGGATCGTCGCCGAAGTCGTCTTTCCCAATACCATTCCCCCCTTCTACCCCGAGCCGTCCTTGAAGGTGCAGGTGCCTGGGGCCACCGAAGGCGACCTCGAGCTCCGGTGGGCCGGACTGCGGGCCCACAACCGGTGGTTGGCCGACTTCTGTGCCGCAGCACCCGGCCGCCGCCTCGGCATCGTCCAGATCATGCTCCACGATGTGGCCGCGGCTATCGCCGAAGTCGAATGGGCGGCCGAGGCGGGCATGACCGCCGGGATCCTCCTGCCCGGGGCCCCTCCCGGTTCGGGTCTCGAGCCCCTGTATTCGCGGAGCTACGACCCGCTCTGGCGGGCCTGCGAAGTGGCCGGCCTTCCGATCAACCATCACAGCGGCAGCGCGGTGCCGCCACTCGGGGACCAGGACATCGAAAAGGTCATGTTCATGCTCGAGGTCACCTGGTGGGCCCATCGCTCGCTGTGGCATCTCATCTTCGCCGGGGTCATGGAGCGTCATCCCGAGCTCCAGTTCGTCTTCACCGAACAGGGAACGGCGTGGATCCCAGAAACCCTCGGAACCCTCGACTTCTTCTTCTCGAGGATGGGCTCGGCCACCGGCTCCCAAGAGCTCGAATGGGGGCAGTCCGTCGTGTCCCAGCTCTCGATGCGACCGAGCGAGTATTGGGCTCGCCAGTGCCACGTGGGATCCAGTTTCATGCGTCCGGCGGAAGCGGCCATGCGGCACTCGGTGGGCGTGGACAAGATCATGTGGGGCAGCGACTACCCCCACCGGGAGTCGAGCTACCCGTTCAGCATGGAGGCCCTCCGGCTCTCCTTCGCCGGCATCGACCCGGTCGAGGTCCAACAGATGCTCGGGGGCAACGCCGCCCGGCTCTTCGGATTCGACATGGACGCCCTCAGCCATGTGGCGGAACGGGTCGGTCCGACCCATGAACAGGTGGCCCGGACGCTGGAAGCGGCCGAAATTCCGGACGAAGCCGGTCGCTGCCCCGCCTTCGCCGGCGTGACCTGACGACCCCGCATGCCCAGAGGAACGTAAAGCGACCAAGGAGGATCATGGGACACGTCCGTTACGGAGCACGATCAGAAGAACAGTTGCGCAACCGCGAGGTGGAAGCGACTTCGGTCGACGTGTGGGCCACGACCCTGGTGGCGACCTATCTCACTGATCCGGACATCATCGCCTCGGTCCTTCCACCCCCGATCGAGCCGGGATCGGAGCCGCTGGTCAAAGTGACGGTGGCCACCGTCGACATTCCGGGGTATCCGACGTTCGGTGCCGGGAGCTTTTCGGTACGAGCCCGCCACGAGGGAACCGAGGGCTTCTATGCCCTCTTGATGCCGATGACCACCGAGCAATCGGTCACCGGGGGTAGAGAGACCTTCGGCGAGCCCAAAAAGCTGGGGGCCGTCGAGCTGGTCCGCCAGGGTGACCAGGTGACGGGGACCTTTGCCCGGATGGGCGTCGAGATCGTCAACGTCAGCGGCCGCGTCACCGGCCAACTGGATGTCCCCGACACGGAGACACGGACCGACTTCTACTTCAAGTTCCTCCCGTCGCCGGACGGCAAGGGCTTCGATTCCGATCCGGCGCTGGTCTACTGTCACCGAACCGAGCAGACCCGCACGTTGGAGTCGGTTTCGGGTGACGTCGTCCTGCGCGACTCTCGCTTCGATCCGGTCGCCGACCTCCCGGTACGTGAGCTCGTGTCCATCACTCTGGCCGAGCGCAGCAGCATCCAGCGCGGCGAGATCCACGGCACCGTCCCCGGCGAGTGGATTCGCCCGTATGTGCACCAGCGCTACGACGACATGTCACCGGTGGGCGGCAAGTGATCGAACACCTCTCGGGCCAGGTGGCCGTCGTCACCGGCGGAGCCGGTGGCATCGGTCAGGCCATGGGTGAGCGCTTCGCCCGCGAGGGCATGAAGGTGGTCCTGGCCGACGTGGACGAGGCTGCGCTCGCCGAGACGGTGGAGAAACTTCAGGCCGACGGCCTTGCCGTCATCGGGGTGCAGTGCGATGTGGCGGAGTTCGCCTCCGTGGAGCACCTGCGCGATGCCACCCTGGACGAGTTCGGCGCCGTCCACCTTCTGTGCAACAACGCGGGCATCGGGGCCGGAGCGGAAGGGGCCCTCTGGGAGCACGAACTCAACGACTGGCGTTGGGCGTTCAACGTCAACGTCTACGGCATCATCCACGGTATCAACGCCTTCGTACCCACCATGGTCGCCTCCGGCGCCCACGGACATGTCGTCAACACCTCCTCGGGGAACGGCGGGGTGTCACCGCTGCGTGGAACACCGCAGTACGCGGTGACCAAGGGTGCCGTCGTGACCCTGACCGAGTGCCTCTACGCCCAACTGGAAGACGCCGGAGCGCTCGTCGGGGCATCGGTCCTCTTCCCCGGACCGAACATGCTGCGCACCGGAATCTTCACCTCGTGGCGGGTGCGGCCACCGGCGTTGGCCAAAGAGCGTCCGCGCCGCACCCCGTATCCGACCATCGAGGACATCGAAGGCCAGATGGCCGCGGCCGGGATCGACGTCCACTACACCGAGCCGGCCGAGGTGGCCGACCAGGTCGTGCGCGGTGTACGGGCCGGAGACTTCTGGATCATGGCCCCGAGCCAGTCCATCGACAGACAGATCGAGGCGCGGGCGAACTCGATGCTCAGGCGCACGAACCCCACCTACCTACGGGAGGTCCCAGGATGACCCCCGGACGAACGAGGGAGACACCCCGATGAAGAACTACATGGTGATCTCGGCCGACTGCCATGCCGGGCTTCCGAACGAACAGTACCGGGAGTGGCTCGATCCCGAATTCCGTGAGCTGTTCGACCAGCAGTTGGCCGCCCGAGAGGCCATGGAGGCCGAACTGGTCGAGCGGGGTCTGCGCAACGAAGAGTTCGCCGCGGAGTGGGAAGAGGAAAACGCCGAAGGCCTCCGGGGCGGATGGGACGCCAGTCGACGCGACCAGGAGCTCAATGCGGACGGGGTCGTCGGCGAGGTCATCTTCCCAGACGCCGATGCGGTGACCGGCGGGGCCTCGGCGCCGTTCGGCGCCGGTCTGGCCGCCAGCGCCGACGTGCCGGTGGACCTGCTGATGGCCGGGGCCCGGGCCCACAACCGGTGGTTGGCCGAGCTCTGCAACCAGAGCCCCCACCGCCGGGCCGGTGTGGCCATCGTCCCCATCTTCGACGTCGCGGCCGCGGTGACCGAAATCCGGAGGGCGCGGGAGTCCGGGCTCCGGGGAGGGATCCTCATCCCTTCGATGTGGCAGCCCTACGAGCCGTACAACGATGCCAAATACGATCCGGTCTGGGCGGTCTGCTCCGAGCTGGAGATGCCGGTGCACGTCCATTCCGGAGCCGCCGACCGGGCGTCGTACGGGGAGAACGTCGGCATCTACGTCGCCGAGGTTCGCTGGTGGTCGACCCGGCCCCTGTGGTTTCTCCTGTGGGCGGGAACGTTCGAGCGTTTCCCGTCCCTCACGTTCGTCACCACCGAGTGCGGCGCCTTCTGGGCTCCCGACCTTCTGTGGACGTCGGACATCGTCTACGACCGTGAACACGCGGCCAAGAAGCTCGGAAAGCAACTGACCGCTCATCTGTCCATGCGGCCGAGCGAGTACTTCGACCGGAACTGCTTCATCGGGGCCTCCAACACCCGGCGGCGGGAGCTGGCCCGGCGGTACGAGATAGGGGTCGGCAACATCATGTGGGGCAACGACTTTCCCCATCCCGAAGGGACGTGGCCCCACACCCGGGAGTGGCTGAGCAAGGCGTTCTCGGATATCCCGGTGGACGAGACCCAGCAGATGCTCGGCTCCAATGCCGCCGAGTGCTATCACTTCGACACCAAGGCGCTCGAGCCACTCGCAGCCCAGTTCGGACCCACTCCCGAGGAGCTCGGCCAGCATGGGAACGATCTCCAGAAGTGGGAGGAGCTGGCGGCCGCAGGTCGGCCCTGGCTGACCGGGAAGGAAGCCCTCGACCTGCCGATGGCCGATTGACACAGGGGTGGGCCCCCCACCTGATCCGCATCCGGCTCCGGCGGCGCCGCTCCCCCGGGCCCGCCGCCTTTCGGGCCTCGGGACCGTCGTGTCGCATTTCCGCCAGACATCCGGGCTCCACTGAGCCATGCTGGTCCGGTGATCGAAGACTTCGAGGGTTGCTACATCGCCGTGCAGTCCCGTGACCCCCGCTTCGACGGCTGGTTCTTCACGGCGGTCACCTCGACCGGCATCTACTGCCGGCCGAGCTGTCCGGCACGAACCCCCATGCGGGCCAATGTCCGGTTCTACCCCTCGGCGGCGGCCGCTCAGCGGGCCGGATTCCGGGCCTGCAAGCGATGCCGCCCCAACGCCACACCCGGGTCACCCGAATGGGACATCCGGGCCGACGTCGTGGCCCGGGCCATGCGCCTCATCGGCGACGGGTTGGTCGACCGGGAGGGAGTGTCGGCGTTGGCCGCGCGGCTGGGATACAGCGTCCGCCAGCTCGAACGCCTCCTGTCGGCCGAAGTCGGCGCCGGACCCATCGCCATCGCCCGGGCCCAGCGTGCCCAAACCGCCCGAATCCTGATCGAGACCACATCGCTCCCCATGGCCGATGTGGCCTTCGCGGCCGGCTTCTCGAGCGTCCGCCAGTTCAACGACACCATCAAGATGGTGTTCGCCAGTTCGCCCACCCACCTCCGCACCCGGGTGGCCGACGCGTCACGGCCGGATGGAGGCGGCTCTTCCACCCTCATCCTGCGCCTTCCCTTCCGCCGGCCCCTGTGCCCCGACAATCTCATCGGCCACCTGGCCGCCACCGCCGTCCCGGGTGTGGAAGAGGTGTGCGGCTTCACCTACCGACGGACGCTCCGCCTGAGCCATGGTCCGGGCATCGTGGAGCTCACTCCCACGCCCGATCACATCCTCTGCCGGGCCGTGCTCTCCGATGTACGGGACCTCACCGCCACCATTGCCCGCTGTCGTTGGCTGCTCGACCTCGATGCCGACCCGGTCGCCGTCGACCGGCATCTGTCCGAGGATCCTGCCCTCCGCCCGGTGATCGCCAAGGCGCCGGGCCGGCGGGTCCCCCGATGCGTCGACGGCGCCGAGCTCGCCGTCCGGGCCGTTCTCGGCCAACAGGTGTCGACCGAGGCGGCGCGAACCCATGCCGGTCGCCTGGTCGTCCGCCACGGCGAGCCGGTCACCGATGCCGGCGGCGGGCTGACCCATCTCTTCCCCTCGCCCGAGGCCCTCCGCCACGCCGAGCCGGCACTGCCTGCGGCCAGGCGGCGCACCCTGGCCGGGCTGGTCGAGGCGCTGGGCCAGGGCCACCTCGACCTCGGGCCGGGCTGTGACCGCGCCGAGGCCCTCGCCGTCCTCGGCGCCCTGCCCGGTATCGGTCCATGGACCGCCGACATCATCGCCATGCGCGCCCTGGGCGAGTCCGACGCCTTCCCCGCTTCCGACCTCGGCGTCCGCCGGGGCGCCGCCCGCCTCGGACTTCCATCGACGCCGGCGGCGTTGGCCCGCTACGCCAGTGCGTGGCGGCCCTGGCGGGCCTATGCCGTCCAGTACCTGTGGGCGATGACCGATCACCGCATCAACCAGTGGCCGGCCTCCGAGCGGTCCGCACTCCCCCCCACCCGAAAAGGAGCCACATGACATCCCCGATCACCACTTCGGTCGACAGTCCCGTCGGGACCCTGACACTGTCGGCATCCGACGGCTTCGTCACCAGCATGTACATGCACGGCCAGCGGCATGCTCCTCCGGCACCGGTCGCCGCCCGCCGGGACGATGCCTGGTTCGCCGGCGTGGTCGACCAACTCCACGCCTATTTCGACGGCGACCTCACCGAATTCCAGGTGCCGATCCGGCTCGAGGGCACCGACTTCCAGCGCAGGGTCTGGTCGCATCTCCAGGACATTCCCTACGGCGAGACCATCAGCTACGGCGAGCTTGCCCGCCGGGTGGGGAGTCCGAAGGCTTCCCGGGCCGTCGGGTTGGCCAACGGTCGCAACCCGGTATCGATCATCGTCCCCTGCCATCGGGTCATCGGGGCGAACGGTCAGCTCACCGGCTACGGAGGCGGGCTCGAACGAAAAACTTGGCTCCTCGAGCACGAGGTCTCCCATCGCGCCGACGGCACCTTTCAAGCGGAGCTCGCCGAACGCGTGTAATAATCCCATCCGATGTTGACGGTGACCCTGGCGGATCTGGCGTACCGATATCGTCAATTCCTGATTGCCGTGGTCGGCGCCGGAGTGGTGATGGCCATGGCCCTCCTTCTCGCCGGCCTGGTCGGCGGATTCGGATCGGAGATCCAACAGACGGTGGCGGGGGTGGGCGGCAACCACTGGGTACTCGCCGACGCCTCGGCCGGGCGCATCCAACAGGTCGGCGTGTTCCCGCAGACAGAAGCCACCACCATCGCCCACACACCGGGGGTCACCCGGTCCTCACCGCTCGTCCTGCTCCCCCAAGAGGTTGCCCACGTCAACGGAAAATTACTGACGGTCGTGGTCATCGGGACCCCCATCGGCGGGCTGGGCGACCCGGCGGTCGCCACCGGAAGTCCGCTGAGCGCGCCGGGACAGGTCGTGGTGGACTCCGCAACGGGCGCGGCGGTGGGAAGCCAGATGGTGATCGGCACCACCTCCTTCCACGTCGTGGGCCAGGTGCACAACCGCACCCTGCTGGGCGGGACCGACGTCGTCTACATGCCGCTGGTCGACGCCCAGGCGGTGGGACTCGGCGGGCGGCCCCTGATCACCGCGGTGGTCACGACCGGCCGGCCGAGCACGGTGCCGGCCGGACTCCAGGTCTTCAGCACATCGCTCGTCGAACAGCGGACCCTCGACGCGCTGGCCTCGGCCGTCTCCTCCATCAACAACACCAAGATCCTCATGTGGATCATCGCCGGCATCATCATCGCCGCCCTGTTGTACGTCTCGGCGTTGCAGCGGGTCCGCGACTTCGCGGTCCTCAAGGCATTGGGCTCCTCGACCATGCTGCTGCTCGGCAGCCTGGCCCTCCAGTCGGTGCTGGTGTCGCTGCTCGCCGCGGCCTTCGCCGCCATCATCTCCAACTTCATGGGCGGCCTCTTCCAGCAGCCGGTGGCCATTCCGGGCAGTGCCTTCGTCAGCCTGCCGATCATCGCCGTCCTCGTGGGACTGATCGCCAGCCTCGTGGCCCTGCGACAGGCCACCGGCGCAGACCCGGCTGCGGCGTTCGGCTGATCCAATGGCCAACCTCATCGCACAGGATCTCACCATGGAGTTCTCATCCGGTGGGTACAAGGTCCGGCCCCTCCACGAGTTCTCCTTCTGCGCCGAGGATGGCGAGTTGGTCGTCCTGTTGGGGCCGTCCGGCTGTGGCAAGACCACACTGCTTTCATGCCTGGCCGGCCTGCTCACCCCCACCGCCGGCTCGATCACCCTCGACGGGAAGCAGGTGTCCGGTCTCAGCGGCAGTGCACTCTCCGACTATCGCCGCCATACCGTCGGCGTGGTCTTCCAGGCCTTCAACCTGATCCCGAGCCTCAGCGCGCGTTCCAACGTCATGGTGCCCCTCCGACTGGCGGGCGTGGCCCGGAAGCCGGCCCGCGAGCGCGCCGATCTGCTGTTGGAGCAGGTCGGCCTGGAGGAGAGAGGCCACCACCGGCCGGATCAGATGTCCGGCGGTCAGCAGCAGCGGGTGGCCATTGCCCGCGCCCTGGTGCAGGACCCTCCACTGGTGCTCGCCGACGAACCGACCGCTCATCTCGACTACATCCAGGTCGAGGGCATCCTGCGGCTCCTGCGCGGGATCGCCGCACCGGGCCGGCTGGTGATCGTCGCCACCCACGACGAGCGGATCACCCAACTCGCCGACCGGGTGGTCGAGCTGGTCCCCCATCTGCCCGACGCGGCCCGGGAGCCGCAGGCCGTGATCTTGACCTCCGGCCAGACCCTCTTCGACCAGGGGGACGACAGCGACCTCGTCTACGTGGTGCAGTCGGGAGAGGTGGAGATCTACCGCGTCCGAGAGGACGGCGCGGAAGAACACCTCACCGTGGTCAGGCCCGGAAGTTACTTCGGCGAGCTCGGGCCGCTCCTCAATCTGCCCCGCGCCGCTTCCGCCCGTGCCCTGAGCGACGTGGAGCTGACGGGCTACAGCGCGCGGCTCTTCCGCACCCTCCACCCGTCCGCCAAGTCGGCGGACGCGTGAAGGCGCCGGGGACATGATGTGCTGTCGGATGCTTCGGGAACCCGATCCGACGGGGCGGCCCCGGTGACGGCGGAACGTTGAACGACCGCCCGGCGTGAATCCCCCCGAGGGCCCGGAGACGAGCGCGGCCAGAACGGGGTCGGCCGTGCTCATGATCCTGGCCGCCGCGCAGTTCCTCATGACGCTCGACACCTCGGTCATGAACGTCTCCATCCGATCGGTGGCCAACGACCTCGGGACCACGGTGACCGGCATCCAGACCGCCATCACCCTCTACACACTGGTCATGGCCGCGTTCATGATCACCGGCGGGAAGATCGGGGCCCTGATCGGCCGGCGTCGGGCCTTCGCCATCGGACTTGTCATCTACGGCATCGGCTCGGGGATCACCTCGATCGCGCCCAATCTCACCGTGCTGATCATCGGCTGGTCGGGATTCGAGGGGCTCGGCGCCGCGCTGATCATGCCCGCCATCGTGGCCCTGGTCGCCGGAAACTTCCCCCGCGAACGCCGGCCGGCGGCCTATGGGCTGATCGCCGCGGCCGGCGCCATTGCCATTGCCGCCGGCCCCCTGGTCGGTGGGGCGGTGACCACCTTCGCCTCCTGGCGTTGGGTGTTCGCGGGCGAGGTGGTCATCGTCGTGGTCATCCTGGCCTCGCTTCGCCGGGTGCAGGACACCCCGCCCGAGGAACGGGTGTCGTTCGACCTGCTGGGCGCGGTGCTCTCTGTCGTCGGGCTGACCTTGACCGTGTTCGGTGTCCTGAGATCGGGCGTCTGGGGTTGGGTGCGGCCGAAACCCAACGCTCCCGTCCTCCTCGGCACCTCACCCGTGGTCTGGCTGCTGCTCGGCGGCCTCTTGGTGATCGGTCTACTGCTCCTCTGGGAGGGCAGGCTCGAACGGCTCGGCCGGGAGCCGTTGATCCGTCTGTCCATGTTCCGCAGTGTGCAGCTCTCGGGTGGCCTGGTCGCCTTCTTCTTCCAGTTCCTCGTCCAGTCCGGGATCTTCTTCACCATCCCGCTGTTCCTCTCCGTGGTGCTCGAGTTGAACGCCCTCCAGACCGGACTCCGGCTCCTCCCTCTCTCCGTCACCCTGCTGGTCACCGCCCTGGCCGTACCCAGGCTGGCGCCGAACGCCTCTCCCCGACTCGTGGTCCGGTTGGGCATGCTGTCCATGCTCATCGGAACGTTGGTGATGGTCGGCGGGCTCAGTCCGGATGCCAATGCCGGCATCGTGCTCATCCCCATGGCCCTGATGGGGGTGGGCATCGGGGCGCTCGCCTCCCAGCTGGGAGCGGTCACCGTCTCGGCCGTCCCTGACGACCAGAGCCCCGAGGTCGGGGGGCTTCAGAACACGTTCACCAACTTCGGGGCATCGCTCGGGACCGCACTGGTCGGGGCCGTCCTCATCGGCAGCCTCACCACCACCTTCATTGCCGGTGTCACCGGCAACCCGGCCATTCCTCCCGCGGTCACGGCCAAGGCGACGGTGCAGATGGAGAGTGGGATCCCCTTCATCTCCGACACCGACCTCCGGACCGAGTTGGCCAAGACCGACCTTTCTCCCCCGGCGCAGGACGCCGTGGTGGCGGAGAACGCCGCAGCCCGCCTCATCGGCCTGCGCAGCGCCCTGTGGTTGGTCGCCCTGCTCACGGTGATCAGCCTCTTCTTCACCGGGATGCTGCCCCGGCGGGCGCTGGCGGCCAAGCGGGACGAGCCGGCGTCAGCCTGACCGCCGGTTCGTCGCGAGCCGGAGGGCGGGCCGGACCACCGTCGGCCCAATATTGCCTCTGACCAGCAGATTCTTCCACCGGCACCAGGCCGGTTCACGGGTAGGTGGACCACCGGCCGATCGTCGGGGTAAAGGACGGCTCGACCAGGGCCGATAACTCTACGGTGAAGTTCGACCTCGCTCATCCCACCCAGCGCCAGGTCCGCGACGGTCTCATCTCCGGCGTCATCGCCGGATCCATCGCCGTCCCCGTCCTCCTGGCGGTGATCCTCTTCAACCAGAACCCGGTCAGATGGTGGTACATCCTCGGCGCCGCCGGATGCCTCCTGGCCGCCGTGGTCTTCGTGGCCCTGTTCACGGTCGTGACCAAGGGAAGATCCGACGTCACCGCCAAAGCCACGGTGGGGTTCGTGGTCGTCTGCCTCGGCCTGGCCGCAGTGGGATTCGTCGAGCTGGGCTCCGACAGCAAGCTGGCCGTCACCACGCCGGCGGTGGTGGTCGGTGTGACCCTCGTCGCCATCATCGGCGACAGACGGATGCGGATCGGGATCGATCTCTTCGCCATCGGCCTGGTCATCATGACCAGCTGGGCCGCGGACATCAGGGGTTCCGAGCTCGTGGCCGTGGCGCTCGTGTACGCCGTCACCATCATCACCGTCACCTGGATCATCGCCAGGGCGGTGGGATCTCTGACCGGGCACCTCAACTTCCGGCAGTCCATCGACGTGCTCAACGAGACCTTCGATGACGTCGGTCCGGGCATGACCGACTCGACCACCGACACCATCGTCGACATGCTCGGTCGTGGCCTGCCCGTGGTCGCCGACGTGATCCCCGCCGACCAGGTCGCCGTGTTCATGCGGAATGAGCGGCTCGGACATTTCACACCCCTGGTCGCCTGGCCCGGGGGCCACGACGATGCCGCCGACCTGAGCGGGCTCCCCCAGCTCGATCGGGCCCTCCGCACCGACGCCGTCGTGCTCGACGAGGCCGTCTGTGTCATCCCGGTCGGGTACTGCACCGAAGGGGAGCTGGTGATGGTCGTCGAGCGGTCGGACTTCGACCGCCGGATCGATCGGGGGACGAGTGAGGCAGCCGAGCTGGTGGCCGCCGCTTTCCTGCGGATGACCAGCAGAGCCAACTTCTTGAACAGGCTCCACACCGAGAGCCGCACCGATCCCCTGACCGGGCTGGCCAACCGGCGGACCCTGTACGAGCGAATCGAGATCGAGATGGCTCACGCCCTCCGTTCCGAGACGCCCTTGAGCGTGGCCATGATCGATCTCGACCACTTCAAGGACTACAACGACCGGTTCGGGCACGTGGCCGGTGACACCCTGCTGCGCTCGATTGCCGCGGTGATGGTCTCCAACATCCGTGGACAGGATCTGGTCGCCCGGTATGGAGGGGAGGAGTTCTGTCTGGTGATGCCCGAGACCGACCTCGTCGGTGGACACCACCTGTTGGACAAGCTCCGGGGCGGAGGTCGAGACGCCACCTCCGATTTCGGGGTGACGCTGTCGGCCGGGCTCACCAGCTGGGACGGCTTCGAAAGCACGACGTCATTCATCGAGCGGGCCGATCAGGCGCTCTACCGGGCCAAGGAGTCCGGCCGCGACCGCGTGGTGTCCATCCAGGCGTTCACCGAGTTCTGAGCGGCTCCGTCAATCGGTCCGCTGCAGCACCAGGTAGACGTTGTCGTCGACCACGAACGAGCTCACGGTGACGAACCCTTCCGCGGCGGCCGCGTCGAGTTGGGACTCCAGCTCGAGCCGGCGCTCGGCCACCACCAGCCGGCCTCCTTGGACCCGCAGGACCCGGTGGGTGGCCGTCACCGGGTCGTCCCGTCGACACCGGCCGCGTCCGCTCCCTCGAGTCCCCCGGCCGGATCAACCAGGAGTGCCGTCTCCTTCGGACCCCCGGACGGACCCCAAGACGGTCGGACCCGGATGTACCACTCGTTTCCCCACACGATGGAGTAGACGTCGGGGGGCATGGACAAAAAGAAGCTGGTCTCACTGATCTGGCTGGTGTGGGCCGCCATGGCCTGACGCTTCTGTCCGATCCACCTGGTCACATCCACCTCGGTGGTGATGCGCTCCGCCGGTTCACCCATCGTGTCCACACCGTCGGTACTTCCTTCGGGTGGTTCCCAGTCCGACGACGCCAAGCGGTCGGCCAGGGTACGCATGAAATCACGGTTCATGGTGGCCATGTAGACGACCGGTGTCCCGGCCAGATCGGCGGCCCGCATGCCGACCCGGTGCACCTGGACGTGGTCGGGGTGGCCGTATCCTCCGTGCTCGTCGTAGGTCACCAGCACATCCGCCCCCTCCTCGACGAGGATTTCGGCCATGGCCGCGGCGGCCTCGTCGACGTCGGCGGCTGCGAAACTCCCCGGGCGGTCATTGGTGTCCTCACCGGCCATCCCCGAGTCCAGGTAGTCGAGGTAGACCTGGCGGTGCACGCCGAGGATCCGACAGGCCTCGGTCAGTTCGGCCAGCCGCCGCTCGGCCAGCGACTCGCCCTCGTGGAGCAGGCCGTCGGGTATCTCACCGAGCTCACCCCTCGTGGCCGTGACCAACACCACCCGATGGCCGCCGTCGGACAGGCCGGCCATGGTGCCCGCGGTGGCAATGGCCTCATCGTCGGGATGAGCATGGAAGAACGCAATGGTGGCCACCTCCGGCACCCTACCGCCGCCGGGGGCCCGCCCAGACCGGACGGGCCTGGCCCCGGCCCGGGCCGGTCATTCCAGAGGGAGCTGAGGTGCCTCGGCCAGCGACAGCTGTCCGGCGATGGAACGGTCCGCGTCGCCGCCGCGTCGCTTTCGAGCGGTCACGGCGAAGATGCGTGACGGCTCGAACGAGCGGATCTTCCGGTCACCCGGACGTCCACCGACCACCTCGACGAATTCGGTGCCGTTGTGCCGGTTGCGCACGTGGGCACGGAACTCCCACTCGGCGCCTCTGATGTGGAGGCCCGAGACGATGACCGCATCGCCGCGGTGCAGGCCGTTCCAGGCCTCGGCCCGGTCCAGGTGGTCCGAGGCCTCGAGGGCGGCGCGGCGGGCCGGGGCCCGTGGTGGCCGACTCACCGGCGGCCACCGGGTGTTCGGACCAGCCTCAACCCCGCTCCTCCCGGACCGCCCGGAGCCGATGCCAGAAGATGAAGACCACGGCCACGATGGCCACGGCGGCGGCCACGTAGCCGATGTCGTTGAAGGCCTTCAACGCCCGGCTGTAGCTGCTCCCGAGGGCGTACCCGAAGCTGCACAGGGCCGTACACCAGATGGCACAGCCGATGATGGTGAAGAGTAGGAATTTGGCCACCGCCATTTCGCCGAGGCCGGCGGCGAAGGAGACGAACGACCGGAGCAGCGGGATGAAACGCCCGAAGAGGACGAACGGTTCGCCTCGCCGTGCGAACCATGACTCGGCCCGGTCCAGGTCCTTGTGGGTGAGAAGCACGTACTTGCCCACCCGGTCCACCAGCTGGCGCCCGCCGAAGTAGCCGATCAGGTACCCGGCCAGTGAGCCCAGCACCTCGGCCGCCAGGGCGACCAGGATCACGACCACCAGGTTCAGGTGGTGGGGCTCGTTGGGGATCTGGCCGCTGGCCAGCACGCCCCCGTACAGGAGGGCGACCTCGGCGCCGACCGGAAGGCCCATGGCCGAGACGAAGCTGAGGACGAAGACAGCCAGGTAGCCCCAGGTTTCCAGAAAATGCTCCATAAGCCACCAATGTCTACTCGGTCCGGGTGGCTGTCGTCGGACAATCGGACCCTCCCGCATCCGGCCCCCGCTCGGCTACCGTCGGTTCGGTGACCCCCGGCCACGACGACCATCGACCCAGGCGGGAGCGGTGCGTGACGCCCGACGGACTGGACATCGCCGTCTACGACTTCGGGGGATCCGGGGACGACCTCCTGCTCGTCCATGCCACCGGCTTCTGCGCCGAAGTATTCGGTCCGCTGGCCCGGGCCCTCGCCCCCGACCACCACTGCTGGGGGCTCGATCTGAGGGCCCACGGTCAGTCGGCGCGGCCCCCGGACGGGAACTTCGCCTGGTCCCGATTCGCGGTCGACGTCCTGTCCGCCATCGACCATCTCGGGCTCGAACGTCCGCTCGCCTTCGGTCACTCGTGCGGCGGCGCCGCCCTGCTGCTGGCCGAGGAGGCCCGACCCGGGACCTTCGCCGCCCTCTACTGCTTCGAGCCGGTCGTCATGGACGAGGCCGGAGGGCAGGGGACGTACCAGGGAAACCCCCTCTCCGCCGGGGCCCGACGGAGGCGGGAGACATTCCCGTCGGCCGAGGACGCATTCGTCAATTTCTCGGCCAAACCGCCCTTCGCCGGCCTCGATCCGGAGGTGCTCGAACTCTATGTCGAAGCCGGATTCGAACGCATCCCACCCGACGACGGGGGTGACGGACGTGCCATCCGGCTGCGGTGCCGCCGCGACGACGAGGCCGAGATCTACGCGCACGGCGCCTCCCATGGTGCCTTCGGGCACCTGAAGGAGATCCGGTGTCACGTCACCCTCAGTTGCGGCGAGGAGACCGATGCCTTCGGCCTCCCGTTCATCGAGGCGGACGCGGCCCAGCTGAGCCGGTCCACCGTCGAGGTGGTTCCGGACGTCGGTCATTTCGGTCCGTTGGAGAATCCCGGCCTGGTGGCCACCCTGGTCCACCAGGCCCTGAAACCCGGTGCCGGCACACCCCCGTCGTAGTCTGTTCCTGTGCCGTTCGATCTCCCACGCTCGCTGTCCCCCTCCAAGGTCACCTCCTTCCGTGACTGTGCGATGGCGTTCAGGTTCAACGCCATCGAGCACCTGGCCGACGAACCCACCATCTGGACGGTCAAGGGGACACTTGTGCACCGGGCCCTCGAACGCCTCTTCTGGCACCACGACCGGGGAAGCCGGTCGCCGGGGGCGGCGGCCACCGAGCTGGCGGCGGCGTGGGACGAGCTTCAGCACGACCCGGACTACCTGACGCTCGCTCCCACCTCCGACGAATCCGACCGCCTGCGCACCGATGCCGAAGCGCTGGTGCGGAACTACTTCGCCCTCGAGGACCCGAACGAGGTGCACCCGGTCGGCATCGAGCTCACGCTTGACGCCCGGGTCGGGGACATGCGGTTGCGCGGGATCATCGACCGGCTGGATCTGACCGCGGACGGGGAGTTGGTGGTCATCGACTACAAGACGGGGCGAGCTCCGGGCCCGGCCTTCGAACACTCGAAGCTGATCGGGGTCCACATCTACGCGCTGCTGTGCCAGGAGGTCCTCGGTCGGCCGCCGGTCCAAGTCAAGCTCCTCCACCTCAAGGAACCGCTCACCATCACGGCCGAACCTTCGGAACAGGCCCTGCGCGGTCAGCGGCAGAAGGCTGTCGCCGTCTGGTCGGCCATCGAGCGGGCGTGCCAGAACGAGGACTTCCAACCTCGGACCGGCCCGCTGTGCAACTACTGCCGGTTCAAGGAGTTCTGCCCCGCCTACGGTGGCCATCCCGAGCAGGCCGCCGTGGTTCTGGGCGGCGCCGTCGGGGGCGCGGCATGACCGCGTCGGAGCCGATGGCCGCGGGGAACACCGAATTGGGACCGGAACCGGGGCCGGCGTCCGAGCCGGGGTCGGCGTCGGGTGGCAGCCAACGGGGCACGACGCTCGCCGACCTGGTGCGTTCCTTCGACGAGAGGGTCGACGGCTGGTTCGAGCCGTGGCGGGGAACGCCTGCCGTCGACGGCGTGGCCAAGGTGATGACCGGACTCGGTGACCGCGGCCTCATGTGGGCGGCGACGACGGTGTGGCGGGCCCGGCACACCGGACCCGAGCGGTCTCGTGCCGTGCGGGCGTTGGCCATCGCCGGCGTCGAATCGAGCGTCGTCAACGCCGCCCTCAAGGCCGTCATCGGACGGACCCGACCAGATCGCAGTGACGTTCGCCTGGCCGGGGGCGCGGTGCCGGTGCGGGAGCCGAAGACCACGAGCTTCCCGAGCGGGCACACCTTGGCCGCATTCTGCTCGGCCACGGTCATGAGCCAGCGGAATGATGGATCCGGGAACGCGCTGTTGTACGCCAGCGCGGCGTTGGTCGGGGTCAGCCGGCTTCACCTCCGGGCCCACCACGCCTCCGACGTCCTCGGCGGGGCGGCCATCGGGACCGTCCTCGGCCTGCTCGGACGACGACTGCTCTGAGCGACTGCGTTCGGCGCTGAGGAATGGATCACCGGCCCGGGGGGTTGAGAACAGCATGAGCGCACGTGAGAATTTCGCCGTTACCTGGGACTACAGGTGTCCGTTCGCCCGCAACGGCCACGAGCACATCCTCGACGGGCTCGAGGCAGGGGCCCCCTGGAAGGTGACGTTCGTTCCCTTCTTCCTCAACCAGTCACACGTACCCGAGGGTGGCACGCCGTCGTGGGACGACCCGGCCCAGCAGCCGGACCTCCTCGCCCTGGCCGCCGGCGTAGCCGTCAGAGACCGGTTCGAAGAGCATTTCCTGGCCGTGCACCGGTCGCTGTTCACCGCACGTCACGACGAAGGTGGGGACCTCCGGGATCGGGCCGTGGTACGAGAGGCCTTGGCCCGTGCCGGCGCCGACGCCGACGCCGTGCTGTCGGAAGTGGATTCGGGTTGGCCGGCCAAGGTGGTGCGGGACGAGCACGACCGTGTCGTCACGCAGTTGGATGTGTTCGGGGTGCCCACGTTCATGGCTGCGGACAGCGCCGTGTTCGTCAGGTTGATGACCCGCCCGGGGGGAGACGGTCAGCTGGCCCGTGACACCATCGACGGGGTGCTGGACCTGATTGACAAGCGGCCCGACCTCAACGAGTTCAAGCACACCCGCCTGTCCCTCTGACCGTCGCCGCCCGACGTTCGGCTGTCGCTTCCATCGCCGGCTGGCGCAGGCAGGGCCTCCAGGGCTCAGGTGCCTACCAGCGAGGCCAGGGCATCGATCGATGCCTTCATTTCATGGGCGCTGCCGAACGGCGCACCACAGAAGTCGGTGGTCCCGATGGCGGCCAGATGACGGATCTTCTCGATGACCTCGGCTTCAGACCCGACAATGGCCACATCGGCGGGGCCATCTGCACCTTCCCGATCGAGCATGGCCCGGTAGGACGGCAGGTGGCCGTAGATGGAGAAGACCTCGGCCGCCTTCTCCCGGGCCGAGGCCACATCGGCGGTGACACAGACCGGAAGGCCGACGCCGATCCGCGGGGTCGGCCGACCGGCGTCGGCGGCCGCGGCGCAGATGGTCGGGATGACGTGGGATTCGAGCGTCTCCGGCCCGGTCATCCAGGTCACGGTGCCCGAAGCCATGTGCCCGGCGAGCCGCAGCATCACGGTGCCCAGCGCGGCCACGAGGACCGGGGGCGCAGGGGCCGAGATCTGCAGCGGGCCGAACGTCGAGGCACTCAGGGTCTCGCCCTGGAAACTCACCTGTTCACCCTCGAGGGCGGGGATGAGGATGGACAGGTACTCCTTCATGTGCCGGGCCGGCTTCTCGAAGGACTGCCCGAAGACGTTCTCGATGACCATCTGGTGTGACAGCCCGATGCCCAGGGTCAGTCGGCCGCCGGAAGCGGCCTGCACGGTCAGCGCCTGGGCCGCCAGCATGACCGGGTGCCGCGGATAGGTGGGGACCACGGCGGTTCCCAGGCCGATGCCGGGGACCTCACGCCCGATGGCGGCCAGCGCGGTGAGCGCGTCGTACGCAAAAATCTGGGAGGCCCATGCCGTCTCGATGCCGGCCTCCTGCAACGAGGCCACCTGCCCGACGACGTCGTCGAACGGCTTCTCGGTGTCGAACATCACGCCGATACGCACAGTGCATCCTCCTTGGAACGAGCGGATCCGGCCGGATGCCGGTCACCCCCTTCGCTTGGCCGGGTCGGTCGCCGACTCAGCCGGTCGATCGTGGCGAACGGGTCGGACCCACCGTACAGGTCGGATTCGCCCTCTGCCGGGTGCCGGTCCCGGGCCTGTCCAGGTCCGTCGAGGAGTCCATCGGGCCGCGGCGCCTGAGGCCGGCCCGGCCGGGAACGACCTGACCTCCGGGGCTCGAACCAGCCCGACACGGGGCGGCTCGGGCCAGGATGTGCCTGCGGCGCGCCGGTCGGGCAGAATGCGCAGATGTCAGTCGCCATCATCATGGGAAGTTCATCGGATTCGTCGATCATGGACGATGCCGTCCAGACCCTCCGGTCGTTCTCGGTACCCGTCGAGGTGCGGGTCCTTTCGGCCCACCGGACGCCGGACGACACCATCGCCTTTGCCCGAGGGGCCTCCGCCGCCGGCATCAAGGTGATCATCGCCGCCGCCGGGGGCGCCGCCCACCTGGCCGGAGTGGCGGCGGCGGCCACCCCGCTCCCGGTGATCGGTGTGCCCGTGGCCCTCGCCAATCTCGGGGGACTCGACTCACTCCTGGCCATGGTCCAGATGCCCAAGGGCATTCCGGTGGCCACCGTGGCCGTCAACGGGGCCCGGAACGCCGCCCTGCTGGCCGTGAGGATCCTGGCACTCAGCGACCCGCGTCTGGCCGCAGAACTCGACCGGTTCGGTCAGGACCTCGCCGACCAGGTTCGGGATATGGACGCCGAGATCGTGGCCCGGTACCGCACGGACTGAGCCGAGCCGGGCGGAGCCGAGCCGGGCGGAGCCGAGCCGAGCCGGGCCGGGCCGGGCGGAGCCGAGCCCGTGTCGGCCCGACCTGTCAGGCCTTCCAGGGTGGCGCCAGTCCCTTGATGATGGCCTCTAAGGACTGGTCGAGCGGGATCACGGCCATCACCGGGATATCCACCCCGTGAGCCACGTAACGACCGACGTGGGCCCGGCATTCATCGAACGACCCATGGACGACGAGGGAATCGACGACCTCGTCAGGGATGGCCGCCAGCGCTCCCTTCCGGTCGCCCGCCTGCCAGGCCGTCCACATGGGCTCGAGTTCGGACCCCCGCCCGAGCCACCGGTGGAAAGCGGCGTAGACCCCGACATTGAGGTAGGCGGCGATCATCCAGCGGCCGACGGCCCGGGCCGCCTCGGCGTCTTCGGTCGGGCAGACGAAGATGCGGGCCGCCACCGGCAGGTCCGCCCCCACTTCGGGCTTGACCGTGGCCACGTCTTCGGCCGACAGCCAGTTGAGGATGACCCCGTCGGCCTCCCGTCCGGCCAGCCTCAGCATCCCCGGCCTCAGTGCGGCCAGGAAGATGGGCGGCGGATGCTCGACCGGCCGGGCCAGCCGGAATCCTCGCACCGTGAACGTGTCGTATTCGTTGTCCACCTTCTCCCCGGCCAGCGCCGACCGCAGGAAGCGGATGGTGTCCCGGGCCCGCCGGTAGGGCTGGTCGAACTCGATCCCGTTCCAACGGCTCACGATGACGTCGGACGACGTGCCCAGACCGAGGGTGAAGTGCCCGGGAGCGGCCTCCGCCATGGCGGCCACGCTCTGGGCCAACAGGGCCGGCCCCCTGGTGTAGGCGGGGATGATGGCCACTCCGAGCTGGAGGGAAGGCGTCCACGCCGAGGCCAGCGCCAACGGGGTGAACCCATCCACGCCGTCGGTCTCCGCCGACCACACGTCCGTGTACCCGAGTTGCTCCAATTCCGAGTACCACCTGCGATGATCTGCCAGGGATACCCCATCGAACGGCACCGTGATCCCGTACCGGGGCCCGGGCGTCGCTTCCACTCTTCTCTCAGCCATGGACCCCGTAATACACCCTCCAGGCATGCTGTACCCATGTCCACCGTTCGCAGGCACCGGTCCCCCACGATCCAGCTCGAGCTTCCCCTCAGCTCCTCGCCCAGCGAGGCGACGAAGCGCCTCCAGGCCGACTGGCACCTCGACGAGCGGACGAGGCGCATCGGTCGCCGAGGCGTGGCCGCCGCCCGCGCCCTGCTCGAAGACAGGACCCCCGCCCTCGAGGACACCGCTGACCGCGGACCTGCCGTGGGCACCGTCAGGGGCACCGGCCAGGGCAAGGCCGGTCGCGCCGCCTGAGGGCCGACGGCACTACGGTCAGGTGGATGCCGACGGTCGCCGAACGCCTCAACTACCCATCCGACGCCAAGCTTCTCATCCTCCACTGTGCCGACCTCGGCCTCTGCCATGCGGCCACCGTGGGCGTCTACGACGCGCTGCGCGAAGGGGTGGCCACCACCGCATCGCTCATCGTCCCGGCCCCGTGGGCCCGGGAATCTGCCTCCCGGTTCCGCGGCGAGGACGTTGGGGTGCAGCTCACCCTCAATGCCGAGCATGACCTCTACCGCTGGGCACCGATCACCCAGGCACCCTCACTTCTCGACGGCGACGGCGGATTCCCCCGCACGGTCAGCGACGTGTGGGATCACGCCGACCTCGACGAGGTCCGCCGCGAGTGCCGGGCCCAGATCGAGCGGGCCGTGCTCTGGGGTTTCGACATCAGCCACCTCGATGCCCATCTCGATGCCCTCATCCTGAGGCCCGAGTTCTTCGACATCTACCTGGAGATGGCGGTGGACTTCGACCTGCCCCTCCGCCTGCTCGGCGCCGACGCCGAGCCCAACGTGGGATTTCCGGTGCGGAAGCTGGCCGCGGACGAGGGGGTGCTGTTCGCCGACCGATTCGCCACGCTGCCGCCCGTGGGTACCCGCCAGGCCTTCACCGAACTCGTCGCCGGCCTGGAGCCGGGCATCACCGAGTTGACGCTGCATCCGGCCGTGGACACCCCCGAGCTCCGGGCCATCGCCACCGACTGGCCGGCTCGGGTGGCCGACCACGTGCTGCTGGTGGCCGATCGCGGGCTCGGTCAGATCATCGCCGACGCCGGCGTCACCCCCATCGGGTACCGACCGCTCCGCGATGCCATGCGCCGGCGTTGAACCACGGCTCCTCCGGCCACCGGCCCCTTCCGGACGGTGTTCTGCCGGCCCGAAAGCGACCGGGGACGGTGGTCCCCCACCCGGCCTCCGACCTGGTCCCCGGTCTGGGAGGCAGCGCCGGTAATCTGATGCCTCAGTGATGCGAGTAGCCGCCGCCGAAGGAGAACAGCCCAATCGGGTGGGCGTCGACGCCGCAGCACCACCCCTGCGGCCCTCCGGAGACGACCGCCGGTCGGCGGGATCCGCGGCCGGATCCGCATCCCTCGCTTCTCCAGCATCCGACGAATCGGTCGCCGGTTCCGCCGGTTCCGCCGAATCGGGGCCCAGGTCGTCCGAGGGCGGCGAGCCGCCGGGCGAGCCCGAGGACTCCCCGTCCGAGCCCCTCGACTCCTCGCCTCAGCCTTTCAGCCTCGTGGACCTGCTTCTGCTCGACCCCGAGGACAGCGAATCTGTGGCCATCGACGTCGTCACCTTCAGCGACGCCGGCATCGGGGTCATCAGGTCGCGGGGCGAACGACCCCGGGTGCTGCCCTGGGCATCGGTGACCACATATGTCGTCGAGCCCTGGAGTGGCGGGGTGATCCCCGAATGGTGGGTTGATCCCGAGCTCAACCGCCGTCGGGCTCCGCCGGGTCCGGCCGCCCCGGTCACCGATCCGAGGGCCACCAATCGGGCCCGGCCCGGGAGCGAACCTGGCGCGTTGATCGGGATCAAGACCCCTTCCCAGACCTACCGGTTCCTCCTCCCGGGAGGTGACGCCCGGGAGATCTCCCACAAGGTGGCGACCTTCGCCCTGAAGTTCCAGGGTCCGACGGCCGCCTCCTCGGTGACAAGGGTCGTTCGGTGGGGCCAGGACGTCGAGCGGCGGAGCGTGCCCCGGACCCCGAAGAGGGAGATCTCGTGGGCCAAGGTTCAGCCCTTCCTGGTGGTGGCCCTCATCGTCTTCCTGGCGGCATCGGTGACCATCATCCTGCTCCAGAGTTCCGGAGCCATCCACCTGCCCTTCCTCGGCGGAGTCGGTTCGGGGACGCTCAGTACGCCAGGAAGGCCCGGCGTGTTCAGAACTGGGTAACCGACACGATCCGTCGCCTCAGATCCTGGTACTCGGGCCGGTTGACGAGGGGGAGCAGGGCCACCATCACGCTCATCGAACCGACCACCTTCAGCCTGCCCCGCATGAAGGCCACGTTGGGGTCGAGATCGCCCCGCTGCATGGCCAGGGCGTCGTCCCACACCATGGTCAGCGTCACATCCGGGTCATCGACCGCACCTTCAGCACCCGACACCATTCGTCCGTCCTCGAGGACCCAGTGGTAGCGGGCATCACGGTCCGGCCCCCCGGTGATCTCGAACTGGATCCGGGCTGACAGTCCGGCCGGTCCGGCCAGGTCGGCTCTCATCGCCCGGGTCTCATCGAACCACTCCGGCGACAGCCACTTGCTCACGGCGCTCCCCGATCGGTCACCGCGGGCTCCACCGGCTCACGCTCCATTGGCTCACGCTCCACCGGCTCACGCTCCACTGACACGCGAGACCTGGACGCACGACACGCCTGCTCACGTGTCGACGCGCACGCCGGCGAAGAGATCGCCCTTCGCTTCGCCATCGGGCGATGGGGACTCGTCGATGATCGGAGGGTCATCCGGTTCCCGTCCGGGCACCGCCGTCCTGGCCAGCCGGTAGTCATCGAACGGGTGGATGGACCGCATCACCTCGGGTGGCAGCCCGAACCAGAACGGGGACTTGGGGTCGACCTGGGTGGCGTGGGCCAGGAGGGCTTCACGGCGCACGTCGGCGAAGTCGGCGATGTCGACCGACGTGGTCGTCACCTCAGCGGGGACGTCCTTCCAGCGACTACGCCACTGCTCGTCGAAGGGTGACTCCAGCCCCATCTCCTCGAACTTCTCGTGGATCTCGCGAAAGCGCTTCACCGAGAACACGGTGTAGTAGAGCTTGGCCGGCTGCCAGGCGGCACCGGCATCCGGAAAGCGACCCGGATCGCCGGCGGCGGTGAAGGCGGCCAGTCCGACCTCGTGGACGCGCAGGTGATCAGGATGGGGATAGCCGGACTGGTCGTCCCCGTAGATGACCATGACCTGGGGCCGGGTCCGTCGGATCACCCGGACCAGCCGCTCGACCGCCTCGTCGAGCGGTGCCTGGGCAAAAGACAGCGGATTGTCGTTGGACTCCGATCCGGCCATCCCCGAATCCCGATAGCCCAGCATGACCACCTCGTCGTAGCCGATGACCTCGGCCGACCGGGCCAGCTCCGCTTCCCGCAGCTCAGCCATGTTGGCGTGGACCTCGGGGGTGTCCATGGCCGGGTTGAGAACCTCACCCTCTTCGCCCCCCGTACAGCACACCAGCACGGTGCTGATCCCCTCGGCGTGGTACCGGGCGACGGTCCCGGCACCCTTCGACGCCTCGTCATCGGGGTGGGCATGGACGGTAAGGAGGCAGAGCGACTCAGGCACGGCGCACACGCTACCGGGCAGGGAAGCCCTAAGCTTCAATTGCCGAGATCGAGGAAGGACCCATCAGTATGAGCGTGATGAAGCGCCTGTCGGGAATTGTCCAGGCCAAGACCAACAAACTGCTGGACAAGGCCGAGGATCCACGGGAGTCCCTTGATCTCTCCTACCAGAAGCAACTGGAGAGCCTCCAAAAGGTCCGGCGGAGCGTGGCCGACGTCACCACCGCCAAGAAGCGCATCGAGCTGCAGGCCTCGCAGCTGCAGCAACAGGGGGACAAGCTCCAGCAGCAGGCCAAGGCCGCCCTGACCCAGGGGAACGAGGACCTGGCCCGGGAAGCGCTCAGCCGCCGCGCTGCGCTGGCCGAACAGCTCGGCGAGCTCCAGGCCCAGCACCAGCAGGTCGCCGATCAGGAGTCGAAGCTGATCGCCACCGCCCAGAAGCTGCAGACCCAGGTCGACTCCTTCCGCACCAAGAAGGAGACCATGAAGGCCACCTACACGGCGGCCGAAGCCCAGACCAAGATCGGAGAGGCCGTCTCCGGCATCTCCGAGTCGATGGGCGACGCCGGCATGTCCATGCAGCGGGCCCAGGACAAGATCGACGGCATGCAGGCGCGGGCCGGGGCCATGGACGAGCTGCTGGCCTCGGGCGCCCTCACCGATCTGACCAACCCGGTCGACGACATCCAGGCCCAGCTCAATCAGGCATCGACCACCTCGGCCGTCGACGCCGAGCTGGCGGCGCTGAAGGCCGAAGTGGGCACCGGCGCCCCACCCCCGGCCGAGCTCGGATCGGCGGAGTCGGAGGGCACGCCTTCGTGATCGTGCGCATCCTGGGCGAAGGTCAGTACCTGATCCCTGACGGCGAGCACGGCACCCTCGAAGCCTTGGACGCAAAGGTCTCCGAAGCGGTCGACAAGGGGGACGAGCAGGCCTTCGCCCCAGCCCTGGCCGCGTTGACCGCCGAAGTGCGCCGGCTCGGCGAGCCGGTCACCGCCGACACCTTCGCCACCTCGGATCTCGTGGTGCCCTTCCCGGACGCCACCCTGGCCGAAACGAAAGGGCTCCTGGCCGATTCGGCCGACGGCTCGAAAGCTGACGACTGAAGACCCATGAGCACCGCACGCAACATTCCGTCGGACCGCGGACTGACCCTCCGGATGTTCACCACCGGGCTCATGCTGGTGGTCCTCTACGGCGCCGTCATCGGCCTGTTGATCGCCTTCGGGATCTCTTACGCGGTGGTGCTGGTCTTCGCCGCCATCATCCTCTTCGTGCAGTACTGGTTCTCCGACAAGATCGCCCTCTTCGGCATGGGCGGCCATATCGTCACGCCCGAGCAGGCCCCACAGCTGCACGGGGTCATCGACCGCCTGTGCGCGCTGGCCGACATGAAGAAGCCCCGGGTGGCCATCGCCGACACCGATGTCCCGAACGCCTTCGCCACCGGGCGGAGCCCCAACAGTGCGGTGGTGTGTGCCACCTCCGGGCTCATGCGGCGGCTGGACGAGTCCGAGCTCGAAGCCGTGCTCTCCCACGAGCTCTCCCATGTGGCCCACCGAGACGTGGCCGTGATGACCATCGCCAGCTTTTTGGGCATGGTTGCGGGCATGATCACCCGGATCATGCTGTGGACCGGCCTGATGGGCGGCTTCGGCGGTGGGAACCGGGGAAACAACCAGGGGGGCAACGACAACGCCGCCATGGTCGAGTTGATCGTGCTGGCCGTGTCGGTCGTGGTGTACGCCATCAGCTTCTTGCTGACCATGGCCCTCTCCCGTTACCGCGAGCTGGCGGCCGACCGGTCCGGAGCCCTCCTCACCGGACGGCCGTCGGCACTGGCCTCGGCCCTGGTCAAGGTGACCGGTGAGATGTCCCGGATCCCGACCCGCGACCTCCGGTCGTCGGAGAGCTTCAATGCCTTCTACTTCACTCCGGCCATCGCCAAGAGCGGTGTCAGCCTCTCCACCATCTTCTCGACCCATCCCTCGCTGGACCAGCGGCTGGCCCAGCTGGCCCGTATCGAGGCCGAGTTGGGCAAGCCTTCGTGATCGAGCTCCGCTGATGGGGCTGCTCAACACCATCCTCGGGCGGACCAAGCCCGTCCAGTCCGACCTCGACGCACTCTTCGCCCTGCCGTCGGCCTCCATCACCCTCCAGAGTGCGGCCGATCTCTCGTGTTCAGGTCACGCCGGCGTGTGTTTCAAGCCCCCGTCCGGACAGGGGTTCGAGGACATGCAGGCCGAGGTGGTCAAGCTGCTGGAAATGGACGGCTCCGAAGGACTCAAGAAGGCCGAGGACGCGTACGGCTATCAGTGGCTGGTCGTCGAAAACGCCGACATCGAGGCACTGGTCACCCAGATCCATATGGTGAACTCGTCCCTGTCCGATGCCGGATGGGGGCCCCAGCTGCTGTGCTCGGTCTTCGGGATCGCCCACCTCGCCGGCTCGGGCCCCGGTTCCGGGCAGGACCTCGGCTCCGACTCCGGTTCCGACCTGGCCCTGGACCCGGCCTCGGCGTCAGATCCCATGCCCGAACCCACCGCCGGCCCCGGCCACGTGCTGGCGTCCACCGCCTACCTCGTCTACCTCTTCAAACGGGGGACGTTCTACCCCTTCGTGCCGACCGGCCACGAGCAACGGGATACCGAGCAGGAGCTGAAGTTGAAGAGCCTGGTGGCCGACGACCTGACCGTCGAACCGGATCTCGACCGTTGGTTCCCGCTCTGGGACCTCCCTGTCGGGTAGGGCCGGGTCCGGTTCAGATCGTCTCGGCGACGCCCGCCTCGATCCTGTCGATGGTGGTGGCCAGATCGATGTCCAGCTGGGTGATTCCGCCCGAGTCGTGGGTGACCAGGGCCAACGTCACCCGGTCGTAGCGGATGTCGATATCGGGATGGTGATTGGCCCGCTCGGCCACCTCCCCGACCGCGTTGACGAAGGCCAGGGCCCCGACGAAGCCGTTACAGCGGACCACCTTGACCAACTTGCCGGCGATCCACTGCCAACGGGGTCCGCCCGGAGCGGACAGAGCGGCATCGATGTCGTCCTGCCTCAGGACCGGCTGTTTCATCTGGGGCCTCCTTCCGTTCAGGACCGTGCGGCCCCTTCCGAGCCGGGCCGACCGACGCCCGCCAGGCTGGGCAGGGCGCTAGGCCGAAGCTCCCACCGGAGCCGACGGCGTGAATACCACGGGCATCGACTCATAGCCGGAGACGAAATTGGCCGCCCGCTTGGGCGGTTCGACGTCGTCAGCCAGGGCCAGGTCCGGCATGCGGTCCAACAAGCGGTCGAACATCACCGTGAGTTCCATCCGGGCCAACCGGTTGCCCAGGCAGAAATGTGACCCGAAGCCGAATGCCATGTGGTCGTTGGGCGTCCGGGTGATGTCGAACTCGTCGGGCCGGTCGAACACCCGGTCGTCGCGGTTGGCCGAGGGATACAGCAGCAGGAGCTTCTGACCCTCGTGCAGGGTCTCCCCTCCGAACTCGACGTCCCTGGTCATCTGCCGGGCCATGTTCTTGATGGGCGACACCCAGCGCAACATCTCCTCAACCGCCGCCGGCAGCATCGACCGGTCGGCGGCGAGCTTGCGGAGCTGGTCGGGGTGGCGCAGCAGTTCGAACATACCGCCACTGATCACATGTCGGGTCGTCTCGTCCCCGCCGATGAGGATCAGCAGCGACTCGTAGATGAGGGACGACTCATCCAGCTTGTCGCCGTCGATCTCAGCGTGGACGAGCGTGCCGATCAGATCGTCGGACTGGTTGTCCCGCCTGCGCTGCTCGGCCACCGCGGTGATGTACTCGGTGTACTCCATGGCCGCCAGTGCGGCCTTGTCCATGGCCCCGGGTTCGGGCGACCCCAGCGCCTTCAACATGTCATCGGACCAACGCAGGAGGTCGTCCCGAGCCTCGGGGGCCACGCCCAACATGTTGCCGATCACGATCATGGGCAACGGGGCGGCGATATCCCGCACAAAATCGGCGGAGCCGGCCTCACACACCCGGTCGATGATGGCGTCACAGATGGTGCGGATCCCCTCTTCGCTCTCCCGGATACGCCGCGGCGTGAACCCCTCGCTGACCAACCGCCGTCGACGGACGTGCTCGGGGGCGTCGGTATCGATCATCATGGGCAGGGCGCCGCTGTCGGGCCGGATGCCCCCGGCATTGGAGAAGGTTTCGGGGTCCTTCGAGATCTCTTTGACGTCGGCGTAACGGGTGATGCCCCACACCCCGGAGGCCTCGTCGAAGTAGGCCGGCGCGTTGTCCCGCATCCAGGCGAAGGCCGGAAACGGGTCGCCTCCGTAGAACGTGCCGTCGGTCAGTCCGATGGACAGGTGGTCGGGTGGGGTGCTCATTGCCCGGAGTATATGGCCGACGCCTGATCGGGGCATGGAAGGGTAGGGGCTCTGGTCCTCCGTCTCTGGTCCGGCTCCGGCGACTCCGGTCCGGCTCAGTGCTCCGGTCCGGCTCAGTGCTCCGGTCCGGCTCAGTGCTCCGGTCCGGCTCAGTCTTACCTCTGACCACCAGTGGGCCGAACCGTGAACCGCATCGGCACGTGCCAGACACCGGCGTGCTTGTTGGTGCGAACCCGTTCGACCGGTCCATCCAGCTCGAATCCCTCCAACCGGTCGAGCACCTCGTCGAGAATCACCCGGATCTCCATGCGGGCCAAGTTGGCCCCCATGCAGAAGTGGGTCCGATGCCCGAAGGTCAAATGGGGATTGGGATCGCGCCGGATGTCAAAGCGGAACGGATCCTCGAACACCGATTCGTCGCGATTGGCCGACGGCCACCACAGCGTCACCTTGTCCCCGGCGGCGATGGCATGACCCCGCAGCTCGGTGGCACGGGTGGCCGTGCGCCGGTTGTACAGCGTTGCGCTCGTCCACCGGAGGATCTCCTCCACGGCACCGGGCATGAGCGAACGGTCCGAGCGGAGCGCCTCCAACTGCTCGGGATGCTCGATCAGGGCCACCATCCCGAGGGCAATTGAGTTGCGGGTCGTCTCGCTCCCGGCCACCACCAGTAGGTTGAAGAACATCAAAAGTTCAAGGTCGGTCAGCGGGCGGGTCTCCCCTCCCTCGTCCTCGATGCGAGCACGGGCGACAACCGAGATGATGTCATCGTCCGATGCATCCTTGTTTCTCCTCGTGGTGGCGACCTTCTTCTTTTCGGCGATCAGCTCGGCGCCGTAGGAGGCCATGGCGGCGGCGGCCGCAGCTGCCCGTTCACTGCTCTCCCCCAGCTCCCGACCTTCGAAGTCCAGGGTGGTATTGGACCAGTCGAGCAGATCGTGGCGATCAGCGTCCGGCACCCCCATCAATGCCGCCACCGCCTGGAGAGGAAGCTCGACGGCCACGTCACTCAGGAAGTCGCAGCTCCCCCGTTCGGCCACCCCGTCCACGATGCGGCGGGCCCGCTCCCGCAGTTCGAGCTCCATCGCTGCCAGCGCCTTGGGCGCCACCGCCGGGGTGACCAGACGTCGGATCCGGTGATGCAGCGGATCGTCCATCATGTTCAAGAGCACGCCTGGAGCGAAACCGTAGGGAAGGTCCTGGATGATCGTCCCCCCACCACTAGCGCCAGGCGCTCGCTCCGACGAGAACACCGAGGCGTCGGCGGCCACAGCCATGATGTCGGCATGGGTGCTCAACACCCAGAAGCCCACCCCGTCGGGAGTGTGCTCGGTCGGAGCGTGCCACCACACCGGCGCCTGGTGGCGCAGGTCGGTGAACAGGGCGTCAGGAAAGCCCGCGGCGAACAGGTCGAGGTCGGTGAGATCAACTCGATCGAGGTTCACCCGGCTCCTTCCCCGTCACCGCATGCCGGCGACCAGCACACCGGCGTCACATTCCCGCGCCCGCATGCCAGCGCCACATGCCAGAGCCACATGCCAGCGCCACATGCAGCGCCAACCCGCAGCGTGCACTGGCCGGAACCGACCCGTAGCCGGTCAGGGATGGGTCATCGACTCGGGCCGGACCGCCTCATCGAACTGCTCCCCGTTGAGATACCCGAGGGCGATGGCCGACTCGCGCAACGTACTCCCCTCTTTGTGGGCCTTCTTGGCCACCTCGGCTGCCTTGTCGTAACCGATCAGGGGATTGAGTGCCGTGACCAGCATGAGTGAGTTCTCCAGATGCTGACGGATACGCATCTCGTTGGGCTCGAGGCCCTCGACGCAGAAGCGGGTGAAGGTTGCCGACGCTTCACTGATCAGGCGCACGGAATGGAGGACGTTGTGGATGATCACCGGCTTGCACACGTTGAGCTCCAGATTCCCCCGCGATCCGGCCATCGCCACCGAGACGTCATTTCCGTAGACCTGGATGCAAACCATGATCATGGCTTCGCACTGGGTCGGATTGACTTTGCCGGGCATGATCGAAGAGCCGGGTTCGTTTTCGGGCAGGTTGAGCTCACCGAGCCCGCTCCGGGGTCCCGATCCCAGCCAACGGATGTCGTCGGCGATCTTGATCAGTGAGGCCGCCAGCGTACGCAGGACGCCACTGAACATGACCAGCGCATCGTGAGCGGCCAGTGCGGCGAATTTGTTGGGGGCGGATACGAACGGGAGTCCGGTCAGCTCGGCGATGGCAGCCGCCACCCTGGTCCCGAACTCCGGATGGGTGTTGAGGCCGGTTCCCACGGCGGTCCCACCTGCGGCCAGTTCGTAGAGGTCGTCGAGCCCGTATTCGATCCGCCGAATATCGGCGTCGAGTTGGGCCACGTACCCGGAGAACTCCTGACCGAGGGTGAGAGGGACGGCGTCCATCAGGTGGGTGCGCCCGATCTTGGTGATCCCGGCGAATGCGGCCGCCTTGTTGTCGAGGGCGTCCCTCAGATGCCGGACCGAGGGCAGAAGGCTGTGGGTGATCTCCTCCACGGCGGCAATGTGCATGGCCGTGGGGAACGTGTCGTTGGAGGACTGTGACATGTTGACGTCGTCGTTGGGATGGATGGGCACCTTGGATCCCATGACCCCGCCGGCCATCTCGATGGCCCGGTTGGCGATCACCTCGTTGGCGTTCATGTTGCTCTGGGTTCCGCTGCCGGTCTGCCAGACGCTCAACGGGAACTGATCGTTGAGCTTCCCATCCGCAACCTCACGCGCCGCGGCGATGATCAGGGTGGCCTTGTCGTTGGGCATCTTCCCCAGGTCAGCATTGACCTGGGCCGATGCCTCCTTCAAGACGCCGATGGCGCGGATGAGCGGCACCGGCATGCGGTCGTCGCCGATCGGGAAATGGTGTAGGGACCGAGCCGTCTGGGCACCCCAATAGCGGTCGGCGGGGACCTCGATCGCCCCCATGCTGTCGGACTCTGTGCGGGTCTCGATGGTCATGGTCGGTTCCTTTCGGTTCGAATCTCGAAATGAATCCCTGAACGGCGCGGCGACCCTATCGTGCGCGTGGACGGCCGGAGGTACGGGCCTTCTTGGCCGGGGCCTTCTTGGCCGGGGCCTTCTTGGCCGGGGCCTTCTTGGCCGGGGCCTTCTTGGCCGGGGCCTTCTTGGCCGGGGCCTTCTTGGCCGGGGCCTTCTTGGCCGGGGCCTTCTTGGCCGGGGCCTTCTTGGTCAACTTCGGTTTGGTCGTCCCCGAGCGCATCGCCAGTCCGTTCTTCCACACCTTCCTGGCGCGGGCCACGTCCTCCGTCCGGGGGCCGTCACCGGCCCCAGGGACCTCGAGAATGGCCGGCAGTCCTTGGAGGTCAGGGTGGCCCATCAGAGCCGACAGACCGTCCGAGCCGATGGTGCCTGCGCCGATGTTCTCGTGCCGGTCCCTGTTGGCACCGAAGTCGACCTTCGAATCGTTCAGATGCAGGCAACGCAGACGGCCGAGTCCAACCGTCCGGTCCACCAGCCTCATCAGATCGTCAGCATCCTCGACGGTGTTGAACGGAATTCCCGACGCCCAAAGGTGCTGCGTATCGAGACAGACCCCCAAGCGCTCATCGGCGTCGGCCATGTCGATGACCTCCGCCAGCTCCTCGAACGACCGGCCTACCGTGTCCCCCGCTCCAGCAGCATTCTCAAGCAGGATCGGGCACGAGGCCGCCGCGTCCTCGGCATCGGGATCGATGACCCCCGGTGCTCTGGTCGAGGTGTCACCTACCGAATCGAGGGCCTCGATCAGCGCCGCGGCGATTGCGGGCAACGCCGCTTCGAACCCACTGCCCCGGTGGCTCCCGATGTGCAGGACCAGCCCATCGGCTCCCATCCCCTCCGCGGTTGCCAGATTGGCATTGAGGCAGGCCCGCGACTTCGAAGCCAACTCGGCATCGGGCGTCGCCAGGTTGATCAGATAGGTGGCGTGGCAGAACGTCGCCTTGACCGAGGGGTGTTCCGCCTGAGCAGCCCGATAACCGGCCAGAACCTCCGGGCCGTACTGGGATGGCTTCCACATCCGGGGACTCTGGGTAAAAATCTGCACGACGTCGGCCCCGATGTCAGCTCCGTGCTGCAGGGCGGGAACCAGGCCCTTACCTGCTCTTACGTGTGCACCGATCCGCATTGGGGCACCGTAGCAGCGCCATATCGGGCTGAAGCAGCCGTGCCTGTGACACCCCCCTGGGAACCTCTGTCCATGACCCCGGTGGCCGGTGCAGTGAAGGAGAAGGCGGCGTCCGGCCCCACGGACGGTCCCGACGGGCGTCGCACGGTCCCGACGGGCTGGGGGCCCGGTGCGACGCGGCGCTGGCCGCCCTGTCCTCGCTGGTCTCGGATCTCGACCCGGCCCGGTTGACCGGGGCCGACGCCACCACGCTGTACAGGGCGCTGGTGGCCGTCGAGCGCCTGACCAACGCGGGCAAGACCCTGCTCGCTCCGCGCATCGAGACCTCGGGGGTATGGCGGGACGGGGGGCACCGTTCGGCCGCGGTGATGCTGGCCTCCCTGGAGGGGGTGGCCACCGGCCAGGCCCAGAGCACCCTGGCCAACGGGCAGCGCCTCGGACAGCTGCCCGGCACCGAAGCCGCCCTGCGGGCCGGGGAGCTGTCCGGACCGAAGGTCACCGAGCTGACCGGGGCCGGCATCCTCGCCCCCGAGCGGGAAGCCGAGCTGTTGTCCGGGGCTGAGGAGGCTCCCCTCCACGCCGTGCGGGAGCGGTGCCAGCGGTCCCGGGCCACCTCCGGGGGCGAGGATCCCAAGGCCCGGGTCGTCCGGATCAGGGGGGCCAGGAACTTCTCGTCGTGGACCGACGCCGACGGGGCCTTTTGTTACCAGGGCCAAGACACCCCGGACCGGGGTGCCCAGATCCTCTCCCACCTCAACCAGGTGGCCACCCGGCTGCGCCGGGCCCGGCGAGCGGCCGGGGAGGAGGACACCGGTCCCGAACGGGCGGTCCGGGCCGATGCCTTCTACGCCCTGGTCACCGGACGCCACCCCGACACCGGAGCACCCCTCGGGACCCGGGTGGTCACCGGCCCGAACGCCGAGAGCGACGGGAGCTCGGGTGGCGACGGGAACGCCGATGCCGGGGGCCGACCACCGGACGACCCGTCCGCCCTCATCAACGGGCCCCCGACCTGCTCGGTGATGGTCCGGGTGGACCTCGAGGCCCTGTTGCGGGGCCGGGCCGAAGGTGACGAGTGCTGCGAGATCGACAACCAGGGACCCATCCCGGTCCCCATGGCCCGGGACATGGCCAACGACTCCTTCTTGCGCCTGGTCTTCCACCGGGCCGGTGACATCCGGGCCGTCAGCCACATGGGTCGCACCATCAACCAGCAGCTCCGGACCGCCCTCGTCTTCCGGGACACCACCTGTGTGGTCCCCGGGTGTGGGACCTCGTTCGGGCTCGAGATCGACCACATCGTCCCCTTCGCCGAAGGCGGCCCCACCACCCTCGACAACCTGGCCCTGCTCTGCCACCACCATCATTTCCTGAAGACCTACGAGGACTGGGTCCTCTCGAGAGAGCGGACCGGACCCGACGGCCGACTCCGATGGCGATTCGAACCCCAACCGGCCTTCGGCCAGGAACCGGACCTCGGGATGGATACCGACGAGGCCAGAGGCCGACGGGCTCGGGACAGAAAGAACGAGTGACCGAAGGATTCTGACTTTGGCCCAAAGAATGAAACCTCGGCGGCCTCGCCGAAGGAGCCCGGCGCAGCAGTCGTTAATATCGGTCTCGGACTATTCGATTCGCGAGTTGGAGTCCCGGTGTTCGCACCATGCCTCCACCAGACCGAGTGACGGAGGAGCTAGAGCGTGACAACGACCCTCAGCAACAAGGCCCGTTCCCTTATCGAACAACCCGTCCTTGCCAATGTGGCCACAGTCGATTCCGCCGGTCGTCCACAGCTGACGCCCGTTTGGATCGACCTGGACGGCGACGACCTGGTCTTCAACACAGCGAAAGGTCGGGCGAAGTATGCCAATCTCAGCAAGAGCCCGTATGTCGCCGTGTCGATTGTTGACCCGAACGATCAATACAACGTTGTGGTGGTGCGTGGGTCCGTCGAGCCCACAGAGGAAGGAGCGGACGCACATATCGACAAGTTGGCCAAGAAGTACCTGGGCGTGGACACCTACCCGATGCGGAAGCCAGGAGAAGTTCGGGTCAAGTACAAGGTGCACGCCGACCACATCGTGATGCAGCCAGGGGATGATTCCTGAGAAGTCTGACCCCTCCGGCAGTGGTTCCCGCCGGCTGCACCCCGCATCTCCTCGGCACTTGATACGCGGATCCCGAGCCAGCGAACAAGGTTGAGGGCCGCGGTGACCGAAGCCACCACAACCCAGAGCGACCTCGAACCCACCGGAACTTGCGTCCGCGACCGGAGCAGGTGCTCCAGACCTACGAACATGTCGGAGCGCACCAATCAGCCGTTCTATCGACAAATGGTTGACTCGGTCGCGGCCAAAACAATCGACTAGGTCGCAGTATCAGGGAGGAAACCTGCACGACTGGCATGCGCCCGCGAGGTGCCGAATTCGCCGGCTCTCCGGCGTCGCTCGGCAATCCGGCTCAAGGGGACGGCTCGGGTTGCCGATGAGAAATTCGGTCGGGAGTGTGAAATTCCAGGCGTCGAGACCCGACCCGTGGACAATGGACGACTCGTTATCAGGGCTCATTCGATTCATTCCAAGCGACTCCAACAGGTCGCCGGAGCCGAGACAAATCATGACGGGTCGAACCAGCAAACGCCGGTGCTACCCGGCCCATCCAACAGACATCCCGGGAGATGATGGATTTTCGATGATCGCCACCGCGCTTGGACTGTTGGCGACAGCCGTTCTCACCGCGATACTGCTGGGCACCATGCTCAACTCGAACGGCTCGTCCTCCGGCGGTGCCTCGGGTGAGCCCGGGGTTGCTGAAGCCAAGGCGATACAGGCACAGCAGACGCTCGCGATCGGATTGACCACCGCTGAAACGGCCGCTGTCAGTGCCGGTGGATATGGGGCGCTTCAGCCGTCCACGTTGACGGCCTCGAACCCATCGATCACTTTTGTCTCCGGGCCCTCCACCAATGCCAACACGCTGAGCATGGCTGTGGTTGGGGGCAGCGTTGATCAAGCCGGCAGCAGTGGAGGTGCGACAGGTGTGGCGGGCGCGATCTCGGCAGCTGGCGCCGCCGCCGACGGTCAAGCGAGTACAGGCGCAGGTGGCGGGAGCGGTGAAACCGGAAGCATCACCCTGGCCGACCGATCGACCGATGGGACCTGCTGGCTGGTCTGGAAGGCTGCAGACGGAAGCGAGTGGTACGGGGCCGAAACCGGGTTGGCAAGCTGTACGGCGCCGGCCCTCTCATCGACCCCTTCAGCCGGTCCGGTGACGTCGTCATCCATCGGTTGGCAGCAGGGCACGTTCCCGAGCATCTGAGGGCACAGGCCCGCGGCCATCTACCGTTTTACGGACGCCCGGAGCTCCTGATTCTGGGACCACCACCCGGCACCGGCGACAATCAAACCCCCCTCCACCAATCCGTCACACGCTTCCGCAGCCGATGCGATGGACAGCCCGGTACGGAGAAGGATTGTCTCGAAACGAGTTGGCACGTCGTCGATCGCATCGAGGACAGCACGCTCGTTGGGATCGGGGCGTGTCGAGCCATCGTCAATGAGGACGCCACCGGCGCCGGAGTCGGCAGGGCCTGAGCCGGGAGGACCGGCGTTGGTGCGTCCGGCGTTGGTGCCCGCGTTGGTGGTGCCCGCGTTGGTGGGGTCGGTGGTGGTCCCGTCGCCACCGGCGCCGGAGTCAGCGGGGCCGACGGTGGAACGGGCGGGCGCGGAGTCGGGGGCGGAGTCAGCGGGGCCGACGGTGGAACGGGCGGGCGCGGAGTCAGCGGGGCCGACGGTGGAACGGGCGGGCGCGGAGTCGGGCGCGGTCGGCGGAGGTGGGCAATGGGTGACGCGCTCCATTCGAGCGGATTCGATGTCGGCTCTGGTGGACCGGGCTTCAGGATCGAATGCCTCCATCCCCGCTCTGGCCAGGGAGATCGCGACCAACACGTCGGTGGCGTCGCGCACGGGAGTGCAGCCGTCCACCAGGAGCGCGTTGGTTCCATCTGACGCGGGGCTCCGAACGGACCCCGGAATGGCGCAAACCGGAATCGACCGTCGGGCTGCCGCTTCGGCCGTGTAGAGCGATCCACCACCACGATGGCTTTCCACCACCACCACCACGTCGGAGAGAGCAGCGATGATGCGATTGCGGGCCGGAAACACACCGGGGTGCGGGTGGGTGCCGAGGGCCGACTCGGAGAGAATGACCCCCCGCTCCGCCACGTGCGCCCAAAGGTCGCGATTCGAAGGTGGGTACACGACATCCAGGCCGGTCCCCACCACCGCCACCGGAGGCGCTGATTCGGCGCATCCCGCACGCAAGGCGCCGGCATGGGCCGCTCCGTCGATGCCGCGTGCCAGGCCCGAAACCACCACGACGCCTTCGGCCGCGAGGTCACGGGCCAACTCGGACGCGACTTGACGCCCGTAGTGGGTAGCCGATCTGGTCCCCACGATGGCCACTCTCGACTTGGCCTCGAGCACACCAGGATCCCCGAGGGCGAACAGTACGGCGGGCGCCCCCGGGTCACCGGCCAACATGGAGGGGTAGCCCTCCATGTCCGGCAGGAGAACCCTGACTCCCGCCCGCTGGTATCGGTCCCCGACTTCTTCGAGGTCCGTAGTCCGCGACGGAGCCGTGAATCTCCGTCGTGGATCGGCCGGGTGGGCCCCGGCCTGAACGGCCTTCCACGCCAGCACCGGATGGAAGCCGTCCAGCAGTTTCCCCAGTCGCACCGGTGTCATCCCCGGCAGGCCGGCGATGGCGGCGGCAGTGATCTGCACTTCGAGTGGTCCGCTCACCCTGCTCCACCTCCGAGAAGGAAGTCACGTCGGCATCGCAGGAGCAGCGCCTCTCTGACGTGTGCCTCCTCCACCAGATCTCCTGCGCCGTCAAGGTCAGCCACGGTCCTGGCCAACCGATGGACCCGGTGCAGTCCGCGAGCGCTCAGGCATCCGGACCGGACCTGACGTTCGACGATGGCAGCCGCACCCGGGCTCATGGGGATCACACGACCGAGAGACGATCCGCGCAGATTGGCGTTGACCGCCACCCCGCGGTCGGCGGCCCGGCGTCTCGCCATCGATACCCGGGCCGCCACCGTGGCCGTCGCCTCCCCCGGTCGTCCGCTGATCAGATCGTCGACGTCCGGCCGGTCGACCCAGATGGCGATGTCGAACCGATCCAACAGCGGAGCCGACAGGCGCCGGACATAACGCTCGCGTGCGGAATCGCTGCAACGGCAGGCGCCAGGTGCTCCCCCTTCCCCGCACGGGCAGGGATTCATCGAAGCCACCAGAATGAATCGGGCCGGGAAATTGGTCGATCCCCGGGCACGACTGACCCGCACCTCTCCATCCTCAAGCGGTTGGCGGAGGGCATCGAGGACCACGGTCGAGAACTCGCCCAACTCATCGAGGAACAGCACTCCCCCATGTACAACGGTCGGCTAATGTACCTTGAGTGAAAGCGGCCGCCATCTACATCCGGATCTCCTCGGACAGGGGCGGGACCAGGGCCGGAGTACGCCGACAGCTCGAGGACTGCCGCTCCTGGGCCCAACGCAACGGAGCGGCGGTCGCCGAGGTCTACGAGGACAACGACGTGAGTGCCTACCGGGGAAAGCCCCGGCCCGCCTACCGACGAATGTGCGAGGACGTCAAGACTGGCGTCCGTGATGGGGTGATCGTCTGGCACAACGACCGACTCCACCGAAACACCCGGGAGCTCGAGGACTTCATCGACCTGGTCGAGGCCACCAGCATCGCCGTGGCCACGGTCACCAGCGGCGACTACGACCTGACGACGACCACCGGGCGGGCCATGGCCCGAATCGCCTGCGCACTTGCCCGGCTCGAGTCCGAGGACAAGAGTCGGAGGATCAAGCGTCAAGCGCTACAGGCGGCGCAGGAAGGCAGGCGCTCGGGTGGCGGCACCCGTGCGTACGGCTACCAGACCGGGCATCGGAAGCTGATCCCCAGTGAAACGGCCGTGATCAAGGAGGTGGCCCGCCGGGTACTCGCCGGCGAGCCCCTGCGCTCGGTGACCAGGGACCTCAATGATCGCGGCATCCCGACCGTGACCGGCAAACCCTGGTCGTCCACCGTGCTCCGTACCATCCTCACCTCGGGACGCATCTCCGGGCAGCGGGAGCACCTGGGCGAGATCGTGTCCACCGGTGATTGGCCGGCCATCGTGACGCCGGCCCAGACAGCCCGGCTGCGCACCATCCTCTTGGACCCGGACCGCCGCACCAACCGGGCACCCCGGCGGTACCCGCTGACCGGCCTCGTCCATTGCGGCAAGTGCGGGGCCCGCATGGTGGCCCGTCCCCGTGACGATGGCGAGCGGCGTTACCTCTGCGCCAAGGGACCTGGCTTTTCGGGCTGTGGCGGCATGGCGGTCCTGTCCGAGCCCCTTGAACACTTCATCGCCGAGGCCATCCTGCACCGGCTGGACTCACCGAGGCTGCAGCGTGCCGTGTCCCGGGCCCTGTCGGTCGAGGACGAGGCCGACGTCGTCCAGCAAGAGCTCGAGCAGGCCGACGCCGAGCTCGAGCAGCTCGCCAGCCTCCACGGCCAGGGACGGATCAGCGTCCGAGAGTGGATGGCAGCCCGCAAGCCCATCGAGGACCGGCGAACGGCGGCGGCGAGGAAGCTCGGGACGCTCTCAGGCGCCGCGGCGCTCGACGGGTTCGTCGGCGACACGGGGGCGCTCCGGGCGCAGTGGGCGGACCTCGACCCGGCCAGGCAGCGGGCCATCATCAGTGCCGTGCTCCCCCGCATCGTCATCAATTCGGCCGTCCGGGGCCGGAATCGCTTCGATCCCGATCGTATCCAGCCAATCTGGCGAGCCTGACCGAACCGGTGCTCGGCCACTGGTGAGCAAGGTGGCAACTTCGCTGATCACCGATGAATCCTCCACGCACAACGGAAGTCCTTGTGCCTTGGCTGTGTCCTCTGCCCATACCTTGGCTTTTACTGCCAGCTCGATCTCCGGGGCGCCCGGCACCCTGGGGCGCCGGCCGCCCCGACTCGATGGACTTACCGGTTCCACGACGCCCAGAGTGCTGGTGGGCCGTACCAGCGCTCTGCCTCCCTTGACCTCCAGATGATGTCGGGCCATGAACCCATCCGTTCGCTTGCTTCTGCAACGGCCACCGACGAACTGCGGGCGACGATCCTTTCCACCTTTGGCCGAAACCCTTGGGCGCACTCGTAGCGGTGGAGTCCGAGGATGTGTTCGGCGTGGACATCCTTGCCGACGTACTTGGCCAGGTACCTGGACGCCTGCCTTGCCTCGCCCAACGAGCCTTGTCCGATGGGGACATTGCCGAGCAGTTTGATATGGACGAATCCCCTGCCCCAGGCTTCCTTGATCTGGCGGTGGCGGATGTAGCGCCCAACGGCGAAGTGAACATGCAGGCCATGACCGCCCGGGTGCCACTCTGGTACCCACAGGTACGGGAAGGGCTGACCTGCCAATCTGACGACCGCCTCGCGCCAGCGCATAGGCTTTCCGGCATGGAGTTGACGACGACGGAAGCTCAACACCGGATTGAGGCGACCGAGCAGCTCCTGGCCGAGATGAGGGCCCCTACTGCCAATGGCGGTGTGGCAGTTGCCCGAGCCTGGTGGGACGGCAAGTACCAGCAACTTGACGACCGGACCCCGACCGAGGCCCTTGCCGCGGGAGACGAAGCCGCCGTGCGAGCGCTGATTGACGAGTGGTACGCCGCCAGTGAGCGGACAGCCGAGAAGCTCCGCAGCGACCCAAAGGCCATGGCTCGAATCGATGCCAAGGTGGCCGAACTGCACTCTCGCCGCAGCGCCTGACACCATCTCGTGATTGAGAACTTCGCGGCGGTCAGTGTCTGGGCCACCAGAACCGCTCCATCGGATGCCGTCTACCGAGCTGTGGCCGAGTGGATCATCGCCGCCGAGTCCGAGCCGTGGAAAGCGCCGAGCACCCCAATCGGTGACCCTGGTCCCGTGGCTCGTCGGACCGCCCTGCTTCCGGACGTGGAGGTTCGAATCGTCTACCTCATCGAACACGCCTCGGGCATCCTGACAGTTGTCGAGGTCAACTGAGCCGCAGTCCAGATAAGCGCCCCACTCCCGGCGTTTAGGGCTACCCAAGTGGCGCAGGGCTTGAGAGAATGGCCACATGCGCTCGGAATGCGAGTTGACGAGGTGATGATGGACGAGCCGCCAGCGATAAATCTACTTAACCAGATTGTCGACCTCGTCTCCCTTCTGGCTTCCCCGGTAGAAGCTCAGCAGGATTGGGCAACAGCTGGGGGATGGCCCAAAGAGGAAATGAGGCTTCAACTGGATGATGCCGTTCCCGATTGGTTCCCGCGGTTGCGAGAGGACCGCCTTATCGACTCGCTGGACGAAGAAGCACTCCGTCGACTCAGTGATCAGCTGACCAGCATGGCTTCTGATCGAGAGCTGTTTCACAGCTGGTCGGCGGTACGTGAAGCGCCGGAATGGCAGGAGGTCCGTGTCCGTGCGGCTGCTGCGTTGACGAGTTTGCGCCGACCGGTCGTGAACAAGATCACTCGCTGAGGACCGTATTTTGGTGTGCCGACTGTGCCCCCGAGGTGCCGTACCGGGTCAGTATTTCCGAGAGACATCTGCCAATGCTTGTATGGGACAGGCTGATCTCCCCTGGCCTCATCATCGAGGTTCCTCCGCCGATCATCGCCACCGGTGACGTCCCGTGATGCGGGGCCCGGAAGGGCGGGCGGGACACGAGCCCATCCGGAGGCAGAGGGAGCCCGGCCACGGAGTGGATACGGGTGGCTTCCAGCGCGGTCGTCCGGTCGAGAGCAGGGAGAAGGCCGACCAGACGAGTGGCCAACATCGTCTTGCCCGATCCGGGTGGCCCGACCATCAGGAGGTGATGGCCACCGGTTGCAGCCACCTCCAGCGCCCGGCGCGCGAACAGTTGACCTCGCACATCCGAAAGATCGCCGCCCGCATCGCCGTCTGGTACCTCATCTGCTGGCGGTGTTCCGGCTGACGGTGGTGCCTGCGTGTCGGCGGCAGGTGAACCGGTGATTCGTGGCCTCCCCCGTCCCGGCGGTGGCACATCGACCCATGGGATTCGCCCCGTCAGGCAGCTGATGAGTTCGCTCAGGGTCGATGACGTCCGAACCTCACAACCGCCGGCGAGTGCCGCCTCGCGGGCGGTTTCGTCGGGTACCACCAGTCGGTAGTGACGGAGTGATTCGGCCAGCACCACGGTGCCCGGGACCCCACGAAGGGAACCGTCGAGGCCGAGTTCGCCGATGAACGCCGTCGAGGCAACCGTGTGAGGACCGAGTTCACCTGAAGCGACCAGCAGACCGATGGCGATGGGGAGGTCGAGCCCGGCACCGTTCTTCCGCATCCCGGAGGGCGCGAGGTTCACCGTGACCCGTCGAAGTGGCCATGGAAGCCCACTGGACAGCAAGGCAGCCCGGACCCTGTCCCGGGACTCTCGGACGGCGGCATCGGGAAGGCCCACCACGGTGAAGCCGGGAAGCCCATTGGACACGTGGACCTCGACGGACACCAACTGGCCGTCGACCCCGATGAGAACGGCGGAAGGAATGGCGGCGATCATGGCGCCTCCGATCTGGACGGTTCGGACCGACCGGCCCCTCGGGCTCACGGCGGCTGCGAACGCTGACGATTGGAGCGCCGTTCACGGAGGTGCACGCGGTCGCTCGAAGCACCGCCGGCACCTTAAATCGGAGGTGTTACAAGCCTTGTCGGAGCGACCCGGGCCCGTGCGGTCCGGGCCTGCCCCAGCCCGGGCGTTCCCCCCGGCCGGAGGCCGGAACCGGCGCTGGGGTCAGCGACCCTCGAACCGTGGTTCGCGCTTTTCGATGAACGCAGTGATGGCCTCCATGGTGTCGGCCGTAGCGAAATTGACGGCTTGCGACCGCGACTCCTCCTCGAGCGCCTGGTCCATGGAGAGGTTGAAGGAGTTGTTGAGCATCGACTTGGTCATGGACAGGGCAAGTGGGGGGCCGTCGGCCAGTCGGGTGGCCCAGTCCCGTACGAACCCATCCAGCTCGGCCGCGGGCACGACGCGGTTGACCAGGCCGAACTCCAAGGCCTGGGCGGCATCGATGATCTCGGCAAAGTAGGCGAGCTCTTTCGCCCGGTGGAGACCGATCAGGCGGGGCAGGAGCCAGGAGGCGCCGAAATCCAGCGACAAACCCCGCCTGGAGAAGATCTGCGAGAAGCGGGCCGCATCGGAGGCCACCACTAGATCGCAGCCGAGCGCCATGCTCATGCCGGCCCCCGCGGCCACGCCGCCGACTTGGGCGATGGTCGGCTTGGGGAACCGGTGCAACCGGAGAGCGACATCCCCGAGGGCGCGCATCTGGACGAGACCGGGATCACCCGGTCGACCGGCCACATCGGGGTCACCCAGGTCGGCTCCCGAGCAGAAGGCATCGCCGGCCCCGGTCAGGACCATGACCCGGTCATGGCGGTCGGTGGCCGCGTCGTCGAACGTGGCCAGCAACTCACGCAGCATGGTGCCGTTGGCCGCGTTCTTGCGGGCCGGGCGATTCATGGTCACGGTCACCACGCCGTCACTGCGCTCCACGATCAGGGTCTCGAGCTGTTGGGGCATGAACGCAGCCTACGAGAGGGCGATGTGAGGACTACGAGCGGCTCAGAACGCTCCCTCGATCACATCCACCTGGCCGGCGGTGATGGCAACGACGTCGAATCGGACCTCGACCCGTGCCCGTCCGGACGCCGGGGTCAGCTCCGACAACCATCGCGCCGCCAGCCGTCGGATCCGGCGCTGTTTGGCCGCCAGGACCGATTCGGCCCCCGATCCGAATCGGTCGCTGGACCTGGTCTTGACCTCACTGAACACGACCGTTCTGCCCCTCCGCACGATGAGGTCGATCTCCCCTTCCCGCCGGCGCCAGTTTCGGTCGATGACCTCGTAGCCGTTGTCCTCGTACCACCGGGCGGCCAGCGCCTCGCCCTCCGCCCCGAGCGCCAGCCGGCCCCCGGGACCGCTGTCCCCGGCACCGGTGCGACGGGGGCGCCCCTCGGCGCCCTGGGTCACAGATCCTTCTCGGGAAGCCGTTCGATATTGACGTCCCGGAAGGTGAGGATGCGGACCGAGGGCACGAAGCGGGCGGGTCGGTACATATCCCACACCCAGGCGTCGTTGAGATTGACCTCCACGCACGCCGGCGAGGTGTCCGACCTCACGGTCACGTCGACGCTGTTGGCCAGGTAGAAGCGACGTTCGGTCTCCACCACGTAGGCGAACAGTGGGAGGACGGCCCGATACTCCTGGACGAGAGCGAGCTCGATCTCCGACTCATATCGTTCGAGATCCTCTTCGCTCACTGCACTACGACGCCCACTCGGCCACCACATCCACTGTGCCACCGCGTCCTCGCCCGCCACAAGGCCCGCGCCATCTGCAGACGCCCCGCACGGATCGGGCAGCCGAGGCCCGGCGCACCCCTCGACCCCGCACGACCCGTGCGTCGACCGGTCGAACGACCAGTCGCTCCGTCCAACCGATCAGGGACGAGCAGTCCGGCGCTCCTTGATCTTCGCCGCCTTCCCGTGGCGGTCCCGGAGGTAGTAGAGCTTGGCCCGGCGGACATCTCCGAGCGACACCACCTCGGTGTGGTCGATCACCGGCGAGTGGACGGGGAAGGTGCGCTCCACCCCGACGCCGAAGCTCACCTTGCGGACGGTGAAGGTCTCGCGGACCCCGGTCCCCTGGCGCTTGACGACCGCCCCCTGGAACACCTGGACCCGCTCCCGGGTCCCTTCGACCACCCGCACGTGGACCTTGACGGTGTCCCCGGGCCGGAAGTCGGGAACGTCCTCCCGCAGGCTGTCACGGTCGATGATGTCGGTCGGGTTCATTGGGCGCGTCTTTCCAGGAATCGTTCGGACTCTCCCTCGTCTGGCACCCGGCCGCCGGCCCCTCGGGAAGCTCTGGCTCCTCGTGAAGTTCGGTTCGTCCCGGGCCTTCGCTGTGAAAACCGGGTCTCCGGCGCCTGCGAGGCTCACCAATCGTAGCCGTGTTCGCGCAGCAGGCGCACCTCACCCTGGTCGACCAGCAGCTGGACCTCCGCCTCGGACAGCCCGCCCCGGGCGGCGATGAGGTCGGGACGGCGCTCGATGGTGCGGACGAGGGCCTGGGCCCGCCGCCAGCGATCCACCCGGGCGTGGTCGCCGGACAGAAGCGTGGCCGGTACCTCCCACCCCCGGAACCCGGCGGGGCGGGTGTACTGGGGATACTCGAGGAGACCGGCGGAGAAGCTCTCGTCGCCGGAAGAATCGTCGTTCCCGAGCACCCCGGGCAACAGGCGGACCACCGATTCCACCACCACCAGGGCGGCGAGCTCGCCGCCGGCCAGGACGAAATCACCCACCGACAGCTCCTGGTCGACCAGATGGTCGGCGATTCGCTGGTCCACGCCCTCGTAGCGGCCGCACAACAGGGAGAACCCGTCGGTGGCGGCATAGTCCCGGGCCACCTCCTGATCGAAGCGCCGACCCGAGGGGGACAGCAGCACCAGGGGCCGGGGCAGGCCTTCGGCCGATGCGGCGACCTCCTCCACGGAGCGGAACACCGGTTCAGGGCTGAGGACCATGCCGGCACCGCCCCCGAACGGCGAATCGTCCACCGACCGGTGCGGGTCGGTGGCCGCGTCCCGGACATCGTGGGCCCGGAGGTCCAGCTGACCCCGACCACGGGCCCGCCCAAGAATCGAAGCGTCGGCGTAGTGGTCGATGACGTCGGGGAAGAGGGTGAAGACGTCGATCCTGAGGGTGCGCATGGAAGGGCCGTGATCAGGACAGATCGAGGAGTCCGTCGGGGACGTCCACGGTGACCCGAACGCCGGGTTCGTTCCCGGTGACGAAGCGGAGCGGGATCAGCGCTCCGCCGTCGAGGACCAGGAGGTCACTGGCCGGATTGGCTTCGATGCTCTCCACCGTTCCGAGCACCCGGCCGGTGCTGTCCTCGACCTCGGCGCCGATGAGCTCGTGGATCCACAGCGCATCGGGGTCGTCGAGCGGAGGAGCGAAGAGCTTCGTGCCCCGGGCCCGCTCCGCCTCCTCGATACCCGACAGGCCCTCGAAGGTGACGATGAACCTGCCCTGGTGAGGCGAGGAACGGAGCACCTTCATCGTCCGCCCCTCATCGGTGCTGAGCAGGGAGCCGGGCGCCACCCGCTCATCCCGGTTGGTGGCCAACGAGACGATCACGTCGCCCCGGAGCCCGTGGGGCTTCACCACGTGTCCCACCTCGAGCATGGGGACCTCGGCGTTCTGCGCAGGGGCGGTGCCGCCCTCGGCATCGGTGTGGCCGTCGACACCGTGGTCGGGACGGCTCACCTCACCGAACCGGGAGTTCGTCAGTCGTCGACGATGTCGACGCTGGTCTGAACCCCGTCGCGGGCGCCGGCCGCGGCGACCACGGTGCGGATGGCCTGGGCCACCCGTCCACGTCGACCGATGACCCGGCCCATGTCGTCGGGGGCGACGTGGATGCGGAAGCGGACCGAGTTCCCCCGCTCCTCCGTGTTGATGACCACGGACCCGGGCTCCGACGTGATGGCGTTGACCAGGTAGGTGACGACGGCCAAGGGTGTCCCCCCGGAGACCCGGTTGCCGGCGTCGTCGTCTTCATTCCCGTCGATGTCATCGATGGTGTTGACGTCGTCAGCCGAGTCCAGCGCCAGTTCGTCGCTCACTTGGCCGCCTTGGCCAGTTCGAATTCGTCGAGCGCGCCTGACTTCTTCAACAGTTTCTCGACCCGTTCGGTGGGCGTCGCACCCTGTGACAGCCATTTGACGGCCTTGGCGTTGTCGATCTCGATGACGGCGTCGGGTTCGGCCAACGACTTGCCGCGGGGGGCATAGGTGCCCACGATCTCGATGAACCGACCGTTGCGGGGTGACCGGCTGTCCGCCGCCACCAGCCGGTACGTCGGCTGCTTTTTCTTTCCGATCCGCACGAGGCGGAGCTTTACGGCCACTGTGAACTCCTCTGCATTCTCTTGCTAGCGCCGCACAGTCTCCCACCAAAAATGGGAGTCCACGTGCAGTCCTGTCCGGCGGGCTGCCGGCTGGACACGATTCCGACGGGGGCCGGTTCGAAATCCAGGTGAGCGGAGCCTCTCACCTGGCTTTGGGCGTCACCCTTCCCCCACCCTTCCCCTTCTTTCCGCCCTTGCCTTTGGCCTTGGACGAGCCCCGGGCCGATCCACCCGGAGCCGGGCCGGCCGGGGACATCGGCCCCCCTCCGAATCCGCCTGGCTGGCCGCCCATGGCCCCGAAGGAGGGGTCCCCGCCGGGGGCACCCAGCTCGGCCATTCCGCCCATCTCGGCCATCTCGGCCAGCGCCTTCGGGGACATCTTGGCCCCGCCCCGTCCGAACATGCCGCCGAGCCCGCCCATGGCCCCGGCCATGCCGCCCTTCCCGAATCCTTTCATCATCTTCTGCATCTCCTTGAACTGCTTGAGGAGGGCGTTGACGTCGGACGTGGCCGTGCCGCTGCCGTTGGCGATCCTGACCCGACGGGCACCGTCGATGATGGCCGGGTCGGAACGCTCGGTCGGCGTCATCGAGCGGATGATCGCCTCGATCTGGCCGATCTGGCGGTCATCGACGGCCGAAGAAGCCTGTTTCAGATCCTTGGGCACCCCGGGGAGAAGGGACAGCATCCCCGACACCGAGCCCATCTTCTTGACCTGCTGGAGCTGTTCGAGGAAGTCCTCGAGGGTGAACCGCCCCTCCATCATGGCGGCCGCACCCTTGGTGGTGACCTCCTTGTCCATGGTGCGGTCGGCCTGTTCGATGAGACTGAGGACGTCGCCCATCCCGAGGATGCGATCGGCCATCCGGTCGGGATGGAACTGGTCGAAATCGTCGAGCTTCTCGCCGGTGGAGGCGAAGGCAATGGGCTTGCCCACCACCTCCTTCACCGACAGGGCCGCCCCGCCTCGGGCATCGCCGTCGAGCTTGGTCAGGATGACGCCGTCGAGTGACAGGGCCTCGTGGAAGGCGGCCGCGGTGGCCACCGCGTCCTGACCGGTCATGGCATCGATGACCAGGAATGTGTAGTGGGGATCCACGGCTCCGGCGATGTGCCGGATCTCCTCCATGAGGTCCTCGTCGATGGACAGCCGGCCGGCCGTGTCCACGATGAGGACGTCCCGACCCAGGCGCCTGGCCTCCTCGAGACCGGCCGCGGCTACCGCCACGGGATCGCTGGCCTCGCTGAACACGGTGATCCCGGCCTGGGATCCGAGGACCCGGAGCTGTTCGACGGCGGCGGGGCGCTGCAGGTCGGCACCGACCAGGAGCGGGTTCCGACCCTGCTGCTTGAACCAGCGGGCCAGCTTGGCTGAGGCCGTGGTCTTCCCGGAACCCTGCAGACCGGCCAGCAGGACCACGGTCGGCGGCCGTCCGGCGTAGGTGATCCTGAGCGTCTCGCCACCGAGGATGCCGACCAGCTCTTCGTTGACGATCTTGATGACCTGCTGGCCCGGGCTCAGGTTCTGGACCAGCTCCAGGCCCACGCACCGCGTACGGACCGCTTCGGTGAACTTCCGCACCACTCCGATCTCGACGTCGGCCTCGAGCAGGGCGGTTCGGATCTCCCTGAGGACCTCGTCGACGTCGGCGTCACTCAGCCGTCCGCGATTGCGGAGTCTGGTGAAAATTCCCTCGAATCTGTCGGTCAGGCTCTCGAACATGGGCCCCTCAGGCTATAGGACGGCGGTCGACCCGGCGGTTGCAGCCGGCGTCGCGGCGGTGGGTGTCGGGGTTGGGTGCGGCGGGAGCGGGTCGCTCAGACGGACCGGTCAGATCAGTCGGACCGGTCAGAACAGGGCGTCCACGAAGGCGGCCGGATCGAAATCGATCAGGTCCTCGACACCTTCACCCAGGCCGACCAGTTTCACCGGGAGCCCGAGCTCCCGCTGGACGGCCACCACGATCCCCCCCTTGGCCGTGCCGTCGAGCTTGGTCAGCACCACCCCTGACACGTCCACGGCATCGAGGAACACCTTGGCCTGCGTCAGTCCGTTCTGGCCGGTCGTGGCATCCAGCACCAGCAATACCTCCACCACCCGGCCCGGAGGGCGGTCGGCAACCCGACGGATCTTTTTCAACTCCTCGATGAGGTTGACCTTGTTGTGCAGGCGGCCGGCCGTGTCGGCCAGCACCATCTCATGACCCCGTGAAGCGGCCCGTTGCACGGCGTCGAAGACCACCGAGCTCGGATCTCCGCCCTCGGACCCCCGCACGATGTCGGCGTCGGCCCGGGAGGCCCACAGGGCCAACTGCTCCCCCGCCGCCGCTCGGAAGGTGTCACCCGCAGCCAGCAGCACCTTGGTGCCGCTCTTGGACATCCGACTGGCCACTTTCCCCACGGTGGTGGTCTTGCCCACACCGTTGACGCCGACGAACAGCCAGACATCCACCGTCCGGGCGTCCTCGCCGTCCGCGGCCTCGGCGGTCTCCGAAGTCGTTCCGGGTACAGCCAACGAGGCGTCAGCCGACGTCAGCATCGAGACCAGCTCCGCCTTGAGCGCATCCACCAAGGCATCGGGTCCGGCGATCTCTCCGTTCTTGACCCGGGTTCTCAACCCGCTGAGCAGGGCGTCGGTGGCGCCGACTCCGACATCGGCCCGGATCAGCGCTTCTTCGAGATCATCCCAGGTCGCAGCATCGATCTTTCCTCTGGAACGGACCGCACCCAGATAGCCCGAGAGCAGGCCTCGGGCCTTGCCCAGCCGACCTCGGTAGGACGGCGGTTCGGCCGGTTCGGCCGGTTCGACGACCTCAGGGGCCTCGACGGGTTGGACGGGCGCAGCCGTCTCGACGGCCGTCGATCCTGCCGCGGTGGGTCCTTCGCCCTTCGCCTCCCGGGTGGCGTCGGCACTCCGGTCCAGCTCGATGTCCGTGGTGGCGTCGCTGGCCACCTCACCGGCCGGCACATGAGCCTTACCCCCGCGGCCCCGGAGACGGAGACCGACGACCACCCCTCCGGCCACCAGCACGACCGGTATGGCCACGAACAGACCGACGACCGCGTCGGAAGTGGCCACCAGCAGATCGGGATGCATCAGTTGTCGGTACCCACGCCGCGTTCCGCCGCCGACCGGCTCTCGCTGAACCGGTCGTCGACATACACCGTGTCGAACCGGGCTCCACCGGCCAGACCCCCCTCCAGGCCGCCGTCGTCCATCACCAGCGAGGCAAGATCAGGGGCGGTTTCGGCCGCGGGAACCTCGCCGGCCGGCTCGCCCGATTCGGAAGCGACTTCGTCTCCGTTCGAGATCCCTTCTCCGCCGGGCGGCCCGTCGGCCGGTTCGTCGCCAGGCCCAGAAGGGGTCTCGTCGTCCGATTGGGCGACGTCGTCGGCTCCTCCCATAGCACCGACGTCGTCGGCTGCTTCGGCGGGTGCTTCGTCGGGTGCCTCGGCGGGTGCTTCGGCGGCTGCTTCGGCGGCTGGCGCGGCAGCCGGCTCGGCGATCGCTCCGGCGCCAGGTTCCACGCCGTTGTCGAAGCCACGTTCCGACGGTGCCGATACCGGCAGCGCTGACCCGGGAAAGGCCAGTGGCCCGGCCGCAACCTCAGGAGTCGCCCCGGACTCGATCGTTCCCGAGCCTCCGGCGGACCACTCCAAACCGTCGCTCCGGTGGCGCGGCACCTTCTGGCTGACGACCTTCGACGATCCGCCCGGTGCCATGGTCACGCCGTACAGGGCGTCGGCCGCCTCCATGGTGCGCTTCTGGTGGCTGACGATGATCAGCTGGGCACCCTCGCGGAACTCCTGGACCAGACCGAGGAACCGCTGGAGGTTCACATCGTCGAGCGCGGCCTCGACTTCGTCCATGAGATAGAAGGGCGACGGCCGGCTCCGGAAGACGGCGAAGAGGAAGGCCAGGGCCACGAGCGAACGCTCACCGCCCGACAGCAGCGACAGGCGCCGGACGTTACGGCCGGCCGGGCGGACCTCCACCTCGACCCCGGTGTCGAGCAGATTCTCCGGATCGGTGAGCGACAGCCGGCCGGTCCCCCCGGGGAAGAGTGAGGTGACCAGGGTGGAGAAGTGCTCGTTGACGTCGGCGAAGGCCGAATCGAACACCTGCATGATCTCTTCGTCCAGCGTCCGGATGACATGGTGGAGCTCCCGCCGGGCACCACGAACGTCCTCGACCTGGCTCTCGAGGAACTGGTGCCGCTCACCCAACTCGGAAAGCTCTTCCAGGGCCAGGGGGTTGACCGGACCCAGGGCGGCGATTTCCGCTTCCAGTTCGGTGATGCGGCTGGTCGGATCCGAGCCCTCGGGAAGCTCGGGCTCCGGTGCGGCCAGGGCTTCGTCGGGCCCACAGCCGATCTCCCGTCGCAAGGCCTCGATCACCGACTCGCGGCGGATGGTGGCCTCCACCAGATCCAGCTCGATCTTCTGGAGCCGGCCCCGGACGGCGGCCAGCTCGTGCTCGTTGGCCGAACGCCGCCGACGGAGCTCCTCGAGCCTGGCCCCTCCGGCCCGGACGGCCTCGAGCTGGCGCTGATGGCGTTGGCGCAACTCGGCCAAGGCCGAGTCCAGTTGGGACTGGGCGGCGGCCACCACGGTGAGGAGGCGCTCGACGGCGGTGGCGTCGGCCTCCAGGCGGGTCCGGCGCTCGGCCGCTTCACGGCGCTCGTCGGCGTGCCCGGTCAGCCTGCGGTCGACCTCGGCCAACCGTTCGCTGAGGACCCGGCGACGTTCGACGAGGCCGGCCGACCGGACCTCCCACTCGCTGCGCAGCAAAGCCGCTTCGGCGATCCGCTCGTCGATGCGCTTGCGCTCTTCCCGGGCCTCGGCCGACCGCCCGGCGGCCGCCGCCCGGGCCGACTCCAACCGGGGCAGCTCCTCCCGGAGCTCGACGGCACGGGCCGTGTCCCGGATGATCCGGTCGTCGAGCTCGGCGTAGTTGCGGCGGATCTCCTCGAGCTCGGAAGCCAGCGCCACGATGTCACCCGCCACCCGCTGTCGGGCCGCCCGTGCCGTCTGATGGGCCACCTCGTTCCGGTCGTCGGCCCGGACGGCTTCCAGCGCAGCCGAGCGCGTCGACTCCAAGCTCGACCGGGCTGTGGTCCGCTCGTCGGCCGCCTCCGCCGCCGCGGCCACCGCCGCCTCGGCCCGGGCCCGGGCTTCATCCACCACGGCCGCGGTCACCACTCCACCCCCGGCCCGCACTCGCCACCCCGTCGACGAGAATCGGTCACCGTCGCGGGTGACCACGACCAGATCGGGCCGGGCCAGGGCCACGTCGATCGCCTCGGACCAACCGCCGAGCGAGCAGAGCGACCCGGCGAGCAGCGTGTCCAGCGCGGCGTCGAGCCCCGGAAGGTGGCGGGCTCCCGAGCGGGGGCGCACATGGGGACGGATCGGCTCGGTGCCCGGGGGGTTGGTGGCGGGCCCGGCGGAACCGGAAGCACCCGAGGTCGAGACCGCCGGGATCGGGCCGCCCGAGGACGAGTCGGCGAGAGCGAGAACCGCCCCGGTGGCCCCCCCTTCGCGCAACCGGGCCAGTGCGGATCTGGCCGGCAAGCTGCCGGAGACGACCACTGCGGCCACCGAGGCCCCGGCGGCCGCTTCGAAGGCGTCCTCCCACCCTTCGTCCACTTCGACGAGGTCGAGGAGGATGCCGACCACGCCGTCCACCCCGGACAGCAACTCGGCCCCGGCCGCGCCCCGCGCCTCATCGAGCGCCCGTTCGAGGGCGTCGGCCCGGGCCACCGACCGGTGGTGCTCCAGTTCGGCCTGGCGGAGCGCTCCTTCCGCCGCCTCGAGCCGGCCCGTGGCCCGTCCGTGGGCCGCCTCGGTCTCGGCCACGGCAGCCTGCAGTTGATGGCGGGCCTGCTCCGTCTCGGCCAGACGCTCCCCGAGCTCGTGGTCCTCGCCCTCGAGCACGGCGGCCCGCCGTTCGGTCGAAGTCAGACGGACCGAGAGCTGGTCCAGTGAACGCCTGTCACGCTCGAGGGCGTGCTCGAGCGAACTGAGCTGCCCCCGGGCCACGGTGACCGCCTCGTCGGCCCTCCGGAGCTCGGCTCCGTCCCCCCACGCCTGGAGGTGGGCTTCGAGCTCGGCCGCCGTCTGCTCCTCGACCGCGACGAGCGCCTCCTGCTCGGGGGCGAGGGCGGCCGACTCGATCTCGGAGGCCTCCAGCTCCTCGGCCAGGCGCGCTCCCTCGGCTTCGAGCGTGGAGACCACGTCGGCGTCCGCCGCGGCGTCGAGCGCCTGGACCAGGGAGCGCTGGCGCTCGCGGAGCACACCGGTCAGGCCACGGGCCCGCTCCACCATGCCTTCGGCCCGGCCGAGGGCAGAGGCCAGATCGGACTCACGCTGCGCGGACATCTCGTCGGCGGTGCGCTCGGTGTCGGCATCGAGCTGGCTGAGCGACCCCCGGATCTCGTCCTCGACACCCCGCTGCTCGGTACGGGCCTTGGTGCCTTCGGCGTGGCGGAAGTCGAGGGCCCGCAGTTCGGACCCGGCGGCGAAGAGCCGGAGGCCCCGCAGGGTGTCGGACAGCCCGGTATAGGAACGGGCCGCCGCCGCCTGCCGCTCGAGCGGGCGGATCTGGCGTTTGACTTCCCTGACCAGATCGAAGAGCCGCTCGAGGTTCTCCTCCGTGGAAGCCAGCCGGCGCTCGGACCGCTCGCGGCGGCGACGGTACTTGAGCACGCCGGCCGCTTCCTCGATCACCGCCCGCCGGTCCTCGGGGCGAGCCTCCAGAATGGCGTCGAGGTGCCCCTGGCTGATGATCACGTGCTGTTGGCGGCCCACGCCCGTATCCGACAGCAGCTCCTGGATGTCGAGGAGCCGACAGGGCGCGCCATTGATCGAGTACTCGCTGTCGCCCGACCGGAACAGCGTGCGGGTGATGGTCACCTCGGCCAGATCGGTGCCCAGCTGGCCCGAGCTGTTGTCGATGGTGAGAGCCACTTCGGCCCGTCCCAGGGCGGGCCGGTTGGCCGTGCCCATGAAGATGACGTCTTCCATTTTGGCCGAGCGCACCGTCCTCGGCCCCTGGGCGCCCAACACCCAGGCCACGGCATCCACCACGTTGGATTTCCCACTGCCGTTGGGGCCCACGACCACGGTGATGCCGGGTTCGAATTCGAGCACTGCCGGGTCGGCGAAGGACTTGAATCCCTTGAGGGTGAGTGACTTCAGGAACACCGCGCGCTCACCCTATCGGTCGCCAACGGGTCACGCGGACTTCCCTGCTCATCGGGGTCGCAGTCGACTGCCGCCCGGCGCATGACGACGCCGGGTTCACCTCTGGACGGCGGGCTCACACCTGACAGTGATCGCAGAAGTAGGTCGACCGTCCGCCCGACTTCACCTTCACGATGGTGGCCCGGCAACGCCGGCAGGCCTGGCCCTCACGGTCGTAGGCCTGATGCTGGTCCTGGTAGTCACCGACCTCGCCGAACAGGTCGCGGTACTGCTCGTCGGCCAGGGAGGAGCCCCGACGCTTGACCGCCTCGGCCAGTGTCTCGACCATGGCCCGGTAGAGGCGGCGGACCTCCTGGGACGACAGCGAGTTGGACAGCCGGTCGTACCGGAGCCCGGCGGCGAAGAGGATCTCGTCGGCGTACATGTTGCCGATACCGGCCACGAACTCCTGGTCCATCAGGAGCGCCTTCAGCCCGCTCCGACGGGCCGAGAGCAGCACCCAGAACTTCTCCCAGCTCATCACGTCCTCCAGCGGATCGAATCCCAGATGGGCGAGCTCGGGAAGGGCGGGGCCGTCCTCGGGCGGCGTCGACACGAACATCTCACCGAACGTGCGGGGATCCACGAAGCGGAGCTGGCCCCCCTGGGTGAACGTGATCACGGCGTGGGTGTGCGGGGCCTTGGCTTCCTTGGCGTTCTTGGCCCGCTGCAGCTGACCGCTCATGCCCAGGTGCACGACCAGGGTCTGGCCGTCGTCGAGCCCCAGGAGCAGGTACTTTCCCGCCCTGTCGATCGATTTGATGGTGTGGCCCTCCAGGCGGGCGCGGAAATGCTTGGCGCTCGGATGGCGCCGGACGGTACGACCGTTGCGAACCTCGACCGACTTGATCTTCCGACCGACCACCTCGCTCTGGAGATCGCGTCGAATCGTCTCAACCTCGGGAAGCTCAGGCATCCCCCCCGCCTCTCTCGACTTCCAACGATTCGCAGGCGACCTGGGCGGCGACCTGCTCGGCGTCTTTTTTGGACCGCCCCTCCCCCGTACCGAGGCGCTGACCAGCAACGTACACCGTGGCCAGGTACCTCCGGGCGTGGTCAGGGCCGAAGCTCTCCAATTCGTAGCGGGGAACGCCGCGGCCCAGCCGGACCGACTCCTCCTGCAACCGACTCTTGTGATCAGACTCGCCGGGCTCGCCGGCGGCGACGGCAATACGGTCCCTGAGCAGGGAAAGTATGAGGCGTTCGGCCTCAGCCAGCCCCCCGTCCAGGTACACCGCCCCGATCACCGCCTCGGTGGCATCGGCCAGGATCGACTCCTTGGCCCGTCCACCGGAGAGGTCCTCGCCCCGGCCCAGGCGCAGGCTCTCGGCAATGCCCAGGTCAAGGCCCAGTTGGCCCAGCACCCGGGTGTTGACCACCGAAGCCCGGACCTTCGACATCTCGCCGTCGGACAGCTCCGGGTGGGCCAGGTAGGTGTATTCGGCCACCACCAGGCCGAGCACGGCGTCGCCGAGGAACTCCAGACGCTCGTTGGAGGTCCGACCACCCTCTTCGGCACACCACGAGCGGTGGGCCATGGCCTCGTCCAACAGGCCGGGATCCTTGAACCGGTGGCCGATCCGGTCGGTCAGCACGCCGTTCCCCCCGAGCGGACCCGAGCCGTCTGCGGGCGTCATGGGGCGAGCCTCAGGCTCCTCCGAGTTTGGCGTACACGTAGTCGACGGAGTCCCGCACGGTACGAAGCTCTTCGAGGTCCTCGTCGTCGATGCGGAATCCGACTGAGCGCTCGCCCAGCTCCTCTTCGAGGCCCTCCACCAGCTCGATCAGGGCCAATGAGTCCGCGTCCAGGTCCTCTGCGAAGGACGACGCCTCGGTGACGGCGGACGGCTCGATCTCCAGGATGTCGGCGAGGAGGTCGCGGATGAGGTCGAGGACCTGTTGGCGGTCGAGGGGACCCTTTTCCATGTGGGTCTCTGCGGGCACGGCTTCCCCCTGTGTCTCGTCGGCTTCTCTTCGGGTTTGCGGCCGAATTGGCAGGTCAGCGCACGATATTCGAGCACCTCGACCCCCGGGCCGGTACCAACTCCAGGAGCACGGCCTCGGATGCACATCCCACGACGGGGCTGGAAGCACCCTGACCGGGACCTTTCGCTGGCCAGATGATACCGGAACGTGACATTCACGGAGTCGAAACACTCTGGCAACCCGTCGGACCCATCGACGTCGTAACACATGGGGTGTGGATGCCACCGAACCGACTGCCGCGCCCACCTCCGGGCCGGATTCCAGCCGGATGGAGTGGCCGTCGTACGATCCGGGCCAGTTCTACGACGAGCTGGTGGGACCCGGGGGGGCTCCGCGGCCGGCGGCGGAAGCCCTGTGGAAGCACTTCATCGACCTCGGGCCCGAGGCCCTGGCCGAGCGGCAGGAGGCGGCCGACCGGGAGATGCGGGCCATCGGGGTGACCTTCACCGTGTACGAGGACACCGGGGGGATGACCGACCGGCCCTGGCCCTTCGACGTCATCCCGAGGGTCATGCCCTCCGAACAGTGGCACCAGATCGAAGCGGGACTGGTCCAGCGGCTCAGCGCCCTCAACCTCTTCATCGACGACGTCTACCACGACCAGCGCTCCGTGACCTCGGGGGTGGTCCCTTCCGAGCTGGTCATCGGCTCCCCGAACTTCCGGAGGGAGTGCGTGGGCGTCGACCCTCCCGGCGGCGTCTGGGCCCACATCTGCGGGAGCGATCTCATCCGCGACGCCGAGGGGGTCGTCTACGTCCTGGAGGACAACCTCCGGGTCCCCTCGGGCGTGTCCTACCTGCTCGAGAACCGGATGGTGGCCAAGCACGTCTTCCCCGAGCTGTTCCGCCACTACAGCATCGAGCCGGTCGATCCCTATGTCGGGAGGCTGGCCGGCCTGCTGGCCTCGGTCTCCCCCTCCACCGGCGATCCCACCATCGTGGTGCTGACCCCGGGAATCTACAATTCGGCCTACTTCGAACACGCCTTCCTGGCCCAGCAGTTGGGCGTGGAGCTGGTCGAAGGGAGCGATCTCGTCGTCCTCGACGACGACTGCGTCTACGCCCGGACCATCGACGGACTCCAGCGGGTGGACGTCATCTACCGCCGGATCGACGACCTCTTCCTCGACCCCGAGGTCTTCCACCCCGACTCGCTGCTGGGCGTGCCCGGGTTGATGCGGTCCTGGCGAGCGGGTCGGGTCGGGCTGGTCAACGCCCCGGGCGCCGGCATCGCCGACGACAAGAAGGTCTACTCCTACGTCCCCGACATCATCCGCTTCTTCCTCGACGAGGAACCGATCCTGGCCACGGTGGCCACCCTGCGCTGCGGCGACGAGGACTCCCGGCGCTTCGTGCTCGGCAACCTCCCGAAGCTGGTGGTCAAGCCGGCCAACGAATCCGGCGGCTACGGGGTGCTGGTCGGGACCCAGGCCAGCGAACCCGAGCTGGCCGAGGCGGCCCGGAAGATCGAGGCCGATCCCACCCGGTGGGTGGCCCAACCGGTCATCCCGCTGTCCACCGCACCTACGCTGTGCGAAGGGGAGGTCGCTCCCCGACACGTCGATCTGCGCCCGTTCACCCTCCTCGGTCCCGAAGGCGCCTATGTGACCCGGGGCGGGCTCACCCGCGTGGCCCGTCAGGCCGGCTCCCTGGTGGTCAACTCGTCCCAGGGCGGCGGGAGCAAGGACACCTGGGTGGTGGACACCGGGGAGCCGACACGGCCGGGCGGCCGACCCCGACCGGGCCCGGACACCCCCTAGCCGACCACGAGCGATCAGGAATCACGATGGAGCATCCGCCGGACGAGGAACACCTTCCGAAGGAACAGACAGAACCGCAAGACGAAGCAGAGGAGCCGAAGATGTTGCTGGCACGAATGGCTGAAGCCGTCTATTGGGCCGGGCGCTACGTGGAGCGGGCCGAGTGCACCGCCCGGATCGTGCAGGTCCACACCGACACCCACGTCGACATGCCGGTGGGCGAGGACGTGGGCTGGGAGCCGCTCCTGGCCATCGCCGGTGTCGACGGCGAGTTCGTCGAGCATTATTCGGCACCGGCCGACCATCTCGGGGCCGGCGCGGCCGAGGAAGACGTCATCGAGTTCCTCCTCCACAGCGAGAACAACCCGTCGTCCATCCTCGGGGCCATCGCCGCGGCCCGGGAGAACCTGCGCACGGCCCGTCCCGTCGTGCCCCGCGAGGCGTGGGAAGCCGGAAACAACCTGTGGCTGACCTGCTCGGACTATCTCGACGAGACCCGCTCCCGCAAAGGGCGGGTCCAGTGGCTCCGTCGGGTGATCGAGGGCTGCCAGCGGATCAACGGTATCTTGCTCGGCACCATGAGCCGCGACGAAGCCATGTCGTTCCTGACCATCGGCCAGAATCTCGAGCGGGCCGACCTGACCACCCGGGTGCTGGATGTCCGCTCGGAGGACCTCCATCTCAAGCGGGGCGACGACCCCTATGACGTGGTCCACTGGATGGCCGTGCTCCGCTCGCTGGCCGCCTACCAGCCGTTCCGGCGGGCCATGCCGGCACGCCCCCAGGGCGGGTCCACCCTGCGCTTCCTCCTCCAGGACGACCGGTTCCCGCGGGCGGTCAGTGCCTGCCTGACCGAGACCCGCAGCCAGCTGAAGGGTCTGGCCCGGGCCGAGGACACCCTCGATGCCTGCACCAACGCGGCCATGCTGGTGGCGTCGGCCGCCGTCCCCCGTCTGGCCCTCGGCGGACTCAGCGAGTTCCTCGACGAAGTCCAGGTGGCGCTGTCCGAGGTCCACCACCAGATCGACCAGACCTACTTCCGTCCCACCGACGTCGACTGGCAGCCCACGTCCGTGGCGTCGTGACCGTGGCGTCGTGACCACGGCGACCACTGCGGAACCGTTCGGGGACGGGGGCACCTTCGAGGGTGGCGCCACGACCTGGCCCGGATACACCCCCGTCCCCGGGCGCGCCGACGAGTTCCTCGGCCCCGACGGCGCCATACGCACCCGATGGAAACAGGTGGCGGCGGACATGGCCGGATTGGGGCCCAGCGGACTGCTGGCCCGACGGACCGAGCTGTCCCGCCTGCTCCGCAACGAAGGGGCGACGTACAACGTCACCATCGACCACCAGAGCAGACGCCGGCCCTGGATGCTCGATCCCTGCCCACTGGTCATCGGCGAGACCGAATGGGCGGATCTCGAAGCTGCCGTCGCCCAACGGGCCGCGCTCCTCGACCTCGTGTTGGCCGATCTCTACGGTGAGCGCCGGCTCGTGGCCCAGGGGCTCATCCCGGCCGAGCTGGTCCTCGGACATCCGGCCTTCCTGCGGTCCTGTGTGGGTCTCAACGCCCAGGACGGCCGCCGTCTGTTCCTCACCGCGGTGGACCTGGCCCGTGACGGGCAGGGTGAGTTCCGGGCCCTGGGTGACCGCATCCAGGCGCCGTCCGGACTCGGCTACGCCTTGGTCAACCGCACCATCCTCTCCCGGATCCTCCCCACGCTGCAGCGCGAGCTGGGCGTCGAACGCCTGGCCGGTTTCTTCCGGTCCATCCGGGCCGGGGTGGCCAGGGCCGCTCCGGACGGCACGGACGAACCCCGCGTGGTGATCCTCACGCCCGGTCCGCTCAGCGAGACCTACTTCGAGCACGCCTATCTGGCCTCCTACCTCGGCTACTCACTCGTCGAAGGCCGCGATCTGGCGGTGGCCAACAACCGGGTGTGGCTGCGCTCGCTCGGCGGACTCGATCCGGTGGACGTGGTCATCCGGCGGGTCGACGACGAGTGGTGTGATCCCGTCGAGCTCCGGGCCGACTCGCTGCTCGGCGTGCCCGGGCTGCTCGAAGTGGCCCGGCGGGGGCGGGTCACGGTGGTCAATCCCCTGGGCAGCGGGGTCATCGAAGACCCGGCGCTCACCGGCCTCCTCGGAACGCTGGCGCCGGCCCTGCTCGGCGAGGAGCTGGCCCTCCGGGGCCCCGACACCTGGTGGTGCGGGCGACAGCCGGGGCTCAGCCACGTGTTGGCCCACCTCGAGCACCTGATGATCCTCCCGGTCCGACCCTCGGCCACCGACCGGCCGGTGATGGCGTCCACCTTGTCGGCCGCCGCCCTCGACGAGTTGGGCGACCGCATCCGGTCGCGGCCGGGCCAGTGGGTGGGACAAGAAGTCATCGAACCCTCCACGGCCCCGACGGTCACCGGCATCGGGGAGGTCGAACCCAGGTCCACGGTCCTTCGTACATTTGCGGTGACCGACGACAGCAACAACAGCGGGCGGAACCACGGGTACACCGTGATGCCCGGCGGCCTGACCCGGGTGGCCGGCAACCCGGCCGAGGTGATGATCTCGAGCCGGCGCAAAGGCACCAGCAAGGACACCTGGGTGGCGTCGGCGGAGCCGGCCCTGCAGCAGAGCGCCTGGCTGCGCACGGCCGGGGCCAGGGCCAGCCAGCCGGTGGCACCCGACCTGGCCACCCCGCTGCCGGGGCGGGTGGCCGCCCAGCTCTTCGTCCTCGGTCGAACCGCCGAGCACGCCGAGTTGGTGATCCGCCTCATCCGGACCGTGCTCACCCGACTCGACCAGCCCCTCGGACTGGGCGTGGACGGAGGAGCCGAGTCGCTGCAGGTCCTCCTCTCCGCCCTCGGGGCCGTCTCCGGCTTCGACCCGGTCTCCGAGCCTGAGCCCGAGCTCGACGGCGAGCTGGACAGCGGGCTCGAGCCCGGGCCCGGGGCCGAACCGGACGCCGGGGGCGCTCCGGCCGCGGAGACCGCGCCCGATCCCGAACTCCCGACCGATCGGCGGGCGCTGGCCCTGGTCCTCGACGCCGGTGTGGACGGCAGCCTCGTCTCGTCACTCGGCCTGCTGGTCGATGCGGCCTACTCGGTGCGGGAGCAGCTCTCGAGCGACAGCTGGCAACTGGTCGGTGACGTCGAAGAAGAGGTGGCCCGGCTCCGCAACCGACCACCCACCCAGCTGGTCGGCCTCCAGTCGAGTCTGCAGCGCCTGCTCCAGGCCCTCCTCGGCCTCACCGGACTGTCGGCGGAGAACATGGAGCGCGACTCGGCCTGGCTGTTCCTCGATGCCGGACGGCGGCTCGAGCGGGCCCAGTCCCTGGTGCGCCTGATCCGGGCCGTGCTGGTCCGCCGCCGGGCCGCGGTGGTCGAGGACCTGTTGGTCGAATCGCTCCTCAAGTCCTCGGACAGCCTCATCACCTTCCGGCGCCGTTCCGGTTCGATCATGCAGGTGGCCGGCGCCGTGGACCTCATGGTCTACGACGCCGCCAACCCCCGGAGCGTCATCTACCAACTCGACCGCCTCTTCCACCACCTCGCCGATCTTCCCGCCCGGCCCCCGGCCCGACGCATGGGGGACGAACAACGGTTGGTCCTGGAGGCAACGACCATGTTGCGGCTCACCGATGCCGGACGGCTGGCCGTCGTCGATGCCGATGCCGGGCGGCGCCCCGAGCTCGACATGGTCCTCAGTCGGGTCGACGGCCTCCTGGCCGAACTGCTCGACAGCCTCCGCCACACGTTCTTCGCCCACGAGCGGCTGTCGGTGCTGGACGGCTGGCGTCCCGACCCGAACGGGAGGGCCCGGTGATGTACCGGATCGTCCATCGCACCAACTACCGGTACAACGCGCCCGTCTCACGCTGCCGGAACGAGGCCCACCTCCGGCCCCGTGACACCTCCCGTCAGCACTGCCTGGCCAGTGATCTGGTGGTCGAACCCACGCCGACCAGTTGGTCGGAGCGGTCCGACTTCTTCGGCAATCCGGTGCTCTCCTTCGTCGTCGACGGACCCTTCACCGAGCTCACGGTCACATCGACCAGCTCGGTGTCGGTGTCGGGCGGCGAGCCCCTCCCACCCGTCGGACCGGAATGGGAACAGGTGCGCGACTCGTTGGCCACCGATCTGAGCGTCGAGATGCTGGCCGCCCGTGAGTTCTGCTTCGAATCGCCGCTGGTGCCCTTGTCCCCCGACGTCCGCGGCTACGCCGAGCGCTCCTTTCCGGCGGGGAGACCCGTGGTCGACGCCATCGCCGAGGTCACCGAGCGGATCTTCACCGACTTCGTCTACGACCCCGGGTTCACCACGGTGACGACACCGCTGGCGGAAGTCCTCCAATTCCGCCGGGGCGTCTGTCAGGACTTCGCCCATCTGGCCATCGGGTGCTTCCGGTCGTTGGGTCTGGCCGCGCGGTACGTCAGCGGCTACCTGGAGACCGCAGCCCCCGAGGGCGGGGAGCGTCGGGTCGGGGCCGACGCCTCCCACGCGTGGCCTTCGGTGTTCGTCCCCGGGTGGGGGTGGCTCGATGTCGATCCGACCAACGACAAGATCGTGGGGCCGACGTACGTGACCACGGCATGGGGGCGCGACTACTCCGATGTATCGCCGCTCAAGGGCATCGTGTTCGGGGGCGGTGACTCGCATCTGCTGGATGTCTCGGTGGACGTCAGCCGGTCGGCCGAGGTCGGCCCCGCCCACTGACCCCAGAGCGCCCGAGGTCTCACCGGGGACCACCCTGTCGGGGGAGTCACTGACTACGCTCGCCTCCATGCGCATCCTGATCACCGGCTCCGCCCGGGCCATCGGAGCGGCCACGGCCGAGGAGCTCTCCGGGGCCGGTCACGAGGTCATCGCCACGGCCCGGGACGCCTCGCTGCTCAAAGACCTCGACGTCGCCCTTCGGCTTCCCCTCGACGTCACCGACGACGAATCCATCCGAGACGCACTGGCGCAGGCGGGCGAGCTCGACGCCGTCATCAACAACGCGGCCATCTCGGGAAAGGGTCCCATGGAGGACTTCACCGTCGAGCAGCTGCGCACCATGTTCGAGACCAACACCTTCGGACCTCTCCGGCTCATGCAGCAGGTGCTCCCCCAATGGCGGGCCCGGGGCAGCGGCGTGATCATCAACGTGAGCTCGGTCCAGGGACGGGTGGCGACACCGCTCGAGGGTCCCTACTCCGCCACCAAGCACGCCCTCGAGGCCATCTCCGAGTCGATGCACTACGAGCTCGGCCACTTCGGTATCAGGGTGGTCATCGTCCAGCCCGGCTACATCGCCCCGGGCATGAAGCCGGCCGACAACGTCGCCGGCTCCAGTGCCTACCGTCAGCTGTGGGAGGAGTGGGAGGGCACCGACGCCAAGGTGGCCGGCCCGGGCGGGCGACCCGGGCCCGAGTCGGTGGCCCTGGCCATCCGCCACGCCATCGAGGACCCCACCACGCCGTTACGGGTTCCGGTGGGGGAAGACGCCATCACCATCCTGGCCGCCAGGGCCCAGCTTGACGACGCCCGCTTCGAATCGGCCATGCGCCGGACGCTCGGCATGACCTGGTGACCAGGTGACGGGCACTTCCGGCGTGCGGCGGGGGCGGTCGGGACGGCGGGTGGTCGCGACGGCGTGGGACCGCGGGTGCGGGGCGGCGGGTGCGGGCCGACGGGTGCGGGCGGCGCGATCAGGTGGGCGCGTTGATCAGGCTGCGGGCAGCCATGCGGAGGTAGTCGAGCAGCTCTTCCTCGTCGGCCGCCGGCAGCTCCGCCGCCTGGACGGCATCGGTCATATGCCGCAGCCAGGCGTCGGACTCGGCCGTCCCGATGACGAACGGGGCGTGGCGCATCCTGAGACGGGGGTGTCCGCGCTGCTCGCTGTACCGGCGCGGACCGCCCCAGTACTGCATCAGGAACAGAGCCAGGTGGGCCTTCGGCTCAGTCAGGTCGTCGGGATACAGGGGCCGGAGCACCGGATCGACGACCACGCCGGCGTAGAAACGTTCGACCAGGGCGGTGAAGAACTCCTCGCCGCCCCAGCGCTCATAGGCCGTCTGCTCGGGCTCCCGTCTCAGATGAAGCACGTATCGACTGTAGGCCGACCTCGGTTAGCCTCAAACCATCCAATCCCGGGAATGGAACGGGCGACTGGGGGTCCACCGTGTTCGAATGGTCCGAAGAGCAATTGATGGTGCGCGACGCCGTGCGCCGCTTCGTGGAGGCGGAGGTGGTGCCGAACATCGACGCCCTCGAGTTCGGCGACATGGCCCCCTACGACATCATCCGCAAGCTCTACGCCACCTTCGGCATGGATCAGATGGCCCGGGACCGCTTCAAGGCTCAGCTCGGGCGCAAGGCCGCCGACGCCGGGGCCGGTTCGGGATCCGAGGCCCGGTCCGGGGTCGAACCGGCACAGCCCGAGCGCCGCGGCGACGGCGGTGCCGCGGCCATGACCCTCATTCCGATCATCGAACTGTGCCACTACTGCCCGGGCATCGTCACCGCCATGGGCGTGAGTGTGGGGCTGGCCGCGGGCACCATCATGAAGCAGGGCACGCCGGCCCAGATGGAACGGTGGGGACTCGACCTCCTCACCGCCGAAAAAGTGGGGGCGTGGGCCATCACCGAGCCCGATTCGGGTTCGGACGCCCTGGGCGGGATGAAGTCCACCGCCCGTCGTGACGGTGACGAGTACATCCTGAACGGCAACAAGACCTTCATCACCAACGGACCTTTCGCCGACACCATCGTCTTCTACGCCAAGTTGGACGACGGGTCTGACACCCCGATACGTGATCGCCAGGTGCTCACCTTCGTGCTGGACAGCGGTACTCCCGGCCTCGAGCAGTCCAAGCCGTTCCGCAAGATGGGCCTGCACTCCTCCCCCACCGGCGAGCTCTTCCTCTCCGATGTCCGGGTGGACAGGACCCACCTCCTCGGGGAGACCGAGGAGGAGCGTCCGGGCAGCGGGCGCGAGTCGGCCAAGGGAAACTTCGTCACCGAACGTGCCGGCCTGGCGGCCATGTCCCTCGGCCTCATCGAGGAGTGTCTCGCCCTGTCGATCGACTACGCCAAGAGCCGGATGCTGTGGGGACAGCCCATCGGGGACCGCCAGCTCATCCAGCTCAAGCTGGCCAACATGGAGGTGGCCAGGCTCAACGTGCAGAACCTGGTCTTCCGGCACATCGAGCTGTCTGCCGCAGGCAAGAGCCTCACGCTGGCCGAGGCTTCGGCCATGAAGCTCTACTCGGCCCAGGCCGCCAGCCAGGTGGCCATGGAGGCCGTGCAGCTTTTCGGTGGAAACGGGTACATGGCCGAATTCCGCGTGGAGCAGCTGGCCCGTGATGCCAAGGTCTTCCAGATCTACGCGGGCACCGACGAGATCCAGGTCACCCACATCGCCAAGGACCTGCTGAGCCGCTGACCCGTGGCACGGCGGTGACGGGCGGCTCCCGGCGGCCCGGCCCAACCGTCGCCGCCGATAGGGTTGCGGCATGGCCATCGGTCCCGGTTCTCCCGACTCGGCAATGGACCCGGCCCTCCCGAGGAGTTTCGCCGCCCGGTACGGAGACGGCATCGACCGCGGACTCTGCCTGGGCGGTGGCGGCCTCTTCTTCGTGGCCTGGCAGGCGGCCTACCTCCGGACCCTGGCCTCCCACGGCATCCGGGTCGACACCGCTGAACGGGTCGTGGGCACCTCCGCCGGATCGATGGTGGCTTCGGCCCTGACCGCGGGGAGGTTGAACCGGCTCCACTCCGAGATCGCCGTGGTGTCCAAGGTGCCGTCGATCATCGCGACCTTGGCACCGGCGTCACGGCTCCGGCCCAGCCAGCAGCGGGCGCTCGACCTCTTCCTCAAAGCCACCGATGGCGATCCGGACACGGTCCAAGAGATCGGTCACGCGGCCATGGCGGCCATGACTCCGAGCGCCGGCACCACCCGCCGGAACATCCTGCTCGTGCTCGGAACCATCCGATGGGCTTCCGATGCCCTGCGGATCACCTGCGTGGATGCCTACACCGGCGAACGATGCGTCGTGACCCGGCAGTCCAAGACCCCGGTCGCCCGGGCGGTGGCGGCCAGCAGCGCCGTCCCGGGGATCTTCTCGCCGCAGCCGATCGGAGATCGCCGGTGCATGGACGGTGGTGTCAGCGGGACCGGCACCCACCTCGACCTCCTGGCCGGAGCCAAGCGGGTGCTGATCCTGGCCCTGACCGACGGCAAGGACATGACCGAAGGGATGATGACCTCACATCCCGGTGGGGGCCGACAAGAGCTCGAGGACCTCGAGAAGTCGGGGACCGAGTACATGCTGCGCATCCCGGCCGAGGTCGACCTGCTCGAGCTGATGTCGGCTGAGAGCGTCCCGAAGGCGCTGGCCCTGGGCGCCCGTCAGGCCTCGGCCGATGTCGGGCTCCTGTCCGACTTCTGGGGCTGAGCCCACCAGTTCCGCCCGGAGCCGGCTGGCTCCGTCGCTCCGGAGGATTGCTCAGTCGGCCCCGGGAGGGGGAAGCACCGAAGCGGCCACCGCCTCGACCAGCCCGCCCACGGCCAAGTCGTGGGCCACCGTGATGGCATTGACGATGGCCACCGAAGAGGACGATCCGTGGCTGATCACGCAGACCCCGTCCACGCCCAGCAGCATGGCCCCTCCCGTGTTCTCCGGATCGAGGGCGGCGGCCAGTGGCAGGAGGTGGGGATAGAGGGCGTCGGCCGTCTCGCGTACGTCAGGACGGCCGAGAATGTCAGTGAGGGCTCCGATGAGGAAGCGCATCGACCCCTCGAGCGTCTTCAGCGCGACGTTGCCGGTGAAGCCGTCGGTCACGATCACGTCGGTCATGCCGGTGAAGAAGTCACGCCCTTCGACATTGCCGACGAAATCGAAGGCCGGACCGCCTCCGCCGTCCGCCAGCAGGCCGTAGGTCTCCTTCTCGAGCGGTGTGCCCTTGGACTTCTCCTCCCCGATGGAGAGGAGGGCCACCCTGGGCTGGTCGATCCCGTAGCGCTTGCTGGCGAACGCCGCACCCATCTGGGCGAACTGCACCAACATCTGGGGTGTGCACTCCGAGTTGGCCCCCGAGTCGAGGAGCACGGTGGGCCATGGCCCTCCGGGGTACGGGATGGGCGTGGCGATGGCCGGTCGGATCACGCTGGGCAGGCGGCCCATCCGCAGCAGCGCCGATGCCATGGCCGCTCCGGTGTTGCCGGCCGACACCATGGCCATGGCCCGGCCGTCCCTGACCGCCTCGGCCGCTCGGACCATCGACGAGTCCTTCTTCCGGCGCACACTGTTCCCGGGGTCGTCGTCCATCCCGATGACCTCGCTGGCCGGAAGCCAGGGCAGGTCGCCGATGTCACCCATCTCGCCGGGCCGACCCACCAGGGTCACGTTGATCGAGGATCGCTCGGCCACCTCGCGGGCTCCCGCCACGATCTCCCCGGGGGCCCGGTCACCGCCCATGGCATCCACCGCCACCGGAAGCGAGTCGAACTCCTCACCCTCCGGGCGTCTGCCGCCTCTCGCCACTACTCGACTTCGATGGCCTGACGGCCTTTGTACCAACCGCAGTTCGGGCAGACGACGTGGGGGATCTTGGCCGAGTTGCACTGGGGGCAGGTCGACCGGGCCGGCGCCTTCAGCACCCAGTTGGAGGCCCGGCGGCTGCGGCTCTTCGACTTCGAGGTCTTCTTCTTCGGAACGGCCATAGGGATGGCATCCTAGGCGAAACTGTCGCCCTCCGGGCCACGCAGGGCATCGAGTGCGCTCCAGCGGGGGTCCCCCTCGGGAGGACAGGCGCACGGGGTGATGTTCCAGTTCTGCCCGCAGCGGGGGCAGAGGCCGAGGCAGTCGGGCGAGCACAGTGGGGCCAGGGGGAGGTCCAGCATGACCGCATCACGGGCCAGGGGCTCGAGGTCGAGCTCGTCCCCGGTCAGGAGGTAGGCGTCCTCGTCCTCGATCCGGTCCGGTCGGGACGCGTACCGCTCACGCACCGTGGCTTCCACCATGCCCGACACCGCTCCCCCGCAGCGACGGCACTCGCCGTTCCAGGGTGCCGACACCGTTCCGGTGACCATGATCCCGCCCGGATAGGACGCCAGCGTCAGATCGCAGGCCACCGGCGCACCGTCGGGTACCGAGACACCGACCGCCGACAGCCCGTCGATGGGGCCCTCCCGCACCTCGCGACGCACACTCCCGGCCTGCTTGCGCAGGGCGGCCACCTGCACGAGGAACGGCCGCCGGGGCCGGGGGCCGCGGTCGTCCTCGGGTTGCGACTCAGACGTGCTGGGTTCGGTCCTCACCGGATCGGTGGGCTCAGTCGAGGTCCTGGTCGAAGAAGCCCTCGGGGTCGTCGACTCCGTGGCCTTCGCCGTCCAGCGTGCTCGGTGCCAGCGAGGTGTCGCCGCCTTCGCCGATGTCCACCTTGGGCAGCGGGGTCACCTGCAACTTCTCGCGTCCGGCCTGCACCGTCTTCATCGTCCGATCGAGGACGATCTCGAAACTGGCCAGCTTCTGGTCGGCATAGTCCTCGGCCTCGTGCCGCAGGCGGCGGGCCTCCTCGTTGGCGTCGTCCAGGATCCGCTGGGCCACATGATTGGCCTGCCGCACGATCTCTGTCCGCTGGACCATCCGCTCCGCCTGGACCCGCACCTCTTCGAGAAGGTTGTCGGCCTCCCTGCTCTTCTCAGCCAGGAACTCGTCACGCTCCTTGAGCAGCCAGCGGGCCTGGCGGAGCTCGTCGGGCATGCGATCGAGCGCGGCCTGGAGGAGTTCGGCGAGTTCTTCCCGCGAGACCAGCACCGACGCCGACAGCGGCATGGCCTTGGCCGTCTGCACCAGGTCGAGCGCGCTGCGGATCAGTGCCTCGGCGTCGTGTTCCTCGCCGGCGGCGCGCTGCTGGTCGAGGTCCTCGAAGAGATCACTCATCGGAGAACTTCTCCTGGAGCCGGATGGCCACCACCTTGGGCACGAACGCCGTCACGTCGCCGCCGAAGCGGGCCACCTCCCGCAACAGTCTCGAGGCAATGAACGAATGCGCCGAACTGGTGGGGATGAACAGGGTCTCGACCCCGGACAGCTGCTTGTTCATCTGGGCCATCTGCAGTTCGTTCTCGAAGTCGGACACGGCCCGAAGCCCCTTCACGATGGCGCTGGCCCCGACATCGTGGGCCACGTTGACGACCAGGGTGGAGACGGACACGATCCGCACGTTGACGAGGTGGGCGAGCGACTCCTCGAGCATCTCCTGACGCTCGCCGAGGTCGAACAGCGCCTCGCTCTTCTGCGGGTTGCGCACGGTGGCCACGACCACCTCGTCGAACAACCTGGCGGCACGTTCGATCACCTCGAGGTGTCCGTTGTGGACCGGGTCGAACGACCCGGGAATGAGCGCAATCCTCACGAGGCACCTTTCTCCGTGACAAGCTCCGGTTTCTCCTTGACCAGCTCCGGACGGGCCACGGTCACGATCGTACCCCCATACCGCCTGGTTTTGATGACTCCCCACCCCGGCGGAGCGGTGATCTCGTGTCCTGATTCGAGGATGGCCAGATCGGCGGGAAGGGTCGCCACCAGCGAATCCCATGCTGCGAAGTCATAGGGAGGGTCGCACAGGATGAGGTCGAAGCGCGAGGCGGTACCTGCGGCCCACGAGGTGGCGTCGGCCCGGACCACGGTGGCATCACCCTCCCGCTCGGCATCGACCAGGCCCACGGAAGCCAGATTGCTCCGGACGGCGGCCAGGGCCTCGGGATTCTTGTCGACGAAGGTGACCGAGGCGGCCCCGCGGGACAGGGCCTCGATACCCAACGCCCCCGAACCGGCGAAGAGGTCCGCCACCATCAAACCCTCGACGCCACCCAGGCTGTACAGGATGTCGAAGATCGCCTCCCTGACCCGGTCCGACGTCGGCCTGACGGCCGGCGCGCCGGCACCGCGGCCCGGTGGCCCGGTGCCACCGGACGGCGCGGAAAGGCGCCGACCCCGGAATTCGCCACCGATCACGCGCACCGGCCCAGCCTACCGGGATCCTCTGATTTCCCGAGATCGGCAACCCGGCCTGCACCTCATGGTCGACGGTCGGATCCGGCGTCTGTCGGCCGGTTCCCAAGCGGTCGGGACGTCCGTTGACCGATGGCGAAGCCGGCCCCGGTGATCAGCTCTTGAACAGGAACTCGGCTTCGTCGTCGTCGATGAAGATGCGCAACTCATCCACCAGGAGCTCATGGTCGGTCAGGTCGGGATCCTCGGCCACCAGCGTTTCGGCCATGGCCCGGGCGTCGACCACCAGCTGGCGATCGGAGAGCAGCTTGGCCAGTTTGAGGTCGCTCCTCCCCTTCTGCCGGGCGCCGAGAATGGTGCCCTCCCCCCGGAGATCGAGGTCCACCTCGGCCAGCTCGAATCCGTCGGTGGTCCGTTCCATGGCCGACAGACGGGTGGCGGCCTCGGGAGTGTCGTTGGCCGACAGCAGGTAGCACCACGACGGGTCGCGGCCCCGCCCGACGCGGCCCCGCAATTGGTGGAGCTGGGCGATCCCGAACCGGTCGGCGTCCTCGATGACCATCACCGTGGCCTCGGGGACGTCCACGCCGACTTCGATCACCGTCGTGGCCACCAGGACATCGATGTCACCGTTCCGGAACTCGGTCATGACCCGCTCCTTCTCCGCTGAAGGAAGTTGGCCGTGCAGGAGGCCGACCCGGAGGCCCGACAGCTCCGCGCCGGCCAGACGCTCCGCTTCGGCCACCACCGACGTGGCCTGGACCCGGTCCGATCCTTCGACCAGCGGGCACACGACGAAGGCCCGGTGCCCGGTACCCACCTCGGACCGGATGCGACTCCAGGCCTCGTCCGCCGGGGTCGGGCCCTCCGGTCCGGTCAGCCACGACGTGGCCACCGGGAGCCGGCCCGGCGGGAGCTCGTCGATGATGGTCATGTCCAGATCACCGAAGACCACCATGGCGGCCGTGCGAGGGATCGGCGTGGCCGTCATCACCAACAGATCGGGATCGCGGCCGGTGCCGTCGACTCCACGCCCCTTGGCCCGCAGCGCGGCCCGTTGCTCGACGCCGAAGCGGTGCTGCTCGTCGATGACCACGACCCCGAGCGAACGGAAGACGATGCGGTCGGTGAGGAGGGCGTGGGTGCCGATCAGGAGGTCGACCGAGCCGTCGGCCAATCCGGCGTCGAGGGCCTTGCGCTCGGCCGCGCCCGTCTTGTTGGTCAACAGCGCCACCCGCAACGGCCGCCGGCCCTCGAGCGTCGAGGGATCGGCCACGGACAGACCCTCGACCAGGCGGGCGACCTCGGTCGCATGTTGCTCAGCCAGCACCTCGGTGGGCGCCATCAGCGCCCCCTGGTGGCCGCCCTCCGCTCCCACCAGCATGGCCGACACCGCCACCACCGTCTTCCCGGAGCCGACATCGCCCTGGAGGAGCCGGTGCATGGGCAGCGGTCCGGCCAGATCGCCCCGGATGGCTTCCATGGCCCGACGCTGGGCCTCGGTGGGGGTGAAGGGCAGGCCGGCCACGAAGCGGTCCGCGAGGGTCGGGGAGCCGTCGTCCCGGGCGACGGCGTGCCGGATCCCCCGAGCATCCCGCTGGAGCCGTTCCTGGCGCAGCACCAGAGCCATCTGCAGCCGGAACAGCTCATCGAAGGCCAGGCGGCGGCGGGCCGGCTCGCACTCGGAGACCCGGGCCGGCTGGTGGATGTGGTTGAAGGCGGTCGTGCGATCGACCAGACCGAAACGCGCCCGCCATTCGTCGGCCACCGGGTCGGCGAACGTCCCGGCACGGTCGAGGGCCTCACCGACGTAGCGACCGAGCCGGGCCGAGGTGAGCTTCGCCTTTTCGGTCAGCGGGTACACCGGGAAGACCCGCCCGGTCCGCTCCTCCTCGCCGGGTTCCACCTCGTCCCCCGCGGCCCGAAGCACCTCGGCGGTGGGGCTGCTCAGCTGCAGAGTGCCGCGGTAGGAGCCCACCTTCCCGTAGAACATGGCCAGGGTCCCGACCGGCAGCTGCTTGGCCCGCCATGCCTGGTTGAAGAACACCACCTCGAGCCGGCCGCTGTCGTCGGCGATCACCACCACGACACGAGTCGGCCCCCGGCGGCGACCTCGGCCGTAACCCGAGGGGGGCTGACTGACCCGGGCCACCCGACCGAGCACCGAAGCCTTGTCCCCCTCGGTCAGATCGGCGATGGGCACCAACTTCGTGGCATCGATATACCGACGGGGATAGTGGGTGACCAGATCGAGGACCGTCTCGATGTGGAGCTCGTCGAGGTCGGCGCGGACGCTCTCCCCCACCCCCTTCAGCACGGTGACCGGGAGCTCGGACAACTGGCGGAGCTTCCGGCCGGATGGGATCTGCTCCCCGGGAGGTGAGGGCCGCCCGGATCGGCGGAGGACGGAGTCGCTCACTCGGCGGGTTCGCTCACTCGATGGAGAACAGATACGGGTAGTGGGGCTGGCCGCCGTGGTGGACCTCGATCTCGACATCCGGTCGCTGATCCTTGATCCACTCGGTGATCCGCCTGGTGTCCGCCGCACCCGATCCTTCGCCTTCGATGATCGTCACCAGATCGTGGTCTCCGGTCACCAGGAGCTCGAGCAGGGCACAGGCCGCGCCGGCCAGCGAGTCGTCCACCACCTCGATGCCCTTCCGGGACAATCCGAGCCAGTCGCCGGAGGCGATCGGCCCCACGTCACTGTCCGAGTCGCGGACCGCCCTGGTCACTTCGCCGGGGACGACCTTGAGGGCGGACGCCTCCATGCTCCGGGCGTTGACCTCGCCTCTGGCTTCGGGGTCGTAGGCCAGCAGGGCGGCGAAGCCTTCGACCACCGTCTCGGTGGGCACCACCCACACCGTCTTGGCCGTGAGATCGTCGACCCGCTCGGCGACCGGCCGGATGTTCCCGTTGTTGGGGAGGATGACCACCTCGTCCGACCGCACCGACTCGACCGCCTCGACCAGCTCGGCGGTCGACGGGTTCATGGACTGGCCTCCGGAGATGAGCCCCTGCACGCCGAGCGACCGGAAGATCCTGCCGACCCCGACGCCGGTGGCCACAGCGACGACCGCGGTGGTGGGGGCCGGGCCCGGGGGGATGGCGGCCGGGCCGCTGCCGGCGGTGCCCGCCCCCTCGCGGACCCAGCGCTCCTCTTCCACCTGCTCGAGGAGGTCGGTGACCCGGATGGTGCGGGGCCGCCCCGCGTCGAGGGAAGCCTCGATGGCCGCGCCGATGTCATCGGTGTGGATGTGGCAGTTCCAGAGCCCGTCGCCCCCGACCACGACGATGGAGTCCCCGAGGCCGGCCCACACCTCCTTGAACGAGGGAATGGTCTCGTCGGCCGCCTCCAGGAGGTACATCACCTCGTAACGGAGACCGGACAGGTTCTCTTCGTAGGCATCATCGGGGTCGGTGCCGCTGGTGCCGCGTGTACCGCCGGACGACGCCGCCTCCCCCGGGGACGAAGGATTGACCGGACCGAAGTTGACCTCGGGAATGTCCGGTGGCAAGGGCATCGACCGGCCGTCGAGCACCGAGAGAATGGCGTCGAACAGGAGAAGGAGTCCGGTCCCGCCCGCGTCGACCACGCCGGCCTGCTCCAGCACCGGCAGGAGGGAAGGCGTGCGGGCCAGTGCCTCCGCCGCACCCGCCCTCGAGGCCTCGGCCACGTCCACCAGCGACTTCCCGGCATCGGCAGCCGCCTTGGCCTCGTCCGCAGCCCCCCGGGCCACGGTCAAGATGGTCCCCTCCACCGGGCGCATCACCGCCTCCCGGGCCAACCGATCGGCGATGACCAGCGCCTGGGAGAGCTCCATGGCACCGGCCGGTCCCGTCGAACTGCTGAGGCCCTCGGAGATACCCCGCAACAGCTGGGACAAGATGACGCCGGAGTTGCCCCGGGCGCCCATCAGCGATCCGTGGGCGATGGCTTTGCAGGTGGCGGCCAGGTCCGGCGAGTCGAGGGTTCCGATCTCCGCGGTCACCGACTCGAGGGTGAGGGCCATATTCGTCCCGGTGTCACCATCGGGTACCGGGTAGACATTGAGGCGGTTGATCAGCTCCTGGTGGGAGCGGAGCCCGTCCCGGAAGGTGGCGATCACCTGACAGAGCTCTGTCGCTCCGAGCGCGTCGAGGACCACCATGGCCAGGATGCTAACCTTTGCGACTTACCCTGAGGATCGAGAAGGAAGTCGGGACGTCATGGCAGCGGTGTGTGAGGTGTGTGGGAAAAAGCCGTCGTTCGGCATGAACATCAGCCACTCCCACCGCCGGACCAAGCGGCGTTGGGACCCGAACATCCAGCGGGTACGGGCTCTGGTGAACGGATCGCCCAAGCGGGTCAACGCCTGCACCTCGTGCATCCGCTCGGGGAAGGTCGTCAAGCGGCCGGTCCGGGACATCCCCGCACCCCAGGCCTGACGGCACCCGTCGGGCCCGAGCCCACGCCTGAGGCCATCGGCTGAGCCCATCGGCTTAGCCCATCGGCTGAGTTCAGGGCCCCTCCCCTCGGGGATCGGCAGCGACCCGGCCGGTGCCGCTGTCCGGCTGGTGCTCCGGGAGCCGAACCTCGAACGTGGCCCCCTGCCCGGCAATCGCTCTGAGCGTGCCCCCGTGGGCCCCGACGATGGCCGCCACGATGGCCAGTCCGAGGCCGGCACCCCCCGACGACCGGGATCGGGAAGGGTCAGCACGGAAGAACGGTTCGAAGATCCGCATGGCGTCGGCCGGATCGATACCCGGCCCTTCGTCGTGGACGGTGAGCACGGCCCAGCCGTCCTCTTCGGCCAGCCTGATTGCGACCGGAGTATGCGGCCGGCGTATGGATGACGGCGTTGACGAGGAGATTGTCCACCACCTGGCGGATCCGGTGCTCGTCGCCGTCGACCACCACCCGGTCGGTGACATCAACGGCCACCGAACGGTCAGGGGCCGATGCCCCGATGCCGGCGACCGAACGGAGGACCAGGTCGGCGAGGTCGACGGGTCCTATCCGCAGCGGCCGTTCCCGGTCGAGCTGAGCCAGCAGGAGAAGATCCTCGACCAGGGTCTCCATCCGTGAAGCCTCGTCTTTGATGTGGTGGAGGGATCGGGCCAGCTCCTCGGGCCGGTCCCGCAGGCCGAGGTCGAAGAGTTCGGCGTACCCGAGTATCGAGGTCAATGGCGTGCGCAACTCGTGGGAGGCGTCGGCCAGGAAGCGCCGGAGCCGGTCCTCGGAGGCGGCCCGCTGCTCGAATGCCAGTTCGATCTCATCGATCATGGTGTTGAAGGCCTTCCCGAGTTGGCCGACCTCGGTCCCCTCGGCGACATAGGGCACCCGCTGGGTCAGATCGCCCTGGGCGATGGCCCCGGCCGTCTCGGTGATCTCGACCAGCGGCCGCAGGTCACGGCGCACCATGACCCAGGACAGGAGGCCCAGACCCAAGAGGACCACCACCGATACCACGAGCTCGATGAGGAGCAGCTGGCTGAGCGTGCCGTCCAGTTCAGTGAGGGGAAGGGCGATGACAATGACACCCCCGTTGTCGACCAGCGGCTTGGCCAGGGCGCGGTAGGACACGCCGCCAGCCCCGCTACTGGCCGTGGTGAAGTACAGATCAGAGCCCGCCCGGAGCCCCGACCCGGGCAGGGCCGTGGGGATACGCGGCGGGCTCGGCGTCTTCCCTCCGTAGTCGAAGAACAGTCGGGCCTCGACTTTTCCCGACGCGTTCCTCAGCACCCCGTATGTTCCCGGAGGCACCAGCACCCCACGCGCCGATCCCCGCGCCTGCCCGAAGAATGCCCCACCGTTGCGAAACGCCCCGTTGGGCGGCGACCGGTCGCCCTCGGGGTGATGGGGGAACTGCCTCGGGGCCGCTGGCACCTGGGGGCCGAGCCCCGACGTCGACAGCAGGGCCCGGCCCACAGGGAAGGCGGCCCCGTCGAGCTGCTCGTCGACCCGTCTCACCAGAAACGAGTGGAGGGCGTTGTACGTGACCACGTCCGAGATCAGCAGTCCGGCAGCGACGATGCCGACGAGCAGCAGCAAGAGACGCAGACGAAGCGTCATTCGGGTCCGGGCGGATCCGGGCTGTCCGACGGATCCTGCCCCGTTCGGCGATCCGACGGTGCCCGCATGCAGTACCCGATGCCGCGCACGGTGCGGATGAGCGGCGGCCCGAGGACGTCGAGCTTCTTCCGCAGGTAACTGATGTACACCTCGACCATGTTGACTTTTCCGTCGAAGCTGTAGTCCCACACCCGATCGCGGATCTGTGCCTTGGAGACGACCTGGCCGGCGTTGACCATCAAGTAGTGGAGCAGGCGGAACTCGGTCGGCGTGAGCTCGACGAGCACGTCGGCCCGCCACACCTGATGGCTCCCTTCGTCGAGCTCCAGGTCGCCCACGGTCAGGCGGGACTGGACATCGTCGTACCCCTCGGTCCGGCGGAGGATGGCGTTGATCCGCAGCAACATCTCCTCGACGCTGAACGGCTTGGTCATGTAGTCGTCCCCGCCGAGCGACAGCCCGCGGAGCCGGTCGTCCAGCTCCCCGCGCGGTGAGGAAGAGGACCGGGACGTCAACCGTGTCGCGCTCCTGGCCCATGCGCTCGAGTACGGAAAATCCGTCGAGGTCGGGCAGCATCACATCGAGGACGACCAGATGGGGGTGGAAGCTCCGGACCAGTCGCAGCGCATCGGTTCCCGTATGGGCCACTTCGGTCGTCACCCCGTGCAGATGCAACGCCATGGTGATGAGGTCGGTGATGCTCTTCTCGTCGTCCACGACCAGGATCCGGTGCTCAGGGGCCGCCACGGCACCTCCAGTCCCGCTCGACGACCCGGGGATGACTGACGGCCGGGCGGTGCATACCACCATGGTGCCGCTCTTTTCTGGGGATTTCCTGAGAATCGCGCCCGATCTGCTCAAAACCGGTGGCGCCAACCGCCGGCGGGGAGGGCAGCCCCAGCCAGCCGGTACCGTCCCGGGCGATCGGTGCACCAGCCGATGGCCACCGGGGGCCGGAGACCGGCCGCCCGGTAGGCCCCGATCAGGGCATCGGGGTCGGGGGTGGCCACCAACAGCTCGTAGTCCTCACCGCCTCCGAGGGCCTCCTCCTCGGTCGCCCGCCGGGCCACGGGTATCGCATCCAGCTCGACGCCGACCCCGGACGAAGCCCCGAGGTGTGTGAGATCGGACGCCAGGCCGTCGGAGATGTCGATGGCTGCGCTTGCGCCCGCCAGCCGGGCCGTCTCACCCTCGATCAGCCTGGCCACCGGCCTCAGGTGGGCGGCGATCAGCGCGGATTCCGCCGGATCGGAAGCGGTGGTGGCGGCCGGACTCTCTCCAGCGGCGGGACGCTCCGAGCTGCGTAGGAGGCGCAGTCCTGCAGCCGAGGCCCCCAGGGGACCGGTCAGGAACAGCCGATCTCCCGCCCCCGCACCCGAGCGGAGCAGCGGGCCCCGATCGGGAGCCGTCCGGAGGGTGCCCATCACCGCCGACGACACCACCAGGACGGGAGCACCCGAGAGGTCGCCACCGACCACCACGCATTCGGACGCCGCCGCGGCGGCAGCCAGGCCCTCGCCCAACAGATCCAGATCAGTTCCCTGCGGTGCGGCCACCGAGACCAGGGCGAAGCTCGGCCAGGCCCCCATGGCGGCCAGATCGGACACCGCCACCATCAGCGCCTTGTACCCGGCATCGTCGAGGCCACCGAGGTCGAGATCGACATGGACACCTCCGATGACCAGGTCGGTGGCCCAAATGACCTGGTCGGCGGGGTGGACGGCCACCACGGCGGCGTCGTCGCCAATCCATGTGTCGCCCGGAGGCGGGAGGGGTCCCTCGGGCCAGACCGACCGTGCTGCGGACTCGAATCGACGCTGCATCCGTCGGATGACGGCAAATTCGTCGGTCGCTCCGGTCTGCCCCCGCTGATCCCCGGAATTGGGACTCTTCACGTCACCTTGCCTACCATTGTGCGGCATGGTCCCCCACTACAATCAGTGGATAACCCGTGGACAGGCGCTCCGAGGCCTGTGTCCGGTGGTTGGACCGAAACGTCAGACCGAGGAGGAGTAAGAAGCCCATGCCCCCGACCGAACACAAGAAGCTGATCGCATGGGTGGACGAGATCGCGGCGCTGACCGAGCCGGACCGTGTCGAGTGGTGTGACGGATCGGCCGAGGAGTACGACCGGCTGTGCCAGCTTCTGGTGGACGCGGGGACCTTCACCAAGCTGTCGGATGCCAAGCGGCCCAACAGCTACTGGGCACACTCGGATCCGGGCGACGTGGCCCGCGTCGAGGATCGGACCTACATCTGTTCGACCCTCGAGTCCGATGCCGGCCCGACCAACAATTGGAAAGAACCCTCGGAGATGAGGGCCCAGCTGACGCAACTGTTCAAGGGGTCGATGCGGGGACGCACGATGTATGTCGTCCCGTTCTCCATGGGGCCCCTCGGATCCTCCATCGCCCACATCGGCGTGGAGATCACCGACTCCCCGTATGTGGCCGTCTCCATGCGGATCATGACCCGCATGGGAAGAGGTGCCCTCGAGGTCCTCGGCACGGACGGTGAGTTCGTCCCGTGCCTCCATTCGGTGGGCGCACCCCTGGCCGAGGGGGAGACCGATTCTCCATGGCCATGTGACGCCGACAACAAGTACATCGTGCACTTCCCCGAAACACGGGAGATCTGGTCCTACGGCTCGGGCTACGGAGGCAACGCCCTTCTCGGCAAGAAGTGCTTCGCCCTCCGCATCGCCTCGGTGATGGCGCGGGACGACAACTGGTTGGCCGAGCACATGCTCATCCTCAAGCTGACCTCCCCGGCCGGCGAGACGAAGTACGTCACCGGCGCGTTCCCCTCGGCGTGCGGCAAGACGAACCTGGCCATGCTCATCCCCACCCTCCCGGACTGGAAGGTCGAGACCGTCGGGGACGACATCTGCTGGATGAAGTTCGGCGCTGACGGGCGCCTCTACGCCATCAACCCGGAGGCGGGTTTCTTCGGTGTGGCCCCCGGGACCAACAGCCACACCAACCCCAACGCCATGTTGACCCTGGACGGGAACGCCATCTTCACCAACACCGCCCTCACCGACGACGGCGACGTGTGGTGGGAAGGCATGAGTGACGAACCCCCGGCTCACCTCACCTCGTGGAAGGGCGAGGACTGGACACCCGAATCGGGCACGCCGGCCGCCCACCCCAATGCCCGTTTCACCGTCCCTGCGGCCCAGGACCCGGCTATCGCCTCCGAGTGGGAGGACCCGGCCGGGGTGCCCATCGATGCCATCCTGTTCGGCGGGCGCAGGGCGTCTGTCGTTCCCCTCGTGTTCCAGTCGAGGGATTGGGGCCACGGAGTGTTTCTGGGATCGATCATGGCCTCCGAGACCACCGCGGCGGCGGCCGGCGCGGTGGGCAACCTCCGACGCGACCCGTTCGCCATGCTTCCCTTCTGCGGGTACAACATGGCCGACTATTTCTCCCACTGGCTGAGCCTGGGCGCATCCGCCGACCCGGACAAGCTCCCCAAGATCTTCTACGTCAACTGGTTCCGTAAGGACGAGGACGGTCGTTGGCTGTGGCCGGGCTACGGCGAGAACTCGCGCGTGCTCGAGTGGGTGTTCGAACGGGTCAACGGGGCCGGGGAGGCCACCGAGACGCCGATCGGGCTCATCCCCGCACCCGGAGCCATCGACACCGACGGCCTCGACGTCTCGCCCGAGGACATGGAGAAGCTGTTGGCCGTGGATCCTGACGAGTGGCGATCGGAGGTCCCGAGCATCCGCGAGCACTTCGCCACCTTCGGTGACAAGCTGCCCGACCGCCTCCGGGCCGAGGTGGACAAGCTCGAGCAGCAGCTCGGCTGAGTCAGTCCGGTCGTCCGGCCAGTCCGGTCAGTCCGGAACGCCGCTCGACCACTCGAACGCCAGAACGCCCGACCGACGCGGCGCGGCTATCGGCGCATGGCGCGCCGTGAGCTCATGTACGAGCCGGCACCGGCCGCGGCCACGATGGCCATGACCAGATCTCCCGCCGGCACCGGCAGCGAGAGCACCACGGGCACGAACGAGCCGACCACCCACATGATCTGGAACCGGGTCTCGTTGCGGGCAAAGGCCCGACCCTGGTTCGTCTCGCTCACATGGCGTTGGACCAACGCATCAAACGACGGCTTGGCCACGGCGCTGGCCACGCCCACCGAGAGAGCCACCACCGCCCAGTACCAGCGGGACTGATACACGGCCCCGATGGCGGTGGCCGCCACGACCAGCCAGAGCGAACCGGTGAGCATCTGCTGCTCGTTCAGCACCCTCCTGATCCTCGATACCAGGAGCACCCCGATGAGGGCGCCGGCCGTGAACGCACCCAGCACCAGACCGAACCACCAGGCGGCCGCCCCTTCACGACGCAGTCCAAAAGCGAAGAGGAAGGTGGTGAATCCGACCAGGGCCTTCAGGACCGACATGGGCATCAGGGCCAGCAGCACTTCGGTATCGGCGATGGGCCGGAGCGCGGCCAGGTCCTCTTCGTCCTCGATCCAGACCGGATCGGTGTCGGGGGCGAGCTCGACGACCGGAACCGGCGTCGGAGCCAGGTCGCTCCTCCGGAGATCACGACCGGTTCGGCCACCCCGGCCGCGGCCCAGTCGGTACGGCACCGGAAGCCTGGCCCCGGCCGCCGCCGCGGCGGCGAAGACCGCCACCAACACCCACAGGACGGCAGAGGCGCCGTCGGCTCCGCCCAGCTTGAGGATGGCCACGGCGGGAAGGGCGAAGACGAAGCCCGAGAGGGACGCCAGCAACCCGAGGCGGGCATTGAGGGTGGCCAGGTCCGGCTCCACCTTGTCGGTTCCGGTGCCGGGGTCGTCGACGTGGACGACCGGCATCCCGTAGGGAGGTGTGGGGTCCGGCCGGCGGGGGATGGGGTGCACCGGTCGCTGGTCCGAGGCCGCCTCCACCTCGCCGACCGCAGAACCCGACGCCGGGTCGGGCACCGGATCGGACACCGGGTCGGTCGCATCGTCCAGCATGCCCAAGGCGGCCATCTCCGGGACCAACGCTCCTTTGGTGACCACGTACACCTTGGACAGCACGAGCATGGCGAACGCTTCCGGGAACAACAGGAGCGAGTGGATGTCCCGGGCCAGGAACGGGCACAGTGCGGCCCGACCCACGGCCGATGCCACCACCATCGCCCGCCTGGCACCACGACTGCGGTCGATCACCGGACCCAGTGCCGGGGCCGCCACTGCGAACGGCCCGACGGTCAGCAGCAGATAGAGCAGCACCTTGTCCCGGGCCTCGGTGGGCGAGATCGAGAAGAACAGCGAGCCGGCCAGGGAGACCGCGAACATGGTGTCGCCCGCGGTCATCAGGACATGGGTCAGGGCCAACCGCCCGAACGGGCGGCGCTGGTCGAACAGGTCGGTGATCGCCGACCGGGCCAGGCGGCGGAACTGGTCACCACGCTCCCGTACGGTCACTACTGGCATGGTAGGCGGCCGGGGCCGGGCGGTAGCATGCAGCGTCCACCTGTTCCGGTGGCGTCCGGGGAGGTCCGAATGCCGGTCACCGCCTATGTGCTGATCCAAACCGAGGTCGGGAAAGCGGCCACGGTGACCCGCACGGTGGCCGCGCTGGCCGGTGTCGTGACCGCCGAAGGGGTCACCGGCCCCTATGACGTGATCGTCCGGGCCGAAGCCGGGACGGTCGACCAGCTCGGCCAGATGGTGGTGGGCCGCATCCAGCTGATCGAAGGCATCACCCGGACCGTCACCTGTCCTGTCGTCAACCTCTGAGTGGCCCGCGGCGCAGGTCGGCTCCCCCCACCCGGGGTCCCACCCGGAACCCACCGGCCGAGCCACTCACCGGCCGGTGCCGAGAAGTTTTGCCGGCCGGTGCGGTGCTGGTATGCCGGCCGGCTGCCGGGAGATAGGGCAACGTCGAATTTTCTAATTCGACCGAACTATCGGCTCGAGCCGATGCCGATGGGCGCCGACATCGACCACAGCCGATATTTTGGCGAAGTCCGAAAAACCGACATGGACCGCTCTTTGGAGGGCACCGTGGGCCCACCGTCACCCAGACACCCGCAAACATCCACGCACCCACAGTCGGAACAGCTGGGGCCCCTGGCCAGGTGGTCACCGATTCAGCGGATGGCCCCTGACGTTCGCAGGCCGGCGATCTCGTCCCCGGTGAGCCCCCACTCGCCGAGCACCTCGTCGGCGTGTTGTCCGGGATTGGGCGGGGGCCGGCGGATCGACCCGGGCGTGCCCGTGAAGCGAGGTGCCGGCGACGGCTGCACGACCCCGGCGACCTCGGTGAAGGTCCCCCGGAATCGGTTGTGCGGGTGGTCAGCCGCCTCGTCGAGCGAGAGGACCGGGGCAGCACAGGCGTCGCTCCCCTCGAAGATCGACTCCCACTCGGCCCTGGTCCTTCCGGCAAACAACGCCGCGAACCGCTCCTTCATGCCCGGCCAGGCATCACGGTCCATCTGCGGGGGCAGCTCCTCTCCCTCCAGGCCCATCAGGCGGATGAGCTCGGCATAGAACTGCGGCTCGATGGCGCCGACACCGATGTAACCGCCGTCCGATGTCTCGTAGACCTCGTAGAAGTGGGCACCGGTGTCGAGCAGGTTGGTGCCGCGGGGCCCCGGCCACATCCCTGAAGCGCGCATGGTGTACGTCATGGTCATCAACGAGGCGGCACCGTCGACCATGGCGGCATCGACGACCTGTCCCTTCCCGGTCCGTTGGGCACTGATGATGGCGGCCAGCATGCCGAAGGCCAGCAACATCCCGCCACCTCCGAAATCCCCTACCAGGTTGAGGGGTGGCAACGGAGGCTGGCCGGCACGACCGATCGGCTCGAGGGCCCCGGCCAAGGCGATGTAGTCGATGTCGTGACCGGCCGCCATGGCCATGGGACCGTCCTGGCCCCAGCCGGTCATCCGGCCGAACACGAGTTTCGGGTTACGGGCCAGACAGACGTCAGGCCCGAATCCGAGCCGTTCGGCCACGCCCGGCCGAAATCCCTCCATGAGACCCTCGGCCGAATCCATCAGCCTGAGGACCAGTGCCACCCCGTCGGGATGCTTGAGATCCACGGCCACTGATCGGCGTCCGCGGTTCATCAGGTCCACGTGGGCACCCGGGTGGGGCGGATAGGTGGCCCGCTCGAACCGGTCGATACGCACGATGTCGGCGCCGGCGTCGGCCAGCATCATCCCGGCGAACGGTGCCGGGCCCAACCCGGCCAGTTCGACGATCCGGATGCCCTCGAGCGGCCCGCTCACCGGGCACCAGCCACAGAGGCAGGGGATGGCGGGCAAACGGTCGCGCCCAGGCATGGATTTTCGGGGAAGGTCATGGCCGGATGGTGGCCGCCACGGACCCCGGGGGTCAAATACGCCCACCCCCAGCCCACCGGAACCGGGCCGCACCAGCGGGACGAGAGGAGGCCGACGCAGGAGCGAGCGGTTGTAGCCTCCTCGGGTCGCCGCGGATCGGCAGTCGGTCCGCTCGGAGCGGACCCCGAGGAGCCGAGGAGCCCACAGGTGCCACCGGTCACACGAGCCACAGGACCCGGTCGGGTCAACTTGATCGGTGACCACACCGACTACAACCTGGGCGTGGCCCTGCCCATGGCCATCGGCCTCGGGGTGACCGTCGAGTTCCGTCCGTCGGATCGACCCGACATCACCGTCACCTCAACCGCCTTCGAGGACACGGTCGTCCTCCCGCTGGACCTGGCCGCCGGCGAGGACGTCATCGGGGACCTCGAGCCCGAGTGGGCCCGACTCATCGGGGCCATGGTGGCCCTGGCCAAACCGGAGCGGGGCGGCGCCCTCCAAATCGAGGCCACCCTGCCCATGGGCTCCGGACTCTCGTCGAGTGCCGCCCTCTGCGTGGCCCTGGCCGAGGTCTTCGGGGTCACCGGAGGACCCCAGGTGATCGCCCGACTCTGTCAGGAGGCGGAACACCGGTCGGGTGTCCCGGTCGGAGCCATGGATCCGCTGGTCTGCTCCGGAGGGCGTCGCGGCCACGCGCTGCTCATCGAGTTCGCCTCGTTGGCCGTCCACCAGGTCCCACTCCCAGCCGACGTCGAGGTGATCGTCGTCGATTCCGGACATCCCCGGACACTCAGCTCCTCGCACTACGGCGCCAGGGTCGCCGAGTGCGAGGCGGCGACCTCGATCATCGGACCACTGGGGTCGGCCGATGACAAGGACCTCCTCGGTCTTCTCGATCCGCTCCTCCGACGGCGGGCCCGGCACGTCGTGTCCGAATGCCGGCGCGTGCACGAGTGCGCGGCTGCGTTCGCCGTCGGCGACATCGGTGCCGCCGGGACCCTGATGACCGAAAGCCACCGGAGCCTGGCCGACGACTTCGACGTCTCCACCCCAGCGCTGAACGCCCTCGTCGAACATCTCCTGGGCCGACCCGGCGTCCTCGGGGCCCGCATGACCGGGGCCGGGTTCGGAGGCTGCGTGGTGGCGCTGACCCGACCGGGGGCCATCGACCCCGAGGCGCTGGCCGCACCGGCCTGGAAGGTCCACGCCAGCGACGGAACCGTGGCCCTGCGGGCCAGGACACAGCCCACCTAGCCGGAGACGGCTACCAGAACGACCCACCCGGTTCGGGAGTGGGGTCCAGCCGGCGGTGGATCACCCGTTGGACGATGACCGGCTTCCGCACGTCGTCGATCCACCGGACCCCGTCCTCACCCCTGATCTCCAGTTCGAGTCGACCGGTGCCGACCACCCGGCGACCGAGGGTCTGGACAACGGTCACCGAGACGATGTGGGCCAGCGCCGTCTCGGCCTGTCGGCGCGACAGGACGCCCCACCGTTCGACCAACCGCAGGGAGGTCAGGATCAGGCTGGTCGTGCGCCACCGCACCACTCGACCGGCCAGCCACAGGCAGGGGACGGCCACGACCAGACCCTCGACCCAGTGCAGCGGGACCGACGTGTGGGGGATGGCGAAATCCAGTGTCACCCCGACCACGATGGCCACCACCGAGACGGCCAATGGCCCGGTCAGGAACGACCAATGGGGCCTGATTTCGACCAGGACCTTCTCTCCCGGCAGAAGCTGGAGCCGGTGATCGGCCAAATGCCTCAGCCCAGCTTGGCTGCGATCGATCCGGCCGAACGGAGAACCGAGCCGTCAGCGCCGGCCGCAGAGTAGGCGTGCGTGGGCCGCCGGCGAGCCTCCTCGAGGAGGTCGTCGAGCAGCGTGGAGAACGGGACCGGCGGGGTCACCCACAGATAGCGGGCCAGCGAACCCGGCACGGTGTTGATCTCGTTGACGACGAACTGCTCGCCGTCCGAAAGGAAATCGATCCGGGCAATCCCCCGGACCTGGGCCAGCGCGGCAATCCGCTCGGCCGCGTGGCGCAGCCCCTTCTCCAGTTCTGCGGGTATGCGGGCCGGGAGCTCCCGGTTGGCTCCGGCCATCCCTTCACCGGCCACGTACTTGTCTCGATAGTCGAGGATGTCGGACGAACCCGCGCTCCGGATGGGCCGTTCCACCGCCGAGATCTCCAGGCTTGGCCACCTCCGCACAGCCACTTGCAGGTCGCTCATCTCAGGACGGTAGGGCTCGAGGACGGCACCGGACTGGAGATGGTGGTTCACATCCAAGCGGGCCAGGGCCGTGGGGAAGTCCTGGACCACGTCGATTCCGATGGACGAGCCGCCGAACCGGGGCTTGAGAATGTAGGGGCCGCCGAAGGGAGGCGGCTCCGACCCGGGGGCCAGCAGGGTCCGGGGAAGGGTCGGCAATCCGTCCGCCGCCACCACCGACCCGAAGGCCAGCTTGTCCATGCCGAGGGCGGCACCCGACACGCTCGGTCCCGAGTAGGTGACGCCGGCCAGGTCCAGAGCCGCCTGCAGGGTCCCGTCCTCTCCGGGACCACCGTGGCAGCACACCAGCGCGGCTTCGAATTCGAGCATGCGGGGTCGTCCGAGACGCCCGCCGGGCTCGGCGAACCCACCGCCCGGGGCTGCCGTGAGCTGCAGCTTCTTCGCCCCCCGGGGGACACCCTCGAGGAACGATTCCGCCTCGAGGTCACCGTCCACCTCGTACCACTCGCCCGTCTTCGACCAGAACAGGGACCGGACGGTGGTGCCCGCCCGCCCGGGGCCATCGGCCAGACCTCGGGCGGCCTGCAGTCCGGTGAGCACACTGACGTCGTGCTCGGGCGATGGACCTCCGAAGATCACGGCTACCTCGGGCACGTTGGGTTGACTCCTCCGATCGGCGGTTGCGGGGATCCGCACTGCCGGCCGATGATCCGGCCGGCGGTTCAATTTTTCAAGGGTAGTGGTCCGGCAGGTCGTTCTCGTACAGGACCACGTCACCGTCGACGAGATGCTGGCGGACCCAGTCGACGGCCTGCTGTCGGTTCAGCACCAGGGTGGTCCGGACCTGGGAGCCGTCCACCGAGCCCGCGCCGGCCTGCAGGGCGCGCCGGTTGGTCCGGCCCACGATGAGCAGGTCGGTGGCGACCGCGGCCACCGCGGCACCGAACTCCCGGTTCTCCTCGAACTGCCGCGGGCCGAGCTCCACCATGCCGGGGGTGACCACCACGGCACGACGGGAGCGGGCCGGTGGCGCGGGCCCGCCGGGTCGGGCGGTTCGGGCGGTTCGGGCGGCCTCGGGCGACCCGGCAGCAGGATCCGAGGCCACATCCGTCGCCGTCAGGGCCCGCAACGCGGCCGATGCCCCGGCCGGATTCGAGTTGTAGGTGTCATCCAGAATGGTGGCCCCCGATGCCGAACGGACGGCCTGGAGGCGATGATCGACGGGAGGGAGCTCCCCCAGCCGGGCGGCCACGGCTCCGGGGTCGACCTTCAGCTCGAGGGCGACGGCGATGGCCACGGCCAGATTGGCGGGCTGCACCCCGACCGGGATCTCGACGTCTTCGGCCAGGAGTGACCCGCGGACGAAGACCGACATGCGTTGCCCGTCGGCGTCCCGCACCACCCCGACGTCGGCACCACGGTCACTTCCCGAGCACCGGCACACCCGCTTCCCCCGGGCCTCGGCCCGGTCTGCCAGCGCCGCCAGTCGCGGGTCGTCCACCTGGAGCACGACCAGCTCGGCCGACTCGATGATCTCGGACTTGGCCTCGACGATCCGATCCTCGGACCCGAAGCGCTCGAGGTGCACGGGACCGATGGCCGTGATCACGGCGATGGTCGGTGGGCACCAACGGCACAGGTCGGCAATCTCCCCGGGGCCGTAGGTTCCCATCTCGGCCACGAAGACTTCCGTTCCATCGGCCAGATGCTCGTTGACGGCCCGGGCCAGTCCCGCACGGTTGTTGAAACTGGCCGGGGTGGCGACCAGGGTCCGGCTGGTCCCGACCAGCGAGGCGATGTGGCCCTTGGTCGACGTCTTCCCGTAGGACCCGGTGATGGCCACGACGATCGGCGCCACCCGCTCGAGCCGGTCGGCGGCATCGTCCACGAAGTGAGCGGAGAGACGGAGCTCCAACCGGGACATGGCCAGACAGGCCAGATCGACCCCCAGCGGTACGCCCAGGGCGGCCACCACGGCGAACAGTGAGGCCAGCCCGCTGACCACCCCGGCCACCACGATCACCACTTCGAACAGCGCCCAGGCGGCAGCCAACCTCCGGAGGCGACGGGTCCAGGCCAGCGGGGAGGTCCGACCCCGGAGTGAGAGACCGAGCGGTCCGAGGGCCACCACCAGGGCCACCACCACCCCGGCCGCCGGCCACCGGATCGACACCACCGCGGCCACCAGTGCGACGGTGGCCAACGCCTTGTTGGCGAGCGTCGAGGACCACCACCGGCCGGCGAACCGGAGGACGGACCCGGCCAGATAGTGCTCGCGCTGGGCCACCCGGAGCCAACGCAGCCCGGCGGGGACACAAGCCACCACACAGCAGGCGACACTGATCCAGGCCACACCGTGGTGGAAGCGGGACAGATCGACAGCGACAGTCGAAAGTTGTCGATGCTCAGGACTCAACGAGAACCGGCCATCGGATCGTCGCCGGCGGGAGCGGGAAGTGGACCGGGGCCGACGGCGTCCCGACCGAGCACCGCCCGGCGCAGCTCGTGGGGCGCCTCGGTCGGGAGAAGGTGTCCGATGCGGGGCAGCGTGACCAACCGGGCGGAAGGGAATACGGTAGCGGCCCGGACGGCAACCTCGACCGGCACCTCGGTGTCCTCCTCGCCCCAGAGCAGCTCGACCGGGCAGCCGACCGCGGCCATGGCATCGCCGTAGCTCTCGGCGAGCAGGCGCACGAGGACGTCGCGCATCACCCCGCTGGCCGCCCGGTAGTCGGCGGACCCGTACCTGTTCCTCATGGCCTCCATCCGATCGTCGGACAACAGCCCCATGGCGTGCAGCCGTCGGGCCATGCGGTAGGTCGGCGCGGGGCGGGTCCGGCGTCCTTCCCGGTCGAGGAGCGGTACCCCGCACAGCACCATCCGCTCGATCCGGTCGGGCACCATCGCACCGAGATGCACCGCCACCCGTCCGCCGAAGGAGTGCCCGACCACCACGACCCGGTCAGCCAACGTACCCGGCTCGTCGAAGAGCGTGACCAGCTGGCGGGCGTACTCCTCGGTGCTCCAGGGCTCGGGGGGTGCCGGGGTGGCCCCGAATCCCGGCAGGTCCAGGCCGATGGCCGCCACCGCCTGGGCCGGATCGTCCACGTCGAAGACGGCGGCGAAGTCAGCGTGGGTTCGGCGCCAGCCGTGGAGGGCGAGCACGGTGGGGACCCCCGAGCCCCAGGTCCCGCCGAACAGGCGACCGCCGGCGAACGACTTCAGCACCGGTACACCCTACCGATAGCCTCACCCTCTGTGGAACCACTGGAGCCGGCAACAGGGTCGTCCTGGCCCGCCGGCCGCCCTGGCGACCCCTTCCAGCAGGCCATGGCCGTTCTCACGGAATCCCAGCTCCGAGCGGTCGAATCCCCGACCGAAGCGCTCTGCATCATCGCCGGCGCCGGTTCCGGCAAGACCCGGGTCCTCACCCTCCGGGCAGCCCGACGCATCCGCGACGGCAGCGCCGAGGCCGACCACACGTTGATCTGCACGTTCACCAGAAAAGCCGCAGGCGAGCTCCGCCAGCGGCTCCGGCGCTACGGCGTGACCGTCTCCACTCCGGCACCGCCGGGTGGCGTGCCCGGTCCCGGCGTTCGCGCCGGCACCATCCACCAGTTCGCCCTCACCCTGTTGCGGCGGCATGCCCTCGACGCCGGTCGTCCCCCTCCGGTGGTGGCCGAGCGACGGCACAGGACGCTGGTCAGCCTCCTCGGTGATCCGGAGGTGGCCTCGGCCGTCGACACCGAAATCGGTTGGGCCAAGGCGAACTGCCTGACGACCGATTCCTACGCGGCCAGGGCCAAGGCCGCGGGCCGTTCGGCCTTCGTCCCCCTCGACCGGGTGGCCGAGGCGTTCGGCGAGTACGAGGATTCGCTCAGGCGGCGGCGCATGCTGGACCTCGACGATGTCCTGCTGCGATCCGCCGATCTCCTCCACCAGGATGACGGCTTCGCCGAACGCATGCATTGGCGTTACCGGCACCTGTCGGTCGACGAGTTCCAGGACGTGAACCCGGCCCAGTTCAGGCTCATCCTGGCTCTCACCGGGACCAGACGGGATCTGTGCGCGGTGGGCGATCCGAACCAGGCCATCTACGGATGGAACGGAGCGGACCACCGGTTGCTCGGCCGGCTCCCCGAGCTGATCGCCGGCCTGGAAGTGGTCCGTCTCGATCGCAACCATCGATCGAGCCCCCAGGTGGTGGCCGCAGCCGCTGCCGCGCTGGGGACCTCGGTGGCGGCCCCACCAGCCCGCTCGACGGCCCCGGACGGTCCCCTGCCCGTGGTGACCGCCTATGAAGACGAGATTGCCGAAGCCGAGGGCGTGGTCGCCACCCTCGCCCGGCGGTCGGCCGAGGGGATGCGGTGGTCGGACCACGCCGTTCTGGCCCGGACCCACGATCAACTGTCGGTCGTCCGGCAGGCGCTGGTCCGGGCGGGCATCCCCCATCGCACCGCCCCGGGGCCGGAGACCACAACGGTCACCACCGCCCGGGCGTCGGAGGGTCCCGAAGGGAGTCGTCCCGCCCGGCCGGGCCCGTCGGGTAGGTCGGGGCCCGCGGGTGGATCGGGTCGGTCGGACACCGATGATGCCGTGGACCTGGCCACCTTTCACCGGGCCAAGGGGCTCGAGTGGACGTCGGTCAGCGTCGTCGGCCTCGAAGACGGGTTCGTGCCCATCATCTTCGCCGAGTCGGCCGACGCCCGCGACGAGGAACGCCGGCTGCTGTACGTGGCCCTGACCCGGGCGTCAAGGGACCTCAACTGCTCGTGGGCGCGGGTCCGCACGACACCCTCGGGCAAGAGGGCGGAGCGGCAACCCTCGCCGTGGCTGAACGCAGTGGCCGGGGTGTCCACGACCGGATCGGACCGGATAGCCGCACCCGACGCCGTGCGCCGGATCGCCGAAATCCGTGCCGGCCTCGGCCGCTGAGTCAGCCGACGGTGGTGTCGATGAACACCGGAGTGTGATCGGAAGGCTTCTCACCCTTGCGGGCGTTGCGGTCGATCAATGCGTAGGTGGTGCCGGCGGCCAGCACCTCGGTGACCAGAAGGAGATCGATCCGCATGCCGTGGTGCTTATGGAACGAGCCGGCCCGGTAGTCCCACCAACTGAACAGTCCGTCCTCGTCGTAGATCCGTCGGAACGCATCGACCAGACCCCACGACTCGATGCGGGCCAGGGCCTCGCGTTCGGGCTGGCTGACGTGGGTCATGCCCACGAACTGGGCCGGGTCCCAGACGTCACGGTCCTCGGGGGCCACGTTGAAGTCGCCACAGACCGCCACCGGGCGATCGGGCGAGGTCGTCTCCTCGAGGAGTGACCGCAAGCTGGCCAACCACTCCAACTTGGCCACGTAGTGCTCGCTGTCGACACTTCGCCCGTTGGGGACGTAGACCGATATGACCCGGACCCCGCCGCAGTCGGCGGCGATGAGCCGACTGCCCTGGGCATCGTCCGTCGTCCCCATGCCCGTCGAGACCTCGGAGAGCCCCACCCGGCTGGCGATGGCCACCCCGTTCCACCTCCCGTCACCGTGGTGGGCCGTCTCGTACCCGAGGGCGGCGAAGGCCCCGTGAGGGAACACGGCGTCGGCCTGCTTGGTCTCCTGCATGCAGAGGACGTCGGGCTGGGCATAGGCGATCCACTCCTCGACCCGGGGAAGCCGGGCGGTGAGCGAGTTGACGTTCCAGGTGGCGATGCGCACGACCGCCAGCCAATCAGCCGGGCTCGGGTGGCGTCGAGTCCACCAGGACGAACAGGAGCTCAGCCTGGCAGGCCAGCTCTCCACCCACCGAGGCCCGACCCGTGCCCTTGCCGGCCCGTGCCGACATCCGGCCCAGTGTCACCTCGAGCTCCAAGAGGTCGCCCGGGACCACCTGTCGACGGAAACGGGCCCGTTCGATGCCCCCGAACAGCGGGAGCTTTCCGGAAAAGGCAGGATCGGCCAGCACCGCCACCCCGCCCAGTTGGGCCAGGGACTCGACCATCAGCACCCCGGGAAGCGTCGGTCGACCGGGGAAGTGACCGGCAAAGAAGGCTTCCTCGCCGGTCAGCTGCCAGTTGCCGGTGGCCGACTGACCGGGTTCGACCGACAAGAGCTCGGTGATGAACAGGAAAGGAGGGCGATGGGGCAGATACTCGTCAGCTCGCACGATTGGGCAGGATATCCCTCTCCCGAGGCGCCCCCGTCGCTCCCACTCTCGGACACGAGGCCGGTGGCCGGGGCCATCGCCCGACGTTCAGCTGACGACCCCGGGGAGGGCCAGCTCCGCCCGCCGACGGGCGGCGTCCAGCGAGATCAGCTCGAACGGCCGGGTCTCGCCCTTGGCCAGGACCTGGCGGGCTTTTTTGGGCGGTGGATGGGCGAGACCGCGGAGGGGGACATGACAGAGCATGCCCCCGACATCGACGTGAGCTCCGTGTGAGGTGAAGGAGACAACCGTCCCGTCGAACGTGCTCCCGACCGGATGATCGGCGACGAACGTGAGAAACGTCATCGGGTCGTTGAGTGCCTCGTCAGCAGCGGACCGGGTGCCATCGTGGTCGGGGGCCACCGGTTGCGTGCTGTTCCGACCCGAACCACCGGCGTTCCCGTCCCGGGAGCCCTTTGACGCCTTGGTCGCCCGGGAGGACGTGCTGGGCTCGGTTGACGTCCCCGCCTTGGTCGCCTTGGTCGACTTGGTTGGTGCTGCCGCCTTGGTCGTCTTGGTCGCTTTGGTCGTTTGTGTGGCCTTGGTGGCCGATGTCGCCTTCGTGGCCTTGGCCGCCTTGGTCGGCGCGGCGGCTTTCGCCGCCTTGGTCGTCGTGGCGGCTTTCGCCGCCTTGGTCGTCGTGGCGGCTTTCGCCGCCTTGGTCGTCGTGGCGGCTTTCGCCGCCTTGGTGGCCTTGGTGGCTTTGGTCGCCGTGGTGGCCTTTGCCGCTTTGGTGGCCTTTGCCGCTTTGGTGGTCTTCGCTGCCTTGGTCGCCTTGGCCGCCTTGGTGGGCTTGGTCCCAGCCGGCGCTTCGGCGTCCGAGGTGGCCTCCATGGCCTCCGATGCGTCGGCCGACTGGGTGGCCTCGGTAGCACCGGTGCCTGTCGGCGCCCTGCCCCGTGATCCTCGTGACCTCCGAGACGACACCGCCCTCGGCTGAGGCTGGTCGACGAGGTCCTCGGTGGCCATATCCCGCCCCGGGTCGGACGCCTGTCCTCGTTTCGACCGGGCCGTGACCGATCGGCTCCGGGCTCCGCGCACCGGCGTGCGGGGGGTGAAGATCCATCCCACCCCGGGTACGGGTTTCCCCCCGATCAGCCTCCCCGGCTCGAAGAGCCAGGGGCGTTCGGCATGGAACTCCTGGAACGAGTCGTTGGACAGCACCAACGCACCGGATTTTTCGGCGATCCGCAGGATGAATCCGTCGCCCCTCCCGATGGCGCCGGCCGGTGGGGTGATCATCTCGCCGTGCTCGACGGCCTGATCGAAAGCGCTCACCTCGGACGGGTCGATCCGGTGCCCGAAGGAGGCGTCGACCACGACCGTGACATCCGAGGTCGTGAAGCCCCGGTACTCCTCGAGAAAGGCCCGGATGGCCTCGTCGAGCTGGGCCAGGCTGGGCAGGGTTCGACCTTCGGTGGCGATATTGGACCCGTCGACGACGATCCGCCGCCGTTCGGGGAGATTTTGTTCCATACGCACTCCAGTCAACCATCTGACCAGGCCCATTCCGACCATCCCGGGCACAGCCTGGCCATCCGCCCGCCTTCGGATGCCCGCCGGACCACCGGCGTGGCCCAACCCTAAGATGGCCCGGTGACCTCGGAAACCAGCCGTACGGCCGAGGCGACGGACCTCCTGCAGCACATGATCCGCAACGAGTGCGTCAACGACGGCACCGTCGCTTCCGGCCACGAGCGGCGGAGCGCCGAGCTCCTGGCCGCCTACCTCGAGGGCTCGGGCGTGGACCTCGAGACCTTCGAGCCCGAACCGGGTCGGGCCTCGCTGGTGGCGAAGATCCACGGATCCGATCCGAAGGCACCGTCGCTGACCCTGCTGGGGCACACGGACGTAGTGCCGGCCAACGGTGACGATTGGAGCCACGACCCCTTCGGCGGCGAGCTGATCGACGGGGAGGTGTGGGGACGGGGAGCCATCGACATGCTCAACCTCACCGCCACCATGGCCACCGGCGTGCGCCACCTGGCCGACAGCGGGTTCCGGCCGGCCGGCGATCTCACCTATGTCGCCGTGGCCGACGAGGAGGCGCTCGGCACCTTCGGCGCCGGGTGGCTGTGCCAGCACGTGGCCGACGACGTCGGTGCCGACTATGTGATCACCGAGTCGGGCGGCTTCCCGATGGGCGGGGCGGACGGCACCACCCGGCTCCCCGTGATCGTCGGCGAGAAGGGTGTCTACTGGTGCATCTTGACGGTGAGGGGAACCCCGGGCCACGGGAGCCAGCCCCTCCGCACCGACAACGCCCTGGTCAAGGCGGCCGAGGTCGTCCGTCGCATCGACGAGTACCGACCGGCGGCCCAGCTTCACGAAGCGTGGATCAGGTTCGTCGAAGGGATCGGCTTCCCGCCGGACATCGCCGAACCGCTGCTCGATCCCGATCGCATCGACGACTTCTGCGACGAACTGCCCCTGGTGGGCCTGGCCCGCCAGGCCCACGCCTGTACCCACACCACCATGGCACCGACCATCCTCCGGACCGGGTCGAAGATCAACGTGATCCCGGACCGGGTGGAGCTCGAGGTCGACATCCGCTCGCTGCCCGGATGGGAGACCGCCGACGTACGGGGCATGCTGGATGAGGTGCTCGGCGATCTTGCCGCCGACGTCGATGTCCGCTTCGGCGACGAACAGCCCTCGACCACCTCGCCGATCGATACCCCGTTGTGGGATGCGCTCGAACGAGTCAGCCGGCTGTTCTACCCCGGCGCGCGCACCGTTCCCTTCCTGACCGTGGGAGCCACTGATGCCCGCTTCCACCGGGCCCTCGGAAGCGTGGCCTACGGATTCGGCCTCCACAGCCGGGCCATCGGATTCGAGCAGTACGGAGCCATGTTCCACGGGAGGGACGAACGCGTCGATGTCGAGTCCCTGCATCTCTCCACCGAGATGTGGATCGCCCTGGCCCACGACTTCCTGGTCTGAGGACCCGGACGTCGTCGGTCTGAGGCCCGGGAGGTCTCCGCCCTCAGACCAGGGCACACCCCGAGGTCGGCGGTGGTGGCTCAGCCCACGGATCGGGTCAGCAGGTCGTCCTGTTCCAACCGGTGCAGCGCCGCGCTACCGGTAGCCGGGCTGGCCGACTCCGCCCTGCTCACATGGAGAAGCTTGTGGGTGTCCCGGAGGAGCTTGTGGAGCCGACCGTGCACGAAGTTCCACGCTCCCATGTTCTCAGGCTCCTCCTGCAACCAGACCACCTCACGCGCTTTCGCGTACCGATCGAGGATGGCCTTGATGGTCGACTTCGGCCAGGGGTAGAGCTGCTCCACCCGGACAACCGCCACATGTCGGCCCGCCTCACCGAGTTCGTCCCGCCGGGCCAACGCGTCATAGGCCACCTTGCCCGCGCACAGCACGACCCGGTCCACCGCGTCGACGTCGAAGGACTCATCGCTGCTCGCCGGGTCGTCGAGCACCTCGGCGAACGAACCCGTGGTGAAGGCGGCGAGCGGCGACCGGGCCTGGCGGGCCCGGAGGAGCGACTTGGGGGTGAACACGATCAGCGGCCGGCGGTCCGCTCCCTTGACCTGGGAGCGGAGCAGATGGAAGTACTGGGCGGCCGTGGTGGGCTCTGTGACCCGCAGGTTGCCCCGCGCACTCATGGTCAAGAAACGCTCGATGCGGGCCGAGGAGTGCTCGGGACCCTGTCCCTCATACCCGTGGGGCAGGAGGAGGACGAGGCCGGACCGCTGGGCCCACTTGTCCTCGGCCGCCACCAGGAAGTTGTCCACGATGATTTCGGCACCGTTCCAGAAGTCACCGAACTGGGCCTCCCAGGCCACCAGGGCGTCGATGGCCTCGACGGAGTACCCGTACTCGAATCCCACGCAGGCGTACTCGGACAGGAGCGAGTCCCGAATGGTGAACGTCCCGCCCTCCAGGCCGGCCAGGGGGACGTGCTCGGCACCGGTGGCGTAGTCCACCAGCACGGCGTGCCGCTGGGAGAACGTGCCCCGACGGGTGTCCTGCCCGGTCAGCCGGACGTTGGTCCCCTCCAACAGCAGCGATCCGATGGCCAGGGACTCGCCGAGCGCCCAGTCGATCTCGCCATCGGCCACCACCTTGTCCCGTTGCTCGAACTGACGAGCCAGCTTGGGATGGATCACGAACCCCTCGGGCACCGAACGGACCACTTCGGCCAGACCCGAGAGTACGGACGCGGGGACACCCGTCTCGACCGGAGGGATCCAGAGGTCGGGCACCACATACGCCGGGAGCACGGGGGTGCTTTCGGGAATGGCCTCGGCTTCGTGCTCCGCCCTGGTCTCGTCCAAGGCGGCCTGGAGGCGGGCCGCGAAGTCGTCGAGGGCCTTCTCCGCCTCTTCCAGCGAGATGTCCCCCCGGCGCACCAGCGACTCGGTGTACAGCTTCCGGACCGATCGCTTGGCCTCGATGAGCGCGTACATCAGTGGCTGGGTGTAGCTCGGATCATCGCCTTCGTTATGCCCGTGGCGCCGGTAGCAGACCATGTCGATGACGACGTCTTTGTGGAAGGCCTGGCGGAATCCGAAGGCCAGCCGGGCGGCACGGACGCAGGCTTCGGGATCGTCGCCGTTCACATGGAAGATCGGGGCCTGGACCATCTTGGCCACATCCGTCGGGTAGACCGAGGTGCGGGCCGCCTCCGGCGCGGTGGTGAAGCCCAGCTGGTTGTTGATGACGATGTGGACGGTCCCGCCGGTGCGGTAGCCGGCCAGACCGGACAGGTTGAGGGTCTCCGCCACCACCCCCTGGCCGGCGAAGGCCGCGTCACCGTGCAGGAGGATCGACAACACCGGGAAGGGCTCGCCCGTCCCGTCCTCGAAGTGGGGACCGGATCCGTGCTCGCCGCCCAGTGCGTCCTGCTTGGCCCGGGCCATACCCACCACCACCGGGTCGACGGCCTCCAGATGCGAGGGGTTGGAGGCCATGGTCACCGGAATGGACCCACCGTTACCGGCGAAGAAGGTCCCTGCCGCTCCCTTGTGGTACTTCACGTCGCCCGAGCCCTGCACCGATTCGGGATCGAGGTTTCCCTCGAATTCCTCGAAGATCTCGCCGTAGGACTTGCCCACGATGTTGGCCAGGACGTTGAGGCGACCGCGGTGGGACATTCCCATCACCACCTCGTGGAGGTGCTCCTCGACCGCCCGGCTGAGGATGGTGTCGAGCAGGACGATGGCCGACTCGGCCCCTTCCAGCCCGAACCGCTTCTGGCCCACGTAGCGCGAGTGCAGGAACCGCTCGAACACCTCGGCGGCGTTGAGCCTCCCGAGGATGTGGCGCTGCTCGTCGGGCGGGAGGGCGGAGGAGACACCTTCGACGTGCTGTTGGATCCACTGCTTCTGCTCGGGATCCTGGATGTGCATGTACTCCACCCCGAGGGTCCGGCAGTAGGCATCGCGCAGGATGTGCAGGATCTCATCCAGGGTGGCCACGTCCTGTCCGGCCAGACCGTCGGACACGAAGTGGCGGGGCAGATCCCAGATGGTCAGTCCGTAGTGCAGCGGATCCAGCTCGGGGTGGAGTTGGGGCGGTTCTGCGTCCAGCGGGTCGAGGTGGGCGATGAGGTGGCCGCGGACCCTGTACATGTTGATCAGGGTCTGCACGTGCACCTGCTTGATCAGGCGGAGGTGTCCGTCGCCCTCGTCATCCGATGCGTTGACGTCCTTCTGCCACCGGACCGGTTCGTAAGGGATGTCGAGGGATTCGAAGACGTCGTCGTAGAAGCCGTGCCCGCCCATCAGGCACTCGGACACATAGGCCAGGAAGAGCCCCGACTCGGCCCCCTGGATGATCCTGTGGTCGTAGGTGGACGTGAGGGTCACTGTCTTGCCGATGCCGAGATCGGCCAGCGTACGGGGGTCGGCGGCCTCGAACCCGGGGGGGAACCCGAGGGCTCCCACCCCGACGATGAGACCCTGCCCGGGCATGAGACGGGGTACCGACTGGATGGTCCCGAGAGTTCCGGGGTTGGTCAATGTCACCGTGGTTCCCGAAAAGTCGTCCGGAGCGATCTTGCTGGTGTGGATCTTCCGCACCAACTCCTCGTAGGCGCTGACGAAGCTCCGGAAGTCCTGCCGGTCGGCGTCGCGGATACAGGGCACCAGGAGGGTCCGGTTCCCACCGGACTTCTCGACGTCGACGGCCAACCCCAGACCGACATGGCGGTGACGGACCACCCCGGGAGTCCCCTTCCCGTCCACGTCGTCGACGAACGCGGCATTCATGGCCGGAACCGCCATGAGCCCTTTGACCACCGCGTAGCCGATCAGATGGGTGAAGCTCACCTTGCCGCCCGTGGTCCGGAACAGCTGGTTGTTCACGATGGTGCGGTTGACTTCCAGCAGCTTGGCCGGAACGGCGCGCACGCTGGTGGCGGTGGGAACCCCGAGGGACGCCTCCATGTTGGCCACGATCCGGCCGGCCGCTCCTCTGAGCGGCGTGGCTTTGTCGCCTTCCTCCGAACTCGGTGGCGACGGGGCTGGTGTCGGCACCGGACGGGCGTCGGCGGCCGGGGTCACGCCGTTGGCCGCGGTGTCGGATGGTTCGGCGCCGCGGCGCCGCCCATCGACGCTGGCTCCGGGCAGGACCGACCGGACCGGGGCCGGGGCCGCGGTGGCCGCCGAGGGCGGGAGGGGCGCACTGACCGGTCGGTAGTCGGCGAAGAACTCCCGCCACGAGTCGGAGACCGAGGTGGGGTCGTTCTGATAGCGGTCGAACATGTCCTCGACCAGCCACGCGTTCGGCCCGAACGCCCCGGTGCCGGCCGGCGCCGACACGCCCGTCGTGCGGGTGGCGCCGGCTGCGGAAGACCCACCGTCGGGTTGACCCGGGTGCTCCCCCGGCTCGTCTCCTTGTCCAGTGCTCTCCATCGGCGTCGAGCCTACCGGGCCACTCCGAACAGGGGGATCGTTCACCGACCCCGGTGTCACTGCGTTAGCGTCGTCGCGTGGCCGGACCGTTGACCAGCGTGACCTGTTCCTTCACGTTCGAGGCCGCCCACACGTTGGCCTGGCACCCCGGGAAGTGCCGGAACCTCCACGGTCACTCCTACCGTCTCGACGTGACGGTGAGCGGTCCACTGGATGCCAACGGGGTGGTCGTCGACTTCGACCTCCTGCACGAGATCGTCGACCGTGAGGTCATCGCCGCGTGGGACCACCGGGACCTGAACCAGGTCCTCGACAATCCCACGGCGGAGCTCCTGGCCCACCGGGCGTGGGAGATCCTCACCGGTGCCGGCCTGTCGTTGGCCGCCCTACGGCTGTGGGAGACGGACCGGTCCTCGGTGGAGTTGACCGCGGGAGCCGGCTCCTGACCATGGGCGGTCACCTGGTCGTCCTGTCCGGTGGCCTCGACTCCACGGTGTGCATGGCCCTGGCCAGCCAGGAGTCGGGGGCATCGCCGCTGGCGCTGACCTTCGACTACGGGCAACGGCACCGGACCGAGCTGGACCGCTCGGCGGGAGTGGCCGGCCATTTCCGCTCCGAACACCTGGTCGTCGCCCTCGACACCTCGGCATGGGGCGGTTCGGCTCTCACGGATCCTTCCATCGACGTCCCCCCGGCCAGCGGTGGAGCCGACGGCGGGGCGGACGACGCCGGATCGGGCCACGGCATTCCGGTGACCTACGTTCCCGCCCGCAACAGCATCTTCCTGGCCGTGGCGCTGGGGGTGGCCGAAGCCCGCCAGCTCGATGCGGTGTGGATCGGGGTCAACGCCATCGACTACTCCGGCTACCCGGACTGCCGGCCCGAGTTCATCGAGGCGTTCCGGGGGGTGGCGGCCACCGGTCAGAAGCGGGGCGTCGAGGGAGACCCCATCGCCATCCGGACCCCGCTGATCGACTCCACCAAATCGGAGATCGTCCGCCTCGGCGTCGAGCTCGGCGCCCCGCTGGCTCTGACCTGGTCCTGCTATCAGGGTGGGGACGTGCCCTGTGGAACGTGCGATGCCTGCGTGCTGCGGGCCCGCGGCTTTGCCGAGGCGGGCATCGCCGACCCCGCGCTGAGGTGACGACCCCCGGTCCCCCGACCGACATCTTGGCCACCGAGGTCTTCTCGGCCATCCAGGGGGAGGCCGCGTTGGTCGGCCAGCGTCAGGTGTTCGTGCGGCTGACCGGGTGCAATATCCGCTGTGCCTACTGCGACCAACCCGAAGCCCTGGACCTCCGGCCCGGCACCTGTCGGATCGAGCGCACCCCGGGACGGCGGGACTGGCAGGGGGCGGCCAGCCCGCTCCCCATCTCGTCACTGGCCGAAGCGGTGGACCGGTTGTGCCAGCGCGTCCCCCACCACTCGGTCAGCCTCACCGGGGGCGAGCCCTTGATGCAGACCCACCGGGTGACCGAACTGGCCAGGCAACTGGCCATGGGTGGCCGGGCGGTCATGCTCGAGACCAACGGGACGTTGGTCACCGCCCTGACCCGGGCCCTCCCCTGGATCGCCTATGTGAGCATGGACGTGAAGCTTCCGAGTGTCGACGGTGAGCAGGTCGACCCGGACCTCCAGCGGAGGTTCCTCGGCACGGCCATCGACGGTGGGGCAACCACCTGGGTCAAGATCGTCATCGGGGCCTCGACCGACCCCGATGAGTTCGACGAGGCCATCGCCATGGTGGCCGAAGCGGCCGCCCGTTTCGGCGTCGGCGACGGACGTCCACGGCCCGGCGAGGGGCGATCGGGCGCCGAAGGGAACGACCGCCGGCCCGAGGTGTTCCTGCAGCCGGTGACACCGTTCGGATCGGTCGGAGAGGCTCCGAGCCCGGACCAGGTGCTGGCCCTCCAGGAGCGGGCGCTGCTCCGGTACCCGCGGGTCCGGGTGATTCCCCAGACCCACAAGGCGATCGGCCAACTCTGATCGAGGGAGAAGAACCGATCCGAAAGTCAGAGCCGTGGCCCGCACCAACGCGGGCCACGGCTCCGACGAGAACTACTTGGCCTTGGTGATCTTCGGCGCCGGTGCCTGACCGTTCACGACCTTCTTGAACGACGCCCCAGCCGAGACCTTCGGGCTCTTCGATGCCTTGATGTTGATGGTCTCACCCGTCTGGGGGTTCCGGCCCTTGCGTGCGGCACGCTGTGCACGATCAAAGGTCAAGAAGCCGGTGATGACCACCTTCTCGCCTTTGGCCACGTTGGCGACAACCACATCTTCGAGGCCGGCCAGCACGGTGGAAACCTCTTTGGAACTGGAACCGGTGTGGCCGGCAACAGCCGCGATGAGATCGGTTTTGGTAAGGGGCACTGTCTCTCCTTCGTCTTTGGAAGCCACAACAATGCACGATCTGAAGGGTCGACGCGTGCATTCTCCGCTAAAACTCCCCGAATTCCGGGCGTTTCGGGCCCCGGAGGCGGAATTTCTCCGCCGGGGTCGATCACGTTCATCCACGTCAGGGCGCCATATGGCGCCGGCCGCGGGCAACTGACAGGCTGAGTGGGAAATGCCCCCACCGAGCCAACTTGCGGTCACCGAATACCTCCCCGAAGGGCCTTCTCGGACGTTTCCGATCGTCGTGCTCGTGCACGGGTCGCTCGATCGCTCCTCCAGTTTCACCCGGGTTCTGCGCCGACTCGACGACCTGCACACCGTCGTGTATGACCGCCGGGGCTACCACGGCTCACGCCATGCACTGCCCATCAACACCACCCTCGACGGACACATCGACGACCTCCTCGAGGTCATCGACGGCCGCCCCTCGGTGGTGGTCGGACACAGCTACGGGGGAGCCGTCACCCTCGGAGCGGCGCTCCGCGACACGAGGGACGGACCCATCCGCGCCATCGGTGTCTACGAACCCCCGATGCCGTGGTTGGACCTGTGGCCGGCGAGACCACGCCGGCCGAACGGCGATCAGGACCGATCGGAACCGGCCGAGCGCGATGCCCTGGCCGCCGAGGGCTTCTTCCGGCGGATGGTCGGTGACGCGGCCTGGGACCGTCTTCCCGAAGAGGAGAAGGCGGCCCGCCGGGCTGACGGAGCCGCCCTGTCGGCCGAGCTCGATGCCATCCGCATCACCGAGGCCCCCTTCGACGTGACGGCGATGACTGTCCCGACGGTGTGCGGTCGCGGCCAGAACTCGGCTCCCCGGCATCGGGAGTCGGTGGCCTGGCTGGTCGAGCACCTGCCGGACGCCGAGCTCATCGAGTTCGCCGGTGCGTCCCACGGCGCCCACCTGACCCACCCGGACGCGTTTGCCGCCATGGTGCGCCGGGCCCTGGCCCTCGCTGATCGGTCGGCACCGACCAGAACAGGGTCGACCACGACATGAACGTCATCGTCGCCGGCTCCTCGGGTCTCATCGGCACCGCCCTCGTCGAGCGACTGACGGCCACCGACCACACCGTCACCCGGTTGGTGCGGGGGCCCACGGCGGCGAAACCGCCCCGGGCCCGGACCACCGATGTGACCTGGGACCCGGCCACCGGAACCATCGATCTCGCCGGTCTCGAACGCGCCGGACCGTTCGACGGGGCCGTCAACCTGGCCGGAGCCGGCATTGGTGACCGACGGTGGTCGGTGGCGCGCCAGCAGCTCGTGCTCGACAGCCGCCTGGCGGCCACGTCGCTCCTCGTCGACTCACTGCTGCGCCTGTCCACGCCGCCGGCCGTCCTGGTCAACGCGTCAGCTGTCGGGTTCTACGGCGACCGCGGGGACGAGGAGCTGACCGAGGCGTCCGCCACCGGCACCGGCTTCCTCGCGTCGGTGTGCCGGGCCTGGGAAGCAGAAGCCCGGCCGGCGGCCGACGCCGGCATCCGCACCGTGCTCCTCCGCACCGGGATCGTCCTCAGCCCACGGGGCGGGGTGCTGGGCCGGCTGCTGCCCCTGTTCCGTGTGGGCCTCGGGGGGCGCACCGGCACCGGGAAGCAGTTCCGGAGCTGGATCACGCTCGCCGACGAGATCAGTGCCGTCGAGCACTGCCTGGGGGACGGCGGTGTCAGCGGTCCTGTCAACGCCACCGCTCCCGACCCGGCCACGGACGCGGAGCTGGCCCGCGCCCTCGGCGCCGCCCTGCACCGTCCGACCGTGCTGGCGGCACCGGCCGCCGGCCTCCGCCTGCTCCTCGGGGCCGAGATGGCCGACGAGCTGGTCCTCGGCGGCCAACGAGTGCTTCCGGCCGTGCTGTTGGCCCGGGGGTTCGAGTTCGCCCACACCGATCTCGCCGCCGCCGTCCGGGCCATGCTCGATCCGGGACGGTGACGACCCGGGGTTACGCTGTCGACGACCTGCCGGGTGACGGGCACCGGGCGGAAAAGGGGGCCGGACCATGACCGATGCCGCGGTAACCAGCCAGAGCGACCAGGTCGCGTCGGTCGGATCCGAGGGATCCGACGTGATCACCATCGAGCAGTTCGAGATCGACGCCCGCTCGTTTCTGGACGGGCACGCGACGAAACGGCCGGAGGAGACCTTCGTGTGGGGTCAGGGGTCGGACAGCGTCGGTCTGTTTCCGGAGCGGACACCCGAACAGGATGCAGCCGATCTGGCCGCGGCGCGGGCCTGGGCCCAGACCGTGTTCGACGCCGGGTTCGGGTGGATCACCGGGCCGCCCGCGTACGGCGGCCGGGGGTTGGGCCGCGAGTACCAGCGGGCCTACGCCACACTGGCGGCCGACTACCGCACGCCGTCCATGTCCGCCTACGGGATCGGCCTCGGCATGGTGGCACCCACCATCCTGGCCCACGCCACCGACGCGGTGAAGGAGGCGTACCTCAGGCCCATGTACCGCGGTGACATCGTCGGCTGCCAGCTCTTCAGTGAGCCGTCGTCAGGATCGGACCTGGCATCCCTGCAGACCAGGGCGGTCCGGGACGGCGATGAGTGGATCATCAACGGGCAGAAGGTCTGGACCTCGGGGGCACAGTTCTCGGACATCGGCGAGATCATCTGCCGCACCGACCCCGACGCGCCCAAGCACCGCGGGCTGACCGGATTCGTGGTCGACATGCACGCCCCCGGCGTCGAAGTCCGGCCCCTCCGCCAGATGACCGGTGGCGCCTCGTTCAACGAGGTGTTCTTCACCGATGTGCGGGTGCCCGACTCCCATCGACTGGGCGACGTCAACGGGGGATGGACGGTGGCGCTGACCACGCTGATGAACGAGCGGGCCGCCATCGGGGGTGGAGGCGGGGGCGTCGGACTGCCGAGCAGTGTCCGGTTGATCGAGATGGCCCGGGCCACGGGACGTTCCGATGACCCGTTGGTCCGGCAACAGCTGGCCACCATCATCATCAACGAACGCCTGGCCCGCTACACCAACCTGCGGGCGATGGCCAGGATCGCCGTCGGGCAGCTGCCGGGGCCCGAGATGTCCCTGTCCAAGCTCTCGCTCACCGCCAACATGGTGCGCACGTACGAACTGGTCTCCACCCTGGCCGGCCCGGCCCTGGTGGCCGACAACGGGACCTGGGGCACCTACGCGTGGTCCGAGTTCCTGCTGGGCGTCCCCGGTATGCGGGTGGCCGGGGGAACCGACGAGGTCCTGCACAACATCATCGGCGAACGGGTGCTCGGACTCCCCAAGGACCCCTCACCGAAGTAACCCGTGACGACGTGACGGGGAACTCGTGACGGGGAGCTAACGGAAGGCGAGGTCGTCGACGTACGACCACGACCTCCGGTGCAGCGAGGTCAGGCCGAATCCGGCCAACGCGGTGCGGTGCACCGGAGATGGGTAACCCTTGTTGCGATCGAAGTCGAAGCCGGGGAAGCTGGCCGACATCGAGCGCATCAGCCGATCCCTCGTGACCTTGGCCACAATGGAAGCGGCGGCGATGGACACGCAGGTGAGATCCCCTTTGACCACCGTCCGCACCTGGGGCAACGCGGTGGCCGACACCTGGCCCGGGGCTGCATCGACGGGGTCACTGATGTAGTCGAACGGTCCGTCCATGGCCACGATCTGCGGCGCGGGCGCAAGTTCTCCGAGAGCCCTCCGGGCGGCCAGACGTAAGGCGGCCGTCATCCCCAACCGGTCGCACTCCACGGGAGCGGCGTGTCCTACCGCCCAGGCCATGCACCAGCGGGTGATGGCGGGAAAGAGTTCCTCCCTCCGCTCCTCGGTGAGAAGTTTCGAGTCCCGGATACCCCTCGGAGCGGTCACCCCGACCGGGACGACGACCACCCCGACCGAAACCGGACCGGCCCACGCGCCCCGTCCGACCTCGTCGAGCCCGGCCACCGTCTCGAAGCCCTCCGCCGACAGCGACTTCTCCAGTCGGGCGTTCGGACCACGCGGGCGCTTCCGGGCCGGTCGGGGGGACGGGGCCCCTTTGACCACGCCTGCGCCCGTCAACCCGACTCCCGTCCCATCGACGCGAACCTACAGGCTCAGGCCCGCCCGAGTTGGCTCCTGATCACCTTGCCCATGGCGTTTCGGGGCAACTCGCCCACCACATGGACGAGACGCGGCCGTTTGTACGGGGCCAGGGACGCGGAGGCGAACTCGACCAGCTCGCCGAGCGTCGGCGGGTGGCCGTCAGCCACGATCCACGCGGTGACCAGTTCGCCCCACTCGTCCGACGGCGTGCCGGTCACGGCCACCTCGACCACCCGGGGATGGGTGGCGAGCACGTCTTCGACCTCGGTGGGATAGACGTTCATGCCACCGGAGATGATCAGCTCCTTCGATCGGCCACGTATGGTCAGATATCCCCGGTCTTCGGATCCGATGTCGCCGGTCCGGAACCAGGCTGACCCTCCGTCGACCGCCGGCTCGAAGACGTCGGCGGTGGCTCCCGGCCGTTGCCAGTAGCCCCCGAAGACGTTCGGCCCCCGGACCAGGATCTCGTCCTGTGCCCCGAGTTGCACCTCGACACCAGGCAAGGGGAAGCCGACCGTGCCCGGCCGGCGTTCGCCGTCGTACGGGTTGGACACGTTCATCAAGGTCTCCGTCATGCCGTACCGCTCGAGCACCGACGAGCCCACCGCCGCGCTCGGCTTCGGCGTGCAGTTCGGGTGACAGCGGGGCCGACCCGGACACGCACAGGCGCAAGGGGCGGAGTTCGGAGCCCCGACCGGATGCGGCCAGCCGGTGGTACATGGTGGGGACACCGAAGAACATGGAGGCGCCTTCGGCCTGGGCCGCATCGGCCACCGCCGACGGGTCGAAGCCGGGGAGGAGGACGGCCGAGGCGCCGGCCAGGAGGGTGCCGTAGACGCCGACGCACAGGCCGTGGGCGTGAAAGACGGGCAGGCAGTGGACCAACCGGTCGTCCGGGGACCAACGCCAGGCGATCCTCACCGCCTCGGTGGCGGCCAGCAGGTTCCGGTGACTGAGCACCGCCCCCTTCGGGGCACCGGTGGTGCCCGACGTGTAGCAGATGAGGGCGGGCGCATCGGGATCCGCCCCGTCGAGCCGGCCGGGGTCGGCCTCGGGGAGATCGACGTCCGGGCCCATCGTGATGATGGCGGGCGAAGCGCCCCGCACCCACTCGACCTGGTCCGATCGTTCGACGATGGCGGCAGCCGGGTGGACATCGTCGACGATGTAGACCAGCTCACGCCGGGAATAGGACGGATTGGCCGGGACGACCACCAACCCGGCCCGCAGAGCTCCGACATGGGCGGCGAGGGCAGCCACCGATGAGGTGGTCGACCACAGCACCCGGTCCCCCGGCTGCAGGCCGGCCGCGCCGAGGCGGCCGGCGATCCGGCGGGTCGTCGAGTCGAACTCCCCGGCCGTCACCCAGCGCGAGGTCCGGGCCGTGGCGCCGGCTCCGGCGTCCCGACCGGGTGGGACCCGCTCCAGCCACAGCCGGGCGGCCGGAGCGGCTTCCCATCGCTGCGACCAGGCCCGCAACAGGGTGCCGGCCGATGCCAGCCCGGCCGGAGTCAGTTCGAGCCCGGCGCCAAGGTGATCCTGCCAGTGACGCAGCGTGTCCTTCCCCCCTGTGCAGCCGACCCGGTCCAGGCCGGAAATCTCGTACGTTGGGAGCCAACTCTGCTACACCGGGAGATGCGGGTGCGATGTCGGCACCGGACAGGAGCGGGAAGGCAGAAGTGGGACTGGGGCGATTCGGGGCTGGACGAGTGGGCGTACCACGAACGGCCGAGCCGGCATGGCCCCGCACGAAGCCTCGACACGAGGGCAGGGAAGGAACGGGACCATGGGATTGATGGACAAAGTGAAAGCCTCGGCCGAGGTCGGGCTGGCCAAGGCCACCGAGGCCGGGAAGGCGGGTCAGGCCAAACTCGACGCCGCTCAGGCCAAGCACCGGGCCGACGGGCTGCTGCGCGACCTCGGAGCCGCCTTCTACGCTGACCACCAGGGACGGAGCACCGACCAGACCACCAAGGAGGCGGAGCGGCTCATCGGTGCGCTCCAGGCCTACGAAGCAGAGTACGGGCCGCTCGCCCCGTGAACAACGTTCCGAAAGCGGGTGGTAGGAGAGGGGCGGTGGGACAGGGCAACGACCAGGGACCCTCAGCGCGCCAGATCGCGGTGGTTCCCCACACCCACTGGGACCGCGAATGGTACGACCCGTTCCAGACCTTCCGGCTGAAGCTGGTCCGGCTGGTGGACGGACTGCTGGACCTGATGGAACGGGACAGCTCGTACACGAACTTCATGCTCGACGGGCAGTTGGCCGTCGTCGACGACTACCTCGAGATCAGGCCCGGGAACAGGCCGCGGCTCGAGGCCCTGACCGCGGCGGGTCGGATCTCCGTCGGGCCGTGGTACATCCTCATGGACGAGTTCCTCGTTTCGGGCGAGACCATCATCCGGAACCTCCAGACGGGGATGCGGAGCGGCGCCGAGTTCGGCGGTGTGATGGAGGTGGGCTACCTCCCCGACATGTTCGGCCACGTGGCCCAGATGCCCCAGATCCTCTCGTTGGCCGGATTCGAACATGCCGTGGTGTGGCGGGGGGTTCCCTCGTCGGTGGACCGGACTGCGTTCAGATGGCACTCGCCTGACGGCTCGAGCGTCCGGGCCGAATACCTGGTGGCCGGCTATGGCAACGGAGCCGCCCTCCCCGAGGACGCCAAAGCGCTGGTCCGTCGTCTCCGCTCGCTCGACGAGGAGTTCGCCCCGTTCCTCGGGCCGGACGACCCGCTGCTGCTGATGAACGGGACCGATCATCAACGCCCCCAGCCCTGGCTGGGAAGGGTCGTGGCCGAGGCCAACCAGATCCAGTCCGATTTCGAACTGACCATCACCTCCCTCCCCGCCTACCTGGCCGATGCCCCCGACGTCGACCTGCCCGACTGGCGGGGAGAGCTGCGCTCGGGAGCACGCGCCAACCTGTTGATGGGCGTGGGTTCCAATCGCGTCGACGTCAAACAGGCGGCGGCCCGGGCCGAGCGTTGGATCGAGCGGATGGCCGAACCGCTTTCCGCCCTGTTCCTGCCGCCCGAGGCGTGGCCGGAGGCGTTCTTGCAGGTGGCCTGGCGGCAGATGATCAGGAACGCGGCCCACGACTCGATCTGCGCCTGCTCGGTGGACGAGGTGGTGGACGCCGTGCTCCACCGGTATGCCGAAGCCCGTCAGATCGGACAGGGGTTGGCCGACGAGGCCCTGGCCGCCTTGTCCGCCTCCATGACCTCCCCCGGACCGGTGGTGGTCAATCCCTGTGCCCCGGAGCGGGGCGGCATGGTCGAGGTGGTGGTGCCGGCGGCCGGTGAGCCCGGACCCGACATCCAGGTGCTTTCCGAGCGTGCCGGCCTGCCCGGGACGATCACCCTCGACGGGGCCGCGGTCCGGGGCATGCTCGGACTGATCCAGGGCTCGAGGATCGACACCGACACGTACATCACCGATGTCTCGATGTCCGAGGACGACACCGGATTGGACATCACCATCGTCATCGGCACCGAAGCCCGGGACGGTGTCCCGGTCGAGGAGATCAAGCGGGAGCTGTACACCATGCTCACCGCCCGGCCGGACACCGAGGTCCGGGTCACCCTCGAGCAGCCGGCGTTCCGTCGCATCCTGGCCCGCCAGGACGAGGTCCCCGGGTTCGGGTGGGCCCGGTTCTCCCCGGCACCGCTCGTCCATCCGGTGCGGATCGACGGGTCGGGCTCGAGCACCGTCATGGGCAACGGCCTGGTCACCGTGGCCGTCGACGCCGCCGACGGCACGTTCTCGATCAACGGGCTGCCCGGGTTCGGACAGTTGATCGACAGCGGTGACCACGGCGACACCTACAACTACTCGCCGCCGGCGGTCGACACCGTCGTCGACGGGCCCGGCTCGGTCAGTGTCATCGTGGGCGAACGTGGACCGGTTCGGGCCACCATCACCATCACCTCGGCGTTCACCTGGCCCGATCGGGTGGACGGACCGACCAGATCGCGGGTGGGGAGCCACCAGGTGTCGGTGGACACGGTGCTCGAGGTGCGGGCCGACGAGTCGACGGTCCGGGTCTCCACCAGCTTCGACAACCCGTCGAGGGACCACCGACTGCGGGTGCGTCTCCCCCTGCCTGAACCGGCCACGACGTCGCAGGCCGAATGTGCCTTCACCGTCGTCGAGCGCGGCCTGGTGGCCGAGGGACGGCCCGAGGAGCTGGGAGTTCCCACGTTCCCGTCCCGACGGTTCGTCTCCAGCGGGGACCTGACCGTCGTCCACGACGGGCTCCTCGAGTACGAACTGGTCGACCTCGAGGACGGGAGCGACTCCGACGGGCCCCGGGCCACCGCCCTGGCCCTCACGCTGTTGCGGGCCACGGGCATGCTCTCCCGCATGGGGATGACCACCCGGCCCATGACCGCCGGCCCGATGACGCCGTTGGACGGGCCCCAGATGATCGGGCCCCTGACCGTCAACTACGCGGTGCAGCTCGGGGAGACCGATCCCTACCGTCTGGCCGACGACGTCCTGGTCCCGCTCGTCGCCACCGCGTCGTTCGGAGGTGGTCGGCGTCCCGAACGCGGGAGCGAGTTGACCGTGCGCGGCGGCGAGGTGTCCTCTGTGCGACGCGAGGCGGGACGGATCGAGGTGCGGGTGTTCAATCCGAACGCCACGCCGGCCACGGTGGAGATCCCCGGGCGATCGGGGTGGCTGGTCGACCTACGGGGACGACCGGTCGCCGCCTTCGAGGGGCACTTCGACCTTCGGGGCCACGGAATCGCCACCGTCCGACTCGACGGGACCTGAGCCCGACGGGGGCTGCGACCCCCGCATCACCTGCTCACCCCGGTCCCGCAGTTCTTCGAGCTCACGCAGGATCTCCCCGAGGCGTTGCCAGCGCAGGCTCCTCCGGTGGTCGGCGCCGGGTTCGCTCCCGGCCCGGGAGAGCTTCCACGCCTGGACCAGACCGATGTCCTTCAAACTGCGGGGCCTGAGCGCCCGGGTATCGAATCCCTCGGCGCCCTCGTTGTCGAGGGCGGTGCGCAGATCGCCGGAGATGAGGACCGTGCCGGGGTTGGCCACCCCCACCAACCTGCTGGCCAGATTGACCACCGAGCCGTAGAAGTCCCCGTCCTGCACCAACACCGGCCCGAAGGCCAGGGCCACTCGCACATCGGACAACAGGTCATCGTCGGCGTACGCCTCGGCCAGGCTCAGGCCGATCTGGGCGGCGCCGGTGGCCGTCTGCACCACGAACATCACCTCGTCGCCGATCATCTTGACCACGCGGCCCCCCAAGGCCACCACGGTGTCGTGGGCCAGCTCCTCGAAGCGGGAGACCACGGCGGCCAGTTCGGCGTCTCCCAAGTGCTGACTGAGCACGGTGAACCCCACCATGTCGGCGAAGCCCACGGCCACAACGGGACTGATCCCCCCATCCGAACCGCGGACCCGATCGAGCATGGCCCGGCGGGTGGCCGCCTGGAGATGCCGACGCCAGACGTACTCGAGCAGCTGGGCCATGGCCGGAATGGACGTCCCGGCCCGACGGGCGAACTCGTCGGCATCAATGATGCTGTCACCTGACGAGACGAGGATCGGGGTGGCGCCCGGAGGTGTCTCGGCCTCGGCGATCCGGGCCATGGACGTGCCGATCACCCGGGCCATCTGCACCGCCGACTCCACGTCGACCAGGTCCATGGCCACCATCGACTGGAACAGACGGACGGCGTCGATGTCCATCTCGGTGAAGGCGGCGTCGTCGTCACCGACGTCCAGGAAGCCCAATGCCCTCCAGAACCGTCGGGCCACGTCAATGGGGATGTCAGTGGTTTCCGACACCTCGGCCTGGGTCAGGCGCCGACCGGTGGGCACCAGCATGCGGTCGACGACCAACAGGTCGACAACGTCGTCGGCCACCGCCTGGTCGATCTCGGCATCCGTGCAGCCGAGACCGAGGAGGAGGGAACGAACCCGGGCCAGCGCCTCCACCCGGCGCGGAATATCGGTGGCCTCGTCGTCCGGCACGGTCACACCCTAACGGTGCCCGACCGCTCCGCCCCGGGACCGGATCACACACGGTCCGGGTGGCCCGCACCCCGACGCCCGACCAACGCCGGGCGGCGACGCCCGACCAACGCCGGGCGGCGTCGACGTCCACGTACACTGTCGTGGTGGCAGTCGACGCCCACCGGTCATCACGACCGGTCTCCCCCCTCTCCATCGGCCCCCGGGCTGTGTTGATACCGGTCAAGGCCTTCGATCAGGCCAAACGACGCCTCCACCTGGCCCTGAGTGCGCCACAGCGCGCCGAACTGGCGCGGGCCATGGCCGACCGTGTGGTCAGTGCCGCCGATCCGCTGCCTGTCGCCGTGGTGTGCGACGACACCGAGGTGGCCGAGTGGGCCCGGGCCCGCGGCGCGCTGGTGGTGTGGGAGCCGGGACGCGGACTCAACGGCGCGGTGGAGTCCGGCGTCGACCATCTGGTGGCCAACGGCGTGACCCAGGTCACCGTGGCCCATGCCGATCTCCCCCGGGCCTCGGATCTGGCGCAGGTGGGTGAGGCCCCGGGCATCACGCTGGTCCCCGACCGTTACGGGAACGGAACCAATGTCATCGTCGTCCCCGGTGGTGCCGGCTTCCACTTCTCGTACGGCCCGGGGTCGTTCGCCCGCCACCGCATCGAAGCCGAACGGCTCGGGCTCCCCTTCCGGATCCTCGATCGCCCTGACCTCGCCTGGGACATCGACGAACCCGGAGACGTCGTTCCCGTGGCCGCATTCGGCCTTCCGTCATCGTGACGGGAGGCACAGGTCGGAAAAGCGGCTCCACCGGCCCGAGCGGGCTGCCGGTCGGCGATCTCCTCAGCCCGGGCCCGATCACCGTCGATCTACCCGTTCCGGCCCGCGCCTTGGCCATCGGCGCCCACCCCGACGACATCGAGTTCGGGTGTGGGGCGACACTGGCCAAATGGGCAGCAGCGGGATGCCGGCTCCACCACCTCATCCTGACCGACGGTTCGAAGGGCACCTGGAACCCCGAAGCTGACCTTGTGGCCCTGGTGGCAACACGTCAACGCGAAAGTCGGGCCGCGGCTGACGTCATCGACGGTGGATCCGGTGGATCCTCCACAACGGGCGACCGGGTCCTGTTCGGTCGGGCCGTGGACGGCGAACTGGCCAACGACGCCGATCGACGCCGGGAGGTGGCCCGGGTCATCCGCACGGTGCAGCCAAGCGTCATCTTGGGCCACGATCCGTGGCGCCGGTACCGACTCCATCCGGACCACCGTGCCGCCGGGTTTCTCACCGTCGACGCCCTGGTGGCGGCACGAGACCCGCATTTCTTCACCGAGCTCGGCCTGCCTCCGCACCGGCCCGACGTCCTGGTCCTGTTCGAGGCGGACCAGCCCAACCACGTCGAGGACGTCGAGGGCTTCGAGGGGCGAAAGATCGACGCCCTCCTCTGCCACGAGAGCCAGTGGGAGTCGACGATGGGTATCGCTCCGCCCGAGGTGCGTGCCGCCAGTCAGGGCTCAGAGGCCTCGGCGCTCAGCGGCCAGGTCGGCCGGCTGGACACCCAGCGGGCAGCGTTCGCGGCCAAGGTGCGCAGGCAGCTGGCCGATCACGGCTCACTGGCCGGTCTGGCTTCAGCTGAGGCGTTCCACTCGATCACCGACCTCTGACAGCCGGACTGTCACCACCCCGGTCGGAATCGTACGGTCGCAATTGCGACAGCAGGGGCCCGAAGGCCCCTGCTGTGCAATCGGCGACGGCAGAACGCTGCCGTCGTCACTGCTACCTCCTCTTGCGCACCGTCCGCTTGGCCACCTTGCGGGCCGGAGCCTTCTTGGCCGTGCGCTTCGCCGCGGTCTTCCGGGCGGTGGTCTTGCGGGCCGCAGTCTTCCGGGCCGCGGTCTTGCGAGCCGGAGCCTTCTTGGCCGTGCGCTTCGCCGCGGTCTTCCGGGCCGCGGTCTTGCGAGCCGGAGCCTTCTTGGCCGTGCGCTTCGCCGCGGTCTTCCGGGCCGCGGTCTTGCGGGCCGGAGCCTTCTTGACCGTGCGCTTCGCCGCAGTCTTCCGGGCTGCGGTCTTGCGGGCCGGAGCCTTCTTGACCGTGCGCTTCGCCGCGGTCTTCCGGGCTGCGGTCTTGCGGGCCGGTGCCTTCTTCACCGCCTTTTTGGCTGTCGCCTTACGAGCTGCTGTCTTTTTGGCCGGAGCCTTACGGACCGCCCTCTTGGCGGCTGCCTTCTTTACTGCCATTGATACTCCCTCCTTAGGGTTCAACGCCGATTTGAACGTCGAACCGGTGGCGAACCGGACACCCTTCGACGCCGGAATAGGTACCACTGCACCAGTCCTCGGATTTCGACCTACACGCGGACCACGAGCGGCCGGGTTGAATGTCCCAAAACCGATCACTGTGACCTTGCGTCCAGACCGAACCTCGGTGACGATCGTGTCGAACAAAACATCAACTACTTCTTCAACAGTTTGTCGAGACGAAGATGTGGATTGACTCACTGCTTTGACGAGTTGCGATTTGTTCACGATCACCTCCTCAGCGATACGTAACCACTACTAGCAAAATGGCTTTTTACCTCCAGGTCAAGCACCATCTTGCCTCAACGACAGTTGCGCGGTCACGTCGCGCACCGAGTTTCGGGACGACCGATGCCCGAACGCCGCGCATAATTGTCGCGGGTCGTCCTTGCCTGTGGACAGAAAACTGTTTGTTTGCAAGGATTATTCGGCACGGTGACTGAGTCACGGCAATCGCGGAACCGACGGATCCGCCAACTCCCGGATGCATCAGGCGAGCAGATTGCGAGACTCTCACCAATGAAAGATTTTTTCTCCGCGACACCCTCACAAGGCCACTCTGCGGACTTTCGTGACGTGCTCGATGCATCTGCGGCCGCCGGGCACGGGGTGTACTTGGGACACGGCGAACGCGGTTGGTGCTTCGTTCGGCCCGAACAATCGGTCATGATCCTCGGTCCACCGCGCTCGGGAAAGACGTCGTCGTTGATCATCCCGAACGTGGTGGCGAGCAACGGCCCGGTGGTGTCGACATCGACCAAACCGGACGTCCTCGACGCCACTGTCGACGCTCGGGCCCGAATCGGCGACTGCCTCCTGTTCGATCCGACCGAATCGGTAGACCGATCGGCCACGTTGCCGCGTTTACGGTGGTCCCCGCTCCAATCGTGCACGGAGTGGCTCCCGGCCCTCTCCATGGCCCGGTCGCTGGTCGAGGTCGGATCAGGCTCGGGCCGGGCCATGGCCCGTGGTGAAGGCTCACACTGGACCGAGCGGGCCCAGGCCCTGATGGCACCGCTGCTGCATGCTGCCGCCATCGGCGGCGGGGACATGCGCACCCTCCTGACCTGGGTGGACAGGCGCCAGGCCCTGCCCGCTCAGCAGATTCTGGCTGCCGAACCCGGACGGTCCACCGAGTTGGCCCGCAACCTTCTCGACGGCATCGTGGCCACCGACGAGCGGGAACTGAGCGGGATCTGGTCCACGGCCTCGGGATCGCTGACCGGATTCCGGTCAGACCAGTCGCTGGATGCCACGGCCGACCCCGATTTCGACCCGGCCAGGTTCGTCGAGTCGGCCGACACCATTTACATCGCCGCTCCGGCCCATCGTCAGGCGATGGTGGCCCCGATGGTGGTGGGACTGATCGAGGACATCCGACAGGCCACCTACGCCCGCCAGGCCGAGGGTGCGAGCTCGTCCTCGTCACGACCGCCGGTGGTGCTGGCGCTCGACGAGGTGGCGAACATCGCCCCCATCCCCGATTTTCCTTCGATGATCAGCGAAGGTGGCGGGCAGGGACTGGTCACCGTGGCGTGCCTGCAGGATCTTTCGCAGGCACGGAGCCGGTGGCCGGATCATGCCGACGGGTTCCCCTCACTGTTCGGGACGACCGTGGTGCTCCCCGGGATCGGAGACGTCCGCACGCTCGAGGCACTGTCCACCCTGGCCGGCGACGAAGAGATCCCGACCCGTACGTTGTCCGCCGGACGGATGGCGACGGACCACCTGTTCACCGACCTGATCACCGGGGGCCGTCCGCAGCGCGGCGAGAGCGTCTCGACCCAGTGGCGCCGCCTGTTGCCGGCCGACGTCATCACCCGGGGGGCGGCCGGTCATGCCCTGGCCTTCGATGAACGCAACCGGCCGGCCTGGGTGCCCCTCGCCCCGTATTACACCCACGAACCGTGGCGTTCGCTCTGCGGTGTCAGGCGCGGCATCGAGCGCGACACCGAGTCCGTCCTCGGGCGAAGGACCCGACAGGAGCTCGGCGAGGCGGGTCGACGAGCTCCTGGCGTCGACCGGGACGGACGAAGCATGGGGCGCTGACCGTGCACCGTCCGGATCACCGCCCCAACGCATGGTCCACCGGGTCCCTCACCACCTCGTTCCCGTGGGCCCGGAACCCATCGTGGTCCGGGCCGGTGCGTCCGGCTCCGACATCGCGGCCGCGGGCGTTCACCTCCGCCACCTCCCTCCCATCGGGCCCACGGACCATGTCCACCTCCGGCAGGGCAGTCAGCAACCCCTCGGTGCGTCCGATCGCCCGGGCCACGTCGGCGATGGCCCATCGCGGTTCGAACAGACCGGGGTGGCGCACCCCGGATACCCGGCCTCGGGGGGATCCCCCGGCATCCTCCCGACTGGACAACGGCGCACCGGCCGCTTCCACCACCCGGGTGGCCACCGACTCGATGAGCTGGGCCGGTGCGCCGCCCGGCGATGCGCCGGCGACCACGGCCACCACGTCGCGGTGGGCCACCGTACGACGGTCCAACGACAGCGCCTCGAGTCGGTCTCGCACCCGGTGGGCGTCGACCTCCTCGCCCGGTCGGGCCATGCGCCCGAGCCCGACCACCCGGGTGAGATCGCCCACCTCGAACCCGAACTCGGCGGCACGGTCCTTCCACTCCCCGACCAGCGATTCGACGGTCCGGGTGCGGTCCTTGTCCGGACGGGTGGCGTAGAAGGCGCCGCGGGTCGGGTGCAGACCACGGCGCCCGGTCGAATGCCGGGCCGCGTACTCGGCGATGGCCGCCGACCGCTGCGAGAAGAGGTGCCGCATCCTCGGGTCGACACCTCGCACATCGCCCATGCCGGAGCGGGGAACGTCCCAGGCCACGCCCAGGCGGCCGCCGAGCTCCATACGCAAGCGTGCGTGGTAGATGCCCCGCACGGCACGGAGATGGTCGAAGATCCCCCTTCCGTCCACCGCCGACCAGGCGCCGTCCACACCCTGGGCGACGTTGGCCACGACCAGATGGGTGTGCAGGTGCGGATCGAGGGCGCGGCTGGTCCGGTGGACGAACGCACCGGCCACCACTCCGGTCGTTGGCAGCCGGGTGACCCGGCCGCCCCGGGAGCGGCGGACACCGACTGCGGCCCGTTGGAGGTAGTCGGCCGCTTCGGCCACGGCCATGCGGTGACCGGCCCCGACTTCGTGGGCGAGCTCCCGCGGGGCCAGAAGATGCAGCAGGCTCACCGACTTCGGTGCGCAGAAGACGAGGTCGTAGCCGGACACGCTCCGAGCTCCCATCGGCAGGCGAAGAGCCCGGCCCGATCCCGGGTCCCGACCGTCGAGCACCTCCCCGAACTCACGGAGGCCGACCGTGCCGGTCACGCCGAGCTCCCCTGTGCCCGCTCCGGCCCAGGTTCCGGGGGCCTCGCCCCCCACCCCGGTCCCTTCGGCCCGGCCCGGGACCAGGTCGTCGACGTAATAGCCATGGCCACCGGGTCGGACCACATGGATCTTGAGCACGTCCGACGGTGCGCCCGCGGCCTGGCTGGAGACCTTGCCGCACACCGCCGAGGCTGTTTGCCGGGCGGGTACGCACCGGACGGGTTCGCACCCGGCGGCTACGCAACGGGAATGGAGGTCGGGGTGGTCGCCGCGTCCGAGATCACCGGAAACGGGTGGAGCGGGTGAGAGCCGGCCCGCGATCCCCTCCTGGGCGCGAAAGGGCCGGGTCCGGAGCAGGGCACAACTTGCTGGGGGGGGCTGCAGGTTCCCTGCTCAAACAGACCCGGCAGTAGAGCATCGGCAGGTGTGGGGGCGAACTTTAGAAAAACTTTCCCAAGTTCCAAAAACCTGGGCACTTCGCGCTAGCTGGAGCAAGCAGACCAGCTCAACCGGCACACCGGCCTGACGTCAGCGCACCGGCCGACGCATCACGAACTGCGATCCGAGGTCGGCCACCGCCTCCACATCCCCTCCGGCCACGAACTCGTCCACCGCCCGCCGCACACCGTCCTCCCACCAACCCGGCGATCCGTAATCGTCGCAGGCCAGCAGCCCGCCCGGCCGCAGTTTGGGGAGCGCGGTGGTGAGGTCTTCCATGACCGCGTCATACAGGTGGTTCCCGTCCACGTAGATCCAGTCGAGACCGCCGTCGGGAAGCAGGCGCAGGGCTTCGGTCGACGGTTCCCGGTGCACCACCACCGTTCCCGACTCGATTTCGGCCCGGAACCGGCTCCGGACACCTTCGGAGATGGCATCCATGTCAGATTGTGATCGGGCGGCCAGGCCCCCGTACCACGCACGGGGCAGTTCCTCCTGGAAGACCCACGGATCGATCAGGTGCAGTCGCTTCGGATGCGTGAAGCGGAGCAGCGAAGCCGAAAAGTCGCCCTTCCAGACCCCGATCTCCGCCCCGGTGCCCCCCGCCGGGAGCAGCTTCACCAACCGGTAGCGGGACTTCCCGAGCCCGTGGCGGGACCAGAGGGCCACTTTGTCCGGCACATTGAAGGGGAACATTGTCCGTAGGTGGGCCAAAGCGCCAGCAGCATACCTGACCACCATCGGGCGGCTCCGGGCCGGCTACCCGACCCGATAGCGACGCAGGATCCTCGTGGCGGCATCGGCGGCCAACTGCCGGTACTCGGCCGGACCGACCACCCGGGCGTCGGGACCCAGACGGAGGAGCAGACGTTCGAGCCATGCGTCGCCACCCACGAAGATCTCGATCTCCACCCGCCCGTCGACCCGCTCCGTGGGCCCGGCCGAGGGGATCGAATCGAGGAGCCAGGCCGATGACGGGTCGACCGAGAGTCGCACCTTCCGGGCATCGGGTCCGGGAACGAACGGCTCGAAGCCCCGGGTGTCCATCTCGTCGTCCGCGGATCCATCGGCGGCCGACCGGGAACCACCGGCGCGGCCGGCGGGAACGGTCGGAGCAGTTGCCCCTTCCCCGACGAGCTCGGCCGCGCCGATGCGATCGACCCGAAACCGACGCACACCGGCCGCCGACTCACACCAGGCATCGACATACCAGTGACCTTCCGAGGCGAACAGGCGGAGGGGCAGGATCTGACGTTCGGTCACCTTGTCGGTGGACGCCGAGTAGTAGGAGATGGCCAGGTGCTTCCCCGAGTCCAGCGCCTCGTTCACCAGCGGGAGGAGCGTCGGCGCGTCGAGCTCCACGGCCACCTCCTCGCCCCCGAGCGCACGATCGAGCTTGGCCAGCGCCCGGGAAAGCGCCCCGGTGTCGTCGCTGCCCGGCACGGCCAGGAGGGCGCGGGCGGATGCGGCCAGGGCGAACCCCTCCGACGGGCTGAGGCGGCGGGGCCGGGCCAGGGCCGACCCCACCCGGGTGGACACCGTGGTGTCGGTGACCACGATCTCCATCAGCTGGTCGGGTGAGTACGGCGGCACTCCACAGCAGGCGGCCATTTCGAGCTCGGTGACCAGCGCCTCGGGTGAGAGATCGAACTGGGCGGCCACCTCGTCGATGGGGGCCTCGTCGACCTGGGCCAACCAGGCCAGGATGGCCAGGAGCCGCCGAAGTCGGGCCGCGGTGTCGACCACTGCGGTCATGACCGGACACCGTCCTGGTCGGCGCCGGCGATGATGGCCTCCAGCCGGTCGGTCACCGCGGTGCGAATCGCCTCGGGCGCGACCACTTCGGCGTGATCCAACAGATCGAGCACCCAGAGGACGAGCGCCTCCGTGTCGGTGACGGGCAGCCGCACGACCACGGCACCGTCATCACGGTGCTCGACCACCGCGTCTTCCCCGAGCTCGGTGGCCACCCGGCCCGATTCGGCCCCGTCGACCAGCACGTCGACCTCGACCGCTTCGCCTTCGCCGAACTGCCATGGATCGCGGGAGAAGGCACCGTCCACGTCGAAGCCGGCAGGAACCTGGGCCGAACCTGCCTCGTCCAGCGCAGGTGGCCCGGTGATCCGGTCGATCCGGAAGGTGCGGGCCTCCCCCCGGTCGCGGTCGAAGCCGATCAGGTACCAGCGACCGCTGCGGAATCTGAGTCCGGCCACGTCTACGTGACGCTCCTCCCCGCGGTAGCCGAATCGAACTGCGGCCCGCTGGCGGATGGCATCGAAGACGAGGGGCAGCGCGGGGAGACCGTCGACGGCACGCAGGTCCACCAACGGCGCCGCGTCGGGATGCAGGGGGGACTCTGCGCCTGCCCCCAGCTTCAACAGCGCATCCCGGCCGATAGGCTCGCCCAGGTGGACTCCGGCGACGGCCAGGTTCAAAGCGGCCTGCTCCTCTGCCTCCAATCCGAGGTCGGGAAGGTAGTAGGAGTCGGGATCGACGCGGTAGCCGAGCTGCTCCTCCCCGCTGATGGGGACCACCAGCACCGGCACCCCTTCGTCGCGCAACAGCCGTTTGTCCCGTTCGAAGGCCTGCCGGCGGGCCCCGTGGGTGTCGGGATACCCCGGGACGCGATCGGCGATCTCGCGCAGGCTGAGCGGGCGCGTGGCATCCAGAAGCACCAACAGCAGGTCGGTGACCCGTTCGAGCCGATCAAGACGTTGCACCGAGGTCAATCTAGGGCGCGACGGGCCCGGTCCTGATCGTGGGGCCACCGGGACCGTACGCCTGGGACGCCCACCTGCCGGCGTGGATCGCCCTGCTGGTGGGCGTCGGCCTGGTCGTGGGTGGGCACCGTCGCCTGGTACGCGCCGGCCAGCCAGCCATCCCCTGGACGCGACGGCAGGTCGTGGCCTTCAGCGGGGCCTGTGCCGCATCGGTCGTGGCCCTGACCTGGCCGGTGGCCGATCTGGCCGCCCACTGGTCACTCATCGCCCTGGTGACCCAGCGGCTGATTCTGGTCATGGCGGTGGCGCCCTTGCTCCTGCTCGGCCTTCCCTACGACGTCATCCAGTGGCTCACCCGTCCGGCCCCGGTGGACAGGATCCTCACCTGGGTCGAGCGTCCCGTGGTGGCCATCGTCACCGTCACGGTGCTGCTCATCGGGTCGATGACCCCGGTGCTGGTCCGGGCCCAGGCATCATCGGTCGTGGCCCGGGGAATGCTCGACGTGGTGATCGTGGGCGCCGGCCTCGTGCTGTGGATCCCGGTGCTCGGACGGATACCCGGGCTCACCCGGCCGAAACCGGTGGTCCGCTTCGCCTACCTGGTCGTCCAGGCGGTGGTCCCCGCTTTTCTCTCCTTTATTTACATCTTCTCCACACGACCGCTCTATCCGGAGTTCGCCCGGTCCCACGCCGCCATCGGCCTGCGACCGCTCAACGATCAGCAGATCTCGGGGTTCGTGTCCAAACTGACCATGCTGTTCGTCCTCCTCACCGTCGGGGCCGTGGTGCTGGCCCGGGCCCCGAGGTCCGAGGAGGAGCTCGACACCGGCGACACGCTGGTATGGGCCGACGTCGAGCGTCAGTTCGAACGAGTCGACCGCCAGAGTGCCAAAGATCGGACGGGACGGGGCCCGGCGGGGGACGGTCCGGACGATGGCCCCGTCACCGACCGCTGGGCCGAGGGCCACCCCTCCGACCGCGCCAACGGCCGGGCCGAACCGCCGGATGGGGCCCAACCCGACCGGTGATGTCCACCGGGCATACGCGGCACGCCGGTCGGTGGTTCCGTAGCATGGGCCGGTGACCCTCGAAGCGCCCGCGGCGCCGATCTTCCGCCGGCTCGTCACCGGGTCGGTCCAGGCCGGGATCGAGACCCTCGGCTTCCGACCGGCCATGGTCGTGCGCTCGGTGTCGACGGTCCGACGGGGGGCGCTGTCCGTCGAGGACGGGGAGACGATCCGGGTGGCGGCCGGTTCGGCATTGGCCTTCAGGATCCCCCTGGTCATGGTGTTGGCCTCGAGTGGGGCCGACGTGTCCGAAGGCGTGGCCTCACTCCATGGATGGGGCAGTGCGGCTCGGGCGGTCACTGCGTGCTCGGGGATCGTTCCCGTGGTCATGGTGGTGACCGGCCCCGCGCTGTCGGGACCGGCCCTGCTCCTCGGACTTGCCGACCTGGTGGTGATGACCGCCGATGCCTTCGCCTTCGTGTCCGGCCCGGCCATGGTCGAAGAGTTCACCGGCGTGCGGATCGGCATCCACCAGCTGGGGGGAACGGCCATGCACGCCCGGTCGAGCGGACTGTGCGCCATCGAATCGGCGAGAGAGGAAGACGCCATGGCCCATGTCGACCTCCTCTTGGGCCTCCTCCCGGCCAACGCCGACGAACTGGCGCCCCTCGGCCCCCCTGAGGGAGCGACCCCGACATCGGAACAGGCACGAGGCGCGCTGCGGGAGATCATCCCCACCCGGGCCACCAGCTCCTACGACGTGCGCCGGGTGGCCGCCGAGCTGGCCGACGACCAGGAGGTGACCGAGCTGTGGACCAGATGGTCCCCCCAGCTGGTCACCGCGCTCGGGCGCATCGGCGGCCGAGCGGTGGGATTCGTGGCCAATCAACCCCAGGCCCTGGCCGGCACCCTGGACATCGCCGCCTCGCAGAAAGGGGCGCGGTTCGTGCGCTTCTGCGACTCGTTCAACCTTCCTCTGGTGACACTGGTGGACACGCCGGGCTTCCTGCCCGGAAAGGACCTGGAGTGGCGGGGCATGATCCGCCACGGGGCCGAACTGGCCTTCGCCTACTCCGAAGCCACCGTGCCGAGGGTGTGCGTGATCCTCCGCAAGGCGTTCGGGGGGGCCTACATCGTGATGGACTCGAAAGGGCTCGGGAACGACCTGTGCTTCGCCTGGCCCGGCGCCGAGATCGCGGTCATGGGAGCCGAGGGCGCGGTGCAGATCCTCCACCGCAATGCTCCCCCTGACGAGCAGGAGCTCCTCCGGGAGGAGTACGCCGGCCGGTTCCTCACCCCGTGGCAGGCGGCCGAACGGGGATTCGTCGATGCGGTGATCGATCCCGACGACACCCGGGCGGTGGTGGCCGATGCCCTGCGGACCTTGGACACCGCCCGCGAGTACCTCCCCGGTCGGAAGCACACGGTGGGGCCGCTGTAGCGATTCGTGACGCCCGTCCTGTCCGGGCACCGAGAGTGGAGTCGGGCGGAGACGAAGAAGAGCCCCCTCCGAAGAGGGGGCTCTTCTGCACTACTCCACCGCTGCCAGCTCGTCGTGCGGACCGAGCGTCAATCAGGCAGCGGTTCTGAAACCGACTAGAAGCCGGCGGTCTTCCAGGGGACGGTATCGCACGCGGCGATAGCCGCACCCGAATCACACCCGACCGGCAGGAGCCGGCTCGGAGGTGAAGACGGTAGCCGGCACCGCTCGGAGCCTGGGTGGCGCTTCCAGCTGGCACAGCCGACGCACCGTAGGCCCCGTCCGCGGCCGTGTGGTCAACGCCGTCAGGTTGTCAACGACGATCCAGCACGTGGGGCCGTTCTTCGAATAGCTCTGCCAGAACGATACCGTTCCCGTGAGGTGTTGTCGAAGTACATCGGACACTGGGCCCTGGCTCAGCTGCCCGGTGCCGGCGTACTACGAACTTGATGCTGGGCTCATCATTCTGGAGCGTCGTAAACTGCGCTGCCGCGGTCTGACCCGTCGCCACATACTGCTGGTTGTTCTGGGTCGCCTCTGCCTTGGCGTTGGTCAGTGCCGTGTTGAGGTTGGACTGCGCAGCCCGGTCATTGGCCCCACCGGTCACACCGAGGAATGTCGGAATGGCGATGGCGAGCAGAATGGCCAGGATCAGCAGAACCACCATGAGCTCGATGAGGGTGAAACCGGCATCCTCGCCGATGTCGCCCGCACCGCTGCGCCTATCATTCAGGCGCTGAATAGCGGATGAAAACATGTGTTGCCTCCTCGTATATTGATGCATCAATAGACGGGTGCCAGGATTGACACCCGATGTTGCTATCGTCCCGACCGATGGTCCACTTTAGGAATTCTGCGCTGTCTCCTTTTGCTTCCACCGATGAGACAAGTCTCAGAGCAGATGCATCGGAACACGCCCGAAACTCTGAGGGATTGCGTGGCCGGCTATTCAAGCCAAATGGCACCGTAAGAGGACGACAAATAATCGTTCCCGCGCCACACGCATCGGCCGATCAAGCGCGCCACTCACTCCGTAGTTCGCCTGAAATGCCGAGGCCCCTCGTCATCTCGATCCGTTGTTCCTTCGCAACGGTTTCTGAAACCCAATTGCAACGTACCAGGCGCATTTGCATTATCGCAATAGATTCTTTTCGGAGAAATATTGCGCGCAGGCGAAGCGTCGGCGCTCGAGAACGCGATCCTGCACACGGCCAGGTGCATGGCTTCGCACCGGCCGTCTCCCGGCCCGAGCCACACCGTGCCACTGCTAGCTCACTGGGAACCAGTTTGATGTAGTCGAACATCGGCAAGTAAAGGCAGATGACCATGGCACCCACCATGCACCCCATCAGTACCGTCAAGAGCGGCTCCAAAAGGGCGGTGAGGTTGTTGACGATGATCTCGACTTCCTGGTCGTAGAACTCCCCGACCTTTTTGAGCATGCCGTCCAGTGCACCGGTCTGCTCGCCAACTTCGATCATCTGGACAACCAGTGCGGGAATGACATCCTCGTGCTCACGAAGGGGATCGGCCAACGGCCGCCCTTCACGGACCCCGTTCTTTGCCTCGATGAGCACGTCGCCCACCGTGCGGTTACCGGCGATATCCGCGCAGATGTCCAGGGACTCGAGAATGGGTACGCCTGAGCCGATCAACGACGCCAGTGTTCCCGTCGTTCGAGCCAGGGCCACCTTGTGGAAGAGGTTGCCGAATACAGGCGGCTTGAGCATCCATCTGTCCCACCTGCGCCGCCCGGCGTCGGTAGCGATCCACTTGCGCACCCCGATGATGATGCCGACCACCGCGGCGATGAGCACCAGGACCCACACGCTGGTGATGATCTGCGACACCTGGATGAGTATGCGAGTCGGAAGCGGAAGCTTTCCGCCCAACGATTTGAAGAGTTTCTGGAACACCGGCACGATGAAGACGATCATGGCGGTGAAGATGACGCCCATCACGGACAGGACAACTGCCGGATAGGTCATCGCCGACCGGATCGTCCGGTTCAGTTGCGCCTGCTTCTCGATGGTGTCGGCCAGGCTGTTGAGAACCTCATCGAGGTTACCGCCGGCCTCACCGGCCTGGACCAACGTGCAGAAGAGGTTGGAGAAGATCTTGGGATGTTTGGCGCAGGCGGCAGACAGCGAAGATCCGTGCTCGAGATCGAGCCGAACCTCATTGAGCACCCGGCCCAACGACGGATTCTCCACCTGCGAGGCGAGAATACCGAGCGACCGGACGACGGACAGCCCCGAGTCGACCATCGTCGAAAGCTGTCTGGTCACGACGGCGACCTCTCGAAGCTTGACCCGATCGGAGAATCCGGGGATCTTGATCTCAGTCTTGAGGTTGACCGTCGACCTCGGCGTCACCGAGATCGGCATGTACCCCATCTCGCGAAGGCGGCGCACGACCAGGGCCATGCTGTCGCCGTCGAGCTGTCCCTCGACCAAACTGCCGGCTCGGTCTCGGACCTTGTAGTCAAATGTGAGTGCCACAATGCCCCGCTTCGTAGTGAGGATGAATAGTTATTGGAATTGTGAATTAGGAGTTCAGGTGATTCCGTAGGTCTTCCTCATTGGAGGACCGGTCGTAGGCAATGCTTTCGGAGATGATTCCGTCGTTGACCAGCTGGGCCAATCCCTGGTCCATGGTCTGCATCCCGTACGATCCCCCGACCTGCATCAGTGAATAGATCTGATGGGTCTTTGACTGTCGGATCAGATTTCGGATCGCCGAGGTGCACACCAACACTTCAGAACACGGCACTCGCCCGGTCCCTTCGGAGTTGACGATCAACTGCTGGGTAACGACGCCCTCGAGCGTGGCCGCCAACATCACCCTGATCTGCTCCTGTTGGCTGGTCGGGAAGACGTCGATCACCCGGTCGATGGTCTGGGGTGCATCCTGCGTGTGCAACGTGGCAAAGACCAGGTGACCGGTTTCGGCCGCAGTCAGTGCCGTCGAAATCGTCTCCAGGTCACGGAGCTCGCCGACCAGAATCACGTCGGGGTCCTGACGGAGGACGCGGCGCAGTGCCTGGCCGAAGGATTCGGTATCTTCGCCAACCTCCCGCTGGCTGATGATCGACCGCTTGTGGTCGTGGAGGAACTCGATCGGGTCCTCGACGGTCACAATATGCAGTGGCTTGGTTCGATTGATGATGTCGACGAGGGACGCCAGGGTCGTCGACTTCCCGGATCCCGTGGGTCCGGTCACCAGGACCAATCCGCGCCGAAGGTCGGTGAAGGCCTTGATGGCGTCAGGCAGGCCCAGCGTGTCGAACTCGGGCATCTCGTGAGGAATCGGCCGAAGCGCAGCCGCAATGGTTCCTCGCTGCAAGGAGACATTGACGCGGAACCTCCCGACTCCGGCGATGGAGTGGGACGTGTCGAGCTCGTGCTCCTCTTCGAACCGCTCCCGCTGTGAGGCGGGGAGAATGCCGAACACCATGTCCCGGATCATCTCGTGACCGAGCACCGGACACCCCTCGATGGGGCGGATGGCACCGTGGAGACGGATCGAACCGGGCATTTGGGCCGTCATGTGGAGGTCGGAGGCACCAACCGACACGGCATAGCGGAGAAGATCATCGATGTGCAGCGGCATGTCACCGTTGGACGCCGACGCCGGAATCCCCCGCTTGAGCAGATTGTCGACGTCCGGGGCGACAGCGATCTCTTCGGCCGCGGGCGTGGTGTCGACCAACGGGGAAGCGGGGGCCGGCCCGGGTGGAGCGGCCGAGGCGACGTCGGCTCCGAGTGCCCGTTCGATCACCATGGGGTCGGCCAGCACCGGATTGATCCGATACCCGATCCGGGATGCCAGCCCATCGACATCCGCGGCCGAAGGGGGCTGGGCAAAGGCCACGGCCAGAACGTTTCCATCGAACTGCAAGGCCACGGCGCCGAACTCGCGAGCCGCTTCCTCTGGCAGCGCGGCCACCGCGTCGGGGCTCGGCGTCATCGCCTCCAGATCGACAGCGGGGAGTTGGGCCAAATGGGCCAATGCTCCGACCACGACCCCGGGAAGGGCCAGTTTCCTGCTGATCAACAGCGTGGCCAGGGGCTGTCCGGTGGCCTTCGCTTCCGCCAGCAACGGAGCCAGGTTCGACTCGGTCTCGTAGCCGCCGGTGACAAGGGCCTGGGCCAGGCGTGACGACCACTCCATTTGCGTCTCAGCGGTGAGGGGGCTCATGCGACCACCCGGAGTACTTCCTCGAGGGTGGTCTCTCCCTCGATGGCTTTGCGCAGGCCGCTCTGACGAAGCGTCAGCATGCCCTGAGCGACGGCGAGTCTATGAATGTCGTCCACCGATCCTCCTTCGATAATCATTCGTTCGATCTCCTCTGTCATGGGAAGAAGCTCGGCCAAGGCCTTGCGTCCCCGATAGCCGGTATTTGCGCAGGCCGAACAGCCCACTGCCTTGTAAACCTTGGGCATTCCCCCCACCGCCTCGACCTCTTCGAGCGTCCAACCTGCGGCAGAAATATCGGACTCGGTGGGCTCGTACGCGTCCTTGCAGTGCATACAGAGACGGCGAGCCAGTCGTTGCGCAAGCACCCCTGACAGCGACGAGGTCACCAAAAATGGTTCGAGCCCCATCTCAATCAGACGCATCGGTGTGGCGGCAGCACTATTGGTATGCAAGGTGGCCAGCACCATGTGGCCGGTCAATGCCGCTTCGATGGCGATGACCGCAGTCTCCTTGTCGCGGATCTCACCGACCAGCACGATGTCGGGGTCCGAGCGGAGAATCGATTTCAGGGCGGACGCAAACGTCAGCCCGGCCTTGACGTTCAGCTGGACCTGGTTGACACCCTTCAACTGCAGTTCGACCGGGTCCTCGACCGTGATGATGTTCTTTTCCGGAGAGTTGAGGGCGGTCAGGGTCGTGTAGAGCGTGGTGGACTTTCCTGACCCCGTCGGTCCGGTGACCAAAATGGTGCCGTAGGGCTTGGTGTAGAGGCCCTCGTACGTCTTCAGGAAGTCCTCCTCGAATCCAAGATCGGGGAATCCCAGGACGACGCTCGACTTGTCAAGCACCCGCATGACGACCTTTTCGCCGTGGATGGTCGGGAGGGTGGCCATCCGAAGGTCGATGCCTTTGCTCCCGACATTGAGGGAGATCCGGCCGTCCTGGGGAATCCGGTGCTCGGCCACGTTCATGTCAGCCATGACCTTCAGGCGCGTGGTGACGGCCGCGGAGATGGCCCGTGGCGCGGTCGACACATCATGGAGAACCCCGTCAATCCGATAGCGGATCCTGAGGTCGGTTGCCGTGGGCTCAACGTGAATGTCGGAGGCACGTTCGTTCAGCGCTTGCAAAATGAGCAGATTGACGTAGCGGACGATCGGCGCCTCTTCGGTAACGGCCTGAATGTCGTCGACGCTGCTGTCGGAACTGGTCCCATCAAATCCCAGGGACGCCTCCATGGCCATGTCGGCGGCATCACCGCCGCTGTTGAAGGCTCGTCCGATATAGGAGCTGATCTGGGTGCGGGTGGCGACGACCACGGTGAAGGTGCGACCCATGATCGTGCGTAGATCGTCCATGGCGAACACGTCGGTGGGATTCGACGCAGCCACAACCGGGGTGCCGTTGTCGTTGGCGATAACGATCACGTTGTGATGGCGGGCGGTCGCCTCCGGAATGGTTCCGGCCTCGCTCAGATCAACCCCGACGGTGTCGAGATCGACAAAGTCGAGCCCCATCTCCTCGGCCATCCCCCACATGAGGTCGGCCTCGGTGACCAGTTTCTGTGTGGTCAGTATCCGAGCAACACTCTGGCCTGTCCGATAGTGCTCATCGAGGACCGCCTCCATGTCGGCGAGTGACACTCTGCCCCCGTCGACCAGGCATTTGGCCAGAGGGGGGAAGGAAGCCGTTTCGGTGAAGTCATTCCCGCCGTCGGCGTCGTGACGCTCCTCTTCACCTTGCTTCTCCTGAAAGGTCGCCACTGCTTCGGCCACCAAGTCTGCAGCCAGGGCGGTCGAGTCGACGTCAGGCACCGGCTCCTCGTCCTGAACCGATCGGGCCAGCTCTGCCAGTTCGTCCTGAGCGGTCGGCGGGTGGGCTGCTCGGCACCACCAAGTCGGCAAGATCCGGTATTGGCCCCGAATGTGGGCAGCAGGTTTGTCGCCGGTTCGAGCGGCTCTGCCCACGGGTCCGCGCTCTCCGCCGCCGCATCGGTCAACGCCACGTCCAGGCCGGCATCAGAGCCCGGTGGGACCTCGATAGCGGCCGGCTCCACCGTGGCCGCGAGGTCCGGTCCGACGGACGGGTCCGGCCCGTCGGGATCGGCCGACGGACTCGCATCCTCGTCCACGGTCTGGCGGCGTTGCTTCTTTTTGGTTTCGCTCGGCGCACGACGCGCCTTCCCATTGGTGGGTGCCGGTGCCTCGGTGGGAGCGGCTGCTTCGAAATCGACCGCATCGGCGACTGGATCCTCGATCGGCTCGCCCTTGGCGGCGACATCTTCTTGTTCTGGGCTTCGGGCCCTCGATCGCGCCGCTGTATCATCGGGACCGAACAACTGATTGAGGTAGTCTTCGATCTGATCCGAGGAGGCAATCACCGAGATGAAGTCCCGTCCGATCGCGGCTCGAACCGAATCGTGGGCGGTGAGGTCATCGGGGTCGGCCGTTGCGATCACCGGCGTGCCGAATTTGCGCTTGATGGCAACCACATGGTGGAGACGTGCCAACGACTCCGGCAGAATCTCGGACGCGGAGCGGTCAACCCCATAGGTCTCGAGGTCAACGAACTCGAGATCATGTTCACTGGCCATCCAGCGACTGGAGTCGACATCACTCATGTGTCCACCATCGGCAGACTGGTCGCCGAGATTGACCCCGAATCCGAGGATTGCCCGAACACGAAGGGCTTTCGGATCGACGCCCAAATCCGGCGCGCGTGCCTCAGGGCCAGGGGAAGCGCTTTGAACCGGTGCGGCCTTCGTCCGATCCGATGGGCCACCCTGCCCCTCCGGACGGCCCGTAGTCGGGGGGATCGACGGGCCGGGTCCATATGCTTTTTCATTGCTTCTGAATGAATTCCATGTCTTCTGACAACATTCCGGTGTTGATCACAACGGTTTCGGTTGCCGGTGTGGTCGGCCTCTTTGTCGGGTCCTTTCTCAACGTCGTCGTCTACCGGACCCCACTCGGTCTTTCCGTGTCCACCCCGAGATCGTTCTGCCCGACGTGCCGCCGACAACTCACCTGGTGGGAAAACATCCCCCTCGCCTCATGGATCGGCTTGCGGGGCCGCTGCCGGACCTGTCATGTTCCGATCTCCGTGCGCTATCCGCTGGTCGAACTGGCCACTGGACTCTCCTTCGCCCTGGTCACCTGGGCGTGGCACGGCACCTTGGTGTCTGCCGGCTACTGCTGTCTGTCTGCGTCGATGATCGCGGTCGGACTCATCGAGTTCGATGGCAAACGCGCACCGCTGGCGGTCGCAGCCATCGGCACCGGCGTGGCCGTCCTGGTCATCGTGATCGGGGCCGGCTGGCATCACCAATGGGGGATTCTGATCGGTTGTGTCGTTGGAACGCTCATCGCCACCATCGTCTTCGCCGCCCTGCGGGCAGCCGATCCGAACTGCGTTGATCCTCGGGGACATGGCCGGACTTCACTGCTCATCGCCGGTTGTTGGCTCGGAAGCCTGGGCCTCGGCCCGACGGCAATCGGGGCCGGTTTTTGGATCGTGACGTATTTCCTGTGCATGGTGGGGGCGTGGACAGTAGCGAGGAAAGCGCTCGGCGCCGGCGCGGAAAACGCCTCTGACCCCTCCGTTCCCGCCGTCTTCGGTGCTCCGCTTGTGTCCGCTGTCCTAATTGCACTGGTGGCGTCCCTCATCGCAGGGACATGACGAACCTACGATGGAGGCATGACCAGCACTGAGTCCTCCGATGTCGGGGGCCGGTCAATTCCGGCCGCTGGGCCTCCATCTGACGACTCCGCTTCCGTCTGTCGGGTCGTCGTTGTGGACGATCACGAACTGCTGCGGGCCGGAACCCGCCGAATTCTCGAAGATGCGGTCGGCTTCTCGGTCGTCGGCGAGGCCGGAGACGGCAATGCCGCGCTCCGGGTCATCGGTGAAACGGAGCCTGACATCGTTCTCGTGGACATCCGCCTTCCAGTGATGAACGGCATCGATCTGGCTCGGCAGATCGCCATCGACTTCCCAAGGACGACGGTGTTGATCCTGAGTGCCTATGACGACGAGAACTATGTGAGGGCGGCCCTGGCTGCGGGTGTCTCCGGTTACCTTCTCAAAACCATGCCCGGAGATGAACTGGTCCGTTCGATCAGAGCCGCGGCTGACGGCTCGAACTTCCTCGGCCACCCCATCGTCGGCCAAGGGGAGAAGTCAGACCGGGTGTGGTCCGCCGATGCACCACGCCTGACGGAACGAGAGTCGGACGTCGTTCGCCTGGTCGTCCGAGGGATGTCGAACAAAGCCATCGCCAGCCAACTTGGGATCAGCCCCCGCACCGTCGAAGGCCACATCAACCATGTGTTCGACAAGATCGGCGCGAGCTCCCGCACTGAGCTGGTCCACTACTTTCTGGCCAGCAGCCTGTTCGGCCGAGAACCTCTCGCGGGCACGGAATCGGATCGGTGAACACGGTGCGCACGGCCGGAACGGATGCCTCGGAGAGCAGCGAGCATTCCAGCAGGCCGATCGTGTCCCGTCCGGTACATGAGCCTGAGGAGGCATCGGCCGGCGAGGTTCCTCCGTCCCGGCACAAGGCCGATCGAACACCGTGGAACAACTCGCAGTTCTGGATTCTTCAACTCATCATTTTGGCGCTGTATCTGATCCGGCTGGCCGCCACCGTGGCGTTCCATCTGGACGCCGACTCTCAGGGCGTCGAGTTCTCGACGTTGGCACTCTTTCTGGTTCCGGTGGTCTACGCCACGCTCAACTACGCCATTGAAGGCGCCATCTTCACCGCGGGGTGGGTCACCCTTCTGGCCGTGGCGCGGTTCTTTTCGGCACGCGCCAATCACGACAATGTGGCGGCCTGGATAGAGCTGGCCCAAATTATTCTGATCGACGGTCTCGCCATCGTGATCGGCCTGCGAGTCACGGCCGAACGAAATGCCCGGCGGGCTGCCGAGTCGGCCCAGGCGCTCCACCTGAGCGCCGAGGCGCGCTATCGGGACCTGTTCTATTCCAACCAGGCCCCGATCCTGATCGTCGACGGCAGCGGCAACGTGATCGAGACGAACGCCTCGGCGCAACGGACATTCGGGGTCGCCACGTCACTCCCGGATTCTGCTCCCGGTGAGTCGCATCCTCTGCCCGTTCCCGACCTGTCCGTTCCCGTCCGGCTCGTCGACATGATCGGGCCCGCCGCCTCCAGCCATATTCTCACCACCCTCATTACCGAGCAGCTCCCCCAGACGCATAGCGAGCGTCGCGGAACAGGTGAGGTGGCACGAGTGGAACCGGTGGCCTTCGAAGTCGAGGGTCAGCCCGTCCTCTACCGGCCGACCGCCACCATGTTGGAGCACTCCGGCGGCGCCGCCCGCATGCAGGTCGTCTTCGAGGACGTGACCATGGAGACCAGGCGCCACGACCTCATGGAGGCATTCGCCGCCCGAGTGGTCTCGGGTCAGGAGGACGAACGACGGCATATCGCCCAGGAGCTCCACGACGGACCCCTGCAGATTCTGATCCACCTGTGCAGGCAGATCGACGAGATGAACTCCTACGGCGAGCCCACCCCCGAAGGAGCCGTCAAACTCTCCGATCTCCGATCCATCGTCGAGGGCACCGTGGCCGAACTCCGGTCTATCGCCAAGGGATTACGGCCCTCGGTGCTCGATGATCTGGGCCTGGTCGCCTCGATCAATCAGATCCTCGCAGAGGCTGGCGAACGCCACCTCTTCGAGACATCGTTCGGTGTGACCGGAACGGAACGCCGACTTTCCCCGACGGTCGAGCTCGCACTCTTCCGCATCGCCCAAGAGGCGATTTCGAACATCGAACGCCATGCGGCCGCCAACCATGTGGCCATCGGGATGAGCTTCGAGCACGACGGCCTGCGGCTCCTCGTCAAAGACGACGGAATCGGGTTCGACCAGGCCACGACCGAGGGATCGAGCAGCGATTCGCTGGGGCTCCCGGGCATGACCGAACGTGCCCACCTGATCGGGTCCCGCATCGTGATCCACTCCGAAAAGGGCCTCGGGACCGTCGTGGACATATGGGTTCCCACAACGATTCTCGATCGAAACTGACCCTCTTGCTGTCGATCAGTCGATCTCAGAGAGGTCAGACGACGGATAATGGCTGACTCCTCCGTCCTCGACAACGGCCCGGCCACCGGCAACTGTCACTCAACCGAAATGTAATAGATGTTTGTTTCTCATCAATTCATGGGATACTGACTCCGTGGAGCAGATCGTCATTGAGTCGTGCCACAGCACCTGGATCATCGATATGGACAACTCCCGCTTCCGCCGGGTGGTGAAGGGTTCTGACCATCGGACGAGTCCCGCGTCCACTGAGTGGCAGGCCTGCTACGGGGTCGAAATCGACCCGCTTTCGGAGTCGTTCGTCGTGCTCCTCAATCCCGAAGGGACCCGGCTGCTTCGCAGCTGGCGCCACGTCGAGCACTGCGCTCAATGCGGTGGGGAGGCGACGTCGGAGCTCTCATTGAGGGATCTCCGTTCCGCCGTCGTCCGCGGCTGACGTTCACGAGGCACGAGACCGGCAGCCCGGAGGACCCGCTTCACACTTCGGAGGGGAGCGTGGGATCCCGCTTCCAGACGCCAGAACTGCCCCCGGTCTTCTCCCAAAGCATGAGCTGGCCGATGCTCATGGTTCGATCGGTCGTCTTGCACATGTCATAGACGGTGAGGGCGGCAATAGCACAGGCGGTCATGGCCTCCATCTCGACACCGGTGCGATCCACGGCCTCCACTTTCGCCTCCACCTCGACAAAGTCGTCCCCGATGGTGAAATCGACATGAACGGCGCCCACCAGAAGCGGATGACACATCGGGACGAGTTCAGCGGTGCGTTTGGCGGCCTGGATGCCGGCAACCCGAGCGGCGGCCAGCACATCCCCTTTGGTGATGGCATTGTTGGCCACCTTGGCGGTGGTCTCCGGCTTCATGGCCACTTTGCACCGGGCCAGCGCCCTTCGATGGGTCGCCTCCTTGGGCGACACGTCCACCATGCGGGCGCCGCTGAAGGGATCCAGGTGGCTCAGGCTTCTGTCTGTCATCGGGCGGTCACCTGTTTCACGGGCACCAGTGTACGGGAGTCCGGTGGCCTGAGCCGGGACTGGCACTCTCTCGGGTAGACTGCTAGCCGGACGTGCCGCATGGACGAGAGAGGAATCCCGGTTTGCCCACCTACGAATACGCTTGCGAACGGTGCGAGGATCACTTCGACGTCGTCCAGTCGTTCCATGACGACCCGCTGACGACATGTCCCACCTGTGGATCCCCGGTGCGGAAGGTCTTCGGCAACGTGGGCATCGTCTTCAAGGGAAGTGGCTTCTACAAGACGGACAGCCGCAATGGCGGTCGGGCCAAGAAGGAAACCGAATCGACATCCGCGCCGGCGTCCGGGTCAGAGACGTCGGACTCGAAAGGTGACGGAAAGGACTCATCGTCACCCAAGGAATCCTCCCCGGCCGAGAAGCCGTCGCCCGCCGCCTCGACGCCCTCGGACACCAAACCGAAGAGCGGGGCCGCGGACAAGGTGAAGAAGGCCTCCTCGACGTAGCACCCCGGTCATGACCTCGAACCACCGGCTACCGTGGACTCGAGTCATCGCGGGCCACCGGTGAGTGTTGCATCGGGCCCTCTCCACCGGCTTTGCCGGGCTTCGGCAAACACAACGCGCCGAAAATCCTCGCCAAATGGAGGGGTCTGCCCGTAGAATGGCGCTCGTGGACAAATCCGATCTCGATCGCTTCCTCGTGTATCTGGCCGAGCTCGATGGCTCGGACCTGCATATCAAAGCGGGCGCCCCACCCCGCTTGCGGGTGGCCGGCTCGCTGCGAACCCTGACCGACGAGCCTGCATTTACGGCGGAAGAGACGAAGCAGATCGCCGAGGCCATCATGGAAGGCCCCGTCCTCGACACGTTCGAGAAGCATCACGAAGTCGACTTCGCCTACAGCCTCCAAGGCACCGGGCGCTTTCGTGTGAACGCCTTCTACCAGCGATCATCGGTCGCCTTGGCCATGCGCCGGGTCCGATCCGGGGCCACGACCGTCAGCGAGCTGGGATTGCCCGAAGTGGTCACGCGGCTGGCGGAGGAGATGCGGGGCCTCGTCCTGGTCACCGGACCCACCGGGTCGGGGAAGACGACCACGTTGGCGGCCATGGTGAACCACATCAACCACACCCGGTCCTGTCACGTGGTCACCATCGAGGACCCGGTCGAGTACCTCCACACCGACGATCTCGCGGCCATCGACCAACGCGAGGTCGGCTTCGACACCGATTCCTTCAGCTCGGCCATGCGGGTGGTGCTGCGACAGGACCCCGACGTGATCCTGGTGGGCGAGATGCGCGACATGGAGACCGTGTCGGCGGCCTTGACGGCGGCGGAAACCGGGCACCTGGTCTTCTCGACGCTCCACACCATCAACGCCACGGAAACCATCAACCGGATCGTGGACTTCTTCCCTCCCCACCAGCAGACCCAGGTGCGGGTGAGCCTGGCCGGTTCCCTCAAGGGCATCATCTGCCAGCGGCTGATACCCACGGCCGACGGGAAGGCGCGGGTGCCCGTCCTGGAGTTGCTCGTGGTCAACGGAAGGATCCAACAGGCGATCATGGATCCGATGATCACCGGGGACATCGAAGGCATCGTGGCCGACGGCGAGTACTACGGGATGATGACCTTCGACCAGTCACTGGTCACGCTCATTGCCGACGGGACCATCGACCTGGCCGAAGCCATGAGCACGGCCACCAATCCCCACGACCTCAAGGTCATGCTCGAGCGTGCGGGCATCATGCAGACCGGGCAGTTCGCCGGCGCAAATTTCACCTGACAGGCGGAATCCCCCAGGTTCCCGAGCTTCACCGGCCGGAACGGGCTGCTGGCCCTGATGACCCTGCTTGACCCTGTCCTTTCCTTCCCTGCCGCTGACGCGGAACGAGGCACACAGAGCCTCAAGGTGGCGTGACTTCCGTCCGATAGACCTTCGTACAGTCTGGTGCGTTCTCCGGCCAGAGGTTGTCAATACGTTGCCCTTATCTATCGATCACACGGAGCGGGAGAAGGACGTTGCATAGCAACCCGAATGGAACAGCTCACCACAGCTCGGACACGACGAGCTGTGCGTTCCGCTGGGAACAACCTGGCGGTGCAGCGAATGCAGCCGTCGACCACACGGATGTCAGGGGAGAGTTCACATGGCACAGCTGACCGTTGGACTTGATATCGGGACCAGCGCCGTCCGCGCCGCCGAATTGGATATCAGCCGCTCACGCCCGGTCCTGCAGACGTACGGCCAAGTCGGCCTCCCTCCCGGTTCACTCGTCGACGGCGAGATCCGAGACATCTCCGCCGTCAGCGAGGCGATCACCAAGCTCTGGAAGAACGGCCAGTTCTCCAGTTCCTCGGTCATCGTCGGCATCGCCGGGCTCCGGGCCATCACTCGCGAGATCGACCTCCCCTTCGTCCCTGAGAACGAGGTCGACAGTGCGGTGCGCTTCCAATCCGAGGAAGTGATCCCCTTTCCTCCGGACCAGACCATCCTCTCCTCGCAGATCCTCGCCGACTACACCTCACCCGAGGGCGACAAGATGCGCCGGGTCCTGGTGGCTGCAGCGCACGTCGATCTCGTCAACGGTGTGATCGAGGCCGTCGAAAAGGCCGGGCTGACCGTCGAAGGTGTCGACCTGATCTCGTCTGCTCTGGTCAGAGCGATCGGTGGTCAGGGAGATTCGGAACAGCCCGAGGCCGTCGTCTCCGTCGGGGCCGGCCTGACCGTGGTGGCTATCCATCAGCAAGGTCGGCCGCAGTTCGTCCGGACCATCGGCTCCGGCGGCAACGCCACCACCGCAGCCATCTCCGGTGCGCTCGATCTACCTCTGTCCGATGCCGAAGGTCTGAAACGCCGGATCGGCGATCAGGTGGCCCAGATGCAGGACGCAGAGCGGACCGCCCAGGCCAGCATGGTCGAGCTGGTCGGAGAGATCCGGAATTCGATTCAGTACTTCGCCTCCCTTCCGGGTCGGATGCCTGTGGCCCGGGTGCTGTTGACCGGTGGCGGTTCGGAACTCCATGGTCTGCAATCGATGCTCGAGAGCCAGGTGCGTCTGCCGGTCCTTTCGATCTCTCCGCTCGACCGGCTGGACATCTCGAAACTGGACCTGAGCGCGGAGCAGGCCCAGGAGGTCGGCGTCGTGCTCTCGACGCCGATCGGACTGGCGCTGCCGGAACCGGACAAGGCCGTCAAGAAGTTCAATCTCCTGCCGCCCGAAGTGGCCAGCCGAATCAGGATGAGGAAAATCCAACAGCGGACGCTGGTTGGAAGTGTCGTCGTCCTCATCCTGTTGGCCCTCTTGGGAGGATGGAAGTTCTATCAGGTGCACAACGCAGAGAACAACGTCAGCACCCTCCAGTCGGACATCTCGGCCCTGAATGCCCAGGTGCCCAAGTACGACCTGGTGGTGGCCGCCCAAAGTGCCTACTCGGCCGGCGTCGACCGACGGAACTCGGTACTCAGCGCGGCCATCGACTGGCCGCTGGCGCTCAGCAACCTGATTTCGATCACTCCGAGTGGCGCGAAGGTTCAATCCTTCGCCGGATTGGCCGTCGCCCAAGCGGCGGGGGGGACGTCGGGTTCCAGTGTTCCCGCTGGGTCCGACGCCACCACGACCGCAAGCCCGGCGAGCACCACGTCGGGCAGTGGCAACGCGACAACCTCTGCCGCCATCGGGACGATTCAGCTCGGGGTCACCGGCCCCGGGCCGAGCCTCTCCATCTCCGAAGCGTGGATCAATGCCGTTGCCAGTTCGCAGCTGTTCGCCAACCCGCTGCAAGGAAGCCACCCTGGTGAATCCGGACTACATCCATCTCGTTCCCGTTCGCCGTCTCCGTCACTCCCAATGCCAGCCTCGACAAGAATGCGAGCCTGAAATGAACGCCGTCCGCGAATACCGCATGCCGTTGATGATCGGGGCCGGAGCCCTGGTCGTAGCCCTCCTGCTCTATGCCATCCTCGTGGCACCCCAGAGCTCGAAGCTCTCGAGCCTGCAAGCGCACGAGACCCAGCTCCAGACCCAGCAATCCACGCTGCAGGCCAAGCTGGCCTCGCTGAGGACAGAGAAGCAGAACCTCACCAAGAGCTGCTCTGAACTCGAAAAGATCTCCACCCAGATCCCGAGTGTCAACAGTCCGACCGACGTGGATGCCGAAGAGTCATCGTTCGAGAGTCAGTTCAACGGCCTGGCCGAGACCTCGGGCGTCTCCCTGACCAATTTCAGTGGATTCGCGCCGGCTTCGGCGACCGCGGCCACCCCCTCCACCGCCGGCACGCCCGCCACCACCGGCTCGGGCAAGGCTCCGACGGGCGTCGTGGCCGTGCCCACCACCCTTGTCCGTCACCGGCAACTACGGCCAGGTGACCGCATTCATCAACGGGTTGGACAACTTCCCACGCCTCTTTGTCATCCAATCCTTCGGCTTGACCACCGGGGCACCGACCCACGAGCAGTGCGTCGGGCTCGAACGCAGCCAGTGCGAGCTCGAGCAACCCCACCGCCGGAACGACCGGGTCCGCCGCGGCGCCCTCCTATTCGGGACAGCCCCTGTGGGTGGGCGGCACGCCGACATCACCGTCGGCCGGTCCGTACAACGTGTCCATCGTGGGCTCGATCTACTACACCTCGGCTCCGAACGCCCTCAGCGCCTGCACCAAGGCCACCGGGAGCGCCGCCTCGATCCACTAGTTCCGCCCGGTCCACCGGGTTGAACCGGCCCCGTTCGTCGACTTAGACGCCGCTGATCTGCATGTCGCCGACGGCCAGGGTCTGGCCGGCGGCGATGCCGGGCAACCATTCCACATCGGCTCCCACCGCCACCAGCGAGAGCAGCATCCGCTGCAGCGTGGAGGCCACGGTGATCTCGCGGACCGGCTCTGCCAGTTTGCCGTCGCGGATCATCAGGCCTTCGGCCCCCACCGAGAAATCCCCGCTGATCGGATTCACCCCGGAATGCACCCCGGTCATCGATTGGACGAACAGGCCTTCACCGACCGCGGCGAGGACACCGTCCTCGTCGTACCCTTCGGGGCCCGGAGCCAACGTCAGGGCCCGACAGCCCGGCCCCGGAGTACCGGCGAATCCCCCGCGCACCGCGGATCCGGTCGAGGCCACCCCCGACCGCGACCCGGAGACGGTGTCGTAGAGAAAGCCCCGGAGAACTCCCGAGTCGATCAGGACGTTCCTCCGGCAGGCCAGGCCCTCGGCGTCGTAGGCCGACGCCCCGTAGGCCCGTGGGTCGGTGGGATCGTCGACCAGGGTGAGACCCGGGACACCGACCAGTTCGCCGACCCGTCCGGCGAAGAAGGAACGGCCTTTGGCCACCGCCTCGCCCGACAGCGCGCTGGACACCACCGAAAGCAGCGTCGAAGCCACCCGGCGGTCGAAGACCACGGTCGAACGACCCGAGGTGCCCTTGGTGGCCCCGAGGAGACGGACGGCCCGGTTCACCGCGTCGGCGTTGGCCCTGTCCGGGTCGAGGTCGGCGAACCCCCGGCCCACACTGAATCCCCCGGCCGTCTGGCTCGCATCCCCGTCACCGGCGATGACCCGCACGGAGATGTGGGCCGAGGTCTTGCGGGTGAAACCCCGGATACCGGTGGTCGACACGAGGGCCACCTCCACCGATCCGTCGCCGTAGTCGGCCGCGTCCACCTGACGGATCCGGGGGTCCGCGCCCCTGGCCTGTGCCTCGAGGGCCAAGGCCATCTCCACCTTGTCGGCCGTGGGCACCGATGCCAGTCCTTCGTCCCAGAGGTCGACCGCCACCGGTTCCACCCCGTCGGGCAGGGCCAGGCGCACGTGCTCGTCGGGGGTGGCGAACTTGGCATTGTCCCTGGCCTCGGCGAGGGTCTCCCCGAAGACCGATTCCTCGAGGGAGCCGGCCCAGGCGAAACCCAGACGGTGGTCGACCACCACCCGGATACCGATGCCGGCCGAGGTGGCCGACGTCAGCGACTCCACTCCCCCGCCGAAGGCCCGGACCTCGGTCTCATCCCCGCGGGCCACATAGACCTCGACCTCCTCGCCGGTCCGCGCCCAGCCCGCCACCCGATCGGCCACCGCCAGCAGTTCGTCGGGATCGTGCCCCGAGCGGGTCTCGGACCCCGCCGTGTCGACGACCGCGCTCACTCCGCCGTTCCTCCGATGGTGATGCCGGTCACCCGCATGGTGGCCTGACCGCAACCGACGGGGACGCTCTGGCCATCCTTGCCGCACGTACCCGGGGTCATGCCGAAATCGGTGGCCACCGCGTCGATGCGCTTGAGGATCTCGGGGCCGTTGCCGATCAGATTCGCATCACGCAGCGGCTCGGTGATCTGTCCTCCCTCGATCAGATAGGCCTCGGTGGTGCCGAAGACGAAGTCGCCGGTGGTGGTGTTGACCTGCCCACCACCGAGCTTGGCCACATACACCCCCTTCGGGGTCTGGGCCACGATCTCATCGGGGTCCTCCTCTCCGGCCAGGAGGAAGGTGTTGGTCATCCGCACCATGGGCAGGTGCTGGTAGGTCTGACGACGCCCGTTGCCCGACGAGACCCGGCCCTCCCGGCGGGCCCGGAGGTAGTCCCACAGATAGTCGGTCAGCACACCGCGGTCGATGAGCACGTTCCGTTGCGCCGGCCGGCCCTCGTCGTCGATGGCGAACGTCCCCCACTCCGATCCCACCGTGCCGTCGTCGACCAGGGTCACCAGCGGGCTGGCCACCTGCTGGCCGACCATGCCCGTGTACACCGACGCATCCTTCACGATGTGGTCGGCTTCCAGCCCGTGCCCGCAGGCCTCGTGGAAGAGGATCCCGCCGCTCCCTCCGGCCAGCACCACCGGCAGCTCGCCGGATGGGGCGGGCCGGGCGGTGAGTTTGGAGATGGCACGACGTGCGGCCAGTTGGGCCAATTCGGCCACCGAGACCTCGTCGAACATCTCGAATCCCAGGGTGCGGGCCGCCGACTCGAAGCCGGTCTGGAGCCCGGTGTCCGCCGTGGCCACACACGACACGGTGAACCGGGACCGGGCCTGTTCGTCACCCACCAGCAGGCCGTCCGAGTTGGCGATGAGGATGCTCCGACGTGATGCCCCGCAGCCGGCCTGGACCTGGGAGATCGAGGCACCCGACGCCCGAGCGGCGTCGTCGGCCTGCCGGAGCAGTTCGAGGCTGTCCTCCTTCGAGCCCCGCGAGCCCGGCGAACGATCCTCACCCCGGCCCGGACCGCGTTCGACCAGTGAGCCCACGGCCACCGTGGTCGAGCCACCCACACCATCCCTGGCCACCGCAGATGCAGCTTCGGCCGCCCGGAGCAGGCCCGCCTCGCTCAGATCGGCGGTGTGGGCGAACCCGGTGGTCTCCCCGGCCACCACCCGGATACCGGCGCCGCGCTCGCGCCCGGAGGAGAGCTCCTCGACCCGCCCGTCGTCGAGCATGGCCGACGAGGTCGACTTGTCCTCGGCGAACACCTCGGCGAAATCACCGCCGTGACGGAGGGCCTCGGACAGCACCCGCTCCAGAACTGGGGATTCGATCACCAAAGCCTCCTCGATGCACCGCCAGGCGCTAGGTGGCCGACGTCTGCTTTGTCACGTATCGTACCGGCGTGGCGCCACACACCGGTCTCTCCGCCCGAATCGAACTGAAGGTCACCGAGGCCGACACCGCCGAGAGCTTCCGCACGGGTTCGGTACCCGTCCTGGCCACGCCCCGGCTCATCGCCCTGTGCGAGGAGGCCGCCTGCCTGGCCATCGAGGGCCATCTGCCCGACAACTGCACCTCGGTGGCCAAACGTCTCCAATTCGACCACCTGGTACCGGTGGGTGTCGGCGGCATCGTCTGGGCCGAGGCCACGTTGGACCGGATCGAAGGTCGACGCCTGGTCTTCACCCTCTCGGTGTCGGAGAGCGCCGGCCTCGTGGCCGCGGGCAAGCTGATCAGGGTGATCGTGGACCGGGCCGTGTTCCTGTCCAACGTCCGCTGACCCGGACGTCAGCGGTCGCCTCCGGTCAGAGGTTCTTCCCGATCATGCCGCCGATGACACCGCCGACGCCGGCGTCGGCCGCGGGGTGGCCGTCGTCACGGCGCAGGTAGGGATCGAGGGCCTGGGCCAGGACGGGGACGGGCATGCTCTGCAACCAGATATTGCCCGGCCCGGTGAGCGCCACCAGGTGGAAGCCGTCGTCGCCGAAGACCATGTTCTTGATACCGGGGACCCTGGTCATGGTGAAGCTGACCCGGTCCTCGAACAGCCCGACATGGCCGGGATGGGCCAGCATGGTCTGGCCCGCGGCCAACTCGTAGGAGATGATCTCGCCGGACAGTTCGATCCAGGCCTGCCCCTCGCCCTCCAGGCGCTGGAGGACGAAGCCGTCGCCGCCGTAGATACCCCCGCGGAACGACTGCTGCATGCCGACGGTGGGCACGATGCCGTCGGTCCCACACACCCACCCATGCCGGTGGACCAGATAGCCCTGACCGGCGGCAATGGTCACCGGAAAGATGCGGCCGGGAAGCTTGGCCCCGAACGCCACCATGCCCTGGCCACCCTGGGCCTCGTATCTGGTCAGAAAGATCCCGCCTCCGCCGATGGCCCGCTTCAAGCCGCCCATCAGGCCTTTTTGACCTCCGGTGGACGTCGACTGGGTCATCTGCACGTTGGCCGACATCCACGAGAGCTCGCCGTGGGTGGAGACGATCGATTCGCCGGCCTCGAGGATCATCTCCAAGAGCGGCATGGTGGTGCCCTTCACTTCAGCCTGCATCGGGTCTCCTTCTGCTCCGGGAGCCTGGGAGCCAAGCTCGTCCGCGGGCTCCATCTTGCCCGGAACCGGCCGTCGGAATTGGGATCCCCGGCCTTGTCCCGGCCGTGGGGAACCGTCGTCGTCGCCCTCGTCAGCGCCGCCCTGCGGGCATGAACGACCGGTCCCCCGAGGGTGACCCCGCCACCGGGGTAGAAGGGCCCGGGGGGCGGCGCGCTGGTAGCCTGAGTCCGAGTACACACGTGCGCCCATGATCCTCGAACACATAGACAGCCCCGCCGATCTCAAGGACCTCTCACCGGCGGAGCTGACCACGCTCTCATCGGAAATCCGCGGATTCATCGTCGAGGCGGTGACGGCCACGGGTGGACATCTGGGTTCGAACCTCGGCGTCGTCGAGCTGACCCTCGCCCTCCACCGGACATTCGACTCGCCGAACGACGTGCTCCTGTGGGACACCGGCCACCAGGCCTACGTACACAAGCTGGTGACCGGCCGCCGATCCGCCTTCACCCAGCTCCGTCAGGCTGACGGGCTTTCGGGGTATCCGAACCGGACCGAATCCGCCCACGATTGGGTGGAGAACAGCCATGCCTCGACCATCCTCAGCTACGCGCACGGACTGGCCGGGGCGTTCGAGCTCCAGGGCCAGGACCGCAGGGTGGTGGCCGTGGTCGGAGATGGAGCCCTCACCGGGGGGATGGCCTACGAGGCCCTCAACAACCTCGGTCACTCCGGTACGCCGGTGCTCATCGTCCTCAACGACAACGGTCGTTCCTACTCCCCTACCGTCTCGCGCCTCTCGCTGAGCCTCACCCACCTCCGGCTCAATCCGGCCTACATCCATGCCCGCCAGCGCATCCGCCATCTCATCCGGGAGCTCCCCGGGGTGGGCGACTTCGCCTACTCCGGCGTGCACGGCCTCACCAGCGCACTGCGGGAAGTGGTGACCCCGCACACGTTCTTCGAAGCCCTCGGCATCCGCTATGCCGGTCCCATCGACGGGCACGACATCGCCGGCATGGAGCAGGCCCTGGCCAACGCGGCGGAGTGGCCCGGCCCCATCGTGGTCCATGTCCTCACCAAAAAGGGCCAGGGCTACGCACCGGCCGAAGAGGACGACATCCAGCGCCTCCACGACTTCAAGGTCAGTGCCGCTCCTCTGGTCAAGTCCCCACCCGACGGACAACCAGTCGACAGCAGTGTCGGTCCCTCCGATGGTCGGGCCGGAACGGTTACCGCCGGCGAAACCGCCGATCTGCCGGTGACCACGTTTACCGACGCCTTCACCCGTTCGCTGCTCCGGCACGCCGAGTCCGATCCGCGCATCGTGGCCATCACCGCGGCGATGGCCGGACCCACCGGGCTCCTGCCCTTCGAGGCCCGGTTCCCCGACCGGTTCATCGACGTGGGCATCGCCGAGCAACATGCGGTCACCGCGGCCGCCGGCATGGCCATGGCCGGCATGCGCCCGGTGGTGGCCGTGTATTCCACCTTCTTCAGTCGGGCCTTCGACCAGGCCAATCTCGATGTCGGCCTGCACCGGTTGCCGGTGGTCATGGTGCTCGACCGGGCCGGGATCACCGGAGACGACGGGCCCAGCCACCACGGTGTGCTGGACATGCCTCTGGCCCTGTCCATTCCGGGCATGACCGTGTTCGCCCCATCGTCAGCTCCCGAGGTCGAAGTCATGTTGACCGAGGCGCTCCAGCTCGACGGCCCCTCGGTGATCCGCTTCCCGAAGACGCCGGCGCCATGGGTTCCCCCGGGCACGGTGGGGACGGGCCTGCACGCCCGGTGCACCCGGCGGGGCGACGGCTCGGTCTGCATCCTGGCCGTGGGGAAGATGCTCACCGCGGCGGAGGTAGCCGCGGACGAGTTGGGGCGGGACGGGATCGACGCCACGGTGTGGGACGTGCGGGTGGTGTCAGACCCGGATCCGGCCATGCTGGCCGATGCCGCCGGTCACCGGGTGGTGCTCACCGCCGAGGACGGCATCCGCCAAGGGGGAGCAGGCATGTTCGTGGCCGATGCGCTGCGCCGGTCGGTGGGCGTCGGCTCTGCTCCACCGATCATCTCGGTAGGAACGCCACGTTCCTATATCGCCCAGGGCAAACCCGACCACATCCTGGCCGGTCTCGGGCTCGACGGCCCCGGATTGGCCCGATCGGCCCGGGAGGCGCTGCGCATCGCCGAAGAGCCCCACGGGAGCGGACCGGCCAAGCCTTCGACATCCCTTCCGGCCACGACGGTCACCAACGACGTCCTTGACTGATTCCCTGGTCCACGAGGTCGAAGTGCCGAGGTCAGGGCAGTGTTTGCCGCCGGAATGGAAACGTGTTCTACTAACTGCCCGATGACGACGTTCAACCTCGCTGATCTGTTCGAGGCCGCCGTTGACGCCTTCGGCGACCGGGAGTACCTGGTAGCCGCCGGGCACCGCCGCACCTACGCCGAGATGGAGGAGCGGGCCAACCGCCTGGCCCACTATCTGGGCGACCACGGCATCGGGCCCGGTGACCACGTGGGGATCTACGCGCTGAACAGCGTGGAGTGGGTGGAAACAGCCTGGGCTGTCTTCAAGCTCCGGGCGGTATGGATCAACATCAACTACCGCTATGTCAAAGACGAGCTCCGCTATCTGTTCACCAACGCCGACCTGGTGGCCCTGGTCCACCAGGCCGAGTTCGGACCCCGTGTCACCGAACTGCTTCCCGAGCTGCCCGAGCTCCGGCTCCTGATCACCATCGAGGACGGCTCGGGAGAGGCCCTACCGGTGGGGTCCGTTCCCTACGAGGAGGCCCTGGCCGGCGGCAGTCCCACCCGGGATTTCGCACCGCGGTCGAGTGGTGACCACTACATCCTCTACACGGGCGGCACCACCGGTATGCCCAAGGGCGTGGTCTGGCGGCACGAGGATGTCTTCTATGCCCTGGGCGGCGGCGTCGACCCGTCCACCAACACCCGGGTGGAGCGCCCCGAAGAGATGGTCGAACGCGGGCGCAACGGCCAACTCACCCTCCTGCCCATCGCCCCGTTGATGCACGGCGCCACCCAGTGGTCGGTGATGGGCCAGAGCTTCGTCGGCAACCGGACCGTCCTCGTCCCCAAGTTCGATCCACACACGGTCTGGCGGCTGGTCGAGACCGAGAAGGCCAACTCGGTCATGATCACCGGCGACGCCATGGGCAAGCCACTGATCGAAGCTCTCGACGACCCCGACATCGACTACGACCTGTCCTCGCTGCTGGCCGTGACTTCATCCGCCGCCCTGTTCTCGGCCCCGGTCAAAGACGCCTTTTTCGAGCACTTCCCCAACCTGGTGATCGTGGACGCCGTCGGCTCCTCGGAGTCGGGCAACAACGGCATGGCCACCATGGGCAAGGGCGATACGGCCATGAAGAGCGGGCCGACGGTCACCGTGCTCGGCAATACCGTGGTCTTCGATGAAGACCTGAAGCCGGTGGTGCCCGGGTCCGGAGTCATCGGGAAGATCGCCAGGTCCGGCGACATACCGGTCGGGTACTACAACGATCCGGTCAAGACGGCCGAGGTGTTCATCACCGTCGACGGGACCCGTTTCGTGATGCCGGGCGACTTCGCCACGGTGGAGGCCGACGGCTCGATCACCCTGCTCGGGCGGGGATCGGTGTCCATCAACTCTGGCGGCGAGAAGATCTTTCCGGAGGAAGTCGAGTCGGCCGTGCGCTCGCACCCCGAAGTGTTCGACGCCATTGTGGTCGGGGCCCCCGACGAGCGCTGGGGCCAGCGGGTGGCCGCCATCATCCAACCCCGGGCCGATCGGCACCCGACGCTCGAGGACATCCAGGTCCACTGCCGCGAGGCCATCGCCGGCTACAAGGTCCCCCGTCAGCTCCATGTGGTGGAGACCATCTTGCGCTCGCCGAGTGGGAAGCCGGACTACCGGTGGGCCGCGGAGATCGTGGCCGAAGTCCCCGAGGAGACCGACAGCGGGGGTCAACGGACTTCCTCGGGAAGCTGAGCCGGCCGGCACGCCGCCGGCAGGAGGCAACGATCCGTGCCCATCGATCTGAGCGAGCTGGCCGCGCCGGGGGCGTGTGCGGTGCTGACCATGGAGATCCAGCGTGGGGTGGTCGGTGACCTGAGCTCCTTCCCCCAGCTGGCCGAAGCGGCCGACCGGGCCGGCGTCATCCCCCACACGGCCAAGCTGCTCGGCGTGGCGCGACGCCTCGGCATCCCGGTGGTGCACTGCACGGCCGAGTTCCGGTCCGACCGGGCCGGCACCACGGTGAACTGTCAGCTGGTGGCGGCTGTCCTGCGAAATCCCGAACATCTCCTGGCGGGCACGGCGGCGACCGAGATCATCGCCGACCTGGGCCCCGAACCAACCGATCTTGTCTCCTCCCGGCTGCACGGCGTCTCCCCCTTTACCGGCACCGGTCTCGACACCTGGCTCCGGAACCTCGGGGTGCGGACGGTGGTGGCCACCGGGGTATCCGTCAACCTCGGGATCCTCGGACTGGCCATCGAAGCGGTCAACCTCGGCTACCGGGTGGTGGTGCCCCGAGACACGGTGGCCGGCATCCCCGAGGAGTACGCCGAGGCCGTCCTGGACAACACCTTCCCGCTGATCACCACGCTGACCACCTCCGATGACCTCATCGAGGCATGGATGCCCTCGTCGTCTTGACGATTCGTCGACGCAACTAGAGGGTGCGGGTACCGTCCAGCTGGATCATGGCGTTGGTCGGCAGTTCTTCCACGGTGATGTCGGGAACCGGGAAGTTGAAGTCCTTGTACTTCCGCTCAGCCGTCTGACGGTACCGGGTGGTGGAGTGGATCGGATCCGAATCGAACTGGGGGATGACCTTCGAGCCGAAGACCTCGAGCATCTCGTGGACCTCGTCCTCCATGAGCGAGTCCGACGGCAGGCCGAACACCAACTGGTCGCAACCCACCGTCTGGTACTTGGTCACCTGTTCAGCTACCTCGTCGGGTTCGCCGCACAGCAGCCAGCCCCCATCGATGAGGTAGTCGAGCATGGCCTCGTCGGTGATCGTGTGCGGCCGCTCCGGCCAGACCGGCACTCCCTCTTGATGGGGAATGGTGTCGTGGTAGTTGCACACCAGGGAGTAGAGGTAGCCGCGACCGCGGCGAAGGGCCACCTGTCGGGCCTTCTTCCTGTCGCTGAGGCAGATGACGGCGTTGGTCATCATCACGTTGTCGTTCTTGAACTGCCCGAGGGGCTCGGTGCAGTTGGCGATGCCCTCTTTGTAGGCGTCGATGCGGCCCTTCAGGTTGTAGATGGGCTCGAAATTGAAGGCGATGGCACCGATGCCCAGCTCACCGGCCTGGGTGAACGTGCCGGGGTTGCCGCAGCCCACCCAGATGGGGGGATGCCCCTTGCCCTGGTAGGGCTTGGGAAGAACGTTGTGTGGATAGGGGACGGTGAAGCTCTCGCCCTCGTACATGTAATCCTTCTCCTCCCACATGCGGGGGATCTGACGGATCACCTCGTTCCATTCCGCTTTGGTCGAGTTCTTGTCGAGGATGTTGAAGGTGGCAATCTCGTGGCTCCCCGCGCCGCGCCCGGTCCCCCATTCGAACCGACCCTCGAACAGATGATCGAGCATCATGACCCGCTCGGCGGCCCGCACCGGATGGTTGACCCGCGGCGACAGGTTCATGATGCCGGTCCCGACGTGGATGCGGTCGGTGGCATGGGCCAGGTAGCCCATCACGACCTCGGGGGCAGACATGTGGCTGTACTCGGTCAGCGAATGGTGTTCGCCGACCCAGGCGTACTTCCAGTTGTACTTGTCCGCCTCGATCACGTAGGCGATCTCCCGCTTGAGCATCTCGTGCTCGCACTCGGGATCGTGGGCCGCTTGGCCAGGCAAGTAGCCGTTGAGAAAGACTCCGAACTCCATCGCGGTGGTGCTCCTCTCGCTCCGCACTGGCGCGGTTTTACGGTACACGGCACTTTGATAAATTGCAACGTGTTCCAGATTTGTGCCTGGCCCTTCCCCGGATGGGCCCCGTGCACCTACTGTCGGGCCTTGTCGAACGCACGATCGGACACGCCGGCACGCCCAGGGGGAAGCAATGACCATCGACGAGTTGATCCGGCAGCGGGCAGGCGACGAGAGAGTGGGCCTGGCCTTCGGTGACCGGAGCTGGACCCACGACCAGGTGGTGAGGGCCCAGGCCGAGCGAGCCAGCATCCTGGCCTCACTCCGGCAGCCCGGACCGTTCCATGTCGCCCTGATGCTCGACAACGTCCCCGAGTTCATCTTCTGGATGGGGGGAGCGGCGCTGGCCGGAGCGGTGATGGTCGGGGCCAACCCCACGCACCGGGGCGACGAGCTGGCCCGCGATCTGTCCCACACCGAATGCCAGTTGCTGGTGACCAACTCCGGGTACCGCACCCTGGTCGAAGGGCACGACCTCGGCCCGGCCCTGCCGCCCGAGCGGATCCTGGTCGTCGACGATCCGACCGGCGACGTCAGGCCCGACTCGACCACCGGCTACGGCGCGCTGGTGCGCGGCGCGGCCGGGGCATTGCTCCCTGATCCGGCCAAGACCGCCATCACCGACGAGACCCTCGGCTATCTGCTGTTCACCTCGGGCACCTCGGGTGCACCCAAGGCCTGCCTGTGCAGCCAGGGCCGCCTGGCCCGGATCGGTTCGACCGTGGCCCAGATGTTCGAGCTGATCCCCGACGACGTCTGTTATGAGGCCATGCCGCTGTTCCACTCCAACGCGCTGATGACTTCCTGGGCACCGGCACTGGCCGCCGGGGCCACGATTGCCCTCCGCGAGCGGTTCAGTGCCTCACAGTTCCTCCCCGACGTCCGGAAGTACGGCGCCACCTACTTCAACTACGTGGGCAAGCCGCTCTCCTACATCCTGGACACCCCCGAGAAGGCCGATGATGCCGACAATCCGCTGCGGAGGGTGTTCGGCAACGAAGCGGCCGAGGCCGACGTGGCCCGGTTCGCGGCACGGTTCGGGTGCGTCGTCCACGATGCCTACGGGTCCACCGAAGGTGGTGCTGCGGTGCAGCGCACGCCGGATACGCCGAGGGGCGCGCTCGGACGGGCCCTTCCCGGAACCATGGTCGTGGATCCCGATACCGGCGAGGAGTGCCCCCGGGCCGTGTTCGACGGCGAAGGACGGCTGCTGAACGCCGAAGAGGCCATCGGTGAATTGGTCAATCCCACCGGAGGGGCGGGATTCGAGGGCTACTGGCGCAACGCCGCCGCCGATGCCGCCCGGGTCCGCAACGGGTGGTACTGGACCGGGGACCTGGCCTACCGGGACGAGAACGACTTCTTCTACTTCGGGGGACGCGACTACGACTGGCTGCGGGTCGACGGAGAGAACTTCGCCGCCGCCCCCGTCGAGGAGGTCCTCCAGCGACATCCCGACGTGGTGCTGGCCTCGGTCTACGCCGTCCCCGACACGGTCGTGGGGGACCAGGTGATGGCCGCGCTCCTGCTCGGCGAAGGGCGGGAGTTCGACCCCGAGGGATTCGCCGGGTTCCTCGCCGGCGAACAGGACATGGGAACCAAATGGGCCCCCCGGTACATTCGGATCAGCGACCAGTTCCCGGTCACGGCCACCACCAAGGTCCTGAAGCGGGTGCTCCGGGCCGAGGGCTGGCGGTGCCAGGACCCGGTGTGGTGGCGTCCGGAGAAGGATGCGCCGTACCGGCGGCTGCTCCCGGCCGACGCCGACGCCCTGGACGAGGCCGTCGCCGAACGCTGACCGGGTGGGCGGGGGTCGATGGTCCGTCGGTTGTCGCTCGTCGACCGTCGTCGCTCGTCGACCGTCGACCGTCGACCGTCGACCGAAGACAACCTCCGGCGACGTCGGGGAGGACCCGGGCCGCCGGAGGTTGCCGGTCGGAGCGCGGCCGTGGCCGCCAATGAGGTGGGCTTACGAGGTAGCGATCCCTTCACCGCCCACGGCACCGGGCACCGTGACCGAACCGGCGGCGGTCAGGGTGCCGTCGCCATGGACCTGGAACCCGTCGACAATCCCGTTGCCACCGGTCTGCACATAGAGGAACGCGCCTCCGGGCGAGGCGGCGGCATCGACCGTGCCCGGGTCGGTCGCTGTGGCTCCGAGCAGGTCGAGTTGACCGCCCGGGCCCTCGCGGTAGCCGCTCTCCGAGGCGCTCCCGGCGTTGGAGGCGTACAGGTAGCCCTGGGCCGGTGCGACCCAGCAAGTTGCGGCCTGGCCGGTCGGGACCGAGTCGAGGGGCGTGACCGTCCCGTTGGGGGCGAGGGCGAAGGTGGCCAGTGCATCGGTGCCGGCCTCGGCCACCACCAGGTGGCCGGCGGCGTCGAAGGTGACACCGAAGGGAACCGTTCCGGGCTCGGCGTTCACCACCGGATTCGGTGCCAACCAGCCGGAGGGACCGACACCGAACACGTCGATGTCACTGCCGTTGGCCTTGGTCGTCACGATCAGTTGGGATCCGTTGGGCGAGAAGGCCACCTGCCCGGGGTGTTGGTGAACTGGGGCGTGGCCGTCGGGTTCAGGCCCAGCGACCGGGTGGATCCGGGTATCGGGAACAGCCGACAGGGCCCGGCGTAGAAGCCCTGGACGGAGCCGCCGTTCTCGGCATTGAGGACGTAGACCAGGTTGCCGCGTACGGCCACGCTCACCGGGAAGGTCCCACCCGAGCTCACCACCTGCCGCAGCCCGAGATGGCTTCCGGCGACGGAGAACACCGAGACGGTGTTGCTCCCCGCGTTCACCGCGTACAGCGACCCACTCCACTGGTCATAGACGAGGGAACCTTCGGACGCCAGGTGGTCGACCACCGAGCCGGACAGGATCCCGCCCAGGCCTCCCGTGCTGTAGGTACCGGCCGGGGTGAGACTTCCGTTCGGGGTCCGGTTGTAGGTCACGATCTGATTGCCGGCCGGGTTGTCGGTCTGGACGAAGACGGCGTGGCTGTCCGAACCGTGCCAACTACCGATCGGACCGGATCCAGGGTGGTGGCTGAAGTGTGGCGGCGCAGCCGTGGCCGTGCCGGCGAAGCCGATGACCCCGGCGGCCACCGCGGCCAAGGTCAAGCCGGTACGAAAGATGGGTTTCATAGGTGAGTCGCTCCTTGCGTGGGTGGATGACACCGTTCAGTCCACGGGCCCGGACTTCCGTACGGCCCGGCGGCCAGGGGCCTCGGATGGTGGCGAAGGTGGGAATCCGTGTAACGCCGAACGCCACGCCGGTGACTATCACCGTGTGCCCTTCTTCTCTCAATCGACTTCACGCTCCCCTCGATGTGGCGTAGAGATCCTCCATCGGGCGCGCCACGGCCGTCGCGCCGCGGGCGTACGCTTCCGGTCATGGAGACCGACGGGGAGCTTCTCGCCCGCCTCCAAGCCGGGGACGAAGAGGCTTTCGTGACATTGGTGGGCCGGTACAACGGATCCCTTCTCCGGCTGGCGCGCTCCTACGTGCCCAGTGAAGCCGTGGCCGAAGAGGCCGTCCAGGACACCTGGATGGGCGTGGTCCGCGGCGTCGACCGGTTCGAGGGCCGATCGACCTTCAAGACCTGGCTCTTCCGCATTCTCATCAACCGGGCCCGCACGGCCGGTACCCGGGAGCACCGCGATCTGCCACTGACCGACAGTCAGCCGGCCGTGGATCCGTCGCGCTTCAATGCCGCCGGCGCCTGGGCGCAGCCGCTCGAGTCCTGGGCGGACACCGATGACCGGCTGGTGGCGGCCACCTGGACGAAGTGCCTGGGCGATGCCCTCTCCGATCTTCCCCCGAGGCAGCGTGAGATCGTCATCCTGCGGGATGTCGAAGGTCTGGGCAGCGTCGACGTCTGTGACGTCCTCGGCATCAGCGAAGGCAACCAACGCGTGCTCCTCCACCGCGGCCGCAGCCGGCTCCGGTCCATGCTCGAAGACGAGCTCGCATCGAGGGGGCGCTGACCATGTTGTTGCGACGGAGAGACGAGCTGGTGTGCCGACAGGTCGTGGAGCTGGTCAGTGACTACCTGGAGGGAAACCTGTCACGTCCGGATCGGCGGCGGTTCGAATCCCACCTGCGCAAGTGTCCGAACTGTACGAACTACCTCGAGCAGATGCGGGCCACGATACGGGCCACGGGCGCCCTCCACCCGGACGACCTCTCACCCGAGGTCCGAAGGGAGTTCACCGAACTCTTCCGCCAGTGGCGGGACGAGGACGACGGCAGCCCAGGCTGACGCCGGCCCGGCCGTTGTCAGCCGAGCCGTGAGCCGGCAGTGACGAACCGTCAGCCGTCGACCCCGAGGATCAGCCCGCTGGTGGGCACCCCGGTGCCCGCGGTGACCAGGACGTGTTCCACCTCGGGGACCTGGTTGTACGAGGTCCCCCGAACTTGGCGAACGCCCTCGGCGATGCCGTTCATCCCATGGAGGTAGGCCTCGCCCAGCTGACCGCCGTGGGTGTTCACCGGGAGTCCCCCGCCGATCTCGATGTTCCCGTCCCGCACGAAGTCCTTGGCCTCGCCCTTGGCGCAGAAGCCGAGCTCTTCGAGCTGGTAGAGGACGTAGGGGGTGAAGTGGTCGTAGAGCACCGCGGTCTGGATGTCGTCCGGCGCCAGGCCTGACGTCTGCCACAGCTGGCGGGCCACTGCGGCCATCTCGCCCAATCCGCACAGGTCGTCGTAGTAGTAGGAGGTCATCATCTCCTGGCCCGGTCCCGCGCCCTGGGCTGCAGCCTCGATGACCACCGGGGTGCCCGGCAGGTCTCTCGCCCGTTCGAGCGAGGTGACCACCAGCGCCTGTCCTCCGTCGGTCTCCTGGCAGCAGTCGAGCAGGTGGAGCGGCTCCACGATCCATCGCGACGCCTGATGCTCCTCGAGGGTGATCGGCTTCTCGAAGAACCAGGCCTTCGGGTTGGTGGCGGCATGCCGGCGGTCGGCCACCGCCACCCGTCCGAGATCCTCCGAGGTGGCGCCGGTCACGTGCAGGTAGCGCTGGGCGGCCATGGCCACCCACTGGGCCGGCGTCAACAGGCCGACCGGGGCATACCAGGCGAAGTTGGCCGTCTCGGCGTTGGGAACAGGGGGGCGGTCCTGCACCCCGGCGCCGAACCGGTTCCCCGAGCGCTCGTTGAACGCCCGGTAGCAGACCACGACATCGGCAACACCTGAGGCCACGGCCATGGCCGCCTGTTGGATGGTGCCGCAACCGGCGCCGCCGCCGTAGTGGATCCGGCTGAAGAACGACAGCTCCCCCATGCCCAGGCTTCGGGCGATTTCGATCTCCGGGTTGGTGTCGGAGCTGAAGGTCACCAGTCCGTCGACGTCGGCCGGCTCGATGCCGGCATCGCGGAGGGCGAGGTCGACAGCCTCGACGGCCAACCGGAGCTCACTGCGCCCTGACTCCTTGGAGAACTCGGTGGCCCCGATACCCACGATGGCCGTAGTACCGGTGAAGGAGTGCCGGTCGCCGCTCATCGGGCCGACCCCGGCCCGGAGGAAGCGGACGGGAGGAGCAGGCGGACCGTCCCCGAGACATGGTCCCCGAGACTGTTGGCGCCGCGCAGGGTGATCTCGACGCCGCCCTTGCCGTCGACATCCACAAACTCGTCCCTGGCTGTCACCGATCCGGTCAGCGTCATGGTGTCGTCGGGATAGTTGGGGGCACCCAGCCGGATATTGACATCGGTGAGCACCGCACCCGGTCCCGCCCAGTCGGTCACATACCGCCCGACGATCCCGTTGGTGGACAGGATGTTCATGAAGATGTCGTTGGAGCCGCGTTCGGTGGCCAGCACCGAGTCGTGGTGGACGTCCTGGTAGTCGCGGGACGCGATGGCGGTGGAGACGATCAGGGTGCGGGTGAGAGGAATAGCCAGCTCGGGCAGGACATCGCCCACCGAGACATCCTCGAATCGGAGGGTCGTGGTGTACGCCGCGCCGGCGACTCCGGTCTTCGCGCTCATACCGCCACCGGCCTTCCCGATCGCAGCTCCCCCATCAGCTGCTTCCCCAGCCGGGCCAGCTGCCCGCTCGGAGGTCCGAGCTGCAGTTCGATCTGCTTGCCCCACAGGAAGTAGCGATGGATCGGATAGGAGATGTCAGCACCCATGCCCCCATGGAGGTGCTGGGTGGCGAACACGGCCCGTTGACCCGCCTCGGCCGCGAACCATGAGGCCACGCTGATGGCCAGCTCCGCGTCCAGCCCGTGGTCGAGACGCCAGGCCGCCTGCCACATGGTGACCCGGATCGATTCGGTGTCGATGGCGGCGTCAGCGGCCCGGAGCATGGTCCCCTGGAATGTCGAGAGCGGACGGCCGAACTGCTCCCGGGTGTTGAGGTAGGCGGCCGTCTGGGCCACCGCGGCCTCGGTCACCCCCACCTGCAGGGCGCACAGACCGGTCCAGCCCCGGTTGAGCATCCAGGTCAGTACCTCACGACCTCGTCCGGGATCCCCGCCGGCCAGGAGGTTGTCGGCGCTGACCTTCACCCCGTCGAGGTGGAGATGGGGGTGGATCTCCCGGTTGGTGGTGAATGCCCGCTCGAGCCTCACCCCTTCGGCGGACGGGTCCACGACGGCGACGACCACGCCCCCGTCGAGGCTCACCGGCACGAGCACCCGGTCGGCCACATGGGCGGAGGGCACGGCGAAGGCCGTCCCGGTCAGGACCAGCCCGTCGGGACCGGCTGTCGCCTCCACCGACGGGGTGCCCGGGCCTCCGAGGGCGATGTCGCCGGCCACGTCGGTGAGCGCCGCGGTCAGTACCGTGTCACCCGCCACCACCCCGGGGAGGACCGCGCTACGCAGTGCCTCGCTCCCGAATTCGGCGATCGGCATGGATCCGAGGGCGACGGTGGCCCACACCGGGACCGGCGCCACCCAACGGCCCTGGGCCTCGAGGACCAGAGCCAGGGCCACCATGCCGAACCCGCCGCCGCCGTAGGCCTCGGGCACCGTGAGCCCGAGCAGATCGGCCTTGGCCAGCGCCGTCCACAACTCGCGGTCGAAGCGGTCCTCGCCCGCCTCCACCTCCTGGACCCGCTCGGGGGTGCTCAGACCGGCGAACAGACCCTCGGCGGCCTCCTCGACCGCCCGCTCCTCTTCGTCGAACGTGAAGTCCATCAGCTCTTCTCCGTCTCTCTGGTCGTCGGTCCATCGGCTATCGGACGGAACACCGGCAGTGTCAGGTCTTCGTCGAATTCTTCGAACTCGGCCACCACCGGCATGCCGATGGCCACCTCCTCGGGGGTGATCCCGCTCACGTTGGCCACCAGTCTGGTCCCCTCTTCGAGCTCGACCAGGGCCACGACCAGCGGGTAGTCGAACGCCGGTACCTGGGGGTAGTGGTTGACGACGAAGCTGTAGATGGTGCCCCGGCCCGACGCGGTGACCGTGTCCCAGTCGAAGGACCGGCAGTTGGCGCACGACGGGCGAGGCGGGTGCCGGAGCGTCCCGCAGGTGGTGCAGTGCTGAATGAGCAGCTTGTGGTGCTTGGCCCCTTCGAAGAAGAAGCTGTTGTCCTGGGTGAGCGCGGGACGGGGACGTTTCGGGCGGGCCGCCGGCTCGGATGAGGACGTCTCCGCCGTGGCTTTCGGTCGAGGCTTGAACTTGAGGATCCGGAACCGCATGGTGGCCACCGGCTCACCGTGCTGGTCGGTGAACTCCAAACGGGTGGTGATGAAGTGGCCGATCCCGAGCCCGGTCGACTTCTCCCCGGACACGGCATCGATGACCGAACTGGCTTCGACATGGTCCCCGGGCACCAGCGGCCGCACATAGTGCTGGTCACAGTTGGTGGCCACCACCGAGGTGAAGCCGGCCTCGTCGAGCAGACCCATCAGCTGGTCGTTGGGTGAGTCGGCGCTCATCTCCCCTTTGGACCTGGCCTCGTCGGACGCCAACGAAGCCCGAAGTCCACGCATGATCCAGGCCTGGAGCATGGTCGGAGGAGCGATGATCCCCGGAAACCCGGCATCGCGGGCCGCCTCCTCGTCGACGTACACGGGGTTGTGGTCGCCCATGGCCTCGACCCAGTGCCGGATCATCGGCTGGTTGACCGGGTCCTGCCCTTTGGTGTTGACCCCGGTGGGCAGGCCCACGAACGCCTGCAGCTTCTCGTCGAGCGATGTGCCCGCCACGGTGCCGGACGGTCCCGGCGTCGCTGTCGCCGAGCTCACCGTGACGACCGCTTCATGCCCAGGCCGGCCATGGCCAGGATCTCACGCTGCACCTCGTTGACCCCGCCGCCGAAGGTGTTGATCTGGGCCTGGCGTCCGGCCCGCTCGAGCTCACCGTGGAGCACCGCCCCCGGGGATCCGGGGCTGAGGTAACCGCCGGCCCCGACCACACCGAGCAGACGGCGGTAGATCTCGACGGCGGCCTCGGTGCCGAACACCTTGACCGCCGAGGAGTCGGCCGGGCCGAGGGTGTCATCGGCCACCTTGGCCGTCATACGCCAGTTGAGCAGCTTCTGGGCCTCGAGGAGGGCGTAGGTCCGGGCCAGATCGGCCTGTATCCATCCGACGTCGGCCAGGTCGTGGTCGACCACCCAGTCGGCGGTTTCGGCCCACAGCCGCTGGGACAGGGCGCTGACCGCAGCCAGGCCCACCCGCTCGTGGTTGAGCTGGCCGGTGATCAGTCGCCACCCCTCGTTCAGTTCCCCGACGAGCGCCGTGGTCGGCACGCGGACATTGTCGTAGTAGGAGGCGGTGGTGGCCACCCCGCCCACCGTGACCAGCGGTGTGCAGGAGAAGCCCGGCGAGGACGTGGGCACCAGAAAAATCGAGATCCCCTTGTGCTTGGGCACATCGGGGTCGGTGCGGGTGGCCAGCCAGATGTAATCCGCCTGGTCGGCACCGCTGGTGAAGATCTTGTTGCCGTTGATGGTCCACTCATCGCCATCCAGCACGGCGCGGGTCCGCAGCGAGGCCAGGTCGGTGCCGGCCCCGGGCTCGGTGTAGCCGATGGCGAAGTTGATCTCGCCGGCCAGGATCCCCGACAGGAAGAAGCTCTTCTGCTCGTCGGTCCCGAACCGCATGATCATCGGGCCCACCGTATTGAGGGTCACGAACGGGAACGGGGCCCGGGCCCGTTGCACCTCGGTGAAGAAGATGAACTGGTCCGATGTCGGGCGCCCCTGGCCGCCGAACTCCTTGGGCCAACCGATGCCCAGCCAGCCGTCCTTGCCCATGCGCCGCACCAGCGACCGGAAGACCTCGCCGCCCTCGGTCTGGGCGTCGAGAGCCTCACGGACGTCGTCGGTGAGCAGCTCGGCGAAGTACGCCCGGAGCTCCGCCCGGAGGGCCAACTGCTCAGAAGTCTCTTCGAGGTGCATGACGTGTGATCCCTCCACTCAAGGACTTCGGTGTCCGTCGGTCTTCCATGGCTGCGGTGCCCCTCCGGCTGTCCGGGCTACCGCGCCGGTGACAGCGATTCGGGCAGGGGAAGACCATCTGTGGCCTCGGACAACCTGCCCGTGCGACCCCCTGACCCCCTGTACCGCTCCACTTCTTTGACAGCAATTCACAGCACCGACAGACCCGCGGATGTCGTGGGGCCGGTGCCGCTGCCCTATGATAACTGATACACGTTCTAGAAACGTCATCGGCACCGAAGGTCGCCGTGCCGCCCAGGGCGGGCGGCCACCGCTACGGACTTACGGGGGAATCGCCATGGAAGTCACGGACATCGACCTGTGTAACCCCGCCAACTTCGTGGACGGGGTCCCCTTCGAATGGTTCGCCTACCTCCGGCGCGAGTCGCCGGTCCAGTGGCATCCGGACCCGGAGGGATTCGCCGAGGGATTCTGGTCGGTGACCCGCTTCGACGACTGCGTCGGCGTCAATCGCGACTACGAGCACTTCTCCTCGTACCGGTCGGCGGCCCTCTTCCACGACATGGACGAAGAAGGCCTGGCCCAGCAGCGGATGATGATGCTGAACATGGACCCGCCCATGCACACCCGGTACCGGCGCCTGGTCAACAAAGGGTTCACCCCCCGGATGATCCGGGACCTCGAGGCCAAGGTGGTGGCATCGGCGGACTCCATCATCGACACGGTGTGTGAAACGGGTTCGGCCGACTTCGTGGAGCAGATCTCCGCCGAGCTGCCCCTGCAGGTCATCGCCGATCTCATGGGGGTGCCCCAGGAAGATCGCCACCTGGTGTTCGACTGGTCGAACAAGATGATCGGCTCGGACGATCCCGAGTACCAGGTCAGTGTGGACGGCCCGGCGCAGGCGTCGATGGAGCTCTTCGCCTACGCCGACGAGCTGTGTGCCAAGAAGCGCCTCGATCCCCACGAGGACCTGTTCAGCGTGCTCACCCAGGCCGACATCGACGGCGACCAGCTCTCCCAGCTCGAACTCGACCTCTTCTTCCTGCTGCTGGCGGTGGCCGGCAACGAGACCACCCGCAACCTCATCTCGGGGGCGATGGTGGCCTTCTTCGATCACCCCGATCAGTGGGACCGGCTCAAGGCCGACCGCTCGCTCCTGCCCACGGCGGTCGAGGAGATGCTGCGCTACGTCTCCCCGGTCATGCACTTCCGCCGGCAGGCCACCGCCGACGTGACCATCGGCGAGCAGAAGGTGTCCGAAGGGGACAAGGTCGTCTTCTGGCACATCTCGGCCAACCGGGACGAGACGGTGTTCGCCGATCCGAACACCTTCGACATCGGGCGGACGCCGAACAACCACATGGCCTTCGGGGGTGGGGGTCCCCACTTCTGCCTGGGGGCCAATCTGGCCCGCATGGAGATCCGGGTCATGTTCGACCGCCTCCTCGACCGGGTGCCCGACATCCGTCTCGACGGAAAAGTGGAGCGGCTCCGTTCCAACTTCATCAACGGCGTGAAGCACATTCCGGTGGCATTCACCCCGTCGGCCCCGATCGGTCGCTGAGCCAGCCCGCCGCGCACGCCGGCGAACCACCAGAAAGCGGAGGCCCATGCGTTTCCACCAGGCAGTCACCTTCCTTCCCGTCGACGAGATGATCTCCCTGTCGAAGGCGTGTGACCAGATGGGCTACTCGGGGATCTACTTCTCCGACCACCTGTTCAACCCGCGGGACCTCAAGTCTCGCTACACCTATTCGCAGGCACCCGATGGTGCCCCCTTCTGGGAGAAGGAGACCGAGTGGCCCGATCCGATGTGCCTGATCTCCGCACTGGCCACGGTGACCAGCAACGTGACCTTCACCACCGGCATCTACATCGCGCCGGTCCGTGATCTGATCACGGTGGCCAAGTCGGTGGGCACCGCCGCCGTCCTGTCCCACGACCGGGTCAGGTTGGGTGTGGGGGTGGGCTGGTGCGAGGAAGAGTTCATCCAGACCGGTCAGGACTTCCACACCCGGGGCAAGCGGTTGAACGACATGATCCCCGCCCTCCGGGCCCTGTGGTCGGGCGGCTGGGTCGAATACCACGGCTCCCACTACGACGTGCCGGCGTGCCAGATGAACCCCTCGCCCACCCGGCCGATACCCATTCTCGGGGGAGGCGACTCGGAGGCGGCGCTGCGACGGGCCTCCACCCTGTGCGACGGATGGATCAACACCGGCGCTGCGCTGCCCGATGAAGCCTTCGTCCAGGTGGGAAAGATCACCGACGCCCTCAAGCAGGCGGGGCGGCACAACGAGCCCTTCTCGATCTACCTGGCCGTCCGGGCCTTTCCCGACCTCGACCTGTACCGCCGACTCGAGGATGCCGGCGTCACTGACCTGCTGTGCGCGCCGTGGATGGCCGTCGAGGCCACCGAGCACGACACACCCGAGTCGATCCACACCGCGCGGCTGGCCATGTGTGAGCAGTTCGCCGACAACATCATCGCGGCGATGAACTGAACCGGACGCACCGTCGGGCTCGGGCACGGCGAGCCCGGGCACCGAACCGGCAGCGTCACCTAAGGTCGAGCGGCGACGCTCGAGGGAGGAACCATGAAGGACATGAAGCTCGGACTGCAGCTCGGCTACTGGGGCGCCGGCCCACCGACCAACGCCCAGGAGTTGGTCAATGAGGCGGAACGGCTGGGCTTCGACTCGATCTGGACGGCTGAGGCTTGGGGTTCCGACGCGCTGACCCCGCTCAGTTGGTGGGGATCCCAGACCAAGAGGGTCCGTCTGGGCAACGCCCTCTGCCAACTGTCGGCCCGCACCCCGACGGCCATGGGCATGGCCGCCATCACCCTCGACCACCTGTCGGGTGGACGCTTCGTGATCGGGTTGGGCGTCTCGGGTCCTCAGGTCGTCGAGGGCTGGTACGGCCAGTCGTTCGAGAAGCCACTGGCCCGGACGCGGGAGTACGTCGACATCGTGCGCCAGGTCGTGGCCCGGGAGGCACCGGTCACCAGCGCCGGTCCCCATTACCCCCTCCCCTACCCGGGTGGGACCGGACTGGGCAAAGCCCTCAAGCCCATCGTGCATCCCCTGCGCAAGGAGATCCCGATCATCCTCGGAGCCGAGGGACCGAAGAACGTGGCGCTGGCCGCGGAGATCGCCGACGGATGGTTCCCCATCTTCTTCTCCCCGAACGCGGTCAAGGCCTTCGAGCCGGCGCTGGCCGAGGGCTTTGCCCGACCTGGGGCCCGACACGCCGCCGATGACTTCGAGGTCATCGCCTTCGCCCCCACCCTCATCGACGATGACGTGGAGCGGGCGGCCGACAACTACCGGCCGTTCATCGCCCTGTACATCGGCGGCATGGGGGCCAAATCGATGAACTTCCACTTCGACGTGTTCGCCCGCATGGGCTACGAGGAAGCGGCCACCAAGGTCCAAGAGCTCTACCTGGCCGGACACAAGGACGAAGCCGCGGCCGCGGTCCCCACGGCACTGATCGAGGACACCACGCTGATCGGCCCGAAGGAGAAGATCAGGGACGCCCTCGAAGGGTGGAAGGAATCCATCGCCACCACCCTGCTGGTGTCGGGCAGCCCGGAAACCCTGCAGATGATGGCTGAGTTGGTGCTGTAAAGCAACAAGGCATCGTCAAGGCCGCAGACAGGGACTACGCCAACCTGGAGATCCCGTTCTGACGTCGGGTGAGGGAACGATAGAGGTCCATGGTGCTGGGATGAACCGAATCGAACGGCTCGATCTCGTTGGCGACAAGCCTGATGAGCTCGGCCATTACCGCCTCCACTCCTGCCGGATTGCCTCCGACGTCGGCGGCACGCATCAACATTCGATAGAGCCGTTCATCGTACGGACTGACTAGAAGACCCCTTCGGGCCGCCCACTCCGCGCCCCGGGAATCTCCCGCCGCCAGACAGGCTCCAGCCAGACGACCGCTGAGATCGACAACAGCGGCTTCGATGGCCGGACCGATACCTTCGAGAATGGGCCAATCCGTGGACCGAAGTCCGTCGAACGGCCGTCCACGTACCAATTCGAGCGCAGCGCGCCACCTTGCCGGGTCGTTTGAATCTGCATGCACTACGAACCTGTCCCAATCCGTTCCGACCGTGTCCGCCAGACGCAGGCGACCGTGCGAGCGGGGCAGGTGATCGGTACCATTGTGCGCCTGACCAAGTGCCCGCCTAGCAACCGAGGCAGTGGAGTGAAGGCTTGAAGGAGCCATAAGGCGATCCGGCCAGAGAGCGGTGGCCCACGCTTCATTCGAGGCCCCTTTCGGGTGCATGGCCAAATAGATGACGAGTTCTTTGGACCACGCCCTTGTGAATTCCCGGGCCGCTCCATTGATTTCTATCTGGCCTAACACTGCAACTTCAACCTCGTGCGTCTTAGCCTGCTGGGCCAGGTGCCTGGTCTGTGCCTGGTGCACCTCAGAAGGTTCAATCCGGACTTCCCCATCCGGTATCCGTGCCGCGGTGGGCTCAATGACCGGCATGTTGACGGGCAGGCTCACGTAGGGCTCCTCCGACAACAGGACCGACTGTCGGTTCGACGCTGTGTCGACGAGTGCCGTCACTTCATTCAGTTCATCGGGTTCAATCTGTTGCGGGACCAGGACTGACCCGAGAAGTTCGAGCGAGGACGCCCGATGGGCACCCGCCACGCTCACCATATTGAGACCTCCGCCGGCGGTTCCTGGCGCGACGACTGCGATTCCCAAACGTGGATCCGAAGCCAGATCCAACAACTCGCACACGTCAGCCTCGGCCACCGTTGGACCAAGGAGAACGACGACGGGATCCCACTTGTTCGAGTAGTCGACATATCTGGCGTGGGCGAATGAACCGAAGGTTGTGTCGGCCAATTTCGCTTCATTCTCGAGTCGACGGCGATGGAGACTATCCAACAACATCGGCACGTCCACAACTGCCACAACCCGTTCGAATCGCTCAAGCTCAACCCCGAATCCGACGACGTTGAGGTCAAACCAGCCTGACCAATGGGAGGTTGCCAGCTCGAGCGCCAGAGCACGAACGACACCCTCGTATTCCGCGGGGTTACCATTCACCTGAAGGGTTCCCAGCGATTCGAGGTTCACCATCACAAGACCATCGGGTCCGTGGCCGGCGGTAACCAGCAGCGGTGCGGGAGGATGCAACCGCCTTCCGTCAGTTTCACCGGACCCGGTGGCTGGCAGAATGGACCTCTCGACCGACACAGACCGGCGATCGAGGTCGGAGCAGAATTGAAGTGACAGGGCTTCACAGCCTTCCATCGACTCCACGAACAGCTCAATCGATTCGGAATGGACGGTTATCCCCATCACGCGAGGTGGGCACAGTTCGGGGTCGCACGATGCCTGCTCGAGCAGCCGAAGAGCGGCATCGACGGCATCGATGACCTCGCGCCCTTCACCAAGTCGAAGCCTCTGCTCGAACTGGCTATGCGACTGATCGGGCAGACGGATGTAGGCACCCTCATTGCGGTGGCGCTGCTGGACACGTCTCATGCGGTCGAGAAGACCGACGACACCTGCACCGACGACACCTCCGCCCACCGGCATGAGCGGCATCGATGGCTCGCGGAGAGGCAGGGCATGGGGTCTCACGCTGACACCGTTTGGCCCGGCAGAACGCGCCGACCAATCGAAGGACTTGTACGCGGCTTCCTCGTAAACAACCTGCTCGCCGTTTGCCCTCTCGGGGCCTCGCGGAAGCTCAAGCGTCCAGCCGGGGCGGATCCAATGCTCAGCAGTGAGTGTTCCGCCGTCAGCTTGTCGGACCTCGTAGTTGAGCGTTGCGATTTCTTTCCACCGCAACGAAGATCCAAGTCTCTCCCCGGCAATGGACCAGAGAGTCTCACGAGGAGCCACTAGATGTGACGGTCCAGCAGACCGGTCCTCATTCGCCTGACGGTAGGCCCCAAACGAGGCGGCAGACACGGGTGCGTCTTCCGCATAGGTCAACCTTGGCTCACCCCACGACGCTCCGATGTCCGGTTGAGGGTGGCCCAAGATGCTCCGAACACCTATCCCAGGACTATTGTCCCGCCCCCCCAGCATGCTCGCTTCCATGCGATCATCGATTACTCGCAGTGGCAGGACCCTCGGCGTTTCCCTCGAATGGGCTGCGGTCGATCCTGCTCCAGATACCGAAGCCGATCTCGTTACGTTGCCCTTCGAAACTGCCGCCATACGGCCCATGGTGGAAATGGCCATCGCCGTACCGACTAGGAAGGCAGCCAACGACTGCACGGTACGACTTGCCGGGAGGCGTGTCGATCTGCGGCCCGTGAGCCTGGAGCGGATCTCGAGCCCAACGCATATGGTCATCCAGGCCCACGAGACCCACGCCAGGAGCAAGGCGCCCCGCATCAGCCAGTCCGAAATGAGGTGCTGACCGTCTGAGTGGCGGGAGATCTCGTTGGCCGACCTTCCCACGTCGATATGAAAACCTGGTAGCCCTCCCAGCTTGTACAACCCAGCAGGGACCACCACCACAATGACCGTCAGTGCGACGGCCGAGAGAACCGCCACCAGCACAGATGGTCGGTTTCGCCGCGGCACAATCGTCATCATGAACCAACCGTCACACCGTGGACATCGAGCGCGGATGCCGACGCCGATACCGGAAGGGAGTCCAGACCCACAATGCCGAGAATCTCGGTACGGATCCGATACTGGATGACCACGGTCACGGTGGTCGCGGACGCCGTTGCCGTTCCGGGATGCCCGGCCGCGATGGTGAACTTCTCCGCAGCATTGACCGCTTCTTGCTGATCGAGCTGAACGACCCCGGACCGAAGGGCGTTCAACGACAGCTCTCCGGCCCCAGCGCGTGCCGCCTGCTCTGCTTCATCACTGGCGGCCTGGTGAGCCGATAGCGCCATTCCCCCGTCGACCACCAGTCCCATCAACACAAATATCGCCACGAGCATGAGCACCGCAAACGCAGTGATCGATCCCTCCTGTCGAACTTGGAACTGGATGTCGTCAACCTCCCTCAACTGACGGAACGGTAAGGATCGATCGGGGAGGTCGTCGACGCCGTGATAGTCGTGCTGCCTGGGATGCCTGGCACTGACAGATCCGAAAGGCGTACCTTGCAGGTCACCGATACGGTGACATACCCGCCGGGATAGAAGTGACTCACGTCGGCACTGACCACTGGGCTCGCACATAGGTGTGTCTCACTGAATAGACCGACTACCGCACTTTCTTGGGCTCCCTGCTCCGCACTGCTTGGGCTAGGCAGCACTGCCGCAGCCTGCGCCCCTGCCCGCGACGCCTCAATCACCACCTGTCTTGCCTGAGACACTCTGGCAAACACGACGATCGAAAGGACAAGCGCGAAGAGGACGGGCGCCATCACGGCCAGTTCGACCATCAGGCTGCCGTCTTCTGCTCCCGTCCTTGAATGGTTCATTCGGAAGCTCTGAACTCTTGTATCGGTCCGACCTGAACTGACCCGACGGGCAGGGACATCCCGGGAAGGATGGATATTGCCATGCCCGTGACTGTGATCCGCGCCAGATCCCCGGGCATGACTGCCACGGTCGCGTTGGAGGTCGAAAGGTCGGATCCGGCACCTCGAAGAATCGAGTTGGCGCGGGACTCACCGATTGCAGCTCCACCCCCGAAACTACGCGCCGCCTGGTCACCTTCCGATGCGGCCAACTGGGCGACCTGGGCGGCGTGTGCCCAAAGAGCGAACTGGACCAACACGAGCAGTATCAGCATCAGTACCGGAACGACAAGCACCGCTTCAATAGTTGAGGACCCGCGATCATCGACAAATCGCCTTCCGCCGAGTTCTGCCATCCGTGGACCCAGCCGGAGGCGAACCTTCGTGGTCCGACGTGTTGGTTGATGTGAACCATCGACATCGACTTGAGTACAGGTTGCTAATTGAGATTGATCGAGTTGGTCTTTGCTGTCACCTTGGCGACAATGATGGCACCGATGGTAATCGCCAAAGCGGCGAAGATAGCTGTAATGATGACCGTCTCCACCACCGAACCGGCCTCGTTCTTCCAGTCTCGTGCTTCCACTCGAGCTCGGAGATAGGACCAGATCATCACGATTTGATTTGGCATGTTCAATATTCCCTTCGTGTGTACTTGCTGGACGATTCTTGCGGTGCACAGGCTCTGCTCTCGCTGGGATCATTCCCATCGACATCAGATGCCGCCGAGAATTCGACTGAAGGCGGGGTAGCCGATGAACAGGAGGAACCCGAACAACAGAAGAGCGCCAGGCAGGAAAAGCCGTTCCGTCATGGTGTTGGCGGCAGATTCAGCATCTGCTTGCTCGTGACGACGCAAGGAGACCACTCTGGCGGTCAACGACTGACGTATCCTCGCCCCCTCGGTACCTGCCAGCTCGAGAGTTGCAGAGAGTTCAACGAGCTCGGGGACGGCGATCTCCACCCCGAGTTGACCCAATCCTGTCCATGGGGCCTGACCGGCATCCCGCGCTCTGGATAGAGCCCTCGCCATTCGGGTGGCTGCCCAGTCGTCACTGACTCGCGACGCAGCGAGAAGAGCGCCCTCGATGCCGACGCCACCAGCCAAGCTGAGGACCACCAAGTCGACAAATGACCCGATGACGATTCGGAAATGGCGCCGCCGCTCTCGGGCCCGGCTGAACAAGAGGGTCACTGGGAGGAATGCCATCCCAGGTGCAGCGATGATCGCGACCAGTATCACCAGCACCGGGCTCACCGAAACCCCGGACGACTGTGCTGCCAACCAAACGAGGGGTGGGCACAGCAGTCCTGCGCTCCCTGCCACCAGGACCTTGAACGCCAATCCCTCAGGCGACTCTCCGGTGATCGAAAGACCGGAGTGAACGGACAACAAGGCGGGATGAGATGCACTCACAGTCCCTTCAACCCAATTGGCTACTGACCTACCCATCCGAACAGAGGCTCCGCGCCTGCCGGTTGGTTCAAAGGTGGTCTGCGATGGTCGGCCCATGACGTTGGCAATCGCCTCCAGGGATGGGCTCTCTGTGTGTGCTCCGTGAACGACTCCGACGCAGCCGATGCCAGCGAGGGCTCCGAGAATGATGACGGTGGTCACGTCCGGGAAACCTGACCACCGAGCAACCGAACCGGGGCAGGGGGACGGGCCAAACGCACCATCAGAGCCAACCCGATTGCGTATAAGGCACCGACGACGGCTAAAACGATCTGGCCGTCCGCTGAGTCGAACGGGGACAGATACGGGTGGGCCAGAATGGCCAGCCCGAAGGCGAACGCGACGGAGAACACAAGTACGGTCCTGACTCCACTCCGAACGGCGGCTCGGCTTGTTTCGATCCGCAATCGGAGCGCCACTTCGTCTCTCGTCGAGTCGGCCAGGGCCGCTAACAAGTCACCCATACGTTGAGCACGTGAAGTAACGGCCAGCTGGAGAGCGCACACAACCCGATCCGCGCATGGGTCCATGAGTTCGTCGGCAAACTGAACCAACGCATCGTTCGGGTGCATGCCAGCGTTGAGCCTGCCTGACAGACGCATCGACGCGCCCCGAATCGGGGCAGGGCTCAGCGGGGCAGTAGCCACAATCGCCTGACTCAGGCCAGCAGATGCAGCAAGGGTGCTCTGCAGCATCTCCGTCCACGTGGCAATGGATTCGATCTTGACGATGGAAACCGAACCAGACGTCTGCCCGAACAAGCCCGGAAGACCCCAAATAGCCAAGGCCATGATCGGGCCAGCGGCCGGCCATCCAGTGATCAGAGCGGTCACCACCCCACCAACGCACGACAACACGATGAGGGGACTCTGGCTCCGTATACGTGCCGTCGTCTGGCCCGTCGGACGCGGCACACGTTCTCTTCCTGTGTCGGCGTGCCACATGAACGTGATGCCAGCAACTCCGAGGCCGAAACAGAGTCCGCTGCCGATGACAAACAGGCCCCTCATTGCCGAAACCCGGCGGTGTCCCAGGAAGGCGAGTGATAGCCGTACTCCTCGAGTTCCCTCAACGTCTCGGCCCTCAGTGGCGACGACGGAACCGCCCGACGGTTCGGCCCCGGTCGGAATACCTCATTGGAGACGACTTGCACGCCTTCTGCGTCAACTACTTCTCGTACCGATGACACGAATCGCTGACGCGCAGTTGTCGGAGGAAAATGATGGAAACCCACACCAGAGTCGGGACGGTCCGACGGCAACCACCCAGATGCGCCGGAGATGCCTCGTAGAGTGTCGTCTCCGTCCTGAAGCTCGGAATCGAGATGGACGACAAAGTGGATGGCCCCGGCGATGAGAAGATTGGTTGCCTCCAGCGGCAGCCTCTCCTGAGCCTGGACCGCATAGGACGCAATCCGCCTGAACACACCGGCAGAGGAGTCGGCATGAATAGTACACATTGAACCGGAGCGGCCCTGGCTCATGGCGTTGAGCATTGGCAGCACTTCGTCGCCTAGGACTTCACCGACGATCACCCTGTCCGCGTTCATACGGAGGGCCCGCTTTACCAGGTCGGCTACCGAAATCAAGCCGACGCCCTCTACATTGGCCGGACGTGCTTCAACAGCGACCATGTCCGGATGCCGGTCCTGGGCAGCTTCCAATCCGAGCTCAAAGGCCTGCTCGATGGTCACAATCCTTTCGCGGGGGGATATCTCAGCGGCGAGGGCCCGCAGGAGCGTTGTCTTGCCGGAATTCATAGCGCCGGAGACGACAATATTTTTCCTCGACCTCACCGCTGCGCTTAGAAACAATGCGAGGTCCGAGTCGAGAGTGCCCAACTCTGTGAGATCAGAGAGCGAAAGGTCGGAGAATCGATGTCTGCGGATTGACACTGCGGGACGAGCGGTCACGGCCATTAACGCGGACAGCCGACTTCCGTCCGGAAGTTGTAGGTCCAATTCGGGGCGGGCAAGATCAAAACGTCGCTCGGAGAGCCCAAAGCGGCTGGCCGCCGACCGGACGAGGTCGACCAGTTCCTCGTCGGAATCGGCAATTGGGTGCATCATCCTTTTGGAGCCGTCCGCGAATGTTGCCCACACGTGGTCATATCCGTTGATATCGATGTTTTCAATTTCCCCGTCGTCAATGAGCACCTGAAGGCGTCCCATTCCAAACAAGGCATCGAGAACCGTCTTTGCTAGCTGTTGCTCTTCCTCGGTACTTTCACATGCCTTCCAACTCCCATTCGTCCCCGAGGTCAGATCGTCCAGGTGCGTAAACACTTGCTGGCGAGCAAACTCGCGGCGATCGTCGGCCACCAAGCCAACGGCCTGCGGTGTGGCCAGATCCTCGGCCACCATCTCGCGGATCGCTTTCGCCAGGCGGGGGGTCAATTGCGTGCTTCTTCAAGAGGCGATGGACTGATCGAGCTGGATCGGGCCCCCAGATTCCTCGGCCTCAGCATCGACCATGCGGCTGGGCCTCGATAGCGGAGCCGCTGCGCAGTTCCTTCGTTCGTGTCCCGACCATTTTGCTCCACTTCGCTGGTCAGCGTCCGCCCACCAGAGTCTGTGGATCCACGGGCCAGGACCGATCCCATCGTGGTCGTTGCGGAAACAAGAGCTGATCGGTGAAGGCGGCGCCCGCCGCTCTCCTCTCCGGCAACCACCGCAGCAGCTGCTGGATCGAACGGATATTCTCCGATCACCGGTATTCCAGTGAAACCCTCGATTTCGGCCTTTGGATAACTCCGGGGCCCGACGATGGCAAGCGATACCTTTCCACGACACCGGCCTAGAACGATCGATGCTCTCTCACGCACCTGCACTAAGGAAGCGGCGTCACCCCGAGTACAGACAACGACACAATCAGAATGCTCAATCCAGCCCATCGATCCCCCCGGAATCAACCTACCTAGATCGACGAGAACGTCCCTAGCCCGGTCCACCGGGGTGGCCACACACGAAAGAAGCGCCTCCATCGACCCCGTCGCCGAATCGCTTTCCAAGCCCCGGGTACCGACGAGGACATCAAGACCACCCGGGAGCTGTTGAAGATGAGTCTCGAAGTTGAGGTCCACACCCGTTCGGCGCGCAGATGCGTTGAACGCAGGCCATCCGTCTCGCGACGATAGGTGAAATCGTGCTGCGAGATCGCCGCCACTCGGGTCCGCCTCCACCAGTACAACCTGGCGTTGCTCAGGCCATGTGGCTCCAATCAGGCAGGCGAGGGTGGTCACCCCTGGTGCACCTTTTATCGAGGCAAAGCTGACGATGGTCATGAGCCCTTGCCGACTGCCGATGACGCTCGCTTGCGGTCGCCGGTCGGGCCCTTACCGCTAGGTCGAGAGTCGGGAGAGAGGGCAGGGAGGAGGACGAGGCTCACTTGATCCGCTGCGGCAGCGGCAGAGACCGTCGCAGCCAACGTTGACGACAACTCAATCGAAACCAGCTGCGATGCACTCGAGGCACCGTCTGTCGGAGGCGCGTCGACGTTGAACACGAGTGCCTGCGGCACCAGGACACCCGTTGAAGCCTCTCCGCCGGCCGCGACCGAAGGCGGGTTCAGCGGCGCACCCAAACTTGCCGTCTGGACAACCATTACTTCGTCCCCGGATTCGACTCCTGCTGAGGGGAGCTGACCTGGCTTTAGTGCTAGGCCTACGACCGCATCGCCAGCAGCAATCGGCTGAGCAATAGTCACGTCAGCGGTGACCAGGAGGCTTCCGGCGGGAATGGTGACTGCCGCTCGTTTACCCATGAGCTCCGCGGCATCCGCAACTGGTATTGCGCTCACTCCGTTGGCCACTGAAAGGCTTGCCTGTCCGAGATCGTTCCCACTGAATTCTTGGCCCTGCTGGATGGGCACAGTCACGATCAACACGGAAGTCTGGTGGTTCGACGATCCGTAGATATCGGCAAAGACGGCGATACTTGTCAAGACCATTACAAGGGACGCCAAAAGGACCAACGGCCTTCTGTTCCGGGCGGAAATCGGTAGTCGAGTCCTGATATTTGTGCCCGCTGCGGTCTGAGGAGCGCCAGAGCCGCGTTCGAGAAGCGAGGTCATGCCGATGACCCGTTGGTATTGACGCTCTCCACCTGTTCGACGCGAAGGGTCGTCGAAGATGAGGTCGAGAGTGAGGGCAGGGTTCCCCCGCCCGTCTCACCCAGGGCGGACCAGGATACCGACCAGTCGATGGCGGCTCGCACAGTGAAGGCCCCTGTATTGGGATCGTCAGCTGGAGGCGGTTGCCCCGCCGAAGAAACGGTGTACGTGTGAGAGCAGTACGTCGATTGTTGCGACGACGGTTGGGAGGGATCGTAGGCGGTGCCCGGCCCATGGCAGGTCGTAGTCACTCCATCGCCTGTCGACCACGTGACCATCGTCGGTGTAGCAGTCGCCGTAGCGCTGACCGTCCCAACAGTTGCCGTGACGGAAAAGGAATGCCAGATGCTCGCGTCTATCCAAAGCCACGTTGGCAGGTTCACAACTGAGATGCCCGCCGGATTGGTGTACCCAGTTGGCGGAGGCAACCGGAGTGAGTTCTCCGCCTCGAGAGCGACCGCGAAGGGGCTGACTGGAGGATTGGTTGGGGCAGTTGCATCCGGAATCCATTCGGTTTCGGTACGGACTGCGCCGGTCGCCTGATCTGTACAGGTCACCGAGTACCAACTTCCTGGAGTGGGCCCGCCCGGTGCGATTCCTCCTTCATCGTTCAGGACAAGCTTGGTATAGATGCATTGCCAAGGGCTGGCACCGCTTCCTCCACCTCCGCCGCCCGCCCCGCCACCTTGGCTACCACCCCCCGATCCGCTCCCAGAAGCCCCAACTGTGACTTTGCCGCCTCCGTCACCCCCGGTCACCGAAGCTTGTCCGGGGACCGAAAGCATGATGACGCTACCCACGACGGCAGTCAGGACGACCACGAACTTCACAGTCGATCGCATCGGCCCACGCCTATCTCCTGCGCCAATAGTTTCCATCCACCTTCGGTGTGCTGCATCGTGGATGTGAACAGTTCGAAGTCCACTTGTCCGGGTATTCCTGGAGCTATCCGGCCCGTTGCGCTAAAGACAACGATCTCGGCATCCCAGGCGCACGTCCGGACGGTTGCCAGATCCCCGTGGGATGCGATGACGCGAGGTGTTCCGTAATTGACTGGACCAGTGGCTATTTGACCAGCCACTTCCATCCGGTCAAGTAGGGCCCGAGACCAGCTCAACTGGGGATCGATGGTGGTCGCCGCCAGTTCCGGTGCGTACGGATCCGGCATGCGGGCAGCATTGGCGAATGCCGATTCCGCAGCGAACCACCCCGATAGCACCTGACTCGACTGAAAAGTGGCCGGTGGTGTTGGCGTTGAAACCACGCTCGAGTTGATCCGTCCCATTCTCTGCCCGGACGATCCTTCCAATGGAGTGGCGGCGACCTGGCCGCAGGCCGTCACGAGCACCGAGCAGATCGCCACCGACAGTGGCGCCCATCGTTTTATTGATCCTCGCCTGTTGGAGCGGCGCATTACCGACGGATGCATACGGGCCGAACGATATGAGCGACCCGGTGCCAGTGCGCGAGTCACTGAACGGACCGTACAAATAGTTTGAGTGTCAGTGATCACCGCGGCTCGCGGCGATCGCACGCTTCTGATCGGGAATCCACGTTCGTCAAGCACGCTCGAAGAGTCACCGTTCCACCTTGCTGCACTCCTGGGCGCCGACCTTGCACCGATTATTTCTCCACTGTCGTTTCGCCGCCAGGAGATCGGTTGCAACCAATTTCTCGTTGAGCAGCAACACTCTTTTCGGTTTCAGGCCAGCTACGGTCGGCCGGACGCTGAGCATGCGCATTTGAACGAACGCCAGCGACTTCAGTCGAGGCCACCATCGGCGATCGCCTCCACTTCAGGTTGTGGATTCCCCTACTGTGCCGAATTCGCCCGGACGCTCAGAGGACGCTGGGTGCCGATACCACCGCCCTCGGCGGTCAGTAGCTTTCTTCCCGGCGCACCAGGTTGGCGTGTCCGAGCGACGTACTCAACTCCCGGCGGTGACAGTAGGTTCGTTTGCAATCTCTCGGTCAACGCCCGCCGCGGCCACGACGTCAGACTTCGTCAGAAGCGACCGCAGGGACGGAGGGGACGACTGGTGGTGCCTGGGATGAAGCGGGCGAACCGGCTGCTCGGGCCTCGATGGCCGGGTCCGCTGTCGCCGCATCGACGATGTCGTCTGCGTCCTCAGCCCTTGCGTCGGGCGTGTCCGAAGCCGGGGTCGTGGGACTGACCACCAGCTTGGCGCTGAACTTGATGGCCTTGGTGGCCGTGGTGGCGCCGGTCTGCAGCACCACAGCCACGGCCAACATGATGACGGCCAGAATTCTGAAGGTGTGTGAGCCCAGCAGCAGGATGGCCACCCGACCCAGGGCGTACGGAGGTGAGCAGACGACCCCGCCGATAGCCCCACCCACGGCCGTGGCGGTGAGCTTGTCCCGTTTCGATCGGTCCGACTTGATCCCGACCAGCCTGGACGGAACGGCCACGTAGGCGAACATCATCACCCCCACCACGATGCTCAGCACGACGGCATACCAGGTCCTCCCCCAGCGCTGGACCACGATCGTGGCAAACCAGAGGGCGATTCCGACCGAGATGCCCCAGTAGAGAATGGGGCGGAGGTGAGCGCGCGCCTGGGCGAATGCCGGACGGATCTGGGGTGTGCCGGGTTTGGCAATGGCAAAGGCGAAGACCGCATTGAGGTAGAAGCTGGCCGCGGTGATGCCGGCGATGACCAGAAGGATGGGTATCAGCAGCGGGCCCCTGACGATGTGGAACTGCTTGCCCCGGAACACGTGGAGCTTGAGGTCGAGCATCGCCGCCCAGATCCACATGGCCGGCAGGATCTCGACCAGGGTGAGCCGCCAGTTGGTGACCAGGAGCTTCAAGCCCTGGAAGAGCATGGCGAACGCCCCCACCACCAGGGCCAGGGGCGCCAACCACCGGCTCCGCTGGCTGAGGGCGAGGATGGCGTTTTCGACCTTGGTCTCGTCGTTCACCCGGATGGCGGAGATCAGGCGCCTGGTCTGCTGGACGATCGTGGCCCTCCGGGAAAGGGACACGGGTTCGGCTGTGGGTTCGGGTCCGGTCGTCAAAGGATGCCCCAAAGCCCGGTGCTCATTGCCTAGAGGATACTTCCGGGCGCCGCCGGAACCAGATGGAGGCACCGATGGACCCGTGGCCCCGGGTGGTGCTCGACTGGGCCACACTGTTGCCTATGCCAGCCCAGTACATCTACACCATGCGTGACCTGCGGCGGTTCTATCCACCGGACCGTGAAGTGCTCAAAGGAATCAACCTCTCGTTCTTCCCCGGAGCCAAGATCGGCGTCATCGGGTCGAACGGGTCGGGCAAGTCCTCCCTGCTCAAGATCATGGCTGGGGAAGACGATGGCTTCTCCGGCGAGGCCCGGCTCACCGGGGGCTTCACGGTCGGCTATCTCGCCCAGGAGCCCCAGCTCGATCCGACCAAGGATGTCTTGGGGAACGTGTCCGACGGGGTCGCCGAGACAAAAGCCCTGGTTGATCGATTTAATGCCGTCTGCTCGGCCATGGGACAGCCGGACGCCGATTTCGACAAGTTGCTGGCCGAACAGGCCGATCTCCAGGACAAGATCGACGCGGCCGGCGCCTGGGATCTCGAGCGGACCTTCGAGATCGCCATGGACGCCCTCCGGCTCCCTCCGGGCGACGCCGACGTGTCGACGCTTTCGGGCGGAGAACGGCGTCGGGTGGCCTTGTGCCGGCTGCTCCTGTCCAAACCGGATCTCCTGCTCCTCGATGAACCCACCAACCACCTGGATGCCGAATCGGTGGCCTGGCTGGAGCGCACGCTCCAGGAGTACCCGGGAACGGTGGTGGCCGTCACCCACGACCGCTACTTCCTCGACAATGTGGCCGGATGGATTCTCGAGTTGGACCGGGGCGCCGGTATCCCCTGGGAGGGGAATTATTCGTCGTGGCTCGAACAGAAGCAGGACCGACTGGCCAAAGAGCAGAAAACCGACCAATCACGTCAGCGGGCGCTCCAACGGGAGCTCGAATGGATCCGCATGTCCCCACGAGCTCGCCAGAGCAAAGGCAAGGCGCGCATCAACGCCTACAACGACCTGGTGGCCGAAGCTGAGGCTGCCGACCGGCGAGCCGACAACCTCGAAATTGCCATCCCCCCTGGCCCCAGGCTCGGGGACCGCGTGGTCGAGGCTGAGAGCCTGGTCAAGGGTTATGGGGACCGTCTTCTCATTGACGGGCTGTCCTTCCTCCTGCCTCCTGGGGGCATCGTCGGGGTCATCGGCCCCAATGGCGCCGGAAAGACCACGCTGTTCAGGATGATCGTCGGTGAGGAGGTGCCCGACGGTGGCAGCATCGACGTCGGGTCGACGGTCAAGCTGGCCTATGTCGACCAATCGCGTGAGGAGCTCACCGGCGACGCCACCGTCTTCGACGAGATCACCGGCGGTGAGGACAGGATCGTCGTCGGGCAACGCGAGCTGCACGGGCGGGCCTACGTGGCCAGTTTCGGCTTCACCGGAAGTGACCAGCAGAAAAAGGTCGGGGAGCTCTCGGGTGGCGAGCGGAACCGGGTCCAGCTGGCCAAGGTGCTGAAGAGCGGGGGCAACGTTCTCCTCCTCGACGAACCCACCAACGACCTCGATGTCGACACCCTCCGGGCCCTGGAGGAGGGCCTCCTGAGCTTTCCGGGATGCGTCGTGGTCATCAGCCACGACCGATGGTTCCTCGACCGGATCGCCACCCATGTGCTGGCCTTCGAAGGGGACTCCGAGGTCCGGTGGTGGGAGGGGAACTTCAGCGACTACGAGGCGGACCGCAAGAAGCGGCTCGGGGTCGATGCGGACCAGCCCCATCGGATCCGGTATAAGCCGTTGGCCCGCAGCTGAGAGGAGTCCCATGACCGCCACAGACCGGACGTTCGCCAGTGACAACTGGTCCGGTGTGCACCCCGATGTGCTGGCTGCCATCGTCGAGGCCAATGTCGACCACGTGTCCTCCTACGGGGACGATCCGGTGACCGGGCACGCCGTCGGCCTTTTCAAAGAGCACTTCGGCCACGAGGCTGAGGTCTTCATTGTCTTCAACGGGACCGGGGCCAACGTGGTGGGGCTTCAATCGCTCCTGCGGCCGTTCGAAGCGGTGATCTGCTCGGCGGAAGCCCACATCTATGTGGACGAATGCGGCGCTCCGGAGAGATTTTTGGGAAGCAAGCTCATCCCGGTGGTCACACCTGACGGAAAACTCACCCCCGAGCTGGCGGAGGCGGCGGTCAACGGCGTCGGCGACGAACACCGCGTGCAACCCAAGGTGGTGTCGATCACCCAGTCCACCGAGGTGGGAACCTGCTATCGCCTGCATGAGATCGAAGCCCTCGCCGACTGGGCTCACCACCGCGGGATGTGGCTCCATCTGGACGGGGCTCGGTTGTCGAATGCGGCCGCCTTTCTCGATGCCCCGTTAGGAGCGTTCGGGTCGTCCGTGGGAGTCGACGTCCTCTCCTACGGCGGGACCAAGAACGGCGCCATGGGTGCGGAGGCCGTCATCTCGTTTCGCCCGGAGAACCAGCCAGCCCTTCGCTACCTTCGCAAGCAGTCGATGCAGCTGGCCTCGAAGATGCGTTTCATGTCGGCTCAGTTCACCGCACTCCTGACCGACGACCTCTGGCAGAAGAACGCCGGCCATGCCAACCGCATGGCCAGAAGGTTGGCCGACGGGATGTCCTCTATCCCCGGGGTCAGATTGGCCTATCCGGTCGAGGCCAACGGGGTGTTCGCCGCCCTCCCCCCGGATGTGACCGAGGCGCTGCAAAAACGCTATCCCTTCTATGTATGGGACGAGGAGACGGGCGTGGTCCGTTGGATGGCCTCGTTCGACACATCAGAGGAGGACGTCGACGGACTCGTGGCCGCGGCTGGAGAATTGTCGGCCACAGACCGGTAGCCGTCATCACCCCGATCCGGGTGCCGGTCATGTGGGATGGTTGCGAGGATGACGGCCTTCGCCCGGCGGACCGGCGAAGGCCTGGGCGATGGACATCCACTGGCGGGCACGGTCGCCCGTGATGGTCAGCCCGGTATCAGCCACGTTGCTGCGCTGCGTGACCACGAGGCAGAAGTCGAAGGCCGGGCCGGTGACCTCCGCCGGCTGCTCACCCTGCTCGGGCGAGCCGATCTCCCAGTGCCACGCTCCTCCGGAAGGAGCTGTCAGGGTCACGTCGATGCGGCCGGGTGGGACATCGAGACCGTGGACCAGGTACGAGAACGGCCTGGCCCGGACCCCCAGATGGGCCACATGACGGAGACGGTCGGTCGGTGCCCGCTGTGCACCCAGTGCATCGGCAATGTCCTGGCCGTGAGCCCATGTCTCCATCAATCGTGCCGAGACAAACGACATCACACCCATCGGCGGCCCGTACCAGGGGACTCTGGCCGTCGGATCGGCGACCGAAAGTTCACGCATCATTCCAGCGTGGCCACGATCCCACCAGCCAAGGAGCTCGTCTCCGTCCATGGCCCGCCCTTTGTCCAGATGCTCCTGCATCGGATCCCCCGACCGTGCCATCGCTCGCTCTGCTTCGGCGGAGAACCCCAGCGGGTCGACCAGGGCCTGGCGCCCGGCATCGTCGAAGAAAGCCAGATGGCTGACCTGGTCGCGAACCGCCCAGCCCGGCGCCGGCGTGGCCTGGTCCCAGGCAGCATCGGCCGAGTCCAACCGCGAAACCAGGCGGCGAGCGTCGGCGAACTCGTCGTCGAGGTCCTGCAGCAGCTCAGGAAGGGTGGGCATGTCCGAGAGGCTACGGCAAGGTCACCCGGATCGCCCCACACGCATCGGTGGCCTCGGCGACCTCGGTCAGTCGGGTTCGAACCAACAGCGGCTGCCGCTCAATACCTCCACGCCCGGTTGGGACCAGACGAAACGCTCGACCGCGTCGAGGACCTTCACCACCTGGTCGGGGGATCCGGAGACTGTGGCGAAACCCACCTCTGCACGCTGCCACCGATTCTGGTAGCTGACTTCAGCAGCGGCAACACCGAACCGCGACCTGCAGGTCTCGACCACATGCTTGACGACAGCTCGCTTGGCTTTGAGTGAACCGCTCTCCGGGATGTGCAGCTCGAGGACCAGGGTGCAGGCGTGCATCACGGTTACAGAATGGCCTCCGGCCGGTCGGACCGCACGCCCGGGGCCGGCCCTGGCCCACCGGATCGCCTATCCGGGTGGACCGGCACCGAGTGCCGGCGACTTACCGGTGCCGTGTCCCGGGTTCCCACCGGGGCCGTTCCCCGGACCATTTCCCGGCCCGCTCCCCGGTCCAGCCCCTCCCCCCGGTCCGCCGGTGCCGCTGACCGGTGGCCGGCCGATGGCCACCCGGGTCGCGGTCACCGACTCGGTCGTGCCGGACCCGAAGACGGCCACTTGCTCACCGACCGTCACCGAAGCAATGTTCGGCGAACTGACACCCGGATCGAAGTACGTCGTCGAGCTGTCGACGTCAACCGTCATGGTGGTGCCGTCGTGGGCCAGGACGGTGAACGTGCCGTCTCCGATCGACTTCACCGTGCCCACAGCTGCCGGCCTGGCACCGTCGAAGGGCCGCTGACCAGATTTGGCCGCCGAAGCCGACGGGCTTGTCGGTGTATTCGAGGTCGCCGCACCTGCGGCCGAACTACCGGTCAGGATCAATCCCAACGCGATCGCCGCGGCGCTCGTCACCTGTACTCCCCGGCGGCGCCGTTGGCTGATTGCCGGAAATGGATCGGATCGCACCACGTCTTGTGGTACCTGCGGATGATTTTCGCTCATCTCTGCTCCTTGAACGACGGTTGCTTTCAAGGAAGAGCATGAAGAACGGGGCTGTGGATCGCCTGTGGTCCAGTGCAGTGAGCGTTAGGAATGCGCTCAGTCGGTCCAGAGTCCCTTGCGGTCCACAAAGCGGAGAGCAAGCTCGTCGAGTCGAGTCGAGGCACTGGCCTCGCCTGCGGCGTCGACAGGGTCATCGGCCTCGCGGCTGAGCTGTTCCTGCGCCTTCTGCCGGGCCTGTCTCTGCACGGTGTCCTCGAGGGTCGTGCGAGGTACGAGGTAGTAGAAGACCTCACAGTCGAGCGCGTCTGCGGCCCGACGCAGTGTCTCCAACTTGATCGTGCCGCGGATCTCACTCCGTTCGAGACCGGAAATGGTCGGCTGTCCGACGGCCAAACGGGAGGCGAGCTCCGTGCTCGACATTCCGAGAGCATCTCTGATGGCTCTGATCCATCCCTGGTGGGGTGGGGGCTCGTCCGCCACCAGACGGAGTCGATCGATCCGTGCTTCGAAGTACCTACGGGTCCGGGCACTGGTTTGGCTCATTGGGTCAATTTATCGCCTACAGGCGATAGGTAGCTCACCGCGCTATCGGCTGGAAGCGATAGTTCGGTTCAACTGAGAAATTCTGGAAGGCCCCGGCGTGCGCAGCCGAAACCTCATGAGGTGGCCGACAGATGCATGGTCGCCGCCTGGCGACTGCCGGCTGCACCCGCTGAACCAGTCGGTGGACCCCGTTACGCCTCGACGTCTACCTCGCCATGTCCAGTCGACTGGATCATGGCCATGACATCTTGCCACCCAAATCCCACCGTCTCGCCGATGACGGTCCGCGTCGACGGGTCCACCAGGACGAAGAAGGGGTAGCCCAGCACGCGGTATGCAGTCCACGCCTCATCGCTCATGACCACGGGAACACGGCTGATTCCCGCGGCGACCCGCTCGATCTCGCCCACGGAAACGGTTGCAGGCCCTTTGGTCACGATCGCCGCGGCCGTCGCCGACGGCAGCCCGATCAGGGATGCATCACGAAATCCACGCCAGAACTCATCGCAACCATCACAGTTGATGTGCAGAAAGGCGAACAGGATCGGTCTCGCGAACTCGTCGATACGGATCCTGAGTGGCCGGCCGCTCGGGTCAGTGCCCACGATGTCCGGCGCCGGCCGAGCGATCGCAGAGCCCACCGGCCCTGATGGAATAGGCCGGAGACCGGCCACGAACTCGGGGTCGGACAGCGGAGACGCGGGCGCTACTCCGTCGTCGCGGCGCCCTCGTCGATCACTTCGACTGCGTTGCCATTGCCACACCACCGGCACGACACCTCCTCCACCACGTCATCGAGGACCTCGACGTCCTCCACGGTGAGCTCGCCCCCCACCGAGAAGTGATGGAACGCCCGCGTCCGACGGTTGCTCACCACATTGAATCGGGTGAGATTGCCGCAGGCGGCGCACCGGTAGCGGGTCAGATTCGGCGAAACACTCGCAGGGACATGGGTGGCTGGTGATTCAGTGGTCACCGCCCACACGGTAGTCGCCGGAGGCCGGGCCCCACATCTCCCATCTACGAACACACGTTCGCTACCATGAATCCATGCAGATCGAGCGGCAGCGGTCATTCGACGACCTTGGCACCCCGCTTCACCAGGTGACATTCGTGGTGGTCGACGTGGAAACGACAGGAGGTTCCCCGGCGTCGGCGTCGTTGACCGAAGTGGCCGCCGCTCGCTACCGGGGTGGTGAGCGGCTCGGCACCTACCAGACGTTGGTCCGACCCGACGAGCGGATTCCTCCCCTCATCACGGCCCTGACCGGGATCAGCGATGAAATGGTGTCCGGAGCACCCCGGGTGGGAGAAATGCTCCCTTCCTTTCTGGAGTTCGTCGGTGGAGCGGTACTCGTCGGCCACAATCTTCGCTTCGACCTCTCCTTTCTCGACCATGCCCTGACGTCGACCGGACGGGATCGTCTCTCCAATGCCACCGTCGACACGCTGGCGCTCTCCCGTCGGCTGGTCCGTGACATGGTGCCCAACTGCAAACTGGGCACATTGGCCTCAAGCCTCCGGCTCCCCCACCAGCCCTCCCACCGGGCGCTGGCCGATGTGCTGGCCACCGGTGACCTCCTCCACGCGCTGCTCGAACGGGCCGGATCATTCGGAATTGTCGGACTCGAGGAGTTGCTGGATCTCACGCGACTCCTCGGGCATCCGCAGGCCGCCAAGCTACGGCTCACCACCCGGCTCCCCCACCGACCCGGTGTCTACTGGTTCACCGACGCATCCGGAACCGTGCTCTACGTGGGGAAGGCAACCGATCTGCAGGCTCGCGTCCGCTCATACTTCACGGGCGACAGACGGCCCAAGGTCGGTCGCTTGCTTCGCCAGCTGCATGCCGTCAACCATCGGGTCTGTCCTGGGCCGCTGGCCGCCGCCGTCACCGAGGGTCGGTTGATCAGAGCGTGGGCGCCGGCCTTCAACCAACAGGGGAAGAGAAGGGGCAGGAGGAACGAGCGGACCAACCCCAAGCCGACCTCGGACAGCACCCGCCGACGACAGCCGCGCCCGCGCCATGGCCGGCGGGCCACCTGGAGCAACGACGATCTGTCCATGAATCCGACGGACCTGCTCTCGCCGCTGGTCGAAAGTCTCGTTGCGCTGTCCCAACAGCAGCAGTACGAAGAAGCCGCCGTCGTCCGGGATGAGGTGGAACGCCTCCGCCGGCTGCTGGCCGGGCATCGCCACGTGGTGTCGCTGCGGGCCTCCGGGCGTATGGTGCTCGCCATCGAGGGAGAAGGCACCGTCGAGATCGACGACGGACTGCTGGTCGGCCACGGCGGACTGCCCGATGGCCAACCGTCCCTCCCCGGCCAGGAAGATCCGGCACAGGACGGTCATGACGATGAGCGGAGGATCATCGCCCAATGGCTCAATGCCAACTCCGAACGGGTCCGCATCATGGAGGTAGACCGTGATCAGGGGATGTGCTTGCCTTCAGACCGGATCCCGACTCTTGTCGAACTGATCAGCGACATGGACGCACGGACACCAGTCAGCGGTTTCGGTTCGGCGGCCTGACCCTGTGATCTGCTTCATCCTGCCCTGCCGATGATCCACCCCGGTGGCCGCGGCCCGGGGTGGTGTCAGACGGAATCGGGATCGTCGGGCGCAGCGAGTTGGGACACCCTGATCAGGGCTTCGAGCACGGCATCGGCGCGGCCGTCATCAATCACCTCGCAGGCCATCGTGATTCCGGTCGGAAGGTCGGGAGCTCGACCGATGACCATCAGGGCCGCCGCCGCGTTGAGGACGGCGATATCCCTGTGGGGTGAGGGCTCTCCGCCGATCACCTGGCGAATGGCATCGGCATTGAAGCGGGCATCCCCGCCCCGGAGATCTTCGATGGTGGCCCGAGCCAGGCCCAGCTCGGCAGGGTCCACCCGATACTTCGAAATTTCATAGCGGCCGTCGGCCGACACCTGCAGTTCGTGCACCGTCGACGGACCGGTGGTGCTGAGCTCGTCCAGCCCGTCGTCGCCGTAGACCACCATGGCCCGCTTGGTCCCGTTGGCCGCCAGCACCCCGAGCATCTTGTCCGCCACCGCTGGATCACTCACCCCGACCACCTGGTAGCGGGCCCGGCCCGGGTTGGCCAGCGGACCGAGGTAGTTGAAGACGGTCGGGATACCCAACTCCTTGCGGACGGGCGCCGCGAACCGCATCGCAGGATGGAACCGCGGGGCGAAGCAGAAGCCCATGCCCACTTCGTCGATACACCGGGCCACTCCTCTGGGGCCGAGGTCCACCACAACTCCGAGGGCCTCGAGCACGTCGGCCGCCCCGACTGCGGACGACGAAGCCCGGCCGCCGTGTTTGCAGACCTTGGCGCCCGTGGCTCCCACCACCAAGGCGGCGATGGTCGAGACATTGATGCTCCGCAACCGGTCCCCTCCGGTGCCGCACGTGTCGACGAGCTCGATGCCTGCGGGCAGATCCAGAGGGACGGCGTGAGCCACCATGGCCCGGACGAATCCGGTCATTTCGCCGACCGATTCCCCCTTGGCCCGGAGGGCCGTGGCCAGTGCTGCGATCTGTGACGGTGCGGCATTCCCCGAGAGCACCTGACCCAGGACGACCTCGGACTGCTCGGCGCTCAATGACTTGCCGGACAGGAGATCGGTGAGCACGCCGGGCCAGCCCCCGAGCGACTCGAAGGTCAGTTCCGGTTGAGAAGGGCCGGCCACAGTCAGTCCCACCACAGATCGTGCCCGAGCACCCCCCGGGCGATGAGCCCGAGCTGTACCTGCGAGGTGCCCTCCACGATGGTCAGTTGGCGGGCATCGCGGTACCACTGCTCGGTCGGGTGATCCTCCATATATCCGGCGGCGCCGAGCAGCTGGACGGCCAGGCCCGAGGCCCGGACGGCGAGCTCGGTGGCGAAGTACTTGGCCATCGAGAGGAACGGGACGTACTCCTTGGTGAATTTCCCCTGGTCCGCCAGCCAGGCCGAACGGTAGGTGAGCAACCGGGCCGCCTCGATGTCCACTGCCGTCTTGGCGATCTCCCACTGGATCCCCTGGAAGTCGGCGATGGTCCCCCCGAACGCCTCGCGCTGCTTGACGTACTCGGTGGCGTACATCAGCGCCCCTTCGGCCAGGCCGATCCCCCGGGCGGCCACCACCGGCCGCATGGCGTTGAGGCCGAGCATGGCCAGACGGAAGCCACCCACTTCACCGATGACGTTTTCGGCCGGCACCCGTACGCCGTCCAGGACGAGTTCGCCGGTGTCGACGCCCCGCACCCCCATCTTGTGGTCGGTGCGACCCACGGAAACACCGTCCCAATTCCGTTCGACGATGAAGGCGGTAATCGAGTCATGGGCCCGGGAGGCGGGATCGCCCGTTTTTGCGAACACGGTGTACCAGTCGGCTTCCCGGACGCCGGACATCCAGCACTTGATACCGGAGAGCACCCATCCACCCTCGTGGCCGGGCCCGGGGTCAGGTTCCGCCTTGGTCCGCATGCCGGCCACATCACTACCGGCCTGCGCCTCGGAGAGACCGAATCCGGCTCGCACCTCGCCGCTGGCGATACCGGGCAGGTACCGCTTCTTCTGGTCGTCATTTCCCGCGATCAGCACCGGACCCACGGGAAGCCGGGTCAGCAACAACATGAGGGCGGCCGTATTCGAGTACTTCGCCACCTCCTCGATGGCCACGGTGAGACCGAGGATTCCGGCACCCGAGCCACCGAGTTCAGTGGGCAGGCAGAGGCCGAGGAGGTCCGCATCACGGAATGCCTCGAAGATGTCCACCGGATACTCCCCGGTGGTGTCGATCTCCCGGGCACGCGGTTTGATCTTGTCCTGGGCCAACCGCCGAACGCTCTGCTGGAGGGCGGCTAGCTCGGGAGGGAGGTCGAAGTCCACGGTCGACGAGACTACCCGAGGACCTGGACGGACCGGCCCGACGGCGGCGCGACCTGCGGGCTCCGGGGCCGGGTGAGCCGGCTGTGATTAGGATTCACGGCCATGGGGTGGACGAGCGGCAACAGTCGGCGGACCCGCGGAGCACGGGCACTCGGGCCCCGGGTCCTGGCCGCTCTCACGGTGGCTCTGGTGGCGTCCCTGGCCGTGCCGGCATCCCTTGGGCCCCTGGCCACGGCGCAGGCGGCGACGTCGGGGACCGGAGTCGGTGGCGTGACGACAAAAACCGCCACCGGCGACCTCACGTTCAAGGCCACGGGCTACTTCTCTATCGCCGAACAGGACGGTCGGTCGTGGTTCGTGACGCCCACCGGGCGGCCTTTCTACTCGGCCGGGATCGATCACGTGTCTTCCGATCCAGACGTCGATCAGGTGACCGGCCAGTGCCCGTACTGTGAGACGATCGCCTCCGAGTACCCGAGCACCGCGGCCTGGGCCACGGCCACCGTGGCCAGGCTCCGCTCGTGGGGATTCAACAGCCTCGGGCCCTTCACCGACGACGCCACCTTCGCGTCGAAGATGCCCTACAGCGTGCAGCTCTCGATGGCCAGCGGCGACGACTGGTTCGCGTCGTCGTTCGTCACCAACGCCGACGAGGTCGCCGCCACCCAGGTGGCACCGTTGGCCGATGACCCCAACCTGATCGGCTATTACACCGACAGCGAGCTCAACTGGGGGCCGGACGGCAGCAGCTCGAAAACGGAACTCGCCGACTACCTGGCTCTGCCGGCCGGCTCTCCAGGTCTGGCGGTGGCCAAAAAATACGTGGGTAACCCCAATGGATTCGTCTACGCACTGGCGACCCGTTACTTCTCTGTCACCACGGCGGCCGTCCGCCAGTACGACACCCACCACCTGATCCTGGGGGTGAAGGCCGAGGCCCAGGAGATCCAGCCCCAACTGCTCGAAGCGGCGAAACCGTACGTCAACGTCTTCAGCATCGACGACTACACCCTGAAGCCCGGTTTGGCCCAGGCCATCGACAAGGTCTGGCCCCAGTACCTCCCGGTGACCTCGACCTTCTCCAACTTCGAGTCCTACGTGAAGCGGCCCATCATGGTCGGTGAGTATTCGTTCATCGGGAGCGGGCCCCAAACGCCGGACACGGTCCCCGGCGTCTACGCCGTGTATGCCACGCAGCAAGATCGCGCCGATGCCTACACGAACTACATCGCGCCCCTCTACGAGGACGCTCCGTGGGTGGTCGGCGACGAGTGGTTCGAGTACGTCGACGAACCCGAGGGTGGCCGGTTCGACGGAGAGAACAACGACTTCGGGGTGGTGGACGTCGAGAACCGGGCGTACCAGGATCTGGTGACCCAGATGGAGATCGACCATTCCATCGCTCCCGATCGACTTGTGCAGTCGGGACCGATCTGCGACTCCTGGGCGGAGGGCACGAGCGGCGTGACCTGCACGGCCCACATGACCTACGCCACCTACGCGCCGAGCATCGCGACCGCATCGCTCCCGGCCGGAACCCAGGGCACCGCCTATTCGGGCACGATCATGGCCGTCGGTGGACGACCCTCCTACCGGTTCACACTGACAGCGGGCGCGTCCCTTCCCAAGGGCCTCAAGCTCGATGCCGAAACCGGCGTGGTGTCGGGCACGCCGGTTTCCTACGGCACCTTCAAGTTCGACACGGAGGTCACCGACTCCACCAGCCCGAAGCCACGCACGACCACCCGGGTGGTCTCTCTCAAGATCTCACCCCGTGCCGTCACGATCAGGACCGCCACTTTGCATCGCGCCTTCGTCGGGATCTCGTACTCCGACACGCTCGCAGCCACATGGGGTGCGCCCCCCTACGCCTGGACCCTGGCCAAGGGATCGGTGCCCCCCGGATTGAAGCTCGATGCCGACGGGGCGCTCGTCGGTACGCCCACCGCGGCCGGCACGTACGGGTTCACAGTCAAAGTGACCGACTCCTTCGATCCGGCGGACTCCGCCACCCGGAGCCTCTCCCTGCTGGTGTCACCTGCCCCGAAGACATGACGGGGCCGTCACGGGCCCGATCCCGACCGCGACTTCCGGCCTAGGCTCTCGGCCCATGACACCTCCGGGGCTCCGACCGCCTCCGCCCGTCGGCGCGTCTGCCCTCCCCCCGGGCACCTACGAGGGCACCGTTGTCATCGTCACCGGCGGCGGCACCGGCCTGGGAAAGTCCATCGCCACCGAGTTCGCCCGGCTGGGCGCGGCGATCGGCATCCTGAGCCGCGACGAGGACCACCGTGGTGCCGGCGTGGCCGCGGTGGAAACGACAGGCGCCAGGGCGATGGGTGCCGCGTGCGACATTCGCGATCCTGAATCCATCTCCTCGGCCTTCGACGCGGTCGAGTCTGCATTCGGCCCCATCAACGTGTTGATCAACAACGCGGCCGGCAACTTTCCGGTGCCAGCTGAAGACATGAGTCCCAACGCCTGGCGCACCGTGGTCGACATCGTGCTCAACGGCACCTTCTACTGCTGCCGGGACTTGGCCCGACGTCTGATTCCCGCCGATCGGGACGGCGCCATCGTCAACGTGGGTGCGTCCTATGCCTGGACGGGCGGCCCTGGGTTCGCCCACTCCGCGGCGGCCAAGGCGGGGGTAAAGAACCTCACCGAGACCCTCGCCGTCGAGTGGGGGCCGTACGGCATCCGCGTGAACGGGCTGGTCCCCGGGCTCATGCCCCACGAGGACGAGACGGCGGCCATCGCCGCCGTGCCCGGAAAGTATGAGGGCCAGGACTCACGCGTGCCGGCCGGTCGGGTGGGCCTCCCCCGCGAACTGGCCTGGGCCGCCACCTACCTCTGCTCACCCTTCGCCACCTACATCAGCGGTCACTCGCTGGTGGTCGACGGAGCCAACTGGCAACGCCGCCATACCGTGCAACCTCCCTTCACCCCGATCAGGGAGCAGCTCGGTCGACCGGCGTTCGGAGAGCAGCCTCCCCGCCCTGACCGGCCAGACCCCTCGGCCACGGGCGAACACCAGAAAGGAGCCCATCCGTGAGCGGCCTCAGCGATGCCGACCGTGACCTGGTCCGCCTAGAGGTGGACGGCGCGGTGGCAGTGATCACCAACAACCGACCCGAGAGACACAACGCCATGAGCGACGAGATGGACCGCCGCTTGTGGGAGGTCCTGGCCGAGGTGCACGCCATGGGCGATCTCCGGGCCATCGTCTGGCGCGGCGAGGGGCGGTCGTTCTCGTCGGGCCGGGACACCACCCAACTCGGCCTCCGGGTCGAGGATATTTCCGACCTGGAGTTCATCGAGCGCGGCCACAGGCCGACGCAGATGTTTCTGACCATGCCGTGCCCCATCATCTGCGCCCTCAAGGGGTGGGTGATCGGAGGAGCTTTCGAGCGAGCCATGCTCTGTGACATCAGGGTCGCCGCCGTCGGCACCCGGATGATGCTGCCCGAGGTGGGTCACGGCGTGATCCCCGATTCGGGTGGCGTCGCCCGCCTGTTCCAGATGGCCGGCCATGGGTTGGCCGCCGACTTGGCCCTGACCGGGAGGGTGTTCACGGCCGAAGAGGCCCTGACCCACGGCGTGGTGAGTCGGCTGGTGGCCGACGAGGCCGAACTGGACGCGGTGACGAGGGAGATGGCTCACAAGATCGCCGAGGCACCCGCCTTTACCGTCAAGATGGCCCGTCGCACGCTGTTCAGCTTGGGAGCACCCGAGGTCCAGCGCTCCATTGCCGAAGAGGCCGTGGCCCAGTCGTTGGTATTCGCCTCGGACGATTACGCAGAGATGAAAGAGGCGCGCGCCGAACGTCGCGAACCGGTGTACCGCAAGCGCTGACGGCCATGGAACGGACGCGGACAGCGTTCCCGGCGAACAGGGAGCGACTGCAAATGTTGATGCCGCCACTACGAGTGGGCGATCCTGCCGACCACAGGTCGACTGAGGTATACATAATCCGCAGCTCGGTTTCCTCTGCCCCGGGAGCTCGTCTTACCCACCGATTTCAGCGCGTCCGGTCCACCTGCGTCCTTCCCAGGTCGCTCCGGGCCCCACCTCTCCGATTCAGACTTCTCCGAACACCATCGGAGCGGATCGGACTCCGGCGATGACCGGTGAGGCGGTACGGACAACCGGTCCGACCACCTCCATCGACCCGAAGCGGGAGAGCAGCTCCTCGAGCAGGACCCGGCCTTCGAGTCTGGCCAGGACAGCTCCGATGCAGAAGTGGGGGCCGAACCCGAACGCCACGTGCGGGTTCGGATCCCTGGCCGAATCGAACCGGTCGGCGCTCGGCCCGAACACCGATTCATCGCGGTTGGCCGAGGCATAGAGCATCAGCACCGGCTCCCCCGCTCCAAGGTCCCGACCTGCCAGTTCGGTGGGCCGGGTCGTCGTGCGCATGAAGGACACCACCGGGGTGGTCCACCGGAGCATCTCCTCGACGGCGATGGACAGGGCTCGGGGGGCAGACGCCGAGGCCCGGCTCCGGAGCGCGGACCACTCACCCGGCTGCCCGGCGAATCCGAGCAGCCCACCGGACATCATGTTCCGGGTGGTCTCATTGCCAGCGACCAACAACTGCACCAGGAACATACCGAGTTCGGCATCGGTCAGCCTGTCGCCGTCGATCTCCGCCGCTCCGAGCTCAGAGATGATCCCCTTCCCCGGATGGGCCCGCCGTTCGGCGGCCGCCGCCAGTAGGTAGGTGACCATCTCCGCACTGAGGGCCTGACGCTCCTCTTCCGGCCAATCGGTGGCACCAGGGATGACCGCCTCCGACCACCGGAAGAACTGCGGCCACTGATCCTCGGGCATTCCCATCAGGTCGCTGATCACCTGGAGTGGGAGCGGCACGGTGATCTCGGGCACGATGTCGATGGGCTCGCCCGGCACGATGCGGGCCACCAGGGCCCGGGTCCTGGTCCGTACGCTTTCCTCCAGGGACCGGATGAAAGAAGGGCGGAAGCCGGGCTGTACCAGGCTCCTGTACCGGGTGTGATCCGGAGGATCGGTATGCATCATGGTCGGCGGGCTGGGGTAGTCGGCTCCGATCTCGAAGACCATGATCCCCTTGGCCGAACAGAAGGTCTCCGGGTCCCGTGAGACGGCCACCACGTCCGCATGGCGGCTGACCACCCAGAGGCCGAGCGATTCGTTGCGGGCCAATGGCGCCTCCTGCCGGAGTCGGGCATACAAGGGGAAGGGATCGCCGGCATAGAACTCGGGGTCCAGCAGTGGGGTGGTCAGGTCGTCGTCACCCGGTACCGACTCGGCGTTCACGCTGGGACGTTCCCGCGCCGGCGGCGATGCCCGATCCCGACACCGCCATCCACCTGGAGGCGGATCACCTCCCGGGCAGGCCCCATCGCATCATGGGCCACGACCGTCGTCATTCGGGCTCCCTCCCTGTCTCCTTCGGCGGCAGGTGCTCGGAACCCGCGGGCCTCGGCTCACGCCACCGGTCCGATCAGTCTGCCGGAGCCCAGGCCCCGATGCCATTCGCATGAGGGAAAGACCGCGCCCGGAACACAGGACGCGGTATTTTCTGGTGGCAGCCGTGGCGGACATCGGCTGATCCAGGCAGAAGGAGGGAACAAGCGCATGCTCGGGACCACACAAACGAAGGCCGATTCGCTCCGACGCCGGCCGGGTCGCCGATTCCTTCCGAATCTGATCCTGACCTGTACCGGGCTCCTCGCCCTGGCCGCATTGGCAGCGGGGTGTTCGAGCAGCTCCACGCCGGCGACCACGACCAGTGCCCCGAGCACCTCCTCGACGACGACACCCAGGCTGTCGGCCGCCGCGGTCCGCGTGCTCCAGGCGGGCCTGGCCAAGGTGGGGTGTTACACCGGCAAGATCGATGGTGTCAGTGGACCGCTCACCACACAGGCCGTGCGGGCGTTCCAGACTGCGTCGGGGCTCACGGTCGACGGGGTCTACGGTGCGCTGACCAAGTCCAAACTGCTGGCCGCCGATGGGACGGGTACCCGCGTCTGTCCGTCCCCGTCATCGACGACGACGACGTCCACACCGGGAACTACGACCACCGCTCCTTCCTTCCCGGGTGTGCCCCCGGCCGTGGTGACGGCGATCACCAGCTACGAGTCATCGCACGGTCCGGCCGCCGGCAGCTGGCGGATCAGCTCGGCCAAGCTGTCCGGAACCGATCCCACCTACGCCTACTTCCAGATCGCCCCGGCTCCCGGACACGAGAGCACCGTGCAGGGCGGTTACGGATTCGTCCATTCCGAGGGCGGTGTATGGAGCGTGGTGGGCTTCGGAACATCGGAGGTGGGTTGCCCCCCCGACAATTCACAGAACGCAGCCATTCCGGCTGCGGTACTGTCCGAATTCGGGGTGAGCTGTCCCGCTTCGAGCTGATCGCAGGGCCCAGATTTATTCGGCTGTGGTGATGCCTCTGGCGACCTGATCGTCAGTAGTATCCGGAAGGTGATCCGAGCAAGCCGACCGGCGACTCATGCCAGATGGTGCGAGAACGTCAACGGTGACGCGTCGACCCGCTGACCCTCGCCGCCGGCTGGGTCGCGCTGTCATCGTCGTCGCCGTGCTCGTGGTCATCGTCCTCATCGCGCTCGGAGTGCACTCCTTTGGGGGCGAGGTGAAACAACTGGCCAATGATGTGGTCCACCTCAATGACCCGTCTTCACAGGGCACGCCCCTCGATCCGTCAGCCTTTGCCTCCGGGGCCTGTGTGGCCTTTCCGCCCACCAACGGCGACAACGGGAAAACCGTGTTCCTCGATGCCGGCCACGGCGGGATCGACCCTGGCGGCGTAGGAACAACGGAGTCGGGTCAGACCGTCTATGAATCCACCGTCAATCTGGCTATCGAACTGGACGCCATGACACTCCTCCGGGCTGACGGGTACAGGGTCGTCGTGTCGCGGACCGAAAATACGACAGTGGTCAAACTGGACCCGGCGGACACGGACGGCCAGCTCCTCTCGCTGCAGGGTTCCCACGATGACGTGGTGGCCAGGGACCAGTGTGCCAACCTGGCCAAGGCCGATGCCCTGATCGGGATCTACATGGATGCCGGAGGGACGGCCCAAGACGCCGGCAGCGTCACCCTCTACGACACAGACCGCACGTTCTCCCAGGAGAATGCGACCCTGGCCGGGCTCCTCCAAACAGACGTCCTGGGCGCCATGAATGCACAGGGTTGGCAGATTCCCGACGACGGTTCACTCCCCGACGGCGGCTTCGGATCCTCGGTGGGAGATCCGGTCGATGGCGGCCTGGCCGCCGAGGCTGCCGCCTACAACCACCTTCTTCTGATCGGACCGGCCATGTCGGGCTACTTCTCCACCCCGAGCCAGATGCCCGGAGCGGTTATCGAACCTCTCTACCTCACTGACCCGTTCGAGGGATCCATCGCCGTCGACAGTGCGGACCAGAAGGTCATTGCCCATGGGATCACCACCGCCGTCGAGCAGTTTCTGATCCCGACGACAGGTTCCGGGCAACATCGGCCGACCGCGGCTACCTGACCCCCCGTTCCGGTCGGGTGCACCCTGTCGGAACCTCCTGATCCCCTCGGTCGGCTCTGCCGGCCGCCGATCACTTGGGCCGAAAATGGACGAATATCCGACCGAAGTTATTGGAGTCCTTCTCGACACGGTCGTAGAGCGCCTTGATCTCCTTCTGGTCGAGGAAACGCAGGACGCGCTTCTTGAGTTGGCCGCTCCCCTTCCCCGGAATGATCTCCACCAACCGGATCTTCTTCTCCACCGCCTCGTCGATCACTGCTCGGAGGGCCCGATCGATATCTTCACCCCGGTTGTAGATGTCATGCAGATCGAGCTTGAGCTTCATAGCAGGTGGTCTACTCGGATCGGAGGACGAAATCACGCAGGATTCCCGCCTCCCCGTGAGCGGACGCCCGGGGATCCGACATCGGCACGGGAGGAAGGGCCGTTGCAGCTGGGAATCGGCACCGCTAGCGTCCTGAGCAGTGACTTCGAACATGCGGGAGTTCGTGTAGATGCCGTACAGCGTGATCGTGGTGGGAACAGACGGATCGGACAGGGCCCAGGCTGCCGTCAATCAGGCGCTGGGTCTGGCCAAGGCCGCAGGGGCCACCCTCCATGCCGTTCATGTGGTCCATCCGGCCGTGGAGGCGGGGCAAGTGAGCTCGAGCGCGTGGCAGCAGGCCATCGACGGAGTACGCGGTGAAGTTGACACCGTCAGGGCGAACCTGACCGCCGAGGCGGGACGCCACGGCGTATCCGTCGAGTTCCACACGCCCGGGGGCAGCGACATCGCCGACGCGTTACTGACCACCGCCAACGAGGTCGGCGCCGATCTCATCGTCGTCGGAAACCGGGGCATGAGCGGCGTCTCCCGTTTTGTCCTCGGAAGCATCCCCAACAAGCTGGCCCATCGCTGTCGCTGCAGTCTGCTGATCGCCAACACCGACGCGGCGTAGCCCTCTCGGCGATCGGCGGACTTCAGGTCGAGCCGATGGTCAGCCGGTTGGATCGGGCCACGCTCCCGAACCAGTCCGCACTCGGCTTGGCACTGCGCTCGAACGTTGTCCTATCCACGGCGTGCAGCCCGAGTTTGGGACCGAATCCCATGTTCCATTCGAAGTTGTCGAGCAGGCTCCACACGAAGAAGCCCCTGACATCGATTTCTTCGGCCAGGCAGGCGTGAACATCACGCAGTACCCGGTCGAGATAGGTGATGCGTTCCCCGTCATCGTCGGTGGCAATCCCGCTCTCGGTGATCAGGACGGGAAGGCCGGTAAACGAGGCGGTACGCCGGACACAGTGGGCGACGGCCTGTGGCCAGTTCTCCGTTCCCATCTGGGTCTGCATGACGGAAGGATCGTCCGGAGCCAGCCCTTCCGGGACCGAAGTGCATCCGGGTGTACGCCTGCACACCGACGTAGTCGTCGCCCTCGGCGGCCCTCAGGAAGGTGTTCTCGAGGATCTCCTCGGCCATGTCCCGCGTGACCTCGCCGCCTTCGTCGGCCACGATCTCAGCCATCGACAGAGTGAGCCCGACCGGGAAGTCCCCGGGCCCCGAACGGAGCGCCTCGACGGAGAGGCGGTGGGCGCGCACCATCGACTCGTTGACGGCGAGGTGGCGGGTCAGATCGTCCTTGACGCCCGGCGGGTACTCCCCGACGGTGTACCCCATGGCCCCGACGACATTGGGCTCGTTGATCGTGCACGCCCAACCGATCAGATCCCCAAGGTGTGCCCCGGCCCGCTCCACATACCGTGCGAACCGATCGGGGGCGTCCAAGGCCTCGAAGCTCCCACGCCGGGCGAGCCAGGAAGGGGTCGTGAAGTGGTGGAAGGTGACGACGGGGACGATGCCCCGATCGTGGCAACCAGCGCACACTCGCCGGTAGTGGTCCAGGGCAGCCACCGAGAACTCTCCCTCAGCCGGCTCGATGCGGCTCCATTCCAACGAGAACCGGTAGGCGCCGAGGCCCATACCGGAAACCAGATCGAGGTCCTCCCCCCACCGGTGATAGGAATCACAGGCATCCCCACTCGATTCGACACACCCCGAACCGGGCGTGTGCTCGAACTCCCACCAATCGTTGTCGGTGTTTCCGCCCTCGATCTGATGGGCGGAGCCCGCCGCGCCCCAGACGAACCCGTCAGGGAACTCGAGGGTCCTGTTCTTCGCTGATCCCATATCGCCTCACCCTACCGACCATGCCAGCCGCCCGCTCTCCCGACCGTCGTCGCTCACCGAACAGATCCGCGCGTGCAGGTCCGCCCCGGATGTGGAATGCCCGGGACTGACGGCCACCTCACCGGTCGGCCACCCATCTACAGTGGGGACCGACTATCGCGGAGGACATCACCATGCTGCTCAAGGGAATCAATCACGTAGCCGTCATCACCAACGATGCCGCCCGACTGAATGTGTTCTACCAGGAGGTGTTTGACGCCGAAATCCTGCGCGATGGTCCGGAGCTGCCTCAGGACAAGGGGCCCCGTCTGTCCATCATCAAGGTCGGCGACTGGGCCGAGCTCAACGTGTTCCAGATCGACGGCAATACAGAAGCCGACCGCCAGACGCCGATGTTCGGGCGAGGGCGCCTCGATCATCTGGCGGTCCAAGCCGCGTCGCTCGAAGCCTTCGAGACGATTCGGGAGCGGCTGATGTCCCGGCAGGCAGCCGATGACTTCGTCACCGACTTCGGGCCCATGCTCAGTATCTTCTTCCGCGATCCTGACGGCCTCGAGTGTGAGGTTTGCGTTGAGAATCCGGATGCGGCGCCAGGCGTCCACAATCCGCCCGGAACCCGGGCAGCCCGATACTCGTGATGCGCTGATCTCGCCCGCGCCCAGGATATTCTCGCCTTCGCGAACACACGGCGCTCCGACGTTGTAGGCCGGGGAAGGTACCAGGTCGTCAGACAAAGAGAGGTCGACAATGAAGCAGGTTTCGAAACTCGGGGCGCGTCCGATCGGCGGGCGTATGGTCGTCATCCTTCTTCTGGTCCTCACTGCAGCCGCCATCACGTCGGCCTCCGTTCGGGTTCCGGCGGGAGCGGAAGCACGTCAGGCCCACACCACAGGAATGGCGACGCCTCCGAATTCGGTGGTGCCCTTCGGGGGGGCTTCGCTCGGTGTGAATTCGCTGAGCGACCTGAAAGCTCCCATCGTGGGCATGGCCCCCGACCCCACGGGTGTCGGCTATTGGATGGTCGGCTCTGACGGGGGGATCTTCAGCTTCGGGGCAGCCCAGTTCTACGGCTCGACCGGAGCGTTGGTCCTCAACCGGCCGGTGGTGGGCATGGCGGCCACGCCCAACGGCCGGGGATACTGGCTGGTGGCATCGGACGGGGGGATCTTCAGCTTCGGGGATGCCCAGTTCTACGGGTCGACCGGGGCGATGACCCTCAACCAGCCGGTGGTGGGCATGGCGGCCACGCCCAGCGGCCAGGGGTACTGGCTGGTGGCGGCCGATGGCGGGATCTTCAGCTTCGGGGATGCCCAGTTCTACGGGTCGACCGGGGCGATGACCCTCAACCGGCCGGTGGTGGGCATGGCCGCCAACCCCGACGGCCAGGGGTACTGGCTGGTGGCATCCGACGGGGGGATCTTCAGCTTCGGGGATGCACCCTTCTACGGGTCGACCGGGGCGATGACCCTCAACCGGCCGGTGGTGGGCATGGCCGCCGGGCCCGACGGCCAGGGGTACTGGCTGGTGGCATCCGACGGGGGGATCTTCAGCTTCGGGGATGCACCCTTCTACGGATCCGGGGGTGGGACGCAGCTCGGTGCACCGGTCGTGGGCATGGCGGCCACACCAGATGGGAACGGCTATTGGCTGGTGCTCGGATCGGCATTGCCGTTAGCCGGCAAAATTGTCGGGATCGACCCGGGCCACAACGGCCTCAACTACACGGCTCCTCAGATCATCAATCAACCGGTGTGGAACGGCCAGGAGGATGAATCGTGCGACACGACCGGGACCGAGACAGCCGGCGGTTACACGGAAGCCCAGTTCAACTTCAATGTCGCCACCTATCTGCAGTCCGACCTCGATGCCGAAGGCGCCCAGGTGGTCATGACCCGCCCGAACAACGACGGCGTCGGCCCCTGCGTCACGACCCGTGCGGCCATCATCAACAACGCCGACGCCGATGTCGCTGTCGATATCCATGCTGACGGCGGACCCGTGACCGGACGGGGTTTTGCCGTCCTCGAACCGGTGGCGGACGGGCCCAATGACTCCGTCATCGCATCATCGGCATCTTTCGCATCTCTTCTGGTGAATACCTTCGTGGCGGAGACGGGCATGCCGGTAAGCGATTACGACGGTGTCGATGGGTTGCAACCCCGGAACAACCTGGCCGGGCTCAACCTCACCACGGTTCCCAAGGTCCTCATCGAGTGCGGCAACATGCAGAATCCGACTGATGCGGCGATCCTGGTCACACCGGCCTTCCAGCAGGCGGCGGCCGCGGCCATGGCTCAGGCCGTCACCGTCTACCTCACCGGCCAGACGGCGACCTCCTCCTGAGGCGGCCGCATCATCCTCCCGCTCACCGAGCGACACCATGAGGACGTCGTCACGGTCTCGAAACCGTCGGATCTCTACGGTGGCGGGCCCAGAAAACCCCTGGACGGCACGGTCTGGAGGTATCGCCTGAGGCACGAGGAGCGCAGGGATGTCGGCCCCGACAGCCCCAGGCCCGGCATACAGCGAATCAAGCCCATCGACCGGATTGCCGATGTCAAACGGAGAGCCGGGCCCGTGGGTTACTTGGCAGGACTCCGGGTCCGGCTCTTTCTAACATTCGCGCCACTGTTTGCGGGGGATCCTTCCTACGCCCCCAAAAGCCATCGACGGGATCGACCGGGACGGAGCGAGGCCTCACGGATTGCTCCCGGCCCCCACACCCGGCCCTGCGGCGTTCGGCATCTGGTCGCATGCGAGCGCCGAGGGCTGACGCCGGCCGGAAGCACGGGCGGTTGATCCTCGGTCAGCCGAGGCTGTTGACGCAGGTTCCGTCATCCTTGTCGCTGACGGTGCCGTCGGGACAAGTGGTCCGCCCCCAGATGACCCCGGAGAGGTTCGTGCCGGTCAGCGTGGCGCCGGCGAGGTTTGCACCGGTCAGGTTGGCACCGGTCAGGTTCGCACCGGCGAGATTTGCGCCGGCCAGGTTCGCCCCGGCGAGGTTGGCCCCGGCGAGGTTGTCCCCGGCGAAGTTCGCGCCGGTCAGGTTCGCGCCTGAACAGTCGGCCTTCGGCGCAACAACACACCCGCTGACGACGATCGGTCCGGTCGTTGTCGTCGGGGTCCCCGCGGTTACCGTGAAGTCCGTGTCCGAGGTGGCAGAGACAGTGCCGTCGGACACCACTACCTTCTGGGCGCCGCTCGGCACCGACGGGACGGTGAAGGTGAGGGTGGTGCTGCCATGAGTATCTGTGGTCCCACCTGCGGTGATAGTGGCATTGGCGCCGTCCACCACGACCGTGAGGGCCTGGTCGGCGGGGAAGCCTTGCGCACTGATCGTTACTCCGATGCCCGCGGCGCCGCTGATCGGGTTGAGACCGGTGGCGGTGGCCGATACCGGTGGCGACACCGACCCCGTGACGGTGAAACCGGTCGCCGCGCTCGCTCCACCGGCGTCGTCCGCCGCGACAACTTGCGGTCCGTTCGGGACGATCGGAACGGTAAATGTGGCCGACCACGTCCCGGTCGGGTTGACCGTCGGTTCCGCTGGCGTGAGGGTGAGGGGTGATCCCGCGAAGCTCGCAGTGACCGTCTTTCCGGAAATGTATCCGGTGCCCGTGAGGGTCACTCCAGTGGTGCCGATCGAGCCACTCGAGGTCGACAGGCTCACAGCCGGGTTGACCATGAAGTTCGTATTCGACGTTGCCGAATCGGTTCCGTCGGACACCACCACCTCCTCGGCGCCGCCCGAGAGCGGAGGGATGGTGAACGTCACCACCGAGTTCCCGTCAGGATCGGTGGCCCCACCTGAGTCGATTGTGGCGACGGCCCCGCCCACCGTGACCGTGAGCGCCTTCGACGGGAGAAATCCATGGACCGCGATCTGAGCGCTCGAGCCCACGACTCCACCGGCCGGGCTGAGGCCAGTGGCTCCAGCGATGAGCACCGGGGCGCTCTCGGTGCTCTCGCCACCGACCCAGTTCGAGCCATAGGTCGGCGCATCCGCGTACCTCCAGGAACCGGCGCCGGGCACGTCAGTACAAGAAACGATCGTCGATCCAGCGGAACACGAACCGCTGATCGAACCAGCAGGCGCATTGGTGTATCCGTCGTATCGGGTGACGGAGTACGAGGTGATCTGAGCCCCATCGCCAGTCCGCTCAGCCGGGAAGGTGATGGTCACCGTCTGATCTCGGGAAGGACTGACCGTGACGGTCGGTATCGACCCCTGGGGCAAGGTCCCGGCAACCGCCACCGGCAAACTGCTGCTCGTCGAGAACGCCAGGTATGCGAACGCAGTACCTGCAGAGAAGAACACGCCGACGACGATGGATAGGACGATGATGCTGAGTCCAGCCACCCTGCGACGTTGGCGGTTCCGCCGACGCCGACGTATCGCCATGAGGCGTGCCCGGGTTGATGCCCGGCCGCTCTTCATGGCCCCACCGTGATGGTCAAGGGGATGGTGAAGATCGCACCCTGGCAATTGGTAGTTGCCGTGACGTCCATCTCCGCCGCATTCGCCATATGAACGGTTGTCGTCGTGTCGGCCGGGATCAACTGCGGGAGATCGACGGCAGGGACGTTTAGAGCGACAACGGGCTGACCATCGGTTGTGGTGCATCCAGGGGCGCCGGTCGTGATCGCGCTGGCGCTCCTCAGTGACACGCCGATGAGCGACACCGGGGAATGGTTCGGGTTGTTCACGCTGAATACCACGTCGCCCCTGGACCCAGGCAGGAGGGGAGACGACGGCGAGCCTGCGCTCGCCACCGTCACCGTTTCGAGTGATCCGACCTTGAGTGCCGCCGTCGCAGATCCGCCCCTGATGATGAAGGCGTACGAGGCCCCCGCGCTGAGGCCGAGAGCCAGGGCAATCGCTCCGGCAAAGGCAATCGGGCGCCAGAGGTAGATCTTGCCGTGACGGCCGTAAGGGGGAAACATTCTGAGGGCACTCCGCCCGAAGACACGAGCGATGACTCCGGCGAGCGCAAGAGGGCGCCAGAGGTAGATCTTGCCGTGGCGGCCGTAAGGGGGGATCACCTTGAGAAGGCCGTGACCGAGCGTGGGCCTGCTCATTTCACCGAATTCCCCGGGTGGCGGAGCGCAGGCCGGGAGGATCCCCCACCAGGAAGAACGTGAGCGCGTACAAGTCGCCCGTCCACCCCTCTCTGCCCGTCTGCGCCTTGTCGTCCATAACTCCCACTTGCCTCATTGCGCATTCTCCGCTCGGACCTCACCGGTCCCCGACCGAGGAGGAGTGGCTGAAGAGTGAACCACGCTCGGCGTGCTCCGGCCCTTTGCACGGTCACCCGTGCTCGCTGTCGCCCTTCACCCGTGACCCGCCTCTCAGCGGAACCGGCCGACCGGCGGGTGGAGGAGTGAGCCGGAGCTCACTCCTCCACCTACCCGGTGCGTCTACGCCGCGGTAACCGTGATGTCCGGCATGGCTCCTGAACAGGCGTTCTGGACCACGGGCTCCGGGTTCAACACGATCGTGGCCACACCACCGGTGAACGAAGTCCCGTTGGGGTAGGAACTCCCGAAGGTGAGGTGCGGCGTGATCGAGGTCGGCAAGCTGTTCGAGATGGTGAACCAGCTGGTCGGGCTCGCCGTTGCCTGGTTGGGATTCAGGTCAGTGCCACTGGGGTTGGCCACCGCCTCATCGCAGCCGGCAACCTGCAGGCCGTTGTCCTGAGTGATGACGGTTTGGGTCATACCACCGGGGAGAATCGTTCCGATCGTTGCGTAGATCGAATTGAGAGTCAGATTCCCACCCGAGTTGTTCGTCACCGTGTATCCCACCGTGCATGCGGGTGGGTTCGTGACCGGGTTAAGCGAACCGTTGGGGCAGTTCGGGGTACCGAGTGTCACCGTCCAGGCGCTCGACGAGGACACGGGCACCTGGGTGGTGGCCGAACCGGTGAACCCTCCCGCAAGGGCGATTCCTGCAACCGTTGAGACGAGCGCGGCCGCCAGCCCTACGGCGGCGACACGCCTCTTTGTACTGAACAAGCTCTTCATGGTGATGCTCCTTGGTTTCGTTTGGTTGACGACGTGGCTCGGGTGGCAGGTTGCTCACTCGTCCGTCACACACCAGACGAACAGATACTCCCTGTTGACCGACACGTCGCCCTTGGCAGGAACCAACGACGGTTCCGGGAGACAAGGCCATAGCGGTACTCATCCGCCATGGCCCCCAACAGATCCCCCCAGCCGAGCCTCATCCAATGAAGCGTGGCTGAAGGGTGACGGCCCTCTTGAACCAACAGAGGCCGCCGAATGTCGTTCGGGAACCGAGGGCCCTCCGATGGGCGCGCCGAAAAGGAGCACTGCTCCACCTCGACCCTGGCTGAAAAGCTGCATCGCTTTCATCCGCCTCCGCCCATCTTTTGGTCCCCGCCCCCCCGAACAGGTGCCGGTTTCGCCATTCGCTCACCCGGGAACAGGCGACCAACTACGTCCCCGGGATCAATGCGCACCCGTCGGCAAGTATGCACTTTGCCGGCATGGCCCGCAACCCGAATCACCCGATAACAGACGGATGCTCGGAGTCCTGTTTTTGAACTTCTACGTTCTTTTCTCGTCGAGTCACATCCTCGCCTTTTGGGGCCAGGTCCCAACGGATAAAAAGGTCGATCGGATCGATGATCGGGAATCGTTCCTACAGGGTGCAAGCTGCGATTATTAAAATTTCACAGCGGCCACGTCCAGACCCATGGTGTAACGACGACCACCACATCGATCTTCGGTTGTTGTTCTAACTGACGTCGGCGAGTTCTGCCAGAGCCACCTCCTCGCTGATTCCTTCCATCACCCGCAGTCGGGCTTTGGCCAGGGACTCGATGCCCATGTAGCGACGGGCGACAGCCCACTCGTCGTGCTGTTCGGCGAGCACGGCGCCGACCAGCCGGATGACCGCGGTCCGGTTGGGGAAGATCCCGACGACGTCGGTGCGCCGGCGGATCTCCTTGTTCAGCCGCTCCTGGGGGTTGTTGGACCAAATCTGTCGCCAGTGCTCCTTCGGGAACGAGGCGAAGGCCAAGATGTCGGCCTCGCCCTCCACCAGCATGGCGGCAGCATCGGGGAAGCGCTCGTGGAGCTGCTCGACCACCCGGGCGTGCTGGGCATGGACCTGTTCGGCGTCGGGCTGCTCGAAGATGGACCGGATGAGGGCACCCACCATGGACTGGGCCGTCTTGGGCACCTTGGTGTGCACGTTGCGCACGAAGTGGACCCGACGACCGCTGCCAGGCCGCTCCGGGCAGCACCGAGGCGATGGCGTCGACCAGACCCTGGTGGGCGTCGGAGACGACCAGAGCCACCCCGGACAGGCCCCGGGCCACCAGGCCCCGGAGGAAGGCCGTCCATCCGGCGCCGTCCTCGGTGGTGATGAGTTCGACACCCAGGATCTCCCGGTGGCCGTCGGCGTTCACCCCGGTGGCCACGATGACGGCCACGTTCACGATCCGCCCACCCTCTCTGACCTTCTGCGTCAGGGCGTCCACCCAGAGGTAGGTGTAGGGACCGGCATCGAGGGGACGGTTGCGGAAGGCCGCCACCGTCTCGTCCAGGGACTTGGCCAGCTCTGACACCTGGGACTTGGAGATGCCGGTGATCCCCATGGACTTGACCACGTCGTCCACCCGCCTGGTCGAGACCCCTTCGACGTAGCACTGGGCCACCACGGCCACCAGGGCCCGTTCGGCCCGCCGCCGGGGCTCGATGAGCCAGTCCGGGAAGTAGCTCCCGGACCGCAGCTTGGGGATGGCCAGGTCGATCGTGCCTGCCCTCGTGTCCCAGCGCCGGGATCGGTAGCCATTCCTCGAGTTCACCCGCTCGGGGCTGACCTCGCCGTACTCGGCGTTGCACAGGCCGCTGGCCTCGGCTGACATCAGGGCCTCGGCGAAGCTCTGGACCATGGATCGCACCAGGTCAGGGTCGGCCTCGGTGAGATACTTGCGCAGCAACTCGGCAGCGCCCATCGTGTTGGTGACTTCCACCGCATCTTCTCCTTCGTGTTCTTTGGACGGAACTTGAAGATTGATGCGGTGGTCGTCGCGTCAGGGGGATGGTCAGCTCAAGATGAGCTCACCGGGGCCCGAGGCGTACACCACGTGTGTGGACGTGAACTTTCACAGCGGTGGATGCGGACTTCAGGATCTTGGGTGGCTTCCCGCATCGTCGGGTATCCACGAGAACCTGTAAAGCGGTGACAGCACCAACACTCGCCGTGGTAGCCGTCCTCAGCCGGAACCACTCCGATGATGCGTCCATGGGAAACCATGACCTTGACCTTAACTCGAACGCGTGTTCGTCCGCGTCAGGTGACGTGCCAGGTCCGACCCGTCCACCTTCTCTACCTCGGCTAGTCCAATTGCGCTGCTCATTCCCTCGATCGCTCGTAGGGTGAGCACATGGCGGAAGAGATAACTGAATTTGCGATCGCCAACTACGACGGTCGGTTTCCTTCCCTCCCTGAACCGGAAGAGAGTGGTCGGCTCGTTCTGACAACTAACGGCAAGTGGCAGCTGCACTACGGCGGTAGATAATGTTTCTCAATGCAGACATCCAGTGCGAAGGTGAAGCGCAAGGAAACAAGTGCTCGCGAGCAGTACCTACGCGAGTTCATTGAATGGCAATCTCAGCGCAGCGTTTACAGTTGTCTACTCGAAAATGCAGGAGGCGTCCCAGGCGAAGATACGTCAGAGATTTTTTGCAGACCTGGCGAGTTGATAATCGGTTATGTGCCCAACGCAGCTCTTGTTGAAGACCGGCTTGGTCCGGGCCAGTACCAAGGCGCCTCCAACGGCGTTTCTACTCCAATTGGACTCGGTGTCCGCTATCGCGCTGGGCGGAGGGGCGGACAGCACAGCAAGGGAGCCATGGTACCCACCCATATTGACGTGGGTACCATTTGGATTACAAGCAGACGGGTTATTTTCATAGGAAAAACACAGACTCGAGAGTGTCTCTTCGAAAAGATGCTCGGGTTCGACTGCAACGACGCCATCGGAAGAGTCCGTTTTTTAGCTTCCAACAACCAAAAGCCGACGACGATCGACTACGGAACGATTGCAAACACAAAATGGTTCCCACTTCGCATGGATTTGGCGATTGCTCACTACCATGGCAATGCTGAAGAATATATCGCCCAGATTCAGAGCAAACTCGACGAACTTGACCGAACCAAACCGACCCTAGCCGGATCACCGGTGGCCGCGGTCCAGCAGGAGACTCGGTGACCAGTCACAGGCTCGAGACCGTATCCGGTTAGGTCCGTTCGTGACCCACGGCCCTAATTGGCCCTATTGGCCCTGAAACGCTAGTGGGACAAATGAAACAAATGCGACCTCATCGGCTGCGGCAACCAAGACGCCGGGGACACCTGGACCGCCGTTGGACCGATCACGAAGTACGTGGTGTGGATTCGCGAGAAATCTGGTATTGGCTGACACGACAACCTCGACAACCTCGACAACCTCGACAACCTCGACAACCTCGACAACCTCGACAACCTCGAACTGACTGGTCTGGACCAAAACCGTGGCCATGACGTGTTCGTCCAAGCCGAAAATGCGAAGGGCTTGGGTCAAACGTCCTGCCCGCTCCCTCAATTTGAAGAGGATCTCACCGGCAGCCGCTCATGGTCGTCCCCGACCGGATCGCGTTCAAACATCGGAACGGATTCGTCACCCGTTCAGTGAGTAGACGGTGATCGAAGCCACTAATGTCAAACTCTACTGGGGTGGTGCTGTTGGCGCACTGTTCCCACGAACTGACGCCGTACTGCCACGCCCGGGTGTCTGCACTCGCCATCTCCATCGCACGTTCATCGTCCCGACGAATAGACAAGCGCCAGGTGAGCTTTGTAGTTCGGTCCCTGGGGGATAACCTCGCTTGGCGTTCCACTCCAGTTTTGTATCAGCTCCCAATTGACCAATGACCCTGGAACACACGCTTCTGGTTGTGGGCCACTGTATGGTTCCCATGTCCAGGCTAAGTATGACTCGTTGTTTTGGTCGGCCCAAGTCATGTAAGCGTTCATATAGCTGGTACTGCAATCGTCCTCGCCTAGCTCGCCCGTGACCATAGGGATGTTGGCAGCGTTGAACTGTGCCAGGTTGTAGTTCCACGACGCAACCGACGTATCATTTGAGGTGGTGTAGGTGTGGAAACTGATGATCAACTGGTGTAGTGGGTCGACCGGGAGATTGGCGAGCTCAGGACACGCAACATCGTCGCCCCAGTTGTAGTTGTAGCCACAGGGGTCAGTTGCATACTCAAGTCCACCCAGCATGATTGGTTGAGTCGCTCCAGTCGCTCTAACTGTGTTCACCAGCTGCTGCATTCCCGCCGTTTGGTATGTGATGTCGCTCTTACCCCCGGTGACGTAGCAACCCTCAAGCCAACATCCCCAAGGCGTTGATGCCAACCCGCTGGTTGGTGAGGTAACTGATGACGATTGTCCAATGTGTGGTTCGTTGAACAGGTCGAAAATGACAGCCGGATCGGACTTGAATGTAGTAGCCACAGAAGTCCAGAAAGCAGGTGCGTGGTCCTCATCAGCCATCGGAGCTTGACCATCCGATGGGTCACTTCCAGGAGCGGACCAGTGGAGATCCAAGATTGCGATGATGCCGTCCGCGTTCAACGCAGCAACCAGGTTCTCTATGGCTTCCTCGTAGTTGACCCCCGAATAGGCCCCGGGTGACCCGTTGATGCCCAACCAGCAGTCCTCATTGAGCGGGATACGGACAGCGTTGGCTTTCCATGAGGCGATGGCCGCAGCGGTTGATGCATCCTCGGCTGACGTATTGGCGTCTCCCCAGGAGAATCCACCGTTCTCGATACAGGCATCCTCCGTACCGGTGAGGTCAACGCCAAGCAAACGGATTTGCTGACTAGAGCCGTTGACCAGCTCATTCCCATCGACGTGCACACTGAGTTGCTGGGATGAGCACCCCGCCCCGAGCACGGCTAGGGCGAGCACCAGACCTGCGAGGCTTCGCCGCACCTTGTCATTCTGGTCGCTTGAGCTCCAGCCCCACAACGATGCTCCCGATCAGGAATGTCGATCCGCCAACCGTCGCCGGCTATGCCACGGTCGGTAAGCGTGCCGAGCACGGTGAGAAGCTGGCGTGACCCTCTTGGCTGAGGGGTCACCGAAGCCCCTGGGTGCCTTCGGCGAAAACCCGCTATTGTACCCGTGATGTCGAGAGGTCGATTCCGATTCGACACGTCACGGGCGCGCGTCCAACTCAGATCTTCTACGGGCAGACGTGCGTTTCGCGATGCCGTCCTTATGCGACTGGGTAGCGCCGTTCGTGGAGCCCTTGTACGGCGGGCCTCCCCTCTTTCACAACTCGAGTTGGTTACGAGCAACGAAAACTGGGTTACGACGCAGGCGGTCCGAGTCGTGGCCACGCTTGACATCCCCGACCTGATCGCGGCGGGAGTCACCGAGTTGGACGACCTGGCTACGCGTGTGAAGTGGACCGAGACGCGTTATCCCGCTTGTCACGCCATCTGGTCGGGCGCGGCGTTTTCGTCCAAACGACACCGTCTTCCGTGGGCTTGACACCTCTTGGCGAATTGCTGCGTTCCGGCAACCCAAGTCGTCGCCATCAGTATTTCCAGTTGACCGGGATAACACCGCGTTTCGAGTCGGCTCTCGCCCAAATGATGTATTCCATTCGCACCGGGGAGGCAGCCTATCCGCATGTCCATGGCGAGGGATTGTGGGAGCAACTGGCGAAGGATCCGGTCCTCATGACTTCCTTCGACGTCCAGATGACGAGCCACGCCAGGGAGATTGGCCCAGCCCTGGTTGAAAACTATGACTGGCATGATGTGTCACGGATCGCTGACGTCGGAGGAGGTAGTGGCGAACTGCTCCGAATCGTCTTGGACTCTTGTCGGGACAAGACAGGGACGATCCTCGAGTTCGCCGACGCCGTTCAGAGGGCGAAGGATGCGATGAACGATGCCGTCTGCGCCAAACGCTGCGAGGTAGTTGAGGCGAATTTCCTCGACCAGGTCCCGTCGGTCGCCGACGCCTATCTGCTCAGTTGGATCCTGCATGACTGGGACGATGAGCACGCGATGACCATACTTCGGCACTGCGGCCAGGCTGCCGGGACGCATGGCCGCGTCCTGGTCATCGAGAAGCCGTACGATCTGGCTCTCGGCTCCGCGCAAGAGGACCTTCGCATGCTCGTGTTCGTTGGAGCTCGCGAACGCACGCGCCGGGAGTACGAGACCCTTGCCACCCGTAGCGGCCTCCGGGTCGAGTCCTGGACCCCACTCGTGTCAGGTTTCGCGGTTATGGACTGCCGCCCCGCGGACTGACGGCCATGTCGCTGCGCCTGACCGCTGCCGAGTCGATCTCCCTCGGGTGCCAATCTGGCGATTCGCGTCGGGAAGGTGACAAAATGCCGTTCGGCATGGGAGAGACCAATGAGCGACACTGATACAAGATCGGACCTTGTGAAGCAGTCTTTTCTCCAGCTTCCGGTGACGGTGGACGTCGAGCGCCTGATTGAGGAGTATCGATCCATACCACAAGAGGCCTGGGCCAGCACTCATTGGGATATCCATTGCAGCTCGAACATGGTGCTGTTGCGCGGGGGAAGCCAGGGGACGGCGGCGGATTTCGTCGGCTCCGAGAACGCCGATCACGAAATCTTGGACGGGCTTCCCTATGTCCGATGGCTCATCGGCACGTCGGGTCCGTTTGGCGGGACAAACCAAGCGTTTATTTTCCGGATGAAGCCTCTCGGCGTCACCCGACCCCACATCGACAGTGACCCGGCGTGGTTCGACCCATTCCGGATACACGTCCCAATTGTCACCAACGACGGGGCATACCTTCTGTCCGAGGGGAGGTCAAAGCATCTGGCCGTTGGCGAGGCCTGGACGTTCGACAATCAGGCGATGCATGCCGTCACAAACGGAGATGCCGTCCGAACGCATCTGATCTTCGACGTGCCGCGTAGCCCAACGGTCCTTGACCTGATCGAACACGCGCGGTTCGACCCTGGGTCCGATGACCCGACGAGGTGGCACACCGCAGGACTACCAGACAGCGTACAGAGCGTCACGTATGCGGTGTCGCATCCCATCTCTACGGCGGAGAAGGAGTCCCTCGGTCTCTCCCCTGACGCATTCGCGTCTCGCATCGGAGAAGTGCGACGGATCGCTCACCTGACCAGAGCCAATCTCAGGGTCGGGGATATCATCCGCGCTGTGGAGGGCGTCTCCGAATGCGCGGTGGCCCGTACCGCGACGGACTACATCCAGGTGCGCCACCGGCCGGGAGAGGTGATCGAGCTTCAGATCCTTCGCGACGGTGACGAGGTGTCAACCCGCCTTCGCCTCTTTCCTCGGCCACCCAAGTTGCTCGGTGCGAGCAAAGACCGTCCACGGCGATCCTTCCGTGCATTCAAGCTCCGGTGAAATCAGGTCCCGTACCGCTGTCACTGTTCTGAGCACTTTCACCTCAACGCCCAGCTTGCTCAACCTTCCGGTGGTATCATTTGGTCCAAGCGGTGGGTTCCGTGGAAGCCCAAAGCCGTCCCATCGAACTGATCATCTGTGTCGACCACAATACGGATCGGACCAGTCAATGCAACTACGTTTGCGGTTGCCAATTGATCGACTTCGATGATCTCGACCTCTGCCTGCGGCTAGGGAATTCTCGGCTATACGAGTTGCCAAGCCAACGGCTCGCACCCCGGCCGGCACCTCACCTCCACCCGATATTTCGGTGTGGGGCTTGTGCTTCGGCGGAAGGTGGTTGTGTGACGCCATAGCTTCAGGCACCAGACGGTTGTGGCAAGCGCCAGGCGTTGCCAATATCGAGATCGGCGCTGCGCGGCTCGAAGGGTTCGAGGCCGCCACCAGGATATGGCGTGACCTCCCCCAAAAGTACCTGATCGCGCTCGATGTACATGTCGACACGTAGGAAATCGAAGCCCTTGGCCACAGTAGTGGCGGCTTCGAGCATCTCACCCAGGCAACGAGGCCTGGCGATGTCGTCCGATACGGGCACTCGGTCCCGATGAAGCATGGGTTGCCAATTGGGTCGATAGAAGCGGCTTTGATGATGGCCGAAACGGTCCAGATCGACCTGGACCATGTAGGGCGCGTCGTCGAAGACGAACACCTTGAAGTCGGCGGGCGAACCCGGGACGGGGCCGATGCGCTCTTCGACGAGGAAACCAGGATCTGCCCGGGTGTAGGCCCACTCTCCCTTGGCAATAACCCGATTGTCGGACTTCCAGGTCTCGGTCAACAGGCAGATGGGCTCTACATCTGTGCACTGCGACTGCCCAAAGAAGACAAGTCCTGTGCGATTGTTTGGCTTCAACACCCAGGCTGGAGGAAGGTCCAGGTCGCGAAGCTCGCTCACGTCGGTACCGGCCCACAGGGTTGGTACGACGCGGATCCCCCGCTCCTGGGCCAGTTCCTTGACGCGCATCTTGTCACACGTCCAGGCCAGAATCTCGCGGCGGTCATGAAGAATGCGCCAGTTGACCTTTTCGTTAAACGTCTTTGGGCGCGTGAGGTGGCCGAGTCGCTTGTGACGTGCAGTGAACAGAACCTGACGCCGCAAGGAAAGTGGAAGCAGAGAAAAGGCGCTCCAAGTTATCCGACGCTCGGCTATCTGCGTCATCACACGACTCACGGTGGTTATCGAGTCGGGCGCTATCACACGAAAATGGTATGCGTTATCTGACACCGGCGTCGAGACCCCGCCGCTCTCGGCGGGTTCGGCCCCCGATCCCGGTGCGTTTCCAACACAGGCGGTGGGATGGCGACCACAGGCGGTGTGATGGCGTCTCATTGACCAACGCTCGACGAACGGCCCTCGGTCTTCCGTCCGTCCGCTCCAGGTATTGGGGCAGACCGCTGGTTTCTCTTCCCCGCCAGGGCGTCGACGGCGACAAATACGCAGCCGACGGCCTGAGAGAGTGCCCATGCCCAGGCGGCACCGACGACTCCGAACAAACCCATGAGGAACCAGGCGCCTCCCAAGGCCACCGCGGCCATGGCGAGATTCATGGCTGCGGCTTTGTGAGGCTCACCCTTGATGCGCAGAAGCGTGACATAAACGTTGGTCACTGCGTCGGGTACGGCCACGACAACGAAGATCAGAAGAATGCCGTAGCTTTGGGCCGCGTACGTGGGGCCGAAGATTCCCAGGACCCATCGGCCGAACACAGCCAGAAAGATGCTGGGAGGCAACAGGAGGCCGGCGATCAAGCGAGATGCCTTGCGCAGCTTCTGTGGCATTGGCTCGTCGTCGTAGGAGAGCTCGGCCAACAGGTTGCCGGCCACGGCCGCCGACACCGTGAGAAGCACGCTGGAGACGAGCCACGCAATGTAGAAATGCGCAGCAGGGGGAGGTGCAAGCCGAGCCACCACCAGAACAGGCATCAAGCTCGGGATCATCACGCTACCGAGCGATGTCAGATGATGAAGGATGAGGATCTTGAACCACTTTTTGACGTGGCCTGCGACACCCTTGATGCTGTAGCGGTGGGGACGTCCAAGGCGTTGGATCTGCCAGAGTAGGGAGATTCCTGATGTCAGGAGAGATCCCAAGACCCAAGCGACGATGAGCCAAGTCCCGCTCCCGACGCCGAGGAGGATCAGCGCGGTCAGGAACGCGAGTTTGAGGACGCCGAAGGTAGCGCCTCTGACGCCCACGAAGTGGGCCCGGCGCTCAGCTTGGAACACGTAATCGAGCAGGGTGGCGACGGTGAGCACTGACGTACCGAGGGCAACACAGATGGCAACGGTCGGCTGTCTGGCAAACGAGGCGAACGCCGGGTCCGAGGACAACTGCGGCAGCACCGCTGCAGTGACCAGGCCGGCGACGAGGCCGGCGGCGGCACCTCCCAAGACTAAGGAGTTCACGGTCGTCGACCATGTCTCGTCGTCGGCGCGCGGCAGGATCTGCAACGCAGTCGTTCCAAGGCCCAAGAGGCCAAGCGTGGAAGCAAATGTCATGGCGGCCAAAACGGCGCTCGCCGATCCGACGGCCGACTCGGAATACGAACGTGTGGCTTCGGCCCAGAAGACCAGGCCGAGCAGGCCGTTCATTCCCGTGGCGAAGATGAGCCAGCCACTGTTACGAGCAAGGTGATTACGTCGGTAGCCAGCCAACGCGGCTCCCGCCAGACGGCGCACAGACGATGGGCGCTCGCGCACTATGGGTTCCCTGAGTGTCGGGCGTCGATATACGATGCCGGGCGCCAACGTCGGGCCCGAGCCACGAGCAAGGCCAAGTGGCCGAGCAAGAGGCACATTTGGGCTGAGAGACCTGATGTCCGGTCACGGTCCATGACCTCGGCCACAAAGCCCTCGAAGTCCGAGGCGTAGCCCGTGACCGACATCGTGGCCGTCAGTTCGGGGGAGGGGCGAAGCGCAGGCGCGAGAGCGACCCTGGCCATCCGCTCTTGGAGGTCACTCGCTGAGCCGACCGGGAACACGTATCCGGCGATGCCCTCCGGTACGCGGCTGGCGACGTCCCCCGCGGCGTCGCTGACGATGACGGGTATGCCGGCGGCAAGAGCCTCCTCGACCACAAGGCCATTGGGATCACCGTGCGTCGGGAAGACGAGGCAATCGGCCAGGGCATACCAGCCCGGCAACTCTGCGGGCTGGACGAAGCCAGGCATGACCACCCGAGGTAGCGGTTCAAACAAGCGACGGTAGTGGAGTTCGTCGACGCCGTCTCCGATGATCAGCAGGGAGATTTTGTCGCCGACCTCGGCTTCGAGGTTGCGGTAGGCGGTCAGGAGCTCGTCCAGTCCTTTGCCTTTCCACAGTCGCCCCACGAACACAAACACGCAGCCCGACAACCCGAGGGACTGACGACGGGCTCCCCGTTCCGACGACGAAGTCTCTCGCGCAGAGCTATACAGATCGAGATCGATGGATTGTCGGACGACAGAGGCGCGATGCGACTCGGCCCCGTAGCGAACGGCGAGGTTCCGACCGTCGGGGCCAGGCACCTTGACGCCGTCAACCATCCTGAACAGCAGATGCTTGGCTGCTTCTCTCCACCATGTGCGCTGGCTCCAGGCGTCGAAGTTTGGGAGCACCCGGAAGGCCACTCGGCGAGCGGTCACTCGTCCGGCCACGGCCCCGATGGCCTGGTTCAGTCTGTCGTATTCCAAGACGAAGACGTCGGGCCGGGTCTGGGCAAGTTCTGGGAGTGGGACGCGGAGCCGGAATCCGGTAAAGCGACGGTCAGGGATGTATCGGGCCGGGAATCGCCATTGGCTTTCGTCCACATCCCAGCTGCGGTCGGGCTCGCGGACCTCACTGAACCACACCTCGAGCTCGACGGCGTGGGCGTCAGCGACGGCATTGAATCGGGCCACCGCATACGGAGTTGGTTGCTTGAACCAGTAGACGACCCGCGGGCGTGATCGTGGCTCAGGCATTGCCGATCGCCTCGTCGTACACTGCCCGAGTAGCGTGGGCCACCGCGTCCCAGCCAGGGATACGGAGAGCCTGAGCGGAAGGTGTCTTGGCGGCCGCTTCTATGGCCGTCGCCAACTCCTGGGGACTCGACGCCAAGGGAACGAGTTTGAGCACTCCACCGACTCGTTCGTTCACCTCCCGATGGGCGGGAATGTCCGAGGCCACCACCCTGGCACCGCAGGCCAACAATTCGAGGATCGTTATCCCCATGGCCTCATTGCTCGACATGCTCACGTAGACGTCGGCAGAGCGGTACCAGCGGTAGAGTTCTGCGGTGCAGATCCGGCCAACAAAGCGAACCCTGTCGGCCAGACCAAGCTCTCGCCCTATCCTCTCCAGTCTGGCTCGATCAGCCCCATCACCGGTGACGATGAGCTGGTAGTCGTGGCCGAGTTGTGCGAACGCTCGTAACGTGGCGTCGACGTGCTTGTACGTCTCGAGTCGACCCGCGCTGACGATCGTCCTCTTGTCCGTAGAGACCGGTACTGCGGCCAGCAGCTCGGCAAGGTCGACGCCATTGGGAATCACCCTTACCTTGTCAATCGCTCCCGGGAAATGGGAGACGAACAGGCTACGTTCGGCCTCGGACACGCATATCACTCGTCGGGACGCGCCGCTGATAAATGTACCGAGGAGCCGATAAGGCCGGTGCATCACCTTGCGCGCTGGTGAATGGCCTGTTCCGTGGTAATGCGGGGTGAAGATCAAGGGTCGCGCACCGGACAGGGCGGCTAGCAGCGGCACAACGCTATGGTACCCGTGGACATGCACAACGTCCCATTCCCGGCGGTGTATCGTCAGGGCCCTTCCCAAGGAGGGTGAGACGGCGAAATGTTGGCTGGGGACGGGAACCGGGAACCTCCGGACCTGGACGCCTGCGATCATTTCTGACGAGGGCCAAGACGGGTCGTCCGTCTGAGTCAATACCGTCACCGCGTCGCCTTGGGCCGCTAGCCGAGATGCGATCTGCTCGACATGGGTCTCGATTCCACCGGCGAACGGCAGGTAGTGGCCGGTCACAAAGGCGATCTTCATGCCTATGCCGGGGTGTTCGAGGAGGTCGCAACGATCCGAACGACGCAGAGCGGCGAACCGTGACGGGAGAGGTCGAGGTGCATAGCACCCGACCCCGGGGGGAGCGGCGCGGAATTGGAAGGCTTCCGTCGGCCGTAACGCTGATCGTTCCAGGGTGAGTGTGAGGATACGGCCGACGACGCGTTCGAGCCGCAACCCCGCCACTCGAAGGTGCCTGCGAGGTTGGCCGCCGTGGGCACACGGAGAGCAAAGCCCTCCCCCGCAAGCCGGCATCCCCGCACCACCAGGATCCGAGATGTCACGCTCTATACCGATCTACTGCCGCAAGAAGACATCAGCCGTCGAATCGCTACCGGGCCGACTGACTGGAGTCACTGACAAACAGTGAGGCGAGCCGTCCTGCACTCTCGGCCCAGGAGAAGGGATCGGGATAGTGGATCCCCAGGGATGGACCGATCTGTCTTATGGCCTCGCGCAGGCTGTCAGTGTCTCCGGGCGGCACAAAGGTTGTTCCTTTGTAAACGGTCGCCACTTCAGTCAGGCCTCCCACTGCCGTGACAATGACTGATAGTCCGTGACTCATGGCCATGTGCAGAGGGCCACTGGCCGACGACCGCAGATACGGAAGGACTACGACGTCAGCCTCACTGAACAATGTCGTCGCTTCGGCGTCGGTTACATATCTGTTTATGAAGGCAATGCGATCCCGATGACGCGTCCGGGCGATCAGCTCCGTGGGTAAATCCCAACCCTCCCAGGTTTCGCCCGCAACGGTGAGTGAAAAGCGCTCGGCCTCAGCGTCGGTAAGACCGTCGAAGGCATCAATGAGATGCTCGAGTCCCTTGTAGGGACGGATCGTCCCGAAGAAGAGCAGTCGTACCGGGTCATCGGGGCCTCGAGGTCGACGCTCGGACGCTCTTACACCGTGGTCGTAGGGTCCGTGCGGCACCACGGCCACGGGTTTCGTTCCTATCGGATACCGCTTTGCAATCACATCACGGTCGAAGTCCGAGTGCACGGCAAAGCCCGATGCGATCCGTAGCATCGGACGGATGAATGTGTTGGCGTAAAGGCGTGGGAACAACATGGTTGCTTCAGCGGAATCGAGCGTCTCGTGAAACTCAATGATCACCCGCGCTCCAAGTAGCCGAGCGACGGCCGCCAGGGCCAGATAGGTATGAAGGACCGTCGCGCTCCACCACTCGAAGACGACCACTTCTGGTCGCTCCCGCACTAGGAACCGGAAGGCGCGCAACAGGCTGGGCCACCAGAAGTAGTCGACACCGTCCAGGACTCGGACGCGGTCGTCATATTGGAGATCGGCCAACCGCGAGCCAACTCGCGCTTTACCCGGGTAGAGACGCCGCGGAAGGAGCCTCCTCATGAGAATCGCGGAGACCTCGTAATCTGTCCCGGCAAGCGAATTGGACATTCGACAGGTGTAGTAGCTGATGCCGCTCAGGAATCGCCATCCCGAACCGACGATGCAGATCCGTTTCGGAGGCCCAACGCCATTCGTCTGGTCGTCAGCTTCTACCTGCTTGGCCACTCGCCTTGTCCGGGGCGTCGGCGTCCTCAGCGTCCGTGACGACTCTTCGCGAACGGAGTAGCAACCGACCGGTGTCGTCAACTCGGACATGAGCGCGCGCGGGTTGTCACGCCGGCGGCGTTGCTTGTCGATTGGATCACCACGTTGCGGGGCTGGGAATCCACGGGAACCGTGCCTATGGACCTGAAGCGCCCGCTGGGAACCACTCCCGGGACGGGTACGCCGTCTGTCATACGGTCGAAGCGCCGGGGCAAGTTTTTCGCTTCATTCATCACGGGAATGACCACAGAAACCGATAGAGCCGACAGTGGACCGCTCACCCGACCAAGGCCCTCGGCCTGGTGTTGTAACGATGAGGCTTCGACCAGCATTGTGGTTCCCCCGCCTTCGGCGCAGCTCCAGCAATCATGTCCTACCCCCGGAGGGCCACTACGCGCCGCCGACATAGACAATCCGTGAGGTAGTCGGACAGAGTGTGGTCGCTATTGGCCGCACTTGTCCAACGGGACCTCTCAGACGGGTACATAGAGTGACAGGAGAATCACGCAGCGCATTATTGAGCGTAGTTGCGGCCGTCGCAGCACCGGATGGCCTGACCCCCGCCGTTGGATCCACGTGGATTATCTATCGGGACCCAGCCACGGAGGGTACCCCGACGCAGCCACTTCTCGATGAGCTAAGCGAACCACCGCACCAGCAAGTTCATCCACCAGCTGTAGGTCGGGATGAAGTGGAGGACGAGTCCTCTCAGTCAGTGGCAGAGTGATACCCCGTTCCGGGCATAGACAACCAAGGAGATGTCCTGTCCGCTGGCTTGATGCGTCGCATAATGATCACTGAATGAGGCCACTGGGACGTAATTGTCCTCGAACTCCTTTCGAGCACGCGAGTTGGCGAACATCGGATTCCCGTTGGCCATCAGGAATTTGTTCGTGGCGACTTCATAGCGGCGCAGTACCAGATAGTCCGGTCGCGTTAGGAGGATCTCGGTTGCCGGCCAACCGACCACGGTGGACGCGTCAAGGGAGGCGAACTTGGGTGAAATGAGTCCGCCGAGGTCGGTGATACGCCGATCTGAGTAGTACCCCACATAACCCAGTGGCTCGAGCATGACAGTCGCATCGTTCGGTGTACACCTTGCGATCCATTGACCTGTCGCCTGAGCGACGCCGGTCTCGTAACCCTGCAGAGCTGAGAGCTCCGGAAGTACGATCACAGCCTCAGCGAGCAGAAGAATAACGAAGACACCGACACCAAGAATCCAGATCCGGCGCAGCCGATTTCGCGCAAGGGCATCTATTCCGATCGCTGCAACCGACCAGAATGTGACGGCCGAGGGAAGAATGTACCAATGAAACAGTTCTCCATTGCCGAAGTAGTAGAACGCGACGTATCCAACGAAGAACAGTGCAAGAGTCGTCATGAACCGATCCCGCCGGTGGACGGAGATCCACGTGCCGTAACCGAAAAGCGCGAGACCGGCGACCGCCAACGCCGATTGAGCGATATCGGTCGTCGAACCAGTGTAGGTTGCGTTGAGGAATGTGAAGACCGATAGCAGATGTTGCGGGCGCCAAAGTAGGCGCACCAAGGTGAGGTGCTGACTAATCCAGCCCGACTTGGCTTTAGCGCTCTGTGGAATCGGGGAGCCGAAATAGATCGTGGCGAAGACGACCCAGGGGGTTATGACAGCCCCGAAGCTCAAGACTGCGCCGACGACACTCTTCCATCGCCGGTCGACGGTGAGCAGCATCAGAAGCAACGCGATCGCGAGTACCAGTCCTTCGGGCCTCACAAGTGTGGCAATACCCGCTAGGGCGAAGGCGGCGGGCACCGAGCGCTCCACCACCAGGACGGTAGCGACGATGAGCAGGACGAAAAGGGACTCTTCGAGGCCGCCTACCGATGTGTCCAGTATCAATCGATGGAATGCCAGAACGGCCACAAGCACGATCGGCGCGACGGCACCTACGTCAGAACGCGAGCACATTCGTCTGACGAGGAGCCACCCGGCGAGACAGTAGAAGACAAGGTCCAACGTGGAGAGAAGGAGCCTTGCTCCTCCTGTGCTGAGAAGGCCGCTGGCCAGAGCGGCTACGACGGTCCAGATCGGGGACGTACTGCCCAAGACGTGCTGGTTCGTGTTGTAGACCCAGCCGTTCCCTTGGATGATGTTCCGGCCGTACCGGAGCGTGATCAAGGCGTCTTCATTGAAGAAGTGTTCGAATGCGATCAGCCACAGTCGAAGCAGGACTCCGACAAGCCCAATGGAGCACAACACCAGCAAAACGGGTCGACTCACGCTGACGTGTGTGTCCTCCGCCCTGCCAGCGCTGCCCATCCTCGTCAGGTTAGGCGAGGTCGCAGAGTAGTGACCATTGCCGGAGTGGCCATTCGCGTACTGGACTCAATGAGTCGCTTCGGCCTTCCCCTTTGAAGCCGGGCCTTGCATGTAGTTCCAACTCTGGCCCGTAAGCACCGGGGCGCGTCCACTGAGTCGAGGTGCCATGGGTAGGGCCGGATTGTGGGCGCTCGTGCGGCGCGGATGGGTGCATGAGAATCGGTCTCACAGGGATGATGGTACGAGGAGAACCTGACAAGAAGATGAAGAGGAGAACCCAGTCTCACGGCTAGTGTCCTGAGTCGGAGATTCGCTGTGTATACGCAGCGAGGGTCGTGAGGATCTCGTCTGCCGACTTGTGCCAAACGAAGAGGTGGGGGTTGTCGTTCCACTGGTCGATCCAGTGGTTGATCGACTCCTTCAGCTCCTTCGTCGATCGGTGGGTGCCCGACGCAGCCACTTCACGGTGAGCTCGCCGAACCACCGCTCCACCACGTTCAACCCACGAGCAGCGCGAGGGCTACCTCGGGCGGGTTCAGGCAGAGCCGCGGTGTCCCACACCTTCTCGATGAACAGTGGGTCGGGGGACAACTTGAAGGACTCTCGGAGATGGGGCTTCAGACCGAAGGCCCTGCAGATGCCGCTGACGCCCGTCTGGCTCATTCCCGTCGCCTGGGCCGTCGAACGCGTCGACCAGTGGGTGGCGCCGGCCGGGATCGCTTCCAGGGTCATCACGATGGCCCGCTCCACGTCCTCGTCGGTGATCGAGCGGGGTACAACAGGCCAGAGTTCGTCGTGGTGACCGTCCAGACGACGGGCCACGAATCGCCGGCGCCACTTGCTCACCGTGGCTGGATGGACGTCGAGCTCCTCAGAATCTCCGATTCTTGGCTAGCGGTAATGCGCTGGGAGTGTCCAGTACTGACCGAGCTCGAGCGACTCCGGGTACAAGTCTTGAGATGCAGCCGCCGGGTAGCTCGTGATCTCTCCGAAGACGACGCGGCCATCGATGTCATAGAGGTCAACTCTGGCGAAGTCGGTCTCTTGTCCGAGGGTCTCGGCGATATGGACCATCCGTTCGAGGGAGTCGGGGCGGGGTGGCTCGTGATTCGCACGTGGAAAGGGCAATGGCCTGTGGAAGGGGGTCCAATCAGGAAGAAAGAGGTTGACCCGATGATCGCCGAACCGGTCCGTGTGGACCTGGACGAGGCGGACCCGACCGTGAAAGACGAGAAACTTGTAGTCCCGTGGGATCTGCCCGTAGGAGTTCAACAGCAACTCTTCGACCAGGATCTTTCGTGGGATGTTGCGGTACGCCCACTCCAGTGCGACATCGGCGTAGTCGAGCGCCAGCCATGCACGACATGTCGCTACGAGTACGTCCCAATCAAGCTCTTGGCGGGTTGTGGTGAACGTCCCCGATTCAAGATGTCCTCGGCCGACAGACCGATCGGCGACGATCCAAACCAGCCCCGAGGCATTATTCGGCTTGACTACGAACTGCTCGGGCAACAGAGCCGGATCCAAGTCGGCCGGATCCGTAACCACCGCGTACAGCTGGGGCAGCACCTCGGGACCGACGGCGTCGGCAACGTAATCACGCACGGCGAACTTGTCCGCAAAGGTTGTCAGCAAAGGCCGACGATCCTTGACCATCTTCCACAGCAGCTTTTGGGTAAAAGTTACGGGATATCGAGTGGGCCACGATCGACGCCTGTACAGATAGAGCAAGCGGCAGCGCACTTCGAACGGCACCCGACGCGAAAGAGCAACGGTCCGGGCGCCCGCCCACATGCCCTGGCTCGAAAGCCTCATCTGCAACTCCTAGTTGCACGCAGTTGCCTACCGATAATCCTGAGAACTCCCTGAGAATACATGAATATGACGCCCAGCCAGATGCAAAAGGGGATGCCGAACCAGTCAAAGAGTCTGCCGTCCGAAGCGGGATCGGATTCCGTTCCGGAACCGTCTCGCGCTCCTCAGTGAGGGTCTGGCGAGCCATCGATCGGAAGACGGTCAAGTGAACGGCGAGGAGGCCGGCGTCGACCCCTCGAACTATCCACTCCCTAAGAGGAACATGGCGAACTCGCTGGCCTAGTCGACCATTCGCCATCTCGGCCGTTGGCCGCACACGACTCTTTGATTGGAGCGTCGCCTCTATGAGTCGAGGATCTCAAGTACACGGGCCTCGGTGCCAGATACGACGGCTGCCCGACATCGTAACTGGTCACCGCCACGCACTCAACCCCGACTGTCGTCAGCCGACGGGTCGACAGTCCATCACAAAAAATCCGGAAACGAGCGGGATCCACGACACGACTCGGAGCCCGGCGGCCTTGGCCAGCAACTCGTACTCCTGGCGCGTCCGCTCGCGAGCCCCGAAGAAGACGAGCATTCGAAGATCCAAACCGGAGTCCGCTACCAGATCGTACGGTTGCTCAATCACGAGCACGCGCCCACCCGAACCGGCAGCGGCCCGACAGTGGCGCAGGATGGTCACAGCCTGCTCGTCTTTCCAGTCGTGCAAGATCCAACTCAACAGATACGCATCGGCTACAGCTGGAAGGCGCTCGAGAAAATCGGCCTCGACTACGTCGCAGCGACTGGCAAAGCCGGCATCGTCCATCGCCTTGCGGGCCCGCCGGGCAACGTCGGCGAACTCAATGACGGTTCCCGTCATGGCGGGGAGATGGGTCAACACGCTACGCAGCAACTCGCCACTGCCTCCCCCCACATCCGCGACACGGGATACGCCGGTCCAGTCGTAATGCTGAGCGAGTACCGGACCCGTCTCTCTGGCGTGGATGTTCATATCCGCATCAAAGGATGCAGCAAGCAGCGGCTCTTTTCCCATCTGTTGCCAAAGCTCCTCGCCGTGAGTTTGTGCGTATGCCGGCTCACCTGTGAGCACGGAATGCATCATCCCCGCCAAGGCGGCCTCAAATCTTGGCGCCACTCCCGTTTCCTGAAAGTACAAGTGTCGGCCATTTTTCTCCCCCGACCGCAGCAGCTCACCTACCGCGGTCAATCCCAGGGTGGACGGCGTCGGGGCGGTGAATATGCCACGATTCACGAGATGCCGAGACAACCGACGGAAGGCATCGCGGTCCGCTCCTACGCGCACAGCCAGTGCGTCCACGTCTGTGATCCCCGCGGCGATCAGATCGGGAATACAAAGCGAGGCGACCACTCGAACGGCTTGTCTCGTGACCAGGTTCCGAACGTTGGTTACGTCTTCGAGCTGCTCCATCGGCATCGAGGCGACGAGCCTCGCACGCAGACCCTGGTTCAACCGGGACAGCACGGCAGCGCCGAGCTTTCGGCGGCCGGTTGGAGAACGCAGCAGGGCGCGAACGCGCGCTGGGTCAACGAGGGGTAGAAGTGGCCTCACCGAAACCGCACCGGACACAATCGCCTGGTCATCGGAGGACGTGCCGCCAATGCCCGCTGACGCTTGCCGCTCCCGAATCGCGCCACGCGCTCCGGAACGATGCCCCGTCGACGTTGGCCGTTCATGCCTCGCAATCATACTTTGCCACGTATGGCTCGGCTTACGGGCGGAACCATTCTCGAAGCGATGCAGCAAATCGTTGTCCCCGAGGCGCACCAACCAGTTCTTGTGGCTGGAAATGGTCGCCCGGGCAGACTCGTGGCTGCGCCTGCGGCGCGACAAAGCTCACCTGACGCTTGTCTATCCGTCGGAAGGTTGAGCGTGCGATGGAGATGGCGACGCAGAGACCCAGGCGTGGCCGTGCGGCACGAGCAACGGGGAACAGGGCGCCAACGGAACTTTTAGAGACTTCTCTAAAGGTCCCCCGAGCTGGTGACGATAGGTACGGTAGTGACGAGGGGCAAGATGTGGGTCGCAGCCGTAGGCGTGCTGATTCTCGTGAGTGTTCTGGGCACAACGAGCATTGGCAACGAGCCAGGTACGAGCGCGAGCGGTCGGACGGTTGGATATTTGTTCAACGGCTCCCGAGGGTGGTCGGGGAGTTACACAAACGCCGCCGGCCACTCATCCTCGAGCAGCCTCGCCGGCGGGGCCGACCTATCGACGACGGCGCGGGGAACGCGCCGGGCACATTGGCCACCGACCAGGTATACGCTCCCTGCGCCCGGCGTCACGACGACGACGGAGGATCCACCGACAACCACAACGACCACCAGGGCCGTTCCGTCATCGGGGCTCAGTGTGCGCGTCGATGGGAATGAGTTGGTCAACAGCTCTGGTCAGCAAATGCGTTTACTCGGCGTCGACGTCACCGGGACTGAATCCGCGTGCATACAGGATTTAGGACTTTCTGTTGGTGCCAGCAATACGCCAGCCGAGGATGTTGCGTCTGCCGCGGCCATCGCCTCGTGGCATATGAACGCCGTGAGAATACCGCTCAACGAGGATTGCTGGTTAGACATCAACGGAGCTCCCGCAGCCTATTCGGGAGCGAGCTATCAAACAGCAATAGTAAATTGGGTCGCAGCTCTCAACGCTGACGGCATCATCGCCATCCTCGATCTGCAATGGGCCGCGGCTGGAAGCTATCAGTCCAATGATCAATGGCCGATGGCTGATGAGGACCACGCCCCTGCTTTCTGGACTTCTGTGGCCGCTACATTCAAGTCCGATCCGGCTGTCATTTTCGACCTGTTCAACGAACCCTACATTGGACAGTCTTCATCAGTCACCTCACCTACCAGTGGGTTGGCATCAACACCTTGGGGGTGTTGGCTTGAGGGTTGCGACGTCACCGGGGGTAAGAGCAACATCACGTACCAAACGGCAGGTATGCAACAGCTGGTGAATACGGTTCGAGCGACTGGAGCGACGCAACCGATCATGCTTGGTGGACTTGGGTATGCAACTGATCCCTGTGGCTACAACTATAACTGGGGTGACAGTGTTGCCTGTCCTGAACTGTCCAATCTCCCGGTCGACCCCCTACACCAGCTGATCATCAGTTTCCACACCTACACCACCTCCAACGACACGTCAGTGGCGTCCTGGAACTACAACCTGGCCCAGTTCAACGCAGCGAAAATCCCTATGGTCACAGGCGAGCTCGGCGAGGACGATTGCAGTACCAGCTATATCAATGCCTACATGACCTGGGCTGATAGCAATGATGAGTCGTACTTAGCTTGGTCATGGACGCCCTACAGCGGGCCGCAACCAGACACGTGCTATTCATCTCCGAGCCCTGATGATTGGACCAATTGGGAACTGTTGCAGAACTGGGGCGGAACCCCAAGCACAGTGACCCCTCAAGGGGCGGACTACAAAGCTCACCTGGCGCTTGTCTATCCGTCGGAACATTGAGCCAGCGATGGAGACACCGTGGCGCGGACCCTTCACAACCGCATGACCCCACCCTCGACGCCTGGGTCGAAATGGAACACGAGTGGCCTCCACTGAGCGGATCGCCAGAGACACCAGAGCTCCCAGGGCTCGATGCGTTCAGAACTGCCCGTTCACCATCGACCACGTAACCATGGCCGATCGACGAACAGCTTCCACTCAGCGGGCGAAGCGAAGTGCCCAGCTCGACCTCCTTCCGGCAGCCGACGTCATGGCACCCCCGTCGGCGGAGGTAGAGATCAACCCACGAATTTGTACAGTCCGGAGACGCCGGACCGATAGATGGGTTTCCATTTTGGAGAGTCCGAGAAGGCCCGTACGACGGCCTCATACTCTGACGTGGTAGCGAAGCCATCAGAGACCAATTCAGCTTCAGGGGCTCCGCCCGTCATCACATAATAGTTACGCCCCGCCAACGCGCCGATGGTCTTGTTGAATGCCTCGACGGCGCCGGCGGCGTTGAACTTGCCGTGCGCATCTCTGTACTTCGTTAGGCGCAGAACGCGGTTCCAAGTGAGTGAATAAAGTCTGGACGTCAACCCGGACGGGTAATCATCACCGATTACAAACACCGTCGACCCAACGGGAGCTGAGGTCTCAAACGCCTTCTCCGCGGCCAAGTCAGACGGCCGCACGGCGTTCACGTAGTCCTGGGCCATCGTTCCCAACACATACCCGATCGCCACTACGAGAACGACAGCTACACCTGCAGTCGTGAGCAAGCGATGGCTCTTGGCTGGTTTGACTGAAGCAGCAAGTATGGCGATCCACGGCAGAGCAAACAGACCGGTCCGCAAGGGTCCGTCGTTCCCATACGAAGTCACCACGATGAGACCGAAGGCAGTTGCAGCAGCAACCGCCAACGCGAAACTAAGTCGGTCTCGTCTCGAATATAAGGCCACCAGCGCGAGCACACCGATTGGCAGCAGTGCTCCAAATTCGCCGATGCGCGTTATTTGCTCAAATACATCGTTCTGAATTCCTGGGACAAGACTCGACGTCGGTACGGAGTTCGAGAATAGTGAGCCCAACTGATCCAGATTTATATTGTGCTTGACCCACTCAATATTCAGAGAAGCCCAAATTAGCGCGGGCACGATCGCGGCGGCTATGAACCAGTTCGACTTGAGGTAGCCAAAAAGTGCCAGGGCGACCAGTGCGCCCGTCAGCATATAGGGAGTGATCTGATGTGTTATCGAAATGGCGAGTAAACACGGAACGACCACCAGCCAATCTGATGTTGATGCTCCTCCGTCTGTGCCTCGATTTCTGAACACGCGTGAATAGACGATGATTGTCAAAAGATAGGCGATGTTCTGAGGGCAGAAATACGCCTCCTGAAATACACTTCCAGCACAAAAGAAGGCCGTCGCCAGCCAAGCGCGATGAGCAGTCAAACCCACCTGTTTTGCAAGATCCCGGAAGGCGATCAAAACACCCAGGTCTATGACAGCAGGCCACCATCTTGCTTCTTGCAGTGGAATGGACACGTGGGCATTACTTGAAAGCCACGCCATCCCCGCAAATAGGCCGGGCCACGCCTGATAGATGTCCAACCCGGGATTGACCGTGCCATGGACGATTATGTAGTTGGTGATACCGACATTTAAAATTGTCCAGCTGAAGATTGGTCCACTGAAGATGACTACGGGGGTACAGGTGAGAATCAGCGCCAAAATAACAACGGAGTAGCCAAACTCTAGCGTCGACAAATGACGGCCAAGAATTATTGTGATGACAACAATCAGGAGGCCTAAATACCATATCGGAGACAATGAGCCGAGGAGCCCACTAGGCCCAAGATTATGATTGCGATCTTGGACCATAGCCACGATGCAAAGTATGGCGCCGGCGGTGCTTATTGCTAGGTAGCGATGCGTCGCCATGAAGGCGACAAATGATCGTCGAGCGTCTGCGATGGCAAGAAAACAAGCACGGTTCTTCCAAACGCTCGCGATATGGACCGAACCCGATACGGCTACGGCGAGGTAGAAGAGAACATGACCGGCGGGCCAAACCTTCAGCTCAACCAGTCCAAAACCGACGAGTAAGACGACGGAGACGCTCAGTCCCATTCCCGAGGTCAGAAAATCCAAGCCCGTTCGCTTGGAAAATTGCAGCAAGGCCGTTCCGATGCCAAAAAAGGCATAGAGAAAAACGGCTGAGGCCTCAAGTGATCGAAGAGAGAACATTGCCCCAATTCCGGCCATCAAAATAAGGACCAGAGATAAGACCCCGACAATAAAATGCGAATAATCGAGATCTACGCTCGGTCGCTGACGTTGAACTCTCGCAAACGGCAGACGAGGTGTAGGTCGTCCGAGCGGCAGTGAGGGATCGAGTTCCAGCGAAGGTACGTCACGCGGTTGGGAGACGACCATGCTTGGTGGCAGTGAGGGATCGAGTTCCAGCGAAGGTACGTCACGCGGTTGGGAGACGATCACGCTTGCCCCATTGCGGTCGTGGAAGAGCAGCAGGTGGGAAAGAGCGCCCTACGATTCCGTACAGGCGCCGTCCCTACCCGGAGTCCCTGGTCACCTCGGCGCCATCTTGCAAAGCGGTGAACGTACACTTCGACACCGACGACACATGGGGGAGAATCGGGAGTAACAAGTACCACGCTGAGGCCCACCTGGTCGTACTATCAGGGATTGTGTTTGGTGAAATTAAACGGCATGGTCGTCACGGACACGATCTCACAGTGCTTTCTGGAATTATGCATTGTATTGCTTTCTGAATTATGCATTGTATTTGACCACAAATTGGAACTCAAATGCCATAGCGATGGTCGGTGACCGTCCGAGCCGACTGCCCCAGGTGGCCTTGCTTCTCACCGAGGTCCCGATGCGATTTTTGCCGCGATTCAAATGACATAACGACCCAGGGGTCATTGGTTACCTCGCTTCGTCGACGAGCGGCCGCTATAGCATTCGGTCGGTGTCAGTCGAAGCCGGATCATGGACGGCGTTCCGGGTGCATCAGAATCGATGGCGCGGAATCGGACAGGCAGGCCATCTGGTTGTCATGAGCTTCGGGTTCCCACCTAACCTGCCTCCTCTGACGGGACCCCCAGATCGGACGACCCGCTTTGTGAGCGCTCCTTGGTGGGTGCGTCACCATAGCCCACGGCAACTGGTTCTACATAGTCGCCGAGTCAGACTCTCGGGACCTCGACTGGCCCCCTGACCTCGAGGTTCTGAGTCGAATCACCCGAACCGTAGCGGTCCCGGCTTGGGGCTCCAGCCGTCCGACGCGGTGTCCATCACAATTGCGAGCTACCTGGCGCTACAATTCTTGCGCAGCGTAGCCGACAAGACAGGTGTGGTCAGAACGCTGCCGAGGACGTGGGCCCGATGAGCATGGCTGAAGAGAGAGGCCTCGTTCGCATCGACCGCCTAGGCACCTGCCATCGCTGTGGATGGGCCGGAGCCACCGGCAAGGTCCGTCGGCGTGACCGGAAGGTGCTGAAGGTCGGCAAGGAGTACCGGTGGCTGTGCCAGGAGTGCACCGACGACCTCCTTCGCGTGCAGGAATCCACTCGGTCCGCCCCGGCAGCGGGAGCGGGCAGGCCCAAGCAGGCCAGACCCCGCCGCGTCGCCTGAAGCTCGCCGTCGTAGGGCCCCCATCCCCGACCTGTATCCGTCCGAGTCCAAGGCCCATTCTCGCCGGCCCAACCACGAGCGTCGTACGCTGCGCCGATGCAGGACCACGCGCCGATCCTACGGTCCGCCGGGCATTCCCGCCGACGGAGCAAGCGGCGCCTGCCGATCTATCTGGCCGTTCCTCTGTGGACGGTGATTGCGTTGCTGGCTGTCGTCGTCGTGATGCGCCTCGTGGCCTGGGACGATGTCGAAGCCTTCGCCGTGCTCGACGCGTTCACCGTATGGGTCTTTCTTCCGGCGTGGATCGTGCTCCCGGTGGCCATGCTGGACCGCCGGTACCTTCTCGCTGCGGCCGCCCTCCTCATCGTCGTGGCCCAAATCGCCTTCCTCGCCCCCGAGCTGACCGCCGCCGGGCCGGTGCCTGCCTGGACGACCAAGGCCCCGACCCTCCAGCTGTTCGATGCCAATACCGATCAAACCAATACGTCGTTGGGGGGCTACGTCGGGGAGATCGCACAGGTCCGGCCCCAGCTGGTTACCATGGAGGAGACCAATCTGGTCGTCTCGGGCAAGCTCAACCATGCCGGCGTCCTCGAGGATCTCCCCTACCAGATCAACATCGTCCGACACGACTCAGGCGGCTTCTTCGTGGCCTCCCGGTACCCGCTGACACATACCCGCATCGTTTACAACTACGGCCGCCCCCTCATCGTCCAGACCACCATCGAGCTGCCATCGGGGCCCCAGCCCCTGTGGGTCGTCCACACCATCGCCCCTCTACCCTCCTCGTTCTCCCAGTGGCAGGACGACTTGGCCTTCATCGGACGGCTCCTACGGGCCCGCGGAACGACCGACCTGTTGGTGACGGGCGACTTCAACGCCACCTGGGGAAACCGCGGCTTCCGAGCCATCCTCGACACCGGCCTGACCGACGGCGCCGCGGCCCGTGGCAAGCCCTTCGACATGACCTGGAACCAGTTCGACCACCCCCTCCCGACCCTGGCGCGCATCGATCACGTCCTGACCGGCCCCGGCGTGGCCGTCACCCGGATCAGGACGGACAACGGTCCGGGCAGCGACCACCGGGACCTCATCGCCACCGTGGCCGTCCACGGGCCGACCGGCGGTCAGTAGGGCAAACGATCGCCAGCTCGGCCACGATCACCGTCCAGTTCGGCCGGTCGTCGTCTCCGCGTGTAGCAGTGCCTCACCGCCTAGTCGGTCCTCGCTGCCGAGGAACTGGACACAGCGCAATCCGATCATCCACTCGAGCGATCGAACTTTAAGGAGTCTCAAATTCATTCCACGCGTACTGCGACGGACTCGCCCGAAACCTCAGTGATTGGGACTGGAGCCCTACAGAGGAGGCGGAGTATGCCAGTACTCCGTCTCCTTTTCAACGCGACATCGACTCGATCCATCTCTACCCATTTGTGGCCGATGTCGAAAAACGGGCGGACCTCCTCGAACGATTCCGGTCCCCCATGCACGGCACGGAATGGACCCCACTTTACGCTCAGTATCACCCATCGGAAAACTCGGCAGGTCTCGCCCCTTGACCCTGGTCGGAGCACCTGGCTGTGACGATGCCGACCACGATCAGTGTAATACCGAGATACCAAGAGGGAAAGATAGAACACCGCAACTCCCACAGGCCGGGGTCGAGCAGCTGATCGGTGCAGGCCGTCAGGAGCCCGACGGCCAGTCCGGCCAATGACAGCGGAATTGACCAACGGAATGTCCGCCAGCCCGACACCGTCGTCACGTCGAGGGCCGGTACCGACAGTGGCTCGGGTACATCGAGGCCCGGTATAGGAGCCGGGAGCTTGCCGAAGTGGTCCGGAATCAGAATCGGCGACTCGCCGAAGTGATAGCGGATCAGCACCCTCGTCTAGGAGGGTCGACGTCATCGCACCTCCATCACGATTCGTCCCTCGATGATCAACGGCACCGACTGCGACGGAGAGTTATTGGCCTGGAAGGACACGATCTGGATGACGAGACTCAGCCCCCCACAGCCACGAACACCTAGAAGAACGCGCCCGTCAGACGGGCCTCAACCTACAGCATCCCGACCAGAACCAGAAGCGCGGCACTCGTGACCACCGTGATCGTTGAAGAGCGTCGACCGCGGCAAATATTGCCGTTGGTTCGAGCAGTCCGGCGCCATGGACGGCCATGAACCCGATCTACGGTAGCGCGCCCAGGGCGATTCCCCGGGCACGGTAGTCGCGACCACCCAGTGCCTAGGTTCGGCAACGGCGAGAGAGAGTGATGACGCCAAACGAGAGCCCGGTACCGACACCCCACTGAGCGCGGCCACCCGGCGACGATGAAGCGGCCGGTGACCGAGGAAGGGGTGTGTCACCGTGCGGCGACTGCGTGATCGATCGAAGCCGAGAGGTGCCTGCGAAGTGATCGTCATTCGTGGGTCGACCGTTTCTGCTTCTGATGTAACCCGGTCAGAGGTCCGTCGATCAGGGAATGTCCCTGAGGCTGGCCTGAAAGATGTTCAGACATCTCATGACCATGCCATCAGCAGGCTTTCAACTGGCCTCTTCAGCCAGTGTCGATATCACCGACCACGAAGTCCCGACCTCCCGGGCCGGCTGCAGTGACGGCGCGAAGTTGCGACGAGATCCGCGCTTGCGCTCCGCATGGATCGTCCTCAGGACCCGAAATCCGTCGGAGAACGCGTTCAGGTTGCTGGCGCCGAAGCGGCGGCTCTGCTCGAAGCTCGGCAACCTCTGCCACCCGCAGGTGCGCCTTGGCTATCCGCACATTGATCAGCGTCTCCACCTCGAATCCGTCACCCCACTGCATCATCCCATCATCGGTCTCGTCGGGCTCTCCCGCCTCGAGGTCGATGACCGACAGGCACTCCCGGCGGAAAGCGTTGTAGCCGTAGCAGAGATCGGTGTACCGGGTCCCATAGAGGTAGTTGACGATCTTGTTCAACCAGAAGTTCCCAAACTGCCGAATGCGGCTGATGTCGCTACTGCCGGCCCCGGGCATGAACCGCGAGCCCTTGGCGAAGTCGGCACCTTCCCGGAGAGCGTTGACGAACCGCGGGATCTCGGCCGGGTTGTTCGACCCGTCCGCATCGAGCATGACGATGAAGTCCCCGGTAGCGACGGAAAAACCACAGGCGAGCGCATTACCCTTCCCCTTCCGGGTCTGGCCGACAATGATGATGTCAGGCCGGAGACGTCGGGCCACGTTTACGGTGCCGTCCGTCGAGTCCCCGTCGACCAGAATCACCTCGTGAATTTCCGACGGCAGACCGGCGAACACGTGAGGAAGGTTCCGAACTTCGTTCTTTGCTGGTATCACGATGCTCACTGTGGGTTCTGACTGGATGGCGCACACCTTCCGCTTCGTGCGCCCCGCCTCGCCAAGCGTCATTCCGACCTGCCTTTCATCCCCTGAGTACCTTCAGTTGTGCGATTCCCGATTTGCCCATCGACTGTGATCGGCCGCCTGCCCAAGCAGTTGCGTCCCGATCGACACTCGTTTGTCCTTTTGCGATCTCATGCGTCCCCTTTGGGACAACCGCGGCCGATCGCAGATCCGATGGAGGCCAGCCCTGACTCTACGGTCGATGAACAACCTGATCAAGCTGCTTTTTAGTGGTGAAACGCTCTCTCTTCGTGAGATTTTTTGCAGGCCGGTCGAACCAGTCGTCGATGAGCGAATGAGAGCCATTGCGGCAGGTCATATGCCTGCCTCCACCGAAACCCCACCATCGAATCGGGCGTGGAGCGACCACCGGAACAGCCACAGAGGGTCGGCGACCGTATCCGGGGGGCGTTCCGTCCCGACCGTCGAGGGGAACCCGCACCCGAGGGCGGTGCCGAAAGCTGTCACCATCCTCGGAGGCGTGTCCCATCCGGAAGGTGCTCGCCATGGTCTACCTGGAGATAGGCGCTGGTGCAGGCCGGAAACCCCGTGCCCGTCCACTGGACACCGCCGAACCGCGATCCCAGGTCCCACTATTGGGCAGGTAGCTTGAATACAGTTCAAAGCGTGCTACGTCGATACGAGCCGCGTGAGTGTCGTGGTGACGAGGGGTGCTGCGGGTGGTAGATCTGGAGCGCAGAGATGAGGGTAGCGGCAAGCGCCGATACGGTACGTGCCACCGCTGCGGGTGGAAAGGGGCCGTGGCCAAGGTCGGCCAGCACGATCGGAAACTCCTCAAGACCGGCCGAACATTTGGTCGGCTGTGTGACGAGTGCGTCTCGGACCTGCTGGGTGCCGAAACTCCAGCTGGCACAGCGAAGCCGATTCGGCGCAAGTTCGCCAGGAACCGCCACGTGGCCTGAGTCCCGCGGTCAGCTCCGAACGGTGGAGGCCGCTCGCCGACGAGCGGTGACGACGGTAATGGCGTCGACCAGGGTGAAGAGCGCGCCGTAGGCGAATTCGTTGGACATCCCATCGACGGACTCGTTCTGCACTCCCTTGTGGATCCGGGTCACCAGCTTCGGGAACGGGCGGATTCCGAAGAAATGCTCGAGAGGCTTGTCGAGATCGAGGAACGCGGCCCCGGCCATCGCCGCACACGTTGCCACCCTGGACTCTGGCTCAACCGCCATGGCTGCCATCGCCATCGCGGTCAGGCCCAACAGGCCGTCCCGTCGGGCGATCCGCAAGAACCGTTCCTTCTCGGTCGGCGACCGGAGGTCGCAGCCCCAGTGCGGGAGTGCGTCGAGGACGAGATGCGAACCGGCGCCAGCGAGAAATGCGGCCACTGGCCGCCCCTTCATCGCCCGGCCTATCAACACGCCGGAAAGCACATGGTTGGTGACGAACATCGCTCCACCCTTGCAGATCACGTTGCCGAGCCCGATGCACGACCAGGTGTTTCTTGTATCGGCTCCCGTGCCTCGGAACCTGAGGTTGTTCAGCTCGTCAGCGTCGGGCCCGAGTCAGTTCCGCCCGGGAGCCTTCGAAACCCTCGTCGGGGGTTCCGTTGACGTCGTTCCTCTGCCCCGGCCGACCCGTCCGTCCGCTCCCTCACCCACCAGCCCGGGGCCCATTCGAAGTCGACAGTGGCGGCACCGACCACCCCGTGGCCTCACCGGGGACAAGGGGTCACCTTAGCCATCCCGCGCCGGTCCCAGTAACGAGCCAGTCGTCCCAGGAGTCAGTAGGGACCGATGCGTTGATCGGGGTTGGTGTCGATGAGATGGTGTCCATCGGTCGAGACCTGTGATGTCCACTGCTGCCCGTCCCACCAACGGAAGTGGAATCTCCCGCTCGGATCGGGATGCCAGGCCGGCGGCGAATGCGGCCCACTGGACGGGCCGCCACCCTGGGCACCGGTCTCGGCACCGGCCGTCGGCTGGGCGGCCGGCGACGGCTGGGCGGCGGGCTGGGCGACCGGGGTTGGTTGCGGCTCCGGCCGCGCCGGTTGTGAGTTCGCCGGCCGGGGATACGCAGGGAACATGTCGGAGGCGCTGACCGGCGTTGCCGACGGCGGCGGGGCGGCTATCGATGCCCCGGGTAGCGGCGGGTGCTGCTGGGCCTGGCGCACCCCGGTCGAGTGGGCGATGAGATAGAGGATCAGGCCCAAGGGTAGGAACAGGAACCAGAAGAAGGCCCAGAGTGCGGACGGCAGTCCCCAGGGGGTCCGGCCCAGCACCCTCCGGTCGTTTTCGGAGAGGCGGTAGCCCAGCACCGCCCACACGATCCCGAGCACCGCCCCGAGGATCAGCTGGCCCGTACTCAACTCCACGCCACAAACTCTAACCCTCGCCGGGCCACGCTCCTGCCATGACCTGGGCCATTCGCCCCCCGGCCGCAGGTCCGTCGCCACGAGACCTGGGCCGGCGACGGACCTGCCGCGGCCAAGGGGTCGGATACCCAGGTCAGGAGAGCGGATGGGCGATGAAAAAGGCCCACATGGTCGAGTTGGCACTGATCGCCATGCTCTGCGGTCCGAGTCCGCGGGTGACCGATTTCGGGAGGTGGGGGCCCCCGGGCCATTCGTGGCCCTCACCGCTGATGGCGTAGAGCTCGACGGCCGAGCCTCCTGCGCAGTTGGCATAGGCGGTCAGTGTCACCCCCGGGTCCGGGACCGACACCACCGGCCGCGGCGCACACCCGTTGTGGGCACCCCACCGCTGTGCGGCCACCGGAACGCTGTAGGTCCAGTAGGCCTGCCCGTGCCCGGAAAAGGGATCCACCGGATCAGCCGTGCCGTGGAACGAGATCACCGGTACGGCCCGCATGGACGGGCACGGGCTGGGATACCGGAGGCCGCTGACCGGGGCCACCGCCGCGAACACCGTGGACGCGTCGCATCCGAGTTGGCTGGCCATGCGGGCGCCACCCGAAAAGCCGGTGGCGTAGACGCGGTTCTCAGCCACGCAGTACCTCTGCTCCAGCAGGGTGACCAACTGCTCGAGGAAGGACACGTCATCGGCCGCCCCGGCCGGGACCGCGGCCCCACCGAACAAGGGTTGACCGGGGACGTTCCACTCGAAGCCGCTGCCCGCAGGGATGGCACCTTGTGGGTAGACCACGATGAAACCATCGGCATCGGACGTGGCGTCCATGCCGGTGAATGCCTCCTGGGCGAGGGCGGTCGACTGGCTCCCGTGCATGTTGAGGACCAAGGGCACCGGTCTGGCATCCTGATAGCCCGACGGAATGTGGACGATGGCCACCCGGGCCCTCCCTCCGATGGTGGGAGTCAGAGTGACGGTTCCAGGGGCACCGGCGACCCCGCATCCGCGGCTGGCCGGCTTCGGAGTCGAAGAACCCGACGACCCGCCGGCCGCAGTGACAGCCGTCGACGCCGACGTCGTGGGTGGGGTCGTCACCCCCCCGCCGCAGGCGGCCAGGATCACGGGGAGGACCATCAGACCCCAGCGGACCCGGACGAGGAGCCCCCGACCGGTCGGATGCCGCCTAAAGGTCGGACACCTCACTTCACGGCACCGGTCGGGCACCTCACTCCACGGTCGACGGCGCGCCCGGAGCCGAACACTCAGCTCATCGCCGCGATGGGGTGTTTGGGCGGGTACTTCCCGAAGGTCGAGAAGTGCTTGGCGATCCCGCTGGTGAAGCTGTCGATGTACGCCAGCTTTCGGATCATGTAACTGCGGCTCTCCTTGGGATCGAGGTAGAGGTTGTAGAGGCGACCGTGGGAGTACTTCTGGGTCACCCCGGTGAAACCGCCCAGATTGAGGCAGTCCCGATCGTCGTCCGAGGTCGAGGCCACCATGAACTTCCATTCACCCACCCGAAGGGCGGAGAACACATTGGTCAGCCAGTAGTAGAGGTATTTGCGGTTCGATGCCCCTTCCGGATCCAGGAGGAACGAGGTCTGGTCGATCCCGTCGATGTAGCGGTCCTCGGGCACCGATGCGGACGCGCCGGCCAGGGCCAGGAAGGTATTGAACAGGTCCATCTGTGAGAACAGGCCGTCTGTGGCCCGATCGGCGGCGATCATCCCGGGCCAGGCCACGATGGCGGGCACCCGTTGTCCACCTTCCCAGGTCGAGCCTTTGGCACTCCGGAACGGCGAGTAGGCGGCATCGGGCCATGTCTCCATCTCCGGCCCGTTGTCCGAGGAGATGAAGATCAAGGTGTCATCCATCTGCCCGGTGGCCTCGAGCTCGCCGACCAGTCGGCCGACGATGTCGTCGAGTTCGATGATGGTGTCCTTGTAGGGATGCTTGGCCGGAGATGACCCGAGGAACCGTTCGTGGGGGTAATTGTCGAAATGGGCACCCCGTGTGCAGTGGTAGAGGAACCAGGGCTTCCTTTGGCCCGATTCAGGTTCTGCCATCCGTCTGATGAACTCGAGCGAGTAGCCGGCCCACTTGTCGTCCAGCAGGGAGAGAACGGGCACCGTCACCTCTTCGACATTTTCGGCCTCGCCACCCCGGCTGGCATGGACGAAGCACTTGTTGAAGGGGAGGTTCTCCACCCATGTGGTCCGCTCTTCGCTATACACGATCTCGGGGAAGAAGTTCGGATCCCGCCATTCGGTGTACATGTCGGAGACCGACAGAAAACCGAAGAAGTCGTCGAACCCGACGTGCTGGGGCTGCGATTCCACGTTCTCCCCCATGTGCCACTTCCCCACCGCCTGGGTCACGTAACCGGCAGCCGACAACAGCTGGGCCACGGTCACCTCACCGTCGAGCCCACCGGGCTGGCCGTACATGGGCGGTCGGAGCAGCCCGTGACGCATGGGAAGCCGGCCGGTCATCACCGACGCACGCGAGGGCGTGCACGACGGCTCCGAGTAGCACGAGGTGAGGAGCGTCCCCCGTCGGGCCAGCTTGTCGATATTGGGGGTGGGAGCACCGACCGCCACCCCACCGCCGTAGCAGCCGAAGTCGCCCCAGCCGACATCATCGAAGAGGATCATCAAGATATTGGGCCGTCTCCCGTCCGACCCGCGAAACCGGGTCAGCGCGGCGTCGGCCCGCCGCTCCTGGTCGTCGAGCACAAATCGCGGTTCGAGGCTGTCGCGCAGCCGGGTGGCTTCCGCCACCACCGGATCATGGGCCATGGCCGTCCCTTCCGTCACCTCTTAGTCGCCGACACTGCCGTCGATCATCTCGCGGATCAGATCAGCGTGGCCGTTGTGGCGGGCATACTCCTCGATCATATGGACGTAGATCCATCGCAACGAGCAGGGTCGGCCGCGCCGGGTTCCCGTATCGTCCAGCCCACGGGCGGCAGCGACCGCCCGGCTGGCATCACATTCCGCTCCCCACCGGCCGAGGTCGGCCTCCCAGTCGGCACCGTCGAGTGGAACCAGCTCACTGTCTTCGACCGCAGCATCGAACCAGATCGGCAGACTGCCCGTGTCTTCGAGGAGCACGCGCTGGAACCAATTCCGTTCGACCTCGGCCATATGGCGGACCAAGCCGTGCAGGGAGAGGTTGGAGGTGGGGACCGGCCTCGACTTTCGGGACGCATCGTCGAGCCCCTCGCACTTCATCAACAAGGTGATGCGGTGGAACTCGAGCCAGCCCTCGAGCATCTCACGCTCACCCGAGACGAACGAGGGCTCAATCCGGCGGGGGTCCTTGAGCTCTTCGACCACCGGGGCCACCTCTCTCTCACCGGGACCCGGCGAAGACGACGAGCGGTACCGGCGGGGCACCACTCCGAGCCAGACAGTACCGAGCGAAACGGCTGCGTGCCATCCGCCCGGTGTCCTCACCCGCCTCCGCCGATACCGACTCCCCTACCGGCCGATCGGAGGCCGCCGGGGCGGTAAAGTCCTTCGTGCCGGCCACACCGGTCCTCGGTCCGGGGGAGTCCGAAGGTTCCGGTCACGACCACCTGCGCCGTTCAGCGGAAATCCCTCGGAACGCAGCACTGCCTGTCCACGTCTACACAGCGAGGTTCAATCTCAGTGAACGTCTTGTCACTCGACGTGTTCGAAACCTGCCTCATCAGGGACGTCGGCCAGCAGGAGGGAGTGTGGCAGCTGGTGTGTCGGCGCCTGCGGGAACAAGGAAACGATGTTCCCGGTGATCTCGCCTTTGCCGAGTTACGGGGTCTGGCAGAAGACACGGTGCGTCGAGCCAGTGAGAAAGAGGATGTCTCGCTGGCCGAGGTCTACCGCGAGCTCGGAAATTCGCTCGGATGGACCGCTGAGTCCTGCGCCATGGCCGCCGATGTCGAATGCGGGGTCGAGTTCGACGTGGCCCGGGCCAACCCCCGAGCCGCCGAACTGGTGGGCGGGGCCGACCCGGACCGCCTCTGGTACCTGTCGGACAGCGTGCTCCCGGCTTCGCTGATTGCCGGCATGCTCCGGTCGCAGGGCTACCCGGACGGCGAGGTCACGACCTCCGGAGACGAGGGGCTGCGAAAGCTCAGCGGATCGCTGTTCCGAAGCATGGCCGATCGGACGGGGGTGAAGCCCCGGGACATCCGCCATATCGGCAATGACGTTCGCGTCGACGGTGGCGGGAGTGCGCGGTCAGGGGTGGGGTTCGTGCATGTGCCTGAAGCGAACTACAACCGCTACGAACGGGCTCTCGACAGTCCTTCGTCACGAGCCAGCGGCCTCCTCGGTTCGTGTCTGGCCGCGGCCAGTCGTCGGTGTCGCCTCGAGCTCTCGGACGTCGTCGATCCTGGTTTGCTCTCCGTCGAATGCAGTGTCGCCGGTCCCACCATCTTTGCCTGCGCCGCCTGGGCGCTGAGGAGCGCCGAAGCCGACGGTATCCGCAGGCTCTTTTTCGTGGCGCGCGACGGCGAGATACTCCTGCGGGCCGCGCTCATCATCCAGGAGCAACTGGGCATCGCGCCCGCCGTCGAGTGCCGGTATCTCTACGGGAGTCGATTGGCATGGCACCTGGCCTCGAGCTCGATCGGGAGCTGGGAGCGGGCAACGGACATCCTGCTGCGCGCCGGACCCGGTGACTCGCTGCGCACCCTGCTCCGTCCCTTTCAGCTGCACGAAGACGAACTGGAGCGCGTGGCGGCCGCCGTTCTTCCCGCGGACCGGGTCCCAGATGACCACCTCGGGGAGTCCTCGGACGCCGTCACCGCCGAGCTGGTGCAGTCATCACTTCTTCAGTCCCTGTGGCGGGAGCACTCGGCCTCCGCCTATCGGAACACCACGCAGTACCTTCGACAGGAAGGACTGCTTTCCGATGTGTCGGTGGGGGTTGTCGACATCGGGTGGCTGGGCAAGGCCTCGGGGGCGTTGGTCACGGTGGCCGAGACCGAGGGAGTCAGCGTCCGCTGTTACTTCGCAGGCGGTCTCGTCGGGGCGGGATCGGTCGCCGCACCCGGAGGAAGCCGCGCCTATCTGGTGGACGCCCGGGGCGTCGACCTCCCCGACCTCACCAGCCTGGTGCACCTTCTCGAGACGTTCTGTTCCGGAGCCGAGGGCTCGACGCTGGGCTATGAGGAGGCCGGGGGTGTGTACCGACCCATTCTCGAGGCGGCCACCAATGAGATCGCCCTCCGTTGGGGACTCGTCCACTACCAGAACGCCGTTGCCCGGTTCGTCGAAGCGGCTTGCGAAAATCTGAGGCTGGCCGAAGAGGTTGTGGATACCGCGGCATTGGGAGCCGTCAAATTCCCGCTCCGGCAGAACATCGGAGCACTGTGGAACGACCCGAGCGGCCAAGAAGCGCGGGCCTGGGGTTCGTTTCCGTTCGAGACCGACAGCGGACGGGTGGTCGCCCTCGCCTCCCTGCCGGGCCGGGACGCTATTCGCAAGTACCTGAAAGACCCGCGGAACGAACGCGAGGCAGTCCGCTTGGGACCGTGGCTGGCAGCTGACTCGATGCTGATCGTCACCCCTCTGGGCGCTGAGCGGTTCTACCGAAGCTCGCGGCGCGTCTATCGGAAAATCCGCGATGGGCTCCCGTTCAGAGGGTTGGGACTGCTCGGGCAGGTGAACCACCGGCTTTCCGCCGAAAGACCCCGTCGCTGAACGGCGGGTCGCGGCATCGCCTTCCGACCATCGACGGCCGGTGAAGGGCTGACGCACAGTGGCGATATGACCTCGCCGGGTAGGAAAGGCGGCTTCTGAGGTCATCGGGCGGCGTGCGCCGTCAGTCGGCAACGCGATCACTGGCCCGCGGTCCGCTGCCAGCGGACTACGTTCATGGATTCCTTCATGAAAGAGAATCGGTTTGGAGGTCTCCATGGGTCGAATGCTTGATTCGCGATTTGGGCGCCGACTCGAAAGGCGGCTCCGCAAGGCCACCAGGGGATGGGCCCTCGGCCACGTCGTCTGGTTCGACGCGGGCCCTCCTTACGTCGTCAAAGAACAACCGACGAGCGCTCCGGTCCGGCTCATCCATCATTCTCAGCAGGACCCTCCCGTCAGAATCGGGCGATACTGCTCGATCAACGAGACCGTGCAGGTGATACCGGGTGGCATCCATGCCACCGACCGGGTCACCACGTTTCTCTTCGGGCAGGCCGGCCGGGATGGTATCCCGGGGCTGAGCGGCATCGAATTCAAGGATGAGGAGGACGCCAGCGCGTCGAATGGACCGATCGTCATCGGCAATGACGTGTGGATGGCGCGTGAAGTCATCGTCCTCAGCGGTGTCACGGTGGGAGATGGCGCGGTCGTGGCGGCAGGAGCCGTCGTCACCAGTGACGTGGCCCCTTACGAAATCGTCGGCGGTGTTCCGGCCCACCATCTGAAATGGCGCTTCGACAGTGAGACGCGATCGGGGCTCTGCGAAGTGGCGTGGTGGCGGTGGCCTCTCGAAAAAGTACTGACCCACCGCGAGGCACTCACCAGTGGCGACGTGGCCGGTTTTGTTCGACAGCACACGACGGGGTCGGCAGATTCGTGTCCACTGTGTGGTCCGGCAACGAAAAAAGACGTCGATGGATGAGGGCGATCCGACATTGATGAGCCTGAGGCCATTGCCGGCCATCAGGGGCGGACGCCCCTCTTCTGGAGGGAGTGGCGTCGTGACACCGGCGGTGACAGTGGGGACGGAGGGAGTCGAACCCTCACTGGAGGCGGTTTAAGCGCCCTGCCTCTGCCGATTGGGCTACGTCCCCGTGACGGCGCGGGCGGCGACCAGCGCCGCCATTGCCTCGAGCTCCTCGTCCCTCGGCCGCGTCACCCGGTGTTCCAACCCGTCCGCCCCGGGCCACGGCCCAAGGATCGTCGTCGGGCGGAGCTGATCGTCCCACTGGCTCCATCCTCCCGGCGACCCGGTGCGGGCGAACGACGTCCATGCGCCGCGCATGATGGCCGAGAGCTCGAAGGCGGCCGCGCCTCCACCCGAAAACGTCTGGACCGCCGGATTGTGGACCGTGCCGAATACGAACGGGAGATCCAACGCATGACACGATCCCAGGATCCCCCCGAATGCCGGTGACTCCCACGTGAACAGGTAGCAGGAGGTGCCCACCCCGGGCTCCGCGGCCCCGGCGTGGGCGTCGGCCAGTCTGAGGGTCGGGAGGCGGAACACGTACTCGGTGGCAATGGCCACCCACAGGTCCTTCGGCTGCACCGCCTCTCCCCGCCCGGACCGAGCCGTCCGCACCGCGTCGATCAGGCCGTCGACCGCCTCCGCCTCCGGGGTGAGTCGCCGGATCCACCGTCGCAGGCCGGCGTCGTCCAGGGTGCTGAGCGCCGTGTTCCCGACGGTGAAGAATGCCGACTCGTCGCGGGTGGTTCCGATCAACAGCGGAATGTGGGAGGCCGACCCGTCGGCCACCGCCTCTTCCGGGGCCACGGGCAGGAGGCCGCCGTCGACCACCGGCATCATCAGCAAGGCGGGGTCGTCATGGGCAGCCACGTCCATGCCGACCTCATTGGCGGCGCGGATCAGGTCGGCCACCGCCACCTGCTCCAGTGCCTCGCGGGTCACGGGCACACCCAGATGGGCGGCCACCTGCTCGAGCCGGTCCGAGGCCCGCTCTGCGCTGTAGGTGTAGGGCGGACCGCTCTCCACGATGGCCCGGTGGAACAGTCCTCTCGCCGCCGGGACGCCGAGCAGGGCCGACACGCTCATCCCGCCGGCGGACTCCCCGAAAAGGGTGACGTTGCCGGGATCACCCCCGAAGTCGGCGATGTGCTCGCGCACCCAGGTCAGCGCGGCCACCTGATCGGCCAGGCCCCAGTTGCCGAACCCTGACCACTCCTCGCCGTCGAGCCAGGTCTGCCCGGCCTCTTCGAGCACGGGATGGGCCAGGAACCCGAGAAGGCCGAGCCGGTAATTGATGGTGACTACCACCACGTCGCCCTCGCGTGACAACATGCCACCTCGGTACAAGCTCCCCGCCCCCGATCCCGAGACGAACGACCCCCCATGGATCCAGACCATCACCGGCCGTCGGCCACCGTCGGGCGCCGGCGTCCAGACGTTGAGGGTGAGGCAGTCCTCGGATTGATCGTCGGGCTCGCCACCGAGGGAGAGCTCGATCAAGCCCGGCTGCTGTGGGGCGATCGGTCCGAACCGGTCACCCTCGCGCACACCCGCCCAGCCCCCGACCGGGCCCGGCGGCCGCCACCGGCCCCGTCCGGCCGGCGAGCCGGCATAGGGAATGCCGGAGAAGGACCAGTGACCATCCCGCTGGACGCCTCGAATCCGGCCACCCCGGACCTCGACGACCCCGTCCATCAATGTGCCCTCCAGTTATCCGGCAGAGTTGCCGATGACTCTGGCAACTTATCGAGTCCGATGGCCGTCATGCCCCCTGGCGGGGAACGGCACGACTTCTCGTCGAGAAAAACGAGTGGTGATCAGCATTTTCACCAATTTCGACCCATGGGCAGGGAGAGTAGCGTGCCAGAGGTGGCTTCGGTCCAGGCCGAGCGATTGACCCTCCACAGGAGGTGGCGCGGCCGCATCGGACGCTCACAGGGCCCCCGGCCGGTGACGAACCGGAATCGGCACACCCGTTCCGGTCTGAGCGTGATCGCCCTGTGCTCGGTGGGGCTCCTCGGTCTGGCTTTCGGGACGGGGACGGCGGGCGCTTCCGCCACCGGATCTTCGGTCTCGCCTGCTTCCACCTCCTCAACTCCGTCCAGCTCGTCCACCTCGTCGCCGTCGGCGGGCTCGGTCCACGGTTCGGCCGCGTCCACCCAACAGGGCCGGATCGACGCCACCGAGGCCCAGGTGGCCAAGTTGGAGAGCCAGATCTCCGAGGAGCAGAACCAGCTCGACCAGGCCGACGAGCAGTACAACCAGTCGGTGGTCGATCTGACCAGCACGCGCGCCGCCCTGCAGGCCACGCAGGCCTCCATCAACTCCCTCAAGGCACAGGTCGCCACCGAGCGCTCCGAGCTGCGCAACGACGCCGTCCAGGCCTACATCAACGACACCTCATCGACCGCGGTGGCCCAGATCTTCGCCGCCCCGACCACCGGGGCCCAGATCCGTGGGCTGTACGAGAAGCTGGGAGCGGGCGATGCCGCCCAGGAGGTGGCCAGGGTGCAGGCCGGTCAGCGGAAGCTGTCCGCCACCCGGTCCAAGCTCCTGGCCGAACAACAGGCCGAGACGGTGCAACTCGGCACTGAAGATCAGGCCCGCCAGCGGGCCGAGGCGGCCAGCTCCGTTTCCGAGGCCACCCTGAACAAGATCAAGGGGAGCCTGGCCCAGCAGATCGCCGAGCAGGCCGCCGCCCAGGCCGCCGCGGCCGCCAAAGCCGCCGCGTCGGCCCGGTCGAACGCGGCGGCCCAGGCCGCGGCGAGCGCGGCCTCGGAGGCGGCGCAGGTGGCCAGCACGGTCAGCGGGGGGAGCCAGGCGGCCCAGAACGCCACCACCGCGGCCAACCAGGCGGCCAACAGCGCCGGGGGGGTCAGCTTCGGATACGGCGGCAGCCCCACGGCCGCGGGCCTGGCCGCCGTCCACGCCGCCATGCAGTACCTGGGGGTCCCCTACGTCTGGGGAGGTGCGAGCTCGGCCGGGGTGGACTGTTCCGGGCTCACCATGCTGGCCTGGGCCAATGCCGGCGTGTCCATGGACCACTCGGCCGCCGACCAGTACGCCGACTTCCCCCATGTGAGTCCCAGCGATCTCGAGCCCGGCGATCTCCTGTTCTACGACTTCGGCGGGAGCGGCATCGACCATGTGGTCATGTACGTGGGCCCCACGCTGGACGGACAGGCGACGGCCTACGGGAGCGGCACGATCATCCAGGCGGCCCACACCGGCACCGTGGTCACCTTCGACCCGGTCTGGTCCGAAGGATTCGTCGGCGCCGCCCAACCCTGAGGCCGCGGACCGGCGACCACCGGCGACCACCCATCGGTGGACCCGCGTTCTAGGGTCTGAGATCCAGGACCATGACACTCGAGCTCACCATCGTCGTTCCCGCCTTCAACGAGGCCCACCGGCTGTCCGAAGGCATCAAGCGCTTCGATGCCGCCGCGGCTGACGGAGCCGTGGACATCCGCCGGACCGAGCTGGTGGTCGTCGACGACGGGAGCTCGGACGGGACCGCACCCACCGCCCGGGCCCTGCTCACCCATCTTCCCCACCACCGGGTGGTCAGCCATCCCGTCAACCGGGGGAAGGGGGCGGCGGTACGTACCGGGGTGGCCCTGGCCCGCAGCACCTACACGGCCTACATGGACGCCGACATGGCCATCGACCCGCGGGCCATCCCGAGGCTCGTCGACGGGCTGCGGCTCAACGACGTGGCCATCGGATCGCGGGCGCTGGCCGATTCGATGGTCGAGAGCTCGTACGCCATGCGGGCGGTCATGGGCAGGCTCTTCAACCGGCTCGTCACCACCGGAACCGGTCTCGGCCTCAACGACACCCAGTGTGGGTTCAAGGCCTTCCACACCGCCGTAGCCCGCCTGCTGTTCCACCTGGTCCGCATCGACCGCTTCGCCTTCGACGTCGAGGTGCTGGCCCGGGCCCACCAACTCGGCCTCAGCATCACCGAGGTGCCCGTCCAGTGGACCCACGTGGCCGGGAGCACGGTCCATCCGCTCCACGACTCGGTCTCCATGCTGGCCGACGTCTACTCCTCGCGGCTCGGATTCCTGGCCACTCCGGCCGTACCCGGCATCATCCTGCGCGATCCCTCTGGAGCGGCCGATCCCGACGTGGTCGCCGACCGGGTCCGCACCGTGGCGGCCGGCACGTTGGCGGGTGCGCCCCCGGCCGTGGTGGTCGGCGCCGGTCAGGTGACCGTGCTCCTGCCGCTGGTCGACCCGGCCACGGTGCCCCTGGTCTTTACCGCCCTCCGGGCCGAGTTCGAGGCATTGTCGGTCACCCGCGCCGCCATGGGCGACGAGGCGCTGAGCGCCTTGGGTCCCCTGTCGGGACGCATCGGAACGACGGCGGTCCCCTGAGCCGCGCCGAACGGATCGCCCACGGGTCGTCCGCCGTGTCCCGGCCGCCGGGGCACCGGCGGCCGGAGGAGGCCGGAAGCCGAAAATCGGGTCGGCCTCGGGCGGTACACTGCACCCGGTGAGCGCGGATCCTTCGGACACGGCCCGGACGCCGCCTCGGTCGGCACGAACGGAGCGACCCGCACCACGCTCCGGACGCCCCTTCGACGGAGTTTCGGTCGGCCTCGACCCCGACGATCAGGCCGACCGTGCTGTCGACGGTGACCCGGTCGATGGTGGCGACGACAACCGGCCGGTCGAGACCTCGGCATCGATGGCCATCCTGCCGGTGGCCAGACCTCGCCCGGACGACGAGTTCCCCGACCCGTCCCGGCGATCGGACGTCGACGAATGGGGTCGCTCCGAGCACATGCGCTCAATCGTCAGGCGGCTCTACGACCCGGTCTACCGCTACTGGTTCCGGGTGGAGTGGGAAGGCCTGGAGAAGATTCCCCAGCACGGGGGCGCACTCCTGATCGCCAACCACGCCGGTGCCATCCCCTCCGACGCCCCGGCCATCATGCACGGCATCGAAGAGGAGCTGGGCCGCCCCGTCTACGGCATGGCCGATTACTTCTTCAAGACCATCCCCATGGTGGGAACCATGTGGTCACGGACGGGGGGCGTGCCCGCCCACCCCGACAACGCCTACCGGCTGCTCCACGACCAACAGCAGCTGGCCCTGGTCTTCCCCGAAGGCACCAAGGCGACGTCGAAGACCTATACGGACCGGTACCGCCTCCGCCGTTTCGGGCGGGGTGGGTTCGTGGAGATCGCCATGAGGGCCGGGGTACCCATCGTCCCCATCGCCGTCATCGGGGCCGAGGAGTCGATGCCCATCCTCTTCCGGCTGAACACCGTGGCCCGGGTCCTCAAGCTGCCGTACTTCCCGGTCACCGTCAACTCCCTCCTCATGGGGCCACTGGGCTATGTGACCTACTTCCCGGTCAAGATGAAGTTCCGCGTCCTCGACCCCATCTCCTTCGACGTGGAACCGGGTCTCGAGCGGTACTCGCGGAGCAGGGTGATGGAAGAGGCCGAGAACATCCGAGCCAGGCTCCAGGACTCGATCCACGACATGCTGCGCGAGCGGCGCAGTATCTGGTTCGGCTGAACCATGGGCCGGCGCGTCCTGATCACCGGGCTGGACACCTTCTGGGGCGGGCGCATGGCCCAGGCCCTGGAGGCCGAAGCCGATGTCGAGATGATCCTCGGACTCGGCGCCAATGAGCCCCGTGTCCCGCTCGAGCGCACCGAGTTCGTACGCTCCGACCAGAAGTACTCGATCCTCAGCCGGATCGTGCGGGCCACCCAGGTCGACACCATCGTGCATACGTTCCTCGAGACCAACTCGGTCAACGTGTCCACCCGAGCCCTCCACGAGATCAATGTCATCGGGACCCTGAACCTCCTGGCCGCCGCCGGCTCGGCCGGATCCTCGGTGCGCCAGGTCGTGGTGAAGTCCTCGACCCACATCTACGGTTCCGCCGAGACCGACCCGGCCTGGTTCCGCGAGGAGGACAGCCGCCAGAGCCCGGTCCGGACCCGGGTGGAACGCTCCCTCATCGAGGTCGAATCGCTGGTGCGGGACTTCACCGAGGACAACCCGCACCTGGTGGTGTCGGTGCTGCGGTTCGCCAACGTGCTCGGAACCGACATCATCACCCCGGTGAGCTACAACCTGCGCCGCCGGCTGCTGCCCTGTATCGCCGGCTTCGATCCGTTGGTCCAATTCATCGAAGAAGACGACGTGGTCCGGGCTCTCGAATACGCCACCCGGCACCGGATCCCGGGCGTCTACAACGTGGCCGGCTCGGGCAAACTGCCGTGGAGCGAGGTCGCCTCCATCTGCAACGGCTACCTCCTTCCGCTCCCCCCGTTCCGGCCCCGTGCCTTTGTGGCCCCGCTGCGCCGGGCCGGGATCGTCCAGTTCCCGCCGGAGATGGAAGGCCTCACCCGCTACGGACGCGGCGTCGACACCTCCCGGCTGATCGAGGCCGGGTTCGAATACCGGTACACGAGTGCCGGCGCCGTCGAGAGTTTTGCCCGGGCCAACAACCTGCGTCGGGCCACCGGCTCGGGCGGACCGATGTACCGGTACGAACAGGACGTCGAACAGTTCTTCCGCCACTCCCCCGCGGTGGTCCGGGGCATCGACGGTTGAGCGGTCCGGGACCCCGGAGCCGGGCCCCAGCCCCGGCCTGAACTCCAACCCGGCCCCGGCCCCGACCCTCGGGCAGGGGACGCCTCAACGGTTACTCGGGGTTGGGCGTGGCCTCGACGATGAACTGATAGCCGAACATCGTGGGCCAGATGGTCAACACCAGGTGGTCGGCGAGCCGCAGCCACTGGGCCTTGCCACCCTCCACGCCCAGGGCGTCGAGGGGCAGTCCGACCGGTTCGAGACGACGGACGGTGAAGCCCTGGCGCTCGATCAGCTTCCGGATGCTCCGGCGGGTGAAGAACCGCAGGTGGGTGGAGTCGAGGATGCCGCGCTGGTCGTAGTCGAACATCCCGAGGGTCGAACGGAAGCGCGGATACCAGTGGGCGATATTGGGGACGCAGAAGACGGCTGTTCCTTCCGGGGCCAACAGCGTCCGCACCTGCCTCATCAGGGCACCCGGGTTGACCAGGTGTTCGAGCACGTCGGCGGCGAGCACGATATCGAACCCGGTGCCCACCTCGGCCGGAATCCCCTCGTTGAGATCAGCCCGGTAGAAGGCATCGGTTCGGTCCCTCACCCCGGCGATCTCGTTCAGATCGACACCGGTGACATGGTGGCCCATGGCCCGGAGGCGTTCGGACAGCAGTCCGCTCGAACATCCCAGATCGAGGATCCGGCCCGGTGGACGGGACTTGAGGAGGGTGGAGATACGCCCGTGCGAGCTGTCCTCGCTGGGCTTGAGCTGGTACTCCTCGTTGAGGGCGATGCGACTCCCGTCGCCGAAGCCGGCCTTTTGCATCCGGTAGGCCATGACATCCTTGGTGACGTCGGCGGCATAGCCCATGCCGTCGACATAGCAGATCTCGTCGCCGTAGTAGGTGGGGATGGGCACCTCGGCGATCCGCATCCCCGCATCGTGGAGCTGGATGATGATCTGGGTGTCGAAGTTGAAGCCGTCAGAGTTCCGCTCGAACGGGAGCTGCTTGAGGGCGGCCACCGAGTAGGCCCGGTATCCGGAGTGGAATTCGGTCAACTGGGTGCCGAGGGCGGCGTTCTCGAATCGGGACAGGATCCGGTTCCCCACATACTTGTAGAGCGGCATCCCGCCCCGGCGCGCCGCGCCCTTGATCATGATGCGGGAGCCGAAGACGGCGTCGGCTTCTCCGGCCAGCAGCGGTGCCACGATGTCGGGCAGCGACTCCGGCGCATACTGCCCGTCCCCGTGCAGCATGACCACGATGTCGAGGCCGTGCTCGATGGCCAGGTCGTATCCGGCCTTCTGATTGCCGCCGTAGCCCAGGTTTTTGGGCTGCCTGATCAGGGTGATCGGGAGGTCCGAGACCTGCTGGTAACCCAGGCCGACCAGGTACGTCGAGTCCTGGCTGTGGTCGTCGCTGACGATGACCTCTTCGATGTCCGACCGGATCTCCGCCGGGATGCGGTCGAGCACCTTGGCCAGCGTCGTCGCCGCGTTATAGGCGACGACGAGAATACCGATCCTCTTCTTTGCGACTGATGTCACGTCAATCCCCCCGTAGTCCACCAACGACCTGCGTACAGCGTATTCGGCAATTCGCCACAGGGAAAGGCCGGAGGACGGCCTGCGGGACCGGCCACCGAGGTCACGGCACGCTCTGTCGAGCCTTCAGGCCAGGTCGGGGTCGGGCTCAGGCCGCCGTCCGACGGGGCATTCATGCAGGTCAAAGCGGTACGGGGTTACTCGCTCCCGATCCACCGGGGCACCAGGTGGCGCCGCTGCACCGCCCACTCCTCTGCCGTCATGGCGTAGCGGACATGGTCCTCCCACTCGCCATTGATCTCCAGAAACCCCAGCGCCACCCCTTCGGAGCGCATGCCCAGCTTCTCGACCACCCGCCGGCTGGGCCGGTTCCGGGGGATGATGGCGACTTCGATCCGGTGCAGCCGGAGCGTCTCGAAGGCGAACTTGAGGATCACCACGACGGCCTCGGGTATCAGGCCCTGGCCCGCCGCCTCCTTGTCGATCCAGTAGCCGATGGACCCGTTCTGGAATGGACCCCGCTGGATCGATGACAGGGTCACCTCGCCGGTGAACCGGCCCTCGTAGAAGATGCCGAAGCCGAAGCCGCTGCCGAGCTGTCGTTCGCGCTCCCGCATGCCGCACCGGGCGGCGAAGCTGGCCGAGTCCTCGGGGGCCAGTGGCGCCCCCTTCGAACGGGGCTCCCAGGGAACCAGCCAGTCACGGCATCGATCGCGGACCTCGAACCACGCCTCGTAGTCGCTGTCGACCAGAGTAACCAGGCGGACCCGAAGTCCGGAGAGCTCGAGGGAGCGGACGACCGGGGCGGGGGTGTGACGGATCATGATCCGCCCATGCCTACCTCCGTGAGGAACAGGTCGCAAACGGGACCGCCCGTGGGTTCACAATTCGTCAATTCCACGAGGGCATCGTGCCCGATCACCGATTGCCGATGCGAATCCGCTGCCGGTCCGGCCGCACCGGGGCCGAGATCCGGGCGCACGTACCGGGCCGGGACCCGTTCACTGCGACCGGGGACCCGTCGAGGGGCCGGGCCGGAGCATGGGCGGCAGGCCGGGCCGGACAGAGCATGGACGGGTGGGCAAGGGTTCAGGACGAGAGACGGGCCGGGGCCCTGGACCGTCGGCGGTCCCGTCCTGCCCGCTTGGCCGCCGAGTAGATCTCCCGATGGTCGGCCACCACTCGGGGCCAGCGGAACCGTCGTGCCGCCATGGCCGACCGATTGGCCAGGTCGCGCTGGAGGTCGGCGTCCATCAGAACCCGCCGGACCCCGTCTTCGATGCTGCTGTGATCACCGTTGACCACCAGGAGGGCCTCTCGCGAATCGGTGAAGATCGGGGAATCGGTGACCACGACCGGTCGCCCGAGGGGCAGGATGAACCGGAGGGCGGCACTCGACGACTCCCCTGTCTCCTGGTACGGGAGCACGATCACGTCGGTCCCCCGCAGCAAGGCACGGGCCACATCATCGGACAGGTACTCGGTGACCAGGAGCACCGAGTCCTCCATGCCCCGGGCGGCAATTTCGGCCCTGATCTCCTCCTCGTACTCCTTGGACTCGACGTGCGGGTACCGGGCACAGAGAGCCAGGAGGAGGAGATCGGGAAACTCGGCCCGCAGCGGATCGAGGGCCTTGACCAGCTCGAGGGTGCCCTTGTGGGGCAGCAGGAACCCGAAGGTGCCGACCACCGGGCGGGTCCCGAGCCCGAGCGAGGCCCGCACCTCGGACGGCGAGAGGTCCGGCGGGGCGGAGGCACCGATCGGCACCACGGACACATTCTCCTCCAGGCCCATCTCGGCCAGAAATCGGGCGTCGGACTCCTGATGGACGATCAGTCGATCGACCTTGGCCAAGGTCGACGCGATCTGGCGGAGCGAGAGCAGCTCGCCCCGGTCGTCGTAGTCGCGGGTCCGGTGCAGGGTGACCACCACCCCGCGCCGCTCCAGCTGACGTTCGATGAGGTCTGCCATCCGCTGGAACTCGAAGAACCCGAAGTTGAACTGCACGTGCAGCACTTCGGCGTCGGTCAGTCGGAGCGCGTCCTCCAGCCCCGACAGATCGGGGGTCCAGCGGTCCTTCCAGGTGCGGCTCACGCCCAGGTCGACCACCGGATCGATGATCGTGGCATCGACGTCTGCGAACAGGTCGAACTCGAAGACGTGGCCCGAGTGGTCCACGATGTACCGGGTGTTTTCGGCGATGCCACATCGTGAATTCCAGGTCGTGACCATGGCCACCCGTTGCACCGCCGTCGAGTCCTCCAGATCGGAGATGAACTCCTCCCACCGCCGGACGGATTCGTCCCAGGAGAACCGGGTGGTGATCAACTGGCGGGCCGCCTGCACCCGTCGTCTGACCGCCGGACCGTCGGGGTCGTCGGCCAGACGCCGCAGTTCGAGGGCCAGTGCGCCCCGGTCCGGCTCGGCCCACACCGAGTTGTCCAAGTCGAGATGGGTCTGGGCTTCTTCGAGCGTGTAGGGGATGGTGACCGCCGTGTCCTCGGAGACAAAATCGGCCAGTCCGGAGTAGGCGACACTGATGACCGGCACTCCGGCGGCCATGGCCTCGGCCACCGGCAGGCCGAATCCCTCACCCCGCGCCGGATGGACGTAGCAGGCCGCCAGTCCGTACAGCGCCTCGATCTCGCGGTCTTCCAGATCCCGGTCGATCCACCGCACGTCCGGTGGATTCGGGTGGGAGGCCCGCAGGCGTTCCAGGATCTCCGCCACCTGATTGTGCGGATTGGGGAATGTCTTGAGGATCAGGGAGACGTCGCTCCGGCCGTCGAAGGCATCGAAGTACGCCTCGAGGAGCACATCCACCCCTTTGCGCGGGAAGGCCGAACTGATGTGGAGGAAGGTGCATCCCCGGAGGTCGGCCAGTTCCGGGGCGTCGACCGTGGCGTCAGGGTCGGGAGCTTCGACCCCGACGCCCACCACCCGTATGGGAATGTCGACCCCGCAGTCCCGGAGTACGTCCCGCACGAAGACGGACATCACCCCGACACCATCCAGATAACGATTGAAGTCCGCCACCACCTCGTCGGGGACCCGGCTCTCCTCCCAGCCGAAGTACTCGCAGGTAATCCCGCCGGGAGTGTCGATCACCCGGGGCGGGTACATCTGACGGATGACCACATCGGGGAACGGGACGTCCTTGGACCGCTCGAACAGGGCGGCGGCCTCCGGATGCAGTTCGAGGTCTTCCTTGGCCGGCTCGTAGTCCCCCGGACCTTCCGTGGCATAGATGGAGACCGACTGGTCGGGCGATCGATCCAATCCAACAGCCAGGCGCCGGTTGACCACGGCCAGGCTGTAACTGGTCTCGAACGGTCCCTGGATCTGGATCTCGAGGGGGACGGCCACACCCGAGGCCCGATCGACGACCCGACGGAGCAGAGCCCGGGTGTCGAATCCACGGACCTGTTCGACCCGTACCAGCTGGCGGTCGATGAGTCGTTGGCGGAAGTCGGGATCGGATTGGACGGCCTGCACCGCAGCCGCCACCACGGCAGGGTCCTTGGTGTGCAGGAGGACGCCGGCCCCGCTCATCGTCTCGGGTATGGCCGCGGCTCCATAGGCGACCACCGGCATCCCGGCCGCCATGGCCTCGAGGATCGGCACGCCGAATCCCTCGTGCTCGCTCACCGAGACGAAGACCCCGGCGCTGGCGAACGCCGACCTGAGGAGCCTGTCGGAGAGCTTGCCCATGATGGTCACCTGGTCCGCCACTCCCAGCCGTTCAGCCTCGGACCTGACCTCGTCCACATACTCGGTGAGCGAATCGTCGCCAACCAGCAGAAGGCGTGCATCGGGATCGAAGGTCCGGTGGTAGTGGGCGAAAGCGGTGACCAGATCGCGCTGGCACTTGTTCCCGACGACACGCCCGACGTAGAGCCAATCGTTGGATCGTCCGCCGACGACCTCGGTCCCGTCAGCCCCCTCGGCGAACTCGCTGAAGTCGGTTCGGACCGGCAGCACCTCGACCCGACGGAATCCGGCGGCCAGCATCTCCCGCCGGTTGAAATTGGAGACGGCGACCCCGAAGAGCGAACGCCGAGCCAGCGCCGCCAGCTGTTCACGTCCGAGCCGGATGTGGCGGCGGTTGGTCTCGTCCTGGAAGTACCGCTCCGGCGTGACGTTGTGGTAGACGGTCACGATGTCGTTGGGAAGCGCGATGACGTCGTCAAACGCGTCGTGCCCCATCGAGTGGTGAAACAACAGGAGCTCGGCTTCCGAGCCCTGGTAGCCGTGCACCGGGCGGATGCGGTCGTGCAGGGCCGGCGCGATGTACTGGGCGAAGATCTCGGATTCGAATCCCAGTTCGCGCAGCAGACGCTGCAGATGGAGCATCTGATTGGTGATGGCATCCCCGGCCGCCGTTCCGGAGTGGAACTGGTGGACCGCCCGGTACTCGATCACTTGGTGGCGACGATCACGTAGTCCTGATGCCCGAAGACGTTCTCGAGCAGTGCCGCCACCGCCTCCCCGACGGGACCGTCGGGAAGTCCGTCGGTCAGTCCGAGCAGGGGATGGGGTGAGCGCTCCTCGAGATCGACGGAGGTGAAACCAGCCTGCTCGCAGATATAGCGCAGCGTCTCAGGGTGGACGGGTCGGACGTGTGACGTGTCGGCGTAGAAATGGTTCCCGAGTGCGTACGAGCTGCGCGGGTTTATCGTCTCGACGACCAGGATCCCACCCGGTTGGAGCTTCTCCCGGGACAGTACGATCAGCCGCTCGAGTTCCGGCGTGATCAAGTGCTCGACGACCTGGGCGCAGAAGATTCCCTTCAGTGTGTCGTCATCAATCCGCGACAGGAAGTGGCTCCCGTCATCGACGACGGCGGGAAGGCCCCGGGCGTTGCAGGCCTCGACCATGTCCGGGTCGGTGTCGACGCCCATGACCTCGTGACCGGCCTCGGCCAGCAGGGACAGCATTTCCCCCCGACCGCAGCCGATGTCGACAATCCGCCCCGCCACCGAGCTCGGTTGGAAGTGCCGCAGATAGCGCGCTTGCGACGCCCGGAGGTCGTCCGTGTCTCCCCGGAACCTGTCCTGGAACTCGACATAGTCGATGTCGGCGCCCGCCGTCCCGACCGCTCCCAGCCGGTCGAGGATGGACGTGAGCTCCTTGGCCAGCGGACGCACATCGGACTGCAGGGCGGTCTGTCCGAGCATCTCGCTCTGCCCGGCCAGCTCCTCCAGCACACCGGTGAGCTCGCGGCGAACCCTGTTCGTCCGCTCCATCGCCGTGACCAGCTGCATCTTGAGCCGGGCGATCTGCCGGCGGATCTCATCGAGCTCGTTGTCGATGCGGTAGACCGAGTTGTAGGCCAGGGCCGAGAATTCGATCGACTCGCCGTCGAGCTGCTGCTGGAGGATCCATCGGGGCTCGACGTACCAGCTGGTGGCCCTCCGGATGGCCCGCTTCAGCACCCCGCCCACCCGGCCGCTGAAACCCCCGGCTGCGCCGATTTCGGGAGGGCGCATCTGCCCGTGGAGCACCCGCATCTCGTGGATGGGAACGTCCATGGGGGTCGCGGCCACCGGTTGGTTCGGCGAGGATGCGCCGGGCGTCTGGGCCCCGGAGTGGACGGCCTCGAGGAGATGCTCGATCCTCTCGACCAGGACGTCGGCCGATATCACCTGGCCATCGACATCAAGCATGTGCACTCCCAGGGTAGGGTTACGGCTCTCAGCGACCGCCATTGGGGACAGTTTATCTTCCATCAATTGGCGTTCCAGGGCAGGGATCGAAGGGCGGAGAGCCAGCGGCGCCGGAATCCGAGTCCCGCGGCGGTGCCGGACCGGCGAGACCATGGCGGGTCACGGTACTACGACCGAGTGCTCCGGATTGCGGTCTGTCCGGTGATGAACGCAGTGGCCAGACCAGTGGTTGCCGGCCATCGACGCCGAAGTCCTTGTCGGCAGCCGACCGACCTGGCGGTCCGTTCCGATGAGCGAGTCACAGATCGACGGGTCCCGGCTCGGGTGCCACCGGCCGGGTGTCACCTCTCGGCGGCGGTGCCGCGGTCAGCCCTCGAGCAGCCCGGCCACCATCCCGTCGAGGATGTCGGCCTCCGACACCAGACAGTCCCCGAAGCCGAAGCGGCTCATCACCTGGTCGAGGATCAGGGCACCTCCCACGATCACATCCTCCCGACCCTCCACCATGCCGGCTCGGTCGAGCCGAGCCTGGGTGACCTCTGCGGCCAACGTCCCGTACCAGAGGTGGACCTCGTCGGCCGTCAGCACCGAATGGTGGATGCGGTCTCGGTCGTAGTCGTCCAATCCCATCTGCAGGGATGCCAGCGTGGTGACCGTCCCGGCCAACCCCACCAGCTGGCGCGCGGTCAAGAGTCGCGGCTCGTCGGCGATGGTTGTGTCCAAGAGCTCGGCCACCGCCGACTCGGCTCGGCCCAACTCCTCGGGTGACGGCGGATCCGACCTCAAGAACCGCTCGGTGACCCGAACGCACCCGATCTGCATCGACACGGCGGCCAGCATCGGGTCGTCGGGACCCGATCCAGTCACCAGCTCCGTCGAGCCCCCGCCGATGTCCAGAATCAAAAAGGGACCACCCTTGGGATCGAGGTCGGAGACGGCGCCGGCCATCGACAACCTCGCCTCTTCAGTCCCTTCGAGCAACTCGGGCGTCACGCCGGTCATTTCACCGGCGGCCCTGAGGAATTCATCGCCGTTCGAGGCATCCCGGGCCGCCGAGGTGGCCACCAACCGGCTCCGGACCACCCGCAACCCATCCATGACCTTGCGGAACTCCGACAGCACGGCCAGGCAACGATCCATGGCATCGGCCGAGAGCTCTCCAGTGGCGTCGACACCCTCCCCCAGCCTGGTGATCCGCATCAGACGCTCGAGGGGCCTGCCTTGGGCGTCAACGATAAACAGCCTGGTGGAGTTCGTCCCACAATCGATCGCCGCCACCGGACCGACTGCGTGCATGGGCCCTTTGCTACCACGGGAGGGGTCGCCTCACCACCCGGCCGCCCCGGCGCCACCCGACCGGGCACCCGGGTCCCGACCTTCAGGTCGGATGGAGGCCGATCCGCTGCGCTGTCCACCGGCCGACCGGATCGTCGGCGCCGGTCAGCCACCAGGCCAGATGGGCGTGGAGACACTTGACCCCGGCCCGGGTGCCACCCACCCCTCCGGAGGGTCTCGGTCCGAGGTAGTCGGCGGGGATGAGGGCGTCTCGTTCATCGGCGTAGCGGTCGTGGGCTGCCGTGATCCGGTCGAGGCCGACCTCGGCTTCGGCCTGGCGGACACCCCCGGTCGATTCGATCCGGCTCACCGCCTCCCGGAGGTCGGGGTCGACCAGCCAGAAACGGGTGGGCATCGGTGTCCCGTCGAAGAGAAACGGAGCGTTGGCGATCACCGCCGGGGTCCCCTCCTCGGTGCGGACCACCACCTCGAACCGGCCGGCAGGTTCACGGCCCAGCAGCAGTGCGACTGTCTCGATATCCGATGGTGGCGTGCCCCCGGCCCCGGGGCCGGCCGGGGAGCCTCCGGTCACTTCCAGAATTCGAGCGTGTTGGCCACCCTGGACCAGAAACTCGATGAGCCCGACGTGTCTCCTGATCCGCGGGCCGAGGATGGGTTGCTGCCGCCGGACCCACCGGCATCGGATGCCCCGGCCGGAGAACCGGTGGAGGCCGAGGCAGAAACCGCCTTGGGAAGGCCGGGGTCGGGCGACATGTCGGGAGCGTCGGCCGGATCCACCAGCGGTTGGTCGCCGGGGTCACCTGACGTCGGTCCCCCCGGGGTGGTCGAAGTGGTCTTGCCGGACGGCGGGAGCACGTTGTAGAGGGTCTGGTTCGGCAGTTCCAGCTGGTAGTCCTGACGGGCCAAGCGATCGATCTCGGCGGTGGAATTCAGCTGTTGATTCTGTTCGGACAGGGTCCGATTGGAACTCTGGATCTGGTGGAGTTGGGCGGCCTCGGCCGACAGCTGGTGGTGCTGCGAGAGAAGGGTCGTCAGGGGAAAATTGGTCGCCAGCACGACGAGGGCGAAGGCCGCGGCCAAGGCCACGGGTATCCGACTCCGACGGGTCAGAGGTGAGACCGGATCCCTCGAGCGCTCGGTCGAACGGGTCTTCGAACGCTCTGTCCAACCGATCCTCGATCGCGGGCTGGAACGCGGCTGCGAACGCCTCGAAGCGGATGGCAGCCGCAACCTCCAACGGGAGAATCGTGAAGTGGTCCTGTCGGCAGCCTGTCGGCGGTCACCCCGTCCCCTGAGCCGACGGCGGGATTTCGCCTTCGTGCCGGAACTTTCTCCGGTGCGGTTCAGTACCGATCGAAACGGACCCTTCGTCCCTCCCTTGGCCCGGCCCGGTGCTGTCTTTGGCCGCCCTCTCGCCGGTCCCTTCTTTTCCTTGGCCCGCTTGGAATGGGCATGAGACCGGGAGGTCACCGGTCCGGCCGCCACGAGACGAGGGCCTCGCCGCCGAGGAATGCCGCTGATTCCCCGAGCATCTCTTCGATTCGCAACAGCTGGTTGTACTTTGCCACCCGATCTGAGCGGGCCGGAGCTCCCGTCTTGATCTGCCCGCAGTTGGTGGCCACGGCAAGATCGGCGATGGTGGTGTCCTCGGTCTCCCCCGAGCGGTGCGACATGACGCACGCGTACGAGGAGCGCGTGGCACGGGACATGGTCCCGAGCGTTTCGGTCAGGGTTCCGATCTGGTTGACCTTGATGAGCACGGCATTGGCCGAGTGCGATTCGATCCCCCGCTGCAGCCGTTCCTCGTTGGTCACAAAGAGGTCGTCGCCGACCAGCTGGACCGTTTCGCCCAGGGCCTCGGTCAGGGCCATCCACCCGTCCCAGTCGTCCTCGGCCATTCCGTCCTCGAGGGACACGATGGGATACCGGCCGACCATGTCCACCCAATAGGCCACCATCTCAGATGACGTGAGCGATCGGCCCTCACCGGCGAGCACGTAGCGACCGTCCTTGTAGAGCTCGCTGCTGGCCGGGTCCATGGCGATGGCGATCTCCTGGCCGGGAACCCGACCCGCGGCCTCGATGGCCTCCACCAGGATCTGGACAGCCTCCTCGTTGGAGGAGAGATTCGGGGCGAACCCGCCCTCGTCCCCCACGGTGGTGGAAAGACCTCGGACCTTGAGCACACCGGCCAGGGCATGGTACGTCTCGACCCCCCAGCGCAAGGCCTCGGAGAAGGACGCGGCGCCGACGGGCATGACCATGAACTCCTGAAGGTCGATCGAGTTGTCGGCATGGGCGCCACCATTGACCACGTTCATCATCGGGACGGGAAGCACATGGGCGTCGGAGCCCCCGACGTAGCGGAACAGCGGGAGGCCGAGCTCCTCCGCCGCCGCTTTGGCCGTGGCCAGCGAGACTCCGAGGACCGCATTGGCCCCCAGACGGGCCTTGTTCGGAGTGCCGTCGGCATCGATCAAGGCCAGGTCGATCCCCCGCTGGTCGAGTGCGTCGAACCCGTCGAGCATGTCTGCGATCTCGCCGTTGACGTTGGCCACCGCCTGCTGGACCCCTTTGCCCCGGTACCGTTCGGCACCGTCGCGGAGTTCGACCGCTTCGAACGAGCCGGTGGAGGCACCGGAGGGGACGATGGCCCGCCCGACCGACCCGGAGTCGAGAACCACCTCGACTTCGACAGTTGGATTACCGCGTGAGTCAAGAACCTCTCGGCCGATGACCTGCTCGATCGTGCTCACCGTATGTCGTCACTCCTGTTGCCGGTCCGGGCAAAGTTATCACCCGGGACCCTCCGGACCTGGTAATTCTTCGATCGTTCCCTGGTGACGGCTTCACCATGCGCGGGATCACCCCTGCTCTTCCACCGAAGCCCGGAAGCTGGCCGCACGAACCCGCAGCGCCGTTTCAGGGTCGATTCCGAGTCTCCGCGACATGTTGACGACGGCGAAGAGCAAGTCACCGACTTTCCACGCGTCGGTGGACCGCCCGCCCTGGCCATCGGCGATTCCTCCGAACTCGAGATCTGGTTCGTTCGGCTTCGAGCGATCCGCATCCGCGGCTGCGAGTTGGGACGCCCCTTCGGCGACGCCCGCCGCGTCATCGGCCAGGTCGGGCAGGACCATGCCGACCGCCACTGCCTTCCGTTGCAGCTTCGCGGCGAGGGACAGTGCCGGCAGCGCCGCGGGAATGCCCTCGGTCACGCTCGAGCGATGCTTCTCGGATTTCTTGAGTGCTTCCCAGTTCAGGGCCACCGCATCCGGCGTGTCCGCACGCACGTCGCCGAACACGTGCGGATGCCGGGACACCAGCTTGTCGTACACCCCCCGAGCGACGTCGGCCAAGGTGAAACGGCCGGCTTCCGCACCCAGCATGGCGTGGAAGTACACCTGAAAGAGCAGATCGCCGAGCTCTTCTTCGAGGTCGGCCACCGCCCGCTCTTCTCCTTCGTCATCTCCGTCGTCTCCCGCGTCACCCTCGGCGCCACCCGTGCCGACCGCACCCCGGTCGGCGGCGGCCGTGTCGAGGGCGTCGAGGACGTCGATGGCTTCGAGCACCTCGTACGACTCCTCCAGGAGATGGCGGGCCAGGGAGCCATGCGTCTGTTCGCGGTCCCAGGGGCACTGCTGGCGCAAGGTGTGGACCAGTTCGTCCAGTCGGACCAGCTCGGCGGCGACGGGAGCAGCCAGATGAGGGATCCACAGCGATGTCAGGTGGTCCGGGGTGAACGAGCGGTCGAGGTCATCCCAGGACAGCTCCCGAACGAGCTCGTCGGGCAGTCCGAGATGATGGAGCACCGTCACCGTGTCGGTCGGGGAAGGCTCGACCGAGAGCTTGATGGTCGACAGCAGCGCCGGGTTCCAGCACTGGGCCACCAGGAGCGGCCCGGACTGGCCGGCCGCCTCGACCGCGAACGACTCTCCGTCCACCACTTTCACGCCGGCGGTCACCGGATCCACGCCGATCCGGGCGAAGGCCAGGTCGAGGAAGGACACCGCGGGATGGACTTCCAGGATGATCTCCCCACCTGCCACCGCGGGATGATCGCGAAGCAGGGACACCGTTCGCTCGGCCACGTTCGGCGAACCGGGCACCACATAGGCCACCCTCGCGCCCCTGGGTTCCTGACCGTCGTCGGCCCCGGTCACCACGATGGCTGCCGCGACGATGTCGGCGACGATGGCCCGGTACACGTCGTCGAATGAGTCGGCCCGTTCGTAATGCCGGTCGAAGGCGGAGGCCCCGGGAAAAGCCGCCGCCGACGGATGCCGACGAGTGCGCAGAAAAACCGTGTCGGCCCGGGCCACCATGTCCAGGGTGCCGGTGGTGATGAGCTCGGGACCGGACGGCCCCATTCCGACCACATCGACACGTGGCTGGGCCGGTTGCCCGGGGGACCGACCAGTCACCATGACAGGGGTGGCTGCAGGAGGCGCAGGAGGTGTGTGGGGATCAGCCACCGCTCGGCGAGCTCGACGAGCCAGCGGTGCCGGCTCCCGAATTGGCCGGGGCGCCGGTTCCCGATCCCGCCGGGGTCAACGGCGACGCGGGTATGGAGCTCGAGGATCCGGAAACCGCGCCCAGGAGATACTGCGGCGGCGGGGCCACCGGGGCCACGACCTGTGCCCGCTCCCACGTTCCGTACTGCGGGTCGATCGAGACATTGGAGCGATGGGCGAAGGCGATGATCTCCTTGCTCACCCGATCGACATTGGCCGTGGTCTGGAGGAGCTCGCGCCGGACGACCGACTGGACTGTCGTGAGCGGTTCGAGGGTCTGGCTGGTGACCTCGTAGATGAACCACTGGCCGGTACCGGAACTCTGGACAGGCGGCGTGGGCTGATCGACGGCCACATCCTGCTGCTCGAGATCCTGGTCCACCGCAGCCTGTGTGTAGCTACAGCCAAGCGAGCCACCATTGGCTGCTGTTTGGGTGTCGATCGAGCTCGACTTGGCCAGGGTGGCAAACGGAGTGCCCGCCTTCAACTGCGCCACGATCTGATCGGCTGCACTCTGGGAGCCGGTCACGATCCGGCTCACGCAGTCCACGGTGAACTCCGATTTGTTGGTGGCGTAGTACTCGAGCACCGCTTTCGTCGAGAGATCAGCCCCGTCGGCCAGAAGTTTTTCGTCGAAGGCCTGATTGAGAACCTGGGCCTCGGCCACCGATTTCGGCAGACCGCTCAGAAGCTGCGCGCCGGTGAGGCTCGATCCTGCGGCCGTCTCGCAGAATGAAGTCGTTCCCGTCGAGGCCGAATCCTGCACCGCCTCACTGATCTCCCCGTCAAGCGTGGCTTCGAAATCCGACCTGGCCGTCGAGAGGTCGGACGACGAGACGGTGAGACCTTTGGACATGGCGTACTGCTCGGCCAGAAGTTGTCCCACCTGGCTCTCGAGCACCGCGCCGGCGAATGCCGTGGTGTAGGTCCCGGGCCCACCGGCTCCCTGACCGGAGGCGGACGTCAGCTCAGGATTCTCGAGCTGCAGGAGGCAGGCCCCGTACTGCGTGCTCTGGAGCGTACGCAGCTGGCTGTTGAGGCTGTCCGTCGAGATCACGGTTCCGTTGGCCGTGGCTGCCGTCGGAGCCACGTTGCAGGCCGAGGCCAGCGCGCCGGCGGCAACGAGCAAACAGACGGCTACCCCGGAGAGATGGCGTTTCACGGCGGTGATGCTATCGGTTGGACCATCCAGGCCGGCAACGCCCGTGCCCGTGCCCGACCTGCCTTCGGCCCCGACGGCGTGGGCCCGACCACCTCTCAGCACAGCTCGTCGGGCGTGACCGGATGGCGGAGTCCCGGCGGAAGCAGAAGGGGACACAAGCATTCCGGAGTTGGCTTAATTATCGGTTGCGGCCGATGATCACTGTGGTGGACGACAAAGCCGGCAGCCGAATTATCGTCTGCAGGCGCTAAAAAGGCGGATTCCAAAAAATCGCGCATGGGCCTCCGCCTCCGATTTCCCTCGGCTCAGCCCAACCGGGGCCGGACGGACCAGGGCCTCAGTCCGATGCGGGTGGTACCAGCTCGGCCAGGAACGCCACGAGCAGCGGAGCGAACTCCGAACCGTGGGCCGGCATGGCCATCGGTACCAGCAGACGGTGCAGATCGGGCTGATAGGTGGCGCCCGAGGCCAGTCGGCGCAACCGGACCTCGGCGGAGGCGGGCAGTGTGACCGGGGACAGCTTGACCGTGGCTCGTCCCCCTGAGGAACCCAGGCCCCCCTGACCGCGACCCGGCACCGTCACCGAAACGTCGGAGATGCCCAGCCTGAGGCATTCGACTCTGAGCCGGGCTACATCGATCAGGGCTCGAGCCGGTCCGGGCAAGGGGCCGAAACGGTCCTCCCACTCGGACCCCACGTCGTCGATCTGCTCGACGGTCCGGACCGCGGCCAGGCGGCGGTAGGCCTCGAGGCGCACGTCCTCCGCCTCCACGTAGTCCGACGGTAGGTGGGCCGCATCAGGCAGGTCGAGCGAAAGCTCCACGGGTTGGGGCCGGGGCTCCCCTTTCAACTCGGACACGGCTTCGGCCACCAACTGGACGTAGAGGTCATAACCGATGGCGGCAATGTGCCCGGACTGATCACGCCCGAGGAGGTTCCCCGCCCCACGGATCTGGAGGTCACGCAAGGCGATCTTGAACCCCGAGCCGAGCTCGGTGTGGTCGCCGATGGTCCGCAGGCGTTCGTAGGCCTGTTCCGAAAGCACCCTGTCGACCGGATGGAACAGGTAGGCATAGGCCCGCTGGCCGGCCCGGCCGACCCGACCTCTGAGCTGGTGGAGCTGGCCCAGTCCCAACAGGTCGGCCCGATCCACCACCAGCGTGTTGACCGTGGGCATGTCGATACCGGACTCGATGATCGTGGTGCACACGAGCACGTCGTATCCACCCTCCCAGAATTCGAACACCACCTTTTCGAGTGATCCTTCGTCCATCTGCCCGTGGGCCACGGCCACCCGCGCCTCGGGCGCCATTCGTCGGACCCGGGTCGCGACCGCCTCGATGTCCTGGACGCGGTTGTGGACGTAGAAGACCTGCCCTTCACGGAGGAGCTCCCGCCTGATGGCCTCGGACGCAGCCGCTTCTTCGAACTCGCCCACGTGGGTGAGGATGGGTCGCCGGGCCGCGGGAGGTGTGTTGACCATCGACAGGTCGCGGATACCGGTCAGGGCCATCTCCAGTGTGCGGGGAATGGGGCTGGCCGTCAAAGTGAGGACATCGATCCCATCGGCCAACGCTTTGATCGACTCTTTGTGGCTGACCCCGAACCGCTGCTCCTCATCCACCACCAGGAGCCCCAGCTTCTTGAAGCTCACGTCACCGCCGAGCAGGCGGTGCGTTCCGATCACCACATCCACCGATCCGTCGGCCAGCCCGGCCAGGACCGCCTTGGCCTGAGCGTTGGTGAGGAACCTGCTGAGCATCTCCACTCTGACCGGAAAGGGCGCATAGCGGTCGGCGAACGTTTGCGCGTGCTGACTGGCCAACAGGGTGGTGGGCACCAGTACGGCAGCCTGAAACCCGTCCTGGACGGCCTTGAACACGGCCCGGATCGCCACCTCGGTCTTGCCGAAACCCACGTCTCCGCAGACCAACCTGTCCATGGGCTGGGGCCGCTCCATGTCCGCTTTGACCTCATCGATGGCCCGCAGCTGGTCCGAGGTCTCGACAAAGGGGAAGGACGACTCGAGCTCGGCCTGCCAGGGGGTATCCGGCCCGAAGGCGTGGCCGGGGACCTGAAGCCGACGGCGGTAGAGGGCAACGAGCTCTTCGGCGATCTCGTGGACCGCGGCCCGGGCCTTGGACCGGGCCCGCTGCCACTCCGACCCGCCCAGCCGGCTCACCGTCGGTGAATCGCCACCGGCGTACGGCGTGAGGAGATCGATCTGGTCGGTGGGGAGATAGAGCTTGTCCGCGCCCCGGTACTCGAGGAGCAGATAGTCGCGGGTGGAACCCCCCATCGTCCGGGTCACCATGCCCCCGTACTTGGCCACCCCGTGCTGGCGGTGCACGACATAGCTGCCCGGGGCCAGATCGTCGAAGAAGCCGTCGACGGGCCGGGCCCGGGCCCGGGCCTGGCGGTGGGGGCGGCGGCGCCCGGTGACGTCGGACTCGGCCAGAACGGCGACCCGTGCTCCGGGGAGGACGAAGCCGCGGTCAACCGCCGCGACGACGATGCGGGCACCGGGGGCAGTGAGATCGACCGACCCGTCCGAGGGGTCGGGGGCGACAGGCACTGACAGTTTCTCTTCGGCCAGAATCCCGGAAAGACGCTCGGCTCCGCCGGCGGTGGAGGAGCAGAGCACGACCGAGTACCCGTCGCCGACGAGGGTGGAGACCTGGCCGGCGAGCTTGGACCCGTCGCCGAGGATGGGTTCCCATCCCCGGCTCTCCACCAGCGGGACGTCCGGCCCTTCGGCCGTGGGAACCAGGGAGACGGCTCCGGCCGGGGTGCCGGTCAGGAGGCGGTCGAAGGTGACGTGCAGCCGGGGGGCGCCATCACCGGCCTCGAGGCCCCACGTACCGGCCAGGGCGTCCGCCAGCGCCGACTCCTCGTCGAGCAACTCGCCGGCCCGATCGCGTATCCGGCGGGGTTCGACCAGGACCACCAGGGCACGGTCGTCCAGCAGGTCGGTGATCAGCTCTTCGGAATCGGCCAGCCACGGAAGCCACGACTCCATGCCGTCGAACTGGTCTCCGTCGGCCAGGCGGTCCCACTGGTGCCGACCCCAGGGCGCAGAGCCCACCAGGCCGGCGGCCCGTTCCCGCATGGCCCCGTCCACCACGAGTTCCCGGCAGCCGAACAGCTCGATCTGGGCCAGATCGTCGATCGACCGCTGGTCGGAGACGTCGAAACGGGTGAGCCGGTCGACCTCGTCGCCCCACAGATCGATCCGGACCGGCTCGTCCGAAGTGGACGGGAACACGTCGACGATGCCGCCCCGTACGGCCAGCTCCCCCCGGTGCTCGACGATCGACTCGCGCCGATAGCCCATGGCCACGAGCTGTCCGACAAGCTCCTCGACGACGATCTGGTCGCCCTTGGTCACCACCACGGGGCGGGCCGCCGACCGCCATGGCCCGAGCCGTTGGAGCACGGCTTTGATGGGGGCAACCACGATGCCGGGACCGTCGGTCCCCGATGCTCCGCCCAGCTGCCACAACAGCCGGAGGCGACGTCCCATGGTCGACACATCGGGGCTGACCCGCTCGAAGGGCAGGGTCTCCCACGCTGGGAACACCTCCACCTTTCCGGTGCCTTCGAGCGAGTCGGGGCTGCTCCCGAGGGATTCGGGGCTGCCCTGGGTGAACGCATCGAGGTCGTGGGCCAGCTGGTCGGCCGCCGCGCCGGTGGGCGTGACCACCAGGACGGGCCGACGGGTCCCCAGACGGAGGAGACCGGCCAGGACGAAGGCCTGGGCCGGAGTGGACACGGCCAAGGTGGCATTCGACGCGCCGACCACCCGCGCCATGGCGGGCTCGTTCCGAAGCAGCGGGGGAAGCGAGCGGAGGCTCACGCGGTTCAGGGTATCGGGGTCGGCCCCCGGTGATGACAGGTCGGTCAGTGGCGCCGGGGCTCCCACCGGAACCGGCGGGCCGTGAAGATCAGGCCGCCGGCGGCCCAGAGCAGCATGACCGTCAGGTCGTGGACGCGCAGTCCCGATCCCGGCCCGCCTTCGAACCCGTTCACCAGGGCGATGATCAGGTGGCGAACCGGGAAGTAGTCGGCGATCCGCGACAGGACCGACCCGTTGCTGAGGGGGTAGAACACACCGGAGATGAACACGATCGGGAAGTAGATCCCGTTGATCACCGCCGGGGCCGCGTCGGCGTTGGTCACGAGGATGGTGACCGCCATGCCGAGGGCGCAGAAGGTGACGATGCCGACCAGCAGTGTCAGGAGCACGGCCAGCGGATGGAAGGGGAAGTGGAGGTGGTAGAAGACCATGCCGATGCCCACCACCACCACGGTGAGCAACGCCACATTGACCAGCACGCTGCCGATGATGCCCCCCATGTACGAACCGATCGAGATGGGGGTGCCCCGCATCCGCTTGAGCACTCCCGAGTCGCGGCGCAGGCAGATGGTCATGCCCAGGTTCGTGTAGCAGGCGGCGATGAGGCCGAAGGTCAGCATGGCCACCACCACGTACTGCGAGTACGTCAGCGTGGTGCCCGGCACGCGGGAAGAGCCGGCCGAGGTGCCCACCACCACCAAGAAGACCACCGGGAACATGATGGTGAACACCGCGGCCATCGGGTTCCGCCAGTACGCCTTCTGTTCGTACCGGACCTGGTTGGCGGCAATGAGGAGATCGTTCACGGCGCTGCTCCCCCATCCCCCGGTCCCGTACCGCCCGGTGCCCCGGGGTCCGAGCCCCCGGTGAGCTCGAGGTAGACGTCTTCGAGCGAGGGCCGGTTGACCGCCAGCCCGGAGAGCACCTCCCCACGCCCCAGAGCCCACTGGGTGAGGGCGTGGAGCACGGCGGTGGGCTCGGTGATGTGGAACTCGACGAACTCGCCGCGCATCTCCGGGGCCAGGCCGACGGGCAGGGGAAGGTCCCCGAGGGACGTCCCGGCCGGGAGGATGAACCGCACCTTTGTCTCGCCCCGGTCCCGGCCGCCGAGCGTGTCCGGTGACCCCGAGGCCACCACCCGGCCGGCGGCGATGACGATCACCGTGTCCGCCAGCTCCTGGGCTTCATCCATGTAGTGGGTGGTGAGGACGACCGTGCGGCCCTCGGCGCACAGACCCCGGACCACGTCCCAGGCCTCGCGTCGGGCCGAAGGATCGAAGCCGGTCGTGGGCTCGTCCAAGAAGATCAGCTCGGGATTGCCGACGAGGGCCAGCCCGAGGTCGAGCCGGCGCTGTTGGCCTCCCGAGAGGTTCTTGACCCGGGCCTTGGCCTTGGCCCCGAGGCCGACCAGGTCGATCACCTCGCCCACCGGGCGCGGCGAAGGATAGAGACCGGCCCGCTGGGTCACGACTTCGGCCACGGTGAGATAGGGGTCGACCGCGCATTCCTGGAGGACGATGCCCACTTTGGCGCGGAGACTTCGGTCGCGCCGCTGCGGGTCGACCCCGAGGACGGCGACCTGGCCGCCGTCGCGGCGGCGATAGCCCTCGAGGATCTCGACCGCGGTGGTCTTCCCGGCGCCGTTGGGTCCGAGCAGGGCGAGCACCTCGCCTCGACGGACCTCGAAGTCGATGCCCCGGAGGGCTGCGAGCTTGCCGTACGACTTGGTCAGACCCCGTACCGAGATGGCCGTGTCATTCCCCATGCCGCTCATTCCGCGGCATTGAACCGGGTCATGGCCGCCTGGACCCCTTCGGTGACGATGGCCTCGACGGCGTCGGCCGCCTCCTCGACGGCCACCGCCAACCTGGCCCGCTCGGCGGCACCCGGACGCTTGAGCACATAGTCGGCACCGGGCTGGCGTCCCGGCGGCTTGCCGATCCCCACCCGCACCCGGAGGTAGTCGTTGGTGTGGAGATGGCTGTCGATCGACTTGAGCCCGTTGTTCCCGGCCGTCCCGCCGCCCGACTTCACCTTGACTCGGCCCGACGGAAGGTCGAGCTCGTCGTGGACCACGATCAGGCGGTGGGCGGTGCCCGTCGCATCGCCCTGGTCGATGCCGGACCGTCGGACCAGCGGCGCCACCGCCTGGCCCGACTCGTTCATGTAGGTCTGCGGGATAGCGACAAGGACGGCGCATCCACCGATCCGGAGCGTGCAGACCCGCGACTGCAGCCCCTTCTCGGCCTTGAGCCGACCCCCGTGCCGGTCGGCGAGCACCGCCGCCACCTCGGCCCCCACATTGTGGCGGGTGCCCTCGTACTCGCTGCCCGGGTTGCCCAGGCCGACCACCAGCGCATCGACCGGGGTCCCCTGGCGCGGGGACCCTGGTGGCCGACGTTTGCCGAGCAGGGCTTACCCCTCGGCAGCTTCGGCGTCGGGCGCCGAATCTGCGGCGGCACCCTCGCCGCCCTCGGCCGCGGCTGCGGCGGCGGCCGTCTCGGCCTCCTCCTCGGCGGTTGTCTGGACGCGAGGAGGCTGCCCGGCGACCACGGTGGCTTCCAGATCCGTCTCCAACTCGACGCCACGCGGGATGGTGATGTCGGAGACGTGGAGCGCGGCCCCGATGGTCAGGCCGGAGATGTCGATGTCCACCGACGGCGGGATGTCGGCCGGCTTGGCCTTGATGTGCAGGGTGTACAGCTGCTGGTCGACGACGCCGTCCCCGTGTTGGACCTCGATGGGCTCCCCGACGAGGTTGATGGTGATCTCCGCGGAGATGACCTCGTCACGGCGGACGATGAGGAAGTCGACATGGGTCACCACGTTCTTGAACGGGTGATGCTGGATGTCCCGGGCCAAGGTGAGGAAATTGTCCTTGCCCACCTCGAGCGAGAGCAGGGTGTTGAGGCCGGCCTCGCCGGACATGGCGATCTGGAACTCCCGGGCACCGACGGCGATGGGCAGGGGCTCGGCGCCGTGACCGTAGATCACCGCCGGGATCTTCCCCTGGGTCCGGAGACGGCGCGTCGAACTGGTTCCGGTCTCGCGCCCTGATTCGGCGACAAGGGTGACTTCGGGCATGCGGGAACTCCTCAAGAAGTGCTGACACGAGGGCAGTACCGTTCCGGTCGATCGTGCCTGGGCACGACGATCTCGGAGGGCGGCTGCTGACGGCTCATCATGATAGACGAGGCGCTGCGGGGCCGGCGACCGGGGATCGAGCCGGCAGCGGATTTCCCGCTCGACACGGATTTCCCGCTCGACACGCCAGCCCACTCCCTATCGGCCCGTTCCGAGCCGGACTTGAGGAGATTTTTGAATTTTTTTCGAATTACGCCCGATCGGCGGAGGGGTCGTCCGATCTGCCCCCCATTTCGGGTCCAGGTCGCCCTCGGGCACACCCGTCCTCCGCCTCCATCGGTCGATTGACCGAACGGCTTGAGGCATCTTGAGGCATGAGGGCTGAGGGCCCGGACCGGCGGCGCAGGAGGCGGATCCCGGTCCAGCCGGTCCGGGCACCATCTCTCTGTATAAACGTTCGTTTGGGGAGATGCAAACCATATCCGGCGATTCCCGGACCGGACAGATCAGGCCAAATTCTCCCCGCCGAAGATCTCCGACACCGACGAGTCCTCGAACACGGCGTCGATGGCGTCGGAGATGAGCTTGGCCACCGACAGCACCTCGAGCTTGTCGAAGTGGCGGTCCTGGGGAATGGGCAACGTGTTGGTCACCACCACCCTGGTCAGCGCCGAGTTCTTCAACCGGTCCACCGCGGGATCCGACAGCACGGCATGGGTGGCCATGCACCAGACTTCGGCCGCCCCCCGGTCGACAAGAAGGTCGGCCGCGGCCACGATGGTCCCGGCTGTGTCGATCATGTCGTCGATCAGGACGCACTGACGCCCCTCGACGTCACCCACCACGTGGAGTGCCTCCACCTGGTTGGCCGTCCCCCGTAGCCGACGCTTGTGCACCACGGCCAGGTCGGCGGTCAGGTGCTGGCTGAACCGCTCCGCCACCTTCACCCGGCCCGCATCCGGGGCCACCACGACCAGATCGTCGCTGCGTTGGGTGCGCAGGTAGTCGACCAGCACCGGCGCCGCCGTCAGGTGATCGAAGGGCACGTTGAAGAAACCTTGGATCTGCCCGGAGTGGAGGTCGACGCTGACCACCCGGTCGGCGCCGGCCACCGACAACATGTCGGCCACCAGCTTGGCCGTGATCGGTTCCCGTCCGGTGGCCTTCCGGTCCTGGCGGGAGTACCCGTAGTAAGGGCAGACGGCGGTGATCCGCTTGGCCGACGCCCGTTTGGCCGCGTCGATCATGATGAGGTGCTCCATCAGCGAATCGTTGACCGGACCGCAGTGTGTCTGGATGATGAACACGTCACTGCCCCGGATGGACGTGTCGAAACGGCAGTGGATCTCGCCGTTGGCGAACTCGCGGAGGTTGGCCTCCCCCAGCTCGACGCCCAGCTGCCTGGCCACATCCCGGGCCAGCTCGGGGTGGGACCTTCCCGACACCAGTTCCAGGCGACGGCGCGGGGTGAACTCCATGCCCACGACGCTACCGCCTGCCGTCGGAACCGTCGGAACCGTCGCCGGTCCCCCCGGGAGTCACGGTCCACGGCCCGACCACCCCTCCGGCCGGCACCTCGGTTCCCTCTCCCAGCACGGCGAACGGACCGATACGGGCATTGGCCCCGATCACCGAGCGCCGGCCCACACTCGAAGCCACCTGTGCCCCCTCCCCCACCACCGTGTCGACCAGATGGACGTCGGGGCCGATCTCGACGTGTGCGCCCACGACACACGACCCCTGGAGGATGACCCCGGGGAGGATGACCACGTCGGGGTCGATCTCGACGTCGACGTCGATATAGGTCCGCTCGGGATCCCACATGGTCACGCCGCGGCGCATCCACCGCTCGTTGATCCGGTCGCGGAGCTCGGCCTCGGCCACGGCCAGCTGGGCCCGGTCGTTGACCCCGGCCACCTCCATGGTGTCGCTCACCAGCACCGACCCGACCTTGTGGCCCGCCTCGTAGAGCACGCCGACCACGTCGGTCAGGTAGTGCTCCCCCTGGGCGTTGGCCGGGCTCAGCCGGCGCAGCGACGGCGCCAGCACGCTCCGGCGGAAGCAGTAGATAGAGGTGTTGATCTCGCGCACCGCCAGCTCGTCGTCGGACGCGTCGACATGCTCGACCACCCTGGCTACCGAATCGTCGCGGCCCCGCACCACCCGCCCGTAGCCACTGGGATCGTCGAGCTCGGCTGTCAACAGCGTGGCCGCATTGTCCGAGATCCGGTGCTGGTGGACCAGCGCGGCCAGCGTGGCCGGCCGGAGGAGGGGTGTGTCCCCGGGCAACACCACGACATCACCATCGTCGTCACCGTCCTCGTCCGGCAGTCCGGTCAGGGCCACCGCCATCGCATCCCCGGTGCCCCGCTGTTCAACCTGTTCGACGAACTCGATGGCCATGCCCGGCGGCGCGTGCTCGATGAGCGTCTTGGTCACCCACTCGGCCCGGTGGCCGACGACGACCACGACCCGGGCCACCGACAACTCGGCCAGGGCGTCCAGCACATGGAGCACCATGGGCCGGCCGCACAGTCGGTGGAGCGGCTTGGGTCGGGTCGAACGCATCCGGGTCCCCTCGCCCGCGGCCAACACCACGGCCGACAACCGGCCTCCCGGGCCGGGCGGCCGTCCGGCCGCCCCCGTCGATTCCTCCGCCCGCCCCTGGGGATAGGTGCGAATCACCACGCCGGACCCCCGCCTCCGAGATCCACCCGGAACGGGGCCCCTCCGTGATGCGGTAGAAAGCTCATGGGGCCTATTCTTCCCACGTCGACGGGAGCAATGCGACCCGGCGGCCCAGACGCCCAGCCCATGCCCATCCTCCCCACCACCGTCGACCCGAGATCGGAGACCTTCCGGACCAACGAGCGCGCCCTCAACGAGGCCCTCACCGGGGTCGGTGAGCAGCTGGCTGCGGCCAGGGCCGGCGGAGGCGAGCGCTATGTGCAGCGGCACCGGGACCGGGGCAAGTTGCTGGCCCGCGACCGCATCGAGCTCCTGGTCGACCGGGACACCGCGTTTCTGGAGCTGGCCGCCCTGGCCGGGTGGGGCAGCGAGTACACGGTCGGGGCCTCGTCGGTCGTGGGCATCGGTGTCGTCGAAGGGGTGGAGTGCCTGATCTCGGCCCACGACCCCACGGTGCGGGGCGGGGCCATGAACCCCTTCTCCTTCCGCAAAGGGGCCCGCGCCTCGGACATCGCCCTCCAGAACCGGCTGCCGGTCATCAATCTGGTCGAATCAGGGGGTGCCGACCTGCCCGCCCAGGCCGAGCTGTTCATCCCCGGCGGCCGGGCCTTCCGTGATCTCACCCGTAGTTCGGCCGCGGCCCTGCCCACCGTGGCCCTCGTCTTCGGCAACTCGACGGCCGGCGGCGCCTACGTCCCGGGCATGAGCGACTACATCGTGATGATCGAGGAACGCTCCAAGGTCTTCCTCGGAGGACCCCCGCTGGTGAAGATGGCCACCGGCGAAGAGTCGACCGACGAGGAGCTGGGCGGTGCCTCGATGCACGCCAGGGTGTCCGGCCTGGCCGACTACCTGGCCACCGACGAGGTGGACGCCATCCGCCTGGGCCGCCAGATCGTGAGCCGGCTCAACTGGCGCAAGCGGGGGCCGGGGCCGAGCCAGCCGGCCGACGATCCGCTCTACGACCCCGGTGAGCTCCTGGGCATCGCATCGTCCGACCCCAAGGTCCCCTTCGACCCGCGCGAGGTCCTGGCCCGGGTGGTGGACGGATCCCGGTTCGACGAGTTCAAACCGCTGTACGGCTCGAGCCTGGTCACCGGCTGGGCCTCCATCCACGGCTATCCCGTGGGCGTCCTGGCCAACCATCGGGGGGTGCTGTTCTCCGAGGAGGCCCACAAGGCGACCCAGTTCATCCAGTTGGCCAACCAGATCGACGTCCCCCTCGTTTTCCTCCAGAACACGACCGGGTACATGGTGGGCAAAGAGTACGAGCAGGGCGGGATCATCAAGCACGGGGCCATGATGATCAACGCCGTCTCCAACTCGTCGGTCCCCCACCTCACCGTCAATATCGGCGCCTCCTATGGCGCGGGCAACTACGGAATGTGCGGCCGGGCCTACGATCCCCGCTTCCTGTTCACCTGGCCCAACGCCCGATCGGCGGTGATGGGGCCGGCCCAGTTGGCCGGTGTGCTCTCCATCGTCGGCCGCCAGTCGGCAGAGGCCAAGGGTGTTCCTTTCGACGAGGAGGCCGATGCCACCATGCGCGAGATGGTCGAGGCCCAGATCGAGGCCGAGTCTCTCCCGCTGTTCCTGTCCGGACGGCTCTACGACGATGGCATCATCGATCCCCGCGATACCCGGACCGTGCTCGGCATCTGCCTGTCGGTGATCGACAACCAGCCCATCGAAGGGACACGCGGCTACGGCGTGTTCCGGATGTGAGCCGGCCGCGATGAGGGCACTGCCGTGAACAGCGAGGGTCGGGCCTTCGCCCCCGTCGGGACGCTGCTGATCGCCAACCGCGGCGAGATCGCCCGGCGCATCATCCGGTCGGCCCGGTCGATGGGCATCGCCACCGTGGCCGTCTACTCCGACGCCGACGCGGCCAGCCCCCACGTCCGGGAAGCGGACATGGCCGTGCTGCTGCCCGGGGACTCCCCGGCCGATACCTACCTCCGGTCAGCCATGATCCTCGATGCCGCCTCCCGCTCGGGGGCCGATGCCATCCACCCCGGCTACGGGTTCCTGTCGGAGTCGGGGGACTTCGCCCGGGTGGTCATCGGGGCCGGTTTCACCTGGGTGGGCCCGGGCCCGGCGGCCATCGACGCCATGGGATCCAAGGTCGGCTCCAAGGACCTGATGCGGGCTTCGGGGGTCCCCACCCTCGGATCGCTGACCATCGAGGAGGACCGGCTACCGGACGACCGCGACCTCGATGCGCTGGGGTGGCCCCTGTTGGTCAAGGCGTCGGCGGGGGGCGGCGGGCGCGGCATGCGCACCGTGGGCGGCCCGGTCAGTCTCCGCCAGGCGGTGGCCGACGCCCGTCGTGAGGCGGAAGCGGCCTTCGGGGACGGCACGGTGTTCCTCGAGCGCTACCTGAAGGATCCGAGGCACATCGAGGTCCAGATCCTGGCCGACGCCTACGGGGACACCGTGGCCCTGTTCGAGCGGGAGTGCAGCATCCAACGCCGCCACCAGAAGATCATCGAGGAGGCACCCTCGCCCATCGTGACGCCGGCCCTGCGGGCCCGACTGGTCGAAGCGGCGGTGGCCGCGGCACGGGCCGTCGAGTACGTCAACGCCGGCACCGTCGAGTTCGTGGTCGACGACAACGGCGATCCCTACTTCTTGGAGATGAACACCCGGCTCCAGGTCGAGCACCCGGTGACCGAAGCGGTCACCGGACTGGATCTGGTGCGCCTCCAACTGCTGATCGCCGGTGGGGCCCGGTTGCCCGACGAGGTGCACGAAGCGGTGGCCGCCGGACCCCGGGGCCACGCCATCGAAGCCCGCATCTACGCCGAGGACCCGGCTCAGCACTGGCTGCCCTCGACCGGGACACTCCACCGCTTCGAGATCGGGGCGACCACGGCGGTGGCGCCGGGCGCGGGGTCCGCAGGGGGAGGGCCAGGCCCAGGCGCGGATGTCCGCGTGGACAGCGGGTTCGAGTCGGGCAGCGTGGTCAGCCCCCACTACGACCCCATGCTGGCCAAGGTCATCGTCCATGCCCCCAGCCGGACGGAAGCCGCCGCCGCCCTGTCGTCGGCACTGGCCGGGGCTCGGATCCACGGCGTGACCACCAACCGCGACCTGTTGGTGCGCACCCTGCGGCACCCCGGGTTTCTGGCCGGCGAGACCGATACCGGCTTCCTCGAGCGGCACGGGATCCAGCAGCTCGCCTCACCGCTGGCCGATCACGAGGCCACCAGGCGACATGCCATCGCCGCCGCCCTGGCCGGGCAGGCCGGGCGTCGCCTCGAGGCCCGGGTGCAACCATCCATTCCCTCCGGGTTCCGGAACAATCCCTCGGCCCTGCAGCAGAGCACCTTTGCCATCGGTGACGCCACCATCGAGGTGGCCTACCGCTTCGACCGGTTCGGCCGAACCCTGACGACGGTCGAAGTCGACGGGGCCCCGGTCGACATCGATGCCGCGGTCGCCGGACCCGATGAGGTGACCCTGACCACCGGGGGTGTGGCCCGGCGGTATCTGGTCGACCGGGTGGGTGCCGCCGCCTACGTCGACGGACCCGACGGTGCCTCGACCTTCGTCGAGCACGAGCGGTTCCCCCTCGGCATCGACCAGGTGGCCGAAGGGTCGGCCCGGGCTCCCATGCCCGGTGGCGTGGTCAGAGTGGCCGTGTCGGTGGGCGATGTCGTCGAGGCCGGGCAGCTCCTGGTCGTGCTGGAAGCCATGAAGATGGAACACACCGTCCAGGCCGGCACGAAGGGGACCGTCACCGAGGTGGATGTGGCCGAGGGCGACCAGGTGGAGACGGGACGGATCCTGGTGGTGGTGGAGCCGGACGACGGAGAACACGGCGGGGCTCCCCCGAGGGGGGACACGGCGGCGTGACCGGGCCGCTGCGCATCGCCAACTGTTCGGGCTTCTACGGCGACCGCCTGTCGGCGGCCAAGGAGATGGTCGAAGGCGGTCCCATCGACGTGCTCACCGGGGACTGGCTGGCCGAGCTCACCATGCTCATCCTGTGGAAGGGCTACCGGCGGGACCACTCCAAAGGCTGGGCCCACACCTTTCTCACCCAGATGGAAGAGGTGCTCGGCACCTGCATCGACCGCGACATCAAAGTGGTGACCAACGCCGGTGGCCTCAATCCGGCGGGGCTGGCCGACCAGGTCCGCGCCCTCTCCGACCGACTGGGACTCGACGTCTCGGTGGCCCACGTCGAGGGTGACGATCTGCTGCCCCGGATCGGCGAACTCGAGGGGACGGGCCATCCCCTGGCCCACCTGGATACCGGCCAGCCCCTGGCCGATGCCTCGGGTGAGGTCATCTCGGCCAATGCCTATCTGGGCGGGTGGCCGATCGTCGAGGCGCTGTCGGGCGGGGCGGACGTGGTCATCTGCCCCCGAATCACCGACGCCTCCCTGGTGGTGGGTCCGGCGGCCTGGCATCACGGCTGGTCGCCCACGGACTGGGACAGGCTGGCCGGCGCGGTGGTGGCCGGGCACGTCATCGAGTGCGGACCCCAGACCACCGGCGGCAACTACGCCTTCTTCACCGAAGTCGAGGGCGTCGAACACCCCGGGTTCCCGATCGCCGAGGTGGCGGCCGACGGTTCGTCGGTGATCACCAAGCACCCCGGCTCCGGCGGCGAGGTCTCGGTGGGGACGGTGACGGCCCAACTGCTGTACGAGATCGCCGGACACCACTATCCCAACACCGATGTCGTGGCCCGCTTCGACACCATCGCCATCGGGCAGGAGGGACCCGACCGGGTGCGGATCACCGGCACCGAGGGACTCCCGGCGCCGGACGACGTGAAGGTGTGCCTCAACCTGTTGGGTGGCTGGCGCAATTCGATGACCTTCGTGCTCACCGGCCTGGACATCGAGGAGAAGGCGGCACTCACGGTGCGGTCGTTGGAGGCGGCCCTCGGGGGGGCCGATGAGTTCGCCGAGTTCGACGCCCGGCTCATCCGCTCCGACAAACCCGATGCCCCCCTCAACGTCGAGGCCACCGCCCAACTGCGCATCACCGTGAAGGATGCCGATCCCGACCGGGTGGGCCGGAACTTCTCCAGTGCGGCCACCGAGCTGGCCCTGGCCGGCTACCCCGGGCTCCATCTCACCGCACCCCCCGCCTCGGGCACGGTGTACGGCGTGTACTGGCCGGCGCTGGTGCCCGCCGATCTGGTGCTCCCGGTCGTGGTCCACGCCGACGGCCGGCGGGTCGAGGTCCCCCACTCCGCCCACCGTGCCGGTCATCCGGACGGCCGGCACGACCAGATCGTGGACGCCACACCGGATCTGGCCCTTGCCCCCGACGCCACCGTGGCCCCGGGCCTGGTTCCCGATCCCGACCGCCAGCCAGCGGTGGCAGGCGAGGGGGTGGCCACCCGTCGGCTGCCGCTCGGCACCATCATCGGGGCCCGGTCGGGCGACAAGGGGGGGAACGCCAATGTCGGGCTGTGGGCCCGCACCGACGATGCCTGGACCTGGCTCGACGGGTACCTGACCTTCGACGCCTTCCGTGCCCTGCTCCCCGAGGCCGACGAACTGGAGATCAGGCGCTACCGGTTCCCCAACCTGCGGGCCCTCAACTTCGTCGTCGTCGGCCTGCTGGGCGAAGGGGTGGCTTCGTCCACCCGGCCCGATCCCCAGGCCAAGGGTCTGGGCGAGTACCTTCGGAGCAGGTCGGTCGATATCCCGGTCGGCCTCGTGCCCGGCCACGCCGGTCCGAACGCCGCCGGTCCGAACGCCGCCGGTCCGAACGCCGCCGGTCCGAACGCTCACGAGGAGTAACCCATGGACTTCATCGAATCCGACGAGCACCAGATGCTGCGGGAGGCGGTCAGTTCCATTGCCTCCAAGTTCGGACACGAGTACTACGTCAGGAAGGCCCACGCCGACGAGCGCACCGAGGAGCTGTGGAGCGCGGTGGGTGAGGCGGGTTTCCTCGGGGTCAACGTCCCCGAGGCGTACGGCGGGGGCGGGGGCGGGATCGCCGAACTGGCCATCGTGCAGGAGGAGCTGGCCGCGGCCGGCTGCCCGCTGCTGGTCATCGTGGTGTCGCCGGCCATCTGCGCCACCATCATCGCCACCTTCGGGACCGAAGCCCAGAAGCAACGCTGGCTCCCACGATTCGCCACCGGTGAGCTCAAGATGGCGTTCGCCATCACCGAACCGGATGCCGGATCGAACTCACACAACCTGTCGCTGACCGCCACCAAGGACGGCGACATCTACCGGCTCAACGGATCGAAGTACTACATCTCCGGCGTTGACGAGTGCGAGGCGATTCTGGTGGTGACCCGGTCGGGGGTCGATCCCGACACCGGACGCGGCCGGCTCTCCCTCTTCGTGGTGGACACCGACACGCCCGGGTTGGACAAACAGGTGCTGCCGGTCGAGATCGTGGCGCCGGAGAAGCAGTACACGTTGTTCTTCGACAACGTCCAGGTCGAAGCGGACCGGCTGATCGGTGCCGAGGGTGAAGGGCTGCGTCAGGTGTTCATGGGCCTCAACCCCGAGCGCATCCTGTCGGCGGCCACCGCCAACGGCATCGGCCGCTATGCCCTCGACAAGGCGGCCGACTACGCCAAGACGCGCGAAGTGTGGGGCACACCCATCGGCCGGCATCAGGGCATCTCCCATCCTCTGGCCAAGGCCAAGATCGACGTCGAGCTGGCCCGGCTGATGACGGAGAAGGCGGCGTGGCTGTGCGACTTCGCCGGCGACACCCCCCAGGCGGGCGAAGCGGCCAACATGGCCAAGTTCGCGGCGGCCGACGCGGCTCTGGCCGCGTTGGATCAGGCCATCCAGACCCACGGGGGCAACGGCATGTCGAGTGAGTACGGACTGGCCGACATGTGGGGCATGACCCGGCTGCTCCGGATCGCCCCGGTCAGCCGCGAGATGATCCTCAACTTCGTGGCCCAACACTCATTGGGTCTGCCCAAGTCGTACTGACGGCGGAGTGCGCTGGCCCGGCGCTCGTGATCTTGGAGCGGCAGGGGAAAAGGCGGGGCGGCAACGGCGACCGCCACCCGTACTGAGTCCGTCCAGACGGGCTGCGACGGCCGCGGGGCCGACCGAACCCTCAACCCGTTGGCCGACCGAACCCTCAACCCGTTGTTGAGGTAGGGCAACAGCCTCACGGAGCCTCGCTTCTGGGCCTGGCGCCCATTGGCTCGGCATGTCCATTGGCCCGCTCGAACGTCGACTTCGTACCCCACCGGCGGACTCAAGTCCCTGCTCAGTGTGGTCGATAGGGGTGCCAGGTGGAATTACGCCTAGGAACGAAACCATTGCCGGTCTTACTCTGCCGAAAGAGCACCATGTTCCCTTTCATTGATCGACACGACAGTCCGACCCCGAGTCGGAATTGCGGGCTGAGCATGGCCCGTGGGCAGGGCCGCGCCCTGGCGGCGAGCCCGAAGGGCCGGCGCCGAAGCGACGAGGGGATCTCCCTGGTCGAGGTCTTGGTCGCCTCCGTCATTCTCCTCGTCACCATGATCCCCATCGGGTACCTGTTGACCAGCGCCACCTCGGCCGCCACGCAGGCCAGGCAAACCCAGGCCGCACAGCAGCTCGCCGATGCATGGATCCAGATCCTCTCCAATTCCAACGTGCCGACCGTGCCCGGGTCCAACGGCGCCACGCCCCTCTTGAATGGGACAACCACCCTCGACGCCGCCTATGCGACGAGTATCAACGCCCAGCCTCCTCTGTCGAACCTGGCCGGCACGCAATTCACCGCCAAGGCCACCTACACCTACGACGCGGTCAACGACGTGGGCCAGTCGGATCTCTGTCTGGCGGGCACGGCGCCAAGCCCGACCAATCCTGCAGTCCTCCAGCTGAAGGTGACCGTGTCCTGGGGCAGGAACACCAGCCCCGCGAACTGCGTACCAGGTACTCCGAAAACACCAACATCAACTACCCGCCTCCGCAGACAACAACGAACGGATTCATCGCCATCACCGTCGGGAACGAGGGGGCCTACGACGTTCTCAACAACAGCCCGAGCGCCCGCCTACAGGCCATTCCGGTTCTCATCACCGAGACATCCAGTAACCCGACGTGGACGCCACTCACGCTGACGCCGGACGCCAATGGCTGCATCTTTGCCCAGGTGCCCGGCGGGACCACTGCGTCCCCTGACACCTATACCGTCGCGCTCCAATCGCCCACCTCGGGGCTCCCGGGGTACACCGGCAATCCGCCGTTCGTCAACGGCAACAATCAGATTGCCAGCGCCATCACTCCTCAGCAGGCCTCGGTCGTCTCGGGCATCGAGTCCGTCGTGCAACTTGGCAGCTACGACGAGGCCATGGAAGCCAGCGTGGCCTACGGCGGTGGCTCGGCGGTGGATGCAGGAGTCCAATGTCCTGGCACCGCCAGTCTCACCTGCCTGACGCTCGGCAGCGGCACGACCGGTGCGTCAGCCGCCTGGGGCGGGGCCGGGGCCGCATGGTCGTCGACGACGCTGTCGAATGGTAGCCACATCAACCAGGTGGCCTGCACCACGGCCACGCCAGCCAAATGTGTGGGGGTTGGTTTCTCGACAGCAGCTGGAACCGATGCGGGCTTGCTGGTGAGCACCACGTCCGACCTCAGCTCGACGACGGCCGACGCCGTTCCCGGGGGGGTTACCGACATCACCCAGGTGACCTGCCCGACGACGCAGGGCTGTTATGCGCTGGGCTCGAACGCCTCCGGGCCCGTCCTCCTCGCCGGAAGGGTCGGACCGGGCGCTGACGTGTGGGAGACCATCAGCCCACCATCGGTGACCTTCACCGCGCTGAACTCGATCGCCTGCCCATCACCGACCACATGCGAACTGGCCTACGCCGGCAGCGGGGGCACGGCGGGAGTGCTGCGTCTCGACGGTGACCCGGCCGGAGTGGCGGGCAACCCCTCGTGGATGCCGACGGTCACGTCCGACCTCCTTCCGAGTGCCAGCACCGGATCCACCTATTCGTTCACCTCCGTCGGCACCATCACCTGCCCGTCGACGACCCAGTGCCTGGCCACCGCGGTGGGCGACGCCTCCAGTCCGACTGACGGCACCATCGCCGAAGCCACGATCGCCGGCAGTGGAGCGAGCACGTGGGCCGCCGAGCCGACCTTCCCCACCGGAGCCGTGGCGGTGACCGGGATATCGTGCTGGAACACGACCTGTGTCGCCATCGGCACGCCCTCGCCGAGCTCAGGGTCCACCGCCGCCGTGTGGACCGGGGACCTCACCTCGACGCCCGACAACTGGGTGCAATCGAACCAGATTCCGAACTCGGTGGCGAGTGTGAGCGGCGTGACGTGCGGTCAGCCGGCCGGCACCGATACGGCCGACTGCATGGTCTCGGCGGTGTCGAGCGCCGGGGCCAAACCCGGTGAGCTCTTCCTCGGATCGTTGCATGGCGCCTGGGCCTGGAATCCGGTCGTTCCTCCGTCCGGCAACTCGGTGCAGTACTACGAGGGAGTGGCGTGCGAGAGCCCTTCGGCCGGAGGCAACGCCTGCGCCGCGGTCGGCGAAAGCTCGACCGGGCCTGTCGTCCTCACCTCAGCGAGTGGACCCGCGGGCACCTGGTCGGTCCAGACACCTTCCAGCATGCCGAGCGGCAACACCCTTTCGGGAATCCCCGTCCAGGTCGCGCTCACGTCCACCACGGCGTGGACAGGCCTACCCAACACGCCTCCCAATCCCAATCCCAACCTTCTCTACCCGTCGACCAACGGCTATTCCGTGGCCGCAGGCCAGTGCAGCGCCGAGGCAGGCGTCACCTCCTCGCTCCAGGCCATACCCGGCGCGAGCGCCTCGGCCATCGCCCCATTGGGGCTGCTCCCCCTCAGCCTGACCAACTCGACCGGAGCACCGGCGGCCAACGGCACGGTCACGCTGACGGACACAACCTGTGGAGCCGGTGGACCGACCTACAACATGCCCCTCACCGACGCCACCGGCGACACCATGACCTCGGTTCCCTACGGCACCTACTCCTACTCGGTGACGGTGGGTTCGATCGCGGTGGCGCCGACCAACCTCACGTTGACCGTCGGGCCCAGCACAGTCAGCGTCACCAACAGCCTGACGGGTACGACAACAGTCGACTATCTGCCCGCACCGGTCCAGGTGCCGGCATGATGGCGGCCCTGCTCCGCCGTCGCCGCGACGACAGCGGTATGACGTTGGTCGAACTGCTGGTGACCGTCGACCATCCTGGTGGTCGTCCTCGGGATGGTGATGATCTCGATGAACCTCATCGAGACGGTGAGTCACGGCGTCTCCGCCCAGTACCAGGAGTTCGACCAGGTCACCCCTTCCCTCGCCGCGCTCAGGACGCTGGTCGCCGAAGAGGCGGAACCCGCGCCGGCCACCGGCGGCGTCCCCACGCCACCCTTCTCGATTCTGGGGGCTGCCGCGCCGAACGCGTCCTATACCGGAACAGTCGTCACACCCTATTCGCTGAACTTTGGCGTGTCCTGGTACGCCAACGTCGGGACCTCGTACAACAACGTCGTGGGTGCCAACGCCGCGTGCACGCCGTCGTGTACGGCAGGGCCGGCCAAGGTCGTGGCCATCGAAGTCGACAGCAGCGGGAACGCCGCCACCAATTGCAGCACCACCACGTGTTCCCTCCAGGTCTGGATGTACCTCCCCCTGGTCGGATACCCGTGGAGCGCGGCCGCCGGCACCTCAACCTGCCCGGTCCCGGTGAACGGGACCCCTGGCGGCACTTGCGAGTATGCGCCGATGAACGCCGACGGAACTCCGTGCGTGGGTTCCCCATCGACGTGCTACTACTGGCCGACAAATGCCGACGGCACCCCTGCTGCCGCCTCAAGCCTCTTCGCGGGTACCGCCCGGCTGATCGCCAACATCCGGGGTGTGACCAACGACCCGTCCCAGGGCGCGGCCGATCCACTGTTCACCTACAGCCTGTTCGACACGAACACCAACACCTCCTACACGCTGTTGGCCTCCGACCTCAATAACAACCCACCGGTGGCCTCGAACGTGCCCGGCAGTCCTTCCCTCCTTTCCTGTACCGGATCGACGGTGGAAACCTGCCCCCTGGACGCCGTCCGCAGCGTGGGCATCCACCTGACGGTGAACCAGGCCGGTTCGGGTACCAACGGCTATGTCGAGGACCAGATCATCGACTACCGCCAACCGCTCACCCTCCAACCGCAGACAGCTAGACACCTGTCTGCCCTTCCAATACAACCTCAACCAGCAGTGCGACCCGTACCAGTCCTAGGCCATAGGAAGACCATGAAGCCCACCACGTGGAACGTCGGAAACAGGTTCGGAACACAGCAAGCTCGGCGGCGCCGTGCCGCCCGGGCATCCGACCTCGGCCAGACGGCGATCGTCGCCGTCCTCGCGCTCAGCCTCATCGTCGGAATCATCGGCGCGACCATCGTCGGCACGATCATCCAGTCGGGTCCGATCCAGCAATCCGCATCGGTGGCGGACTACGCCAACCAGGCGGTGGACGCCGGAGAGAACGGCTACGTCACCGCACTGAACACCAATCCCAGCCTGGCCTACTGCAGCAGCAGCACCAACGGCACGGGAATCTGCTCGTGGCATCGACTACGCCGAGTGGAACCTGGTGACCGGCTCGGCATCCGGCAACACCGGCGCCGAGTACTACTCCTTCGGAAATCCGCAACCGACGTTCGATCCGACGACGCACGCGCTCACCAATCTGGCCGTCGAAGTCGTGGGCGCGGCCAAAGACCCGACCTCGAAGACGGGATACATCTTCGCCCACAAGATCCTCAACCTGGCACCGAAGAACGGCTTCCTCTCTCAGGTCTGGTGGTCCAACTACGAGTCCTACAGCTCGAATGGCAACTACTCGACCTGCGCCTACAACTGGAGCAGTTCGATGGGCTACAACATCGACAACAGCAACGCCAGCTGTACGCCGGTGTACTTCGCACCTGGTGACTACCTCTTCGGCCCGACCTATACCAACGACTCCGTCTTCGTGAGCGGCGATGGCACCCAGGCCAATTCACCGTCGTTCGGCAATCCTTCCACCACTCCGCCGGCGCCGGTTCCTTCGGCGGTCGAGACCGCCGACCCCCACTGCCTGTTCGTGGACGACACCTATGGCATGTCGGGCAGCGACGCCAACTGCTCGAAAGCGAGCGGTGACGTCCACCTCTACGACACCACCAACAGTTCGTACGGCAATCCGGTGCAAGTGCCGCCCCAGAGCGACTCCTCCCTCGGGCAGATTGCCGGCTTCAACGGCTGCCTCTACTCCGGGCCGACCCAGATCACCCTGAGCACCAACGCGTCCGGCGTCGGCCAGATGACGGTGATCAGCCCCGATACCCCGCAAAGCACCACCACGGTCAACGGGAACACACTTGATACCAACAACACCTATGTGGTGAATGCCGATGGGTCGGTCTCGGGCAACACCAACGACTGTCCCAGCAACGGCGTTGCTCCCCTCCCCGCCAATGGCGTCGTCTTCGTTGAGAATGCCACCGCGGGGGAGACCGTCTTGGGCGCCAATCCCTTCGATGCCTACATGGCCAACTCGGTCACCAACCTGACGTCGAATCCCACCACCCCGGCCCAAAATACCCCGGTGACCCTCACCGCCACGGTGACCTCGTCCAGCAATCAGCTCAACAATGCGGCCACGGTGGCCTTCAGCCAGACGACCAGCACCACGAACTTCGGACACACCACGACATCGACCGCGGTCATTCCCACGTGCACGGCGGTGACCATGTCCGCACCGGTGCCGGTGGGCAACAATTTCCAGTCGACCGCCGTCTGCACGGTGACCGAGGCCAGCAACGGGACCGGGGCATTTTCCGCCACCTACGGCGGCAACAGCTCGGTTGGGAGCTCGCAGGACAACCTCGGCGGTCAGACCAACACCTATACGCCGTCGGCGGCCTACGGGGCCAATTCGCAGACCACCGCCGGCGGCTGCTCGGGGTGCTACTACGGTGAGACGTCCAATCCTGACGCCGAAGGCGACGCCTTCGTGAGCGGGGCTCTGTCGGGACTGCTGACCATCGGCACGGCCAACGACGTCGTCGTCGACGGGAACATCACCTACCAGGACTGCTCGGGGAAGTGGACCACCGGTCAGAGCGGTGCCAGCGTCCAATCCCAGGGTCTGTGCCCGTATGCTCCCAACCTCACCAACGACTCGCTCGGCCTCATCGCCAATGAGTACGTGGAGGTCAACCACCCGGTCACCTCGGGGAACGGTGGATCCGTCCTCCCCGCCTGCGCCGGTACCCCCGGACCTCTCTGTGACCCGTCAACAGGAAGCGGCAACGTGGCCACCGGGACCGGCGGGGTCACCATCGACGCCGCCGTGCTCGCCCTCACCCAGTCCTTCGTGGTGAACAACTATCAAACCGGATCCAACGAAGGCCCCCTGTACGTCTACGGATCGATCCAGCAATTCGCCCGGGGCCCCGTGGGGACATTCAATAACAACAACGTCACCTCGGGCTATGTCAAGCACTATACGTGGGACCCTCTTCTCAACTTCCTGTCACCCCCGAGCTACCTCGTCCCCACCACGTCCTCGTGGGTCCTCACATCGATCACCGACGACTCGAGCTCAACGCCGACCGACTTCTGCCCGACGATTCTCCCCGTCTTCGGTACGACACAGCCGCTCTCGCAATACTGCGCCACCAACCCCGGCGCCCTGCCCGGCTACCCGACGATCACCGCTCCGGCCCCCCCCACCGATGTCACCGCCGTGGCCAACGCCGGAGGCACGGCCACCATCAACTGGACCGACCCGGCCAACCATGGTTCGCCCATCACCAACTACACCGTCGGCGTTACTCCCGCATGCTCCGCCTGCACCGGGCAGACCGTGACCGGCGCCACCGCCACCTCGGCGGCGGTGCAGGGTCTCACGGCCGGAGCCAGCTATGTCTTCACCGTCACCGCCACCAATGCCAGCGGCACCAGTGACCCGTCACTACCGTCCGCTCTGACCACCGTTCCGAGCGCCCCGAATGCGCCCACCCTGGTCAGCGCGGCGGGAAATGTGAACGACACCGTCACGGTCGGGTGGACCGATCCCTCGTCGAATGGATCCCCCATCTCGAACTACACGGTGACCCCGACCCCGCCCTGCGCCACCTGCACCGGGCTCAACGTGACCGGATCCAGTGCCACCTCCACGACGATCTCCGGCCTCACCGTCGGCAGTAGCTACACCTTCACGGTGACCGCCACCAATGCCCAGGGCACCGGGCCCGCCTCACTCCCATCCAACACGGTGGTGGTCCCGACCAAACCAGGGGCGCCTACCGGGGTGGGCGGCACCTCATACGCCAACGGACAGTCGGTGGTCTCGTGGACCGCACCGGTCTTCACCGGCGGCCTCCCCATCACCGGGTACGCCGTCACATCGGCCCCCGGCGGCAAGACGTGCACGACCACCGGCGCCACCTCGTGCACGGTCAACGGTCTCACCAACGGCACGAGTTACACCTTCACCGTGACCGCCACCAACGCCATCGGTACCGGCCCGGCCTCATCTCCGTCGCCCGCGGCCACCCCGTCGGCCGTGCCCGGGGCACCGACCATCGGAACGGCCACCGCCGGCAACGCCAGCGCCTCTGTCACCTTCACCGCCCCAGCCGCCAATGGAGCCCCCATCACCAGCTACACCGTCACCTCCAATCCGGGGGGGATCACCGGCACGTGCGCCGGCTCCCCCTGCACGGTGACCGGGCTGACCAACGGGACCACCTACAACTTCAAGGTCACTGCGGCCAACGGCTCGGGCTCCGGGCCGTCATCGGGCTCCTCCAACTCGGTCATGCCGGTCGGACCGCCCGCCAGTCCCACCAACGTGATCGCCACCTCGTTCACCAACGGCCAGTCGGCCGTGACCTGGACCGCCCCCTCCAACGGCGGGTCGGCCATCACCAGCTACACGGTCACCTCCAGCGGCGGCCAGACCTGCACCTCGAGCACGCCGTCGCCGCCCACGACCGGCTGCACGGTGAGCGGGCTGACCAACGGCACCACCTACACGTTCACGGTCACCGCCACCAACGCCCTGGGTACCAGCGCGCCCTCGAATCCGGCATCGGCCACCCCGGGCGCAGCTCCCGGTGCTCCGACGGCGGCCACCGCCGTCGCCGGCTATCAGTCGGCCACCGTCTCGTGGAACGCGCCGGCCTCCAACGGCGGCTTCGCCATCACCGGGTACACCGTGACCTCGAGCCCCGGCGGCAGGACGTGCACCACCAGTTCGACCGTCTGCACGGTGGCGGGGCTCACGGACGGGACCTCGTACACCTTCACCGTCACCGCCACCAACACCGTGGGCACCAGTACCCCGTCGTCGCCCTCGAACGCGGTGACGCCGACCACCACCGTCCCCGGTGCCCCGACCAATGTGACAGCCACCAATAACGCCAACACCCAGTCGGTGGTGTCGTGGACGGCACCGGCCTCCAACGGTGGCGTCACCATCACCAAGTACACGGTCACCTCCAGCGGTGGCCAGACCTGTACGTCGACCTCGACGGCGCCGGCGACACCTGCCACCTCCTGCACGGTGTCCGGGCTGACCAACGGCACCAGCTATACCTTCACGGTCACCGCCACCAACTCCGTGGGCACCGGTCCGGCCTCGGCCCCCTCGGCGCCGGCGACGCCGTCGACCAAGCCCGGGGCTCCGACCAACGTCACGGCCACCTCGTACGCCAACGCCCAGTCGGTGGTGTCCTGGTTGGCGCCGGCTTCCAACGGCGGTGCCGTGATCACCGGCTACACGGTCACGCCCTACAAGGCGGGCGTGGCCCAGACCGCACAGGTCTTCAACTCGGCCGCCCTCAGTGAGACGGTCACCGGCCTCACCAACGGGGCCAGCTACACCTTCACCGTGGCCGCCACCAACGCATCGGGGACGGGGACGGCGTCGGCCGCTTCAGCGGCGGCCATTCCGGCCACCACGCCGGGCGCACCCATCAACGTCACCGCCACCAACTACGCCAACAGCCAGTCGGTGGTGTCGTGGACGGCACCGAGCTCGAACGGCGGGGCGGCCATCACCAGCTACACGGTGACGTCCAGCGGCGGCCAGACCTGCACCACCGCCAACGGGACGACCACCACCTGCACGGTGACCGGCCTGACCAACGGGACCAGCTACACCTTCACGGTCACCGCCACCAACCCGGCCGGGACCGGTGCCGCCTCGGCGCCGTCGAACTCGATCATCCCGGCCACGCTTCCCGGCGCCCCCACCGCAGTGTCGGCGACCTCCAACCAGAACAGCGCCTCGCTGGTGACCTGGACGGCTCCGGCCAACACCGGCGGGCTGGCCATCACCGGCTACACGGTCACGGCCAGCCCCGGCGGGCAGACCTGCACGACGGCCGGAGCGACCAGCTGCACGGTGAGCGGTCTGACCAACGGCACCAGCTACACCTTCACGGTGACCGCCACCACGTTGGCCGGCACCGGACCGGCGTCCAGCCCGTCGGCTCCGGCCATCCCGGCCGCCACCCCCGGGGCACCGACCGGGGTCACCGCCACCTCCTTCCAGAACGGCCAGTCCACCGTGTCGTGGACGGCGCCGGCGGCCAACGGCTCGCCGATCACCAGCTACACGGTGACGGCCAACACCGGACAGACGTGCACCACGGCCAACGGGTCGACCACCACCTGTGTCCTGCTCGGCCTGACCAACGGAGTCACCTACACCTTCACGGTGACCGCCACCAACGCGGTGGGCACCGGTCCGTCCTCGGCACCGGCGACGGCGACCCCGTCCACCATCCCGGGCGCACCGACCGGGGTGACGGCCAGCTCGGCCGCCAACACCCAGTCGGTCGTGTCCTGGACCGCTCCGACCTCCAACGGTGGCGCCCCCATCACCGGCTATACGGTGACGTCGAGCCCGGGCGGCCGGACCTGTACCACCACCGGAACCACCACCTGCACGGTGACCGGGCTGACCAACGGCACCGGGTACACGTTCACGGTGACGGCCACCAACGGCTCGGGCACCGGCCCGGCCTCGTCGCCCTCGGCCGTGGCCACGCCGTCCACCGTGCCCACCGCGCCCACCGGCGTTTCGGCCACCTCCTATGCCAACGCCAAGTCGGTGGTCACCTGGACGGCTCCCAGCTCCAACGGAGGCGCCACCATCACCGGCTACACGGTGACCTCGTCGCCGGGTGGCTTCACCTGCACGACCACCGGAGCCACCACCTGCACGGTCACCGGCCTGACCAACGGCGTGGGCTACACCTTCACGGTGACGGCCACCAACGCTTCGGGAAACAGCCCGGCGTCGGCCGCCTCGGCCGCGGCCGTGCCGGCCACCGTGCCATCGGCTCCGAGCGGGGCCACCGCCGTGGCCACGGCCTCGTCCACCACGGCCTCGGTCACCTGGTCCGCACCCGGTAGCAACGGCGGGGCCGCCATCACCAGCTACACGGTGACCGCCAGCCCGGGTGGCCAGACCTGCACCACCCCCAACGGGACCACGACGTCCTGCACGGTGACCGGGCTCACGCCGGGCACCACCTACACCTTCACCGTGACCGCCACCAACCCGGCCGGAACCGGTGCAGCCTCGCCTGCATCCAACTCGATCGTCCAAGGGACGCCGGGCGCTCCGACCAATGTGTCGGCCACCTCCAACGCCAACGCCCAGTCGGTGGTGACCTGGACGGCGCCGTCCTTCAACGGTGGCTCGGCCATCACCAGCTACACGGTGACCTCCAGCGGTGGCCAGACCTGCACCACCCCGAACGGGACCACGACGTCCTGCACGGTGACCGGGCTGACCAACGGCACGAGCTACACCTTCACCGTCAAGGCCACCAACACGGTCGGGTCCGGTCCGGCCTCGGCCCCCTCGGCGGCCGCCATTCCCGCCACCGTGCCCGGTGCACCCACCGGGGTCACCGCCACCTCCAACGCCAACGCCCAGTCAGTGGTGTCGTGGACCGCGCCGGCCTCCAACGGCGGGGCGGCCATCTCCAGCTACACGGTGACCTCATCGCCGGGCGGCTTCACCTGCACGGCCGGGACGACCAGCTGCACCGTCACCGGATTGACCAACGGCACCGGCTACACCTTCACGGTGACGGCCACCAACTCGGCCGGAACCGGCGCGGCCTCGGCCCCGTCGGCCACCGCCACCCCGGCCACCACGCCCAGCGCGCCCACCGGGGTCACCGCCACCTCCAACGCCAACACCCAGTCGGTGGTGTCGTGGACCGCTCCGAACAACGGCGGAGCCACCATCACCAAGTACACCGTCACCTCCAGCGGTGGCCAGACCTGCACCTCGACCACGCCGACGCCGGCCGCCACCACCTGCACGGTGACCGGGCTGACCAACGGCACGAGTTACACGTTCACGGTGACCGCCACCAACGTCGTCGGCACCAGCGTGGCCTCGGCGCCCTCGGCCCCGGCCATCCCGGCCACGGCTCCGGGTGCACCCACCGGGGTCACCGCCACCTCCAACGCCAACGCCCAGTCGGTGGTGTCGTGGACCGCGCCCGTGTCCAACGGTGGGGCCGGCATCTCCGGCTACACGGTGACCTCGTCGCCGGGTGGCTTCACCTGCACGACGGGCACGACCAGCTGCACCGTCACCGGACTGACCAACGGCACCGGCTACACCTTCACGGTGACCGCCACCAACACGGCCGGCACCAGTGTGCCGTCGGCCCCGTCGGCCACCGCCATCCCGGCCACCACACCGGGGGCACCGACCGGGGTCACCGCCACCTCCAACGCCAACGCCCAGTCGGTGGTGTCGTGGACCGCGCCCGTCTCCAACGGTGGGGCCACCATCACCAAGTACACGGTGACCTCGAGCGGCGGACAGACCTGTACCTCCACCTCGACCGCCCCGGCCACGCCGGCCACCACCTGCACGGTGACCGGGCTGACCAACGGCACCGGCTATACCTTCACCGTCACCGCCACCAACGCAGCCGGCACCAGCGCGGCCTCGGCCCCCTCGGCCACCGCCACCCCGGCCACGGTCCCCGGCGCGCCGACCGGGGTGACCGCCACCTCCTACGCCAACGCCCAGTCGGTCGTCTCCTGGACGGCGCCCGCCTCCAGCGGTGGGGCCACCATCACCGGGTACACCGTGACCTCGGCACCGGGTGGCTTCACCTGCACCACCACCGGGGCCACCACCTGTACGGTGACCGGGCTGACCAACGGCACCGGCTATACCTTCACCGTCAAGGCCACCAACTCGGCCGGGACCAGCGCGGCCTCGTCGCCGTCGGCCACCGCCACCCCGTCGGTCGTCCCCGGTGCTCCGACCGGAGTGACCGCCACCTCCAATGCCAACAGCCAGTCGACCGTGTCGTGGACCGCTCCCGGCTCCAACGGGGGCGCACCGATCACCAGCTACCAGGTGACCTCCACCCCGGGCAGTTTCACCTGCACCACCGCCGGGACCACCAGCTGCACGGTGACCGGGCTGACCAACGGCACCGGCTACACCTTCACGGTGACGGCCACCAACGGCTCGGGGACCGGGCCGGCCTCGGCCGCCTCGGCCACCGCCACCCCGGCCACCACACCGGGAGCGCCCACCTTGGTGAGCGCCACGTCCAACGCCAACGCCCAGTCGGTGGTGTCGTGGACCGCGCCGATCTCCAACGGCGGGGCGACCGTGACGAGTTACACCGTCACCTCGAGCCCAGGCGGGAAGACCTGCACCACGGCCACCACCAGCTGCACGGTGACCGCGCTGACCAACGGCGTCGGCTACACCTTCACGGTGACGGCCACCAACGCGGCAGGAACGGGTCCGTCGTCGGCCCCGTCGACCACGGCCACGCCCTCCACCGTGCCCGGGGCACCGACCGGGGTGAGCGGCACGTCCAACGCCAACGCCCAGTCGGTGGTGTCGTGGACGGCGCCGGGCAGCAACGGCGGGGCCACCATCACCAGCTACCTGGTGACCTCGGCGCCCGGGGGCTTCACCTGCACCACGGCCACGACCAGCTGCACGGTGGCCGGGCTGACCAACGGCACCGGGTACACCTTCACGGTGACCGCCACCAACGCCTCCGGCACCGGTCCGGCGTCGGCAGCCTCGCCCACGGCGACACCGTCCACCCTCCCAGGGGCTCCGACCGGCGTGAGCGGTACGTCCAATGCCAACGCCCAGTCGGCGGTGTCGTGGACCGCACCGAGCAGTAACGGTGGCTCGACCATCACCAGCTATCAGGTGACCTCCACGCCGGGCAGCTTCACCTGCACCGCCACCGGGACCACCAACTGCACGGTGACCGGGCTGACCAACGGCACCGGCTACACCTTCACGGTGACCGCCACCAACGGCTCGGGCACCGGTCCGGCCTCGGCCCCGTCAGCCACCGCCACCCCGGCCACCACGCCGGGGGCTCCCACCGGTGTCACCGCCGCCGCCACCTCCTCGTCCACCACCGCGGCCATCAGCTGGGCCGCCCCGGCCAGCAACGGCGGGGCCACCATCACCAGCTACGCGGTGACCTCGGCTCCGGGCGGGCTCACCTGCACCACCGCCACCCTGGGCTGTACCGTGACCGGGCTGACCAAGGGAACCACCTACACCTTCACCGTCAAGGCCACCAATGCCGCCGGAACCGGAAGTGCTTCGGCGGCGTCGAACTCGCTCATCGTGGGCACACCCGGGGCACCGACGGGTGTGAGCGGCACGTCCAATGCCAACGCCCAGTCGGCGGTGTCGTGGACCGCTCCTGCGGTCAACGGCGGCACGGCGGTCTCCAGCTACACGGTGACCTCGACGCCCTGGGAGCTTCACCTGCACCACGGGTACGACCAGCTGCACGGTGAACGGGTTGACCAACGGCACCAGCTACACCTTCACCGTCACCGCCTCCAACAGCGTCGGCGCCGGACCGGCATCGGCCCCGTCGGCCGCGGTCATCCCGGCCACCACCCCGGGAGCGCCCACCGGCGTGAGCGCCACCTCCAACGAGAACGGCCAGTCGACCGTCTCGTACACCGCGCCGGCCTCCACCGGTGGGTCCACCATCACCGGCTACACGGTGACCGCCACCGATACCACGACGCCGGCCAACGGGGGCCAGACGGCCAACGACACCGCCAGCCCGACCGTGGTCACCGGATTGACCAACGGTGACACCTACACCTTCACCGTGACCGCCACCAACGGGGTCGGAACCGGACCGGCATCGGCCGCCTCGGCCCCGGTCGTCCCGGCCACATCGCCCAACCCGCCGACCGGGGTGACCGCGGTGGCCACCACCTTGTCCACCTCGGCCTCGATCAGCTGGACGGCGCCGGCCAACAACGGTGGGGCCACCGTCACCGGGTACACCGTCACCTCCAACCCCGGCAGTGGGACCTGCACCACCACCGGGGCCACCACCTGCACGGTGACCGGGTTGACCAGGGGCACGTCCTATACCTTCACCGTGACCGCCACCAACAGCGCGGGAACGGGCACGGCCTCGGCCCCGTCCAACTCGATCACGCTGGGGACGCCGGGGGCGCCCACCGGCGTCACCGCCGCCGCCACCGCCTCGGCCACCTCGGCCACCATCACCTGGACCGATCCGACCAACATCGGCGGTTCGGGCCTGACCGGCTACACGGTGACCTCCAGCCCGGCGGTCACCACGCCGGCCGCCTGCACGACCCCCACCCTCACCGGGGCATCGACCACCTGCACGTTCACCGGGTTGACCACCCGCACCGCCTACACATTCACGGTCGTGGCCAAGAACGGCAACGGGAACAGTCCGGCCTCGGCCCCGTCCAACTCGATCACCGTGGGCGCACCCGGGGCCCCGACCATCGGCACGGCCTCGGCCACGACCTCGGCCACCTCGGCCACCGTCACCTGGACGGCACCGACGGTCACCGGGGGCTCGGGCATCACCGGGTACACGGTCACGTCCAGCCCGTCGGTCACCACCCCGGCGGCCTGCTCGACCAGCCTCAACGGGTCATCGACCTCCTGTGTCTTCACCGGGCTGACCACCGGGACTGCGTACACCTTCACCGTGTCGGCCATCAACGCCAACGGCACCGGGCTGCCCTCGGCGGCGAGCAACTCGATCACCGTCGGCACCCCGGGGGCGCCGACCATCGGAACGGCGAACAGAGTCAACGGCACGTCGGTGTCGGTCAGCTGGACGGCGCCCGCAGCCAATGGCGGTGCATCCGTGACCGGCTACGTGGTGACGCCGTACATCGGCGGCACGGCTCAAACGGCGCAGACCTTCAACTCAACGGCCACGACCGAGACGGTGACCGGCCTGAGCAATTCGCAGCACGTACACCTTCCAGGTGGCCGCGATCAACAGCGTCGGCACCGGTCCCCCGTCGGGATCGTCGAACTCCACCAACGGATGACCCACCGGCAGGCGACTCCCGGTTGTAGAGTCGACACGCTGAGCCTGCGTCTGAACTGCTCACCGAGCGAACCGACCGCTACAGATCACTTCCATTCCATGCCCTCGTGATCAGGGGGGCGTCTGTGCCGGGTAACCTGAGTCTCTCACCACCCTCCGTGTAGCCACGACCCCGACACCCATTCCCATTCTTCTTCCTCGACTCCTAGGCCCTCTGTGACTCCATGCCCCTCCTGACCCGCGACGACATCCGCAACGTGGCCATCGTGGCCCACGTCGACCACGGCAAGACCACGCTGGTCGACGCCATGCTCTGGCAGTCCGGGGCCTTCCGGGCCAACGAGTCGGTCAACGAGCGCGTGCTGGACTCGGGCGATCTGGAGCGTGAGAAGGGCATCACCATCCTGGCGAAGAACACCGCCGTCGTCCACAACGGGGTCAAGGTGAACATCATCGACACCCCGGGACACGCCGACTTCGGCGGGGAGGTGGAGCGGGGACTGACCATGGTCGACGGTGTGCTCCTGTTGGTGGACGCCTCCGAGGGCCCCCTCCCCCAGACCCGTTTCGTCCTGCGCAAGGCCCTCGAAGCCCGGCTGCCGGTGGTACTGGTGGTCAACAAGGTGGACCGGGCCGACGCCCGCATCGACGAGGTGGTCCACGAGGTGGAGGAGCTCTTCCTCGACCTCGACGCCGACGAGCACCAGATCGACTTCCCCATCCTCTTCGCCAACGCCCGGGCCGGGTGGGCCAGCACCGAGCAGGGGGTGGAGGGCACCGACCTCGAACCGCTCTTCCAGGCCATTCTGGACCGCATCCCCGCCCCCCACTACGACCCCGAGGCCCCGCTGCAGGCCATCGTGTCCAACCTGGACGCCTCCCCCTACCTCGGCCGGCTGGCCCTGTGCCGGGTCCACAACGGAACGCTCAAGAAGGGCGCCACCGTGGCCTGGTGCAAGCTCGACGGGACCATCGAGAACACCAAGATCACCGAGCTGTACGTGACCGATGCCCTGGACCGGGTCGATGCGGCCGAGGCGGGCCCCGGCGAGATCGCCGCTGTCGCCGGCATGGCCGAGATCACCATCGGTGAGACCCTGGCCGACCCTGACGACCCCCGGCCCCTGCCGGTGATCACCGTCGACGAGCCGAGCCTGTCCATGACCATCGGCATCAACACCTCACCTTTGGCCGGCATCGACGGGAACAAGCTCACCGCCCGCCAGATCCTCAACCGGCTCGACGCCGAGCTGGTCGGGAACGTCTCGCTCCGGGTCGAGACCACCGAACGGCCGGACACCTGGGAGGTCCAGGGCCGGGGGGAGCTCCAGTTGGCCGTGCTGGTGGAGACCATGCGTCGGGAAGGCTTCGAGCTGACCGTGGGCAAGCCCCAGGTCGTCACCCGCGACATCGACGGCAAGGTCCATGAACCGATGGAGCGGGTGGCCATCGACGTTCCCGACGACTACCTCGGGGTGGTGACCCAGTTGATGGCGCTCCGCAAGGGAACGCTCATCGAGATGGTCAATCACGGCACCGGCTGGGTACGCATGGACTACCGGGTCCCGGCCCGGGGCCTGGTCGGCTTCCGCACCGAGTTCATGACCGAGACCCGCGGCACCGGCATGCTCCACCACGTCTTCGACGGGTGGGAGCCCTGGCACGGTGAGCTCAAGACCAAGCGCAACGGTTCCATGGTGGCCGACCGCCGGGGGGTCACCACCGGCTACACGCTGATGAGCCTGCAGGAGCGTGGCATCCTCCTCGTCGGGCCCGGCACCGAGGTCTACGAGGGCATGGTGGTCGGCGAGAACGCCCGCGACGAGGAGATGGACGTCAACCCCATCAAGGAGAAGAAGCAGACCAACGTGCGTTCGGCCTCGGCCGACGAGGCCATCCGGCTCACGCCTCCGTTGCTGCTCTCGCTCGAGCAGGCGCTCGAGTTCATCTCCGACGACGAATGCGTCGAGGTGACCCCGAAGGCGGTCCGGCTGCGCAAGGTCGTGCTCGACCAGGCCACCCGGGGCCGCCAGCGCAGTCGGGCCCGCAAAGCCGCCAGCTGACCCTCAGCGCACTCTCCGGAGCTTCGGGCCGGGCTGCCGGCCGCTCCGTGGCCAGCTCCGAGGGGAGGGCTCGAACCTCCAACATCTGGCTCCAAAGGCCAGCGTTCTGCCAATTGAACTACCTCGGATCGCCAGCAACCGGCCCCGGTCGCGTGCGGCAACAGGCTACTCCCGCAGGTGGAACCGGCAGCCCGTCCATCGGGGCCGGGCCCTCCCCCCACCGGCGGCCCCGGTCCGTTTCCGAGCCTGGTGCCGCGGAAAGCTTCCACGACCCCGGTAGGCTCCCGGCCCGATGAGAGTCCTCGTCGTCGATGACGATCCCGCCGTCAGTGGTGCGCTCAACCGGGCCCTCCGCCTGGAGGGATATGAGGTCTCGGTGGCGAGCGACGGACCGCCGGCGCTCGAGGAGATCGCCATCCGGCCCCCGGACGCGGTCATCCTCGACATCGGGTTGCCCACCTCCGACGGCCTCGACGTGTGCCGCCGGCTCCGGGCCGCCGACAACGACACCCCCGTGCTCATGCTCACCGCCCGCGACGCCATCAACGACCGGGTCCAGGGCCTCGATGCCGGCGCCGACGACTATCTGGTCAAGCCCTTCGCCCTGGCCGAGCTGTTGGCCCGACTGCGGGCCCTGCTGCGGCGGCGGCCCGAAGAGGCGGGCGAGGTGCTCCGCTTCGCCGATCTCAGCCTCGACCCCGTCACCCGCGAGGCCAGCCGTGGCGATCGCCAGTTCACGCTGACCCGGATCGAGTTCGACCTGCTCGAGCTCCTCCTACGCCACCCGCGCCAGGTCCTGACCCGCGAGCTCATCCTCGACCGGGTGTGGGGCTACACGTTCGACTCGGGGACCAACTCGCTCGCCGTCTACGTCGGGTACCTGAGGCGGAAGACCGAGTCGGGCGACGAGCCGAGGCTCATCCATACCGCGCGCGGCGTGGGTTACGTCCTGCGTGACCCGTGACCCGTGACCGCCTCCCCGTGCCCGTGGCCGCGCCGGCCGCGTTCCCCCCGATCGTGCCCGGTCTGACCCGTGACCCGTGATTCGTGACCCGTGACCCGAATCCCGCCGTCCCCGCTCGCTGAGGCACGGACATGACCTTCCGGGCCCGGCTCGTGCTGGCTGCCACCGGGGCCGTCCTCGTGGTCGTGGTCCTCGGTTCGTTCGTCACCTACATCGTGGCCTCGAACTCGCTGGTCGGTTCGGCCGACGCCACCTTGAGCGCGGAAGCCCACGAAGTGCTGACATCCGGCTCGGCCCAGACCATCCCCACCGGGTGTGGACCGCCGGTCGGGACGTGCAACCAGGTGGTGGGACCGGGGGAGGCGTTCAGCACCGATGCCCCGAGCCTGGTCCTCCCGGTCACCCCGGCGGTCAGGGCATCGGCTTCCAGCCGGGGCACCGCGCCGGAGATGTTCTCCTCGACCACCGCGGCCGGCGTCGACGTCCGCCAGATCGTGGCCGCGCTGCCGGCCGGTTTCACCTTCAGCGCTGACGGCACCCGGTTGACCACCCTGCGGAGCGGCGGGGCCCTCCAGCTCTCCGTGCCGCTCACCGGCGTCAACCTCGAGCTCGGGCACCTGGCCCTGGCCCTGTGGTTGATCGTCATCATCGGCGTGGCTCTGGCCGTCCTCCTCGGGCTCGGGGTCGGACGCACCGTGCTCCGGCCCCTCAACAGCCTCACCCGCACGGTGGAGGAGCTGGCCCAGACGACCGACGTGTCCCGGCGCCTCGACCCCGGCGGTCCCGACGAACTCGGTCGGCTGCGCCGGGCCTTCAACCGGCTGCTGGTGGCGCTCGACACCTCGAGAGAGAGCCAGCGTCAACTGGTCCTGGATGCCTCCCACGAGCTGCGCACACCGTTGACCAGCCTCAGGACCAACATGGAGGTGGCCCGGCGCATGGACGAGCTGGCCCCCGACGAGCGCGAGGTGCTGATCGGTGACGTCCTCACCCAGTTGGACGAGCTGACCACCCTGGTGGGCGATCTGGCCGAACTGGCCCGGGGCGAACAGCCCCAGCTGACCCCGGAGCCGATCCGGCTCGACGCCGTCGTCCTCGAGGCCATCGAGGTGGCCACCACCCACGGGCGGAGCCGGGGCGTCGTCTTCCAGGCCGAGGTGGCTCCGACCTGGGTGTCCGGGTCCACCGCCCGCATCGGCCGGGCCGTGGACAACCTGCTCGACAATGCCCTCAAGTGGAGCCCGGACGGCGGGCTGGTGGAGGTGGCCTGTTCGGCCGGGACCCTGGTCGTGCGGGACCACGGGCCCGGGATCGCCGACAGCGACGCCCCCTTCGTCTTCGACCGCTTCTACCGGGCGCCGGGGGCCCGATCCAAGCCGGGTTCCGGGTTGGGGTTGGCCATCGTGGCCCAGGTGGCCAGGGACGAAGGCGGGAGCGTGAACGTGTACCGGGCCGAGGGCGGTGGCGCCGTCTTCCGCTTCAGCCTGCCCGAGGTGCCGGCCCCCCTCGAGGCGGGAGAGGAGTCGGACTGAGTCCGTCCCTCCGCCCGTGGGAGCCGGGCGCCCACCACGCCGGCTGGGCCGACATGGCGCAAAACCTCCTGGTCGACTAGGGTGCCGGGCGACATGGGATCACTGATCAAGAAGCGCCGCAAGCGCATGCGCAAGAAGAAGCACAAGAAGATGCTGAAGGCCACACGTTGGCAGCGGCGGGCGGCGGGCAAGTAATCCACCGGGGCCTGGTCCCCTAAGGCGTCGACGGCGGCGTGGTCCGGACCGCCACCAGCATCCCCGTCTCCTCGCCGATCCGCAGGGCCTGCCCGTCCCTGACTCCCACCTCACCGGGGGATCCGTCGACGAACCAGGACGAACCGCTTCCGGCCAGACGAGGTCGCCGGCCGGTGATCGCCTCCAGGTGTGCTCTCCACCGCCCGAGGCGGGGCTCGACCGCCAGCGCCGCTGCTTCCAGATCGTTGACCGGCCCCTCCCCGGTGGTCCGCCCACCCCGCCCGTCCAGCTCGTCCCAGGCCCGGTAGACGGCGCCGGTGTCCATCCCGAAGGGCAGGAGCAGCAGCGTGAACTGCCGATCCTCATGGGCCAGCGGCGTGACCGACTCACCGATACCGCGGACCATGGCCCGGCCGCCGGTCAGGCAGAAGGGCACGTCGGCCCCGAGCGAGGCGGCCACCTCCCTGTCGGTACAGCCGGCCCAGCGGAGGACGGCGGCGGCATCGGCCGATCCCCCACCCAGGCCACCACCGGGTGGGATCCGCTTGACCACCCGCACGTCCGCCTTCCGGCCCACCGCGGCCAAGGCCCGGGCCACCAGGTTGTCCGGCCCCACCGAGATGCCACCGGGGTCCCACCCGGTGGCCGGCCCGCCGGGGTCGGCGCCGATGGTCAGGCTCCCCCGCTCGAGCGAGGTCCGGCTCTCGATGAACAAGGTGTCGCACAGATCGAGGGTGACCATCTCGGATTCGAGCAGGTGGTAGCCGTCGGCCCGCCGGCCGGTGACGGCCAGCGAAAGGGTCAGCTTGGCTGCCGCCCTGAGCTCGGCCGGAGCTCCCGGCCCTGTCCCCGCCTCACCCGTCATGGACGCAGTCCTTCCCGCGCCGGGTCAGGGTGGTCCCCGCCGTTCGGCGACCAGGTGGCCAGCCGCTCCCACTCCTCCAGCGAGAGCTCCTCGGCCCGGGCCGTCGGCTCGATACCCACCGCGGCGAAGGCCCCGGGGTCCACCGATCCGTCGAGGGCGCGGCGGAGCATCTTGCGCCGGTGGGCGAATCCGGCCCGCACCACCGAGAAGAGCCGGTCGTACCGTTCGGTGCCGGGGCCGTCCGTCCCCGGGTCCGTCCCCCCTTCGGGCCCACCCGTTTCGGGCCCGGTCCGGCGCTCGAGACGCACCAGCACCGACTCCACCCTCGGTTTGGGGATGAAGACGGAGGGGGGCACACGGCCGACCAGACTGGCTCTGGCCCAGTAGGCCACCTTGACCGACACGGCGCCATACGCCTCGTCGCCGGCTTTGGCCGCCATGCGCTCCCCCACCTCGCGCTGGACCATGACCAGCAGCGACGAGACCTGGGGGGCCTCTTCCAGCACGCGGATCACCAGGGGCACGGCCACGTTGTAGGGAAGATTGGCCACCAACGACCACGCCCCACCGGCCGAGGGGTCACCGAGCAGCTCGGACCAGTCGAGCGTGAGGGCGTCGCCCTCGACCACCCGCACGCCCAGCGGCTCGACCTCGGCCCGGAGCACGGACAGCACGTGACGATCGATCTCCACCGCCGTCACCGAGGCCCCGGCCTCGACCAGGGCCAAGGTGAGCGAGCCCAGGCCGGCGCCGATCTCCACGACCTGCTGCCCGGAGGTGATGCCGGAAAGCCGGACGATCCGCCTGACGGTGTTGCCGTCGGCCACGAAGTTCTGGCCGAGCGCACGACTGGGCCGGATGTCATTGGCCTGGAGAAGCTCATGGATCTCCGCTCGGCCATGGGTCACCCGGTCAGTGTCTCACCAGCTGAGCTCGGCGTAGATCACACCCTGGGAGAGGGGGGCGATCTCGGCAAAGGTGGCTGTGGCCAGGTCGATGGACCGGGAGGTGTCCGCCTCGCGGTCGTTGACGACGCAGCTGACGGACTCCCCGTTGGCCGGGTTGGTCACCTCCACCACCGTGCCGAAGGGCAGCCAGGGGCTGGCGCAGGTACCGGCCGGGTGGTCGTAGTAGGTGACCTGTCCCTCGCCCTGGTCGCTCGGCCCCGGAGCGGGCGTCGCTGGCGGCACCGCGGCCACGGTTGTCGGTGGCGGCGCCTCCGTCGTGGTGGTCGTGGTGGCGGGCGACTCCCGGTCGACCACCTCCTCGGACGGGAGGATCCGCGCCCCGCCGCCGGCGCGGTGGGCCTCGAACACCGTCGTCCCCGGGGCGGTCGGCACGGATCCGCGGGCGGCGGCCGCAGCCTGGTCCGCCGCCCGGATCAGCACGGTCACGTTCTGCCCGGTGAGCACCGGGCCCCTCGGGCCGGACGCGGCACGGGAGGCGGCTCGGGAGTCGAGGGCGGGGGCAGGACGGGAGCGGGACGCCTTCGTTGCGGCCTTCCGGGTATGCAGCGCCAGCTCGGTGCCGTGCGCCGGCTCGGCCCTCGGCACCCCGCGGGCCTGCGAGGCCTGCGAGGTCTGCGAGGCGGCGGCGTCCTGGCCGTTCTGGATCAACAACAGGGGCACGATGAGCACGGCGCCACACAGGATGAGGGCGGCGCCCGGCCGGCTGCCATTCTTGATGCTGGTCCTCAGGACTCCACTCTCCTCGTGAGGCTGATAGGGCTGCCTCCGTGGGGACGGATCCCCAAGAGACATGTCCACCCCTTTCGGGATGGACAGGACCGTCTCCTCCAAGCCGGTCCTGGGAACGCGCCCGACAGCCGCACTCCGAGATCACGCAACATGCAGTGAAAGCAAAACGACCGCTGAACAACGCGGCCGCGGGGCAGACGTTAGGTGGTCGGTCCCGCCCGAATCAAACCGAGCCCGGCCCCCACCCCCGGCCGGGATCGGTTCCGGGCCGGGACGCCGGGGGGAACGGAGCGGGCCTCAGATCAAGAACATCGATCGGGCATTTCGGGTCGAAACGTCAGCAATCTGCAAAGTCTCAACCCCTTTGACCTGGGCAATTGCTGCCCCGACGAGCGGAACCCTCGATGGTTCATTGAGGGTTCCGCGGTGGGGCACCGGGGTCAGGAACGGGGTATCCGTCTCCACCAGCAACCGGTCCATGGGACACAGGGCGGCTGCGTCCCGGACATCGGCGGCGTTCTTGAAGGTGACCACCCCGCTGAAGGACAGGGAGGCCCCGAGATCCAGGCACCGGCGGGCCTCGCCCGGTCCCCCGGTGAAGCAGTGGATGATCGTCCGCTCGGGGACACCACCGGCCGTCAGGATGTCGATCGTGTCATCCCATGCCTCCCGGGTGTGGATGACAAGGGCCACGTTGTGCCGCCGGGCCAGCTCGATCTGCCGGGCGAAGGCCTCACGCTGGACCGGACGCGGCGAATGGTCGTAGTGGTAGTCGAGCCCACACTCACCGATGGCCACGACCACCCGGTGGTCCGCTTCGCCGGGCCGGCCGCCGGCCGGCCCGTCCCCGAGCTCTGCATCCAGGAGGTCGTCGAGGGAATCGACCCCGTCGACCGCATCGTGGGGGTGGAGGCCCACGGTGGCCCACAGCTCCACCCCTTCGGCCACGGCCACCGAGTCGGGTCGTCGCATGGACCGGACCAGGCTCACCGCCGCACCCGACGAGCCGGCTCCCGTGCCCACGCACACCATCCTCGACACGCCGGCCTCGGCGGCCCGGGCGATGGTGGCCGCCAGTCGGGTGGCGTGCGGACCAGGGTCGGCGTCCCGGCCGGCCCCGGCATCGCCCTCTTGGAGATGGAACTCCTCTTGGAGATGGCAGTGGGAGTCGAACCAGTCGATCACCGCGTCACCCACCCGGTGCCCCTAACCTTTGCGTCGCGGGAAGAGCGGCGGACCCTTTTCCACGGTCCGGCCCCCGGGGTACCCGCCCCAGGCACCCGCCCCCGGCAACCGCTCATCCGCCGGCGAACCCTGGAGGCCGATCCGGCCCCAGATCTCCTCCGCCGTCGACGGCATGGCCGGGACGATGAGGATCGAAACGACGCGCAGGACCTCGAGGGCACTGCCCAGGATGGCGTCCACCTCCGGACCCGGCTCGGCCTTCCACGGCTCAGCCGTCTCCAACTCGGCGTTCGTCTCCCGGATGAGCCGCCACGCCGCCTCGAGCCCCAGGTGGGGCTGGCCGTTGTGCCAGGCCTCGGACGCTTCTTCCACCACGGCGGCGGACACGGCGGCCAGGCGACTGTCGGCGGAGGGGGCCGGTCCGATCCCCGCGCATTTGGACCCGACCACGGTGGCCACCCGGGACAGGAGATTCCCGAGGTTGTTGGCCAGGTCGGCGTTGTAGCGGGCGACGATACCCTCGGCGGAGAAGTCCCCGTCCGAGCCGAGCGGGATGTCACGCAGCAGGTGGTAGCGGACGGCGTCGACCCCGAAGTCGGCGGTGAGCTCGCCCGGCGAGATCTGGTTGACGCTCGAGTTGGACATCTTCTCGCCGCCGAGGAGCAGCCACCCGTGCACCTGGACGTGGGCCGGTGGGTCGATGCCGGCCGCCATGCACATGGCCGGCCACCAGACACAGTGGAACCTGATGATCTCCTTGCCGATCAGGTGGTGCACCGCGGGCCACCAGGTCTCGAAACGGGCCTCGTCCTGCCCGTAGCCGATGGCCGTCAGGTAGTTGATGAGGGCGTCGTACCAGACGTAGAAGACGTGCTTCTCGTCCCAGGGGACGCGGACCCCCCAGTCGATCGACGTCCGGGTGATGGAAATGTCCCGGAGCCCTCCCTTGATGAAGCTGAGGGCCTCGTTGCGCTTGGACTCGGGAACCACCGCGCCCGGGTTGGCCTCGTACCAGTCGATGAGCCGCTGCTCGAAGTCGCTCAGTCTGAAGAAGTAGTTCTCCTCTTCGAGGTGGTCCACCGGCATCCGGTGGATCGGGCACAGGGTGCCGTCGATGAGGTCGTCCTCGGCGTAGTACTGCTCGCAGGGCACGCAGTACAGGCCCCGGTAGACGTCCATGTAGATGTGGCCGTTCTCATAGATCCGGCTCAGGAATTTCTGGACCGCCTCGTGGTGCCTCGGCTCGGTGGTCCGGATGAAGTCGTCGTTGGAGATGTCCAGATCGGCCCAGGCCGAGGCGAACCGGGGAGCCAGCCGGTCGGTCCAGGCCGCCGGGGTGAGATCCTGCTCCTCGGCGGCCCGGGCCACCTTCTGGCCGTGCTCGTCGGTGCCGGTGAGGAAGAACACGTCGTCGCCGATGAGCCGGTGCCAGCGGGCCAGGGCATCGGCATTGACCGTCGTATAGGCGTGGCCTACGTGGGGCGCGTCCTTGACGTAGTAGATGGGCGTGGTGATGTAGAAGCGGGACACTGCCAGTAGCGTACCGACGAAACGGCCAGGGGCCGTCCGACTCACCCGAGGCCGGTGCTCGATGGAACCACCCACTCCCCAGCAATCGGTACGCCGGCAACGAGTGGCCGTCTACGGGATCTGCGAGGACACCGAAGGCGGCTCGGTGCTGCTGGTCCGGGCGGCCCGGTACCTGACCGTGGCCGGGCGCTGGTTCCTCCCCGGGGGTGGCATCGATCACGGCGAAGATCCGGTCACCGCCCTCGAGCGCGAGTTCGCCGAGGAGACCGGCCTGCGGGTCGAGGTCGGGCCGCTCAAGGGTGTCCTGTCCGACGTGACCACCCTCCCGAACGGGACGCTGCTGCACACCATCAGGATCATCTACGCCATCGACGCCTACTCGGGGGATCTCCGGAACGAGACCGGCGGATCGTCGGACTGCGCCCGTTGGCAGCTGATCGATCAGACCCCGGAGCTGCCACTGGCTCCGTACGTCCGACGAGCCCTCACCGAACTCCGCTGAGCGGGCCATCGCCCCCGGTCGGACGGGCTCCCCGGCCCCGAGAGGGTCACCTGCGCAGGCGGACCAGCCGAATGGCTGCCGGGCCGGGAGCGGCCTCGGGCCGGGATTCGGCCCGTCGGGTACGATTGGGAGAGCTGACCGACTCCTGGCACACCGCCACCTGCGACCTTCGGCGGAAATGAGCCTCGTGGCACCCGAGTTCGACCTCACCATCCGTGACCTCCCTGGCGTCCACGTGGTGGCGCTCAGTGGCGAACTGGATATCGTCTCGGCCGACCAGGTGGCCAATGCCCTGGTGGCGGTGACGGCGGCGACCGTGGTGGTGGATCTGTCCAACCTCGAGTTCATCGACTCCACCGGCATCGGCGCGGTGATCAGGGGCAGGAATCAGATCATGGCGCAGGGAAACCGGCTGGTGGTCACCCGACCCCAAGACGGCGTCCGCCGTGTCCTCGACGTCACCGGCCTCGGGTTCCTGATCGCCGAGTGGTGCCTGGAGTGGGAGTCCGGGGCGACACAGGATTCATCCCACGATTGACGCCCGGTCACCTCGACGGGTGATGGGCGGACCGCACCGTCACCGGGGTGGAGGTGGCGATCCGCCCGGTCCGTCCGGCTCGTCCGGATCGTCGGCAGGCCCAGACGGGCGCGCCGACAGGGCCAGGGTATAGACCCGCCGGCGGGGTACCCCATAGGCGGCGGCGACCGCTTCGACCACGCCGCGAGTTCGCTCGCCCCGTGCCAATCGCTCGGCCAGCGCCGCCGCGAGCACGTCATCGCCCACCGCCGATTCCGGTGGGGCCGTCCCACCGGCGAGCACCAGGACGACCTCGCCCCGGAGGGGCTCTGCCGCCCAGACCAGGGCTTCGTCGAGGGAGCCCCTCCAGACCTCCTCGTGCAGTTTGGTCAGTTCACGGGCCACCGCGATCTGCCGTTTGCCGCCGCACACCGCGGCCAGATCCCGCAACGTGGCCGGCACGCGCCCGGGGGCCTCGAACAGCACGGTCGTCCTGGGCTCGACGGCGAGGGCGTCGAGCCGCGACTTCCGATCCCGCCCCGAACGCGGCAGGAACCCCTCGAAACAGAATCGACCGGTGTCGAGGCCGCTGGTCACGAGGGCGGCCAACACCGCCGACGGACCGGGGACCACGGTGATCGTCAGCCCGGCCTCGGCGGCCGCGGCCACCAGCCGGCTGCCGGGGTCCGACACACCGGGCATGCCCGCATCACTGACCAGCGCCACGGTCCGGCCCCCGGCGACGGCGCCGAGCACCTCGGCGATCCGCTCCTCTTCATTGTGCTCGTGCAGCGACCGGAGCGTCGCCCCGGTGATGCCGGCATGGGTCAGGAGCTTGCGCGAATGGCGGGTGTCCTCGCAGTAGATGACGTCAGCACGGCGGAGGGCGTCGACGGCCCGGGGTGACAGGTCACCCAGATTGCCGATGGGTGTCCCGACCAGAACGACCGACCCCGGACCTCCCGACTCGAGAGGCGTTTCCCGCGCCACTCCATCCTCATTCATCCACGCAGGTCCAGTTGGTCGCCGACCCTCAGACCCCACCGTTCGAAGGCGCCCGCCTCGGCCTCGATCACCGAGCGGCACCGGCGTCGGGGCCGGCTCATCCGCCACGGCGGGAGCCGGGCCACGCCCACCACCACCATCTCCTTGTCGCAGAAGGCGACGTCGATGGGGAACCGCATCCCGAACGTGTGCACCGACCGGGTCCGGGGGAACACCATCGCCCCGTCGTAGCCGGTCCGACCGAGGAGGCCCTTGCTCCGATCGGCCATGCCGCTGGCCACTTCGGCGGCGGCGAGCACATCCCCGTCACGGAGGAGCCAGGTCATCGCCCACCCCCGACGGCACGGTCGACCCCCGGGCCGCCCGTACGGAGGGCCGGTCCCATTGCGAGTAGGATCTTCGAACTGTGTCGAAACGAACCAACAAACGGAAGCTCCGGGCCAAGAAGAAGGCCAACCACGGCAAGAAGCCCAACTGCGGTCGAGGCTGATCCGATCGGGGTCGCCCCTCTCGGGGCCCGCCCCGCACTCATGGCTGTGGGCGCCATGCACATCCCAACCGGTCGAGCACCGCGGTCAAGGCCGACGGTCGGTCGGTGATGATGCCGTCCACCCCGAGCCCGCACAGCCGTTCCATCTCGGATTCCTCCTCGATCGTCCAGACATGGACGGCCAGGCCCTGTTGATGGGCCACGTCCACGAAGCGCTGGTCGACGAGGACGACATCGCCGAAGGTGGCCGGCACCTGTAGGGCCACATGACGCATCGGCGCCGGCTCCTCCCCGGACCGCACCGACTGGATGAACCCGGCCACGCCCATCGTGCCCGCCGAGGTCGCTATCTCCGGGGCGAAGGTCGAGAAGGCTTCGCCGGCCGCGTCGAGGAACGAGGCGACGATCACGTCGTCGGTGCGTCGGTGACGACGGAGGAGGGAGGCCAATGCCTCCTCGTAGGGGACCACGGCCGGTGCGGTCTGTTTGATGTCCAGATTGAGGATCACGCCCGGGAACTCCTCCAGCACCTCCTCCAACAGGGCGATCCGGAATCGCCGGTCGCCGGGCGCCAGCCCCCGGAACGGGTACTGCTCCGGGTCGAGCCCGGGCGTCACGTCCGCCCCGGGCGCCCACCAGTAGGCGTTGTCCAGGCTCCGCACCGTCTCCCAGGGCAGCTCGGCGATCTGGCCGGACCCTTCGGTCGTGCGATCGACGGTCGGATCGTGGCCCACGACCAGTTTCCCGTCGGCCGTGGCGTGCACGTCGAGCTCGATGGCGGTGGCCCCGGCCTCGAGGGCGGACGCGATGGCGTACAGGGTCGACGACGGGCCCTCCCAGGCACCGCCCTGGTGGGCGTAGTTGAGAACCCGACGCTCCAGCCACGGTGAAGATTGGCGCGCATCGGGAGAGACGGCCATGGAAGAACGGTAGCCTCTGCTCCGCCATGCTGGACCACGTCTTCACCCAACTCGTCACCTCGCACCGGAACGCCTTCGAGGCCGCCCTCTTGCAGCGTCAGGCGGTGGAGGAGCGATTTCAGGTGGATGTCTTCCTCGGCGACATCAGTTTCGAGACCTCCTACAGCCTCCCCGGGGAGGAACGCCCGGCCCGGATCCGGGTCGACACCAGTCTCGACTGGCCCACGTGGAGCCAGACGGCCTACCGGAGTTGGGCCATCGGCGAGGATCCGGACGAGCTGCCCGAGGTCCTGGTGGAGATCGCCTTCCGGGTCCAGGGTCTGGTCGAGGTCCCCGAGGTCGATCCGCTCCTCAACGTGCTCCCACCGAGCCTCGACGTCCTGGGAGACGAGCCGTTGATGCGGGGAGCGGCCACCATCGAACAGGTCATCGGCCTCGGGTCCGAACCCCTCGAGTGCGCCATCGAGGTCTCCTACGAGGGATCGTGCCAACTGGACGAGTCCATCCTCGACAACCCGACCGGCCTCGACGATGCGCTGGCCCCGTTGGGCCGGTCGGTGGCGTCGGTCCTGGTCCGCATCGGCGACCTGCCCTTCACCTTCCGGCCGGTCGAGAGCCCGCCCGGCTGACCGCGGCCCCCCGGGGCCCGGGCCGTCAGCCGAACAGGCCCGCCTCCACGGCCAGGGCCCGCAGGTCGGCCTGGGGTCGGGCCCCGACATGGGAGACGACTTCGGCGGCGCAGACCCCACCGAGCCGGGCCGACGCCTCCGGGGACAGCCCGTTGGTGATCCCGTAGAGGAAACCGGCGGCGAAGAGGTCGCCGGCCCCGGTGGTGTCGACCACCCGGTCGACCGGGGCGGCGGGGACCTCGACCGGTCCGGACGGCGAGACGACCACGCATCCGGCGGCCCCGCGGGTCAACACGGCCAGCACGCCGGTCTCGCTGACCGCCTCCACGGCGGCGTCGAAGGACGACGCGCCGAACAGTGACATGATCTCCTCCTCATTGGCGAAGAGCAGCTCGAGATCGCCTTCGAGCAGCTGGAGGAAGTCCGCCCGGTGGTGTTCGACACAGAATGGGTCCGACACGGTGAGCGCCACCGACGCATCGTTCGCGTGGGCCACATCGATGGCCCCGCGCATGGCGGCCTTGGCCGAGGGCTGCTCCCACAGGTAGCCCTCGAGGTACACCACCTGGGCCGACGAGAGGTGCCCGTCGTGCAGGTCGACGGGTCCGAAGTCGGACGCCACCCCGAGATGGGTGGCCATGGTCCGCTCCGCGTCGTCGGTGACCAGCACCAGGCAGTGACCGGTGACCGCCTGGCCGGGGACGGCCGGTGTGGGCACCGGATCGAAGGCCACGCCGATGGATCGGATGTCGTGGGTGAAGGCCTGGCCCAGCTGGTCGTCGGCCACCCGTCCGAGGAAGGCGACACGACCGCCCAGTGCGGCCACGCCGGCCGTCGTGTTGGCCGCCGACCCGCCCGACGCCTCGGTGGTCGGCCCCATGGCGGCGTAGATGGACTCCGACCGATCGTGATCGACCAGGACCATGGTCCCCTTCACCAGATCGAGGGCTTCGAGGTCGGCGTCGCTGGCGGAGGCGAGGACGTCGACCAGGGCGTTGCCGATGGCTACGACGTCGAGGCGCGGACTGCCGGCAGGGCGGGGGCCGGCGTCGGGACCCGAGGTCCCGGCGGCATCGCCGGGGCCGTCACCATCGGCGGTCTGATCGTTGTCGCCGGAAAAATCGCTGGATGAAGAGTCAGTCTGCACGGCGCGACGGTAGCCTGCCTGCCATGAGCACACCGACAAACGACGCCGCCGACCACGACAGCAGCACCGGGGAAGGTCCCGCGTACCTGCTGCCCGCCACGGTTCGGCCCCACGCCTACCGCCTGGTGCTCACTCCCGACCTGCCGGCGGCCAGCTTCACCGGGGACGTCGAGATCGATGTGACCATCGCCGCACCGACCGCCACCATCACTCTCAACGCGGCCGATCTGGAGATCACCTTTGCCGAGCTCAACGACGGCAACCCGGACAGCGGCTACGCCCTCTCCCCGACTTCCATCGAACTCGACACCGACGAGGAGCGGGCCACGCTCACCTTTGCCGACACCCTCACGCCGGGCCCGGCCACGCTGCACCTGAGCTTCAACGGCATCCTCAACGACAAGCTGCACGGCTTCTACCGGTCCACGTTCGCCGACGAAGCCGGGGTCGAGCACGTCATCGCCACCACCCAGATGGAGTCGACCGATGCGCGCCGTGCCTTCCCCTGCTGGGACGAGCCCGAGCTCAAGGCCACCTTCGAGATCACCCTGGTGGTCGATGACGCACTGGCCGCCTTTTCCAACGGGGCGGTCGTGGAGGAGACGGCTGAGGCCGGAGGCAAGCGCCGCGTCCGGTTCGCACCGACCATGGTCATGTCCACCTACCTGGTGGCCTTCATCGTCGGTCCGCTCGAAGCCACCAACCCGCTCGAGGTCGACGGCGTGCCGCTGCGCATCGTGCACCGGCCCGGCCAGGGCCATCTGACCCCCTTCGCCCTCACCGTCGGGGCCCACGCCCTCCGCTTCTTCGGCGAGTACTTCGGCATCCCCTACCCCTCCGACAAGCTCGATCTGGTGGCCATTCCCGACTTCGCCTTCGGAGCCATGGAGAACCTGGGGTGCGTCACCTTCCGCGAGTCGGTGCTGCTGGTCGACCCGGCCCAGGCCGCCCGGGTGGAGCTCGAACGGGTGGCGGATGTCATCTGCCATGAGATCGCCCACATGTGGTTCGGCGATCTGGTCACCATGCGGTGGTGGAACGGAATCTGGCTCAACGAGGCGTTTGCCACCTTCATGGAGATCCTCGCCGTCGACGCCTTCCGTCCCGAATGGCAGCGGTGGGTGAGCTTCGGCGTCGAACGCGAGGCTGCCATGGCCGTCGACGGCCTGCACGCCACCCGGCCGGTCGAATTCCCGGTGGGCCGGCCGGAGGAGGCCCAGGGCATGTTCGACGTCCTCACCTACCAGAAGGGCGGCAGCGTCCTGCGCATGCTCGAGCAGTTCCTCGGCCCCGACGTCTTCCGCGAAGGCATCAACGACTACCTCACCACCCACAGCCACGCCAACACCGAGACCTCCGACCTGTGGGACGCCCTCGAACGGTCGAGCGGGCGGGCCGTGCGGACCATCATGGACACCTGGATCAACCAGGGTGGGTACCCGCTGGTGCGGGTGGGCGAGGACGGAACCCTCACCCAGACCCCGTTCTCCTACCGAGGGGAGCCCGGTGGCGCCATCGGCTCGACCTGGCTGGTCCCGGTGCTCACCCGTTCCTTCCTGGACGCGGAGCTCGACTCCCCGCCGATCCTCTTGAACGGCTCCCGGGCCTCGAAGGATGCGGTGACCATCACGGCCGGGACCGAGCTGGTGAATGCCGGAGGTTCGGGGTACTACCGGGTCTCCTACCCCACGGCCATGGTCGAGCGCCTGGCCGGGCAGCTCACCGAGCTGGCCCCCCTCGAGCGCTACAACCTGGTGTCGGACACGTGGGCGGCGTCACTCTCCGGCCAGGCGCCGCTCTCCGACCTCTTGCGCCTGGCCCGGGCCCTGGTCGACTCGGCCGAAGGTGACCCGAGCGTGTGGTCGGTGGTCCTCGGGGCCCTCGGACTGTTCGATCGGATCATCGCCGACGCCGACCGGCCGGTGCTGGCCCAGTCCGTGCGCACGCTCCTCGGCCCCCTGGCCCGGGACCTGGGCTGGGACCCACGCGACGATGACGGTGAGCGGACCCCGTCTCTCCGGGCCTCGGTCCTCCGGGTGCTCGGCACCATCGGTGAAGACGCCGACATCGTGGCCGAAGCCACCCGACGCTTCTCCGATGCCGGGACCACCGCGCTCCATCCCGACACCGAGTCGGCCATCTTGGACATCGTGGCCTCCGGCGGCCGAACCCCGGACTACGAAGCCATCCTCGCCCGCTACCGGGCGCCGGCCAATCCCCAGGAGGAGAACCGCTACCTCTATGCCCTGGCCTCGTTCAACCAGGTCGACCTGGCCATGCGCACCTTCGATCTGGCCATGACCGAAGTCCGGACCCAGAACGCACCCTTCGTCCTCCAGCTGTTGGTGGCCAACCGGGTCACCGGGCCGACGGCGTGGCAGCGGATCACCGAGGAGTGGGACACCCTGGTGGCCAAGTTCCCCTCCAACATCCTTCCCCGCATGCTGGACGGTGTGCGCGGCCTGTGCACGCCACCCGAGCTCGCCGACCGGGTCACCTCGTTCATCGAGGAGCATCCGCTGGCCGCCGGGGGCCGGACGGTCGAGCAGATCCTCGAGCGCCTGGCCGTCAACGTGGCCTTCGGGCAGCGGGAAGGGGCCACGCTGGCCGCCGTGCTCACCGAGGCGGTGGGGCCGGCCCCGGCCTAGGCCCCGCAGCCCGCAGCCCGCAGCCCGCAGCCCGCAGCCGGGTGCCGACGCCGGGCCCGGACCGCCGCCACCGGCAGAGGGCCCGGCGGAGCGGTGGGAGGGGCGGACCGGTCCCACCGTCCGCCGTCTTGTCCGGCACTCTCTAACCTGAGGCGGTGGATCCGGCGATCATCTTCACTGTCTTCGCGCTCGTGTTCGTGGCCGAGCTGCCGGACAAGACGATGATCGCCACCCTGATCATGGGGAGCCGCTACCCGCCCGTCCTGGTGTGGATCGGGGCCACCCTGGCCTTCTGCATTCACGCCGCGGTGGCGGTGGCCGTCGGCCAGCTGTTGCAGCTGCTCCCCCACCGATGGATCGAGGCGGTCACCGCCCTCCTCTTCGCCGCCGGCGCGGCCTACCTCCTCTTCGTCCCGGAAAAAGAGGCGGAGGCCGAGGGCGAGGAGGAGGCGGAGCAGGTCAACGCCACCCTCAAGACGGTAGGAGCGGCCTTCGTGGTCATCTTCATCGGTGAGTTCGGCGACCTCACCCAGATCCTCACCGCCAACCTGGCGGCCAAGTACCACGCCCCCTTCGCCGTCTTCATCGGGGCCTTCGGCGCCCTGACCACCGTGGCCGCCCTGGGGGCGTTCGGCGGTCGGGCCCTGCTGCGCTACCTGCCGTTGGCCGTCATCCGGAAGGTGGGCGGCGTCCTCCTCGCCGGGTTCGCCATCTACAGCCTGGTGGACCTGGTCCGAGGCTGAGCGCGATCCCGCTTTCGGGACGATCGAGGGCGGACCGAGGGGCGGTGGCGGTGGTCGGCAGCCGGTACGGCCACGCGGGCCGCGACGTGCCCGGGGTTCGATGACGTGACAGGCTGCAGCCATGGACGAAGCCCCGCCATCACCGACAGACACGATGACGACGGAGGACCCGTCGAGCGAGCGGCGGGAACGGCGTGACCAGCTTCTGAGCGCGGCCCGGGCGGCCACCGGCTTCATGCCGGACGACGAGGGCGAGGCCCTCTACCTGGCCGCACTGCGGGCCGGTGCTTCCTTCGACGGGGCCACGTTCATGGAGATCGGGGCGTGGTGCGGCAAATCGAGCGTCTACCTCGGCGCGGCCGCGGAGGAGACGGGTGCCATTCTCTTCAGTCTGGACCATCACCATGGATCCGAGGAGAACCAGGCCGGATGGGAGCACCACGACAGCACGCTGGTCGACCCGGCGACCGGCACCATCGATACCCTTCCCCGCTGGCGGCACACCGTGGTCGGGGCAGGCCTGGAGGCATCGGTGATCGGGATCGTCGGGGACTCGCCCACCGTGGCGTCCCACTGGTCGACACCGTTGGCCTTCTGCTTCATCGACGGTGGCCATGGCGAGGAGCCGGCCTGGGCCGACTACCGCGGTTGGACGCCCAATGTGATCGAAGACGGGTGGTTGGCCATCCACGACGTGTTCCCCGATCCCGCCGACGGCGGGCGCCCTCCCCACGACATCTGGCGGGCCGCCCTCGAATCCGAGGAGTTCGTCGAGGACGGTGAGTGCGGCTCCTTGCGGATCCTGCGGCGGATCTGAGGAGACCGGCTCAGTTCGATCTCAGTTCGGTCCCGATTGCCCGGGGGCGCGCATGGCCGGCTCGGCCGGGGCGTCAGGTGCGGGCTCGGTGAGGTCGAGGTGGTTGGGTAGACCCTCCCCCCGGAAGATGCCCGATGCCGGCGTCGTCCGACTGAGGGCGTCGGCGGCCAGCACCATGGCGCCGGCGGTGTAGGACGACCGCTCCAGCGGAGGGTAGGTCGCCTCTTCGGGATAGACCATGCCCGTCCAGTAGGAGCCGTCGTCGTTGCGCAAGCTCTGTACCCAGGACAGGAGCCGGAGCGCCATCTCGTCCATGCCCAGGGCGTCGAGGGCGAGCACGCACTCGGCCGTCTCCGCCGCCGTCACCCACTCACCGGTCGACACGCAGCGCACGCCACGGCCTTCCATGACGAAGGTGTCCCACGAGGCGGCCATGCGACGGCGCGCCGCCTCGCCGCTGAGGGCGCCGGACAGCACCGGGTAGTACCAGTCCATGGCGAACTCGACCTTGGGCGCGAAGGCGTCGGGCTGATGGGCCAAGGCATGGGCCAACCGGCCGGCGGCCAGCTCCCAGTCGGGTCGCTCCCGCTCCAGGCGCTCGGCACAGGCGATGGCGCAGCGGAGGCTGTGATAGATCGACGACGAACCGGTGAGGAGGGCGTACTCCTCCAGGAAGCCGGACGGATCGACCGACCAGCGGATGGCTCCGTCGAGCCGCTGCCAGCGCAGCACGAAGTCGACGCCGGCCTCGACCGTCGGCCACAGTTGCTCGAGGCCCTCGATCTCACCGGTGGAGACATACCGGTGCCACGCTCCGGTGGCCAGGTAGGCGCACACGTTGGTGTCCAGGCGGGCATCTTCGATGCCGGTGGTCAGGTAGTAGTTGAACCAACTGCCGTCGGGGAGCTGGGTGTCGACCAGCCACTGATAGGCCCGGTCGGCCTGTTCGTCCAGCCCGACGGCGGTGAGGGCCATGGCTGCTTCGACGTGGTTCCACGGGTCGCAGTGCCCGCCGGGAAACCACGGGATCATGCCGTCCGGGCGCTGGAGCGCCACGATGGACTGGGCGGTGGCCATCACCTGGCCGGCCGTCATCACGCCGGGGACCTCGGGGATCGACCTCATGCCACCGCCTCGGCCCCGACCGGGACCCGTTCCGGGGGGGCCACGTCACCGATGGTCGGATCGGAGGGCTTCTCGAGGTAGACGACCAGGCTCTTGCCCACCAGCGGATTGAGCACCCGATCGGCGTAGCGGGTCACTTTGGGCGCCTTTTCGATGTCCCACACCAGCAACCGGTGGTAGGTGGCGACGGCGGGGTGGCTGTCGTTGGCCGGACCGACCAGGCACCGGAGCCACCAGTAGGGGGCGTGGAGACCGTGGGCGTGATGGCTCCCGACCGCCCGCAGACCGGTGCCCTGGAGACGGTCGACCAGCTGGCTCTGGCGGTAGATGCGCACGTGGCCACCGGGCACGTTGTGGTAGTCGTCGGACAGCGCCCAGTTGACGAACTCGGGGCCGCACCGGGGCACGGTCACCGCCATCGAGCCCCCGGGACGGAGCACCCGGGCCAGTTCGGCCATGGCCACCTCGTCGTCCGGGATGTGCTCGAGAATCTCCGAGGCGATCACCCGGTCGAAGAACCCGTCGGCGAACGGCAGTCGGAGGGCATCGCCCTGGACCGCGCCCACCCGGGCCGAGTCCGCATCGAGCTCGCCGGCCACGGCCATGGCCCCGAAGGTGTCCTGGACCTTGCGCACCTCGTCGGCACCGGCGTCGAGCGCCACCACCTGAGCCCCGAGCCGTGCGGCCTGATAGGCGTGGCGGCCGAAGCCGCAGCCGAGGTCGAGGACCCGGTCGCCCGGCCGGACCCCGAGCCTGGAGTAGTCGACGGTCAACATGGAAGGACCTCCCTCTGTTCGGCCCCCTGTTCGTCCCGAGATTCGGCCCCCTGTTCGGCCATGAGGGCCCGGTACTCCGCGGCGGTACCGGCCGCGGTCACCTGCCAGGTGAACCGGCCGAGCACGCGGTCGCGGCCCGCGGCCCCGAGCCGTTGGCGTAGTTCGTCATCGTCGAGCAGGCGGCCGATGGCCACGGCCAGCGCCCCCGGGTCGTCCGGTTCGACCAGCAAGCCGGTGACCCCGTCGGTCCCGACCACCTCGGGGAGGGCCCCACCGGTGGTGGCCACCAGGGCCACGCCGCAGGCCATGGCCTCGATGGCCGGCAACGAGAACCCCTCGTACAGCGAGGGAACCACCGCCACCTGGGCCCGGGCGTAGTTCTGGGCCAGCTCGTCATCGCTGATGCCGGTCACGCAGCGCACGATCGGGGCCAGGTCGAGGCGTTTGATGGCCTTGGCCACCCGTCCGTCGGCCCGGGGGTTGCCGATGACCACCAGTTCGATGTCACGCTCGGTGCGCAGCTTGGCCACGGCCTCGAGCAGCGGCACCAGTCCCTTCATGGGGACATCGGACGACGAGGTCACCATGATCCGGCCGGGCACCGGCTCGACCTCTTCGCGTGGACGGAAGACGGTGTGGTCGACGCCGACCGGGACGACGGTCATCCGGTCGAGGGCCACCCCCATCTGGGTGGCGATGTCCGCCTTGGACGACTCCGACACGGTGACCACCCGGGGCAGGGCCCGGGCCACTTTGACCTGCATGCGCAAGAAACCGAACCACCGGCGTTGGGTGAACTGCTGCCACGGGTTGGTGGCGTGGCTGAGGGCCAGCTGCCGATCGACGGTGATGGGGTGGTGGAGGGTGGTCAACACCGGCCATCCGTCTTCGATCATGCCCATGATCCCGTTGCCGAGGCACTGATTGTCGTGGACGAGATCGAACTCGCCGAGCCGCCCGGCCAGCAGCCGGCGGACCCTGAGGCTGAAGGTCCAGGGCTCGGGGAACCCGGCCGTGCACATCACGCCGAACTCCAGAGCGGCCACCGACGTCGGGTAGCAGCCCCGGAACTCACGCAGCTTGGGCACCCGGAAGGGATCGGGGTCGCGGTAGAGGTCCAACCCGGGCACGGGAGTAAAGCCGACGCCCTCGTCCACCTCGGGCCAGGGTTGGCCGGCGAACACTTCGACCGAGTGGCCGAGGGCGACCAACTCGCGGGTCAGGTGCCGCGTATAGACACCCTGGCCGCCGCAGCGCGGATTCCCGCGGTAGACGAGGAAGGCGATGCGGAGCCCACCCGGTGCCGGAGGCCGCGGCGCGATCCGTTCGGGGGCAGGTGGCGGAGTGGCGGGGCCCTTGATCTTGTGCCGTTTGAGCCCGAAACTAGGCATGGACAACCGAGGCGAGCAGGCACATAGAAGGCAAATACTCCCCCGGCCAGGCACTTCGGCGCAAACCGACGCCTGGCGGCCCTGTCCGGGAGCACGACTCGGCCATCAGATGGGCGATGTGATCCCGCCGATCCATCAGATGGAGACCCCGATCCAGCCGAGCACGGTCAACACGACCAGCAGGGTGGCGAAGGTTCCGACCGTCACCACCGTGATCAGGCCCACCGTCCGGGCCAGTCTGCCGTTGGCGGCCGGGCCGAGCAGGGCCCGCCGGTTGGCCAGGATCAGGATGAAGATCAGGGTGATCGGGGTGACCACGCCTTCGAGGACCTGGGTGTTGATGATCAGTTGGAACAGGTTGCCGGGGACGAGCACCACCCCGGCACCGATGATGATCTGGGCGGTGAACAGCCCGAGGAAGAGGGGGGCCTGGCGGAAGCTCTTGGACACCGACCGCTCCACCCCGACCGCCTCGGCCACGGCGTAGGACGTCGACAGGGGCACGACCGCGGCGGCCAGGGCGGAGGCACCGAGCAGCCCGATGCCGAACAACGTCTCGGCCCCGGCGCCGGCCACCGGTTCGAGGGCCTTGGCCGCGTCGGCCGCCGAGCTGAGCGCCCCGGTGCCGCCGATCACCGCGGCGGTGGCGATGATGATGCACATGGAGACGAGATCGGAGAAGATCGCCCCACTGACGGCATCGACCCGCTCGTACTTGTACTCCTCTGGTCCGATGCCCCGATCGACCACCGCCCCGGCCGTGTAGAGCTGGATGTACGGGGTGATGGTGGTGCCGATCAACGCCACCGCCACCAACAGGAACGCCTTCGACCCGATGATGTGGGGAATGAAGGTGTTGGCGGCCACCGCCTTCCAGTCCGGATGGCCGAGGATCATGGCGATGGGATAGCTGATGAAGACCAGGCTCAGCAGTAAGAAGATGCGTTCGGCGTAGCGGTAGGAGCCGACGATGACCAGCAGCCAGATGACAACGGCGGCGATGGGGACCGAGAGGTAGCGCGACACGCCGAACAGCTCGAAGGCGGTGCCGATGCCGGCGAACTCGGTCACCACCAGCCCGACGTTGGCGATGGCGAAGGCGAGCACAGCGAAGGCCGACAGCCGCAGCGAGAACTGCTCGCGGATCAGGGCGGCCAGTCCCTTGCCCGTATGGGCCGCCAGACGGGCGACCATCTCCTGAATGCAGACGTAGCCGATGGTGACCAGGACCATGAAGAACAGCGGCCGGTAGCCGAACTGGGCTCCGGCGGATGCGTAGGTGGCCACACCCCCGGCGTCGTTGCCGGCGTTGGCGGCGATGAGCCCCGGACCGGCAGCGGCGAGATAGATGACGAATCCCCGGATCCACCGGTTCCCCATCAGCCTCATCGGACCGGACGACCGGTCCTCAACCGTCAACGGCACGCCACTCTCACTGCAGCAGCCTCGGGAAGTGGATCCGTCCCCGTTCGGGCAGGAGGGCGTCGATCACGTCGTCGGCCAGGATGCGGCCGACGGGTCGGTCGTCGTCGTCCACGACCACCACCGACATGTGCCGGGCATCGATCAGGCGCTGGGCCACATCCTGGACGGAGGCGTGGATCCCCACCGTCACCGGATCGGTCTCGCCGACCAGGTCGCCCAGCACGGTGTCGGCCGGGTTGGTCAGGAGGTGCAGCAACGGCAGATCCCAGATGATCCGGCCCTCATGGTCGACCAGGGCAACTGCATCGAGCTCTTCGGGACAGTCGTCCTCACCGGCCAGCCGGTGGGAGAGCGAGCCCACCGTCTCCGATGTCTCGGCCACCAGGAAGGCGGTGGTCATGAAGCCCCCCGCCTCGTCCTCGGCATAGCCCAGCAGATTGGCCAGATCGGCCACCTTGTCCGCCGGCATGACCGCCATCACCTCGGCGCGCTCCTCGCTGGTGAGGTCCCGCAACGCATCCACCGCCTCGTCCGGCTCCATGGCTCCGAGCAGTTCGGCGGCCCGGGTGGGCTCGGCCTCCCGGAGCAGGGAGGCCAGCTCCTCGGGGTCCATCTCCTCGAGGGCATCGGCCGCCTCCTCCGGCGTGAGCGAGTCGAGCAGACGCTGACGCTCGGGCCGCATGAGATCTTCGAGCAGGTCGGCCAACTCACCGGGACGGAGGCGCTCGAGGCCCTGGTTGGTCGTGCGCAGGCGAACCTCGGGTGCCTCTCCCCGCTCGGTCTCGCCGAACGGCTGGATGGCACCCCAGTCGATGACCCGGTCCGGAGTCGGCGTGTGCCGCCAACGGGCCGGCCCCAGCCGGCGCAACAGACTCTGGGCCGAGATGTCCACGCCCACCAGGCAGAACCGGCCGGACAAGGGGGCCAGGTACAGATCGGCGGCTCGGATGACCTGGACCCCGTCGACGTCGACCAGCTGGTGGTCGAGGACCTGGTCGGCCAAGGTCACCTCGCCGGGCCGCGGCGCGAAGTCGGTGAGGTCGAGACGGGCCGTCTTCAGTCGGATCTGGGTGTGCTCGATGGTCTCGATGGCCGACGAATCGACAAAGGCCAGGCGCCGCCCCACCCGGACCACCAGGCCGGTGACCGGCGGATAGGTCTCATCTCCCGTCCAGCGGCAGACCACATCGTCGAGCTTCCCGATTTCGGCCCCACCCTGGTTGCGCACCGGCCGGCCCACGATGCCGGCCAGCGAGACGATGGCGTCGCGCACGGCCCGGTTGGCCAGCAGGCGCTGGCTGCGGTGGCGGAGCCGGGGCCGGACCGAGTGCGGCCGCCCGCTGGTGGCGGCCGATGCCGGTCGATCGACGGGCGCAGCCGATCCACCGTCGTCGGGCACATCGGAACGGATACGGGTGGGCAGTGTCGGCCACCGGTGGAAGAGTCGGGCCATCGGACACCTCGGGTCTCAACCTGCAGCATCCCGAAGCCCTGATCGGCCCGGACCCACCGGTCGGGCCCGAGTCAGGTCGACTCGGAAAACGTCGGGATTGCTGGATGGATCGTTCGAACGGGGGGCACCCCAGCGGGGTGCCGACGGTGCGACCGCAGACCGCAGGGCCCACGATCTCCAGCACTTCCTCAACCGCGTCGGTATTGCTGTCAGATCAGGCGGCGCATGGAGGAGGAAGTGGCCCTGCTCCCGGTTTACTGGGGGGTTCTCCGCGATTCATTCTGGCCACACCTCCTCTGCTGCGCGAGTGCGGGCACACGCCGCGACGGCGGGCCCTGGCCCCTCCATTGTACCCGGGCGGCCGGCCAGGGGTCCGGGGGCCGGTGACAACGACGGCAGGCTTGGATATCGGGGGAATCCGACGGGTAGTCTCGCCCCATGGACCTCACCTACCCGGTCGAGACCGAGCCCTTTCGGGCCGAGATCCGCACCTGGCTGACCGACAACCTCCCCGAGGGCTGGGGCAGCCCGGGCTTCACCATGACCCGGGAGGAGAAGAAGGCCTTCAACCGGGAGTGGACGAAGAAGCTGTTTGCCGGGGGCTGGATCTGCGCGTCGTGGCCCAAGGAGTACGGCGGGAAGGGACTGTCGCTGATGGAGTCGGTGGTGCTGAACGAGGAGTTCGCCCGGGCCGAGGCGCCACTCCGGGCCGACTTCTTCGGCGACACCCTGGTGGGACCCACGATCCTGCAGTGGGCCAGCGAGGAACAGAAGAAACAGTTCATCCCCGGCATCCTCGACGGCACCATCTCGTGGTGCCAGGGCTTCTCCGAGCCCGACGCCGGCAGCGACCTGGCCTCCTTGAAGACGCGGGCCGAGCTCGACGGCGATGAGTGGGTGATCAACGGCCAAAAGGTGTGGACCACCCAGGCCCAGTTCGCCGACTACATCTTCCTGCTGGCCCGCACCGACCCCGACGCGCCCAAGCACGCGGGCATCTCCTACCTACTGGTGCCCATGAAACAGCCCGGTATCGAGGTGCGGCCCATCGCCCAGGTGGACGGGAGCGCCGACTTCAACGAGATCTTCTTCACCAACGCACGCTGTCCCCGCCAGAACGTGGTGGGGGGTGAGAACAACGGGTGGAAGGTGGCCATGACCACGCTGGGCTTCGAGCGGGGCTCGTCGGCCACCACCGGCCACCGACGGTTCGCACGCGAGCTCGACCAGATCATCGCCTCGGCCCAGGAGAACGGCAAGGCCTCGGATCCCCTGATCCGACAACGGCTGGCCGCGTCGTGGACCAACGTCAAGATCATGCAGATCAACGGGTATCGATCGCTGACCGATTCCCTCAACGGCACCCACCATGCGGCGGCGCTCGGCGCATGCAACAAGATGTTCTGGTCGGAGCACCACCAGCGGACCATGGATCTGGCCCTCGACATCCTCGGCCTCGACGCCCAGATCCTCACCGGTGACCCCAAAGACATCGTCGACGTGCGACTGAAGCGGGGGCGGGACGACTATCCGGTCAGTGACCTGCAGGCATCGTTCTTCTTCTCCCGCTCGGAGACCATCTGGGGTGGGACGGCGGAGATCCAGCGCAACATCGTCGGCGAGCGGGTGCTCGGCCTGCCCAAGGAGCCGAAGGCGACGGCCAAGGCCTGAACGTCAGGCCACGTTGGACTCGGCGTCCCTGACCGCTTCCACCTCGAGGTCGTGGGTCAGACGGTCCGAGCCGGCATCGACCCGCCTGAGGCCGGCCTGGTGCCGCCACATCAGCACGCCGGCGGCCAGCACCGTGGCCACCGCCCCGGTGAGGAGGGCGACACGGGGATCGGTCCACTGGGCGATGGCGCCGACCAGCGGCGCACCGATCGGCGTGGTCCCGAGGAACGCCATGGCGTAGAGGGCCATTACCCGGCCCCGCATGGTCGGGTCGGCGCCCAGCTGGAGGGTGGCGTTGGCCGTGGCGATGAACCCGATGGAAGCCGCCCCCATGAAGACGATGAGGATCGACGCGGTCAGCAGCGTCGGGGCCAGGGCCACCGCGGCCAGCAGGCCGCCGAAGACCAGGGCGAGCACCTGGAGGAGGCGAGGAGTCGGCCGGGCCCGGTGGGCGGCGATGAGACCACCCATGACCGCGCCGAACCCCATGCACGAGGTGAGGAGCGAGTACGCCCCGGCCCCTCCGTGGAAGGTGACCTTGGCCAGCACGGCCAGGGTGACGGTGAAGTTGTAGGCGAAGATGCCGATGATGGCGATGGCCAACAGGGTGTTGCGCAGGCTCGGCGTGCGCCAGACATAGCGGAATCCCTCGCGGATCTGGCCCTTGGCCCGTTCCACCCGTTGGGTCGGGTACAGCTCACTGCTCCTCATCATGGTCAGCCCGACGAGGACGGCCACGTAGGAAGCGGCATTGACGAAGAAGCAGGTTCCCAGCCCGAACAGGACGATGACCACGCCGCCGATGGCCGGTCCGATCACCCGCGACGCGTTCATCACCACGGTATTCAGACTCACCGCGTTGGGCAGGTCGTCGCGCCCGACCATCTCCATCACGAAGGTCTGGCGGGCCGGGTTGTCGAACACGTTGACCACGCCGAGCAGGGTGGCCAGGAGGTAGACCTGCCACAGCTCGACGGCGTGGGTGACCACCAGCACACCGAGGACCAGGGCCAGCAGACCTCCGGCGGTCTGGGTGGCGTAGAGCAGTCTCCGCTTGTTCATGCGGTCGGCCACCAGCCCACCGAACGGGCCGAACAGGAGCATGGGCAGGAACTGCAGACCGACCACGATCCCGAGGTCGACGCTGCTCCCGGTCAGGTGCAGGACCAACCAGGCCTGGGCCACGGTCTGCATCCAGGTCCCGGACACCGAGATGAGCTGGGCGGTGAAGTACAGCCGGTAGTTGCGGGTGCGCAGCGAGCTGAAGGTCTGGCGGGCGGCGGCGCGGAGCGAGGTCACGATTCGTCCATCTCGACCAGTCGCTCGAGCAGCACGGTCAGGGCCCCGAGGGCGTCGCGTTCTTCGGCCGGCAGGCGGTGGAGCTGTTGGGCCAGATAGGCGTTCTTCATCGAGCGGGCCTGGTGGAGGACCTGTCGCCCGGGAGGACTGATCGTGACCCGGGCCACCCGCCGGTCGGCCGGGTCGACGACCCTGGTCACGTAGCCGAGCTCCTCGAGGCCCCCGACGATCCGGGTCATCGACGGCGGCTGGACCGACTCACGGGCGGCCAAGGCGCCGAGGGTGGGTGATCCCAGCTTGTCGATACTGGCCAATGCCGAGGACTGCGATTGGGTCAGGCCGGAGGGTCCGTGCTGACGAAGGCGCCGGTGGAGGCGGGTGACGGCCAGGCGGAGCCGGGAGGCCATCTCCGTCTCGGCCCGGTCGATGCCGTCCAGCTCCGTCTCGTCCACTCCGCCGTCGGACACGCTGGCCCCGGACACGCTGGCCCCGGCCACTTCTTCTGTCGGATCGGTGACGTCGATGGCGCTGCTGCTCATACCTTCATACTAGTTAGTTTTGCTAACTAAAGCAATCGGGCCCCGTATGCTCCGCCCACTGGCCAGGTAGTGATCCCCCGCCCCAGGTCAGAAGCTGGGCACGTAGCCGCCGCGGCCCATGGACTCACTCTCGAACGGATCCATCGAATCGTCGACGCCGCCCAGGACCTCGGTCACCCACGGCAGGCGATCACGGAGGATACGGTCCACCCCGCCCTGGAGCGTGGACGAGCTCACCGCGCAGGAGCTGCACGCGCCCTGGAGCTGGACTTCGACCACTCCGGTGACCACGTCGGCCGAGATGAGGGCCAGATCACCGCCATCGGCCTGGACGGCCGGACGCATCAGCTCGACCAGGCCGTTGAGCTGGCTCAGCCGCTCGGCCCGCTCCTCGTCGCTGAGCACGGTGGCGCCCCCGTCGGCCGCGGACGCGGGAGAGGCCGCTCGGTCGCCGTCGCCGGTGCTGTCACGTTCCACTTGCTCGCCATCCACGGTGTGTCCTCTCGTCCGGTCGCGGGGCCATCTCGACGGGGCCATCTCGTCCATCCGCGACCTGTGTGCCATACCAGTCTGCCGCGGTGGGCCGACGCTTCGAACATCCACACGGCGAGCCCGGCCCGAGCGGCCCGGATCATCCCCCGACGGCCCGCCGAGGATTACCACCACCAGGGCGGGGGCGGTTACGATGCGTTGTGCCCATGGAGCGACCCGCCACTCCCCCGGGGCCGATCGGACTCGTCCTACCGACCTTCGTACAAGACACGGTTCCCCCGTGGGCGGAGGCCACCGATCGATGCTCGGACGACCCGATCGCCCACCTGGCCGCGGTCTGCCATGCTGCCGAACAGCTGGGAGCCGACGCGCTGTGGGCCTGCGATCACCTCTTCTGGCACGGGCCCTCGCTCGAGTCGATGATGACCCTGGCCATCGCGGCCACGGCCACCGACACCGCCACACTGGGCACCTGCGTGGTCCAGCTCCCACTGCGCCAGGCCCCGGCGGTGGCCAAGCAGGCAGCCACCCTGCAGACGCTTTCCGGGGGACGGTTCATCCTCGGAGTCGGGGTCGGGAGCCACCCCGGCGAGTACGAGCAGGCCGGCCTCGACTACGGCAGTCGTGGACACCACCTCGACGTGGGCATCGAAGCACTGCGCCGGTCGTGGGCCTCGGGGCACGGTGTCGCCACCGGTGACACCGCCGGCTCGGCCGCGGAGCGCTACCGCCAGCTGCCGTCGCCCCCGGACATCCCGGTGTGGGTGGGCGGGTCCTCGGAGGCTGCCCTCCGACGGGCGGCCACGCTGGCTGACGGATGGATGCCCCTCTTCCTCACCCCCGCCGAGTACCGCGAGGCCCTCGACCGCCTGGCCAAGGAGATCGACCGGGCCGGTCGGCCCGTCGACGCGGTCACCCCTTCCATCGTCCTGTTCGTGTCCATCGACGACGACCCCACGGTCGGCACGGTCCGGGGCACCGAGTGGATGTCCTCCCTCTACGGGATACCGGCCAAGGCCTTCGAGCGGCACATCGTCAGCGGGACCGCCCGCGAGGTGGCCGATGTGATCGCCGAATTTCGTGTTTCAGGGGCTCGACACGTGGCAACGTACGTGACAGAAGACCAACCGTTGGAACAGTTCGAGCGCCTGATCGCCGCCCTGGCAGCGGTCGGCGTCCCGGCTCGAGGATAACGAGGACTCCGTGGATCGCACCGTCTCAATCGTCGGCGCCGCAATGACCGCCATGAACCGGCGTGACCGAACGGCCGAGGACATGGCCGGCCAGGTCGTGGCCGACGCCCTGGCCGACGCCGACGTCGATCCTGGCGATGTCAATCTGGTGGTGTTCGGGAACGCCACCGCCGGCCGGCTGATCGATCAGGGTTGCATCCGGGGTCAGACCTTCCTGCGCCGTTCCGGGCTGCGAAATGCCGGGATCATCAACGTGGACAATTCGTGTGCCGGCGGGGCCTCGGCCCTTCATATGGCGACCATGGCCACCGCGGGCGGCTCCGGCGTCGTCCTGGCCGTGGGCGTCGAGAAGATGTGGACGGGTGACCGTTCCGCCACCCTGGCCGGCATCGAGGACGGTGTCCCGCTCACCGACCGGCTCAGGATGCACGAGCAGCTGGAGAACCCGTCCGGCTCCGTCCTCATGGCCCTCAACGCCTCGTGGACCATCATCCAAATGGAGGAGCGCGACGCCACCCTCGAGCAGTTCGCGGCCACGGCGGTCAAGGCCAGGCGCCATGGTGCCCTCAATCCGAACGCCCAGTTCCAGTCGGAGGTCTCCTTGGACGAGGTGCTCGAGTCGCCTTCCATCGTCTGGCCGCTCACCCGCCTCATGTGCTCGTCGTTCACCGACGGCGGGGCGGCCGTGGTCCTGTCCACGACGTCGCGGCCGGGGGCGCCCCGGATCCGGGCCAGTTCGGTGCGGTCCGGCAACGGCGACATGGACTATCACGACCGACTGGCCGAGGCGGCCCCGGTGGCGTGGGACGCGGCCGGCGTGGATCCCGCCGACATCGACGTCGTCGAGTTGCACGACGCCACCAGCGCCGAGGAACTGTACGCCCTCGAGTCGCTGGGCTTCTTCAAGCCGGGCGACGCGGGGCCCGCCACCGTGGCCGGCGACACCACCTTCGGTGGGGCCGGCGTGACCGTCAATCCGAGCGGCGGCCTGGTCTCGAGGGGTCACCCCCTCGGTGCCACCGGGATCGCCCAGGTGGTCGAGCTGACCGGTCAGCTCCGGGGCACGGCCGGCCCCCGTCAGGTGGAGGGGGCCCGACTGGCGGTGGCGGCCAACACCGGCGGCATCATCGGCAAAGATGCAGCGTTCATCGGAATCCACGTACTCGAGGCGGGCTGACCATGAGGACCACCAACGCATGAAGACCACTCGCGGCGGCGTCGTGACCGGGTGGGGTATCGCCGTGCCCGACAAGGTGGTGACCAACGACGACCTGTCGGTCACCATGGACACCAGTGATGCCTGGATCCAAGAGCGGACCGGCATCCGCGAGCGACGGATCGGCGGCACGACCTCGCAGTTGGCCATCGAGGCCGGAATCGCGGCGCTGGCCAGCGCCGGCCGGCGTCCGGACGAGATCGACAGCGTCATCCTGGCTACCACGACCCCGGACCAGATCGTGCCCGGGACCTCGGCCACCGTGCAGGACGGCATCGGCGTGCCCGGGGGTGCCTTCGACGTCAACGCCGCCTGTTCGGGATTCGTCTACGCCCTGGCTGTGGCCCACGGGATGCTGGCCATCGGCGCCGAGCGCCTCCTGGTCATCGGCTCGGAGACCTTGAGCCGGATCACCGACTGGGACGACCGGTCGGTGGCCGTGCTGGTGGGCGACGGCGCGGGTGCCGTGGTGCTGGAGGCCGTCGACGGTCCCGGCCAGCTGCTGTCATGGAACCTCGGGGCGGACGGATCGCTGCGCCATCTCCTCAAGTGCGACCACGGCGGCTATCTCTACATGGACGGCAAGGAGATCTTCCGCAAGGCGGTGCGGGTGGTGGTCGAGTCGGCGGAGCAGGCCATCGCCGAGGCCGGGCTCACCCCGGCCGACATCGACCTGTTGGTTCCCCATCAGGCCAATCTGCGGATCATCAATGCCGCGTGCCAACGCCTGGGCATCCCTGACGAGAAAGCGGTGGTGGTCATCGACCGCTACGGCAATACCTCGTCGGCGTCCATCCCCCTGGCGCTGGCCGATGCCCTCGAAACCGGTCGGCTGCGAGCCGGACACCACGTGCTCCTCACCGGGTTCGGCGGCGGGATGACCTGGGCCAGTGCCGTGCTGCGCTGGGGCGGGTGAGGGAGGGCATGGCGCCTGCCCTGGTGGTGCTGGCCGCCGGCATGGCCCGCAGATACGGCGGATGCAAGCCGCTGGCCCCGATCGGACCCAACGGTGAAGCAGTCATCGACCTGTTGGTCAGTGACGCGGTGGCCGTCGGCTTCGGCCGGATCGTCCTGGTCCTCCATCCCGAGTCCGGTCCCTCCATCCGCTACCACGTCGAGCGCTGTTGGCCCGACTCAATCGATGTGGCCTTCGTCGAGCAACGGCTCCCGCTCGGCACCGTGCACGCCGTCCTGGCCGCCCGGTCGGCCCTGGCCGTCGACCGCCCGTTCGGCGTGGCCAACGCCGATGACATCTACGGCGAGGTGGCCATGGGGCTGTTGGCCCGTCAGCTCACATCCGATCTCGACGAGCATGCGCTGATCGGCTACCAGCTGCGCTCGACCGTGGCCACCGACGATCCGGTCACCCGGGGCATCTGCGAAGTCGATGCGAGCGGTCACCTGGTGGCCCTGACCGAACGGCGGATGGTCACCCGCCAGGACAAGGGTCAGCTGTTCACCTCCGATGACGGACGGGGACCCCGGGAGCTCGACGGGGACCTTCCCGCCTCGGTCAACCTCTGGGGCTTCCAGCCCGCCATCTGGGAGGTGTTCGATACGGCCATGGCCGCATCCGGCCTCGATGAGGAGGCCCTGGTGGCCAAGGCGGCCGCCGGCGGTGAGATCCCCAAAGCCGAAGTGCTGCTCCCCGAGGTGGTGGCCACCATGGTGGCCGACGGCGGACTGCCGGTGCGGGTCATCACCACGGACGCCAAGTTGGTGGGCGTGACCCACGCCGCCGATCTCCCGGTGGTCAGCGCCGAGCTGGCCCGCCAGGTTGCCTGGGGAACCCGACCCAGCCGCCTGTGGGCCTCCGTCGCCTAGCTGTAGCGGCCGCGCACGGGCCGGCTGGCCGGCCCCACGGCGCGGCTGGCGCCGATCAGTGGGCCGAGTGAAGCAGACTCTGGCACAGCTTCGGTTGGGCCGACGAGGCCGTCACGTCCACCGCCGACACCGCCGGGGATCGACCGCCTGAAATGACTGACGGTGGTACCGGGGTGACCGGGTCGATCTTGTCCACCGTGGTGGTGAGGAAGGGCCCGCCTCGGATGTCCACCTCGACGAGATGCTTGACCGGATCGGTGATCACGATGACGTCGAGGGAGGTGCCGACCGGGATCAGGGTCGGCAGTCCGTAGGTGATGTGATGGGGGCTCACCAGATTGAAGCTGATCTGGACCTGTCCCGGGAACCGGGTCGGGGTGGCCTTGGCCGACACGGTGTCCGAACCACCCACGCCCAGCATGGGCAGCCACTGGGCGCCGCTCCGCAACTGGTGATGGGCGGTGACGCTGAAGGTGCGCTGGTAGGCGTGGCCGCGCTGGACGGCCATCCATGTCGTCGCGGTGAACTGCTGGCTCGGGATCGTCGAATAGTTCTCGCCGTTGGAGATGTACAGGCCGTCACATTCGCCGATGATGTACAGCTCCCCCGCCGGGGCCCACGGCGGAAGCTGGCTCCCCCGGTGCACCTCGGCGTTGAGGGGGTGGCCGGTGATATCGCTGATCGATTTTTGGGTCTGGACGAAACTGAGCACCTGATTCGTGCCCCACTCCTCATTGGGCACGATGGCCATGCCGATGTTGGCCACGATGGTGAACAGGGCGACGAGGACGATGACGGTGAACACCCCGATCCGGAGCTTCCTGGTCCGGCCTTCCAGTCGGCGCCAGATGTCGGCCAGGCCTACGGCGGCGGCCAGAACCAGGAACGGGACGAAATCGGCGAGATACCGGGGCGCGATGTATCCCCACAGGAGGAGGGCGGCACCGGCCGATCCGGCGGCCAGCAAGGGAATCCGGGTGAGGGCGACCTTGCCCAACGGCCGGGGTCGGAAGGCGGTGATCATTCCCCAGCAGCTGAGCAGGAACATGAACGGCATCGACGAGGGCATGCTGGCGGTGCGGTACCGCCGGTCGAAGAGCACGCCCGACACCGCGGTGGCCGGCGCCGCGGGCAGGGTGACGAACGGGAACACGGAAGTGAACCGGAGGCCGTCGAGCCGGAGGTAGGCCAGCGCATCACTCGGTATGAAGGCCAGGCCTTCCTCCGAGTTGTGATTGGCGGCCAGGAACTTCCGACGATAGGCGTTGACACTGGTCCACACCTGATCGGTGACGGGGAGCCCGAACGGCACGCCGAACTTGAGATAGTTGACGAAGCATCCGACCAGCAACGGGATCAGGCCCGCGGCCAACACCGGTACGCACCATCTGCGGTTCTCCTGACCGCCACGGCCGAGCCCGAACCATGCGGCCACCAGCACGGCCCCGACCACACAGGCCCAGCCCGTGGTCAGCCGGTCGAGGTTGGCGCACAAAATCAGCAATCCGGCGGCCACCACCCGGCCCCGCGACGGCCGCTCGAGCACGCCCAGCAAGGCGAAGAGGCTCCCGACGGTGAGACAGATGCTCCAGGCCAGGTCCTCGGCGAACACGTAGGGGATCGAGGCCAGGATGGTGAACACCGACCCGACCAGGACGGTGGCGATCAGGATGCCGAAGGCGGTGGCCTCGGCCCGGCCCATCACCACCGGGCCGCGGATGAGCAGGCGCACCCGCCACAGCAGCAGCGCCACGAACAGCGCGGTGAGCAGCCAGGCGGCAAGCATGTAGGGCACGGTCAGCTGGGTGTCGAGCTTGCTGGTCACCAGCAGGATGGGCATCCGGATGATCGAAGGGAAGAGGCCGAAATAGGTGTACTGGCGACCATGGTGGACGAAGGCCTCGATGCCGATGGCACCGTTGGCCAGGGCGAGATGGCCGTGGAACATCGCCCGGGCCTGGAGACTGTAGAAGTTGTCCTCATAGGCCGACTTCCGAATGGGATCGGGAGTCTCCCAAGGGCCCCACAGGATCCACACGAAGGGAACGGCGGCCACCACCGTCCCGACCACCGCGGCCACGGTGAACCGCCGACGACCGGCATCGAACGCCGACGGCGTCACCCCGCCGGGGTCGACCCCGTCGGGCTCAGCTTCGGTGGCGCGGTACTGCTCGTCGGCCGCCGGCCCGTCGATCACGCCCGTTGCCCCGTGACGTCCGCCGGCGCCTGCCTGGCCGTCGGTTTCTTCCCCCATGGCGAGCGAGTGTAGCGACAAGATTGCCCCCGGAGCCGCCACCGACGAGGTCCCGTCGCCCACGCATCGGGACCTCCGACAGCCTGTCGGCCATCGCTGAATGCGAGCCGGACGGGGTAGTTTGGAATCAATGAGGCAGACGGTGACTCGACTCTGGCGGTTCTCCCGGACCCCCGAGGGGCTGAAGATGATCAAGTTCACCATGGTGTCGGTGATCTCTGCCCTGACCTCGTTGGTGGTGCTGGCCATCGTCTACGGCGGCCTGCGCCTGTGGTCCGAGGTACCGAGTGTGCTCTTCGCCAACCTGACGGCCGGCATTCCCTCGTACATCCTCAACCGGCGGTGGGTGTGGGGGAAGTCGGGTCGGTCACACCTGGTGAAAGAGATCCTGCCCTTCGCGGTCATCTCGGTGACGGGGATCGGCTTTTCCCTGTTCACTGCTTCGCTCGCCCATCACTACGCCGACGCCCACCATCTGCACCACCTGGTCCGGACCGGGCTGGTCCTCTTCACCAACATCGCCTCGTTCGGAATCCTGTGGGTGTTCAAGTTCCTCATCCTCAACCGCCTCTTCGCCCAGCTCCCGGACATCGAGGTGGCGGCCGAAGCCTGATTCCCGCCCGTCCGGTGATCTCCTGAGGCAGGGACGGGCCGCTACCCCCAATTTTGATGAGCCGGGAAATCCGCCGTCGTTCTGGCCAGGAGAATCGAGTAACCTTGGCCGCGGCGAAGGTTGCCATATACCGCGTCATCGCAGTTGCGTAAAAGGGGGCGTTGTGACCGCAGACAAAGTGACGCGGGAAGGTTTGCCGTGGGGACGGGAGAGCCCGCACTCATCCAGGTCTCCCCACCGACACCACCGGTGCCCGACCGCACGGAAGGCGGGTGTCGGTGTCCGCTGAACCCACCCAGGAGACGGACGTGCCGGTGCTCGACATCGCCCGCCTCGAGCAGCAGCTCGACACGCTCCACGCCACCTACCAGGCGGCTACCCCGTATCCCCATATCGTCCTGGACAATTTCCTCGAACCCGGCGTGGCCGAGCGGGCCATGGCGGAGTTTCCCCCCTCGACCCCGAACAGTGGAACAACTACCTGCATGCCAATGAACGCAAGTTCAGCAACACGGATCCCGGCACGTGGGGACCGACCCTCCGGTCCATCCTCCACGAGCTCAACTCACCTCGGTTCGTCGAGTTCATCAGTTCCTTGATCGGGGTCGACCACCTGGTGCCGGACCCGTCCCTCGAAGGCGGCGGTCTGCACCAGTCGGGAACCGGCGGGTTTCTCAACATCCATGCCGACTTCACCGTTCATCCCCACAACCGGAAGTGGCAACGCCGGGCGAACATCCTGCTCTACCTCAACGACAGTTGGAAGCCTGAGTACGGCGGCGATCTCGAACTGTGGAGTGCCGACATGACCGAGTGCGTCGAGAAGGTCGCTCCGTTGGCCAACCGGGTGCTCGTCTTCACCACCGACGTCACGTCGTTCCATGGCCACCCCGAGCCCATGACCTGCCCCCCGGGAGTGTCTCGGCGGTCGTTGGCGTTGTACTACTTCAGTATCGAGGAGGATCCGCTGGTCCGTTCGACCGAGTACCGGGCCCGTCCGGGTGATGGCGCCCACTCGATCATGATCTACGCCGACAAACAGATGCTCAGGGTCTACGACTGGACCAAGCGCAAGCTCGGCCTCTCGGACCAGACGGCCAGCAAGATCCTCGGGTACCGTGAACGGCTTCGGCGAAGAGGTACCAAGGACTCATAATGGCCGTCCCCACCATGGCTGCACCTTCGGGGACCCACGAACGCGTCGGTGTACCTTCGACACCCGGTCACGCGGCGACGCGTACCCCGGCCGAGCTCAGCAGGCGGCGCTTCACGATCGCCGTGATCATCGGCATGGCGGCGATGGCCATTCCCTTCCTCTATCTCTTGTGGGACCTGTGGTCCGGCAGCCTGAATCCACTCCGCGGTGTGCCCTACGACAACTTCTACGACCTGCAGGCCCGGGCCATGTTCCACGGCCACCTGAACATTCCCGGTGGCGACATGGGAATCGAAGCCTTCGCCCACGACGGTCGTGACTACACCTACTTCGGTATCTTCCCCTCGATCATCCGGATGCCCATCCTCTTGGTCACCAATGCGTTCGACGGCGATCTGACCGCCCCCTCGATCTTCCTGGCCTGGGTCATGAGCGGGGTGTTCACGTCCCTGATGCTCTGGCGACTCCGCATCCTGATGCGGGGCGCGGCACTGGTCGGGCGGATCGAGGCTCTCTGCTACGGGGTCTTCATGGCCGCGGTCATGGGCGGTTCGGTGCTCCTCTTCTTGGGGGCAACGCCGTTCATCTACAACGAGGACTTCGCCTGGAGCGTCCCTCTGACCATCGGCAGCCTCTTCGCCATGATCGGTGTCATGCAGCGCCCGTCATGGGGTCGGGTCAGTGCCAGCTTCGTGCTCGTGCTGTGCGCCAATCTCGATCGAACCCCGGCCGGCTACGCCTGTGTGATCGGAGCCTTCCTGATCGCGGGATGGCTGGCCCTGGGCTACGGCGGAGAGAACAACCGCCACTGGGCGCTCCCGATGGTCGGGGTCGGAGCCATACCGTTCGCAGCCAGTTGCGCCGTGACCTATGCCAAGTTCGGCATTCCGATCGGTCTGCCCATGGCCGATCAGGTCTGGGCCGCGGTCAACGCCCACCGGCGCTACTTCCTGACCGCCAACGGCGGGAAGGCGTTCAGTTTCAGTTTCCTGCCCAGCACGCTCACCGCCTACCTGCAGCCCTTCGGCATTCGCTATTCCGGCCTGTTCCCCTATGTGCTGCCGCCCGGTGCGCCGGCCTCGTGGCTGGGCGGTGCGGTGATGGACCAGACGTATCCCACCGCCAGCCTGACGGCGACCTCTCCTCTGCTGCTGTTGCTCAGCATCTGGGGCACGGTGACCGCCTTCAGGCCCAAAGCACTGGGCCAGATCCGCTACGCCCGGATCATCCTTCTCTCCGCAGCCGCGGGGAGCGCCGGCGTCCTCCTCTGGGGGTACATCTCGCAGCGGTATATCGCCGATCTGATGCCCTTCGTCATCGTGGGCGCGGCCGTGGGCCTCATCGATCTCCTGCGCCGGCTGTCGGGCAGGACACGACGGGCCCGGGGCTGGGCGTTGGCCGGGTTGTCGGTGCTGGCCATCTACTGCATCGTCGCCAACATGGCCATCTCGCTGTGGCCGGTGTCCAACTGGACCCTGGGCCAGGCTTCGCAGTTCGTGTCGGCGGAGAAGGCACTGAGCGTCACACCGCTCGCACCCACCGTCCGGCACGGGAGCCAGCTGCCCTACTGGGCGCCGGCCGGTCAACTCTTCATTGTCAACAACTGCTCCGGCCTCTATCTCTCCACCGGCTACGCCCTCAAGGATGTCCCCGGTCAGCAGATCCAACACCTGACCTGGATTCCCGTCGAGCAAGAGGCCGACATCACCCACACCATCGGCTACACGTTCAACCAGCCGGCAAGCCATCTCACCAGCCCGGTCACCATCCTCTCGTACGGCGCGGCCAGGTTGGTCATGGAGCCGACCGGCAAACCGTTCCAGTTCCGGCTGAACGTCGAGAACTCAGGAACCTCCATCAGCTGGCCGTCGTCCCAGTCGGGGGGTATCCCGATCTCCTACCTCCACACCCACCAGAAGCTCACGGTGATGACTGATCCGAACCTGAACCAGATCGTGGTCTGGTGGGCCGGGAAGAAGGTGCTCGGCCACTACCTGGGCGGCACCGGGCCGGCCGTCATCCACCCCACACCGCTGTCGTCGCCTGGAGCCACCCCGGTCGTCACCGTCACCGGACTGAAGACTCCCGCACCGGATATGAGCCTGTGCCAGAGCCTGCTCCGGGGCCGTTGATGGACGGGTGCTGACGTGGCCTCACCCCCGAGTCCCGCGGACACGTCCGCCGGCGGGCCCGAAGCACCATCGGATCCTGCGGGCCGCTTCTCCTGCGTGGTCGACGACCATCCCCGATTTCATCTGGACGCCATCCGCTGGTTCACCGCCCTCACGGTCGTGGCCGGCGTCGAACCCGATGCTCTGGTCGTCCACGTGGTGGGTCGGGAGACCTCCGACGCCCTCGATTACCTGCGGGGTCACGGCGTCACCGTACGGTCGGTCGAGGCCTTTGATCCGCGTTCGCCCCACTGCAACAAGATCTCCGGTGCCCTGCGGCTGGCCGAAGACCGACCGGACGGGATAGTGGTCCTGTGCGACACCGATGTGGTCGTCCTCGATGATCCCCGGGGGCTGGCGGTGCCCGCCGATGCCGTGGCCGGAAAACCGGTCGACGCGCCGGTCCCTCCCTACGATGTGATCCTTGCCATCTTCGAGGCCGCCGGCGTGGCCCCGCCGCCCGCGATCGCCCTGGCCTGGGACGGCAGCCAGCGGACGGTCCAGGGGAACAGCAACGGTGGGCTCTATCTCATTCCGGCACCACTCCTACCGGGCATCGCCTCGGCCTGGGCTCGGTGGGCCAGATGGCTCCTCGATCGCCTCGAGCTCCTCGATCAGTGGACGGTCTACATCGACCAGGTGGCCATGGCCATGGCGATCTCCGCCACCGGCAGCGGGGCCCTGGCCCTCGAAGTCCGTTGGAACACCCCGGTGCACGCCCCGAGCACCATCCCGCCCGACGTGGCCGAGCCGTCCATCATCCACTACCACCAACAGGTCGATCGCCGAGGACGGCTGCTCACCACGGGCGTTCCCTCGATCGACCGCCGCATCACCACGGCCAACCGGGCCATCGATCGCCTGTGGCCTGACGGGTTCCCGCCCTCCACCTATGAGGAGTGGCTCTCCCTCGGGGGCCCGGAACCGACTGCCGACAGCGGCGGGAACGGGAACAGCCGACCCGTCCATCTGCTCGACCGGGGACGGCGGATCCTGGCCAAGGGGCGACGTGGCCGGCAGTAACGTGCGGCGACGGCCGCCCTCCCCCGCGAGTCGGCCCGCCCCCGGGCGTTCTACTCTTCGGTGGGCTGCTCGGAAGCCACCGGCTGGTCCGACGCGATCGCCGGCTGCTCGGGAGCGGCGGCGGATTCCATCGGCAACTCGGCCGCAGGGGCAGCTGGCTCGACCTCCACAGCCGCGGGCACAGCCGGCCCACCACCGGCGGCGGCCAGGGCCAACTTGTCGGCCCGTCGGGTCCGATAGATCAGATAGCCGGCGGCCACGAAGGCGATCAGCGCGATCAGCGCGGCGAGAGCTCCCCGCTTGCGATAGTGGCCCCGGCCCTTGTGGCGGCCCATGAAGGTCGGCACCGCATGGATTGAGACAGTCAGATATTCGACCGCAACAAGTGCAGCGAGAATGCCAACTATCACCAGCACGATCACCCAGAACCATTTCATGAGAACGACTGTAGCGAAAAAAGCTGCCGAATGCATGGGATTTAGGCGAGTTCGTCCATGTAGCCGGCCGATGGTCAGCCACTACTATGCGTAGATCGCCGGGCACCCTCGGCGTTCTTTTGCCTTGGGCGACGTGTGCGGTGAGCTGCCAGAACGTCCGAAGGCGTCCCACCGTGTCGAAACTCTGGACGTGACGTTGTGGGCACCGTTGCCTCTTGGGCCCGAGCTCATTCCCCGTCGGTCGACGCTTGCGCAAGTCGTAATCGTGTTTATGGGCAATTGCAATCTTGTTTTTGGACAATTGATCTAACGTGAGCCACTTGCCGGAACAAGACGAACCAGCATCTGGAGTGGCAGCGTCGCCCCCGTCGAGCCATCGACGCGCGAACTCCCATGCCTGGATCCGCGACCTGCTCGGGGTGGGCTGGGTGGTGGCCGCAGCTGTGGGCATCATGATCCCGGCCTTGCGACACGGCCTCTCGCTCGGCGAATACGACTGGCTTTCCGGCTACGGGATGCTCCAGCAGCACGGGGTCCTGGTGCACAACGGGTTTGCCGGGGACCAGATCAATGAAATGATCCCCTGGACGAGCCTGGCCTGGACCCAGGTTCACCACGGCCAGCTCCCTCTGTGGAATCCCTACAGCGCGTTGGGGATGCCCTTGGCCTTCAACTGGCAGTCGGCGGTCTTCAGTCTGCCCAATCTCATCGGCTACCTGTTCCCGCTCCGGCTCATGTACACCGTCCAGGTCATGGCCACGCTGCTCATCGCGGGCACGGGCGCCTACGTGCTCGGACGGGTGTTGCGACTCAGCATTGTCGCCTGCGCGCTGGCCGGGACGGTGTTCGAGTTGAGTGGCCCGTTCTTCGTGTGGCTCGGGTGGCCGATTGCGTCCGTGGTCGCCTGGACCGGTTGGTTGTGCGCGGCGGTCGTCCTCATCATCCGCGGCCGCCACAAGATTCGGGATGTGGCGTTCTTCAGCGTGGCCCTGGCCTTTGCCATCTATGCCGGTGAGCCCGACACCCTTGTCCTCCTCGTCGGCACCCTGGTCGTCTTCGCCCTGGTGCTCCTCGGCTTCCGGGCGAAGCAGGCCGGAGGGTTCGGTCCGGTCGTGGTGCCGTTCCGCAACCTGGTGATCGCCCTCATCGCCGGAATGTTCCTCGGCGCGCCACTTCTGCTTCCGGGCCTCGAACTCGTCTCCAAGTCAATCCGGAACTCCGGCGGCAGCGCGCTCAACGCCCAGAGTGCCCTCTCGGTCAACTACCTGTTCCGGACCGCCTTCCCCTGGCTCATCGGGACGCCCATCGTGCACGAATACAAGTACATCGGCATCATCGCCATCGTGTTGGCCCTGGCCGCCCTGGTCTTCCGGATCCGCCAGCCCGAGGTCGCCGCCCTGGCCGCGGTCGTCCTCGTGACCGGGATCGTCGTCTTCGTCCCGGCCGCCATTTCGGTGATCAACGCCCTTCCGGGACTCCATGCCGTGCGTCTCCCTCGAGCCTTGAACTTTTTCACCTTCGGTGTCGCCATGTTGTCGGCCGTGGGACTGCATGTCTTCGTCCGATCACCCGGCAACAGGTCGGTACTCAGGTTCATGGGCGCGGCGTTCGGAGTCTGCGCACTGGCGCTGGCCGTCTTCTGGTTCACCGACCGGCACCATCTGTTGAAGTTCCAGAACACCATCCGGGACAGGGGCTTCACCTGGCTGTTGGCCGGCGTGGTGGCGGGCCTGGTCGTGGTGGCGGTCGAGGTCGTGGCGGCCCGACGCGGCCAGCCCGCCGAAGAAGCCACCACGGAGACGGGGCCGGACAAGCTCCCCCGCCGCCACCGACTGAGAGTGTGTACCGCAATCATCCTGCTCGGCACCGAGACCATCTTCCTCATCTGGAGCGGCATGGGGCTGTGGACGTCCAGCTCGACACCCTTTGCGTCCACACCTTCGACGGTGGCACTCCAGCGGGCCGTGGGGTCAGCGCTTGTCGGCTTCGGCGCACCACAGTGCCTGTTCCCGCCGGGGCTGGGTATCCCGGTCAATGACAACATCGTGTACGGAGTGCACGAGCTCGCGGTGTACGACCCGATGGTCCCTCGTGACTACTACATCGCCTGGAAGGTCAGCACCGGAGATCAGGGGGGCCAGCCGACGATCTCCCACTACTGCCCGGGCATCGCCAATGCCGGCATCGCCCGGGCCTACGGCGTCAGCTACGTCATCGAACCCCATGGAACGGGTGGGCCCATCGGCGGCGTGTACGACACCGAAATCGACGGGGAGGATCTCTACCGGATCCCCGGGGCGTCACCCGCTGTCCTGGTGCCACAGCCGTCGTCCGGGCAACAGCCCTCGAGCAGCGCCATCGGGGTGCCGGTACCGGTCTCCCACCCGAATCCGGCGGCGTGGCGGCTGACTACGAATTCGAGCACACCCCAGGTCCTCCGGTTGCATCTGACCAATGTGCCCGGATGGCACGCGACGATCGACGGCCGTCCGTTGACCCTCAAGCAGTACTCGCTGATCATGCTCCAGGCCGAGATACCCCCGGGCCGCCACGTCATCGAGTTGAATTACTGGCCGTCATCGTTCACCGAAGGGATCGTCCTGGCCGTCCTCGCCGCGGTCGGCCTCATCGTGGCCGGGGTTGTCGGGATCGTGCGGTCACGGAAAGTGGACCGAACCATTGACTGAACCATCGAACGAGGCCACCGGCACAACCTCACCGACGACGGTTCGATTCCTGGCCACCGGTGACGAGGCCGGCTCGGCTCCGGAGGACCGTCCCTTTCGACCCGACGTCGAAGGAATGCGCGCCGTCGCCATCCTGCTTGTCGTGCTCTTTCACGCTGATCCGGGGTGGATGAAAGGCGGATTTGTCGGCGTGGACGTGTTCTTCGTCATCTCCGGGTTCGTCATCACCGGATTACTGCTCAGAGAACGAAGGTCGACGGGCAAGACGGCATTCATGACGTTCTACGCACGGCGAGCCCGCCGGATCCTCCCGGCCGCACTGTTGGTGATCATGGTGGCCCTCATCGTCACCGCCGCCATGGCCAGCGCTCGCACGACCAGGCTGGTGGCCAGTGACAGTCGATGGGCTGCCGTCTTTCTGGCCAACTTCCACCTGGGAAAGGTCGACCCGAATATCTTCGCTCGGCACCCAAAGATCCTCGTCCACTACTGGTCTCTCGCGGTGGAGGAGCAGTTCTATCTGTTCTATCCGGCGTTCTTCGTACTGGTCCTCTCCATCCCCGGAAGGTGGTCGGTACGGAAGCGTCTCTCCCTGGGATTGACCGGGGTGATCTTGATCTCGTTCTTCATCTCGGTGGCGAACTCCAACCCCGCCCTGGCAGGAGCCGGATACGATTCGACCTTCGCTCGCGCCTGGGAGTTGGCCGTCGGTTGTCTGGTGGCGTTGGGCACGGCCCACTTTCAGAAGCTTCCCCAAGCATGGGCCGCGGCTATCACCTGGATCGCTCTTGTCGGCCTCCTGGTCACGGCTTTCGAACTGACCGTTCGGACTGTCTACCCCGGTTACGCGGCAGCGTTTCCCGTCCTGTTCACCGCGCTGGTCATCGCAGGAGGCGCGGCCGCGCCGAAGTGGGGAGCAGAGATTCTCCTCCGAGCTTTTCCGTTCCGGTGGATTGGACGTTGGTCATTCTCCTGGTACCTGTGGCAACCCGTCGTACTCGTTATCGCCGTCGATTATGCGCACATGAAATTCGGGCCATCGCCCGTGTTCAGGAATCTTGTTCTTGCCCTCCTCGCACTGGGGCTCGCCGCGGCCACCTACTTCATCATCGAGAACCCCATGCGACGCTCGAAACGTCTGGCTCGAAATCCCAGGGCGACCCTCATCGGAGCCGCTCTGCTGATTGCGTCCTGCGTCGCCCTCACCTTTGCCTTCTGACGACTCAGATCGACCCTGGAGGACTGAGCGTTCGACTCTTGGGACGTAAGTAGGTTGCGGTCATCGGGTCGGGCCACGCTCGGGGCTTTTGTTGGTGCGCCCGCAACCAACCAGATTCGGGCGTGTGGATATCCTCGGCACGAGGCGGGACCTGCCTCGGGCAGCACTGAGCGGATGACGGCGGGCAGGACGAGCGAGGGGGGCATGCTCTTTCGCTTCCACTCGCGCCCAAAGAAGCCAAAGGGCCGGACTGCTCGAAGCGGGCTGTTCGGTTACGGCGTGGCGTTGCGAAGTGCCGGGATCAACCGCTTGGCGTCGCGCTGCGATTCCAGCACCGACTGCATAGCCGAAACGGTCTCAGGATTGGAGCTGGCCTGGTTGTTTCGCTCATCGGGGTCAATGGTCAGGTTGTGCAGTTCCCACTCCGGTTCGGCGGCAGGAGGAAGGAACGGATTGGCCGCAACCCCTTGGGCTGCATACCAGTCGTCCAGGCGCTCGTAGTAGTGGTTCAGCTTCCACATCTCCTGCACCCCTCCGTCACCAGTGGGTAACGAAGTGATCACCGACTCGATGTTGATCGGCGGGGCCACCGGTTCGAAAGGCTTGCCGTTGAGGATGTTCACCTGGGTGACTCCACGGGTGACATCGTCCTCCGTCATGAAGTAGATCGGCGACTCGATGGAAGACACAGTGGTCGTGCCCAGGACGACCGCGCTCAGGTCACGGCCAGGCAGTGGATGGGCTTCGTCATGGTGAGCAGCCACACCTGCGGCCGCCTGCTCGATATCGATCTTGGCCAGACCCATGAGGGTTGGGATCAGGTCGACGTGACTCGTGGGAACGTTCACGCCCATGCCGCCCGGAGCGATCCCCGGCCCGGCCATCAGCAGGGGCACTCGGGTCGCCTCATCGAAGGCGTTACACCACTTCTGGATGAGACCGCCATGCGCTCCCAGCAAGTCGCCATGGTCCGATGTGAAGACGACGATGGTGTCGTCGGCCATGCCCGAAGCTTCCAGTGCGCCGAGAATCTTCCCGATTGCCTGATCGACCAGCTTCATCAGGTAGTAGTACAGCCGCCGGTAGCCGAGGTCTGTGGCCGTGTCGAAGATCATCTGAGGCCACACCGCCTTGAACGCCTCCTGACAAGCGGGACGGCTGCTGAACGAGTCGGACTGAGATGGCGGCTCAGGAATCTCGGGCACAGTCTCATCCGGCGGCCCGAACTTCAGGAGCTGCTCCCAGCCGAACCCGGAGAAGGCGATGTCATGGGGGTTCACGAAGGAGGCCACCGTCAGCCATGGTCCCTGATCTCTGGCTCCCGCAAGCTCGCCGAACAGCTCCACGACCTGTTCGGCGAACACGCCGTCTCGGATGGTTCCGCAGTCGGATCTGGCCGCACCGTGCGGTTCACGGCCAATCCACCCTGAGAAGCCGAACGGATCGAGTCGGTCAGCCTTGCGGTAGGCGGCGACGGCGTCACCGATGAGCCTGCCGTCGTCGTCTGACGCCTTTAGCCCCTCGTGGGTGCCGGGAATCATCAGGTCGGCGAACGAGATATGCCACTTCCCGCGATAGTGGGTCTGGTAGCCCCCAGCCCGGAACCAGTCGCCGAGGGTGGGCACGGAGTTGGGGTCCAGCCAGTTCATCCCCGGATCGGAGTTCTGTTTGGCTGTGCCGTCGGTGGAGTTGACCCCATGGAGCGACGGGTACTGTCCCGTGAAGAGCGTGGCCCGACTTGGGGTGCAGGCAGTCGACCCTGCGTAATGCCGGTGGAACTCCATCCCGCGGCCTCTGATCGACTCACGGGCTGTCAGCTGCTTGGTGCGAAAAGCCGCCACCGCGTCGACCTCGTAAGGGGGCGGGTAGCGTTCCTCGTCGGTCATGATGAGCAAGATATTGGGCTGATCCATTCAGGCACCGTAGCGCGCCGGCCATTCCCCGAAAATTCGGCTTTCGGGGGTTCGTACGCCGAGCCCACAGGCCCCCGTTACTGCCCGGCGGGAGGCGCCTTCCAAGCCCGGTGCTTGCTCACCGCTAACTCGCCCGAGGCCATTCGGTGACAGTGGACACCTGCATCGCACGATGGGATGCTGACCGTCGGTTAGCCCAACCTTCTCAAGGTGACGCGCATCTGTAACGACAGATCCGCAGAATGGAACGAGAGACGAACGGACTGCGATAGGAGAATGCCATGGCGGACAACAAGCAGATCATTCAGGGCGCGTACCAAGCCTTCGCCGAGGGAGACGTACCGAAGGTGCTGGCATTGATGGATGACAAGATCGAGTGGACCGAGGCAGACGGCTTCCCACTCGCCGGCACGTACGTCGGACCGCAAGCGGTTGTCGATGGAGTATTCATGCGACTCGGTGAGATCGGCGACGAGTTCACCGTGACCCCGACCCGATTCGTGGCCGAAGACGACACCGTGGTCGCGACTGGCACCTACTCCTGGAAGCAGCGCTCGACGGGCAAGCCCGCGGAGGTGCGGATGGCCCACGTCTGGACGTTTCGTGATGGCAAGATCATCTCGATGCAGCAGCACGTCGATACCCTCAAAGTCCAGGAGCTGTCCGCCTGAGTGGACGTTCCTATTCCTGAGCCTGTGACCGGTCTCAGGTCAGCCCGGTGACACAGATCGCTGCGTCGGTGGCGACCTCTGAAGGGTTCGTTCCGAAATCGCATTTTGATCAGAACGGCCGTAGCCAGGGTGCCCAGCACGACGAACGGCAGCGCCCCGTGCCCGATGCACGCTTCGAAACGCTCAGTGCGACGCACGGATGCGCGAAGCGGTGGCCGGCCCTTTGAGGCACTCACGAAAGAGCGCGACACTGTCGGCGTGAACGACGAGGACCTCCTCGCGGAGCAGCGTTCGTACTATCGGGCCCGGGCGCCTGAGTACGACGAATGGTGGCAGCGACGGGGCCGGTTCGACCGGGGCGAGGAAGAGTTGTCCGAATGGCAGCGCCAAGTGGCGGTCGTGGAAGACGCCCTGACTGGTTTTGGAGCCACGGGCTCGGTCCTGGAACTGGCCGGAGGTACCGGCTGGTGGACCGAGCGCCTCGCTCGCACAGCCGACAGGCTCACCGTTGTGGACAGTTCACCTGAGGTCCTCGCGCTCAACCAGGCACGGGTGGGACGCTCCGAGGTGAACTACGTCGTGGCAGATATCTTCGATTGGCCAGCGGACTCCCACTATGACGTGGTGTTCTTCTCCTTCTGGCTCTCCCACGTGCCCAGGTCCCGATTCGGCGAGTTCTGGTCGCTCCTCCACTCATGCCTCACTCCCTCCGGACGTGCGTTCCTCATCGACAATCGAAACGATCCGAAGCCTGCGACGACGACAAAGGACCCCTTCGTCATCAAGCACGAGACTGACCTGCACGTGCGTCGTCTGAGGGACGGGTCCGAGCACCGGGTCATCAGCGTGATGTACGAGCCAGGTGAGCTGCAGTCGCTCATCGAAGCAGAGGGCTGGAGCGCCGAGATCCGGTCGACGAGGTGGTTCATCTTCGGTTCAGCCGGCCCAACCTGAATCGACTGCCCCCCACGGGGATCGGGGTCACCTGTCGCCGAGCACCACTGAAGTTCGATTCACAGATCGACATCACGAATCATGGTCAGCACTCGGCTGGTAGTCACACACGCGGGGACACTGGAACCCGAGGGACACCGACGTAAAAGGCTCCGTTCCGCCAGCACTTCGAAATCGGACCGACGTTCCTGCCTCGGCAATCGTCACAGCTTCGGAGCAGATCTCGGCCGCCCTAGTGGCGGGCGGCGAACATCAATTCGGTGGTGTGGCCGATGGTGAGAGTGCCGCCGCCCTCGTCGATCACGGCACGGATGTTTCTCAACAGTGTGCGGAGCACTTCCACGGGCAATGTCCTGTGGTCGCTGTGTGTCGGAAGCTGGTCGAGCCACTCGTCACAGGTATAGGTACGCTCCCACCTGAACGACCGCTCCTCGACGGGTCCAAACCGTCCGCACGCCTCGATCGAACCCGCGTGCGCCGAACGGAGGCCTGGCGCGCGCCGCCCGAGCACGAACGTCTTGGCGACGATCTCGGGTGCATACTGGCGGTAGACCGCGTCGAGCTCGTCGCCCAGGGATACTTCCTCGTAGCCGTTCGAGAGCAGTGCCAGTCGACCACCCGGGCGAAGTGCGTCGGCGGCTGCCGTTGGTGCGATGTTCTGATCAACCCAATGCCACGCCTGAGCGGAGACGACGAGGTCGAATCGGTCCGCGGCCGTCCAGTTTTCGAACGGCGCGACGACGACGTTCACACCGCGTCGGTGGGCGATGGTGGCCATCCGCTCGTCCGGCTCCACACCGACGACCTCGCACCCGCGGTCGAGGAACAGCTGTGACGCGATGCCCGTGCCGCACCCGACGTCCAAGACTCGTCGGATGTCCACGCCATCGACAGCGGCATCGACCGCCGCAGCCGGGTAGGACGGCCGGGCCCGGTCGTATTGCTCAGCGTCGTCCCCGAACGATAGGCGGCGGTCGTCATCCACGCCCACCATCATCACAGGCCTGTCGAGTGCCCTGGGTGTCCCCGACCGACCCAACGACGATCATCGACCGTACTGATCACCACTTTGCAGGCAGACCGATCACACCCATGCCCGCGGCTTCCGGTCTCGGTGCCCAGGCCACGTGCCCTTCGTGAACGTGGCCTGGTCAAAACGGACAGGTGTGAAGCGCACCCGATCCGCGGAGAATGCTGATCCGTGTGCCTGGGTGTGAACTCCAGGATCGCCGAGGGACGGCTCCCTCGCCTTCCCTCGGAAAAGACGACTTACAATGGGCGGTGTCGGCCGAGGTGAGGGCTGGCGAGCTGATGGCGTCCGGTGGCTACTGGCATCCACCCGGGGTCACCGACAAGAGGGCGCATCGCAGATGGCAGGGATATGACCAAAGTCGTCACAGTATCCATAGCCTTGGCATTGGGATTTCTCACCTATACCCATGGAGCGCACGCGGCGACGCCATCTGCCGCACAGACGGACCGACCCTGTACGGCGCTGAAGACCGGAAGGCTCCCCGACGGACCATGGGGCGCCAAGGTGTCCCCCACGGCTCCGGTCGATCCCATCGAGACCGTGCCGGCGAACGGCGGTGGATCGTTCGAGAAGATCGTTGACAATAGTCCTCAGAAGTTCGTACCGAGAGGTGCTGATTATGTGCGACGTGTGACCGTAACGAACAGTGCAGGGACGCTGTGTGATACTGCCGCCTTCGACGTCGGCTCCACGCCCGATGTCTATAACAAGCAGGACGCCGCCCAGGCACTCGCCTCGATGGAATACTACGGATACAACGTGGTTCATGTCGGATTCAACCAGGCAGAGGACGGGACGCCCGAGACAGGCAATCCCTACTGGGAGAACGTCGCCAACTTCATTGATCTCGCCCGGAGTTACAACATCCGGGTCTCGATGACGCTGATGTCACTCCCCAATCAAGATGTCCCCAAGCCAGCGTACGATCCTGCACCAAATCCCAACGGAGATATCAATCTCTACTACCTCGATCCCAACTATCTGACCGCCGAGGAAACCTACGTGAGCAACCTGGTGAAGACGCTGTACGCCGATGGTGCCAACATGGGGGATATCTTCTCCTTCGAGCTGCAGGGCGAGACCATCTTCTATACCAATGAGTGGCCTCTCGACCTGACGAGCCAATCGGTACAAACCACCGAAGGTGCGTTCGATATGGCCAGTTCCTCCTCGCGCAATGCCATGATCGACAGCAACACCCTCCACTGGGAGAACCAACTCAGCGCCACGATTCGCTCGACCGAGAACAGTCTCGGTATCCCACCGACGCTCATCTCTGTAGGATTTACCCTGGGTTTGAGCTCTCATGGCGACAGGATTGGTCGGCCTCAATCGTCTCTTTCTTCAAAGAGTCAGGTCGACTTTGTGGACCTTCATATGTATCCGATCTTCGGTTCGGCATCCATGCAGATCAAGAGCATCGGAGTGGCGGCCAAGACGGTGGACGAGCCCGTCATCATGGGAGAGTTCGGTGAGTACGCATCGGAGACTCCGAAAGTGGCCACGGCCGCCAACACCCTCGTATCGTGGGAGGAGCAGAGTTGTGATCTGGCCGGATTCCGGTTCAGTGGCTGGGTCACGTGGACCTGGAATACAGAGCCGTGGGAGCAGCAGCCAACGATCTACAACATGTCCGACGACAAGTACGCCATAGCGAAAGCTCTCAACTCGCCCGCACTCCATCACTCGATGACGGCTTGCCAGTAGCCGGTCGATCAGGCAGAGTAGCTGGCGTCGACAAGCCCATCCCGGTCGGATGTCCGGGCAATTCGCTTGTCCCTCGATCTCCAGCGTGATGCCTCAGAGGAGCAACGGGGCCCCGGTTGCGCCTGAGAGGAGCGGTACTGTCTGGCCGTCAGCCTATGACGGACACGGTGGCGGCGTTTGATCTGGTCGAGCCATTGGCATTGGTGAACACCGCTCGGAACCGCCAACCATTCTGAGCGGTGCTCAGCGCGGTGCTGGTGAAGGTCGTAGAACGCTGTCCTGCGGCATTGGACCACGTTCTCCCGTGGTTCTTCGAGATTTGCCACTGGACGGTCGGGGTCGGCTTACCGCTGGCTGCAGCCGAAAAGTGCGCCTTGTGGTCCACATGCACACGCTGGCTCTCGGGCTGCTTGGTGACCACGGGTGATCCGATGGCGGTGAGAACGGCGGCGTCGGTTCCTGAGCACTGGATGCCTGAAGGCACACCCGTCGGGTCGTTGCAGAACGCATCTCTGAACTCCCATCCGTTCTCAGCGCGGGTAAACGTCCCCGTGGTGAACGTGGAGGTCGTCACCCCGTCATGGGTGGAATCGGTTCCGGACTGGAGGGTCTCCCAGGAGGACCCTCCGTCCTCGGACCTTTGCCACACCTCCGTCGAACTGTTCGTGGCCGCGGCGGTGAACGTCGCCGTCTTTCCGTAGGCGACTTGCCGGCTGACCGGTTGCCGAACGATGGTTGGGGGAGGTGAAGAGGCCCCGGCCGGCCCCGGGCATAGCATCAGGCCCAAGGCCGCTGACGCAGTCACCATTGCGCTGGCCATGCCTAGCTTCGACACAACGCCTCCCTTCACAGCCGGGCTTCACACGGCTGCCAGTGAGAATCATGCTAGCCCTCCGATCCCGAGGGTGCTCCATCTCTCCGGATGGGGAGCCGTATTCACCATGCCGATTGCCGGCCACCATCGATTGCCGGGCACAATGAGGTCATGGCAACGACCGACCACCTCCCGAGCGAAGCTGAGATTCGGGCCTGGCCAACGTTTACGGAGGGGGACCCGCTGAGACTCCTGGCCAGTGCCTGCCTGCGAGGCGTCCCCTGTGGAGTCGATGGGAGTGCATACGGTGCTCCCTTCGCCCACACGGAACAAATTTTCGACTCAGCAATGTCCAGGTCGTCACCTTTTGCCCCGAGGACCTCGCCTTCGGGACTCCACGGGCCACTCCTGATATCCACGGTGGCGACGGATTCGATGTCCTCGACGGCAGAGCGCGGGTCCTCAGTGATACAGGAGAGGACTGGACTCGGTCGATGATCGATGCCGCCCAGGCCATGTTGGGAATGGCACGGGACAATCAGGTCCGTCTGGCACTTCTCACCGACACCAGTGCCGCTTGTGGATCTGAGGTCATCTATCGAGGGGCACGAACACAGGGCCGTCATCAAGCCGGTCAGGGCGTGTGTGCCGCCCTGTTGATCCGAAGTGGCATCAGGGTGCTCAGCCAACGTGACTACCGCACGCTTGACCGCATCCTGAGCAAGCTCGATCCCGCTCATCGGGCGGACCCAGACGCCCGGGATCACCATGAGACGAGGTGGTACGCCGAGAACTTCGGATCGGCGAGAGACTGAGCGCCCGGCTCGGAAAGGTGCTCGGAAGCGCGGGCCCGCGAAAGGGCGGGTCGGGTGACGACTCCACCCCTGCCCACACCACCCGGTGGGCCTCACGGCGATCAGGTTCGGGTGTCGGAGCTCAGTGAGTCCGCCGGCATTTCGCCGCTGCCTCTGCGGTGCGATGGTTCACAGGGCATGAGCCGTGGTGATACACGGTCACTCTTGACGCCGTGCGCCTCTTCGTGTTGAGCGACCTCTCGGCCGAGTACTTGGCGTTGCTCACCGGGTGCATGGCGTGGCGGACCTTTTTGACGCTCCGCGGTGTCACGGCCCGTTTCACGGCGCGCCCCGGATGGCCCACTCTCCGGACTTTGCGCGGAATCAGCATTCGACTCAACAGGCCCATCGGCTGCATCCCCCGTTCATCGGTGTCGGCGCCGACATCATCACCACTAGGTGCGGGAGGATTGAGCAGCCAACCGTTCCTGCACGTGGAACCAGGTGGTCACTCCATGAGCGTGTGTCGGGGGGCCGATCGCCGTCGTCATCTGGTCCACCACGGCGGCCGGATTGCGGCCGATGGGCAAGACCAGAACGGTCCCGACGTTGTATCGGTGCAGGAACAGCCTGAGGTCCTCGGTCAGGTTGGCGTGGGAAAGCACGGCTTTCTCCGCGTGGGTTGGCGAACCGTAGAAAGAGGCATTGAACAGGTCCTCGACGGCCAGTGGATCGAGTGGCGTGGGGTTGGGGGAGACGTCGGCAGGCCCGGGCGTCCATCCGTAGCCCCCGATGAGATCAAAATGCATGCCGGAAACCGCCTGGTCCAACAAGGCATCGCCCACCGCGGCCACGTCCCGGTTGCCGAAGAGCGACTGGCCGGTCGGCGCCGCCGGATACGGGTACGTGAGCACCACACTGCCGGGGGGGATGGCGCCCGCCGCGCTCGATGTGAAGAAGGACGAAATTTTCGATGGTGAGGTGTCTTGGCTGTGCCGGGGAAGCAGGGGGATGGCGACAACCAATGCCACGGCGGCCACGACGACGGCCGCCACTACCCCCTTCTCGGGCCGGGACAGGGACCTCAGACGATCCGATTGCGTCAGCCGCCGGTGGATCTCATCCACCCCGACGGCGACGATGGCCGCGCCGAAGAGGTCGATGAACATCGAAAACCGGCCGGCCGTCAGGCCGTCGGCAACGGGCAACTTCGCCAGAATGGTGAAGGGAAGGGGAATGGCGTAGATGTGCCCATGGACATCCAGGCTCGATCCGAGGGACAGGACAAAGGCAATGGCCGCCATCACCCCGGCCAGGAGAACGACCGGCCGTTTTCGCAGCCACACCACAATGGCGGCGATGGCAATGAGAAAGGGGATCCCCTGGTAGGTGGGTGCTGAGTAGAAGTAGAGCGTGAAGTTCCTCCAGACCGATTTGAACACGTGGGGAACGAACCGGATCAAGTGCCCCGGCACGATGTGACCCAGGACATCGCTGTGGGCTTTGCGCAACTTGGGCACACCGCTGAGATGAGCCGGCCCGGCGAAGGCGAAGACCACCGGATAGATCAGGAGCACACCTCCTATGACCAGTGCCGGAATGAAGGCTGTCTTGATGTAGGGGAGCTTTGCCTTCAGGTCCTTCCGGCGGACAATGAGGGCGAGAAGGCTGGCGATCGCAGCCATCAGGACCGTGCTGGCCAGCAGCTCGGACGAGATCAGATATTGGACGGCACACACCAGGCCGAGCCCCACGCCGGCTCGGACCGGCCGCCAGCGCTGGCGTACGAGGATTTCGTGGAGGAACAGGAAGATCAGCGGAGGCAGGGGTATGAAGATCAGGAAGAGGTACCCGAGGCTGAAGAAGGTCGTAAAGGCACTGAATCCATACAGCAGCCCTCCGATGAATGCGGCGGGCCACCAAGAGGTCCATCGGCGGAGTACGAAGCACATGGACGCGGCCGACAGTACGAGGGCCAAACGCATGAGAATGTTCCACGTCACGATCGGCCCGAACAGTGCGGTGATGGGTGAGAAGACCACGCCGAGCGCCAGCATCGACGTATTGATCCCGAGATTGATGCCAAATGGATAGTTCTGCAGCTGGGTAAAGAACGGGTTGTGGCCATGGGCCAGTGCGTAGTATCCCCATTCGAGAAACCAGATCTGCTGAATCTGGTCCTGCGTCCGGACCCCGGTGATATGGCCCGCACCGACCGAGTTCGATGCGCCGTAGAGGACGATGGAAAGAACCAGGTAGAGAAGGACGCAGACGGTCGGCGGCAGCCAACGCCGCCAGCGGGAAGACCCTTCGTCGATCGAACCTGAGGGCACAGCCGATTCCCCGCGTTCCGTTGCCGCTAGTCCTGTCACCGCGACAGCTTGCGTTTCTGCAGTCACCCCCACCCCCAATCTTCGGCCTTATCCCAGCAAGGCGCAGAGATCCACTGTCACTGCAGGCCCCCCTGAGCAAAAATCGTAGCAGCGTCGAAACGCGACCGGCCGATTCGCCCGAAGCCGTTCGAATCGGCCGATCCTGGTCGACTGCTCTTTTTCGGCGCTCTTCGTGTTCTGTGGCGTTCGGCGGGGATCAGCCGCTACTTGGCCGTCGGTGAGAATCTGTCCACTTGCTTCCGGGCCAGTGTCCGAATCGAAAGGGGAACATGGTCCTTGAGCCGCCTGGTCGGCGGGCCGGTGTCGACCCGGTCCCGCGAACCCTTCCGGAAATCGTCCAGGCAGTAGCCCCCGCTCGGGTAGGGAAGGGCGTCGACACCGGAGAAATCGTAAAACGTCGGCATCACTCCGAGAGGCATGAAATGGGCGATAAAGCTCTTCCGGGTGCTGTCGGGGTCTTCGATCATCGCTCCACCGTGCATGAGGTCGGCGTGCCAGATGAGCACGTCGCCCTTCTTGGCCATGAAGTACTCCGTCTTCAGCCCCCGCTCGTCGCAGACCTCGAGGATCCGGGAGAGGATCTTCCCGTACTCGTCCATGTCCCCGTTGTGGCCCTTGGTCACGCCGTGGTGAAGCAGTTCGGGGACCCGGTGGCTCCCGGGCACGAACTGGAACTCGCCGGAGTGTGGCTTCACGTCCTCGAGGGCCACCCACGAGGCGGCCATCGACATCGGCTCGGTCAGGGTGAGTGGGCCGGTATCGATGTGCAGGGGCTCCTGGGACCCCTTGCGCATGGACATCGATTGGAAGGCAACGGGTGGGCGGTCGTAGATCTGGGTCATGAACCGGAGCACGGCCGGGGGGAAGATGATCTCTGCCGCCCGGGGGTAGTACCAGTGGAGGCAGCTGACCTTGGCCACCTTGTCGTAGAGATCCCGTGACATCCGCTGCACCTGGCCCTGGTGGTAGGCGCAGATGGTGGCGGGAGCGTCGTCCCAGGCATGCTCGAAGAAGTCGAGGTAGTCATCGATCACCTCGTCGCTGACCGCCCCGGGGAGCACGGTGTACCCGTGGTCGATGTACTGGGCCAGCAGCACCGCATCGTCGGGACTGACCTCACCTCGGGCCAGACGGTCGGCCAGCACCTCGTGGGCGTCGCTGCGGTCGACCCACAGGCCCCCGAACCGGCTACGGAAGAGGGGGGCCTGGGGTTCACCGCGGACCGGAACCTCGAGTTTCATGGATCACCCCCGCAGCCATCTGACAACCGGACAATCGGTCACCGGTGAGCGTACTGTACCGCTTCGACTCGCTCCTTCTGCCGTGGACGGCCCGGCTCAGTCGCCCAGGAACCACCTGGAGGTTCGAGTGGCGTATCCCCGCGCCGGGCTCGTCCGCATCGAGTAGGCCATCCGTCGCATGGCCCGGCGTCGCTGCTCCAGCGTCGTGAGGATATAGATGCCGGCCAGGATCAGGGCGGAGCCGATGACGATCAGCGGTCGGACATCCGCGCCGGTAAACGGGAGTTGGGCAGGTGCTGCGGTCGACGGGTCCGACGACCCACCCGACACGGCGGCGGCAGCCGGGGGTGTCGAGCTCGAGGTGAACGGGAGGGCTTGGGTGGTGGTGGTGGCGGCGTGGTGCGGCTTGGTGGTGGGGGTGGTGTGATGCGGCTTGGTCGTGGTCGTGGTGTGGGGCGGCTTGGTCGTGGTGGTGGTGTGGGGCGGCTTGGTCGTGGTCGTCGAGGCGGGAGGGTTGGTCGTGCTCGTGGGAGGAGGCCCGTTGCACGACTTCCCGGTCTTGATCATCTTCTTGTGCCCGAACTGGAGGAGCCACGGCGACGGGCCGACCAGGGCGTCGGCCTGGATCACCCCGCAGAAGTTCTTCGGGTAGTGAACGGTCAGGATGCCCGACGTCCCCGTGGCCGTACCGACCACCGTTTGAGGCGGAATGTCGGGCTCGTTCACGAAGAGTTGCCATTCACAGAACGGCTCGGTCTTCGGGCACCACGCCCGGAGCGGAACATTCATGGTCACCACGTCGTACGAATTCCAGAACCTGATGGTCGGAAAGTGGCCGATCGGGGTGGATGCTGACGCCGAACCGGCGATCACCAGCATCGAGCCGAGCGCGATAAGCAGTGCGGCCACCGCCGCCAGCCATCGATTGACTCTCCTACCTCGAGTCTGCATTCGCACGGCCCTTAGTTGACGACTTGCCCCGGCTCGACAACCATTTTTTGTCGACTAAGGGTTCATCGCTTGATCTCGTCCCAACCTCTGCATCAGTAGAGCGCAGGACCAACCGCTGCGGCCCCACGTCGCCGCTGTCATCGTACACGTTGGCCTGCGATTTGGCCTGTCCGACAGCAGTGAGAAATGGACCGGCTACTCTCAGCGGTCGGTGCCGTCCGCAGGTGGTGCCGAAGGGGTCAGGCGCCGGATCCCTGAAGCCGGAACCCGACTCCTTCGATGCGGCCGAGGGTGGCCACGACCGCGTCGACGGCTTCGTCGACCGAAGTGCGCGGCTCGATGACCAGATCGGGCGAATCGGGGACCTCGTAGGGATCATCCACCCCGGTAAACGAACTGATGCTGCCACTCGTTACCCGCGCGTAGAGCCCCTTGGCGTCCCGGGTGGCACACAGGTCGAGCGACGCCTCCATGTAGATCTCTGCGAACGGAATACCGGCGCGGTGGTGGAGCTGGCGGGCCCACTCCCGGGAGTCCGCATACGGGCTGATCAAGGCCACGATGGCCACCAGGCCGGCATCAGCGAAGAGGCGGGCCACCTCGGCGGTGCGTCGGGCGTTCTCCTGCCGGGACTCGCGGGTGAAGCCGAGGTCCGAGTTGAGGCCGGTGCGGAGGTTGTCCCCGTCGAGCAGGTAGGCGCCGCGACCGTCGAGCACCAGTCGCTTCTCGACGGCGGAAGCCAGCGTGGACTTGCCCGAGCCGGACAGTCCCGTCACCCACAGCGTCGCCCCTCGAGACCTGAGGATCTCCGATCGCACGTCAGGAGCGACCTGCCCTTCGTGCCATGTCACGTTGGAAGAGGTCATTGCCCGAATCGCCGCTCTCAGTCGGGGCCGAGCAGCATGCCGGCGGCCACAGTCACGTTGTTGTCCTCGGCCGCCAGGATGAACGATCCTGTCTGCCGATTGCGACGGTAGCTGTCGTAGAAGAGCGGTTGGGTGACCCTCAGGCTCACCCGGCCGACGTCGTTGAGGCCGAGGGACGTCGACGATTCGTCACGGTGGAGTGAGTTCACGTCAAGCCGGTAGTGGATGTCGCGTACCACTGCCCGCACCCATCGGGTGGTGTGCTTGAGGGCGAAGAAATCGCCCGGCTTCACCGGTCGCTCGGTCATCCAGCACACCATGGCGTCGAGGTCCTGGCCGACCGTGGGCTGGTTGTGCGGCCGGCAGATCATGTCGCCGCGGGAGACGTCCAGATGGTCGTCGAGCCTGACGGTGACGGACATGGGCGGGTACGCCTCGTCGAGCTCCCCGTCGAACGTGTCGATACCGGCCACCGTGGTGGTCAGCCCGGACGGAAGGACCATGACTTCGTCCCCGGGACGGAACACCCCGCCGGCCACCTGTCCCGAGTACCCCCGGTAGTCGGGTTGGCTGGTGGCCTGGGGCCGCACCACCCACTGGACCGGCAGCCTGGGGTCGATCAGGTTGCGGTCGGAGGAGATGTAGACCTGCTCCAGGTGGTGGAGCAGCGATGCGCCCTCGTACCACGGCATGTTGGCCGAGCGCTGGACGACATTGTCGCCCTGGAGCGCCGAGATGGGGATGAAGCTGAGGTCGCCCACATCGAGGCGGCTGGCGAAGGCGGCGAACTCCTCACGTATCGAATCGAAGACCTCCTGGTCGTACCCGACCAGGTCCATCTTGTTGACGCACAACAGCAGGTGGGGCACCCGGAGCAGCGAGGCCAGGAAGGCGTGGCGGCGGGTCTGCTCGACGATTCCCTTGCGGGCGTCGACCAGGACGATGGTGAGATCGGCCGTGGAGTTCCCCGTGACCATGTTCCGGGTGTACTGGGTGTGCCCGGGGGTGTCGGCGATGATGAATTTGCGGGCCGGGGTGGCGAAATAGCGGTAGGCGACGTCGATGGTGATCCCCTGCTCCCGCTCGGCGCGCAGGCCGTCCGTCAGCAGGGCCAGGTCGGTGTATTCGTCGCCGCGCTGACGGCTCACCCGTTCGACCGATTCGAGCTGGTCCTCGAAGATGGCCTTGGAGTCGTAGAGCATCCGTCCGATCAGCGTGCTCTTCCCGTCGTCCACCGAGCCGGCAGTGGCCAGGCGCAGTAGTTGCACTAGAAGTAGCCCTCCCGTTTGCGATCTTCCATGGCCGCTTCGCTCACCCTGTCGTCCGCCCGAGTGGCCCCGCGCTCGGTCAGTCGGGAGGCCGCCACCTCGACGACGATCTCCTCGGCTGACACCGCCGAGGACTCCACCGCGCCCGTGCAGGTCATGTCGCCCACGGTGCGGTAGCGCACGGTGGCCTCGAAGATCTCCTCGTCATCGCGCGGGGTCACATGCGGTCCGACAGCCAGGAGCATGCCGTCGCGGCGGAACACCTCCCGGCGGTGGGAGTAGTAGATGGACGGAAGATCGATCTCCTCGTCGGCCACGTACTGCCAGATATCGAGTTCGGTCCAGTCCGACAGGGGGAACACCCGGATGTGCTCACCGGCCCGGTGCCGGCCGTTGAACAACGACCACAGTTCCGGACGCTGGTTCTTCGGATCCCACTGCCCGAACTCGTCCCGGAACGAGAAGACCCGCTCCTTGGCCCTGGCCTTCTCCTCGTCCCGCCGGGCACCGCCGAAGACGGCATCGAACTTGTGCTCGGCGATGGCGTCGAGGAGCGTCCTGGTCTGGAGGCGGTTCCGAGACGGATCCGGTCCCGCCTCCTCGGTCGAGCGGCCCTGGTCGATCGATTCCTGCACCGACGCCACCATCAGGGTGGCGCCCAGCTCGCCGACCGACCGATCGCGGAATTCGAGCACCTCGGGGAAGTTGTGGCCGGTATCGATGTGCATCACCGGGAACGGTATCCGTCCAGGCCAGAAGGCTTTTTGCGCCAGCCGGAGCATGACCACCGAGTCCTTGCCCCCCGAAAAGAGCAAGACCGGGCGTTCGAACTCGGCCGCCACCTCCCGGATGATGTGGATCGACTGTGCCTCGATGTTCTGGAGCTGAGACAGCTGGTACTGACCCGAACCGCCTGCGCCCCAACCCCTATCCATAAATTGCCAATCTAGTCGATGAGTCGCGGAAACGTACAGGTCCGCCTGTCTATATGTACAGGTCGTAGACTCAAAATGAGGTGTGGCGACGGGCCGCGCACGACCCTGGCCTGCGTGGCGGGGCCACGGGAGACGACCATGGGGCCCAACGAAGAAGGACACCGGACGGCGCAGCCGGGTGCGGGTGACCCTTCCTCCGCCGGGGCTCCCCACCCTCCCGACCAGGGCCAGCGCCGGCCCGGACCGGGCCCGGGTCTCCCGCCGGTGGCCATCCGCCCGGCCACCGACGCCGATGCTCCGGCGTCGGCCGCGCTCCATGCCGACCAGATCTCCCAGGGCTTCCTGTCCGTCCTCGGCCCGGGCTTCCTCCGGCGCCTCTACCGCCGGATCGGCCGGTCCCCCGAGTCCTTCCTGCTCGTCGCCGACGACAGAGGGACGACGGTGGGCTTCGTGGCCGGCTCGACGAACGTGGCCGGCCTCTACCGCAGCTTCCTCCTCCATGACGGGATCCCCGCCGCCCTCGGTGCGGCCGGAGCCCTGCTGGCCGGATGGCGGCGGGTGCTCGATACCCTCGGCCACGCCGGCGGCAACGGGGCCGGAGCCGGGCGGGGCCCGGAACTCCTGGCCATCGCCGTCGACCCGGCCTGGCAGGGACGCGGTGTCGGCCGGCTGTTGGTTGCCTCCTTCCTCGACGAGGTCCACGCCCGTGGGCGCGATGCCGCCCACGTCGTGGTGGGTGCCGGCAACGCCGGTGCCGTGTCGCTCTACCGACGGGCCGGGTTCGTGACCGTCGAGCGCTTCGAGCTCCATGCCGGGACCGAGTCCCTACTCATGCAGTGGGACCGGCGTCCGGAGACGTCGGCGCCGCCGCCACCACCGCCCGATACCCCCGGTCGGTCATGAACGGACTGCTGATCGGTGCCGTCGCCCTGGTCGTCACCCTCGGAGCCACCCCGCTGGTGATCGTGGCCGCCAAACGGACCGGCATCGTGGACCGGCCCGGGGCGCTGAAACCACAGACGGACCCGGTCCCCTACCTGGGAGGGGTGGCCGTCTTCCTCGGCACCGCCGTCGGGGTGGCAGCCGGGCGACCCACGGTCATGGTGCCGCTGGCCGCTGCCCTCTGCCTGGGGGTGGCCGACGACCGCTTCGACCTCCCGGCATCGGGGCGACTGGTCGGTCAGGTCGTGATCGGCGTGGCCGTCGTGGTGACCTGCCCGGTCCACCTGCCGGGCGTCCTCGCCGCCCTGGTGGTGCCGGCCGTGGCCGTCGTGGTGATCAACGGCGTGAACCTGATCGACGGTCTCGACATGCTGGCCGCCGGCGTGACCGCCGTGGCGGCCGGAGGGTTCGCCCTGGTCCTCCATGGTTCCGGCCGTCAGTTCGCCATCGCCCTGGGCGCGTCCCTCCTCGGATTCCTCGTCTACAACCGGCCGCCGGCCCGCGTGTACCTGGGTGACGGGGGTGCCTACCTGCTGGGAACCGGCCTGACCGTACTGCTGGCCGAGTCGTGGGCACCGGGTCGACCGGTACCGGTGGGCGCGGCCGCCCTGCTCATCGTGGCCGTCCCGGTGGGCGAAGTGGCGTTTGCCGCCGTCCGGAGGCTCCGGGGGCACTCCTCGCTGATGGCCGGCGATCGCGGCCATCCCTACGACCGGCTGGTCGACCGGGGCTGGCCCCGGGTGCGGGCCAGCCTGGCCTACATCGGGATGGAAGCGGTGCTGGTCGGAGCCGTCCTCGTCGCCGTGCACCTGGGGTCGATGACGGCGGCGGTCGTCGTCGACGCGTTCGGGGCTGCGCTCCTCGTAGCATCGGCCATGGCCACCGGTGCCCTCACACCCGACCAGGAGCGCCGCACATGACCAGGATCTACCTGTCCCCGCCGGAAGTCGGAGCCGAGGAGAGGCGGATGCTCCTCGAGGCCTTCGACTCGAACTGGATCGCACCGATCGGGCCGGACATCGACGCCTTCGAGCGGGAGCTGGCCGACCGGGTCGGGGTGGGCCACGCCGTGGCCCTGTCCAGTGGGACCGCCGCCCTCCACCTCGGGCTGCTGCTGGTCGGCGTGGGCGCCGGTGACGACGTGCTCATCCCCTCCTTCACCTTCGTGGCCACCGCCGCGGCGGTGAAGTACCTCGGTGCCAACCCGGTCTTCGTGGACTGCTCGTCGTCGAACTGGAATATCGACCCCGAGCTGGTCGCCCACGAGCTGGCCGACCGGGCCGAACGGGGCCGGCTTCCCGCGGCGTTGGTCACCGTCGACCTCTACGGGCAGACGGCCGACTACGACGCGCTCACCGCGCTGTGCGACACCTACGACATCCCGTTGATCGAAGACGCGGCCGAGGCCCTGGGCGCCACCTACCGCAACCGGCCGGCCGGATCCTTCGGCCGGGCCGGCGTCTTCTCCTTCAACGGGAACAAGATCATCACCACCAGCGGGGGCGGCATGCTGGTGTCGGACTCCGCCGAGCTCATCGACCGGGCCCGGTTCCTCGCCACCCAGGCCCGGGATCCCTTCCCGCACTACGAGCACTCGGTGCTCGGCTTCAACTACCGGCTCAGCAATCTCCTGGCCGCCCTGGGACGGGCCCAGCTGCGCGGGCTCGACAGCCGCATCGAGCGCCGCCGCAAGATCAACGACTCCTACCGGGTCGGGCTGGGCCACGTTCCCGGCATCCAGCTGATGCCGGTGGCCGAGTACGGCGAGCCCAACTGGTGGCTCACCTGCATCCTGGTCGACCCCGAGACGTTCGGCGCCGACCGCGAGCAGATCCGCCTGGCCCTCGAGTCGGTGGACATCGAATCGCGACCGACCTGGAAGCCGCTGCATCTCCAGCCTGTGTTCGCCGACGCGCCCAGGGTCGGTGGAGCCGCGTGCGCCGCCATCTTCGAACGGGGCCTCTGCCTCCCGACGGGATCGGCGCTGACCGGAGGCGAGGTGGCCAGAGTGGTGGAGACCGTCCTCGCCCAGCGCCGGTAACGGCCTCCGTGCCCCGCGACCGGGATGGGGCGGACCGGTCGTGCGGCACCGACCGACCGCACGGATTCGACCTGCTTACCTCCACATTCTGATGAAACCGCGCCGGATTGGGTCGTATGATTGACCCCATGGCACCGAAGGGGGGGTCTGGCGACCCGGGGCAGACGAGGCCGCGCGCCCTGGCCTTCTATCTTCCGCAGTTCCACCCCATTCCCGAGAACGACGAGTGGTGGGGTACCGGGTTCACCGAGTGGACCAACGTCACCAAGGCCCAGCCGTTCTTCCCCGGTCACTACCAACCCCACGTCCCCGGCGAGCTCGGCTACTACGACCTCCGGGTTCCCGAGGTGCGCGAGGCCCAGGCCGCGCTGGCCGCGGCCTACGGCATCTCCGGCTTCGTCTACTACCACTACTGGTTCCACGGGAAGCGCCTGCTGGAACGGCCCCTCGACGAGGTGTTGGCGTCGGGCTCACCCGACTTCCCCATCGCCCTGTGCTGGGCCAACGAGGAGTGGACCCGGAACTGGGACGCCAGGACCGGCCAGGTCCTCATGCCCCAGGAGTTCAGCGACGAGGACGACCTCGCCCACATCCGGTGGCTGGCCACCGTGTTCGCCGACGACCGCTACATCAAGATCGACGGCCGGCCCCTGATGCTGATCTACCGGCCGGGACAGCTCCCCAACCCGCAACGGACCGCCGATATCTGGCGGGCCGAAGCGCAGCGGTTGGGCTTTCCCGACCTGTACCTGTGTTGGGTGGAGAGTTGGGGGCCACCGCCCGGTGGACCGGAGGCCTTCGGACTGGACGCGTCTGTCGGGTTCATGCCCCTGGCCGGCGAGCGGATCTACGCCCCCTTCGAGGGCACCCAAGGTCATCGGATCCTCGACTACCGGTCGGCCTACGAGACGTCGCTGCAGCAGGCCGCTCCGGAGTGGAAGCGCTTTCCATCGGTGATGGTGGGCTGGGACAACACGGCGCGCCGGCCGCACGGTGCCACCATCTTCTCCGGGTCGACACCTGAGCAGTACGAGCGGTGGCTGCGTTTCGCCGTCGACTCGGTCACCGGTGTCCGCCAGGAAGAGAACTACCTCTTCATCGTGGCCTGGAACGAATGGGCCGAGGGGAACCACCTCGAGCCCGACCAGCGGTACGGACGGGCCTTCCTCGAGGCCACCAAGGCCGTGTTGTTGGATCCACCCCGCCCACCGGCCGGCAAGCCCGGCGAACTCCGCGCCGTCTCGGCCGACGGCGAACTCGGGCCGAAGACATTCGACTACGTCTATCCCTTCGAGCACGAGAGTGCGGTGGCCAACGCCGCCGGCCTCATCGGGGACCTGAACCTCAGCCGGCGGAGCACCGTGGTCGACCTCGGAGCCGGCACCGCGGTGATCAGCCATCCGCTCCGACGAGCCGGGATCGCCTATCACGGGCTCGAGCTCAGTCCGGTGGCCGTCGAGCTCATGCGCGAAGCCGGCATCGACGCCACGCTGTGCGACCTGACCGACTTCGAGACCGTGCAGTCCGCACTCGACGACATCGGCAACGTCGGTGCCATGACGATCCTCGACGTCATCGAGCACCTCACCCAGCCCCACGAGTTGCTCTCCGCCCTGTCGGCGTGGTCACTCAAACACGGCGAGCCTCCCCTGGTGGTATCGGTCCCCAATGTGGCCCACTTCGACCTCGGGCTGCGCCTGCTGTGCGGCCGGTGGACCCTGTCCGACACCGGCCTGCTCGACAGTACCCACCTCCGGTTCTTCACCGAGAAGACCCTCCAGCGCATGCTCGAGCGCTGCGGGTGGCGGGTGGTGGCCCGCGACAACTACATCAGCCACCGCACCGACCAGTACGACGACGAGCTCAACGACGGGCTGCCCGTCGAGATGATCGGGGCGCTGCGTGCCCTGTCCGAGTCGTACAACCCCCAGGCCTCGGTCCAGCAGTTCGTGTGGACCCTGGCCCCCTTCCCGGTCAGCGCTCCCCCGACCTCCTATCTCGAGGCGATGGGCGAGCCTGCCGGGGCGACGGAACTCGACGAGGAGCCGAACGACAACCTGGCCATCCGTTCCTATCTGGCTTCGGTCGGCCTGCTGTCCAGCGAGACCAACCGGCGGGCGGCCAAGCAGCTCCGGTCCGGCTTGATGTGGCGGGGCCGGAGGGTGGTCCTCAAGAAGGTCAACAAGTCTCCGAGGTTGTCCGCATACTCGAAGAAGCTCCGCGGTTGGCTGCGTTGAGGTGGGCGTGACCGGACCGGCTGGGCCCTGGGTGCTGGTCGTGGGCATGCACCGGAGTGGTACCTCGGCGGTGGCCGGAGCCCTCGGGGCGGTGGGCCTCAACCTGGTCCACCCCGACGATCGGATGGACTGGCCCGAGAGCAATCCCGAGCACTGGGAGAGTCTGGCCCTCGGTCTGCACAACGAGGACCTCCTGGCCCGACTGGACGGTGCCTGGGATGCGCCCCCGGACATCTACGAGGGCTGGGAGCTCAGCCCGCCCATCACCGGGGCGGGCGATCCCTCGCCGCTGTTGGCCGCGGCCTACCCCGAGCCCGGCGCCAAGGTGTTCAAGGATCCCCGCGTCTGCCTGCTCCTGCCGTACTGGCGGCGCATCCTGCCCGCCCCCCTGGCCGCCGTGCTGGTATGGCGGTCGCCCATGGCCGTCGCCCTCTCCCTGAAGAAACGGGACAGCCTCCCCCTTCCCGATGGGCTGGCCCTGTGGGAGCGGTACAACCGCCGCGCCGTCAGCGACCTGCGTGGGGTGGACACCTATGTCCTCGACTACGAATCCGTGGTCGGTGACGGCGATCGGGCGATCGGGGCCCTGACCGGTTGGCTCGGCTCCCTCGAGCAGTTCGAGGGCGACGTCGGCCGTTGGGACGCGGCCGCGGCCAGCCAGGCCATCGTGGGTGGCCTGGTCCACCACGCCGGTGGCGCCTCCCCCGACGCTGATGGGGTCATCCTCCACGAGCAGCGGGCGCTGGTCGAGTACCTGACCGAAGCCGGTGGGGGTCACCGGCCCTTCCTCCCGGCACCGCTCGGGCCCGAATCGCCCTGGACCACCTCGCTCCTCCGGCTCCGCCAGGAGCTCAGCGGACCCAGGCGCGAGCTCGACGCCACCAAAGACCGCCTGCGCATCGCCCGCAAGGAGTTGGAAAGCACGAAGGCCGGTCTGGCCAACCTGCGCGCCTCGACCAGCTGGCGGGTCACCGCTCCCTTGCGCACGCTGACCACGACACTCGAGGGCCTGCGTGGCGATCCACCCGACCGGTGAGCGCCCGATGAACCCCGGGTCCACCGCCCGATCGCTCTTCGGCCGGCTTCCTGTGCCCGTGCAGGCCCAGGTGCTGGCGCGCATGGGTCGGTACCCGCCCTGGGCGGACGGACAGGCGCCCCGGGCCCCGGCCTGCCCGGCCGGAATGACCGTCGGTCCACCCGACTTCGTGGGCATCGGGGTGTCCAAGTGCGGGACCTCCTGGTGGTTCAACCTCGTCCTGGCTCATCCCGACATCCACGGCCCGATCAAAAAGGAGCTGCTCTACTTCAACCGCATCTTCTTCGAGCGGCACCGCCACACCGACTGTACCGACGAGGAACTCCGGGCCTATCACGAGTGGTTCCCGCGACCTCCGGGAGCCAAGACCGGCGAGTGGACTCCCTCCTACGTCTTCTCCTATCGACTGCCGCCCATCCTCCGCCGGGCGGCCCCCGACGCCAAGATCCTGGTCCTGGTGCGCGATCCGGTCGAGCGCTACCAGTCGGACATCTCGAGGCGCATGCCGCGCCGCCGGCTGCGCAACGTCCGCTACCGGGGTCTGGCCCACGGGTACTACTCCTCGATCCTCCAGCCCTGGGAGGCCGTCTACGCGCCGTCCCAGATCTCGGTGCTGCAGTACGAGGCCTGCGTTGGCCATCCGGCCGAGCACCTGGCGGCCACCTACCGGTTCCTCGGGCTCGACGACTCCTTCTGCCCTCCGTCGCTGCATGAAGCCGTCAACCGGACGAAGTCCAAGCGGCCTCTTGACGCCGGATTCCGACATCTCCTGGTCGAGTGTTACGAGCCCGACGTGGCCGCCCTCGCCGCCCGTTACCCGCAGATCGACCTCCGGCTCTGGCCCAACTTCTCCTCGCTGGCCAAGGGCTAGGGGCAACCTCCGTTTTCCCGGATTCCGAAGAGCAAAGGCTCGGCGGGTCCGACGAGATCCGACCGGGTATAACCTCACCCCGCACGGAGTCGAGGGGCCCGTCATGAAACGAGGACCGGCACGGCGTGGAGCCAACTCCACCCGGCCACGAGCCCGGCGCCCCGATCAGGTGACACCATGGCCTACGACCCGGCCACCAGACAGCTGCTTCTCTTCGGGGGATACAACAACACGTCGGGATATCTGGCCGACACGTGGACCTGGGGGACGTAGTCGCCCCGGCCGACGCCACGTGACGCGTGACGCGTGTCGCGCGTCGCGTGTCGCGCGTACAGCTAGGTCAGCACGACGAGATCGGTGCCCGTGGGACGGGGCCGTTCGCCTCTGGCCATGGCCCGGTCGAGATTCCCCAGTCCCTCGGCGAACTCCGCATCGGAGATCGGTGCGAGGGCGGAGTCGGTGTGTCGCATGGCCACGGCAAAGTCCCGGACCAGCCGCAGGTCCTGCCAGCGCTCCTCTCGGACCATGACGATCCGGTGGTGGGTGAATCCGGCTTCGGCGAAGGTGGTCACGACGTCGTCGAGGGCGGGCCAGTGGGCGGCCACCGCGGCCGCGGCGGGGAAGTGTCTGAAGAGCTCCACCTCGTCGAGACGCCCGGGAAATGAATTGCGGATCATCACCGGGGCACCCTCCACGAGCGTCCTGCGCAGCTCGCGGGCGCATGCCGGGAGATCGGTGAGGTGGTGGATGACCGTGGAGAGCCAGGCGGCGCGGAAGACAGCCGGGCCGAAGGGGAGGGACTCGGCGGCGGCAGCCACCGAGGACGCCTGCGCCGGCAGGCCGATCTGCGTGCCCACCGCCCGCATCCCCGCGGAGGGCTCGAGGGCGATCACCGTGGCGTCGAACCATGTCGTGAAGGCTCTCGTCCACAGGCCGGTCCCGGCTCCCACATCGAGAAGCGGCTCGTCTCCGGGGTGGAGGGAGGCACCGAGGACCGGGCGCCAGGGTTCGAGCTGCTCGAGAGGCACCTCCCGACCGACCCGGTACCGGCCGGCCTCTCGGTCGTAATCGATCCGCACCGGCCCCAGCTTGGCCCGAAACCATCCCGGGCCGCTCGACTCGGCGAGAAGGCGATCAGCCCGGAGCCAGGGCGCCTCTCCTGAGATCACACAGATTTGTGTTATTTCAGGAGTCTATGTAGGCTGGGGACCATGCCAAGTGACGGTGAGATCACGTTTGCAGACCACATGGGCCGCTTCTACGCCCGCCGCTATGGGATGGCCCCGATGGTGGGACGCCTGCTCGGATACCTGGCCGTCTGCGATCCACGGGAGCAGAGCATCACGGAGCTGGCTGACGCCTTGTTGGCCAGCCGGAGCGCCATCGCCGGCGCGGTCAACTCACTGGAGAGCCTCGGGCTCATCCGACGGTCCCGGGCCGCTGGCGAACGGATGGACCGGGTGCGCATCGACATGTCGTCACCGAGGGCGACGGGCTTCGACATGACCGAGTACCAGGAGCACGGCGAACTGGCCCAGGAAGGTCTGCGCCTCCTGGCCGATGCCCCGGCCGAACGGCGGGCCATCCTGTTGGAGTGGGCGGCACTGTCCGAGTTCCTGGTGGAGCGGCTTCCCGTGCTGGAGAAGGAGTGGAAGGAGCGGCGGGCGGCGCTGCTCGCCACCCACCAACTCCCCGAGGAGACCGAATCTCACCCTGAAGGCGCACGATGACGGGCCGGAGCGCACCGGGCATCGTGGCCAGGGATGTCTGCAAGTCGTTCGGGAGCCATCTGGTGCTCGACCAGGTCGACCTGACCGCGGCCGAGGGGGCGATCCTGGCCCTGCTGGGTCCGAACGGCGCCGGCAAGACCACGATCGTCCGCATCCTGTCCACGCTCATCCCGGCTGACTCCGGCTCCATGCACGTCGGCGGTCACGACGTGGTCACCGACCCCGACGGGGTGCGGGCCCTCATCGGAGTGACCGGCCAGTTCTCGGCCGTGGACAACCTGCTCACCGGAGCCGAGAACCTGCAGTTGATGGCCGATCTGCGCCACCTCGGCCGGGAGGCCGGACGGCGGCGGGTGACCGAGTTGTTGGAGCAGTTCGATCTCACCGATGCCGCGCACAAGCCCCTCTCGACCTATTCGGGCGGGATGCGACGGCGACTCGACCTCGGGATGACGCTCGTCGGTGAACCCCGGGTCATCTTCTTGGACGAGCCCACCACCGGCTTGGATCCGCGCAGTCGCCTCACCATGTGGGAGATCATCCGCGAGCTGGCCGCAGCCGGGGTCACCATTCTGCTCACCACCCAGAACCTCGACGAAGCCGACCAGTTGGCCGACCGGATCGCGGTGCTCGACCAGGGTCGCATCGTGGCCGAAGGAACCCCGGCTGAGCTGAAGAGTCGGATCCCCGGCGGGCACATCCGACTCCACTTCGCCGATCCCGATCGGCTGCGCTCGGCGGCCGGACTCCTGCCGGTGGCTGCTCCGGATCGGGATCAGCTGGTCCTCCAGGTCCCCGCCGATGGCACCGGCGACTCACTTCGCCGACTGCTCGACGAGTTGCACGAGGCCGATATCCCCGTCGAGCGGCTGTCGATCCACACCCCGGACCTCGATGACGTGTTCCTCGCCGTCACCGGCAGTCATGTCACTGCGCCTGCTGCCACCGGGTCGTCCGACCGAGAGCCGACACCCCAGCCCACGCCACAAGGAGCGGTACAACGATGACCACGCTCGCCTACACGCTCGGTGACTCACGGGTCATGCTGCGCCGCAACCTCAAGCACCAGCTCCGCTACCCCTCGGTGACGCTGATGCTGGTGGGCCTGCCCATCGTGCTGCTCCTGTTGTTCGTCTATGTGTTCGGCGGCCAGCTCGGTGCCGGCCTCGGCATCCACGAGGGACGAAGCGCGTACCTCGACTTCGTCGTGCCGGGGCTCATGTTGGTCACGGTGGCCTCGGCCATCCAGGGCACCTCGATCATGGTGGCCATGGACATGACCGGTGGGATCATCGACCGGTTCCGCACCATGGCCATCGCCCGGGCGTCGGTCCTGACCGGTCACGTGCTGGGCAGCCTGATCCAGACCGTGGCCGCGCTGGCCGTCCTGGTCGGGGTGGCCTTCGGCCTCGGGTTCCGCACCCCGGCCGGGCCCCTTGCCTGGCTGGCGGGCATCGGGGTGCTGGTCCTGTTCGCCTTGGCGCTGATCTGGTTGGCCGTCGCCCTGGGCTTGGCCGCCAAGAGCGTCGAGACGGCCAGCAACACCCCGATGATCCTGTTTCTGCTGGTGTTCCTCAGCAGCGGGTTCGTGCGGACCCAGACCATGCCCGCCGGGCTACGTCAGTTCGCCGAGTACCAGCCCTTCTCCCCCGTCGTCGACACCGTGCGCGGCCTGCTCACCGACGCCGGAGTTGAGGGCCACGCCCTCGCCGCCGTGGCCTGGAGTGTCGGCATCGGCCTCGCCTCCTACTTCTGGGCCACCCGTCTCTACAACCGCCGTCGGGCCGCCGAGCCCACGTGAACAGGAACGAGCCGGACCGCGCCCACCGCTCACACGTGACGCCGGACGCGCAAGTGCCCTCCCCGGAAGGGAGGGCACTTGCATTTCCCACCTCAAAGAAACGTCAGGACGACGCCTCTCCTAGATGTCTGCCTTGGTGCCAGGCTTGAGGCTGATGGCCCCGGCCTTCGTGATGCACACGGTCAGGTTCACCACTTGACCCTTGGCGGTGATGGCGGTCGAAGCCGTGCCGCCGGTCACCGTGCCGCTGGCGTGTTCGGTGAGGTCACCCTTCACACAACCCGTGCTGCTCGTGACCTTGAGCTTCAAGACGGTGGTCTTCTTGCTGGAGGTCCAGGTGATGGTGCCGCCACTGATCAGGCTCGTGGCCTTCCCACTGGCGCTGGCATAGGTCTTCGCGTCAGCTTTCGGCACGGCACAGGTGGAAATGGTCACCGTGCTCTTGTCCGAACCTGACACTTTCGAGCAGACCAAGCTCTTCGGGGTCGCGGCCCCGGCGACCGTTGATGTTCCGACGACAAACAGTGAAGCTGGCGTTGCCAATGCGGCCAATGCAGCGGCCGCGACAATCATTCGACGCATGTAGGTCCCCCTTAAGAGGTCATCCCGGACACTTTCCGGCTACTCGGGCTCTACCCGACCAGGCCATGCCCAAACGTTTGATTGGCCGGGAAGAAGCCGGATCCTGTTCCGGACCCCGACTCCGGGGCCGGATCCGCGGCCGGGATCAGCCGGCCTTGCGCTCATCGTCGGCCGGCGCGGTCCGTTCGCGCATGGGCTCGACGGGATAGCGGATCCCGAGCCGGCCGACGGCACCGTCGACGAGCCCACGGGCGATGACGGCCAACCGACGGAGGCGACCCCGCTTTTCGCGAAGGACGGCGCGGGCCACGAGCTTCGACAGGTTGCGCGGGTAGTGACCGATCCGCCGCTTCAGGTGCAGGTTCACGTAGAGCATGTTGCGGGCCTCGTAGTAGTACTTCCAGAGCGGCACCCCGTCGCCCTGACGGATGGCATCGTGCTCGACGAGCGCGCCATCGACCACCCGCCGCGGATAGCCGGCCTCGGGGATGCGCCACTGGAGGTACTCGGTGTCCTCGGCCCACCAGAACAGCTCCTCCATCGGGAGCCCCACTTCGCCGACGATCTTGTCGGACACGAGGAACCCGCACCAGGAGGGCCAGATCCCGTAGGGTCCCCCGTGCTCCCGCGACACCGGGAAGACGAACGCGGTCTCCGGCTCCTGGCCGGCCACCGCCCACAGGCGCTCGAGGCACCAGGGGTTGGGACGCATGTCGTCATCGAGCACCCAGGCGTGCCGGTAGCCGGACTCGAGGAAGATGGCGAGCGCCTGGTGGTAGCCGCCGGCCGGTCCGGTGTTGACGTCCGACCGCACCAACCGGCCGACGGCCGGGGCGATGACATCCAACGATTCGGCGGGCACCGGGGGGCGGCTGGCGTTGTCCACCACGAGGACGGCTTCGGGTGGCGTGGTCTGGGCGGCGATGGCCCGCAGGCAACGGTCGAGCGACTCCGGCGCGTTGTGGGTCAGGATCACCGCCATGATCCGCCGGCCGGCTCCCTCCGCGTCGCTGCCCATCTCGCCGATCAGGGCTTCGGCTTGCGGGCCAGTACGAACCACCCGGTCTCGTCGCGGGCCGCCTCGACCACCAAGCCCGCGTCGGTGAACCACGGGGCCAGATCCGGCCAGACATAGCGGTGTTCGACCGGGGCGCTCAGGCGATCGAAGGTGTCGAGGACGAGGCTGCGGAAGGGCTTTCCCCGATACGCGTTCATCGGCAGCCCAGACAACGCCGCCACCCCCCGGCGATCGCCGTAGGCGCCGGGCAGGACGATCCCGGCGTACAGGCCGGCGGCAATGGGCTCGCTCAGCGCCTTGAGGAGCCGATGAGGCAGTCTGACGGTCACGGTGCGCAGGGCGGCGGCCAGGCGCAGGGCCGTGGCCCGCAGGCCGGGGGTGGGCGGTCGGCTGTAGAGGTAGAGGAGGATCCGACCCCCCGGTGCCAGGTAGGTGAGGAGGCGTTCGAATCCCTGGCGCGGATCGTCGAGATGGTGGAGGACCCCGAGGCTGGCAATGAAGTCGAAACTCTCGGCCGCGAAGGGCGCGGCCCTCAGGTCGGACTTGACCACCAGCACGGACGGCATGCCGGCCAGATTGCGGGCCGCCGCCTCCACCGCCGACGAGCCGTCGAGGGCGGCCGTGGCCGCCAGATGTGCGGCCAGGAACCTGGTGTAGCGACCTTTCCCGCAACCGGCATCCAGCCCGACCTTCCCCTCGAGGCCGGCCAGGTCGAGGTCCCGGAAGTAGACCTCGGCGAAGGATTCGTCCTCGTCCCGGACCTCGTCGAAGTTGTTCCACTCGAATCCGAAGCTGGCGAAGGTCCGGTCGGTCGACCCCCCGATGACCGCGGCCTCGGAACAGTCCAGATAGCCGTCCCGCATGCCATACCGGTGTCCCGACGGACACCGGATCTCCCCGCGGCCATCGGCGTCGTCGACCGGTCGACCACATGCCGGACAGCGGAGACGATCGATGATCTCCTTCGGTAGCACTGTCGATCCCCCTCGGACGAGACGCCGGCCGGGCCCACGGGCACGGTCACGCCGCTGAACACTACTTCGGGCCGGGGCCGCGGCCGGTCGTCATCGGGCCCGGGCCGGTCGTGGCCGGTCCACGACCCGGGTTCGTTATCATGAGCCCGGTGAGGGGGGAGTTCGACGAGGGGGCGGATGGGCGCGGACCCGGCCCGCCCTCCGGGAAGGGTTCCGCGTGGCTGCCCATCTCCTGAGCGTGGTCCTGCCCACCCACAACCGGCCCGAACGGTTGGAGCGTGCCGCCCGGTCCGTGCTGGCCCAGGAAGGCGCCGAGCTGGAACTGCTGATCGTGGACGATGCCTCGTCCGACCGCACCCCCGAGGTGACCGAGAGCCTGGCCGATGATCCCCGGGTGCGCGTCCTCTGCAATCCCGAGTCGCTCGGCCCGGGGGGCAGCCGCAACCGTGGCATCGCGGCAGCACGTGGCGACCTCCTCGGCTTCTGCGACGACGACGACGCCTGGCTGCCGGGCGCGGCGTCGGTCGTTCTCGAGCGCTTCGACACCGACACCGAAGTCGGGGTGGTCACGTCGTGGCACCGGGTGGTCCATGACCGGACCGGGCGGACGGCGTTGTTCAAGGGACCGCTGACCTACGGGGCCGACCACCTCCTGTGGTTCGATCTGGTGGCCATTCCCTTCGGCGTCATCCGCAGGGCGATGTTCCCCGATGACCTGGCCGTCGACGCCGGACTGCGGTCGTGCGAGGACTGGGACCTCTGGCTGCGGTGCGCGCAGACCAGGCCCATCGCCACCGTCCCCCGGGCCCTCTACAACTACCACCAGCACGGTGGCGATCGGGTCACCCGCGAGGACTCGGGTCCCGTCCTCGGCCGACAGGGCTTCCTCGACAGGCACGCCGGCTCCATGTCGTCCTCGTGCCGCATCTACCACGAGCTCGTCGTCGCCGAGCTCGGCGGGGGTCGCGGTGCGGTGGCCGGGAAGCTGGCCGCCGACTACCGGATGCCGGCCGCCACCGCGCTGGCCCTGTCCGTGCTGGCCGCCGGTTCGGCGGCCAGTGCGCTCGGCACCCGCCGGCGGGATCCCGGCCTGCCGGCCCGTATGATGCGCAGGCTGCCGGTCCCGACGGCCACGGCGGACCGAGGGGAGAGGACCGACCGATGACCGCCCCCGCCCGCCCGATCCTGATCGTGGGTGTCCCCCGTTCAGGGACCAGCTGGACCATGCGGGCCCTCGGCCACGGGGTGGGCGCCACCACCGTCCTCGAACCGGACAGCGAGGACAAGTGGCCGGCCGCCATCCACGCCAAGCGCACGCTCGGGAGGTACCCCGTGCTCGGACCGGGCGACCAGGCCCCGGCCTACAGGCGGCTCTGGTCCTGGACGTTCGGAGGCGCCGTCGAGCCCCGACGGTCGGTGCTGGCCCGGCACATCCTCGGTCCGGGTGCCGAAGACCGCATCTACGACGGTCGGCCCGATCCGGTCACCTGGCTCGCCTCCACCCTGGCCCGCGACCCCCGGGCACGGCCGACGGCGGCTCGAGGAGGGCAGCACACCCGGATCGTGGCCAAGTCCATCCATGCCCAACTGGCCATCGAATGGATCGCCGCCGGGTTCGACATCGATGTCGTGCTCCTGCTCCGCCACCCGGCCAACGTGTTGGCCAGCTGGATGGAGGTCAACCTCAAGGACTCGCGGTACTCCACGCTGCAGAACCGCCCCGAGGTACGGGCCCGCTACGTCGAGCCCTGGGGCGTCCCCCTTCCCGGCCCCGAGCCGGTCGAGCAGATGAGCTGGATGATCGGCCTCCTGCTGGCGGCCATCGAGGACGCCGCGTCCCGACATCCCGACTGGCACATCCGCACCCATGAGCAGCTGTGCGCCGATCCCCCCGCCGAGTTCCGGACGCTGGCCGAAGACCTCGGACTGGGGTGGGGGGAGAATGCCGAGGACTTCCTCGTCCGGCACAACACGCCGGGGACCGGCTTCGCCGTCAAACGGGTGGCGTCCGAGCTCCCCGATTCATGGCGTCACCGGCTCGACGACGATCAGGTGGCCACCTTGCGCCGGGTGCTCGAGTGGTTCCCGATCTCGAGGTGGACCGACGAGGACTTCATCCGAGGCGGCACCCCGGAGGCATAGACCGTCGTCGGCGCTTAGGACTCGGGCCCGGAGTCGGCGCCGTCCGCCGCGGGGCGGCGGCCGAAGTGCACCACGTAACCGGCCCGGTCCAGCGGGAACCGCTCGACCACCTCCATGCCCGCGTCGAAGGCCAGCCGTTCGAAACCGTGGGTTCCGTAGCCGTGGACGCTCACCCCCTGGGCCCCGTACCGGACCTTGCGGAGGCTCAGCCTGAGACCCGGTGACGGGAACGAAGCCACGACGTGGCCCGCGGCCCGACCCATCCTGGCCAACAGGTCGACGGGGGTGCCCACATAGTCGAAGACGCCGAGCGCCACGGCCACGTCGTAGGCGTCCACCTCGGTGATCTGTTCCCAACCCCGCTGCTCGACCTGGACCAGGTCGGGGAACAGGGCTGCCTGCTGGTTGGCCAGATCGACCATGGCTTCGGCCGGGTCGATGCCGGTGACGTGGATGCCGGCGGCGGCCAAGGGAGCGAACAGCGGACCGCTCCCGCAGCCGACGTCGAGCACCCGCTTCGCCCCGAGACCTTCGGACGTCTCCACCGCCAACCGCAGGCGGTCGAACAGCGGCCCCCGGCCGAGCACCCGGGCCACCGGCTCGCTGGAGTAGAAGGCGGCGAACCGGCCGGCCCGGCGCTGGAAGTAGGACTGGAAATCACCGTTCGACATGACCACAGGCCTTGCTTCCGTAGCGGCTGAGAATACGAGCGAACATTCCGGCGATCCTTCCGCGCCCCACCAGCTGTTTGGCCACGGCCAGCGAGCGGATGGACGTCGTGTTCGGGAGTGTGGCCCCGAAATCATAGGAGTGGTAATAGAGGACGGCGGGACTCTCGGCCGAGCGTAGTGCCGCCGACAGCGCCCGCGTGGGGAGCAGCCGCTGGTAGCTGCCGCCACCGATCGGGAACCCGTGGGTGGTCAGGACCGGCAGTTCCCGCACCGGCGAGCCCCGGCCCACCCGGCTGGTGTCGGACACATAGCTGAAGCCGGCCTCGGCCAGAAGCTCCCGGTACCGGGCCAGGCCCACCCGCCCGGGAATGTCGAACCGGGGGGAGCGGAATCCCTGCACCGGCCGCTGGACCACGTCCTCGATCATCTCCCGCCCCCGACGCAACCACTCGAGGAGGGCGGCCGCATCGTCGGGCAGCCGGCCGTGGTCGGGCCCGTGGCTGGCCACCTCGTGACCGTGGGCCACCAGGTCGAAGAGCTCGGAGCGCACCGTGGCCGCATAGTTGCCCACCACAAACAGCGTCACCGCCGGGTTCCCTTCCGCCGATGCCAGCATCCCGGTGAGATCGGCCAGACCGCTGCGGGCCCCCGGCGGGCGGGCGAACGACTCGCCCAGCACGGCCATGCCGTCGTACCAGTCCTCGACGTCGACGGTCAGGCAGACGTCGGCGGTCATGGCGCGGCCCCGGCCATGGTCGCATACGTGGCCCGGAGCCGGTCGACGACCTGGTCCTCGGAGAAGCGGTCCACCACCCAGCTCCGGCACCGGGCCCCGAGCTCCGCGCATCGGGCCGGGTCCCCCGCCAGCCCGGCCACCACCTCGGTCAGTGCCCGCTGATCGCCCCGGTCCACCAGCAGCCCGAGCTGCGGGTCGATGACCTCACGCATGCCGCGGATGTCGTAGGCGGCCACCACCCGGCCCATGGCCGCCGCCTCCATGGCCACCCGGGGAATGCCCTCGCGGTAGGAGGGAAGTACCACCACCGTGGCCGACGCCAGGTAGGGGCGCACGTCCTCGACCTCGCCGATGAACCTGACCGTCCCCGCCTCGGACGCGCTGGCCACCTCCTCCTCGGTCAGGGCGTCGGACTGATCGTGCTCGAACGGACCGACGTGCACGAACTCGGCCCGATCGGACAACGACGCGGCCATGGCCAAGAAGTCGGCACAACCCTTCTCCCGCACCAGCCGGCCGACCATCATCACGATGGGCCGATCCGACACCAGCGCCGGCGGCACCGGTTCCATGAAGCGGTCCATCACGATCCCGTTGCCCACGAAGGCCAGCTTGCCACGGGCGCAGATCCGGGCCGTGGGCAGCACCCGTTCGTCCTCACGGCTCTGTACGAGGACCCGGTCGGCCCACGTACAGCACCATCGTTCGAAGCACCAGCCCAAGACGTTGGCCTTTCGGCCGTTGCCCTCGAAGTACAGCGCTCCGTGGATGGTGTAGATGGCGGGAGAGCCGCTCAACCGGGCCGCGGGAAGGCCGAGGAACGATGCCTTCGGGGTGTGGGTCTGCACGAAGTCGAAGCGCTGCCGGCGCAGATACCGCCACAAGCCGACGAAGGAGGAGGCATCGGACAGGGCGAACTCACGCCGGATGGGAATGACCTCGACGGCCACCTCGGCGGGAGGCTCGGGGTAGCGGTCCCCGCTCACCACCGTCCAGTCGATCTCCGGCATGGACCGCAGCTGATTGGCCAGGAGCACCCGCGCCGTCAGCGACGTGGTGACGACCCGACAGCCCCGCGTCCGAACACACCGGGTCCGGCGCCCGACACTGCTTCTCGACGCCATCACATCCCCGTCCCCTTCGGAGCGTCCACGTGGACGCCGGCCCGTGTCGGACGACCGCCTCCGCCCCCGGGCGCCCCCCACGGCACCCAGACTACAACCAGGTGTCCGCCGCCGGCCATGACTCCGGACGCCGGCCGCCGACGGTCGCGGCCGACCGTCTCAACGAGCCTCGCCCGGGACCCAGCGGTCGAGCCAGGCCTGGAGGGCCAGCACGTCCCACAGTTCGTAGGCCAGATCACGCCGCCCCTGGAGGTGCTGGTGCCACGCCCGCCGTATGGGGGCGGGATCGAGCAGACCCTGGTGTCGCAGGCGGCGCTCATCGAGCAGCTCCTCGGCCCACCCGCGCAACGGACCACGGAGCATGGGGCCGACCGGGAACCCGAACCCCATCTTCGGGCGCTCGATCAGCTCCCGGGGCACGTGGCGGTACAGCACCTGGCGCAGGATCCACTTGGTGGTTCCGTCATGCAGCTTGGCGGACATGGGAAGCCGCCAGGCCACATCGAACACGGATCGGTCGAGGAAGGGCACCCGGGTCTCGAGCGAGGTGGCCATGGCCGCCCGGTCGAGCTTGGTCAGGATGTCGTCGGGCAGGTACCCGACCAGGTCGAGCCACAACATCTGTTCGGTGATGCCGTCGAGGGCCGGCCACTCCGACGGCCGGGAGGCCATGGACACCGTCGGACCCGCGCCGAGGACCATCGACTCGGCATCGTCCCAGTAGGAGACGAGGGAGAGATAGGCCTCCTCGGGGCCGGATGCGGCCAGCACCTTTCCCACCTTGGCCACCTTGGAGGTCGGGTTCCGGATCTGGCGGTGGGGCGGCAGGACCGCAGCCGCCCTGGCCGCCCCCTCGATCAAGCCCGGCGGCACATGGCCGAGCACGGTGCCGGCCGCCCGCCGGGCCGGCGCGGGCAGGACCGAGGCCCGCCGCCACAGCTGCTCGAGCCAGGCATGCCGGTTGTACCCCGCGAACAGCTCGTCGCCGCCGTCGCCGGACAGGGCCACGGTGACCTGGGAGCGGGCCAGCCTGCTGACCAGGTGCATGGGGATGGCCGAGACGTCCCCGAAGGGTTCGTCCCAGATGTCGGGCATGGTGGGGATGACGTCCAGGGCGTCGGCGTCGGTCACATCGAGCGGCGTGTGGTCGGTCCCGAGGTGGCCGGCCACCGCCGCGGCCTCGGCCGATTCGTCGAAGGCGCGGTCGGCGAACCCGACGGTGAAGGTGCGCACCGGTCGGACACTGTGCTGCTGCATGAGCGCCACGATCATGCTCGAGTCCACGCCTCCGGACAGGAAGGCACCCACCGGCACGTCGGCCACCATGCGGGCGGCCACCGAGTCGGAGAGGGCGGACTCCACCTGATCGGCCATCTCCACCGCCGACCCGGACAGCGGTTGCCGGCGAGCGTCCTCGACCGCCTGACGGGCCGACCAGTAGGCCCGGGTGGGAAGGGGACCGCGGGGCCGGGTGTCGCGTCCCACGGTCAGCAGGTGCCCGGGGAGCAGTTTGGCCATCCCCCGGTAGATGGTGTGCGGCGCGGGGACGCAGTTGTGCCGGAGGTAGAGCGCCACCGCGTCGCGGTCGATCTCCGCCCGGAACGCAGGCAGCAGGCACAGGCTCTTCAGTTCCGAGGCGAAAGCCAGGCGCTCGCCCACCCACCCGTAGTAGAGCGGCTTCTCGCCGAACCGGTCGCGCCCCAGATGGAGCTCACGGAGGTGCCGGTCCCACAGCGCCATGGCGAACATACCCTCGCTGGCCTCGAGCGCCGGTCCGAGGCCCCACTCCTGTACGGCGTTCACCAACACCTCGGTGTCCGAGTCGCCCCGGAAGGCCACGCCCGCGGCGACGAGCCTGGTGCGGAGGGCACGGTAGTTGTAGAGCTCGCCGTTGTAGTCGAGGACCCACCGCCCGTCGGCCGAGTGCATGGGCTGTGCGCCCCCCGGGCCCAACCCGACCACGGCCAGTCGGCGGTAGCCGAAGGCCAGACCGTGGTCGGCGTCGGTCCAGAACCCGTCGGCGTCCGGGCCCCGATGGACCAGCACCGAGGTCATGGCGGACACGTCGCGTCCGAGGCCCTCGGCATCCGATGTCCGCCCGGGGTCGAACAGCCCGGCGATCCCGCACACCGGGATCAGCCCCCGTTTCGGGAGGGCCGGGGTCCCCCCTGCGGGCGGCGCCCTCCCCCGCCACCCCCTCGCTCGACCATCCGGTGATCATCGGCGGTACCCCGAGTGGTGTCAAGCAACCCCCGGCCGGACGGGCGGCACCGGTGGCCGGTCGCCTGGGGGCCCTGTCCGGCGGTAGTTGTGGCCCCGGTGCGCCTGTGGCAACCTGCTGCGTGCCCCGGGCCCAGACGCCATGAGTCTCCGAGACCACCTGCGGGACGGTCTGGCCCTGCTCCCTCCCCGGCTCCGACGTGGGGTGCTGCACGGGCTGGGGCGCTACGCGCCTTGGGAGGTGGGCTTCGACTTCACCCCGCCGCCCATCGGTCCCGGTGAGGTGGTGGGACCGCCCTCCTTCGTGGGCATCGGCGCACAGAAGGCCGGCACGACCTGGTGGTACGAGCTCATGCTCACCCACCCGGGCATCTCCGCCCATGACGACATCCACAAGGAGCGCCACTTCTTCGACCGCTTCGGTGCCGTGGCCATGGGCCCGTCGGACATCGACCGGTACCACCGGTGGTTCCCGCGGACCGCCGGGACGGCGACCGGTGAGTGGACCCCCGACTACCTCTCCTTCCCCTGGGTGCCGCGGCTGCTCCGACAAGCGGCACCGGACACCCGACTCCTCCTCTTGGTGCGCGACCCGGTCGAGCGGTTCCGTTCCGGACTGGACCACCTGGACCGGATGGGGACGCCGCGGGACGGCACCGCCATGGCCGACGCCGTCGAGCGGGGGTTCTACTTCCGCGCCCTCGAGGTGTGGCTGGACCACTTCGAGGCCGATCAGCTCCTCGTCCTCCAACATGAACGGTGCGTGGCCGACCGCGACGATCAACTGGACGTCACCTTCTCGCACCTCGGCCTGCCGCCCCATCATCCCCCGGCCGGCGAACGCCCGGCCCGGGTGCCGGGGGCCGGGCGCCGCCGACTCGACGACGATGTCCGCCGCTACCTGACCGAGCTCTATGCCCCCGACGTGATCGCCCTGGCCGAGCACCACCCCGGTCTCGACCTGGGGCTGTGGCCCAACTTCGCCTATCTGACCGGGTCGGCCGAGCCGCCGGCGTCCGGGCCGAACTCGCCCACCCGGCGCACGTAGCGCGGGTTCTCCCCCATCCGCCGGATGGCGCCGTCCCACAGGCCGTGGGCGATGGCCGCCCGCTCGGCCCGTCCGCGGGCGGCCTGCAGGTGCCGGGCCGCGTAGGCCAGCTGCCAGGCGTACCAGCTGGGCCGACCGTGCCGGCGGATCAGGGCCAACGAATTGCGGGCGTGGTAATAGGCGCGCCACGCCTCCTCGTCGTCACCGGGGCGACGGTCCCGCAAGGCCTCTTCCCGTCCGGCGGTGGTCTGGTCGACGGCCACCTGTCGGGCGGCGGCATCGTCGACGAGCACCTCGAAGCCGGCCTCGCGCACCCGACAGAAGAAGTCGAAGTCCTCCAGGCCGAAGAACCATTCCGGGTCGGGGAGGACACCGGCGTCGAACACCGACCGCGACACGAGGGTCGCGCCCCAGCAGGCCACGTCGACCGGCGTGAAACCGCCCGACTCCCCCGGCGGCGGCACCAGATTGACGGTATGTGCGCCGCGCCCGACGAACCTCCTGCCGTAGGCCACCACGGCTCCGGTCGGGGCCGGTCGCCCGGCGAGGCGCCCGACGCGACCGACCAGGTCGGCCAGACGGGGACGCGGCAGGGCGAACAGACCGATGTCGTCCTCGCACAGGTAGGCCCACTGCGTGGAGGGGTCCGAGAACGCCTCGGTCATCCCCGCATGGAAGCCACCGGCGGGTCCGGTGTTGCCCGGCAGGCGGACCATCCTGACCCTGGCCTCGAGGGCCGGATCGTCGAGACCGCCGGCCCCGTTGACCACGACCACCACACGGTCGGGACCGAGCCCTTCGACATCGATCAGCGCGCGGGTGACGTCTCCGGCCAGTCCCGGCCGCATGTGGGTGAGGACCACGGCGGTGACAGCGTCGAGGGCGGGCCCCTCGTCCCCGTCGGACCGGTGGCCGGCGGCGCGGCCGGCGTTCATGGTGCCCTCACGGCGTTAGGCTAATCGCGTGAACGCTGGCGTCCTCGCCTGGTGTTCAGCGTGCGCCACCGCTGCGTCGGACGTCGAATGGGGAGCCGGGATGAGGATGGCAGACGGCGTGGCCACCCGATGCCCGACCGGTCGGCGGCCGGACCGGTGATCAGCGTCGTCGTTCCCGTCCGGAACGCCATGCCCTGGTTGGAGGACCAGCTCCGGGCCCTGGTCGACCAGGAGTGCGCCGAGGCGTGGGAGGTGGTGGTGGCCGACAACGGATCTACCGACGAGGGCGCCGCCGTGGGCCGGGCATGGGCCGACCGGCACCCCGCGGTCCGGTGGATCGACGCGTCCCGCGCCGACGGGCCGAGCGCGGCCCGGAACGCCGGGGTACGAGCGGCCGACGGCGACCTGCTGGCCTTCTGCGACGCCGACGACGTGGTGCAACCGGGATGGCTGGCTGCCTGCGTCTCGGCGCTGGCCGACGCCGACGTGGCCGCCGGGGTGTTCGACTTCTGGTCGCTCAACGGCCGCCCGGCCTCGGCCCACGAGCCGGCCGCCACCTGGCAGCTGGGATTCCTCCCCGCCGGCCTCGGTGCCAACCTGGCCGTGCGCCGGGCGGCCTTCGAGGACATCGGCGGGTTCGCCGAAGCGCTGGTGGTGGGCGAAGACGTCGACCTGTGCTGGCGCCTCCAGCTCGGGGGGTTCCGTTTCGAGGTGGCCGCCGACGCGGTGGTGGCCAAGCGCGATCCACCCGGTATGGCGGCGGCCTTCCGGCACGGAACCACCTACGGGCTCAGCGCCCCCGCCCTCTACCGCCGGTACCGGGCCAACGGGGCCCGGCCCGACCTGCGGGGGGCGGCCCGATCGTGGCTCTGGTTGATCGCCCACGCCCCGCTCCTCCTCACCCGCACCGAGCTGCGCGACCAGTGGGCCCACGCCGTGGGGATGCGCACCGGGAGACTCCGGGGTTCACTCCGGCACCGGGTGTTCTTCCCCTGACCCCGCCGGCCCGAGCGGCCGTGCGGTCAGTTGACCTCCCAGTCGGCCCCGACGTACACGGGGGAGAGCACCATGACCCCTTCGGGCAGCTTGGGCAGGTCCGGTCCCATGACGTCGAACGAGGTCACCGGTCGCCACGGCAACAGGGGCTTGCCCTTCCCGCGCAGGTGCCCCGACATCGCCGGCCACAGGGAGTAGCGCCCGTGGGCCAGGGGCACGTTCCGCAGGCGGCACCGGACCTCGAAGTCGCCGGCCGGGAAGGACCCGCTGTAGCGGACGATGAACATGGGAAAGGCGGTGCCCTGGGACACACCGATGAAGAAGTTGGCGTCGTAGGCCTCGGGCGAGTTCAAGGTCAGACAGACGTCGAGGTCGCACTCGGACCGCACCTGACCCCCGTCCGCCGCTTTGATGTCGGCTTTGAGAACCTGGACGACACCCTCGCTGGAGGTCGTCATGGCCGCGTTCTGCTCCACCGCCGACCGGTACTGGCTGACCACATCCTTGGTCGGGCCCGCGGCCAGGACCACGGCGTCGGCCAGCCACAGTGCCCGTTCGCACGATGCTTCCACCGAAGCCAGATCGTGGGACACGTAGAGGAGGGTGGTGCCCTGCCGGACCACTTTCCCGATCTGGTTGAGACACTTCTGCTGGAAGCTGGCGTCCCCGACGGAGAGCACCTCGTCCACCAGCAGCACGTCGGGCTCGAGGAAGGCGGCGATGGAGAACCCGAGTCGCATCTGCATGCCCATCGAGTAGAACTTGACCTGCCGATCGATGGCGTCGCTCAGGCCGGCGAACTCCACGATCTCGTCGAACCGCTTCCGGATGGTCTGGCGACCCATCCCGAGGACGCAGCCGTAGAGGAAGACGTTCTCACGGCCGGACAGTTCGGGCTGGATGCCGCTGGTGACGCTGAGCAGTGCCCCGATCCGGCCCCGCACGTCGCACCGACCGGCCGACTGATAGGTGACCTGGCTGATGATCTTCAGCAGGGTCGTCTTGCCCGAGCCGTTGATACCGATCAGGGCCAAGGTGCCCCCCGGGGGCACGTCGACGTTCACGTCCTTGAGGACCCACCGGTACTGGTGCCGACCCCGCGAGCCGATCGAATTCCCGAAGCGCTTCATCTGGTCGTAGAACTTCGGCACCGTGCGGTCGGCCCGGAACTTCTTCCAGACGTGTTCGATCTGGATGGACCCGTCAGGCAATGTCGGCAAAGTTCACCTCCAGCCGCTTGAAGATGCGGTAGCCGAACGCGAGATAGAGCACCGACCCGAGAGCGGCCACGCCCACCAGCGTCCAGTCGGGGGACAGGCCGAGGAGCAAGGTGCGCCGGGCGTTGTCGATGATCGGTCCGAGCGGGTTGAAGAAGCCGTAGACGATCTGGAGGTTGACGGTGATCCCCCCCACCCAGTGGGCCGCGGTGACGACGTGCCCGTTGACCATGACCCGGTGGATGTGGTGGCCGCCGATGTGGTACGCCGTCGGGATCTTCGAGTAGGGCCAGATCACCGGGGTGGCGAACAGGCCGAGGGAGATGATCAGCGGAAGCACCTGGAGCAGGTCGCGCATCTGGATGATGATGCTCGAGACGGCCAACGTGATCCCGGCGGCGAAGGCGATCTCGATGACCATGAACAGCGGCACCCATACCGTGGTGGCGGCCGGAGCCCGCCCGAAGAGGATGAACAAGATGGTGAGCGGAATCCACGAGATCACCGTGTTGAGCCCACCGACCAGCATGGTCTCGAGCGGGAAGCACTCCCGGGGGAACTGGGTCTTGGCCAGCAGGGCCTTGTTGGTCAGCAACGAGCTCCCGCCCGTCCCCAGCGCCGCGGCGAAGAAGCCCCAGCACAGAATGCCCACGAACGAGTAGAGGGCATAGGGGACGCCGGGGACCACCAGCGTTTTCACGTGGGAGAAGACGACCACGAAGATGGCCAGCGTGGCCAGCGGGCCGAGCACCGCCCACAACACCCCGAGCGTGGCCTGCTTGTACTGGGCCCGGAAGTCGCGTTCGGCCAGCGTGTAGATGATCTCGCGGTGGTCCCACAGCGACCGGATCGACTCGCGGAAACGGACTTTGTGGCGGTAGACGATGTCGGCCGGCGGCTCGTCGGGGATCGACGAGACATCGGTAATGATCAGCGCGTCAGACTCTCTGGAATCCAGTGCTGTCATCGGCCGACACTACCCCCCCTGGTGCCCTGGCTCAGGGCGCAACGCGATGTGTGCGAACCCACAGAATACCGCGGGAGGGCCGGGAAGGGCCATGTCCGGGACGTCCACCCACCGCTAACATCGGCGCGTGCCGGCACCGGGGCAGTCCAGAAATACCAGCTCAACGCCTCGATACCGGGTGCTGTTGGCCATCAAGAGTCTCGGGTACGGGGGAGCCGAGCGTCTGGTGGCCGACCTGGTCGCCTCGAGCAGTTCGCCGTCCTTCGAGTACGAGGTGGCCTACATCCTCGGACCCGATGACGGATTGGCCGCCACCATTGCCGCCGGCGGCACGCCCGTGCATTCCCTCGGAGGGACCAGCAACCTGGACCTGCGGTGGATGCTCGACTTCCGCCGCCTGCTGGCCGAGGGATCCTTCGATGTCGTCCACTTCCACCTCCCCTACACCGCGGCACTGGGCCGGCCGGTGGTGGCCACCCTTCCCCGTCGGCGACGGCCGATGACCATCTACACGGAACACAGCCTGTGGAACAAGGTGGCCGTGCTGGTCAAGATGCTCAACCGGGCCACGGTGCGATCCGACCGGGCCCTGGTGGCGGTGTCCGGCGCCGCCTACGACGCCCTCCCCGCGGCGTTGCAGGCCCGGGCCCGGGTGGTGGTCCACGGCGTCGACCTGTCGCGGTCGGCGGCCATGGTCGAGCGGCGCCAGGACATCCGCCGGGAGGTGCGGGCCGAGCTCGGAATTCCGCCGGGGGACGTGCTGGTGGTCACCGTGGCCAACCTCCGGTCGGAGAAGGGCTACGACGTGTTGGTCGATGCGGCCGGCCTGCTGACGGAGCGGGGCCGGCCCGTGAGGTTCGCCGCCGCCGGCCAGGGGGTCCAGGAAGCCGAGTTGATGGCCAGGCACGGCCGACTCGGGCTCGGTGAGCGGTTCCTCTTCCTCGGGCACCGCGACGACGCCCTCCGGTTGGTGACCGCGGCCGATGTCTTCGTGCTCGCCTCCCACCAGGAGGGCCTTCCCGTCGCCCTGATGGAGGCGGCCAGTGTCGGGGCGGCGATCGTGGCCACCGCCGTCGGAGGCGTGCCCCAGATGGTCGTCGACGAAGTCAACGGACTGGTCGTGCCGCCGGGCGATCCGGTCCTGCTGGCCGACGCTCTCGATCGGATGATCGCCGATCCCGAGCTTCGGGCCCGGCTCGGCCGCCAGGCCGAGGCCGACAGCGCCAGGTACGACATCGCCAGAGCCACCACGGAGATCGAGGGGATCTACCTCGGGCTCCTCCGGCCCTCACCGGCGGCGGAAGGCCCGGTCACGGAGAGGCGTCCCCGACCGGCGGACGGGTGAGCTCGGTGCGAAGGGCTTCGAGCCGTCCCAGGCCGAACTCGGCGTCAGGTTCGAGGTAGTTGCCCTCGGCCCACTCGTTCCACGATTTGATGACCACGACCCGCTCGCCTTCCGGGTTGGCCGAGGCCCGCTCGATGGCCTGGCGCACGTGGCGTCCGAACCGCTCGGGGGTCGACCCGGTCGCCACCATGCCCCGGCGGCCCAGTCGTGGTGTGTTGTCCCAGTTCGGGTAGACGCTCGGGAACAGCAACCCGTCGAGGTCGGGGGGCGGGCCGGCGGCCGTGTCGGGGTAGGGGTAGCGCATCGGACCGTGGCCGGGCCCCCGGGCCTGTATCTGTTCCCGCACCCAGGTGGTGGCGTCACGACCGAACGGGAACTGGTAGTGGACGGCGGCGTCGAAGCCGTCGCTGACGTGCGATGCGTAGTTCGACTCCCCGAGCGACGCCACCAGGTACAGCCCGCCGAGTCCCGCATCATGGGCCATCTTCTGCCACCGGTCGACGAACTGTGCCGGATCGGGGAGATCGCCGGGCTGATAGATGAACAGCACCGGTCGACCGGAGATCCGGATGTAGCGCGGGTCCTCGAAGGCGGCCGTCAATGACCGGAAATGGGCGAGGTCGTCGTCGGGACCCGGATAGGTCTGCTCGATGAGGATGCGGTTCGGCGCCCCGTGCCAGATCCCCGACCAACTCTGGTTGGCCCAGGCCACGCAGAAGGGGAAGTCGGGTCGCCCGGTGGCCACGACCTCGTCGAGCGGGCGTTGGAGGAGCTGGTGCCCGGCGAACCAGTAGTGCCAGTAGCAGAAGCCGGTGACCCCGTGCTGCCTGGCCAGCTCGGCCTGGGCTTCCCGGACCTCGCCCACCCGCAGGTCGTAGAAGCCCAGATCGGCCGGGAGGTGCGGTTGGACGTGGCCCCGGAAGAGGGGCACGGCCCGGGTGACGTTGGTCCATTCGGTGAAGCCCTTCCCCCACCACCGGTCGTTTTCGGGGATCGGGTGGAATTGCGGGAGATAGAGGGCGAGGACTTCCATCGCCGGTCATGTTAGTGATGCCCTGTCCCTGGACCGGGGTGGATCAGGGCCGGGCCACAGCCTTCACCGGCCCGGGCCGCCGGCCACCTGGCGGGCCAACCGGGCCACCTCCTGCTCGACGACGTCGCTCTGGAAGCGATCGAGGAAGAGCCGGTAGGCCCGGGACACCAGTGCCTCCCGTAGGTCGGGCTGGCCCAGCAGGCGGGCACACGCCTCGGCCAGGTCCTCGGCGGTTTCCCCCAGCAGGAGGTGGACACCGTCCTCGGCGCCGATTCCCTCGGCGCCGAGCGGGGTCGACACCACCGGTACCCGCTGGGCGAAGGCTTCGAGGATCTTGACCCGGGTGCCACTGCCGTACCGGACCGGCACCACCACGACATCGGCCCGGGCCAGTTCGGTGGCGATGTCCGGCACCCGGCCGGTCACCGTGACCCGGGGACGGTCGTCCAGCGGGGACAGCTCGGGAAGATGCTCCCCGACCAACCTGATCTCGGCGTCGGGCACGAGCGCCCGCAGTGCGGGTCCGATCCCGGTGGCCAGCCACCGGGCCGCATCGATGTTGGGCGGGTACCGGAGAAGGCCCTGGAAGAGGACGGTGGGTGGGGTGCCGACAGCAATCCGGCCCACCGGATGGGCCACGGTCGGATAGCCGTTGGCGATCACCTCCAGGTGTTCGACCCCGGTGGCCGCGGCGCGCTCGGCATCCACCCGGCTGCACACCACCATGGCGCCGACACGCCGGCTGCTGCGTCGGTGGAGTCGGCGCCAGCGACGGATCTCGTCCTCCGACACCGCGGTGGCTGCGGCCCGTCGCATTCGGCCGAACGGACCGGTGGCCGGCGGGCTGGGGACGGACAGCCGGGCCAGGATCTTCTGGTCCTCCAGGTCGTCGAGGTCGAGGACGGTCGGTGCGAACACCGGTTTCCCGGTCAGCACCCACGGGCGCGGCCCGAAGAACCAGACCAGGTCGTACCGGCCGGACATGAACCGGCCGAGAGCCCGCTGCACCGATGCCCGGTCCCGCCGGGGCAGTCCGATGGGCGTGCCCGGCCGGAGCAGGGCGGGCAGGAGTTCGAGGGCCGACGGCGAACGGTTGTCGAATCCGACCCGGCCCACGTGGGCCAGATCCAACGACTCGTCGGGGGGGCCGAACTCCGCACGGAATTTGGAGACCACGGAGAACAGTTCGGTGGCACCGCACCGTCGCAGGCCGCGCAGCACCATGTTCAGTCGGATCCGCGACCCGGTGTTCTCCGGCCACGGGTACTCACCGGCTATCACCAAGGTTCTCATCCACGTTCCTCAGGCCGGCGCCGGGCCCGTTGGCCGGGCGGCGCTGCCGGTGTGGGCGCGTTGCCCCCCGGAATCCGTCGATGGTACCGGAGGAGCCCCCGACGATCCGACTGGTAGGGTCTCGGCGCCGGGTGGGCCGGCAACGGCAGGGGGCCCTCGGATGACCGACCGAAGACCGACCGATGACCGACCGATGACGGAGCGCACGACCGTACCGATCACCGGAGCGAGGACCGCGGACCCGCCCCTCGTGCTCCACGTCATACCGACCACCGTGGCCCGCGGCGCCCAGCTCGAAGCCAGAGCCCTGGCCGACGAGCTCGATGCCCCGGGCGTCCGCCACCATCGCCTGCTCAGTCTGTTCGACGGACCGCCCGAGGTGGTGGCCGACTTCTCGCTCGGGCATGCCGGCCGGGGCACGGCGGGGGTGGGAATGGCGTTCGGCCTCGTCTCCCGTCTCCGGTCCACGCTGGCCCGCCTGGATCCGGCCGTGGTCGTGGCCCATGGCAGCGAACCGTTGAAGTATCTGGTGCCGGCCATGCTCGGGCGACGCCGACCGCTGCTCTACTACGCCATCGGCACCTACTCCGGCCGGAACAACCGGCTCCAGCTCGGGCTGTGGCGGTACCTCACGGCCCGGGCCGACATGGTGGCGGCGGAAGGCGAGGAAGTCCTCGACGAGTGCGTCTCCCGATTCGGGGTGCCGACGGCCCGGGCGGCGCTGGCTCCGAACGGGCGCGACCCGAAGGTGTTCCACCCCACCGACGGACCCCGTTCCCCCGAGCAACCCCTCGTGCTCTTCGTCGGTGCCCTCACCTCCGGCAAGCGACCGGAGCGGTTCATCGAGATGGTGGCCCGGCTCCGGGCTCAGGGAACCCCGGTACGAGCCGAGCTCATCGGGGACGGCCCCCTGCGGGAGGAGGTGGCCGGGCCGGCCCGGGCGGCCGACGTCGAACTGCGCGGCTCGCGCTCGGATGTCGCCGACCAGATGCGACGGGCCGACGTCATCGTGTTCTGCAGTCGGCCTGCCGGTGAAGGCATGCCCGGCGTCCTCATCGAGGCCGGCCTGAGTGGCGTGCCGGTGGTCGCCACCTCCGTGCCCGGGGTCACCGCCATCGTGCGGGACGGCGAGACCGGCCTGGTCGTTGCGGTCGACGATCTGTCCGCCATGGTGGCCGCCACCACCGCGCTGGTCGACGATCCCGAGCTCCGACGGCGGATGGGGACGGCGGCACGAACCTGGTGCGAAGAACGCTTCGGTCTCACCGCGGTAGCCGCACGGTGGCTGTCGTTCATCCAGCCGCTGCTGGACAGCGGTGGCGCCGGCCGGCCACCGCCATGACCCCCTTCCGGCGATTCCGTGACCGGGGCCGTGCCGGGACCGGGCCGAATTCTCCTATAGCCTCCGAAAAATGACGAGCAGGGAACCCGGGCGATGACCGCCATGCGATCGCCCAAGCGGAGGATGCCGCGGGCCGTCCGCAACGGCCTGGCCGACCCGCGGGGCCGGAGCCAGTGGGCCATGCTGTACGCCTCGTCGGCCCTGAACGCGCGGCGGAACCCGGACTTCGCCGACCTGGAGAACTTCTGCTTCTTCATCGGCTACTCGCGCAGTGGGCACACCCTGATCGGCACGACGTTGAACGCCCATCCCGAGATCGTCATCGCCCATGAGCTCGATGCCGTCCGCTACGTCCGGCACGGATTCCGCCGGGCCCAGCTCTTCTCGCTGATCCTGCAACGGGACCAACACTTCGGCACCATGGGTCGGACCTGGTCCGGCTACAAGTACGACATCCCCGACCAGTTCCAGGGCCGGTACGAACGGCTCCGGGTGATCGGCGACAAACGGGCGCGGTCGTCGGCGTTGCAGATCGCCGAGCGACCGGGCCTGCTGGACCGGCTGCGGCGGGAGATGGGTGTCCCCCTCAAGGTGCTGCACGTGACCCGCAATCCGTTCGACAACATCGCCACCGAAGCCCGCCGACACAAGATGTCCCTGACCGATGCCACGTCCTGGTACGAACAGATCTGTGATGCCGTGGACAGGGTCCGACCGCTCCTCGGGCAAACTGAGCTCCTCGACGTGCGCTACGAACAGTTCGCCGGCGACCCGCGGGGGTCGTTGGCCGACATCTGCCGGTTCCTCGGTGTCGAACCCGGGCCGTCCTACCTCGAAGCCTGCGCGGCCATCGTGTGGCCGAGCACCAACCGGACCCGCGATGCGGTCGAGTGGACCTCGGAGGAACGGCACGCCGTGGAACGACTCATCAAGAAGTTCGATGTGCTGAGTTCCTACACCTTCGAGGACTGACCTGTTCCGGCGGCGCGCGCCGGCGGAGGAACGCCGAGCGTCGGGGGCCCTTTTCGCTGGGCGCGGCGCGCCGCTTCCTCGTTGGCCCGACGCACTCTGAGCCGGGCCCTGCGCCGCAGCTCCCAGAGGTAGCGCGGAGGTGACCCCTTCGGCGCCCGCGGCACACACAGCAGCACCAACAAGAAGGGCAACAGCATGACCCGCTCCCGCTCGATGAGTCCCAGATTTCCGAGGGCGGCGAAGGTGTAGATGAAGATGATGGAGTAGACGAAGCAGAGCATCAGGTAGGGCCGGGCGAAGGCGGCCCTCGGCAGGATCCGCAGATTGCGGAGCGACTTCAGGATCAAGATGATCAGGATCGTGTTCTCGAGACCGGCTACCCGCTGGGCGTTCCCGTGCGCCTTGACGATCAACGGGTTGAACAACACCTCGTAGGCGTCCCGCGGCCAGGTGACCGGGTCGGTCGAGTAGGGGATGCCGCTACTGCCGAAGCCGGTGCCCACGCCCTGGTTGTTCTGGTGGGTCTGTTGGAGTGAGAGGGTGCCCCCACCGCCCTTGAGATAGTGCAGGGTCACATAGACCGAGATGAACAGGAGGCCGACGAGAATCACCAGGCTGAAGAAGCGCCGGAGCCCGCCCAGGTTCTGGCGGGCCGCCGCCGTGGGAAGCATCATGGCCACGGCAAAGCCGCTCAGGACGAGCAGCAGCTCGTTGGGCCGGATGTAGTACCCGAGGGTGACCCCGGGTATCAGCAGGATGAATCCGCCCCGTTGCCGGGCGAAGATCTTGGCGCCGCCGTAGGCCACCAGCCCGAGCGACAGCATCATGATCGATTCCTTGCTGACGTCCGCGGTCCAAAAGATCAGGGACGGCAGCAGGAACAGCATCAGTGCGTACCGGCGGTCGTTGGCGCCCTTGAAGGTCAGCGAGAAGGCCCGGTAGAAGAAGATGCAACCCACCCACGAGACCCAGCTGAAGACCAGGAACGTGGCGGTCAGGTTGACCCCGACGATGGCCATGACGATGCCGGTGGCGATACTGACCGAGCCGTCGTTCACGATCTCGCGCAGATTGGCCCCGGCCAACGTGAAGTTGAACTTGTGGAAGTTGGGGGCGAGGATGGCGCCCTGGTGGGTGTACCGGGTCCAGTCGGCGATCCCGTTGTAGACATGCTCGACGACGAAGATCTGTGTCGGGGCGGCAATCAGGTGGAGGACGAGGCCGATGGTCATGATCCTGACCAACCACGGGTTGTTTTCGGCGAACGCCACCCGCTTGATGATGAGCCGTCCGAGCCCGAAGAGGACCGCGGCGACCACGACGGCGATGAACGGGTTGGTCGGGATCTCCGCGGCGAATAACGTCATCGGCTCGCCGCAGTCGGGGTCAGACCGGCGTGTGGGCTGGTTCCCCGGACGCCGGGGCATCGGCGACGTCGGGATCGTCGGGATTCCGATCGAGACCGGCACCGCTGGTCAGTTCGAACTGGCCCTCCGGTGGCAGGTGACGCGGATCGCGGTACTGGAGCCGCACGTTGGTCACCACCACACCGAGGACGGGGGCCGACATCCTCCGCAGGAGATCGCCGGATCGACGGGCCTCGTCGAACGTGGTCGTGCCGCACTCCCCCACCACCAGCGCCACGTCGACGAGTTGGGACAGAGCCTCCACATGGTGGACGGCGAGCAGGGGCGGCGCTTCGATGATGATGACATCGGACCGGGCCTTGGTCGCCTTGAGCACCGCCGGCATCCGCAGCACCAGCTGCCCGCTGTTCTCGATGAAGTGGCGCAGGTCCAGCCGGAACACCCGGTCCACCCACGAAGCCTCCAACCGGGACTCCACGTCCTCGGGCGTGATCTCTCCGGTCAGGGAGTTGCCCGCTCCCCTGATCGGCCCGGCCCCGAGGTCCCCGGTGCCGAGGACGACGACCCGCTGCCCTGCTTCGGCATAGGCCGCGGCCAGGTTGGCCGCCACCTGGGGTCGGGTGGCCTCGGTGCTGGGCGATACGACCATCACGATCCGGCGCGAGACCGGGGTCAGGGCCGTTGTCGGCTCCGCTTGGGTGGCCGGCGTCTCCCCGTCGGGGACGGCGGTCGTGTCCTCGCCCTCCTGAGGCACACCGGCGTCCATGATGAGATAGCTGAAGTCGTCGGTGGGGACCACCCCCGACGCCAGTGGTTCGAAGAGGACCGACATCCGCAGCATGCGGTAGGCCTCGGCGGTCGGAGACGTGGGCTCGTTGACCACATCCACGGTCAACCCGCGTCGCCCGATGGCCCGCAGTGACGCCGGGATCTCCACGATGACCGGGTAGCCGAAGGTCGCCTCCGCCCTCGCCGAGGTGCGGAGCCGCTTGCTCAACAGCTCACGCAGCAACACCAACACCGCGGCCAACAGCACACCCACACCCAGCCCGATCAGGGCTCGCAGTTTCCGGCTCTTGACCGGACCCGCACCCGGCCGCTTCGGGAACGACTCCTTCGCCGCCAATGCGGGGTGGACGATGACGTAGCCCGACCCGGCATGACCGGCGCCCGCCGACGTGGCCCTGACGCGGGCGGAGGCAATGCGGTTGAGATAGATCCCGACCTGTTTGGCGTAGTCATTGGCCAGCGTCCGAGCCTGATGGGCCGTCTTGCCCTTGGCGTTCAGTACGACTTCGTTGGCGTCCTGGGCCTGGCGCTTTCCCGCTCCCTTGGGGATCAGGAGGGTGGCCTTCAGGTACGAACCCAGGTTGGCGGTCTTGACGGTCCGGAGGCCACTGGCGTTGACGGTGTCTCGCATGACCGCCGTGCTGCTGGCATAGAATTGGATCTGCGAGCCCGTGGCTCCCCCGCCGACCAGGCTGTTGATGCCGGTGGGCGCGGCACCTACCGTGGCCTGGGCTGACCAGGGGTTGGGGAGCTTTTTGACATGTTTCTTGCCGTGGTGGGCGCCACCGACGGGAACCAGGACTGCGATCAGGACACCAATGAGCGCGAGGGCGACGATCAGCCGCCAACTGCGGCGAAGCGCACCCAAATAGTCGACTGGCTCCATTGCTCTCCCACTCCCTGCCCAACGTAGACGGCAATAATACACTTGGAATTGCCCTTGTGAACAGCACCAATCCAGCGTGATCGGGGCCATTTCGCCCCCACGCGAACAAATCGGACATGGGATCGACCGGCCATCGTCCCGGCCGCGGCCCCTTCCGCCGACGGCCACCGCCCGACTCCTCCGAACTGGGCGCATCCCGCGGGGACCGGAAGCCAATCCTCAATATTGAGGATGATCAAGACGACAGTGTCTCGGTAGAGTCAGATGAACCTACGACCGAGGGTAGGGGCGGTGACATGCCGTCCTCGGAGTTTGGTTGGTGCCATGAAGCGAAGTGCCACATGGGGGATCCTCAGTCCCAGCAATGGGCCCGGGGAGCGGAGGCACTTGGCCAGAAGCAATCAGGGCGAATTAGTCGGTTTTAGGGAACGGAGAGACGTCGTCTCCCACCACCCTTCGCCTGGGACGTCTCGGGGCGGGGCGCGATAGTGTTGCCCGGGGGCAGGGTGGCCGACTGGGAATGGGCGGCCTATTTGAGCAGGGGGGCTGGTGCATGGTGTTGACGGTGCCGGACGACGAGTTCCCACGGGAACCGCAGATGTCTGACGGCCCCGCGCCGGGTGATAGAGGCAAAACCAACGTCGCCATCCGGGCCAGTCGCATACGTTCCCGGCTCGTCTTTACGCTGATCGACGCGTTCTGCGTCTTTGTCGGATACGGGTTGGCGGAGATCGCCTACTTCAGGGATAAGGCCCCGGGTCTCTACTGGGAGCATTTTGCTCCCTTCCTGGGCGTGGTCATGGTCCTCACCCTGGTGGCCAACCACGTCTACGGCCTGTACGGCCGGATGTGGCGACACGCCGGGGCCGAGGAGGCCAGACAACTGGTCCTGTCGGCCGCCACCGTGGTCAGCCTGCTGATCGTCGCCTATCCACTGGGCCGGATGGGGAAGGTCGAGCTGGTGCCGGTGGCGGTGATCGTCGTGGGCTGCATGTTCGCCACGGCCGGGATGGGTCTCCTCCGCTTCCACTCCCGACTGTTCGCCTGGCAGCGCGGCTCCCGCCGTGTCGGGCTCCGGGTGGCCATCGTGGGCAGCCGCGATGCCGGCGCGGCGGCCATCAGGGAGATGCTGCGGAGCCCGGGGGCCGGATTGGTCCCGGTGGCCGTCTTCGACGACGACACGAGGGCCCACGGCCTCTCCATGCTCGGCGTGCCGGTGGTGGGCACGATCGACGACATCGCCGGTGCGGCCAGCCGCTACACCCTCCAACAGGTGCTGCTGGCCATCCCCAACCCGCCTCCGGAGCTCGTGCAGCGGGTGCTGTTGGCCTGCGAGACGGCCGGACTGACCATGAAGGTGCTCCCGGTGGTGAGCGACCTGGTCGACGGCTCGTCCCACATGGCCTCCCTCCGCCAGGCGCGCGAGCCCCAGATCGAAGACCTCCTCGGACGCACGCCGGTCCCCATCGACCTGGAGACGGTCCGCCGCTCGTTGGCCGGGCGCCGCGTGCTGGTCACCGGGGCCGGCGGGTCCATCGGTTCGGAGATCTCCCGCCAGGTGGCCGAGCTGGACCCGGCGCTGCTCGTGCTCCTCGATCACGACGAGACGCACCTGCACGATACGGCCGCGACCGTGATGGTCACCTGCGAGCAGGCGCTGGTCGACATCAACGACCGCTCGGCGGTGATGGACGTCTTCGAGAAGTTCCGGCCCGAGGTGGTGTTCCACGCTGCGGCCCACAAACATGTCCCGGTACTGGAGCACCATCCGATCGAAGCGGCCCGGACCAACGTCTTCGGCACCCTCAACGTCGTCGAGGCCGCGGTGAAGGTGGGTAGCCAACGATTCGTACAGATCTCGACGGACAAGGCCGTCCGTCCCTCGAGTGTCATGGGTGCGTCCAAACGCTTCGCCGAGCAGATCGTCCTGTCCCGGGCGCCGGCCGGTGCCTCCTACTGCACGGTCCGGTTCGGCAATGTCCTCGGGAGCCGCGGCAGCGTGATCCCGACCTTCTCCCGCCAGATCGCCACCGGGGGGCCGGTCACCGTCACGGACGCCAGGATGACCCGCTTCTTCATGAGCGTGGAGGAGTCGGTCCAACTGGTGCTCGAGGCTTCGGTGCTGTCCGACGGCGGCGGCGAGGTCTTCATGCTCGAGATGGGCGAGCCCATCCGCATCCTCGAGCTGGCCGAGCGGATGATCCGACTGTCCGGCTATGAGGTGGGTGTCGACATCCCCATCCGGATCATCGGTATCCGGCCGGGAGAGAAACTCGACGAGGAGCTGCGCACGCCCGAGGAGGAAGTCCTCACCACCCAGCACCCCTACATCAACCAGTTGATCCCCATCACCGTTCCGGCCGACGATCTCGCCGACGGCCTCGGCGAACTGCGTCGGGCCACCGAGTGTCGGGATGCCGACATGGTGAGGAAGCTGCTCTTCGACGTGCCCTCGTCCAACACCGACACCTCCGGGGTCGTGTCCGAGGAGGTGGCCGACGTCGGCGCCAACGGTCTGGCCCCGGATGACCCTGTGGGGCCGAGCCCCGATCGGTCCGAGGTCCGGACAGGGAACGGCGCGGGTCACGGTCAACCGAACGCCGTCGAGACCGGCAAGCCCGGGGCCAGTTCCGAACAAGTCCCGGCATGAGCCGGCTGCCGGGTACCAACCGGTGAGCGAAGACCGCGACGCAACCAGGCTCGTCGTCGTCGGGCAGGGATATGTCGGGCTGCCCCTCGCCCTCCGCGCCGCAGAGGTCGGGTACCACGTCATCGGTTTCGACCTCGATGTCGAACGCATCAAACTGCTGGCCGCGGGAAGCTCGTACATCGGGGACATCGCCGACGACCGCCTCGAGCGGGCTATGGCCTCGGGGCGCTTCGAGCCCACGGACGATCCCGAGCGCATCGCCGGATTCGACGTCGCCGTCATCGATGTCCCCACCCCGCTCCGCGACGGGGTCCCCAACCTCTCCTTCGTCGAGCATGCCGCCCTCCTGGTGGCCCGGCACCTCCGTCCCGGCGTGCTGGTGGTGCTCGAGTCGACCAGCTATCCGGGGACCACCGAGGAGCTGGTGGCTCCCATTCTCGAAGAGGAGTCGGGCCTGTTGGCCGGGCGAGACTTCCACCTGGGGTACAGCCCCGAACGCATCGACCCGGGCAACAGCACCTGGAAGTTGGAGAACACACCAAAGGTGATCTCAGGAGTCGACGAGGCGTCGCTCCGGGTCGTGGGCGAGTTCTACAACCGGATCGTGGAGCGGACGATCCCGGTGTCAGGGACCCGTGAGGCGGAGCTCACCAAGTTGCTGGAGAACACCTTCCGTCACGTGAACATCGCGCTGGTCAACGAACTGGCGATGTTCGCCGCCGACCTGGACATCGACGTGTGGGAAGCCATCGATGCCGCCTCGACCAAGCCCTTCGGCTACCTCCGGTTCACCCCCGGCCCCGGCGTGGGCGGCCACTGCCTGCCCATCGATCCGAGCTACCTGTCGTGGAAAGTGCGCAGCAGCCTCGGCCAGCCCTTCCGCTTCGTGGAACTGGCCAACGACGTCAACGAGCACATGCCCGACTATGTGGTACGTCGCCTCATCCTGGCCCTCAACCGGATGGGCCGCGCCGTCAACGGGTCCCGGGTCCTGCTGCTGGGCCTGGCCTACAAGCGCAATACGGGCGATGCCCGTGAGGCGCCCGGGACCATCATCGCCAATTCGCTCACCGACATGGGCGGTGAGGTCCGGGTGGTCGATCCCCATGTCTCGGGACGTGAGGTGTCGTGCCCCCTGGTCGAACTCACCGCAGAGGAGCTCGAACAGGCCGACGCGGTGATCATCGTGACCGATCACGACCTCTTCGACTTCGACCTGGTCCGGGCCCATGCCTCCTACGTGCTCGACACCCGCAACCGGCTGGACGGACCCACTGTCGAGCGGCTGTAGCCTGCGCCGATGAACGTCGTGGTCACCGGCGGTGCCGGGTTCATCGGCGCCAATCTGTGCCGCGAGCTGTGTGCCCATCCCGACGTGGGACGGGTCATCGCCCTCGACGATCTCTCGACCGGACTCCGTTCCAATCTGGCCGACCTCGACGGCGCGGAGCTGGTCGAGGGTTCGATCCTCGACGCCCGCCTGCTCGACGACGTGCTGGCCGACGCCGACGCCGTCGTGCACCTGGCCGCCCGACCCTCGGTGCCCCGATCGTTGGCTGACCCGATGGCCAGTCATCTGGCCAATGCCACCGGGACCATGGAGGTGCTGGAGGCTGCCCGTCGTGGTGGTGGTCCCCACGTCGTGGTGGCCTCGTCGTCCTCGGTCTACGGGGCCAATCCGGCCCTGCCCAAGCGCGAGGACATGGCCACCATGCCGGTCAGCCCCTACGCGGCGAGCAAGTTGGCGGCGGAGTCGGCCACGCTGGCCTATGGCCGCTCCTTCGGTCTGCCGGTGCTGGCCTACCGGTTCTTCAATGTCTTCGGTCCCCTGCAGGCCGCCGACCATGCCTACGCCGCCGTCGTTCCCACCTTTGTGGCCGCCGCCCTGCGGGGGGAACCGCTTCCCGTCCACGGGGACGGCACACAGACACGCGACTTCACCTACGTGGGCACCGTGGCCTCGGTGCTGGCCGGGACGGTCACGCGGAAGCTCACCGACCCCGGGCCGGTGAACCTGGCCTTCGGCACGAGGGTCTCGCTGCTCGAGCTCATCGACAGCCTCGAGAAGGTCCTCGGCACCCCCCTCGACCGCCAGCACTCCGAACCCCGCCCCGGGGACGTGCACGATTCGCAGGCGGACCAGACCCGGGTCCGGGCCCTGTTTCCCGGCATCGAGCCGGTCGGTCTCGACGAGGGGCTCCGGGCCACCGTCGAATGGTTCCGGGCTGTCGGCTGATCCCCGTTCACCACCCTGTCCACCAGGACGACCCTGCCCCGATGACCGCCCCGGACAGAGGACGAGCCGAGGCCGCCGCCGGCGCCATCCTGGTGGGTCTGTCGATCGTGGCCGCCGTCTGGGTCCGGGGGCACCCGGGTCCCAACGCCATCGACCGCCGGGGATTCGCGGCCATCGCCAAATCGGCCGACTCGACGGTCCTCCACTGGATCACCAACCTGGGCACGCCCGCGGTCCTGGTGGTCGGCACCCTTCTCGCCGCGGCCGTCGTCGTCCGCCACGACCGGTGGCGGGCCGCGGCCTGTGTGGCCGGGCCGGTGCTCACCGCCGTGCTGGTCGAGTACGTATGCAAGCCGCTGGTGGCCCGCCGCTATCTGGATGTCCTCAGCTATCCCTCGGGGAACGTGGCCGACATCGCCGCGGTCATGACCGCCTGGGCCATCGCCGTCCCCGCCTGGATCCGGCCCGTGGTCGTGGTCCTGGGTGCGGGCCTGGTCAGCCTCATGGTCGTGGCCGTGATCGGTCTGCGCTGGCACTATCCCACCGATGCGCTGGCTGGAGCCGTGCTCGGAGCCGGGGTCGTCCTGCTGGTGGACGGGGTGGCCCATCTGAGCTTCCCGGGTTCTCCCTATTCTCATCAAAGATGATGAGAACTCCCTTGCGTTCCTCCCCAGGGCGGCTAGGATTGCTTGGCGTAGGGCAGGTCACCGCAGGGGCGCATTCAGTGTGCCGTTGGGACGAGCGCGCGGTGCAATGGGGGTAGGTGGCATGACAACCGATGTACGAGTGACGGCAGAGCGGTCCGGCTGGGTGGGCGAACCGCAACCGACCACGGTGGCACGTGTGGACCTGAGGCCCGGTTCTTCCATGGACGGGGACGGGTCGCACACCGGTGCGGCCCACGAGATGGCCCTCCGGAGCATCCAGCAGACGGTTCGCGGTGACGACCGCGTCTGCCCGTACGGGCTCTCCCGGATCGCCATCGCCTTCGGGTCCGATGCCGTGGCCGTGACCCCGAGGATGCTGGGCGAGCGTCTGGCCCGGGCGGTCGGCCAGGGGGTGACCGGTGATCGCCGGGCCGGCCGCCAGAGTCGGGACGAGACGACTCCGGGCCCGCACCCCACCGGTGAGGGACCGTCATTCCACGGCAACGGCAACGGGTCGTCCAAAGCCGGCCCGCGGGTGGCAACCGTGCCCTCGACCATGGTGGTCACGGTGGACAGGCTGCTCACCGAGGACTCCGGGCAATCCGGCGTCGCGGCGGGAGCGCTCATCTCGTCGTTCGACGGCATCGAGGGTATCGACACGGCCGTCCCCTACCGCCAGCCCGTCTCGGCCCCGGTCCTGCGGCACCGGACCGTGGTGCGTTACTCCACCTGCCGACTGGCCGGCTTCGGTACCCGCCACGATGACCACTTCCCTGCGCCCGACAGCGCCGAAGCCCTGGGAACGGTCCTGGTCGTCGACCCCGGGCCGACGGGGACCGGAGCGCCCGGGCTCTCGGCCGTGGCCGCGTGCTCGCTGGCCGAAAAGCTCGGATTCACCTCCGCCGTCGTCACGCTCACCGGCGACGACCACCCCATCCTCGACATCGCAGGTGTCCAGGTCGACCTGGTCGTCCTGGTGGTGGGGGCCGAACCGGCCAACGGGTCGTCGAACTGGTCGTCGAGCACATGGTCGGTTCCGGCCCAGGTGGCCGCGTCCTACCGTTCGCTCGGGGTCGATGTGCTGGCCGTCGGGGCCGGCGCCGGTGTCGGCGCCCTGGCCGCGTGTGTCGAGCAGGGAGCCACCGCCCTGCCCGACATCGACGTGTTGTCGGTGGAACTGCGTTCGCTCTTCGCCGACCAGGGGACCACCGGAACCGCCAAGGAGGACCTCCGACGCATCCCACCCAGGTTCGAGGCGCTGATGCAGCTGACGGCCAGCGAGCGACGGGTCCTCTACTTCCTGACCAAGGGAAGGTCGGCCCAGGACATCGCCACCGAGTTGGTGGTGTCGCTGGCCACCGTGCGCTCCCACATCCGGTCCATCCTCCGAAAGCTCGGTGTGCGGTCCCAGCTGGCGGCGGTGGCCATTGCCAACAGCCGGGACCTGGAGGACATCGCGGTCATCGAGAGCTCCTGATCGTTGATCCGGTCACCCCGACTCCGGACCCACGGTGAGGTGACCGGTCCGGGTAGGAGGTTCGCCGGGCCCGCGGTCGGGCTGGCCGCACTCGTCATCTTCGGGGCCGTATCGGCCGTGGCCCCGCCGGTGGGCGGAGCCATCCCGCCGTCGGCGTCTGCGTCGGCGGCTGCGTCGGCGGCTGCGGCTGCGGCTGCGGCTGCCACTGCGGGCACGGTCCTCCCGGGAACCTCATGCCCGGCCTTTCCCGCCGACAACGTGTGGAACACCCCGGTCAGCGGCCTGCCGGTCAACAAGAACAGCAGCACCTGGTTGGCCGCCATGGCTGCAGGATCGACCGACCTCCATCCCGACTACGGACCATCGGGCACCAACGAACCGTACGGCATCCCCTGGCAGATCGTGCCCGCCGGGCAGGCCCTCGTCCACATCGCCTTCCAGTACGCCTCCGAGAGCAACCCCGGGCCCTATCCCCTGTCGGCGACCACCCCCATCGAACAGGGCTCGGATCGCCACGCCCTCATGGTCAACCCGAAGACGTGCACGTTGTACGAGACCTGGGACACCTACTACCGCCCCCACGGAAAGTCGACCGCCGGGTCGGGGGCGATCTGGAGCCTCCGGTCCAACGCCCTCCGTCCGGCCGGCTGGACCTCGGCCGACGCCGCCGGGCTCCCGGTCCTGCCCGGCCTGGTCAACTACAACGAGGTGGCCGGCGGCGCCATGGACCACGCCATCCGGTTCACCGCCCAATGCACCCAGGAGTCCTACCTGTGGCCGGCCCGCCACCAGGCGGGGCAGGCCGACACCCGCTGCCCGCCGATGGGAGCGCGCTTCCGCCTCAACGCCACCTTCTCGCTGCCGGCGTCGACGTGCTCGGCCATGTGCCAGACGGTGCTCAAGACCATGAAGACCTACGGCCTGATCCTGGCCGACAACGGCAGCAACTGGTACTTCCAGGGCACCGCCGATGCTCGCTGGACGTATGCCGAGGTCGATCAACTCAAGCAGATCCCGGCCCGCGACTTCGTGGCGGTCAACGAATCGTGCCTGATGGTCAGCGCAGGATCGGGACAGGCACTCCAACCCGGAAGTGCGGCCTACGCCAAGAACTGCGGCTGACCGGGCCTCCACGGCGCGGCTTGCCTGTCCGGCCACGGCGGGCGAACCACACCGGGCCTCATCTGGATGAGCCGGACAGCCTCCGCATCTGGCGCTTCGACCATCGGCGCAGGTGCTCTTTGACCGTCCCCACCACGGTGCGGACCTGCCGGTAGAGGCGGTCGGCCGGTCCTTCCGGCTCGACGCGGAGACCAGTGGCGGCGGCGGCCCGGATCTCCTCGGCCATCCGCAGGTAGGAGCGGCGCCGGTAGTGCCGGATGCTGTCGGTGACATCGTCCTCGGTGAGGACGAACGTACGCACGTCACACACCGTGGCGTTGGGGAGGGATTGCACCACCCGATCGAGGGCGGCGTTCATGGTGCGATGACGGAGATGTCGTCCGGGCTCCTTCGGGTTGTCGAGTTCCACCTCGGCCCCGTTGAGGAAGATGAGCCGGGCCTCGGCCGGGATGACCCCGGCCAGCCACCCGATGTTCTCTTCGAACCGGTCGACGGAGATACCGCCCTGGAACTCGAACTCCTGGGCGAACCAGTCGAAGAACTCCTGGTCCATCCCTTCGCGGGCAAACCGGGCCACCAACGCCGGTCTGAGCTCGGGGTCGGTGGCGTCGTGGTGGAAGTGATGCCAGGGCACGAGGAACCCGAGCTCCCGGTGCCGGTAGATCCCCTGGGTGTAGTCGGTGAGCACGCTGTACACCAGCACGTCGTACTCCGGGGACACGACCACCGGGGAGTGGAACACCTGCCGGTCGAGAAATGGGATGCGGTCGACGACGGCGAGCTGCTCGGCCGGGAGCCCGGCGGCCGACTGACGGAGGAGCTCGGTGTGTCCGACATGGACGAAGGCGCCGGTGGGTCCGGGGTGGGCGAAGTCGGTGGTGATCCGGCCTCCGAGGAACTCGGCCGTGCCGCTCAGGTCGCAGCCGCCCACCATCAGGATCCTGTCGGGCTGCGGAGGGGGGCCGGACGTGCCCGCTCCCGTCCCTCCCGACCCCGGTCGGGAGGGTGCGGGCCCCTCGGTCTCCTCGGTGATCCAATCCACCGTCCCGTCCAGCGTGGAGACGACGTCGCCGACGACCGAGATGGTCGGCCGACCCAGCTTGCCGTAGAGCCACTGCTCCACCCCCATGCCGAGCACCCGGCACGAGAAGAGGAAGTCGACCAGGACGTTCTCGTCAGCCGACAGCGCGTAGAACCCGCAGATGCCGTAGTCACCGTAGCGGTCGCTCACCTGCACGAACCCCGTCCGGTAGCGCGGATCGGCGAGCATCGCCTCGAATACGGCCCGCTCGGGTCGGCGCTTGGTGAAATTGAGCTGGTTGGTGCGGTTGAGCAGCTCGAACAGGCGATCCTTCTCGACACCCGTGTCGTGCCCGACGACGACCCGGATGTCGCACGAACGAAGGAAGCCCTCATTGGTGTCCTCTGCCGTTCGCCGGTCAACCGACTTGCGCTCCAGCAGCCGGTACTGCGCCAGCCGGGTGCGGTCGCGGTCGTCCTTGCCCGACAGCTCGGGCTGGTCGAGCAGGCGCCCGATGATCTCCGGTCCCGCCGTCTGGATGCCGGGCGAAAAGTGGCTCACCTCGGCGCGGTTGATGGCCAGGTCATCGATGAACAGGACGTTGTCCGGACGGAGCTGCGCGTCGTCGATGATCTGGGCCACGCGGGGTCCCTTCGGCGACCAATCGATACGGGCGAAGACGAACTCGTCCCACAGACCGGCCTGACCCAGTCGGGCCCGGACGGCGTCCTCGTCGTTCTTCGAGCAGATCGAGTTCACGATCCCCCGCCGGTTCAACGTTCTGACCAGGTCGGTCACCGATGGGTCGATGGTCACCGGTCCCTCGCTGAGGGTGCCCGACCACAAGGTGTCGTCCAGGTCCCACACGATCAGCTTCACCGCTCCCGTGAGCTCGCCGGTGGCCGGATCGTCCGAGGAGACCCCTTTCGCCCCGGTGCTCAAGGTCTACCCCCCATCATCAAGATGATCCCACAGCGACTCTCCCTCCTCAACAAACTAGGGGTCTCGGGATCGCCCGCGGTCAGCAGGTGACGGCCTCCCGGTCGGGCCCGGCCCGCCGGGTGCGCAGAGGCGGCGCCGGTCCAAAGGGCGAGGTCAGGGGGATTTTCGGCCCGCCCGGTAAGCTGTGGGGCGTGGAGACGGGGCCCGGGTCAGCTGAGCTCAACCCACGTCCGCCGGACAGGAGTGCCCGCCAACGGGCCGAACTCCGCATCCGGCGCCGGGCCCGGGACATCCAGAGCCTCTGGGCCATCCGATGGGATCCGACCTACCGCCGGCTGGCCAAGACCTACGAGCTGCCCGACGGCAGCCGGCGCATCTACTGCTACCACGTCCGCAAAACGGCGGGAACCAGCCTCTACCTCAGCTTCTTGGCCCTGGGCGGCGAGGACCCGATGGACGTCTGGCGCCGCATCACGGCATCGCGCCTGCCACGGACCGTCAGCGGCCACTACAGCTTCGTGTCCAACAACCGCAGGCTCCTGGCCGAGGGGGCCTATTTCTACGGCCGGTCACACCGGGCCGCGGCCGACCAGCCGCTGCCCCCGAAGACCTTCACCGTGACCGTCCTGCGGGATCCCGTGGAGCGGGTCCACTCCTACTTCGACTACCTGGTGGCGGGCGACGAGCCCGGCGTTCCCGGCCGGGTGGCCGAAAGCGAACGGCGTGTGGCCCGGGACGGGTTCGACGCCTTTTTGGACCGGGTCCCGCCCCGGGACCTGTTGAACCAGTTGGCCATGTTCTCCCCGGGGCTGGAGCTCTCCGAGGCCGCCGATCGGATCGCCGCCTGTTCGGCCGTCTTTTTCACCGAGGATTTCACCGGCGGCCTGGCCCGGCTGGGACAGCGCCTCGACCTGCCCCTGTCCCCCCAACGGGCCCGGGTCACCGGCACCCGGTCCTCGCTCAGCCACGAGCAGACCGAGCGGCTCCGGACGAGGCTGGAGCCCGAGTACGAGCTCCTCCGCCGTCTGGACGCCGGCGGGATCGGGCCCCGGCCGAGGGCCGGTTGACCCCTCCGGAGGGAAGCCGGACACCCGTGGTTGGTAGAATGGAAGGAGGAGGACGAATGGACCGAACCAGCAGGCTCGCCGTCAGCCTCGTCCTGACCGGGGTGCTGGCCGTGGTCGAGATCGGGTTCGGGGTGGTCGCGCACTCGAGCGGCCTCCTGGCCGACGCCGGGCACAACTTCTGTGACCTCGGTGCCCTGGTCCTGTCGTTGGTGGCCGTCCGGCTGGCCCTCCGTCCTCCGAGCGCGGCCCGCTCCTTCGGCAACCACCGGGCCACCATCCTCGCCGCCCTGGCCAACGCCGCCCTCATCACCGTCGTCACCGTGCTGATCGTCCTCGACAGCATCCATCGGCTCGGTCATCCCGAACACGTCCGGGCCGGCCTGGTCATCGTGGTGGCCTCCCTCGGCCTGGTCATCAACGGCCTGGCCGCGCTCGTCCTCCGGGACGGCACGAACGACCTCAACATGCGGTCGGCGCTGTTGCACATGGCCGGTGACGCCCTGGCCTCGTTGGCCGTGGTCGTGGCCGCGGTGATCCTGCTCTTCGTGCCCGCAGCCGACTGGCTCGACCCGGTGTCGGCCCTGGTGGTGGCAGCCGTCATCGTCGTCCAGGCCGTGCGGGTGTTCCACAGCAGCATCGCCGTCCTGTTGGAATCCACCCCTTCGGATGTCGATCTGAGCCAGCTCACCGCGACCATGGCCGGAGTCCCCGGGGTCGGCGAGGTCCACGACCTCCACGTGTGGAGCCTTTCCAGCGAGATGCGCGTGCTGTCCGCCCACATGGTCCTCACCGGTCATCCGACGCTCGAGGAGGCGCAGGCCGTCGGGGACCGGGTGAAGTCGACCATCGCCGGCCCCTTCGGCATTTCCCACACCACGCTGGAGCTCGAATGCGAGCGGTGCAATGACGATGAGGACCCCTGCCGGATGGAGGCCGCCTCGCCCCCGGTGACCGCCCTGCACCGCCACTGATCCGCCCGGCACCGGCTCCGATCGGTCCGGCGGTGGCACCGATCCGTCCTGCACCCACACCGACCTTCGGGCCTCCCGCAGCCAGGGACTCGACCGGGGTCCGGACGCGACGCGGCCCCGAGTAACCGAGCGGCCGAAACCGCCCAAGCTCCTCGGGGCCACGCACTCGGCGGGTACAGCCTCACCCGCGCCGAGCCGTGTCGGACGACTCTGCTGCGGGCACCGGACCATTGCGCCCCGGAAGGCGAACGGCCCGTCACCGGACCTACCATCTCGGTAACCTACGGTCCCACCCTTCCCTGAGATTCGAGCCGCCCGGGGTACCTTTCGGCCCTTCCTGGCGACCTCCTCCAGTTGCGGTGGAGCTTCGGTGTCCCGAACAATTCACACTGTGATTGGCATCCGGTCGAGGGTCAAGAGGCTCACGCGAAATCCCTACCTTTTCCGCCAGATTTCTGCACCTGTCCCCAGATCCTCCGGAGATGTCCACCGTTCTTCCCCAACCCACGGCCCGATGCGGCCGCCCCGCCCGCTCCCCGTCCGGTCATGGAAACGGGGAAGGGTGCGGTCGGCGACGCGCCGGGCCACGCGCGTGGACAGGCGGTGGCGGTGGACAGGCGGTGGCGACGGAAAGGTACCGTGGACGATCCACGAACCGGGGGGACATCAGTGAAGCGTCACCGGGTCCGACGATCGCGACCCACCGTCCTCGCCGCGGCCATGGCCGTGGTGGTGACCGCCGTGGCGGCCGTCTCGGTCAACGGCCTGACCACCCATGCCACCGCGGCCACCCGGTCCCACGCCACGGCGGCGCGGCCCTCGGCGGAACCCGCCGGCGCCGATCAGCCGCCCGCCGATGCCAACCCTTTTGCCCCGGGCTCGGTCGTCCCCGCCGATCTGGACGAGTCGGATCCGGTCCTCTACCAGATCGCCGGTCGCTACTTCCTGTTCACCAGCGGGATTCCCGGGCTGCCCACCATCAACGTGCCGGTGACCTCGGCCACCGATTTCGGCACCTGGGCCCCCATCGCCGAAGCGTTGCCGACCCTGCCGCCGTGGGCCGTCCCCGGCTATACGTGGGCTCCTGACCTCCACAAATTCGGATCCACCTACGTGCTGTACTTCACCGCCATGCTGCGGGGGTCCCAGCCGGCCATGGAGTGCATCGGGGACGCCGTCGGCTCCGAGCCCAACGGCCCGTTCCGGCCGCGGGCCACGCCGATCATCTGCCAGTGGGAACAGGGTGGATCGATCGACCCGCGGGTCTTCACCGGGCCCGGCGGCACCGACTGGATGCTCTGGAAGTCCGACCAGAACATCAACGGATCCAGCACACCCACCCAGCTGTGGTCCCAGCCCCTCACCGCCGACGGGCTGGGCCTCACCGGTAAGCCCAGCCTGCTCATGGGTCCGGACGAACCGTGGCAGAGCACCATCGTGGAGGCACCGGACATGGTCGAGGTCGGGCACACCTTCTGGCTCTTCTACTCGGGGAATTGGTTCAACCAGTCGGCCTATTCCATCGGAGTGGCGCGGTGCCAGGGGCCGGCCGGGCCCTGCGCCGACACCTCCCCCCTCCCGCTGCTCGGCTCGAACGGCCAGGGGGCCGGCCCCGGTGAGGAGTCGGTGTTCGAGGACGGCGACGGGGTGTGGATGCTCTACTCGCCCTGGCACTCATCGGCCCCGCTGGTCCAGTTCCCCCCTCGGCCGGTGATGATCACCCGCATCGGCTTCGGGCCCCACGGGCCCTACCTGGCCGCCGGGGCCACCCCTCCCGATCTCGCCGCCCTCGGGGCCGCGCCCCCGTGGTCAACCCCGTAGTCGCCGCAGTTCGGCGGCCACGGCCTTCCCGTCGGCCTGACCCTTCGTCGCCTTCATGACCGCCCCGGTGAGGAGGCCGGCCAGCTTCTCCTCACCCTGTCGGTAGCGTTCCCACTCGTCGGGGTGGGCGGCCACCGCATCGGCCACCGCCGCCACCAGCGAGTCATCGGACATGGCCTCGAACCCCTTGGCCGCGGCGATGGCCGCCGGGTCCCCACCGCCGGCGGCCAACAGGTCGGAGAGGACCGCTTTGGCCTGGGTGGCGGTCAACGACCCCGAGGACTCCATGGTCAACAGGGCCACATAGGCGTCGGGCTCGAGCCGCCGGGCCGCAGCCGGGTCGGTGGCTGCCTCGTTGGCCGTACGGGCCAGGGCCAATCCCGCCCCCACCCCGGCGGCCACCGCCGCGGTGACCAGGTCGTCCAGACCGAGATCGACCACGGTGGCCACCTGGTCGACGTGGGCGGCCGAGGGGCCGCTCGTCCCGTTGAGCAGCTCGACGAGACGGGCCCGGCGGACCGCGGGCATGACACCCATGGTGTCGCCGACGGCCAGGATCCACTCGGGGTCGGGCACCACCGGCACCAGGTCGGGCTCGAGGAAGTACCGGTAGTCGTAGGCGTCCTCTTTCGAGCGGAGGGTGACGGTGCGGCCGGCGCCCTCGTCCCAGTGACGGGTCTGTTGCACGACCGCCTCACCGGATTCGATGAGGTCGATCTGGCGGTCCGCCTCGTACTCGATGGCCCGGCCCAGCGAGCGGACCGAGTTGAGGTTCTTGATCTCGCACCGGGTGCCGAACGGGTCGTCAGCCGAGCGGCGGACCGACACGTTGGCGTCGACCCGCATCGAGCCCTCTTCCATCTTGCCGTCGGACGCACCCGAGGCCACCAGGATGGAGCGGAGCTCGGTGGCGTACGCCCGGGCCTGGTCCGAGGAGCGCATGTCGGGTCGGCTCACGATCTCCACCAGCGGCACCCCGGACCGGTTGTAGTCGACCAGCGAGTAGTCGGCCCCGTGGATGCGGCCCGAGGTGCCGGCGTGGGTGGTCTTGCCGGTGTCCTCTTCCATGTGGGCCCGCTCGATGCCGATGGTGGTGCCGTCGGGGAGATCGAGGTGGCCGTCGACGTTGATGGGCTCGTCGTACTGGCTGATCTGGTAGTCCTTGGCCTGGTCGGGATAGAAGTAGTTCTTGCGGTGGAAGGTGGACCGCCGGATCTCGCAGTGGAGCGCGGTCCCGATGGCCATGGCCAGCTCCACCGCCTTCTGGTTGAGCACGGGCAGCGAGCCGGGCAGCCCGAGGCAGACCGGGCACACATTGGTGTTGGGCTCGTCGCCGAACATGTTCGGGCACCCGCAGAACAGCTTGGTGGCCGTCTTCAGCTCGCAGTGGACCTCGAGCCCGATGACCATCTCCCACCCCGGTTTCACGAGCGGACCCCCCCGACCAGGACCGGGGGCGAGATGTCCGGTGCGGCCCCCTCCACCACGGCCGCCACCTTGAACATCGTGCTCTCCGACAGGGCCGGACCGAGCAGCTGGACCCCGACCGGAAGCCCGTCGTCCCCGGTGCCGAAGGGAACGCTGATGGCCGGGTGCCCGGCCAGGTTGGAGGGGATGGTGCACACATCCGAGAGGTACATGGACAAGGGGTCTCCGGTCTTGGCCCCGAGGGGGAAGGCGGTGGTCGGGGTGGTGGCCCCGAGGAGCACGTCGAAGCGCTGGTAGGCGGTGTCGAATCCCTCGATGATCCTGGTCCGGACCCGGAGGGCCTGGTTGTAATAGGCGTCCATGTAGCCGGCCGAGAGCACGTAGGTGCCGAGCATGATGCGCCGCTTGACCTCGGCCCCGAACCCGGCGGACCTGGTGGCGGTGTTCATGGCCACGGTGTCCTCGGCATCGATGCGGAGCCCGTAGCGGACCCCGTCGTAGCGGGCCAGGTTGGACGATGCCTCACCCGGGGCGATGAGGTAGTACGCCGACAGTCCGAGCACGACCTCGGGCACCGACACCTCCTCCACCCGGGCGCCGGCCGCGGCACAGGCGTCGGCCGCCTGGCGCACCCGGGCGGCCACATCGGGGGCAACCCCGTCGAGCAGCTCGGACAGCACGCCGATGGTCAGGCCCTCCACGCCGTCGTCGAGCACCGACAGCACCCGGGGGGTGGGCCGGTTGAGGGAGGTGGAGTCGCAGGGATCGTGCCCGCCGATCACGTCGAAGAGGAGGGCGGCGTCGGCCACCGTGGTGGCCAGGGGCCCGATCTGGTCGAGGGAGCTGGCGAAGGCCACCAGGCCGTACCGGGACACGGCGCCGTAGGTGGGCTTCATGCCCACCACCCCGCACAGCGCGGCGGGCTGGCGGATCGACCCGCCGGTGTCCGAACCGAGGGCCAGCGGGGCGAACCCGGCGGCCACCGCGGCGGCCGACCCGCCCGACGAGCCGCCGGGCACCCGGCCGGTGTCATGGGGATTCCGGGTGGGCCCGAAGGCGGAGCCCTCGGTGGACGAGCCCATGGCGAACTCGTCCATGTTCGTCTTGCCGATCATCACCGCGCCGGCCCGGCGCAGCCGGGTGACCACGGTGGCGTCGTAGGGCGGTCGCCACCCCTCGAGGATGCGCGACGAGCAGGTGGTGGGTACGCCCCTGGTGCACAGGTTGTCCTTCAGGGCGACCGGCACCCCGGCCAGGGGTCCCGGGTCCTCGCCCGCGGCCACGGTGGTGTCCACGGCCGCGGCCTGGGCCCGGGCCTCTTCGGTGGTCACCAGGTTGAAGGCGTGGACCTCGGTCTCGCCGGCGTCGATGACGGCCAGGTGCTCGTCGAGCACGTCCACCGCCCTTCGCCCACCGGAGCGGACCGCTTCGGCCAGCTCGGCCGAGGGGCGGGTCGAGCTCACGGGGCCTCGCCGAGGATGCGGGGCACCTTGAAGCGGTGGTCCTCCACCGAGGGCGCCTGGGCCAGGACCTCGTCGCGGTCGACACAGGGTCGCACCTCGTCGGGCCGGAGCACGTTGGTCACCGCCATGGCGTGGGCGGTGGGCTCGACCCCGGCCAGATCGAGGGACGAGACGTCGGCGGCATGATCGAGCACCTGGGCCAGCTGGCCGGTGAACAGGTCGAGCTCCTCCTCGGTGAGCTCGAGGCGGGCCAGGGCGGCCACGTGGGCCACCTCGTCCCGGGTCAGGCGTTCGGGCCGGGCCATCAGGCGGACGGGGAACCCGGTCCGGACAGGACCTGTTCGAAGAACCCGACCACCTGCTTCTCGATCAGGGGGGCATCCCAGTCGAGGGTGGCCACATGGAAGCTCCGCTCGAGGCGGATCCGTTCGATCGTCCCACCCACCGAGGCTTCGAGGACGTCGCCCGAGACGGGATCGACCACGTGGTCCTCCCGGCTGCTCATCAGGAGCGTCGGGCACCGGATGGCCCCCAGCCGGTCCTTGACGGCGGCCACCGCCTCGAACAGCGAGAGCGCCGGAGCCAGGGGCGTCCCCGGGTAGGCGGCCTCGACGGCGCCCTCCTTGGCGATGTCCGAGCCGATGCCGTCGAGCACCTCGGTGCCGGCCTCGAGGAGGGCGCGGATACCCTCCAAGAAGTCGGGCGGGGGTGGTTCCACCAGCGGATTGACCACGGCGATCCCGGCGATCCCGGGGTGCTCCTCGGCCAGCCAGCAGGTGAGGGTCCCACCCATGGACAGGCCGGTCACGGCCACCTTCTCGCAGCGGGCGGCCAGCGCCTGATACGCGGCCTCGGCCGCCCCCGACCAGTCCGCCCAGGTCGTGGGGACCATGTCCTCGACGGCGGTGCCGTGGCCGGGCAGCAGCGGCAGGTCGACGGTGAAGCCGGCGTCGGCCACCGCCTCGGCCAGTGGACGGAGGGACTGGGGGTTGCCGGTGAAGCCGTGGAGGACGAGCACGCCATGGGACCCTCCGGAGGAGGACCATGGCTCGGCACCTGGGATGATCGGAGCGGTCACGAGGTGGGATGCTACCGGGCGCAATCGGGGACGGGTCTCCAGGCGGTACCGGCGGCAACCCGGACGGTGGGACGGCAGTGCTCCGCACCGGCCGAATCGGGCGGCTGGAAACGGCGGCCCTTCGGAACCCAGGGGCCGAAGGGGCCCGGGAGGGGCCGGAGTAGAGTTGTCGGCCAGACCCACCCCCGACCGGCAAGGAGCAGCCCCGCGATGGCCACCTATCAGTTTCTGAGCGACGAATGGCTGGCCGAGGCCCGGACGATCAGGGCGGAGTTCCAGGGAAAAGGCGCCTCCATCGAGCATTCGATCCGGATGAACCTGGTCATCGCCGAGGTTCCCTTCGGCCCCGGAGCGGTCGAGGCCCACGTGGACACCAGCACGGGTGAGCTGGTCCTCGACACCGGTCATATCGACCCTGTCGACCTCAAGGTGTCGCTGGACTACGACGTGGCCAAGGCCATCCTGGTCGAGGGCAATCCCCAGGCCGGTATCCAGGCCTTCATGTCCGGGAAGATCAAGGTCGAAGGGGACATCGCCAAGCTGATGGCCCTCCAGTCGATCACCCCCGATCCGGTGGCGGCGGAGATCGGATCGCGGATCCTGGCCATGACCGAGTAGGGGTCAGCCCGGGGAACCGGCGCCGCCGTCGGCCCCGGCCCGCCCCCGCGCCCGCCCGTGTCCCGGGGTGTTGTGCATGAACAGCCCGAACACCCCGGCCAGTACGGCGCCCACCGCTCCCACGGCGTAGGCCCGGTGGAAGGAAGCCAGGGAGCCCACCCCGCCGTGGGCTGAGGCCTGGACGGTGACCATCACCTGGATGCCGGCCACGATGCCTATCTGGGTGATCAGCTGTTGGGCCGCGCTCATCACCCCGAGTTCGTCCGGCGCCACCTCGTTCGACGCCGACGACGCGGTCGACGGGGTGGACAGCCCGTTGCCCACCCCGGACATGGCCAGGGCCACCAGGATCACCAGCAGGGAGGGTTCGGCCCCGAGCTGGGTGAAGACGAGCATGGACACGAGGAGGGCGACCGCCCCGGCCACGGTGGACAGCCGCTCCCCCACCTTGACCGCGGCGTAGCCGGCGATGGGGGCCACGATGGAGAACAGGAGCGGCCGGGCCGTCGAGACCAGGCCGGCCCGGGTCTCGCTGTAGCCGTAGACCCGCTCCATCAGGATGGGGAAGAGGAAGAACCCGCCCATGTAGGAGAAGTTGACGAAGGTCCTGGCCCCGAGGGGGAAGACGAAGTTCCGCATCCGGAAGTAGCGCAGCGGGATGAGCGGATAGGGAGCCCGCCGCTCGTGGAGCACGAAGCCCAGGCCGCTGAGGGCGCTCAGGGCGAAGACGGCCAGCGTGGAGGGAGCGACGAATCCCCACGACGGCCCCTCGTTGAGGGCCAGCAGAAAGGCGGTGACCGAGGCCGACAGGGCGAGGGAGCCCAGCCAGTCGAGCCGGCCCCACGGACCGGGCGATGTGACCTCGCCGCCGGTCGGCGGATCCGCGGCGGTGGTGGCTCCCCCGTCCGCCCTCACGCCGGCTCCGGTGCCGACGAGCGGGCCTGACGGCGGCTCCGAGGGCCGGTCCGATGGCCGGGTGTGCACGTCGTGCTCCACCGGGGGCCCGCCGGCGGGCAGCACGATCACGGCCAGGACGGCGGCCACCGCCATGAGCGGGAGCTCCCCCCAGAACAGGGCCCGCCACCCGAAGTACTGGATGATCGGCGCGCCGATGGTGACGCCCAGCACCGGTCCCCCCGCGCCGACCAGGGCCCACCAGCCCATGGCCTTGACCCGGTCCCCGTGGGAGAAGACCTGGAGGACCAGGGCCATCGAGGCCGCGCCGGTGGCCGCTCCTTGAATGCCGTCGAACAGGCGCGCCGCGATCAGGACCCCGGCGGTGGGGGCCGACGCGGTGAGCACGACACTGATCGCCGCGCCGGACAGCCCCCACAGGTACAGGCGGCGGTAGCCCCGTAGGTCGCCGAGCTTGCCGAGGATGGGCGCGGCCACCCCGAAGGCCAACAACGGGCCGGTGGACGTCCAGGTCAGGGTCGAGATCGAGGTGTGCAGCTCGGCCGCCACCTGTGGCAGCGCCACCACGAAGACGGTGAAGGTGATGTTGACCGACAGCAGCCCGGCCAGCACCGTCCACAGCACCCACCACTGGTACCGCTCGGAGCGGGCCAGGCGGTGGTGGATCCGGTGCCGGAACAGGATGGGCCAGGGGACGACGATGCCGCCCTCGGCGCCGGCACCGGTGCCGCTCAGCATGGCCTCGGCTTCGATCACCTCACCGGCGTCGAACCCCTGGCTGGTATCGAGGCCCTGGCCACCTTCCTCGCCGGGCCCCCTGACCGGCGACACCGGTCAGCCCACGAGGGGGTGCATCTCGGCCTGCAGCTCGGCCACCGTCCACCGCTCGGGCTTCTCCAGGGTGTCGGTCATCGTCCAGGGCCGGAACAGACGGATCTCTCCGCCCTGGATGAAGTAGACCCGTCCGGTGGCCGGACAGGTCTCCGTGGCCAGGTAGGCGGCCAGGGGGGAGACGTTGGCCGGGTCCCAGCTGTCGAACTTTGAGGCATCGGCCGGCGCCCGCACGATGTCGGACAGTCCGGGGGTCTGCTCGGTCATCCGGGTGCGGGCGGCGGGGGCGATGGCGTTGACCCGGATGCCGTAGCGGACCAGCTCGTCGGCGGCGATGGTGGTGAAGGCGGCGATTCCGGCTTTGGCCGCCCCGTAGTTGGACTGGCCGGGATTGCCCAGCAGCCCCGACGTCGACGACGTGTTGACCACCGACGCCTTGACCTCCCGACCGGCTTTGGTCTGCTGGCGCCAGTAGGCAGCCGCGTGCCGGGTGGGGACGAAATGGCCCTTCAGGTGGACATGGATGACCGAGTCCCAGTCCTCCTCGGACATGTTGACCAGCACCCGGTCACGCAGGATGCCGGCGTTGTTGACCAACACGTGCAGGTCCCCGAAGGTCTCCACGGCCGTGTCGATGAGGCGCTTCCCGCCCTCCCAGTCGCACACGTCGTCGGCGTTGGCCACCGCCTTCCCTCCGGCGGCGGTGATCTCGTCCACCACCTGTTGGGCCGGTGACCGGTCGTCGCCGGAACCGTCCACGGCGCCACCCAGGTCGTTGACCACCACGCTTGCCCCTTCGGCGGCGAACAGGAGGGCATGCTCGCGCCCGATGCCGCGCCCGGCACCGGTGATGACCGCGATCCGTCCGTCCAACGCTCCCATAAGGTCACTCCCCCGTTTCTGCTGCGGTCGTACTGCTGTGGTGTGCTGATGTGGTCATGCCCGCAGTGGTGATCCTGCGGTTGTCGTGGCTCGACACCCCGCCTGATCCGGGGCCGCGAGCTGTCCGACCACGTTGACAGGGCCGGACCTCCTGGTCAAACCGGCAGAGCGTCCCCCGAGGGGTCGGTCGCCAGCTGGACCGGGCTGTCGACCGGTGTTCCCAGCCCGGCTTCGGCCACGGCCGCGACCATCGACCGCACCCGGGCCCGATCGCCGGCCACCAGCACGTACTCGGTGTTCCGCAGATGGGACACCGAGCCCACCTTCCGGCCGGCCGGATCGTGGATCCCGATCCGTGCCCCCACGTAGCGGGCCGAGTCGAAGGCCAGGACCTCCACATGGCCGCGACCGGCACACAGCTCGAGGAGTTCCTCGAAGCTCAGCCACGACTCGTTGTTGTAGGACAGGACCACCACCTCGGCCTCCACCGCGGTGATGACCCGACCGAGCGCCACCGGCATGGTCCGGCGCCCGTTGAAGGCGCTCCGCCGGGCCGGGTCGCGGAGGTCCTGCCGTTTGCAGGCCACGCCGTAGTGGGCCGGCGCGTCCCAGGCCACGATGGTCTCCCACACGTGGTAGTTCGAGTCGTACCGGTGCTGGTTGTAGGGCGGGTCCAGATAGGCGATGCCCACCTCCCCGAGCCCGGGGGATCCGGCCAGCTCGCCGGCGTCACCCCGGACGGCCCGGCCCGGCCCGGGCAACAGGGCCGGCACCCGCAGCGTGAGGGGCTGGTGGGCCCGGGGCGCCCACTGCTTCAGGTAGGCCATCTGCAGGCCGGTGGTCGAGTCGACCCGGTCGGCGGCTTCGAGGAGGCTGGTGATCAGGATCGGCCACAGCGGCGTACCCGCGTAGTCGCGCTCGATCACGTCGCGGATCGCATCGATCCGGGCCCCGTTCTCGGGCCGGAAGTACCTCGACGCCTCGCAGAAGGTGGCGGTGACATACCCGGGCCGTCCGGGGAGGGCGTTGAGCCGATCGACGGCGTCGGACACCCGGTCGACGATGTCCGGCCGGGCCCCCGGATCGGTGGCCACGTAGCAGCGGGCCAGCACGTGGGCGAACCGGGTGGTGTCCACGGCGGTCACCTCCAGCCCCAGCTGCTTCCAGGCCTGGGCCACCCGGGTGGTCCCGCAGAAGAGGTCGAGGCCGGTACGGGCCCCCGATGCCGAGGCGAGGAGGCCGAGGGCGGGTACCAGCCGGCGCTTGGACCCCAGGTACTTGATCACGGCGCCGGCGTACGGGCCGGACTCAGCTGCGACCGAACCGGCGGAACCACCAGTTCGGATCGCGGGCATGGGCGTGGAAGTGGTCGGGGATCTGGCGCATGACCCGGTCGAACGACCACACGCCGGCGCCCAGCCTGGCGTCGGCCACCCGGCCGAGTTCGGCCAGCATGTGCTCGACATCCTGGTCGGGCGGCGAGTCGCCGTGCTGCTTCCACACCACCATGGGCACATCGCACACTTCGCAGGCCGCCACCCAGCAGACGTCGTCCTCGTGGAACCACTCGGTGATGCGGGCCGCCTCGCACAGCTCGCACCCGGGGTCGGGGCTGCTCACTTGGTGTACAGATCGACGGTGGTGCCCGGGAGCACCGACGATCCTGCGGCCGGGGCCGTCGACTGCACCGTGGTGGAGTGTGGAGGTCCGTAGGGGCCGGCGACGCGGAGCCCGAGGGCCTCGAGGGCATGGGTGGCGGCGGCCACCGAGTGCCCGAGCACGTTGGGGACGTTCACGGGCTGGGGCCCGATGGAGACGGCCACGGTGACCGTGGAGCCGTAGGGCTGCGGTCCGGCCGTCGGTGCCGGCGTCGTCCCCATCACCTGACCGGCGGGGACCGTGTTGCTGTACTGCCGGCTCTCGCTGGGCACGAAGCCGGCGGCCGTGAGGGCGGCCGAGGCGCTGGTGTAGCTGGAGGAGGTCCCGGTGACGGCCGGGACCGCGACCGGGGCGTGGCCCTTGGAGATGACGATGGTCACCGTCGAGCCGTACCGGGCCGTCTTGGTCGGCGACGTCCCGATGACCGCCCCGGTTCCCACGGTCGAGCTGTACTGCTGGGCGGTGGCCGGGCACACGCCGACCAGGTTCACCGTCTTCAGGTCGGCGGTGGCCTGGGCACAGGTGGCGATCCCGATCACGTTGGGAATGGTGACCGGCGGTGGCCCGAGGGAGAGCACCACGTCGATGGTCGACCCCTGCTTGGCTTCGACCGGTTTCTTCTTCGAACCCGGTGCCGGGTGCTGGCTGAGGATCAGGCCCGCGCCGAGCGGGATGCTGTAGGCATGTCCGGTCGTGTGGACGACGAAGTGGTCACTGTGCACGGCCGAGTCGGCCTGGGTCAGTGTCTTGCCGACCAGCGAGGGCACGGGATGACTCGGGGTGAAGACGCCGTTGTTGACGGCCAGGACGGCGGCGGTGACGACCAGGGCGGCGACGACCACAGCCGTGCCGACGACCCACGGCCAACGACGACGCCGGGCTTTGATCCCATTCCCCTTGGCCGTCGGAAGGCGCTTCGGACCCTTCCTCGGCTCCCCCACCGGTTCGGGCGCTCCGATTTCGGTGAGGTCGGGCCCGTCAGCCCGGGGCGGTTGCGACCGAAGGCGGACGGCGCCGTTGGTACCTTCGCTCCCCTCATCGATCTCGTCGACGGCCACGCCCTCGGCCAAGGGCAACGGCCCCGGTTGGGGCAGGGAGGCGGCCAACGCCCTGAGACGCACGCCCAGCTGGGAGGCGTCGTAGCGCTCCGAAGGCTCGGGGGCGGCAGCCCACACCAACACGTCGTTGAGCGGACCGAGCGCTTCGTGCTCGGGCAACAGCACGCCCACCCGGGCCATGAGGGTGGCCACCGTGGTGTCGCCGATGAAGGGGGCCTCGCCGGTGACGCCCTCGTAGAGGACGAGGGCCAGGGCGTACACGTCGGCCTTCCCGTCCAGCACCCAACCCTCGACCTGTTCGGGGGCCGAGTAGCGGGCCGTGCCGAGGATGGCCCCGTCGGGCTCGGTCCACGACGCCTCGGCCAAGGCCCGGGCCAGGCCGAAGTCGGCGATGCGCAGCCGCCGGTCGGCACCGAACAACAGGTTGGCCGGCTTCACGTCCCGGTGGATCAGGCCTCGGCGATGGGCGTAGTCGAGACCGGCGGCGGCCTCGATGCCGATCTGCACGGCCTGCTCGGGCGAGAGCAGGACCTCGGTGTCGTAGACCTCCCGCAGGCTGCCCCCGGCCAGGAACTCGAGGACCAGGTACGGGACACCGTCCTCCTCGCCCCAGTCGTAGACCTGCAGGATGTTCGGGTGGTTGAGGGCGGCCACGGCCTGGGCCTCGGCCCGGAAGCGTTTGAGGAAAGCGCTGTCCCCGGCCAGGGCGGGATGGAGCACCTTGATGGCGACGCGCCGGTGCAGGGCCACGTCTTCGGCCAGGTAGACGTGAGCGGACGCACCCGTGCCCAGGGCGGTGACCAGTCGGTAGCGGTCGCCGAGGACACGCCCGATGGATTCGGTGATACTCGGCATGATGGTGGTTTCAGGCTAGTCAGTGGGCCGAGCCGAGCGGTGGAGGGTCGACCGGCGTTTCAGGCGTGACCGACGGCCGGCGCAGGCGGGACCGGTTCCGGGAGCAAGAGCCCTGGTGCCGGACGAATTCACGGGCCGGGACGCGACGAGGACGGGGCCTGAGCCCCGTCCTCGTCGGTACAGCTTGCCCGATGGCTCGGGCATCACTGCAGGGTGTCTAGCTGAGCGCGACGGCCGTCTTGCCTGCCTCCTGGGTGATGGCGAGCGAGGTGAGGCCGCTCTTCAGGCAGGTGCTGGCGATGGAAGAGTACGAGAGCTTCGTCTCGGACTGCGACTTGTCAGACGCACCGTTGTTGGCCCCGAGGAACGAGCCCGTGGACTTGCCCTTGGTGGCGCCGGGGATGGAGAAGGTCCCGTGCTTCGAGCTTCCACTCCCGACGGTACCGCCGAGGTCACTCTTGACCCCGAGCACCGAATTGGGAACAGGTCCCCCGGCGCTGGCCGTCCACACCGTGGTCAGATTTCCTGTCTCTACGCCGCCCGACCCGAGACCAGTGCACTGGCCGTCAGGCTTGCCCGACGTGCCGGTGGAGCCGATGAGCGTACCCGTGACCACGCCCTTGGTGATGGTGATGGGCGTGGATCCGGTGACGGTGCACCCGGTGATGGTGGCCGAAACCTTGGTCGTGATGTGGCCCGAGGTGTACCCCTTGGTGTCGATCTTCGGCGAGAAGGTCAACGTGCCGGTGATGTCCTTGCAGGCGACGCCGTCGGTGGCCGCGGTATGTGAGTTCGACGCGCCGGCGAGCCCACCGCTGACGGCGACAATGCTGACGGGCATGGCGGCCGCGGCCGCGACCAAAAGCAACTTGCGAATCATGTAGCGCTCCTTGTTCTTCCATGTCTCCATGGATCCGAGGTCAGGCGACGGATGCCCCCCAACGTGACATTCCGGAACGGCAAGAGCATTCGGAAGGTCCCCTTTCAGCCCCTGTGGCCAACGGTCTCGGTCTGGCAGCCCGAGCCAGTCAGTCAAGATGACATGCGAGAACGGATTCCCCCTTCGATCCCACACCCTCACCTATCCGTGGTGGGCACTTTAAAGGGTCGGAGGTGGTGCGGCAACCGGGTGGACGCGACGAGGACGGGGCCTGGGGCCCCGTCCTCGTCAGTTGGGCGGCCCGATGGGACGGGGCCCGCCCCTCGTATCAGCTGTTCAGACTGATCGCGTTGGCCGCCGAGTCGGTCGTGATGCCCAACGAGCTCACGCCTGACCTGCAGGCGGTGAGGATCGCCCCGCTGGTCAGTGTCGTCTGAGCCACCGACTTGTCCAGCGAACCGGTCTGAAGCGTGCCCCCGAAGGAGCCGGTGGGTGAGGGAGAGTTGCTCACCGACCCGGGGATGGTGAAGGTCCCGTGGCCCGAGTGGGTACCCCCGAGGTCGCTCCTGACGTGGATCACCGATGACGAGACGGTGGGGGTGGATGTCCATTTGGTGGTCAGCGCTCCCGTCTCGCTGGCGCTCCCCACCAGGCTCGCGCATTTCCCGATTTTGTGGGAACTCGTTCCGGCCGCGCTGGTGATCGTTCCCGTCACCACGCCTTTGGACACCGCCACGTGGTAGGTGCCCGACACCGTGCAACTGCTCAACGTGGCGCTGACCGTGGTCACGATGGTCCCGCTGCTATAGCCGGTGTTGTTGAGGGGACGATTGAAGTGCAACGTCCCGGTGATCGCCTTGCAGATGATGGAGTCCTTGGCCGCGGGTCCAGTGGTGTTTGCACTGGCAATGCCGCCGCTGACCGCGACCACGCTCATGGGTATGACGATCGCCGACGCGACGACCAGAAGCTTGCGAATCATGTACCGCTCCTTCGTTCTTCCATGTCTCCATGGATTCGAAGTCGGACGACGATTGTCCCCCGGCTGAGATGCTGTTTCGGGACGGCGAAAGCCTGCTGGCTCAGATATCAGCTTCCCCCTTTCGATCCACATGGCCGGGGCCCCGGAACACACGCCGGGACCACCAGCCCAATGCTGTCGTATGAGCACAGATTCCCCCTACGCTCACACTCTTTCGCCAACCCGCAATTCGAACTGTACGGGTCGAAGGCACACATAGCAACCGCTTGTGCGGACATACACAAGCCGTTGCGACGAGGCGAGGAATCGCCGGCCCGACGGGCAACGGGCCGAGACGCGACGAGGACGGGGCCGAAGCCCCGTCCTCGTCGGTACGGCACGCCCCGATGGCTCGGGCGGTACTGGTGTGACTACCCGAGGCTGATCGGGGTTGCACCTGGCTCAGTCTCGATGGCGAGCGAGCTGAGGCCGGCCTTGGACGCACACGCCTTGGCCAGCGCGCTCGTGGTGTCCGTGGTCTGGGCAACGGTCTTGTCCGATGCACCCTTGTCGGCCCCTTGGAAGGAGCCGGAGGCCGTTCCCTTGGTCTTGCCCGGGATGGTGAAGGTGCCGTGGCTGCTCTTGACGCCACCGGCGATGCTCTTGATGCCGAGCCCGGAGTTGGGGGTCGCGGCGCTGGCCTTCCACGTCGTGGTCAAGGTACCGGCGTCGGTGATGCTCGTGGCGGTCAGTCCGCCGCACGTGCCACCCTTGCCCTTGGTGCTCTTGATCGTGCCGGTCACTGCACCGCTGGTGATCTTGTCAGCGAAGGTCCCCTTGGCCGTGCAGCCGGTCAATGTGGCCGTGACCGTGGTCGTGGTCACGCCGCTGGTGTAACCCTTGAGGGTCAGCGCAGGCGAAAACTTGACCGTGCCGGCGATCTTCGTGCAGCTGACGGTGTCCGTGGTCGCGCTCCCGGCGTGGGAGTTCGACGCACCGGCAATGCCGCCGCTGACAGCGACGATGCTCACCGGCATCGCGATCGCCGCAGCGACCACAAGCAACTTGCGAAACATGTAGTACTCCTTGTTCTTCCATGTCTCCATGGAGGTTGAAGTCGGGCGACGTTTGCCCCCGACGTGAATTCCTGCTGTTCCCGCGCGATCGCTCGAGATCGACCTCAGAGCCCCCCGATTCGAGATGCAGATCGCTCCGGATCAACAAAACCGGACCGGCACTCGAAACGCTGGTGCGAACTCAGTCCCCCCTCACGCACTCGCAACAGATCAGCATTACGACCCTAACGGTCGAAGACACTGATATCAAGGCACCCGAGTGCGGATCCGTCGGTATCCGTCGCCCTCTCGGTGCACCGGCGACGGAATTATCAAATTTTGTCAAGCTGACCGGGGAGTTCTCCGGTTTCGAGGAGCATCACGAAGCGTTCGCCATCCACGACGGGCAGGCCGAGTTGCTCGGCCTTGGCCACCTTGGAAGCGCCGGGCGCCTCCCCGACGACGACGGCGAAGGTCTTTTTGGACACCGACCCGGGCGACTTCCCGCCCCGGGCCACGATGGCTGCCTCGGCCTCCTCACGGGTCATCCCCTCGAGGGTGCCGGTGACCACCACCGACCGGCCCTCCAGCGTCTGGGGAAGGTCGGGTGGCGCCCCTCGGCCCCCGCCCCCCGGCTCGGTTAGATTCACCCCTGCCGTACGCAGCCGCTCGACCACCGACCGGTTGACGTCCGAAGCGAACCATCGCACCACGCTCGAACCGATGACCGGTCCCACCCCGTCCACCGCGGCCAGGCTGGCCTCATCGGCCGACACGATGGCGTCGATGTCGCCGAGGGCCTGGGCCAGGGCCACCGAACCGACCTGGCCCAGATGGCGGATACCCAACCCGATCAGCACCCGGTGTAACGGTCGGCTGCGGGACTCGTCGATGGCGGCCAGCAGATTAGCGATGGAGATGGTGGCGAATCCCTCCAGACCTTCGAAGGTGACGGTGGTGAAGGAGTAGAGGTCGGCCACGTCGTTGAGCAACCCGTGGTCGATGAAGAGTTGTACCCGCTGCTCGCCCAGTCCTTCGATGTCCATGGCTGAACGTGAGGCGAAGTGGGCGATGCGCTGCACGCGCTGGCCCGGACAGTCGAGATTGGTGCAGAACGTGTCGCTCTCGCCCGGCAGGCGCACGAGTGGGCTGGCGCAGCTCGGGCAGACGGTGGGGAATTTCCACCGCGGCTTCCTCCGTCGGGTGGAACCACCGAGGACCGGCCCCACCACCTCGGGGATCACGTCGCCGGCCTTGCGTACCACCACCGTGTCGCCGGGCCGAACGTCCTTGGCCCGGACCTGGTCCTCGTTGTGGAGGGTGGCCAACGACACGGTGGAGCCGCCGACGAAGACCGGCTCGAGCACGGCGAAGGGTGTGGCCTTTCCGGTGCGACCGATGGAGACGGCGATGCCCTTCAACGTGGTGGACCGCTCCTCCGGCGGGAACTTGTAGGCGATGGCCCACCGAGGGGCCCGGGAGGTGGCGCCGAGCTGGCGTTGCAGGGCCAGGTCGTCGACCTTGACGACCACGCCGTCTATTTCGTAGTCGAGCTCGTGACGACGCTCCTCCCACCGGCGGCAGAAGGCCAGCACCTCCTCGAGGCCGTGGACCACCTGGCGTTCGGGGTTGACCGGAAACCCGGCGGCGTGCAGCCACGTCAACGTGGCCGAGTGCGTCGGGGCCAACTCGCCGGGCGAAGCCCCCGGACGATCGGTACTCGAATCCTGTCCTTCCGAGCCCAACTGCAGTTCGCCCACCTGGTAGGCCCAGAACGACAGGGCCCGGCTGGCGGTGATCGACGCGTCCTTCTGCCGCAGTGATCCGGCCGCCGAGTTGCGCGGGTTGACGAACAGCCGCTCACCCGACTCGGCCTGTCGCCGGTTGAGAGCCTCGAAGGCGGAGATGGGCATGTACACCTCGCCCCGCACCTCGATCACCTCCGGCAACGCCCCCACCACGTTGTCGAGTCGGTCGGGGATGTCGACGATGGTGGCCACGTTGGCCGTCACGTCTTCGCCGGTTCGCCCATCGCCGCGGGTCGCTGCCTGCACGAAGCTCCCGTCGCGGTAGGTCAGGGAGATGGCCAGACCGTCGATCTTGAGCTCGCACACGAAGGCGGTGCCCTCGGGCACCTGACGGGCCAGTCGGTCGGCCCAGCCCTTCAGCTCCTCGGGGCTGAACACATTGTCGAGGCTCATCATCGGAACCCGATGGGCCACCGGTCGGAACAGGGCAGAGGGGGCCGCGCCCACGGTCGAGGTGGGCGAGTCCGGCACCGCCAGGTCGGGGTGATCGGCCTCGATGGTCCGAAGCTCGCGGACCAGATCGTCGAAGTCGGCGTCGCTGAGCTCAGGATCGTCGAGCCGGTGGTACCGGTCGTTGTGGTACGAGATCTGGCCACGCAATTCCTCCAGGCGGGCCACCGGATCATCGGGGCCTCGTCCTGGCCCCCCGGAACCTGGGGACGGGTCTTGCCCACCCGGGCTCAACCCGCGACCCCCGAGCCGAGGACTACGTCCGGCCGGTCCGGGTCGTAGAGGGCAACGGTCTGGCCCGGCGCGATGCGACGCTGGCGATCGGCGAAGACCACCGTCATCCGGTCATCGTCCTGTCCGGGAACGGTGGGCCGGCGAATGGTCGCGGCCACGGGCCGGCCGTGGGCGCTGCACTGGACGATGACCGGCACGCCGACATCCTGGTCGGTGGGCACCTCGCTGGCTGAAGGTGCAGCCGGGGGCGAGGCGTCCGATGCCCCGGCCCGCCGGTCGCCGTCGACCCAGGTGACCGTATGGAGGAGAACCTCCGAGGCGAGGGCAGCCTCCGCCGATCCGAGAGAGATCCGCCGGCTGGGCACATCGACGGCGGTGACGAACCGCCGCGCCCCGTCGCGGCTGTGGCCCATCCCCCGCCGCTGTCCCACCGTGACCAGCTCCACGGCATCGACCGCACCGAGGTCCTCACCGGTGCCGTGGTCCACCAGACGACCGGCGTGCAGCGGCAGACGCGCTCCCAAAAAACCCTGGCGCCCCTCGTCGGAACGGATGAAGCAGACATCCTGGCTGTCGGGTTTGTCGGCCGTACGCAGACCGAGGCGGTGAGCCTCGGCGCGCACCTGGGCTTTGGTCATCTGCCCCACCGGGAAGACACAGCGGGCCAGCTGCTCCTGCCCCAACATGGCCAACACGTAGGACTGGTCCTTCAACGGATCCATGCCGCGCCGCAACTCGAACCGCCCATCGTCCGTGGCCACACACCGGGCATGATGGCCGGTGGCCACCGCGTCGAAGCCCAACGCCCGGGCCCGCTCGAGGAGCCGGTCGAACTTGATGTGCCGGTTGCACTCGATACACGGATTCGGGGTGCGGCCGTCGGCGTGACCCTGCACGTAGGGGTCGACCACCTGTGCCTCGAACTCGGCCGAGAAGTTGAAGACGTGATGGACGAGCCCGAGCTGTTCGGCCACCCGCCGGGCGTCCTCGACATCGGCTACGGAGCAGCAGCCGGAGTCGGACGAGCCGCCCCACAGCTTGAGGGTGGCCCCCACAACCCGGTCGGGGCCCAGCTGCTCAGCGAGCAGCGCGGCGGTCACCGAAGAGTCGACCCCGCCGGACATGGCTACCAGCACTCGCATGGCCTCAGTCTCGCAGCTGGGCGACGGCACCCGGCACGACGGCCAGGGCACGGTCGATGTCAGCCCCGGTGGTGGTCGACCCCAGGGAGAACCGGATCCCGCTGGCCGCCTCGCTTGGCCCCATGCCCATCGAGGTCAGCACGTGACTGACCTCCACGGCACCACTCGAACAGGCCGCCCCGGCCGACACGGCCACACCTGCGGCATCGAGCAGAACGACCAGAGCCTCGCTCTCCACGCCGGCGAAACGCAGATGAAGGTGACCGGCCACCTTGTGGTCGCGGCGCCCGGTCTCGACCGCTCCGGCCACCGAGGCGAGAAGGCCGTCGCCGAGCCGGTCGCGGAGGGCGGTCACCCGAGCCACCGTCTCGCCGCGTTCCGACACGGTGGCTGACAGTGCCGCGGCCATGGCCACGATGCCGGCGACGTTGTGCGTGCCGCTCCTGCGCTCCCGTTCCTGCCCGCCGCCGTGGATCACCGGGGATACGGCCGTCCCGTGCCGGAGGACGAGCGCACCCACGCCCTTGGGGCCGCCGAACTTGTGGGCGCTCACCGCCACCAGGTCGGCGGACGCGGTCAGCACGCCCACGTCGAGCCACGGAACGGCCTGGACGGCGTCGGTGTGCAGCACCGCCCGATCGCACCCGGAACGCACCGTCGTTGCCACCGCATCGATGGGCTGGACGGTGCCGATCTCGTTGTTGACGGCCATCACCGATACCAGGGACACCTCGGGGCCGCAGGCGGCGGCCAACGCGTCGAGATCCACGGTCCCGTCTTTGTCGGTCGGCACCTCCCGGAGATCGGCCCCGGTGCGCGCGGCCAGCGCCCGGCAGGCATGCAGCACCGCGTGATGTTCCATGGCCGCGCACACCAGGACCCCTGGCTCGGTCCTGGTGTGGGCTCCCGCCTCCCAGGACCCGGCCACGGCCAGATTGTCCGCTTCCGTCCCGCTCCCGGTGAACACCACGTCTCCGAGATCGGCGCCGAGGAGGGAGGCGATCTGCTCGCGGGCGTCATCGACGGCCATCCGGGCCCGACGCGACTCGGCGTGGCCTCCCGATGGGTTGCCGAAACGCCCCGAGAGATAGGGCAGCATGGCTTCGACCGCCTCGGAGCGCATCGGTGTGGTGGCGGCATGGTCGAGATAGACGCGTCGGTGTCCGGGGGCGGCCCGGTCAAAAGCCGTCACGCCACCCACACCGACTTGATGTTGCAGAACTCGTGCAGACCGGGCGCGGCCAACTCGCGCCCGATGCCCGAGCTTTTGATGCCCCCGAAGGGAAGCTCGGGCTTGGAGCTGACCATTTCGTTGACGAAGACCTGGCCTGCTTGCAGTCCGAGGATGAACTTCTGCTGTTCTTCGCGGTCGGAAGTCCACACGCTGGAGCCCAGGCCGAACTCGGTTCCGTTGGCCAGCGCCAGCGCCTCATCGGCGTCGGCCGCGGTGGAGAGGAGGGCCACCGGCCCGAATACCTCCTCGGTAGCCACCCGCATGGCCGGGGTGATACCGGTGATCACCGTCGGCCGGTAGAAGAAACCGGGATGATCCGGACCCGCAGGGCCAACGACCCGCTCGCCTCCGCACAGGATGGTGGCCCCGTGCGCCCGGGCGTCCTCCACCTGGGCGGCGATGGTGTCACAGGCCGCCGCGGTGACCAGCGGTCCCACCTCGGTGGCCGGATCGAAGGGATCGCCGACCGACAGGGCCTCCATGCCGGCCACGAACCCTCGGGTGAATTCCTCGGCCACTTCATCGTGGACGATGAACCGCTTGGCCGCGATGCACGACTGGCCGGCGTTCTGGATCCGGGCCTCCACACCCACCGAGACGGCCCTGGCCACATCGGCGGAGGGGAGCACGATGAACGGATCGCTGCCTCCGAGCTCGAGGACGATCTTCTTGCCCACGGCGCCGGCCTGCGCGGCGACGGCCCGGCCGGCGCCGACACTTCCGGTCAGGGTCACGGCCGCCACACGCGGGTCGGCGATGATCGCCGGGACCTGATCGGTTCCGATCAGCAGGGTCTGGAAGATCCCGTCCTGGGCGCCGGCGCGACGGAAGAGGTCCTCCAACAAGAGCGCGGCCCGGGGGACGTTCGGAGCGTGCTTGAGCAGTCCGACATTGCCCGCCATCACCGCAGGGGCGACGAACCGGGTCACCTGCCACAGAGGAAAATTCCAGGGCATGATGGCCAACACGACGCCGAGCGGTTGATAGATGACCTTGCCCTCCGAGGCATCGACCGGCACCTCCTCATCGGCGAGGAGGCGCTCAGCGTGCTCGGCAAACCACCGGAATCCGCTGGCACATTTGGCCACCTCACCTTTGGCCTGGGCGAAGGGCTTGCCCATCTCGGTGGTTATCAGATGGGCGATATCCGGCAGTTCGCCCTCGAGGAGCTCGGCCACGGTGGTCAAGAGGATGGAGCGCTCGGCGAAGCTGCTCGACGCCCACGCCGGCACCGCCGCGGCGGCGGCGGTCAGACGGGCCTCGACGGCGGCTGCGTCATAGGGCTCGAAGGACTGGAGTAGCTCGCCGTTGACCGGGTTGACGGTGGCAATGGGAGGGCCGGATTCGACGGGAGTCATGCCTCCAGTATCGCTTACCTCCATGCCGGGCCGAGCGGCGCCGGAGCGCTCCCCGCGGGTCACGTCGGGGCGGCACCGGGTCAGGTCAGGTCAGGTTCGATTCGATCCCGGATCAGTTTCCGCTGCAGCTTTCCGGTCGAGGTCCGCGGCAGTTCCTCCACCACCACGTATTGCTTCGGCCGTTTGTAGGCGGCCAGTCGACCTTCGGCGTGGGCCCGGACCGCCTCGATGAGACGATCCTCCGAACCCGGGACCGCACCGGACGGAGACACCAGCGCCACGCAGACCCGTTGGCCCCACCGTTCGTCAGGAAGCCCGAACACCGCGAGTTCACCGACCCCCTCCACCTCGGCGAGAACCGACTCAACCTCGGCGGGATAGACGTTGACTCCGCCGGTGATGATGAGGTCGTCACGCCGACCGTCGAGGAAGAGGTAGCCGTCGTCATCCAGTCGTCCCAGATCGCCGACGGTGAAAGAGCCGCTCCTCCAGGCCGCCTCCGTCTTGACCGCGTCCCCCCAGTAGCTGAACCCGGCAAAGTCCGGAGCGAGGCACCAGATGGTCCCGTCGTCGTCGACATCCAGGGTGCGGCCGGGCCGGGCCCGTCCGACGGTCCCCGGCCGGGCCAGCCACTCCTCTGGGGAGCACACCGTGAACTGTCCCTCGGTCGAGCCGTAGAACTCCCACAACACGCCGGGGTTCACCCGACCGAGGGCCCGCCGTTTGAGCGCGGGCGGGCACGGCGAGCCGGCATGGACCAGCAGACGCAGCGCACCGAAGTGTTCGGTCTGCGTCGCCGGGTGGTCGAGCAGGCGGGTGAGTACGGACGGAGCCATGAAGGTGGTGGTGGGTACCGGCCCGTAGTCGCCCCGCATCGCGGCCGCGGCCACCCCGGCGTCGAATCGGCTCAAGATGACACAGGCGCCACCCCGGAGCAGCGTCCCCCCGGCGAATCGGATCGAGACCGAGTGGTACATGGGCGAGCACACCAGGTGGACGTCGTCGGGCCCGAAGGACCACAGGTCGGCTTCGTCCACAAAGGCCGCTTCGGCCGTGGACGGGTCCCACAGACCCGACCACACACCCTTCGACCGTCCGGTGGTCCCCGAGGTGTAATGCATGGGCCTGGCCAGCGGATAGGGGGCGAGCTCGGCCGGCGGGCCGTCGTCCAGTGTGGCCAGGCGATCGGCGTCGGTGATCACCAGTGCGGGTCGGCAGTCGTCGATCAGCGTGTCGCGTTCGGCCTCGGTCAGCGTGGCATTCAACAGCACCGGCACCACGCCCACACGGAGGGCCCCTAGCACGGCGCACAGCAACCCGGCCGATGACGGAAGGCAGAACGCCACCCGGTCACCGCTTTCGAGTCCGGCGGCCTGCAGCGCGCCGGCCGCCCGGCGCTGGGCGGCGTCGGCGTCGTCGGCACCGAGCACCTCGACCGTCACCGATCCGGTCACGGCAGCTCCTTGGCCGCGAACACGACTGTCCCGTCGGCGGTCGAGACCGGGTCGCCCAGAGCGGCGAAGATCCCCGGACGGACAACCGCGATGGCAGTCATCGAACCGAGCAGGGCCACGGCGCCGATGACCGTCACCGCCCGGACTCCGATGTGATCGCCGATCCACCCTTGGAGGACAGCACCGATGGGATAGACGATGCCCAGACCCACCATGTAGATCCCGAGCACCCGGCCCCTGACCTCCGTCGGTGCCCGGAGCTGGACCACGGTATTGAGCCCGGACAGTACGGCGATATAGCCGGCACCGACCGCGGTGAACGCCACGATGGAGAGGACGAACGTCGGGGCCAGTCCGTAGGCGACCAACAGCAACGGCAGGAGGAAGAGGGCCACCCGCAGGACCACCCGACGTCCGAATCGCTCGGCCAACGACGGGAGCGCCAGCGCGCCGGCCACCGCGCCGATACCCTGCGCGGTCACCAGCAGCGCGGTGGCCAGCGGAACGCTGAGGGTGTGACGGTGAACGGCGGCGGACATGGCCGGCACCAGGGCGATGAAGGGTGAGGCCAGCAGGGCCACGACGGCGATGAGCTCGATGGCGGCACGACAGCCGGGCTCGGCCATAGCCGCCTTGGCTCCGATGACGATCCGGGGGACGATCCCGAGCGCTTGACCGGCGTTGATCGGCTTGGGCAGGCGGACCATGACCAGCGCCACGACCACGGCCGCAAAGGACGCAGCGTTGATGCCGAAGACCACCGCGTAATCGTGTGACAGGAGGGCCAACCCGGCCAGGGCCGGGCCCACCACGCGGCCGAGGTTGAACTGGGCCGACGACAAAGAGACTGCGCCGAGCAGATCATCGGGGGGGACAAGGTCGGGGACCATGGCCTGATAGGCGGGAAACCCGATGGCTCCGGAGGCCCCCCCGAGGAAGGAGAAGAGCACCAGCACGGCCGGCCGGTCGTCGCCCACGGCCGCCAGCACGGCCAGCATGGCCGCGAATGACATCTCGGCCAGGGTGGTGACGATCAACCACCGTCGACGGTCGAAGCGGTCCGCCAGTGCTCCGCCCAGCGGGGCGAGGAGACCGATGGGGACGAAGCCCGCCGCCGCCACCAGCCCGGTCCAGGCCGGCTGCCCGGTCCGGGCGAACACCAGGATCCCGAGGGCGACCGTCTGCATCCACGTCCCGATGTTGGAGACCAGCGCGGCCGACCAGATCAGTGCGAAGTTCCGCGACCGAAGCGGACGGAGGGAGGCCAGGGCCACCGGGCGAGGTTACCGGTCGGTGGGCAGACCGGAGGGGCGAACGAGGGAAGGTCCGTCAGGCAGAACGGGTCGTCCGGCCGCCGGCCGGTCGACCAGCCGTTCGAGCTACTGGTCGAGCTTGTGCTTCCGGCGGGGTCTCAGGGCGAACCACCAGATGCTGGCCATCGTGGCGAGCACGCCGAAGGCGGCCGCCGGTTTCGCGATCTTTCGGGAGCGATCAGACATGCGATGACGTTACCCGGCCAGGGGACCACCGCCGTCAGACCGCTCCGCCGTCCTGCCCGGGCGTCGGTCACCGACTTCATCCGTCGGTGGCCACAAAGACGTTCTTGACGTCGGTATACGCGGCCAGCGCCTCGAGGCCGAGCTCGCGACCGAAGCCGGACTGCTTCATCCCCCCGAAGCTGGTCTGGACCCGGACCGAGCTGTGGGAGTTGACCGACAGGTTTCCCGAGCAGATGGCCCGGGCCATCCGCAGGGCCCGGGCCCCATCCCGAGTCCAGATCGACCCGGACAGTCCATAGGGCGTGTCGTTGGCCAGCCTGACGGCGTCCTCCTCGTCCTCGAACGGGATCACCGCCACGATCGGTCCGAAGATCTCCTCACGGGCGAGGCGCCAACCGGGCTCGGCGGGCGCGATCACGGTAGGCGGGAACCAGAAGCCAGGGCCGTCGGGGACGGCCCCGCGGGCGAACGTGTCGACCGGCGCTCCCCCGGGTGCGCCCATACCCGGGTCGAGGAAGCTCGCCACTGTCTGGCGGTGGGCGGCGGTCACCAACGGCCCCATCTTGACGGCCGGGTCAGTCGGGTCACCGACGGTCCACGACCCGACAGCGTCGGCCAGCAGTCCGAGATACCGGTCGAATACCGAACGCTCCACCAGCACCCGGCTGCGTGCGCAGCAGTCCTGCCCGGCGTTGGCGAACACTCCACCGGGTGTGGCCTGCGCGGCCCGCTCGAGGTCGGCATCGGCGAAGATGACCGACGCTGATTTCCCTCCGAGCTCGAGGGTCACGCGCTTGATCGTCCTCGAGGCTTTGGCCATGACTTCGCGTCCCACCTCGGTGGAACCGGTGAAGGCCACCTTGGCCACATCGGGGTGTTCCACCAGGGCTGTGCCCACGACCGACCCTTTCCCCACCACGACCTGGAACACCTCCGGCGGGATTCCGGCGTCCAGCGCCAGTTCGGCCAGGCGGAGCGCGGACAACGGGGTGATCTCCGCCGGTTTGACCACCACGGTGTTACCGGTGGCCAACGCCGGTCCGATCTTCCACGACGTGATGGCGATCGGGAAGTTCCAAGGCACGATGGCGGCAACGACGCCCAACGGCTCGTGAAAGGTCATGTCCACCCCACCGGCCACCGGCACGGTGGCGCCCCGGTGCTTGTCCACCGCCCCGGCATAGAAGTAGAGGACCTCAGCCACCATGGCCACCTCGTCGCGGCTCTCGGTGATGGGCTTGCCCACGTTGCCGGTCTCCAACTGGGCCAGCTCTTCGGCGTGCGCCTCGACTTCGGCGGCAAACCTCCGCATCAGCCGGGCCCGGTCGGCCGGCGCCACCGTCCGCCAGCGGTGCCCGGCCTCGAGCGACCCGGCCACCGCGGCATCGACCTCCTCGGCCCCGGCCAAGGGAAGCTCGGCGATGGCCGACTCGGTGGCCGGATTGATGACGGTGGTGGTATCGCTCATGTCGGTCCCTCGGTCGGTGACTGGTCTGGTGGACGACCCGGTGAACCACCCGGAGCCGTTGACACCTTTTCGGCGGAAGGGGTCCGCGCCGCCTCGACCAGCGCCTCGAACAGCCGCACGTCGCCGGACTCCTCGGGGTGCCACTGCACGCCGATGACGAACCGGTGACCACCTAGCTCCAGTGCCTCGATGACCCCGTCCCCGCTCCTGGCCGTCACCACCAGACCTCGCCCCAAGGTACCGATGGCCTGATGGTGGCTGCACAGCACATCGGCCCGTTGGCCGAGCAGCCGACGAACCTCGCTTTCGGGTTCGGTCTGTACGGTGATCGGTCCGAATGTGCCCGGCCGGGGCTGATGGTCGTTGGATCCCACGACGTCGGGGAGCTGCTGGACCAGCTCCCCGCCGAGATGGACGTTGAGAATCTGCATACCCCGACAGACGGCCAGCACCGGCAGGTCGCGTCCGAGGGCCGCATCCAACAGGGCGAACTCGAGATCGTCCCGGCAGGCGCTGCCACCCGCGTTGCGGTCATCGGCATCCCGTCCGTACCGGTCGGCTCCGATGTCACCCCCGCCGATCAGGAGCAACCCGTCGAGTGCCCCCACCAGGGAGCCGAGATCCACCGCCCCGCCGGCCGGCCCCTCACCTCGTCGGTCCTGCCATCTGGCGCCGGGTGGCGGGATGAGTACGGGCTGACCGCCCGCTTCCTCCAGCACATCGAGGTAGGTACCGGGCACCAGCGCGGCATCGCGTTCCCACGACCACCACGACGTGGTCTGGCGGTACATGGACACCCCGACGAGAGGACGCGGCCGGGACTGCGACATGACGGGACAGTATCCCACCCCCCGACCCCCTCCCGTGCCGGGAGCACAGGGGACCGGGTCGTCCACCCAGGCGTCCCTCCCACCCCGAACCCGGCTGGACTGCTCGATCCGGGTGGGCCAGAGTGCTGGAATGCTGACGCTGGAAACGCTGCCCCATCAGATCCAGTCAGGTGAAGTCGACACGGTGGTTGTGGCCTTCCCCGATCTGCAGGGCCGACCGGTCGGAAAGCGGGTCACCGGGGCCTTCTTCCTCGAACATGTGATCCATCACGGGATCGAGGTGTGCGACTATCTGCTCGCCTGCGATGTCGACATGACTCCGCTGTCGGGCTATCAGTTCGCCAACTGGGACACTGGATACGGTGACCTCAATGCGGTCATCGATCCCCGGTCGGTACGACCGCTCCCCTGGCTCCCGGGGAGCGTGCTCGTTCTCTGCGACCTCCTGACCATGGACGGTCAGCCGGTCGAGGTGTCGCCCCGTCAGGTCCTTCGCCGTCAGATCGAACGAGCCGCGGCCCACGGCCTGGACATCAAGTGCGCGACCGAGCTCGAGTTCTACCTGTTCCGCGAGTCCTTCGCCGAAGCCGAGGCGAAGCACTGGCGCCGATTGGAGCCTCATGCCCGCTCGATCGAGGACTACCAGTTGTTGCAGACGTCGCGCGAGGAGTACGTCATCGGCCGCATCCGGAACCAGATGATCGAGGCCGGGATACCCGTGGAGTTCTCCAAAGGCGAGGCCGGCATCGGCCAACATGAGATCAACATCACCTACGCCGACGCCCTCGAGGTGGCCGATCGCCACTTGGTCTTCAAGAACGGCGTCAAAGAGATCGCCTCCGGCCTCGGCAGATCGGTCACCTTCATGGCCAAGTGGACGATGGAGAGTGCCGGGTCGTCGTGTCACATCCACAGCAGCCTCTGGGACGCGGCGACCGGAGCACCTTTGACTGCGCCACCGGATGGAGTCACCACGCCTTCGGGCCTGTCGACCATCGCCCAGCAGTTCCTCGCCGGCCAGATTCATGCATCCCGGCAGTTGGCCTGGTGCTTCGCCCCGTACGTCAACTCCTACCGTCGCTACGTCCCCGACTCGTGGGCACCCACCGCGGCGGTATGGGGCGAAGACAATCGGACCTGTGGGTTCCGCACGGTCGGTTCCGGGCCCGGCCGCCGGTTCGAGAGCCGCATCCCGGGGGCAGACGTGAATCCCTATCTGGCCCTGGCCGCCACCATCGCCGGAGGGCTCTGGGGCATCGAGCACCAGCTCGAGTTGGGACCGGCCTTCACCGGGAACGCCTACCAGGACCCCGACGTGACCCGAATCCCGTCGACCCTGCCCGATGCCATCGACGGTCTGGTCGGGAGCGAAGTGGCGGCCGAGGCCTTCGGGGCCGAAGTCCACCAGCACTTGGTCAACACGGCGCGCAAGGAGTGGGAGGCGGCCAACCGGGTCGTCACCGACTGGGAGCTGGCTCGCAATTTCGAGCGGATCTGATTCACCGCCGTCGCCAATCCTGCAGGGCCCGCCTGTTTCCCCACAGTTACAACGAACCGGGACCGAAATCGTTACACCGGCGGAATTCGCGTCAAATTCCCACTAAATCGACCCATTCCATCGCTGGACGCGCCCCCCGCACGGGTGTATGACTCAGGTAAGGGGGAATGATCATTCCAGTGTCCACGTCCGAGATTACGAGCAAAGCCGCCGGAGACTTCCGGAAGACCCTCCGTGCAGCCAAGCGGGGCGACCAGGATGCCTTCGCCTCCCTGTGGACCAGATTTCAGCCCGGCCTGCTGCGGTATCTGACCATCAAAGCGGGGCCGGTCGCCGAGGATCTCGCTGCGGACACCTGGTTGCGGACCCTTCGAGCCCTACCGACCTTCGAGGGTGACGAGGACGGCTTCAGGGCCTGGCTGTTCACGACGGCACGTAATCGGGTCATCGACTGGTACCGCGGCGCCTCCCGGCGCTTCGAATACGTCGAGCACTCACAGCTCGACCTGGTCCCGTCCCCCTCGAGTGTCGAGTCCGATGCGGACGAGAACTCGGCCACTCACGCCGCCCTGGAATTGATCGCCCAGCTTCCACCCGACCAGTCGGAAGCCGTCATGCTGCGTATCGTCGCTGGCCTGGATGTTGCTACAGTGGCAAAGATCATGCGGCGGTCGTCTGGTTCTGTGCGGGTTCTCTGTCATCGCGGTCTTCGGCGGCTGGAAAGCTCGCTGAACGGAAGCGATCAACCCGTTCTCGCCGATTCGTCGGAGCTGGGCGCTGACGCCATGGCCCAAAGCTCCGACGAACAGTTCCGGTTCGTTCCGGAGGTACGGCTCCATGGTTGACACCAGTAGCCGGCTCTACGACGACTCGGGCACTGTAGGTGACACGGTGGTGGAACTCCCGAACCTCGCCCACGGAAAGCTTGCCGACCTGATCAACGCGGCCAAGGCACCCGGCCTGGCCAGCGAGCTGAGTGGAGAACTCGGCGCCCGGGCCATGTTCGACCAGGTAGCCAAAGCCTGGCCGAAGACACACCGACGGGGCGGACGACCGGCCCGGGTGGCCATCGTGGCTGCGTCGGTGACTGGGTTGATGGCCACAACCACGGCGTTGGCCGCAGCGTCGGTCCTCCCCGTGCCGGCGGCCCGCGTCGTCGACAAGGCGCTCCACCAGGTGGGCATCAACGTGGCTCCGCCCGCCTCGCCGAGGAGCCACACCGTCGGAGCGACCCCCCCGGTGACAGTGCCAGTGCCTGCTGTCACACGTGCAGTCCCCCCGGTCGGGGCCGACAGCCCGACCGCGGCGGTCGGATGTCCCGGCGGGGTCGGATCGGCGAGCGCATCCGCAGGCACGGTGTCGACCGGATCGGGACCCTGCACTGATGCTGCCGCCACGGCCGCCGTCGCCAGCGTGCTGTCCAGCGCCTACACCACGAAGTTGGAGAGGTATCGCAAGCTCTTCGAAGAAGCCTCAGCAGCAGACCGTGTCGGCGGATTCATGACCTCAACCCCGGGTACGGGTTCCGGCACCAAAGGCAACCCTGGTGGAAACCAGGGCACCGGATCGGGGAACGGATCAGGGGTGGGCGGAAACCGCGGCGGAAACCAGGGAACCGGGGGTGGCTCCGGAACCGGCGGTGGCACGGGGGCCGGCGGTACGACCGGCAAGACCGGTGGCGGCTCAGGCAGTGGTTCGGGCAGCGGCTCCGGTTCGGGCAGCGGCTCCGGTTCGGGCAGCGGCTCCGGTTCGGGCAGCGGCTCCGGTTCGGGCAGCGGCTCCGGTTCGGGCAGCGGTTCGCAGGGACGTTCGGGCAGCGGCTCCGGTTCGGGCAGCGGGACCGGTTCGGGCAGCGGCTCCGGTTCGGGCAGCGGCTCCGGTTCGGGCAGCGGGACCGGTTCGGGCAGCGGGTCCGGTTCGGGCAGCGGCTCCGGTTCGGGCAGCGGGACCGGTTCGGGCAGCGGGACCGGCAAGACCGGTGGATCCGGTACGGGCGGATCCACCATTCCGGTCCAGCAGACAATTCCTGTGCAGCAGAGCAAGTGAAGGCGGCGTAACAGGAGACCAGTGACACGGAATCGAAGGAAAGCAGGGGCACGGTTCAAGGGGCGACGCAATGGTCTGCGGGTTGTCGGAGGTTCACTCGTGATGGCCAGCGTCATCGCCACCGGCATTGGTATTGCTGCTTCAGGGGTCGCTGGTAGTGCTGTGCGTTCTCCCCAATGGGCCGGACCCAATGATGGCTACGGTACGGCGTCGTCACTCGACTGGGCTGGCTACGGGGTGAGCGCGGGAACCTTCACCAAGGTTGCTGGAAGTTGGGTACAGCCAAAAGCGACCTGCCCAGCGAAGCCATCGGAGGGCGCCGCCTTCTGGGTCGGCATTGACGGCCTCGCGAAAACGGATAAGACGGTGGAGCAGATCGGCACCGATTCGGACTGCGTAAAGGGATCGGGACCGTCTTACTACGCCTGGTACGAGATGTATCCAAAGACTGCGGTCTTCCTCCCTCAAACGAAATATCCAGTCATGTCTGGCGAGACCATTGCCGCAGAGGTCTCCGCGTCAGGCAAGACCTCGTTCACGCTCTCGATCAGCGCTACCGCAGCCGGCATACTCAAATGGCACTACTCGACCAACCAGACGGTCACGACGGCGCCCAAAAGATCGTCAGCCGAGTGGATCGTGGAAGCCCCCTGTACCGGATCCCCGTGCAAGGTGGTCCCGCTGAGCGATTTCGGCGTGGTCAACTTCTCGGGGCTCTCGGTCGCGGGCACTGCGACCAATCCAAGTGCGGGCTTCACCGACACAAAAATCACCATGACGACCGCCGGCTCGGCTGCGGTCAAGGCTCGGCCTTCGGCCCTATCGTCTGGCGGGACCGCGTTCAACGTCACTTGGCTGCACAGCTGACGACTGACTCAAGCTGCCGACCGACTCAGCTGCCGACCGACTCAGCTGCCGACCGACTCCATCTTCGGGTCGGGCGCCTGAGGCTTTGATGGACACGGCCCGGGCAGCAGCGGGGTTCAGGCACGGCCTCGTGGGCCCTATGGACCCGGCCCGACTCTTGATCCGCTGACCGGATTCCATTCTGAGAAGATCCCGCCTCAAGTTTTCACCCCTGGACACCGACATTGTCGGAGGCCGGGTCTGCTGAATCGGGCAGCATCCTCAATCGACGCAATCCGATTCCGGACCCGGCTGTCACGCGGTCGGAGCCGGGGAATCTCGCCTTGACCTGGACGAATCCGGCAGCACCAGGCCGGACGCCACCGGCCGTGCCCGCGACCCCACCGCCCGATTGCCGCCGATGACACGTCCTGGCCAAACGGCTGCCGTGCCTGCCGGCTGACTGCCCCGAACTTCCCTCGACCGACTCCCCAGGATCAGTCTGCGTTCAACGGCCGTGCCTCTCGCTCAACACGCGACGAGGACGGGGCCGGAGCCCCGTCCTCGTCGGTGCGGCTTGCCCTTCTAGGCGGGCATCAGAATGTGACTACCCGAGGCTGATCGGGGTTGCACCTGGCTCAGTCTCGATGGCGAGCGAGCTGAGGCCGGCCTTGGACGCACACGCCTTGGCCAGCGCGCTCGTGGTGTCCGTGGTCTGGGCAACGGTCTTGTCCGACGCACCCTTGTTGGCCCCTTGGAAGGAGCCGGAGGCCGTTCCCTTGACCTTGCCCGGGATGGTGAACGTGCCGTGGCTGCTCTTGACACCACCGGCGATGCTCTTGATGCCGAGCCCCGAGTTGGGGGTTGCGGCGCTGGCCTTCCACTTCGTGGTCAAGGTACCGGCGTCGGTGATGCTCGTGGCGGTCAGTCCGCCGCACGTGCCACCCTTGCCTTTGGTGCTCTTGATCGTGCCGGTCACTGCACCGCTGGTGATCTTGTCAGCGAAGGTCCCCTTGGCCGTGCAGCCGGTCAATGTGGCCGTGACCGTGGTCGTGGTCACGCCGCTGGTGTAACCCTTGAGGGTCAGCGCAGGCGAAAACTTGACCGTACCTGCGATCTTCGTGCAGCTGACGGTATCGGTGGTCGCGCTCCCGGCATGGGGATTCGACGCTCCGGCAATACCGCCACTGACGGCGATAATGCTGACAGGCATAGCGATCGCCGCAGCGACCACAAGCATCTTGCGAAACATACTTGCTCCTTTTTTCTTCCATGGATCCATGGAGTAGAAGATGGGCGACGACACGTCCCCCCATCGGACGACTGTGCCCCCGTCGGAACCCGTCACTCGGCGGTTTCCACTCAGTAACAACGCAGCGGGTAGTGGTTCCGTTACAGCCCGTCTTCAATTCGCGGCAGGCTTGGCATGGACCGACCGCCGATTCTGAAGCTCCAGACCAGGTCAGCGGCCGGAACGGAGGGGGGCCGAAGCCCCGTCCTCATCGCCACTATGTCTGCCCGATCCGACTCAGGCGATGATGCGAATACCAAATGGCGTTTCCAGCCATTTAGCAACGGGTCGGGTCGTCGTGCGGTTACAGCCCCTCAATCGGCCCCCTCACCCGCGTCAGCCGGGCTGGTTACTGGGAGAATGCCGACCTGAAGGCCCTGCCGGGCGCGTCCGGCCCAGCCCCAGCACCCGGTCCGGTCCTTGACTGGTAGGGAGCCACCTGCCACCATGGAAGGAGCATGTTTACCGCCACCAACTCGGAACTCCTCCTTACCTGACGGCGAGCGCCACATCGCGTTCGCCCGCAACCTCCTGAGCCGAAATGGCCAGGGGGTTTTTTGTTGGCCAAAGCCGAAACAGGCACAGAAGCACCAGACCCAACCGCACACCTTGGGAGCAGGCATGAAGAAAGAACCGAACTCCGGATCACCCACAGGACAGAACGGGCAGAGGCCCAGGCTGGATATGCCCTGTGACGTCTCGCCCATGCCCTTCCACCTCTACCGGCCCTACCGTCCGCTGACCCTGCCCGACAGGACGTGGCCCGACCGCGACCTCAGCCGGGCGCCGCGCTGGGCCAGTGTCGATCTGCGGGACGGCAACCAGGCGCTGGTCGACCCGATGGACCCGGAGCGCAAGCTGAAGCTCTTCAGCACCCTGGTCGGCATCGGTTTCAAGGAGATCGAAGTGGGGTTTCCCGCCGCCTCCCAGACCGACTTCGACTTCCAACGTCAGATCATCGACGAGGGGCTGATCCCCGATGACGTGACCATTCAGGTACTCGTGCAGTGTCGCGAGGAGTTGATCGAGAGGACCTTCGAATCACTGGTGGGAGCGCCGCGGGCCATCGTGCACTTCTACAACTCGACGTCCGAGTTGCAACGTCGGGTGGTGTTCGGCCTCGACCAGGCCGGCATCATCGACATCGCCGTCAACGCGGCCCGTCTGTGCAAGAAGTTCGAGTCGACGATTCCAGGAACCGACATCCGCTACGAGTACTCGCCGGAGAGCTTCACCGGCACCGAGCCCGACTTTGCCGTGGAGATCTGTGAAGCGGTGATGGCGGTGATCGAGCCCACACCCGATCGACCGATCATCATCAACCTGCCCAACACGGTCGAGATGTACGGACCCAATGTCTACGCGGACGTCATCGAATGGTTCGGTCGGAACATCAACAACCGCGACTCGGTGATTCTCAGCGTCCACCCCCACAACGACCGGGGAACGGCGGTGGCCGCGGCCGAACTGGCCGTGCTGGCCGGTGCCGACCGGGTGGAGGGAACACTGTTCGGAAACGGGGAACGCACCGGCAACGTCGATGTCGTGACGCTGGCCATGAACCTCTTTTCCCAGGGTGTGGACCCGGCCCTCGACTTCAGCGACATCGACCGGGTTCGGAGGATCGCCGAGTACGCCACACGGATGCCGGTGCACCCCCGTCATCCCTATGCGGGCGACCTCGTGTACACCGCGTTCTCCGGATCGCACCAGGACGCCATCAAGAAGGGCTTCGCGGCCATCGGTGACCACTACGACCACTGGGAAGTTCCCTATCTGCCCATCGATCCCGGCCACACCGGGCGGACCTACGAGGCCATCATCCAGGTGAACAGCCAGTCCGGGAAGGGCGGCGTCGCCTACGTGATGGACACCGAGCACGGGCTCGACCTGCCGCGGCGACTCCAGATCGAGTTCTCCAAGGAAGTCCAGGCCGTCACCGAGGGCAGCGGCACGGTGATCCGGCCCGGCGAAATGTGGGACGTCTTCTCGAAGACGTACCTCACCGACACCGGTGTACGGCTGATCGGGAGTGAGGTGGCCACCGGTGGTCGCCGCACCACGGTGACCGCACAGCTGCTGGTCGACGGTGACCCCCGAACGGTGATGGGCGAGGGCAACGGACCCATCGATGCACTGGTCGGCGCCTTACGGACCGAGTTGGGCGTGGAGTTCGAAGTGAAGGATTACAGCGAGCACGCGCTCACCGAGGGCAGCGGGGCATCGGCGGTGGCCTACGTCGAGGCGGAAGGTGCCGATGGCTCGACGTGGTGGGGAGTGGGCATGGACTCGAGCATTCTCGATGCGTCGCTCAGCGCCGTGGTCAGCGCGGCCGACCGAGCCCGGCATCGGCTCCTCTCCACCTGACAGGGCCAGCTGAGCTCACATTCGCGGCCAATGGGCAATGTCCATGAGTCCCCGGGTGGTCCCTACGCCCACCTGCCCCCGATTACCATGCATCCTGCGCTCGGCCTCGACCGGTGCGAGGGCCGAGCTCGAGAAGGGTGTGGACCGGTGTCCAAGGAATTGCCGGCGTCCAAGCAGTTGCACGGGACAGCCCATGGGCCTTCCCCGGTGTTCGGCAACCCCAAGAGGAACGACGCCATCACCCGCCGGGACCGGTTCATCAATGAACACCTCGTCGGCCTCGACCCGGATTCGCTGGTGGTCAACGTCGGATGCGGTGTCGTGCGGAGGTTCGAGCCGACCTGTAAGGCCCACTACCTGGCCACCGACCTCCGGGCGCTCTCCAATGTCGACTTCGCCTCGGACGCCACCCGCATCCCGTTGGCCGATCACTGCGTCGACACGGTGCTGGCCCTCGAGCTCCTCGAGCATGTCACCCACCCCGTCGGTGTCCTCCGCGAGCTGGCCCGTATCGTCAAGCCGGGTGGCACCGTGATCGTCTCGGTGCCGTCGGCCGTGCCGCGCCACGACGACCACGACTACTGGCGGTTCACCGCCGAGGGGTTGGCCCAACTCGGCTCGGACGTCTTCGACCACGGCGACGTCCACGTCTTCGGAGGAACATTCGAGGCGCTGGGTTACCTGCTCTCGTACTACGTCGCCCTGGTGTTCCATGTGGTCGGCGTGCCCAGTCGACGGTTCCGGGAGATCTTTCCCTCGGTCGGCCACTGGCTCGACCAGCGAAACGACTGGTCGACGTCGACCACCGCGCTGCACACGCTGGCCTTCGACCTGCTCCTGGTGGCCACCACCGACGGACCCACGGCCTGACGCGTCGACGCGCGCCGCGCACCTCGCTCCGGCCGTCTTGTCGGCCGTGACGTTCAGAACCGGTTCAGCCGCTTGAAGATGCCTTTGGTCTGCTTGTAGAGGGTGACGAACTCGCGGAACAGGACCTCGTACTCGGAGGCGGTCGACGGATCGGGGGTATAGGTGCTCCTGACCTCCACCATGGCCGGAATCTGGTCCACCGTGATCCGACCCAGGGCCACCAGGGTGATCAGCGCGGCGCCGCGCACATTGGCCAGCACCGGGTCGACCACCTGACGGATCTCCCGGCCGAGCACATCGGCGTGGATCTGGGCCCACTGGTCCGAGTTGGCTCCGCCGCCGATGAACGCCAGCGACTCGAACCGGTGGTCGGCGAACTTCTCCACCGCCTCCAGCAGCCATCTCGAGTTGAACGCCACCCCTTCGTAGACGGCCCGGACCATCTGGGCCCTGGTGGTCGAGAGGGACAGGTTGTGGAACCCGCCTCTGATGGTGTGGTCGTCGACCGGTGAACGCTCGCCGTTGAGCCACGGGGTGAACAGCACCCGACCGCTGCCTGGGCCCACGGTCTCCACCATCGCGTTCATGGCCTCGAAGCTCTCAGCCAACCCCAGGTTGTCGCGAAGGAAGGTGAGGCAGGCCCCGGCGGTCTCGTGCTCGTCGACGATGACGTACCGGCCGGCCAGAGCGGCCGGAATGGAGGCCACGTTCGATGTGGGTGCCGTCTTTTTGAAGGGCACGTGGCCCGAAATCCACGACGAGGTGCCGATGTACAGGTGGGCCTCGTCGTCGGCCACAGCCCCCGACCCGAACACGGCCGAATGCACGTCACCCGACCCCACCGACACGGGCACACCCGACGGCATACCCAGTTCCTCCGCCGGCCCGGCGGTCAGGTGGCCCACGATGGTCCCCGGGGGCACCAGGTCGGGGAGCTTCGACCGCTCCAGGCCGGTGATCTCGAGGAGTCGGTCGTCGTAGGTGACGCGATCGATGTTCCGGTTGTCGGTCACCCAGTGGGCGGCGATGGAGTCGAAGGACGCACAGGTGCGTCCGGTCATCTTGAGGTTGAGGTAGTCGACCGGCTCCAGGAAGGTGGCGGTACGCCTGTACACATCGGGGAACGTGTCCCGGATGAACAGGATGTGGGACACCGGGTCCTTTCCCGACAGTCCCGGCGCCCCGCCGGTGACCTGCACCCACCGGAGGATCTTGCGCGGGTCGTAGCCCAGCACGTTGACCGCTCCCCCGGCCACCTTGCGGATGGCCTGGTTGCCCCGAGAGTCCATCCAGATGATGGCGGCCATCAGGGGCGAGCCGTCGGCCCCCACCGCTACCGTGCCCGACCACTGGGCCGTGCACCCGACCCCGATCATGTCCTCGGCCGCCACACCCGCCTCGCCGAGCGCCCGGCGGGATGCGGCGCAGATGGCCGACCACCATTCGTGTGGGTCCTGCTCGGCCCCGCCCCCGTCGAGCAGGTGCAGGGCCACGGGCTCGGTGGCGTGGGCCACGATCCGGCCCGCGGTCGAGACCACCGCCACCTTGGGTCCGCCGGTTCCGAGGTCGACGGCCAGCACGTACTGCTCGGGCGAGGTCGACGGTGCACCGGAGGCGTCCGTCGGTGGGCTCACCGATCCCTCACGCCTTGGCCACCCAGATGGTGGCCTCCCGGACGGTATCTCCGGCCTCGATCTGGAGCGTCGTCCCGGGACCGGCGGCCTCCGGGGCCGAGAAGGAGACCGTGCGGGCCAGCACCTCGCGTCCGATGGTCTCCGACATGGACTCGAGGTCGTCCAGGCCGACCAGGTGGAGATGGATCCAGTCGGAGACGTCGAGCCCGGAGGCCTTGCGCAGGTCCTGGACGTGACGGATGACCTCGCGGGCGAGGCCCCGGCGCCGAAGGTCGTCGTCGAGGCCGAGCACGAGGGCGACCACCTCGGCCCCGTCCCGGGACACGGCAAACCCGGGCTGGGCCTGCACCCTGAGTTCGACCTCGTCGCCATTGAGCTCGACGGGACCATCGGAGAGCTCGACCACAACCGGCCGGCCCGCCGCCAGGCCGGCCGCGGCCGCCGCTCCGTCCACCGAGCCCATGGCCGACCGGAGCTGTTGGACCCGCGATCCGAGCCGGGGGCCCAGCACCTTGTAGTTGGGCACCAACTCGTAGGTGAGCACATCGCTCAGTTCATCGATGGTCTCCACCACGTCCACATTGAGCTCGTCCTCGACCACCCCGGCCGACGGGGTGGGGCTGCCCGGTGGGAGATAGACCAGGGCCCGGGCCAGCGGCTGGCGCACCTTGATCCCCGCCTCGGCCCGGGCCGCCCGACCGAGGGAGGCCAACCGGCGGGCCAGACCCATCTCCGCCTCGAGCCCCGGATCGAGCGCATCGGGACGGAGCTCGGGCCAGTCGGCCAGGTGGACCGAGTCGCGCTCGGCGGAACCGGTGAGGTCGCGCCACATGCGGTCGGCCACGAACGGGCACATCGGGGCGAGCAGACGCGCCACCGTCACCAGCACGTCGTGCAACGTGGCCTGAGCGCCGAGCGAGTCGGCGGGGTCGGCGTCGGGGTCGGTCCGCCAGAACCGGCGGCGGCTCCGGCGCACGTACCAGTTGGAGATGTCGTCGACCAGGTCGGCGAGGGCGACGGCGGCCGGAAAGGGCTCGTAGCCGTCGAGGGCCTCGGTGGCGGCGGCCACCGTGGCCGCCAGCCGCGATCCCATCCACCGGTCGAGTACCGACCGGTCCCCCGGCGACGGTATGGCCGGATCGGCCGGATCGAAGTCGTTGAGCGAGGCGTAGGTGGTGAAGAACGACCAGGTGTTCCACAGGGTCAACAGCGTGTCCCGCATGGAGGCGTCGATGGCCTCGAAGCTGACCCGGGTCGGTGTCCAGGGCGAACCCTGGGAGAACATCCACCACCGGAGAGGATCGGCTCCCCTGGTGTCGAGGATCTCCCACGGGTCGATGACGTTGCCCACGCTCTTGGACATCTTGCGACCGTCGGCGTCCACCAGATGCCCGAGGCAGAGGACGTTGCGATACGGGGTGGCGCCACGCACCAGGGTGTTGACGGCCAGCAACGAGTAGAACCAACCCCGCGTCTGGTCGATGGCCTCGCAGATGAAGTCGGCGGGGTAGACGAACCGGTCGGCGGATCCCTCGGCCCCCGGGTAGCCCCACTGGGCCGTGGGCATGGAGCCGGAATCGAACCAGGCGTCGATCACCGGTTCCACCCGCCGCATCTCGGTGTCCCCCACCCGGGTCGACTCCCCGCCGTCGGCCCCGGCGCACTCGGGGCAGGCGAAGGTGACGGCGTCGATGTCGGGCCGGTGGGGGTCCACGTCGGTGACATCCCGACCGACCAGCTCGGTCAGCTCGGTCAGCGATCCCACGCAGCGCACGTGCCCCTCGGCACACCGCCAGATGGGGAGGGGCGTGCCCCAGAACCGGTCGCGGGACAGCGCCCAGTCCACGTTGTTGGCCAGCCATTCGCCCATCCGGCCGTCCCGGATGTGCTCGGGGTGCCACCCGATGGTCTGGTTCTGGGCCACCAGGTCGGCCTTGCGGTCCGAGGTGCGCACGTACCAGCTGGGCTTGCCCCAGTAGATCAGGGGGGTGTCGCACCGCCAACAGTGCGGGTACGAGTGGCGATAGGGGTGGCGACGCAACAGCCGGCCCATCGCCTCGAGGCGGTCATTGATCTCGCCGTTGGTCTCGCGCACGCTCTGACCGGCGAGCCAGGCCACATCGGCGGTGAACCGGCCGTCGGGCCCGACCGGGTTGAGGGTGGGCAGACCGTTTTCACGGCCGGCCTGTCGGTCGACCTCACCGAAGGCGGGGGCCAGATGGACGATCCCGGTCCCCTCATCGGCCTCGACGAACGGTCCGGGCACCACCCGCCAGCCCTCGTCCGCGGCCACACCCGGCGGCAGGGCCACATCGTCGAAGGGCCGGTCGTAGTGGAGCCCGACCAGGTCGTCTCCGGCCACCCGATGGTCGACCACCGTCCCGTCGCCGAAGACCGGACCGACCAGATCGGCGGCCACGACGGCGTCGCCCACCACCGCGTAGTCGAGGTCGGGCCCGACCGCAGCCCCGGTGTTGGACAGCAGGGTCCACGGTGTGGTCGTCCACGCCACCAGGGACAGGCCGGCGAGCGTGTCGCGGCCGAGCGCCGCCCGTAGGCGGGCGGCGGCCTCTCCTTCGTCGGTCAGGGGGAACAGCACATAGGCCGACTCGTCGACCACGTCGCGGTAGACGTCAGGCTGTCCCAGCTCGTGGCTGCTCAACGCCGTGCCACAGCGGGGGCAGTAGGGGACGACCTTGATGTCCTCGTACAAGAGGCCCTGGTCCCAGAGGTTCTTCAGGTTCCACCACACCGACTCGACGTACTCGGGAGCGAACGTCCAGTAGGCGCTGTCGAGGTCGATCCAGTATCCGATGCGGTCGGTCAGGGACTTCCACTCGTCGACGTAGTTGCGCACCGACTGCCGGCAGAGCCGGGTGAACTCGGCAATCCCGACCACTTCCTCGATCTGATGCTTGGCCGTGATCCCGAGCTGCTTTTCCACCTCCACCTCGACCGGCAGGCCGTGGGTGTCCCAACCGGCCTTCCGGGGTACGGCGTAGCCGCGCATGGTCCGGTAGCGGCAGAACAGGTCCTTGTAGACCCGGGCCCACACATGGTGGAGGCCAGGCCGCCCGTTGGCGGTCGGAGGGCCTTCGAAAAAGACCCACGGCTCGGCGCCGGCCCGCAGCTCGACGGAGCGCTCGAAGACGCGGTGCTGGCGCCAGCGGACCAGTTCGTCGGCCTCGACGGCGGCAAAATCGGCTTCGGCGGGGACCGGGCGGAACAACGGGTACGTCCTCTCGGGTCTGGTCGGGTGGTCGGGCGGGCGGGTCCGGATCCCCGGCCGTGTCCGGGTCCGATGCGGGCAACCCGCGGAGCCTGACCCGATGCAGACAGGAGATCCCAACCCTGACACAGGTGCGGACCAGATACTACGGGCGCGGACGGGCCACAATTGCCCTGTGCCCGAACTGCCCGAAGTCCAAGCCCTGACCGTCGGCCTCCGCGACCGGATGGGCGGCCAGGCCATCGACCGGTGCCGGCTGGTGTCGTTCTCAGCCCTCAAGACCGTCCGCCCCCCGCTGGACGAACTGGTGGGTCGGGTGGTCTCCGATGTCCAGCGCCGGGGCAAGTTCGTCTGCATCGACGCCGACGGCCTGTGGCTGGTCGTCCACCTGGCCCGTGGCGGGTGGATCAAGTGGTTCGACAAGCTGCCGGACACCGCCCTGCGCCCGGGGCGGAGCCCCATCGCCCTGCGGATCGGGCTGGCTGACGGGGCCGGGTTCGATGTCACCGAGATGGGCACCGAGAAGCGGGTGGCCCTCTGGGTGGTCGGGTCGCCGGAGGAGGTCGAGCCGGTCGCCGCGCTGGGGATCGACCCGCTGGGCCCGGAGTTCACCGTCGAGCGCTTCGGCGCCCTCCTGCAGGGGACGTCGGCCACCCTCAAGACGGCCCTGACCACCCAGACCCTGATCGCCGGGGTGGGCAACGCCTACTCGGACGAGGCCCTGCACCGCGCCGGTATGTCCCCCTACAAGAAGACGACCACGCTGGATGCCGCCGGGGTGGCCCGTCTCCATGCCGCACTGGTCGGCGTGCTCGGCGACGCCGTCGGGCGGGCGGCCACGCTCGGGCCGGCCGAACTCAAGGGGGACAAGAAGCGGGCTCTGCAGGTCCACGGACGGACGGGCGAGGCGTGCCCGGTGTGCGGGGACACCATCCGGCAGGTCTCGTTCGCCACCAAGTCCCTCCAGTACTGCCCGACCTGTCAGACGGGCGGCAAGCCGCTGGCCGATCGGAGATTGTCCCGGCTTTTGAAGTGAATTGGCAGCCCGAGGACGACCGCTCAAAAGGCCTGGTCAGCCCCTCGATCGTCACCTGCTGCCGCCGGCCCGGCGGACAAAAGCCCTGGTAGAACCGGTTCTATCCCTGGCGCCGCGGGGACAGAAGGGCGAAATGTGCGATACAGTTATTTCCTAGTTTATTCCTAGATATATAGGAAACAGCTACCTCATCCGACAATCCTGACGCCCGTCGCTTCCGGGCTGGGATCCACGCCATCGACCTCGAAGGAGCTCCATGCTCTCGCCGTTCCGTCGTCCCCATCCCATCCCCCGCCGGGCGGCCGTGGCCGCCCTCCTCGGAATCGCCGTGCTGGCGGCCGCCTGCAGCTCGAACTCGTCCTCCCCCACAACCACGGCGGCCGGAAGCTCCACCACCTCGGGTGCCCCGGTCACGCTGCGCCTGGGGTACCTCACCAACCTCACCCACGCGGCACCGCTGATCGGTGTCCAGGACGGCTACTTCAAAAAGAGCCTCGCCAGCAACGTCACCCTGCAGACGTCCACCTACAACGCCGGCCCGGCCGAGGTCACCGCCCTCCTGGCCGGCTCGCTCGACGCCGCCTACATGGGACCGAACTCGGCCATCACCGCCTATAGCCAGTCGAACGGCAAGGCCATCCGGATCGTTTCGGGGGCGACCTCGGGTGGGGCCGCCCTGGTGGTCTCCTCTTCGATCACCTCGCCCCAGCAGCTCAAGGGCAAGACACTGGCGACGCCACAGCTCGGGAACACCCAGGACGTCGCCCTCCGCACCTGGCTGAAGAAGCAGGGCCTCACCTTCCCCGGGCCCAACGGCGGCAGTGGCGAAGTCACCATCCTCCCCCAGGACAACGCCACCACGCTGACCTCGTTCGAGGCCGGCACCATCGCCGGGGCGTGGGTGCCGGAGCCGTGGGTGACCGAGATGGTCAGCAAAGGTCACGGCCACGTCCTGGTCAACGAGAAGACCCAGTGGCCCAAGGGGCTGTTCTCGACCACCGTACTGGTGGTCAGCACCTCGTTCCTCAGTGCCCACCCGAGCGTGGTCGACGGGCTGCTCAAGGGCCAGCTGGCCATCACCGCCTTCATCAACGCCTCGCCCGCCAAAGCGCAGGCCGCGGCCAACACCGCCCTCGGCGCCCTGACCGGCAAGACGCTCAGCTCCAGCGAGCTGACCTCGGCGTGGTCCGACATGACCTTCACCAACGATCCCATCGCCTCCTCGATCTTCACCGACGTGGCCCATGCCAAGGCGGCGGGCTTCGCCACCTCCAGCATCAAGGGGATCTTCGACCTCGGTCCCATCAACCAGCTCCTGACGGCGGCGGGGAAACCCAAATTGACGTCGTGACCGCCCCCCTGGCACCATCCCGGCGGGTCAATGCCCGGGCCCCGGCGGTCACCCTGACCGGGGTGTCCAAACGGCACGGCAGTGGCCCGGCCGCGGTGGTCGCTCTCCAGGACATCGAGCTGGCCGTGGCGCCGGGTGAGTTCCTCTGCCTCGTCGGAGCGTCCGGGTGTGGAAAGACGACCCTCCTCAACCTGATCGCCGGACTGGACCGGCCGACGGTGGGCACGGTGGACGTTGCCGTTCCGGGCACCGGCGGCAACGGCGCCACCAACGGCGATTCGTCGAGCGGGCGATCGGCGGGCACGGCCACCGCCATGCTCTTCCAGGACTCCGCGCTCTTCCCCTGGCTGACGGTGGCGGCCAACGTCGAGCTACCCCTGCGACTCCGCGGCGTGGGCAAGGCGGAGCGCAGAGCAGTGGCCGAAGACCTCCTCGAACGGGTCCACCTGGCCGGGTTCGGACCCAAGCGACCCCACGAGCTGTCCGGTGGCATGCGCCAGCGGGCCGCCCTGGCCCGGGCCCTGGCCCAGGATGCCGGCCTGCTGCTGATGGACGAGCCGTTCGGCGCCCTCGACGCCATCACCCGGGACCTGCTCCACGACGAGCTCGAGTCGCTGTGGGAAGACCGGGGCTTCACCGTGCTCTTCGTCACCCACAACGTCCGGGAAGCGGCCCGGCTCGGCGACCGGATCGTGCTGCTGACCAGCCGGCCCGGACGGGTGGCCGCCACCTTTCCGGTGACCCAGCCCCGGCCCCGGCGCATCGACTCGGTCGAGATCGCCAGCCTGGCGGCCACGGTCACCGACCAGCTCCGAGCCGAGGTGCGCGCCCATGGCGGTTGACCAGCCCACCTCGGAACGACTTCCGCCCGGCCCTTCGGGCGAGATGGACGACGACACGGCCGCCGCCCCGCATTCGCTGCAGCGGGCCATGGCCGGACTCGATGCCCTCGAAGGAGTCGGACAGTCGACCAGGGCGCGGCTGTCGGCGCGACTGTGGCGGGCCACGTGGCCCAAGCTCATCGCCTTCGGCCTCATCCTCCTGGTCTGGCAGATCGCCGTCTGGGTCCACTGGAAGCCTTACATCCTGGTCTCACCGGCCACCGCCACCAGACAGCTGTGGGAGTTACTGGGCACCAGCTCCTTCTGGCAGGCGTGCTGGGCCACCGCACAACAGGCGGTGATCGGCTACGCGCTGGTCATCGTGATCGGCGCCATCGTGGGCACGGCCGTGGCCCGCCTGCGGGTCCTGCGGGCCGGCATCGGAGCCCTGATCACCGGCATGCAGACCATGCCCTCGGTGCTCTGGTACCCGCTCGGCGTCATGGTCTTCGGAGTGGACTGGAAGGCCATCATCTTGATGATGGTCCTCGGGGCGGCGCCGGCGGTGGCCAACGGATTCATCAGCGGTATCGACCAGGTGCCCCCGGCCCTGCTCCGGGCCGGCCGGATCCTCGGCGCCCGCGGCCTGGCGCTCGAACGCCACGTGGTGCTGCCGGCCGCCTTCCCGAGCGTCATCGGTGGCCTGAAGCAGGGATGGGCCTTCGCCTGGCATGCCCTGATGGCCGGCGAGTTCCTCATCCTGGTCACCCCGCTGAGCCTCGGTGGGCGCATTGTCAACGCCCAGACCCAGGCCGACTACGGCATCGTGGTGGCCATGATGATCGTCATCGTCTTCATCGGCCTCATGGTCGACTTCGCCTTCAGCGGGGTCAACCGCACCGTCCTCCGACGCTACGGGTTGCTGGATGCAGCCGACCGGTAGCAGCACGCTCCGCCACGGAGCGGGCAACCTCTGACAGAATCCAGCTGTGTACATCTCTGCCAAGGTCGATTATGCCGTTCGGGCCTTGTGCACGCTGGCTGACGCCGGTGACCGCCCGGTCACCGCGGAATCACTGGCCAGTTCGCAGCATCTCCCGGCCAAATTCCTCGAGAGCATCCTCAACGACATGCGCCGTGCCGGCCTCCTCCTCAGCCAACGGGGGGCAGACGGCGGCTACCGGCTGTCGCGGCCGGCCACGGCCATCACGGTGGCCGATGTGATCCGCCCCCTCGACGGGCCGCTGGCCGAGGTGCGGGGGCTCCGGCCCGAAGCGGCCAGCTACGAGGGGTCGGCCGAGCACCTGCAGTCTGTCTGGGTGGCGGTCCGGGCCAGCCTGCGGTCGGTCCTCGAACAGGTCACCATCGCCGACATCACCACGGGAGATCTGCCCAAGTCGGTCTTGAAGCTGACCACCGACCCGGACGCCTGGCAGTCACACTGAATCATCCCGCCGGCGAGGGACGATGGACCGGCCCGGACCGACCCCTACGCTGCCCATCATGGATTCGGGAACTGCCCATCCGGCGGATCGAGAGGCGGCCGAGCAGGCGAGGCTGAGGAAAGCCGACAACCTGGTCCTGGCCATCGTCTGCCTGGCCCAGTTCATGGTCGTGCTCGACATCTCCATCGTCAATGTGGCCCTGCCCTCCATCCAGAAGGATCTGGGTTTCAGCGCGGCCAACCTCCAGTGGGTGGTGACCGCCTACTCCCTCACCTTCGGCGGCCTCCTGCTGCTGGGGGGAAGACTGGCCGACCTCTTCGGGCGCCGCCGTATTCTCCTCCTCGGTCTGGTCCTCTTCACCGGCGCCAGCCTCATCGGCGGCTTCTCCCAGAACCAGGCGACGCTGATCGCAGCCCGGTCGCTGCAGGGGGTGGGCGCGGCCGTCCTGTCGCCGGCCACCCTGACCATCCTGACCGTCACCTTCACCGAGCAGCGGGCCCGGGCCCGGGCTCTCGGCGTGTGGAGTGCGGTGGCCGCCGGAGGTGGGGCCGCCGGTGCCCTGTTCGGGGGGTTCCTGACCCAGTACCTGTCGTGGCGCTGGATCCTCTTTGTCAACGTGCCCATCGGGATCGTGCTCTTCTTCTTCGCCCGGCTCTTCCTGGTGGAGTCGCGGGCGGTGGGGCCCCGGCGGCGGCTGGACGTGTTCGGCTCCATCACGGTCACCGGTGGCCTGTTGGCGCTGGTGTACACCATCGTGCACACCGACGAAGTGGCGTGGACCTCGGCATCGACACTGATCACCGGGACCATCGCCCTGGTCCTGCTCGGTGCCTTCTTGCTCGTCGAGACCAGGTTGGCCGACCATCCCCTGGTGCCCCTCCGGCTGTTCCGGTCGCGGGCCCTCACCGCCGCGAACCTGGTCATGTTCTGCTTCGGTGCGGCCATGTTCGCCATGTGGTTCTTCCTCTCCCTCTATCTGCAGCAGGTCCTCGGGTACGACCCGGTGGTCACCGGCCTCACCTTCATCCCCCAGACGGCGGCCATCGCCGTCGGCGCCACCATCGCCGGACGGCTGGCACCACGGTTGGGCCCACGCAACGTGCTGGTCGTCGGCTCGTTCCTCGCCGCCGGCGGTCTCTACTGGCTGTCGTTCATCCAAGCCGGGGACAGCTACTGGACGGGGGCGTGCGGCGGCGGGATCATGGCCACCTTCGGGATGGGTCTGGCCTTCACCCCGATCGCCCTGTCCGCCACCGGCGGAGTCAGCCGCGAAGAGGCGGGACTGGCCTCGGGCCTGGTCAACAGCAGCCGCCAGATCGGGGCCTCGCTGGGGCTCGCCGTCCTGTCGACGGTGGCCGCGTCCCACATCTCCTCACTCCTGGCCGGACGGACGGTCACCCCCGAGCTCGAACGGGTGGCCATGACCGCCGGGTATGCCCGCGGCTTCTTCATCGCCTCGGTGGTGGCCCTGGCGGCCGGGTTGCTGGCGCTGCTCATCCCGAGGACCCCCGCACCGGCTCCGGTGGTGGTGACGACTCAGGCCTCGGCCGACCTCGAGGTCCCCGAAGTGCGGCTGGCCGAATCCTGAGAGGCCCGCTGGTCGCCGTCCGATCGATCGCCGTCCGACGGTGCAGGACGGCGGATCGAGCGGGGCCAGAGGTGACGGGTCAGCACCACGTTGAATTCGGCCGCGTAGACCGTCACCATGGCGCCGAGGGCGATCCACCAGACGAGCCCGAGCACGGTGGCGAAGGTCCCGTAGAGGTTGGACAGATGGCGCAACTGGTGGTTGACCAGCAACGCCCCGGTGAACTGCAGCACCGTCCATCCGGCGCCACCGATGATGGCGCCGGGCCAGACGGCCCGTTCGCCCCTCGGAATCCGCACGATGACGGCGAACCCGCCCCAGTACATGAGGACGTTGACGATCAGGCAGAGCACGAGGCCGACCCAGGCCGAAAATGTTCCCAGGCGCCCGAAAGCTCCGAGCCCGGCCAGTGCCCCACCGGCGATGAAGCCCGCGCCGAGGACGGCCAGGAATCCGACGGCCCGGGGGATCCAGTGCAGGAAGGTCGGGAGCTCGTGGCGACGGATCCCCCACACCACCGCCATCATCACCTGCGCGCTCCGGCTCAGCCTCATGCTCCCGTAGGCCAACCAGATGAGCCCGACGGCGAGGGCCAGCCCATTGGCGGTCGACAGCTGGCGCACGTTGTTCCTCAGGTCGGAGCCGACCACCGGGAATTGGCGCAAGGCCGAGTTGATGATGTCGTTCTGCAGCGACTGGTAGCCGCGGAGGACGACACCCAGCACGGTGAAGAGGACCAGCAGCAACGGGAAGACGGAGAGGAAGGCGGCGTGGGAGATCTGCCCGGACAGCCGGCCGGCCTGATCGTCGGAGTACTTGCGGACGACGGCACCGGCCACGGCAGTGACCCGGTGTCGCTGCTGAAAGCGGTCGACGTCGTCCACGGCGCCGGTGGCCGTTTCGGTCAGCCGCCTCCGTGCCCGGCTGAACACCGACGCCCCGTCCGGATCACCCACCGACAAGGCCGGCCCGACCGTGGCGGCGGTACTCGGCTTGGAGGACCCGGCGGTCCTCGGCATCCATGGGCACGTACGCCGACGTCGTCCCCTGGCGCCGGTAGACGGGATCGTCTCCCGCCCACCAGCCCGCGGCCCGGAGCGGGTCCTTGGTCACCTTGCCGCTGGCCGTCTGGGGAAGGGCCCCGGTGACCCGGACGAAAGAGGGGCTCCACTTGGTGCCCAGATCGGGTTGGGAGTCGAGGAAGGCGACGAAGCCGGCCGGGTCGAAGGCTCGGTCCGGGAGCATCTCGAAAGCGGCCATGACCTGGTCGCCCGAACGCGGATCGGGGACCGAGTACACGGCCACGGTGGCCACGTCCCGGTAGCGGACCAGAACCCGCTCGATGGGGCCGGCCGTCAGGTTCTCCGAGTCCACCCGCATCCAGTCGCCGCCCCGCCCGGCGAAGTAGAAGAAGCCGGCCCCGTCGCGGTAGGCCAGGTCGCCGGTCCAATACCAGCCCCGGCGGGTCCGGGAGGCGGTGGCCTCCCGGTCGGCGTAGTACCCCTCGAACCCGCCGATGCCGGCACGGTTGACGATCTCGCCGATGGCCGCCTCGCCGTTGAGCAAGCGGCCGGCGCCGTCGAATCGCGCCGCCGGACACTCCTCTCCCGTCTCCGGGTCGACGATGGCGATGTCGCCCACCGGCCGACCGAGCGAGCCGACCGGGGTGTCCGGGGACCGGCTGATGGCCAGGCCACCTTCGCTGGAGCCGTATCCCTCGGTGAGCACGCATCCGAACCGCCGCTCGAACTCGGCATGGTCGGCCACCGATGCCTCGGTGCCGAACCCGCGCCGGAGGCTGAGTGAGGAGTCGTCGGGCGACGCCGGGGTGGCCAGGACATAGGCCAGGGCCTTGCCCACGTAGGTGAACGTGGTGGCCCCGTAGCGCCGGACGTCGGCCACGAAACCCGAGGCGCTGAATCGGCGGGCCAGGGCCACCGTGGCCCCGACCACCAGCGACGGTCCCCACAGGACCATCAGCGCATTGCCGTGGAACAGGGGCATGGTGCAGTAGGCCACGTCGTCGCGGTTGAACCCGTATGCCTCGGCCGACCGGACCGCGATCGACGACAGCCGGGCCTGCGTACAGCGGACGGCCTTCGGGGTACCGGTGGTGCCGGAGGTGAAGAGCAGGAGGTAGAGGCCCTCGGGGGCGGGAGCGCACCCGGCCACCAGCGAGCGGGCGTCGGCTCCGCCGTGCGGCTCCAGCCGCTCAGGGTACCCGGGGTCGTCGATGCGAATGATCCGGTCGGCCGGGACGGGAAGCTCGAGACCGTCGAGCAGGCGGGCCCCCTCGGCATCGGTGAGCACCATCTGGCAGTCGGTGCGCCCGATGTCGTCGGCCAGGGCCTGGCCCCGGCGGGTGGGGTTGATGCCGACGACGACGGCGCCGGCCAGCGCGGCCGCCCCCAGCCAGAAGATGTACTCGGGGACGTTGCCGAGGAGCACACCGATATGCACTTGATCCGGACCGGCTACCGACCGGATCCACGAACCCCGAACCGCGCTGGCCGACACGACCTCCCGCCAGCTCCACTGCTCGTCCTCGAAGCGGAGGCCGGGGTGGTCGTCCTCGGCCCGCGCCACCAGGAGCTCGGCCACGCTGAGTCCGCGGTCGATGGCCACGGGATCGGCGCTCATGGTCGGAGCCCCACCACCAGGTTCTGCACCGAGCGCCCGATCCTTCCCTCGACATCCCACAGGGCGGATTCGGCGGCACCGATCCCCGGGGTCCCGAAGCGGGTCCGGGCATCGAGGCAGATCCACTCCCCGACCGGGGGACGGTGCACGGAGATGGTGAGGTCGGGGTTGATGAACGAGCTCGACAAGAAGTCGAGCTCGGCCGCCACCCCGTTGCCGAAGTCGGCGGCCGCGGCCACCCGCTGCCAGGGGGACGGCTCCTCGCCGAGGACGACTGGACAGCGCAGGCGGAACCACACCGTGGCTGGACCCCGGCTGTTGGTACGTCCGTTCACGAACCGAAGTTCCATGCCCTGATTATGGAAGGCGGTGCGGTCACCGATCATCATGGCGGTGGCCGGCGCCCGATCGGGCGGATCGGGGGGTGCGTCCTCAGGGACGGTCGGCTCCGCCCGCTGGTCCTCGGGGGCCCGGTGGATGCGCAGCGCACGCGACCATGCCACTTCGACCCCGTCCGCTTCGACCACCGTGTCGACCAGCTGGGTCGTCCGGCCGGGCTTGACCAGCGAACTGGTCAGGGCCAGAGGGGTCAGGGGAACAGGTCGGAGGAGCTCGAGGGTGACCCTGACCAGCTGCATCTCCTCCCCGCCGGCATGGGCCTCGGCCGCCCGGGCGGCCAGGGCGGCCACCGGACCGCCGTGCAGGGCCTTGGGGGACCAGGGCCCCCGGGCCAGGGCCGTGGGCACGAGCTGTGCACCCTCGGGGATGAACAGCGCGGCGTCGACTGCTTCGGCGGCATCGACTGCTTCGGCGGCATCGACCGGGCCGGCGGACGTGGAGACCATGGGATCGACGCTACGGGGCCACCGCCGGGCGTGCCAACGTCGGCCGCTTCCCGACCACTCGTCCCGCGCCTACCATCTGGACGACGCAGACCACCGTGATGCCCGCATTCGGGCTCGCGACCTGCCCGCGCACACAGGGAGAGTCATGGGAACAGGCACGGCAGAGATCGACATCGCCAAGTCGGCGGACGACGTCTGGTCGGTGGTCGGTGATTTCGGAGGGATCGGCGGCTGGATGCCCGGGATCGAATCGTGTCGGGTGGAGGGCGACGACCGGGTCATCGAGACGATGGGGATGACCATCACCGAGCACCTCGTGGCACGGGACGGGGCCGGACGGGCGCTGACCTACTCGATCGCCGACGGCGCACCGGTGGAGCGCCACGAAGCGGTCATCACGGTGACCCCCGACGGTGACGGCAGCCACGTGACCTGGGTGGTCGATGCCGACCCGGACGCCATGGCCGAGCTGATGACCACGATCTACCAGCAGGCCCTCGAGGCATTGAAGGCCCACCTCGAGGGATGAGCCCGTCGGCGTCCGCTCCCCCTCCGCCTTCAGAGGGACGGTGGTCGATCGAGGCCCGGGCCCGATCGACGGCGCCGGTCGGGGAGGTGTGGCCGCTCATCGGCGAGGCGCGCCGCTGGAAGGAGTGGACGTTCCTGACCCACTCGGACGTCGAGCACCCGGGCGATCCACCTCCGGACGGGGTCGGAGCCGTGCGTCGCTTCACCCGCTACGGGATGGGTTCACGCGAAGAGGTGGTGGCCTGGGATCCTCCGCACCATCTCGGGTACACCATCGTGCAGGGATTTCCGGTCCGCGGCTACCGGGCCGACGTGCGCCTCACCCCTGACGGCCCGGGGACCATCGTCACCTGGACGGCCACGTTCGACGAGAAGATCCCGGCCACCGGCCGCCTCATGGCTGTGGTGCTCACCCAAATGATCCGGCGGTTCGCCTCGGGAGCCGCGGCCCACGCCGGCCGGCTCCACGACGAGGCGAACTGACCATCGGCCTGGGCCGACCGCCCGGGAAATAGAGGTGGCCGGGCCGACAGAGCAGGGTTCCGCCACCTGGCTCCCGGCCCGGCACCTCCGCCCCGTCGAGCAAGGTTCCGCTCCCCTCAGCCTGGGGCCCGCGGCACCGGAAAGATAGGGTCACAACTGACCAGGTGCTGTCTGGTCAGAACTACCCAGGCGGTAACCTTGTCGGTGCCACACCTGTCGAGTGAGGCTGCGGCCTCATTCCGGGCCTGACGCTCCCGGTTTCCTGCCCCTCTGACCGGGGGCGTCCGCATCGCCCCTCCCGTCCTGAGGCCTTCGCCGTCAGGTCACCGCCTGCTGCAGCCTCCGGGCCCGGACCTCCACCTCGCCACGGGCCCGTTCGACGTCGACGGTCGTGCACTGCCCGCCCTCGACCACCTGACGGCCCGCCACCCATACGTCGGTCACCAGGCGGCTGGACGCGGCCCACACCAGGTGATCGACGAGCTGGGCTTCTTCGAGCCAGGGGACGAATGCCGGATCATCGAGATCCACCACCATCATGTCGGCCCTCCCGCCGGCGGCCAGGATCCCGAGGTCGGGGCGGCCGAGGGCGAGGCCCGCACCCCGAGTGGCCAGATCGAGGGCCGCGGTGGCCGGAAGGGCGGCCGCGTCCATCTCGCGGATGCGGGCCAGCATGGCCGCGAAGCGCATGTCCTCCCAGAGATCGAGGTCGTTGTTGGAGGCCGGGCCATCGGTGCCCAGACCGACCCGGATGCCGCGGGCCAGGAACTCGACCACTCGGGCCACACCCGAGGCCAGCTTGGCGTTGCTCTGGGGGCAGTGGGCGACGGCGACATCGTGATCAACGTAGATGGCCATGTCCTCGGGGGAGAGCCAGATGCTGTGGGCGGCCAGGACCCGACCAGCGAGGACGCCGGCGTCGGCCAGGGCCGCGGGGGCCGATCGCCCGTGCTCGGCCGCGAAGCGGACCCCCTCCTCCTCGGTCTCGGCCAGGTGGATGTGGAACAGGGCATCGAGCTCCCGGGCGGCGGCGGCGATGTCGGCGAGTACGGGGAGCGGGACCGTATAGGCGGCATGGGGGGCGAAGCCGACCTCGATCCGGTCGTGGTCGCCGTGGCGGCGGGCGTGGAAGTCGACGATCTCGCCGGTGCGGCGCTCCCACCACCGTTGGTCCGAAGGCGCACCCGGCAGCTGCAGGACACCCGGGGTCACCAGGGCCCGCGATCCCGCGGCCACCACCGCGTCGGCCAGGGCATCCTCGAAGAAGTAGGCCTCACAGGTGGTGGTCACCCCGAAACGGAGGAGCTCGGCTGCAGCCAGGGTCATCCCCCAGAACACGTCGTCTTCGGTGAGATGGGCCTCCTGGGGCCACAGCACGTGGTTCAACCACTGGTGGAGGGGCAACCCCTCCCCCGACCCACGGAACAAGGTCATCGGCGAGTGGCAGTGGACGTTGACCAGGCCGGGGAGGAGCGCACCGCGGAGCCGGACCTCCCGGGGGGACTCCCGTGGTCGGGCGATCCGGCCCGGCCCACGTGGGTCACGGTGCCGCCGGTCACCTCGACCACGCCGGGCCGCAGGACCGGGCCCGACCCGTCGCACGGCACCACGGCGTCGGCCAGATAGCGGACCGTCGGGCCGGTCGGCTCCGGGCCGACGGGACCGGCGGTCGACCGGTCCGAAGCGGTCACGCCGTCGGTGGCCGCGCCGGGCCCGGGTCGCCCGACTCCTCGGCCTCGATGGCCGAGAGCTCTTCGATGCGGGCCACGTGTCGGCCTCCCTCGAAGGCGGTGGCCACGAACACGTCCACGATGTCCAGGGCCAGTTCCGTGGCCACCACCCGGGCGCCGAGTGACAGGACATTGGCGTCGTTGTGGAGACGGGCGAACCGCGAGGTGTACTCGTCGTGGCACAAGGCGGCTCGGGCCCCGTGGACCTTGTTGGCGGCGATGGCTTCGCCCTGGCCGCTGCCGCCGATGACGATGCCCTGATCGCCGCGTCCGTCCACCACGGCCCGGGCCACGGCCGCGCAGATGGGGGGGTAGTCCACCGGCTCCTGCGAGTAGGTCCCGATGTCCTCCACCTGATGGCCGTCGTCACGGAGGTGGGCGATGACGGAAGCTTTCAGGATGAAGCCGGCGTGGTCGGACCCGATCACGAAACGCATGACGCCACCTTAGGCAGCCGACCGCCGATGAGCGAGGGCCGGGCCTGTGGGTCAGCTGACGCAGTCGCTCACCTCGATGCCCGGCTGCCCGACCGGCTGGTACGGATCCGGGGAGGCGGTGCCCGAGAACCGGTCGGAGATCCAGTGGATCATGTCGGCCATCGACACGGGGATGACCCCGGCGTGGCTCTGGCCCGGGTACACCCAGCGCTCGACGTCCTGGCCGATGGAGCACTCATGGGTCTCGAGGAGTTTGGTGGTGGGCACCGGGATCTGCTCGTCGGCTCCTCCCTGGATGATCAGGAGCGGGGCCCGGCTGGCCGCGGCGAGCTCGCCCGGATCGTTGGCGATGAGGAGCTTCTTCCACGCCGGCACCGAGAACGGATCGGCCTTCACGATGGCAGCCAGGGGATAGCCGTTGGTCTGCTGGGCGATGTCGTCGGAGCAGCCCTTGGACAACACGGGCAGGAGGGAGATGCCCTTGGCCGTGAGGACCTGAGCCAACGGCGCCGCGGCATTGCCGTAGGCGGCGTTGAACCCGGCCCCGGCCATGAACAGGTAGTAGCGGTAGGGGCTGGTCTTCAAGAAGGTGTAGATGTACTGGAACTGGGACGGCGGTGCGCCGGCCACCACCCCCTCGAGGTGGAGCTCGGGTGCGTAGGAATCGCCGATGGCCAGGGCGAACATGGCGGTCTGGCCTCCCTCGGAATGTCCCCACACCACATAGTTCTTGCTGGCATGGGCGGCACGAAGATGGGCGGCCGCCCGGACGATGTCGATGGTGTTCCGGGCTGCCACCGTACCGACCAGGTACGGGAGCAGGCCCGGGGTGCCCTCCCCCTGGTAGTCACTGGCCGTCACCTCCCACCCCTTGGCCAACAGGTCGTTCTGCAGCGGCACGGCCTGGTCCGGCTGGAGGGACGGGGCGCACTGGTCGGCCATGCCGTTGGTGCCGTGGCCCCAGGTCACCACCGGATACCCGCCGGCCGGGGCCGGGGTGTCGGGAACCATCACCAGGCCGGTCACCACCGTGGGCTGGTCGTGGACGCTCTCGGAGACGTACATCACACGGTAGACGTGACCGTCGATGCCGTCCGAGGCGATCTGCTCCGACTTGAGCAGGGTGCCCGGGGCGGTGGAGGAAAGCGTCGCCGGAACCGAGTAGAAGCCGGGCAGACCGGCCGGGGCCGGGGTGGCCGGACGGCTCGCATCGGCCGCCGACCCGGCGCCGCAGCCGGCCACGGTCAGGGCCACCGCCACCGCGGCCACCGCCACCTTCACCGCTCGGGTGCCTCGAGACAGACTCGTCACCACATCCCCCACCTTCCATCTCCCTGCGGTCGGTGCTCCGATCGCAGGGAGATGGTGCCACGCCGCGGCGCGCCCCCGCTCAGGTGTTGATGGTGATCGAGAGCGACTTGGTGGCCGAGGTCAGCGGTGTCACCGACGTCTTCGTGTCCACCACCTTGACCACGAACGTCTGGCTCCCGGCCACCGTGGCCTTGCCGGAGATGACTCCACCGGAGCTCAAGGTGAGCCCGGCTGGGAGCTTGCCCGACGAAAGGGACCACTTGTAGGGCGAAACCCCGCCGGTCGCCTTCAGGGTGGCCGAGTAGGCGGTCTTGACGGTTCCCGCATGCAGCGATGTGGTGGTGACCCTCACCGGCGCCGCGGCCGTGACCGTGAGGGTGGCCGCGGCAGAGTCGGTCGAGCCGACCGAGTTGGTGAACACCGCCCGGTACTGATGGTGGTTCTCGGTCGCCGAAGCGGTGAACGAGTAGGTGGTGGCGGTGGCCCCCTTGATGGCGGTGAAGGAGGTGCCGCCGTTGGTCGACACCTGCCACTGCACGCTGGGTGCCGGGTAGCTGCTGGCCGCGGCCGTGAAGTGCGCGGTCAGGCGCTCGTGCACCGAGGCACTCTTCGGCTGGGTGGTGATGGCCGGCAGGGTCCGGAGGGTCAGGGTGGCCGGATCGGAATTGGCGGTGCCGGCCACGTTCGAGAAGGCCGCCCGGTACTGGTTGCCGTTCTCCCCTGCCGCGGTGGTGAGGGTGTACGTGGTCGACGTGGCCCCCGAAATGTCGGTGAACGTCGTCCCACCGTCGGTGGAGACCTCCCACTGGACGGTCGGCGTGGGATTTCCGCTGGCCGCGGCGGTGAAGGTGGCCGGCTGGCCCTGATTGACGGTCTCAGCCGCAGGCTGGGTGGTGACCGTGGGCGCCGAGTCGACGGTCAGCATGACCGCATCGGTGGTCACCGCGCCCACCGAGTTGGTGAACACGGCCTGGTACTGGTTGCCACTCTCGGAGGGCTCGGCGGTGAGCGTGTACGTGGTCGACGTGGCCCCGAGGACGTCGTTGAACGTCTTGCCACCGTCGGTCGAGACCTGCCATTGGACCGCGGGCGTGGGATTCCCACTGGCCGCGGCCGTGAAGGTGGCGGACTGGCCGGCGTCGACCGTCGTCGCCGTGGGCTGGGTGCCGACGCTCGGGCCGGTGCCGACGAAACCGTAGAAGGCCACGGTCACCGCCGCGGGGGCGGACGTGGTGGCGAATGTGGCCCCTGATCCGTTGAGGATCCAGGAGGAGCCTCCTCCCCCACCTCCACCGGCGCCACCGTCCTCGGCGGTGTCGTCGGTGCTGCCGGCCCCCCCGACGTACCCGCCGCCGCCTCCTCCGTTGGCGGCCGACTCACCAGCCGAGACGGTGTCCAAGCCGTTGCCGCCGACCCCGCCGCCGGCGCTGTCGCCGCTGCTGTTGACGCCACCGGCCCCACCGGTGTTGCCCGTGTTGACGTCGGTGGCCCCGGTACCGCCGACGGCGCCGCTCGGCCCGGCACCCGTCTGATCGGTCGATGCGGTCGACGACCCTGAGCCCCCGACGCCACCTGTTCCACCATCGGAATCGGGCAACGTCGACTCGCCGCCACCGCCGCCGCCGCCGGCCACGGCCAGCGGGGTCCCCCCGGCCTGGCAGCTGGAGCCGGAGCACAGGGCGCTCGAACCGCCGCCGCCGCCGGCGCTCCCGTCGGCACCACCCTCACCGAGGCATTCGCCCTCGACGTTGGCGCCGATGCAGTAGTAGCCGTTGCCGCCGCCACCGCCGTTGCTGAAGCCGGCACCGCCCGCGCCCCCGGTGGCGGGCACGTCGGTGTCGTCGGGAGCGGTGGCCCCGGCACAGCCGGTGACGGCGCTGAGTTGCTGACCGCCGGTGACCGGGACCGTCCCCGAGACCGAGGAGGCCGCCCCGCCCGGACCACCCGAGGTGCTGTACAGCGCGCCACCGCCACCGCCACCGACCGCACCGATGGCGGTGAGGGTGGCCGAGCTGGTCAAGGTCGGAGCCGAGGTGGTCGACTGCACACCACAGGCCGCAGTGTCTGTCCAGCTCGACAACTTGGTGAGCACGGGAGTGCCGTAGGTGAACTGGTCCGGTTGGCTCGGAACGGTGGTTCCGCTCGGGGTCGTCACCGTGACGTCCACAGTGCCGGTGCCCGACGGTGAGGTGGCGGTGACCGAGGTGGCCGAATCGGCGGTGATCGTACCGGGGTTGCCCGGCCCGAAGTCCACCGCCGTGGCGCTGCCCAGGTTGTCACCGGCAACGGTCACGCTGGTCCCACCGGCCGTCGGGCCGCCGGTCGGGCTCACGCTGGTGAGCGTCGGCGGTGGCGCGGAGAGGCCGTAGGTGAACTGGTCGGCCGAGGAGGTGGCCGAAGTGCCGTCCGGGGTGGTGACGGTGATATCGACGGTGCCGGTGCCCGGAGGCGAGGTGGCGGTGACCGAGGTGGCCGAATCGGCGGTGATGGTGGCCGGAAGCGACCCGAAGTCCACGGCCGAGGCGTCGGCCAGATCGGAGCCGCTGATGACCACGCTCGTCCCCCCGGCCGGTGTGCCGGTGTTGGGATCGACGCCGGTGACGGTCGGGGCCGGGGTGATGGTGGTGGTGGCCTGGGGGACCGGCGCGGCGTAGGTCGGGGCGTTGCTACCCGATCCGCAGCTCGAACACGACGGATAGCCGTCGAAGGTCACTTCGCCCACATAGGACACATCGGTGTTGAGCACGTACTCGGTGAGGTCCGCCGGCACGACCGTCCCCGCCGTCCCGGTGGCCGTGAACTCGGCCGACAGGGTGGGCATGGTGACATTGTCTCCACCGGTGACGGTGGTGTTGGGGTTCAGGTAGGTCTGGAGGTAGGGGTAGGTGGTCTTGTAGTCACCGCTGTCGATGTGGGCGCTGCAGGCATCGCTGACCGGTGCCGTGCAGTAGGTGGCGGCGACGTTGCCCGAGGTGGTGGCGTCCCCGCCGGTGACGTTGACCGAACCCGGCACGTAGGTCAGGCCCTTCGGCACCGGGATGATCTCGGAGAACTGCGACGCGTTGTACACGGTGACGGTGATGCCGTCACCGGAGTCGGACGAGGGGACGTTGCTGGCCACCGGAGCCACGGTCATCGAAAGGGTCGAGCCGTGGACCACGGTTGCCGGCAGGGTGACGGCGTTCTCGATCTGCTCGACGATGTTCTGGCCCTCCACCTGGTCACCCAACCACTGGCCGGTCGAAGGACGGTAGGTCATGGTGGCCGTGGTGCAGTTCCCCGCACTCGGATACGTGTCGCCCGGCGCGCAGTAGGCGAAGGTCAGGGTCTGCACTCCGGCGGTGGCCGTCGCCGGCGTATAGGTGATGATGCCCGAGCTCGCCGTGGTGGCGACGGTGGCCGTTCCGCTGGCCGGCTGGGACACCACGGTCAGCGACGAGGTATTCACCGCCGTCGCTCCTCCGGTGACCAGCGTGAGCACGTTGAACTGGTTGGGCGGGGAGGTGGTTCCCGGCTGGTAGCCCGCGGTGCCATTGGCGATGAGGGGCGCGGTCGACGCGCCGGCAGGTGCCGCCACGAACACCGCGGTGCCGGCGACGGCCAGCAACGCCACCGATGCCACCTTGACCACACTCCGGAACCGACGTGACAGCACCTGAGGTCCGCTCACCGTGCCCCCTCCTTGTTTTCCGCCGAGCCACTCGAACCCGGTTGTCCCCCGGGCCACGGTCGGGCCCTAAGCCACATATGCCCGGTCGCCGGATCATCTAAACCAGAAATTTCGGACCAGTACTATGCCCGATCCCTGGGATACCTAAACGATGGACCGACGGCGACCCGGCGTGGGGCCATGCGCCCTGTTTCGCCAGGTGGGCGCCGTTTTCCACCCCGCGCCGCGGCGCGGCACGGCGGCCGATGGGCGGGCGGAGCGCTGGCGGACCCGCCGATCCCGAATCCGCCGATCCCGAATGCGAATCAGGTGTCGAAGGTGACCACGCCGCGCACGTTGGTTCCCGCGGCAAGATCGTCGTACCCGTTCTGGACCTGGTCGAGCGTGTACTCCTGGGTGACCAGCTTGTCCACCTCGAGGAGGCCGGCCTGGTAGAGCCGGATCAGGTTGGGGATCTGGACACGGGGACTACACGATCCGAAGACGGTGCCCAGCAGGGCCTGGTTGAACATGGCCGTATTGAACAGGTTGAGGGTCACCTCGTTCTGGTTGAACGGGGCGATGGCCGTGGCGACCACCCGGGCGTCCTTCGACCCGAGGGCCATGGCCGGGCCCAGCAGATCACCGGTGAGCACACCGGGCGTGAGGATCACCACATCGGCCATCCGTCCCTCGGTGAGCTCGGGCAGGATCAGGTTGGCCTCGAGGATGGATGCGGCACCGTGGGTGGCCCCGATCTGCTTGGCCTTTTCCACCTTGAAGGGCAGCGGATCGACGGCGATGATCTGGCGGGCTCCGGCCAGCCTGGCTCCCTGGACGGCGCCCGATCCGACACCACCACAGCCCACGACCACGACCGTCTCGCCCGGCTTCACCTTGGCCCGGTCCACGGCCGAGCCGAAGCCGGTGGAGATACCGCAGCTGATGAGGGCGGCGGCCCGCAGCGACACGTTCGGATCGATCTTGACCAGCGACGCCTCGTTGGCCAGCACCGATTCGGAGAAGGTGCCGAGCTGGGTCATCCGGTTCACGTTCCGCCCGTCCAGGTGGTAGCGCCACTGCCCGTCGCTCATCATCGGGCCGGCCAGGATGGCCATCCCCATGTCGCACAGGTACTGCCGTCCTGACGCGCACCAGAAGCACTTGCCGCAGGCCGGGATGAACGACGCGGCCACATGATCGCCCTCGGCCAGCGATTCGACCTCGGGCCCGACCTCGGTCACGATGCCCGCCCCCTCGTGTCCACCGATCATCGGGAACATGGAGTCGACGCCGAAGATCTCGAGGACCTCGGGCGGTGCGCTCATGTCACCGGTACGGAGATGCTCATCGGAGTGGCACATGCCGGCATAGGCCATCTGCACCACCACCTCGTGCGGCCCGGGTGGATCGACGTCGACCTCTTCGACCTTCCACGGCTCGTGGAGTCCGGAACATACAGCGGCGCGGATCTTCATGTGGACGGCCTCCCCTGGTCGCGGCACCTCACCTGCCGGGGCACCGCTCCCAGCATCGCGCCATGGACCGCTTGGCGTCGAGTGCAGGGGACCGCTCAGCCGGGTGGTTGGTCCTCCCGGCGTGGGAGCCGGCCCTCTTCGAAGCCGGTGGCCAGCAGGCGAAAGGCCCGGTCCACCTGCCCGACCAGATCGTCGCCCCCATGCCTGGCCCAGTAGGTGAATGCGGCGGTGGCTGCTCCGAGGGCGGCCCGGGCCACGGTCTGGGGCGCCAGATCCTCGGTGGACGCCCCTATCCGGGCGGCCACAAAGCCGGCCACCACGTCACACCACTCGGCGTAGCGCACGGCCGAGTGGGCCACGAGGGTCGGGACGGAACTGGTCAGGCCGATCCGGATGCGGAGCTCGTCGAGCTCGGCCGCACCGAATCGGTTGGTGTCCATCACCGCCAGCCGGAGCACGTCCATCATCGGCTGGTCGACCGGAGCCTCGTCGAGCCGGGTCCGGAGCCGGACGAGCTCGGCATCGAACTCACCCCACACCACCTCGCGCTTTGAGTCGTAGTAGCGGAAGAACGTGCGGCGGCTGACCCCCACCGCGGCGGCGATCTCGTCGATGCTGGTCTCGTCGTAGCCCTGCCGGGCGAACAGTTCGAGCGCGGCCCGGGCCACGTCCCGGCGTGAGGTGCTCGGGCGGCGGCCCCGTGCCACCTCCGGGGGGCCGCCCGCCGCTTCCGTCGCCGATCTGGTCATCAGACTTCCATTTTGACATCGAGTGTTATAAATTGGAACCCATCGCCCGCCCCGGCTCCAGCCGGCAGATCATCGGAGGCTCCATGACCGTCACCACCGAGGACACCCCGACCACCGTCATCGGAAGTGCAGCGCCGCCCGAGTCCGTCGACGGCGTGAACAACGCCTCGTCTGAGGGTGGCGGAGACGGCGAGGCGGGATCCGACGTGCTGATCGAAGAGGACCTGCTGGTGGAAGACGTCTCCATCGACGGCATGTGCGGCGTCTACTAGCCCTCCGTCCGCCGATCCCCGACGACGAGCCGCCACACCGATGCCACCCACGCCGCCCGGAGCGGTCAGCGCCGCGTTCGACGCCTCGCGTCCATGGACCCTCCACCCCCAGGTCTCGCTCCGACCCGAGGCCTTCGGGGCGCTGGCGTATCACTTCGGCACCCGGCGCCTGTCCTTCCTCAAGAGCCCGACCCTGCGGACGGTGGTCGAATCGCTGGCCGACCAGCCCTCGGGCCGTACGGCGTGCGTGGCCGCGGGCGTCGCCCCCGACGAGCTCGAGAACTACGAACGGGCCCTGGCCACCCTGGCCGAGTCGGGCATGATCTGTCCGAGGGAGGAACCATGACCCTGGTCGACCGGCCCCGGACGGGAGGCAGGCTGGTGGACCGGTTCGAACACGGCCTCGACGCGCCCATCTGCCTGACCTGGGAGCTGACCTACGCCTGCAACCTGGCCTGTGTCCACTGCCTCTCGAGCTCGGGCCGCCGTGACCCGGACGAGCTCACCACCGACGAGTGCAAAGCGGTGATCGACGAGTTCGAACGCATGCAGATCTTCTACGTGAACATCGGGGGCGGCGAGCCGACCGTGCGGGCCGACTTCTGGGAACTCGTCGAGTACGCCACGGCCCACCACGTCGGGGTCAAGTTCTCGACGAACGGGTCGCGCATCACCGCAGCGGTGGCCGAGCGCCTGGCCACCAGCGACTACATCGACGTACAGATCTCCCTCGACGGGGCCACGGCCGACGTCAACGACGCCGTGCGCGGGGACGGTTCGTTCGCCACCGCCGTCACCGCCATGGGACGGTTGGCCGCCGCCGGTTTCGAGGGCTTCAAGATCTCGGTGGTGGTCACCCGCCACAACGTCTCACAGCTCGATGCCTTCAAGGCGCTCGCCGACCAGTACGGGGCCCAGCTCAGGCTCACCCGCCTGCGGCCTTCGGGGCGGGGGGCGGACGTCTGGGAGGAGCTCCATCCCACCGCCGGGCAACAGCGGGTCCTCTACGACTGGCTGGTGGCCCACGGGGAAGGCGTCCTCACCGGCGACTCGTTCTTCCACCTGGCCGGGTACGGCGAGGCGCTGCCCGGGTTGAACCTGTGCGGCGCGGGCCGGGTGGTCTGCCTGGTGGATCCGGTCGGCGACGTCTACGCCTGCCCCTTCGCCATCCATGACCAGTTCCTGGCGGGCAACGTGCGGTCCTCGGGCGGGTTCACCCATGTGTGGCGCCACTCGGAGCTGTTCACCGACCTCCGCCGACCCCAGAGCGCGGGTGCCTGCGGGTCGTGTGGTCATTACGACGCCTGTCGGGGTGGGTGCATGGCCGCCAAGTTCTTCACCGGCCTGCCCCTCGACGGTCCCGACCCCGAATGCGTGCTCGGACACGGTGAGCACTCGCTGGCCGCCCGCGGGGAGGCGCCGCCACCGCGGCCGACCCTCGACCACTCGGTGCCGCGGCGGGCGCCGGTCACCCTCCTCCCCCGTCGGCCCGGGCGGGCCTGCGACGAGAGTCCGCTCACCTCCCTCGAACCCGACGCCCCCGTCAACTGAGCCATGGCAGGCCTGGTCGAACCGGTGGAGGTGGCCGGCCGCACAGCGCCTTCACGGGTCGTGTTCGGTCCCCATGAGACCAACCTCGGCCGCGGGCGGGCCGTCAGCGATCGTCATGTCGCGTACTACGAGGCCAGGGCGGCCGGAGGAGCCGGCATCCTGGTCACCGAGACGGCGTCCGTCCACCCTTCGGACTGGCCCTACGAACGGGCTCCCCTGGCCGCCGAGTGCGGGCCGGGCTGGTCCTCGGTGGCTGCGGCCTGTCACCCCTACGGCACCGTGGTGCTGGCCGGACTGGGCCACTGCGGGAGCCAGGGGTCGAGCGCCAACTCCCAATCGGTGATGTGGGCACCGTCGCGGGTGGCCGATGTCGTCAGCCGCGAGATGCCGGTGGCCATGGAGCAGTCGGACATCGACGAGCTGGTGGCCGGCTTCGCCGACGCCGCCCGCCGGGCCATGGTGTCCGGCCTCCACGGGGTGGAGATCGATGCCGGCTACTGCTCGCTCCTCCGACAGTTCCACTCCGGGCTCACCAACCTCCGACAGGACCCCTACGGCTCGGACCGTCTGCGGCTGACCACCGAGGTGCTGGGCGCGGTGCGGGCCGCCCTCGACGGAAGCGGCATCCTGTCCCTCCGCCTGTGCTGTGACGAACTCGCCCCGTGGGCCGGGGTCACACCCGACCAGGCCGGGGACCACGTCGCCGCGCTGGCCGGACTGGTCGACCTCATCGTGGTGGTCCGTGGTGGCCCGTTCTCCACCTCGGCCTACCGGCCCGATGCCCACACCGAGACCGGGTTCAACCTCGGGTTGTGCCGACAGATGCGGGCTGCCGCCGCCGGACGGGTCCCCATCGTGCTGCAGGGCAGTGTGGTCGACCTCACCATGGCCGAGTCGGCGCTGAACGACGGAACCGCCGACCTGGTGGAGATGACCCGGGCCCAGATCGCCGAGCCGCGCCTGGTCGGGTTGGTCCGTCGGGGCGAAGGTTCGCGGGTGCGGCCCTGCATCCTCTGCAATCAGGCCTGCCACGTCCGGGACAACCGCAATCCGGTCGTGAGCTGCGTGGGGGAGCCCCGCAGCGGTTACGAGACCATCGAACCGGCGGTGGACGGAACCGACCGGGACCGACGGGAGGTCCTGATCGTGGGCGCCGGTATCGCCGGGCTCGAGTGCGCCCGGGTGTTGTCGGCCCGGGGGCACCGCGCGCGGGTGGTGGAGCGGTCCGGCCGGGCCGGCGGCGCCCTGCGGGAAGCGGCGGTGGGCCCGGGCCGTGAGCGCCTGGCCCGGCTGCCCGAGTGGCTGGTCGACGAATGCCTGGTCCAGGGCGTCGTCATCGAGACCGGGGTCGAGATCTCGGCTCCCGAGGTCGACGCCGCCCGGGACGCGGGCGTCGAGGTGGTACTGGCCACCGGGGCCCGACCGGCCCCGATGGCCGTCCCCGTGGACAGCACCTGTCCGGTGATCGATCCGCTGGTGCTGCTGACCGAGGGGCCCGGGCTTCTTCCCGACGGACCGGTCGTGGTGCACGACCCGGTGGGCGGACCGGTGGGCGTGGGGGTGGCCGAATGGCTGGCCGACGCCGGCCGACAGGTGACCCTGGTGACGCCCGACCAGGTGGCCGGGACGTTGCTGTCCCTCACCGGCGATCTGGCCGACGCCAACACCCGCCTGCAGCGGGCCGGGGTCGGCCGCGAACTGCGGGCCGTCCTCCGGGCCGCCGGCGCCGGTGAGGCCCACCTCGACGATGTCTGGACCGGCGAGTCGCGCACCATCGGCTGCGCTTCCATCGTCGACTGCGGCCACCGCCTCCCGGAGGAGTCCCTGTACCTGTCGCGGCCGGGCACATTGCGTGCCGGCGACTGCGTGGCGCCGCGAAGCGTGCTCGACGCGGTGCTGGAGGGCCGGCGTCTGGCCCTGGCCGTGGCCGGCGGTGCTACCGCCCGGCGCGTTCCGACCGCGGCGGGACTGACCTCATGAGGGTCGTCGCTCGCCGTCTCACGCGTGGCGTCAGCATGGGTACGTCGGCATGAGTCCCGAGCCAGGTCCCGCGGGCCGGGTGGCGGGCAAGGTGGCGTTGATCACCGGCGCGGCCCGCGGCCAGGGCCGGAGTCACGCCCTGCGATTGGCGCGCGAGGGGGCCGACATCATCGGGGTCGACCTCTGCGGTGACCTCGAGACCATCCCCTACCCGCTGGCCACGCCCGACGACCTCGAGGAGACGGCCCGCCTGGTGGGCGAGACCGGCGCCCGCATGGAGACGGCGATGGTCGACATCCGGGACAGCGAGGCCCTGTCGGCCGCCGTGTGCTCCGGCGTCGACCGCCTGGGCCGGCTCGACATCGCCGTGGCCAACGCCGGGGTCTGCACCATCCAGCGCTGGGACGAGCTCACGCCCGCGGTGTGGGACACGGTCATCGGCATCAACCTGACCGGGACGTGGAACACCTGCGTCGCCGCCATCCCCCACATGCTGGTCGGCGGCGGCGGTTCCCTCATCCTGATCAGCTCGGTGGCGGGGCTCAAGGGCCAGCCCTTCCTGGCCCCCTACGTCGCCTCCAAACACGGGATGGTCGGAGTGATGCGGTCCCTGGCCAACGAGTTGGCCTCCCGGGGGATCCGGGCGAACTCCATCCACCCCACCGGAGTCGACACGCCCATGCTGGTCGGATTGTCCGGGCTCACCGAGCGCATCGCGGCCAGCCCGGACACCGGTTCGATCTTCCTCAACTCCCTCCCCGTGGATGTCATCGCGCCGGCTGACGTGAGCGACGCCGTGCTCTATCTCTCGTCCGAGGAGTCGCGGTTCGTGACCGGCCTGACCCTGACCGTCGATGCCGGCTCATCGGCCCGCTGAGCTCCGGACTGTCCGATGAGCGCAGGCACCCGCTACCGACATCTCTTTCAGCCCTTGCGTATCGGGCCGGTCACCGTCCCCAACCGGATCGTCTTCTCCGCCCACCTGACCAACTACGCGGCCGACGGCCTGCCCACAGAGCAGCATGCGGCCTACTACGGGGCCCGGGCCGCCGGCGGCGCCGGGCTGATCATCACCGAGGAGCATTCGACCCATCCGACCGACTGGCCCTACGAGAAGCTCATCCACGGGTTCAACCCCGAAGTGGTCGCGGGGTACCGAAGGATCACCGAGCGCGTCCACGCCCACGGCGTGCCCGTCTTCGCCCAGATCAACCACAACGGCGGCCAGGCCTCGAGCATGTACTCGCGCTTGCCGGTGTGGGCTCCGAGCCCGGTCCCCGACCCGTTGTTCCGCGAGGTTCCAAAGGCGGTCGAGGCCCACGAGATCGCCGAGATCATCGACGGGTATGCCACCGTGGCCGCTCATTGCCTGGAGGGCGGATTCGACGGGATCGAGCTGCAGTGCTCCCACTCGTCCATCGTGCGGGGCTTTCTCTCCCCGGCCACCAACACCAGAACCGACCACTACGGCGGCACCCTCATCAACCGGGCCCGTCTGCTGTTGGAGATCGTCGACGCCGTGCGCGAGGTCATCGGCAGCGATCGGGCCCTCGGGGTGCGCCTGTGTGGGGACGAGCTGATCGAAGGTGGTACGGGGATCGAGGATGCGGTGGCCGTGGCCCGGTTGGTCGACGGCACCGGCCAGGTCGACTACATCAACACGTCGATCGGGGTGGCCACCGCCACCCTCTACATGATCGAGGCCAGCATGCAGATCCCACCCGGCTACGCCATGTTCATCCCGAGCGCCATTCGCGCCGCAGTGGGTGTGCCGGTGGTGGGCGTCGGCCGGTTCAAGGACCCGAGGCAGGCCGACCGCGCCCTCGAGGAGGGACTGTGCGACCTGGTCGGTGTGGTCCGCGGCCAGATCGCCGACCCCGACTTCGCGGCCAAGGCCCGATCGGGCCATGCCACCGACATCCGCACCTGCCTCTCCTGCAACCAGGAGTGCGTCGGGCGGATGGGCCTCAACCGCTGGCTCGGCTGTATCGAGAACCCGGGGGCGGGACGCGAGTCGACGCCGGTCCCGCCACCCATCCGCCGACGGAAGGTGGTGGTGGTCGGCGGCGGACCCGGGGGGCTCCAGGCCGCCGTCTCCGCGGCCGAGCGGGGGCACCAGGTCATCCTCTTCGAGCGCCACGACCGGCTCGGCGGCCAGGTCCAGGTGGCCGCCACCGTGCCCAGCCGGGCCGAATTCCTCGACATCACCCGCAATCTGGTGGTGGCGGCACGACGCCTGGGGGTGGAGGTGGCCACCGGGACCACGGCCACCAGGGCCAGGGTCGAGGCCGAACACCCCGACGCGGTGATCGTGGCCACCGGGGCCCGGCCGGCCCCTCCCTGGTGGGGCGCGGACCACGCCCGGGTGGTGGACGTGCGCGACGTCCTCGAAGGTCGGGCCGAACCCGAAGGCCAGGTCGTGGTGGTGGACGAACTCGGCTTCCACCAGGCCACGTCGACCGCCGAACTGTTGGCCGACCGCGGGTGCCAGGTGGAGATCGTGACCAACGGAATGGTGGTGGCCCAGGATCTGGGGGTGACCCTGGACATGGAGACCTGGAACGTGAAGGCCCACGCCAAGGGCATCACCCAGAGCGTCGACCTGGTGCCGATGGGGGTACGCCCCCAGGCGGACGAAGAGGGTGGCGACGGAGACGGTGTGGTCGGGAGGGGTGGGGTCGTGCTCACCCTGCAGCACCATCCGACCGGCACCGACCGGGAACGGGTCTGCGATTGGGTGGTCTGCGCGGTGCACCAGCAGCCCGAGGACGAACTGTGGCGAGAGCTCGACGGCAGCGATTTCCCGGTGCACCGCATCGGGGACTGCCTGGCTCCGCGGCGGGCCCATGCCGCGGTGATCGAGGGCCACCGGGTGGCGGTCTCCCTGTGAGCGCCCCTACTCGCCCCGCGGACCGGGAATCGATCCCACACGTCCCCGGCACCACCACCACGTCCGTGGCCGTGGTGGTGGTGCGCGACGGCCGGCTTCCGGCCGGGGCCGACGAGGCCGTGGCCGAGGCCGGGGGCGAGGCCATCGTGGTCGGATCCGGTTCCGAGGTTGGGGCTGGTGCCCTGGTAGGCGCCCGCCGCGTCCGGTGGCACGAGACCGGCGAGGGCCTGGCGCCCGCGGCCCTGGCCCGCCGACTGGCCCCCGTCCTGGGCACGGCTCCACTGGTCATCCTGCCCGCCTCGCCCGACGGACGTGATCTCGCCCCCCGCCTGGCCGCCTCGCTGGACCGCCGGCTGTTGGCCCATGCGGTGCGCGCGGGCTGCGGGCCGGGCCCTCAGGGTGAGCTCCGGGTCTGGACCACGCTGTCCCGTCTCGACGACCGGGTCCTGGTGCCCGTCGAGGTGGACGGCCCGGCCGTGGTCACCCTCGTGCCCAACAGCCGGTCCGTGAGCACCGAGGGTCACGAGTGCGTGGTGGAAGCGCTCGTCCTCGGGTCGGAACGACCAGGGGTCGAACCCGGACCGCCGGATCCCGAAGTCACCGCCGTCCTCGAGCCGGACGTGCACACCATGGACCTGGCCGAGGCCACTCGGGTCATGGCCGGCGGGGCCGGGTTGGCCCTGGGTTCGGACGACCGGCAGGCGGTGGCGTTGTTCGACCTGCTGGTGCAGGTGGCGGCAGCCATCGGTGCCTCGGCCGGTGCCACCCGAGTGGCCACCGACGCCGGGTGGACCGGCTACGAGCGCCAGATCGGCACCACCGGTGTGGCCATCGACCCCGACCTGTACGTGGCCCTCGGTGTGTCGGGGGCGGCACAGCACGTCGGCGGGATCGGGACGCCCCGGCACATCGTGAGCGTCAACACCGATCCGTCCTGCCCGATGACGGCCATGGCCGACTTGGGCCTGGTCACCGATGCCCGGGCCCTGCTGGTCGAGCTGGGCCGCCGCTTCGGGGTGCACGGTGGCTGAGGACGAGACCGTGTCTCCCGCGGGCACTGTCTCTCCGGCGGGCACCGAGGAGGCGGCGACCTTCGATGCGGTGGTGGTCGGGGCCGGGCCGGCGGGGTCCGCCGCCGCCCTGGCCCTGGCCCGAGCCGGTCGCTCGGTGGTCATGGTCGAACGCGGCCCGTTCCCCGGATCGAAGAACGTCTACGGGGGCGTGGTCTACGGCCGGGTACTCGACGGGATCATCCCCGGATGGTGGGAGGAGGTGCCGGTCGAGCGATGGGTGGTCCGTCGGTCGACCGCCATGATGACCCCGACCGAATCGGTGTCCGTCGACTACCGCTCGCAGGCCTGGGGTGTGGCGCCCTACAACGGCATGACCACGCTGCGCTCGCACTTCGATTCGTGGTTGGCGGACAAGGCCACCGGCGCCGGGGCCAGACTGCTGACCTCGACCGTGGCCACCGGCCTGGTCCGGGACGGATTCGGCCGGGTGGTCGGCGTCCGCACCGACCGGGACGGTGCGGAGCTCAGGGCCAAGGTGGTCATCGCCTGCGACGGGGTCAACTCGTTCCTGGCCAAGGAGGCCGGCATGCTGGCCCGGGCCGAGGCGTCCCACCACACCCTCGGCGTCAAAGAGGTGCTGGAGCTGCCCGAAGAGACCATCAACGAGCGATTCGGCGTGCAGAGCCACGAGGGGGTCGACATCGAGATGCTCGGCTGCACCCGCAGCGTGCCCGGAGGCGGATTCCTCTACACCAACACCGACACGGTGAGCGTCGGTGTGGTGTTGTCGCTCCCCGACCTGGCCTCCTCCGGGATCCGACCCGAGGAGCTCATCGCCGACCTCAAGGAGCACCCCTCGATCGCCCCCTACCTGCGGGGGTCGACCCTTCGGGAGTATGCAGCCCACCTCATCCCCGAGGGCGGATACGACACGATGCCCCCACTGGCCACCGACGGCATGGTCATCGCCGGCGATGCCGCGGCCATGACCCTGGCTGCCGGCCTCTGGCTGGAGGGAGTCAACTTCGCCATCGGATCGGGGTACGCCGCCGGTCGGGCGGCGGACCGGGCCATCACCTCGGGAGACTGCTCGGCGCAGGGGCTGGACTCCTACCGGGCCGACCTGGAGCAGCAGTTCGTCCTGGCCGATCACAAACGGCTGCGCAAAGCCCCGGCCCTGGTCCTGTCCGAACGGGTCCAGGGCCGCTACCCCGGGCTCCTCTGCGACCTCGCCGCCGGGATGTTCACCGTGACCAATCCCACGCCCAAGCCCGGTGGCCTGCGGCTCACCAAGGAGGCGGCGGCCCGGCACGGCGTCAAGTTGCGGGAGCTGGCCGCCGACACCGTGCGCGGACTGAGGATCTTCGGATGAAGTGGGGCGGGCGGAAGGGGGCGGAGCGGCCCAGCCCTCTGCGCGTCGCACCGGCGTCGGACGCGCCCGGGGTGCCGGACTCCACCGGGTCGCCGGATCCATCCGGTGAAGCGGGGAGCATCCGGTGGCGAGGCGTGTCGTTCGAGGACCGCATGGCCACGGTCGACTTCCGTGTCGGGGAGCGGGCCCACATCTGCGTCGACTCCGATGTGTGCCGCTCCTGCACCACGCGGGCGTGCGTGACCGCATGCCCGGCCGACCTGTTCGCCCCGACCTCCGACGGGGGCATCCTCTTCAACTACGAGGAGTGCTTCGAGTGCGGGACCTGCTACATGGTGTGCAACGAAGATGGCGCCATCACCTGGACCTATCCCGACGGAGGCAACGGTGTCGTCTTCCACCACGGATAGTGCCGCGGTGAGCGAGCACGTCGGCCCGCTCGTGGTCGTGCTGTTGAGGATCACCGACCTCAAGCCGGAGGTCGATCCGCTGACCGGCTCGGTGCGCCAGGATGCGTGGGGCATCGGGCTCTCCGCTCCCGACGGCGCCGCCCTCGAGCACGCGCTCCGTATCTGCGACAGGTGGTCGGGGCGCCTGTTGGCCATCACCGCCGGGCCCCCGAGCACGGAGCCCGTGCTCCGCCAGGTGGCGGCGCTCGGAGCCTCGGTCCTGCGGGTCCCCGTGCCCGAGCGGGAGCTGGAACGCGGCTCTGTCTCCGAGCTCGCCGAGGACGAACACGATCTGGCCCGCCGGCTGGTGGCCGCCATCGGGCCATGGGGCCCGCCGTCGCTCGTGCTGTGCGGGGACCGCTCGGTCGACCGGGGGACGGGCGCTCTCCCCGCCTTCGTGGCCCACGAGCTGGGTGCGGCCCAGGCCCTCGGACTGGTGGCACTCGAGCCGGCCGAGAAAGAACTGTCGGCCGAGCGCCGACTCGACGGTGGATGGCGCGAGCGGCTGCGGGTGTCACTGCCCGCGGTGTGTTCGGTGGAACCGGCCGGAACCCGGTTGCGCCGGGGATCGCTGGCCGGCGCCCTGGCCGCCGAGTCGATGGTCGTCCCGGTGGACCGGACGCCGCTCCGGACCGACCTCCACGCCAAGGACCAGCGGGGCCCGGTCCGCGTGGGCCAGAGCCGGGCCTTCGCTCCCCGGGCCAGGGTGCTGCCTGCCCCCGAGGGCGACGATCCGCGGCTCCGCCTGCTGGCCCTGACCGGCGCGCTGGTGTCCCACGATCCGCCCATGGTCGTCGGTCCGGTGGGGAGCGCCGAGGCCGCCGACGCGCTGATCGGATTTCTGGTGCGGCACGGCTACCTCGAGGGGCCGCCCGACCTCGGCCATCCCGTCGGGGGGGAAGGGTGAACCGACTGGAGGGGATGACCTGGTCGGACCTGTCCCGGCGCATCGACACGGGCAGTGTCCTGCTCGTCCCGGTGGGTTCGACCGAGCAGCACGGACCCCACCTTCCCCTCAGCACCGACACCGACATCGCCGTGGCCCTGGCCGACGGGGCGGCCGCACGCGACGCGAGGCTGGTGGTGGCCCCCGCGCTGGCCTACGGATCCAGTGGCGAGCACCAGGACTTTCCCGGAACCGTGTCCATCGGGTCCGAGGTCACCGAACTGGTCCTGATCGAGCTGGGTCGGTCGGCCGCCGTGGCCTTCGACACCATCCTGGTGGTGTCGACCCACGGCGGCAATGCCGAGCCGGTGACCCGGGCCGTGGCCAGACTCGGCGCCGAGGGTCGCCGTGTCGGCGCATGGTCCCCGAGGTGGCGGGGCGACCTGCACGCCGGTCGGACCGAGACCTCCCTGATGCTGGCCATCGCCCCCGAGCGGGTGCACCTCGAGCGGGCCGAAGCCGGCGACCTTCGGCCCATCGGCACGCTCCTCCCCATCCTCTGCGAACAGGGGGTCCGGGCCGTCAGCGCCAACGGGGTGCTGGGCGACCCTTCCGGGTCAACGGCGGCAGAGGGACACCGGTTGCTGGCCGAGGCCGTCGACGCCCTCCTCGCCAGGGTGTCGTCGGCATGGTGACGGCGATGGAGCCGACGCAGCGGTGGCATGGTGACGGCGATGGAGGTGGCCTGACGATGGAGATGACCGGGTGAACAGGGTGGCCGTGGTCACCGGGGCCGCGCGCGGGATCGGCGCGGCCACTGTCCGGGGGTTGGCCGCAGCCGGCTGGTCGGTGGTGGCCGTGGACCGGGGCCGCGACGATCCCCGGCTCCCCTACCCCATGGGCACCGTGGCCGAACTGGAGGCAGTGGTGGCCGCGGCCCTGGCCGTCGCCCCCCGGACGGATGCCCGGGACGGACCCGGAGCCGAACGGGTGGTGGCCCACGTGGCCGACACCACCGAACCCGAGGGGCTGGGGGCGGCGGTGAAGACGGCCGAGGAGCGCTTCGGCGGCCTCGATGCCATGGTGGCCGTGGCCGGGGTCATCGCCGGTGGCGTCCCGCTGTGGGAGATGCCCGGTGAGGAGCTGGGGGCGGTGCTGGGCGTGGACCTGGGTGGTCCGATCAACGCGGCCCGGGTCGGAATTCCCGCGCTCCTCCGCCGGCCCTCCCCCCGCCAGGGCCGGTTCCTGGCCGTCGCTTCGGCCGCCGCCACCCGGGGGCTTCCGAAGCTGGCCGCCTACGGAGCGGCCAAGGCCGGGGTGGCCGGTCTGGTCCGAGGCCTGGCCGTCGAACTCGCCGGAACCGGCATCACCGCCAACGCGGTCAGCCCGGGATCGACGGCCACGGCCATGCTGGACGAGAGTGCCCGGCTCTACGGACTCGACGACACCCGGTCGTTCGCCGACCAGCAGACCGTCGGCCGGCTCCTGGCCCCCGAGGAGGTGGCGGCGGCATTGGTGTGGCTGGCCGGCGAGGACAGCGGGGCACTGACCGGGGCGGTGATCCCGGTGGACGGTGGCCTCTCGCTGTGACCGGGCTCCCTGACGTTGTGACCGGGCTCCCTGATGGATTCGGACTGGTCCTCGACCGCTCGGTCCGAGCCTTCCGGGAGGGAACCACGCTGGTCGGCGGCCACCCCGGGCGGCTGGTCACGCTGAGTCCCGAGGGGGTGGCCGCCCTGGCTTCGATGCTGGACGGCGGGACGGGGACGCCAAGCGCCCGCGGGCTGGGCAGCCGCCTGGTGGCCTCGGGCATGGCCCACCCGAGGCCGAAGCCCGCTCCCGTCGCGGTTCCGACCGCGGCGGCAGGGGTGCGGTCCGCCCCCCTCCCTGTCACCGTGGTGGTGCCGGTCCACAACGACAGCTCGGCTCTGGACCGCTGCCTTTCCTCGCTCGGATCCGAGGTGCCGGTGGTGGTGGTCGACGATGGGTCCGACGACGAGGACGCCGTGGCCCGGGTCTGCGAGCGGCACGGGGCCCGCCTGATCCGGCGGGTGGACAACGGGGGGCCCGCGGCGGCGCGCAACCAGGGACTCGAGGCCGTGGGCACCGACCTGATCGCCTTCGTGGACAGCGACTGCCGCGGAACCGAAGGGTGGCTCGAGGGCCTGGTCTGGCTGTTCGACGATCCTGCTATCGGAGCCGTCGCCCCCCGGATCCGGCCCGGTGGCTCCGACCCGGGGGTTGCCCCGACGATGGCGGGCCAGCCCACCCTGGCCCGGTATGCCGATGCCCGTTCGGCCCTGGACATGGGTCCGGAGCCGAGCGAGGTGGCACCGGACAAGACGGTTCGCTACGTGCCCACCGCCGCCCTGGTGGTCAGACGGGCGGCGATGGGCCGGGGCTTCGACGCCGACCTCCGGGTCGGCGAGGACGTGGACCTGGTGTGGCGCCTCCTGGCCGGCGGATGGCGGGTCCGCTACGAACCGTCGGTCACCGTGCTCCATGACGAGCCCACGACCTGGGCTCGGACGCTCACCCGCCGCTTCCGTTACGGCACCTCGGCCGGACCGCTGTCGGCACGGCACCCCGGCCGCCTGGCCCCGCTGGCCCTCCGTCCGTGGCCCGCGGTCAGTACCCTGGCCCTCCTCAGCGGGCACCGACGCATCGCCCTGGCGGTCGTGGCCGGGTCGACCGCCACCATGGCCCGGCGGGTCCGTGACCACGGCATTCCCCCGTCGGCCACCGCCCGGTGGAGCGCGCAGGCCACGGCCTGGACGCTGGTGGGCGCGGGCCGGGCCGCCACCATGCTGGCCGGACCCGCCCTGGTCGTGGCCCTCCTCCGGGGCCGGCGGGCGGCCGTGCTGGGACTGGTCCTCGCCCCGCCACTGGTCGACTGGTGGCGGCGGCGTCCCCGGCTCGATCCGGTCCGGTGGTCGCTGGCCTCCATCGCCGATGACGTGGCCTACGGGGCCGGCGTGTGGGCCGGATGCCTGCGGTCCCGGTCCTACGGTCCGCTGATCCCGGACGTCCAGATGAGGCCCGCACAAACGACGGAGACCGTCGGGGCCTGAAATACCAGGTGGATTCGACCTGGATCCGTCCGCCACCAGGGGATCGACCGCCGATGATCATCAGATTTGGCGATGACCGGCACCCCGGAATCCTTTATCGTACGAACGTTAGATTGAATAATGCGCTCGGGGCAGATCGCACCGGCGGATGGCGTGGAGCGGTCGGGGGACCAAACCCTGGGGGGCCGGAAAGCGTCGTATCTTGTCACGAAAGGCGACAGCATGCGAAGAAGCACAACAATCGTCGGGGCCTTGGCCGCGCTGGTGGTGGGAGGAGCACTCACCATTCCGGCAGGAGTGGCAGGGGCGGTCCCCGCGACCACGCTCTATGTGAGCCCCACCGCGGACATCCATCTCAACAACAATCACCACAACTGCGCCACCGCCGGCTACAACAGCATCCAAAAGGCCGTGAACGCAGCCCCCGACGGGTCGAGGATCGTGGTGTGCAGGGGCACCTACAAGGCATCGCTGCTCATCCCGTCCAACAAGAACCACCTCAACATCACGGGGGACACCGGATCGGTCATCGCGCCGACGACCCCGGCAGCCGCCGTCACTGACGAGCAGGGTGGGTACCCGCTCGTCACCATCGTGCGGGTGGCCCCCGGAGCCATCGACACCGACATCTCGGGGCTCAAGATCAACGGGGCCGGGATCGAGGCCGCCGTCAACGGCTGTGGCACCGACCTGGCCGGGTTGCTCTACCAGTCGACCGCCGGCCATTCCGCCTCCGGCGACGCAAACACGCTTGACGTGGTGAACACCACCCCGACCAACGCGGGATGCGGTTCCGGCCTGGGTATCGAGGTCGAGGACGGCACGGGCGGGAGCGCCAACGTGACCCTCCACCAGAACGCGGTCTCCGTGTACGGGAAGAACGGGATCACCTGCTCCGGCATCGGCGTCGTCTGCACCATCAGCGACAACACCATCACCGGTACGGCCAACGCCGCTCCTGCCCAAAACGGGATCCAGGTCGGGTTCGGGGCCCACGGTTCGGTGACCGGCAACTTCATCAACAACAACTTCTGGACCGGCTACACGTCGGACAGTGGCAACCCCGAGGTGCAGTCGGACTACGCCAGTGGCGTGCTGCTCTACGGCGCGGGCCTCAACAGCTCGGGCCAGACCACCCAGTCGACTTCGGTGGCGTCGAACTTCATCAAGAACAACCAGACCGGTGTCGAGGTCGTGGATTCCGCGGCCCTGGTGCAGTTCAATGACATCACCGAGACCGCCGGCCTGGCCAACAGCATCGGCGTCTTCGGCGTTGGTTGCGACGACTACTGCATGTACTTCAACGATCACCCGGGTGGCGTTGCGCTGAACACGGTGGCCAGCAATACCCAGGCGATCACCGTCCGGAGCAACACCATCAACTTCGCCTCGACGCCGGCAGGGAGCTACGGGGTGTGGCTGGGAGACAACAGCTGGACGGCGACTCCGTCCTACTCCGGTCCGGCCGGCCACGAAGATCCCGTGGTCTCGTCGAACACCATCACGAACGTGGACACGCCTTTGACGATTGCCGGAGGCGCCTGAGCAGTCAGGGAACCACAGCACATAACTACTCCGAAAGGAGGGGCGGGGCCCTGGTGCCCTACCCCTCCTTTCGGCATTTCTGACGATCCTTCCGTGGCGGTCCGTCGGACACGGCCATTTGGCCAATCAAGCGAATCTCATCACATTTGGCGATGACGAATCCGGACGGCCGTCGTATGGTGCTGCCGAAGGGAAGGATCCGCGCGGGGCAGCGAGCATCGGCGGATGACGCGGGACGGCGGGGCAAAACGTAGGGGCTGTTCTGTGTCGACTGAGACGAAAGGCGACACAGTATGCGGAGAGTTTTGGTTAGTTTGCTGGCTCTGGCCGGCCTCATCACCGTGGGGTTGGTCAGCGCGCCTGCCGTGGTGGCCGGGGCGACCACCGGCAGTTCCATCTACGACAGCACCGTTTCACCACTGCCGGGCAACGTGGTCAGCGAGGCCTTCGCGGCCACCGAGACATCTGAGCTCGGGAACCAGATCAAGTTCAGCAGCGGTTCCGGCCGGGTGCTGACCAGCGTCGTGGTCGGCCTCAGCAGTTGGGGATGCCAGACCGGGAACTGGAGTGCCGACAACTGCTCGACGCCGGCGAACGCGACCTTCCCCGAGCCGATCACCCTCAACCTGTACAACGTGGGGGCAGGCGGCACCGCGGTCGGGACCAGGATCGCCTCCCTGACCCAGACCTTCAACATCCCGCTCCGCCCCTCGGCCGACGCCAACTACGCCACCGACTGCCAGGCTGATGCCACGGCGGACGACGTTCCGGTGAGCACCTTCGCCGGCACCTGGTACGACGCGGCCGACGGGCATTGCTACAACGGCCTGGCCACCAACGTGACCTTCACCCTCGGCCACACCAAGGTTCCGGACAAGCTGATCTACGGCATCGCCTACAACACCAGCAACTACGGGACACACCCCTACGGCGACGCCACCACGTGTTACTCCCTCCCGGCGGGGTGTGGCTACGACTCTTTGAACGTGGCCCTGTCCAACCAGCCGACCAGTCCGAGCGTCGGGTCAGACCCGCAAGAGGGCACCGTCTACGAGGACACCAACTACGCCCCGTACTACTGCGACGACGGCGCGGCCGGCGTCGGTGTCTTCCGCCAGGATGCGGCGAACGGGCAGGGATCGTGCTGGGGTCAGTCCGGAGCCGTCAACACGGGTGACGGCAATCAGGAGGGCGGCTCGATCGATGCTCCCTTCTACATCCCGGCCGTGCAGTTCAACGCCATCAGCACTGCGGCGCCGACCATCACCACCTCGGCCTCGAAGACGGTGACCAAGGCACATGCCTTCACGTTCACGGTGAACACGACCGGTATTCCGACTCCGACGCTGAAGCAGCTGAAGACACTTCCGAGCGGAGTGACCTTTACCGCCCACAGCAATGGAACCGCCACGCTGGCCGGCACACCCAGAACGACGGGGATCTACCATCTGGAAATCCAAGCCTCGAACAATCGGGGAACGGCGAGCCAGAACTTCACCCTCACGGTCAAGTCCTAGCGCCGCCGTGGTGCGCCGTTCGGCGCACCACCGAAGCGAACGCCTGAGCCGGCCCAGCCGGTCCTCGGACGCAATGCGACTGTCGACAAGAGCGGGGCTCAGGCCCCGCTCTTGTCGCGTCCCGACGCACGCACGTCACCACACGTGACGCACTCATCACGTGTGGCCACCATCACCCATGCACCGAACGCAGCTCATCACTTTTGATGGTGGCATCCCTCGGGGTCAAGGTCTAACTTGAGAACAGCGGAGCAGATCCGCAGAGGGGCGAGGGAGCGTTGGCGGTTTTCGCTCACCGACGATGTACCGGGGGAACGTGGGCCGTGCCCGCAGACGGTGGTCGTCAGGGGGGTGGTGACTACCGGCCAAATCACATGAGGAGAAGCACATGAGCAGCAGACGCAAGAAGTGGGGCCTGCGCGGCTACGCGGTAGGCATACTGGCCCTGGGGTGCTCGGTCGGGCTCGGAACGGCGGTCAGTTCCGCCGCCCCCCGTCCGCAGACTCAGGCCACCAGCCATTCGGACACCGCCGTTGTCAACTGGTCCAACGCCCTGAGCACGAACACCAGGGGATGGTGCACCTTTGCCTCAGGATGCAACGGCGTCCAGAGCCCGAACACCTACGGAACCATCGACGTCGTCAACAACACGTTCTCCAACTACGGCGGGTACGCGCCGAGCGTCAGTGGGCCCCAGGACCAGACAGGCTCCTACGCCCGCGTGTCGGGAGCGGGCGACGCGCTGACCGGATGTCTCGTGGGTGGCGTCTCGTCCCCTGGTAACGAGAACTGCAGCGGGCCGTACACGAACTTCGGAAGCAACCACTACGCAAAGGTGTTCCCCACCCATGGATTCACGACCGTGCTCAAGGTCTACCTGAGCAGGGCGTGGGCCGATGCCAACCCGGGCCAGGTGGTCGACTGGGACGTGGCGCTGAACACCAACACGGGCGCCTATCTCCAGGACTTCATCTTCAACCTGTGCAGCACGACGGCGGGCGGTGGTGGCTACTACGTCAGCACCAGCAGCAACGCCGGCGGGTGCACCACCGGTCCTGGCGAGATCAAGGCGAGCGGTTGGTACACGTTCAAGCACAACTTCCATCCGGTCGGCGGCAACGTCGACCTGACCTACTCGATCCTGAGTCCCACGAACACGAACGCCGTGGCCCCGGTCACCATCAACACCGGCCACGCCGTCGCCGCGGTGGGTGGACCTGACTACGGATGGCTTCCCGACGAAGATGCACTCGGACTGCCGATCGCCAGGTCGTCGCTGACGCTCAACTCCTAGAGCTCGGCCCTGGCTGAGCTTTTGAGCTCAGCACAGCTGTCAGCGGCACGGCAACCCACCCCCGATCCGGACCCGATGGCCCGGCCCGGGGGTGGGTTGTCCGCGTCCGGGCTCATTCTCCCTGTCGGTCGATGCACCACGTCGGTCGATTGCCCTCCATCGGACCGATCTCAGGGCCGAAGACGAACGGACACCGCGCGAAGACCACCACGGTCGCCCTTTTCTGATGTCATGGGACGACCGGACGGGCCGAGGACCGGCCTTCCCGCCGACGACCACCCAGCGCCGGAGAAATTGGCTCACATCAATAATGGAGATAGTGGATAACTCCAAAAGCGATCCACAATAAGAGCGGGATAAAGCCTACCCCAAGCCTCATTAATTTTGTCGATTTGTTGTCACGTATACCCAGGTGAGGAGTCATTTATCCTGCGGTGCACAGAATAATGAGATCCACCCGCTATAGTAGGAAAAACGCCACACGCTGAGCCCGATCCGTTCCGAGATCCGGGCAGCCTGCTGAAGACCGGGATTACCGGCGAGCAAGGGGCCAGGCAGCGTGTTCCAAGCCTGTGGGCTTGGTCCGGCGTGCCGTCGTGACCGTTCGGCCACCGGCTCAGCGAGTTCGACAGCAGACCGACGACGAAGAGAGTGGTGTACCCACGACGCAATCCAGGGCGTAACAAAACCGGCTGCACACCCTAGGGCGCAATGCCAGGACGGACGATGCCTTCCCGCTCGCCGTCCGGGGAACGAATGCAAGAGCCGGAGCCCGCCAACACCAATCAGAGGAAGGCGCCTTTGCGCGCCCTACGAAGGGAGGTGCCATGCGGACCCGCATTGCACTCGTGGCGATCATTCCTATCGCCGTTGTCACTGTCAGTACCTTTACACAGTCGGCCACCGCGCAGTCTGTCCAATCTGTTGCCACCCGGTCCCACGGGACCACCCCGACCATCCGTATGCCGCCGAACATGTCAGTGGCCTATCGCAACCTCGCGCCGAGGGCGCCCGTGACACGGCTCATGAGCCTTCCGTTCGATCGGAGCTCGGAGCATCTGGCCCCTCGCTTCGTGACGAGCACCGGTGCCGCGACGCCGGCCACGGCTGCTATCAGTGCCCTGGCCAAGACTCGGCCACCGGCGGCGGCGAAGCCGAAGGCATCTGCACCGGTAGCCGCGCCAGTGGCGGCACCCGCGGCTGCTCCGGCACCCGCGCCCGTTCCGTCGGCGGCACCAGCTCCGGCTCCGGTACCCGCGGGTCCCGTCGACACGGTGACCCCGGACCAACGTGCCGCGTGGGAACGGGTGGCCATGTGCGAAGAGGGTGGCGACTGGGGCTTCGACGGCTCGGAGTTCAGCGGTGGACTCGGCATCAGCCGGACGAACTGGGATGCCTACGGCGGCACCGAGTTCGCCCCCGAGGGAGCCGAAGCCACCGAGGACGAGCAGATCATGGTGGCCGAGCGCATCCAGTCCACGCCCCCGGATCAGTACGGATGTAGCGGCTGGTAGCCGAAACTCGCCGATCGAGGTGCGCCCGACCCTGTTAGCCTTGAGTCCTGCGAAGCAGGGCGGTTCGCGATGATCCGAGGGGGGGTGGGGGGAGATGAGGCACCCGGGAGCTATTCGGGCCACCGTGTGTGCGATTGTCGTGGCCGGATCGATGTGCAGTGCCCTGGCCGGAGCTTCTCGGGCTGGGGCCGCATCGACTGGGGCCGCATCGACGAAGACCGTGGGGGCGACGGCCACCTACGAATGGGGCAGTGGGGCCAAGTCGCCGAAGCTCCTCCGGCACATCACCGGTGAAATCGGCATGGATGCCGGCAACTACGGCGCCATGGTCATCAACGCCAACCGCACCGTGGAGGGATGGGGCCAGTCGTGGGCCCCCCGGGGTGACTCCCAGGTGCCGGTTCTGAAGAACGTCGTCCAGATAGCCGACGGGAACGACAACTACGTCGCCCTCGAAGTGCCTCCCGGCGGTTCCCCCGGCGTCTGCCAGACGGACGCATCCGTCTGGACGGTCGGTCTCAACCTCGGGGGCGATCTCGGCATCGGTGATGGCAAGCGGGATACCTACGCCACTCCCCAGCGGGTGACAACCCTGGACGGCCTCGGGGTCGTCAAGGTCGTGGCGGCATCAGGACACATGATGGCGCTGACCTGCAAGGGCGCCATCTACGTCTGGGGCGACGACGAAGGCGGCGTCCTGGCCGTGCCCAAGCTCAACGAGGCCTTCGTCCGGCCGGTGCTGAACACCGCGCTGACCAGACTCACCGGCGGCTCTTCTGCCGGGGTGGAGTTGACCACCGGAAGCTTCTCCGCAGATCTCCTGGTCCATGGTCAGGCCTACGGATGGGGCAACAACAACCTCGGTCAGTGCGGCTGTGGAAGCACGGCCAACATCGTCATGGCTCCGACAAAGGTCGAGCAGCACGGTGTGACGTTCGCCTCCATCGATGGCGGTGGCGACTTGACCACCAACGGGCACACGCTTGCGCTTGACGCCGCCGGCAAGGCCTACTGCTGGGGTGACGATCAACAGGGGCAGTGCGGATTGGGCACCACCGGGATCGTGAAGTCCCCCACCGAGGTTCCCGGGCTTCCGGTGCTCCACCAGGCGTTGGCCGGGGGCCAGTACTCGGTGTTCCTGGCCACGTCCGGCAGTGTGTGGACGTGCGGCGACAACGCCAAGGGTCAGGTCGGCAACGGCAGCACGGTCAACCAGCTCAAAGCAGTGACGGTGCTCAAACACATGACCATGATTTCGGCCGGCGCCGGACATGCGGTCGCGGCCAACTAGGCACAGGACCGTCAGCGCCGTCGGCACCTACCTTCGGGGGACAGCTCGATCCGCCGGACGGGGACCATCGAAATCACGCCTCACCTTCAGGATCAAGCCCTGAAGGCTCCCTTCTCTCCTACAGATGCCGACCCGGCGGCAGCGGTCGTAGACCGATACGCCGCCGGGCCCGCATCCGAAAGAACCGAATCAGATCTTGCGGACCTGGCTCGCCTGCAGGCCCTTTTGGCCCTGCTTCGTTTCGAACTCCACACGCTGGCCCTCCGCGAGATCACGGAAGCCCTCCATCTGGATTTCGGACTGGTGAACGAAGAGGTCATCCCCGCCGCCGTCAGGCGTAATAAAGCCAAAGCCCTTTTCGGCGTTGAACCACTTAACTGCACCTACACCCATAACTGTCACTCCTTGAAGTTCACGCACGGTAACGCGGGGATCCATTGTGAAGCCCTACATGCATCGGCCCGCGTGATTGGGTCGATGACCCCATCACCCTAGGCGCAAAGGCGGAGCTGCGCTGCAATAGCGCTCGATTGGCCCCGCACCTGCCCCCTTCACGCTCCGAGAGGTGCCCGTGCCGGGCGTGTTAACGGCCCGACGACCTGGGTACTTGCTCGCCTCCGGCGGTGAGCGCACGGTCTCCACCGGAGGGCGGGGCCATGGCCGGCGCGGTCCGAGACCCGTCGGACGTGTTCGATCGGGCGGCAACCCGCTCGGGCCAGCTCATCGGTGCCACCCTCCCGCTGGTCGGTTCGAAGACCTCGGCCAGCAGCATCACCGAGAACGCGATGAAGAAGATGGGCTCGACCAACGTCCCCAAGCGGTCCGTGAGATAGACCAGACCGAGGAGCGGGTAGCTGACGAACAGCACTTTGACGACGGCGGAATAGGTGCGGGCCTCACGGGTGTCGTCATGGCGCGTGCGACGCATGGCGATGACCGCGGCGGTCGTCAAGGTGGCGAACTCCGCGACGCCCGACACGACGTGGATGTAGTGGTGGACCGGCAACTTCAGTTGCCACTCGAGCGAACGGCAGGTGGCACTCAGCCCTTCGGAACAGGCGTAGGGGAATCGACCCCCGACGGCGCCGGCCATGGCGAAGGCCACCATCCACTTCCATTCCTTGCGAGTGCCGTTCCGTCCGCCCGGCCCCCGGAGGAGCAGCGCGGCCACCATCAGCAGACCGGCGGCCATATCGGCATCCGACATCGAGCGCGGCGTGCGGTCGGCCGGTGGCCTCGAGATCGGAGAAGAACCCGTTCACCGAAGGCATCAGGCCGGGGACGAAGGGAACGACCACCCACCAGTTGTAGGCGACGACGCCGGCCGCGGCGGCCGTCTTGGCCGCCACCATCACCGCTGAGCTGTGATCAGCGGAACGGGGCGACCTGACCAGCGAACGCAAGGTGAGCTCCTGCATAACTCTGACAACGTGCTTGTCCTCGCAATCATTCCCAGCCCGGCCGGTTCCAACCGGAACCACCGCCGGCAGTGGAGACCCTGCTGCTACCTTGGCGACCCATGGCACCGGGCCGGCGACAGCGACGAGTTGCCATCTGGCTGGGAATCGGTGTCCTCATAACCGCCGTCGCCGGGTGCTCCAACTCGTCGACCACCCCGACCAGCAGCCCGGCCCCCCCCACCCCGAAGCTCGGCGCCGCCGCCCTCCCGGCCCTGCCTCCCCCGTCGCCCATCGTGTGGTCACCGTGCCCGGCGGGCTCCAAACTCCAGTGCGGCACCGTCTCGGTCCCGCTCGACTACGAGCATCCCCAGGGAGCCTCCATCTCGCTGGCCGTCACCCGGTCCCCCGCGCTCGACCCGGCCGGCCCGTCCGGCACCCTGCTGTTCAATCCGGGTGGGCCGGGCGAGAGCGGGAACCAACTCCTCCCCGTGGCGCTGTATATGTTCCCGCCGGCCGTCCGGCAGCACTTCGACATCGTCAGCTTCGATCCGAGGGGAACGGGAGCCAGCGATCCCCTCCGGTGCGGTACTTCACCCTCAGGCGCCACCAGCGTGGGGGTCGTGCCCTCGTCGCCCGGCCAGCCATTGCCCGGAGCCGCCTTCTTCACGGCCATGGCCCGGGCCTGCCAGGCGAAGGCCGCCACCACCGCGCCCTTCATCGATACCGTCAACACGGCGCGGGACATGGACCGGATCCGCCAGGCCCTGGGCCTCTCGAAGATCAGCTACTACGGCCTTTCCTACGGGACGGTGCTCGGGACGGTGTACGCCGACCTCTTCCCCCAACGAGTGGCCACCATGGTCCTCGACGGCGCGGTCGACGTCAACGCCCCGCTCACCCAGCAGGCCGAGGAGGAAGCGCCGGCGGCGGAGCAGTCCCTGCTCCACCTGTTCGCCACCTGCCTCCAGCAGGCTCCCTGCCCCCTCGGGAACGATCCCGAAGCATTCTGGGCCAAGCTGTCATCGTCGATGACCGATCACCCGCTGCCGGCTCCCGGGCACGGGGACACCGTCCCCGTGACGGTTGGCGATCTGGATACCGCCACCCTCCTGGCGCTCAGTGTGCCCCAGTTCACCGCGTCGTACTACCCGGCGCTGCTGGCCGCCGAGCACGGCAACGGGACCCAACTTCGGACCTTGGCCCTGGCCTTCGCCACCGACACCAACGGAGCCCCGCTCGTCGATCCGCAATGGGCCATCGCCTGCAACGACGCCGCCATCCACCCCGGACCGGTTGCCGCCGGCAACCTGGCCCGCACGCTCAACGCCCGCTATCCCCTGATCGGTGGCTACTCGGTGACCTACACGATGGGTGGATGCGTCTCGTGGCCGGCAGCCACGCAGCCGGTGACAGATGTCCACCCCAAGGGGACACCGGCCATCATGGTCATTGGCAACACCGGCGACCCCAACACCCCGATCATCGGAGCAAAGCATCTGGCCGCCATCTTCCCCACCGCCGGCATGGTGACGTGGAAAGGGTGGGGCCACACCTGGCTGCTCAGCGGTTCTGGAGACGTCTGCATGCAGAAGTTGGTCACGACGTACCTCTCCGGCGGTGGGCTCCCGCCTTCGGGCACCGTCTGCGACTGACCGGCTCCCCTACTCGCTCACCCTCTCGAGGAGGACCGCCCGCCGCGGGCACTCGGCGGCGGCCCTGGTGGCCAAGCCCACGAGGTCGGGGCCGACCGGCGTCCCGTCGACGATGGGGTAACCCCACTCGTCGACGGTGATCCGTTCGGGGAGCAACTCCGCGCAGAACCCGTAGGCGTCACAGGCCACCGGGTCCACCCGCAGGCGCAGCCCGGCCGGGCGTCGCACGCTCATGACGGCCTCCGCTCGGCCACCGGGTGCGGAGGGGCGGTCAGCACGGATCGAGCGCTGGACCCGGCGCACGGATGCCCGGCCGCATGGTGGTGGGCGTCAGCCGCGAACACCTCGATGGCGCTCCGCACCATCCGGGCCACGCCGTCGGGATGGCGACATGCTCCTCTGCCTTCGACCTGTCGGGCCCGGCGTTCGATTCGAGCAAGCACCATCTCGTCCGCCCGACCGACCCACAGCCGTTCGAGGTCGTCGGCGATGGCCGGGAGACCAAAGGCACACGGGCCACACTGGCCGGCGCCCTCTCCGGCCAGGTAGCGCGCCATCCGTGCCGTCTCGGCGATGCCGCACGAAGTGGCCGGCAGGGCGATCACGATACCGACGCCGATGGTGGCCCCGGCCGCGGCGAGGGGGACCGGTGCGTAGGGCGTCGACAACCGGGATGCATCCAGCCATGCACCGCCGTACCCGCCGATCAGAACGGCGGACAGCTCGCCCACGATGCCCGCTCTTCTCACGATGTCGACCACCGGCGTGCCCAGTGCCACCTCGACCACGCCAGGGACTGTGACCGCTCCGCTGACAGTGACCAACGTCGACCCCGGCGCCTCCGGGGATCCCACCCCTCTGAACCAGTCGGGTCCGCGGCGGGCGATGAGGGCCACCTGGGCCAGCGTTTCGGCATTGTGCACCAGCGTCGGACGGCGCCGCACGTTGAGCGGCACCGACTTGTCACTCCGGAAGACGGGAAGGACCCGGCCCTTCTCCAGCCATCCGACCAGGGCCGACTCCTCTCCGGTGAGATACCGCCCCGGTGGACGTTGCACCGAGACACGGGGGTGACGGTGACCATCGGTCTTTCGCTGGGCGATGGCGGCCTCGATCGATGCGGCCGGGGAGCCGGCGTGGTCGGGGACGCAGATCACGATCTCCGATGCGCCCACCACCGCGGCGGCGACATCGGCCCCGTCCAGCACCAGGTGCGGCGCGTCCTCGAGCAGCACGCGGTCTTTGGCGCTGGCCGGCTCGCCCTCCATGGCGTTGACCACCACCATCGGCGAACGGAGGCCACGCTGGACCGACCGCCATTTCGTCCCGGTGGGAAAGCCGCCGCCACCCCGCCCGAGGAGTCCCGACCGGTCGATGGCGCCGGCGATCTGTTCCGCCCACGCCCGCCGGCCGGCCTCGGGGATGTCCAGGGGGCCGTGCAGGGCGAGATGCCCGGCCAGGTCACCGCCTGATCCGGGGTGTGCTCTCGATGCCAGCAGCCGAGGTTCGGAGTCGAGGGTCGTGACGGTCATGGCCGTCGCTCCGACAGGAGGTCGGTCACGCTTGCCTGCCGTCCCGTTCGGGAGCCGGCCCTCGCCGGCTCCGGTATGGCCCGGCCGGTCGCGACCCGGTCGGGCACCACCCGGGTACGGGCTCCCACCCGGAGCGCCTGTTCCTGGTTCGCCCTGTGTTCGGCGATACGCCAGACCAGCGCGGCGCCAACCGCGGCCGCACACACTCCGGCCAGCACGTCCATCCACAGCTTGAATCCGTCGGTTCCTTCGCCCAGCGCGTGGGCCATGGCCACCGGCCAGGTTCCATAGGCCAGCCAGTGGATGGCCCGCCAGGTCCGGGCGCTGATCCGCTGGCGCAACGCGCTCGACACGGCCACGGCCACCATGAGATCGAAGGCCACGGTCCCGAGCCCGGTCCACAGCGGTTCGTAGGACGATGAGAACGGCACCACGATCGAGGCCCATCCCAGATGGACATAGGTATCGAGGACGGCGGTCAGCACGTGGATCGAGAGGAACACGACGGCCAGGACGGACACCCGCTTGTGGAGGTCCGACTGCGCGACGGCCGGCCACGACCGGGACCTCACCCGCCCCGCGGTCAGGATGCCGAAGACGAGCGTCATGGTCAACAGGACCAGCGACACGATGCCGGTGGCCCGGGTGGCATACCAGAGCGTCGTCGAAGAGGTGCCCAGCATCACCGCACCGTCCGGACTTCATCGGCCGCATGGCCGACGGGGCCACCGGGGCCACCCGCGGCGTCTTCGGGCCAGTGGCCCAGGTAGGTGACCCGCCCGACGGCATCGACGAGCCGGGCCGGGATACCGGCATCGGTCAGCACCCCGACCGCGTCGTTTCCCCACACCACGGCGGCGGTGCTCCAGGCGTTGGCTTCCACACAGGTCGGCGCGGTCGTCGAAACCAGCGACCAGACCGGCGAGGCCGGCTCTCCGGTCCAGGGGTCGATGATGTGATGGACCCCGCGACCATGGTGGACCCAGGCCCGCGTCGTTGTTCCGGACGTGGCCAGGCCGCCGACCTGGACCGCCACCACCTGGTCGACCGAGTCGAGTGGGGTCGTGCAGTGGGGAGCGATCCCGACCGCCCACCCACCCGTCGGACAAGACCCGGCCACGGCCACGTCACCCCCCAGGTTGACCAACACGCCACATCCGAGGGCGGCGGCGAGACGGCCGGCGGCCCGATCGGCGGCGAATGCCTTGGCCGTGGCGCCGAAGTCGAGATGGACACCTGAGGGGACGGCCACGGTCCGGTCCTCCCTGTCCAGTTTGACCTGCCACCATCCGGGTGCGGGCACCCCCATGAACTCGCCGGCGATGCTGTCGTCGACCAGGTCGTCGAAGTCCCGGTCGTAGCCGAGCTCGATGAGAGCTGAGCCGATGGTCGGATCGACGATGCCCGCGGTTTTGGCCGCCACCGCGCAGGCCACCTCGACGACGTCGAAGAGCAGGGGGCTGACCGCCACCGGCCGACCGGCGCTGGCCCCCTCGATCCTGCGGAGCTCCGAGTCGGGGCGGAATCGGCTGCAAGCGTCGTCGAGGGCCTGAAGATCCTCGGCCAACAGCTCGAGGGCGTCGTCGGCGCACTCAGGAACCGTGACGGCGACCGCCGCCGTGGTGCCGATGGCCCGCAGGGAACGGACCGAGGTCGAGCTGCGGGTGCCGTCACCGACTTCGGGACCTCTCGGTCGATGGTCGATGACTGTCGGGTCTTCGATCACGACTGCCCCGACGTTGTCGTCGCCCGCCTCGCCGTCGTGGTCGGTGTCACGGCCGTCGAGGTCGAGGTGGACGGCGAGGTCGAGGTCGTCGGAGCAGTCGCGGTGGTCGCCGTGGTCGCCGGAGTGGTGAGTGAGCCCGATTTCGTGGCGACGCTCTTGGTCGGGGTGGACGTCGAGGAGTCGGTGGCGGCAGCCGAATGGGCTGTCGTGTCCGAGGCCACCAGGACCCCGAGTCCGACCGCGGCGGTGGTCGCGGAAACACCGATCAGGGCGGTGATCCGTCGAACCCGGGCGGCGGCCGTGTCCCTCGTCCGTCGGGTCGGATGATCGACGCGGTGGTCCGATTGCCAGTTGTGCTGTGCCATGTCATTGCCTTTCGTGCCAAGTCATGGGGAAGTACGTGTGTGTCGGGTCCCGTGTTCAGTCCGTGCTGCTGACTCATTGCACATGGTCCGGTACAGGCCCAGCTCCATCCCACCTGAGAGGCGCCTGTGAATCCCGGGGCCACGTCGGTCCGGGTTCACGCGGATCGGGACGGGGCGGATCGGGACGGGGCGGATCGGGACGGGGCGGATCGGCCTCACAGCGTGTTCACAGGCGGATCACATGTCGTGTCCAAAACCGGGTGCGATGCTGGTGGAGACCGACAATCCATGCCCCAGAGGAACTCCAGGAGGAGCGAGCACGTGGAGCCGACCCGCAATCAACGAATTCTCGTGGTCGACGATGAACCCTCGATCGTCGACGCCGTGTCCACCTCCCTCCGCTACGAGGGGTTCGGAGTCGACGAAGCGGTCAACGGAAGGCTGGCCCTGGCCGCCGCCCAGGAAAATCCCCCTGATCTCATCGTCCTCGACGTCATGCTTCCCGACCTCGACGGCCTCGAGGTCACCCGGAGGCTGCGGGCCGACGGGATCCGGGTCCCCATCCTGTTCCTGACCGCTCGGGACGCCATCGAGGACAAGGTGGCGGGTCTGACCGTCGGTGGCGACGACTATGTGACCAAGCCCTTTGCCCTGGCCGAGATCGTCGCCCGCGTGCACGCCATCCTGCGGCGGATCGGAAGTGAGCCGGAAGATGAGGGGATGCTCCGGTTCGCCGACATCGAAATGGACGAGAGCGCCCACGAGGTGACCCGGGCCGGACAGCCCATCGCACTCACCGCCACCGAGTTCAACCTGCTGCGGTTCTTCCTTCTCAACCCCCGCCATGTGCTGTCGAAGGCCCAGATCCTCGACCACGTCTGGCACTACGACTTCGGTGGCGACGGCAACGTCGTCGAGACCTATGTGAGCTATCTCCGCAAGAAGCTCGAAGCGGTCGGTCCACCGGTCATCCACACGGTGCGCTTGGTGGGATACGCCTTGCGCGAGCCGACCGCAGCCTGATCGATGTCCCTCCGGTCCCGCCTCTTGATCGCCATCGGGGTCATCGCCCTGGTGGCCTTGGCGGTGGCCGATGTCGTGACCTACTCGTCGCTCGAGTCGTTCCTCTTCCAGCGCGTCGACCAACAGCTCGACCAGCAGTCGCTGAGCCTCAACCACTTCCTGGATGGCGGGGCGCAGCTGAACTGCCGTCCGCAGCAACCGCCGGGCGGCGGCGGGCCGGGCGGCGGTGACGGCGATGTCGTCCCCTCCAACGCCGTGCAGGAGTACGCGCTGGAGGTGCGCTATTCGACCGGTGGCGTTGTGGACGGCCAGAACTGCGCGGCCTACGTCGACGACGCCGCGTACTCCCCTCAGATCCCCAGCACCCTCCCCGACTACACCGTGGTCGGCGACGACTCCGTCACCTACTTCACGGCTCCGTCCACCAAGGCCGGCGGCCCCGTGTTCCGGGTCCGGGCCTGTGCCCTGGCCGATGGTGACGTGCTCATCGTGGCCCAGCCGTTGGGTGACGTCGGGAGCACACTCCATCATCTGCTCCTGGTCGAACTGGTGGTGACCGGCGCCGCGGTCATCGTGGCGCTGATCGGGGGGTTGTGGCTGGTCCGGATCGGGTTGCGGCCCCTACGAGATATGGAGCGGACCGCCGAGACCATCGCCGGCGGCAACCTCACCGAGCGTGTTCCCGGCGAGAACGAAACCACCGAGGTCGGGCGACTGGCCCGGACTCTGAACATCATGCTCACCCGGATCGAATCCGCCTTCAGCGCCCGACTGGCTTCCGAGCGCCGACTCCGTGACTCGGAACAACGACTGCGGCGGTTCGTCGCCGATGCCTCCCACGAGCTTCGCACGCCCATTGCCGCCATCTCCGCCTACGCCGAGCTCTTCGGACGGGGTGCATCGGAGCAGAAGGCCGACCTCGAACGCCTGATGGGTGGGATCCGGAACGAGACGACCCGGATGGAGCATCTCGTGGCTGACCTGTTGCTCCTGGCCCGCCTCGATGAAGGCCGTCCGATGGAGCAACGTTCCGTCGACCTCGTAGCCCTGTGCGCCGAAGCTGTGCACACCGCGTCCACCGTGGGGCCGGCATGGCCGGTCACCTTCGAGGCGTCCCACCCGATCGAGGTGATGGGCGACCCCACCAGCCTGCGCCAGGTGGTCGACAACCTGCTCGGGAACGTCCGGGCTCACACCCCACCGGGCACCGAAGCCCGGGTCAAAGTGGACGGAGACGATGCCGGGGCCGTGATCACGGTGAGCGACAACGGGCCAGGCATGGAGCCCGAGCAGGCTGAGCACGTGTTCGAGCGCTTCTACCGGTCCGATCCATCGCGATCCCGGACCCACGGGGGGGCGGGCCTCGGACTCTCGATCGTGAGTGCCATCGTGGAAGCCCATGGAGGGACGGTTTCGGCCGAGTCCCGGGTCGGCGGGGGAACCACTTTTCTCGTGCATCTCCCCACCACGCCCCCGCCTTCGTCACCCGAGGCCGGAGACGAGCCGGAGGACCGGGGTTCCGAGCCGGCCCCTCACGCCCCTAGCGCCAACCGGTCAGGGCGTCCGGCTGGTGCCGCGGCCGCACCGACCACCGACCACCGACCACCGGCCGATGTGGCGGACTCGACCGCGGAAGCGGCGGACGATGGTCAGTGAACCGCAGCCACTCTGGTCCGACCGGCACCCTCCGGGCGTGGTCCCGTCATCGCTCCGGTTCTCATCGAACGCACAGCCCGTCCCCACCCAAATCCGATCCCGACGTGCCACCGTCGGGGTCATGAGCATCGCCCCCATCACCCGCCTCCAATCCCCCGGCGCCTCCACGGGACCGGACGTGGAGATCGTCATCCCCGTCTACAACGAGGCTGCGCAGCTGGATCGGAGCATCCGCGCCCTGCGGACCTATCTCGACACGTCATTCCCGTTCGTCACGACCATCACCATCGCCGACAATGCCAGCACCGACCGCACCTGGTCGATCGCCACGGACCTGACCACGACGCTCGAGGGCGTGGGGGCCATCCACCTCGACCGGAAGGGACGCGGTCGAGCGCTGCGGGCGGCGTGGTCGATGAGTTCGGCATCGGTGGTCGCCTACATGGATGTCGACCTGTCGACCGGATTGGACGCCCTCCTGCCCTTGGTCGCCCCGCTCCTGTCCGGGCACAGTGACGTGGCCATCGGGACCAGACTCGGTTCCGGGGCCCACGTGGTACGCGGCGCCCGTCGGGAGATGATCTCCCGGGGCTACAACCTGCTGCTGCGCTCGGCCCTCCGGAGCCCGTGCACGGATGCCCAATGCGGCTTCAAGGCCATGCGTCGCGAAGCGGCAGCCGAGGTGCTCCCTCTGGTGGAGGACGACGAGTGGTTCTTCGACACCGAGGTCCTGATCACCGCGCAACGGGTCGGTCTGCGCATCCATGAGGTCCCGGTCGACTGGGTCGACGACACCGACTCCCGCGTCGCCGTCATCCAGACGGCTCTCCGGGACCTCCGGGGTGTGGCCCGTCTGACCGGTCGGCGCCCGAAGCCCCGCGCCGCCGCTCACCCGGAACTGTCGATCCTGCGCCCGGCCCGGCTCCCGGCCTCAGCGAGCACCTCGGGATCGGGACACCGGACGCGGTCCGGCCCGAAGTCCGAGACGGCGGTCGGCGGCCCGTCGGACCTGACCACCATCGGAGCCACCCGGCCCCCGTCGGCCGGCACCCGGGCGGGTACTCGGGCCGACACCGAGGTCTTCGCCGACGAGCTGCTCCGCTTCGCCGGGGTCGGGGCCGTCAGCACCGTGGCCTATGCCGGAACCTTTGCCGCCCTCGAACCCAGCCTGGGTGGGTACCTGGCCAACGCCGTGGCCATCGTGGCCTGCAGCCTGGGCAACACCGCCGCCCACCGGGGGATGGCCGGTGGGCGCGACGGGGGGTTGGACCAAAGCCGTCGGATGGCCACGGCGGCTGCCCTCACCGGAGTCAGCCTGGCCTTCACCACCGGAGCACTGGCGGTCACCCGCGCCGTCGGCCTGCGGTCCCTGATCCCCGAGCTCTGCGCCGTGACCGCGGGGAACGCCGGTGCCGCGGTGATCCGCTTCGCCATCCTCCGCAGCTGGGTGTTCCGACCGCAATTCGGGACCCACCTGGCCGAGGGTTCCGACACGTCGGACACAGGCGCCCTCCCGGTGCCCACATGCCCGACGGTGGCCTGGAGGCCGTCATGACCGGCACGCAACTCGGTCACGACGAGGCCGGAGGAGCGACCGCCACCACCACCGATCCGGGCACCGTGCCTCCGGGCGTCGCCGACCTCCCGTCTCCGGCCCCCTACGGTTGGGACACCGACAGGGCAGCCGGCGACGCCGGTATCGCCGCCAGGGGAATCGGTGCGCCGGTGGATCCGCCCACGCCGGCTCCGCCGGCCGGGCGGTGGGCACGACTGGTCCGCGGGCGACCACAGGATCCGGCCTGGGTCCGTCCCGCCCTCGTCGTGCTGCTGGTCGGCACCGGCTTCCTCTACATCTGGGGCCTCGGTCAATCGGGTTGGGCCAACAGCTTCTACTCGGCCGCCGTCCAGGCCGGGACGAAGAGTTGGAAGGCCTTCTTCTTCGGCTCCTCCGACGCCTCCAACTTCATCACCGTGGACAAGCCGCCCGCCTCGCTCTGGGTCATGGAACTCTCGGCCCGACTGTTCGGCGTCAACGCCTGGAGCATCCTGGTGCCTCAGGCCCTCGAGGGAGTGGCCACCGTCGGATTGCTCTTCGTCACCGTCCGCCGCTGGTTCACGCCCGGAGCCGCGCTGCTGGCCGGGGTGGTGCTGGCGTTGACTCCGGTGGCGACCCTGATGTTCCGCTTCAACAATCCCGACGCCATGCTCACCCTGGTGCTCACCGCCGCGGCCTATGCCGCGGTCCGGGCCATCGAAGGTGGGCGGACCAAATGGATGGTGTTCGCCGGTGCGCTGATCGGGTTCGGGTTCATCACCAAGATGCTCCAGGCCCTGATCCTCCTACCCGTCCTCGTCCTGGTCTACCTGTTCGCCGGTCCGCCGAAGCTCGGGCGCCGGATCGTGCAGCTGATCTACACCGGGGTCGCGCTCCTCTTGTCCGCGGGTTGGTGGGTGGCGGCGGTGCAACTGACCCCGGCCGCCGACCGGCCCTACGTCGGGGGTTCGACCAACAATTCAGAACTCAACCTCATCTTCGGTTACAACGGCTTCGGGCGGCTGAGCGGCAACGAGACCGGCAGTGTCGGCGGTCACGGCGCCGCCGGCAGCATGTGGGGCCCGACCGGGTGGAACCGGCTGTTCCTCTCCTCGATGGGCGGGCAGATCTCGTGGTTGATTCCCGGCTCCCTGATCGGCCTGGTCGCCGTGCTGTGGCTCACCCGGCGCGCCCCGAGGACCGATCGGGTGCGGGCGGCCTTTCTCATATTCGGCGGATGGCTGCTGGTGACCGGGGCGGTGTTCAGCTTCGCCCACGGGATCATCCACCCGTACTACACGGTGGCTCTCGCCCCGGCCATCGGGGCCCTGGTAGGGATGGGTGCGTCCACTCTGTGGCGGCGGCGCCAGGAGATCGTTCCCCGCCTGGCCCTGGCTGTCGCCATCCTGGCCAGCATCGCCTGGGCCTTTGTGATCCTCGGATGGAGTCCGACCTGGTACCCGGCGCTGCGCTGGGTCGTCCTGGTCGCCGGTGTTGCCGCCGCCCTCGCCATCGCCCTGCTCCCCCGGGCCCGGGGCGTCCTGGCCGCGGGTATCGCCGGCTTCGGGATCGCCTCGATCATTGCCGCCCCGGCCGCGTATGCGCTGAACACGGCAGCCACACCCCACAGCGGAGCCATCCCTTCAGCCGGTCCGGCCATCGCCGGTGGTGGCGGGTTCGGCGGCCCCGGTGGGTTCACCGGTGGTGGGTTCGGCCGGCGCTTCGGAGGCGGCGGTTTCGGCGGTGGTGGTTTCGGCGGCCAGGGGCGGGGCGGTGGCATCACCGTGCCCAAGGGATTCACGCTGCCCAACGGGACCAAGCTCCCCAACGGGTTGCACATCCCCGCCGGTGCCTTCCCGCGTGGTGTCAGGGCCGGCTTCGGTGGTGCGACCGGAGCCGGTGGGGCGCCGGGATTCGGTGGCGGATTCGGTCGAGGGGCGCAGACCGGTGGTGCGGGTGGCTTCGGAGGTGGCGGGCGGGGTGGCCCGGGTGGCGCCGGTGGCCTCCTCGACGGATCGACCCCTGGCAAGCAGCTGACCGCGCTCCTCGGCACCGACGCCTCCCGGTATTCGTGGGTGGCAGCCACCACCGGATCCAATTCTGCGTCGGGCTACCAGCTGGCCACCGGCGATCCGGTCATGGCCATCGGTGGGTTCAACGGAACCGATCCCGCCCCGACCCTGTCCCAGTTCGAACGGTACGTGGCCGAGGGAAAGATCCACTACTACATCAGCGGGGGCGGCGGTTTTGGGGGTGGCTTCGGTGGCGCGGGCGGAGCTACGGGGACCTCCCCGGCGTCCCAGATCGAGTCGTGGGTGACCAGCCACTTCACCGCTCAGACAGTCGACGGGGTGACCATCTACAACCTCACCGGCGGATCGCGCTGACCGAGGTGCCGATGCCCACCGGCGGCCCTGGCCCCGCCGGTGGGCCATGATGAAGTGGTCCGACCCCCGACATGACGAGGTGACCGCAGTGGCGATCAACGTGACGCCGATACCAGGCCTGGATCCCGCTATCAACGACATCCGCCGCCGCACCGCGGATTTCATCAACACGGAGATCCTCCCGAACGAAGAGGTGCTGTGGCGGTCGCGCCGGGCTGCTGAGGTGACCGCCGACGACAAGGACCACAGCCGGCGGCGCAGCATCGAGTTGCGGGAGGAGATCAAGAGCAAGGTCAACCTGGCCGGTCTGTGGGCTCCACACCTGCCCCAGGAGTACGGCGGCATGGGCCTCGACTTCCTCGCGCTGGCCTACATGTACGAGATCCTCGCCTACGCGGTCGGCGCCGCCACCCTGTTCGGTATCGCCGCACCCAACTCGGGCAACGCCAGCATCCTGGTCAAGTACGGGACCGAGGAGCAGAAGCGGAAATGGCTGCTCCCGCTCATCGACGGAACGATGGAGTCCGGCTTCTCGATGACCGAGCCGGACCATGCCGGATCCGATCCCCGCTCGATCGAGACAGAGGCCGTCCGTGACGGCGATCACTGGGTGATCAACGGGCACAAATGGTTCACCTCCAACGGGATCGACGCCGACTTCTTCATCGTGATGTGCCGGGCCAACGATCCGACCGGCGAGCTCGGCGCACCCGGACGCATGACCCAGATCATCGTTCCGACCGCCACCGCGGGCGTGAACATCGTCCGGGGCATCGGCATCTTCGGGCACTCCACCTCCGACCACTGCGAGATCAGGTACGAGAACGTCCGGGTCCCCGTGGAGAACACCCTCGGCCTGGTCGGTCAGGGCCACCAGGCCGCCCAGGACCGTCTCGGGGCCGGGCGCGTCTACCACTGCATGAATTCGGTCGGCCAGATGTGGCGGGCGTTCGATCTGATGGTGGAGCGGACGCTGGTCCGTGAGGTCCACGGCGGCCTGCTCAAGGACAAGCAGTTCATCCAGGGATTCATCGCCGAGAGTTACATGGACGTGCAGTCAGCGCGGCTGATGACCATCAACGCGGCCGAAAAGGTGGCCAACGGCGATCCGGACGTCCGCACCGCCATCTCGGCCATCAAGGTGTTCGTACCCGCCGCCTATCACCGGGTGGTCGACCGGGCCATCCAGGTGTGGGGCGGAGCCGGCGTGAGCAACGACCTGCCGCTGGCCCAGATGTACCTCACCGCCCGGGTGCTCCGGCTGGCCGACGGCCCCGACGAGGTCCACAAGATCCTCATCGCCAAGAACATCATGCACCGCTACGAGGACGGCGGTAGCTGGAACTTCGGCAACTGAACCGCGGAACCGCCCGCCCGTTCCCATCGGTCGAGCGCGGCGGCCGGCCGCGTGGCAGGCTGGGCCGAGCGCACCGAACTGGGTGCGGACCACGACGACCAGGGAGCCAGCCATGCCCACTCGGACCTCTTACGAGCCCGGAACCCCTTCATGGGTCGACCTCGCCAGTCCTGACCTGGCCGCCTCGGCTTCCTTCTACTCCTCGTTGTTCGGCTGGGAGGCCAAGGACCAGGGACCGGAGTCCGGGCACTACACCATGATGGAACTCCGAGGGATTCCGGTGGCCGGAGCCGCCACGATCATGATGGAGGGTCAACCCCCGGCATGGACCACCTACGTCTCGGTGGTGGACGCCGACGACAGCATCGCCAAGGTCAAGGCGGCCGGCGGCACGGTCTTCGTGGAGCCCATGGACGTACTCGACGTCGGCCGGATGGCGGTGTTCGCCGATCCCACCGGGGCCGCCGCCGCGGTCTGGCAACCCCGGCTGCACCTCGGTGCCGGACTGGTCAATGAACCGGGCGCCCTGGCCTGGAACGAGCTCTCCACCCGGGACACGGCCGCAGCCGCGGCGTTCTACGGCGAGGTGTTCGGCTGGGAGGCCGAGACGGCCGACATGGGGGGCATGGAGTACACCACGTGGAAGCTGGACGGCAACCAGGTCGGCGGCATGCTGACCACGCCACCGGAGGTGCCGCCCGAGGTCCCGGCCCACTGGCTGGCCTATTTCGGCACGGCGGACTGTGATGCCACAGTGGCCTCGGCCACCGGCCTCGGAGCCACGCTCTTCGCCGGGCCTGTCGACGTCCCCGCGGGCCGGTTCGCGGTGCTCGGAGACCCGACGGGAGCCATGTTCGGGGTCATCGCCCTGGCCAACGACTGAGCAGACCCTCCGCTACTGTCCGGGCCATGAGCTCGTCGTTCGTCAAGCAGGCGCGGTCGGTGGTCACCGAGATCCCGGGCCCCAACTCCCGGGGCCTCGAGCGGCGGCGGCTGGACGCGGTGGCACCCGGCGTCAGTTCGGTCGTCCCCCTCTACATCGAGCGCGCGGCCGGGGCGATCCTCGTGGACGTCGACGGCAACTCCCTCATCGACCTCGGTGCGGGGATCGCGGTGGTCAGCGTGGGCCACGCCAACCCGGCCGTGGTCGAGGCGGTACAGGAACAGGTGGCCCGGTTCTCGCACACCTGTTTCATGGTCAACCCGTACGAGCCGTACGTGGCGGTGTGCGAAGCCCTCAACGAACTGGCCCCGGGCGACGGCCCGAAGCGGACCGCCCTGTTCAACTCGGGAGCCGAGGCCGTGGAGAACGCGGTCAAGGTGGCCCGACACGTCACCGGACGTCAGGCCGTCGTCGTCTTCGACCACGCCTACCACGGCCGCACCAACCTGACCATGGCCCTCACCGCCAAGAACATGCCCTACCGGGACAAGTTCGGGCCGTTCGCCCCCGAGATCTACCGCGTGCCGATGTCGTACCCGTACCGCGACCCTGCCGGCATGACCGGGGAGCAGGCGGCATCGCGGGCGATCGAGCAGATCGAGCGGATGGTGGGTGCGGACAACGTGGCCTGCGTACTCATCGAGCCCATCCAGGGCGAAGGCGGGTTCGTGGTACCCGCGCCCGGGTTCCTCCCCGCGGTCGCCGCCTGGTGCCGGGACCACGGCGTGCTGCTGGCGGCCGACGAGATCCAGACCGGCTTCTGCCGTACCGGTGACTGGTTCGCCTGCGATCACGAAGGAGTGGTGCCCGATCTCCTGACCACGGCCAAGGCCCTGGCCGGAGGGATGCCCCTGGCCGCCGTCACCGGTCGGGCCGACCTCATGGCGGCGGTCCACCCCGGTGGCCTGGGTGGCACCTACGGGGGGAACCCGGTGGCCTGCGCCGCCGCGCTGGCCTCCATCGACACCATGCGGAAGGAAAACCTGGCCCAGGCCGCCCGCGTCAGTGGTCGGGCGATGGCGGAGATCCTCGGCGAGCTCCGGGCCACCCACCCGGCCATCGGTGACGTCCGGGGACGCGGCGCGATGATGGCCATGGAGATCGTCCGGCCCGGAACGTCGGATCCCGACCCCGCCGCCACCCGACAGATCGCGGCCGCCTGCCATCAGGCGGGGGTGATCGTGCTCACCTGCGGCAGCTACGGCAACGTCATCCGCCTGTTGCCTCCCCTCGTCATCGAAGAAGCGCTCCTGGCCGACGGCCTCGGGGTGCTCGCCGGCGTGGTCGATCAGGTCCTCGCCGGGGACGCCGCCTGACCGTCCCCGTCGGACGTCGGGTCCGACGCTCAGCTGGTTCAGCCGTTGTGGGGAGGGAGTACCGACCGGGCCGATGCCAGACCGGCGTCGAGGCACTGGATCTCATGGTCGGCGTCACGGACCAGATCCCTCACCCGCTGGCCGGTGGCGTCGCTGGCCGATGCCACCGCGGCCTCCTTGACGTCAGTCGCCGCCCGCATCACCTCGATGGCCTGGGCGGCAACCTCCCGGGGCACCGCCCCGGTCGACTCGACCCGGAGGACCTGATCCAGACCGACGGCCACCTCGTGCAGGCGGCGACACAGTCCGGGAAGCGAGGCGGTGGGCGCGCCGGCACCGGCAGCGGCCCGAACCGCGCTACTGGCCTGGTCGACTGCCCGCCACAGCTCTTTGCGCACCTGGCGGGGTGTCCACCGGTAGACGTCGTCCGGCGTCCACGCCTGGCGCGACCGGCGTCCGAAGCCGTGTTCGGCGGTGGCCTCCCACAGAGCCACCGCGCCGACCACCGCCCCGTGCGAGTGGAAGGCCCGCCATTTCCGCCGGCCGTACCGCCAGAGCAGGAAGGTCACCGCGACGAGGCCGATCATCACCAGCATGGCCACAACCAGTGCACCGGCCAGGATCGGTTCCCACAAGGCTGCGAGCACCGCCTCAGTCTAGGCCGCACCCCGCGGCCGGTCACAGGCGCCGGGCGGACCCGGCCCCCTGTTGGGCTCGGCCGGCGGCCAGCCCGGCCCGGTGGGCGGCCCGGCCCGGTGGGTGTGGCCCCGGTGAGCCAAAGGGAACCCGGGCTCCCTCAGCGGGCCGGCTCGAGCAGCAGCTCCTCCATCCGGTCGATGGCGTGCGGGGCCACCCCGGAGGCGAGCGCCCAGGCCCTGGCCCCCCCGAATCGTTCATCGAGTCCGGCGAGAAAACGGACCATGGTTTCCGCCTCCACGCTGAAGCGCGAGGCCGGCACACTGGCCATCCTTTCGGCCAGGGCGGGATCGGAGCGGTAGCGGCCGAGGATCAGGTCCATCCGGGCGGCAGTGACCAGGTAGTCGGCCACGATGGCTTCATCGTCCACATCCAGGATGTCGAGCACCAGCGCGGCCAGCACCCCGGTCCTGTCCTTGCCCGCCGCACAGTGGAAGACGAGCGGCAGGCTGACGGGGTCGGAGACCACATCGAGCGCCTCGACCAGGGATCGCCGACCCACATCGAGGTACCAGAGGTAGCGCTCCGAGAGCTCCTCACCGGCGGCGGCCGGGGCGGCCAGGGCCTCGCCCGTTCCGTCCCCGATCACCGAGAGGTGCCGGTACGCCATCGGTTCAGGGCCGAGCGGACCCCGTCCGGTGCGTTCGAGCTCGCGGGGCGTGCGCAGGTCGATCACCGTGGCGAGACCCAGCGACCGAATCACCGCCACATCGGCATCGGTGAGCTCGTGCAGGGTGTCGCTGCGGAACAGGGTCCCCCACCGGGTGGACCGTCCGTCCCTGGTCACGTAGCCGCCGAGGTCCCGAAAATTGTAGGCCCCGGACAGCGGGACGAGGCGATCGGGTAACTCCATGGCCTCCATGATGGTCGACCCGGGCCCCGTCACGGCATATGACGACCCCGGGGGCGTCGTGGGCTCTAGTGTGTGGGTGGCGCCAATTCAAGGCCGGGCGACACCTATGCCCTCAAGAAGTGAGGGAATTGGGTCGATTTACCGTTCGTCGGGTTCTATCGACGAGAATGGCTCCGCAACCCTGCAAGACCACAAGCCCGTCGCACGACCTGTCGCTCGATTCCACGGGCCCCGCAATTCACCCCTGACCGACGATTGAACTTTGAGGAGTCCCCGGCAATGAAGTCCCTTGCCACCTGGTGTGTCCGCCACCGCGTGATCGTCCTGCTGATATGGCTCGCTGCCCTCATCGGCATGACCCTCATCTCCCAGGCGGTGGGCACCGCCTACAACAACACCTTCTCCCTGCCCAACACGCCCTCCACCCAGGCGCTCAACCTGCTGCAGGCGTCAGCGCCGAAGATCGCCGGCGACCGCGAGCAGATCGTGTTCCACACCACCGACGGGAGCAAAGTCACCGACCCCGAGGTGATGGCCACGGTCAACACCATGCTGGCCAAGGTGAAGGAGGTGCCCCACGTCTCTGAGATCACCAGTCCCTACTCACCGCAAGGGGCCAACCAGATCAGCAAGGACGGGAGGACCGCGTTCGCCACGGTGACATTCGACGAGCAGGCCCAGTACATCTCCACCCCGGTGGCCAAACAGCTGGTGTCAACGGCCCAGACCGCGAACGGTCCAGGCCTGCAGGTGGCGGTGGCCGGACAGATCGCCGAGGCCGCCGACAAGCAGTCCTTCGGGGGGACCGGTCTCGGGGTGCTGCTGGCCGGGATCGTGCTGCTCCTCGTATTCGGCTCGGTCTTCGCCATGGTCCTCCCCCTGTTGTCTGCCCTGGCCTCCCTGGGAACGGCCATCGGAGTGATCGGGCTCTTGAGCCACCTGCTCAAGATGCCGGTCTTCTCGACCGAACTGGTCCTGTTGATCGGCCTCGGGGTGGGGGTCGACTACGCACTGTTCATCGTGACCAGGCACCGCCAAGGCCTGATCGCCGGCCAGGACCTCGAATCGTCGATCGTCAACGCGGTCAACACCTCGGGTCGGGCCGTGCTGTTCGCGGGCATCATCGTGTGCATCGCCCTGCTCGGGATGTTCGCCCTCGGCGTCTCGTTCCTCTACGGGCTGGCCATCGCCGCCGCCATCGGTGTCCTCTTCACCATGATCGCCGCCCTCACCCTGCTCCCCGCCTTCCTCGGGTTCATCGGGCCCCGGGTCCTGAGCCGGCGCCAGAAGAAGGACCTGGCGCTCAACGGCCCCAAGGTGATCGGCTCGGGGACCAAGGGGTTCTGGGCCCGCTGGGCCGCATTCGTCCAGAGGCGACCGGTTATCCCGGCGCTGGTGGCCTTTGCCGTGGTCGTGCTGGTGGCCCTGCCGTTCTTCTCGCTCCGTCTGGGCTCGTCCGACCAGGGCAACGACCCGACAGGCACCACCACCCGGACCGCCTATGACCTTCTGGCCAGCGGCTTCGGGCCCGGGTTCAACGGCCCGCTCCTTCTCGTGAGCGAGAACGCCGGGGCGGCCGATCAACAGACCCTCGACAACGTGGCCGATCAGGTCCGGGCGCAGCCGGGCGTGGCCACGGTCACCGGTCCGCTCGTCCTCCCGACCAAGGACGGCAAGACGGTCAGCCTGATCACCGCCTACCCGACCACCTCGCCGGAAGCGTCGCAGACGACCGACCTGATCGACCACTTGCGCCAGACCACCATTCCCGCCACCGTGGCCGGCAGCGGGGTCACCATCTACGTCGGCGGGGACACCGCCATCTTTGTGGATTTCGCCCGTGTGCTCTCATCCAAGCTCCCGCTGTTCATCGGCCTGGTGGTCGTGCTTTCGTTCCTCCTGCTGACCATGGTCTTCCGTAGTCTCGTCATCCCTCTCACCGCCGCGGTGATGAACCTGCTCTCCATCGGGGCGGCGTTCGGTGTCTTGGTAGCCGTGTTCCAATGGGGGTGGCTGGGCTCGGTGTTCCAGATAGGCAGTCCCGGACCGATCGCCGCGTTCCTGCCGGTGATGCTGTTCGCCATCCTGTTCGGGCTGTCCATGGACTATGAGGTCTTCCTCATCACCCGTATACGCGAGGAATATGTGAAGTCGGGTGACAACACCACGGCGGTCCGGCGGGGACTGGCCGCCACCGGCAAGACGATCACCGCCGCGGCCCTGATCATGATCCTGGTCTTCGGGTCGTTCATCCTCGGCGGTGAGCTGGTGATCAAGCAGTTCGGGCTGGGCCTGGCCGCCGGCATCCTGATGGACGCGGTGTTGATCCGGATGGCCATCGTGCCGGCCGTCATGTTCGTGTTGGGCAAGGCCAACTGGTGGTTCCCGGGCTGGCTCGACCGCATCCTCCCCCACTTCTCGGTCGACCCCGAGCTCGAAGCGGATGCGCCGGGTGGCCCGGGAGGCCCGGGTGGATCAGGTGGCCCGGTGGCCCCGGTCGAACCCGAACCCGTCCCGGTCTGACCCCCGGACACGGGGCCGCCCTTGACAGTTAGGCTGGGGGCAATAGCCTCAGGGAGAACCTGAAGACCGAGCACTGGGGGAACATATGTCCGACTTCGTGATGACCATCGGAGGCGACACGGTACCGGCGGCGGATTCGTTCGGCGTGGTGAATCCGGCCAACGGCGAGATATTCGCCCACGCCCCCGAGTGCAGTCGCCAACAGCTGGATGCCGCCTTCGACGCCGCGGCCAAGGCCCAGAGGGACTGGAAGACCGACGAGGATCTTCGTCGCCAGACCCTCCTGAAGATGGCCGACGTCCTGCTGGCCTCCGGCGCCGAGCTCGCCCCCGTGCTCACCGCGGAGCAGGGGAAGCCACTCGGTGACGCCAACATCGAGGTCTTCGCCGCGGCCATCTGGTGCCAGTACTTCGCCAACATCGAGACGCCCCCACAAGTCATCCAGGACGACGCCGAGGCCCGGGTCGAGGTGGTCCGTCGCCCGGTGGGCGTCGTGGCCGCCATCACCCCGTGGAACTTCCCCCTCACCCTCGCCTTCTGGAAGATCGCGCCGGCGCTGCTGGCCGGGAACACGTTGGTGCTCAAGCCGTCGCCATTCACTCCACTCACCACCTTGAAGGTGGCCGAGATCCTGCGCGACGTCATGCCCCCGGGGGTCATCAACGTGGTCAGTGGCGGCGACGAGCTGGGTGCGTGGATGACTTCGCACCCGGTGCCGCGCAAGGTCAGCTTCACCGGATCCATCGAGACGGGAAAGAAAGTGGCCATGTCGGCCGCGCCCGACCTCAAGCGGGTGACCCTCGAGCTCGGTGGCAACGATCCGGCCATCGTGCTGGACGATGCCGATCCGGCCGTGGTGAGCAAGGCCATCTTCGCCGGGGCCTTCAACAACAACGGTCAGGTGTGCTCGGCCATCAAGAGGGTCTATGTCCCCGAGTCGATGTACGACGACGTGGTCGGCGGCCTGGCCGCCCAGGCCGCGGCGATCAAGGTCGGCGACGGCACCGAGGAGGGTTCCAAGCTCGGTCCCATCAACAACAAGCCGCAGTTCGAGCGGGTCAAGGAGTTGGTGGGCGACGCCTTGTCCCACGGGGCCACGGCCGCAGTCGGCGGGCATGCCATGGACCGGCCGGGTTACTTCTTCGAACCGACCATCCTGTCCGGGCTCTCCGATGGCACCCGCATCGTCGACGAGGAGCAGTTCGGTCCGGCGCTGCCGGTGATCTCCTACCGGGACGTGGACGATGTGGTCGAGCGGGCCAATGCCACCCACTTCGGGCTGTCAGGCTCGGTGTGGGGCACCGATACCGATCGCGCCTCAGACGTTGCCGGACGGCTCGAGTGCGGGACAGCCTGGGTCAACACCCATCTGGCCCTCGCCCCACAGCAGCCCTTCGGCGGTTTCAAGTGGAGCGGCGTCGGGGTCGAGAACGGTCCGTGGGGCCTGGCTGAGTTCAGTGAGATCCAGGTCATGCACCGCTCGAAGAGCGCCGACGGTCTCAACCTCAACACCGGCGGGCTCGTTTCGTAGCACGGCCTTCGGGCCTGTCCTCGGGCTTCGCCCGAACCGGCACTCGTCACCGATCCGGGTCGGCGTGGGCGGGGGTGAGCGATCGTTTCAGCCTCAGGAAACTCCACCTCAGGAAACTCCACGCACCGGCCGGGGTAGAGCCGAACCGGTCACGGGTGCACCAGCCCCACCAGGAGATACACCTCCTCCGGCACCGTGACACCACGTGTCTGCGGAGCCACCCGCGTTCGTGGGGTGCACGAGGGTTCCGTTTAGTTCGATAGTCTAATAATGTGAGTTCCAAAGCAACTGCGGCGAGAACGCCCGAGGTCCACGGTCACCAGACCATCGGGAGGGCGGCAGCCTGGCTGGGGAAGCAGGTCGAAATCGGCCTGGCCACCGCCGACCTGTCGGCGCCCCAATACCGGGTGTTGGGCCTTCTCGACGAACGGTCCGCCGTCTCCTCCGACCTGGCCGAACGTCTGGCCGTGCGTCCCCCGAGCGTGACGGCCATCATCGACGGCCTGGTGGCCAGAGGTCTGGTGGAGCGCAGACATGTGGTCTCCGACCGTCGGCAGGTGGATCATGTCCTCACCGACAGTGGGCGCCAGGCCCTCGACCTGGCCGACGCCGCCGTGGCCGGGCGCCTGGCCGAAATCGCCGGGTGCCTCAACGATGCCGACCAATCCAAAAAGGCCTTCGACGGCCTGGCGGCCTGGAGGAACGCCTTCGGTGCCTACCGGTTGGCCCGTCAGGCAGCCCGATGAGGATCCCCGGGCTGCGACCCCGACCGCCGGATGCCGCCGAAGCCGGCACCGAGTTCATCCCCATCTCCGAGGTGGCCCGCAACGAAGCACCCCGCGCCACCATCGACCCGGACAAGTCACTCCCATGGCTCAGCCGGGTCAAGCCCATCATGTTCGCCCACAAGGGCATCTTCATCACCTCACTGGTCATGTCGTTCGTCGGGCTGATGCTGCAGGTCCAGATCCCCAACCTGTTGCAGAAGGCCATCGACGGGCCCATCGCCCACCATGACACCTCGGACCTCTATCACTATGTGTGGTGGGTGGTGGGCCTCGGCGTGCTCGGCGGGATCTCGGGCTACATCGCCCGGCGGTTCCTGCTGGAGACGGCCTACGACATCGAGTACGACCTCAGGAACATCATCTACGAGCACCTGACCAAGATGTCGTTCTCCTTCTACGACCGGGTGCAGTCGGGGCAGTTGATCTCCCGGGCCAACTCCGACATCCGCTCGGTGCAGATGTACATGACCTTCGCCCCCTCGATCCTGGTGCAGTGCTCGATCGCGGTGGTGGCCTTCATCTACATGCTGTCCATCGACGTCCCCCTGGCCTTCATCGCCATGGCCACCATGCCCTTCGTGTACTTCGCCGGCGTCAAGATGCGCAAGTCGATGTTCCCGGTGTCGTGGCTCATCCAGTCCCGACTGGCCGACGTGGCCACCATCGTGGACGAGAACGTCAACGGGGTCCGGGTGGTCAAGTCGTTCGCCGCCGAGCAGCAGCAGCTGACGGCCCTGTCGGGGGCGGCCGACCGGCTCCAGTGGAGCTACATCAAAGACGCCGACCTGCGGGCCCGCTTCTCCCCCGTCGTCCAGAACCTCCCCCAGGTCGGCCTGGCCCTGGTGCTGCTGTTCGGCGGGTACATGGTCATCCACGGCGGCCTGGCCGTCGGTGACATCCTGGAGTTCAACGCCTACCTGTTGATGCTCCAGGCGCCGTTCATGATGCTCGGCATGCTGATCATGATGGGCCAGCGGGCGGCGGCCTCGGCCGACCGGATCTACGAGATCATCGATGAACAGCCCACCGTCACCGACAAGCCCGACGCCCTCGACCTGGTCGACGTCAAGGGAGACGTCCGGTTCGAGCATGTCGACTTCGCCTACGACAAGGACGCCGAACACCTGGTGCTGGCCGACTTCGACGTGCATCTCTCGCCGGGCGAGACGGTGGCCATGGTGGGACGCACCGGCGCCGGCAAATCGACGGTGGCCCGACTGTTGACCCGGTTCTACGACGTGAAGCACGGGGCCATCAAGATCGACGGCCACGACATCCGGGACGTGACCCAGGCCAGCCTGCGGGCCAACGTGGGGATGGTCCTGGACGAACCGTTCCTGTTTTCGGCCACGGTGCGCGAGAACATCGCCTACGGAAGGCCTTCGGCCACACTCGAAGAGGTCGAGGTGGCGGCCAAGGCGGCCGGCGCCCACGAGTTCATCACCCACCTGGCCGAAGGGTACGACTCGGTGATCGGCGAGCGCGGCTACACCCTGTCGGGAGGTCAGCGTCAGCGGATCGCCATCGCCCGGACGCTGCTGGTCAATCCGCCCATCATGGTGCTCGACGACGCCACCAGCGCCATCGACGTCCAGGTGGAACAGACCATCCACGCCGGCCTGCGGGCACAGATGGAGGGCCGGACCACCCTGATCATCGCCCACCGTCTCTCCACCATCTCCCTGGCCGACCGGGTGCTGCTGCTGGACCACAACAAGATCGTGGCCGACGGCACCCACGCCCAACTGCTGGAGTCGACACCCCTCTACGCCGAGGTGCTGGCCCAGGCCGGCGCCTTCGAGGAGGAGGCCGACCGTGCCGATGCCGACGGCGAGGAGGAGGCCGACCCTGACGGTCGCCCGCTGCGGGACCTCCTCGACTCGGTCCGGGGCGGGGGTCGGTCATGATGTTCGGCGGAGGTGGAGCCGGAGGCGGCTTGGGGGGCCAGGGAGGGGCGCAGGCCGCAGCCGCCTCAGGGCTGCCGTTCGCCGGCATCCCCAGCGAGCTCCAGGAAGGGGTGGACACACTCCTGGCCACCGAGCCGGAGCATCCCGAACCGGACGTCGTCTTCTCGCAGACCGGTTCCGAGGCCGACATCAAGCGGATGACCCTGTGGCGCCTTCTCACCAAGTACCCGGGGATGCTGGCCCTCTCCGGGGTGCTGGTGGTGGTCATCGCCGTGGCCTCCCAGGCCGGACCCGCGCTCACCGGCATCGCCATCGACAACGGCATGTCACCCGGCCACAAAGACTTCGCCCTGGTGGCGGTGCTGGCCGGCCTCTATCTGGTATCGGTGGGGGTCACCGCCCTCAGCCAGCGGGCCCAGGTCCAGGTGAGTGGCCGACTGGCCGCCTGGGTGATGAACGATCTCCGGGTCAAGGTGTTCGCCCACCTCCAGCGGCTCTCGCTCGGATTCTTCACCGAGGAGAAGGCCGGCGTGGTCATGTCGCGGATGACCAGCGACATCGAGAACCTCCAGCAGCTCATGCAGGATGGCCTCTCCCAGCTGGCCATCCAGGGCCTCACCATGGTGGTCATCACCGTCATCCTCTTCGTCATCAATGTGGAGCTGGCCGTTATCACCGTGCTGTTGATCGTCCCGGCGCTGGTCATCGCCTCGGTGTGGTTCAAGCGGGCGTCCGAACGCGGCTACGACCGGGTGCGCGACGGCATCGCCAACGTGCTGGCCGACCTGTCCGAGAGTCTGCACGGCGTACGCATCGTGACGGCCCACAACCGGCAGCGCAACAACGTGATCCACCATCGCAACGTGGTGGGCGACTACCGCGACGCCAACAACTACACGGCCCACGTGAACGCGCTCTACGGTCCCGGCACCCAGCTGCTCGGCGTCCTCGGGCAGGGGGCGCTGCTGGGCATCGGCGGGACCATGGTGCTGCACGGCACCCTGCAGGTGGGCGCCCTCGTCTCGTTCTTCCTCTATCTCAACCGGTTCATCCAGCCCATCCAACTGCTGGTGCAGCAGTACAACACGTACCAGCAGGGGCAGGCCTCAGTAAACAAGCTCCGGATTCTGGTCGACACCGAGCCCGAGGTCCGCGAGGCGCCCGACGCCATCGAGCTCCCCCCCATCGAGGGAGCGATCACCTTCGACCACGTGTCCTTCGGCTACCTCCCCGACCGGTTGGTCATCGAGGACGTCGACCTCACCGTGGCCCCCGGCGAAACGGTGGCCTTCGTCGGGCCCACCGGGGCCGGCAAGTCCACCCTGGCCAAGCTGGTGACCCGGTTCTACGACCCCACTGCCGGGCGGGTGCTCATCGACGGGCACGACCTGCGGAGCGTGACCCAGTTCTCGCTGCGCCACCAGCTCGGTGTCGTCCCACAGGAACCCTTCCTCTTCGCCGGCACCATCGGGGACAACATCGCGTTCGCCCGGCCCGAGGCCAGCGATGCCGAGATCCAAGAGGCGGTCGACCGGGTGGGCCTGGCCGACGTGATCGAGCGGATGCCCAACGGCCTCGACACCGTTGTCCACGAGCGGGGTCAGACGCTCTCGTCCGGCGAACGCCAGCTGATCGCCCTGGCCCGGGCCTTTCTCGCCCATCCCCGGGTGCTCGTCCTCGACGAGGCCACCTCGAACCTCGACCTCCAGTCGGAGACGAAGATCGAGGGCGCCCTCGACGTGCTGCTCGAGAACCGCACGGCCATCCTCATCGCCCACCGGCTGTCGACGGCCATGCGGGCCGACCGGATCGTGGTCGTCGACCTCGGCCGGATCGTCGAAGTGGGGACGCACGACGAGCTGGTGGCGGCCGGGGGTCGCTACGCCGAGATGTACGCCACCTGGGTTCGCCAATCCGAGCTGGAAGAGCACGCGCCGGTCGAAACCGGCGCCTGAACCGGTAGACCGATGGCATGACGGGAGCCCGGTGATGGAGATCGGCGTGATCCTGCCCCAGACGGAGATCGGCCCCGATGTAGGAGCCGTCCGCTCCTACGGACAGGGCGTCGAGGGCCTGGGCTTCCGGCACGTCGTCGCCTACGACCACGTGGTCGGGGCGGATCCGGCGGTGCACCAGGGCTGGGACGGGCCCTACGACATCGACACCGAATTCCACGAGCCCTTCGTGCTGTTCGGCTACCTCGCCGGCTGCACCTCGCTCGAACTGGTCACCGGGATCACCATCCTCCCCCAGCGTCCCACCGTCCTGGTGGCCAAACAGGCGGCCGAGGTCGATCTGCTGACCGGCGGGAACTTCCGACTCGGCGTGGGCATCGGGTGGAATCCGGTCGAGTACGAGGCCCTCGGTCAGGAGTTCACCACGCGGGGGGTGAGGCTCGAGGAGCAGGTCGCGCTCCTGCGCCAACTCTGGACGACCCGATCGGTGACCGTTGACGGCCGGTTCGACCGGGTCACCGGTGCCGGTATCGCCCCCTTACCCGTCCAACGTCCCATCCCCATCTGGCTCGGTGGCGCTTCGCCCCGGGCCTTCGCCCGGATGGGAAGGCTGGCCGACGGTTGGTTCCCCATGGTCCAACCCGGTCCTCAGCTCGACAGCGCACGCCAGATCATTGATGCCGCCGCCCGCGAGGCCGGTCGGGACCCGGCCACCATCGGTATGGAGGGTCGGGTCGAGTGGCGTGGGGACGTCGACGACCTGGTCAAGCGAGTCGAGCGGTGGGCTGGAGTGGGCGCCACCCAGGTCTCGATCAACACGATGCGTGCCGGACTGGGCACGGTCGATGCCCACCTCGGAGCGCTGGCCGTCGCGGCCGAGGCACTCGGCCTCCGCTGAACTCCGGCCGGGGCGCGGCGCCGGTTGGTGGCGCCGGGCCTGCTCTGGATGATCCCTCAGCCCGGATGCGGCGAGCGGCCGGCCCAGGGGTCGGCCTGCTCGAGGCTGGACGCCACCCGGACCAGTTGCGCTTCCCGCCATCCCCCGGCCACGATCTGGACCCCGACCGGGAGTCCAGAGGCGGCCATGTGCAGGGGCAGGCTGATGGCGGGCTGGCCGGTGATGTTGAAGATGGCGGTGAATGCGGCCATGGCCACGACCTCGAGAACCGGTCCTCCGGCCCCGGCATGGACGGCTTCCAGCAAGCCCACCGGCGGAGGCTCGATGGACATGGTCGGGGTGATCAGGAGATCGAACTCGGTGTCGAAGCGCTGCACGATGCCCCGTGAGATTCGTTGCAACTCGGCGATCGAACGGGTCAGGGCCAGACTGTCGACCTGCTCGGCCGCGGCGTGCGCGGCCTGGTTGTGGGGCTCCACCTGGTCCCAGTCGATTCCATCCGTCTCGGCCAGACCGGCGTTGATCACGTTGAGGAACGGTTCGAGTCCTGACGGATCGAAGACGTCAGCGTCGAGTCTCGACACGTGATGGCCGGCGGCTTCCAAGAGGCGGCCGGCACGCTCCACGGCGGCCACCGGCTCGTCGGCCACCGGCAGACCCAATGCCGACACCGTGCACAGCGCCACCCGCAGGCGGCCCGGGTCGGCGCCAACCTCATCGGCGAGAGGCCGGGCGGGCCGCGGTGCGTTCGACCAGGCGTAGGGATCGGGTCCACTGATCACATCGAGCACGGCGGCGGCGTCCGCCACCGTTCGGGCCAGGGCCCCTTCGGTGGACATGCCCTGCCAGCCCGGGACGGTCGACGGCACCCGACCGCGGCTCGGCTTGAGCCCGACCAGCCCGCAGCACGACGCCGGGATCCTGATGGATCCGCCCCCGTCGCTGGCATGGGCGACCGGGAACATCCCGGCGGCCACGGCCGACCCCGCTCCCCCACTCGAACCGCCCGGGGTGTGGCCGGTGTTCCACGGATTCCGGGTGGCTCCGAACCGGGTGTTCTCGGTCACGGTGATCGACCCGAACTCGGGTGTGTTGGTCCGGCCGGTGAGAATGAACCCCGCGGCCACGAAGGCGTCGGCTGCCGGCTCGCTGGCCGCGCTCGGACCCGGGGCCGCTCCCTGCGATCCGTAGGTCACGGGCTGCCCGGCCACGGGGAGGAGGTCCTTGATGGGCAGCGGCACCCCGGCGAAGGGAGGAAGGTCATCGGCTCCGACGGCGATCCGGTCGCCCAGCCGCTTGGCCTCACTTCTGGCGTCGTCGTCATTCCGCCAGATCACCGCGTTGAGGGCGGGGTTGCGCTCATCGACCCGTTGGAGGCAGGCATCGAGGACCTCGAGCGGACTGACGTCCATGGCTCGAATGGCGGCGGCGACGTCGAGAGCGGTTGCGTGTTCGTCCATACCGGCCAGGGTAGTGCCGCATGAGCGCCGGATCCGGGGGCGCTCCGGGGCGCGACGGGTGCGACGGCGTTGACCCGCGACCAGGTGGGGGTTACCATCCTCTGGCCTCAGAGGCTCGTTCGGTGGGTGCCGGCGCCAGTGCGGTTGCGCTGGGGAACCTCGGGCCAGAAGGGGGAACGTGCTCTTCGTCCACGAAGTCCACACGGTGGTCGGGACCAACGCGACCCGCTTCGAGGAGGCCTACCGGGACGGCTGGATGCCCATGCTGGCCTTGGGTTCGGACGCCCGGCTCCTGTGGTACTTCGATCACGCGCACGGCAGCGGGCCGGCCTACCGGGTCGTGACCGTCACGGCGGTGGAGGACGGTGCGGCGTGGCTCCGGCTGGCCGAGCGAATGGCGACCGGAGACCTGCAGACGTGGGCCCGGCATCTGGACGGGCTCCAGCACGAGTCCCACGGACGCATCCTGACCGCCCTCGAGTGGTCGCCGTCCATCGGCTCGCTGGCCGACGTGCCCACCGAGCCCGCCGAGCGTGAGCCCACCATGTACATGGAGGACACCATGTGGCCGTTTCCGGGCAAGGTCGGCGAGTACATCGAGGCGGCCGGCTCGGTCTACCGGAGCGCGCTCGGGGCCGAGGGCGCGCAGGTACATATGAGCATCGAGCTCGCGCTGCAGGTCATGCCCGGCGCCGGGAGATTCCCCGAGGTGACCCTGCTGCAGAAACTCTCGAGCCTCCCCCTGCTGATCCGGCTGCTCACCAACGACATCCCGGCCGAGGTCACCCAGCCCGGGTCGTGGATGCACGAGGCCCTCGAACTGCGCGACCAGTGGCGGAGCAAGCTCTTGCGGACCTCGGCGTGGTCACCGCTCCAATGACACCCTCGGCACCGATGGTATTCATGCATGAGACCCACCGCGTCGTGGGCCGGCACGCCTCCGCCTTCGAGGATCTGTACCGCAACGAATGGATGGGAGCCCTGGCCCAGGGGGATGACGCCCGACTGGTGTGGTATCTGAACCACGCCATGGGCAGCGGTCCGGCCTATCAGGTGGTGACCATCACCGCCTGCGCCGACGGGGCCGCCTGGGAACGGCTGGCGCGCCGGATGCTGACCGGGGATCTGGGTGACATCACCGCCCGGCTCGACGCCTACCGCTATGAGGTGAACGGGAAGATCCTCACCCCGGTCCCGTGGTCAGCATTGCAGGAAGTCGACCTCGCCGCCGTGCCCACCGACGGCCGCGAGCACGAGCTCTCGCTGTACATGCAGGACACCGGATGGCCCGATGCGCCCCTCGACGACTACATCGAGCTGTGGGACCGGGAGTACTGGCACTTCATGCGGCAGATCCCACCCGACAAGAAGCTGCTCGACATCGTGGCCTGCTTTCAGGTCGCCCACGGTTCGGGCATCCGGCCCGAAGCCATCCTCATGCAGAAGATCATGAACTTCTCGACGTTGGGCAATCTCCTGACCAGCGTGGAGAAGCACGACCCCACCACCTGGCCCGGTTCCTACATGGCCAAGGGCCTCGAGGTTCGTGACCAGTGGGAGAGCAAGCTCCTGCGCACCAGCACCTGGTCGCCACTGTTCTGAGGGAGGCTGCGACCCTGGGGGAGGCTGTGGCGCGGAGGGAGGGGCGCGAGGGGCGCGGCGCGGAGGGAGCCTGCGGCGCGGAGGGAGCCTGCGGCCGACAGTCGTCAGGGTGCGTGGTGCGCGCGCTGGAGCGCCGGCGGAAGTGCGGCATAGGTCACGCACGGAAGAAGATTCGCCGACGGTGTCGGGGCACCGGAATGAGGCAGCGGGAGAGAGCCACCCTCGCACCTTGGCGGTCGGCGTTGAGGCGCCGGCTTCTGGGGCGGTGGGGCGGGGCGTTGCGTTGACCCTCTCCCCGCAGGGACGAGGTGCGGCGAACCCACCGATGCGTGCCCACCGCCCACCGTGTCGGCGACGACCACTCCCAGCGAGGCGAGAAGAAGTGCGATTCCTCCGGCCACCAGAGCATGGCGCCGGCGCCGGCGGCGCCGGGCCTCCTCGAAGAGGGATTCGATCTCGGCTTCGAGTGTGCGTGCTCCGAATACCTGGGTTTCCGTCATCGCACCACTCGCTTTTGGTACGCCATAGGCCTACTATGACTAGTACCATGATCTCTGTCAACATCGACCGAACAGAATCCGTCGCTCTCCACGATCAGGTGGCGGCGGAGATCCGACGGGCCATCGCCGAGGGCGAAGCGGGTCCGGGAGAACGTCTCCCTCTGGCCAAGGACATCGCAGCCATACTCGGCGTGAACAAGAACACCGTGCTCCGAGCGATGCACATCCTCCGCGACGAGGGTCTGGTCGAGTTCGGCCGCGGTAGTGGGATCACCGTCACCGGTACCCCCGAGCAGAGCGCGGTGGTCAAGCGAGTTCGAGAGCTGGTCGAGTTCTGCCGGCTCCAGGGCTACCGACGTGACGAGGTCATCCAGATCATCGAAGGACTGCCGTGAGCCTGTCCCGGGATGGTGGCGGGATCCCTTGACCCTGCTCACCCACCGTCCCTCCGACCCTGTCCAGCGTCCACCGGAGTCCGAGACCCAACCGGCCGAGGCACTGTTCAAAGAGGCCCGGCGGCGCAAGCGGCGGCGACGGCTGCGGTTCGGGGCCGCGGCGCTTCTGGTCCTTTCGGTGGGGGTCGCACTCTCCCTCTGGTTCCGCGATGCGCCCTCGAAGCCGGCCACGCCTCAAGGGCGTGGGGCACCTGTCCCGCCTCACGGAGCCAAGCCCGCCCAGGCTGCTGTCCGTCCCGTTCAACCGGGGCCTCTGGCCCTGGGTTCGAACGGTGACCTCTACCTGGCGGATGGTTCGCTCGACGAGATCCTGGCCCGCACGCCCTCGGGCACCTTCCGGGTCATTGCCGGAAACGGGAAGGTTGGCTTCTCCGGGGACGGCGGGCCTGCAGTGGACGCTGAACTGGATGATCCCCAGGGAATCATCGCGGACCCGAACGGCACCATCTACTTTGCCGACTCGGGGAACAATCGGGTGCGCTCGATCTCGCCCACCGGCACGATCACAACCGTGGCCGGCAACGGAGGTGCTCCGATCACGCCGGAGATCGGAGCCTCAGCCCCGGACAGCGCCATCGGCCCGACCTATGCCTTGGCGTCCGGCCCGGATGGATCACTGTTCATCGCCGCTTCGGACGCGGTGCTGGAACTCGCCCCCGGTGGCAGCTTGGTGTCGGTCACCGATGCGCAGAGTTTCCAAGGATTTGACCCCTCGTTCCCCGTCGACAACCAGTGCGATCCGGCTTCGCTGGCCACCGATGGAACGGGCGATCTCTACATCGGCTGCACCGATCCGTATGCCCTGGTTGAACGCACACCGGACGGAACGATGCGCTTCGTGGCCATGGTCCGCCCGCACGACACCAACGCGGCCCTGGCCCCCGCGCCTGGTGGAGGCGTCTTCGCCGTCGATGGAGCCAGCATCGTCCGCTACGGCCAAACCGGACAGCAGCCCGTCACCGACTTTCTCTCCTACCGGCTTCCCGGCGGGACCGATTTCTGGCCCCAGGGCATCGCCGTCGGTCCGGATGGTTCCCTCTATCTCGATCAGGATGGGGTGTCGGGCATCGGGCCGCCAGCCATCGTGAAGTACTCACCGGAGGGCGTGAGCAGCGTGCTGTGGGGCCGGGCCGATGACCCGAAACCTGCCGCCGGTGTGGCCCGGCCCGGGGGTTCGACCGGGACGGGGTGACCCGGGTCCGGGTCGGACCCGCGTCAGCGTCGGCGGATGGCGCCGGGTCGGCACCCTGGTGACTCCCGACTCCTGCCCGTAGATTGAGCCGATGGACAACACCGACGCTGACGGGAAGGCCGCCGTACCCCTGACCGCGGCCGTCTTCCACGAACTGATCGACGAGCTCCGCACCCTGGAGGACCGGCTCCACCTCCCGGACGTGCCCCTCGACGAGCTGAGTCTCCTCGAAGGCTATAAGTGGATCTTCACCATCCTGGCCGTGGGCCTCGACGCCCATGTCTGGGCGGATCCGGCGCGACCCCGTTTCGTGGACATCGTCGGGCCCAACCGCAAGTGGGGAGGCGACAACTCCGATGCCTTCTACCAGTACGCGCCCATCGACCCGCGCCGGACCTACACGGTCACCGGCCGCAGGGGTGATGCGGACTATCTGTCGTTGACCGTCTACGGCGGCCCGTCGGACGGCCGCTACTCGGAGCGCATCGTGGGAACGCTCAACGACCGGACGCTCGACATCGCCGGAGACGGCACGTTCTCGATCGTGCTCAGTCCCGAGACACACGACGGAGCGTGGATCAAGCTCGAGCCGGATGCCGTCTGCGCCATTACCCGCGACTACCTCTCGGACCCCGAGCACGGGGTGCGGGCCGCCTGGGCCATCGAAGCCGCCGATCCACCACCCACTCGGCGGGAGGACGATGCCGACCTGGCGCGGCGCCTCCGGGCCACACTGACCTGGGTACGCGACCAGGCCCGGATCGTCCCCATCCCCCTCGGGACACCGAACTCGGTCGATGAGCCGTACCCGGTGCCCAGCCAGACGTTCGGGTGGGCCGCCGGCGACGCCGCCTACGCCATGGGCAGCTTCGTGCTCGACGCCGATGAGGCGCTGGTCATCGAGGGCATCTCGCCGCCCTGTGCCTTCTGGAACGTCTGCCTGTGGAACCAGTTCCTCCACACCTACGACTACGCCTACGAGCGGGTGACACTCAACGGCTCCCAGGTCGTCTCTGAGCCCGACGGCTCGTGGCGGATGGTCATCGCCCACCGCGACCCGGGCCTGCCCAACTGGATCTCCACGGCCGGCCATCCGAGGGGAAGGATCTGGTTCCGTTGGTTCCTCCCCGAGTCCACCCCGGTCCGGCCCACCGCCCGGGTGATCCGAATCGGCACCCCCGACGGGAGCTCGGCTTCGTGACCAGCCGCCCGGCACCGGTGGTCCTCGACGACCTGGCCTGCCCGCGCTTCAGCCCCGAGATCGACCAGCTCCGGGCGACGCTGGCCGACGTCGCCCCCGGGTGCCCGCTCGAGCCCGACGCCCTGTGTGCGGCGGCCGTCGAGCAGGCCGGTGCCGACGATTTCGGCGACGACGCCTTCCGTCCCCGCCTCGACCTGCTCTGTGCCGTGCTCCGGGAGGAGGCCGATCTCAGCGCCTCGGGAGTCGTCAGTTGGTACAGCCAACTGCTCCAGTTCCTCAAGAACCGGCTCCTCATCCAAGCCCTGTTGACCCGTCACCCCGAGATCAATGACATCCGGATCGAGCGCCCGATCATCATCTGCGGACTGCCCCGCACCGGCACCACCCACCTGCACAATCTGATCGGATCCGATCCCGGACTGCGCTCCCTGCCCTACTGGGAGAGTCTCGAACCGGTGCTGGCCGACCACGAACGGCCCGAGCCCGGCGGGCCCGACCCGCGCCTGGCCCGCACCGGGTTCGCCCTCGACGTCCTCAACGCGGCGTTGCCCTACTTCAATCGGATGCACGAGATGACCGTCGACCACGTGCACGAGGAGATCCAGCTCCTGGCCGTCGACATCTCGACCATGCTGTTCGAGACCCAGGCGCTGCTGCCGACGTGGCGCGACTTCTTCAAGGGGGAGGACCAGACCCCGTCCTACGAGTACCTCCGGACGATCTTGAAGGTGCTGCAGTGGCTGCGGGGTGGTGAGCGCTGGGTCCTCAAGTCGCCCCAGCATCTCGAGCAGTTCGGGCCGCTCGTGTCGACGTTCCCGGACGCCACCTTCGTGATCACCCACCGGGACCCGTCCTCGGTCACCGTTTCCATGTCGACCATGGTCGCCTACACCTCGCGGATGTCAGTCGAGCACATCGATCCCCGGGCCATCGGTGCCTACTGGTCGGCGCGGGTCGAAGACCTGTTCCGAGCCTGTACCGACGATCGTGACCTCCTGCCGGCGGGTCGCTCCCTCGACCTGTTGTTCCACGACTTCATGGCCGACGACATGGCCACCGTCGAACGGGTCTACGAGGTGGCCGGCCAACCCTTCACCGACGCGTCACGGGCGGCGATGAACGCCTTCGTGTCCAGCCATCCCCGTGGCAGGAACGGGGCCGTCGTCTACCAGCCGGAAGTACTGGGCATCGACCCGGCCGAACGCCGCGAGGCCCTGGCCTTCTACCGGACCCGGTTCGGCGTCGAGGACGACGACCCGGTCGGGTGACCCGATCCGTCCCGGCCCGGTCGGCTTCGGCCAGACTTCCGTGATGGACGTCACCATCCGCGCCGCGAGGATCGAGGACGTCGACGCCGTGCTCGCCCTCTGGCGAGACGCCGGAGCCGCACCGTCCCACACCGACGACCGGGAGAGTCTCGAGCGGCTCATGGCCCGCGACCCGGCCGCGCTCATCCTGGCCCAAGCCGATGGGCGGACGGTCGGCACCGTCATCGCCGGGTGGGACGGGTGGCGAGGGTCCATCTACCGGTTGGCCGTGGCCCCCTCGCACCGGCGGGCGGGCCTGGGCCGCCGGCTGGTCCGGGCGGCCGAGGATCGGCTGTCGGGGGCCGGGGCATCGCGGCTCCAGGCCATTGTCGTCGAGACCGACGGGCAGGCCGCGGGTTTCTGGCGGGCCAGCGGATGGGAGCAGCAGGCCGAGCGTCTCCGGTTCGTGAAGGGCTGAGCCTCCCGTCGGCCACGGGTGCCCGGAACGGGTCGAACGCCATCAGGCCGCCTTCGACGTCCACCGATCGGCCACTCGGTGGCCGGGCCGTCCCGGTACTGCAGTGGGCGGCCGGACAGTCGGCGGGCGCGGCAGTCAGCCGGTCTCGACCTCGGTAATGTGCTGGAGCTCGATCTGCAAGGGGATCAGAAAGCTGATGTACGCGTTGGTCAGCGTGAAGTCCGACGTGGTGCCGTGGGTGGTCATCTCGTCCAGATCGATGATGGTGACCCGGTCGTCCTTCTTCCCGTAGGCCTTGGCCCGGTCGAGGATGGCCACCAGCTCGTCACGGGAGGCGATCTCCAGCCCGAAGTGGTCGAGATACGGGGCCCGGAGGAAGTCGTCGGTGGCCGGAAGGAAGTAGAGGTACTGGCGCATCTCGCCGGTGTAGACGATGAGGGGATTGCCCTTCTCGGTGCTGTTGTCTCCTTCCGTCCACCCGAACACCTCGCCGTAGAAATCCACCAGCGCGGCGCGCCCGGCGGCATCGAGCACCTCGGCGTCGACGCTGATGGCCACGTGGTTGATGATGGGCCGCACTGCTGGTCTGGTCGTCATGACACCTCCGGGTTCACCAGTACCTTTGCCGGGATCTCGCCGCGTGACAACCGTTCCATGGCGTCCATCACCCCGCCGAGGGGCACGTCCCCGGCCTCGATGAGGAGATCGACCGGCAAGGTCCCGCCGTCGAGCAGGTCGAGCGCGGGTTGGAAGCCGTCGGCACTGTAGTTGTAGGCACCCACGGCCTCGAGCTCGAGAATGATCATCCGATTGTGGTTGACCGGTGTGGGATCGGCTCCGGTGCCGACGAAGACCAAGGTGCCGGCGTAGTCCAGCTGCCCCAGGGCGGCCTGACCGGCGCGGGCCCGGCCGGAGCACTCGAAGGCGACGGCATACGACCCGGAGGCGACACCGCCCGGTGCCGGTTCGACGAGGTCCTCGGGGAGGACCGTCCCGGCGGCGCCGACGGCCACAGCCCGCTGGCGACGGGCTTCGACGGGTTCGCTGACGGTGATATCGGTCACCCCCCGAGAGGCCAGGACGGCCAGGATGATCAAGCCGACCGGGCCGCCCCCCGTGATCAGGACGCGGTCATCGGTCTCCACGTCGGCTAGTTCCACCGCGTGGAGGGCGATGGCGGTCGGTTCGGCCAGCGCGGCGGCCCGGGTGGTGAGCGAGTCGGGGATGCGCAGGGCGTTGGCCGCGGACACGGTCACGTACTGGGCGAACGCGCCCCGCATGTCGCGCATGTCGGACGACCCGCGCCGAAGACAGACCGACGGGCGTCCCCGTCGACAGGGTCGGCAGTGGCCGCACCCCGGGGTCGGGTTGAACACGACTCGTTCCCCACCGGACCAGCCCGGTCCCGCCCCTTCGGCCGAGACCACGGTGCCTGACCACTCGTGACCGAGGATGGCGCCGGGCCTGACGTAGCGGTCGAAGACGAGGTGGAGGTCGGATCCGCAGATCCCGCACTCGGCCACCTGGACCAGCAGCTCCCCGGGCCGCGGGTCGGGGACCGGAACCTCTTCCACCGCGATGCGCCCGTCCCCCACGCAGACCGCCGCGGTCATCAGCCCATGTGGCACCCGGGTCATGCTACGGCACGGCCCGGACCACCGCCTTCGGATCCCTGACGTCACCGCGGCCGGTCAACGGATCACCAGGGCCAGGACCAGCCCGATGGGCAGGAAGATCCATCCCCACCGCACCGCCACCATCACCACCCCCGAGCGGTAGCCGTAGAGCACGGCCTGTTGGGGAGGATTGAAGGCCGGGGGCCCGAGGGCCGAGAGCACGGCGATGACGGCCACAGCCGTGGATCCGGTGAAGACGGCGATGAGACCCAGATAGGCCACGCGCACGCCGGTGAGGAGCAGCCAGCGCCGGTACTCCGAGCCGGTCCGGGGCACCGAGGCGTTGTGCGGGTGGAGCACGGAGCCGGTGTAGAGGGCGGCGCCGACGAAGGCCAGAAGCGGCCCGGACACCTTCAGGATCCACTCCGATGCGGACGGCGCCGGTCCGGTGGCGTGCAGGGCCAGGCCGAGGACCACGGCCAGCACCATCGACTGGTCCAGCCAGCTGGTCGACCGGCGCTGCGGGATGGGGGCGTCACGACGCATCAGGTGGATGCACAGGGCGTTGGGGATGGCGTAGACGGCGTTGGTCAACGCTGCGATGGCCGTGCCGGCCGGCCCGATCAGGGCCCCGGCGATGGGCAGGACCCAGAAGGTCCCGTTGGGAAAAGCCGCCCAGCCTTCCAGTTCGGCCAGTCCCGTGCTCTGTTGATCCCGCCCGAAATGCGCCACCACCAACAAGAGGCCACCGACGCAGGCGATCAGGATGGGGGCCACCACCTGGTGGGGCGCGGTCAACCGCCAGGCGGAGAACAGCCCGAGCAACGCCGCCGTCGCCACCAACTGGATGCGGAGGTACACGGGCCAGCCCCGTTTGAGGCGGGGACCGCCCCGATGGACGGCCAGGCCCATGAGGGCGCCGACCACGTAGGCCCCGAAGGTGATGGCCAGATTCAAGCGCCGACCCTAACCCAGCCACCGTCCCGGAGGGTTTGCCCGGCTCCCGTCGGCCAGGCCGGGATCCCGGTAGCGTCTGGTCGTGGCAGAAGACGACACCGGAAGCATCGACGGCGTCCTCCGCTCGCTGGGGGCGACGGACGAGCAGCTCGAGGTGGCCGGGCGGGACGGTCATCTCATCGGGCTGGCCGCCGACCTGGTGTTGACCCAGGGCGACGTGCTGACCGCCGCCGACCTGGCCGCCCGGGCCGAGGTGCCGGTGGAGGTGGTGGTGGCCCTGTGGCGGACGCTGGGTGTCGCCGTGCCCGACGGGCAGTTGCCGATGTTCTCCGAGCGGGACGCCGAGTTCACCTCGTTCATCCTCAGGACCAATCCGGTGGGATCCCACGGTGACGAGCTGTTGCGGGTGCTGGGCAGTTCGCTGACCCGGGTGGCTGAGGCCGCGGTCGCCGTCTACGTGCAGACGGTCGAGCCCGAGCTGGAGTCGGCCGAAGTCGACACGGCCGAGGTGGCCACCAAGATGGCCGCCGTCACCGCCACCGCCCTGCGCCTCGGCGATTCGATGGGCGCCATCTTCTCGCACCACATGCGCGACGCCGTCCTCCGTCAGCGGGCGGCCCAGAGCGGCGTGTCGGATCGGTCCCTGCACCGGCTGGCCGTCGGATTCATCGACCTGGTCGGCTTCACCCCGCTGTCCTTGCGCACCTCGCCGGCCAGGTTGCTCGGACTGATCAGTCAGTTCGAGGCCAAGGCCTTCGAAGTGGCGTCGGGTCACAACGGACGGATCGTCAAGCACATCGGCGACGAGGTCATGTTCGTCGCCGATGACGCCAGCGCCGGGTGCGCCATCGCCCATGACATCACCGCCGCCTACTCCGAAGACATCGAGCCCCGCGGCGGCGTGGCCTTCGGCGAGGTCATCACCCGGCACGGCGACTACTACGGCACGGTGGTCAACCTGGCCTCTCGGCTGGCCGAGCTGGCCGTGCCCGGGGAAGTGCTGGTCAACGAAGCGGTCGTCTCGTCGACCGGCAACCGGTTCGCCTTCCGACCGGCCGGTCGGCGCCTCCTCAAGGGCTTCGACGAACCCCTCGAGGTCTTCTCGCTCGACATGGTGGCGACGGTGCCGCCAGCCCGGGTGGCTTCCGCCGGGGCCCCCGCCGCAGCCCACCGCTCCGCACCCTCGGATTGAACCCGCCCGTCCGCTACCGCTCGCCCGACGAGGACAGCGGCCGCTGGCTCGGCTTCCCCTTCCGTGAGGGCGACATCGTGATCAGCACCCGCTCCAAGAGCGGGACGACCTGGGTCCAGATGATCTGCGCCCTGCTCATCTTCCAGCGCCCCGACCTGCCGGACACCCTGGCCCGCCTCTCTCCCTGGCTCGACTGGCTGGGCACGCCACAGCGCACTGCGTACGCCGAGCTGGCGGCCCAGCCACACCGGAGGTTCATCAAGAGCCACACGCCACTCGACGGGCTCCCCATCGACCCACGGGCCACCTACATCGTCACCATGCGGGATCCCCTGGACATGGCGGTGTCCATGTACCACCAGGGGGAGAATCTCGACCGCCGGAAGATCCGCCAGCTCCTCGGCCAGCCCGAGCCCGAGACACCCCCGGCACCCCGGCCGCCACTGCACGAGTGGCTCCTGTCGTGGACCACCGGGGACGCCGACCCCCGGGAGCATCTCGACTCGCTTCCCGGGGTGATGTGGCATTTCACCGACGCCTGGCGACGTCGCCACCGATCCCAGATCGTGCTCGTGCACTACGACGACCTTCGTAGCGACCTGGGGGCGGCCATGGGCCGACTGGCCCGACAGCTCGGGATCAGTGTGCCCGACGCGCGCTGGCCGGAACTGGTCAGCGCAGCGACCTTCGAGTCCATGCGGGCCGGCGCCGACCGGATCGCCCCCGATCCGGCGGGGATCCTGAAGGACGACACCGCCTTTTTCCGACGGGGGAGGTCGGGCGCGGGTGCATCCCAGCTCACCGACGACGAGCTCAGGCGCTACCGGGCCCGTTTGGCCGACCTGGCCCCACCCGACCTGCTGGGGTGGCTGCTCCGGGACACGCCCGACCGGGAGTGAGCGCGGGAGGCCCGCCCCGCCCCCCGGGCGCAGCAGGTCGTCAAAGAACCGTCAACCGGGCCACAGGCGAGCCCCGAGTCCCGAGGCCCGGGCCACGGGGCGGTCGACGGCGGACCGGATCGACGTCTCGCTGCCGACGACAGTCAGCTGATCCCTGGCCCGGGTCACTGCGGTGTAGAGCAGTTCGCGGGTGAGGATCGGAGAACCGGCCGGGGGCAACGACACCACCGCGCTGGGGAACTCGGAACCCTGGCTCTTGTGGATGGTCATGGCCCACCAACTCTCCACGCGGTCGAGCGTCGAGGGAGCCAGCATGCGCACCCCACCTTCGGAAAGGAGCGCAACCTCCATCCCGCCGGCCGTGCTGACCACGACGCCGACATCGCCGTTGGCCACCCGGTTGACCCGGTCGTTTCCGGTCACGATGACCGGCCGGCCGACGAACCAGCGACGGGCCTTGCGAAGCTGGGGGAGCCGGGCCCCGACGCCGGCTTCGATCTTCTCGTCCCAGTCGTAGAGTCCGAGCGGTCCGTGCCGGGTGGCGGCCAGCAGTTTGATCCGTCCGGCTGCGGACAGCGCATCGTCCACCTCACCGCGCAGGGCACTCGTGGCCAGATCGACACCCGCTTCGACCAGCTGCTCGCCGACCCGTGCCACTCCGTCCCGGTCGGTGTCGAGGACCCACTGGACATCGGGATGCCCGGCGCCGAGGAGGTCGACGACGGCATCGGCATCCCCCCGACGAATCGATTCGGCCACGGCGGCGATGGACGAGTCGGCACCGAATCGGTGCATCCGCCTGAGCACGGTCACCCGCCCGGCCAGGGGCGACCCCGGTCCGGCGTCGGCGCCCGGCTCCCCCGCCGGCCCGACCAGGTCCCCGAGGACCGTCCCCGCCTCGATGCTGGCCAGCTGGTACGGATCCCCCACCAGCACCAACCGGGCTTCGGGCCGGAGGCCGTCGAGCAGCCGGGCCATCAACGGGAGCGAGACCATCGAGGTCTCGTCGATCACCACCAGATGGCAGGGCAGCGGGTTCTGGCTGTCGTGGGTGAACCTCGGGCCCGGCAACCATCCGAGGAGCCGGTGGATGGTGGTGGCGTCGGTCGCAGCCAGGATCCTCCCCACCCCTTCACTCACCGCACCCCGGCTCACCAGCCCGGACACTTCGGCCCGCACCGCGTCCCTCATCCGCTGGGCGGCCTTGCCGGTGGGGGCGGCCAGCGCCACGTCGAGGATGCGGCCCTCCGCCTCCGCCATCCGGTGGGCGACAGCCAGGAGACGGGCCACGGTGTGGGTCTTGCCCGTCCCGGGTCCGCCGGCGACGATCGACACCCCCGAGGTCATGGCCCGGTGGACCGCCGTGCGCTGCAGGTCGGCTCGACCGGCGCCCGCGCCCGCCGGCACCGGCATCGGCACCGGCACCGGCTGCACCGAACAGGTCGTCGAGCGCGGCGTCGAGGGCCGCCCGGTCGACACCGACCTCACCCGCCGGGGCCACCCCGGCCCGGTGGATGAGGTCGGCAGCCACGGCCCGCTCGTCATGCCAGTAGCGCTGCAGATAGAGCCGGTCGCCGTCCCACACCAAGGGCCGGACACGGTCGAGGGGTAGCGCACGGGGGTCCTGGACCAGGGGCGAACGCTTGAGGGTCCGCACCCATGGGACCAGCTTGGGCCACGGGAGGTCAGCGAAGGCCCCGGTGGTTCCGTCCACCTCCATCACCTGTTCCGCCAGGCGGGACAGGTCGACACACACATGCCCGAAGCGCGGGGCCCGTGCCGCGATGGCCAGCGCCAGAACGACCTCGTCACCCACGTCGGGCTGGAGCCGGACCATGGTGGCGGCCAGGTGCACTTCGAACGAACCGAACATGCCGGCCTCGACGAATGGGACCAGGACGGCCACCTCGTCCGGAACGACCGGGTGCCTCGCCATTGTGGCCGACGGGCTCATGACACTGGCTCCGCCACAGCCTGACCGTCGAGCAGGTCACTCAGACCGACCACGAGAGCCGGGGGCACGTTCCACTCGAACACTCCGTGGGGCCGGCCCCCACTGATGATCACGTCGGGACCGGTCATCCCCCGAACGAACAGGTAGGCCGCGCCCCCGAGATGTTCGGCCGGACGGTAGTCGGGAAGCCTCCACCGCAGATAGCGGTGGAGGGCCACCGAGTAGAGGAGCGCCTGCAGGGGGTAGTCGTGCTCGACCATGGCCTCGACCATGCGGGACGGACGGTAGTCCTCGGGGACCGGGACGCTTCCACGGGGGGTCAACGCGTTGGTCTTGTAGTCGACCACCACGAAGCGCGGGCCACCCTCCCCCGCGATACGCAGGATCAGGTCGATCGATCCGGTCAGGTGGCCGGCCAGCTCCACGTCGATGACCCCGCTGGCCACCCCGTCCGCCCAGGCCCGCAAGGGATCGGACGGGTCGAGGTGGGCCAGCATGACCCGGCCCAGGTCCGCCACGGTGGCCCTCCGACCCCCTTCCCCCAGGCGGAGGTCGAAGGACATCTCATTCAGGCGGTCAGCGGTTCCGATGTCGGCCAGGCTCCGGCCCCGGCACAGCGGACCGAGCGGAGTCCGGAGGGCCATTCCGAGTCCGTCGATCAGGAGCCGACGCCCGTCCTCGGCCGGGCCATCAGGCTGGTCGAACGGCGTCAGGTCCACCGGGTACGCGGCCAGCTGCCCATCGACAACGGCACCGAGCCCATCTCCCGCGGTGCCGAAGTCGACGCGTTCGAACACCGCATGGACGAGCGTGCCGAACGCACTGCCGGCGGGCAGGCGGGCCAGGGGGCCGGCCCGAGCGGGGTCGAGAGAGGTAGGCGGCCACAACGGGTCACCCGGGGAACGGTCCGCCTCATCTTCGTCGACATCGTCGGCCTGGTCGGATCCTTCGTCGGCCGCACCACTGTCGCCCAACGACAGGTCGTACGGATCTGACGCCGCCACTGCGCCACCATCAGTGATGGCGGTGAACGACCACCGCCGTGCGGCGCGGTCAAGCACGACGGTCATCTGCGCCGCCTCGAGATCTTCGTGGCCGACGGAATCGTCCGGGTCCGCCCATCGTCCGACCGGCCACGGCCCGTCGTCGATGGTGGCGAGGCTGATGGAGCCGGCGGAGGCACCGATCAGCGGTGCTAACGAGGCGGCGGTGCTGTCGTCCGCAGGGATGGGGACCGCAGCATCCAGGGGGACACCGCCACCGTCCGCCGCGTCCCTGGAGGCGAAGAGCACACGGGCCAAGGCGGTCCGCGCACTGCCCTGCCCGTTGGCCCACCACAGGATGGTGTGGTGCTGGGCCCGGGTCAGGGCCACGTAGAGGAGCCGGAGCTGCTCGCCGGCCGTCGCCGCCGACGCCCATTTCTTTCTGCGCTCCGCCTGTTTGGCATCGGGCCACGTCTTGCCTTTGCCTACGTCGAATGCCTTCTGCCCGGTGTTCGGATCGACGTAGATCACCGGATTGCTCGTACCGGTCGGACGCCACAGCGCGGGAAGGCAGACAATGGGGAACTCGAGCCCCTTGGCCGTCCACACGGTCATGACCTGGACCGCTTTGGCTTCGGACTCGACACGCCGCGCGGTCACGTCGCCGTCGACCTCGGTGTCGAGGTCCCCGCCCGACGCGCTGTTGTCCAGCGTGGCCAGCAGGCCGGCCACGTTGGAGCGCCCGGTCGGGGTAGAACGGTGAAGGAGCTCGACCAGATGGTCGAGGTCGGTCATGTTCCGGTCTCCATCCGGAGACGACAGCACCGTGGCCATCACCCCACTGGTCGCCCACACCCGGGCCAGCACATCAGCCACCGGATGAGTGGCCAACCGCTCCGACCAGTCGCGGAGGTGTTCTTGGATGTCTGACAGTTCGGCGTCGGACGCCAGGGCAACGTCCTCCGCGCTCCATCCGCCGAACCAGGACAACGCGTAGGTGCGGGCCCGCCGGGGATCCGAAGGGCGGGCCATGCCGTGGAGCAGCCACCGCATCTGATCGGCGGCCGGCGAGTTCAATACGTTCCCCGCGTTGGCGACGACGGCGGGAATCCCCTGACCGGTCAACGCCGCCTGCACCGCACTGCACTGATCGTTGGTGCTGACCAGCACGGCGATGTCGTCGGGACGGACCTTGCGGGGCTCCGACTCCTCCGTCCCCGTCGGCAGCGTGGCGTTATCGAGGAGGTCGCGGACCCGGCCCACGAGGTCCTTTTCGATGACGGTGGCCGCGGCATCCACGGCGACGGCCTTTCCCTGCTTTGTCCGCTTGATCCGCCCGCCCACCGCCAGTCGCAGCGACAATGCCGGCATCGGCTCGTCGTCCCCGTCACGGATGTGGCGGTCCTGGCTGTCACGGGCGGCGGTGACCGGCACGAAACTGATCGACCGGTCACCGAATGTCACCCCGGAGAACAGCACATCCAGGGCGGTGAGCACCGAGGTATCCGACCGCCAGTTGGATCGCATCGATCGGCGCTCGATGCGTGCGTTGTCGCCCACCGCACGGATGTACGTTTCGATGTCGCCACCCCGGAAGCCATAGATGGCCTGCTTCGGGTCACCGACCAGCACGAGGGAGGTGCCGCTCTCCCCTTCCCCGAAGAGCGACTCGAAGATCCTCCACTGGACCGGATCGGTGTCCTGGAACTCGTCGATCAGCGCCACCTTGAACCGGCTCCGGAGCGTCCGGACGGCGGCCATCGAGTGCGGACCAGTGAGTGCTTCGCACAGGTCGGTGAGCACGCTGTCGAAACTCAGCGCTCCGCTCATCCGCCGACGCTCCCCCATGCGGGCCACTGACTCCACCACCAGGTTGCGCAGCATGACCTGGTCGGCAGAGGCACCCTGTTCCTCGGATCGGGGCTCGATGACCAGATCGGGCCGGCCTGCGGCCTGTGCGGTGGCTGCGAGCAGCTCCGGCAAGGTTGGCAGCACGTCAGGCGGGGACTCTCCCATGGCCGCGGCCGCCAGGACGTCGACGCACGTCTGTCGTCTCAGGTCGTCCGCCTCCTCCACCAGCCGGGCGTCAGGGTCCACGCCGCCGGTCATCCCCAACGCGTTGCGGACCTGGGCGGCGAAGCCGTGGATGGTGGTGATGGTGGCGGCGTCGAAATCGGCGATCGCCAGCCTGAGGCGGGAACGATGGCGAGCCACGTCCCCCGACGCCAGATGACGGGCGACCTTGTCGTCGCCGACCTCGGGGTGCCCCGGCTCGAGCCGGTCGGCCACCTCGATCAGTCGCTCGCGGACCCGTCCCCGGAGCTCGTTGGTGGCCGCCCGGGTGAAGGTGACGATCAGCAGCTCGGAGGCGGAGATCTCCGACTCGGCCAGGAACCGGGTGGCCAGGTCGGCGAGTGCATAGGTCTTGCCGGTGCCCGCACTGGCCTCGATAGCCAGGCATCGCTCGGGCAGGTCGTCGTCGACCGCGAACGGGATGCCGGACATGCCGATCACGTCGGACACTCCACTCACTCCGGTCGGCTCGGTGACACCGCGGAGAGCGCCGCCGTCCACGCTGTCGTCGAGTCGTCCATGGCCCCGAAGAGGTAGTCGGCAAATCGGGAGACCCGGTCACCAGTTTCACCCGGATCGCCGGGGTGGGGTGGGAGGCTGGTGACCTCGTTGAACCCGAGGTCCCCATGAGCCAGCACAACGGACGGATTGGCCCCCTCCTGGAACGGAAACTTCGTCGGCCAATCCTTCGAGGTTGCCGCTCGCCGGGACACCGCATAGGAAAGGCCGGGAAAGAACGGGATCGGCTCGCGCATCCCGGTGCGGAAGCAGTCGACGGCCACGGTCAGGGCGGCGACGCACGTTGCCGACCGAGTCGACGCGTCACCGGCGATCCCGATGTCGAGGACGTCAGCGGGTTGGCCGGGCTTGTCGGCCCTGCCCATGGCCACCGATCGCCAGCGCTCTGAGGGGTCGGCGGCGCCCAGGCTCATGAGGTCGAGCCAGGCGTGAATCCGGTACTCGGGCTTGAGATGGGAGAAGCCCACGCGGGCGGGACCGCGGGAGGCGCCCTGCAGACGGAGCGGCACCGACCCCACCACGCGGGTTCCGTCGGCCAACGTGACGTCGATCTCGAACGGCTCGGGGGGGCGATTCGCGACGCCCCGTGCTGCGGCCGCACCCACCAGTGCATCCACATCGAGCTCGATGGCCTGGACGGCCAAGTCCTCCAGGGAGCCGGGCGGCAGGGTCCCGCGCTCCCGCTCGACCGCCCTCCATCGGTCGGTGGTCATTCCTCCCATCCGGGCCTGGAGCATCCTGGAGGCCACCTGCCACTGCACCAATCCCATCAGGTCCACGGGAAGGAGCGACGAAGGCTCTTCCTCGGCCTCGGGCAGGCGCGCTCCGAGACGTTGACCCACGAAAAAGGCGGAGGGGTTCCGGAAGAACCGGCGCAACTGGTCCAACTCGACGACCCCCTCATCAGCCGGTCCGAGGGGGGTCGGGAGGAAGGGCGGTCGCCGTCGGGCCGGGGCCCGGCGGGCGCGGGCTCCGTCCAGGCTCCTCGTGTCGAAGCCCCACCGCTCGTCGGGTACGAGGGCGCCCTTCTCGAAGCATCGTGGGTCGAACGACTGACGGGGGTGGTCGATCTCGAGTCGGTCGGCAAACTCCGGCCGGCGGTCAGGTTCGACCAGCGACGTCACCGCGTCGAAGAGCTCGGCCACGACCACGGCACGGGGAACCTCCTGGTTGGTCCGGACATCGTGACCATCGCGCAAGACGATCAGGTGATCGCCTGCGGCCAGCACGGCCTCCAGCAACGACTCCCGCATTTCGGCCCGGGGGTCGGGGTCGCCCAGTTCAGGAGAGGCGGCGGCCAGGTCGTCGCCGGGGGCGGCCACCGAGCCGAACGCCGGCTGGTCCATCCCCAGCAGGCAGGTGACCCGGAAGGGGATCCACCGGAGCGGGGTCAGCGAACTGACGGTGATCCCACCACGGAAGTAGTCGGGACGACCGGGAAGTGATTCGAGTCGCTCATCGATCAGCCGCCTGATATCGACGAAGTCGAGCGGCGTCGCCGACTGCTCACCCCCGGCATCGGCCGACTCGACGATCCCGTCGAAGATCCGGTCGAGTGCGTCAGCCTGCCATCGGCCGTCGCGGTCGGTCGCGAAGAGGGCCCTACACGCTTCCCGCAACGAGTCGATCCACAAGGAGAGGGGCTGGGACTTCCGTGTCTCGGTGGCCATCCGCTGGAGGTGCCAGAGGACCTCGGCCAGGCGGCCGACGGTATCGGTCGCCGAACCCTCCACCCCGCACGGTGCGATGTCACCCACGGCGAGGAGGAGATCGTCATCGTGGACGGTGGCCCCGACGAGGAGCCGGTCGAGGGCGGCTTGCCACGTGTTGTTCCGGATCTCCTCGGGGACCCCGAACCAACTCCGCTGGGCGGCATCGAGTCCCCATCGTACGCTGGCTCCGTTGACCCACTCGGCGATGTCGTTGAGCTCGTCGTCATCGAACCCGAACCGCTCGCGGACCGGTCCGAGAGCCAGGAAGTCGAGAACGGCGGGTGCCTCGAACCGACCGCCGACCAGTTCAATGAGCGAGACGGTGGCGTTCAACAAGGGGTTGGTGGACCTGATCGACTGGTCGGCGATCCGGTATCGCAGGGCTGGTGCACCTCGGCTCGAAGGCGATGAGGGGTGCGACGGTGCCGACGAGGAGGACTCGGCCGACGGACCGAAGACGGCCTGGATGAGCGGAGCGAAGGCTTCGATGGCCGGGCAGACCACCAGGATGTCGTCCTCGACGAGATCGGAGCCGGGATCGTTCAGCAGGTGCAACAGCACGTCGCGCAGCACCTCCACCTGGCGGGTCGCTCCGAAGCAGGCGTGGAACTGCACGGAACGGTCGGCCGGATCAGGACGGGCGGCATCACCCGACCCGGTATTCGAACGGATGGCGTGCTGCAGGCGACCGAGCAGGCGGGTCGGATGCGACCCGGCCCCGGTCTCAACCGGTTCAACCCCGGGGAGACCTCTGGCTTCGGCATCGGCCAACAGCACCGCCGTCTCACGGTGCAACCGACCCCACGACCGCAGCAGAGGCTGGTCCGCCACCACAGCGGCCGAATCGTCAGCCCGCAACCGTGGTCCGCCATTGGACGGACGGAGTCCAGCCCGACGCAGGTCGCCGGGGTCGAAGCGCGACGGTTCGAGGAGGAACAGATGGACGTCCCGATGGCGGGCGACCGCCTGGGCCAGATCGAGGAACCCACCTCCGGGTAAAAGGGTGAACCCGAAAAATACGAGGCGTGAGGGAAGGTCGAGAACCACATCATCCTCGGCCACCCGTTCCAACAAACGGGGCCAGCGCTCGGGTGGGCTCGGCTCACCGACCTGATTGCGAACCAGCCGCCAGAGATGGGGCTGCCATGAGGCCGCGTCATCGACAGGGCGTCCGGATCCGTCGACATCCTGTCCGCCCGACCACGCACGGATCATGGCCGGGCGGTGGAGGTGGTAGCGGTCGAACAGGTCGGCCACACGTCGAGCCTGCGCATAACGGGACGCGCCCGGCGCCAACCGGTGGAGGGCGGCCAACCCAGGATCGACTCCGGCACTCCGGATGACGTCCAGCACCGGCCAGACGAGGCGTTCGATCGCCCAGGGATCGCCACCCGGATCGTCCCGGTCGGCGGCGAGGACGCAGCTCCGGAGGGTGCCCGGATAGGCGCGGACGAAGTTGGCGGCCACCCCGTCTCCACGGTTCGGGCCACTCGCACCCAGATGCCGGGCCAACTCGAGGGTCAACCACCTGCGCATCCCGTCCGAGGGAACGGCGAGCCACTCCGGGGTCATCGGGTCGGCCGGTGGCCGGCTCAACACGTCGGCCACCCGCCCGACCAGCGGGAGCGCCCGGTCCGCCGAGTAAATGCGCATCATCATCACGGACCCTACTCAGGGGGTGCGACACCCTGGGTGCAGTGCCAAAGGTGCGACACCCCGGGTGCGGCGTCCGGCCACACCCCGATGCCGCACCGCGCGGGCATCGAGCGCGCTGTCGGGGCGGAGGTGGTAACAAGGACGCGACCGGACCCGAGCCGGGCCGATGGGACGAAGGGAAACGATGGGACACCAGCTGCTGGCAGCGACCTACGGAACGTCCCATCGTGGAGGCGGATTTATCGCCGTCACGATCATCTGGGTCCTCGTCTACTACCTGTGCACCGCCCTCGGGATGTACGGGGCCTTCGCCAAGGCCGGACCCTACGGCCAGCCCAAATGGGCGGCCTTCGTCCCCCTCTACCGCTTCATCATCATGCTGCGGGTCGCGGGCAGGCCCAAGGTCTGGGGCTGGTTCCTGCTTCTGTACGTGGCCGGCGTGATTCCCCTCGTCGGGGTCCTGGCCAGTATCGCTCTGCTGGTGGTCAGCATCTTCGTGCTCAACGACATTTCGAAGAGCTTCGGCCACGGGGCCGGCTTCACCGTCGGTCTCGTGCTGCTGCCATTCGTCTTCTGGCTGATCCTCTGGCTCGGCCCGAGCACCTATCGGGGGCCGGCAGGTCCGGAGGGCGGGGGTCAACTGGGTGGCGGCTATGGCGGTGGCTATGGCGCCGAGCCCGGATATCCGGCGCAACCCGGTTACCCACCCCCACAAACCGGATATCCCCCGCAGGGCGGCTATCCGCCGCAGGGCGGTTACCTGCCTCCGGCACAGGCGCCGCCTCCCCCGCCTCCTCCCATGCCCGGCTACCCCCCGCCGCCGCCCGGGGACGCGCCTCCTCCCCCGCCTCCTCCCATGCCTCCGCCCGCCTAACAGGATCGCCCCCCGCTTCGTCGTTCAGGCCTTCCCCTCTACGGCTCCAGCAGGACGGCGGGGACCGTGTCCAACGTGTCGAGGATGGCCTGGGCCAAGGCCCGGGCCGATCCCGGGTCGAGTTCGAGGGCCACGCGGGCCGAAGCACCCCGTGAGGGATTCAGCACGTCGATGTTCAGGGTGTGTTCGGCGCGGGCATGAACCGGGTGATCGAAGTAGACGGTGACGTCGGAGGCCGGAAACCAGCCCTGAGCCCCCTTGCCACTGCCTTCGACCGACAATGTGGTGGTCTGATACGTGCACATGGTGACTCCCGTCATCCGTTGCCCAGGTAGCGGCCGAAGAAGTCCCAGATCTGCTGCCAGCCCTCGTTTGCGGCCTCGGGCCGATAGCTGGGCCGGTCGGTGGCGAAGAAGGCATGGCCCGCCCCCTCGTAGGTGTGGAACTCGAACTCCTTGCCCGCATCCGTGAGCACCTTCTCGAGCTCGGCGACCTCTTCGGGTGACGGGTACTTGTCCTCGGCACCGAACAGCCCGAGCAGTGGGCAGGACAGGTTCTTTGCCAGGTGGGCGATGGGCTCGACCTTGAGGGGAACGCCCTCGGGTGGGGGGGCGATGACGAACGCGCCGTAGCAGTCGACGGCGGCATCGAGGTCGAGGCTGCAGGCGGCGAGGAACGACTGGCGGCCGCCGGAGCAGTACCCGATGGTGGCCGCTTTCCCGTTGGACAGGGGATGGGACCGGAGATGGGCGACCGCCCCCCCGACGTCGCCGACCAGTCGCGGATCAGGCACACCCCCATGGGCCCGGGCGGTGGCCGCGGCATCGTCAGGACTGGCTCCGGGAGCGTCGCGGTAGTACAGGTTCGGGCAGATGGCGAGATAGCCGGCGGCGGCGAACGTTCTGGTGATCTCTTTGGTGCCCTTGTCGTATCCAGGCATGTGATGGATGACCACCACGCCTCCCGCGGGTGGTCCGTCCATCGGCTGGGCCAGATAGGCCTCGATGGTGTCACCCCCGTGGCCGGTGATCTGAACCGTCTCTGCCCTCATGGCGTCGCTCATCGAGATACTCCTCCTGGTCTGTCGGTGGATCGTGATTCGGCGGTCATCTGGTCGCTCTCCTCCGGTTCCTCTAATTCTCGAAATGGGGGTGATGAGTGGCTGTAGCCGATACTGGCGATCAAAACCATCGGCTACAGCCGATAAAAGGGGCAAAACGAAATTTCGGCAGCGCTCCGGGTCCGACCATGGGTGCGAGCGGTCGCCGGCCTATGGGTCGGGGTCGAGGTCGACCTCGAGTCGGGCCTCCCGGAGACGGATCGCCTTGGCGGCCCGCTCGTCACGGAAGGCACCGATCCGGGCCAGCGTGTCGTCGAGACGGACCAGGAGCTTGTCGTTGGCCTCGATGGCCTCGTCGAGGAGTTGTCGACGGTGTTCCGGGTCCGGCCGGTGGTCGGGGCCCGACTCAGCCCACCGGTACTCGGATCGCAAGCGGTCCAGCACGTCGATGTCCTCGGTGTCGAGAACGACCCGCACCTCGGCCAGCGAGAATCCCAACAGCTCCTGCAGGTCGCGGATCCTGGTCACCCGGGCCATGTCGGTCTGCGAGTAGAGGCGCTCTCCCTTCTCCCGGTAGCTGCTCGGCCTGATCAACCCGAGCTCCTCCCAGTACCGCAGGGTGCGGGTGGTCAGCCCCGTCAGCTTGGCCACCTCGCCGATGCGCAGGACGACAGGTGCCGGCTGGGTGGTGGCGTTCCTGTTGATCATCCCGCCTCCACCTCGAACGAGACCCCCGACACGTCGTCCGTGGCCCCGACCGGGACGGGCAGGTGCGCTTCGGAATGGGCGGGTTCCGAGGAGCGGGGCTCAGGCACTGTCTCGGGGGACGGCTGGTTCGGTTCGGTATAGACGTACTTGCCACCCCTCAGCCACGAGGCGGCCGCGGCCAGCAGGCTGGCCACGATGGCGAAGTCGAGGGCGGCATGGAGACCGGCCCGGAACGGAGCGCTGATGAGGCCGGGGAAGAATCCCCGACCGGTCAGGACATGCTGCTGGGCTGTGGACAGGTGGCTGAGGGTCTGGGCACCGATCAGGTGTTGGACCGGGTTGTAGCCCAAGAACGCGGCGAACAGGGTCGAGACCGGTGAGAGGTGGGCCACGTGTTCGGCCACCGTAGGCGGCACGCCGTGGGCCACGAGTCCGTGCAGGAGGTGCTCGGGGAGTGACGACATCAGCCCGACGATCATGAGCGTGAAAAAGATCCCGATCGACAGCACCTGGGCGGAGTTCTGGAAGGTGGTGTTCATCCCCGAACCCGCACCCCGGTGCTGGGCCGGGAGGCTGTTCATCACACCGGCCCGGTTGGGCGAACCGAATGCGGCCATGGTCAGGCCGGTGAAGAACAGCAGGATGGCAAAGACCCAATAGGGGAAGTCGACGGGCAGGAACTCGAGCAGGGCGAAGGAGACGGCGGCCCCGAGCATGCCGCCGGTGGCGAACGGTCGGGCACCGAAGCGGTCCGACAGGATCCCCGAGGTCGGGCCGGCGATCAGGAAGCCGAGGGTCAGCGGGAGCATGGCGATCCCCGCCCACAGGGGGGTCACGCTGAACACGTAGCCGTGCAGCGGCAACCAGATCCCCTGCAGCCAGATGATCAGCATGAACATCAGCCCACCTCGGCTCAGTGCGGCCAGGAAACTGGCCAGCACCCCGCTCGTGAAAGCCCGGATCTTGAAGAGCTGGAGCCGGAACATCGGTTCCGGCACTTTGGTCTCGATGACGCAGAAGGCGATGAGCAGCGCCACACCGACTCCCAGCGCCGAGAGCACCATCGGGCTGGTCCACCCCATCACGTGCCTGCCGTAGGGCTCGATGCCGTAGGTGATCCCCACCATCACCAGGATCAGGCCCAGGGCGAAGGTGATGTTGCCGGGCCAGTCGATCTTGGCCGGTCGGCGCGGGCTGGTCTCCTGCAGCTTGAGATAACCGAGGACAGTGGCGAACAGACCGATGGGGACCGAGACCAGAAAGATCAGTCGCCAGTTGATCGGGGCCAGCAGCCCGCCGAGGACCAGCCCGATGAACGTCCCACTGAAGGCCGCAGCCTGGTTCACTCCGAGGGCCATCCCGCGTTGGTTGTCCGGGAACACGTCGGTGAGGATGGCCGAGGAGTTGGCCATCAACATGGCCGCGCCCACACCCTGGAAGATGCGCATGGTGATGAGCCAATCGCCGGCGGCATGACCGGTCATCCAGGTGATGCTCAACAACAGGGAGAAGAAGGTGAACACGGCGAAGCCGAGGTTGTAGGTGCGCACCCGGCCGTAGATGTCGCCCATCCGACCCAGGCTGACCACCAGCACGCTGGTGATGACCAGGAAACCCAGGATCATCCACAACAGGTAGAAGGTATTGCCGGGCTCGAGGGGATCGAGATTGATGCCGCGGAAGATGTCGGGCAGCGCGATCAGGACGATCGAGCCGTCGATGGTCGCCATCAACATGCCCAGGGTGGAGATGAACAGGGCCATCCACTTGTAGTTGGCAGGCAGCGCGGCCAGGCTCCCGTCGACGTTCTTCGTGCGGTCGGCCCGGCCGGCTTTCAACCCGTTCAGTACTGCCATCACTCACCTTGGATCGCACATCAGGGGAGGGTTCCGACCCACTCCCGGTACGTCAACATTGCTTTACGCGCACGTTAACGTGATTATAGCGGTCCAGCCAGTCGGGCCCAGGCGGCCCCGGCGGGTCCAAGCGGGCCTCCCGGACCTCCGCTGGTCAGAGATCAGGCCCCGATCAAAGGTGTCACACAACGGCTCCGGCCGGCGTCAAGAAGGTATGAGAACAGACAGCGATGTGATCGTGGTCGGAGGCGGGCTGGCCGGAATGTCAGCCGCCGCCACGGCCGCGCAGGCCGGGGCCCGCGTGCTCGTGCTCGAGGCCCACCAGCCGGGGGGCCGGGCCCGCACGACCGAGCGTGATGGCTTCACCTTCAACATGGGCGCCCATGCGCTGTACACGGCCGGAGCGGGGACGAAGGTCCTCCACTCGCTCGGGATCACGCCGGTCGGGGCACCTCCGCCCCTTCGTCGGTACCGGGCCACGGCCGCCGGGGTCCAGCACCTCCTGCCCACCGGGCCCGGTTCACTCCTGCGGAGCGGTGCCCTCACTGCCCGGAGCAAGTCCCAGCTGGCCAGCCTCCTGGTGCGGCTGCCCCGGATGAAGCCGGCGTCGCTGGGTCGGACGACGGTGGCGGAGTGGATCAACTCGGCCCGGCTCCGCCCGGATGCCGAGGCCGTACTCCGCACCCTCATCCGCCTCAGCACCTACACGGCCGACGTGGACGGGTTCAGCGCCGACGCCGCCGTCTCCCAACTGCAGGCCGCCGCGGCAGGGGGCGTGCTCTACCTGCACGGGGGCTGGAACCAGCTCATCACCGCCCTGGCCGGAACGCTCGACATCCGGTCGGGGACGGAGGTCACCGGACTCGAATCGGTCGGTGACCGGGTCGAGGTCCGGACCCGGGACACGGCACTCGTCGCCGACCAGGTCGTGGTGGCGGCCGGAGGCCCGGACTCGGTCCGCCGGCTCCTCCCGACCGATCCGGGCTGGGGAGATCTCGGGCCGCCGTTGACCGCGGCATGCCTGGATCTCGGGGTCCGCCAGGTGCCCGACCCGGGCTACCTGCTCTCGCTCGATGAACCCCTCTACGCCACCGTGCAGTCGCCGCCGGCCCGCCAGGCCCCCGAGGGCCAAGCGGTGGTGGCGGCCATCCGGTACGGCGCCCGCAGTGCGAACGAGGACCGCCCGCAACTCGAACAGTTCGTACTCGACGCCGGGGTACGAGCGGACGAGGTGGTGACGAGCAGGTTCCTGGCCCACCTTCGGGTGACCGGGGCCCTCCCCCGGGCCGCCACAGGAGGCATGGCCGGCCGTCCCGGCGTGGGCGACACCGGCGTACCCGGGGTCACCATGGCCGGCGACTGGGTGGGGCCCGTCGGACTCCTGGGCGATGCATCGCTGGCCAGCGGCCGGAGCGCAGGCCTCCTGGCCGTGAACAACCGGCCGGGCTTCACCAGAATGGTGGCGTGAGCGAACATGGCCAAGATGGTGGCGTGAGTACCGGGCCGGCGGATCGAGCTACCGAACTGTTCGAACGGGAGCGGCCCCGCCTGGTGGGGCTGGCCTACCGGATGCTCGCCACCGTCTCCGACGCCGAGGACGTGGTCCAAGAGACCTGGATCCGCTGGCGGTCCGTGCGTCCCGGCGAGATCGACCGACCCGAGGCGTGGCTGACCACGGTGACCACCCGTATCGCCCTCGACCACATCCGGTCCGGTCGGCGCCGTCGCGAGACATACGTCGGGCCCTGGTTGCCGGAACCACTCGTCTCCGACTCCGGTCCGGACGACGCCGCCGTGCTGGCCGACTCCCTCCGGCTCGGATTCCTCGCCGTACTCGACAGGCTCAAGCCGGTGGAGCGGGCCGTGTTCCTGCTGGCCGACGTGTTCAGCGTGCCGTTCGCCGAGATCGCCGAGACGGTCGGCAAGTCGGAGGCGGCGTGCCGGCAGATCGCCAGCCGGGCACGACATCGGGTGCGACAGCCGACCGCCGCCCGGGACCTGGCCTCCGATCGAGCGGTGGTCGACGCCCTGACCGCGGCGATCGCCATCGGCGACATCGACCTCGTCCTCACCCACCTGGCTCCCGACGTGGTGTGCGTGGCCGACGGCGGAGCGGCGAAGCGGGCGGCCAGGCGACCGGTGGTCGGAGCCACGAGAGTGGCGCGGCTCCTGGTCAACCTGGCCCAGCGCTACTCGGGCGACATCGGTGTACGCCCGGTTGCCGTCAACGGCGATGCCGGCATCGTGCTCTCCATCGGTGGTGAAGTCGACCTGGTCATCGCCTACGAGGTCGGCGAGGAGGGAGTGACGGCGATCCGTATGGTGCGTAATCCGTCCAAGCTCTCCCACGTGGGACACCCCGTCACGCTGCAGTAACGGGACCAAGCACCGTTTCGGCCCGGCGGTGGCTTAACGTCTGTGACCGGTGATGACAGAGATTCCCGAGGAGCGCGGGCGTGCCTACCGGAACCGCCGGGTCGGGAGCGTGACCAGGCTTGCCCTGGGAGCTGCGCTGATTTCGGTCGGCGCACTGGCCTCGGGGTGCGGGAGCTCGATCATCGGCCCGGCGTCGACCACACCACCGGCTCCCCTGTCCACCGGCAAATCGACCTCGTCGACGACAACCAGCCCGCTCACCGGTGAGGTGGCCGTGGCCTTCCCCGTCGTCGCCTGCACCACCAGCTCGGGCGCCCCGCTCGCCCCCGGAGGATGGAGCCCCACCATCCTGTTGGCGCCGATTCCAACCGCACTGGTGGGCAAGGTGGAGTTCTACTCGGACGGCGTGCACACCGTGCTCGGCCCGAGCGGATGGTCCTGCTCGCAAGCGGCTTCCAACCAGGGCGCCAGCGGACTGGTGGTCTCCCCTCCGGGCACGGCCACTCCCCCGGTGGCCGTCATCCCGGCGGCGGGCTCCGACGGCGTCTTCGCCATCTTCGACAACACCGGCACGGTCGAGGGCATCTCGCTGGTCTGCCCGTACTTCATCATTCCTTCGTGGCAGAAGTCCGAGGCCCACTGTTCGGGCATCAAACCGGTGGGTGAACAGACCTCGATGCCCACCCCGGACGTCGTGGTCGTCACCGACCCCGGGGGGGTGGCCGGGACACTCGAGGGTTCAGGCGGCGACCACGAAGTCACCGGCGCGGTGATCTTTCCCCAGTCGAAGCCGGCAGTGGCCGACGGTTCCAGCGTGGACGTCGCCGTCGAGTCGTGCTCGCTGGCCACCACCTCGCTGTGCCCGACCATCATCTCCGACTTCGAAGTCAGGGAGTTTCCCGTGCCGGTACCCGCCTACTCGAGCACCTACCCGAACCAGTTCTCCAACCGGTAGACGCGCTGCGTCTGCCCGGATTCCGAAAGGTTCATCACTCCGCGACAGCAGGTGCACACGCTGCGCGGCGATGTGAGCGGGACCGGATCAAGTGGTCTATCGTCACCAATGACCACCTCCTGATGTCCGTTGCAGGCCGGGCGGGCGGTGGTCAAAGTCGACAGAGGGGCACTCGGTCGAAATCCAGATGGATTCGTCCGGGACAACGATCCCGCGCCGTCGTGAGGCGGTCCGGGATTCGCCAACTGGAGGCAGGCCATGGTGAAAAAGGAAGTTTCGGATTCAGAGGTTGGGAGCCCGACCCGATCCGAGTCGGATGTTCGACCGAGTGCGTCGGATGCCGGGCGTGGCCGCCGCGAGCCCAACGAGCGCAACGCAACCGGTGACGACCTGGCCGGTGACGACCTGGCCGGTGGCGCTGCGGCCGGTGACGACAGCGGGAACTCGACGGGCTCCCTCTCGGCCCTCGGCAACAACACCGTGGCCCGGATGGCCACCACCGATGTCGGCGCCCACCAACGGCGCGCCCGTTCCACGCGGCTCCAACGGTTGTCCATGCTTCTGGCCCCGATCGCCGTCCTGCTGATCCTGAAGGATGTATTCGACCCGGCGGCGTCGATTCCGATCCCCCACATCCCGCCATCCTTCCAACCCATGTTGCCGGCCATGGTCCTGATCACCGTCCTGTTGCTGGTGATGGTGGTGCCGCTCCTGGGTGCGGGCCGCTCGCCCCACATCCTCTACCGGCCCGACGAGCTGAAGATGACCTTCGACGACGTACGTGGCTCGGAAGGTCTGGTCGAAGAAGTCACCAAGACGCTCAACCTGTTCTTGGCCCATCGCACCTTCGCGGAGCAGATGGGCGGTTCGCCCCGCAAGGCCATCCTGTTCGAAGGTCCTCCCGGTACCGGCAAGACCTACATGGCCAAGGCCATGGCCGCCGAAGCAGGAGTGCCGTTCCTCTTCGTGTCGTCTTCCGCCTTCCAGTCGATGTTCTACGGCCAAACGAACAGGAAGATCCGGTCCTACTTCAAGGCACTGCGCCGTTACGCCCGGCGCGAGGGCGGCGCCATCGGCTTCATCGAAGAGCTCGACGCCATCGGTGGGGCCCGCGGGGTCGGCAGACAACATGGCGAGGGCATTCCCGGGGTGGTCAACGAGCTGTTGATCCAGCTCCAGTCGTTCGAGCAGACGCCGGCCTCACTGCGGCTGAAGGGCCTGTTCGTCGATGCCATCAACACCTGGCTTCCCGTGCACAGGCGCCTCCACAAGCCCGAGCACGTTCCGGCCAATATCCTCGTCATCGGGGCCACCAACCGGGCTGCCGACCTCGACCCGGCGCTGTTGCGTCCGGGCCGATTCGACCGCAACATCTACTTCGGGCTCCCGGGCCGGTCGGGCCGGCGGGACATCATCGACTACTACCTGGGCAAGAAGGCCCACGAGGCCGAACTCGACGAACCCGCTCGCCGGGAGACCCTCGCCGCGCTGACCGCCGGCTACTCGCCGGTCATGATCGAGCACCTGATGGACGAGTCCCTGGTGTGGGCGCTCCGCCGGGGGGCCAACAAGCTCTCGTGGAACGACCTGCAACAGGCCAAGATGACCGAGGAGATCGGTCTGGCCCAGCCCGTCGAGTACACCGAGGCCGAACAGCGGACGATCGCCACCCACGAGGCCGGTCACGCCACCGTGGCCTGGCTGGTGGGCAAGGGGCGCAAGCTCGAGGTACTGACCATCATCAAGCGCAAGGACGCGCTCGGCCTGCTCAGTCACTCCGAAGAAGAGGAGCGGTTCACCAAGACGAAGTCCGAGGTGCGCGCCCTCATCGACATCGCTTTCGGGGGGATGGTGGCCGAGGAGCTCTTCTTCGGTGAAGCCTCGACGGGAGTGGCCAGCGACCTCCAGGCCGCCACCCTCAACGCCTGTCAGATGATCGGGCTGATGGGGATGGGCACCACGTTGATCTCGTCGGCTGCCATGGAGTACCCGGCCGGGGGCATCGTCTCCAAGGTCCTCGGCACCGACGACGGCCGGGCCGAGGTCGAGGCCCTCCTCGGCGCGGCCAAGGAATCGGTGACCCGGATGCTCGAGGAGCACCGCAACGTGGTCGAGGCCCTCCGGGACGCACTGCTCGAGCGCCGCGAACTCATCGGCAACGACATCCTCGAGGTGATCAGGAGCTCACAGCCCGTGCCCATGCCCGGCTCGGGCACCCGACCCACCGCGGTGGGTGGCACGGGCGTCACCTCCCGGGCCTGAGCGGCGATCCGGACCGGCGCCTCTTCAGCCGTCTCCGCTGTGCTCGGCGCAGCTGCTGCAACGGCCACGGAAGACCACCTCGAGCGAATCGATGGTCATGCCATAGCGCTGGGCCCGCGGCAGGGACAGCGACTCGACGCCCAGCGGCTCGACATCGAACGTCAGCCCGCACCCGTCACAAACCAGGTGATGGTGATCCGGGCCCACCTTGGGGTCGTAGCGAGCGGTCCCGTCGGCCAGACGCAGCTCGCTGATCTCGCCCATGGCCACCAGTTCGTTGAGCGTGTTGTAGACGGTGGCCAGGCTGACTTCAGGTACCGCCCGTCGGGCGGCCGCGTGGACCTCGTCGGCGCTGAGATGCACATGTTGCCCCACCAGCGCGCCGATGACGGCGCGTCGCTGCGGGGTGATCCGCCACCCCCTGGCCTGCAGGCGGTCCGGCAGGGAGGCGGAAAGGACGGGCGATACGCCGGTGTCGGCCGCCGGGTAGGTCATCTCCTCATCCCCTCGGACTCAGCGTGACGCGGCCACGTCAGCCGCGCCGCTCCTTGACCGCCTGGGCGATGCGTTCACCGAACTCGGGGTCGGCCGCCCGGAAGTGGCCGATGCTGCGCTCGATGATGCCGTCACCGATCGGGCCCGACGAGACCGAGGCCAGCCCTCCGCCGATGTTGTCGACCAGGCGGGCCTGGGCATCGGCCGGCTGCAAGCGGTAGAGATCGCCGGCCTGGGTGAAGTCGTCGGTGTCCCGGCGGTCCCACTCGTAGGTGCCGGTCGATCCGTGCACCTCCAGCGGGGCGGCATAGGGCTCGCCCGTCTCCACCGGTCCGTCGAAGCTGTTGGGCTCGTAGTTCTTGGCCCGGCCGCCGTTCCCGTGCCCGGCCATGAGACCGTCACGCCCGTAATTCCGGGCTTGGGTGGCATGCGGCGCGTTGACGGGCAGCTGGGTGTGGTTGATCCCGAGGCGGTAGCGATGGGCGTCGCCGTAGGCGAACAGGCGGCCCTGCAGCATCTTGTCGGGTGACGGTCCGATACCGGGGACGAAGTTGCCGGGATCGAATCCCGCCTGCTCGACGTCGCCGAAGTAGTTGTCGGCGTTGCGATCGAGGGTCAGGCGGCCGATTTCGATCAAGGGGTAGTCCTTCTGCGACCACACCTTGGTCAGGTCGAACGGGTTGACGCGGTAGGACGCGGCTTCGTCCGGGGACATGATCTGCACCTTCACCGTCCACGACGGGAACTCACCCCGCTCGATGGCTTCGATCAGATCGAGCTGGTGGCTGTCGGGATTGAGGCCGGCCAGCTCGGCCGCCTCGGAGGAGTCGAGGCACCGGATGCCCTGGTCGGTCTTGAAGTGGTACTTCACCCACACGGCCCGGCCTTCGGCGTTGACCCACTGGTAGGTGTGCGAGCTGAACCCGTCCATGTGACGGTAGGAGGCGGGGATACCGCGGTCGCCGAACAGCCAGGTGAACATGTGGGTGGCCTCGGGCGAGTGGGAGAAGAAGTCCCAGACGTTGTCCGGCTCCTGATGGTTGGTGAAGGGGTCGGGCTTCTGGGAGTGGATGAAGTCGGGGAACTTCAGCGGGTCGTGGATGAAGAAGATCGGGGTGTTGTTTCCGACCAGGTCGTAGTTCCCGTCCTCTGTGTAGAACTTGAGGGCGAACCCGCGCGGATCCCGGACCGCGTCAGCTGATCCCCGGCCGCCGGCCACCGTCGAGAAGCGGAGGAAGGTCTCGGTCTTCTGCCCGACCTCTCCGAGGAACCGGGCCCGGGTCCACTGGGTGACGTCGGCCGTGACCTCGAACGTGCCGTAGGCGGCGGAGCCGTTGGCATGGACTACCCGCTCGGGGATGCGTTCGCGGTTGAAACGGGCGAGCTTCTCCAAGAGGTGCTGGTCCTGGATGAGGACTGGACCGGCCGGCCCTGCGGTCTGGCTGCGCTGGTTGTCGACGACCGGTGCGCCCGATTCTGTGGTCAACGTCGGCTTGGCCATGGCTTACCTCCACACTCGATTTTCATCTGAGGAACTCCCCATCCGGGGAATCCCGTCCGAGAACGTTCCCGTTGCCCGGACATACCGAACGCCTCTAACTTTAGAGAGATTCTAAATAGGTGTCAACACACCGACGGCGGCGACGTCGAAATCAGTTGCCCGGTTCAGGGTGTCCGGGACGGAAGCAGCGCTTCGGCGGGACGGCGCGCCGACCCCGGACCGGGACGGGCCCGGACCGACCGGGCATCCACGGGCTCACCACAGGACGAACACGTCGGCACCACGGTCGTCACGTTCCCGCAGGCCTGGTGCTCGATCTCGATGGGCGCACCCTCTTCGGCCTCCCAGCGGTCGCCCCACTGGCGCATGGCCGTCAGTACCAGCCAGAGATCCCGACCCTTTTCCGTCAACCGGTAGTCGTGGCGCACCGGATGCTCCTGGTAGGGCACCCGGGTCAGGACCCCCTTGTCGACCAGGTGGTCGAGGCGCTCGGCCAGGATGTTCCGCGAGATCCCCAACCGTCGCTGGAAGTCGTCGAACCTGGTGACCCCGAGGAAGCTGTCCCTCACGATCAGCATGGTCCACCACTCCCCGACCACCTCGAGGGTCTGGGCCACCGAGCAGTTCATCCCTTCGAAGCTCTTGCGACGCACGGCACCATTGTACTGGGTTGCATATCGCTATGCACTACGCCGGCCACGCCCCGTCCCACACCCTGGTGTCACCGACCCGGCTACCAGAGGGAGTTCCAGTCCTCCGGATCGAGCCGGCCGACCGGGGCCTGCTCAGGATCGCGGGGGACCCGGAGCGCCTCGGCATCGATCCACGTGGGTCGGTCGAATCCGGACTTCCGCCACTGCCGGAGGGGCACGGCCTTCCAGTCCCGGCTCTTGGTCCCTCCCTCCGAGTAGCCGGGTCGGACCAACAAATGGGTGGGCGACCCGGCCACCACGACGCATCGGCGCGACTTTCCCTCGGACTCCGAGCCCTCGTCCGTCCCCGTGTCGAACGGGACCCAGGCGAAGACGACGCTCCCCACCAGTGGGTCGAGCCGGTCGAACTCCGCCTCTTGGAGCGGCGTGAGGGTGGCCCGCCGGGTCACCCGCGGTGCCGTGCTCGTGGCCGGAGCCTTCTCCGTCGTGACCCCGTTGGCCGAAGACGCGGTCCGCTCCTTCTTCCGTTCGCGCCGAACCTGTTCGCCGGCCTTCCGGGCCGCCTCCAGCTTCTTGCGGCGCTCTTCGGCATCCCGGTGCTTCTTCTGACGGCGGGCCTCGCGTTGCTCGGGTGAGACACCCTGGCGGGCCGGCGCGGCCGTGCGCGGTTCGGTCGAGGCGGGCTCGTGCTCGGACCAATCAGTCAGCCCGTACCGCGGGTCCTCGGCCAGGATCTCGAAACACAGATCGGAGGCGGGCATGTCGTCGGCGGCCACGGTGGCCAGCATGACCCCGATCGTCGGCGCCGGAAACGAGTCGCGGATCCGGTCGAGTGCCTCGAGCAGCTGCTCCTTGGTCGGGTCGTCCGAGTGATCGCCGAGGACTTCGATGGTCCGGGACAGACACTCGTCGGCCACGGCGGCGGCCACCGAGGGGAGGACGGCACGGTACTGCGGCCTGGACAGCACGCCGGCGGGATCGCGGTGCTTACGCAGGGCGTTGAGCGCATTGGCCACCGCCTTGGGCACCTGGAATCCCGGGGACGCGGTCAGGTCCAGGGCCGTTTTGAGCTCGTTCGTGTCCACCCTGGTCACGGCGGCCCGAACCATGGCCGTTCTGTCGCCGTCGGTGATTCGGGCCTCCATCGTCTGTCCTCTCGTCGTCGGGCCGGGTGTCGGGGTCGGAACGGGGGCTGCCCCGACCGCTGCCCCCGGGTCCCGGTTCCGGATTCCGGGTGCTCATCATCGCAGAGACGGTCGGCGCTTCGGACCGCCGGGGCGGCGATACTGAACCCGTGGACGGTGACCGACGGATCTCGGATGGTGGGAACGCAAGCACGGGGGCGGGAGGCACGGCCGTCGAGAGCAGCTCGACCGACAGCCCGACCCCCACGCCCACCGGGCGCCGGCGGGGCTTCGGCCCGTTCGTCACCTTCATCGAGTACGAACGGCCCGACGGGCTGGTCGCCCGATGGGACTCCCGGCGTCATCGCAAGCACGCCGACGACCGGACCCAGCCCGGCGGCACGTGGTGGGCCCCACGGGCCCGGGGCTGGTGGATCGGGGTCCTGTTCGCGGCGGGCTCCATCCTGTTCGCCCTGGGTGCGGTACCCGGTTATGCCACGTCGGTGGGAGACCGGGCCGATTCGCTCACCTTTTTCATCGGGTCGATCTTCTTCACCGCGGCGGGCTTCCTCCAGTACCGCGAGTCGGTCGACGCCGGAGCCGGGGGCCCCGCCCACGGGTGGAAACGGGTCCTGGTCTACCGGCCCCGGCAGATCGACTGGTGGGCCTCGGGCGTCCAACTGGTCGGCACGGTCTTCTTCAACGTCAGCACCGGCAACGCCCTCCGGCTCGATCTGAGCAGCCAGGCCGCTCACCATCACATCTGGAGACCGGACGCCCTCGGATCGGTCTGCTTCCTGGTGGCCAGCGGGCTGGCTTGGTTCGAGGTCTGCCACGGGTGGGTGGCCTGGTCCCCCCGGAGCCTGGCCTGGTGGATCACGCTGGCCAACCTGGTCGGCTCCGTGGCCTTCGGGGTCTCCGCGGTCGCCGCCTACATCGTCCCGGCCACCGGCGAGGTCCGGAACGTCGAACTGTCCAATCTCGGAACCTTCGTCGGGGCGCTGTGCTTCCTCGGTGGCGCCTTCCTCCTCCTGCCCGAACGGACCGAGACGGACCCCGCCGCCTGAGCCCGTTCAGCCCCGGAGTGGTGCCGCGCCCCCGAAGTGGTCGTGGAGCACGGTCCGCGCCGCGTACACACCGCACATCCCGTGCACGCCACCCCCCGGCGCGGTGGAGGCCGAGCACAGATAGACGTCCTCGAGCGGCGTCCGGTACGGGTTCCACTGGAGGGTCGGGCGGAACACCGTCTGGACCAGGCTGGAGGCGCCCCCGGCGATGTCGCCTCCCACGTAGTTGGGGTTGTGCCGCTCCTCGTCGGCCGCGGTCAGCACCGAGCGAGCCAGGACCAGGTCCGAGAATCCGGGAGCGAACCGTTCGATCTGGGCCTCGACGGCCGCCGTCATGTCCCTGTCCGAGCCGGAGGGCACGTGACAGTACCCCCAGAGAGCCTGCTGGCCGTCCGGGGCCCGGCTGGGATCGGCCACCCCGGCCTGGACGATGATGCAGTAGGGACGGTCCGGGTGCCGGCCGGCATTGACGTCGGTCTCGCTGGCCTCGACCTCGGCGAAGGTGCCGCCGAGGTGCACGGTTCCCGCCCGACGGCAGACCTCGGCATTCCAGGGGACGGGTCCCGACAGCGCCCAGTCGATCTTGCAGACGCCAGGGCCGTAGCGGAATCGACGGAGCGACCGACGGTACCGGTCGGAGAGCGACGGACCGGCCATCTCGACCAGGCTCTTGGGCGACGTGTCGAGTACCACCGCCGTCGACCGGGGGAGGTCCGACAGCGAGCCGACCCATTGGCCCGTGGTGATGGTCCCGCCGAGCCGCTCCAGTTCGGCGACCATGGCCGCGGTGATGGCCGAGCTGCCGCCGCCCACGACGGGCCATCCGACAGCGTGGGCGGACATGGCCAGGAGGTTCCCGAACGCGCTGGTCAGCGGCGCGGTCAGTGACATCGAGTGGGCGCCGACACCGGCCAGCAGGGCCTTGGCCTCCTCCGATTGGAACCGGCGCACCAACCAGGCCATGGGCATGAGGCCGGGTAGACCGAACCGGGCCATGGCCACCGGATGGCCGGGTATGGACCGCAACGGAGCCAGCACGTCGTCGGCGATGGACTGACTGTCGCGGACCAGCGGTTCCATGAGGCGCCGGTAGGCGGGCCCGTCGCCACCGAGCTCGGCCACCGTCTCGTCGAGGGACCGGAATGCAGCCACCGCCCTGCTCCGGTCGATGGGCTGGGCGAAGGGCACCGGCGGCTGGCAGAGGGTGTCCCGCAGCCTGTCGAAGGCCGGCTGCCGAAAGAAGGGGGACAAGAGGACCATGGGGTGGACGGCGGAGCACACGTCGTGGCGGAAGCCCGGCAGGGTCAGCTCCTCGGTGCGGCATCCCCCGCCCGGGTCCCCGGCTCCTTCGACGACCGTCACCGACAGCCCGGCACCGGCCAGGGTCACGGCGGCGGCCAGCCCGTTGGGCCCGGACCCCACCACCACCACATCCACCGTGTTCACCGCCGGTTCCCGTCCACGCCCAGGATATTCATCCCTGAAGTTCTACTGCCGGACGCCCGGCCCCGCACATCGAACCGACCGAGGGAGCGGCCCGTCGGCCACGGACGGTGAGGGGATGACCAGGACCTTCGCCCGGCGGGCCATCCGACAGGCCCGGATGACCACGGTCGAGCGGTGGCGGGGTCGATACCGGAACCCGTGTGGGGAACTCGTGTGTGGAAGAGGTGCGCCGGTGGCGGTGTTGTACCCGCTGTAGGGGGTCCCGGTTGATTGAGATAAAGGAAAGACGGGGTAGGGACGATGGATATGCTGGACAGCGAACAGACGAACAATGAGCAGGTGAGCCACGTGGATTCCGATCAGACGCAGGACGTGCCGGCAGACGGTGGGCAGCCCGAGGTCGAGCTGAGCGCAGCCGACCGGGCCGAGTCGGGTGTGGCCGCGGGCTTCGGACCCACTCCCGGGGACGTCTTGCGGACCCTTCCCTCCGAGGCGCAGCAACGGGGCACGCGATTCGTGTCCGCCCAGGCCATGCAGGCCAAACTGTTCTCCGTCTACGACGCGGCCGCCGCCGCCGAAGACGCCTTGGCCCTGGTCCAGGAGCAGCTCACGCTGACCCTGAACCGTAACTACTACGAGGCCGACGAGATCGAGGACATGGCGGCCGAGCTCGACGCCCTCCTCGTGCTCGAGTCCCTCGACCTTTCGGACGAGGACCTCGTCTCCGAGGACTGAACGCCCCTCACTGGGGTGACCTGCGGCAACATCGTGGGACGCCAGTGGAAAACCGGACCGTCCCGGTACACAATGTGACTATGCGCATCGAGAGTTCGGTCACGTCGTTGTCCTGGATTCCCTCCGAGGCGGTCCGTGGGGCGACCCGGGTGGCCTTTGACGCCGGCTTCACCCACTACGACGACCCCCCGCCCGATGTCATCGAAGACCTCGAGGCACTCCGGAAGGCCGACCGGTTCCGCTTCGCCAACCTGCTGTCGGCCTGGATGGAGGTCGACGGGAGCGGCAAGGTCACCGGCTACGGCTACTCGGGCGGCGGCCTCATGGGCTCGACCACCGCCGGGGTGGCCCGGTTCAAGCGGGAGTTCGAGGCGGTGGCCCTCCCCGACCTGCAGCTGAAGCCTGAAGTCGGCGACGGCTGGGTCCGTTTCACCCAGACGGCGGGCGGGCGCACCGGCCTCCCCGCCCCGCGCCGGGTGCGCCGGAAGCCCTTCATCCAGTGGCAGGCGCCGCTGGTGTGGGCGACCCTCGCCCTTACGCTCCACGCCGACGGGCCTCCCGAGTTCGAGGTGCTGGGAGCCAGCCGGTTTCCCCGGCATTGGATCTACGACGGCGAAGGCCACCTGGCCGCCAAGTCCGGCCTCACCGACTTCCGCGACTGGTACCGCAAGTCGTTCGGCAAGCACACCCCCTGGGGGGACCAGGACTCGCCGGCCCTGATCACCGTGGTCGAGACGGCGCTCGAACGCACCCTGTCCGTGCACATGATGGACAACGCCAAGCCCAAGTTCCGCAAGCTCAAAGCGGGCGAGACCCTGTGCACCGAGGGGGAGGAAGGGACCGATGTCTTCTTGGTCCTCGACGGGGTCGTGCGGGTGGAAAAAGGCGGTGAACGGGTGGCCGAGTACGGGCCGGGGGCGGTGCTCGGTGAGCGGGCCGGGATGGAGAGCGGCAAACGCAACTCGACGCTGGTGGCGGTGACCGGCTGCCGGGTGGCGGTGGTGGCCCACGAGCAGATGGACAGAGAACAGCTACGTGAACTGGCCAAGGGGCACGGCGCCGGGGACTAGCCGATGAGGTCCTTGACCTTGGCCACCAGATCCACCGGCCGCTGACCCCCGACCGGCACCGGGATGACCTGCAGATGGGTCACGCCCGCCTCGCGGAAGGCCTCGATGCGTTCGGCCACGTAGCTCTCGGGGCCGCACAGCGCCGTGGCCTCGAGCAGTTCGTCGGGCACCAGCGCCTCGGCCTCGGTCTTCTTGCCATCGAGGTAGAGGTCCTGGATCTTTTCGGCCGCCTCCTCGAAGCCGTAGCGCCGCACCACGTCGTTGTAGAAATTCCTCCCCTTGGCCCCCATCCCCCCGACGTACAGCGCCACCATGGGCCGGGCCAGGTTGCGGAGCTGGGCCACTTCTTCGCCTTCCCCCACGGCCAGCAGCCCACCCACGGTGATCTGCAGCGGCCCGAGGGCGGGATCGCGCTTGGCCGCCCCGGCGTCGAGCGAGGCGCCCCACACGTTGCGGGCCTTCTCGGGCATGAAGAGCATGGGGATCCAGCCGTTGGCCACCTCGGCCGTCATGGCCACGTTCTTCTCGCCCAGGGCGGCCACCCACACCGGCACCGAAGGCCGCACCGGGTGGGCGATGATCTTGAGGGCCTTGCCCAGCCCGGTCCCCTGCCCGGGAGGAAGGGGCATCTGGTAGTAGGTCCCTTCGTGCACGAGCGGCGCCTCCCGCGCCCACACCTGGCGGCAGACCTCGATGATCTCCCGGGTGCGGCCGATGGGTGCGGAGAAGGGCACGCCGTGCCAGCCTTCGATGACCTGTGGTCCCGAAGAACCCAGGCCCAGGTGGAACCGGCCGTCGGACAGCGTGTCGAGGCCCGCCGCGGTCATGGCGATCAGCGTGGGGGTCCGGGTGTAGATGGGGAGAATGGCCGAGCCGATCTCCACCCGCTCGGTGAGGGCGGCCAGGTAGCCCATCAGACTGGGCGAATCGAGGCCGTAGGCCTCGGCCACCCACACCAGGTCCAGGCCGGCCTTCTCCAGTTCGGCGACCTCGGCCGCGGCCCGGCGGAAGCCGCCCGAATAGCTGAGCACGGTGCTGATCTTCATCGGTCCTTCTTTCGTAGGCGTTGCAGGTCCTCGTCCCAAAACCGGACGCTCATCGACTGGCTGGCCGTGGCCAGGAGGGTGCCGTCCTCCGCCCACAGATAGGCGGTCCCCTGCCCGTATCCGCCGACCAGCGCCTGGATGCGGATATCGCAGAGCACCCACTCGGTGGGGACGAGCCGGACCACCCGCACGGTGTTGTCAAGACTCCGCGACATCACCCGGCGACCGATGGGCTGTGAGATCCCGCCTGAGACGTAGTCGCCGATGATGGCCAAGGTCGCCGCCGACGGTTCGAGATGGCCGGGCACGCGGGCCCACAGCGCGCTGTCCGGACGGCCCGGAGCTCCCCCGACGTCGGTGATCTCGTGCAGGGACCGGCCCGAGGCCTGGCGCACGTCGATGCGATCGAAGATCGAAGCGGAACCGAAGTCGGGGAACCAACGGGGAGGACACTCGTCGGGCCGGGGGACATCGGGGATGGTCACCCACACGCCCTCGGCGTCGAGCGTGCCCGGGGAGCCGACGGCGGCGTTCACCGTCAGGATCTCGCGGTCGCCGACACGACCGACCACGCGGCCCTGGGTGGTGCGGCGGCCCTCCGCGGCCAGGGTGACGGTGAGATCGAGGACGGAGTGGGTCGGGGCATAGGAGAGATACTGGGCCGTCGACCAGATGGTGGGGCGCGCCGCGGCTTTTTCGAGGGCCACGAGGGCAGCCCCCAGGCCACAGCCGCCGAACAGGAAGTTGCCCGGCGTGGTGAGCTCGGGCACCACCGTGAGCCTCCAGTGCAGATCGTCGCCCACCGGCACCATGCCGAGGAACGCCTCGGCGTTGGTCACCCGGTCACCTGATCGCCGTCCGGAAGCTGGGGGCCGAGGTGGTGCCGCGGGGCTGCGACCCCGGGATCAGTTCCTCGGAACCTTCGACCACGGCATCTCCTTGTCGACCCGGACGTCACCCGGCAGCCCGAGAATCCGCTCACCGAGGATGTTGCGCTGGATTTCGGAGGTACCGCCCTCGATCGAGTTGGCCCGGGACCGGATGAACATCTTGCGGGCCGAACCCGCCGGTCCGATCAGGCCGAGGGTCTCAGCCCGCCGCATCGTGTAGTCGTAGTCGACCATGGCCTCGGCCCCCAAAAGATCGATGCAGAGTTCGTAGACGCGTTTGTTCACTTCGGCGAACATCAGCTTGGCGATGGAGCCCTCGGGCCCCGGGTTGCCGGCCCGGCGGTTCTGGCTGGCCCGGAGGTTGGTCAGGCGCAGGACCTCGGCCTCGATCCACAGCTGGGTGAGACGGTCGCGGGCCACCGGATTGCGGTGCGAACCGTCGCTCCGCCAGATACGCATGGCTTCGGCGATCGATCCCGAGCCGCGGACCGGCGGACCACTGCCGCCGCCGATGGTGGTCCGCTCGTTGGAGAGGGTGGTCATCGCCACCCGCCACCCCTCACCGACATCGCCGATGCGGTCGACGTCGGGGACCCGCACCTCGGTCATGTAGACCTCGTTGAACTCGGCCTCCCCGGTCATCTGGCGCAGGGGACGTACCTCCACCCCGGGTGCGTGCATGTCCAGGGCGAAGTAGGTCAGACCCTTGTGCTTGGGTGCCTCCGGATCGGTTCGGGCCACGAGCATCCCCCGGTCGGCGATGTGGGCCAGCGTGTTCCACACCTTCTGCCCGGTCACCACCCATTCGTCACCGTCACGCACGGCGCGGGTGGCCAGACCGGCCAGGTCCGAACCGGCTCCGGGTTCGCTGAACAGCTGGCACCACGACTCCTCGCCGGTGAACGTCCGACGCAGCATCCGTTCGCGCAGCTGCTCCGATCCGTGGGTGACCACGGTGGGCCCGGCCATGGTCAGCCCGAAGAACTCCCGCGCCCCCGGCGGTGTCGCCCCGGCTTCGGCCAGACGCCGGTCGACCTCCCGCTGCAGGTTGGGCGGCAGGTTGAGGCCGCCGTATCCCTCGGGAAAGGAGACCCAGGCCAGACCCAGGTCGAACTGCCGGGAACGGAACTCCTCCACCGAGGACCGTCTCGGATCGATCTCCTCCAGCAGTTGACCGGTCAGATCGTGCACCCGTGTCGTCCCGTCTGCCATCCCAAGAACATACTCGGGCGATTTCGCCGGCCGGGAGGTCAGCCCGGAGGGCTGCACGGCGGTACGGACCTCGGGGGCGCAGGGGTCGGAAGCCGGGGCGGTCGGGCTGGGCTCAGGGGCTCAGGGGCTCAGGGGCTCAGGGGCTCAGGGGCTCAGGGCTGGAGTCTGGCCATGCTCCAGCCGCCGGGGACGGACTCGTACCGGAGCCGGTCGTGCAGACGGTCCTCCCGGTTCTGCCAGAACTCGAAGGCCTCGGGCACCACCCGTATTCCGCCCCACCACGGGGGCCTCGGAACCTCCCGACCGGCGAATCGGGCCTCGAGGGCCTCCACCTCGGCGTTCAGCTCCGCACGGCTCCCGATGACCCGGCTCTGGCGGGAGGCAGAGGCTCCCAGCTGGGCCCCCCGGGGCCGGGTGGCGAAGTAGGCATCGGACTCCTCCTCGCCGGTCCGCACCGTGGTTCCCTCGATCCGCACCTGCCGGCCCCTCGGCTCCCAGTAGAAGAGCAGCGCGGCGGCGGGGTCGTGGGCCAGCTCGCGCCCCTTGCGGCTCTCGTAGTTGGTGTAGAAGACGAACCCGTCGGCCCCCCAGGACTTGAGGAGCACCATCCGGACCGAGGGTCGGCCGGCCCCATCGACCGAGGCCACCGCCATGGCCTCGGGGTTCGGGACCGCGGCGGCGGCGTCGTCGAACCAGCGCCCGAACTGCACCAGCGGATCGGGGTCGGCCTGACGCTCGAGAAGTGGTTCGGAGGACGCGGACACCGAACCGAACCCTACCGGGGTTGGCCCCGGCCCCGGCGGTGTGGCGGCCGCTAGATTCGGGCCGTGACCGGCCCCATCGACGTCGACGCCGAGCGGGCCCAGACGCCCGGCTGCACCAGGGTCGTCCACCTCAACAATGCCGGAGCGGCCCTGCCCACCGCGGCCACCGTCGACACCATGGTGGAGCACCTCCGGCTGGAGTCGGAACGGGGTGGGTACGAGGCGGCGGGATCGGTGGCCGATCGGCTGTCCGCCCTGCGCTCCTCGGCCGCCCGTCTCATCGGCGCCGAGGACGGTGACGTGGTGGTGACCGGATCGGACACCCAGGCATGGGCCAAGGCCCTGTGGGGATTCGCGCTCGGCGGCGGGGTCGGCCGGGGCCAGCGCCTGCTGGCCGACCGGATCTCCTATGACAGCCACTACCTCGGGCTGCTCCAGGTCGCCGAGCTGACCGGCGCCACCGTCGAGGTGGTACCGAGCACGGCGCGGGGCGAGCTGGACCTCGAGGCGTTGTCCGCCGCCCTCGACCGGGGCGGGGTGGCCCTGGCCTCTGTCACCCACATCGGGACCCATCGCGGCCTGATCAATCCCGTGGAGGAAGCGGGTGCCGCGTGCCGCCGGGCCGGTGTTCCCTTCTTCCTCGACGCCTGTCAGAGCATCGGGCAGCTACCGGTGGACGTACAGCGCATCGGCTGCGACGTGGCCACCGCCACCGGCCGCAAGTGGTTGCGCGGACCCAGGGGAACCGGACTGCTCTTCGTGCGGTCCGCCTTCGCCGAGCGGCTGCGTCCCCCGGGCATCGGCTGGTCGGGCGCGTTGTGGGAGGACGCCGACCACTACCGCCTGCGACCCGGGGCCGAGCGCTTCTCCGAGTTCGAGGTCCCGGTCGCCGCCCACCTCGGGCTGGGCGTGGCCATCGACCACGTCCTGGCGCTGGGGATCGACGCCATCGCCGAGCGGGTCGGTGTCCTGGGTGAGCAGTTGCGGGGGGACCTCGCCGCCATCGAGGGTGTGGAGATCCATGACGGTGGCACGCGACGCTCGGGCATCGTCACCTTTACCTCGGTGCACGCGCCACCGGCGGCCATCGCCACAGCCGCGAGGGCGGCCGGCATCAACGTCTCGGTCAGCGAGGCTCCGTGGGCCCGGCTGGACATGTCGGCTCCGAACCCGGTGTCGGTGGCACGGGCATCACCCCATTACTACAACACCGAGTCGGAGCTCGGTCGGCTGGTGGAGGCCGTGGCTTCCATGACGGCGAACTGAGCTCCGGTCCCGGCACCGCGGGCGTCGTCACCACCGCGTGCCGGGGCTCACCTGTCCGGCGAGACGACGTGTTCAGCGAGACGGCGACAGTGTGTCGAGCACGTTCTGGGCCGTCTCCTCGCCCGATCGCACCGCACCTTCCATGTAGCCGTTCCACACCTGCGAACATTCGGCCCCCGCCCAGTGGATCAGGCCCACCGGCTGGGTCAACGCCGCCCCGAAATCGCCCCATACCCCGGGCGTGAAGTGGGCGCCGTAGCAACCCCGGCTGAACTCTTCGGCCATCCAGTCCCGCTCGATGTATTCGACGGGGTTGGCCGCCTTCGGTCCGAAGTAGCGCACGAAGCACGCCACCGCAGCCGCGCTGCGCTCCTCCAACGACAGGCGGGCCGCGGCGCGGCCGTCGTTGGCCTCCATGAACCCCATCATCACACCGGGGGTTCCGCCCGGAGGAGAATTGTCGAAGGTCACCTTGACCGGACCCTCGTCGGATGCGGCCTGGCCGGTGAGACCGTCCGCTCGCCAGAACGGCTCGTCGTAGACGGCGTACAGCTTGATCACCGAGCCGGCCGGGAGGCGCTGGGTGAGCTGGTCCCTCCACGAGGGGAGGGCGGGCGCGTACTCGAGACGCCCGGCGAGCGTGGGTGGAAGGGTGACGATGACCCGGTCGGCCTCGAACACCTCGCCCCCCCTGGTGGTCACGGCCACGCGGTCGTTACCCTGCTCGATGCGCCGCACCGGGCTGTCGAGGGTGAGGCGATCGCCCAGGGCCGCGGCCATCGATTCGCTCACCCGGATCGACCCACCGACGATGCGGTCCTGTTGTGCCCCCTGGTCGGTGCTCAACAGACCTTCCAGATCGGTGCCGGAGTGGGCGTAGAAGAGGGCGTGGAGGGCGGAGAGATTGCCGCTCTCGGCCGAGAACACCGCTTCGGTGGCCACCCTGAAATAGGTGCGCCCGGTCGGTGTCCGGAGGTTGCGCACGATCCACGTCTCGAACGTCTGGTTGTCGAGGTCCTTCGCCCCCGGAGCGGTCCAGGGCCGATCGAGCGGCACCTTGTCGGCCAGGCGCTTGAACCGGGTCATCCCCTGGAAGAGATCGGCCAGGACGAACGGATTGAGTTTGGGGACGGCCCCACGCTTCGATGCCATCCTGGTCGTCCTGCCTCCGAGCTGGATGACGTGCCGGCCGGTGTTGTACGTCGGGAACGTCTCGAGCCCGAGTTCTTCGGCCAGGGCGTACATGCGGGTCTGGGTCGGCCCCAGCCACTGCCCGCCGAGTTCGACAGGTGTCCCGTCCGCGGTGGTGCCGCCCTCGGTCCGGCCCCCCACCCGCCCCCGGGCCTCGAGCACTCGCACCTCGACACCGGCGGCATGCAACGTGCGGGCCGCGGCCAGGCCGGACAGGCCGGCCCCGATGACGAGTACCTGGGTGTCAGTCATGATGCGAGCTCCTTGTCGATGGCTGCGGCACGGTCGGTGGCCTTCCACGAACGGCGGACCCACCACGGACGGCCGTCGGGGAGATGGGCGGGGGCCACGTCGGCCAACCACCTCCGATCCAGCTCGTCGGCCTGGGCGAAGGCCGTTGCCGACGTCGGGGGATCGGAGATCCACCTGGCTTCGGTCCGGTCGCGGGCATGGCGGTATCTGGCGATGAGCGTCCCGTAGGCGTGCATCGTCGTCCGGTGGAGCAGTTCGTGCCTCCACCACGGGCTTCCGGCGTCGAACACATTGGTCGGCGGCGGTCCGAGGTCGACGGGGGCGTCGACGGCCACGGGCTTGAACAGCGAGGTGCACGGGGCCGACGTGGCCGTGGCCCAGTGACGGGGTCGACCGCGCAGATCGGACACCCACGAGGCGGTGGTCTGGCTGGATGCGATCACACCGCCGGCGTGGACGCAGGGGGCGCCGAGACCGCCATGGGCGAGGGACCAGCGTGGCGCAGGGGAACCTCCGTGAGCACGCAGCGCCTCCATCAGATCGGCGGGACCGGTGGCGCGACAGGCTGAAGCCTCGGTCAGCCCGCGACGGGTCGAGGCCGAGCTGACCCAAGTGCGGACCGGGTTGGCATGGGCCTTCACGAATGAGGGGATGGTGAGCCCGTTGGAGATACTCCGGCCGGGCCCGTGCACGACTTCGGTGGCCCAGTGGCGTCCGGCGGTCTCGAGCACCAGCGCCCCTGACGGATCGGCCACCAGAAAGCTGTTGTCGTAGGTGAAGCGCGGACGTTCGTAGCTGCACGGGCCGCCCTGTCCGTGACTCTCGAGCAGTTCGACCATCACCGAGACGGCGTCCTCGGCCGTCGTCGCCCGCTCCAGGGCCAGCCGGACGAGATCCATCCCCAAGAGGGCCTTCCCGTCCTCAGCGGAGCCATCCGCCTTGGTTGTCCGGCCTTTGGTGAACACGGCCTCGTTGCCGATCACGACCCCGTGCTCATTGGTCCCCATCTCGGCCCCCCACATCCACCAGGGTCGCGAGAGCAGGACGGCGTGGGTGTGCCCGACCTGGGGCACCTCGATCCAGGTGCAGGCCACCTGCTCACCGTCGCCGTGGTCGGCGGCGGCAATCCACTCCAAGGGTTGCGATTCGTTCGGATCGCGGTCGCTGTTCTTGGCGAACATCACCCCGTCCGCCGTGATGGCCACAAACGAATCACACATCGGGACTCCCCCGCACGCGGCCTCGGCAGACGATTCGGCGCCGTGGTTGTCCGACCCGGCTCCCGTCGAACCTACACCGGGACCGGCCCCGACCCGACCGGGGACGGGTCGGGATTGCCAATACATGACTATTCCTATTGACTTTCTAGACAAGGCCACATACGGTGAATCAGGTGGCCCGGTCGACGGGTCACTTGTCCCCACAAATCATCAGCCCCCCCGAAAGTAGGAACCGACCATGCACCCAACACCCTTGACTGACGCGCCCGAAAAGGAGCCCCGCCGCTGGAGGCGGTTGGTCCTCGCGGCCGCCGCCGCCGTCGTGGGCGCCGCACCCTTGGCCCTGGCCGCGTCCGGGCCGGCGTCGGCGACGCCGACCCCCACGGCTCCCCCGCCGCTGACCATCCTGACCCACGGGACCAACCTCGGCGGCGGTGACTACTTCATCACGCCGACCGGTGACACCGGTACCTACGCCAACGGTCCGGAGATCGTCAACAGCAGTGGCGATGTCATCTGGTTCCACGCCATTCCCGCCGGCCAGACCGCGGCCGACTTCAGGACGCAGACCTACCGCGGTCAGACCGTACTGACCTGGTGGCAGGGCACCGGCTTCGGCGGGCTGTCCAACGGCACCGACTACATCTACAACACCCACTTCCAGCAGATCGCCACGGTCAACGCCGGAAACGGTGAGACCACCGACGGGCACGAGTTCCTGATCACTCCGCAGAACACCGCGCTGATCACTTCGTACGACACGGCCACGGCCAACCTGACCTCCATCGACGGACCCGCCGACCAGACGGTGGTCGACGGGATCGTGCAGGAGATCGACATCGCCACCGGCAAGGTGTTGCTCCAGTGGAACAGCGCCGATCACGTTCCCTACAGCGACAGTGAGCAGCCGTTGCCCGGCTCAGCCGGCACCCCCTGGGACTGGTTCCACATCAATGCCGTGCACCTGGACACCGACGGGAACCTGCTCATCGACTCCCGGGCCACCTGGACGGCCTTCAAGGTCGACCGCCGCACCGGCGCCATCCTCTGGCAGCTGGGCGGGAAGCAGAGCAGCTTCACGCTGCAGGCCGCTCCCGGCCAGACCCTCGACGGTGCCGGGGAGATCTTCGCCTGGCAACACGATCCGGAGGCTGTCGGGAACAACGAGTACACCTTCTTCGACAACGATTCGGAAGGCACCCCGCTGCTTCCCTACAGCCGGGAGGTCACCGTGCGCCTGAACGTCCGGGACCGGGTGGCCACGCTCGTCTCCTCCGACGATCAGCCCGAGGGGCTGTCGGCCTCGTCACAGGGCAACGCCCAGACCCTCCGGAACGGTGACATCGTGGTCGGGTGGGGCAGCCTCCCCTACTTCTCGGAGTTCAGCCGATCGGGACAGCTCGTCTTCAACGCCGAGTTCCCGGCCGGGGTCAACACCTACCGCGCCTACCGGCTGCCGTCGAACCAGACCCCAGGATGGTGGAACCGGGGAAGGAATCACGGCAGGCACTGACCACCCGCCCCCCGTCCTGGCCACGGAGCCGGGCCCGCACGCTCACGCGGGTTCGGCTCCGTCGCGCCCGGTGGCTTCGCCCGACCAGCCCGACAGCTCGGTGATCCGGAACACCAACAGGTCGGCGAACGGTTGGCGCCCGTACTGCGGGTACTTGCCGGCCAGCAGCGAGCCGAGCTCCGCCCGGTCCGCCGGCTCTGCGGCGATCAGGGTCATCGAGGCCCGGACCCACCACAGTCGTGACCAGTCGGCCGCCTCCCAGTGATCGCAGAGCAGCACGGCACGAGGATCGTCGTCGAGGTTGCGCCGCCTCTGGAGCACCGGTGAAGCCTTGGGCTTGACCAGGTCGACGGGAATGGCGACCAGCATCCCCTGGACGGCGAAGCACACCGGCACGGCATCGACTCCGCGACGCCGGTGCACCGTGCCCAGCACACCGTGGTCGGAGGCACCCAACAGCTCCTGGCAACGCCGTCGCTCCAACGCCACCGCCCGGGCCGGCCTATCGCTTGCTGGGGCAGGAGACCAGGTGGTCGTCGACCACGCCCACCGACTGGAGGAAGGAGTAGACGATGGTCGAGCCCACGAACGTGAACCCCCTCCGCTTCAGGTCCTTGGCCATTCGGTCGGAGAGCTCGGTCCGGGCCGGTAGGTCGGACATCTTCCGGGGCCGGTTCACCACCCGATTGCCGTCGACCCAGTTCCACAGGTACGCGTCGAACGAGCCCTCCTCCTGGCCGACGGCGAGATAGGCCTGCGCGTTCTTCACCGCGCCCCGCACCTTGAGCCGGTTGCGCACGATGCCTGGGTCGGCCAACAGATCGGCGATCTTCTCCTCGCCGTAGGCGGCGACCCGACGCGGCTTGAAGCCGCTGAAGGCACGCCGGTAGTTGTCCCGCTTGTTGAGGATGGTCGACCAGGACAGGCCCGCTTGCGCGCCTTCGAGGATGAGCATTTCGAACAGGTGGGTGTCGTCGTGCGAAGGGACGCCCCATTCCTCGTCGTGATACCGGCGCATGGCCTCCGAGCTCTCGGCCCAGTCGCAGCGATGACCGACACCGGAGACGGCGGCGCTCACGGCCGCAGGGCCGAGGCCAGCGTCCGGGCCTGGGCCAGGGCGATCGCCAACGTGTCGAGGAGGGACGGGACGGGGACGCCGTCGATGAAGTCGGCGGCGGTGGCGTACACCACGGTCGGAACCGTCCAGCCCCCGAGGCTGGCCACCGCGGACCGCCCGCCGGTGTCGAGGGAGAGGAAGTGGGTGGGTGACCCGGCGGTGGCCCCGAGGACCACCGCCGTCCGGAGCAGCGCATCGGTGGGGAACCGGTCGAGGAAGGCCTTCATCGACCCGTTGAAGGTGGCGCGGTAGATCGGGGTGGCCAGGAGGAGGATGCCGGCGGATGATGCGGCGGTGACCGCGTCGTCGAGGGCCTGATCCTTTCGGCGGCCGAGGAGGGCATCGGCCGGCAGGTCGATGAGATCGAAGAGTCGCCCACCACCGCCGATCTCGATGGCCGCGTTGGCCAGTGCCCGCGTCTTGGAGGTCGGCGAATCGCCGCTGCTCACCACCACCAGCTCGAGCTCTGAGCTCATGAACGGCCTGGCCCCGCCGAGTGGTGCAGTCCGACCGTCACCACCCACGCTCCCCTGGCCCAGCCGGCTCCATCCCGCCAGTCTATGAAACCGCCCGAGCACCAGAGACGAACTCCGGGGGGCCGCCAGCACCGTCGGAGTCCGAGGGACCGGCCGACCCGGGCGCCGGGAGGCCCGCGGTCCCGGAGCAGCGGGTCCAGGATGCCCCGAGTCCATGGAATGCCGGCCCCGCCCCCGGCGTTCGATGAAGGTATCCGCCGGAGAGGAACGCCGGGCCATGCCGCGCATCCGCATCAATCCCAAGATCAGCGTCAGTGTCGTCTTCGTGGCGGCCATGTTCATGAACATCATGGACATCACCATCGTGAATGTGGCGCTGCCGTCCATCGGTCGCCAATTCGGTGTCCCGGAGACGTCGCTGGACGCGGTGGCGGTGGGCTATCTGGTCAGCCTGGCCGTGTTCATCCCCGCCGCGGGCTGGCTCGGTGACCGCCTGGGTTCGAAACGGGTGCTTCTCTTCGCCATCGCGGTGTTCACCCTGGCCTCGGCTCTCTGTGGTCTGGCCGACAGTCTCGCCGAACTGGTGTTCTTCCGGGTGCTCCAGGGGGTCGGCGGAGGCATGTTGACCCCGGTGGGCATGGCCATGCTCTTCCGGACCTTCCCGCCCGAGGAACGGGTGCGGGCGTCGAGCATCCTGACCGTGCCCACCGCCGTCGCCCCGGCCCTCGGCCCGGTCCTCGGTGGCCTGCTGGTGACCGACCTCAGCTGGCGGTGGGTGTTCTTCGTCAACCTTCCCATCGGTCTGGCCGCCTTCGCCTTCGGCCTGATCTTCCTCGAGGAGCACCGCCAGCCGCATCCGGGCCGGTTCGACCTTCCGGGATTCGTGCTGTCGGGGGTCGGTTTCGCCGCGGTGATGTTCGGGGTCAGCGAGGGTCCCGACCGGGGCTGGGCCAGCCCGGAGATCGTGGCCAGTCTGGTCGTGGGCGCGGTCTTGCTGGCTGCGCTCGTCGTGGTGGAATTGCGGACCAGCAAACCCCTGTTGAAGCTGCGCCTCTACCGAAACCGGTTGTTCCGCTCGACGAGCCTGGTCCTCATGATCGCCATGGGCGCGTTCCTCGGTGTCCTGTTCGCCGCCCCCCTGTTCTTCCAGATCGCGCTGGGCCTCAATGCCCTGCAGTCCGGACTCAACACCTTCCCTGAGGCGATCGGGGTGATGGTCGGGGCCCAGCTGGCCAGCCGGCTGATCTATCCGCGGATCGGTCCCCGGCGTCTGGTGGCGGTGGGGCTCGTCGGGGTGGCGTGTTCGGCGGGATCGATGTCCCTCATCGGGTTCGACACCAATCTGTGGTGGATGCGGCTCCTGATGTTCACCATGGGCCTGTCCATGGCCCAGGTGATCATCTCCACCCAGGCGGCCTCGTTCGCCACCATCTCGCATGCCGATACCGGCAACGCATCCTCACTGTTCAACAGTCAGCGGCAGCTGGGAAGCGCGCTCGGGGTCTCGCTGATCACCACGGTGCTGGCCGCCGTGGGCACCACCCGGATCGTGGCCGGACACGAGGTGGCCCACCTGGCCGCCTATCACGCCGCCTTCCTGGCTGCCGCCGGGGTGGCCCTACTGGGAGCGGGCGTGGCGCTGACCATCAATGACAAGGATGCCTCGGCCACCATGGTGCGCCGACGACCGAGGCCGGTGGCCGCGGCCGGCGACCGTGCGCAGCCGCAGGAGCGGGAGCAGGGGTCGCGGTCGGCGGCGGACCCGAAGACGGCTGACGCCGGCGTCGCCGGTGCGGCCGAAACAGCCGATACAGCCGGTGCAGCCGGTGAGCAGTTCGTGGCCGGCCCCGGCCCGGCCGGACGCGTGTGAACCCGGGGTAGGGTCGCCCATGGGGAACCCGGTGCTGCTCGATATCGACGGGGTCCTGATTGTTTCGTGGGAGCCGTTGCCCGGGGCACTCGAGACCGTGACCTGGCTCAGGGGCCACGACATCGGGTTCAGGCTGGTGACCAACACGTCGTCCCGGACCCGTCGCCAGATCGCCCGGCAACTTGCCGAGGTCGGCATCGGGGTGGAGATCGACCAGATCCTCACCGCCGTCTCCAGCGCGGCCCGGTACCTTGCCGATCACCACCCCGGTGCCCGGTGCCTGGTCGTCAACGAAGGAGATCTGCGAGAGGACCTCGTGGGTGTCGAGATCAGCGGGGCCGACTCGGCTGAGGTGGTGCTCCTCGGAGGGGCCGGCCCGGCCGTCGGCTACGCCGAACTCGACGCAGCATTCAAGCTGGCGCTTGACGGCGTGCCGGTGGTGGCCCTCCATCGCAACACCCGGTTCCAGACCGCGGACGGCCCGGCGTTGGACATGGGGGCGTTCGTCATCGGTCTCGAGGCTGCGGCGGCCATCGAGATCCAGGTTGTGGGCAAGCCGGCCGCCGCCTTCTTCGATGGAGCCCTGGCCGATCTGGGGGTCGGGGCCGAGGATGCCACCATGGTCGGGGACGACCTGGTGTCGGACGTGCTCGGCGCCCAGGCCGTCGGGATGACCGGGGTCCTCGTCCGGACGGGCAAGTTCCGGCCCACCGACCTCGACGATGCACCCGCTCGTCCCGACCGGGTGATCGACGACATCAGCCAGCTTCCGGACCTGCTCGAAGAGCTGGGGCGGGCCGGGTAGCGGCTCCCCGCGACGTTGCCCGGTGGTGCGGACGGCGTCGGCCGGGGGCGCCGGCCGGGGGCGTCGCCCGGCAGGTCGTCCGCCTACCATTCCGATCATGCCCATCGCATCCTCGGACGGTATCGACCTCTACTACGAGCGGAGCGGAACCGGCCCCCGACTTCTCTTCCTCAACGGATCGGGAGCCACCCTCGGGGGCTCCGGTCTGCTCGTCGGTGCATTCGCCGGACCCTTCGACCTCGTGGCGTGGGACTACCGCGGCATGGGGCGGAGCGGTGCTCCCCCCGGTCCCTACGGCATGGCCGAGTGTGCCCGGGATGCACTGGCGGTGATGGACTCGGTGGGCTGGGACACGGCCCGGGTGCTGGGCATCAGCTTCGGCGGCATGGTGGCTCAGGAGCTGGCCGTCAGCGCACCGAGTCGCATCGAACGGCTCGCCCTGTTGTGCACATCCTCGGGCGGGGAAGGTGGCTCTTCGTACCCGCTGCACGAGTTGGAACAGATGGGTGAATCCGAGCGGACCCAGACCCGCCGTCAGTTGATCGACACCCGGTTCGACCCGGCATGGCTGGCCACCCATCCGAGGGACCGGGCCCTGGTCGAGGCCATGGAGCACCGGCTGCCCGAGGCCGATCCGGAGCGGGAACGGGGTCGACTCCTCCAGCTCGAAGCGCGCCGCCACCACGACGTCTGGAGCCGGCTGCCGGCCATCACCTGTCCCACCTATGTGGCCTGCGGCCGTTTCGACGGGATCGCCCCGCCCGGGAACAGCGCCGCGCTGGCATCGCAGATTGCCGGGGCCCAGGTGCACACCTACGAAGGTGGCCACGCCTTTTTGGCCCAGGACCCGCGTAGCATCACCGATGCCATCAACTTTCTCGAGGGATCCACGACCACGGTTCCGGCCAAGCTGCCCGGTCGCCGCCCGGCGGCGGCACGGCCGGCGGATGCCTCCGACTAGCGGACCACGGTCAGCGTGAAGGTCTGGGAGGCGACTTCGGGCGCCATCTTGGTCCCGTAGACGGCCTCGATCGTCAGTCGGTACCGACCGGGCGCCACCTTGGGGCCGGGCGTCCCCGACAGGGTGGCGGTCCCGTTGGTCAGGTGCTTGAACAACAGGCCTGATGGCGGTTTGGGGGACACGGTGTAGGTGTTCGGCACTCCGGTGGCCCGCACGGTGAAGGTGAAGCCCTTCCCGATGGTGGCGGTGGCGCTGGCCGGGCTGGTGATGGCCACGTCGACCACCCAGCGGAAGCTGACCGAGGCGCCGGCGCCCGACCCGTCACGGACGGAGACGAACGCCGAGTAGGTACCCCATTGGGTCGGCGTCCCGTGGATCAGGCCGCTGGTGCTGTCGATACCCACGCCGGGCGGGAGCCCGATGGCCCGGTAGGCGAGCTTCTGGCCGGCGACGGAATCGGTGGCCCTGACATGAAGGCTGACCGCGGCGTCGAGGTGGGTGCGCTGGCCGCCGGGGTTGGTGACCGACACCGGGTCGGTGGGCGCCAGCCCGCAGAGGGCGGCGGGCAGCTCCGAGACATTGGGGGTGCCGAGGCCGGTGGCCATGTCGTAGCCCACGGTGGCGGGATACTTCCCCTTCAGCTTTCCGGTCAGGTCGTTGTCGCCCACGGTGACGTCGTTGAAGGCCGAGGGGTCGGTCGCCGCCACCTGATAGAGGATCGGGTTGGCGAATCCGATGTCCTTGCCGCGGCAGGTGTTGGAGGCATTGGAGAGCGCGATGAGCGAGGCCCACAGGGGCGCGGCCAGACTGGTCCCGCCCCAGCTTCCCCACGTCCCGTCCACATAGTCGAGGTAGGGGAACGACCCGGCCAGCGCGGAGACATCGGGGTCCTCACGGCAGTAGCTACCGGCCGCGGCATGGCAGGGCGCACCGGAGGAATGAGTGCTGATCACCCCGGCGGCCGCGCTGTGGGCCTGGTAGGAGGGCATCGACCAGAGCCTGGAGACGCCGCCCCCGCCGGCCCCCCAACAACAGGTCGGCCCGTCGTTCCACGCCCGTTCGGTCGGCGGTGCACCGGATGCCGTCCACGATGTGCCACCCACACCGGTCACGAAAGGCTGGCTCGAGGGATCGTCCACCGCCTGGTAGTTGTCGGCGTAGTTGTCTCCGAGGCAGTCCTCTGACCCTTGGTCGCCGGCCGCGGCCACGATGGACTGCCCTTGGGTGGCCGCCTCCTCGAACAACGTGTTCTCGGCCCGGGCCGTGGCACTCCCGGTGAAGGGCTCGCACAGTCCCCACGAGGTGGAGATCACCTTGGCCTCGTCACGGGAGATGATCGACTGGTAGGTGTCATACCCGCCGGCGTTGGTGTTCGGCCCCTGATAGACGAGGACATGGACGTCGGGGGCGAAGGTCATCACCTGTTCGATGTCGATGTCGGCTTCGCCTATTCCCGAACCGGAGGTCGGACCGCCGTCCACGTCCACGGTGGTGACGCTCGTCGCCGCACCGAAGCAGGATCCATAGGCGGCAATGTCGGACGTCCTGAATCCCTGCAGCTCGTAGAGGGCGATGGCCTGCCCCGATCCGAGGTCACCCCGCCGGTAGAGATCGGGGAACCCGTACGCGGTTCCCACCTTGTCGGCGGTGTACGAACCCTGCTCGGTGGCATCGGTCGACGCCGTCTTGCACGCCCGCGGGCCGTCGGTCCCCGCGCTGGGCGTGGACATGGCCGGGACACCACCCACGTCCGACTCCCGGGCGGCCGGTTGCGCCAAACTCAGGTCATCGAGGCCGACCACTGACTGGATGGCAGGCGCCACCGATCCGGTGAGCTCCGGGGCATTGGTGTTGGCGTAGGCGATTCGACCCCCGGCCAGCCGGTAGCGTTTGAACCCGGTCGAGAAGGCTTTGGCCAGCTGTGCAGCCGTGGCCCGGATCGGGATGCTCAAATCGTTGGTGCTCACCGCCCCCGGGTGCAGCCCCGCTCCGACCAGCGCCTGCTTGACAGCCTGGACCGTCTCGGGTGTCGGCCCGAAGCGGGCGACGAACTGCGCTTCGCTGAGGTAGCTCCGGTACTGGCCCGACCCGGGCGTCGACACCGCTTGCGCGTAGGCGGTGAGGGCGGCCGGGTCCCGAGGTTGGAGCACGACATCCACACCCAACGTGGCCACCGGAGCCAGTGGGGACACCTCGGCGGCGCCGGCGGGAATGGCGGGAGGGAGCCCGAACCGGACGTGGGTCGGAGCGCTCGTGGCGCCGGCCCGGCCGGCGCCCACCGGGGACACCAACGTGGCGGCAACCAAGCCAGCGGCCAACACGGCCGCCGACCACCGGGCCCGACGGGAGACGACGGCACCGTGGGAACGGCCTCTTCCGCTGCGATTGCCCATGACCCCTCCGAGTTTGAGAAGGCGACCGCCGCCCCCGGACTCAGGAACTGCTCGTCGCCAGCCAGCCGTGCCGCGAGCTGGTGTGCACGTCCAGGGTAGACCGACGAGGGACGGGCCCGCCCTCGGTCGGCGCAATTCGGACGTCCGAGGCCCATTGTGGGCCCGCCCCAGCCCGACCCGGGGCCGACCCGGGGCCGACCCGGGCCGACCGGGGCGCCAGAGGGGCCTGTCCAGGGCCGTCCGAGCCCCGGGCAGGACACGGCGGAGCGTGCGCCTCCCTGTGCCGTCGGCGAAGATGCCTGGATGACGACCTTGCCCTGCTGGTGCCGATGTCGTGGTGATCGGAGGTGGGCTGGTAGGAGCATCCCTCGCCTACGAGTTGGTCACCGCGGGCGCCTCCACGGTTCTAGTCGACCGGCATGACCCGGGTCGGGCCACGGATGCCGGCGCGGGCATCCTTTCACCGGAGACGAGCCAGGACCCCGACCCGGACACCTTCGGCTTCGGGCTCGCCGCTGCCCGCCACTACGAATCGCTCATGGCTCGCCTTCTGGACGATGGCGTCACCGACGCCGGCTTCGCCGTCATCGGCTCGCTCCTCATCGCCGAGCGACCCGGCGACGACGAGTTCATGGAGGGAGCCATCGCCCTGATCGGAGACCGTTCCCCCGAGGTGAGGGAGATCTCCGAGGCTGAGGCGGCCCTCCGCTTTCCACCGCTCGGACCGGTCAGACGCGCCCTGTTCAATCCGGCCGCCCGAAGAATCGACGGCCGCGTCCTCAACGCTGCGCTCCGACAGGCGGCTGTCTCGCGGGGGCTGCGGGTGGTCGACGGTTCCGTCACCGGTCTCGAGACCGACGGCAGAAACAGGGTGGTCACCGGCGTGGTCACCAGCCAGGGGACGGTACCCGCCGGTGCCGTGGCCCTGGCCGGCGGGGCGTGGACGGCGGCGTTGTCGCACATCCTCGGCGTGAGTCTCCCGGTGACTCCCCTCAAAGGACAGATCATCCACCTGTCGCTCCCGTCCACCGACTCGAGCGCGTGGCCCATCGTCCAGCCCGTGCTCGGCTACTACCTGGTGCCTTGGCCCGGCGGACGGGTGGCCTGCGGTGGCACCATGGAGGCCGAGGCCGGGTTCGACCATCGGGTAACGGCAGACGGTGTTCACCAGCTCCTGCGGGAATGCCTGCGCACGGCTCCGGGTCTGGCCCAGGCCACGGTGGTCGAGACCAGGGTGGGATCGAGACCGGCGACGGCGGACGGTCGTCCCGTCGTGGGTCCGGTGCCGGGGTGGGCCAATGCGTTCGTGGCCACCGGCCACGGGGCCGAGGGTCTGTTGCTCGGGCCCTACAGCGCGCTGGTCGTTGCCCGGATGGTCCTCGGCGGTGAACCGGCGCAGGATCCGATCGAGCGAGCCAGCACGGCGAGGGTCCTCGCCGGATACGCGCCGGGACGGTTTGCCTAGGGGCGGGTTCGACTGTTACCTGGAGGCGGGGGTGGAACCCACCGGGGCACGGTCCATGTCCACCATCACCAGCCGACGCCGGCGATGATGAAGCCGTTGAGGTGCGTGCCGGCCATGCCTCCGTCATTGGGTGCGTTGCCGAAGTTGTAGACGGCTCCGGCCGCAGTGGCGATCCAATACCCGAGGCTGCCCTGGGTGGGGAAGATGGCGGTGGCGATGTCGTAGCCTGACGTCGCGCCGGCGGGAAGCGATCCGTAGTTGAGTGCGTTCCCGTAGCGGAAGACGACACCATCCCGGTAGAGGATCCAGTAGCCATGGCCGTTCGTGGTGCGGCTGGCCGATGAGATCAACACACCCGAGCGCGCCGGCTCCCCGTAGTAGTGGGCATCGCCGAAGGTCTGGACGTGGCCGTTCGAAGTCACCAGCCAGTAGCCGTGGCCGGTGGCGTCGGGCATGACTGCCGTGCCCCGACCGCCGCAACCGCCGATACCGGGGCACGATCCTTCGAATTCCGCGTCTCCGAACGCGAACACCCCGCCGTCCGCGGCCACCATGAAGTACCCGCCACCGTCGACCGACGGGACCATCCCGACAATCGGCGCATTCAGACTCGGTGCGACTCCCGAGCCGGCGGGAGCGAGGCCGATGCCGGGGATCGAGCCGTAGAACCCTGCGTCACCGAAGGCAAAGATGCCGCCGTCGGCCGCCACCAACCAGTAGCCGCCGTGATTCGGGGTGGGGGTGATGCCCACCACCGGACGTTGGAGGGAAAGGTTCCCCGTCGAGCCGTAGAACTGGGCCGACCCGAACGAGAAGATTCCCCCGTCGTGCCCGACCAGCCAATAACCGTGTTGTTGCACCTTGGGGACCGAAGCCCGGGCCACCGGGGCCGCACCGGCCGGATCCACGACCGCCACCGAGACCACCATCGAGCTGACCAGCGTCAGGGCCATCGCGGCCACGAGGGCAAACCTGCCGATGAGTGCGCGACCCCCCCGCCGCCACGCCGGATGGACCTCCGGTCGACCTTCGGTTGGACGACTGCTTCCGTCAGCTTGCAGGTACATACCAGGCCCCCCGATCAGCGTGACCGGCCACGACTCCGTCCTCCACGCACGTCCACCCTACATGAGCTCCTGTCTGGACCGACCCCGCCCGGATGGGCGGCTCCGGTCGGTCTGCGGTCCGATTCACTCCGATGGAGCGGCGCGGCGGTGTCTGACCGTCCGATCGAGGATCCCCAGGGTGGCCCGCAATGCCCCTTCGGACAGCACCGGGAAGATGCCTGCCTCCCGCCAGGTCGGATCGATGGACGACCAGTCGTAGTAGGAGGTCACGAGGGTTCCGTCCTCGACGGGTTCGAGGGTGTAGCCGTAGATGTGGCCGATGGGCGGCTTGATCTGGCCGAAGATCGTCCAGGCGATCTCCCGATCGGGTACCAGTTCGGTGATGCTGACCGTCACGTCATACCGGCCCATCGGATAGTCGTTCAACGACTCCCGATCCATGTGGACCACGAATGTGTCGCCGACCGCCCCGACGGGCTCCCCCGAGGCATCCATCAGCATGCCCGAACTGTCGATGGCCACGTGCCCCTCGGGATCACACAGCAACTCGAAGATGGTGTGGGCATCGGCCGCGATGGTTCGTCTGGCCTCGAGCCTCTCGCTTTCCATCCACTCATGCTGCCACACCACCCCCTACCAGGGGGACCCCGAAGCGTGGTCCTCCGGCGACCGAGCGTGGGGGGCCGGCCCGAGCTTCCCAGCGCCCGTCCAATTCCTTCTCAGCTGGCCTTCAGGTTGGTGGTCGAGGATTGCCCCATGACGACCCGAGCACGCAGCTGGCGGACGGTGTGGCTGGTCCGCCACGGAGAGACCACCTGGAACGCCATGGGGTGGGTCCAGGGTCAGGTCGACGGCGCCAGATTGACCCGCCAGGGTCGTCACCAGGCCAAACAGGTGGCCGACAGTCTGGCTTCAGAGCCGATCGGCTCGGTGTACTCGAGCGATCTCTATCGGGCCCGGCGGACGGCGGCGGTCACCGCCCAACGGCTCGGTTGCGATGTGCAGACCGATGGCCGGCTGCGCGAACGGTGTTTCGGAATTGCCGAAGGGGTGCCCTCGGCGAGGATCACGACGGCCGTCACCGGGATCCACGACGGCCACGTGGTCGATGAGCATGCCCGGGCGCCCGGCGGCGAATCGCTCCTTGACGTCTACCGGCGCTGCTCGGACTTCCTCCAACATCTGCTTCGACAGGACGAAGGCGGAGATGTCGTCGTCGTGGCCCACGGCGGGAGCATCCGCATGCTTCGCGCCCTCGCCGCCGACATCGATCTCAGGGGACTGGCCTGGGGAACCATCCCCAACGCCGGAATCTTCCGCCTCGACCTTCCTCTGCCCGAGCTGGCCAGCACCCTCCGCTGACCTCGGGGGGACGGCTACGGCGCTCCGGGGCCGATGCCTGCGCCCTTCAGCATCCTCCGCAGGTCGATGACCATCTGCTCATCGACGTCGTGGCCGGCCGGTGCATCCAGGGTCTCGGTCTCGTCCCCCAGGGTCACCTTGAACCGCCCGTCATGTGCTTCGCTCACCTCGGCCACGCTCCGCAACAGGGAAAGCACGTCGTGCCATTGGATGTTGTGGCTGACCGGGTGCTGGAAGATCTTCTCAACCGTCACCCGATGATGCCCGTTGAGCTTGGTGCCTTCTGCCACGTTCGTCTCCCATGCGGTCGAGCGGACGAATGCCGCACACCCGAGTGTAGACCCGTCCGAGGCCCCGGGTACGTGCCGCTCACGGCCGACGAGCGGTCGAAGGGCGTTCAAGTCGGGTGCAGAACAGGCCGATACCCTCCCTATGAGTACGCAACCAAGGGACCTGGCTTGGACGCAGAGCAGTGAGCCGCTACAGGTGGATGCCGATGGCGTGACCGACTACACCTTCTTCAGCGACGAGCAGCTCTCCGCGGAGCGTGACCGCCAGCAGGCCCAGTTGGATGAACTCAAGATGCATTCCGGTGACTCGCTTGCCGTCCGCCAACTTCGCTCCAGCATCGAGCGCGAGGTGAAGCGAATGACAGACGAGCTGAGAATCCGGGCCCGATCGAGGCACCCGTCGTCACGGAGCCTGAGCGATCGACTGCGACCGCTCCGATCGTTGACCTGGCCACCTCACAGCGAGTGAGGCGGACTGCGCCCGGTCGGCACAGGCTGCCCACGGCCGCGGCGTCAGCCTGACCACCAGCGCCACCGGGGCGGGCCGAGGGCCCGGGCGACCCATGTCCCGAGCCCACAGCCGCGACAGCCGGATCGGCCAACCGTGTCATACGCTGCGGGCGCCGGTTGTGCCGCCTCACCGGGCGGGGCGCAATGTATCGTGCGGAGCCGCCGAAGGGTCTCTCTTCGGCCTGCCACTACCAAGGTCCACGAGCCGTCCAGTGCTTCTGGCAGAGGGAAACGATGCCGACCACGCGGGTGCCCAGAACCACGGCGCTGAGTCTGATCGTGGCCATCGCCCTCGTCCCTCTGTTGAACGGATGCGGCGGCCCGCCGAATCTGGTCGGCTCCCAGAGCACGTATACCTACTGCGACAACGGCGGCATTCCCGAAACCCTCGACGTCTACGAGCCGACGACTGCCGCCAGGTCGGCCCCTCTGGTGGTCGACATCCATGGCGGCGGATGGGTGAGTGGCGACGCCAACCTCCAGCCCGGGACCGTGGACTGGGATGTCGAATCGGCGGTGGTCGGAAAGGGATGGGTGTTCGCGTCCATCAACTATCGACTGGCCCCCTCCAGTCCCTGGCCGGCCCAGATCGAGGATGCCAAGTGCGCCATCCGATTCCTCCGGGCCAGGGCGACGGAGTTGCACATCGATCCCACCCGGATCGGCGTCATCGGGGCCAGTGCCGGCGGGCATCTGGCCAGCTTGCTGGGTCTCACCGGAGGGCAGCCACTGTTCGCGGAGGGCGGGTACCTCAACCAGTCGAGCGCTGTCGAGGCCGTGGTGGACGAGTACGGGCCCGCCGACCTGACCTCCCCTGACTGGTCGTCCTCGAAGGTGCTCCTCGTCCTGTCGAAGAAGACGTTCGGCGTGGCGGTGGGTCAACGATCGCCGACGCTGGTGGCGGCCAGTCCGGTGACCTACGTCCATCCGGGCGCACCGCCCTTCCTGGTCATCCAGGGAGCGAAGGACGACATCGTCCCTCCCAGCCAGTCGACGGAACTCGTGGGCCTGCTCAAGAAGGCCGGCGACACGGCGACACTTGTGACCGTACAGAACGCCGGCCACGGTCTGGTTCAAGTCGGCAGTGGACCGGTCACACCCAATGTGCCGGCGCTGGCCGACGATGTGGTCGGGTTCCTGACCAGACAGCTTTCGTCACGGCGATGATCAGGACACAGATTTAGAACCAGTGCAGCCACGGATGGTTGTGCCTCCAGATGACAACCGTGACCTTGCCGACGATGTTGGCGGCCGGAACGGTCCCCCACACGCGGCTGTCGCTGGAATCCCCTCGGCAGTCACCCATCACGAAGTACTGGCCGCGGGGGATCCGGGTGGTGGTCACATCGGCCGCCGACTGGTAACAAATTCCGCTGAGCTTCGGTAGCCACGGTTCGGCCAGCGGCTTCCCGTTGATGAGGATGGTGTTGCCTGACGAAGAGATGGTCTCACCGGGCAGGCCGATGACTCGCTTGACCAGATCGGCATAGGCGGTGTCCGTATCGCCGGGGGCCCGACGGAAGACGATGATGTCCCCTCGATGGATGGTCGACGACAACTTGTCGACGATCAGCCGGTCGCCGATCTGCAGCGTCGGGAGCATCGACCCCGACGGGACCACGAAGGCCTCGGCCGCGTACGCACGTACTCCGGCGGACATCACCACGATGGCGACGACCATGGCCACAAGAATGAAGGCACTCCGGAGCGCGGTCCGACCGGTACGAACTCTCCTCACGGGCGGATTCTAGGGCCCCCGGGTCCACCGGCGTCGGTCGGGATGTCACCACATTGCCAGATGGACGGTCATCCGTCACCCCCGGCGGTGCCGCCGTTACGAACCTTTCGGCCGTCGGCCCAGGACCTTCAGGACATAGGATCCGACCCGACCCGGCTTTCCGGCATGGTGGCCACCCGAACTGTGCCCGGACCGACCGAACGACCCCCCGCTGAACCCCTCGGCTCGGTTCGGCTCTTCATATTTCGGCACTTTGGCCAGCTTGTGCCGCCGCTTTCGGGGTTTGCTTCCGTCGGATCCCATCCACCCATCATGGTCGACGATCCTGCGTCCTGCCTCTCGCGGTCGATTCCCGGAACCGGGGACGAGCGCCGGACGGCCTCTCACCCCCGGTCAGGCCTCCTCGACCGGGGGGGTTCGCGGACCGCGACGTGCTCGGTCGACGGGCCCGGTCCGAAGCGTGCCGGTGGGAGTTCCTGATCGGTGACACGCCCGCACGTCTTCGTCGTCCGTCACCGCCTTGTCCTCTCGGCCGGGCCCGTGCATGTGGCGGAAGAAGTCCGATACGCGCACCGGCCCCGGCCAGGGGATAGGGTCAGTTCCGGAACGAACGCACAAAGGGGGAACAGCATGCTCGCCTACACCTACCCGCTTCTCGACTTCCTTTGGACAATGGTCGAGATCTTTCTCTTCGTCATCTGGATCTGGCTGGCCATCATGATCTTCGTCGACATATTCCGGAGTCACGACATGGGTGGACTGGCCAAGGCGCTGTGGGTTCTGTTCATCATCATCCTTCCGCTCCTGGGCATTCTCGTGTACCTCATCGCCCGGGGCAGCGGCATGCACCAACGGGCTGCGGATCAAGCGGCCCGGGAGCAGAAGGCCTTCAACTCCTACATCCAGCAGACCGTCGGATCCACGGGGAGCGCAGACGAGCTGGCCAAGCTCGCGGACCTCAAAGAGAAGGGCGTCCTCACCGACGCCGAATTCGAGGCTCAGAAGGCAAAGCTGCTCACCTGAGCGACCCCGTGAAGGCGTAACTCCGACCCGCCGTCTTGGACCGGGCACCACCTCGGTCCGACAGCGGACATCCGTTTGCTCAGGTGATCATGGCCCCACAACGGTGGTTGTCGTGGATCCCACCGTTGTCGTCGTCGGCGGAACGGTGGTCGTGGTTGTGGTCGCCGGCGGAACGGTGGTCGTGGAGGTGGGCGGGGGCGGGGCCGTCGTCGTGGTCGGGGGAGGATCCGTGGTCGTCGGCGGAGGGCCGGATGGCGGATCGGCGGTGGCCGCGTCCGATGACGGTCCAACCTCTGTCGAGGCGGGTGAGACAGTGGATCCGGTGGCAACGATCGGTCCGACGGGACCCTTCGACGGTGGCGATGAAGCAGAACCCGAGGGGGCACGCTCGACGGCTGCAGAGCCCGATCGGGATGGAACTGTCGGAGCTGTCGGTGAACGTGGGCCCCGGAGGAGGCTGGCCGCGGCGATGTCGGGTGGCGGCCCGCGGCGGACAGCCCATGACGAGCTCAGCTCCTGATGCGATGACGCCCGGGGCGAAACGGGCGGTCCCGCCGACTCGTGACGGGCGGGCGACGAGCCATCGCCACCGATCAGATGGCCACCGACGTAGCTGAGGCTGACGAGGACGGCAACGAGCACGGCCACGGCGACGGAGCGCCGGTGCTCGCCAAAGGCCATGCGCCCGCGGCCGGCAAGCAGGTGGGCGTGGGCGACAAAGCGCCGCCACTTCCGCCGTTTCCGCCCGGGAGCCGGGGGAATTCCGCCGCGATAGTACCAATGCGTTTCCTTGTCCCTCCGCCTCATGATCGAGAGGATAGAGCGGGCCGACCGGCCGCTCCACTGCGACTGAAAGTGGGCCCGGGCCTGGACCGCACCCCGAGAGCGGACGGTCAGACGGTCCGGTCCGGCCTCTTGTCCACGGGTGATTCAGTCGCTTGTGGAGAGGTGGCGCCGCCTTCGTGCCTGCCACATCTCCAACGGTTTGGACAGGCCCAGAAGCAGTAACGGCCACAGTCCGAACGATGGCAGGGCGACGACCAGGACGAACGCCGACGACATGAGGATGAGGATGATGGCCCCGGAGTCGACGTTCACCTGCCCACGTTTGGACTCCCTCTGGAGCTCCGGCCATCGCACGAGCGACCAGACCTGGACAAACGCGGCGACGGAGGTGACCAGCATGGTGCCGGTGTAAATGGCATCCCCGGCGGCACTGACCCGACTTGTCGCACCGAGCAGCTCGGTGGGGAACGGGAGGAACACGATGCTGAACAACCAGATGAACATGCCCCAGACCAGCACCGGGTTGTAGGAGCCGACGAACTCGAACAGCTGGTGCTGCGCCCACCAGAAGACCCCGATGACGGCGAAGCTCAGGGCGAAGGCGAACAGCCGGGGGCGATTGTGATCGATGAACGTGCCCGGTCCCAGGGTCCCGATCGAGCTGGCTGCGTCCACCAGGGGCAGGACCAGCAAGGTGATGGCGATGGCCACCACCGCGTCGCTGAAATTGACCAGCCGATGAAGCCCTTGCTCGCTACGCATGGCTCATTGTCCCAGGTCCGGGATCAGGTCAGGATCTCTCCGAGCAGCCGGTCGACGAAGTCGACCTGACCCCGGACCAGCAGTTCCCGGGCTCGGTCCGATCGCACCCAGTCAGCCCGGTCGACTTCCGGAAACGCTCGCATGGTGCCGGATCTGGGCGGCCACTCGATCTCGAACTCGTTGCTCACGAACCCGACGGGTGAAAAGTCCTGGGCCAACACCGCCCACACCTGCACCCGCTTGCCGCCGGACTGCCGGACCTCTCCGAGGTCAAGTCGTGGCCCCGGAGGAACCGGTGAGCCCAGCTCTTCGGCGAACTCGCGCTCGGCCGCCAGCTCCGCGCTCTCTCCGGGTTGATACTCACCCTTGGGAACCGACCAGCTGTGGACATCCTTGTTCCGCCAGTACGGGCCACCGGGATGGACCAGCAGCACATCGACGGCGCTGTCGTCCCCATGCCTGTACAAGAGAATTCCTGCGCTCATCTTGACCACGGCTAGGGCTCGCGCACCACGTCCGACGCGGGTTTGTCCGGTCGGAGGCCACGCCACGACGGACTGCGGAGTCGGCCATCCCTGGTCCACTCGCTGAACCGCACCTCGCCCACGACCGAAGGGGTGACCCAGTGAGCACCGGCCGCCTGCGCCTTCGGGAGGCCATCGCCAAACGGCGACGTCTTCCTGTGCAGTGGCTTGAGGAGGCGGGCGAGGTCGCCCAGGGACTCGTCACTGAATCCGGTACCCACCTTGCCGGCATAGACAAGGCCCGCCTCGCTCGGGACGCCGACCAAGAGCGCCCCGATCGAGGCCGATCGATGCCCGGTCCCCTCAGTCCAGCCGCCGATCACCACCTCCTGGGTCCGGACGAGTTTGACCTTGATCCAGTCCGGCGACCGGCGACCGGGTTGGTAGGTGCTGGCGCGGCGCTTGGCCACCACTCCTTCGAGGCCGTGCTCCTTCGAAACCCTCAGGACGTCGGCTCCGGCCACGTCCGAGAAGGAGGGCGGCGTCTGCCAACTGGGGCCCTTGAGGTCCAGACCATCCAACAACCTCCTACGTTCGTCATAGGACGACGAGAGGGTCGGGCTCCCATCGAGGTACATGACATCGAAGATGAGGAAGGTCACGGGTACCTCCCTGGACAACCTGCGAGCCCGCGACCTGTCGACCACTCCCATCCGTTTCTGGAGCAGGCCGAAACTCGGTCGGGCTCCGTCGTAGGCCACCACCTCACCATCAAGAACCATGGGCCGCGCACCCACGCTCTCGGCGAGGGCGGACAGCTCGGGGTACGTCTCGGTGATGTCGTTGTCGCTGCGGGTCACGAGCCGGATCCGCCCGCCGTCGATGACGGCCACCACCCGCTCGCCATCCCACTTGAACTCATAGGCCCAGCCCTGGTCCTCATTCGGTAGTCCTCCGGTCGTGCACAACATGGGTCGCACCTTTTCCGGCGGCGCCTCCCAGCCGGAGGGAGGAGGGTCCATGCGATGGATCATCCACCGCCTGTCACCCGTCCGGAACAGGACGTAGTGGCCCTGGGCCTGTCCCCGTCCATGGAGGCGGATCATGACCTCCTTGTCCGTCCACTTCTCGCAGTCGTAGGTGCCCGAGTCCCAGATGGTCACCTGTCCTCCGCCGTACTCGTCCTGCGGGATGGACCCTTCGAAGGATCCGTACTCGAGTGGATGGTCCTCGGTGGGAACGGCAAGATGGTTCCGGCCTGGATCGAGCGGAAGGCCCTTGGGCAGGGCCCAGGACACCAGCACGCCGTCCCGCTCCAATCGAAAATCCCAATGGAGTGCGCTGGCGTGGTGCTCCTGAATGACGAACGACAATCCCGTCGTGGTCCGCGTCGAACCGCGCTTCTTCGGTCGGTCCTCCCCCGGCATCGGCTCGGGCGTCCTTCCCGCACGCCGCTTCGAGCGGTAGGAGCTCAGATCACCTTCATGGGGAGGAGTCACGCACTCTTCCCTCCTCTTCTCCCGGGTCGTCACCTGGAAAATAGCGGAGAACGCTCGACCGTTCGATCGCTCCAGCTCGGCCCCTTCGCGTGCTGATCGGCCAGCGCCTGTCGTTCGCCCACCGGGAACGGATCCGCTCGTATGCAATACTCCTTGTCGTAGAGGGGGCACAGCCGATGATCCACATAGCCACCGTCCACTACCGCTCCGACAGGTGGATCGATGTCCAACTCGACTACCTCCGTCGGCACCTGCACGAGCCGTACCGGGTCGTGGCCAACCTCGAAGCCGTCCCCGGTGACCACGCCGGCAAATTCGACCAGATCGTCCCGGCCCGGGGGGGCCATCCCGGCAAGCTCAACTTGCTGGCCTCGATCATCGTGGCCGAGGCCCGGCCCGACGACCTGATCATGTTCCTCGACGGTGATGCCTTTCCGGTGGCCGATCCCATGCCCGCCGCCCACCAGGCCTTGGAAGAGACCGTGCTGTTCGCAGTCCGCCGGCAGGAGAACGACGGTGACATGCAGCCGCACCCGTCATTCTGCGTCGTCAGGGCACGGGACTGGGACCGGCTCCGCGGAGACTGGTCGGCCGGGTACTGCTGGACCAACGGACGGGGCCAGACGATCACCGATGTCGGTGGAAACTTGCTCGGACTGCTCGACCGGTCCAATGAACCATGGACCCCGGTCCTCCGGTCGAACCGCGTCAATCTCCATCCCCTGTGGTTCGGTGTCTACGGAGGCATCGTCTACCACCACGGGGCAGGCTTCCGCGACCCGATGTCCCGCAGCATCGTGGCGAAGCGTCCCGGCCGGGTCGATGGGGACCAGCGGTACCGGATCCTCCAGAGTGGGGTGCGCCACCTCGACGCGGCGCGGAACAAGGTGTGGGGATACCGCCAGATGATGGCGAACCGCCGGCTCGGTGACGAACTCTTCGAAAAGCTCGTCCGAGATCCGAAGTTCTATCTCGAGTTCGAATGACCGGTCGAGCTGCTCCGGTGACCGGAGCGGGTCAGGCCAGGACGGAGTAGCTTGCGCCCCGTGGCCATCGCCCCCTACATACGGCGGTTGCGCTCGATGGTCGGGCACGAACTGCTGGTGCTTCCCGGTGCCGCCGTGCTCCCGAGGGATGAGAAGGGCAGGGTGCTTCTGGTCCAGATCATCGAGACAACGCAGTGGGCGGTCATCGGCGGAGCGATCGAGCCCGACGAATCGCCACAGCAGGCGGCGTGCCGGGAAGCGGCGGAGGAGGCCGGCGTCATCGTCCGCCTCGATCCGATACTTGCCGTGCTCGGCGGGCCCCAATTCCGGGTGACGTATCCCAACGGGGATGAGACGTCGTACGTGACCACGGTGTTCGGTGCAGCCGTCATCAGCGGCACTCCGACTCCCGATGGGGATGAGACATGCGCCGTGCAATGGTGGGACCCCGCCGATCTCCCCTACGACGAGATGAGCGGCTTCACCCGGGCACTGTTGCGCGAGACCGGTGTCGGATCGCCGTCGATGCCGAGTGGTGCATCCTGAGAGGCTGCTCGGCCAAGCCGTCCCGGTGGTTCGACCGGACTTGACCACCGGGGCCCGGGTCGTGAAGCTGTGCCCGGATCTCGAGAAGGGAACAATGTGGCGCGAATTGTCATGGTCCACGGGGCGTTCAACGAGCTCTGGGGGCCCAATGAACTCAAGGCCCGGTGGCTGCCCGCCCTCCGGGACGGTCTGTGGCACCACGGGGTGGAGATCGACGATGCCGATGCCGAGGTCTGTTTCTACGGGGATCTCTTCCGGCGGGCACCAGGCACGGATGAAGACCGACGAGTCGAGGCGTCGCGAGCCGGCATCGCTGACGCGCTCTCGAACCTCTCCGAGGACGACGTGATCCATGCCCTGAGCAAACTGGCCGGCGAGGCGGCCTTCGACCGCACGGTCGACATGATGGCCATCATGGCGACGGAGCCGGACCTCCAGGCGCAGATGCGGGCCCGGATGGAGTCGGTCGTCGGATCCGAAACCCGGGTCATCGTCGCTCACTCGCTGGGCTCCCTGTTGTCGTATATCGCCCTCAGCAACCACCCGGAGTGGGCGGTCGACACCTACGTCACCCTGGGCTCACCTCTGGCGTCGCCGATGTTGGACGGGTGGGCGAAGACCTTCGTCGATGAGTTCGGCGCATGGCCCGGAACGGTGAAGCGGTGGGTGAACGTACGGGCCCGTGACGACAAGGCGTGCATCGCCCCTCTGGCGGAGAAGTTCGGGCCGAAGGTGGAAGAAGTGATTGTCGACAACGGACACCGGGCTCACGCACCCGAGCCCTACCTCAATTCGGCCGTCACCGGTGGGGCCATAGCGGCAGCCCTCTCCTGACAGGGCCGCCTTCCTCCCTCGCCCTCCACTACTCCCGCCGACACGACACACAGACGACCGCGGAGAATGGGGTCCAGAACCCCTCGTCGGCCAGAAGGCCCATCGCCTCATCGAATGTCCGCCGGCTCACCGGCCGGGCCCCGTTGGCCAGGGCGATTTGTGGATCGGTCAGCCGATCCTCCACCGCCCGGAACGTGTGCGCCCAAAAGGCCGCTTCGGCCGTTCCCCCCTGGAGCATCGACGTGTCGACGGTCACGTCGAGATGGCCCACGGGGAGTTGCGCAAGCGTGGTTGGGATCGTGCGGGCCCACATCCACTTGGACGCCAGCGCGGTGGCGACTTCGGCCAGGGCGGCAGAGGTCATGCCGGCCAGGGGAAAGTAGTCGGCCTCCTCCAAAAGCAGCACGCCACCCGGTCGAAGTGCGTCCACCAACTGGGGGATGATGCCGTCGGCACCGTCGATATGCATCAACACGTTACGGGTGTGGATCAGATCCATGGATGCCGGAAGAAGGTCGAGCCCTTCGATGGGCGCCTCCACAATCTCCAGATTGGGATAGTCATGCAGGTGCTGGAGCAGGGTGACATTGCGGTCCACGGCCACCACCGAGCCGCTCGCACCGACACGGTCCGCCAACCACGCTGCAATCGATCCCCCACCGGCACCGAGTTCCGCACATCGCCACCCGGGCCCGACCCCAAGTCCACCGAGGAGGCGGATCGACCTCGGGTCGGCAATCTGCTCGAGAAGACGTAACCGACTTCCCTCGTCGGAGAGGGAGTTGTCGAACCAGTAGCGATCCATCACGTCGTCAGTTTCGCAGCCCGCCTTCACGTCGTCAGTTCGCAGTCGACCCGAACAGAGTGCCGTCGCCCCATCGGAGACGTCTGGATCACTGAAGACCGACCGATCGGCGGAGTCCTTCCACGTGGGTGGAGGGACTTACCGGATTGACGAATCGACGGGGCGACCTCGGACACCGCTGTCATCAGACGTGGCCCCGCCCTTCATGGCCGACGCCGCGGCAAGGCCTCGGTCGATGTCGACAGCGGCGGCGCCGGCCCCAGTCAGCTCAGGGGCGGTGGGTAGAGTGCGGAACAGGATCCGGCCGAGTATCCGGTACTGCACCACCCAGAGGCTTCCGTAGGCGGCGACGTTGGCCGACAGCACGGCCACGGTGCGGCTCCAATGACCCCAACCAGCCGTCCGGCCGGCCACCAACCCGACAGCCAGGGTCGAACACACCAGTCCGGTGAACGACAGTAGACAAAAGGGAACGATCTGGCCGAACAAGGAGCGGCGACCACTCCGGCCCCACACCCAGCGGCGGTTGAGCTCGAACGAGGGGACGGTCCCGAGACCAGTGGCCATGACATTGGACCAGGTGGCCGGGAACCCGAACAGGCCCACGAAGGTCCCCAGGGCAACCAGACTTGTCGTGGTGGCGACGAGGGATACGGCGGAGTACTTCATCAGCCGGACGATGGTGCGGCGCCGGATCGACCGGTCCGCCGGCATCGTGGCGACCGGGGTGGGTTGTCGGAGCCCGACGGGCGGCGACAGAGGCAAATCCAGCGTTGGCGGGTCTCGGCGCATGATCAGATGCTCGGTCGTTGCGCTGGGAGCAGCCTGGACACCACGAGACGAGGGCCTGTGAATGTCGATGCCACCGGCTCACCAACCGATGCAGTTCGGGGCACGGTTCACAGCCGGGTGTGCGGTTGGCCCCAGGCGAATCACGGGTTCGATTCCTACCCTGGGCATTGAAGGAGGAGCACAGCACTCCCAACCAATCGCTGCTGCCGTCACCTCCTGACAACCGGTGTCGGTGGCTTCCCCCCAGCCATCGGCACAGTCCGACAGCAGCCGCCTCCGGGCGGCTGTTGTCGCGCGGAGGATCTCGACCGGGCGGGCCCACGGCCACCCTCAGCCAGCAGAGGTGGCCACGCAGGTGCAGCCTTTCCGGGCGGGAAGCCGCCGGCCGATCCGCCGGCGAGCAGTGCAGTGGGGTGGGTACCGGCCCACGCCTTCAGTTCTGGTGGGTCATCGAGCCGAAGTGAGGTCGTAGACCGTCTGACCACCGATGGTTGTGGTGTTGAAACGGGACTCGACCCAGCTGGTGATGGCAGAGTCACTGTTCCGGCTGCCTCCGCCCCCGGGGGCACTGCCGCCCTCACCGGTCGGGATGAAGTAGTGGATGTCACCCTTGGCCACATAGGCCTCGAAGGTGGCGAGGCTGATATTCCCGCCCTCGCCGTTGAATCCGCCGATGGCCATCACGGGCTCGTCGGAGGACAACTCGAGGGTGGCCGCGGACTGGGATCCGAATGTGGCGGCCACCCACCGGTAGGAGGCGGCGTTCGATCGGAGGGCAGCGTCCAGTGCCGTGCTTGTCGTCGCACCGCCACCTCCACCGGCGCCTCTCCCGCCACCGGTGCCCGCGGCAAGCGGGCCGGCCGCGCCAGCGCCTGCGCCAGCACCGGCAGCACCAGCACCGGCAGCACCGGCGCCCGCCGTCGGCCGGGTGGCTCCCGACGGGGGTGCCCCTTGGGATCCGTTGGGGAGCGCACCGCCGAACCCGGCCCCACCGGCGAAGCCCGACCTACCGGCCCGGCCCCCGGCACCTCCGGTCGGGAGTTGATCAGCCGTGGCCAGTCCGTCACCGGAGCCACCGCCGGCTCCTCCGGTTGGGGAGCCACCGCCCAGCCCGCCACTGACGGTGGGACCGGCCGAGGGGATGCTCCCCGTGTGAGCGGTGGCGATGGTGGTCGCAGAGTATGCGATCGGCCCACTGAGGCCGGCCACCAGGCCCAGACCGAGTGCCGCCGTTGTGAGCTGCCGGGTCAGTCGGGGAGCGGCGGGTGCGACCACGAGGCCGGCGGCGGCGATGGCTCCGGCCATCAGAACGACCGGATGCAACCACGAGGCGTAGCCCGGCGTGCGCTGGAGAAGCGAGAAGGCCCAGACCGCGGTGACGAGGATGGCCACCGCACCGATGACCCGAGCCGTCAGGTGGCGTCGGTTCTGCCACACCATGGCGGCACCCATCCCGACGAGGGCGGCAATGGCCGGAGCCAGTGCGACCGTGTAGTAGGTGTGGATGACACCCGACGAGAAGCTGAACACCGCCCCGGTGACGAGCAGCCAGCCACCCCACAGCACCAGCGCGGCCCGGGCCCGATCGGTGCGGGGAGCCCGGCCCCGCCAGACCAGACCGGCCACCAGGGCGAGGAGGGCCGCCGGCAACAGCCACGACGCCTGACCACCCATCAGGTCGTTGAACAGGCGGAACACCCCGGTTGCACCGCTGAACCCGGCTCCGCTCCCTCACCGGTGCCACCGGTGAGTCGACTGAGCCCGTTGTACCCGAAGATGAGATTGAGGATGCTGTTGTCGGGTGACCCGTCGATCATCGGCCGAGAAGCCACCGGCCACAGCGCCACAATGGCCACCCACCACCCGGCCGACACCACGATGGCCATCCCCATCAGGGCCAGCTGCCGGAGCCGGCGCCACAGGCCGGCGGGAGCGGCCAGCAGGTACACCCCGGCAAAGGCGGGGAGGATGGTGAACGCCTGGAGCATCTTGGCCAGGAAGGCAAACCCGATCAGCGCTCCGGTAGCCACGATCCACCTGGTGCCCGCCTTCTCGAGGGCCCGGATCAAGGTATAGGCGGCGGCCACCAGCAGCAGCACCATGAACGCGTCAGGGTTGTTGAAGCGGAACATGAGAGCGGCCACCGGAGTGCAGGCCAACACCGCACCAGCCAGGAGCCCCGCGGCCGGGCCGAACCACCGTTTCACCGCGGCGTAGACCAACCCCACCGATGCGACCCCTTCGAGCACCTGAGGAGCGAGCATGCTCCAGCTGCTGAACCCGAAGAGACGCCCGGACAGCTCCATCACCCACAGCGATCCGGGGGACTTGTCGACGGTGATGAAGTTCGACGAGTCGATCGAACCGAAGAAGAACGCCTTCCAGCTCTTGGTGCCGGACTGGACGGCGGCGGCGTAGAAGCTGTTGGCGTAGCCCGAGCTGTCGAGATTCCACAGGTAGGCCCCGGCGGTGACCCCCAAGAGGGCGATGAGCGCCGGGATCACCCAACGCGGCGTCCGCCGATCGTTCTGGTCGTCCCGGGTGTCGCCTGCAGGGCGAAGGGCATACCCAGATGGATCTACCGAGACCGGCGGGAGCGGTGGGACCGGCGGTGCAGCTGGCGGCGGAGTCACGGTGATGGACATGGGGGCCATCCTCAGGGCCGGCCCTGGGAGTGGGCTGAGGACCGCCTGAGCAGCGATGAGGACTTGTCCCCCGGTCTGGTGATCCGGAGCTGAAGCTGACCGGCTGAGAATCCCCGTATGTCGACGGGTATACTCGGGTTTTGTCACCTCACCCGGGAGGTCCGATGACCACCAACGAAAGTGTCGTTGCGACGAGAATCCAGGTTCAGCCCATCACGCCCCGCATCGGAGCCGAAATCAGCGGGGTCGACCTGACCACCGAGTTGCCCGACGAGACACGAGCAGAGATCCGGAGCGCGCTCCTCGCCCACCGCGTCGTGTTCTTCCGCAACCAGTTTCTCGACGCCGACGGCCAGATCGCCTTCGCCCGCGGGCTCGGACCGCTCACTCGGGCCCATCCGACACTGCCGTCAGCCGCCGAGAGCCCGGCGCTGTTCGACCTCGACTCGCAGGCGGGCGCATCGGCCAACCACTGGCACTCCGACGTGACATTCGTCGAACAACCGCCCAACTTCTCGATCCTCCGAGCCGTCGTCATCCCCGAGATCGGCGGCGACACGCTCTGGGCCAACACCGTGGCCGGCTACGAGGACCTCCGGCCGAGCATCCGCGCTCTGGCCAACGAGCTGCGCGCCGTCCATACCAACGGGCAGGACTACGGGCGCGTCGATGTCGCCAAAGCCAAGGGAAGGCTTCGCCCCGAGCAACTCGAGCATTTGAAGAGCTTCGTCTCCACCGTGTACGAAACCGAGCACCCGGTGGTCCGAACCCACCCCGAGACCGGCGAACCCGCACTCCTCCTCGGTGGCTTCGCCCAGCGCCTGGTGGGTCATCACGCTGCGGAATCCGCTGACATCCTCCGGACCCTCCAGGCATACATCACCCGCCCGGAGAACACCGTCCGATGGCACTGGCGGGCCGGCGACGTTGCCGTGTGGGACAACCGCTCGACCCAGCACTATGCCATCTTCGATTACGGAAGCCGGCACCGACGTGTCCAGCGGGTGACGACGGCCGGTGTGACCCCCGTCGGGCTCGACGGTCGGCCAAGTGTGGCGCTGGCGGGCGACTCGGGCGACTACTACGAGGAGAACTGACGACAACACGTCGTCCTGTGGAGGATGGCACCAGTGGCGGGCGGGCCGTCACTTCCGCCACAGCCGAATGGAGACCGACACCCTCACCGTGCCGGCTTCCGGTCACCTTGCTTCCAAGCGTGGCCGCAAGGTTCGGATCTCGCGTCATGCAGGTGGAAGACTGGAGTTTGTGGGTGGGTGCGTGGCGTGCGAGTTGTCTGCCGGGGTTCGCGAGCTTCCGGGCGGCCTGATCCACAACACGCGTTTCTGGCGGGTGGAACACTGCATCGGACCGCTCGGTCTCGGAACGTTGATCGTCAAGCCGTCCCGCCATGTGACCGCGGTGGCCAGCCTCTCCGGGGGCGAGGCGGCCGAACTTCGTCCCCTCCTGCAACGGGCCTCGGCGGTGGCCGGAGAGCTGGTCGGAGCTGAGCAGGTCTACAACTGCCTTTGGTCCCACGCGGGAGGCAGGCCGGTGCATATCCATTACGTCGTGCAGCCGGTCACGAAAGAGCAGCTGTCGGCCCACGGCGCCCACGGACCGAAGCTGCAGGTATCGATGTTCTCGAACAGAGAGTTCCCTGATGCGTCCGACGTCGAGCGCATCGCTGAGCGGGCCCGGGCCGTATTCGCCCGATGAGCGATCGGTGAGCAGGAGCCAGCACTCGGGCCGGCCTGGGTGGTCGGAGCTTCGAAGGGATGGCCGGGATGTTGATCCGTATCGAGGGTACCGACCTTCCGGGACGTAGCTGTGGACCGGGACCGGACTATCCGGACGGACACCACAACATCCATGTCGCCGTCCAGGGCCGAAAGGGACAGCTCGATCTTTTCGGCATCGTGCCCGGTGATGTACCCCGCGCCACCTGGGAGCTGCAATGCGTCATCGCGGCGCCACCGCCCGAGCCTGACCTGAAAGGCCCGCAGATCCAGGGTCCACCGGGGAAGAGGTTCGTCTACGTGACGTGGGGGGTGGTCGATGAAACCGGGGCCTTCGCCATGTTCCGTCGGGCCAAGCTCTGGCTCAATGCCGTTCCCGAGGCCGTGATGGGAGACGCCTGTGCGCACGGCCTTTTGGTGGGACGCCTGGGCCTTTCCGACGACCGAGGCTGGCCGCTTTGTGCCTCCGTCCGGCCACCGAGGATCGAGTGGTCGACCGGGACAGGTCGCCCGGGCCCCCGGATCACCCCGCCTGCCCGGTGATCTTCGTCTCCAGTGCATCGAGTCGATCGGCGAGGTCCTTCAGGCCGCCCTTGGTGTGGATGTCGAGGCGGTCGAGAATCTCGACGGCGTCATCATAGGTGTGCTGTGATCGCAGATCACTTGCCTGACTCTGCACGTTCTGGCCCACCATGATGACGGAGAGCAACACCAACTGGAGGAAGGTCTGTGCGATCCAGGCGATAATGCCCTCGCCGCCCGGCCTGAGTGCCGGTCGCAGGCCCAAGAGGGCGATCCCAGCGAAGACATAGGCACACCACATCGATCCCACGAGATTGGTGAGGAAGACGGCGATCTTCGCGTTCACCCCGGTCGCCCGACGGACATCACCCCGCAGACCACGAAGGCTGATCGCCTCTTTGATGATGTGGTGAGCCTTTACCGGCCTGGCTATCGAAATTTCGTCACTCATATTGCCTCCTGGCTGGACGGTGGAATCTGCAGAAAGCATCTCACTCCGCTGTCGGCACGCGGCTGATCCGCTCGGCATCGCGATCGAACGGCAGCGGAGAAGACCGACGTCGCCACGGATTCGACCTTGGGTCAGCACATGCCCCTATCCGGCCGGAACGGGCGCGGCTGGCGGCCGTCCAGATTCCAGCATGGAAACCATCGATTTCGCCTTCAGCCGCGGCCGCGGTGTGCCGATAGCGAAAGCGAGGGACATCCGTCTGGATGGCGCCTCGGAGCGTCAGTGTCCCTTTTGTCACTGCCTACCACCGGTGCTAAGCCCTCCTATGTGTGAGGTGGGCCATGGACCAGATTCGGAGGCTCCTCCCTCGACAGTTCACGGACTGGCGGGGCAAGTACATGTTCGAGGACGATCCCGTCGACCAGTGGCGCGACTGCCGTGTGCTCGACGTGTCGTCGGCCGGAGCGGGCCTCCAACTCCTCGAGACAGACGAAGAGGCAATCGTCGGCGACCGCATTCTCCTGGCCGTTCATCTGCGCGGCGTGCTCCGAAATTCCGGACCCAGACGCGCTGAGGGGCTGCGAGTGGGAATCCAGTTCGTCGATCTCACCGACGGAGAGCTCTCGTATCTCGAGTCCTTGGAGGAGCTCCAGGCCACCTGGTGACGGCACCGGTCGGGGCCCGAAGTCAGCCGGGTGGCCCGGGCGCCACTTCGGTGACCGTGGCCCCGGGCTCGTCAGGCGGCGCGCTGGCGCCCTCTCCGCCCTGTGGCGACCCGGGCTTCTCGGCCAGCGTCTGCAGAGGTAGGCGGACCCGGGCCACCACCACGTCGGTCCGGGTGGCCAAGGCCAGGGAGAGCACGTGATCGATCTGGTTATGGAGGACCCGATAGCGCAGGTGTTCGGGTATGACAACGGGAATCAGCACGACGATCTGGCGATTGTCGTTCGCTCGGGCTTCGTCGATGAATTCGACAATGGGCCGGACCACCGAGGCGAATTCGGTGTGCAGCATACGCAGCGGTACGCCGGGGTTCCATTCGGCCCATTCCCGCTCGAGATTCCGCTCCGATTCGTCGTCGTCAGTGCCCTGGTCGATGACAACCGACACCGCCACCACCTCCTGTCCGAGCGACATGGCCTCGGAGATGACGTGGCCGGTCAGACGGGAGACACCCACGATCGGGACGATCACCAGCGTTTCTTTGGCCACTGGTTTTCCGGGAATGACACCGACCCCGAGCTCCAGCCCGGCACGCCGGTAGTAGGCGTTGATCCGTTTGAAGAGGAATACGAATGTCGGCACCGCCAGCACCACGACCCAGGCCCCTTCGGTGAACTTCGAGATGAGGAACACGCCGGTGGCCAGAGCGGTGATCACTGCCCCGATGCCGTTGATGGCCGCACGGCGGTGCCATCGGGGCGGTCGGGTCCGATGCCAATGGACGACGAGTCCGGCTTGGGACAGGGTGAACCCGGTGAACACTCCGATGGCGAACAGCGGGATCATCTCGTTGGTGTTCCCGCGCACGGCCACCAGTAGCGCGGCTGACAGACCGGCGAGCACCCAGATGCCGTTTCCGAAGACTTGTCGATCGTCGCGGAGCGAAAAGAGGTGGGGAAGGTAGTCGTCCCGCGAGAGCAGGCTGGCCAGTATGGGGAGGCCTCCGAACGATGTGTTGGCCGCCAGGGCCAGGACGACCGTGATCGTGAGGGAGACGAAGTAGTAGGCCCAATGCCTGCCCACGGCCATGGCCATGATCTGACTCAAGACGGTCTGTTTCGAATTCGGCCCGATCTGCCAACGTTTGGCCAGAACGGCGAGGCCGAGCAGCATGACGCCCAGGATCACCCCGAGGAGCAGCTCGGTCCTCTTGGCCCGGACCACACGGGGTTCCTTGAACAGGGGCACACCGTTGGCGATGGCCTCCACCCCCGTCAACGCGCTGCAACCGGCAGAAAATGCCTTGAGCACCAACAGCACGCCCACCGCCTGCAGGCCGTGCGTCGGCAGGAGGGATTCACCGGGCTGGGGCGCGTGCAGTCCCAACGGGTGGATGAACCCGACGGCAATGACGGCCAGCAGACCGATGATGAACAGCATGGTGGGAAGGAGGAAGGCCCGAGCGGTCTCGCCGAGACCGCGGAGATTGAGGAGCGTGATCACCGCGAGAATGCCCAGACAGAGTGGAACGGTGGCCGACGTAAGGCTCGGGAATGCCGACGTCAGGGAGCCCACCCCGGCGGCGATGGAAACGGCAACGGTCAGCGTGTAATCGACGATCAACGCCGCCCCGGCGACCAGGCTGGCCGTGGGACCCAGGTTGCCCCGGGATACGGCATACGCCCCACCACCACCGGGGTAGGCATCGATGACCTGGCGGTAGGAGAAGACCAGAATGGCCAGCAGGACAACGATCGCCACCGTGATCGGGAGAACGAGATGCAACGCGCCGGCCCCGGCCAGCGCCAGGACGACGATGATTGCCTCTGGCCCATAGGCAACCGAGGTCAACGCGTCGAGTGACAGTGCGGAGAGACCTTCGACCGGACTGATCCGTTCCTTGGACGTCTCGCTGGCTCGAAGCGGTTTTCCGATGAGCACGGTCCAGATCGATCGTCCGGTGGTCATCGGGGCCTCAGTTCAGGTCGCATCGTCGATGGGAAAGCCGTCGGCCATCCGGATCCACGGACATGTTCGTCCAGTGCTCACCACGGACTTCAGTCTGGTCGACAGAGGCCGCCGGCGATTGGATGCCTTGAAGAGCCCGACACCGGTGAGAGAACGGCCGACGTGGGCCATCGATCGCGGTCACGGTCGGTGTGTTCGGTCGCTTCCCGCCCGCGGGCACGCAAAGGACCCGATGTGTGGCGCGTGGCCAAGCAACGAACCTCATGGCAGGTGATCAGACCGAAATGGGTCGACAGCCCACCACCGGGCACAGGCACCTCCGTCCGAACATCGACGGTCGGCGTCCTCGTCAGACGACTCAGATCCGAGGCGCAATTCCTATCGGTGGGCTGGTGGCCGGAGCCGGGGGTACCCCCCAAACCCTCGCCCCCCTGGCGGAAGGCCCGCGCTGGCTCCCGGCTGTGGAGAGAGCCAACGCGATAGCCCCGGCCAAGAAGAAGGCGGCGACCTCCTGTCCCTGACGGGCTGACCCTGGCCATACCCGATCGCCTGGGACTCGAAACAGCAGATTTTCACACCGCCAGAAATGGTCCGATAGCGCCTCCGACCTGGAGCGCAATCCATTTCCCCCACGATCGGAAGGACTCCCGCTCCCCGGGCACGGCATCTGCTGGGTGGCCGACCGTCCAAACTCCTCGTTTACCGGTCCAGGAGTTTGGGTAGAGCCGCCCGGTGCCTATGCATTCGTACAGGACAGCTGGATTGGAGTCCGGACCTGACGTGGGGGCATGTCCAGCGTGTCTGTACTTCATGCTGCGGCGGCGGGCACAACGTCGGCCGCCGGTCATCAGCGGAACCGGTCACTCGAAGGGTCCGATCGGCGCGATTCCCCCTCCCCGCGTGGGCCACTCCTGTCCGTTGGGCCGGACGTCGCACCGCGGCCTGGCCCCAGCGTTGGCAGCAGCATCCCTTCCCCGGCAACCCCACATGGCTGGATTCTCGAATACGGCGGGATCGGCACCGGCCGGTGGTACCGATTCTCGCCACCCCCGCACAGGGATGTGAGCTTTTGTCCTGCAGGAGCAGTATGGAAATACCAAGCGAAACATGAAGATTCGGAGGCAACAATGAAGGTGCGGTTGCGTATTATTGCTATGTGCGGCGTCCTCGTCGTTGCGCTGTTCGCTTCGATGGCGGGGTCAGCAGGTGTGGCCACCGCCGCCACCTCGAACGGAAATGCTTCGCTCTATCCGATCGATTACGTGGTCAAGGCCACGACAACGTTGGCCAAACTGAACGAAACGGTCACGGTACCCCCGGGCACGTTCAAGGGAAACCTCAACCTCAACACCCTCGAATTGAGTGGAAAGCTGAGCCTTCCTCCGGCGTCGACCACCGTGAGTCTCGGCGGCATCGGTCTCGCCAAGGCCACGTTCAAACTGGCGGAGACAAAGCCGGTCACCGGAAAGGTGAACCTCAACACACTGAAGGTCACTTCGACCGCATCCTTCAACGTGCTGGTGACCTCAGTGACGCCACTCGGACTGCCGATCAACCTGGTGGGCAACAGTTGCGGTACGTCGAAGCCGGTGTCTGTGACCTTCAGCGGAAAATTCTCGTTCAGCGGAGCCTCGAAGTTCTCCGGCGACTACACCATCCCCCCGCTGCAGAACTGCCAGCTGGCTACGGCCGCACTCAACCTGGTCATCCCTGGACCGAACAACGTCTTCTCCGCCTCATTTGCACCAAAGAGCTGACACCCCCGACAGCCGCCCTTCCGGCAGCCAATGGCCCGATGCCTTTACGTTCCCGGGACCAGGTAGGGGGCACGTAAGCACCCCGACCTGAGTCTGGACCCAGCGTCCTCCCCTGAGCCCGCTCCGAAGCCCAGGACCACATCCGTCTGACGGATGGGGTCCTGGGCCAGGTTCGCCTCCCACCACGCCTGTCTGGCAGAGGCATGGGCTAACATTGCCGAGGCGGTAATTGGCTACCGCTCCTGGTGAGTAAGGGGAAGGGCGGCTTCGTGGGTGTAGCAGTCGGTCCACCGATCGGTGCGGCGAAGGTGCTGCGCGTCCGAGGAGGACGATGAGACGTCAGGCTCCAGCCGATCCCACGGGATCCCGAGCCGGCCGGGCCGTCCTGGGGCTCCGATGCCAGGGATAGGTGACGGGATGGCGGCCACGGTCGATGGCTCGGTGGACCAGTCCGGCCAGCTCACGCTGTCCATCGCCGGAGAGCTCGACATCGCCAGTGTCGATGAGGTGAAGGAATCGATCAACGGGCTCTTCGCCGGCAACCCCCAGCGGGTGGTCTTCGATCTGGAGCGACTGACCTTCATGGACAGTTCGGGGATCGCCTTGATGCTGCAGATGTCGAGGCGAGTGGCCGATGTCGAGGTCCTCCACGCCACGCCCATCGTGCGCAGGGTCATCGAAGCGACGGGCCTGAGCGAGATCCTCGGGCTCCAATGACGACTTGGCGGCGGTCGTTCAGCTTGGATCCGGCGTCGGTGGCCGCCAGTCGGAGATTCGTCCGAGACTCCTTGCCCGATCTTCCTCCCGGAATCGAAGAGGCGGCGCTCCTCATGGTGTCCGAACTGGCCACCAATGCCATCGTCCACGCCGTCACCGGATTCGAGGTCAGCATCGACCGCACGAAGTCGAAGGTGCGCGTTGAGGTGGCGGACCTCGGCGGTGGTGAACCGGAGTTGCAATCCCCGACGACCACCGAGCTCCACGGGAGAGGCCTCCAGATCGTCGAGGAGCTCTCCGATGAATGGGGAATCACCGAAAGGGCAGGCGACCGGGGCAAGACCGTGTGGTACGAGGTCGATGTGAGCCCGGGGCGGCAACGGGCAGGCGACGATTCCGCGACTGAGGGAACGCACCGGCGACCGTCAGATACACGACCAGGGCCGGCGCCGCGCCGGACGATGAGGACCTTGAGCGGGCAATCCGATCGATCCCGTTCAGACCGTCCAAACGCTTCGTCGGACGGTTCAGACCACGCCTGGACGCAGCGGGGGGGACGCCAGCGCTTCTGCCCCCGAGTGCAACCCTCTCGATGGCTTGAGCCACACCGGTTGTAGGTGCCGGGCCCGAGCGACGTCGTCCGAGCCCGACACCTACGTCCCGCCCGTTGCACTCTTACCGGGCGACCGGAAATCAAACCGGCAGTCACGGTCGGTGGCCGATTCGTAGCGACGTGAGCGACCGAAACGGATGACGATATCGACGCATGGTCTTGATCAGGCATGAGACGTGGCTCCGGAAAATAGTTTCGTCGGGCTTTCTCGGGGTATGGCAGTTCGACAGCGAATCCGTTGACAGGGTCCAGCCACCTCGCATTGGATTCGTTCGCTGCCCCTGAGCACCTGCCCCTCGGCTCAGAGGCGACCCTCTGCCTCTTCACCGGAGTAGAGGGCCGTCCCGAGGCGCTGGACAGATATAGGCCCCGAACTGGGGCTTCTCCCTTCGAACAACTGTTCGTTTTTCCAGGCACCTCCTTCGACAACTCGTAGTGGGAGGTACAGTGCCGGCCGTGAACGGAACTGACGCCGAGGTACCAGAAATCACATTTCCCGAGGGTTTTGTCTGGGGAACAGCCACCGCTGCCCATCAGATCGAAGGCGGCAACGTCAACAACGACTGGTGGGCCTGGGAGCACAACCCCGACTCTGGATGTGTCGAGTCGAGCGGCGACGCCTGTGACTCGCTGCACCGATGGGCTGAAGATGTCCAGCTCGTGGCGGACATGGGCCTGCAGGCCTACCGGTTCTCTCTCGAGTGGAGCCGTATCGAGCCCGCAGAAGGTGAGTTCTCCCTGGCCGCGCTCGACTACTACCGTCGCATCTGCGCCGCCTTGCGCGACCGTGGCATTGCCCCGGTCGTGACCTTCCACCACTTCACCACCCCGACCTGGCTCACCGACCGGGGAGGGTGGGAGGCCGAGGACGCTCCCGATGTCTTTGCCCGCTTCGTCTCTCGGGCCGCGGCTCATCTCGGTGACCTCATCGGCTGGGCCTGCACGATCAACGAACTCAACCTCATCGGCGTCATGGGTTATGCCCTCGGATCGTCGCCGCCGGGAGTCAAGGATGATTTCGTCCGGCATCTGGCGGTGAACGAGAACATCGTCCGGGCCCACCAGCTCGCGGTTGCGGCCATGCGCGCCGGTCCGGGCTCCTATCCAGTAGGGCTGACACTCTCCATGGACGAGATGGTGGCCGAGCCCGGGGGCGAAGAAGTGCTCGCCGCCGCCCAGGAAATCCTCGAGGACCGGTTCATGCGGGGAGCGGCAGGCGACGATTTCATCGGCGTCCAGTGCTATTCGCGTGTGCACTTCGGAGCCGAGGGCCAGGCTCCCAACGAACCCGGCGTCCCCGTCACCCAGATGGGCTACGAGTACTGGCCGCAAGGGGTCGAGCACTGTGCCCGACGAGCCGCCGCGGTGTCGGGCCTGCCCGTCCTCCTGACCGAGAGTGGGATCGCCACCCAGGTCGATACCGAGCGGATCGCCTATATCTCCGAGGTCCTCCGGGGCGTCCGGCGGGCCATGGATGACGGCGTGGACATACGCGGATATTTCGTGTGGAGCCTGCTCGACAACTTCGAGTGGTCAAACGGCTTCGCGCCCACATTCGGACTTCACAGTGTCGATCACGCCACCTTTGACAGGCATCCCAAGCCCAGTGCGGCGTGGTACGGCGCCGTGGCCAGAGCGAACGGCCTGCTGGCGCCGCCGAGCTGAGCGGGCCCCGGGGCGACCCCCCTTGGCGTGCACCGCGGTTGGCGGCAACGGATCGGCTCCCACCAGGGCGTTATCATCGGTTGACCACCAGGCCGGGACCTGGGCTCACTCGAGTCGAGTACCGGCACTGGGGTTCAGGAGGAACCTCATGGGCGATCCATTGACACCAACGCCTGAAGACCATTTCACCTTCGGGTTGTGGACGGTCGGCAATCCTGGTCGTGACCCTTTCGGTCACGAAGTGCGGGCGCCGCTCGACCCGGTCGACACCGTGCAGCACCTGGCCGATCTTGGCGTCTACGGCGTGAGCTTCCACGACGACGATCTCGTACCCTACGGATCCACGGCCTCTGAACGGGAGATCATCCTCAAGCGTTTTTCCCGGGCGTTGGACGAGACGGGATTGAAGGTCCCCATGGTCACGACCAACCTCTTCTCGCGGCCGATCTTCAAAGAAGGCGCATTCACGGCCAACGATCCCGAGGTTCGCCGATTCGCTTTGAGAAAGGCGTGCGAGGCCATCGACCTCGGTGCCGAGTTCGGAGCCGAGATCTTCGTCATGTGGGGAGGCCGGGAGGGGGTCGAGGCTGATGCCGCCAAGAATGTCCGGGCTGCGTTGGACCGATACAAGGAAGCCGTCGACCTCTGCTGCGAGTACATCCGTGATCAAGGCCTGAGCATGCGCATCGCCATGGAGCCCAAGCCGAACGAACCCCGCGGGGATATCCTTCTTCCGACAGTCGGTCACGTCCTCGCCTTCATCGGTGCGTTGCAATGGCCGGAGATGGTGGGGGTGAATCCGGAGTTCGCCCACGAGACGATGAGTGGCTTGTCGTTCTCCCACGCCGTGGCCCAGGTCCTCTGGCACAAGAAGCTCTTCCATATCGATCTCAATGCGCAGCGGATCGGGAAGTTCGACCAGGATTTCCGCTTCGGTTCCGAAGGCATTCGCGACGCCTTCTACCTTGTCAAGGTGCTCGAGGACGCGCGCTGGGACGGTATGAAGCACTTCGACGCCCATCCCTACCGGACCGAGGACAGCGCCGGTGTCTGGGACTTTGCCCGTGGTTGCATCCGGACCTACCTGATACTGGCGGACAAAGTGCGCCGATTCCGGGAGGACAAGGAGATCCAAGCGGCCCTGGTCGTGGCCAAGGTCGCGGAGCTGGACGACAGCACCGCATCAGGGGGCGGGCTCGCCGATATTCGAAAGGGTACCTACGACGAGGGTGGGCTGGCCGCCCAGGGCTACGGCCACGAGCGCCTCGACCAGTTGGTGACGGAGCTGCTGCTCGGGGTGCGGTAGTGCCTCTGGTCGTCGGTGTCGACTCGTCGACGACGTCGTGCAAGGTCCAGGTGCGCGATGCGGACAACGGGACACTCGTTGCCTCAGGCTGGGCACCTCATCCCCCGACCACGCCACCCCGCAGCGAACAGGATCCCCACACCTGGGAGGCGGCATTCTCCGAGGCCAGCGCCATGGCCGGCGTCGAGGACACGGGGCCGGCAGCCATATCGATGGCCGCGCAACAGCACGGCGCGGTCATCGTGGACGATCGCGGTGCCGTCGTACGACCCGCCAAATTGTGGAACGACACCGAGTCGGCGCCGGATGCCTCCGAGCTCCTGCGGGAACTGCCCGGAGGAGGAAGGGCCTGGGCCGAAGCGTGCGGAAGCGTTCCCCTGGCCAGCTTCACCATCACCAAGCTCCGGTGGCTGCGGCGTTGCGAGCCCGAATCGTTCCGGCGCATGGCCGCCGTGCTCCTCCCCCACGACTGGCTCACGTTTCGCCTGACCGGCGAGATGACCACGGATCGCGGTGATGCCTCGGGTACCGGGTATTGGTCCCCGGCCGAAGGGCGGTACCGATCCGACCTGCTCGGGTTGGTGGACGACCGGGTCGACTGGGACACCATGGTCCCGACCGTGCTCGACCCCGACGCCATCGCCGGCACGCGGTCCGGCACCGGGTCGATCGTCGCTCCGGGCACGGGCGACAACATGGCCAGTGCTCTGGCCCTTGGCCTCCGTCCCGGAGACCTCTCCCTCAGCTTCGGCACCAGCGGGGTGGCCTGCACGGTCAGCGAGGAACCACGGGCTGATGCTTCGGGGGCCGTGGCCGGGTTCGCCGACGCCACCGGCCGATTTCTCCCACTGGTCTGCACCCTCAATGCCACCAAGGTGACCGATTCGGTGGCCCGGCTCCTGGGCGTCTCCCTCGACGAGTTCGACGCGCTGGCCCTGTCAGCGCCTGCCGGTGCCCGCGGCTTGGTGCTCGTCCCTCATCTCGACGGTGAGCGAACGCCGAACCGGCCGGAGGCGACCGGGACATTGTCGGGGATCCGGAACGACGTCTCGCCGGCCATCCTGGCCAGAGCCGCCGTCGAAGGGGTGGTCTGCAACCTCCTGGGCGGCGTCGACACCCTGGTGTCCGGTGATCCGACGGGCGCCCGACGAGTGTTCCTGGTCGGTGGCGGAGCCAGGAGTACGGCCTACCAGCAGATCACCGCTGACCTCCTGGGCTGCCCGGTGGTTGTGCCCTCGGAATCCGAACTCGTCGCCTCGGGTGCCGCCTTCCAGGCAGCCGCCGTGTTCCACGGCTGCGGATTCGACGACCTGGCCGAAGCGTGGAACCTGGGAGTGGGTGCCGTCGTCGAGCCCCACGACTCGGTGGACCATGCCTCCGTCCGTGCCGCCTACTCGGAGGCCATGGCGAGCGCGGCACCCTGAACCCGATCGATGCCGGCGCCCTCCGAGTCGATCCCGACTCCGTCCCGCGCTCAGCCCGACGATCCGTGGGGTGTGGCAGAGCCCAGCCGCGATGCGTCCAGTCGTTTCCTCAGGAAGGCCCGACAAGCAGGCCATTCCGAGTCAGTGATCGAATACATGGCCGAATCACGCAACCCGCCCTCTTCCCCCCGGACCCATGACTGCGACCAGTTGCGCAGTACGCCTTCAAACCGCGCCCCCAGCCCTTCGATCGCCTGGCGGGAACGGTGGTTCCGGGCGTCTGTCTTCAGATCCACCCGGGACACGCCCAGCCGTTCGAAGGCATGCTCGAAAAGGAGGTACTTCGCCTCGACGTTGATCCCGGTCCGCTGGGCAGACGCTCCGAGCCAGGTAAACCCGACCTCAACGGCATATGGCCCGGCCCGGCCCGGCAGCGTCCGCGGCTCCCAGTAGGCGGTGCATCCCACGGCACGTGCATCGGTCAGCCGGATCTGGGCGAACGGAGCGAACGTCGCCGACTCCGCCCGCCGCGCCTGGGACTGCAGATAGCCCTCCATCTCCCCACCACGCGGGACCCAGGTGAATCCGAAGGCGGCACGGTCCTCTTCCGCGGCGACGGCCAGGTCGCGGGCATGCTCCTCGGTCAGAGGCTCCAACCGGACCAGCTGTCCGTCAAGCGATGGAAGTCCGAGCAACAGGTCCATGAGCCTCCTCATCGATCCTGGCGTTGGCACCTTGCCCCAGGGCAGGTTGCCGGATCTTCATCGGGCCAGGTCCCTCAGATCCTCTGGATGAACGACGACAGGTTAGCTCCGCCGGTGCCGCATCCGGCAAGCTCGTTCGCAGTTATGCGGTCATGACGCGAGGAGACGCACAAGGAGTCTGGATGTCTCCGGGTTCGACGGCGGTCTCGGCCTGGTCGTGGGCGACTAGCTGCCGACGGGCTGCTCGGGACCCGATCTCATCGGCCCGCTCGCTCAACACCTTCCGTTGTCCGCTTGGACGGCAACAACAGGATCAGGATCAGAGCCAGGAAGAAAAAGAAGAAGGCCAGGATCACCCAGCCGACGGCGTGGCGACCCTTTCGCTTGGCGATGTTGTAGATCCAGACCATGACAGCGATCCAGAGGACAAAGTAGATGACAGAGCCGAGGAAGTAACTCCCGTCGCTCGCAGTGATGAGGGCAGGCACAAGCGACACGACGACCTCCTAGGAGCCAACTCCGCTCCATCGTAGTGATGAGCGATGCCGGCGAGTGCGATCATCCTTCCTGTCACCGGCCCGGAATCTTGGTCGGTCCAAGGCGAGGACCTAGTCGACTTCTCCCGCTGCCTCCTGGACCGCCTTGTCAACGTCCTTGGCCTTGGCGTTGAGTTCTTTGGCCACATGCTTCTCCGCCTTCAGCTGGGCCTTGTCGATGGCCTCTTCGATGGTGCTCTCCCCGATGATCAGGAGGGCGGCCTCGTTGGCATCGAGAAGATCTCCCAACTCCTTCACGTCCGCCCGGGACATGCCACGCCACAGGTGGCCGCTGACGGCGCCGATGGCTCCACCGACGACGGCGGTGGCAATGATCGACGGAGGGAACAGAATGCCGACAACGGCACCCGCCGCCGCGCCGCCCCACCCACCGTGGCGGGTGGCCATCTCATCCTTGTTGACGTGCACCTTGCCGGCGTCGTCCTTCCTGATCACCGCGGCGTCATAGGTCCCGACGGCCCCCACGGCGTGCAGGTCCTTGACGAGGTCATAGTCAGCTCGGGCCGCGGCCTCGCTCGGGTAGGTACCGATATAGAGAAATACTCCGTCTGCCTTGGCCATGTCGTTTCTCCGTTCGTCTGCGTTGCCACCGGGCTCCGTCTGGTTACCTCGGGCGGCGAACCTTCGACAGGCATCCGAAGATCCTCGGCGCCACCTACGCCCATGGTAGCCAGACCCTCCGGCCGCCCCGAATCCATCTCCTCCACCTCCAGCTTTCGGGCCGACCGCGGGGGCTCCGGAACAGACGACAGGCCACCGGGCGGGCGGTGGGAGACGATGACCTCTCCCACCGCCGCACCGACGTTTCGAACTGACGCTGGCCTCAGGTGGAGATGGTCAGCACCTTCCACGCCACGTTCTGGGTTTTCGGCGATGTCGCCGTCTTGGTGTCGATGACCTCGACGGTGAAGGTCGACGTCTGGGTCTTCGTCGGCTTGCCGGAGATGAGCCCGGAGGGTGACTTCAGCGTCAGCCCGGCAGGGAGCGATCCGCTGTAGATCACCCAGTGATGGGCACCGTTCCCACCTCGGGCCGCCAGTGTGGCCGAGTAGGCCACGCCGGCAGAGCCCTTGGGAAGGGCCGACGTGGTGACGGCGAGATTGAACGGGAGCTTCACCGCGGCCACCGCGGGCACGGCCTGGTACGTCGACAACAGGTTCGGACTCGAGCTACCCGGAAAGCGGAAGGACCCGGTCCCCGTGCCCGAGGCGATGCGGAACGAAACCAGCGAAGAAGCCGGGTTGGCATGCCCTTTGTCGAAGGCGACCGCGGTCGGAGACTGACCGAGGGCCAGGATCGCCTGGATGACCAGGGCGGTCGAGTCCGGATCGGTGGTCCCCGGGGTACTGGCGGTGTTCGGCTCGTAACCCCACCCGGCGTTCGCGTCCTCAGCCTTGCGGATGAACACCGACGCCTTGGCAGCAGCCGTTTTGTCCAACACCCCCTGCGCGGAGAGACCTTGAACGGCCAGGGCGGTCGAGTTGGTGTCCGGCCCCTCGTAGTCGGCCGGATTTCCACTGCACGGATTGCTGGTGCTGATGAAACTGGTCCAGCCTCCATCTGGGCACTGCTGCCCCTCGAGCCAGCTCTCGGCCGATCTGACCAACGCCGAGCCAGTCACGCCCGCCCCGGCCAGGGCGGCCAGTGCCAGTCCTTGGCGATACGCACCGTCATAGGCCGGGTCCTGGACACCGAACAGCCCTTTGTCGGCGCCGGACGTTCTCTCCGTGGCCAGGAGGCGAGAGACCAGATCGGTGGTCCCGAACGCCGTCGGGCTGATTCCCAGGGCATGGGCATCGAGGATCAAGAGCGCGAGTTGTCCAGGGCCATCACTGCCGTCGACCTTGACGTAGGCGTTGACGTGTGACTCGAGGTAGGTGACGCCACGATGGGCAACGGAGGACTGGGTTCCCACGCTGGCCAGGGCCAACACCACATTGGCGGTGGCCGTCAGGTCGGGCTGGCCCGAGGTGACGACATAGCCTGACGAGTTGATCTGGCTTGCCAGCCAGGCCGCTCCGGTCTGGGCCGCAGGTACCTGGGGCAGCGTCGGGAGCGAAGATGCTTCGGGAGCAAGAGCGACAGCCCCGGCAGTCGTTGGTCCCGCAACGGCCGCGACCGCCAAGCAGACGCCAAGGGCTGCTGATGCGATCATTCGATTTCTGGACATGGGTTGGTTCCTCACTTCCAAGGCAGACGACCCGGAAGTCCCAACACACGCACGTGTCCGTGACCGGCCGAGCCCCTGCCGCAGTTCTCGACGGGTATGGACTCTTTCTGCAGCGTGTCGGTATCCCGGCTTCTGGCGGAGTACTCACTCCACCAGCCACGGTTGCGGACCAGCGCCGGACTTTGACCGGCTTCCCCTACGCACTGCACTTTGTAACAGCAGTCGAAACTAACAGAGTGGTCGGCGCCGCGCTACTGCGACCGATGCCTCTCCCGAGGAGGGGTCCGTCTGGCGGTTACGGGAGCGCCTCCCGGGCCAGGACCTGGGCGCTGGAACGCACGGTGCGGTCGCGGTCGATGATCCCGAAGCAGACGTCGTAGCCGTGGAGCCACTCGTAGTTGTCCACCGCCGTCCAGTGGAACAGGCCACGGACGTCGATGCCGCGGGTGATGGCGTCGTGCACGACGGTCAGGCCCTGTGCGAGGTAGTCGGCCCGCACTGCGTCGTCGTCGGTGCCGATGCCGTACTCCGCCACCAGAACCGGGGCACCGGGTAACTCGGCATTGACCCGGTCGAGGACGAGGCCGAGACCGCCGGCCCAGATCCCGTAGCCGAGGGGCGAGACAGGGGCGCCAGTGGGGTGGATGGTCACCTTTCCCGAACGGACGCCCATGGTGCCGTAGTAGGAGAATCCGATCATGTCGACAAAGCCGGTGAGGTCCGGCCGTTCGATCGGGTCGCGGTCGGGGACGACGAGGAGGCCATCCCGGAACAGCCCGATCCACGGAGCCCAGTAGTAATCGAACAGGGCCTGGGCCGTCGAGGCGGTGGCGGGATCGTCATCCTGGGGCACGATGGGCGACAGCCCGAAGATCGAAGAGACCGGGACCCCGGTCTGGGCCAGCCGCAGGCAAGCCTCGGCGTTGGCCAGGTGCATCGCCTCGTTGACCACCGCCATCTCGGTCCGGTCCTTGTGGCCCGGTGGCCACCCCCGTCCGCCGTAGGCGGCCCGCGCGTAGTAGTTGACCTCGTTCACGGGCTGCCACCCCGCCACCAGATCACCAAAGGTGTCGGCCACGAAGTCGACGTGGCGTCGCCAGACCTCGGTCCGATTGGACTCGACCACGAAGCCACCCGAAGCCAGGAACCATCGGGGAAGCGTAAAGTGATGCAGGCTCACCCAGGGCGAAATGCCCGCGTCGTGAGCGGCGGAGAGCACGTCCCGGTAGTGACTGACCGCGGCCGGGTCGTGGACCCCGCGCTCGGGTTCCAGTCGAGCCCAGTCCAGTGACAGCCGGTGATGGACCAGACCCAGACCGGCGAGGATGGAGAAGTCCTCGGCGTACCTGGTGCCGAAACCATTGCCGTGGCCGGACAGGGGGGCATGGCCTGACCGCTCCCAATCCCACCAGTCAGAGGCGGCGGCTGCGCCCTCGCACTGCGTCGCCGATGCGCCCGTCCCCCACAGGAAGCCTTCAGGCCATCGCATACGGATGAGTATGCCAAGCCGACCAGGGCCTCGCTTCTCCGCCAACCGGAAAGGCCCGGTTTTGCAACGTTCGCCGTACCGGCGGGCTATCCGGCCCGAAGGGCGGCCACCACCTGGCTGGGGGTTGGGTTGACCATGGCCTGCCCGTCGACCACGACCGTCGGAACCGTCTCGTTGCCGTCAGCCACCGACCGGACGAATGCGGCTGCGTCCGGATCGGCCCAGATGTTGATGCGGTGCACCGAGAGACGGTGCCAACGAAGGACGAAGCGCATCCGCAGACAGAACGTGCACCCCGGTCGCCAGTACAGCGTGGCTGCCGGACCGGCACGAAATGGCTCCTCGGGAGGGTCCACGGAGCCAAGTCAACCACGATCTGGTCGACGGCTTGGCCGAACGTCGACCACGAAGCGGTGTCTCCCGATGGCCGGTCGGCTCAAGGGTGCCTCCGGCCGGGACGATGCTTAGAGCATGGCAACCGACCCCGGAGTGATCCGCGCCATCGAGGCGGCGGTGGAGGCGGACCCAGGCAACGCCGCCCTTCGGGTCCACCTGGGCCATCTCCTGCTGGGCGCGGGGAGGGCGAGCGAGGCGGTTGATCAGGCCGAGGTCGTCCTCCAGGGCGAACCCGATCACCTCGAGGCGCTCGGTCTGGCAGCCGAGGCGGCCACGACCCTCAATGACCCCCGGGCTCCTGGATGGGTGCGCCTGTATGAGTCACTGGGAGGACGGGTCGGGAACCCACAAGCCACGACGCCGCGTCCGGTGCCGGGTGGAGAACGGGGGGGCGATGTCCCGGTGACCGAGTCACCCGACGCTCTTGTCGGCGATGAGGACGCCTGGGACCGCTTGCTGAAGGATGTGCTGACTGATGCCGGGTACCCCGATGCCGTCACCTTGGCTGACGTCGGTGGCCTGACCGAGGTCAAAGCTCGGCTCGAGCAGTCGTTCCTGGGGCCCATGCGCAATCCTGAGCTTCGGCGGGCCTACGGCGCGCATCTCCGAGGTGGGCTGCTGCTCTGGGGACCTCCCGGATGCGGCAAGACCTTCCTGGCCCGGGCCGTGGCCGGCGAGTTGGGGGCGCGGTTCGCCACCGTGGGTCTCCACCAGGTCCTCGACATGTGGCTGGGCAACTCCGAAAAGCAGCTTCACGAGTTGTTCGAAATGGCGCGTCAGAGCACTCCGTGCGTTCTCTTCTTCGACGAGTTGGACGCCATCGGGCACTCCCGGATGGACCTCGGGCGCAGTGCGGCCCGGAACGTCGTGGCCCAGCTGTTGGTGGAGCTCGACGGCGTGGAACACTCCAATGAGGGGATCTTCGTCGTCGGCGCCACCAACCAACCCTGGGATGTGGACCCGGCGCTGCGCCGCCCTGGACGCTTCGATCGCACCATGCTGATCCTCCCCCCCGACGAGGACGCCCGGGCCGCCATCCTCCGTTTCCATCTGGCCGACCGTCCTCTGGCCGACGTGGACTTCGACGCCCTGGCCCGGGCATCCGACGGACTGTCGGGGGCGGATCTGCGGCTGGTCTGTGAAGAGGCGGCCGAGATGGGACTGGCCGAGGCCATCGCCAGTGCCGAGGTTCGGCCCATCACGACCAGACAGCTCCTGACGGCCATCCGGTCGCTCAAGCCCAGCACGGCGGCGTGGTTCGAATCGGCACGTAACCATGTCCGGTACGCCAATGCCTCGGGCGAGTACGACGAGTTGGCCGGCTATCTCCGCCAGCGTCGCGGCCGATAGGACCCGGTCGTGGAAGAAACACAGACCAGCATGGCCTCTCTTCTGGCCCAGTCGGATGCCCTGTACTCCGTCAGCCGCTACGACGCAGCCACCGAGCGGGCCCGCGATGCAGCCCGTTTGGATCCACAGAACCCTCGGGCCTACTGGGCCTGGTCCCGGGCGTTGTGCGGAGCGGGACGATTCGCCGAAGCAGCCACCATGGCCGACGAGTCGATCCGCCTGGCCCCCCAGGCCGCTCAGAGCTTCCGGCTGCGGAGCATCGCACTGTCCTCGCTGGCTCGGAGTCTGCCCAAGGGGGAACGGGGCCAGCTCGGCACCGAGGCTGTGAACAGTGCCCGTGAGGCGGTCCGGCTGGCCCCGTTCGATCCCAACGGCCACATCGCATTGGCGCAGGCGCTGCCGATGATCGGGGAGATCCACGAAGCGGATCGGGCCGTCCAAGAGGCCCTGCGACTGGCCCCCAACAGCGCCGCGACCTGGGTGACCGCCAGCCTGGTGGCGATCACCGCCAAGAACTGGAAGGCGGCGGAGACGGCCAGTCGACGAGCCCTGGAGCTCGACCCGGACAACTACGCAGCCCTCAACAATTTGGGAGTGGCCCTCCGGGCTGGCGGACGGAGCCGCGAGGGAACCCGGGTGCTGGCCGAAGCGGCTCGACGCAATCCCGACGGGCGCATGGCTCGGCAGAATCTGAGCCGGGCCGGCCTCAACATCGCCAGGGTGATCATTCTGGTCGCGCTCATCCCCATCGGGTTCATCGCCCACGGCGGGTTCCTGCTCTACCTGGTCTTCGCCGTGGGGAGCAACATCTTCATCTCGAGGCGGCCCGATCTGGTGCTCCGCATGGAGCGGTGGGCCGCGCCCATCGCGCTGTTCTTCGCCGGAAAGCCACGCCGTGAGGCGGCGCCCGGTGAAACCGGGACGGAGGCCCGCAGCAGACGGTCAGGACCCGGAAGCGAACAGCGCTGGTCGGCGACTGCAGGCCACTCGATGCACGTGCTCGGGAATCCGGTGCTCATCTTCTGCGCCGCGGCGGCGTGGTCGGTGGCCCTCGTCCTGGCCATCGGTGAGGCGGTCCCCGGCTCGGACAAGACCGCGCTCGCCATCGGCTTCATCGTCTTCGCGGCGGTCGGAGCGCTGCCTGCGTGGGTCGTGGTGCGCCGCCGGCGACTGGATGCCCATCGATAGCGCGCGCTCGAGACGACACCCGCGAGCCGTTCGTGAGGCGCCCGGCGCCGATCCCCTCGCGGCCACACCCGAGTGATGCCGATGAGATCCACGTCCACCTGGAGGAGACAACCCAATGTGCAGTCGAGTGCTTTACGTCGGAGAGGACGACCTGGTCGTCACCGGTCGATCCATGGACTGGATGATCCCGACGCAATCGAACATCTGGGCCCTGCCCGCGGGTCTGACCCGCGATGGGGCGGCCGCGGTCAACTCGTTCGCCTGGACGTCGGCGCACGGAAGCGTGGTCACGACCATGTACGACGGTGTCACCATCGACGGTGTCAACGACGCCGGGCTGGGAGCCAATGCGCTCTACCTCTCCTCCGCCAGGTACCCGAAGAGAGATCCTTCCGTCCCCGGTCTGAGCGTGGCCGCCTGGACCCAGTATGCCCTCGACATGTTCGCCACGGTGGCCGAGGCGGTCGAAGGTCTCACCGCGCCGCCGTACGGGTTGGTCAGCCCGATGCTCCCCGGGGGGCACGCAGCCACCGGACACCTGGCCCTCTCCGACACGACCGGGGATTCGGCCATCTTCGAGTATCTCGACGGTGAACTGGTCGTGCACCATGGCCGGGACTTCACCGTCATGACCAACGACCCGACCTATGACGAGCAGCTCGCCCTGTGCGTCTACTGGGACGAAGTCGGCGGCCATGCCATGTTGCCCGGTACCGAGCGCCCGGCCGATCGCTTCGTGCGTGCTCGGTACTATCTGAACGGCTCGACCCGGACCGGCCGTGCCGACCAGGGGATAGCCGAGGTCTTCGCCATTGTCCGCAATGTCTCGGTGCCCATGATCAGATCGACGCCCGACAAGCCCAACGTGGCCCCGACCCTGTGGCGCACGGCCATCGATCACCGCTCGCTGACCTATTACTGGGAAGGCACGAACAAGCCAAACGTGTTCTGGACCGAACTCGGGAACCTCGATCTCTCACCTGGGGCTCCGGCCAGGACCCTCGCGGCCGAAGAGGGGCCGACCCGCGCCGGTGAGGTGTCGAGCGACTTCGTCGAAGCCGTGCCCTTCTCGTATCTGCCCGAGGCCTCCTGACCCCGGAGCGGTGGGTGCTGTCGCCGTCCACGGTGCCGTCCCACCGACTTCTCGTGGAGCCGGCGGTTTCCAACTTCGCACCTCTGGGCCGCGGGCGGGCCGGCTCAGTGGGCTGGGAGTGACGTGGTGGTGGTCGAGGTGGGGGCGGTGGGAAGGGCCACAGGTGTGGTCGACTGCACGATGCTGTCAGCCGGGGGGAGGCCCGGGGCGGTGACCGGGTGGGCGGCCAGGTAGCTGAAGATGTCGCCGACCACCGGGGCCGCCGCCGTGGCTCCGTAGCCGGCCTGATCGATCACGCACACCACCACGTACTGGGGGTCGGCGGTCGGTCCGAAGCCCACGAACCATGCGGTGGGCTCCTTGTTGATTTCGCTGTCGGCGGTACCGGTCTTGCCGGCCACCCCGCCCGGGAACGAGAGGAGACCCGGGATCCCATAGGCGGTGCCCTTCGGACTGGCGCTCTGGACCGCACCGGTGAACCCGGCGAGGAGGGCGTTGTACGTCGAGGCCGGCAGATTGACGTGGCCGGTGACCCTCGGGGCGAAGCGCTTGATGACCTTGCCCTTCGGGGAGACGATGGCCGCCGCCACCTGGGGGGCATACCTGGTCCCGCCGTTGGCGAAGGTCGAGTAGGCCACCGCCTGCTCGATCGGGGTGATCACCGTCGCCCCCTGGCCGAAGGCCATCTCCACGTTGTCCCCGGTGTTCCAGGTGGTGTTGGGGAACCCGGTGGCGCTCTCGGCATGCAGCTTGAGGTCCTCGGCCAGGCTGTCCACCCGGGCCTGATCCGACTCACCCGGCAGGTCGATACCGGTCAGTTCGCCCAGCCCGTACTGGGCGGCCTGGTTCTGGATGGGTGTGTTGCCATAGGCCGGGTTGGCCCGGTCATCCCAGAACATCGCACCCAGGTTGTAGAAGAAGTCGTCGCTGGACACGGTGAGGGCCGTGGAGACGTTGATTTCGCCGAACCCGCCGTCGCCCTCGCTGTTGTGGAAGACGCAGGAGCTGCTGCCGTACTGGCAGTCGGGCACCGTGAAGGTACCGGTGTCGTCGTAGTAGGTGTCCGGGCCGATGAGCCCCATGTTGAGGGCGGCGGTGGCCGTGTTGAGCTTGAAGGTGGAGCCGGGCGTGTAGAGCCCGTCGATGGCCCGGTTCAAGAGGGGCTCGTCGTTGGCCATATTGGACAGGGCCGCGTAGTTGGCATCGGAAATCCCTCCCACCCATACATCCGGGTTATAGGAGGGGTACGAGGACATGGCATACACGGCACCCGTCTGCGGGTCGATCACGATGGCAGCACCACCGGTGGCCGCGGGATAGCAACCCGAGTTGTTGTTGCATTGCGGATCGAAGGTCTTGCGCAGGGCCAGGATCTGGGTGGCCAGCGCGTTGTCGGCCACCTGCTGGAGACCGGTGTCGATGTTGGTGACCAGATTGTCGCCGGCCGTGGCCGGGGTGGTCTTGGCCGTGCTCACCACCTGGCCCTCGGGGTTGACCTCGAGCTGCTGCTGGCCCGGGGTGCCCCGCAGCTCGGATTCGTACTGGTACTCGAGGCCCGACTGGCCGAAGGCGTCGCCGGCCTCGTAGCCCTGGGCCGACAGGGACTTGAGCTCGGCGCTGTTGATGGTGCCCACATAGCCGAGGGTCTGGGCCGCGGGATAGCCCATCTGGGCCGGGCCGGGCAGCTCGAGCTGGGGGTAGTTGCGCTCGGTGGTGCTCACCGCCGACACCCCGGGGAACTCGCTCTGGTGCTCTTTGATGTACAAGATGTCGCTCAGGGGGGCGTTGGACAGGATGGGCACCGGTTTGTACAGGCTGTACTGGGGATCGGCGATGGTGGCCTTGACCTCGGCCACCGACTGGCCGATGAGGGCGGCCAGTTTGCCCACCACCGCCGGCTGCTGGATGGCCGTCACCCGGGACAGGGTGATCTGCTCGGTGACCACGTTGTTGACCAGGGGGTTCCCGTAGCGGTCGAGGATCAGCCCCCGGGTGGGCTGGATCTGGACGACCCGGATCTGGTCGGCGTTGGCCGCCTGGGCCGCGGCCGGGGCCTGGAGGACGGTGAGGGCCCACAGCCTGAGCCCGAGCAGGGCGAACAGGCCCACCACCACCAGGGCGATGACCCGGATGCGGACCCCGGGCCGGGACGTGCTGGTGTCCGGCGCATCGAGCATGGCCTCCACCGAGAACCGGTTCTTCTGGCGCAGCCGGGGCTGCTTGGTGCCCCGGGTGCGGGCCTTTCCCTTCCGCTCCCGCTCGGGCGGGGCGAAGCGACGCGAGCCCTTGAACGGGTGACGGAGGGATCGGTTCACGGGGGGTGAGTATCCCACGTGCCGTGCCGGCGATCACACGGCCCGATCAACGAGAACCGGGCCGGCCGTCCATGCCGTCACGGCCCACGTGACCGAACGACGAACGGCGGAATGCACGGCTTGTCAGGCCGGCGACACCTGTTCCCCCTGCTCAATCCAGGCGGATGGTGACGGGGCGCACTTCGCTCAAGTCCGGACTGACGGTCAGGAGTTGTAGTTGATCAGGCAGGGACGACAGCATGCCGATGGCGAATCGGCTGAATACCACCGGGAGATCCTTGACCCAGATCTGCGAGAGCCAGAGAAACGGAAGCCGCACGTGGATTCGAGGGCCATCGAGGTGCATGGAGGGGCTCTCCGAAGCGGGGATCATCTCCAGCTCCACCTCGAGGTCAGCATCGGCGAGCCAGGATCGAACCGATGATGCGACTCTGCCGTAGAGGGCGGCGGTCAAGGCCGGAGCGTGGCCCGCAGCGGTCTCGGCGCCATCGCCGATCCGTTCGGACCACGCGGCCACGACGGTTGCGACCAGACGCTGGGCCATGGCCCCACCGAGGGCCAGGAGGTCGGTGATCCCATCGAAGGGCCCAGGAGGGTGCCTCTGGATCATCGGCTGTGCGCCCGGGGACGCAAAGCTCGTCCACCCGAAGCCCCGGGGACCGGCCGGGGTCGCGGCAACGAGTCCCCGGGCCGGCCGGAGCCCGCGTATTCCCGTTCCGGGTCCCTGTCCTTCCACGTCGAACTGAACCGGATCAGCCGGACCCCGCGACGAAACAGTCAGGACCCGGAGGTCATCCGAGTGGCGAATCCAAGCGTCGAGGATCTCGATGCAGGACGCCCGGTCGGCACCGAGCGCGCCGAGCGTCCTCTCACCATCCGGATCTTCGTGATCGAGGGCCACGAGAGATCCACCTTCCCACCGGATGCGATGGGTCTCGTTCGAGCAGTCCAGCTGGACTTCGACCGGGAGCAACCCGCTCCACCAGGATTCGGTCATTCCTGACTCCCCCAATCCGGCAAGGAAACCGTGATGACCGCTCGCTCCGTCGCTCCTGTCGCCATCAGCTTCAGCTCTCTGGCCCGAGGATGAATCGGGGGCCAGAACTCGATCGTTCCTTCACTCAGATCCGGGCCGCCACCCCATGCGTTCATGCCCCCCACGTGGTGATTCCCACGATCGTCTTCCGCGCTCCAGGCCAGTCCGACATCTTTGACCTGCGAGCGGAACGGGTGGCTCACGTTTGACTCACCCGGTGACGAGGCGACGGCGACGGCAAAGGAGGCGGGACCGGAGACAAGGCCCTCGGCGCTGATCACGGTGCCGTCAACCTCATCGGTCACGAGGCCGATCGCCACCGCACCCGTCGGTCCGTCGTTTCGATGGGTCCCGGCCATCAGGGACGCCCACGGTTCCGGGATGCTGGCCCCGGTGCCGGGGTTGCCGGACAGAGCCAGCGACACCCGCTGGACCTCGTCGATGAGAGGGTCGTCAGCAGCCAGCACCCCCGCGGCCACGAAGGCCTCGATGGTCAGATCGATCGATGACCCCGCTCCGAAGTGACGGTGCCGGAAGGTGCCCAGGCGCCGCCAGATGTGGCGGACCGCGGGCTCCATCGGGGGCAGGGGTTCCACCCGCGAGCTGGCCGAGGACTCGGTGTCGCCAATCTCGATCCTGCCTTCACCCATCTCGATCCATCGGGTGTTTTTGGAAAGAGGCGCTTGGGTGACCAACCGTCCGCTGTATCCTCCACTTCCCCCACCCCCGCTGAAGTGGGCAACCTGGGTCGTGCCCTGATCGTCGGTGAGGTGGGGTTGGGTGATCGGCATTCCTCCGGGAGCCTGGGCGTGCATGAGGGTCCCGGGCGTCGATTCGGTGGCGGTGATGGCCAACGACGTGTTCCGGTCTCCGAGCGACACATAGTGGACCCTGACGCTCCCCCACTCGGGGGTGAGTGTCCATCCCGTGGCCACGACCCGGGGGGCGGTGAGAGGAAGCCGCTTCCCACGGGGTTGAGAGAGGTGGTGGCCCATCGGAGGCATCTGACGCCCCCCGGGACGCAGGCCCTGGGCCAAGCTGTACTCGTCCACGATGGACTGAGCCAGGTCGGCGTCGAGCGCGTCCACCGCCACCAGGGCGGCGGCAACCTCGGTGCCGGGTCGGTCCCAAGGGGCACGCCCACTCGATTGCCTCTGGTCCAGCAGGGCCCGCTCTTCGACCAGACGCAGGTAGAGCTCGGCGTCGAAGTCGGGGTTCACCGCCTTTACTCTGGCACGTCACCACCGTGGCCGACACGGGAACTACCGCACGCCGATCTCGTGCACACTGGTGGCATGGATGATCAGGCGGTCGTAACCGAGGCACTGGGGACAGCAATTGCCGCCCGGGTACCGGTCCTGTTGTGGGGCGCACCCGGAACCGGCAAGACGGCGGTCATCCAGGCCATGGCCACGGCCGCCGGGTGGCCGTGCGAAACGGTGATCGCATCCATTCGGGAGCCGTCCGACTTCGCCGGGCTTCCGGTCATCGCCGGCGCGGATGCCGCTGCACCCCAGGTCAACTTCGCGCCGCCGAGATGGGCCCGACGACTGGCTGAGGCCGGGCACGGCTTGCTCTTCTTCGACGAGGTCTCGACGGCTCCGCCCGCCGTGCAGGCGGCTCTGCTCCGAGTGGTCCTCGAGCGCACGGTGGGTGATCTCGTCCTTCCCGGTGACGTGGCCGTCGTGGCTGCGGCCAATCCACCGGAGCAGGCGGCCGACGGCTGGGACCTGTCGGCACCGCTGGCCAATCGGTTCTGCCATCTCGACTGGCCCGTCGATGCCCGATTGCTGGCTGACGGCTTCACCTCGGGATGGACGACACCGGCGGCGCCATCGCTCCCTGCCGGCTGGGAGCGCCAGATCGGTGTGGCCCGAAGTTGGGTGGCCGGGTTCATCACCGTGAGACCGGCGCTGGCCATCGAGGTCCCCGCCGAGACGGCGGGCGCAGGTCGGGCGTGGCCCAGTCCTCGCACCTGGGACATGGCCGCCCGACTGCTCGCCGCCGGTGATACGACAGGCATCAGCGACACCGCCCGCTCCCTGCTCGTACGTGGTGCCGTCGGGCAGGGACCGGGAGTGGAGTTTCTCAGTTGGCTGATCGAAGCCGACCTGCCCGACCCGGAAGCCGTGCTGGCCGATCCCGAGTCCTTCGTCATTCCCGCCCGGGGTGACCGGGCCTACGCCGCGCTCTCCTCCATTGCCGCGGCCGTGGCCGCCGAGCCCACTCCCGCACGTTGGGAGGCGGGGTGGATCGTTTTCGGCAATGCCAGCAGTCAAGCTCCCGACGTTGCCGCCGCCGCCGCCCGCACGCTGGCCCGAAGTCGGCCCAAAGGAGCCCCGATCCCGTCGCAGGTGACCGCCTTCGCGCCGCTGTTACGCGATGCCGGTCTCCTCGACTGACCGAGTTCATGGCCCTCGATCACCACAAGATGGCGGCCGCCCGGCTGTGGGCATCGGCCCGCATGCCGTACCTGGCCAGCGCCCTGTTCGCCTTGGCCATCCAAGACAGGCCCGAGTGCCACACGATCGCCGTGGATCCCACCTGGCATCTCCATGCCGCCCCCGAACCGGTCGACGGGCTCAGCGTCGAGGAACTCGGGAAGCTCCTGACTCATCTGACCGGGCATCTGTTGCGAGATCATGCCGAACGAGCGAGCAACACCAGGGTCGGAGAGCTCGAGTCCGGAGAGCAGTGGAACCGGGCGTGTGATGCCGAGCTCAACGACGACCTGGTCAGTGACGACGCGGTCCCAACCGTCGCGCCGACATTGCCGTCCGATCTGGGGTGCACCGACGGGCAGCTGGCTGAGGAGTATTTCCACCAGGGGGAACCCGGGCCTCGTCCATGGGACTGTGGATCCGGCTGTGACCATCAGCCGCGACCGTGGGACGAAGGGGGCGGCGTCGGGTCGGGTCAGGCGCAACTGCTTCGGCTCGGTGTGGCTGCCGACATCCACCGCTATGCGGGGATGCACCCAGGAACGGTTCCTGGGGGCTGGACCCGCTGGGCCCAGGAGATGCTGCCCTCGAGAATCGATTGGCGGCGCGTCCTGGCTGCGGAGATCCGGCGCAGCGTGGCCAGCGTGGCCGGGAATGTCGACTACACCTACCGGCGGCCATCCCGCCGTCAACAGTCGGTCCCCCGCGTCGTGCTCCCGGCAATGCACAGGCCGGTTCCACATGTCGCCATCGTGTGCGACACCTCGGGATCCATGCACGAGCTCCTGTTGGGCCGGGCATTGGCTGAGGTGGAGGGCATCCTGTCCCGGGCCGGCCTCCGACAGACGCACGTGCGGGTATTGGCCGTGGACACCAACGTCCACGCGGTGACCCGGGTGTCCCGGGCCGCTCAGGTCGAGCTGGCCGGAGGCGGAGGCACAGACATGGGTGCCGGAATCACGGCGGCGGCGGCTTTGCGCCCCCGTCCATCGGTCATCATCGTGCTGACGGACGGCTTCACCCCGTGGCCGACAGCGGCGCCAACGTCGACCAAGCTGGTCGTGGGGATTCTCAAACAGTCCATGGCCCCAATCGGTCACTTCGGAGTTCCGGCTTGGGCCAGGTGCGTCGAGATCGACGATCCACTGGCTGCTGCCTCCTGAACGCCACGTCCCTCGAGCTCGTGGACAGAGGGGCGCTCACTCCGCCGCTACGTCGACAAAGAAAAACCGTGCGTAAAGCGTTTGAATGACCACTTAAAGTGGTAAGTGGCAGCTGTGACCGTGGGTGAGCCGACCCCTCCAGCACCTGCAGTGGAGATGGATCCGCCCGTGCCCCACCGTGGGCTTCGACGGGCTGCATTCTTCATCGGTGCGCTCTTCGCCGGCATGTTCTTCGCAGTGGCAGTGACCACGGCGGTGGCGGGACCGGCCAACGCAGCGCCTGCGACGGGCCCCTCCTCCCCGATTCCGGCTCCGGTCACATCGATGGTCCCGGCCCACGAGCCGGCCGGACCGGTTCCCCCTCCGGGACGCTCGACATCGTCACTGGTCAACTCGACGTCGTCGCTGGCCAACGCTGTCCCGGTCCCATCGGTGACAGGCGCGCCGATGCACCTCACCGCGTCCGTTATCCCTGTTGTCCCCGGCATCACCGGAGCTGTCGTGCCGCTCGTCAACCAGGTCACCACGAGAGTCAAGCAGTCGGTTTCCGCCACGACCGTCAGCGATGCCCCGATGCCAAAGCCCGCTCTCACGACGGGAACCGGTACGCCCGCCATCGGCGGTCCTCGGGGCGGTGATCCCACGAGCCGGACATCGGCACGGTTGCCGGCAACGACAGGAGCGGCCGTCGATCCGACCGGAGGGTCTGTCAGTCTGACCGGAGCAGGGAACGATCCCTCCCGATCCGTTGGGGCGAGCATGGCTGCCCTCCCAATCCCTCGCCCGACTTCCCCACTTCGCCGTCCTGTTCGTCCCTGGCGGAAACTTCCGATGACGCCCGGCATCCCGATGGAAGG
>CAVQMN010000010.1:0-75216 GCA_963713625.1 uncultured Acidimicrobiales bacterium | reverse complement strand
TGTATTAATCTGAGGACGTCGAGGTGGGCTCAGGCGGAATGTCGGGGATGCGGGAGGGGGGCGGATGGCGGAGCTTATGGTTGGGACAACTCAACCGGATTCGCGATCGACAGATGGCCGGATCCTCGCCTCAGGCGACGAATCTGGAACTGCGCCGGGCGACCGACCCTTCCGACCCGATGTCGAGGGGCTGCGCGCAGTGGCGGTGCTTCTTGTCGTTCTCTTCCATTCAGATGTGCCGGGATTCTCCGGCGGATTTGTCGGAGTGGACGTTTTCTTTGTGATCTCCGGCTTTGTCATCACCGGGGTCCTCTTGCGGGAGCGAGCGTCGACCGGGAGGACCTCCATCCTCTCCTTCTACGGCCGGCGATGTCGGCGCATCATCCCCGCCGCCACCCTGGTGATCATCGCCGCCGTGGTCCTGGCTTACTGGCTCCTCGGTGTCGGCGGGGGCACCCAGACGGCGATCGACGGACGGTGGGCGGCGGTGTTCTTGGCCAACTTTCACTTCATCGCCACCGGCACCAACTATCTGGCCTCCGAAGCACCCCCGTCACCCCTACAGAACTTCTGGTCGCTCGCCGTCGAAGAGCAGTTCTACGTGGTCTACCCGACGCTGTTCCTCTTGGTGGCCGCGGCCAAGGTCCTCACCTTCCGGGTGCGACTGGCCATCGGCCTGGTGGCCGTGATTGTCGTGTCGCTCACCTGGTCGGTCATCGACACCCACAACAACTCCGTGGACGCCTTCTTCTCACCATTCACCAGAGCGTGGGAGCTAGCACTGGGCGCACTGGTGGCGGTCGCGACGCCGTGGCTCCTGAAGGTACCGAGTCGGATGGCCGCGGTCAGCACCTGGGTGGGCTTGGCCGCGGTCCTCGTTGCCGCCCACGTCTACAGCTCGCAGACGCCCTACCCGGGCGCCTATGTGATCCTTCCAGTGGTCGGGACGGCATTGATCATCGGCGGTGGCATGCGGGCCCACGCGCTGGCCGCCGAACTGTTCTTGGGCCGAATTGTCCTGCGCTGGCTGGGCAAAGTGTCCTATTCGATGTACCTCTGGCACTGGCCGATTCTGATCATCGCCGCCGAGTACGCAGGTAAGTCCACCTTGTCGGTCAAGGACAACCTTGGCTGGGACCTCGTCGCCCTGGCCATCTCGGTGGCCACCTACCGCATGCTTGAAAACCCTGTCCGCCATTCGCTCGCACTTCGCCAAAGGCGGTGGGCCAGCGTGGGCATGGGCCTCGGGTTGGTGGCGTTGACCTTGGTGGTTATCGCCGTGCTGTCGAGCATCTCTCCCGAACCAGCGGACTCGGCAACGCTGTCACCCAGCAACGCCCCGCTGGTCCCACTCCAGGCGGTGCGAAGCGCGGTGGCCGCGTCCGGCCGCATCCGCACCGTCCCGAGCAACCTCGAGCCCACGGTGGCTGAGGTACAGGCAAGCAACGCGGCATCGATCGGTTTTCCTCCTGGCGCCTGCACTCCGAGCTGGACGGCATCGTCGGCGCCTTCGTGCATCTTCGGCGATGTCCGTGCGAGCCGAACGATTGTTCTCTACGGGGACTCCCACGCAGGGATGTGGTTCGATGCCCTCGACGGGATCGCCACCCGGTTACATTGGCGGCTCATCACCGTGTTCAAACCGGGCTGCCCGGCGTCGCTGGTGACGGTGCCTCCTTCCGGCAGCAAGACGGGCGACTGGACCCAGTGCGATCAATGGCACCGCTTCGCCCTCCGCCGCATTCACCAGATTGAGCCGGCCGTCATTGTCATCTCGCAGTCGTTCCGGTTCCTCGAACCCAACGGGACCTTCTACCCACCTGGACTCTGGCAGCACTCTGTCTCTCAGATGCTGGTTCGGATTGCCGGACCGAAGACCGTGAAGATAGTGCTCGGCAGTCCCGTCGAACCCGCGAAGGGAGGCCCGGACTGCCTGAGCCGGCATCTCAAGAGCGTCCAGTCATGCACGGGAAAGCGGGATCCGAGGTCCATGAAGTTCAACGGTGCCGTGCGGGTGGCGGCGACGACATCGGGAGCCCGGTATATCAACGTCGTGCCTTGGTTTTGCAACCACACCTGCAGCTCGGTCATCGGCAACTACGAGGTGTATCTCCGGAACGACCACGTCTCGAGGTCGTATTCGCTCTATTTGGAAGATGTCCTGGGCAAGGCACTGGACCTTCCGGCCTCTGGGTAGGCCGGACTCTCAGCCTGAACAAAGCGTCCGGTCCAATGTGGCCATTGAATGACATCGCTCCTTCGGCTCCTGCTGCTGTCGCGGCTGCCCGTACCAAAGCTGTCGAGGCTGCTCTCGCCACAGTGGGATTGACCACTTGATAGACGAACATACGTTCGATACGGTGCCTCCATGCACTTCGAGGTCGATGTGGTCGTCCAGCACCCGCTCGATGAGCGGTCCAAGCGGTTCCTGACCGATGTCCAACGGTCGGCCAACAGGGTGCTCAGGTTCAGGGGCGACGACCGGACGATCACCGTGACCGTGGAGGCCCACGCCTACGACAAGGAGGGTGCCGTGCTGTCGGCCATCGGTGAGGTGGCCCGGATCTATCCCGCGGCCCGGTTCCAGCCGGAGGGCCAACCCCGCCAGAGGCCGTGAGCGGCCGGTGCGCGACCGGCGGGCACGCGACGGGCGTACGGCGCCGGAGCGGTCGGCAGACCTACCAGGTCACGTCGGTCAGGTCGGCCCCGGAGAGGTCGGCCCCGGACAGGTTGGCATCGGTGAGGACGGCCCCCGAGAGTTCGGCGTCGGTGAGATTGGCCTTGCCCAGGTTGGCATCGGTCAGGATGGTTCCGGTCAGGCTGGCCTCGGTCAGATTGGCCTTGCCCAGATCGGCGTCGGTCATGATGGTCCCGGTCAGGTCGGCGCCGGTCAGATCGGCCCCCGTCAGTTTGGCCCCCGTCAGGTCCGCCCCGGACAGGTCGACGTCGGTCAGATTGACCTTGCCGAGGTCGGCGTTGGAGAGGTCGGCCCCGGACAGATCGGCATCGGTGAGATTGGCCTTGCCGAGGTCGGCGTCGCTCAGGTCGGCGTCGGTGAGATTGGCCTTGCCCAGGTTGGCCCCGGTCAGGTCGGCCCCGGACAGATCGACCTCGGTCAGATCCACCTTGCCCAGGTTGGCATTGGTGAGGCTGGTACCCGAAAGGTTGGCGTCGGAAAGGTTGGCCTTGCCGAGGTCGGCATCCGACAGGTCGGCATCGGTCAGATCGGCGCCGGTCAGGGAGGCACCGGTCAGGCTGGCGTGGGCCAGGTTGGCGCCGGTCAGATTGGCACCGCTCAGATCGGTGCCGTTGAGCCGGGCGTGCCTCAGGTCGGTGCCCGACAGGTCGGCATCGGTCAGATCGGCGCCGGACAGATCGGCATCGGTCATGTTGGTGCCGACCAGCGTCGTGCGGGTCAGGTTGCGGTCCCGCAGGTTGGCGTGGCACACATTGGCGCCCGTCAGGTCGGCCCCGGTCAGCACCGTTCCGGTCAGGAAGGCGCCGGTCAGGTCGGCATCGGTCAGATCGGTGTCCCGGAGATTGGCCCCGGTCAGGTCGGCCCGGGTGAGCACGGCACCCGTCAGGTTCCGACCCTGGAGGTCGGCCCCGGCCAGGTCGGCGTCGGTCAGGTCAATGCGCGTCAGGTCGCGGGCAGGCGAAGCGGTCATCGCCGCGATCATACGTACTCCGGCCCCGCCCGCCCAGTTCGGAGCGGCCACCCGCAGCCACCTGCGGGTCGTCAGACGTGGTGGACCACCCAGGTGACCCCCTGGAAGGTCCGGTACCCGAGATAGATGACGCTGGCCACCAGCATGAACTTGAAATACCAGGGTGATTTCCGGTGGGCCAGGGGCTCCGATCCGCAGTCGGGACAGGACCCGTCGTCGGCCAACTCGTCGACTTCGAGGCGCTGGTCGCACTGGTCACACCAGGGCACGGCTCGGCCTCCCGGTCATCGGCGTCGACCCCCACCACCGTTCGCGCCCTTGGCCCGCACCCGCAGCTTGATCGGGGTCGGGCCCAACTCGAACCGCTCGCGGAGTCCCCGCTCGACGTAACGGAGGTAGGTCGGCTGCAGGCGTCCGTTGGTGAAGAGCGTGAACGTGGGCGGATCGTTGGCCCCTTGCACCGCGTACTGGATCTTGGCCCCCACCGGCGGATGGGCCATCTGGATCGACTTGAGGGCGCGGTTGAGCTCACCGGTGGGGATACGCGAGTGGTAGGCCTCCTCGGCCGCAGCCACCGCCGGAAGGATGTTGTGGACCCCGAGGCCCGAGAGCGCACTGATCTTGAGCACCGGTGCCTCACCGAGGAAGGCGAGGCGGTCACCGATGTCGATCAGGATGTCGTTGCGGTCCTCGGTGGCGATGAGCTCCCACTTGTTGAGCACCACGACGGTCGGACAGCCCGAGGCACCGATCCGTTCGGCCAGACGTTGGTCCTGGTGGGTGACGCCGGCGGTGGCGTCGATGACCAGCAGGGCGATGTCGGCCCGGTCGAGCGCGTCGAGCGCCCGCAGGACGGAGAAGTACTCGGTGCCCCGTTCGGTGCGTGACTTCCGGCGCATACCCGCGGTGTCGACGAAGCAGACCGTTCCCTCCGGCGTCTCGACCACGGTGTCCACCGCGTCGCGGGTGGTGCCGGGCGCGTCGTGGGTCACCGAACGCTCATCTCCGACCAGACGGTTGAAGAGGGTCGACTTCCCGACGTTGGGCCGGCCCACCAGCGCAACCCGCGGGATGCCCGGGGTCCCCGAGCTGTCCGGGCCGTGGCCGTCGGTGGCATCGGCGGTCCGGTCGGCGTCGGCCGTCTCCGGCAACAGGCTCACCACATCGTCGAGCAGGTCACCGGTCCCCCGCCCGTGCAGGGCGCTGATCGGCCAGGGATCCCCGAGCCCGAGCGACATCGCATCCCAGGCATCGGCCTCGCGCTGGGACGAGTCCACCTTGTTGACCACCACCCGCACCGGTCGGCCCGACCGCTTGAGCACGCGGGCCACGGCCATGTCCTCGTCGATGACCCCGACGGTCACGTCCACCACCATCAGGACCACGTCGGCTTCGGCGATGGCCCGCTCCGCCTGCGCGGTCACCTGGGCGTCGAGGGCATCGGCCGAGGAGAGCCACCCTCCGGTGTCGACGACGGTGAAGGCGTGCCCGCACCACTCGGCGTCGAGCTCCTTGCGGTCGCGGGTGACCCCGGGTCGTTCCTCCACCACAGCGGCACGACGGCCGACGATGCGGTTGACCAGGGTCGACTTGCCCACGTTGGGCCGCCCGGCGATGACCACCAGCGGCCGTTCCCGCCTGGCCGTGCCCGATTCGGTCGAGGTCGAGGTCACCGGGACGCTCCGAGGGTGACCGGCACCCGCTCGCCCACCGCGGGCACGGAGGCATCGAGCGCCCGGCGGAGGGAGAGGCCGTCGGTGGGGACGATCTCGACGGGTCGGGGCAGATCGGCCACGGTCAGGTCGTCGAGGAACCGTCCCTCCGACAGGCAGGAGTCCGGCAGCAGGTAACGGTGCCCTTCCGGCTGGCCGCCCAGTACCGCGGTCAGGTCGGTGCCGGTGAGAAGGCCCGACACCCCGATGTTGCCCCCGAAGAACTGGTTGGGCACCGGCACGAGGCGGATGTCGTCCCGCCGCAGGGAGTCGATCAGCGGCCGGAGGACCCGGGCGCCGTACTCGCCGGTGAGGATGGCGATGGGTGCCGTTTCCGGCGCCGTCCCGGCCCCGGCGTCGGACCGGTGGGCCCGGTAGCCGGATGCCGGTGCCCCGTCGACGGCGGCGAAGAATCCGGGCCTGACCCCGAGCGCGGCCCGCTCATCGCCCCCGAACGCGGCCTCGAAGGCCCGGGCCATCCCGAGGCCGTTCTCGTGCTGGGGGAAACCCTCATAGGTGTGGGCCGCCGGAAAGGGCCGTTCGGCCATCAGGTAGTACTCGTCGGCCGCGAACACCATCCGCCGTCCGATGGCGGCGAGGAAGGTGTCCTGCCAGAGCTCCACCGTGTCGCACACCGCCGCCGCCTCCTCGGTGGTGTGGGGCCGCATGGCCTCCTCGTGGGAGAACCGGCTCACGCCGAGGGGCACACAGGCCACGGTGGCCAGGGTGGGATAGCGGTCGAGCACACCGGCCAGGGTGTCGTGCAGGATGTCGCCGTCGTTGCGGCCCGGGCACACCACCACCTGCCCGTGGACCTCGATGCCTCCCTCGAGCAGGGCCTGCAGCCACCGCAGGCTGGTGGCGCCGCGGCGGTTGCGTAACAGGCCGGCCCGGACGTCGGGGTCGGTGGAGTGGATGGAGACGAACAGGGGGCTGAGACGTTCGGTGAGCACCCGCTCGAGATCCATCTCGGTGAAGCGGGTGAGGGTGGTGAAGTTTCCGTAGAGGAAGGACAGCCGGTAGTCGTCGTCCTTCATCGACAGGCTGCGCCGCATCCCCTTCGGCAGTTGGTGGATGAAGCAGAACTCACAGTGGTTGTCACACGTCCGGACCCGGTCGAAGAGGGCGGAGGAGACCTCGGCCCCGAGGGGCTGACCCGCCTCCTTGGCCACCTGGATGGCGAAGGGCGCATCGACACCGCGGCGGCGGACCACCAGGTCGAGGTCGGGCTCGTCGGTCAACAGGCTGTACTCGATCACGTCGCGGGGCGAACGGCCGTTGAGGAGCAGGATCTCGTCGCCGGGACGCAGGCCGGACAGCTCGGCCGCTGAGGACTGGGCGACGGCCACGACCTTGGGTGCCGTCGTCACTCTGGGCGCCGACATCGTCCCAGGTTACCCGGCCCTCCGGCCTCCCCTATCGCGGGTCCGCCGGGACCGCGGACGCCGGTAGCCTGGGCCCGTGCCCGTCGACCGTGTGCTGCTGGCCGAACCGAGGGGGTTCTGCGCCGGCGTCGAGAAGGCGATCAAGGCCCTGGCCTGGATGGTCCGGGTCTTCGAGCCGCCCGTCTACTGCTATCACGAGATCGTCCACAACCGTCACGTGGTGGACCAGTTCCGGGCCCAGGGCGTCATCTTCGTGGACGACGTCGACGAGGTCCCGCCCGGGGCGCCGCTGATGCTGTCGGCCCACGGTTCGGCTCCCGGGGTGGTCGCTGCGGCCCGGACCAACGGCCGGGTGGTGGTGGATGCGGTCTGTCCGCTGGTGACCAAGGTCCACCACGAGCTGAAGGTCCGGGCCCGCAAGGGCTACACCGTCCTCTACGTCGGTCACCACGGTCACGAGGAGGCGGTCGGCACCATGGCCGTGGCCCCCGAGGCGGTGCGCCTGCTCGAACGGGCCGAGGACGTGGACGACCTCGATGACCTGGGCGGCGGTGGGACCGACGGTGGGACCGAGCCCGGCGCTGAGCCGATGGTGGCGCTGCTGGCCCAGACCACCCTCAGCCACGACGAATGGGCCGGCATCGTCGACCGGGCCCGCGAGCGGTTCCCCGAACTGTGGATGCCCAACCGGAGCGACCTGTGCTTCGCCACCACCAACCGGCAGGCCGCGCTCAAGGCCCTGGCCGGGACGGTCGACGCCGTGGTCATCATCGGTTCGGAGAACTCGTCCAATACCGTGGCCCTCGAAAAGGTGGCCGTGGCCTTCGGCTGCCCCCGGGTGGTCCGGGTCAACGATGCCTCCGAGCTGCCCGACGACCTGTCGGGCACCGTCGGGGTCACCGCCGGCGCATCGGCGCCCGAGGCCCTGGTCCAGGCGGTGGTCGACCGGCTGGCTCCCGTCCACGGCGTGCAGCGGGCGCCGGTGACCGTCGAAGAGGAGTACTTCCCTCCCCCACCCGAGCTGCGAGAAGTGCTCCGGAGCCTCGAGCTGGTGCTGAATCTGGTCAACGGCGCCCCGGTCGGGGCGCCGGGCGAGGCCGACCCCGACGGGCGGGAAACCGGGTCGAGCGTGCTGGCCGAGGACCGGGGGACGGCGGCGTCGGACGTGCTCGAGCGCCTGGCCGGCTGAAATCAGGTGCCGAATGGCGCACTTTGGTGCGAGAATGGCCCGATGACCACCTCGACGACCCCTCGGACTTCGTTCACCAGCATGGACGTCTCGACCCGTGACGAGTGGATGGTGATCGGCACCGAGACGATGAACAACCAGGTCCTGGTAGCCGACCGGGTCCTGGCCATGCTCGAATCACTCTCCGTCGTGTACGACGGGTTCGGTGTCGACCAGCTGACCCACGGCCTGCAGACGGCCACCCGGGCCGAGCGGGCGGGGGCCGACGACGAGCTGGTGGTGGCCTCCCTGTGCCACGACATCGGCAAGGCGGTGTGCGTGCCCAACCACCCACGGATCGCCGCAGAGATCCTCCGCCCCTACGTGCGCCCCGAGGTGACGGCGGCCATCGCCGCCCACCAGGACTTCCAGGGCCGTCACTACTACCACCACTTCAGCCTGGACCCCGACATGCGGGAGAAGTACCGGGACGAGCCCTGGTTCGAGCTGGCCGAGCGCTTCGCCGACGAGTGGGACCAGAACAGCTTCGACCCCGACTACCCCACCGAGCCGCTGTCCCATTTCGAGCCCAAGGTGCGGGCCATCTTCGACAATCCGCACATCTTCTGATGTCGCCCACCCAGAAGCACCGCTGGCTCACCCGCCAGGACTCACGCGGCCAGAAGCGGGTCGCCGCCCTGCAGCGATTCACCCTGGACAGCGCCCGCCAGGACTTCGAGGACCGGTACCCCGACGTCCGGTTCGGCCCCATCGTGGGCCTGATCGCCGCCTACAACGAGGAAAAGAACATCGGGGACGTGCTGAAGGCCATGCCCACCATGGTCGGCGACCTCGAGGTGACCACCCTGGTGGTGATCGACGGCGGGACCGACAACACCGCGGGGGTGGCCCTCGACGCCGGGGTCCTCACCTGCATCCTGCCGGTGAACCTGGGACAGGGAGCGGCCCTCAAGCTCGGCTACGAACTGGCCGCCACCCACGGCGCCCGCTACGTGGTCACCCTGGACGCCGACGGGCAGAATGATCCGGCCGAGCTCCCCTCCATGGTCCAGCCCCTGCTCGATGACGAGTCCGACTTCGTCATCGCCTCGCGTCGGCTCGGGGTCGACCACACCACCGACCGGTTCCGACAGGCCGGCGTGAACCTCTACGCCTGGATCCTCAAGGAGATCTCGCACCAGGACCTGACCGACTCGTCCAACGGCTACCGCGCCTTCAAGATCGAGCTGCTCAACGACATCTCGCCCCATCTGATCCAGGACCAGTACCAGACGGCCGAAGTGGTGATCACCGCGTCGAGCCGGGGGTGGCGGATCAGCCAGCAGCCCACCGTGTGGCACCCCCGGGCCTCGGGCACGTCGAAGAAGGGCGGCAACCTGGTGTTCGGGATGCAGTACGGGAAGGTGATCGGGACCACCTGGCTCCGGGTCAAACGGGAGAAGCAGAACGGCGGCTGACCGGCACCGGCCGGATCAGTAGCGCCGGGTGACGGTGACCGACTGGTCGTAGAGATCCTGGATCGAGTCGGTCAGCTCCTCGGTCAGCTGGTGGATGCGGCTCCTCGAGATGCGCCCACCGCCGGTGCGGGCCGGTGGCGGGATGGGTTCGCCCACCACCAGATGGATGTGGCGGGGCCGTGGCAGTCGCTTGCCCTTGGGCATCACCGATGCCGAACCGCCGATGCCCACCGGGACGACGGTGGCTCCGGTGCGGGCGGCCAGGAAGGCCACCCCCTCGTGCAGGTCCTCCACCACCGGCCCCGATCGCCGCTCCCCTTCGGGGAACAGGATCAGCACCTCCCCCGCTTCCAGCACCTGCTGGGCGCGACGGAGGGCTTCCCGGTCGGCCGACTCCCGGTGCACGGGGAAGGCGCCCACCGCGGGCAGGATCCGGGCCAGCCAGTGGTTCTTCCACAGGCTGTCCTTGGCCATGTAGTGGAGCTTGCGCCCGGTGACCTCGGAGGCCACGAAGAAGTCGATGAACGACCGGTGGACGGGGGCGATGATGACCGGGCCGGTGGCCGGGACCCGGTCGGCGCCCTCCACCGTCGTCCGGAAGCACAGGCGGTTGAGGAGGTGGACGAGGACGCGGAGGAAGCGGTAGATGGGGGTGAAGCTGGTGTCCACCCTGATCTCGAGCTCGGCCGGACCCTGTCCGTCTCCGGTTCCGTCGGTCTGGCTCACAGCCACCCCACCACCTCTTCCACGATGTCTTCGACCGGGCGGTCGGTGGTGTCGATGACCCGGGCCCCGTCGGCCACGCTCAACGGCGACACCGACCGGGTGCTGTCCAGGCGGTCACGACGGGACAGGGCGGCCGAGTCCTCCTCGGGCCGGCGCCGGGCCCGTTCGTCGGGCGAGGCGGTGAGATAGATCTTGACCTCGGCATCGGGGAAGACCACCGAACCGATGTCCCGACCTTCGACCACCCCTCCTCCCCGTTCGGCCACCCACTGCCGCTGACGCTGCACGAGGACGGCCCGCACGCCGGCGTTGGCCGCCACCGCCGACACCGACCCGCTCACCTCCGGCCCCCGGATGGCCTCGGTGATGTCGGTCCCGTCCACCACCACCCGTTCACCGATGGAGATGGCGAGGGTGCGGGCCAGTTCGGCCACCGCCTCGCGGTCGCCGGCGTCGATGTGGCGGTCGAGGGCGGCCCAGGCCACGGCCCGGTACATGGCCCCGGTATCCAGACGGTCGACGCCCAGCCGGTCGGCCAGGGCCCGGGAGACGGTCGACTTGCCCGACCCGGCCGGGCCGTCGATGGCGATGATCGGATGGGCGACCCCGGTGCCGTTGGTGCTCATCGGCCGCTGTCCCCCGACCGGAGGAGGGACAGATCGTCGGAGAAGCCCGGGTAGCTGGTGGCCACCGACTCCCATCCGGCGATGGAGGTGAGGTCGGCGGGACTCGGACAGGCGGCGGCGGCCACGGCCGCGGCCATGGCCATCCGGTGGTCGCCCCGGGCGTCGATCTGGGCCGGCGTCAGCGGGCCTCCCCGCCCTTCCACCACCAGATCGTCCCCCTCGACGTCGGCCGAGGCACCGAAGGCCCGGACCAGTTCGGCCGTCCCGGCCAGACGGTCGGACTCCTTCACCCGGAGCTCGCCGACGTCCCGGAACCGGGTGGTGCCGGTGGCCGCGGCGGCGGCCACGGCCAGGACGGGCACCTCGTCGAGGGACGGGATCTCCGCGGCCTCGACCACCGTGCCGTGCAACAGGGTGGTGTAGCCGGTCAGCGACCCGGTGCCGTTGCCCGCCTCCTCCACCTCGATGGTGGCCCCCATCCGGCGGAGCACCCCGACGAACCCGAGCCGCTCGGCGCTGAGGTCGACGCCGGTGACCGTGACCAGACTGCCGGGGATGATCACACTTCCCACCAGCCAGAAGGAGGCCTGGGAGGGGTCGCCGGGCACGGTGTAGGCACCGCATTGGAGCGCGCTGCGCCGGAGCCGGATCACCCGGCCGACTCCCACCGAGCGGATGTCGATGTCCGCGCCCGCCGCGGCCAGCATCTCCTCGGTGTAGGCCCGGGTGGCCACCGGTTCGGACACCACCGTCTCCCCGTCGGCGTGGAGGCCGGCCAGCAGGATGGCCGACTTGACCTGGGCACTGGCCACCGGGGGCGTGTACTCGATACCCGAGAGGGGTCCACCGGCGACGGTGATGGGTGGGAGGCACCGTTCCCCCTGTCCGGTGACCCGGGCACCCATCCGGGTGAGGGGCCCGGCCACCCGGTCCATGGGCCGGCCCTGAAGCGAGGTATCGCCCCCGAGGGTCGTCGTCCCGTCGAGGGTGGCCACCAGGCCGGCGAGCAGGCGCATGCCCGTCCCCGAGTTGCCCAGGTCGAGGTGGTGGGCCGGTGCGTGCAGCCGGGACCGTCCGCCCTGGACGACCACCGTGGGCCCGTCGTCCTCCACGCCGGCCCCGAGGGCGATGATGGCCTGGCGGGTCCGGGCCACATCGTCGCCGGGGCCCAGACCGGTGATGGTGGAGGTGCCCTCGGCCAGGGCGGCGAGGAGCAGGGCCCGGTGGGAGACGGACTTGTCACCGGGGACGGCCAGGGTCCCGGACAAGGACTCGCCCCCGAAGACCGACATGGTGGCGGTGCCCCCCTCGGGTGGGTCGGTGCCGGCGGGTGCGGGACCGCTCATCGGATGGGACCCACCGGGGTGCTGGTGGCGCGGTAGCCCCGGTCCGAGAGGGTCTTGAGCAGGGTGGGGGCCGACAGCTGGTCCACCACCACCAGCATGACCCCCTGGTTGCCGTCGACCGAGTGGGCGATCTCGAGGTCGACGATGTTGATGCCGAGCTCGGTGACCAGCACGGTGATCTCGGCGATGATCCCGGTCCGGTCGGGCACCGGGACCCGCACCTCGACCAGCTCCTCGGGCAGCGGTGCCCGTTCGCCGAGGGCGCGCCGGGCCGTCGAGGCCCGATCGAGGATCTCGAGGAGCGAGGTGTGGTCGTGCTCGGCCACCCGGCGCCGCATGGCCCCGAGGGCGTCGATGAGGAGATCGAGGGTCTCGACGATGGCGCCGGCGTTCTCTTCGCAGATGTCGAGCCAGATGGCCGGGTGGCCGGCGGCGATCCTGGTCATGTCCCGGAAGCCCCCGGCGGCCAGCTGCAGCAGGGCGGCGTGCTCCTCCCCGAGGCCGGCGGCCAGGTCCATCAGGGTGGCTGCGGTCAGATGGGGAACGTGGGAGACCACCGCCACCAGGGCGTCGTGTTGGGAGGGGTCGAGGGCCACCACGTTGGCGCCCAGGTCGACCAGGACGTTTCTGACCTGGGTGTAGGCCGCCGGGTCGGTCACCGCCGTCGGGGTCAGGACCCAGGTGGCCCCGACGAACAGCTCACCCGAGGCCCCGGCCAGTCCCACCTGCTCGGAGCCGGCCATGGGGTGGCCCCCCACGAAGTAGGGGTGGTCGACGGAGGTGACCAGGGGCGCTTTCACCCCGCCCACGTCGGTGATGACGGCCTGCGGGTTCCACGCCGCGGAGGCCACGATGTCGGCGATGATCCCGCCGGCGGCATGGACGGGGGTGGCCACCACCACCAGGTCGGCCCGGTGGTCGGTGCCCTCTTCGGACAGGGCGCCGAGCTCCACGGCCTGGGCCGCCACCCCGTGGGCCGCGTCCACCCCGCTGACCCACCAGCCGCGGTGGCGCAGGGCCAGTCCCACCGACCCCCCGATGAGCCCCGTTCCGAAGATCATGGCCCGCCCGGGGGTGCGGATCCGACCCACGGCGGGCTCGGCCGACGGCTCCCCCCGGCCCTCAGTCGGGGAGGTCGTCACGGAGTCCCTGGGCCCCCTCGAGGTAGACGTGGTGGATGTCCTCCCGCGATCGCTCGGTGTTCACGTGGAGCATGACCCGGATGCAGTGGCGGACCGACCCGGTGATCGAGAGCTCACGGGCGCAGATCAGCGGGACCGCACCCAGTCCCATCGACCGGGCCGCGGTGGCCGGGAAGGTGGACACGATGTCCTCGGTGGCCGTGAACAGGATGGAGATGATGTCGTCCTCGACCAGGTCGTTCCGCTCGAGGATCTGGCCGAGCAGGGCCACCACCCGCTCGGTGATGGCCTCGGGGGTGTCGTGGTCGACGGTGGTGGCGCCGCGGACGGCTCGGACGGTGGTGGACATCAGCCAGGCATGTTACTCACCGGCCCCGGCCGGCCCCGATTCGTCGGCAGGCCGGCTGCCCGGGTCGACGGCCACGGCCGCCGAGGCCAGGCTGCGCACCTCGTCGAAGGACAGGGGCCGGAACGCCCCCGGGCCCAGCGAAGGATCGGCGATGGGCCCGATGCGGGTCCGGACCAGGCGGAGCACCGGATGGCCGACGGCATCGCACATCCGCCGGATCTGCCGGTTGCGGCCCTCGTGGATCACGATGCGGAGCAGGTTGGGGGCGACCACCGCCACCCGGGCCGGGGCCGTGGGCCCGTCGTCGAGGTCGACTCCCTTGCGCAGCCGGCTGACCTGGCCCGGGGTGGGCTCACCGTCCACCTGGACGAGATACTCCTTCGGGACGCCGAACGAGGGGTGGGTGAGCCGGTGGGTCAGGTCCCCGTCGTTGGTGAGGATGATCAGGCCTTCGGAGTCCATGTCCAGGCGTCCGACCGGGAACACCCGGGGATGGTCGGGCACGAGGGAGACCACCATCGGGCGCCCGTGGGTGTCGTCGGCCGTGCACACCACCCCGGCCGGCTTGTTCACCAGGTAGTGGGCCAGGCCGGGCTCGACGGGCAGGGGGACCCCGTCGAGCTCCACCCGGTCGACGGCCGGGTCCACCCGGCGCCCGAGGACGGGCACCTCGCCGTTGACCGTGACCCGGCCGTCGACGATGAGGCCTTCGCACACCCGGCGCGATCCCACCCCGACCCGGGCCAACACCTTTTGCAGCCGGTCGCCGGTGGCGAGGGGTGCCGTCGGCTCCTCAGGCATCCCCGACCGGGCGCATCTGCTCCTCGAGCTCGGCCAGGGCTTCGGGTCCGGGCAGCAGGTCCTCGACCGGTGGCAGCTGGTCCAGGCGATCGAGCCCGAGCCGTTCCAAGAAGGCATCGGTGGTGGCGTAGAGCACGGCCTGGCCCGGACCGGGGGCCCGGCCCACGGCGGCGATGTAGCCCCGGTGCTCGAGGAGGCGGACCACCCCGTCGACGTTGACCCCCCGGAGGGCGGCGATCTGGGCCCGTGACACCGGCTGCTTGTAGGCCACGATGGCCAGGGTCTCGAGGGCGGCGGCCGAGAGGCGCGACGACACGCCGACGTTGGCGAAGCGCTCGACGTGGGAGGCCAGGTCGGGGTGGGTCTGGATGCGGTAGCCGCCGGCGATCCGGGCCACCTCGAAGCCCCGGCCCCCGGCCCGGCACGACTCGGCCAGTTCCTCGCACACCGACTCGACCTGCTCCACCGGCAGCTCCAGGAGCTCGGCCAGCAGTCCGGGTGAGACGGGCTCGACGGCCACGATGAGCACGGCTTCGATGGCCCGGGCCTCGGGGGAGAGCACCGGTCAGCCCTCGTACTCGTCGTAGGGGCCGGCCCCGACGGAGACCGTCTCGGTCTCCCCGGCCACCCAGGAGACGTCGAGGTCCCCGAAGGTGTGCCCCTGGTCGAGGGCCACCCTCCCCCGCTTGCACAGTTCGAGCAGGGCCAGGAAGCGCACGATGATCTCGATGCGGGTGGAGAGGTGCCCGGTGAGGCTCCGGAAGGTGGCCCGGCCGAGCACGGGCAGCCGCAGCTCGAGCTCGGACACCGCGTCGGCCACGGTCACCGCGTCGACGGTCACGTGATAGAGGTCCACCACCGGGACCGGCCGCTCGGCCGTGGCCCGGAGGAAGGCGGCGGCCACCTGCGCGGGTGTCACCCCCTCGAGGAGGTCGGGGGCGTCGACGGCCAGGTCGTCGTCGATGCCGGCGGTGCGGGGCACCGAACGGGCCGCCTGTTCCATGAGCACGGCGAATCCGTCGGCGGCGGCGGCATAGGCCTGGCACTCGAGCAGGCGGGCCATGAGCAGGTCCCGCTCCTCCCACCCGATCAGCTCCTCGTCGGGATCGACGTCATCGGGCCCGGGCAGGAGGCGACGCGACTTGAGCTCGATGAGCAGGGCGGCGATGACCAGGAACTCGGACAGGGTCTGCAGGTCGACCTGGTCCCACCCGGCCACCTCGGCCACGAAGGCGTCGACCACCGAGGCCAGCGGGATGTCGAAGATCTCCACCTCGTGGTTGTTGACCAGCTGCAGCAGGAGGTCGACCGGTCCCTCGAAGGCGGGGGTGGACACGATGGCGGACACGCCATCCGACGATACCGGCTGGCGGCCACCGTGCCGTGCACCGTCGGCGCGTCCCTCCTCCGCACCCGGTCTTCGTCGTTCGTTCTCCGGCCGCGGCCGGCGCTGCCCTGGCCCCCTCCGGCCGCGACCTACGATGACCGACCATGTCGCGCGTATTCTCCGGTCTGCAGCCCAGCGGTGAGCTCCATGTGGGGAACTACCTCGGGGCCATCCGCAACTGGGTGGCCGACCAGTATGTCCACGACGCCCTCTACTGCATCGTCGACCTCCACGCCCTGACCCTCGACATCGACCCGGGCGAGCTTCGGGCCCGGACCTTCGAGACCGCCCTCGACCTGCTGGCCGCCGGCCTCGACCCCGAGTGCTGCACCCTGTTCGTCCAGAGCCACGTGAGCGAGCACACCCAGATGGCCTGGCTGCTCGAGTGCACCGCCACCATGGGCGAGCTCGGCCGGATGACCCAGTTCAAGGAGAAGAGCGCGGGCAGGGACTCGGTCAGGGTCGGGCTCTTCACCTATCCGGTGCTCCAGGGGGCGGACATCCTCCTCTACGACGCCGACCGGGTGCCGGTGGGCGACGACCAGCGCCAACACCTGGAGCTGGCCCGGGAGCTGGCCACCAGGTTCAACTACCGCTACGGCCCGACCCTGGTGGTGCCCGAGGCCGCCTTCCCGACCGCCGCGGCCCGGGTCATGGACCTCCAGCACCCCGGGGACAAGATGTCCAAGTCGGTCAACTCCCCCCTCGGGACCATTCTCCTGCTGGACGAGCCGGCCGACATCGAACGCAAGGTCAAAAAGGCGGTGACCGACACCGACGGCGAGGTCCGCTACGACCCGGAGGCCAAGCCCGGGCTGTCCAACCTGTTGGAGCTGCTGGCCGTGGCCACCGAGCGGACCCCGGCCGAGGTGGCCGCCTCCTACACCCGCTACGGCGACTTGAAAAAAGATGTGGCCGAGGCCCTGGTCGAGCTGCTCCGGCCGGTGCGGGAGCGGCGGGCGGCGCTGGCCGCCGACCCGGGCGAGGTGACCGCCCTCCTCGGCAAGGGGGCGGACAAGGCCAGGGCCATCGCCTCGGTCACCTACCGGCGGGCGGCTGCGGCGATCGGGCTCCTGGCGCCGGCCTGACCGGGTCGGGCGCACCGAACCCACCCGGCCCGCTCCCGGGTGCCGGACCGGCCGGGCCCATCCGGCGTCGCCTCCTCCGGTTGGCGGTGACGGCCAGGACGGCCCAGACCAGGATGACCAGGACGGCGGCGGCCGACAGGGCCAGCCCCACTTCGACCGATCTGGGGAAATAGGTGAAGGTGACCAGGTAGTCGCCCGGTCCGGTCAGCACCACCCCCTGGTTGGTGCCGGCCCGGATCACCGTCACCGACCGGGCCGCCCCCGCGGCCGGGTGGCCGGGTGAGGCCGACAGCGGTTGGACGGTGGCCCGCCACCCGGTGCTCCAGGACTGGCTGCGGTCGAGCATGACCGGTGCGGTGGCATGCACCGTCACCTGTTGCTCGCCGTCCATCTCCGGCGCCGTCGAGGTGGCCGAGCTGCCCGAGGCCGGGTCTCCCCCGTCCGGGGATCGGACCCAGGCCCAGCCCCGCGACGCGGTGTTGTGGAACACGCCGAAGTTGCCGATGGTGCCGGCGAAGACCCAGTGCGGGGGCGTCACCCCGTACTGCATCCGGCCGTTGAGGGCCACCCCCCCGGTCTGGGCGGTGACCGCGGTCGGGGTTCCCACGGTGATGCCGTCGGCGCCCACCGGCTCGACCACCAGCCCGGCCGCCTGCACCCGGGGCGGGAAGGAGACCTCGAGCGAAGTGTGCCCGTCCGACCCGACGGTGGTGCCCTCGCCCGCGGGCAGCCACCTGATCCCCCCGGTGGGGGTGACCAGCCCGGCCCTGAGGTCCCCGGGCTGCCCCGGGGCCAGCGGGACGGCGAACGATCGAAGCGTGAGGACACCTCCGAAGTACCAGGTGCGGGAGGCTCCGGCCGCCAACCGGTAGGAGGTGGGCACCGGGGCCGGCGGGAATCCGTAGGAGTTGATATGGGCCGGGAACTCGACGTCGTTGGCCACGGCCGGCCCGGGGGCGGGTCGGGGCAGCGGGGTGAGGAAGTAGTTGGGCAGGGAGAGCAGGGTGGAGGCGTTGAGGTCGTCCCAGGTGGTGCCGGCCAGGGTCGACGGATTGAGGTCCTCTTGGAAGTGGGCTCCGGTGGCGTTGTAGTAAGCGCCGTCGGTCAGGGCCGTGTAGCCCTGGCCGCTGGCCAGTCCGGCGTAGAGGTTGAGGTCGGTCTGGCCCAGGGCGTAGAGCTGGGAGGTCTCGAACTGGTCGGGGTCATAGATGATGAACCGGGCGTCGCCCACGTGGGCCCGGAGGGCGGCGGACATCGGCCCGAGGGCCTGGGCCGTCGAGTCGCTGGTGGGCGGCCGGATCACGAAGCAGTTGAACAGGGCCAGGTCGACGATCAGCACCGTGGTGAGCAGGACCCGGAGCCGGCGCGCCGACAGCCGGCGCTCGATGAGCACGATCCAGGTGGCGGCGGCCGCGGTCAGGGCCATGACCGTGACCAGCCCGGCCACCCGGAGCCGGGTCACCGAACTGACGTAGATCTGGGCCCCCATCAGGTGGTCGAGCTCTGAGCCCCCGAACCACAGGAAGAGGCAGGCGATGACGATGAAGGCCAGGGGGATGCAGGGAACGACCACCTCGGCCCGGTGGCCCCGCCTCCATCCGCGCCGCGGCCCGGTGTCCACCGGCCCCGCCGTGGCCGACTTGCCGTCGAACAGGAGGTGGACCCACCAGGCCACGAGGACGGCCAACGAGAAGTCCACCAGGAGGAGGTTGCGGTTGATGAGCCGCTCGTTGTTGACGCCGGGGATGAGGTAGAGGACGTGGCCGAAGGGGGTCTGGCCGCCGAAGGCGGAGAGCAGGCCCACCGCGCCGATGACGTACCAGATCCACCACTGACGGGACTCGGGCCGGGACCGGAAGCGCTTGAGGAAGAGGGAGAAGACGGCGATCAGGGCCAGGATGCCGACGTAGCTGGTCACCTCCTCGAAGTTGTAGGCCCCGGCGTAGGGTCCGGGCTGGCCCTGTTTCGTGCCGAGGATGAAGGGGGAGGCGATGAGGGCCACCAGTCGCACGGGCAGCGATCCGCTGGTGAAGAAGGAGTACGACGACTGGGCCCGCTGCGACTGGGAGAGGAACTCGAGGCCGGACATCCACTGGGCCGCACCGAGGGCGACGGCGCCGACCAGACCGGTCCCGAGGGCCAGGACCGTGGAGCCCAGGGCCCGCCAGGCCATCGGCCGGAGATAGCCCATGGTGACCAGCCGGGAGACGGTGTAGATGGCCACGAGGACGCTGCTGTCGATGATGGCCTCGGCCGATCCGGACAGCACGGACAGCCCGAGGGACACGGCCAGCAGGACGATCCATCTTCCGTTCCCCGACGGTCGGTCGCCACCGGGCCCGGCCCCGCGCCGGGCATGGCCGGGTCCTGCGGTCAGGGCGTGGACGGCGGTCAGCGTCCAGGGCAGCCAGGCCGCACCTTCGATGAGGTCGATGTGCACGATCTGGGCCGTCATGTACCCGGCGAAGGCGAAGGTGGCCGCGCCGAACACCGCCCCGGTCGTCGAGATCGACTGTCGGCGCAGGAAGAGGTACATCCCGGCCAGGGCCACGTCGTAGGCCACGGCCAGGTTGATCGTCCAGGCCGCGAAGATGGGGAGGACGGCGGTCAGCCAGGTGACCGGATAGGCGGCACCGGCGTTGAAACCGCCGAGGAGCGGCGTCCCGCTGGACAGGTAGGGATTCCACAGGGGCAGGGTCCACTGCCGCAGGTCCCGGCCCACCAGGACCCGCATGGGCAGGTTCTGGAGGAAATTGTCGCCGTCGAGGAAGACCCAGCCGAACAGGAGGGGGAGCCCGAAGAGCAGGAACGGGATGACCAACAAGACGACCAGGCCCCGATGGGTCCGGAGCCACCGGGCTGCGTCTTTTCTCCGGGTGTGACGGGGGACGTCGGCCCCGTCGGCCGGAGGGGCGGTGCTCGGCGCCTCGCTGGTGGTGGTCATGGCGTGGCGTGGGCGGGTGACCCCTCGGGAACCGATGCCACCGGATGCCCTGGGAGTCGGCGCAGCTCATCGATGGCCCACTTGATCATCAGCACGAACAGCACGGTCCGGGCCAGGGTCGACCCCCAGCCGACCACGGCGAACGAGAAGTGGACGTCGGGACGCCGCAGTCCGAATTCGAAGGCGAAGTCGTAGATGGAGAGGGCGCCGAGGGCGACACCGAAGCGGGCCGGGATGGCGGCCAGGGCGCCGACGGCGAACACCCAGAGCACGTACTGGGGGTTCCAGATCTTGTTGACCCCCATCCACACGATCATGGCCATGGCCGTGGCCAGCGTCATGGCCCGGGCCTGATCGGAGACGGACGTACGCCAGACCATCCACGCCCCGTAGGCCACGGCCGCGGCCACGATGAGGAAGGACCCGGTGTTGATGATGTGGTTGCTGGCCTGCGAACTGCCGAGCATCACCCAGATGGAGTCCTTCTCCGTCCGCAGGCTGTTGAACCGCACGAACCACAAGGTGTTGGAGGAGGCGAGGGCGAGGAAGGGCACGGCCACCACGGCCACGATGACGGCGAAGGGGATGAGCCACCGGGCCAGATCGATCCCGGAACGGCGACGCCGACCGTCGTCGGCCACGTGGGGTTCCGGTCCCCCGCCGGCCGGCCGTGGCCACCGGGATGTCGACCGCCACCATCGGGAGCCGAGGGCGGACAGGGCCATGGGTGCGGCCACCACCGGGAACAGCTTGAACCAGGTGCCCACGGCGATGGAGGCGCCGCTCAGCCGGTAGCGCTGCTCCTCGAACCACACCACTCCGGCCACCAGGAACAGGATGCCGATGAGGTCCCAGTTGATGGCGCCGTCGAGGAGCAGGGCCGGGGATGCCGCCAGCCACCAGACCGAGGCGGGATGCCGCTGCCGGATGAGGGCGATGGACCCGAAGGTGGCCGCCGCGGTCAGCACGCCGGTGGCGGCGAACCACGAGGCCGGCCCGCCCGGTAGCCAGGTGGGCAGCCACAGGGTGAAGCCGAGGAGGACCGGGTACTCGATGCGGTCGTCCAGGTAGGGCACGGGGTGGATGACGTGGCCGACCCGGACGTAGTGGTCGAACATGAGCTTGATGACGTCGTCGTAGATACCGCGCTGGAGGGCCCAGGGGCCGTAGCCGGGCCCGGGGTGGGAGAGGCCGCGGGACAGCCAGAGGTAGTCGGCCAGCAGGAACACCCCGGCCACCACGTAGGGTCCCCACCGGTCGGCGGCGCTCCCCGACGGTGGGGGCTTCACACCAGCAGGCTCGACCACCAGGTGATGATGTGGTCGATGAGCTGGGCCCACTCGTTCCGGAAGAGCAGGATGAGGACGAAGGGGAGGAACATCAACAGCGGCTGGATGCGGTAGTACTCGGGCAGCATCCGGGCCGGGATGAACCGTTCGAGCACCGAGGCCCCGTCCAGCGGGGGGCACGGGATGAGGTTGAAGATGCCGAGGATGATGTTGGCGATGCCGCCGATGAACAGGATCTGCTGGCCGAGACTCGGGGGGTAGACACCCTGGGAGTTGACGATCTGTCGGATGACCAGCGGGGTGGTGGCCACGAAGGCCACCCCGAACAGGGCGGCGATGATGAAGTTGGTCAGCGGTCCGACCAGCGACACGATCACCGTGTGATTGCGGGGGCTGCGCAGCCGGTTGGTGTTGACCGGGACCGGCTTGGCCCAGCCGTAGGCCCCGAGCCCGGACAGCGAGAGAACGGCCGGGACGAGCAGGGTGCCCACCGGGTCGACGTGCTTGGCCGGGTTGAGGGTCAGCCGACCGGCCCGCTTGGCCGTGTCGTCGCCGAAGGCCAGGGCCACCACCCCGTGGGAGATCTCGTGCAGGATGATCGACGGGACGAGGACGAGGAAGTAGATGATCTCGAACCGGTTGATGCGCTTCGTGGCGATGAGAATGGCGAACAGGATCAGCCCGATGCCCACGATGATGATGGTGCGCTGGCTGGGTGGCGTGCGCCGTCGGGGCGAACCGGTTCCCCCGGCTCCAGAGCCGTAGCCCCCGTAGCCCATCAGTGCCCCGTCCCGATCAGGGACGGCTGGCGTGATTGATGCAGAAGCGGGTGGCCGGCATGGCTTCGAGGCGTGGCGGGGCGATGGCCACGCCGCACACCTCGCAGACGCCGTAGCTGCCGTCCTCGAGCCGGCCGATGGCCAGGGCCACCTCGTCGAGGGTCTCCTGGAGCTGGCCGGCCAGTACGACCGCCTCGCCCCGCTCGGCCGTCACCTGGCTGGAGTCGGCGAAGTTGGGGTCGTAGTCCAAGCCGCCGCTCCCCGCGTCGCCGAACCCGAGCTCGGACAGCTCCGACTGGAGCTGGCGCCGCTCCTGTTCGAGCAATTGCCGGTAGTCAATGGTGGGGGCATCGGGTGGCACGCAGAAGATCCTACTTGAGCTGGGGCAGTGTGGCCCGCGGATGGGCCTGTTCATAGGAGGTCCTCAGGTGGTCCTGGCTGAGTTTGGTGTAGATCTGGGTGGTGGCGATGGAGACGTGCCCGAGGAGCTCCTGGACCACCCGGATATCGGCTCCGTGGGCCAGCATGTGGCTGGCGCAGGAGTGCCGGAGGACGTGGGGGCTGACCAGGGCGCCGAGCCCGGCCCGCTCGGCGTGGTGGTGGACGACGGCCCAGGCCCCCTGACGGCTGAGGCGCCCGCCCCGGGTGTTGATGAACACCGCCTCGGCGTCGGAGCGCCGGCGCCAGTGGGCGGGGGCCAGGTCGGGCCGACCTCCGGGCGACAGCCAGTGGTCGAGGGCGGCCCGGGCCGGGCGGCCGAGGGGGACCAGCCGTTCCTTGGCCCCCTTGCCGAAGACCCGCAGGAGACCGTCGTCGCCCTGCACGTCGGCCAGCGACAGCCCGACCACCTCGGAGATCCGCGCCCCGGACCCGTAGAGCAGCTCGAGCAGGGCGCGATCCCGCAGGTCGGTGGGCCCGGTGCCGCTCACCGAGTCGAGCAGCGAGAACACCTGGTCCTCGTCGAGGGCCTTCGGAAGTCGGCGCGGCAGCCGTGGGGAACGCAGGTCGGCGGTGGGGTCGCCGGCCACCGTCCCCTCCCCCACCAGGAACCGGAACAGCCCGCGGAGGGCGGTGGTCGAGCGGGCCATCGACGTCGGGTGCCGGCCCTGGCTCCGGAGCTCTGACAGGTGGCGTTCGATGGCCTCGGGGCCCGGGGTCAGCGGGTCGACACCGGCCTCGAGGGCCCAGCGTTCCCAGACGGCGATGTCGCGGCGGTAGGCCGACAGGGTGTTCTGTGACCTCCCCTTCTCCACCGCCAGCCAGGACAGGTACTCCTCGGCCCCGGTGGAGAGCGGCTGGTTCACGGTGGGTCGCTCACCGGGCCGCGTCCAGTCGGCGGCGGGCCAGCCCCACCCCGAGGATGGTGGCCGCGTCGACGATGGTCCCGTCGTCCACCATGGCGTCGAAAAGGGACAGCGGGACCTCGACGATGCGCATGTAGCCCTCTTCGATCCCTTGACGGTCGAGGGGCACGGGGGTGAGCCCGGTGGCGAGGAAGATGCTGGCGTACTCGTCGCAGAACCCCGGGGTGATGGCGCATCTGGTGAGCAGGGTCAGCCCGGCCGCCGAGTACCCGACCTCTTCGGCCAGCTCCCGGTTGGCTGCCGCCTCGGCGGGCTCACCCTCGACGTCGCAGGTACCGGCGGGCAGCTCGAGCAGCCAGCCGTCGATGGCGGCCCGGAACTGCTGCACCAGCACCACGGTGTCGTCGTCGGTGATGGCCACCACGGCCACCGCCCCGGGATGACGCACCACGTCCCGATCGAAGGCCTGGCCACCCGGGTCGGTGAAGTGGACCTTGTTGAGCGTGATGGCCCAGCCCCGGTGGATGACCTCTTCGCCGGTTTTGGTGAAGCTCGGCAGTCTGGCCGACGCCATGCCCGGTTGGTCCTCCGCCGGCGGCTGGTCAGCCGACGGCACCGATGTCGATCAGACGCGGGTCCCGGCCCTCGGCCCGCACCAGGGCGGCGCCCACCAGCTCGCGGAAGAGGGGATGGGGCTGAGTGGGCCGGCTCTTGAACTCCGGATGGGCCTGGGTGCCCACCCAGAAGGGGTGGTCCGGCAGTTCGATGAACTCCACCAGCCGACCGTCGGGTGAGATGCCCGAGCACACCAGGCCCACCTCCTCCAGCCGGCTGCGGAAGCGCGGGTTGACCTCGTAGCGGTGGCGGTGGCGCTCCCAGACCATGTCCGTCCCGTAGGCCCGCTCCACCTGCGAGCCGGGCAGGAGGCGGGCGGCATAGGAACCGAGGCGCATGGTCCCGCCCTTGTCCTCCACCTCGTGCTGCTCGTCCATCAGATCCACCACCGGGTAGCGGGTGGTGGCGTCGAACTCCCTCGAGTTGGCACCCTCCAGACCAACCATGGTCCGGGCCACCTCGATGATCATGACCTGGAGTCCGAGGCACAGGCCGAGCAGGGGGAGCTCGTGTTCGCGGGCGTAGTGGGCGGCGGCGATCTTCCCCTCCACGCCCCGCTCACCGAACCCGCCGGGGATGACCAGTCCGTCGAACCCGCGCAGGCCGTCGTGATCGAGGATGTCGGGGACGGTGGCGGCCTGGATCCATTCGATCTGCACCTTGGCCCCGTGGTAGAAGCCGGCGTGGCGGAGGGATTCGACCACCGAGAGATAGGCGTCGGGCAGGTCGATGTACTTGCCGATGATGCCGATGCGCACGGGACGGACGGCGGCGTCGACTTGGCTGACCAGCCGCTCCCAGTCGGTGAGGTCGATGGGATGGGACGCCTCGTCGAACCGGAGCAGGCGAAGGATGTAGCGGTCGAGTCCCTCCTCGTAGAGGACGAGGGGGATCTGGTAGATGTTGTCGGCGTCGACCGCGGACACCACCGCCTCGATGGGGACGTCGCACAGCAGGGAGATCTTGCGCTTGAGGTCGTCGGAGATCATCCGGTCCGACCGGCACACGATCACGTCGGGCTGGATACCCCGGCTGCGCAGCTCGGTCACCGAGTGCTGGGTGGGCTTCGTCTTCTGCTCGCCCGAGGGGCCGAGGTAGGGCACCAGGGTCAGATGGACGTAACAGACGTTGTCCCGTCCGACGTCGCGCCGGAACTGGCGGATGGCCTCGATGAAGGGGACGATCTCGATGTCGCCGACGGTGCCGCCGATCTCCACGATGACCACGTCGACGTCCTCGGTGCCGAGGGCGCGGACGCACTTCTTGATCTCGTCGGTGACGTGCGGGATGACCTGGACGGTCTTCCCCAGATAGTCACCCCGGCGCTCCTTGGCGATGACCGACGAGTAGATCCGGCCGGTGGTGGCGTTGGACCCCTTGTGCAGGTTCTCGTCGATGAACCGTTCGTAGTGGCCGAGGTCGAGGTCGGTCTCGCCGCCGTCCTCGGTGACGAAGACCTCACCGTGCTCGAAGGGGTTCATCGTGCCCGGGTCCACGTTGATGTACGGGTCGAGCTTGCACATGGTCACCCGGAGACCGCGGCACTTGAGGAGCCGGCCCAGTGACGAGGCGGTGAGGCCCTTGCCCAGCGAGGACGACACACCACCGGTGAAGAAGATGAACTTGGTCTGGCGCTGACCACCGACCGCCGTCCCGTTGGCTTCCGGACCCGATCGCGGGGGTGGAACGGCCCCCGGTTGTCCCCCGAAGGGTTGCGGCGGGCCATCCATGTCGGGCACCTGATGAGGCTAGCGGAACCGACCGGTCGGCGGTGCGGACCCCAGCAACGGCGCCGGATCCACCGCCACCCGCCGGCGGGCCCTCACCGCGGTGCGACCGGTGTCGGCTTCTTCTGGAGGAGCTCGCGCGCATGGCGCTGGGCCGACGCGCTGTCCGGGCTGCCCGACAGCATCCGACTGAGCTCGACGACCCGCGCCTTCGTGTCGAGCACATCGACCTCGGTGCGGGTCCGACCGGCACGTTCGGACTTGCGCACCTCCACCTGCTGGTCGGCCTGGGCCGCCACCTGGGCCAGGTGGGTCACCACCAACACCTGGGCATGGCGCCCGAGGTCGGCCAGGGCCGACCCCACCGCGGTGGCGGCCGCCCCGCCCACGCCGGCATCGACCTCGTCGAACACCATCACCCCCTGGCTGTCGGCGGTGGCCAGGCGGATGGCCAGCATGGTGCGGGCCAACTCACCCCCGGACGCGGCTTTGGCCAGCGGCTGCAGCGGCTCGCCCGCGTTGGCCCCGAGGAGGAAGCTCACCCGGTCGGCCGGACCATCACCGCCGACGTCGACGGAGAACCGGGCCGAGGGCATGGCCAGTTCGCGCAGGCTGGACTGGATCTGGGCGGCCATCCGGGGTGCGGCCCTCCTCCGGGCCGACGCCACCTCGGACTCGGCCGCGGCCAGCACGGCGCGGGCCGCGGCCATCTCCGTGTCCAGGGCCACGGCCCGGCGTTCGCGAATCTCGATGTCGGCCAACCGCCGGCGGGCCGCGCCGGCGAACTCGAGCACCTCGCCGAGGTCGGCTCCGTACTTGCGTTCGAGCTCGTGGAGCATCTGGCGCCGGGAGCGGATCTCCTCCAGCCGTTCGGGGTCGTCCTCCCAGGTCTCCACCACCGATCGGAGGTCGGTGCTCAGATCGGACACGTCGGCCATGGCCGACCGGAGCCGCGACTCGAAGGCGGCCAGCGGGGCCAGACCGGTGAGGACCCGGGTGGCCTCGGCCAGCCGGTCGAGGGCGCTCGAGTCCTCCATGGCCGAGATCGCCGAGAGGGCCTCGGCCGCCGCGCTCCGGTAGGACGATGCCGCGGCCAACCGGTCCTCCTCGGCCTCGAGCCGGCCGTCCTCGTCGGCGTCGTCGATGGCCGCGGCGTCGATCTCGTCGAGCTGGTACCGGAGCAGATCGGCCTCCCGGGCCCGCTCCCGGGCATCGCCGCCCAGCTCGGCCGACTCGTCGGCCAGCCGGCGCACTTCGAGCCGGGCCGCCTCGAGGGCGCGGAGATCCACCTGGCCGAAGGTGTCGAGGGCCGCCCGTTGGGCATCGGTGTGGACCAGGGTCCGGTGCTGGTGTTGTCCGTGGAGTTCGAGGAGACCGGCGGCGGCTTCCGACAGGGCCCCGACCGAGGCCATGCGTCCGTCGATCCACGCCTTCGAGCGGCCGCCACGGACCACCGATCGGGCCAGCACCAGCTCGTCGTCCCCGGACAGCCCGGCGAATCGGCCTTCGACCATGGCCTCCTCGGTGCCGGCCCGCACCACGGACGGATCGGCCTTGCCCCCGAGGAGGAGCCCGAGGGCTTCGACCAACAGTGTCTTTCCGGCCCCCGTCTCTCCGGTGAGGGCGGTCGTCCCGGGCCGGAAGGGAACGGTGACGTCGTCGATGACCCCGAGGTTGCGGACGCGGAGTTCGATCAGTGAGGGTGCCACCGTGGCTGTGACCTACCGGTCGGCCAAGTGGAACTTGGCCCGCAGGATGGCGTGGAAGTCCCGCGATCCGTTGGTCACCAGTCGGGCCGGCTGGTCGCCTTCACGGCACTCGACAGTGGCCCCAGGTTCGAGCGTGCACACGGTCACCCCGTCGACGACGAGGACGGCCGGCCGGGGCTCCAGGACGTCGAGCCGGAGGTGCTCGGTCGGGTCGAGGACCAGGGGCCGGTCGAAGAGCATGTGGGGTGAGACCGGGGTGACCACGATGGCCCGCAGGTGTGGGGAGAGCACCGGGCCCCGGGCCGAGAGGTTGTAGGCGGTGGAGCCGGTGGGGGTCGACACCAGCAACCCGTCGGCCGCGTAGATGACGAACGGCCGGCCCTCGATCAGCGTGGCCACCCGCACGGTGTGGCCGGGCACCGTCTTCTCCACCGTCGCCTCGTTGAGGGCGCGGCGCCGGGCCACGGTGCGCCCGTCCGATCCGCGCACCACCACCTCGAGGGTCATCCGCTCCTCGACCTGGTGGGTGCCGTCCAGAAACGCGGCCAGCGCGCTGTCCAGATCCTTGGGCTCGACCTGGGTGAGGTAGCCGAGCCTGCCGACGTTGACCCCGAGGACGGGCACGCCGGTCTCGAGGGCGGCGACCACCGCCCGCAACAGCGTGCCGTCACCCCCCAGGCTGACCAGCAGGTCGGCACCGTCGATGGCCACCGAGCCGTCGGCCTGGAGGGCGGAGATCGACCGGTGGCCCCGGGCGGCCAGCCATTCGGCGGCCCGGCCGGCCACCGCACCGGCCTCGGGGCGGTCGGGATGGGTGTAGAAGGCGACCGTGGTCATGGTTGCCCGACCTCGGGCCGGGGGCGGTGGGCTTCGGCCACGGCCCCGTCCACCATGGCTCCGAGCTCGAGGGCGGCCCCAGCGCCACCGACCACTGGCCCCCCCGGCGTCCGGGCGTGGATGAGGAACTCGATGTTGCCGGCGGACCCGGTGATCGGTGAGGGCATGACCCCCATGATGACTGCTCCGGCGGCGTCGAGCGCGCCCGACACCTCAGCCAGGGTCCGCCGGTGGACCTCGGGGTCGCGGATGACGCCCTTCCCCCGGGAGGCCTCGGCCCGTCCCGCCTCGAACTGGGGCTTCATGAGGATGACCACCGGCGCCCCGGGCCGGGCCACCTCCCCCACCAGGACGGGGATGGCCCGGGTCACCGAGATGAACGAGAGATCGGCGGTGACCAGGTCGACCGGTGTCCCCACCGTGGCCAGGGACACCTGACGGATGTCCAGACGCTCGAGGCTCGTCACCCGGTCGTCCAGTCGGAGCCGGTGGTGGAGCTGGCCCCGGCCCACATCGACAGCCACGACCGAGGCGGCGCCGGCCTGGAGCAGGCAGTCGGTGAAGCCGCCGGTGGAAGCGCCGGCATCCAGGGCCCGGAGCCCGGTCGGATCGATGGCGAACCGCGCCAACGCGGCATGCAGCTTCTCGCCGGCCCGGCTGACGAATCGGTTGGCTGTCGGGGCCAGCTCGATGGGCTCGCCGGGGGCCACCATGCGGGCCGGCTTGTCGGCCACCGACCCCGACACCAGCACCGCCCCCTGCTCGATGAGGGCGACGGCCTGCGGCCGACTCTCCACCAGGCCCCGCTCGACCAGGGCCCGGTCGAGTCGGCGCCGTGTCGGGGTCAGCCCGCCGACCCGTTGCCGGCGGACGGGGCCGCCTTCTTCGCCGGAGCCTTCTTGGCCGCCGACTTCTTGGCCGCCGCCTTGGTGCCCGCCGACTTCTTGGCCGCCGACTTCTTGGCCGCGGCTTTCTTGGCCGGCGCCTTGTGTGCGGCCGCCTTCTTCGCCGGCGCTTTCTTCGCCGCCGACCTCTTGGCCGGAGCCTTCTTGGCCGCGGCCTTCTTGGCCGTCGCCGTGGCGGCCTTCCCGGCCTCGGCGGTGCGTGACAAGAGCGCGGCCACCTGCTTGGCCAGGTCCTCGACGTTGGTGATGCCCATGCTGTCGAGTTGGTGGGATACCTCGCGGCGGACCTGGGAGACCAGGGCCTCCCGGGACTTGCGGGTGCGTTCGAGAAGCTCGTCGACCTTGGCCCGGGCGTCGCCGCTCTGGAACTCCCCGCTCTGCACGAGCTCTTGGACAAGCTCCTCGGCCCGGGCCCGGGTCATGTTGGTGAAAGCCACACCGGCGTCGAGATACCTCTGGAACGCGTCCTTGTTGACCATCGTTTCACCCTACCCGGCGTCCCTGCTCGTAGAAACTGGTTTTTGGGCCGTTGCGCCCGGATGCGCTCCCCCGTCGGGGGCCCGTGGGTCTCCGGTCGAGCGTTGGTCGAGCGTCAGTCGAGGACGGAGCGGACCATGGTGGTGAAATCGGGGTAGCGAACGGCCACCGGCACGTCGAAGTCGTCGGTGCCGGCCGCGGTGACCCCCGAGTCGACCAGACCGAACGGGACCCCGAGACGCTCCGCCAGTTTGCCGTCGGTGCGCGGTTGGTCGCCGACCATCACCACCGAGCGGTCACCGTTGGCGAACCCGAACGTGGATCGCAGCAGTGAAGCCATGGGTTCATGGGGCTTGCCGGCGACGTCGGGGGTCACACCGGAGGCGGTGGCCACGGCGGCGAGCAGGGCCCCGGCCCCCGGCATCAGGCCCTTCGGTGTGGGATGGGTCGGATCCTCGTTGGTGGCCACCAGCCGTCCCGACGAGCGGGCCACGGTGGCCGTGGCGGCCAGGCTGTCGAAGTCGAACGACCGCGTCCACCCCACGATGGCCGCGTCGGCCCGCTCACCGTCGGCCACGGTGATGCCACGTGCGTCGAGGGCCTCGAGCACCCCCGCCTCGGCCAGCACCTTCACCGACTGCCCGGAGTGGAGGAGCGAGGCGGCGGCGCCGGCCGAACTGATCAGGTCGGCCTCCGACGAGGTGACCCCGAAGGCGTCCAGGCGGGCCAACAGCTCGCCGGTGGTCGGGGCCGAGTTGTTGGTGGCGAACACCACCCGCGCCCCACGGGCCCGCAGCGCGTCGATGGCCTGGCGCACGTCACCGATGGGCTCGCCGGAAAGCCAGATGACGCCGTCGAGGTCGACGATCCACAGCCCAGCGGCCCCGAACGCCGCGGCCGACGACGACCGGTGCGACCCGGGGGCGTTCATTCGGAGTGGTGGTCGGGCGACCCCGGCTCGGCCGAGGTCACCTTGGTTCCCTTCCGGGTCCGGCGGGTGGAGGCCGCCAGCTGGTCGGCCGACTCGAGCACCCGGGAGATGAGCCCCGACAGGTGGGAGAGGGGCTCGCCCGCCTCCGCGGCCCGTTCCGGCGGCGGAGCCGGTGCCGGTGTGGCTGCCGGTGCCGGTGTGGCTGCCGGTGCGTGCGTGGCTGACGGTGCCGGTGTGGCTGGAGGGGTGGCGGCGTCGAGGGCCTCGGACGACGGGGCCAGCGGTCGGGCGCTGAGATCGGCGATCCGTTCCCCGGTGATCTTGGCCGCCCGCTCCCAGTAGGAGCGGAACATGCCGATGTCGAAGGCACCGTCCCGGACCCGGGCCTGGTCGAGCAGCCGGGCCGGGGGGTCCTTCAGGTCACGGATGACGTGGAGGGCGGCCAGGCCGCGGAGTGCGTACCAGGTGGGGTCGATCTCCCACCAGGTGAAGCCCTGGCGGGCCGACGCGGGCAGGTAGTGGTGGTTGTTGTGCCATCCCTCGCCGCCGGTGATCACGGCGATGATCATCGAATTGCGGCTGGTGTCCGGGGTGGCGTAGCGCCGTCGGCCCATGAGGTGGGCCATGGAGTTGACCAGGAACGTGCCGTGCCAGAGCAGCACGGTGGACAAGAAGAAGCCGATGATCAGGCCGCCCCAGCCACCGATGAGGAAGCAGGCCGCGGCCAGCAGCCAGGGGGCGAGCCACGTCGTCCGCTCGACGAAGCGGAGCTCGGGGTAGGCGGCGAAGTCCTTGATGGCGGTGAGGTCGGTGTCCTTGTACTTGGTCGACAGGATCCAGCCCACGTGGCTCCACCAGAACCCGTCGCGGGGCGAGTGGACGTCGTCGTCGAGGTCGGTGTACCGGTGATGGAGCCGGTGGTGGCTGGCCCACCACAGCGGGCCCTTCTGGAGGGCGGTGGTCCCGCCGACGGCCATCACGAACTGGGCCACCCGACCCATGCGGTAGCTGCGGTGGGAGAAGTAGCGGTGGTACCCGGCGGTGATGAAGAACATCCGGCCCAGGTAGAGGACGGCACAGAGGACCCAGGCCTCCCAGGTGACCACCACGAAGAAGGCGGCCAGGGGAACGAGGTGTGCGCCGAGGAAGGGGATGGCCGCCACCCAATCGGTCCTGTCGACGGACCCGTCCACCGGCTCGGGGTTCGAGGTGCCTGTCGGCACGGTGACGGCTCCGGTCATGTTCGGGCAGTGCCGCCTACCGGCGACAGAATCGCCATGGTACCCGAACGGTCGGGACCGGTGGCCCGGTTCCCGGGTCCGCCCGCGGCCCGATCCTCACCCGGGGATGTACAGGTCACCGTTGGACCCCTTGATCACCGAGATCGTGGTGAGCCCCCTGGTGGCCGGACCTCTGATCACCTCGCCCGTGCTGGCGTCGAACTCCGATCCGTGGCAGGGACAGGCGATGATCCGGGCCGACCGCTGATAGGCGACGGTGCATCCGGCGTGCGGGCAGACGGCGTCGAAGGCGACGAAGTCGCCGGCGGTCTGCTGGATGATCAACGCCGGGTCCCCGTTGGCCGGATCGGTGAAGGCGGCCGCCCCGCCCACCGGTACTCCTGTGGCCGGACCGATGGCCGTGCCCGACGACGGCGCCGTCGTGGTGGGGGTGGTCGCACCGGTGGTGGGCGTTGACCCCGCCGTGCTGGGTGGTCGAGGTGGTCGAGCCCGATCCGGGGGTGAGCGTCTTCTCCCCGCCGGCCGCGGTGGGGCTGGTGGTGGCCCCGACGGCCCGGCCGAGGGCGGCCGCGGCCCCACCGGCCACGACGACGAAGGCGGCCACGATGCCGGTGACCGCCCCGGCGGACAGGACGGTCCGCCGGGCCACGACCCCTGAGGGTCCGGCCGGGACCGGCCGGCGGGTGGCCAGCCAGGTGTCGAGGGCGGGTGCTCCGCCCGCCCCGCCCAGGGCCAGCGGGGTCCAGGCGAAGAGGAACACGATGTCGGACCCGGTGAAGTACGGCGACGAGTGGAAGCTCACGGTCAGAAAGAGCCCGAAGGAGAGGACCATGCCGGCCACGGCCGCCACCCGGACCAGGAGACCGGCCAGCACGCCGGCGCCGATGGCCACCTCCCCGATGGCGATGACGACGCCCACGGCTGAGGAGATGGGTACCAGATGACCGATGAGGGCGTGGATGGGGCTGGCGTGGGAGGCGCCGACCAGCTGGGCGTGGATGGAGATCGGGCTGGCGCTGTTCAAGAAGTTGGGGTTGGCCAACTTCTGGAGCCCGGCGTAGAGAAAGGTGAACCCGAGGAAGAGGCGGAGGGGCATGAGCACCCAGCCGGTGGGAACCGTGCCGTCGGGCCGGACGACCGACCACATGCTCACCGGCGGGTCGGCGCGGTCTGCACTCACCGGACCTCGCTCATGCCGGGGCACGATACAGGCTGGGCCGATCCAAGAGTCATCGCACGAAGCGGCGGCGTGAGCCGTGGCCCGGGTGACGGCGTGCCAGCATGGGCGGATGGAGGGAGTGTCGGTGGCGCCGTCGGGCCCGGGATCCGCCGACGAGCCCGGTATCGCCGTCGACGTGCTGGCCACCGAGGAGAACCCCGAGGCCATCCCCGTCGAGCTGCCGCCGGTATCCGGCACCCACCACTACATGCCGGCCCTCGACGGGCTGCGGGCGCTGGCCGTGGCCGCGGTGGTGGCCTACCACTTCGGCTTCCACTGGGCCGACGGCGGCTACCTGGGCGTCGACTTCTTCTTCGTGCTCTCCGGGTTCCTCATCACCGGGCTGTTGATCGGCGAGTGGGACAACCGCCGATCCATCGGCCTCCGTTCCTTCTGGTTCCGGCGGGCCAAGCGACTCCTGCCCGCGGTCATGCTGCTGTTGATCGTGCTCTCGCTCTACTCGCGTTTCGGCGGGCCCAACATCGTGGAGTCGACGTTCAAGGCGGACGGCATCGCCACCCTCTTCTATTACGCCAACTGGCACCTCATCTTCACCCACCAGTCCTACTTCGCCCAGTTCCAGGTGCCCTCCACCCTGCGCCACACCTGGTCGCTGGCCATCGAGGAACAGTTCTATCTGGTGTGGCCGCTGCTGGTCCTCGGGGGCCTCCGGCTGGGACGGCGGGACCGGAACCGGCCGCACCACGCCCGGGCGGGCTCGCGGGGGCTGCCACGGCCGGTGGCCTTCTGGTCCACCCTGGCCCTGGCCGCGGCCTCGGCCACATGGATGGTCGTGCTCTTCGACCGCGGCCCGGTGGCCAACCTGTCGCGCGTCTACTACGGGACCGACACCCGGGCCTTCGAACTGTTGATCGGGGCGGCGCTGGCGCTGGTGGTGACGGGACGGCCGGACCACCCCCCCGCCACCCGGCGCCTGCTCCACGTGGTGGCCCCGCTGGCCGCGGTCGTCCTCGGCGTGCTGTGGGTGACGGCCGGCGACGACAACCAGAACCCGTCGGCCTGGATGTTCCGGGGCGGCCTGGTGCTGGCCGGGCTGCTGGCCGCGGCGGTGATCGCCGGTGTGGCCCAGCCCGACGCCGGCGGCCTGGGCCGAGTGCTGTCGATCCGGCCGCTGCGCTGGGTGGGGGGCATCTCCTACGGCATCTACCTGTGGCACTGGCCCGTCTATGTGCTGATGACCGACGTCACCACCGGGCTGGACGGCGCCGACCTCCTGCTGGCCCGGCTCGGGGCCACCCTGGGCGCGGCCACCGCCAGCTTCTACCTGCTCGAGCGACCCTTCCGGCGTCACCGGTGGAAGGGATGGACCTTCCTCGGCGTCATGGCGGTGGCCGCCACCGCCACCGTCACCGCCCTGCTCCTCAGCGCGCCGGCGGCGGCCCCCTCGGCCGTCATCGGGCGGGGATCGTCGGTGGTGGCCGTCGTCTCCCCCACCGCGGTGCCCCATCCCCTGCCCGCGCCCATCGACCTCCCGGCCGGCCGCGTGCTGTCGGCGTCGGATCCGCTGCGGGTGATGACCATCGGGGACAGCGTGATGGTCGACGGTGAAGCCGGCATCCAGGCCGCGCTGCAGGCCACCGGGGTGGTGAAGGTGAGTCCCCACGGGTTCGACGGATGGGGCCTCGTCAACGACACGAACTTCCAGAGCGATCTGGCCGGGGCCGTGGCCGAGGACCGTCCCGAAGTCATCCTCATGATGTGGTCGTGGGACAACGCCTTGGCCAAGCAACACCCCGCCACCTTCGAGAAGCTGTTGACCGAGGCCATCAACGTGATGCTGGCCCCGGGCGACGGTGTCGACGGGATCGCCATCGTCCAGTTCCCGAAGATCGGCGCCAACGACGCCGTCATCGACCCGGCCCAACGCCAGCAGGCCGAACAGGCGGCCGAAGCCAACCGCCAGGCCTTCGACCGCATCGTCTCGGCCCTCCCGGCGCACTACCCGGGTCGGATCACCTACCTGCCGGTGGCGTCGGCCCTCGAGGTGCACGGCCGGTTCTCACCGTGGCTGCGCACCGCCGACGGCGGCTGGATCCGGGCCCGCAAGACCGACAACGTCCATCTGTGCCCGGCCGGTGCCGCCGTACTCGGGGCCGCGGTCACCTCCGACCTCTCCCCCATGTTCCATCTCCCTCCGCCCGCGCCGGGATGGATCAACGCCGGGTGGACCGACGACGAAGGCCGGTTCGGGCCGCCCGGGAGCTGTCCGAACGACCAGCCGCCCCCGGGGACCGGCTGAGCGACCGGCCGGGCGTCGACGGCACGATCGGCCCCCGGCCCGGATGTTCCCCGCCGATCGGCCGCAGTACCATGGTGGCCGTGGACCGGGTGGCCGTCGTATCCAGCGGGACGAGCACGGTGCCGCCCCGTTCCAAGTACGACGAGGGCATGCGCCGCCTGCTCCGGGTACCGACCGACCGGGCGCCCATCGACGAGTCCGAGACCCACCGGATCTTCAGCGCCTCCATCTTCTTGTCGGCTCTGCGCTGCCTCCTCAGCTACATCGTCCTCCCGGTCATCCTGCCGGCCATCGGCGTGGCCAAAGGGGTGGGCCCGGCCATCGGCATCCCCATCGGCATCCTGGCCCTGACCTTCGACTACCTGGGCATCCGACGGTTCTGGCTGGCCGATCACCGTCAGCGCTGGGCCTTCACCGCGCTCTACGCGGTGGTGGGCAGCATGGTGCTGGCCCTGGTCATCGTCGACATCGTCAGCGTCTTCCACTAGACGGGCCCGGCCGCAGGCGGCCGGCGGCGCCGACGCCGCACCCGGTCGGTCTTCCTCACGGATGGTGACCGGGCTTCTCAAGGGTGGTCGTCGGCCTGTCGATAGCTCAACCGATGAGCAATCCGACAACGACCGCGCCCGTGGGGGCCCAGACCGGGCCGGAAACGGGGAAGCCAGCGCCGGTGGCGTACCAGGACGACGGCCTGGTCATCCGCGGCCTGGTCCTGGTCGCCCTGATCTGGGGGGCGGCGTACCTGGTGTGGCGGGCGGCCGATACCCGGACCGGCGCGGAGCCGGTCATGTTCTTCGTGCTGCTGGCCTGCGAGCTGTTCGGCTGGACCATGCTCGCCTCGTTCGCCTTCCTGGCCTGGCGGGTCCCCGTGTCCCACCGGCCGGCCATCGGACTGCGGCCCAGCGTCGACGTCTTCGTCTGCACCTACGACGAGGGCCTGGACATCCTCGGGGCCACGCTGGTGGGCTGCGATCGGATCACCTATCCCCATACCACCTGGGTCCTCGACGACGGTCGCCGTGAGGAGGTGGCCGGGCTGGCCGCTCGGTTCGGGGCCCGCTATCTGACCCGGTCGACCAACGAGCACGCCAAGGCCGGCAACATCAACAACGCCCTCGGCCACACCGACGGTCGGCTGATCCTGGTCCTCGACGCCGACCACGTCCCGCAGCCCGACATCCTCGACGCCACCGTCGGCTACTTCGACGATGCGTCGGTGGCGCTGGTCCAGACGCCCCACGACTTCGGCAACCACGACTCGTTCCAGCATTTCGAGACGGGCCGCCACGATCAGAGCATGTTCTTCGAGGTGATCATGCCGGGCAAGGACCGCCACGACGGGGCCTTCTGGTGCGGGTCCGCCACCGTCATCCGCCGCCAGGCGCTGGAGGGGATCGGCGGGATCGCCACCGAGACGGTGGCCGAGGACTTCCACACCACGATCCGGCTCCACGGCCAGGGCTGGCACACCCGCTACCACGACGAGACCTTGGTCCAGGGGCTGGCTCCCCACGACCTGGCCACCTTCCTGCTGCAGCGTGACCGCTGGGCCCGGGGGAACCTCTCCGTACTGCGGACGGCGGAGAACCCGCTCATCGCCCCGAGACTGACGCTCAAGCAGCGGGCCAGCTACCTGTCCTCCCTGCTGGCCTACTTCGTCCCCCTCCAGCGTCTGGCCATGCTCGCCGTCCTGGTGGCCATGCTGGTCAGCGGTCGCCTGCCCCTGCACGCCACCCTGTGGCAGTTCTGCGTGTTCTGGCTGCCGTGGATGGTCCTCAACCTGGTGGCGTCGGCCCTCCTGTGCCGGGGCCAGGCCAGCCTGTGGGACGGGGCCTACTCGAACCTGTTGACCACCGAGATCTTCACCAGGGCCGCCTTCGTCCTCGTCCATCCGTTCCGCACCTCGTTCCGGGTGACCCCGAAGGACGGCATCGACGACGGCGGCTGGTCGGCGGCCCGGCAGCTCCGGCTGGTGCTGATCATGGCCGGGATCCTGGCTGCGGCCGTGGTGGCCCGTGTCCTCGCCCTGTTCGGTGTGCTCGCCCTCCCCCATCTCGGCGGGCTGGCCGTGGTGGCCGGGATCTCGTTCGCGCTCTGGGAGCTGGTGGTGGTGGGCGCCGCCCTGTGGAGGGTCACCCGTCGCCACCAGGTCCGCCGTCACTACCGGGTGCCGGTGGAGGTGGCCGGGGTGGTCCGAGGCACGCTGGTGCGGGTGGTCGACCTGACCCCGGGCGGCGCCGGGATGCTCGGGCCCCATCCCCTGGAGGTGGGAGCCGAGGTGGAGCTCCGCTTGGACCTCCCGTCGGTGACCGGCGAGATCCGGGTGGTTCGGGTCCTCTTCACCGTGTGCTCGAGCCGCCCGGCCCCGGGCCTCGGGTGGCGGATGGGTGGCACGCTCTTCCCGATGACCGACGCTGACGGTGAGGCCCTCATCGAGCACTGCCACGTGGTCAGCTCCCGCTCGCGGCTGACCGGCGCCGGTCGGTTGGTACCCGGCGAGCCGGCGTCCGGCGGCAACCCGGATGCCGGCACGGCCGGCGCCCGGGAGATACTCGGGCCGCAGGCGTCAGCCGGGGCCTGAAGCGGGGCCGGTGGCCCGCCGCCGGTCGCTCCCCGCCGGACCCGGGGTCACATCACCCGGAGGTCGGGCGCCAGTCGGGGTGGAGGCCGTGGGTGAGGGCGATCTTCAACGCCTTGATCGTCTGGCCGTTGTCGACCGCTTCGGGATGGTCCACCAACCAGGCGATGGAGGCCGCAGGCACCGACGGAGGCGCGCCGGCGTAGTGGCCGACCAGACCGAGGGCCGAGGCGTTGAGCAGCTGACGCTCGGTGTCGACGTAACCGGGATCGACGTTGTAGGCCCTGATCCCCCGGTCGCCGAGCTCCACGGCCAGGAGCGGGGCGAACCGGTGGAAGGCCGCCTTGGAGGCGGCATAGCCCAGCCCCCATCCACCCCGGCCCACCGGGCCCGGCGGATCGGCGGTGGCGGTGTGGGAGGTGACGTCGACGATGGTGCCCCGACCGCGATCGAGCATTCCGGGGAGCACCGCTTGGACCAGCACGAAGTTGGCCACCACGTTGGCCGCCAACTTGGCCTCCAGCTGCCCCACGGTCAGCTCGACGATGGGGACCATGCTGCCGGGGCCGGTGTCCACCGCGTTGTTGACCAACAGGTCGACGCCGCCCCACTCGGATTCCACCCGGCCGACAGCGGCGCGCAGGGCCGCCCGGTCATGGAGGTCGGCCACCAGCGGGAGGGCGCGCCGGCCCGTCCCGCGCACCAGGTCGGCCGTGGCCTCCAGGCTTCCGGGGAGGGCCCGTCCCCCACCGGTGTCGGAGTCGTCCCGCCCCTCACCCTCATGCAGGGTGCGCCCGGTGACGGCCACGTCCCATCCGGCTCGGGCCAGGGCCACGGCGGTGGCCTTGCCGATGCCGCGGCTGGCCCCGGTCACCAGTGCCCGTCTCGGTCCGTCGGTGTCCGGCATGGCGGCGTGTCTAGCAGGCGCTGAGCCGTCAGGCCGACCCGGCGGCCAGGACGCACGAGGTGGCGGCGTGGACGGCGGCGTCACCGTCGTACCCCACCCCGGCCAGACACCGCGAGATGTCGGCCGTGGCCGGGGGCACCCACCGGCGGGCATGGTCGACCCCGGTCCAGACCCAGGCGTCGGCCTGACGGACGGGGAGCGTGCCGGTGGCCGCCGTCATCAGGGCGGCGGCGTCGGTGACCGAACGGATCCGCTCGTAGGCCGGAAGCCCGGGCTGGTCGGGGACGACCACCATGGTGACCCCCCAGCCGAGCAGGGCCTTCCGGGCGGCCACGGCGTCCGGGCCGGTGATGGTCTGGGTGGGACTGAAGAAGAAGGTGGCGTTGGTGATGGCCGACTGGCCGGCCCGCTCGGCGCCGGCCCGTGCCGCCACCCCGGCCGGCCCGCCCTGCCCGACCATGGAGAAGTGCATCCCGTCCACGGCCTGCCAGGTCATGGCCGTCTGGGTGACGGCGAAGGGTGCGGGCAGGATGAGCAGGACCTGCCGTCCGTGGAGGCGTGGGGCCACCGTCGTGAACCAGGTGGGGAGCACCACGGGCTGGGTGGTGAACGGGAGGCTGGCCGACAGGTAGACAGCCGGGGGGACCAGGGCGACGGCGGCCACCGCCGTCCCGACCAGCGCCGCCCCCCACCGCCGCCCCGGGCCGGGCCGTCCTCCGGCCCGGGCATGTCTGGCCGCCTCTCGTCGCCCGAGGACCGCCGTCCGGCTGTGGTCGATGATGATGCCGAGCGAGACGGCCACGGCCAGGTAGGTGATGAGGACGAACCGGCTCGAGGAGATGTTCTCGAGCAGCGGGAGCCGGGCGAACGGCTGCCAGGGCAGGAAGACCTTGTGCCTGGCCCCGAGGGACAGCACGGCCGACACGACGGCGACGGCGCCGAACAGCCACAGCCGGCGGTCGCGTCGCCAGGCCACGGTACCGACCACGACCACGGCGATGGCGCCGATCCCGAAGTACTGGGAGGACAGGACCGGCCCCTGGCTCCCGCCCACCACCCGGCTCATGGCCGCCCCGAAGAAGCCGGTCGAGAGCGCCGGTGCGGGCAGCACGAAGTCCCGGACCACGGTGCCGCCGTAGGCGGGATGGAAGTTGGGCCACACCAGGCCGGAGAGGTGGGCCGGTCCGGCCAGGGCGAACCAGCCCGGATAGGCCAGGAGCACGCCGGCGGTGACGGCGGCCGCGCCGAGGCCCACACCGGCGTGGCGGGCGGCCGGCCCGAGGACGTCCCGGTGACGCACAGCGGCGTAGCCCACCACCATGACCAGACCGACGGCGGCCATGATGGCCATGATCATGAGGACCTCGGTCCCGATGAAGAACTGGACGGTGACGAGGACCCCGAGGAGCACGCCGACCGCCACCGGACGTCGCTTCCGCCGCACCAAGAGCTCGTCGAGGCAGGCCACGACCAGCGGGGGGACGAAGGCCATGCCCAGCATGAGATGGGCGTCGACCAGACTGACCAGCACGAAGGGCGAGAAGCCGTAGAAGAGGCCGGCGAAGAAGGCGGCCGGGGCCCACGTCACCCACCGTCGCACCAGGACGAACATGGCCATTGCGGAGAGGGCGGGGGCCAGGGTGAGGGCCACGTTCATGGACGCCACCGGCCCGAACAGCCAGGTGACCGGAGCCAGCACCACGCCGATGGCCAGCACGCTGGTATTGGCGGGCAGGTTGACCCCGCCGGGGCCCCCGGCCGCGGTGGAGAAGAAGGGGCTCAGTCCGTGGGAGAAGGCGTAGGCGGGCCACTCGATGAACCAGGTGAACAGCGAGCTGTCTCCACAGCCGCAGGTGGTGGTGGATGTCGGGTGCCCGGTCCACACGTGCCACCACAGGAGGAGGGCCAGCACCAGGTAGCCGGCCGATGCCACCAGCAGCGTCCGTCCCCGGTGGGAGGCCACGGTGTCCGTGTCGTCGGCCGAGGGGCGGTGATCCGGTGGAGGATCTCCCGAGGTCAGCGGGGCCGGCCGGGGCCCGGCCGTCTGTACCCCTGCTGCGGTCACGGCGCCGCCGGATCGGGTGCCATCGTCAGGGCCTTGGCCCGGAGGGAGGCTGCATCCATGGACCAGCGAGTGTACGGCACCGGCAGCCGGCGTGACCTGCTCCCCGACCTGGATGCACGCCCTCCCCGACCCCGGCGCACGCCGAGCGGGCCGCGCAGGATTCCGCCCTGATGGCCCCTAACCTGGATGCCATGGCATCGCGCAGGCCGCGGGGACCCCGGGCCGCTTCCCCGATCGGCATCGCCGCCGAGCTCACGCTGGGCGCCGTCCTGTTGGGCCTGACGGCACTGGCCGGGCTCGTCTTCGTCCACCGCCCATGGCCCAACCGACTCGATGTGTGGGGCTATCGCGAGCTGCCGGCCGACCTCGGGTCGCGCTGGGCCCAGCACCTGGTGACGCTGGGTTCGTTGACCGCGCTCATCGTGGGGGTGGTCCTCGTGTTCGTCATCGGCCTCCTGCGTGACTGGGTGCGCGCCATCGCCTGCGCCGCGGCACCGCTGATCGCCGTGGCCGTCGTCCAGGACCTGGCCAAGCCTCTCGTGGGCCGGCACATCGGGCTCACCGGCGGTTCGTCGTACCCGTCGGGAACGGTGGCGGCCGTGGCCGCGCTGGCCATGGCCTTCACCCTGGTCATGCCCACCCTCCTCCGACCGATGGCGGCCGTGGTCGGAGCGGTGGCCACCCTGGGGGTCAGCGTGGCCGTCATCGTCCTGCGCTGGCACTACCCGACCGACGCCCTCGGCGGGATCGGGGTGGGGATGGGCTCGGTACTGGTGGTCGACGGACTGTTCCACATCCCCTGGGCCATCGCCCAGTGGGTCCGCCCGGCCCGGTCGCCGCGACAGGTCGACGTGGGCCCGCACCCCAGTCTGGCCTGACCGGCGGGGACGGATCTCCGTCAGGTCGATCGAGTAGAACTGTCGTTGCGAATGCGGTACGAGATGCAGTCGTCATGCAGTCGTCCGGGAGCCGTCCGGCGCCGGCAGAGTTGAGCGGAGGCCACGCCATGGGATTGATGGACAAAGTGAAGGCTCAGGCCACGGTGCTGGCCGACAAGGCGCAGACCGGGATGCAACAGGGCCAGGTCAAACTCCAAGAGATGCAGACCAGCAAGCAGGTCGACCATCTGTTGCGGGAGCTCGGCGCCTATGTCTTCTTGAGCGAGCGGAACCGAGCCCAGCCCGACGGTGAGGCCAAGGTGGCCTCCATCATGGGCCAGCTCGATGCCCTCGAAGCCGCCGGCAACCCGGTGACGGTGACCGCCGACCCGACGGCCGTACCGGCCGGCGGAGCGGTGCCCCAGCCCCACGTCGAGCCCGAGACGGGCGCGGCTGCTCCCCCGCCGCCTCCCCCTCCCCCGGCGCCCGCCGACGTTCCGCCCGCGACCGGAGGCACGATCCCGAAGTCGGGCGGAGGGCTTCCCGGCCAGTAGGGCGGGCGATCCCCCGACGGGGCCCGGTCAGTCCCGAACCATGATCAGGTAGATCCCGACGAAGAACAGGCCGAGTCCGAGCGCCGTCCAGAGATAGAGGAGGACGGAGGCGACGGAGTCGGCGGTGACCGCCTCGACGAGGAGCAGTGCCGTCGAGACGACCAGGATGATCTTTCCCCACCGACGGGTCCGGTCACGGGGCGTCGAGGTCAGCGCCACCCCGTCGGGTCCGATGCCGGGGACACCCTCCACCGCCGTCCCGTTCAGGAGGTCCTCGGCGATGTGGTCGAGGCCGAGTCCGGTGGCCGCGGCCATGCCGAGTTCGGGTCGCTCGACGAGCAGCGCCTGGAGGCGGCGGACATAGGCCCGGCCCCGGGGGGTCCCGGCCTGACGGTCGGCCTCGGCACCGGTCCGCAGATCCTCGACCGTGCGGGCCACCAGCTCGGGCTGGTCACGGGCCAGCTCCCGGGCCGATGACGACGTGGCCTCGAGGCTCCGCCCTGGCTCGGGATCCCCGGTCACCTCGGCCTACTCATCGGCCAGGGCCTCGAGTACGGGCACCCGTGCCGCCTGGCGGGCCGGGAGGATACCGCCCACGACCCCGATGATGACGGCCAGGGCCACGTAGACGACCAGGGTCGGCCAGGGGACGGACAGCGTGGTGAGCCCGTCGGAGGTCAGGGAACGCTGCAGGGTCCAGGCCCCGCACAGCCCGACGACCGCCCCGACCAGGGCCCCCAGGGCGGCGATGATGGCCGATTCGAAGCGCAATGCCGCGCCCAGCTGCCGGGTGGACATGCCGACGGCCCGCAGGAGGCCGATCTCCCGCACCCGTTCGGTCACCGACAACATCAGGTTGGTGACGATGCCGAGGTACCCGATGATCAGGGCCAGGAGCGAGAGGACGGCCACCAGGTCGATCTGTCGATTGATGGCCTGGTCCTGGGTGGCCTGCACGCCGGCCGGGTCGGACACCGACACCTCGGGATAACCCACCAGTGCCCGGGCCACGGCAGCGCGGGCGGCAGCCGTGCTGACCCCGGCCGCCCGGTCGGTGAAGACGATCGAGGGGGGCAGGTCGGGATAGGTGCCGGTGAGGGTGGCCGCCGAGAAGAGGAACCCTCCGTAGTAGCCCAGGCTGTCGAAGAGGGCGGTGATGGGGCGGTAGGAGACGACGGCCTTGTCGGCGCCGTCCTGGGCGGGGAAGACGAAGGGCAGCACCTGGCCGAGGTGCCAACCCCGGCCCGCCGCCAGCGACTGCTCGATGGCCACGCCCCCGGTGCGCAGGCCGCCGAGGTTCCCCTGGATCTGACCGAGCCCGATCATCCGGGTGAAGTTCGAGGCGTCGACGGCTGCGCCCCAGTCGGTGCCGTGGCCGTCCACGTGGAAGGTCAGGTAGGACAGCGGCGACACCTCGCCAAGTGCGGGTTGGGCCCGGAGGTTGGGCACCACGCCGGCCGGCAGGGGCTGGACGACGCTCGGCCCACCCGACGCCGGGCCTGACCCGGCGGCGCTCAGGACGTAGTCGGACAGGACGGTCTGGCTCAGCTGGTCATCGGCCGACGCGTGGGCCGAACTGGCGATGACGGCCAGGGCACAGATGAGGGCCACGCCCACGACCACCGACGCCGATGACGCGGCGGTGCGCCGGGGATGTCGCACCGCGTTCTGCCGTCCCAGTGCGCCGGCGAAGCCCCACAGGCGGGCGATCGGCCATCCGAGGACCCCGGCCGACGCGGCCACCGGCGCCTGGCCCAGACCGGCGATACCGAGGACGACCATCAGGCCGCCGACGACCACCGACGCCGGGGCCGGAGCCACCAGTCCGACGACGGCCAGCCCGGCCCCGAGGACGGCGACCACGGCCGCCACCGGTCGGCGGACCGGGTGGGACATGGTCCCCTCGGCCACCGGATCCTGGCGCAGGGCGACCAGCGCCGGGACCCGGCCCGCCTGTTCCGCCGGGATGATCGAGGCGACGACGGCGACGCCCGTGCCCGCGGCCAGGCAGATGGCAGCACTCGACAGTTGCAGATGGAGGGGACCGGTCGGGAGGGGGGTACCCGACGCCTGCACCAGGGCGCGCAGGACCAGGGCGGTGCCGAATCCGAGCCCGAGTCCGATGGCGGAGGCGACCAGGCCGACGGCGGCCGCCTCCCCCGCCACCAGCAGGGCCAGCTGGGTTCGACTGGTTCCGAGGCAGCGGAGCAGGGCCAGCTCCCGGCGCCGTTGCGCGACCAGGAGGGCGAAGGCGTTGAAGATGATGAACGCCCCGACCACCAGCGCGATACAGACGAGCACGGTCAAGGTGGTGGTGAACGAGAGGACCTTGTGGGTGGCCTGGGAGGCCATGAGGGCCGAGAGGGCGGCCGCGGTCAGGGCCCGGCCCGAGGGCCCGACCACCGCCTGTAGCCGCGCCGCCAGTGGTCGCAGGCTCTGGCCCGGCGTGGCCGAGACCAGTACTTCGCTGACCCGACCCTGCAGTCCGGTCAGCTGCTGGGCCACGGCCATGTCGGGGACGATCACCGAAGCGTTCGGTGACCCGGGGATGGCCACGCCCTGGACCACGCCGACCAGGGTGAAGAGCCGGTCGGGTTGGCTCGATACCACCCGGACCTGTTGTCCGATCCGGAGGTGCGCGGCGGCGAAGGTCCCCGAGTCCACCACCACCTGCTCCGCGGATGCCGGTCCGTGGCCGAGCACGATGCGCCCCGGGCTGAGGGCGGGCACCGTCGGAGAGGACACGACGATCGAGTCCGACGAACCGAAGAGCCGGCCGCCGACCAACAGCTGGCCGTAGCCGGAAACCAAGGGTTGGGTCCGGGCCACGCCGGGAACGGCGGCAATCTCGGCCACCACCGAGTGCGGAAGCGACCCGATCCCCACCACGGCGGCGGCCAGGCCCGGGGGCTGCAGTGCCGCCGACTGGGACACGGTCGTGGCCCGCACGCTGTCGGCCAGCACGAACGACCCGGCCATGAAGGTGACCGCCACCACGATGGCCGCGGCGATGAGCCCCAGACGCCGGGCGTGGGCCCGGGCCTCGGTGATGGCGACGCGGATCATTGCGTTTCGTAGTGGCGAAACCGGTCGAGCACCGCATCCGCGGTCGGGTCGGCCAGTTCCCCGACCAGCCGGCCGTCGACCATGAACACGGCGCGGTCGGTGAAACCGACGGCGCGTGGGTCGTGACTCACCATCACCACTGTCTGCCCGCTGGTGTGGACCACACCGGCCAGCAGCGCGAGCAGCTCGGTCCCCGCCTTGGTATCGAGGTTGCCCGTGGGCTCGTCGGCGAAGACGACCTCAGGCTTCGGGGCCAGGGCCCGGGCCACCGCCACCCGCTGCTGCTGACCGCCGGAGAGCTCCGACGGTCGGTGGTGGATACGGTCGCCCAGTCCGAGGATGTCGATGATGTGGTCGAGCCACGCGCCGTCGACCACGGTCCGGCTGATGGCGAACGGGAGCACGATGTTCTCCTGCACCGACATGGACGGCAGCAGGTTGAAGGACTGGAAGACGAATCCGACCCGGTTCCGTCTCATGACGGCAGCTTCGTTCTCCGACAGGCCCGAGACTTCGAGATCCCCGATGTAGGCGCGACCCGACGTCAGTCGGTCCAATCCGGCCGCACAGTGCAGCAAGGTCGACTTGCCGGAGCCGGACGGGCCCATGATGGCGGTGAAGGACCCGGCGCCGAATTCGACGCTGACCCCGTTGAGGGCATGGACCGCAGCCTCTCCGACCCCGTACTGCTTACACGCACCGACGGTGCGGGCCCCCGGTGTGACCGACGTGCCGATTCCCCGCTACCCGAGCCCCATCGCGGTGCAGATGGCGGCGATCCTCTCTTCCTGGTGCTTCGCTTTCGCCGCGTGCTTGTGGGCCAGGTTCCCGGCCCACGATCTGGCCGCAGCCTTCAGTTTGGGGTTCTCCGCCTTCCGCACCGCCTTGGCCGCCTTGTCGACGTCGGCCGCGGTGGCTTTGCCTCCCGACGGTGTCTCCGTCTTCAGGGCGTTGAAACCGGCGCACGCCTCTTTGTCCTTGGCCGTCGGGGTGATCGACCCGGGAGGACCGAGAGTGGCGGTGGTCTTGGTCCCCGCCGCCGTCGTGGCCGTCGACTTGCCCGCCTTGGTTGTTGTCGTGGCACTGGTGCTTGCCGTGCTGCAACCGGCTGCGAGCAATGCAACCAGAACGATTCCGCCAATCCAGGAAGTGCGCATTTAGGCAATATAACAGCGCAGCTTCCACTTGGGGTATCGAACCCTTTTCCCACCGGCTATGGCCCAAAGCCCTGCCCGGCTGGATGGCGACAGTCCTGGAATGGGGAAGTGGGAAACCACCGGTTGAGGAGCGTGTGGCCGAGCCCCCGCTCCGGGTGATTTTCGGCCCTGCCGTCACACGGGCTTCGGCTGGTCCCGTCGAGCGTGGCCACCACATCGATCAGACCTGTGGGATCGGGCCGGTGCGAGTAGGTTCACGTGCCGTATGGATGACGCGCGTGCACCGCTCGACCCGGTTCGGTCCCCACTGCTCTGATGAACGGGGTCCCAAGCACGCCGGCGGTCACGTCACGGCGCCCATGGTCAACTGCCGCCGGCTGGGTGAAAGCCCACGACCCCGGACTGCTGGCCGTCAAGCGGTCGATACGGGCCGCGGTGGTCATGCCCCTCGTGTTCGGCCTCACCCACCTGCTCTTCTCAAATCCCCAAACCAGTCTCTTCGCCGCCTTCGGTGCGTTCGCCCTGTTGCTCCTGGTCGATTTCCCCGGGCGGCCCCGCACCCGGTTGGTGTCCTACCTCGGCCTGTTCCTGGTCGGTGGCGTCTTCATCACCATCGGTACGGCGGTCTCGACCGACAAGGTGGCGGCAGTGGTGGTCATGGCGGTCATCGGATTCTGCGTTCTCTTCGCCGGCATCTTCGCCCCCCAGGCGGCCACGGCCTCGACGGCCGCCCTCTTGGTCTTCGTCCTGCCGGTGGCCGTCGCCCAACCGGCCTCGGCCATCGGTCCCCGACTTGTCGGCTGGCTGGCCGCGGCCGTCTTCTGCGTTCCGGCATGCATGTTGATCTGGCCCACTCCCTGGCATGACGATCTCCGCCGCCGGCTGTCGGCCACCGTCGGAGCGGTGGGACGGTTGGCCCGCGCCCACGCCGACGGCAGGCTGGATCCTGACGCACTGGCCACGGTGGAAACCGAGGTGACCCGACTGCGGCAGCAGTTTGCCGGCACCCCCTACCCCCCGACCGGGGCCGCAGCCAGCGCCATGGCGCTGGCCAAGTTGGTCGGCCGGGTGGAGTGGGTGGCCAGCAATTCAGCATTGACGTCGGACCAGGGCATGACCTTGGAAGTGCCCGAGGTCCAACTGGTCTTCGGGGCGGTCAGCGAGACCCTGCAGCTGAGTGCGTCGCTTCTCTGCGACAGAGAAGGCCATCCGGTGGACGATCCGGAGCTGGTCGAATCGTTGCGGGGGTCGATCCGACGACTCGACCAGTTGATCACCGTGGAACGCGATGCGGCCGTATCCACACTGATCGACCCGGACTCGCACCCTGCTCTCGTCCTGAACGATGACCGACAGCACCCGGAGGTGGGCACCCATGCCGGTATCGCCTCCTCGCTGGACCCGAGCTTCCATGCCCGGGGTCTGGGCCTGGCCACCGGCCTGGTGGCCGACGCCGCCCTGGAGGCGGCCGGCGCCGGAGGTGCCGGCGACGAACGTCTCGGGGCGCTGGGCCCACCTTCATCGCGTCTCGTGTGGCAGCGGCTCGCCTCCCACCTCTCCTTCCATTCGGTGTGGTTCCGAAATGCCGTCCGCGGTGCCGCCGGGCTGGCCTTGGCGGTGGCGGTCGTCGAAGTGACCGATGTCGAGCACGGATTCTGGGTGGTGCTGGGCACACTGTCGGTCCTCCGGTCCAACGCACTGGGCACGGGGGCCACGGCCATGCGGGCCGTCGCCGGAACGGCCATCGGGTTCGTGGTCGGATCGGCCTTCATGATCGCCATCGGCGACCATGCCGTCCTCTTGTGGGTCGTCCTCCCGCTGGCGGTCCTGCTCTCGGGTGTGGCTCCGTCGATGATCTCCTTCGCCGCCGGGCAGGCCGGTTTCACGCTGGTGGTGATCATCCTCTTCAACATCATCGCCCCCATCGGCTGGAAGGTGGGCCTGACCAGGATCGAGGACGTGGCCATCGGCTGCGCGGTGAGCATCGTGGTCGGTCTGCTCTTCTGGCCCCGGGGTGCGACGGCGGCGCTCGGCCGCGCCCTGTCCGACTCGTTCGTCACCAGCTCGGGCTACCTGGCCGACGCTGTGGACGGGTTGACGGCGACGACCGGGCGGGTCGACACCGAACCGGGTCAGCGGGCATCCCATCGCGCCTACCTGCGGATGGATGATGCGTTCCGCCAGTTCCTGAGCGAACGCGGGGCCAAAGTGGTACCCGTCGAGACCGTTGCCAATCTCTTCACCGGGTCGAACCGGATCCGTTTCGCCGCCTTCACCCTGTCCACCCTGCCGGCGTTTCCGCCCGAGTCCGGGCACCAGGAGCTCGAGTCAGTATCCGTTGCCGGCGCCGTGCTTCGGGATTCCTTCGCGTCCAGTCACCGTTGGTACGAAGAGTTCGCCGAGATGTTGGCCGATCGCCGGCCGTCGCTGGATCCACCGCCCGCCCGCGACGAGATCCTGTACGACGTGCTCGAGACCGCGTTCGAAGAGGCGCGGAGCCAGCGTGGCGGAGAGCGCCTCCGCAAGATGCTGCAGATGTTGTGGGCCGAGGAATTGCTCGAGGCACAGCGACAGGTGCAGGCTGATCTGGCGGCCGAAGCCGATCGATTCGTCCGCCACAGCGGGCACCGGCTACTGATCTGAGGAGGCGCTCCCGTGGAGGTTCTGGAAGTCGAGGAAGCGACACCGGTGGTCGCCGGCCTCCTGGGCGCCATCGATGTGGACGGCGGCCCCTCCGAGGAGCAGCGCACCGTTCTCAGTGCCATCGTCTCCCACCTGTTGCCGCGATCCGATCTGGACCTGGACAACCTCACCCCGGCCCACCCACAGGATGTCTCCCGGGCGTTGGTCCGCCCCGAGGGCCGGCTCCGGTTCTGCGAGATGCTGATGACCCTCGAGCTCTGCCGGCATCCCCAGTCCGCGAAACAGGTGGCGCGGGTCGAGGAGTACGTGGCCGTGATGGGCGTCGACGATATCGAGCTGGAGACGACCAGGTCCGCGCTCGAACGGGGGGCAGATGAGGCGTCCAAGGATCTCGAGCGGTTCTACGGGGAAATCCTCCCGGAGATCTCCGAGATCTCCCTGCGGGACAACTACCTCCACCTGTCCGAGCCCGATCACGCCCTGGCCACACGCCTGCGGGCCCTGCGCGAGCTGCCCGAAGGGACACTGGGCCATGCCTATGTGGAGTTCTACCGCCGGAACGACATCACCCTGCCGGGTGACGATGTCCATTTTCCGGCCCACTACGTCAATCACGACATGAACCACGTGATCACCGGCTACGAACCGACCGCCCCCGGGGAGATCGCCCGTTCCGGCTTTCTGTGGGCGGCAAACGACAGTCGGCACAACTGGCTGGAGTTCCTCATCACCATGTCGATCCATGAGACAGGCGTCCTCAACCACGGCGATATCCGGGCCAAGGTGGCCACGCTCGACCGAGGCGGCGTCCCCAACCTGTTCGGCGAGGGACTGGAACGTGGGTCGCAGTGCACCGTCGACTTGACCCAACTCGACCATTTGGCGCTGGCGCCGCTCCCTCTGGACGAGGTGCGGCAGCGATTCAACGTTGTGCCGCTGTCACGGCCTTACGTGTGACGAGGGACGACCGAGGCTACGGACCGTGCCGGCGTCGTCTCATCGCCGGCTCTACTTCATCTCGTTACAGAGTGAATAGATCGAGACGAAACTGGCCTTGAACGAGCTGACTCTGCCCAGAAGCAGCGCCCGTGCCGCGGCGTGGCCGTCTCGGCGCAACTTGGTGTTTTCGGCGTGCTTGAGCTCCCGGAACAGCCTCTTGAAGGCATCGCGGATAACCCGGTGACCCCGGTGGACATCCTGGCCGAGACCCGCAAAACCCGCGCAGGCCAACTTGTCCCGCGGCCCCGATGCCAGCGTGGTGGACGTCCTCGTCTGTGGGGTCGTGGTCGTCGTCGTCGTCGTTCGATGACGGGCTTTGTGGTGGTGCACCGTGGTCCTCGTGGTGGTGCTCGGCGACCCTGAACAGGCAGCACCGAGCAGCGCGATACTCACGAGTGCCCCAATCCACAAATACCGCATAGACAAAATATACCGCTCAACAGGTACTTTTGAAACTCAAAGGGCGATTTGCCACGCATCGCGGTGAATGTCGTGCACAGAGGAGTGACGGAGAGCCAGACGGTCACGGGAAGACGGTTCTGGTCCGGCGAGGATGCTGCCGGCGTATCCGTACGTCCTACCCGTCTCCGTCGCCCATGGCCAGCAACCTCTTGGTCGCCACTGTCCGGTACGCGTCCTCACAGAGGATCCCCACCCGATCCCAGTCGACGCGACCGTCGAGACGAACGCCGATCCATCCGCGTCCACCCACATACGGTGGACGGAAGATCCGTTCCGCCTCTTCGGCGATGAGTTGCGATTGGGCTCCGGGTGGCGCCGCGCACCACAGGTGGGGAAAGACGTCGGCGTGATGGCCATCCGGCCACAACATCACGAACTGCTTCTTGCCGGCGAAGAATGCCGGCGCCCCGTGGCTCAGCTTCTCCATGACCCCGGGAAAGCCCATGCAGAGAGCCCGGACCCGAGTTTCGATGCTCCGGTCGACCACCACACGATGTTAGACAGGCCGGAGGCGGGTGCGGGTGGTGCAACTCCGGGTCGACAAGGGAGCAGACCCGGGCGAGCCGGGTTACGGCTGTCCGGCAGGATGGCTTTCCCGCCGCCGCCGAACTCCTTCGTAGACGAGGCCGACGACCAGGCCGATGGCGGCCAGCACGGCCAGGAGGATGCCGGCCGAGAAGGTGGCCGGCCAGTAGTGCAACTCGATGACGTGGTGCCCCGCCGGGATGGTGGCCTGGAGCATGACGGAGGCGAACGTGGTCAGGGCCAGGGGTCGCCCGTCGATCGTGGCGTGCCAACCGGGGGTGTCCGTCAGATGCAGTCGGAGCACCTGGGTCCCGGCCGCGTCGGTGGACAGCTTCCACGAGGCGGGACCGGGATGGGTGACGGGGAGCACCTTTCCGGTGGCCGTCAGTCCCGGTGGGCGGCCTCCGGCGAGCACGGGTGTCAGCGTGGCATCGCCGACGTCGGGGATGCGGTAGAGGCGCTCGTTTCCGATGTGCCTGTCGAACACCGAACCCTTCGGCCCCCGGTTCCTGTCGGATACGAGCACATAACCCACGCCGTAGACACGGGCGATGGCGGCGGTGGTGATGCCGGGGCAGTAGATGGAGAGATACGGGAAGCCGGCGGCGTTGACCGATTCTCCGGTCGTCGCGGCCCACGACTGGAAGTAGGCCCGCGGCAACATCGGGTCATAGACGGCGAGCTCGCGGATCTCGAGCAGGACGTTGGCGTTGGGACGGATACCGAGGCCCGGGGGCAGGAAGCAGTGTTTCGAGCCCAGGCCGACGAGCGACGAGCCCACCGCCTGCTGCAAGGCCGTCTCGGCCGGCGTGGTCACCTTGTAGGAGGACGTCGAATGCCAGAGGGGCTCACCGCTGGCCACCAGAAAGGCGGTGGAGCACACCAGCAGTGCGATGGCCACGACACGGGCGATGCGCCCGGTCCGGATGTCGCCCGGCTGGCTCCGCCTGGTGGCGTAGGCCAACACGCCGATTCCGATCAGGCCCACCGCGACCTCGACCGCAGACCATCTGAACCCCAAGCTCCTCGCCCACGCGCCGGTCGGAGAGAGTCTGCGGTAACCGACGGCCCAGAGCACCACCAGCGCTCCTGCGGCGACAACCAGTCCACCGCCGACCCACCGCAGCACCGACCGCGACCGGTACGAACGGACGAGCAGATCGATCCCCAAGCCGGCCAGCACGGAGAGGGACAGGGTCACGAGGACAACCGACCGGTACCAACGAACGGCCTGGAGTCCGGGAATCTGATGCAGCCCGTTCTCCACCGGTTGCACGAATGCGATCACCCCCATGAAGACCGCCACGACGATCAGTGCGATGACCGGCGAATCACGCTTCTTCAGCCAGGCGCCGGCAACGGCCAGGACCACGACGATGGCGCCCAGGTAGATCGGGCTGAAGGAGGGTGGGAGCCCGTTCAGCCCTTCGAAGAGCAGATGACTGAGATCCTGATACGTCCAGGCGGCCTGACGACCGAACGTGGATCCCTCGAAGGTGCGGATGCCGGCCCCGGCGACCTGGTAGCCCGGCAACGCCAGCGGAGCAGCCAGGGCGAGGCCGGCCACGCCCCCGACAACCAGGTCGGTCAGCGGCCTACGGATCGGCCCCGATCCTCCGGCCAGCCGGGTGCGGAGGATGAGAAGCGTGATGGCGAAGACGACCACGGAGAGGATCAGCAGCGTCAGCGCATCAGGCTGCCCGGCGTAGACGGCGAAGGCCAGGGCGATGGCGAACACGGTGATGTCCCGGGCCCGGTGTCCTTCGCGCAGGATGAGGAGGACCGCGGCAAACAACCAACCTGACCAGGACAGCACTGACCCGATGGGCCAGCCCAGCCAGAACATGAAGGCGCCGCTCAACTCGAAGACGGTGCCGGCGAGGGTGCAGGCCAGCACGTCCATCTTCATGATCCAGGCCAGGACGTACGCCCCACTTCCGGCCACCACCAGCGTCACGAACACCTGCGCGGTGAAGGCAAGGCGGAGCGGTACGAGATAGCCCACCAGCGCGGGAAGACTGAACACGGCCGACTGCCAGTTGAAGGCGAGTGGCATGCCCAATGCGCTGTAGGAGTTCCACAGAGGCAGGTGGCCACTGTGCACCTGGGTCCACGCCAGTTGTGTCCACGGGATCATCTGCGTGATCTGATCTCCGTGGATGTCGTTGATCATCACGCCCGGCTGTTTCGAAAGGCCGTACCGGGCCAACCAGTCATACGGTCCGAGCGATGTACCGTGCGAAAGTGCGGGAGTCAGAACTGCGATGGCGGCGACCACCAGCCAGGCGATGCCACAGGCGTGCGGCCACCACCCAACGGATCGTTGGTGGGGGTCATGCGCTGATCCGGCCACATCGTCGGCAACCGCCCCCCCGGTTGAGCGGGCCACCGTCACGCAGTCACCAGCCACGGCATCGAGGTGACCCTACTCGTCAGTGCCTGGCGACGCCAAGCACTCTCACCGGGAGGCGGCGGTGCCCATTCGTCTGCATCGTGGGACGGCCGACGTCCTGCTCCAAGTCTGTCCACGATCCCTCCGGTCCGTCGTCCGCGTAGAAGCCCGGCGGGGAGATGGGATGGGTCTTGCTGCACGGTGTCGCTCTGACTCGGCCGGGTCGAAGGCGCTCAGCCGGCCCCGGCCCGTCTGCGACGCCGCACGCCTTCGACGACCACGGCCACGACGAGAAGGACAAAGGTGATGAAGGCCAGGACAATCCCGAATGTGAATGAATCCGGCCAGTAGTGCAGTTCGATGGTGTGTCGCCCCGGTGGGATCTTCGCCTGGATCAGGATGCCCGAATACGAGGAGAGGGCCAGCGGTCGGCCGTCGATGGTCCCTTGCCACCCGGGCGTATCGGTCAGCCGCAGCCGCAAGGCCTGGGTGGTCGAGGCGTGGGTCATGATCTTCCATGACGCCGGATCGGGATGGGTGACGGAAACGGGTGTGCCCCTGGCGTTGCTCGCGGGGAACTGGTCGTTGGTGGCCATCGGAGTCAGTGTGGCCGGCGCAGCACCGGGGATGCGATAGAGGTCCTGATTGCCGATATGGCGATCGAACACCGCACCTCGCGGGCCGGGGGCGCCATGGTGCTCCAGGACGAACCCGATACCGAATCGCCGCGCCTCGCGAGCGGTGCCCACTCTCGGGCAGAACACATTGCTTTCGTTCCCCCGGCCGGCAGACCGTTTTCCGGCCAGAGCGTCCCACGCGGTCACGTACTTATACGGAACGGTCGGGTCGTAGACCCCGAACTCCTGGACCTGAAGGCTGACATTGATATTGAGAAGGATTCCCAGGGTCTGGATATGGCTGCAGGTCTCCCCGAGGCCCACCACAGAAGACCCGACGGCCTGGCGGAGGAGGATGTCATCGGGGGTCGGCTTGAGCGGCGCCGGGCTCGACGAGAATGTGGGTACACCCGTACCGACGAGGAAGACGGTCTCGCAGATCAGCAACACTGCGGCCGCAAGCCATCCGACATCCGGCCACGAGCCACCAGCATGATCCCGAGATTGGCGGGCGCGGCGATGAGCGAACACAATCGCTCCGACCACTGCCAGCCCGACCAGCGTCTCAACGGCGGGCCAGATGAAGCTCTTGTTTCGCACGACAGCCTCGACGGGCTGGAGGTGCCCACGGCTGAATACCCATATGCCAAGTAACACGAGACCGGCGGCTACAAACCCGGCGCCGGCGCACCATTGGACTCTCCGTTCCCCGTGCGAACGCACGAGTATGTCGGTTCCGATTCCGGCCAGCACGGCGACCGCGAGCGCCAGCGGCCCGAGCGCATCGTAAAGGCGCACGCTCCCAACCTCGGGAAGATGATCGATCACCGAGGCCAGTGGGGCGAAAAAGGCCAGCACCACCATCACGACGGAAAGGACGGCGAAGGCCACCACCATCGGTTGCCGCCAGCGGATCACGACGGCGAGAATGGCGAGGACCGCGGCGATGACCCCGAGGTAGATCACCGTCGATCCATCAGTATGGGGACCGAAGTAGACACCACCCTTCTGCCCGTCAAAACCCTGAATGATCAAGTTCTTGAGAAAGTGGGAGCCGAGCGTCTGGGTGCTGACTCCGATCTTGCCGTTGCGACTCGAGCCGGCGGCAACCTGGAGACCCGGGAGGGCGAGCGGCAAGGAAAGTCCGGCTCCGGCGATGGCGGCCACGACGATATCTCCGAGAGGACGCCGGATCGGCCCCCATTTCCCGGGTCGGAACATCCGAAACCCCAACAGGACGACGAGGAACACACCCAGTGCCACCCCGAGGATGATCACCCCCTCGGGGTAACCGGCGTACACCATCAGGGCGATGACCACCGCCAGGAGGAAAATGTCGCGCCACCGATGGCGACCCCTGCCGACCAGTATGGCTAGGGCGAACAGCCAGCCGGCCCAGGACAGGACCGAACCGAGCGACCACCCCAATGTGGCCATGAACCGGCCGCTGAGTTCGTAGATCGTGGCGGCCATGACACAACCCACGATGGTGAGACCGAGGACCCGGGCCAGCACGTACACCCCGGTTCCGGCCACGACCAAAGAGGTCAGTACCCCAACCGTGTAGGCGAAGTTGACCGGGACGAGGTAACCGACCAGGGCCGGAAGCCCGAACGGTGCCGACTCCCAGTTGAAGGCCAGCGGCATCCCCAGCACGCTGTAGGGATTCCACATCGGCAGCTGCCCATTGTGGACCTGCGTCCAGGCCAGATTGGTCCACGGCACGAACAACGTGAGCTGATCGCTGATCACCCTGTTGTCCGAGCTGCGCGGCAGAAGGCTGAGACCTGTCTTGGAGAGGCTCCCAATAGGCCCGAGTGACGTTCCGTGCACCAATGCCGGGATCATCACGGCGGCTGCGGCACCGATGACCCAGGCGAGGCCGACGAGGTCGGGCCACCACCGACGGAGCCAACCGGAGCGGGCATCGCCGCCCAGTTCGTCCGACCCCAGTGTCTCCATTACGACCGCCCCCGCCCGAACACGAAGGCGAATACTACACCGAGCTTGTTCTGTTCATTGGATCAGCCGTGGCGGACCCCGGCTGCAGAGGGTGTGGCCCCGCTTCCGACCAGACACAGCAAGGCTGGAGCGGCTGTGGGGTTCAGGCTATCGAGTTCGGTGTCGCCACGGTCGCCGACAAAGCCAGCTCGACTGGCTCGAGACCTTCCAGGGCTTCCGATACACCTTCGTCCGGACTTCGGCGCGGGTGGAACGCCTGCCATGCGGCCACGGCCAGGAATTGCAGGCCCCCGAGCACATAGAGGTTCCGGACGATGAAGAGGACGATCGGCGCCATGGTCGTGATCGGAGCTTGAATCAACACCTTGTTCTCCAAATTGGCGCAGGTGGACAACCCCAGCACGATGGAAGAAATGGCCAGAAGCCGATCACGCCTCCACTCGACGACAGCGAGGAACGGGGTCAATCCGATGAAGGCCCAATAGTGGAGCCAGCTCACCGGACTGACCAACACGGTCAGGAGTGAGAGGAGCACGAAGGCGGCAAGGTCTCGCTCTTGTTTGATGAGTCGAGTCGTCACCACGATTCCACCAGCGAGCACGAGCAGGGCCACGAGGAGCCAGGGGAACGTGTGGAGCCAGAGGAACGGTGGTCGACCGAGCAATCCCCGCAGGGACTGATCGCCGAGTGTGCCGACTCCGCGCATCCAATGTGACGGAGTCACGAGCTTGATCTTTCCCACCCGGGCTGAGGGAAGGACGTGAAACCAGTATTGGGCCGAGGCGTGCGGCCAGAGTGCCGCAGCCAGGAGGGTCAGGACCGCGAACGCGGCGACGGTGCGCAAGGCGGCGGATACCTCGCGTTTGGCGATGAACCAGGCCAGAAAGAGGACGGGCAGAAGCTTTATCGCTGTGGCCACCCCGATCAGCAGGCCCCGATAGCGCTGCGGGAGCACAAAGAGATCGACGAAGACGAGAAAGGTCAGGAAAATCCCAACCTGTCCCCAGAGCAGCACTGAGCGGTAGGGATAGAAGGCGAACACCGCGGCCGGGGCCAAACCGACCGCGGAGACGAACCAAGCATTTACCGCCGACACCTTGAGCCACCGGTGGAGTGTGACGGCGAAGATGACAGCGAGTGCCACCATGTTCCCGATGGTCCATATCGTCATCGTTGCCCGGAGGCCTATCCACCGGAACGGAACGAAAAGATACGCCATGATCGGCGGATAGGTGCTTGTCTCAGCGTGCACCGCATACAGGTTGCGGTGGAGGAGGACGGTATGGGCATCTCGGTAGCGGGCCTGCAAATCGGCAAGCGGGCGGTAGGTCTTCACGAAACTCGAATCGAAGATCCATTTGCCGATGCTGGCCAAATCGGAGAAAAACCATCCCCAGACGAGGATGACGACCACCCCAACCGCGATCTTCAGCCACTGTCTCCCGGTGAGGCGCGCCATCAGCCGCTCCGTCCCAGATCCCAGGAGTCGGGCACGCGATGCGAGCTGGTTCTTTTAGCCACCGACGACCGCGCCCTCATCCTCGATGAGGGCTGTGGCCTCAACCCGATCTGCGACCCTTTCCTCGACTTCGCCCTCCCTCGAACCGGACATTGGCCATCGCCACGCCTGACAGGTGGCCGCACCGAGAAATATCAGACCTCCGAGGACATAGAGGTTTCTGACGACAAAGAGAAAGAAGGGGGCAATGGTGGTGAAAGGAGCAGCCACGACGAATGTGTTGTCCAAGTTGGCGCATGTGGAGAGCGCCAGCACGATAGAGGCAACGGCCAGGACCCGGTCGCGGCGCCATTCCACCACTGCCAGTATGGGCGCAAGCCCGACGAACACCCAGTAGTGGAGCCAACTGACCGGACTCACCAACTCCGTGACGAGGGACAGCAACACAAAGGCGGCGAGCTCGCGACCTTGTCTGATGAGCCGGACCGCCACGACAATGCCCAGCACGAGCACGATCAGAGCCACCGGAAGCCAGGGGAAGGTCTTGAGCCAGAGGAACGGTGGTCGTCCGAACATCCCCCGGATCGACTGGTCGCTCAGCTTCCCCACGCCATTGGCCCAGTGGGCGGGCGAGACGGCGACGATACGTCCGACCCTTACGGATGGGAGCACGTGGAACCAGTACTCGGTGGACGCGTGTGGCCACAGGACTGCGGCGAACAGGGTCAGCACCACAAAGGCGACCGCAGCACGCACGACACCGGAGAACTCACGTTTGGCGATCAGCCAGATGAGGAAGAGAGCGGGCAGAAGCTTGATGGCGGTTGCCACCCCGATCAAAAAGCCGCGGTAGCGCTTCGGAACCAAAAAGAGATCCAGAAACACCAGAAGCATGAGAAAGACGCCCATCTGACCCCAGAGCAGCAGCGAGCGAAACGGATAGAGCGCAAAAATGGCGGCGGGCGCGAGACCTGCTGCTGAAGCCAGCCATGCGGTGGCTGGCGATACATTGCACCAACGATGCAATGACACCGCGAAGATCACGGCCAGGGAGACCATGTTTGCCACGGTCCAGAACGTCATCGTGGCCCGAAGTCCGATGATTCGAAAGGGAACGAAGAGGTACGCCGTGAAAGGTGGGTAGGTGGTCGTTTCCCAGTGGATCCCGTAGAGGTTGCCGTGGACCAGCGCAATGTGAGCGTCGCGGTATCGGGCCTGCAAGTCCTCGAGGGGCAAGTTCCCCCGGGCAAGCTCGCCTGCATCGAAGATCCACCGGCCGACGCGAGCCAGGTCATCGAAGAACAGGCCCCACAGAAGAATGGCGACAGATCCGACGACCCATTTCAGCCACATCGAGGTGCGCGGATCACTCCACAGCGCCCCCAAGGATGTCCTCGCCCTCAGCGCCATGCCCCTTACATTACTGGGAATTCGCCTCCGCCTTCATCTGTCGTTCTCCTCGTTGGCCAAGGGTCGAGTTCGAATTCCTGCCCTCTTCGACGCTGGTGGCCCGGGTTCACACTGCCGCGGCCCAATCGCCCGAACCTTGAGGTCTCCTATGAGGAACCTCGAATCGGCCCGGAGTGCCGGAAGGATGAGGTGGCGGCCGTACTCGGGTCGTTGGCGATGCCGCCCGGTAGGACACCTCTCCCCGACCGAAACCACCTACGGTATTGGCCAGCGAAGAATGGCGACCGGCAGCCAGTGAAGAGCGGTGGCCGGCGGCCTGGGATCAGACGGTCGTATCTTGGCGAGTCACGACCGTTCCCCGACCGTCGTCAATGACCGTGCGATGACGCCTGACACCGCCGCCGAGCAATCCGATCAGAGAGATCACGGCGCCCACTGCGCCAACGACCATCAGAATCACACCGACCGTGTGGATATTGAATCCATGTTGCTCGGTGTTTGTCGTGACCGCGAAGTCCAATACGGCACCAACCGCGATGGCGACGATGCTTGCTGCGAGTCCACTGGCCATACTTCACCCCTTTCGTCGAACGATGAAAAGCGAATACCCGCAATGGCCGAAGTCCAAACGGCCCGCGAGTTGTGACTTCCAACAAACGATGCGCGTGGAGACCTAGGCCTTCGGCGCCATAAGCCGAGCACCGAAGTGTCGCGATCTTTCCCTTGAAAGATCGTTCACATCGAAGGCTGTGTTTCGCCACGGGAATCGCCTGTTCTTTTCGGATGAGGTTTGAAGGACGTCGGGAAAGGACACGATTGCTCCAGCAAGGGATGAGATGCATCCCCAAGGGAGGGTTACTGTCATGTTGCTTCTCGTCGCTTTTCTCGTTGTGCTGCTCTTCGCCGGCCTCGGGTTTGCGCTCCATCTGCTGTGGGTTGTCGCGGTTGTATTGCTGGCACTCTGGCTGATTGGATTCGCCATCGGGCGTGGGGAGAACGCCGGAAGCCGACGCTTCTATCGCTGGTAGTTGAAGGTACGGGCGCACCACAGACCTTGGTCTGGGTGCGCCCGTATTCTTCCGGTTGCCGCCGGCCGCGCGCGCCCTGAAGGCGATCTTTCAGATGCGGGTACCCTCAGGGGATGGTTCCTCCGGCTTGTCCAGCTGCCGCCTCCGGCTTCGGCCCCCTGCCCGTGGCTCGATCGAACTAGCCGTGGACAGTCCCGATGTCGGCTCTATGCTGCGGGCCCTGAACCAACTGGCCCCTTCGGACATCACCGATAGCCTCGCCCGGCTGGCTCACGACATGGGTGCGTACGACATGACGGCCTTCCTCGTTGACTTCGGCCAGTCGACCCTTTGTCCGATTCCGGATCGTGGTGTCCACGTCGACGCTCCTATCGGCGTGGCAACCGAGGGCACACTGGAGGGCCGGTGCTTCCTCGAGCGACGACTCGTTTCCGAGGTGACCGGCGGGTCCACCCGCGTCTGCGTTCCCATCCTCGAGGGGTCCGACTGCACGGGTGTTCTGGCGTTCACCCAGTCCCGGGATCTCGACGACGACGGACGTCGTCGCAACGAAGAGCTCGGGATGCTGGCTGGAGCAGCTATCGCCATCGCAGCCCGAAATACCGACCTGTTCAATCTCATCCGGCGGCGGAAGGCGATGAGCCTTCCAGCCAGCATTCAATGGGACCTGCTCCCGTCTCTCCACCTCAAGACGCCAGAGGCGACTTCGAGCGGGTTGCTCGAACCGGCCTATGACGTGGGAGGGGACTTTTTCGACCACTCGGCCAACGGTTTCACTGTTGACGTAGCCATCATGGACGCGATGGGCCATGGTCTGGGTTCCAGCGTTGTTTCGTCATTGGCTGTGGGCAGCTATCGGCACGATCGACGGGAAGGCCTGCCATTAGGAGTGATTCATGACCAACTCGACCGTGTTCTGGCCAGTAATTTCGCGGGCGAGCGTTTTGTCACCGGGCAACTCGCCCGGCTTGATGTGCAATCCGGTCTGCTTTGTTGGATCAACGCCGGCCACCCTCTGCCTCTCCACCTCCGGAACGGTCAGGTGGTCGGCTTCCTCCCGTGTCGGCCTTCACTTCCCTGGGGGCTCGGGGGTCGGCTGGCCGAAGAGGCGGAGGAAGCACTGGAGCCCGGTGATTCGGTGGTGTTCTACACGGATGGGGTGACCGAGGGTCGTTCACTGACCGGCGAGCCATTCGGAGTGGACAGATTCATCGACGTTGTCGAACGGGCGTCGGCTTCAACGACTCGGTCCGATGTGATTCTCCGGAATACCATCAGCTCAGTCCTGGAATACCAGGAGGAGCGACTCCGTGACGATGCCACGATTCTGTGGCTGACCTGGGATGGCAGTCCCGGAGGTGCCTGAACACAACGGATGATGGTGGGCCGTCGTCGCCAAAGGCACCACCGACCCAGAATGCCTCTGGACCGAACCGATCTCACTGGTCAGCAGTTCCCTGCGAGGCCAGGGCTCCTCCCCTGAGGTCTTGCACGTTGTCCGGTCCCTGACGGCGAACCCCCTTCGCGGCTCGTCCGGTCGACCGGTTCGGTTGAGCGGGCCCGATTGCGGGAATAGGTACCGCATGGACGCCTTCCCTCGTGAGTTGCAGCCTCAGACCGTTGACCAGCAGTTGGGATCACCTGGCTTCAGTTTTGAAATCGGGTGGCTGGCGGGCATCGTGTTGGGAACCGTGCTCATTCTCTCAGCCGTCAGACGCGGGACACGACGGCATGGCAAGGCGACGCGTCGCCTTGACGCCGCGGGCAGCTGATGGTGCGGGGCCGTGCTCCGTCGAAGTCTTGGCCGTTGGGTCGCGACCGTTCCCTCATCGGCGCCCCAGAGACGGACTGACACTGATGGCACTTGGCAATGTTGTTTCCCGCGTCGATAGGTGGCAACGGGGCAATCGTTTCACCGCCGTTCTCTATGGCGTGGTCAAGAAGTTCGGCGACGACCAGGCCAACCAATATGTGGTTTCACTGGGTTGGTACGGATTCTTGGCCATCTATCCCCTCCTGCTGGTCGTCATCACCGTGCTCGGCTTTATCGGCGCTCCGTCGCTGGGTCACCAGTTTGTGGACACGCTCCATCAGTTTCCGGTGGTCGGCTCCGAGTTCAATCCGGCTCACGCATCAACCAGCCTCCATGGAAGCCCACTCGGCTTGGCCGTCGGTCTGATCGGCCTGCTCTACGGTGCTCAGGGTGTCACGCAAACCGCGCAACAGGCGATGGTCCGGGTCTGGAACATTCCAGCGCTCGAGGTGCCGGGATTCGGGTCGCGTCTCGTCCGCAGCCTGAGCGGCCTCGCGGTGATCGGAGGCACGTTCGCCATCAACGCCGTCCTCGCCACCGTCGCGACCGGCGATGCCGTGAGCGCTGTGGAACGGATCGCCGTACTCGTGGGCATGGCGGTCGTGAACATCGCGCTCTATGCCGTGGCCTTCCGGTCCCTCACGCCCAAGGCGATTCCCTTCCGGGCCCTGATTCCCGGGGCGGCGGTGGCTGCGATCGGTTTCACTGCCCTCATCACTGTCGGTTCAGGTCTGGTTCAGCACCAGATCCGGAACAGTTCGGTCACGTATGGGCAGTTCGGGATCGTCATCGGATTGGTGGCGTTCCTCTTTCTTCTCGCCAAGATCAGCCTCTATGGTGCCGAGCTCAACCCGGTGTTGGCCAGGAGACTCTGGCCCCGTGCGCTGCGAAGCGCGGATGCCACCGAAGCAGACGATCGGGTGCTTCATGACATCACGCACGAGAACCTCCGTCGAAAGGACCAATGGATCGGGGTGGGATTCGGTGATGACGGTCTGCGGCAGGTGGTGAACGACGCCCGGGGATCGAACGAACGTGACGGACCCCACCTCTCCCGCTCCGATCACCAATCAGACCGCAGAACAGCCGAGACCGCAGATTCCTCACATTGACGTGCTCACTCGAGCGAGTACGGCTTCCTCAGTTGCTTCCGGACCCGGCCGCGCTCTTGGCGAACTCGCCGATTGAGTAGGCGGCATCCGGGTATAGGAAGGCTATGGATTCCAATCAGGGTGGACATCGTTCCGACGAGTTTGATGGAACCGTCGATCCTGAGAAGGTGGTCAGCCGGGCGGATGGCCGGCTTCCGCAAGAAGGAGACAGCGACAACCCGGAGGCGCAGGCCGAAGCAATCCTCGAGGACTCTGAATCGAGAACTGCTGAAGGCTTCCGGAGCTCGGACCCGGCGGATTAACAGCAGCATTCGGGTTTGTGCAACGGCGCCGTTTCGCTTGTCGGCCTGGCTTCGGGGGAAGCCAGCCGGTTCACATCGAATGCCGACCCGGCCTGCAGTGTCGGTGTGGCGGCGGGGGTGGCGGCGGTGGCGGGCAGGTATGAATTGTGTACCGCCGGCCCACCACAAAGTGCCAGACATTGTTTGAGCCGCTGACAAGGGCGTCGTATTGGACGACACCACAGAATCTGGGGGCGGCCAGCGACAGGGTGCCCGAACCCCCTTGTACGTATCCGATCGCCGGGTGGCCGGCGACATTGGGCTCATTGCCCCAGAGAAGCCACTTGCAGGTACCTATCACCTTCTTCCCGTGCGGCTTGCAGGGATCAGGGACCGTCAGATGGGCAACTTGTGTCGCCCGATCAAAACGGAGACCGACTTGCGACGAGGCGGCACCGGCAACGTGCGGTACTGCCATGGCCAACGGAATCGCGGCCAGCGAGAGAAAGAGTTTGCGCTTCATATCGCCTCGTCTTGTGGCTCATCACGGACCGCGGAATGGGAATTCTCCGACGCTCCGATTCTCGGCAGGTGTTCCCAGTCATTTCGACCAGTTCCACTCCCGACTTGAGCCCGACGGGTTCTTCCGAGTGATGACCATGTGTCGCACATGGCCCAGGAGGAGTCATCCACGACGGTCTTCAGGACAATCCGCGAGGGGCCGGCCGACACAGGAATCCCCACGTCGAGAGGTGACTCCTCCACCCCCCACCGCCTAGGTGACCGTCAAACAATTGGATACGATGCCTTTGGGAGCGATCGCGGGGGGTGATGGCATGCTAGACAGCGTTTTCGACAGAGCCGAACCGCTGCCCCAGCTGCCGACGGCTCCAACAAGTAGGGAGGACAGGCGGTTCCGCCCCGATGTCCAAGGGCTCCGGGCGCTCGCCGTGCTCCTAGTTGTCCTGTTCCACGCGGGCAGCTCGCTGGTGAGTGGCGGCTACGTGGGAGTCGATGTCTTCTTCGTGATCTCTGGATTCGTGATCACCGGAGTCCTGCTCCGCGAACGAGCCTCCTCAGGACGGACATCGATCCTGACGTTCTACGGACGGCGCTGCCGGCGGATCATCCCTGCCGCGACACTGGTCATCGTCGTCACCATCGTGGCGGCCTATATCTTCCTCGGGGTCCTGGCCGGCGGCCGCACTGCCGTCGACGCTCGGTGGGCGGCCATCTTTCTGGTCAACTTCCATTTTGCCGCCGAGGGAACCAACTACCTCTCGGCCCAGCAGCTTCCGTCGCCTCTTCAGAACTTCTGGTCCCTTTCGGTGGAAGAGCAGTTCTATCTCGTCTTTCCGACTCTGTTTCTGCTGCTTGCCGCCTTGCGCACGCGCATTTCCCTTCGGGCCCGGCTGGCCATCGGACTCACTCTCGTGCTGATCGCCTCCTTCGTCTTGTCGGTAGCCCAGACGTCCTCGGATCCAACAGTCGCCTACTTCTCACCGTTTACCCGGGCATGGGAGCTCGCCCTCGGGGGACTTGTCGCAGTCGGGACGACCTGGCTCATGCGTGTCCCTGCCCGTGTCGGTGCCTCTCTCACCTGGCTGGGCCTTGGTGCCATTCTCTTCTCGGCCATCGACTTCAACAGTCAGACCGCCTATCCGGGTTCGTTGGTCGCCGTGCCTGTTATCGGAGCGGCCCTGATCATCGCCGGCGGAACGGCTGCCTCCCGTTTCGGGGCCGAATCGGTGCTGGGCCTGAGGCCCTGCACATGGTTGGGCGATCGTTCCTACTCCCTCTACCTGTGGCATTGGCCGATCCTCATTATCGCCGCCGAGTCCCAGAGCAGGACAAGTCTGACCTTGAGGCAGAGCCTGCCGTGGCTGGCGCTGGCAGTAGTAGCGACGATCATCACCTATTCGGTCGTCGAGAATCCGATCCGACGTGCCAGATTTGGGGGGCGCCGTCGTTGGGCGAGCGTGGCCCTCGGCATCGGACTGATCGCTCTTACTCTTGTCGTGGCGACAGGCTTTCTGCACGAGGAACCGGGAGGGGGTAGCCCTTCAGCTCGTGATCACATCAGGCCGGGAACCGACAGACAGGTGGCGAACTTGGTGGCGGCTTCATCCCGGATCCAGCGGCTGCCGTCTGATCTCACCCCATCCCTTCAAGAGGCTCCCCGTGACTGGGGCGCACGCGGTGGGGCCTGTGAACCTGCTGTCTCTCAAATCTCCGTGCCCGCGTGCGAATCCGGTGACCTTCAAGGGAAGAAGACGATGGTCCTCTACGGCGATTCGCATGCCCAGATGTGGTTCCAGTCAATGAACAAAATCGCCATCAAGGCTCACTGGCGGCTCGTCCTGCTGGGAAAGGGCTACTGCATGGCGAATCTCTACCCACCTCGAAACATGCTCAGCGGTAGCATCGAACGCACCTGTCAGCGTTGGCAAGCGTTCGCCTTCCATCGGATCAAGACGCTGGACCCGAATCTCGTGGTCATCACGCAAGAGGTACAGACTGCCCCAGGGGGCAAGAGGTACACCGTTTCCCAGTGGCAGCATGCCCTGGAGGGGACGATCACCCGCCTCTCGAGCCCGCGGACGAAGTTCATCGTCCTCGGGAACATTCCGAGCCTCGGTGTCAGTCCGCCCGACTGCCTCGCTGAACACCCGGACAACGTGCAGGAATGCTCGGCCAAAGCCCCTGTGCAGCGCGGCTACAGCAAGGCCGAGAAGCGGGCCGTGACGTCCAAGGGGGGCCGGTACATTGACGTACAGCCGTGGTTCTGCACCACGACCTGCAGCAGCGTCATCGGCCACTACGAGGTCTACCTCAATCGGTTGCATATCACCAAGACGTACTCTCTCTTTTTGGAGAACGTACTGGCACAGCAGCTGGATCTCTCTCGGTACTGATTCGGCGTTCGAATGCACCTTCCCCCTGCCCGCTGTTCTGTCGCCGCCACCGACTCCGCATGAGCGAGAGAAGACTTCAGACTTCGAGTATGTCGATACCGGCCGGCGTTGTTCGAGAATCCGCACCCCCGAGCGGTGACGAACGCTCGACTGCACAGGCACCAGGGTGGAACCCCAACTCGATCGTGCCATCGGCGCGATCGCATAATGGCCGCGCCCGTCGTACGTATTAGGCTGCTTCTCGAAGAGTTGGCTCAAGTGGCGCTGGGCAGAGTCGGCTTCATCAACTTTCATACAGGCGAGGCGGGAGGGGCGGGATGGCGGGGGTGGTTATTGAGCCGGCACAGCCGGACTCTTTTCCGGCCATTGACAGAGAATCGCAGGCGGGAGACGAGTTCGGGACTTCACCCGGCGATCGTCCGTTCCGGCCCGACGTCGAAGGCCTTCGGGCGGTGGCCGTTCTCCTCGTGGTGCTCTTTCATTCGCAGGTTTCGGTTATCTCTGGCGGCTACGTCGGAGTGGATGTCTTCTTCGTGATCTCGGGATTCGTCATCACCGGCGTGCTCCTACGCGAGCGAGCTTCGACAGGGCGAACGTCCATCCTTTCTTTCTATGGGCGGCGCTGTCGACGGATCATTCCAGCGGCCACCCTGGTGATTGTCGCCACTGTGGGCTTGGCCTACTGGTTTCTCGGCATCGCTGGTGGAATCCCGACGGCGGCCGACGGACGGTGGGCGGCAGTCTTCCTTGCCAACTTTCATTTCATCGCCACCGGTACGAGCTACCTGTCTTCACAACAGCCCCCGTCACCTCTTCAGAACTTCTGGTCCCTCGCTGTGGAAGAGCAATTCTATTTCATCTATCCCACGTTGTTCTTGTTGGTGGCCAAAGCCAGGGTGCTCTCGCTGCGACTGCGTCTGGCCTTCTTTCTGGCGGTGGTCATCTGCGTATCGTTCGCCTACTCGGTCGTCGACACGCACAGCAATCCGATCAACGCCTATTTCTCGCCATTCACCCGGGCATGGGAGTTGGCCCTCGGTGCGCTGGTCGCCGTCTGTACACCTTGGCTCATCAAGCTACCGTCCCAGGTAGCGGCAACCGCCACCTGGCTTGGCCTGGCGGCCATCCTCGTCGCCGCGTGCACCTTCAACTCTGAGACGGCTTACCCCGGCTCACTGGTCGCCATCCCCGTGATCGGAGCGGCACTGATCATTGCCGGCGGCATGAATGCGCGCACCGTCGGGGCGGAGGCCCTTTTACGCCTCTCGCCCTTCCGCTGGCTCGGAAGGCTCTCGTACTCGCTCTATCTCTGGCATTGGCCGATCCTGATCATCGCCGCTGAGTATGCAGGAAAATCCAGCCTCCCAGTGGTGGACAATGTGGGCTGGGACCTGGTGGCTTTGGCCGCCTCGATGCTGACCTACCGGCTCGTCGAAAACCCAATCCGGCACACAGTGTGGTTGCGCCGTATCCGGTGGGCGAGCATCGGACTCGGGGTCGGGCTGGTGGTGATGACGTTCGCGGCAATATCCGTCGAATCGCGCCTCGGTCTGGGTAACGGACCGGAGTCTGGTAGCCATCGGTTCGGGGCTGAACTGGCCAAAGGCCCCTCCGTGCCCCTCAGCACAGTGTTGGCCGCGGTCGCGGCCTCCCACCAGATCAAGGAGCTGCCTTCGAATCTGAACCCGTCCCTGCAGCAGATGGTGTCGAAACCGGGACTATTTCTGGGGGATCCCCCTGGAGGGAAGGGCGTTTGTTCGCCACGCGTGTCGCAGACCACTGTTGCGGCCTGTGCCTTCGGCGATACCGAGGCAGTTCGCACGATCGTTCTAATTGGTGATTCTCATGCTGGAATGTGGTTCCAGTCGCTGAACGAGATCGCCATCCGTGAACACTGGAAGCTTGTGATCCTGTACAAGGATGGCTGTCCTGCCTCTCTGGTTTCTGTCGCTGATTATGGACCTGCCCGCTTCGCGGCTTGCGACAAATGGCATCGGTACGTCACCGAACGGGTACACGCCATCAACCCAGAGGTTCTCATCCTGTCGCAGCAGGAGAAATATTTTGCACCTGGTGGCGCTTTGTATACCACCCAGCAATGGCAACGCTCTGTCGAAGAGACGCTCAGGACACTGTCGACGTCGAAGACTCGAAAATTGATCGTCATAGGCAACCTGGCTGCGGAGACAAGTAACGGGCCAACCTGCCTCGCCCGCCATACAGACGATATTCAGGACTGTTCTACTCCACCTGATCCCGGCTATCTCGCCTTCAACGAGGCTGAGAGACAGGCCGCGAAGAAGACCGGCGCCACCTATGTTGATCCCATCCCTTGGTTCTGCACCAGTACCTGCAGTCCGGTCATTGGCAATGATGACCTCTATTGGATCGATCACGTCACCCTGGGATACTCCCTCTTCCTCGAGGGTGTTCTGGAGAAGGCGATCGACCTACCGAAGAACTGAGTTGCCGCTGCCCGATCGACGAATAGAGATGTGTTCCTTCTGACATCTCTGAGCCAGGGCGACGACTTCGGGTCCATCGGAGGTGGGTTCACCTGCCGGCCTCACTTGACGCCCAGGCACGTCGGCCCGGTCCAGTCCGAACTGCTGCACCACAACGCCGACCGTCAGGCGGCATAATCAACCGAGGCAATTTGTCCGTGGGCCGGATCATGTCTACCGGGAGGGGGCGGAGCAGATGCAACATCTCAGATACCGAATGAACCTGCACCGGCAGATGCCGGCGCCCTATCTCTCCGTCTGGTGCCACGCCGACACGAAGCGTGATCACTCGGCTCACCGGTGGGAAGGCTGAGGACCATTGCCAGACGGGCCCGCGGTAGATCAGACCCCACCCCCCCTTCGGGCTACGGAGAGCTCGATGTCCTCAAGAGCCGATGTGCTGCTCGACTCGGGTGACGAGGCGGGAACCGCACCGGCCGACCGGCGGTTCAGGCCTGATGTCGAAGGCCTCAGAGCGGTCTCAATCCTGTTGGTAGTGCTTTATCACGCCGGTGTTCCTGGTCTGACAGGCGGATTCGTCGGGGTGGACGTCTTCTTCGTCATCTCCGGCTTCGTGATTACCGGACTCCTCCTCCGGGAACGGAAGAGCACCGGGGGGACTTCTGTCCTGAATTTCTACGCACGACGGTGCCGACGAATCATCCCGGCCGCCACCGTGACCATTCTGGTCACCGTGGCCTTCGCGTATGTTCTCCTGGGCGCGGCCAGTGGGAACAGTGCGGCCAATGACGGCCGGTGGGCGGCAGCATTTCTTTCCAATTTCCACTTTGAAGCGGTGGGAACGAACTACTTCACCGCTTCCCTCCCACCGTCACCGCTCCAGAACTTCTGGTCCCTTTCGGTCGAGGAGCAGTTCTATGTCGTCTATCCGACCCTTTTCCTGATCGTGGCGAGCGTCAAGAGTCGGATTTCCTTGCGCACCAGGCTGACCTTCGTCCTCGGCATCACGATCGCGGCGTCATATTGGTGGTCCGTCGTGCAGACAGGATCCAATCCTTCCGCGGCTTACTTTTCCCCCTTTACCCGGGCATGGGAGTTGGCCCTGGGCGCGCTCATCGCCGTGAATACCCACCGCCTGAAGGAGCTCCCGCGCCATGTGGCTGCTGCCCTGTCGTGGGTCGGCATCGCGGCAATACTCATCGTGGCGTTCGTGTTTGACCCCACCACTCCCTATCCGGGCTCCCTGGTGGCCATCCCGGTGCTGGGTGCCGGCCTGATCATCGCCGGAGGCACGTCCGTTCCACGGTTCGGCGTGGAGTCGGTTCTCCGATTGCATCCATTTCAGTGGCTGGGGCAACGGTCCTACTCCCTGTATCTGTGGCACTGGCCGATTCTGATCATCGCAGCGGAGCGGGTCGGCAAGAACTCGCTTTCCGTGGGCGACAATCTCCTCCTTGTCCTGGCTGCGGTGGTGGTGGCCGCCTTCAGCTATGCCGTCATCGAGTCACCAATTCGTCATTGGCGATTGCCCTCGAAGCAAAGTGTCGGAGCCGGCCTGGCCGTCGTCGTCGCCACTGTCCTGATTCTCACGGTGGTCATTTCGAGTAACGCTGTTGCCGTTGGCGGCTATAGCGTCAAACCGGCCGGTGATGCCCAGGCCGTGCTGCGGGAGGTAGCCGCTGCTCCTCGCATCACCTCACTTCCCAGTACCATCGTGCCCCCGGTGGCGCTGGCTTCTGCCGACCAGGGTCGGACATCCTCGAACAACGGATGCATACCGACTGAATCCAGCACCACTGAGGCCATCTGCGTACTCGGCGATCCCAAAGGCCGGCGACTGATGGTGCTCTACGGCGATTCTCACGCGCTCATGTGGAGACCTGCGTTCAACGCCATTGCGAAGCGGGCCCATTGGAGGTTGGTGCTTCTGGCCAAACCGAGCTGTCCGGCGGCTTTTGTATCGGTCGAAGACCCAGCGAAGCTGAAGCTCAACGGTGCGTTCACGGCCTGTGATCAATGGCACCAATGGGCGGTGAACTGGATTAACCAGAACAAACCGCAAATGGTGGTGGCCACCCAACTCGTCCCGTATCCTGCGCCTGCCGGCAGTGGGAGGTTCGGGCTCGCGGTCTCCGCTTCGGCATGGCGATCCGGGCTGGACGTGCTGTTCCAAAAGATCACCGTTCCACACGTGGACAAGGTGCTGCTCGGGAGTACGCCCGGAAATGCATCACTCGCTCCTCAGTGCCTCATTGCTCACCCCCACGACACCCAGGCGTGCTCCCAGCCGAGGAACGTGGCGGTGAATCCGTCCGACCAGAAGGCGGAGAAGGAGGCCTCTGCGGACTCCCACGTCAAGTACATCGACCCGATTCCGTGGTTCTGCTCGGCCACGTGCACCCCAGTGGTCGGGCGCTACGACGTCTACCGCGATCAGACGCACATCACCACGGTCTACGCCGAGTACTTGGAGCTAGTTGTGGGCAAGGCGCTCGGCCTCAAGTAGACGAAGCGACCGGCATCGGTGGACCCGGCGGGGCCCGGTCGAGATCACCGGATCCAGTCCGGACCATAAGCCGCGGGACCGGTGAACGGGAGCACTGAGGTGGCGCGGCGCCGGGACGTTCAGCAGTGGGAGCCTCAACGTCGGCGGTGGAGGACGGACAAGCCACTAGGAGGACGGCGGATAGGTCGGAACCGGAAACTGCCGCACGAGGAAGTCCTCAAGAATCGAAGGGCAGAGTGCGGAGTCGGTGAGACTGCATGACTCCTCGGCGATGCTGACCCCATCTGGGAGATTGGGAGCCTGAGGCACGATCATCTCGGCCGTCACTGCGATCGGTCCCCCGGACCCGGCAAGCGCGCCCTTGACCCCCGCCGGGTCGGTGATGGTGACGACATCAGGAGTCACCTGATGAACCAACTCGCCCGCCGGAACGTGACCGGGGCACGGCTCACCGCTCGTGGCTTCTTTTGGAAAGTAGGGGCAGACGAGGTCGACTCCAGGGACGTGCCCCGTGTAGTCAAAGGATGCTGAGATGACCTGGCTACCGACGGAGGGCCGCGTGGGAGCCGTTGTCGGGTTGGGCTCGCCTGGAGGGTAGACGTCCATTACCGCAGACCCGTCGGCGCTTGTGAGTTGCGCGCAGGACCATCCCCGGGGGCCGAGGAGACTCTCGGTTCCGATCGAATAGAACTCAAGGCGAGGAGCGGCGGCGGGGGGAATGGCTCCAGCAAGTTGTCTTGGCACCCAGGCCGGTCCGGCGCTCGGCCCGCCAAACGTTTGCGAGCACGCGCCGACGGGAAGCGCGGTCGCACTTGTGCCTGCCACCGCGGTCGAGGTGGTGGTCGGGGTCGGCAGTGCATGTGCCGATGAGTGAATCTCCACCGTCGGAGCACTGGTGCAGGCCGAAATTGTGAACAGGAGTGCTATCCCTGGGACCAGCCTCAGTGTTCTGAACCGACCCGCCCCCGCCATGTGCCTATCGTAATCCGCGGCTTCTCGTTTTCGAGACATCTAATCGTGGATGGCCCCTCGTTCAGATCGTTGGTGCAAAGGTGTCCCTGTCCCGACTCACCGCCCCCGAGAAGCCGGGGTGTGGCACTCTCCCGGTAGTGGGCAGGGTGAGTGCCGGGCAGAATCAGATTTTTGATGGAGGCACTCTGGCAGCCGACCGGGCCCGGTCGGTGCGAAGGAACGTGGATGGGGACTTGGAGCACCAGCGAGGCACCTGCCGATGACTTCTTGTGATTCCCCCCGCCCCTGATGCAGGCTGGAGAACTGAAGGAGGAAGAATGGACAAGACCTTCCGAGCGAGGTTGCTGAAGAGCCCAAGCAAGGGCGGCTGGACATATGTCGTGATGGACGGATCGGCCGAGTACTTCGGTACCAAGGGGCTGGTGAAAGTGCGGGGAACGGTGGATGGCGAGCCATTCCAGAGCTCGTTCATGGCCCTCGGAGACGGGACCCACAAGTTGCCTATCAAGGGTGCCATTCGCAAGAAGCTGGGAAAGTCCGAAGGAGACACCGTCACCGTCCGTCTCACGGAGCGTCTCCCGAAGTAGAACTGGGGTCGCCTACCTCCGCGAACGTGGCGGTCGGTGGCGAGCCGCCCCGGCTTGAGAGGTTTGCCGCCCGCTTGCGCCAGTGGGTCCGTTCGAGGTCCACCTCTTGGGGCGGGCTCCCGGGCCTCCCTGACGCCCTCGGGTCAGCTGTGCTTGGGGCAGAGATCCAACTCCCCCTCGTCGCCTGCTTCTGTCCAGCCCCTGCCGGCGAATCGAACCCGGAGGTACTCGGGTGAGACCACGGCAGCGCTGTCCAGAAATGAGGTGGTCCGGCAGCCATGGGCATCGCATTTGATCGTGTGGCCCTCCACCGTCATCCAAGCCCTCCGCCTTTCCGCTCTCTGCTGGCGAACCGTTGTGGCGGCCATACCCAACCGAGGCATCTCGCCGGCGTGTTCGTCCTCTCCGACGGACTGAACGTCAATGGCAGCGAACTGGTGGCGGGCATCAGCGCCGTGATCGGCGCGCCGTTCCTTGACGGCGGACTGGCCGGCGACGGCGCCGACTTCCAGGAAACACTGGTCGGCGGCGACTGCGCGCCGCGTCCGCGCAGCATCGCCGCGGTCGGCTTTTACGGCTCGGCCATCCGGATCGGTCACGGCAGCGCCGGCGGCTGGGATGTGTTCGGGCCGCGCCGCCGGTGACACGATCGGTCGGCAATGTCCTCTTCGAGCTCGACGGCGAGCCGGCGCTCGATCTTTACGAGCGCTATCTCGGGCCGAGGAGTAATGGTCTGCCAGGCTCGGCATTGCTGTTTCCGATCCAGGTTTACGACGTGAGGCGCCCGGATTCCGCGGTCGTCCGCACGGTGCTGGCGATCGATCGCGACGCGCGCTCGATGACGTTTGCCGGCGACGTTCCGCAAGGCTGGACGGCCCAACTGATGCGCGGGAATTTCGACCGTCTGGCGGCGGGCGCGGCGGACGCCGCGCGGCAAGCCCGGGCGGCCTTGGATGCAAGATACGGCGTGCGACCGGCCAAGAGGCCTTTCGATCCTGGTCAGCTGCATCGGCCGGCGGCTGTTGATGGGCCAGCGCACCATGACGAAGTCGAGGCGGCCGGAGCCGAACTTGGCCCCGACACGTTCGCGGCTCGGGTTCTACTCCTATGGCGAGATTTCGCCACACGCCGGATCGGGCCGTTGCGAGCTGCACAATCAGACCATGACGGTCACGACCCTGGCCGAGGTTGCCTGAATTCGGTCGGTGTTGGAGTAGGTGATCGTCGTGCACAAACTTCTTGCGCAGCAGGTCGCCAAGGCGACGGGCGGTTTCGGATCGCTCGATCTCGACAGGCTTTGGAGCTTGTCGGCGCCGCCTACGAGGAAGCCGATCGCGATCGGCGCCGCACCGACCGGTCCATGTCGCTGATGATCGAGGAGCTCGACGGGTTCAGCGAACCTCGAACAGACCGTCATCGAGCGCACCAAGGAACTGCGGGCGCGCGAAGCGGAACTGGACGCGCAGAACATGCGCTTCGAAGCGGCGCTCGCCAACATGTCGCAGGGCCTGGTGATGTTCGATGGCGAGGCGCGCCTCGTCATCTGCAACCAGCAATCATCTAGATGTATCGCCTCGAACAGGAGAACGTCAAACCCGGCGCACGCTTCGCAGATTCTCGAACGCCGGACGGCGCAGGACCTTTTCGGCCGAGCCCGAGGAATATGCGCGAAGTTTGCGCGGCGATTAATGCCGACCTGCGGAACACGCAATCCGGAGCTGGCCGACGGTCGCACCATCGCAATTCTCGCCAGCGGTTGCCCGGCGGTGGCTGGGTCGCGACCCACGAAGACATCACCGAACGCCGGCAAGCGGAGATGAAGATCGCCCATATGGCCCGGCACGACGCGCTGACCGACCTGCCCAATCGCGTGCTGTTGCGCGAACGTCTGAACGAGGCGCTGACGCAGGTCGATCGCGGCACAGCCTCGCCGTGCTGTATCTCGACCTCGATCAGTTCAAGAATGTCAACGATTCGCTCGGCCATCCGACCGGCGACGAACTGTTACGTGGTGGCTGGCCGGCTGCGCCACTGCGTTCGGCGAACGACACGATTTCGCGCGTCGGCGGCGACGAGTTCTTCATTATCCAGACCAATATCGGAGACGCCACCGATGCGGAGCGGCTTGCGCGGCGATCTCCGACGCCGTCAAGGCGCCCTACGATCTGCAAGGCCACCTGGTGGTGGTCGATGCCAGCATCGGCATCGCCTTGGCGCCGACCGACGGCACGACGCCAATGAACTTCTCAAGAATGCCGACATGGCGCTCTATGGGGCCAAAGCGAGCGGCCGCGGCATCTACCGGTTTTTCGAGCCGACATGGATGCCCGCATGAAGGCGCGCCGCGCGCTCGAACTCGCGCTGCGCAGGCGCTCGAGACAATCAGTTTGAACTCTATTATCAGCCGGTGATGAATTTGGACAAAAGCGAGGTGTGCTGCTGCGAGGCCTTGCTGCGCTGGCATCATCCGGAGCGGGGCATGGTATCGCCCACCGAATTCATTCCCGTCGCGGAGGAAATCGGACTGATCGTGGCGCTCGGCGAGCGGGTGATCCGCCGGGCCTGCGAGGACGCCGCCAAATGGCCCGACAATATCTGCGTCGCGGTCAATCTGTCGCCGACGCAATTGGGGAGCAAGAATTTGCTGCCCACGGTGTTGAGCGCGCTGGCCTCGTCGCGGCTGTCGCCGCATCGGCTCGAGCTCGAAATCACCGAGGCGGTGCTGATGCAGAACAGCGAAGTGAACCTGC
>CAVQMN010000009.1:0-192904 GCA_963713625.1 uncultured Acidimicrobiales bacterium | reverse complement strand
CCCGCCACCAAGTTCCGTAGCAGGTGAGGCCCCACTTTTCGGAGTGGGGCCTTCTGCTTTCCGAGCCGCGGCGGGTCAGCCTGAGCAATCTCAGGTCGATGCCAGTTGTGTGATGGCGGCGCCGGCCTTCCCCACGCCCCCGGTGAGTGCGCGTTTGAGCCGCCGTCGGCCGCCGCGCCGTCGGCCGTTATCGTGCCCGCCGCCGGACCCGTCGCCGCCGGACCCGTCGCCGCCGGGGGTCGTGCCGGGTAGCACTACCGAGCCTCCGGACCGGCGCATAACCGGCGAAGTGGGAAACGAATCTCTTGACTCTCCCCTTCGGGGAGCACGGAACATGGACTTGCTTCGTCTAGTGGCTGAGTGAACAAAGGAGTCAAGACGGTGACCACCGAAATCACTGGCGTCATTGCTGACTACATTGCCGCGGTAAATGCGTTTGACGTCGACACCATCGTTGCGTCCTTCTCCGAGGATGCCTACATCAATGACAACCGCCGCGAGATCACGGGCCGCGATTCGATCCGCCGGTTCGTGGCCAAGGAGTTCGTCGGCGATCACCTGACCATGGAGGTGCGCGAGGTGCGGGAGCACTACGGCGACACCATCGTGGACGCCAAGTATGACGGAACCTACGACAAAACCAATCTTCCAGAGGAGCTGATCCTGACGAGCTACTTCAGCGTGCGAGACAATAAGATTGTCAGTCTCGCGATCATCTTCAACCGACCGTCTGACTACTGAGTGCCAGCTTGATGCCGCTCCACAGCCCCGGTTGGTCGACAGTGCGTTCGGAGCCGTTGGGAGGCCATGGTCCAGCAGTGAAGCGTCCGACCCATCCAGCGGTTGGGAACGGTGCAGCAGGGCGTCCTGCAGGCCGTGCGATTCAGCTCGACCAACGTGGTCTTGCCGGAGTGAACGAGCACGTTGACGAGTGATATGCCGGACCGGTCAGTGAACACTTGAAACTGCCCAGAAGCTTCGGAAACGCAGGCTCCCGTGGCCAGACGGACGGAGCACGATCTGTGACCGCTGGCGAGCGCCACGTGAAGTGGAATCCTGCGGTATGCGGCCACCGCGGCCGCTCCAACGCACGGCGTGCGGTCCCGGTCACCCACCCGGGCTTGGCACCTCGTGGGACACCGGGCAACGTTTGCTCGTGGCGGCGTGTTCATCGGGAATCGACGATGGGACAACCTGCAAATTCAAGGGTGACGCGCATCTGTAACAGCAGAATCGCAGAATGTCATGAAAGAGGCAAGGACTGCGAAATACGCAGAGCTGCGATCAAGGAGTATTCGTCATGACGGTTCGGATTGAGGATGCATTTCCGGTCGGGGTGACCATCGAGTTGCTCGATGCCGTCACCGACGAAATGGGCGTCGATGACAACCTTCCTCCCGGTTAGGTCCTCCATGTTCACTTCGAGAGAGATGGCCGTGCTCACGGCGTCGACGTTTGGGACTCGGTCGAGGCGTATGACCAGTTCGTTTCAGTCAACGCTTCTGCCAGCCATGGTGAAGGTCGCGGCGGCGAAGGGGCTCGACCCGACAAAGATGGGCGAACCCGAAGTGAAGATCACCGAGGTCCATCGCCTGGTTCGCTAAACGAGGGCCGAGCCGACCCCACCATCGCAGAACGAGCCTCATTGGTGTTCGGGGTCACTGTCATACTGGAGCCATGCGGGGTGCGAATCGGGGGATTCTTCTCTTGGTGGTGGGTGTCGGGCTGGCCGCATGTAGTAGTGGTCCACCGCCTCAGGGGACCGTGACAGGGGGAATCCGGCTGGAGGCTGGGACCGTCAGTCTTCATGAGCTGAAGTCGTATCGCTTTGAGCATCAAGCCGGGACGGTCCTGATCAGCCGGAGCGGCAGGCAAATCAAGTCCATGCAGGTGGCCGACGGCCATGACTTCAGAACATCGCTGTCTCCAGGCTCATACTCGGTCACTGCGAAGGTGTCAGGGTTCGGTTGCGATCCCATCCCCGCATCGATCAGCTCAAACCGCACGATTGAGGTCGAAGTGGTGTGTGGAAGTTCGATCCCAATCGGTTAGCAACGATGGGACCGGCTCGGAGCGCTCACCAGAATGTCCAGGTCAGATCTCATACTCGGCATTCGGGCCCATCGCTTCTGGAGAATGCTCTTCAAGGCGTAGCGTGCGGAGGAGGGCGACGAAAGCAGCGGTAGTCGACAGCGGACCATGCGTGAGCGGACGCCGGGACCAGGAGCCGTGGGTACCGTTACTTCTCGCCCCGCTCATAAAGGTGGTCTTTGCGCCCTTCATGCGACATCGCGAGCGCGACGTAAGCCGAACCCAGGCCGCTCAGTCGCTGTGGCAATGTATCGAGTGGTGCGCGCTCTCTTTTCGGATGACTCAATGGGGACGTTCTCGTGAACCGAAAGAGTGCGGTTGAAACAACCTTCGACCAGGTGCCCCATTGGATCGATGAGTTGTCCTTTCGGCCGGGACCGCCGTGGCTATCCATGGGAACGCGGGCTCTACGCGACGAACCATTGCTCATCGAAGATGATCTGCACACGCTCTATCTGGCTGAAAAGGAATGGCTCCTCGCCAACGCACGCGAGGCGGTATCCGTGGGGTTGCCCGAAGGTGCCGACGCGGCCGCCGAAGCGGCCGACCTGGTTTTGTCAGGGCTGAGCGGCCCGAACCCAATCAGCGACTTCCGCCCGCTCGAGGTCGCCGCCCTTCAAGTTCAAGAGGATCTGATCGTATTGATTCGATCAGAAGACACCTGGCGGTTCGGTGCCGGTGTCGTCTGCTTTCCATCGCATTGGGTACCGGGTGAGAAGCTTGGACTACCTATCGCCGAGGTGCATGAACCCGTGCCTCTTTACAACGAGGAGCTGGCTCGGCGCGTCGATCGTTTTCTTGACCATCTTGCACCGGGAAAGAACGCGTGGCGTCGAAACTGGATGATTCACGCCAGCCCACAACTGCACGTCCCACGCCCACCAGTTCTTGACGGCCCCGTTCAACCTCGAGATCTTTGGTTGCGAAGCGAAAGACAGGTTCTGTGGGCACTCCCAGGCACCGGCGGAATTCTTTTCACGATCCGCACTCAACAGGTTCCTTTGAGGGCCTTAGTGACGCGGCCTGACGTGGCTTCGTCGATGGCCTCGAGTCTGCGGTCGGCCCCTGATTCGTTGCGTGCATATCGCCGACAGGATGCCTTCAGTCTGGATGACGTCATCGATTTGCTCGAGACATGGGCTGCATAAAGCACCTTTGGTATCGGAGGCGGAGTACGACACAGACAAGCCCTGTCATGTTGTCCCGACCTCGACCGACCGCAGGGGTGCCGTAGGTCGAACGAGACACCTGGGTCAGTCTCGAAGCAGCTGGCCGTCGACTGTCACCTCGGTACGGTCCGGGTAGAAGGACAACATCCCTTTCACTTCGGTGGCCTGATCCGTCGGAGACTCGTAGCTCCAAACGACGCCGTCATAGGTCTCCCCATCGATGTCGAGAGACCAATACGACGCCTCACCCTTGAACGGACAATGGGTATGGAACGTCGTGGGCCTCAGGAGATCCATCCGCACGTCGTCTGGAGGCACATAGTAGCGAGGGGGCAACCCGGTCTCATCGAGCTTCATGGCCCGGTCGGTGTCGGCGAGCAGCCGGCCACCAAGTCGGACTTCCACATGAGCGTCGATTGGAGCGATGCTGATTGTGTGGCCTGACTTCATAGCCAGTTCAACGGCTCCGGCGACATCGCTATTCCTTTGTTCGGTTGCCTTTGGCTTGTACCGGTCAAACTGGAACAATTTGCCGACTGGGACGGCGCCTACGAAGGTTTCCAAGATCGTCACTCACCTCCGCGTCGAGGCTGTGGACTGACGGCGCCGGCGCGCCCGGCGGCGCGGTTAGCGTGATGAGACACAAGCCGAAGAGGGAGACCAGTCATGCACGCGAGAGTGATCCACGCGAACATCGCGGACCTGGCCGAGGCCAAGCGGGGCCTTGATGAGGAGGTCATTCGAGGGATAAAGGGGGCCCCCGGATTCGTGGGCGCCTACTTCGTAGCCATTGATGACTCGCATGGTATCTCGATCGAGGTGTTCGAGACCGAAGAGCAGGCCCGCGCTACGGCTCCTCCCGAAGGGGCCGAGGCACCCGGCGTGACGGTGGGTGCCATCCAGTTCGGTGCTGTGATCGGATCAGCCTGACTCTCCTGCGGGCCGAGAAGAACCGGGCGGCTGTCATCGGTTCAGATCGATCGGGAGGGTGAAAGTCAAGGGGTTGGCGTTACTCCGATCGACGGAGTGGACGCCGGGCCGTTGATTCCGTTCTCGTCGGTTGGGGCGAAACACGCGCTCGAATGCGCCTGTCGAGGTCGGGCTGGACAACGGGCTGTCCGACGAGATCCGAGTCCTAGGGAGACAGGACCTCGACAAAACCGTTCGTTCCGTCGACCCGGATCCGCTGCCCGTTGCGGATGAGGCCCGTGGCGTGCTCTACCCCGACGACCGCCGGCACGCCGTACTCCCGGGCGATCACCGCGCCGTGGGTCATCAGGCCCCCCACCTCGGTCACCAGACCTGCGATGGCCACGAAGGTCGGCGTCCAGCTGGGATCGGTGTAGGTGGTGACCAAAATATCCCCGGTCTCGAGATCGGCTTCCACCATATCGGTGATGACGCGAGCCCTCCCTTCGACGATCCCGGCGGACACGGGCAGGCCGACCAGAGCGCCCGGCGGAAGACCATCTCGTCGGTACGCCCCTCCGAAGACCTCGCCGTCCGACGTCAACACCCGGGGGGGTGTGAGTGCTTGGTACGACGCGAAGTCTTCCCTGCGTCGATCGATGAGCTGTTCGTCGATCCGATGCGTTCGTACGACATCGCCGAGCTCGGCGTAGGTGAGGTAGAAGATGTCCTCCGGTTCACGAAGTACGTGGGCCGAAACCAGGCGCCCAGCCTCGCCCAGGAGGGCCTGTTTGTAGATGAAGTAGCGGCTCACCATCCCGTACTTCGGATACTCCCGGTACCCGATGAAGGTCCGCACCCGGTCGATCTTCTGCTTGGTCTCGTCGGCCTTCTCTTCTCCGTCCGGCAAGGCCCGGACCCGCTCCAGCACGTCCCGTTCCTTCCTCCGCGCCTCCTGTATCCCCTGCTCGAACCGGCGCGCTCCGGCCCCCGGCGGGAAGTTCTTGACGTTGCCGAGGATCATGGGCACGAGCGCGGCGGGGCGTTCGGTCCAACGCGGCCTCGTGATGTCGATCTCGCCGATACAGCGCATCCCGTATCTGTCGAGGAAAGCCAGGATGGCGTCCCGCGCTTCCCCGCCTCCCCGGAGTCCGGCCAGTCCATCCAGGAAGTCCTCGTTCCCGTCGACGTGACGCAGAAAGGCAACCACCTCGGGATGCGGCCGGATGACATCGGCGACGTCCAGGAGCGCCAAGCCCATCTCCGAGGTCACGTTGTCGGGGACCGACTGCGTGAGTGTGTCGGCCGCACTCGTCTCTCCCAGCCACGCCCCCAGGTGCTCGTTGAGCCACCACGTGGCCTCCATGGCTGACATGAACACCTGATGGCTATGCGGATCGAAGAGGATCCGCTTCAGCTCCTGGATGTCATCTCGAATGAAGTCGATCAGGGCCGGACCGGACTTGGCACCGATCTCACGCTGGAGCGTGGCGAGGGATGCCTGCGTGCCCGCCATCAGCTCGGTGACGATGGCTGGATCGGTCTCGAGAGGGGCAGGGGCGCTGCCCGTCGGCGCACTGGCCTGACTCTCATCCGGGATAACAGGGATGAAGTCGTTGCGTTGCAGGACGGTCTCCAGCGCGTCCCTGGTCAGTGGATCGCTCCTTCCCATGACCTCCAGGAGGCCGGCACGGCCGGCTGGGGACGCCAGGGGCTGGGTGACGTCGACGAACAGCCTCCCGCCGGCCTCGTACATCCGCGGGCGTGCTGTCAGCTGCCACATGGAGATCCCGAGGGGCCTCATGGCGTCGGTCATCATCTGGCCATGACCGACGGAGACGAAGACATGATTCCCTCCGTCGTCCGTGACGGGAATGGGGAACAGTGTGGTGATCGGCCGGCTCTGGACGATATGGAATTCTTCATCGACCAGGCACCATTCGATGTCCTGTGGACATCCGAAATGCGCTTCTATCCGCCGGCCGAGGCCCACCAGCGCCAGGACGTGGGCATCCGTCAACGCCGGCTGGTGCTGACGGTCCGAGTCGATCGCCACGTCTTCGGTCCCACCGGCCGGTGAGGCGTAGACGGCGAACGCCTTGGTGGCGACTGACTTGGAGGTGATCTCACCGTTGCGCACCTGGTAGACGTCCGGTGTCACCCGACCGGAGACCAGAGCCTCGCCGAGGCCGACAGCAGCCTCCACGGAGACGACGTTCCGGTTGGACGTGACTGGGTCCGCCGTGAACAGGACGCCCGCGGCCCGGGGGACGACCATCAGCTGGACGACCACGGCCATCTGGACCAGCCGGTGGTCGATGCCGTTCTGGAGCCGGTAGGCCACGGCCCGCTCGGTGAACAGGGAAGCCCAACACCGGGCGATGTCCTCGAGGATCGCCGCCGACCCGATGACGTTCAGGTAGGTGTCCTGCTGGCCGGCGAAGGATGCGGTGGGCAGGTCCTCCGCCGTCGCGCTCGATCGGATGGCGTAGGAAGCGCCATCGCCGAGCCCATCCACCGCGTGGGTGATCGCCCCCGCCATGTCATCGGGGATGGTGACCCCCTCGATGCTGTGTCGGATGTCGGCGCTGAGGCTGCGGATCGACGTCTGGTCATCCGGGCTCACGCGTCCCAGCTGTTCGAGCCGCTCGTCGATCGACGGCGCCTCCGTCATGATCCGACGGAACGCATCCGTGGTCACGCAGAAGCCAGCCGGCACCAGGAGACCTTCAATCCGCGAGAGCTCACCGAGGTTCGCCCCCTTGCCGCCGACGTCCCCGACCTGACGTCGGCCGATCCCGTCGAAACCGAGCACGTAGCTGCCCACCGTCCATCCTCCTTCCCAGACCCGCCCGGGTCTGGCTCGTGACTTGTTGTCGATGGTGCCCACCGTGGCCGAACCGGCGGTGACCTGCATTGTCACCACGGCTCCGGTCCTTGCCGCAAGCCCCCCACCCGGGTGTAGGTTGGTGGTGGCGGAGGTCGGACCGGCACCTCGTATCCGGAGGGCGTGGAATCGTCATCCGGGGGCTTGTTCCCATCATCCTGCAGGCCTTCTCACCATCAGAGGCAGAGGTCGCCTCCTCCTGGCCCGGAGGAGTGGTGTGCCGCTCGTCTCTTTCGTTGCGCAGCTACTGTGCGAACCATGTCAGAGGATGCCGATCGCTACGCCCGGGTCTCCAGCGGCTTCACTGAGCGGTTGCAAGGGGTGGGACCTGACCAATGGACGCTGCCCACGCCGTGTGAGGAATGGACGGTGCGGGACTTGGTCGCCCACGTCGTCGATACCCAACGACGTGTACTGGGACTGCTGGGAAGCTCCGTGACCCCAGCCGACCCCGACGGTGACCTGCTGGCCCAGTGGGCCCGAGCCAGCGCAGAGCTCCTCGATGCCGTGTGCGACCCGGCCAGGGCCGACACTGAAGTGCAGGCGTTCGCCGGACCGACGCGCTTCGGTGAACTGGTCGGCGGCTTGGCCTGTTCGGACACCGTGGTGCATACCTGGGACCTGGCCCGGGCTACTGGTCAGCCCGAGTCACTGGACCCGGACGCCGTTGAGCATTGTGCCGGGGTAATTGCCGGGTTCGGCGAAGCCATGCGCCGTCCGGGCGGCTTCGGTCCGCCCCTCGATTGCCCGGCCGACGCCGACGCGCAGAGCAAGTTTCTGTACTTTGCCGGCCGCTCCGCCTGAGTCGCCCGACCCGGCTCGGGGTCGAATGTGACCGGTGTGGGCGGTGTACCCCGTGGATCGGATTTTGATACATGCGAATTGGCAATCGTGCGGGGGCCATCCGGTGCCCGCAGCTCGGAGGTCCGTACCGGTAGGAATGGGGCGGGATCGCCCCAGGTCAACCCCCAAACCGAGCGGCCGGCCCGGCCAGTGACCGTACCGGGATCCAGTGACGTGGTTGTTCGCCACCATCGGACCGGTAAGTTCAAGGCCCGGAAAAGGAGGGGTTTTGGCTGACGACACCATCCGACTCGACGAGGTCACCCGGGCGGCCGTGGCCGCTGGGCGTCTCGTCCATCTGGCCACCATCAACCCTGACGGCACTCCGCAGGTGACCTGCGTCTACGTTGGCTGGGACGGGGACGAGATCGTCGCCGGCCATCTTGCCGATCACGTCAAACTTCGAAACATCCGGAGGGATCCGCGGGTGACCTTGTCCGTGGAGTCGGACATCGATTTCGAAGGGTTCAGTCCCTACGTGGTGATCCAGGGTATCGCCCGCGTCGAGGAAGGCGGAGCCGTCCCTCTGCTCCGCCGCATCACCGATGGGCGGTTCCCGCCACCCGGAGACGATTGGCCAGAAGGGTTCGTGACCCGAATCTCACCTCGGAAGGTCTCCGGTACCGGTCCCTGGGGTCTGGCGACATGAGGTTGGCACCGGTGCTCTTCGTGGGCCGTGGCGTCGGCCTCGTCGGCCGCGTTGCCGGTCGACGAACCGACGGCTGAGGGGAGGACCGATGGCCGACGACGTCAACACAGCCAGCCGGCAGCCGGTCGTCCTCGGGCCCGGACAAGGGCGGGTGTATCCGATGGGTCGTCTTTCGGCCGTCTTCAAGGCCGACGGTGCGGAGACCAGGCAGAGATATTCGATCTCGGAATGGTGGCTCGACCCGCGCACGAAGGGACCCGGTACGCATACGCATCAGGAGGACGACGTCTTCTATGTGCTCGCCGGCACGGTGTGGGTCCAGGTCGGCACCGACTGGACCGAGGCGGGTGCCGGTTCGTTCGTGTTGGTGCCGGGGAATGTGCCCCACGACTTCGAGAACCGCAGCTCGGAGCGGGCCGGAATACTCAATGTGTCCGTTCCCGGGGACTTCGAGGAACAGATGCCGGGTATCGCCCAGTGGTTCGTCGAACGCTCGCCCGAGGATTCGCACGTCTGACGCCTCGATGATCGGCGTCGTGCCCCGAACCCGCATCTCGGCATCAGGAGGATCCGCCGCACCCGGCGTTGGCTGGCTGGCGGACAAAAGCGTCCCCAGGCTGCCGCTCCCGTCGGTTCCGAGCCGACGGACCAGGACCCGAAGGAGAACATCATGACCACCGAACTGCCCGAGAGCCACCGCGACCTTGTCGAAAGACCGTTGTTCGCCCATCTGGCCACACTGCGACCGGACGGCAGCCCCCAGAGCAGCGTGATGTGGTTTGCCTGGGACGGAACGAGGGTCCGCTTCTCCCACACCAGCACCCGCCAGAAGTACCGCAATCTCCTTCGGGACGGCCGTGTGTCATTCCACCTTCAGGATCCTGACAACCCGTACCGGACCCTCGAGGTACGCGGGCAGGTCGAGTCCATGGACCCCGATCCCGATGCCGTCTTCTACCGCTCCCTCCAGGAACGGTACGGCTTCGTCGTTCCGGTGTTCGACGCTGACGTCCGTGTCGTCATCGTCATGAAGCCCACCGGCTTCGTCGCCGTCGACGGTGGTTTGACACCGTCGGAGGCGGTGGCGCTCGCTGAACTCCTCGACGGTACGCAAACGGAGGGGTAAGGCCTCCCGGGGGCCGGGATCGACCGAACTCCGGGTGGCCACCCGGTGGAATCGGTGGCTGGTCATACCGGTTCACCTCGGTGGATGGCCGGAACGAGGCCGTCGAGGATCCGTTCGAGTCCCGCCGCGAACACCAGGTCGTTATGGTCCTCGGCGTGCGGGGTGTCGGCGTCGATCATGACCCGGGCGAGCAGCGGGTGCTCGCCTCGTTCCATCACCGACATCATGTAGGGGCCGAGCGCATCCATCCATTGGTCCCTGGTGAGGCCGGCCCGCCGGAGTGCCTGTTCCTCCGACAGCTCTCCAATGACATAACCCCGGACGAAGGCCTGGAGGATCTCCCCGGTCATGAACATCTCGTCGATGCTGAGGCCGAGGCCGTCGATGGCGGCGAGGCTGTGCTCGGCCCAGGCCAGAGAGTTCGGTCCGAACGTTGGCCGCCCTGCGGTGAGGCTGGCCATCCACGGATGGCGGTGGATCAACTGGCGCGTCCGGTGGGCCAGGCCGCTCAGATCTGCGCGCCAGTCGCCGGTGAGGGCCGGCGGAGGACCGCCTTCGCCGGTGCTGTAGTCGACCATCAGGTCGTAGAGTTCGTCCTTGCTCTCGATGTAGCGGTAGAGCGAGGCCGCACCGATCCCGAGCACCATGGCGACCCGTCGCATCGATACCGCCTCCAGGCCCTCCCCGTCGGCCAGTGCCACGGCTACCGCCGCGATCTGGCTCCGGCTACGCGACGGCGCAGGTCCCTTCGCCGCCCGCTCCGGACGAGCCCAGATCACCGTGTGCTCATCTGAACTTCCTTCTGTCCCGCCCTTGGGCAACTGCTTCTCCTTCGCCTGGTGCGAACGTCCCCCGCTTATGCGAACACCGTTCTCAGTAGTGTACAGTAGCTCCAGTGTACTGCGAACACCGTACGAAGAAGAGGAGGATGAGATGTCCGATGACGTGGTCCTCACCGAGGGCCTGACCAAGCACTTCGGGGCCACGGTGGCGCTCGACGGCCTCGACCTGAGGGTGCCGGCCGGCATGGTCTACGGGCTGCTCGGCCCCAACGGATGTGGCAAGACCACGACGGTGCGGGTGCTCGCCACCCTCACCGACTCCGATGGCGGTCGGGCCCTCGTGGCCGGCTTCGATGTCACCCGCCAACCCACCGAGGTCCGTCGCCGGATCGGCCTGGTCGGCCAGAACGCCGCGTTGGACGAGCGGCTACCCGCCCGACTGAATCTGGTCATGTTCGGCCGGCTGTGCCATCTGGGGGAGGGCGGCGCCCGACGGCGAGCCGACGAACTTTTGGAGCGCTTCGACCTCACCGCGGTGGGCCATCGCCTGGTGTCCACCTACTCGGGTGGGATGCGACGTCGCCTCGATCTGGCCGCCAGCCTGATCGTTTCGCCACGACTGCTTCTTCTGGACGAGCCGACGACGGGGCTTGATCCCAGGGGTCGCAATGAAGTCTGGGAGGCGGTCCGGGAACTGACCGCCACCGGGACGAGTGTGCTCCTCACCACCCAGTACCTCGACGAGGCCGACCATCTCGCCCAGCGCGTGGCCGTCATCGACGGCGGCCGGGTCATCGCCGAAGGCACCCCCGACCAACTCAAGCGGGACGTGGGCACTGATCACCTCGAAGTCGTCCTCTACGATCCCTCCGATCTCTCCGTGGCCGGCGCCGCCCTCGGGCGGGCCTTGAACCAGTCGCCCTACATCGACGAGGTGCGCCGCCAGGTGAGCGTGCCCATCGTCGACGGCTTCTCCGACTTGGCCGCCGCCGTCACCGAGTTGGTGCGGGCCCATCTCCGGGTGGAGGACGTGACCCTCCGCCGCTCCACCTTGGACGATGTCTTTCTCCGCCTCACCGGTCATCAGACCACGTCCGACGCCCAACTCGAGGTCGTAACATGACCAGCACCACGACCACCGTCGAGGCCGGGCCGCGTCGGGACGGCTTCCGCCTGGCGCTCCTCGACGGGTGGACGATCGTTCGACGGGATTTGGCCCAGCTGCGCTACACGCCCACGGAGCTGGCCGCAGAGTTGATCTTTCCTGCCGTGATGGTCATCTTGTTCGGCTACATCTTCGGCAGCGCCATTGCCGCGCCGGGCGGGAACTATCGCGAGTACCTCATTCCCGGCCTCTTCGCCTTCAGCCAGGTCACCGCCATCGGAATCACCGCCTTGGCCATGGCGGACGATCACGCTCGAGGGGTAATGGACCGGTTCCGTTCGATGGCCATCTCACGATCGGCCGTTCCGTTCGGGCGCACCGGTGCCGGCGTGTTCACGGGTGTGTTGAACTTGACCGTGCTGACTGTTTGCGGTCTTGCCGTGGGCTGGCGGATCGATAATGGCGCGGCCGATGCCGTGGCGGCTTTCGGGCTCCTGCTGCTCATGCGCTACGCCTTCAGCTGGCTCGGGGTCTACCTCGGACTTCTCGTCCGCAACCCCACCACGGCCGACGCGTTGGTCCCGCTCAGCTTTCCCATCGCCATGGTTTCCAACGCCTTCGTTCCCACCGACGGCATGCCGACCTGGTTGCGTGACATCGCCGACTGGAATCCCATCAGCTGTCTGGTCGCCGCCTGTCGGCAATTGTTCGGCAATCCCGACGTCGTCGCGCACGACAGCACGTGGGCCCTCCAGCATCCCATTGCCGCCACGCTCGTCTGGTCCGTGGTCCTTCTCGCGGTCTTCATCCCCCTCGCCACCCGCCGATATCGCGTCGCCCGATCATGACCGACTCGATGGCCGCCGACGACCTCAAGCGTCGAACGTATTCTTCGCCGCCCGAGGTCGGCCCGACGGCGTCGATCAGGGCGAACCTGCCCCGTGTTGACGGGCTGCCGGCCATGGCCCCTGCCCTGATGTCCGGCCCGAGGACGGGTGCATGATTGAAGGGTGACTGAACCCTCCATCCGTGCCTTTGACGCTCACGCGTTATATCTGGCGCTCGACGCCAGGCGGGTCGAGCTCGGACTGAGCTGGACCGGGGTGGCCAGCCAGATGTGGGAGATGTCATCCGTCCTCAACGATCGACGCAAGGACCACCCGATCAGCCCCTCGACCCTGACCAACATGGGCACCAAGCCGCGCACGAGCTGCCAGCACGCTCTGTTCATGCTGCGCTGGCTCGGGCGGACTCCCGAAAGCTTTCTCCGTGGCTCGAGCGATGGCGGCGAACCCCGATTCGCGTTGCCGGAGGCGGGTACGGACCGTCGGCTCCGTTGGAGCCTCAAGCGGCTGTACGCGGCGATGGACGAGAAGCGACGCCGGCACGAACTGACCTGGCCCGGGCTCGCCTCGATCCTTCAGTGCAGCCCCAATCAGCTCACGGCGCTGCGCACGGCGAAGTTCGCCACGGGCATGGACCTGGCCATGCGGATCGTGCAGTGGCTTGATCGACCAGCGGCCGATTTCGTGTACGTCGCCCGGTGGTGAGGCCCGGTGATCTCCTACTTCACCACCCGGAAGCGGAGATTGGTGATCGCCCCCATCTGGGTCACGCTGGTTCGCTCGAGATTGATCGACCCACTGGTGATGTCGCCGAAGAGACGAAGCCCGGCTCCGAGCACCACCGGCACCAGAACGATCAACAGCTCATCAACGAGGCCCGCATCGAAACACTGCCCGACCACATTGGCTCCGAGCACGATCACGTTCTTGCCGTTCGCCGCCTGCTGAGCCCGGCCCACGCACTCGCGGATGTCGCCGGACAGGAAGGTGATGTCCGGGTCCTCCTCGTCATCGGGCGGTCGGTGGGTGAGAACGAACTGTGGCCCGGTCCATCGTCCTCCGAAGAGGCCACCCGTCTCGGGCCGCTCGGCCCGCCGGCCCACGTCGTAACAGTTCCGTCCCACCAGGACCGACCCGGTGGACTGGACCAGCTCCTCGGTCGGGTCGTCGGGCGAGTCTTCCGTGACCGGGTGCTCGAAGATCCAGTCCATCTCCGCATTCGGTCCGGCGATCATGCCGTCCAACGACATGGCCGTATTCACGAGTACCAGCCCCATGTTCGCCACCTCCTTCTTCTCCAAGACTGGACTCGTCTGCCCGGACGACCCGTACGTTACGGGTGCGGCAGGCGGTGATCGAACCCGCCGCCGAGGTCGTCGGGCGACGTTCCACCCGACCAGGGGGGGCCGTACCTACGGCTTTTCCAACGGTGGTTGTCCAAATCGCAGAGGCAGGGCGACCCCGGCATCCCGGGCCATGGTGTGGCAGTCCTCGCACTCCGGGTCGAGCCCGACCACCAGACTCCCGAGTGGGGTCTTGACCGGTGGCACCGGCAGCGTCGATCCCTGACTTCCGCACGCCTCACAGAAGAAGGAGCCGAGGGCCACGGCCAGAGCCTAGCGAGAGGAGTCCCATCCGTCAGCGCCACGTCCGGCCGGAAGGATCGAATGGACGGCCGTCTCCGACGCCTGGCCGTCAGTCGTGGAGGGCGGCCAGGTCGATCCGGCGGATGCGCTCCGGATCGACGATGGCGTTGATCTCCGAAATCTTGCCTCCCGAGACAGTGAACCCCATGACGGCCATGGGCTGTCCCTCCAGTGCGATGACCACCCCGGCGGCGCCGTTCACCAGGACCGGCAGCTTCGGTGCCGACGCCTGCGCCCTCCCGATGGTTTGGGCGGCGACCGCGGCGGCGCCTTGGAGCACCCCCGAGGCGTCCGGACGCGCCGCTCCTCCATCCGTTCGCACCACGATGTCCGGATCGAGGACCGCCACCAGTCCGTCGAGATCGCCGAGGTGCGCGGCGGCGAAGAAGGCATCGACCGCCTCCCGCTGGCGGACCATGTCCGGGTCGGGAGTCTGGACGTCGGCCTCTTGAACCCGCCGCCGGGCCCGACTGGCCAGCTGCCTGGCCGCCGCCGGTGTGCGCCCCACCACGGGAGCGATCTCATCGAAGGGCAGATCGAACATATCGTGCAGGACGAAAGCCAGCCGCTCCGCCGGGGCCAGCCTGTCGAGCACCACCTGCAGCGCCAGCCCGACCGATTCGGCCAGGAGCACCGAGTCCTCGGGACTCGTCCCGTCGGCTCGGCTGATGACCGGATCGGGTACGTGCACGCCGAGCGGGTCCTCCCGCCTCGCCGCGCGGGTGCGCAGCTTGCCCAGACAGATCCGAGCGACGATCGTGGTCAGCCAGCCATCCAGATTCTCCACGCCGGTCGTTCCCGCCCGGCTGCTGCGTACCCAGGCGTCCTGAAGCGCATCGTCAGCTTCGGACAGCGAACCGAGCATCCGATAGGCGACGGCCCGCAGGCGCGCCCGACTCTTCTCGAAGCCGTCCTTCAGCGAGTCGGATTCGTTCATCTGTCACATTCCTCGATCGCCACGCGTCATACATAGTGACACCTCGCATCCGCCAACGGTGCCGAGGAGAAATGGAGAGAATCATGGAAGCACGCATGGCCAATCCGGCCCTGAGCGTTCCCGGTGCGCTCGACGCGCTGCAGGCACTGTCCGCCGCCGCCGGGCACGGGGGCCTGCCCGAGACCACCGTCCAGTTGGTCCACTTGCGGGCCAGCCAGATCAACGGCTGCAGTGTCTGCGTCCAGATGCACGCCCAGGACCTCAAAAAGGCCGGTGAGAGCGACGAGCGGATTTGGGCCGTGGCGGCCTGGCGCGATGCCCCGTACTTCACCGATGCCGAACGTGCCGCCCTCATGATGACCGAAGCCGTGACCCGGCTCAGCGACCGCGAAGACCCGGTGCCCGATGAGGTCTATGACGAAGCCGCCAAGCACTTCGAGGAGCCGGCGCTCGCCTCCCTGATCATCGAGATCGCCTCCATCAATGTCTGGAACCGCCTCAACGCCGCGACCAGGCAGGTGGCAGGTGCGTGGTGAACCGCGGGCGCATGGCGAACCCCGACGGTGGGGCCGGGGCAGGCGATGAGGTGATCACGGAACACGGGGACACCTGGTGAGACCCACCGACATCAACGCCGGGGACAGTACGTGTCCGCGGGCCGGTGCCACCGGCGCTTGGCAGCTGGACCCGTCGGCCACCACCGTCGAACTGCACACCCGGACCGTGTGGGGGTTGGCCAGGATCACCGCCGTCTTCAAGGCGACCGGAGGCCGCGGGACGGTGGGCGACGACGGGAGCGTCACCGGAACGCTGGTCGTCGACGCATCGTCGGTGGATACCAAGCACAAAAAACGCGACCACCACCTCCGCGGCAGCGATTTCTTCGAGGTCGACACCTACCCGACCTTCACCTACGCCGCCACCGGGGCCCGTTCGACGCCCGGCAATCAGGTCGTGGTGACCGGCACGCTCACCGTCCACGGCGAGCGCCGCCCGCTCGACGTGCCCGTGATCATCAGCGAAGCCGGACCCAACCGGGTGCTGGTCACCGCCGAAGTCGAGATCGACCGGAGCGAGTGGGGGCTCACGTGGTCCAAGTTGGGGGCCAGGCTCATCAACCAGGTCACCGTGACCGCCGTCTTCGTCCGGGTGTGACTGCTTGCCTGCCGCTACAGACGAAAGACACGCTCGGCATTGTCAGCGAACAGTTTGTCACGTGATGCACGGTCGAGGCCACCTGTCGCCGTGCTGAATGTGGTGTAGAGATCGTCGAAGGTGCCGTACATCGAGTCGACCGGGAAGTTGCTGGCGAACATGCAGCGATCGACGCCGAAGGCCTCGATGGCGTACTCCAGCCACGGGGCGAGGGCATCGACGCCCATGGACCCGAACGGCATGGCCAGGCCCGAGAGCTTGCACACGACGTTGTCACCCAGGGCGGCCAGGGCATCGACACCGTCCTGCCACAGAGCGCGCTCCTCATCGGAATTCGAACGGGGCCATCCGGCGTGTTCGACGACAACGGTGAGATCGTCGAAGCCCGCGAGTTTCGCCGCCGCCACCCGCAGCTGATCGGGATGGGTCATCAACTCGAACACCAGGTCCCGCTCCTGCAGAGCGGTGAGCACGCCCGGGTCGGGAACCGGGCCGACGTGGACGCCCATCGGGCGGACCCCACGGAAGCGTGGCGCAGTCATCTGCCGGTCGAGGAGCTCGACGGCCTCGGCCACGGTGTCGGTCGGGGGCAGGCCCCCGATGATGGCGTCGGGGCCACCGCGGCTTCGAGCCTTGGCATCCAGCTCCAAGGTCTCCTCGATGGAGTGACGCCCCGTGGCCGCGGCCACGTTGACGAACTTTTCGACATTCCACTGTGACGCTTCGGCCCGGTAGGTCTCGACATCGAAACGTCGGTACATTCTCGATGCATCGCCGGCGCCGCCCTCCGGCGGGCGCGAGAGATACGGATACCACCGGGTTTGCGCGGGGTCCCAGATGTGGACGTGGGCGTCGACGATGCGTGTGGGTCGGGCGGCCATCATGACTCCGGGCGGGGTGAGCTGCCCGTGGCCCCCACGATCTCCCGAAGCGTGGCATCGAGCCAAACGGGGAGGTCGGGACCACCGTAGGTGACGCTGCCGATCGGCTTGGGGTGACTGCGAAGTCCGAGCCAACCGGCGCCCACCGCCAACTCGGCACCGGCAAGATCTGTCGCCTCGGGCCGGCTCAGCAGGTGGGCGACGAGCTCTCCGGCCGGCGGCGCGCCATGGTCCTCCGAGGTCTCCATGCTCACGGCGAAGCCGGTGACCCGCCCCTCCGTCGCCCCGGACGCCACTCGGGCGTGCTGCGCCGCCGCCTGGGCTCGACTTCGACCCTCCGTCGTCGTGGCGTCGGTCAGGGTCACCAGCCGGACCGGGCGGCCGGCATCGGTGGCATAGTCGGCCGCCGCCCGTGCCCAGCCGGCATCGGTATGGATGTGCTCGACGATCCCCCGGTGCTCGGCGAGGACCCGCTGCCAGCCGTCCGGCGGGGTGGGCGTCGGCCGGTCACCGGCGGGCGCCACCACGATGGCGTCTACCGGCCCCACCGCGGCGACCGCCGCGCTCAGCGCATCAGCGGCGGGTCCGAAGCCGGACACCACCTCGGCGACTCGGTGGCAGACGATCGACCGGGCCCCGAGGGCGGAGGTCACCGAGGCCGCCACTGCCGGTCGGTCGGTCACCAGGACACAGGACCGAACTTCAGCCGAGACCACCTCGGCGGGGGCCGGCTCGTCGAAGATGGGCCCGAACCGGGGGTTGCCGCCGCCGGCACTGGTCTGGCCGGCCTCGGCTTTGGCCAGTGCACGGGGGACGACCTCCTCGAGTACCCGGGGCAGGGAGACGGCGGGCTCACTGCGCACGACCTCGAGAAGCCGGGGCTCGTCGACGATGGCCACCTCCGAGCCGCCGGCGAAGAGCACCCGGCCGCTGCACCAGCCGAAGTCGTCACCGACGAGATAGGCACCGAGAGGCCCGAGGTCCTCGGGCCCGGCGACGGACAGAAAGGAGATGCCACCCCCGCCCGACCGGCCCGCCTTCCGGGCCCGCTCGAGAGCGGAGGCCATCATCCTGGTGGCGGCGATGGGCGACATGGCGTTGACGGTGACGCCCGGTGGCGCCTGCCGGCCCAGCTGCCAGGTGAGGGCAGCGACGGCCCGCTTGGCGCAGCTGTACGCACCGGCGTCGGCGGCGCGCCACCCGGACCCCGAGGTCACGCCGAGGATGCGGCCGTGGCCGGCGGCGGCCATGAGGGGCAGGGCGGCATCGAGCACGTTGAGGTAGCCCTCGAGGTGCACGGCCAGCACGGCCATCCAGTCCGCCTCGGTGCCCTTTCCGAAGTAGGTCTGCCGGGTGATGCCGGCCACGTTGACGACGGCATCGAGCCCACCGTGTTCGTCGGCCAGCTGCTGGAACAGGCTGCGTACGGCCTCGCCGTCGGTCACCGACGCGGACGACGCCCGCGCTGAGCCACCTGCAGCCACGATGCGGCCGGCGGTGGTCTCTTCGGCCTCCGGCAGTTGCTCGGAGCCGTCGAGGGTCACCAGGGGGTCGAGGGTGACGACGAACCAGCCGCCCCGACCGAGCTCCTCGGCCACCGCCGCTCCGATCCCGCCCCCACCCCCGGTCACGACGGCGACCCGTTGGCGTGCGCTCACGATGCCGTCGACCGGACCTTGAGCTCCAAGCCTTCGAGGTCGCCGGCCTCGAGCCACCGCTCGAGGAGCTCGCGGTAGCCGAACCAGTCACCGAACCCGCGGCCGTAGTTGGTATTGCGGGGGTTCAAAGCCTCGGGATGGCCCTCGTTGTTGATACGCGACGGTGTGCAGGCCGACATGATCGCACTGCTGTCGACGAAGGTGTCGACGATCTCTTTGGTCCAGCCTTCCTCGGCCTCGGCACTGACGTCGAAGACCTCGACGCCCCGCTGCTGCAGCTGCCCGACGGTGGCGCCGACGAACTCGGCCCCGAGCACGGCCAGCTGGGTGTAGTTGACGGTCACCACGGCCTGCTGCCCGGGTGCGGGCATGATGAACATGTTCGGGAAGCCCCGACTCATCATGCCGAACAGGCTGGCGGCACCGTCAGCCCACTTGTCGGCCAGCGTGATACCGCCCCGGCCGACGATCTCGTGCCCGACGCGACGGAAGATGGGGGTCAGCTCGGCCTCGAACCCGGTGCCGTAGATGATGCAGTCGACCTCGTACTGCTTGCCGTCGACCACCGGTCCCTGCTCGGTGATCCGGTCGATCCCGGCGGGGCAGTCGATCAACGTGACATCGGGGTTGTTGAAGGCGGGCAGGTACTCGTCGTGGAAGCACGGCCGCTTGCACAGGTAGCGGTAGTAGGGCTTGAGGATCTCGGCCTTGGCCGGGTCGGCCACCAGCTCCTCGACCCGGTGGCGGTGCAGCTCCATGATCGAGTAGTCGAACTCCTCGGCACTGCGCATGTACTCGGCCATGGTCATGCCCTCCGCCCGCGGGGGGTGCTGGACGGCGGCATAGTGGTGCGTCCACCCGTCACCCACCAGATCAGACTCGACGGGCCGGCCCATGATGATGGCCTGGAAGTTGTCCATCCGGTCCCGCTGCCATCCCGGCTCGAGTTCCTGGGCGAAGTCGGGATCGGTCGGGCGGTTGCCCCGCTCGCCGATGGCCGACGGCGTGCGCTGGAGTACGTAGAGGTGCTCGGCCGCGTCGGCCAGCGGCGGCACGCACTGGATGCCGCTGGCCCCGGTCCCGATGAGGGCGACGACCTTGTCCGACAGGCCGGTGAGAGGTTGGTCCGGGCCCCCGCCCGTGTACCCGTAGTCCCACCGGGCCGTATGAAAGGAGTGCCCGGCGAAGTCCTCCATGCCCGGGATGGTCGGCAGCTTCATGAGGTTGAGGATGCCGACAGCCAGCACGTACCACCGGCAGCTGACCTCGTCGTCACGGTCGGTGCGGATCTTCCAGCGGGCCGACTCCTCGTGCCACTCGGCGCCCGTCACCCCGGTATGGAACAGGGCGTCGGTTGTGAGGTCGAAATGGCCGGCCACCGCGTCGAGGTGGCTCCGGATCTCCTCGCCGAAGGCGTAGCGCCGGGTGGGGATGTAGTCGAGCTCCTCGAGCATCGGCAGGTAGATGTACGACTCGACGTCGCACATCACGCCCGGATAGCGGTTCCAATACCAGGTGCCTCCGATACCGCCCGCCTGGTCGATGATCCGGATCCGCTCGATGCCGGCTTTGCGAAGCTGGGCTCCGGCCAGCACGCCGGCGATCCCCCCGCCCACGATCACCACGTCGACGTCGTCAACCACCGGGTCGCGCTCGGTGGTGGGTGTGAACGGGTCGTGACGGTAACGGGCGAAGTGCTCGTCGGTCTTCAGGTCGCGGATGCTGGCGCGGCCGGGGACCAGCCGCTTGTCGCGCTCGGCCAGGTACTTGGCCCGGACCTCGTCAGGGTCGTAGTTCGCGGCCGTTGAAGGGAGCACGGGCATGGGGCAACAATAGGTCAGATCCCCCGATCGACCTCCAGCCGGGCGGTGGGGCCTTGCCGCTCGGTGCGGGTGATGCATCGGACCCCGCACCAGCCCGGGAAGGTCGAAGGGGCCAGACTCTCGTCGCCACCGATGAGTTCACATCGCCGGCGCCGTCGAACTGTTGATGGCAGACATCGCGCTCGATCCTCCTTCGGTAGCATTGAGGGCTGTGGCCGTCCGCGAGGCCCCTTTGGCCGTGTCCGAACTGGAGCCGTACCGTCGGGAACTGACCGGGTACTGCTACCGGATGCTCGGTTCCGGCTTCGAGGCCGAGGACGCCGTCCAAGAGACGATGCTCCGGGCCTGGCGCAATGCCCAGGGGTTCGAGGGACGCTCGAGTGTCCGTTCATGGCTCTACCGCATCGCCACCAACGTGTGCATCGACATGCACCGCCACGTCCAACGCCGGGCCCGGCCCATGGAGATGGGGCCGGCTTCGGCTCCTGACGAGTCCCTGCTCGGACCGCTCCTTCCCGAGGCCATGTGGGTGACCCCGGTCGCCGACGGCGGCGTCGAACCGTGGGGGGCCGATCCCGCGGAACTGAGCCACTACCGGGAGTCGATCCGTCTCGCCTTCGTGACCGCGCTGCAACATCTCCCGGCCCGTCAACGCGCTGCGCTCATCCTCTGTGAGGTGCTGTCCTGGCCGGCGGCGGAGGTGGCCGAGCTTCTCGACACCAGCAGTTCCGCGGTCAACAGCGCTCTGCAGCGGGCGCGGGCCACGCTTCGCTCCCTGCCTCTCGACGCCCGGCCCGAGCCCCTGGATGCGGCCGACGGGGAGCTGCTCGAGCGCTACCTGGATGCGTTCGAGCGCTACGACATCGAACGGTTGGTGGCGCTGTTGCATGAGGACGCCGTCCAGTCGATGCCGCCGTTCGCCTTGTGGATCCGGGGGGCGGCCGACATCGGTCGTTGGATGGTCGAACCCGGGCCGAGCGGCTGCCGGGGATCGCGGTTGCTGCCCACCTCGGCCAACGGTTGTCCGGCCTTCGGCCAGTACCGGCCGGACCCGAGAGGCGGGTACGCACCCTGGGCCCTGCAGGTGCTCGAGATCTCAGGGGGGAAGATCACCGGGATGGCGTTCTTCCTGTCCTTCTTGCAGCCCGACCGGCTCTTCCCCCAGTTCGGGCTGCCCCTCCACCTTGACGCGTCGTCCGGCGCCGACACCTAGCCCGGCCAGCTCGAGAAGGGCGGCCAGCGCCGGTGAAACGTCGGTGAGGCGGAGATCACCGCCCAGGCGCGTGGCCACCAGGGCCAGACGGGCCACCGCGTCGACGGTGCTGATGTCAGGGTCCCCCGGACCCTCCAGCAGCCAGCAGGCCACCTCGTCACCGTGGGGACCGACCACCGCCGCCCGGCACCATCGTTCGCGGCCAGCCATCAGATGGTGGACGGGCGATGGCCGGCCGTCTCATCGGTCGACCGCCGTCCCTGTGACCGGCGGGGTGGAACCGATGACGTTGCCGCGCCGGCTCCGTCGAAGGAGTGAGATGATCCACGAGAGCAGAAGGAGCGACCATGCCCACCCGTGACCGTGCCCCCATCGGATCCCCCTGTTGGACCGACCTGTGGACCTCGGACGTCGAAGGCAGCCGGGCCTTCTACGCCGCCCTGTTCGGCTGGGAGGCCCAGGAGCCGAGCCCGGAGTTCGGCGGCTACTTCATGTTCACCCGCGACGGGGTCCCGGTGGCCGGGGCCATGGGCGACATGGGCGGGATGCCGGCGCAGGACATCTGGAAGGTGTATCTGGACACCGATGACATCACCAAGACGGTCGAGGCCGCGGCGGCCAACGGAGCGGAGATCATCGCCGGGGAGATGCCCGTCGCCGACCTCGGGACCCAAGCCGTGCTCATCGATCCGACCGGGGCCCACCTCGGCACATGGGAGGCGGGGACCTTCCCGGGGTTCACCGTGCTGAACGAGCACGGCGCGCCGAGCTGGTTCGAGCTGCACACCCGCGACTACTCCACCGCGCTCGGGTTCTACCGTTCGGTGTTCGGCTGGGAAACCGACACGGTGGGCGACAGTGACCAATTCCGGTACTCCACCATGCGGGATCCGGGGGGAGGCGGCGAGTTGGCGGGGATCATGGACGCCAGTGCGTTCCTTCCCGACGGCGTGGCCGCCCACTGGTCCGTCTACTGGGAGGTTGATGACGTCGACACCACCGTGACCAAGGTCAAGACCCTCGGCGGTTCGGTGGTGATGGACGCCGAGACCACCCCCTACGGCCGCCTGGCCACGGTGACCGACCCGGCGGGAGCACCGTTCAAGCTGCGTACGCCGGGCAGGTAGCCGTGTCATCGCCGTCGACCGGTCAGCCGCACCCTGCGCCATCGCTCCCGATGGCGCCCAACGGCTCCGGACTCTCGAAACGGCGTCTCGCCCACCTCCATGACGTCATGGCCCGCTCCGTCGACCGGGGCACGACGTCCGGACTGGTCTCGGTCGTCAGCCGGCGCGGCGAGGCCCACATCGATCCCATCGGGATGACCGCCCTCGAGGGCGGTCGGAGTATCCGGCCCGACACCATCTTTCGGATCTCGTCGATGACCAAGCCGATCATGGCCGTGGCCACCATGGTGCTCCTCGAGGAGTGCGTCGTGAGACTGGACGAGCCGGTCGAGCGGCTGTTGCCCGAGCTCGCCGACCGTCGCGTCGTGCGCCGCATCGACGGTCCCATCGAGGACACGGTGCCCGCCCATCGGGCGATCACCGTACGGGACCTGCTCACCTTTCGCATGGGCTTCGGTGGATATTTCGGACCGTGCCCGGTCAACGATGCCGCCGCCCCGCTCCAACTGGGTCTCGGGCCGCCCCAGCCGTCCCTGCCGCCTGAGCCCGACGAGTGGATGCGTCGTTTCTCGATGCTGCCGCTGATGTGCCAACCCGGCGAACGGTGGTTGTACCACACCGGGGCTGACGTGCTCGGTGTGCTCATCGCCCGGGCATCGGGGCAACCACTCGAATTGTTCCTGCGGGAGCAGGTCTTCGAGCCCCTCGGTATGACCGATACGTCCTTCTCCGTGGCAGCCGCCGATCTCGATCGCTTCACCACCAGCTACGCCACCGACCCCGGCTCCGGTGCGCTCCAGGTCTACGACGAGCCGACCGGGCAGTGGAGCACCCCACCGGCATTCCCGTCCGGCGGTGGGGGCCTGGTATCGACGGCTCTCGACTACCTGGCCTTCGCCGAGATGCTCTTGCGGGGCGGCGCACCCATCTTGTCGCGGCCCTCCGTGGAGACGATGACCACCGACCAGCTGACGCCGGAACAGAAGGCGGTCTCGGGTTTCTTCCCCGACGACTTCGATGCCCGAGGCTGGGGATTCGGGGTCGGGATGGTGACCCGCCGTGACCATCCCGCCGCGCCGGTCGGCCAATACGGCTGGGACGGCGGGATGGGGACCTTCTGGCGCAACGACCCGTCCGAGCAGATGATTGCCATTCTCCTCACCAATGCGATGTGGATCTCGCCCCGCCCTTCCAACATCACCCTCGACTTCCTGACCGGCACCTACGCATCGATCGACGACTGACCGGTTCTCACAACTCCTCGGCCGGACGCCCCTTGACCTGCTCCGGCCTCAGGTCGAGGAACGTCCGAGGTAGGTTCGCATCCTGATCTCCCCGCCTCGGCCCAACGAATCGAGCAGCTGGTGCAGGGCGGAGAAACCGTCCGCTCCGAGTTCGGTGCGCAGTTGCCCGTCGATGGTTCGGGTCGCTCTTCGGTGTGCCTCGAGATAGTCGAGACCCCGCCGGGTCACAGTCACGGATTTCTCCCTTCCGCTGGTGGCCGAATCGGCAACCGACACGTAACCGCGATGGTGCAGGTGGCCGACGACCTTTCCCGCACCCTGGCGGGTGATGCCCAGCTCACGGCCGATCCCCGAGATCGTCGTCCCGTCCCGGTCCGAGCACAGCCGGAGCACCCGACCGTCGGGAAACCTCCGGTCGGCGAATCCCGCATCTTCCATGGCCTCGTCCACCCTGAGCTGGTAGCCGACCCAGGCGCGGCGGAGGGCGGCCCCGAGACCACCGGGGCTCCGCTCCTCGGATGTGTGATCGGGGCCGATGTCGGCATCCGTCGGGGACCGTTTCGCAGCCACGGCACGATGGTAGCAAATTGTAAACTTGGTTGACAATCAGATGGTTCGACTTCATACTGCGACGATGCGTCGATCTCCGAGGAAGACCCGGTGGCTCGGGGGCCTGCTCGGCGTGTCGCTGGCCGTCCTGGGTTCCGCCTGCGGCAGTGGCGCAACCGCTCCCCGTCCGGCACCGGGAACCGTCGTCTACCGGTTCGGTGTGGTCGGCAACCGGGGCAAGATCGCCCAACTCGAGCTCAGCACGCCGACGGCCGTCTCGGGCATCAGCGGAGAGGTCGTGCAGGTCGCCACCTCCAACTCGGATGGCTACGCGCTGACCTCGAATGGGACGGTCTGGGCGTGGGGCGTGGCCAGCGACGGCGAGCTCGGCAACGGCACGACCGTTCCGTTTGACACCCGGGCTGTGAAGGTGGACCTCCCGACCGGCGTCAAGATCGTGACGCTGGCCAACCCGATGCCGTTCGACGGCGCCCTGGCCATCGACTCGAGCGGTCATGTGTGGGGATGGGGTCTCAACGCCAACGGTGACCTCTGCCTCTCCGACCCCACGGCACTCCGTCCCCGGCGGCTGCCGCTGAGCGACGTCACCCTGGCCACCGGCGCGTTGACCCACTCGATCTTCGCGTCCCGGGGGAAGGTCTACGCCTGCGGGAGTGGCCAGTACGGCGTCCTCGGCAACGGCTCGACGGCCATCAGCCCCACGCCGACTGCGGTGATCGACCTTCCGAGTGGCGCAACCGTCAGCGACCTGACTTCGTCCTGGGGAGGTGGGGGTGCGCTGTTCAGCAACGGCGAGTACTACAACTGGGGCTACAACGCCGCAGGCCAACTTGGAAACGGCACCACCGTGGACAGCGACACCCCGGTCCGGGTGGACCTGCCCGGGGCGGTCAGACAGGTATCCCAGGGTGGGAGCGGCCCGACCAACGGCCAGACGGTTGCCATCCTCGCCGACGGCTCGGTCTGGGCATGGGGCGACAACAAGAAGGGTCAGATCGGTGATGGCGGCAGGACGAACGCCGAGGTCCCTGTGCGGGTCAGCCTCCCGACCGGCGTGACCTTCGACCAGGTCAACTCGGGCGGGTACTCATGCTACGGCATCGATATGACGGGCCGGCTCTGGGCCTGGGGCGGTAATGACAACGGGCAGTTGGGGACGGGAAGCACCCGGCGGGTCGAAACCCGACCGGTCGACGTCGGTATCCACCTCACCCAGGTTTCCTCGACGGCGAGCAATGTCGCCGGCTTCGAGCGGCGCCAGTAGGGGGTCGGGCTACTCCTCGTCAGGCGGGCTACTCCTCGTCAGGTGAGCCGAACCGGATGAGGTTCCCGTCCGGGTCGGTGTGTGAGCCCTCCCGCATCTCATAGGGCGTCGGCCCGACGGGCATGGTGTGCCCGCCGATACCCGGTCGGCTCCACTCCTCGTAGACGGCGTCGGCATCGCTGACGTAGAGGTAGGCCGAACCAGGGTGGAGTGGCTCGTGGCCTCGGCCGACAGCCAGATGGAGGCCCGTCCCCTGGCGGGTGGCGAACCCGTAGCTGTCGCTGTCGCCGTCGGCCAGGGTGTCGAAGCCGAGGGCGGCGTAGTGGGCGAGCGCAGCACCCAGATCCCGCACCGGGAAGATCGGGCTGAAGCGCCGGAACTTCCGGGCCGGCCGCTTCCTCCCGGCTCCGGTGGACAGGCCGACACCCTTGATGTCGCCGAGGGCGAGGAGGACCGACCGCGCCGCCTCGATCTGGTCGGGCGACACCCGCTCCCGCAGCTGGTCCTCGACCGCGTTGACACCACGGAGCACAGCGGCGGCCACGTCCTGACCGCGTTCGGTGAGCTCGAGGGCGATCCGGCGCCGGTCGTCGGGGTCGGGGCCCCGTTCGAGATAGCCCCGGTTCACCAGGATGTCGATGACCTGGCTGACGGCCTGTTTGCTGATCCCGAGGTCGCGGGGCAGATCAGCTGTGGCCCCGCCCGACGTGTCGATCCCGGTCAGAATGAAGGCGCCGTTCCTGGGCAGGTCATCGATACCGACGGCATGCAGTTGGGCTCGAATCGACCGGGCGTAGGCACCCCGGGCCATCCGCATCAGGGTGGGAGTGCCCAGCTCGGCGGAGTCCGTCCCGTCCATGCCGCCATCCTCCGCCCCGGACGTTTGATAGTCAAGATACTTGTCTATCTGATCACGTCCCGGCGATCCCCTTGCCCACCAGCACGACCCCGAACACCAAGAGGAGCACGGCCATCACCGTGGCGTTGTTCAACCCCAGCCAGGTCTTCCAGGTGTCGAGGATCCCCTTGGCCTTGTCGCCCAGGCTGACCATGACCACCAGGGGAGCGGCGACGCCGGCGGCGGCGATGATGACGTACACCACCATCGAGACGACCGTCTGACCGGTGGAGAGTCCGGCGGAGGAGATGGCCGCCGCCGCGGCGACGCCCACGGCGATGTTCTTGGGATTGGCGGCACCGAGGGCGGTGCCCACCCCGAGCGACTTGCCCGGTGTGAACGACCCGATCCCGTTCATCCATTTCGGCGCGGGCGTGGCCTCGTCGTGCTTCGGCCGTCCGCGGAAGCGCCGGACGGCGGCCACCAGCAAGACGACGCCCAATACGAGCTGCAGCGTTCCCGCCCCTTTGGCAGGTCCGGACTTCGACAGGTCGACGGCGTTGGCCACGAGGATCAGGACGCCGAGGATCAGGGCGACGCCGATGACGAAGCCGACCAGATAGGCCGAAGCGGCGGCCACCGGTTTCTTGCTGAACAGGAGGAGGATTTCGGCGATGATCGGGATCGGGGAGATGGTCACCGCGATGGCCAACGGGAGGAGTGTTCCAAGAACCCCGTGCATCGATACCGCCTTCTGTCGGAGGGAGGCCCCTTGGCCCTTGTCAGCTGCGGCTCGCCGGGGGCGTGGACCGCCTGCATGGTACCCCCGTCCCATTCCCGGCCGGGTGATCAGCCGGGGGCCGGACTGCCCGGGATGGCCCGTTTCGACGTCCCGGGCCCAGCCCTCCGCCCACCGCCGACAGGGGGGTTGTCCCCAGCCCGCAGACGCCCGGTAGCGCCATGTCCTTTCCGGCGCCGATTGCGTACCTTGGGAGACGCGGCCGAGTGGGCTGCCCGAGGGCCCCCGGCCAAGGAGCGCCAGATGTTCGCTGTGAACGGAGCTGACCAGACGGTGCGGGACGCTCGCTGTCGACCGTCTGGGAAGATGCTTCTGATCGGTTGCGACCGATGACCGTTCCCATCGAGGCACAGGACGACAGGAGGTCGTCGGGAGACATGACGGAAGGAGAGGCGGGCCACACCGGCACCCGGGTTGGTGCCCTCATCAAGGAGATGGCCGCCGTCGTCAAGGAGGAACGCGGTGATCAGGTCAAGCAGATCGCCCGCACCATCGTCTACGAGCCCTTCACCGGGCGGGCCTGGTCGGAGTTGGCCTTCCTGTGCATCGGTGTGGCGCTGGCCTTCGTCGGGGTGGTGTTCGTGGTCGCCACCATGTTCGCCGGTGTGATCCTGGCCGTGACCTTTTTCGGACTGGCCATCATCGCCCTCTCGATCCGCGGCGCCCGGGGGATCGGTGGACTGCATCGGCAGTTGGCCAACGCCTTTCTGGATGAGCAGATCGAGGATCCCGAACCCTTCCTGGCGCGCCAGGGGTTCCTGGGCTGGCTGCAGTCGGCGCTCCGCGACCGCACGGGCTGGCGGTCCATGGCCTATGTCCTCCTCAAGGTTCCCCTGGCCTTCGTCGGCATCCTGGTCGGGTTCGCCTTCTGGTCGGATGCCTTCTTCTGCCTCACCTACCCGCTCTGGGGCGGAAGGGGGAGCGCGCCCACGGTCTTCGGCCTCCCGAGGATCCTCTTCGGATCGGGCTTCTACTCCTCCGGGTATGTCGGCTTCATCCACGGCGTCGCCATCTTCGTCTCCGGCATCCTCTTGCTCTTCGCCGCTCCGTGGGCCGTCCGCGCCGTCGTCTACCTCGACCGGCGGCTCATGCGGGCCCTGCTGGCACCCGACCCCATGGCCACCCGGGTCCGCTCCCTCGAGCAGGCCCGGGCTCAAACCGTCGACTCGTCGGCCGCCACGTTGCGGCGGATCGAACGAGACCTCCACGACGGTACCCAGGCACAGCTGGTGGCCCTGGCCATGCGGCTCGGCATGGCCAAGGAAAAGCTGGCCGACGGTGCGTCCCTCGATATCGACCAGGCCCGCCAGCTGGTGGACGACGCCCACCGGGGGGCAAAGGAGGCCATCGTCGAACTCCGGGACCTGGCCCGAGGCATCCATCCCCCTGCGCTCGATATCGGGCTCGAAGGTGCGCTGGCCACCCTGGCCGCTCGGTGCACGGTGCCCACGGAGCTCTCCTTGTCCATCGAGGCCCGACCGACTCCGGCCATCGAGGCCATCGCCTACTTCTGCGTCGCCGAGCTGCTGGCCAACGTGGCCCAGCACGCGCGCGCCTCACGGGCCAGCGTGTCGTGTTCGGAGCATGGTGGCTGGCTGCGGATGGTCGTGCGCGACGACGGGGTGGGCGGGGCCCAACTGCCGCAGCGGGGGTCCTCGTCAAGCGGTCTGGTCGGACTGATCGACCGGGTCAATGCCGTGGACGGGCGCCTGGGCATCGTCAGCCCACCCCGGGGCCCGACCGTGGTCACTGTGGACCTTCCCCTGCACGCCTAGATGACCGGTCCGCTCAGTGTCGTCATCGCCGAGGACTCGGCCATCCTGCGAGACGGGCTGGTCCAGCTGTTGGCCGATCGTGGATTCCGGATCACCGACGCGGTGGGGGACGCCGAAGCCCTGCGTCGATCGATCGAGCGCGACTGTCCTGACGTGGCCGTCATCGACATCCGCATGCCGCCCACCTTCACCGACGAAGGATTGAAAGCCGCCGTCGACCTCCGTCACCATCACGCCGGGCTGGGCATCCTGGTGTTCTCCCAGTACATCGAGACCCGCTACGCCGGCGAGCTCCTGGCCGACGATGCCGCCGGCATCGGCTACCTGCTCAAAGACCGGGTGGCTGACGTGAGCGACTTCGTCGAGGCCCTGGAGCGGGTGGCTTCGGGGGGAACCGCGCTCGATCCCGAAGTGGTCACCCAGCTCCTTGGAGCCTCGCGGCGATCGGCGTCCATCTCCGTCCTCAGTGGCCGCGAGCGCGAGGTGCTCTCGCTGATGGCCGAGGGGCGCAGCAACGGCGCCATCGCCGCCGCGCTGGTGATCTCTGACGGCGCGGTGGAGAAGCACGTGGCCAACATCTTCACCAAATTCGACCTGCCCGTGTCGCAGTCGGACCATCGCCGGGTGCTGGCCGTGCTGCGGTACCTCGACTCCTGACGGGTCAGCGGCCCGGTTGTCCGCCGGTGTCCGCCCGATCCGACAGGACGTCGTGGAGGTTGGCCAGCAGCCTCCCGACCTCGTCGTGCTCGACCACCAGCTGACGGCGTGTCCCGTCCCGCACATCGGAGACCAAGCCGGCGTCGCGCAGGACTTTCACATGGTTGCTCACCGTCGGCTGGGCCAGTGCGAACGCGAGGGCGATCTCTGTGACGGTACGGGGCCCGCTCCTCAGCGCATCCAACATGGCCAGCCGGGTGGGATCAGAGATGGCCTTCAGCCGCCGGGCCAGTGCTTCGGTGCGGGCCCTGGCCTGTGCACCGGTGGTATCGGTGCGCACGCCGACCACCACGACACCGGGCAGGTCGACGAGCAGTCCGATGTGGTTGAAGAAGGCCGGCACCACGACGAGCTCGCCACCGGGCTCGAGGTTGGCCACCGTCCTGTCGAGCAGGTCGCCGAAATCGCACTCGCTGCGGGCCACCTCGTGCCAGTCGGCCCCCTTGGCCTCGAGCTCCCGTCGGATGGCCACGGCCACCTCCACCGCCCCTCGACCCGAACGCTCCCATTCGGCCCGGACGGCCTCCCACATGTCGCGCACCAGATCCACGTACCGGCGGCGCAGATCAGGGGAGTGGTGCAACAGCTCCAATCGGCGCAGGATCACCCGTCGGTCCTCGTCGGTCTCCGATAGCAGCAACAGCTCCTCGGGAGTCCTCGGCGGCGCCGCACACAGGTCTGCCAGGCGGTCGAGGAGCTCCGCGGCATCGGTGGAGAAGAGGAGCCCACCCTCGTGGGCGAGCACCATCAGCTCCATGAACCCCCCGCAGCTCATGTGCTCGTCTGGGCCCCACATCCCGTCCACCCGGGTCAGCAGTCCGGGATGGGCCTCGTAGATCCGGGCCAGGACCGGATGGTCATGGCGGTAGTCCTCCCGTTCGCCGGAGGCCAGGGCCCACTCGATCTCGATGGCCACCGATGCCCGCACCGACACCCGTGGCGCTTTGGACGGTGGGAGACCTGCTTGGAGAATTGGCATAGCCCCATGACTATATAGGGATATTCTTGACATTGTCAACACGAAGCCCTAAATTTGTGGCATGGGAATGCACCCGTGGATGGCACAGCAGTTGGTGGGAGGGCGAATGGACGAGCGTCAGCGCGCCGCCTCCGCCCGCCGGCGGCCTTCCGAGGAAGGGGGCGATGCCCCCCGCACGCCGACGTCCGCGGCATCGCATCGCCACCGGGCGCCGGCCCGCATGCTCGGCAGTCTGCTCATCGGGGCCGGTCGACGCCTGGCCGGGCCCGATGCCCTGTCCGCCGCCCTCGATGCCGCCCGGGTCGAGCGGGGTCATTCCCCCGCCTGACCGCCCAAGCATCGGAACCGGGGATCAGGGTTCCATCAGCACCTTGATGCAGTCCGCGCTCCGGGCAGCCACCGCGGCGTAGGCCGCAGGCGCCTCGGACAACGGGAGCCGGTGGGTGAAGATGCCATCGGTGCGCAGACGGCCGTTGGTCACCAGGGGGACGAGCGTCTTCCACGTCTGGTGGACCGGAGCGGTCGTCATGCGCAGGGTCACGCTGCGGAAGAGGCTGATCAGCATGGGCAGCGGGTAGGGATCGAGATCGTGGACCCCGACGACCGATACCGTGCCCCCGGCCCGCACGCAGGAGAAAGCGTCGTCGACTGTCGAGTCGAGGGCCACGGCGTCGATGACCGCGTCAGCCCCTCGGCCTCCGGTGGCGGCCAGCACCGCATCCACCGTCGGCCCTTCGACGGGCTCCGCACCCGAGTCGGCGGCCAGCGTGCGTCGACCGGCCACCGGGTCGACGGCGAGTACCCGGCCCGCTCCGAGGACGAACGCGGCACGGACGGCGCAGAGTCCGACGGCACCGAGCCCGAGGACGACGACGGTGCCTCCGGCGGGGAAGTCGGCCCGCTGGGCGCCGATCCAGCCGGTGCCGAGGTTGTCGGTGAGCAGGAGCGCCGACTCGTCGTCCATCCCCTCCGGGATGTGCAGGAGTTGGAAGTCGGCCGACGGCACCGCCACGGCCGAGGCCTGACCGCCGGGCAGCTCACCCGAGCCGAAGACCTTGGGGCCCTCGACGCAGGTGACCGGATCGCCGGTGGCGCATCCGTCACAGTGCCCGCAGCCGGCGACTGACGCGGTGAGCACCCGGTCACCGGGCCGGAAGCGGCGGACGTCGGGACCCACCTCGGCCACGGTGCCCACGAACTCGTGGCCCACGGCCAGTCCGTCACCGACCGGGATGTCCCCGTCGTAGAAGTGCAGGTCCGATCCGCAGATGGCGGTGGAGGACACGGTCACGATCGCACCGTCGGCACCGGGCAGGACCGGGTCGGGGGCCTCGACCACACGGACCCGGCCGGGACCGTCGATGACGACGTGGCGCATGGACTTCCTACGGACGATCGACCGGCACCGCCACGCCGGACGGCCCGGGAATGGGAGTAGACACAATTACGATGTTGTGTACTATGGCACACCTCGCCGGGACACGGCGTCCGTGTCGAGAAAGGGCAACGACATGCGCAACCCGCACGCGGGTGAGCCGTTCGACACCTCCGACAGTGACATCGCCGCGGCGCTGTTGGACGTGAGCATCCCCACGTTGATGCTCTCGCTGGTCCACATGTCAGGCGACCCCGAGCTCATCCGAGGTCGACTGCGACCGGCCGGCCTCTTCCTCAACGAGGTCCAGGGGTACATGACCGAGGAGGACAAGGACGCGGTGCGCGCCATCGCCCTCGACGTCATCCGCGACTACCGCGACCGCGGCTGCCCCGAGCCCGCGCCGATCTCGGCCGATCTCCTCCACGAGATGATGGGCTGGCTGGTCTGCGAGGAGGTGCCGGTCGAGTACGTCCCCATGCTGATGGAGGAGATGGAGTTGGACGGATCAGACGTGCGCCGAGTAGCGGTGCCCGCCGACCAGTCCGCCCGTGACGCCTTCCCGGTCGTGGTCATCGGGTGCGGGCAGTCGGGTCTGCTGGCCGGCATCCGGCTGCAGCAGGCCGGCATCCCGTTCACCATCGTCGAGAAGAACCCCGGGCCCGGCGGAACCTGGTGGGAGAACTCGTATCCCGGCGCCCGCGTCGATGTGGGCAGCCACTTCTACTGCTACAGCTTCGAGCCGAGTGATGCCTGGACCGAGTTCTTCGCGCGGCAGCCCGAGCTCCAGGCTTACTTCGAGTCGGTGATGGACAAGCACGGCATCGAGCCGTCCGTGCAGTGGGGGACCGAGGTGCTCGGGGCGGCATGGGACGACGAAGAGGGGTTGTGGACGGTACGGGTTCGAGCCGGTGACGGCACCGAATCGACCCTCGTGGCCCGGGCGGTGATCTCCGCCGTCGGGCAGTTGAACCGCCCCCACATTCCCGACATCCCCGGCCAGAACAGTTTCGGCGGGCCGGCGTTCCATTCGGCCCGCTGGGACCATTCGGTGGACCTCACCGGCAAGCGGGTGGCCATGATCGGGGCCGGCGCCAGCGGCTTCCAGATCGCCCCGGCCATCGCCGGCGAGGTCGGGCATCTGACGGTCTTCCAGCGGACCGCACAGTGGATGTTCCCGAACCCGAACTACCACGCCACGGTGGGGCCGGGCGGGCGGTGGGCACTGCGCCACCTTCCGTTCTACGGGCGCTGGTACCGCTTCCTCATCTTCTGGCCCGGATGCGACAAAGGCCTCGAGGCCGCCCGTGTCGATCCCGACTACCCGGACCAGCAACGTGCGGTGAGCGAGATGAACGAGCTCACCCGGCAGATGTTCACCGACTGGATCGTCAGCCAGGTGGGAGACGATCCGGACCTCATCGCCAAGGTGGTCCCGGACTACCCGGCCACCGGGAAGCGCACCCTCCAGGACAACGGCAGCTGGCTGCAGGCGCTCACCCGAGACAATGTCGATCTGGTCCGCACCGGCATCGACCACATCGATGCCGACGGCGTGGTGACCATCGACGGCCAACACCATCCCGCCGACGTCATCGTCTACGCCACCGGGTTCTACGCCAACAGGGTGTTGTGGCCGCTCGAGATCACCGGGCGGGACGGCGCCGATCTGCGGGCCCTGTGGGGCGAACGGCCGGCGGCCTATCTCGGGATCACCGTGCCCGGCTTCCCCAACCTGTTCTGTATGTACGGACCGGGTACCAATCTGGCCCACGGAGGCAGCCTCATCTTCCACTCCGAGTGCCAGATGCGCTACATCACCCAGTGCATCGAAGAGCTCATCGTCGCCGGCCACCGGTCGATGGAGCCGCGCCGGGACAAGTACGAAGAGTGGCACGAGCGCTCGCAGCGCGAGATCGAGAAGCTGGTCTGGTCGCAACCGTCGGTGCGCCATTCGTTCTTCAAGAACGCCTATGGCGAGATCCACGTGCTCAGTCCGTGGCGCCTCGTCGACTATTGGAGCTGGACGAAGGAACCCGACCTGGCCGACTTCGTCGTCCGGTGAGCCCGGCGAGCGGTGCGACCGACACGGCCGGTGCGACCGACCCGGCCGGTGCGACCGACACGGCCGGTGCGACCGACACGGCCGGTGCGACCGACACGGCCGGGCTGGCCGGCGTGCAGGCGGGTGGGAGCCGGGACCGTCTGCTGGCCGCGGCCGAACGGTGCCTCCGCCGGTCCGGTATCCGCCGGACCACGGTCGTCGAGATCGCCCACGAAGCGGGGATGTCCCGGGCCTGGCTCTACAAGCACTTCCCCGACAAGGCGTCGCTCGTCGTCGCCGCGCTGGCCCGGACGGACGAGATGTTCTGGGCCGAGGCCCGTGCCCGGATCTCCGCTGCCGACGGCCTCGCCGCGCAGGTGGCCGAGGCGGTCCGGCTGTCGAGGGAGCACGCGCCCGGCGCCCTCCTGCTCCGGCTGAAGGCCGAGGAACCCGGGGCCTACGCCGAGACGGTGGGGATCGGGCTGCGGGCCATGATGCCGGGGATGGCCGTGTTCTGGCACCCCTACCTCGAAGCCGCCCGTTCCCGCGGCGAGGTCCGAGCCGACCTGGACATCGTCCGGGCAGGGGAGTGGGTCATGCGCACGGTGCTGTCACTGGTGACGGTGCCCGGGGATGCCGTCGACGGCGACGATCCGGTCAGCGTGCGGCGTTTCATCGACGAATTCCTGGTCCCCGGTCTGGGTGCGGGCCGACCACCGGCGCCCGGACCGGAGCCGGGTGACCGGCGCCCGGACCTCCGTCATCCTGGCCGGCCCGCCGATGGCCGGGCGTAGGATCTGACCGATGAGCGAGGCCACCGCCGACCGCCCCAGCCTGGCCGCCGTCATCGGCGTGCTGGAGCAGGCCGGCCTGCAGGAGGAGCCGAACGAGGAGATCGTCGGGCTCACCATCCTGCACCACGGGCTGCAGTGTGCCGCGCAATTGAAGGCCACCCATCCGGCCGACGCCGAGCTCCAGGTGGCGGGCCTCCTCCACGACGTGGGCCATGTCCTGGTGCCGGGTTGTGCCGACATCCACGGCGCCGTCGGCGCGGCGTTCGTACGCCCGGTCTTCGGCGAGCGGGTGGCGGCGCTGGTCGAAGGCCACGTTCCGGCCAAGCGCTTCCTGGTCACGGTGGACGCGTCCTACCGGGAACAGCTGTCCGAGGGAAGTGCCCGGACGCTGGTCGAGCAGGGTGAAGCCATGACGGCCGATGAGCTGACCCGCTTCCGTTCCTCCCCGTTCTTCGACGAGTCCGTCGAGCTCCGGCGGGCGGACGAGGCGGCCAAGGACCCCGCCGCGGCGGTGCCGGGACTCGACGCCTGGCTGTCGACGCTCGAACTGGTCGCCGGGTGATGGCGGGGCCGACCGGCCCGGCGTCCGGCGCCGCCGCCGGCCCGGCCCGATGAGGGTCCTGTTCCTGGTCCTCGACGGGGTGTCACCGAGGCACGTGGACGGCGACATCATGCCCGTCTTGACCGCGCTGGCCCGCGACGGCGGCTGGTGTCCCGAAGGGGGGATCGGCGTGATGCCGACGTCGACCTACCCCAACCACGCCACCTTCGTCACCGGCGTGGCCCCGGGCGTCCACGGGATCGTGGCCAACGAGATCCCCACCCCCGACGGCCCGGTCGCGGCGTGCGACCGCGGCCTGTCCTCCCCGACCATCTTCGACGCCATGCGCGCCGCCGGGCGCCCGAGCGCGGCGGTGTTCGGTGACCACAACCTGGTGGGGGTCACCGGAGCAGGGGTGGCCGACTCCGTCTGGCCGGACAGTACCTTCGCCGAAGGGGTCGACCTCGACGTCCTCGGCTATGCCAAGGACCGCGAGACGGTGGCGCAGGTCCGGGCGGCCGTGGGAGGTGACGCCGAACTGGTCGTGGCCCAGCTGAACGAGACCGATACCGCCGCCCACATCTTCGGTCCCGACGGCCCCGAGGCGCTCCGACGCTACGGGCGGGCCGACGAACTGCTCGGGTCGATCATCGAATCGTTGCGGCCGGAGTGGGACGAATGGGTGGTCATCGTGGTGAGCGACCACAGCCAGGAGGCGGTGACCGAGCCCGTTCCCATCGACCTGCGGGCCGCGGCCGCCGGGCGCGGGTTGGCCGGACTGGTCGTCGACGACGGCGCGGTGGCCGTCGTCGGGGGGGAGATGGCCGGAGACGACCGGTGGCTGACCGATGTCCCCGGGGTCGAGGGCACACTGAGACTCGACGATGGCTCCCTCCTGGCCTGGGCCCGGGCCGGGCGTTGGTTCTCGCCGGTGGAGCTTCCCGTCCGGGGTGTCCACGGCAGCCCGCGGACGTCGCCCCAGGTGGCCGTGGTCACCGGCGGACATGCCGCGACCGGTGTCCTCGGGACGACGATCGGTCGACACCGCCCCGACTCGAGCTGGTGGGCGCCGACCATGGCCGGGCTGCTGGGCGTGACCGCCCCGGCCGATCTGGCCCGACGGGTCGGTCGGGACATCGGGTGGCCCACCCGTCCCGGGGGGAAAATGTTGGCCTGACGGACTCAAGAAGGCGACGGTTCACGTCGATGCAAGCCCATGGCTCTCCGTACTGTTCGTCTGGGCGTCGAGCAGGACGGCCCCGCCGCCGTCCGATCCTCGATCGAGCTGCTGTGCCGGCCCGGCGTGGTGCAGTCGGTGGTGCAGCCGGTGGTCCGGCCGTCCGACCAGCTCATCGTGGGCTACGAAGCCCTGGCCCGGATGCCCGTCGAGCCCCTCCAGCCCCCGGACTGGTGGTTGGCCAGGGCCGAGCAGGTCGGCCTCCGCCGCGATCTGGAGGTCGCCTGTCTGGTGGCCGCCGCCAACCTCGGGCCCACTCCCGAGGGCCGGTTGCTGTTCGTCAACCTCAGCCCTTCACTGCTGGCCGATCCGAAGGCACTGGCCGTCCTCGATGACCTCCCCGACCGCCTGGTTGTCGAACTGACCGAGCAGGAGGCGGTGGCCGACTACCTCCGGCTCCGCCACGACCTCGAGCCATGGCTGTCCAGGGGCGTGCGGGTGGCCATCGACGACACCGGGGCCGGGTACTCCAGCCTCCGGCATGTCATCGAACTCACCCCCGACTTCTTGAAGTTGGACCGGGAGCTGGTGCGCGACCTCGACACCGACAAGAACCGCCGTGCCCTGGTCCGCGCCATGGTGGCGTTCGCCAGTGAAGTGGGCACCAGCGTGATCGCCGAGGGGGTGGAGACCGAGACGGAGCTCGACATCCTGTGCCAGGCCGAGGTCCATCTGGTGCAGGGCTATCTCCTGGCCCGCCCGGCTCCGGCCTGGCCGACCGTCGACCCCGCCCGTGCCACCGGCCGAGCGGTGATCCAACGGTCGGGGAAAGGCGGTGGGCCCGGTGTGGACGACAAGCTGTCCGATGCCCTCGACCGGGCGCCGGATGCGTCGCGGGCCTGTGCCGTGGTGGTCGAACATCTCTTCCGGCAGGGTCAGGTCATGCCCAGCGTCTATCTGGAGCGCCGTGGCGAGTTGCGCTGTATCGCCCAACGGGGTCTGTGGCAGATCCTCGACGGCATGTGCGGGTGGTCGGGCATCACCGGACAGACGTGGATGACGGGCGAGCCCACGGTGGTCCCCGACGTCTCGCGGTGCCCCGAGTACCTCGAATCCATCCCCGGTGTGGTCTCCGAGATCTGCGTGCCCGTCAAGATCGGGGACTCGACCGTCGGCGCCCTCAATATCGAGTCGCTCGTCCCGCTCCCCACCGGCATGCTGGAACAGCTGGAACGCGCCGCGGCATTGTTGGGCGACCGCCTCCACGCCATCGGCGACACGCTGGAGGAGTCGGCGTGGGACCGGACGGTCCAGGCCTCGGTGGCCATCTCCGGGATCACCGATCAACCGCACATGCCCGAGCGGTTGGTGCGTTGTGTCAAGGACGCATCCCAGATGGACTCGGCCGCACTCGTCCTGGCCACGCTCGGAGGACACGCCGTGGCCGCCGCCGCCGGCCCTCTGGCCGAAGACCTCTTCAATCTGTCGCCGTCCGACCTCGAAGCGCTGTCCTCGCTGGTGGGCGAGATCCGATCGTGTTACACCGGCTCGGACGCGCTCGGCCGGGGGTTTGTGGGCACCGGCTCCCTCCGCGACGGCGGGGCCAGGGCGGTGGTCGTTCTCCCGCTGTGGGCCCAGCGGACCCGGGTGGGCAGCGTGGTGCTGGCCCACTCCCGACCCGTCCAGCTGAGCAGCGAGGAGATCAGACCCCTCGAGATGTTGGCCGACCACGTCGCCTCCGCGCTGGTCTCCAGCGGCCGATCGGAGTCGTACCTGCCGTTCTGAGCCCGAGTGCGGGGAGCCCGAACCGCGGACCGCGGCGGACGATTTCTTATACTGCGGCGGATGAGCGAACCCGGCGATCCCTTCGAGGAGGCGATCGCCCAGCTCATGGCCCGGGAGTTCGACGAATCCCCGAGCATGGCCTCGGTCATGGGCCGGGACGGATTCGATGACCGCCTCGATGACCTGTCCTCGACCGGGTTCGAACGCCGTGCCGCCGGCGATGCCGAATGGCTCGGACGATTCCGGGGATTCGACGTCGACGGCCTGTCGTTCGATCAGACCATCGACCGGGCGTTGGTCATGGCCAGGCTGGAGCGGCGTGGAGCCGTGGCCGGTTGGGAGGAGTGGCGCCGCTCCCCCGAGGGCTACCTCGAGACGGGCATCACCGAGCTCTTCCTCCTGGCCATGCGGTCCGAGGACGAGCTCACGGAGGCGGCGGTGGCCCGCCTGCACGGCATCGGGGCGGTGCTCGACGAAGCCCGCCGAAATCTTGACCCCTCGTTGGCCAGCCGGCTGATTGTCGAGCGCGGCCTGTCCGAGTGCATGGCCAATGTCGGCTTCGCCCGGAACGAGGTCGCCCGGCTGGCGTCGGATCCCGACAACCAGAGACGGCTGGGCGAGGCCGGGGAGGTCGGCGCCCGGGCCTACGAACGGTTCGGCGATCACCTGCGGGATCTGGCCGGCTCGTGTTCGGGGACCTACATCTTCGGCGAGGACCGCTACAACGACGTGCTGCGGAAGGGTGAGTTGCTCGACACGGATGCGCGGGCCCTGCGCCAGGAGGGGTGGGACGAGTACCACCGGGTGGCCGCCAGGATGGAAGAGGTGGCCGTCCGCATCACCGGCGGGTCCGATGACTGGGCCTCGGTGGTGCGCCGGCTCCAGCGGGTCCATCCGCCGTCGATCGATGCCATGCGGGCGGAGTACGAAACCGTCTGCCTGGACGCCCGCCGGTTCATGATCGACCGTGACCTGGTCACCGATCCACCCGACGAACGTTGCCACGTCCTCCCGGCTCCTCCGGCAGTGCGGGCCACCTTGGCCGTGGCCTGCTACATCTCACCGCCGATGTTCAAGCCCTCCCGGGACGGCTATTTCTTCGTGCCCTATCCGGTGGATCCCGGGAATGCCGAAGAGGTCGAGGGCTTGTTGGAGAGCAACGCCAGCTACTCGATGGCCACCACCGCCGTCCACGAGGCCTACCCCGGTCACCACTGGCACCTGATGACCACCAAGGAGTCGCGGGAGGTGCGCAGGATCTTCACCTCCGACTACTTCGCCGAGGGTTGGGCGCTCTACGCCGAGGGAATGATGCGCGATGCCGGGTTCTTCACCCCCGAACAGGAGCTCGGTCAGCTCGAGGCCCGCCTCTTCCGGGCCGCCCGTATCGTGGTCGACACCTCGCTCCACACCGGGGAGATGTCGGTCGACGAGGCGGTGGCATTCATGCACGACCGGGCGCTGCTCCCGTTGCCCACGGCCCGTTCGGAGGTGGCCCGGTACTGTGCGTGGCCGACCCAGGCCTCGGCCTACCTGACCGGGGCCATGGCCATCGAGCGGGCCCGAGACGACTGGGTCGCCGACGGGGGCCTGCTCCGGGATTTCCACGATTCGTTGGCCCGCTCCGGCTGCATGCCGGTTCCACTGGCGGTGCGCTCCATCGGAGGCCGGTGACCGCCGGGGCCGTGGCTCCGACCGGTACCATCGGTGCCCACCCGCCCGGTCCGTCCGGCACCCCGGGGTGCGACGAGCGCGACGCCCCGCCGCGGGAGGAGAAGCCATGACCGAGGCCGAAGAGTTCTGCCACCACCTGGACCAGGTCCAAGAGGTGGAACCGTCATCCGACGGCTGCGAGGACTGCCTGCGCGAAGGGGGCCGCTGGGTGCATCTCAGGGTGTGCATGATCTGCGGTCACACCGGGTGCTGTGACAGCTCGCCCGGCCAGCACGCCACTGTCCACTTCGACCACACCGGTCATCCGCTGGTGCAGTCGTTCGAACCGGGGGAGGACTGGTGGTGGTGCTATGTCGACGAATTCGCCTTCGCCGTCGAAGGTGCACCTGATTTCCAACATTCCTGAGTCGGGACGCGGCACTTGACCCGCTCCTGGCACCCCCGTGGAGGCGCGGTGGTGGCCGTCGTGATGGCGGCCACGGCGCTGTCGGGCTGTGCCCTGTTCTCCACGCCGGTCCCACCCACGGTGCAGGGCCCGTCGCTGTCGCCCCCCGGAGCCGTGGGCTACGTGGTGTGCCCCAACGCCGTCACTCCGGTGGAGCTGGCCACCCACATCGCCGAACCCGCCATCCGGCTCCCGATCCGCGGGACCCCCGACCTCGGGAACTTCGCCGTCGCCACCTCGCCGAACGGCCGGTGGGCCTACGTCGACACCAGCGACGGGGTGACCCCTTCCCCGTCAACCACGCATACGACGCTGCCCCCGGTCACCTCGGGGGCGTCGGTGGCCTCCGGAACGACGACGGGCACGGGGACGGCTGCCCCCTCGGGAGTGACCGTGCAGAACGTGGTGATACCCATCAACCTGGTCACCCAGGAGGCGGAGAAGCCCATCATGATCCCCGGGCAGGGTGGAACCCATGCCATCGTGGTCATGCCCGGGGGCCGAACGGTGCTGGCCGCGAGCGGCAGCACCATCGTCCCGGTCGACGCCACCACCCGCCAGGTCGGTGCTCCGCTCGACCTCGGCCCGGGCCACACCATCTTCGGCATGGCGCTGGATCCGGCCGGCCCGACTCTCTACGCGCTGGTGGCCGGTGGTGTGTTCCCGGTCGACACGGCCAACGCCACCGCCGGTGACCTGATCCCCACCCAGCTGTCGGTGTCCTCGGTCTACTCGCCCCACGGCATCGTGGTCACCGCCAACGGGGCCACCGTGTATGTGGTCGGACAGGGTGGAACCGACTACGGGGGGAGGGTCCTCCCCATCGTCGCCGCCACCGGCGCCACCCTTCCGATGACCGGGTTCGACCAGTTCGGGATCGCGGATCCGGCCGCCATCGCCGTCGACCCGGCGGGGGCGCAGCTGTTGGTGGCCGACTCGGCCAACAACTGGGTGAACCCGGTCTCGCTGGCCACCTTCTCCGATCCCGCCGATCCGGTCCGGCTTCCGGCCCGTGCCGGTACCGGTCACCCCACGGACATCGTCTACGGTCCGGGCAACACCGGGGCCTTTGTGGTCGACGGCTTCAACGCGGTCATCCCGTTCCAGCCCGCTTCCCGGACGTTCGGACGGCCCATCGGGGTGTGCAGCGGGGCATCGTCGATGGCCGTGGCCGAAGCGCCCTGACCGCCCGGTCCAGCACCCCGGACCGTGGGTTGAGGCCGGCGGGAGTCGGAGGTGCAGTGTGGAGTGGAGGTGCAGTGTGGAGTGGAGGTGCAGTGTGGAGTGGAGGTGCAGTGTGGAGTGGAGGTGCAGCGGTGGAGGAGCTCAGGCCCCGGGCAGTCTGACCCGCCGCCCCGATGCCCTGACGGCCTCGGCCGCATCCTCGGACCGGAAGGTGGCCGGCTGCTCGCCCGCCGCCTCGAGGAGCTCGTCGAGGGCGGGCGGGATGGCCGCGGTCAGGTCCCAGAGGCCGGGGATGTTGTCCGGACAGGCCATGATCCCCCAGTACAGGATCCCCCGGTAGCTCATGACGGTGATGTTGAGGCCCATCCCCTCCATGACCGGTCCGAGCGGGAAGCCGGCCTTCAGTTCGGCGCCGCCCAGGTAGAGGGGGAAGTCCGGGCCGGGCACGTTGGAGATGACCAGATTGGCGATGGGGCGGTGCCGGTTGGCCAACCGCATGGCCGAGTACAGCCGGGCGCCACTGGCGAACACGTTGGGGGTGGCGTGCTCGGTCCAGCTCTGCAGGGTCTCGGCTCCGAGGGCGTTGTGTTCCTCCTTGGCCCCTTTGGTCCCTTCGTGGATGGCCTGGAGGCGGTCGAGGGGACCGTGGAGGTTGGCCGGGAGGTGTACGAACATCGTCGACAGCTGGTTGGACCCCTTGGGCGCACCGATATCGGGTCGGACCGACACCGGTACCACGGCCACCAGGGGCTTCTCGGGCAGTTCGTCGCCGTTCACCAGAAACGAGCGCAGGGCCCCGGTGCAGACGGCCAGGATCACGTCGTTCACCGTGGTGCCGGTGGCGTTCTTCACCCGCTTGACGTCGTCGAGGCCGATGGCGGTGAGGGCCACGCCGCGACGCCAGGTGAGGGCGGCGTTGAACGAGGTCCGGGGGGCGGACAGGGGCAGGGCGGCCTTCGACCGCTCGCTCCGCTCCGGCGTCCCCACCCGGACCTTGCGCACGTTGAGCACCCGGGGCACGGTTCGGACGATGTCGCGGGTCATCTCGAAGGGGCGCATGGACCGGGCCACTGCGGCCTGGGCCATCAGCTCCAACCCCGAGGGGATCCGCTCGTCGATCGGAGGCTCGTGCCGTTCGACCTGCAGCTCCGGATCGGGGTCGAGGTCGAAGAGCACCGAGAGCAGCTCCGCCCCCGACACGCCGTCCACGGTGGAGTGGTGCATCTTGGCCACGAAGCCGATGTTGTCGTCGGCCAGACCCTCGATGATCCACATCTCCCACAGCGGTCGGGCCCGGTCGAGCTGGTGTCCGGTGATCTCGCCGGTCAGGTCGGCCAGCTCCCGCAAGCCGCCGGGCTTGGGTACCGCCGCCCTCCTCACGTGGTAGTCGATGTCGAACCCCGGATCCTCGACCCACACCGGGTGGCCCAGGCGGAAAGGCACCTCGACCAGGCGGCGCCTGAACACCGGGGCGGCCGGGATCCGGCTGGCGATCCTCGCCTTCATCCGCTCGAAGGAGTACCCGCCCGGTACGGTCGACGGGTCGAAGACCAGGGTCATGGCCACGTGCATGTGGAGGCTCGGGGTCTCGAGATAGAGGAAGCTGGCGTCAAGTCCACTGAGTCGTTCCATGTCTGTCCCTGTCCCTTCGCCGACGGCCGCCCCTCTTTTTGCTACCCCCCTTTGATACCCCGGTTGCCACCCTGTTCGATACCCGGAGATCCGATTGGTTTCACATCACCGGTCGGACCGTGTTTGATGGAGGGGTGACCTGGGTGTTCCTCGCCTTCAGCTTGGCCTTCGCCGTCCTCGTGGTCAACGCCTACTACCCGGTGAAGCGCGAGCCGTTCACCGTCGTCAGCTTCGCCCTCGGGTGGATACCCGGCGAGCTGCCGTTGCAGGTCGGCGCCGTCGAGGTGGCCGGCGCCGCCTATCTGGCGTCGAACGGGGGCCTCCACGGCTGGGCGGGCTGGCCGGCCCTGGTCATCACCGCCGGTTCGGTGGCCGGCCTGGTCGAGCTGGCCGTCGTCGCCCACGGCGCCGGCGCCCTGGTGGACGAGGCCCTCGAGGGCGCCACCGGCGGGGCGGTCAGCGTCGACGGATTCGATCCCGTCCCGGCGTGGAACCGCTGGTGGAGGCTGGTCATCGCCGTGCCCTTCCGCATGTGGGGTATCAAGCGGGTCAGGAACATCGACTACTGGGGGGACGGGAACTACCGGCACAAGCTCGACATCCTGACCAACCGGTCGGTCATGCCCGTCGGAGCCCCGGTCCTCGTCTACATCCACGGGGGGGCCTGGGTCATGGGCGACAAGCGGCAACAGGGCATCCCGATGATCCACGAGCTGGCCCAGCGCGGCTGGGTGTGCGTGGCCATCAACTACCGGCTCAGCCCCCGGGCCACCTGGCCGGCCCATATCGTCGACTGCAAGCGGGCGGTGGCCTGGGTGCGGGACCACATCGCCGAGTACGGCGGCGACCCCGGCTTCATCGCCGTCTCCGGCGGCTCCGCCGGCGGCCATCTGTCATCGCTCCTGGCTCTCACACCCAACCGGCCCGAATGGCAGCCCGGATTCGAGGACCTGGACACCTCGGTCGACGCCTGTCTGCCCTTCTACGGCGTGTACGACACCACCGGGGATCCCGCGTTGTCCGGCGCCTACGGCCCCGGCCTGGTGGACCTCCTCGAGCGTCGGGTGATGAAGACCAGCATGGCGGACAATCCCCGGGAGTTCGAGGAGGCGTCGCCCGACCACCGGGTCACACCGTCGGCGCCGCCCATGATGGTGGTGCACGGGGTCAACGACACCCTGGTCCCGCTGGCCGTGGCCCGCCACTTCGTGGCCGAGCTCCGGCGGGTGTCGCAGGCACCGGTGGCCTCTGTCGAGCTGCCCCGGGCCCAGCACGCTTTCGATGTACTGGCCTCGATCCGGTGCCGGCACACCACCATGGGCGCGGTCCGGTTCCTGGAGGCGATGCGGTCCCGGGCCGGTCACCGGGTGGCGACCCCGGTGGAGGCATCGGATTTGTGACTCCTCTCGACTGAAGGTGCTAGACACACAGACGAGTTTCTGACGTAGAGTCACATATTCATATTTCCGTCATGTTGACCCCGGACCTGCGTTTCCGGGCAACCTGGCCACTACCGAGAACAAGGGGGAGCCTTGGGTTCTGCATCGTGGAAGACGCGCATGGCCGCGCTGGCGATGGTCCTGGCGGTGGCCACCGGCGCAGTGGCCTGCAGCTCCACCAACTCGACATCGACGACGACGACGACGTCGTCGTCGGGTGGCAGCACCGGATCCGGGGGCAGGACCATTCCGGCCAGCGCCTTCAGTGACCACACCGGTATCACCGCCACCTCGGTGGACGTGGGCAACGTGTCCACCCTGGCCATCGGCGGTCTGTTCAAAGGGGCCCTGGTCGGGACCCAGGCCTACGCCGCCTACGTGAACTCGACGGGTGGGGTCAACGGGCGCAAGATCGTGGTCAACTCGGCTGACGACGGCTACTCGGGGACGGGCAACAAGACCGCCACCCAGAACGCCGTCAACACCGACGCCGCCCTGGTGGGTGGCTTCTCCACCTTCGACAGCTTCGGCGGCCAGGTCCTGGCCCAGAATCCGGGGGTTCCCAACGTCACCCAGGTGTTGGACTCGGCCACCAACGCCCTGCCCAACACGTTCAGCGCCGTCCCCCTCGAGGGCGGCTGGGAGCTCGGGGTGCTGAAGTACTTCGGGGAGACGTTCGGCCACGCCGCCGTGCAGAAGGTGGGCACGGTCATCGCCGATCTTCCCTCGACCCTGGCCGACTGGGCCGGCGAGAAGTACGCCATGGAACAGGCGGGCTACACCATCATCTATGACGCCCAGTACGCCGACACCCAGACCGACTTCACCCAGAACGTGATCGCCATGAAGAACGCCGGGGTCAAGGTGGTGTTCCTCGACCAGATGCCGGAGTCCTACGCCTCGGCCTTCCTGAAGGACCTGGTCCAGCAGAACTTCCACCCGAAGGTGGTCCTCGGCGCCGCCACCTACTCGCACGCGCTCATCGCCGCATCCGGTGGACCGGCTGCCGTCAACGGGTCCTATCTCGACCAGAACGCCTCGCTCTACCTGGGTGAGGACCAGGCTGACATCCCGGCGGTGGCCACCTTCCTCCACTGGGTCAACGTGGTCTCCCCCGGATGGAGGACCGATCTGTTCACCCTGTACGGCTGGCTCTCGGCCGAGCTGTTCACCCAGGCCCTCAAAAACGCCGGGACCGATCCCAGCCGGGGTTCGATCCTGAAGGCCCTGGGTAAGATCACCTCGTTCAACGGGGGCAACATCGTCACCACCAGCGACCCGGTCAACCGCACCACGTCGAACTGCTACCTCATCGGTTTGGTGACCAACGGCCAGTGGACGCGGCACGACGATCCGCCCATCAACTCCAGCACCCATGGCTACCGTTGCGACTACGAGTACGTGAAGCCGCCCAATTCCTGAGTTGATCAGAGTGCATCGGAGGCAACAGGGGTGGTCGACCGGGTGACAGGGTTGGAACGGTGAGCAACTTCCTCCAGTTCACCGTGTTCGGCGTGATGTTCGGCGCCGGGTACGCCATCGCCGCCACCGGCCTGGTGGTCACCTACACGACGTCGGGTGTGTTCAACTTCGCCCAGGGCGCGGTGGGCATGATCGCCGCCTTCAGCTACTGGGTCCTCGTCTCCGAACACCACGTGCCGATTCTGGTGGCGCTGGTGATCATCCTCATCGTCGGCGCCTCCATCGCCGGGGCGCTGGTGGAACGGGTGCTCATGCGCAGGCTCCACGGGGCCTCGGCCGAACGCCCGGTGATGGTCACCTTGGGGTTGATGGTCATCCTGACCGGACTGGCCACCGTGGTGTGGAGCCCGACCACCCAGCGCGAAGTGGGCAACATGGTCAACGGTCAGTTCCGCCTGGTCGGGATCAACATCCAGTACCAGGAGGTACTGATCATCGGGGTGGCCGCGGTGGTGGCCATCGGCCTCCGCCTGCTCTTCTATTCGACCAGGACGGGCGTGGCTCTGCGCGCCGTGGTCGACGATCCCGACCTGCTGGCCATGTCCGGGGTCTCCCCGAACCGGATGAGCCAGTACGGCTGGATCCTCGGGTTCGTCATGGCCGCCCTGGCCGGGGTGCTGCTGGCTCCCACCCAGACGACCGGCCTGAGCATCGAGGCCATGACGCTGCTGGTGGTCAACGGGTACGCCGCGGCCATCGTCGGTCGCCTGAAGAACATCCCCGTGACCTTCGCCGCCGCCATCGCCATCGGGCTGGCCGAGAACTACATCGTGAGCTACCTCCTGCCCCATCTCCCCCAGAGCCTGGTGCCCGACGTGACGCTGGCCCTGCCCATGGTGTTCCTCTTCATCGCCCTGGTCACCCTGCCGTCGGTCCGGCTCCGGGCGGTCGGGCGTCTGAACACCATGCGGGCGCCCCGGGTGGCCGGGCGCAAGGAAGCCCTCATCGCCGGCGTGGTCTTCTTCGTCGTGGCCGCCATCCTCGCCGGCGTCTTCGACAACACGCCGTTCCAGGGCACCACCGTGCTCACCCTGGGCGGTGTGGTCATGACTCTCGGCATCGTGGGACTCTCGCTGGTCCTGCTCACCGGGTACTCCGGTCAGATCTCCCTCTGCCAGTTCTCCTTCATGGGCATCGGGGCCTTTGTCATGGGCAAGGTCGCCGGCGGCGGTTCGTTGCTGGGCCTGATCGCCGCCACCATCATCTGCGCCGTCGTCGGGGCCCTGATCGCCCTTCCCACCATCAGGCTCCGCGACCTGTACCTGGCCCTGGCCACCTTCGCCTTCGCCGACGCCGTGGCCAACGGGTTCTTCCTCGATACCCACATCTACGGTTCCGGGGGGCTCAGTATCGGGCGCATCGTCCTGCCCGGGCTGTCCTTCGGCGGCGACGCCTCCGAGTTCCTCATGGTCACCGTGTTCTTCATCCTGGCCGCGTGGATGGTCCTGGCCATCCGGCGGAGCCTGTTCGGCCGGCGGCTACTGGCCCTCAACGACTCGCCGGCGGCCTACGCCACCGTGGGCCTCAACATCGGTTTCACCAAGGTCGCCGTCTTCGCCATCGCCGCCGGCATGGCCGGGCTGGCCGGCGCCCTCTACGGAACGGTGCAGCAGGTGGTGGGGACGTCCGACTTCGACTTCTTCTCCGGCATCATCTTCGTGCTCTTCGTGACCATCTGGAGCATCCGCACCGTGTCCGGGGCCTTCCTCGCCGCGCTGACCTATGTGGTGCTCGATCAGCTCTGGCCCAACGGATTCGGCCTCTTCGCCGGCATCGGCATCATCCTGATCGGTCGGGCCGCCGGTGGCATCCTCGGGATCGAGGCCATCCAGGGCCATCTCCCCTGGGCCAAGCGGTCAACGAGCGGAGCCGAGGGTGCGTCGGTTCCGCTGGGCGGAGCCGCCGTACTGCGAGGTGAGACCAGTGCCGCCGGTTGACGCCCCGGCCGGCGACGCGGTCCTGACCGTGACGGACGTGGCCGTCCGCTTCGGCGGTGTCGCTGCTCTCAGCGACGTCAGCCTCACCGTGCAGCCCGGGATGGTCACCGGGCTGATCGGGCCCAATGGTGCCGGCAAGACCACCTTGTTCAACGTCATCAGCGGGTTGCAGACGCCGGGTCGGGGGGCCGTCCACCTGTTCGACACCGACGTGACGGCCATGAAGCCCCACCGCCGGGCCCGGCTCGGGCTGGCCCGGACCTTTCAACGCCTAGAGCTGTTCGGCTCGATGACGGCGACGGAGAACGTCCAGATCGGGCTGGAATCGCGGGCCAAATGGTGGGACGTGCGCTCCCTCCGCCGGAAGTTCACCGGCAAGAAGGCCCCGGTCGAGGCCGGCACCGCGGTCGATACCTTGACGTCGGACCCGGGAGCCACCGGCTCGGACATCTGCGATCGCCTCCTCGAGGGCGTGGGCCTGCTCGGCGTGGGCGGACAGCAGTCGGCGACCATGCCCACCGGGCCGGCCCGGTTGGTCGAGTTGGCCCGGGCCCTGGCCATCGGCCCGAAGATCCTCCTCCTCGACGAGCCCGGTTCGGGCCTCGACGAGATCGAGTCGGTGGCGCTCGGGAACCTGTTGACCAAGCTGGCCGCGGGTGGGATGGCGGTGTTGCTGGTGGAGCACGACATGGAGCTGGTCATGAGGATCTGCGACCACATCTACGTGCTCGACTTCGGGGACATCATCGCCTCGGGCACGCCGGACGAGATCCGGAACGACCCGATGGTCCAGGCCGCCTATCTGGGTGAGGTCGCGCCCGCCCCCACGCCACCCTCCGGACCGACGCAGGCAGCCACCCCTGCGCCCGACCCGGCGCCGGGTTCCGATCCCTCGACCGGTGGCCGCGCATGACCGATACCACCGAGGCCGCGCCGGCACCGCCCAGACAGCTCCCGCCGAGCATCGCCATGAGCGGGGTGCGGGCGGCCTACGGGCGGATCGAGGTCATCCACGGCGTCGATCTGGTCATCCCGCCGGGCAGCGTCTTCGCGCTGCTCGGACCCAACGGTGCCGGGAAGTCGACGCTCCTCAAAGTGATCAGCGGCCGGGTGCGCCCGACGGCCGGGCAGGTGGTCATCGGGGACGAAGCGGTCGGCAAGCGCCCCCCTGAACGGTTGGCCCGGAGCGGGGTCTGTGCCATTCCCGAGGGACGTGGCATCTTCCCCAATCTGACCGTGCGCGAGAACCTCCGCATCTGGACCTACCGGGGCGGACTGAGCGTGAAGGACGTCGAGGACAGGACCTTCGCCGCCTTCCCCCGGCTGAAGGAACGCCGGGGCCAGCTGTCGGGGACCCTCTCGGGCGGCGAGCAGCAGATGCTGGCCATCTCCAGGGCGCTGGTCACCGACCCGAAGGTCCTGCTGCTCGACGAGCTGTCGATGGGTCTGGCCCCCCTGATCGTGTCCGAGCTCTACGAGCTGGTCGGAAACCTGGGCCGCCAGGGCATGACCATCCTGTTGGTCGAGCAGTTCGTGACCACCGCACTCTCCGTGGCCACCCGGGCCGCCATCATGGTGCACGGCCGGATCCAGCAGGAGGGGAGTCCGAGCGAGATGGCCGAGGCCGCGCTCGGCGTCTACCTCTCCTGACCTCGGGACCTTCCCGGTTCCGGAGGTCACCCATGCTCACTCCTCGGCGGGCAGCTCCACGATCACGTCCGGTTCGTCGGCCTCGGCCGTGACCAGCCTGTCCACCCCACCGGCGTCCCGCAGGTCGCCCTCGGCGGAGAGCAGCGCGGCGATGCGCGCCGCCGTGTCGGCGACGGTCAGCGTGTCCACCGGCGACCGCATCGACCGCTTGGCCGTCGATTTGGCCTGACGGATCCGGCCCAACGCGGCGGCGGTGATGTCGAGGACCGGGTCGGGGTCGCCCTCCCGGTCGGCCGCGGCACCCAGTTCGGAGACGGTCGGCCAGGGCGACGTGTGGATGGAACCCACCTGCCACCACGACCACACCTCCTCGGTCACGAAGGGCAGAATCGGCGCCAGCAGCCGCAGCAGCACGGAGAGGGCGGTGGCCAGTGCCGCCCGGGCCGACACCGTCCCGGCGTCGCCCGGTGCTCCGGCCTGACCGTAGGCCCGGGTCTTCACCAGCTCGAGGTAGTCGTCGCAGAAGAACCAGAAGAACGCCTCGGTTCGCTCGAGGGCCCGGGCGTAGTCGTACCCCTCGAACGCCGTGGTGGCCTCCTCCACCACCGAGGCCAGTCGGGCCAGCAGGGCGCGGTCGATGGGGGCGGTCACCGACTCGACCGGCGGGGCGGTGACCGTTCCGTCGTCGTCGGCGATACGGCCCAGGGCGAAGCGTGAGGCGTTGAGCACTTTGATGGCCAGGCGCCGACCCACCTTCATCTGGCCCTCGTCGACGGCGGTGTCGGTGCCCGGCCGGCCCCCGGCCGCCCAGTACCGGAGGGCATCGGCCCCGTGCTTCTCGAGCAGGGGGAGCGGGGTGACCACGTTCCCCTTCGACTTGGAGATCTTCTTGCGGTCGGGGTCGAGCACCCACCCGGAGATGGCCGCGTCCGACCACGGCAGCGCCGCGTGTTCGAGCTCGGAGCGGACGATGGTGGCGAACAGCCAGGTGCGGATGATCTCGTGGGCCTGGGGTCGGAGGTCCATGGGGAAGACCCGCCCGAACAGGTCGGGGTCGTCCTCCCACCCGCCGGCGATCTGGGGGGTCAGCGAGGAGGTGGCCCAGGTGTCCATCACGTCCGGGTCGCCGATGAACCCTCCCGGTTGCCCGCGCCGGTCCTCGCCGTAGCCGTCGGGCCGGTCGGTGGAGGGGTCGACCGGGAGCCGGTCCTCGTCGGCGAAGATCGGGTGGTCGAACACGGCCTCCCCGGCCTCGTCCACCGGGTACCAGACCGGGAAGGGCACCCCGAAGAAGCGCTGCCGGCTGATGTTCCAGTCACCGTTCAGCCCCTCCACCCACGAGCGGTAGCGGTGGGCCATGTACGGCGGGTGCCAGCGGAGCTCGTCTCCCCGGGCCAGGAGGCGGTCGCGCAGCGGGAGGGTCCGGACGAACCACTGCCGGGACGAGACGATCTCGAGGGGTCGGTCGCCCTTCTCGTAGAACTTGACCGGGTGGGTGATGGGGCTCGGCTCCCCGATGAGGGCGCCGGCTTCGTGCAGCAGCTCGACGATGCGGGCCTGGGCCTGCTTGACGGTCCGGCCGGCCAGCTCACCATAGGCGGCGCTGGCCGCTCCGGGGTCACCGGACTCCCATCCGTCGGTGCCCCACCCGACCGGGAGCAGCCGTCCGTCTCGTCCGACGATGGTCCGGGTGGGGAGGGAGAGCTCACGCCACCACGTCACGTCCGTGGTGTCGCCGAAGGTGCAGATCATGGCGATGCCCGACCCCTTGTCGGGATCGGCGAGCTCGTGGCCCACGACCGGGACCCGGACACCGAAGAGGGGAGTGACGACCTCGGTGCCGAACAGGGCCCGGTAGCGGTCGTCGTCGGGATGGGCCACCAGGGCCACACAGGCGGGGAGCAGCTCGGGCCGGGTGGTCTCGATGTCGACGCCCCCCTCGCTCCCGACCCGGGCGAACCGAAGGCGGTGGTAGGCGCCCGGGACCTCCCGGTCCTCGAGCTCGGCCTGGGCCACCGCGGTCCGGAAGTCGATGTCCCAGAGGGTGGGGGCGGTGCGCTGGGCGACCTCGCCCCGCCCGGCCAGACGGAGGAAGCCGCGTTGGGAGACCCGCTGGGCCTGCTCGGAGATGGTGGCATAGGTGTGCGACCAGTCCACCGACAGGCCGAGCGACCGCCACAGATGCTCGAAGACCAGCTCGTCCTCGGCGGTGAGGCGGTGGCACAGAGCCACGAAGTTGGGGCGCGAAATGGAGATGGGCTCTTTGGCCGGCTGGGCCGGTGGCTCGAATTCGGGGTCGAAGGGAAGACTGGGGTCGCAGCGGACCCCGAAGTAGTTCTGCACCCTGCGCTCGGTCGGCAGCCCGTTGTCGTCCCAGCCCATGGGGTAGAACACGGCGCGTCCCCGCATCCGCTGGAAGCGGGCCACGGTGTCGGTGTGGGTGTACGAGAAGATGTGGCCGATGTGGAGCGAGCCGGAAACGGTGGGCGGCGGGGTGTCGATGGAGAAGACCTCGGCTCGTGTGGCCGTCCGGTCGAAGGCGTAGGTCCCCCGCTCCTCCCACCGGGCCGCCCAGGTGGCTTCGAGGCCTTCCAGCCCGGGCTTCTCGGGGATTCCCGACGGACCGGTGGTCGGGCCGGTCGTTGGGTTCGCGTCGCTGGCCATGATCGGGTTACCGTACCCTGCGTGCTCCAGCTCCACGACACCGCCACCGGCCAGGTGTCACCACTCAGGCTCCGCCAGCCCGGTTCGGTCTCGATGTACGTCTGTGGACCCACCGTGTATGACGCGCCCCATCTCGGGCACGGCCGGTTCTCCTTGGTCTTCGACGTCCTGCGCCGCTACCTGCTCTTCACGGGTCTGGATGTGACCTACGTCTCCAACATCACCGACATCGAAGACAAGATCATCGAACGCGCCGCCGCCCGGGGCATCCCCGAGTCGGAGCTCACCGCCACCTACGAGGCGGTGTGGTGGGAGGCCATGGACGCACTGGGGGTCCTCCGTCCCGACCAGACCCCCCACGCCACCGCCTACGTGGACCGGATGGTCGAGCTCGTCTCCGACCTGGTGGCACGGGGCGTGGCCTATGAGACCGCTGACGGCGTCTATCTCTCGGTGATGGACGTCCCCGGGTACGGGCTGTTGGCCCACCAGTCGCTCGACTCCTTGCGGTCGGGGGCGCGGGTCGAGGCCGACGAGCAGAAGCGATCGCCTCTCGACTTCGTGTTGTGGAAGAAGGCCAAGCCCGGCGAGCCCACCTGGCCGTCCCCCTTCGGACGGGGCCGGCCCGGGTGGCACACCGAGTGCGTGGTGATGTCCCTCGACCTGCTGGGCGACGGGTTCGACCTCCACGGCGGGGCCATCGACCTGATCTTTCCGCATCACGAGAACGAACGGGCCCAGGCCGTGGCCGAGGGTCGGGAGTTCGCCCGGCACTGGGTGCACAACGGTTGGGTCACCATGGACGGGGAGAAGATGTCCAAGTCGTTGGGCAACTTCACCTCACTGTCCGATCTCTTGGACCGGAGCGATGCCCGCGCCTACCGCCTGCTCGTGCTCCGGTCCCACTATCGGTCGCCCATCGAGGTGACCCCGGACACGGTGGCCGATGCCGAGTCCGGGTTGGCCAGGCTGGACGAGCTGGCCCGGCGCTTCGAGCTGGACGACCCCCTGGCCCACGGACCGGTGGTCGACCCCGGGCCCGTCGATGGGCTGGACGCCGACGCCGTGGCACGGTTCCGACGGTCCATGGATGACGACCTCGACACCCCCGGAGCGCTGGCCGGGGTGTTCGACCTCGTGCGCCGGGCCAACGCCGCGGCCGATGCCGGCGACGGGACGGGCGCCCGGGAGTCGGCGGTCACCGCCGCCCTGCTGTGCGCGGCACTGGGCCTGGCCCTGCGGCCCGGCATCGACCAGGAGGTCGACCCGGCTGCGGCCGAGCTGGTCCGGTTCCGTGACGAAGCCCGCGCCCAACGTGACTTCGCCCGGGCCGACGCTCTTCGCACCGAGCTCGAGGAGCTGGGGTGGGTGGTCGAGGACAGCGCCGAGGGCACCCGGATCCGGCGTCAATGAACGCCGTGTGAACAGGAGCCCGAAACCCCTCTTCTCAGTTGATCCGGAGCAGAGGACTGCTAGCGTTTCTCGGGCAGGAAGTCACCTTCGGTGCGCGGTCCGGAGTGCCCACTCGGGTGGGACGTCGGAACCCGGTCTCCGTCCGGCGGCGCCCTGCGCACTGCACGTGTGGAGGAAAGGGGAATGCCACCGTGGCTTCCGGAACAGTCAAGTGGTTCAACGCAGAAAAGGGCTTCGGCTTTATTTCGCAACCGGATGGTGGGGCCGATGTCTTCGTGCATCACACCGCTATCCAGATGAACGGATTCCGCTCGCTCGAAGAGGGTCAGGCCGTCGAGTTCGAGCTCCAGGAAGGGCCCAAGGGGCTCCAGGCTGTCGACGTGCGCCTGGCCCAGCCCGCGTAGCACCGGCTCCTTCCCCGGGGGCCCCTGCCGGCCCCTCCCGCTGAGCCGAGGTGGTGCCCTGTCGCACCGGTCGGTCAGTGTCGGCCCGCGCCGCGACTGCCCGGCAGGCCCGTGGCCATCCTCGGGGCGACCCAGCTCCCCATGCCTGTCGCCCGTGCCTGTCGCCCGTGCCTGTCGCCCGTGCCTGGTCCCGGTGCCTGGATCCGGTGCCTGGTTCCGGGGTGGTGGCGTTGACGTCCCTTCTTGGTTACTATTGAGTAACTAAGAACAATCTGCCGCTCGAGAAGCTGGTGGACGGGTCGGTCCTCGGATCGGCCCGGGCGCCCGATAGGCGTGGAGGCCCGTCCAGGGCCGGAACGGAGCAGGGGACATGGCTGAATTCTCACTTGATCTGAACGAGGATCAACTGCAGATCCAGAAATGGGTGCACGACTTCGCGGAGACGGTCATCCGTCCGGCCGGACATGAATGGGACGAACGGGAAGAGACCCCGTGGCCGATCATCGAAGAGGCGGCCCGCATCGGGCTGTACTCATTCGACTTCATCATCCAGTGCTTCTCGGACGACAGCGGGCTGCTGCTTCCCATCGCCAACGAGGAGATGTCCTGGGGCGACGCCGGTATCGCCCTGTCCATCTTCGGGAGCACGCTGGGCCTGGCCGGGATCGCCAGCAACGGCACGCCGGAGCAGCTGATGGAGTGGGGCCCGCAGTGCTTCGGCACCCCGGACAAGATCCAGCTGGCCGCGTTCGCCGTCTCCGAGCCGGACGCCGGCTCGGACGTGTCGTCGCTGCGGACCCGGGCCGTCTACGACGAAGCCAAGGACGAGTGGGTCCTCAACGGGACGAAGACCTGGATCACCAACGGGGGTATCGCCGACATCCACGTGGTGGTGGCCTCGGTCGATCCCGAGCTCAAGTCCCGGGGTCAGGCCAGCTTCATCGTGCCGCCGGGCACCCCCGGCCTGTCCCAGGGGCAGAAGTTCAAGAAGATGGGCATCCGCGCCTCCCACACCGCCGAAGTCGTGCTCGAGGACGTCCGCGTGCCGGGCCACTGCCTCCTCGGGGGCAAGGAAAAGCTCGACGAGAAGCTGGCCCGAGCCCGCGAGGGGAAGCGTTCGACGAGTCAGGCGGCCATGAAGACCTTCGAGGCCTCGCGTCCGACCGTCGGGGCCCAGGCGCTCGGGATCGCCCGGGCCGCTTATGAGTACTCGCTGGACTACGCCAAGGAGCGCAAGGCCTTCGGGCGGGCCATCATCGAGAACCAGGCCATCGCCTTCAAACTGGCCGACATGAAGACCCGCATCGACGCGTCCCGCCTGCTGATCTGGCGGGCCTCGTGGATGGGTCGCAACGGCAAGGAGTTCACCTCGGGCGAGGGTTCGATGTCCAAGCTGTACGCGGGCGAGACCGCGGTGTACGTCACCGAGGAAGCCATTCAGATCATGGGCGGCTACGGCTACATCCGCGAGCATCCCGTCGAGCGCTGGCACCGCGACTCGAAGATCTACACCATCTTCGAGGGGACGAGCGAGATCCAGCGGCTGATCATCAGCCGGGCCATCTCCGGCGTCCACATCAACTAGTCACCGGCCACGATGCCGGCCTCCCGATCGCCGGCCGCAGGCGACCACGTGAGCGACGCGGGAGAGGACCGCTCGGTCCGCCCGGTCCGGCTGCTCACCCTGTGCACGGGCAACGCGGCGCGCTCGGTCATGGCCGGGGTCATGCTCCAGCCGGGGCCGGTGGCCATCGTGACGGCCGGGACCCACGTCGTCGAAGGCCAGCCCATGAGCAGGAGGACCCGCGACGCCCTGGCCTCCCTCGGCCTCAGCGCCGACGGGCACCGGAGCCACCAGCTCACCGACCGTGACGTGGAGGACGCCGACCTCGTCTTGGCCATGGCCGGCGAACATGTCTCCTTCATCCGCCGCCGCTACCCGGCCGCCGCATCGAAGACCGTGTCGATCAAGCGGCTGTGCCGCGACCTGCCGACCGGTCCCCCGCCGCTGGCCGAACGGATCGCCGCGCTGGGCCTGGCCGATCTCCCCGTCGAACCGTGGGAGGATGTCGCCGACCCCGCCGGCGGCGAGGACGAGATCTACGTCTCGTGCGTCGAGGAGTTGGCCGGGCTCTGCGCCGAGCTGCTTCCCCGCCTCTCCTGACCGACCCCTCAGGTCGGTCGACCCGAGGCCACCTGTGGGTGGCGGACCGAGATGTCGGCGCAGGCCGCGCACACCTCCTCGGGAACGACACCGACCTTCATCAGGAGGCCGAAGACGATGCACCCGAGGCAGATGGCCAGCGCCGATTCGAGGAAGGCGGCCACGGCCAGCAGGGAGACCACCACCCAGGTGGCGGTGCCCAGCCCGAAGCCGTACCAGAGCACCAGTGCGGTGGTGGAGAAGGCCACGCCCATGCCCTGGGCGAACCGTTTGGGCGGGCCGGCCACCAGGCGGGGTTCGCCGAGGTGCGGGGCCACCACCCGGGTGGCCAGCTGGCCGAGCGGACTGAGGGTGGGTCCGGTCAGGACCCGGGCCCAGAAGCCGTAGGCCAAGGGGATGAGGATCCAGGGTTGCCGGAAGGCCACGGCGGCCACCGACATCACGACCACGCCGGCGGCGACCGTCCTGGCTGCCTTTTCGTTGACCGGGTTCGGGAAGCTGAACACCTAGTTAGTTTACCGGGTCGCTCGGGTTTCGGTGCCGGCGGGGATTGCGCAGGTGCGTTCCCGTGGATCAGGCGGCGGCGGAGACGGCCCCGTGCAGGAGGTTCAGGCCCTCGAGACCGGGAAGCCGGTCGACGCGGCGGTCGATGCGGTCGGCCACCGACCGACCGTCCTCATCGCCGAAGAGGTAGGAGCGGAGGAAGTCGACCTCCCGGTCGGGAAGGACGCCGCTGCCCACCGGCGCCCAGAAGTGCCGGAGGGCCCACCGGGTGAGCCGCTGGGCGGCGCGGCTGTCGGCCAGCCGCGATCGGGCCTGGGCCGAGTAGAAGTCGATGTGGCGCCCTTCCTGCTTCATGACCCGCCGGAGCAGCAGGGTGAGCGTGGGGTGGTCGGCCAGCTTGGCCAGCCGGGCGTAGGCGGCCTGGGTCGTCCATTCGTTGACCGCCCCCCAGGTCATGTGCACGGCGGTCAGGTGGGGAGTGAGGGCTGAGCCCAGCTGGAAGGTGAGCGGCTTCCACGCTTCGCGCCTCGGCAGGCGTTGGCGGAGGGCGGCGATCCGCCCGGTCCCGGCACCCTCGTCGTGCGCGGCCAGGATGTCGGCGATGGCCTCCCCGTGCCAGAACTCCTCGTAGTTCCAGAGGGTGAGGAACGAGGTGACCTCGGGATCGCGGTGGGCCCGGGTGACGAGGACGTCGCGCAGGTAACAGACCGTATGGCTCTCCACGTCATGCATGTAGCGCAGGCACCGGAGTGCCTCCGGATCGAGGGGCCGATCACGGAAGGCACCGAAGTCGATGTCGTCGACCTCGAGTTTCTCCGAGAGCCGCCGGTAGGTCGTCATATCGAAGGTCATGCCCGTCCTTCGTAGCCGATCAGGGCCCAGATGATGTTGGATCGACATCCACCCGACCCGCGGGCCGAATGCGCCATCCGCCCGGAGGACCGGCTCCGAATAGAGTGCGGTGATCGGACGAGAGCAGGCGAGTGACGCCAATTTGCAGGCCAGCGATGCAAACTTGGTGGTGGCTGTCGGCCGGTGGCACGAGCCTGCGCTGGCCGAGATCTACCGGCGTCACGGGGGGGCCGTGCACTCATTGGCCCGGCGCATCCTGCGCAGCGATCCTCCGGCCGAGGAGATCACCCAGGAGATCTTCCTCGACCTCTGGAGGCAGCCCGAGAAGTTCGACGCCCAGCGGGGCACGCTGCGCTCCTACCTGCTGGCCCGGACCCATGGGAAATCCGTCGACTTCATCCGGTCGGAGACGGCCCGCCGGCGCCGGGAGGAGCGCACGTCGAAGGAGACGGCCACCGCCGGCTACGACATCGATCACGAGGTGTGGGACATGGCCGTGGCCGACCAGGTGAAGGCCGCCCTCGGCGCCCTGCCCGAGGACCTTCGCAAACCGATCCTCCTGGCCTATTTTGGAGGCAACACCTATCGCGAGGTGGCCCAGATCCTCAACGAGCCCGAGGGCACCGTCAAGAGCCGCATCCGGTCGGGGCTGGGCCGGCTCCGGATCAACCTGGCCGAACTCGGTGTGGAACCGGCAGGAGCAGAGTCGTGAGTACCCACGAGCCCGATCCCATCCACCGGGAGATACAGGAGCTGCTGGGTGTCTACGCCCTCGACGCGGTGGATCCCGAGACGGCGGCCATGGTCGAGCGGCATCTCGCGGGGTGCGTCAGGTGCTCGATCGAGGTGGCCCAGCATCACGAAGTGGCCGGCCTGCTGGCCAACTCGGGCGGAGCATCGCCGGGGGAGTTGTGGGACGGGATCGCCAGCCGGCTCGACGGATCGGCTCCGCCGTCGTGGGACCGGTTGGCCAAACGGCTGGAGTCCGAACCCGGCCCGCGGCGGCCGGATGACGAGTTCGCGGGCCCGGTCGGCGGCGAGCCGGCGACGCCGTCGGGCACCGCCGAGGTGGTGGCGATCGGTACCGGGGGTCGGCGGGGCCGCACGGCCATGCGGGTGGCGGTGGTGGTCGCGGCTGCGGCCGCCGTCGTGGCGGTCGTCCTCGGCGTCCAGGTCGGTCATCTCCACCACCAGGTCAACGCACTCCAGGCGTCGGCCCCGCTGACCCGGGCGGAGCAGGCGGCCATCGCCTCGCCATCGACCAGGGAGGTGCCATTGCGGGCTCCGTCGTCGGCGTCGGCGGCCACGACGAAGGCCACCGTCGTCCTGACCAGCTCGGGGACCGGGTTCGTCGAAGCCCGGGGTCTGTCTTCGCTGCCGAAGAGCGAGACGTACCAGCTCTGGGGGGTGATCGGCAGCCGGACGATCTCGCTCGGCCTGTTGGGCTCGGATCCACGGGTGGTCCCCTTCAGCGTGGCCGGCAACATGCCCGTCGACGCGTTCGCCATCACCGCCGAGCACGCCGGCGGGGTGGTCCAGAGCACCAACCGACCGGTGGTGGCCGGACAGGTCACGGCCTGACCGGCCGGCTCCACCGTGTCGGAGGTCCCCGGCCGACGCCGCCCGTGCCCGCGGGTCAGAGGCCGCCGGTACCCGTGGGTCAGAGGCCGCCGGTGCCCGTGGGTCAGATGCGGTGGACCTGGCGGAGCCCGGCCCAGGCGAAGTCGGCCAGGCGGTTGGCCAGCTGGGCCGCGTCGGCCCGGCGAACGTCGGCGGGGGCGTCGGTCGGCGAGCCGGTCCCGTTTTCGGAGTTGCCCTGGCGCCGGTTGGTATCCAGCCAGTGGCGGCTGGCACCCTCGGCCATGCCCACCACCGCGTGGGCCAGGAGCAGGCGGTGTTCGGGATCGAGTCCGGCGTCGATGAGGGGATCGATGGCCTGGGCGATGGTCTCTTCCACCCGGCGCAGCGCGGCGCCCAACTCGAAGTCGTCAGGAGCATCGCGCCCGTAGAGGAGGCGGAAGGCCGGCTCGCTGTCGACCATGAGTTCGAAGTAGGCGGCAAAGCCCAGCTCGACCTGCTGGCGGGGGCCGTCTGCCGTGGCGGTCGCCTTGACGATGCGTGTCACCAGCTCGCGTGAGACCGCGTCCATCAGCTCGAGGTAGAGCGCACGCTTGGAATCGAAGTGCTGGTACACCAACGGTTTGGTCACGCCGGCCGACTCGGCGATGTCGTCCATGGTGGTGGCCGAGTAGCCGTGCTCGGCGAAGAGGGACAGGGCCACCTCGAACAGCTGCCGTCGTCGGGCGTCGGCGGTGAGACGCCGGCCGCCCGGGGCCGCCGGGCGCTGATCCGGTTCCGCGTTGCGGTTCGGGTCGGTGTCCAGGGCTCCGCTCATCCCGGTCATGGTACTCCCGGGTCCTCGGCGTTCCGGGCGCCGGCTCGGGGCGCGTTCAGAGCGGAGGCATCACCGAGGCGATCCTGTCGGGCAGGTCGCGCTGCGAGAAGTGGGCGGACGCCACGGCCAGGTTTCCGTCCAGCAGGCCGGGGTCGGGGTCCTCCAGCCAGGACAGGAGCCGGGACATCTCGGAGAGGGCGAACCAGTCGAACCCGAAGGCGGCGAGCTCGTCCGCCACCGGATAGGGCCCGATGACCAGCGGGCGCCGGTGCACGACCGACTCGATGGTGGGGTTGCCGAACCCCTCCCAGGTGGAGGGCAGGGCCACCACGTCGCAGGCCTCGTAGGCCTCGTTGACGGTGAGACCGGCCGCTCCCTCCGGTGTGCCCAGGATGACCGGGCATCGGGCTTCTGCCACCAGACTGTCGAGTTCCGGGCCGTACCCGTCCTCGGCCGGACCGAGCAGCCAGTAGGTCGCCTCCAACTCGGTGGCCGCCCGCAGGCCGCCGGCCACGTTCTTGCGGGGGATGGCCCGGGTGGGCTGGAGCACCAGCCGAGCGTCGTCGCCGATACCCAGTGCCCGCCGGGTCGACGGTCCGCGGCTCGGCGGGGTACCCCCGGGGCTGGTGGGTCCCGTCGGGGCCGTCTCGGGGACGGCGAAGGTGTTGTACACGGTGGTGGCGGCGATGCCCCGGTCGGCCAGCTGGCGTCGACTCAGCTCGTTGATGGTCACATGACGCCAATGGGGGTCGACCGGAGGTGGTGGCTCCCCGAGGAAGTGGGGACGCTGCCAGGGGAGGTCGTGGTGGTGGAGGATGGCCGGCCTCCCGGCGAGGAGGGAGGCGGCCGCGGCTGCCGCTGGGGGATTGAGCGGGAGGGAGCAGAGGTTCTCCACCACGACCACGTCGGCGTCGTCGAGGGCGGCGGCCAGCTCGGCGCGGCTGGGCGGCTCGGCGGCGTCGATGGAGAGCCCGCCGACCAGGCGGTCGGCGTCCCCGTCACCGGCCACGGTGACGGTGGTGAACCCGAGTTCGCCCAGGGCCCACCGCCACTTGGCCGCTTCGATGGACACCCCGTCGGAACCGCCGAGTCGGAAGGAGAGCAGGGCTGCGGTCGGAATGGCGTCACCGTAGTTGGCCCCGGTCGGATGTCGTTGTGGCCCGTGCTCCGGCGGGCGGGCTACCGTCGTCCGGTGCCTGCAGCAGCTGAAGCCGAACCAGAACCGACCGCTCCCGCCGACCGGTCGGGCTCCGATGTCCTCTCCGGCCGGCAGGGCCCGGTCCTGACCCTGACCATCAACCGCCCGGAGCGCCGTAACGCCATGACCTGGGAGGTCATCGCACGGCTGCGTCAAGAGGTGGCTCGGGCCAAGGACGACCCGGCCGTGCGGGTGGTGGTGCTGACCGGCGCCGGCGACAAGGCGTTCTGTGCCGGAGCAGATCTGTCGGGCATGGTTCCCCACAGTCCGGGAGGAGTCACCGACGAGTACGCCGACCACCACATGGCCCGGGGTTGGCTGGCCGAGCTGTTCGAGCAGCTGTGGCACCTGGGCAAGCCCACCATCGCCCGGGTGCAGGGCTGGGCCATGGCCGGTGGGTTCGGACTGGCCCTGGCCTGCGACATGGTCATCGCCTCGGACCAGGCCCGGTTCGGGGCCCCCGAGCTCAACGTGGGGCTCTGGCCCTACATGGTCACCGTCCCCATGTTGCGGTCGATGCCCCCGAAGAAGGCCCTCGAGCTGATGCTCACCAGCCGGGTGGTCGGAGCCGAAGAGGCCGAGCGCATCGGCTTCGTCACCAAGGTGGTGGCCACCGACCGGCTCGACGCCGAGGTGGCGGAGATGGCCGCCGTGCTGGCCTCGAAACCGCCCGGTGTGATGAGAATGGGTCGCGAATCGTTCTACGCTGTGCTGGACTCAGCGGCGACAGAGGCACTTCCCTACCTCCATGCCATGCTGACGGTCACCAGCCAGACAGCCGAAGCTGCCGAGGGGATCGCCGCCTTCACCGAAAAGCGATCGCCGTCCTGGCAGACGGGCACCGACGACACCGAAATGCACTGAGACCCGAGGAGCTCCTGAATGGCGAAACGAGCACTGATCACCGGCATCACCGGCCAGGACGGCTCCTACCTGGCCGAATTCCTGCTGGACCAGGGATATGAGGTCTGCGGGATGGTCCGCCGGTCGAGCACCCTCAACTTCGAGCGGATCGCCCACATCCAGGACCGCATCACGCTGGTGGCCGGGGACCTCCTCGACGAGGTGTCGATGATCAACATCCTGCGGGACAACCACCCGACCGAGGTCTACAACCTGGCCGCCCAGTCCTTCGTCCAGACATCGTGGAGCCAGCCCGTCCTGACCGGGGAGACCACGGCCCTCGGGGTGACCCGGGTCCTCGACGCCATCCGGATCGTCGACCCGGAGATCCGGTTCTATCAGGCCAGCTCGTCGGAGATGTTCGGCAAGGTCCTCGAAGTGCCGCAACGGGAGTCAACGCCGTTCTATCCCCGCAGTCCCTACGGCGTGGCCAAGGTCTACGGCCACTGGATCACCGTCAACTACCGGGAAAGCTACGGCCTCCATGCATCGTCGGGAATCCTCTTCAACCACGAGTCACCGAGGCGGGGCCTCGAGTTCGTCACCCGGAAGGTGACCCACGGGGTGGCCCGGATCAAGGCCGGCATCGACGAGAAGCTGCCGCTCGGCAACCTCGATGCCCAGCGTGACTGGGGATTTGCGGCCGACTACGTGCGGGCCATGTGGCTGATGCTCCAACAGGACAAGCCTGACGACTACGTGGTGGCCACCGGCGAGACCCACTCCGTGAAGGAGCTGGTCGAGCTGTCCTTCTCCGCCGTGGGGCTCGACTGGGAACAGCATGTGGTGATCGATGAGCGGTTCCTCCGGCCCGCAGAGGTCGACCTGCTGGTCGGTGACCCGTCCCGGTCGGAGAAGATCCTCGGCTGGCACCGCGACGTCGACTTCCCGGCGCTGGTGCAGATGATGGTCGAGGCCGACCTGGCGCTGGTGAAGAGCCAGCTGGCCTAGGCGCCCATGGCCGTCCTGGCGGCGATCCACGCCGACCCCCTGGGCCTCCTGGTGGCCTTCGGCGCGGGCATGTTGTCGTTCCTCTCCCCCTGCGTGCTGCCGCTGGTGCCCGCATACCTGTCGATGGTGTCCGGCCTGTCCGCCGCGGAGCTCGACGCCCTGCGACCGGTATCCCGACCGGCGCCCTCTCCGGTGGCCGTCGCCGCCGGTCCGAACGGTCGGCCCGGCCTTCCGGACGGCCCCGTCGCCGGCAGTGCCGACCCCGGCAGTGTCATCCCCGGCAGTGCCATCCCCGGCAGTGTCATCCCCGGCAGTGCCGACCCCGGCAGTGCCGCCGCGGATGCCCCGGTCGGCGGGGGCCGGCCCAGCCCGGCCGACCTGCGTCGCCAGCGCAGCCATCTCCTGCGCGGGATCCTGGCCTTCATCGCCGGATTCACGGTGATATTCACCATCCTCGGAGCCTCGGCCTCGGCCGTCGGGAGGTTGTTCCTCACCCATCAGCGAACCCTCGAGACAGTGTCGGGGATCGCCATCGTCGTGTTCGGGGCCATGCTGATGGCCATGGCCGCCGGCGTCGGCCTCCCTGCCGCGCTGACCGGCGAGCGGCGGTTCACCGTCCGCCCTTCGGTGCTGGGGGCCTGGGCCCCTCCCGTGATGGGGATGGCCTTCGCCTTCGCCTGGACGCCGTGTATCGGACCGGTCCTCGGCAGCGTGCTCACGCTGGCTGCGGGCAACGGGGGATCGCCCACCGGCGGCATCGCCCTGCTGCTGGCCTACTCCATCGGGCTCGGGGTCCCCTTCCTGTTGAGTGGGCTGGCCTTCGGACGGATGACCGACGCGCTGGCCCGGGTGCGGAGCCGGCTCCGTGTCGTCGACCTGGTCGGCGGGGCGATCCTGATCGTCTTCGGCCTGCTCCTCTTGACCGGCAACGTGGGCCTCATCGCCGATCACCTGTCCAATTGGTTCCGTGACCTGCATCTCGATCGGTTGTCTTCGAGCTGACCGGCCGCGCTGACCCGCCCGACCGCCCTTCTGGTGGCGCGAGCCGGCCGTCGACCCTGCCCCCGCCTGGCCCCTGAACCCAGGCCCCCGTAGCATGAGGCCCGGTTATGGCCTCTCCAGCCCCTCCCTCTCCAGCGATCTCCCTCCACGGTGCCGTCGCATTGTCCGGACGATTCCCCCTGCTCGCCGGGGTGGACCTCGACATCGCCCGGGGCGAGACGGTGCTGGTCGAAGGTCCGAACGGAGCCGGGAAGACCAGCCTGCTGCGGGTGTGCGCCGGACTCGTGGCCCTCACGTCGGGGCAGGTCAGGGTGCTCGGCTTCGACCCGGTCCGCCAGCGCAACCAGGTGCGGAGGCGGGTGGGCCTGCTCTCCCATGCCTCCCACCTCTACGACGATCTGACCGTGGGGGAGAACGTCCGCTTCGCCGTCCGGGCCTCGGGAGGGGACACCGGACGGATCGACGAGGCCTGCGCCCGGCTCGGACTCGTCGGCCGCCTGCTCAAGACGAGTGCCTCGAAGCTCTCGGCCGGTCAGCGTCGGCGGGTGGCCCTGGCCGTCCTGGCCGCCCGCTGGCCCGAGCTGTGGCTGCTCGACGAGCCCCACGCCGGGCTCGACGCATCGGCCCGGGAGACACTCAACCAGTTGGTCTCGGAAGCGACGCGTTCCGGCATCACCGTGGTGATCGCCTCCCACGAGGCCGACTTCGTCGAATCCCTGGCCACCCGGGCGGTGGTGGTCACCGGGGGTCGGGTGACCGGCGAACGCGTCATCGGGCCGGCCGGCGACACCTCCGCTGGGACGGTCGGGGACGGCGTCGCCGGGCCGTCGGGGGAGAGCAGCACCGAGGGGGAGGGTGAGCGCACCGGTCCTGTCCCGCCCGCTCCTGACCCTGCTCCCGCTGTCGTCCTGCCCGGCGCCCGACCCCCGGGGGGGCAGGTGGCCCATGTGGCGTGACACCGTCCTGGTGGCCGGGAAGGACCTGCGCATCGAGGCGCGGTCCCGGGTCGCCCTCTCCCAGGTGGCACCGTTCGGGATCGTGGCCCTCGGGCTGTTCGCCTTCGCCCTCGGCCCCGATCGCACCCTGATGGCCAAGGGGGCCCCCGGCCTGTTCTGGGTGGCGGTGCTGTTCTGCACCGTGCTGGCCATCCAGCGGAGCGTCTCGGTCGAATCGGTCGACGGGGCCCGGGACGCCCTGCGCCTCTCCGGGCTGGATCCGGCCGGGCTCTTCCTGGGCAAGGCCGCAGCCGTGGCCGCCCAGCTGGTGGTGCTCGAGGTGGTCCTCGGGTTGGGGGTCACCCTGCTCTACGGGGCCAGGATCGAACAGCCGTGGCTCATCATCGCCTCCTGCGTGCTCGGAACCATCGGGCTGGCGGCCACCGGCACCCTCTACGGGGCGCTCTCCGCCGGCCTCCGGGTCAAAGAGACGCTGCTGCCCTTCCTGCTGCTGCCCATCGCCGCCCCCGTCCTGCTGGCCGGCACCCGCATCTGGCAGGCGGCACTGGCCGGCGGCGTGCCCGCCGACGGGAGCCAGTGGCTGCGGCTGCTGGTGGTGTTCGACGCCGTCTATCTGGCCCTCGGCGTTGTCGTCTACGGCCCCATCCAGGAGTCAGCGTGAGTCCACAACCGCGACAAGACGGGTTCGTTCCCCCGGTGCAGTCCGACCGCGCCCGGCTGACGGTCCGGATCATCGGCATCGCCGCCGCGGTGGGGGTGGCGGCCACCGTGTGGCTCGGTCTGTGGGTGACCCCGCCCGACGTCACCCAGGGCAACACGGTCCCGGGCAATCTGGTCCGCCTCGTCTACATCCATCCCGGGGTGGCCTGGGTGGCCCTGTACCTGGCCTTCGGTCTCGCCGCCGTGGCCAGCCTGCTCTACCTCTGGCCGCGCACCCGGTCGATGTTCTGGGACCGACTGGCCGCGGCGGCGGTCGAGGTCGGCGTGGTGTTCAACGTGTGCACGCTCATCTCGGGTTCGATCTGGGGCAAGCCGACCTGGGGCGTCTACTGGGCCTGGGACGCCAGGCTGACCCTCACCGCCATCCTTTTGGTGCTGTTCCTCGGGTACATGGCCCTCCGCCGGGTGCCGGCCGAACCCGACAAGCGGGCCAAGCGCAGCGCTTTCGTCTGCCTCTTCGCCGCCGTCGACATCCCCATCGACCACTTCTCCGTGCTGTGGTGGAAGACGCTCCATCAGGGTGCGACCGTGATCAATCCCGACCTCTCGCCCACCATCCACGGGTCGATGGCGTGGACGTTGCTGGTCAGCTTCATCGCCCTGACCCTGGTCTTCGTGTGGATGCTCCTCGTGCGCTACCGGATCGGCGTCCTCGAGGACTGGTTGGGCGGCAGCGAGCTCGAGGTGGCGCTCCGTGAGCGACAGGGCGAAGGGATGGCCACCGGCGAGGATCCCCACCGCCCGCGTCGCCCCCAGGGCTCCGGAGACGCCCCGGTTCCCGCCGACCTCCCGGATCCGTCGCGGGCACCCGCTGCCGTCGTGGCCGGGGCCGCCGCCGACGAGGCCGGTGGCACCCAGGTCGGCGTGGGTGGACCGGACGTTCCCGCCGTCCACCGGGTGGTTCGATGAACTACGTCATCGCCGGCTACTCCATCGTCCTCTCCATCCTGTTCCTCTACGGGGTCCAGCTGGTGTGGCGCCGCCGCCGGCTCACCCGTGCCGCGGCGAGGGTGGCCACGGCCAACGCCGAGATCGAACACCCGGGACCTGACCGATGACCACCGCGCCACCCGTGGGGTCCGCGTCGGCGGGTGCCACCGGACCGGGCGGCGACGACGGTGGACCCACCCCACCCCGGGTGGCCCCGCCACCGGTGCGGACCAGCCACCGGTTCCGGTATGCCGTCGTCGGTGTGGTCCTGGTCGGGTCGCTGGTCTTCCTGTTGGCCAAAGGCCTGAGCTCCGCGCTCAACTTCTACCTGCCGGCCAACCAGGCCATGGCCCAGAAGGCCTCCCTCGGCACCCAGACGTTCAACCTCGAAGGGCTGGTCGAGCCCGGTTCGATCCATCCCACCCGGAACGGGGTCGACTTCGTGGTCACCGCGGGAGCAACCAAGCTCCAGGTCGAGAACACCGGCAGCCCCCCACAGCTCTTCCAGAAGAACATTCCGGTCATCGCCGTGGGCCACTTCAGCGGGACCGTCTTCGTCTCCGACCAGATCCTGGTCAAGCACTCGTCGAACTACATCGCCGCCCACCCCGGTCGGGTCACGGCTCCGAACGGGACCAAGCGATGACCGGCCGACCAGCCGGCCGACGGCGCCCCACCGGTTCCCCCCGGTGAACGGAGCACTCGGCCACACCGGAGTCCTTCTCGGGTTCGTGGCCGCCGTGGTCGGCATCATCGTCATCGCCACCGGACTGGCCAAGGGCCGGGCCTCCATCGTCCGCAACGGCCAGATCTACGCCCCGATGATCCTGCTCGGAGGGGTGATCGCCATCGTCGCCATGGAGCACGCCCTGCTCACCCACGACTTCTCCCTGGCCTATGTGGCCCAGAACAACAGTCGGGACACCCCGGTGCTCTATTCGATCACCGGCCTGTGGTCGGCTCTGGCCGGCTCCATTCTGTTGTGGGGACTGGTACTCGGCGGCTACGCCACCGCCATGGTCTGGCGGTTCCGCCGGCGTTCGGGGGACGACCTCATCGGCTGGGCCACCCTGGTGGTCTACGTGGTCGCCGCCTTCTTCTTCGGCCTCATGCTCGGGCCCTCCGATCCGTTCCAGCACGTCGCCGGGGCCATCCCGGCCAACGGGCCCGGGCCCAACTCACTGCTGCAGAACAACCCACTGGTCCTCATCCACCCACCCATGCTCTATCTGGGGCTGGTGGGGTTCACGCTTCCCTTCGCCTTTGCCATCGCCTCGCTGATCACCGGCAAGCTCGACGACGACTGGCAGGGGGAGACCCGCCGGTGGACCCTGTTCGCCTGGGCCTTCTTGACCATGGGAATCCTGTTGGGGGCCTGGTGGTCCTACGAGGTTCTGGGCTGGGGAGGGTTCTGGGGCTGGGACCCGGTCGAGAACGCCGCCCTCCTGCCCTGGCTGGTCGGGACCGCCTACCTCCACTCGGTGATGGTCCAGCAGCGTCGTGGACTACTCAGGATCTGGAACCTCTCACTGGTGGTCGCCGCCTTCAGCCTGACCATCCTCGGGACCTTCCTGACCCGGTCCGGTGTCGTGCAGTCGGTGCACTCGTTCTCCGACTCGACCATCGGGCCACTGCTGCTGAGCTTTTTCGGCGTGGTCGTCGTCACCGGGGTGGGCCTGATCGCCTGGCGGGGTGACCGCCTCCACTCGGCGGGGGGCATCGACTCACCCGTCAGCCGCGAGGGCGCCTTCCTGGCCAACAACCTGCTGTTCGTGGGCTTCGCCTTCGTCGTCCTGCTGGGCACCGTCTTCCCGCTGCTCTACGAAGCCCTCAATCCGAACTCGTCGGTCACCGTGGGAGCGCCGTACTTCAACCGGTTCTTCATCCCGGTGGGGCTCGCCCTGCTCTTCCTCATGGCGGTCGCCCCCGCCCTCCCGTGGCGCAAGACCACCGTCGAGGTGATGCGAGGACGACTGGCGGTGCCCGCCGCGCTCGGTGTCCTCACCGTGGTGGTCTGCGTCCTGGCCGGCATCCACGGCATCGAGCCGCTGCTGGCCTTCGGGCTCGGCGCCTTTGCCGGCGCCTCGGCCGGCCGGGCCCTCGTGCTCTCGGTGCGGGGCGCTTTCCGCGGTGCCCGTACCGCGGGCGCCTCACCGGTCCGCTCGGCCCTGGCCGGATGGCGCGGCTTCGTGGGACGGGCCAACGGGGGCATGGTCGTCCACATCGGCGTGGTGGTCATCGCCATCGGGCTGGCCGCGGCCACGTCGTTCCTCCACCGCGGCGAGCTGCATCTCTCCAAGGGCCAGACCGCCTCCTTCGCCGGGCACACCATCACCTTCGCCGGCACCCGCCAGGTCACCACGGCGTCCCACTCGGCGTTCGAGGCGGTGCTGCACGTCGACCGTGGCGGCCTGTTCTACCCGGCCATCAGCCAGTTCGGAAGCGGGACCCAGGCGGTCGGCACCCCGGCCATCGATTCCAGTTGGAGGGACGATCTCTACCTGACCATCGACAGCATTCCGACCAGCGGGGGCACCTGGGCCTTCGGCGTGGTGGAGCAGCCCCTGGTCATGTGGCTCTGGATCGGAGCCGTGCTGGTCGGAATCGGTTCGGTCCTCTCGGCCATCCCCGGACGCCGGCGCCGTCCCACCGACCCGGTATCGACGCCGGCTGCAGCCATCTCCGGCCCATCGGATGACGATGCCGGTCCGATCGAGGCTCGACAGGTCCGAGCCGAGGAGCCTGCCGATCCACTCCCGGTCGGGGCCGGTGATCCGGGGTGACCGTCCCCGTGGAGCACCGGGAGCCGCGGGCACAGGAGCGGGTGGCCGAGGACCAGCTGGAGCGCGAGTCGGTGACATCCCGGCATACCGCCCGGTGGGTGGCCGTCGGCGTCCTGGTCATCGCCGCCGGGTTGATCGCCGTGCTGGCCACCCGGCCACCGGCCACCGTCGACGAGGTGCAGAACCCGGTGGTGGGCCGGATGGCCCCTCCCATCAGCGGAGAGACGCTGGACGGCACCCGCTATTCGTTGCCCCGGGCCCCCGGCAAGTTCGTGGTCGTCAGTTTCTTCGCCAGCTGGTGCGAACAATGCCAGAACGAGGGACCGGAGCTGGTCAAGTTCCAGTTCCAACATCAACAGCGCGGTGACGCCACCATGCTCAGCGTCGTGTTCAGCGACAGTGCCGCTGACGCCAAAGCCTCCCAGGAGCGGCTCGGTGTGACCTGGCCGACCATGAGCGACAGCGGGGGCACCATCGCCCTCGACTACGGGGTCAGGCAGCTTCCTTCCACCTTCGTCATCGCCCCGGACGGTCGGGTGGTGGCGTCCATCGTGGCCCAGGTGACCGCGGCCGAACTCGACCAGATCATGGCCAAGGCCGAGGCCGAGCACGCATGAGCTCCCGCCGTTTCCCCCTGTGGACGGCGCTCGGCCTCGTCCTGGTGGTGGCCCTGATCGTCGGGAGCGGGGTCCTGTCCTCGTCCCCGCCCACCGCGGCCGAGCGGGCGACCGCCATCGAATCGGCACTGCGCTGCCCCAGCTGTGAGGACCTGTCCGTCGCCGAATCGAGCGCGGCGACGGCGGTGACCGTGCGGGCCACGGTGGCCCAGCTGATCGCCGAGGGGAGGACGAACCAGCAGATCGAGAGCTTCCTGGTCAACCGCTACGGCTCGTCCATCGTGCTCGATCCTCCGGCCAGCGGGTGGTCGCTCCTGGTCTGGGTGCTCCCCCTCGTCGGGGGACTGGCCGCGCTCGGGGCGTTGGGTGCACTCTTCCTCCGCCGGCGCAAGGTGACCGACGACGATTCCGGCGAGACGGGCGGACCCGGGGTTCCCGGTGGCCCGGGCGGCCGGAGCCGACCGGCGCTCACGCCCGAGGCGGCCGAGGACAGACGGCACTTCCTCGTCCAGTCGCTGGCCGACGCCGATGCCGAGTACCTGGCCGGCGACCTGTCCGACAAGGACTACCTCGCCCTGCGACACCGGGACATGGTTCGACTGGCCGCCTTGGACACGACCACGTCCCGGGCCGTGGCCGGCGACGAGGAGCTTCCCCCTGGCGCGGTGATCGTGGCCGACGGTCCGGAACCCGCGGTCCGAGCCGGGACGGCAACCGCGACCGTGGCATCCGGTGGTCAGGCGCCGGCGGTCCGATCGTCGACACCGACGCCGGGCCGGACCCGTCGCAACCGTTGGCTCCTCGGTGGAGCCGTGGCCGCTTTCGGGGCCGCGCTGGTCGTGGCCGTCGTGCTGTTCGCCACCGCCCGGCAGCCGGGCCAGTCGGTGACCGGAAGCTTTGCCGAGACTCCGCAGCAACAGGTCGAAGAGACCTTGGCCCAGGCGGCCAACGACGAGAACCAGGGGCAGCCCGACCAGGCCGCCCAGCTCTACCAGTCGGTGCTCACCAAGAATCCCGACAACGAAGTGGCCATGGCCCAACTCGGTTGGCTCGAGTATCAGACCGGCAGGGCCGGCGACAATCCCTCGCTGGTCAAGGACGGGACGAACAAGCTCGATCGGGCCGTTGTCCTCGACCCCGGCGACTATGCGGTCCGGCTCTACCTGGGGACGGTTCTCATGCAGGAAGACGGCAACGCGGCCGGAGCGGTGGCCCAGTACCGCCAGTTCCTGGCCGACGATCCCCCGTCTGCCATCGTGAAACAGGCCGCGTCCGAGGTACGCGTCGCGTACCGGCAGGCCGGAGAGCCGATCCCGGCCCAGGTGGGAGGCTGACCGGACGGCCGGCCTGGAGCGGACGTGGCGGGGTAAGAGCGGGCATGCTGTCCGGGTGAACGTACCGACGGTGCCCGAGGGCGACCGGTCCCATCGCGACCGGATGCTGGCCGGCGAGCTCTACCTCGCCGGTGATCCGGAGATCGCCGCCGACCATCGGCGGGCCCGACGGCTCATGGAACGGTTCAACCGCACCGGCGCCGACGACGGGGATGAGCGGGTCCGGATCCTCGGTGAGCTCCTGGCCGGGTTCGGATCGGACAGCGACGTCCGGCCCCCGTTCTACTGTGACTACGGCTCGCAGATCCGGATCGGGGCGCGCACCTTCGTCAACTTCGGGCTGGTGGCCCTCGACCCTGCTCCGATCACCATCGGCTGCGACGTCCAGATCGGGCCGAACGTCCAACTGCTGACCCCCACCCACCCCATCGACCCCGACCTCCGCCGCGACAAGTGGGAGGGGGCCAGTCCGATCGACATCGCCGACAACGTCTGGCTCGGTGGTGGGGTCATTGTCCTGCCCGGCGTCAGCATCGCGGAGAACTCGGTGGTGGGGGCCGGTTCCGTGGTCAGCAGGGATGTCCCCGCCGGCGTGGTGGTGGTGGGCAATCCGGCCCGGGTGGTCCGTGAGGTCTCCGGGAACGATTGACGGTTGGCGAAGGCTCCCGGTGGGGTCAGCGGACGGGTGTGGCCGAGGCGATTTTGATGGCCATCTGCTCGCTGTACTTCACTGATCCGAGCGGTCCCGCCTTCTGTGACACGTCGACCGTTTCGGCCTGGGAGAGGATGAGCCCGTTCGTGGTCGAAACCCAGTAGTCGTTCGGGTTGGTCCCGGACTCGGCTCCGGAGAAGCCGAGCGTCAGGCGAGTGTGGACGGCGGGCATCGAATGCCCTCCGACGTTCACCGACGACTTTCCGACCACCACCCCAGACCAGTCGACGTTCAGACCCTGTGCATGGCAGACGCTGTGCCAGCGTTCGCCGGCGTGGGCGTTGGGTGGCACCAGATAGGTGTTGGACGGGCAGTGGATGACGTCGGTCGTCTGGGTGCCGGCGATCTGCTCGTAGGACAGGGTGGTGGTGATGCCGTAGGCACCCGATCGGAGCGGACACTCCACGATGCCTTCCATATGTTGCTCGAACGGCTCCCATTTTTCGGTGGCACAGCCGTTTTCGGTCACGATCATGTTGGTGGCCGCCGGGAAGAGCCGCTTGATGCCCCCGAAGCTCAGCTGCTCATTGCCGGTGGTCCGGTACCGGTAGACCCCAGGAGACGGGAGTTCCGAGGCATCCCCCGTCTCCCCCGCCCGCTGGTCCTGCTTGTAGAGCCGGAGGGCTTGGCGCAGGTTCACCGGGGTGGCCGTGTCCCGGAGGATGAAGAACCAGAATCCGACGACGACGGCGGCGATGAGGAAGATGACGCCTGCGCCGAGGACGAAGAATTTGTGTTGGTTGAGCCACGTCATTGCCGGCATATGGGGGCGAAGCTACCGGATCCAGCCCCGCTGTCGCGATCGGCCTCCTCCCATTCCGAAAGTCCCAGGTACCGGGCTTGTTACCGGCCCGTCAGGTGGGTGGAGGGCCGCGGTCGAGTCGAAGGTTGCAACTCCCGGTCGCGGTTGTGGCCGGCGGTGGGGCGGGGTAGGGGAGTCGCTCACCGGCGCTCGCCGGCGCTCGCCGGCGCTCCCGGGCGCCCTCGGGCGCCCTCGGGCGCCCGAGGGCCGAGTGTCCGGTCCAGGGCTTTGTCAGTCCAGGTGGAAGGTGAAGATGCGTTCGGCCTCAATCCTGGCGTAGACGTTGGCATCGAGGAACGCCTCCCACTCGGGACCGAACCGGGGCGTGTAGATACCGAGGATCACCTGCCGGAGACCGACGTTGGCCGGGTCCTGCATGTCGACCAGGGTGGCCCGGCCGTGCACGGTCACCGCGAGCTCCTCGCCGGGCAGGTGGGTGGCGCTCACCTGGGGCCGGCGGCGGATGTGCCGGATCCGCACCGAGTCCGGAGCCGAACCGAAGTGAAAGGAGCCGCGGTAGAAGATGCCGTCGACCGGCCCGACCAGCGGTCGATTGTCGGCGGTGACGGTGGCCAGGGCCAGCAGTCGCATTCCGGTGAGCCCGTCACACAGTTCTCTGGCATCGAGTCTGTGTTCGGGAGACAGCACCTGGCGGATATGCGGGCCGGCCTCGTCCATGCTGCGATCGAGGACCGCCTGGACGGAGACGATGTCAGCTTCGGTCTCGTTCATGGCCCGCCCACCCGGGAGCACACGTCATGTGACGCCATGGATCGATCATGCCACCGGACGTGGACCAGCCGGGGTGGACCGGCCGAGGTGGCGGGGCGGGGTGGACCGGCCGGAGCGGACCGTCTGGAGCGGACCGTCTGGAGCGGACCGTCACCTCTCGGACCCCACCTGTGTGACGATGGTGACCATGGACTTCGAAACGGTCGTCTTCGAGGGCTTCGAGGGGTTGAAGCTGGTCGCCGACATACGGGGCGAGCCCGGCGACTGTCCCGTGCTCTTCCTCCACGGCGGAGGTCAGACCCGACACGCCTGGGGGTCGACGGCCGAGAAAGTCGCTTCCCGGGGTTGGCGGACGGTGACCATGGACCTCCGCGGTCATGGTGACAGCGAGTGGGCGGCCAACGGTGACTACTCGTTCACCGCCTTCTGTGCCGACTGCGTGGCCGTGGCCGACCAACTTGGGAGGCCTCCGGTTCTGGTGGGGGCCTCGCTCGGGGGAATGTCAGCCATGTTGGCCGAGGGGACGAGCGACCGCACGGTCTCCTGTGGGCTGGTGCTGGTGGACATCACCCCGAAGACCAATCCGCTGGGCATCGATCGGATCAGGACCTTCATGCTGTCGGGTGTGGACGGGTTCGACTCACTGGAGGACGCGGCGGCGGCCATCGCCGCCTACACGCCGCAACGGACCAGGCCGGTCAACCCTCGTGGCCTCATGAAGGTGCTCCGGGAGCGCGACGGCCGCTGGTACTGGCACTGGGACCCACGGGTCATCGGCCACGGGCGAACCGAGGTGGTGCCGGACCGCCTGGCCGGGCTGCTCGACGTGGCCACCAGCAACATCCGGGTTCCCACCTTGCTCGTCCACGGTCTGCTCAGTGACGTCGTCACCCAGGATGGGGTGGACGACCTGCTGGCCCAGATCCCAGGGTCCACCGCCGTGGGTGTCGACGGCGCTGCCCACATGATCGCCGGGGACCGCAACGACGCCTTCTCCTCGGCGGTAATCGACTTTCTTGAGTACCGGATCCGGCCCACCCTCAATTAGCAAGGCTGAGATCCAGCGTCGGCCGGCACCCTAGGACTCAGGGGCTCTAGGGCTCAGGGGCTCAGCGCTGCGCTCAGGGGCTCGGCGCTCAGGTCGCGGCGCTGGCCCGGGGCCCGCGCCCCTCAGGGAACGAGTACCACCTTGCCTCCGATGGATCGGTCGATGAGCCCCGACATCACCTCGGCCGCATCCTCGAGCGGATGGGTGGCCGGTCGGGCCGGGTGCAGGCGCCCTTGGCCCACCAGGTCCATCAGCTCGCCTATCAGCTCACGATTGCCGAACGGATCCTTGAAGGTCCACCCGCCCCAGTCGACTCCCACCATGGTCCGGTTGTTGAGCAGCACCTGATTGAGAGGGACGGAGGGGATGGTTCCCGATGCGAACCCGATCACGCAGAACCGGCCCAGATGTTTGGTGGCCCGGAGTGCGGGCTCACTGTGGTGTCCGCCCACCGAGTCGATGACCACGTCGACGCCCCCGCCTGAGATCTCACGGGCCCGCACCTTGAGGTCTTCGTGCTCGTAGGCGATGGTGGCTTCCGCCCCCATGGATGACGCCGCTTCGAGCTTGTCCGGAGTGGAGGCGGCGGCGATGACCCGGCCACCGAGAGCCATGGCCACATCGGTGGCCGCCAGCCCGATGCCTCCACCGGCCCCTAGGACGAGGACCCACTCGCCGGCGCTGAGGGTGGTCCGCCGGGTCAGGGTGAACAGCACGGTGCAGTAACTCTGGATGAGGGTGGCTGCCTGGTCGAAATCGACGGTGTCGGGCATCCGCACCAGGGCGAGGGCCGGGACCACCACCTGGTCGGCGAAACCGCCGAAGCCGGTGAAGGCGATGACCCGGTCACCGGGTTCGACCCCGGTGACTCCGGGTCCCACGGTCACGACCTCGCCGGCGATTTCGCTGCCTGGTACGAAGGGTGCCGCCGGCTTGATCTGGTACCGACCCTGGCAGATCAGCCCGTCGACGAAGTTGACCCCGGCGGCCCGCACGGCCACCACCACCTGGCCGTCTCCGGGCGTGGGCGGGTCCTGCTCTTCCAGGACGAGGGATTCGAGAGGCCCGAGCTCCGGGCAGACGATGGCGCGCACGGCAGAAACCTACCGCCCGACCGACTCCGGCCCGGACCCGTCAGCTCCGCAGTGCCCGCAACCGGTCGACCACCCCGGGGAAGGCGGTCACGAAGGCGTCGATGTCCTCGTCAGTCGTCGACCACCCCACCGAGACCCGCAGCGATCGCTCGCCGTCGACACCCATGGCCTCGAGCACCGGGGAAGGCTCCAGGGTCTCCGACGAGCACGACGAACCGGAGTGGACGGCGATGCCGGCCTGGTCCAGCCCGAGCAGCACCGGCTCAGCTTCGACACCGTCGACCCCCAGGCACACGATGTGGGGCAGCCGGTGAAGGGGATGGCCGTAGAGGTGGATGCCGGACGTCTCCCGGGCCGCCTGCTGCAGACGGTCGGTCCGTCGTCGGGCGGTGGCCTCCTCGGCCATCAGCACCCCCGACCCGCTCAGGTCGGCAGCGGCGGCACCGAAGCCGATGGCTCCGACCACGGGCTCGAGCCCGGCCCGTCGGGCCCGCTCCTGCTCGCCGCCGACCATGAACGGCTCGAGCCGCAGCCCGCGCCGGATGACGAGCGCCCCGATGCCGGTCGGCCCCCCGAGCTTGTGGGACGAGATCGACACCAGATCGGCGCCGAGTTCGCCGATGTCGACAGGTACCTGTCCGACGGCCGCCACCGCGTCCACGTGGGTGCGGATGCCGAGTCCAGCGCAGAGCTCCACGATCTCGGCCACCGGCTGCACGGTCCCGACCTCGTGGTTGGCCCACTGGCAGTGCACCAACGCCGGCGCCCGCCCGTAGAGGAGTCGGCACCGCTCGATCGACTCCTCGACGGCACCGGGCTCGATCCGACCGCGGCCATCGACGGCCACCGGAACGACCGGGCCCGATCGCCGAGAGGCGTCGCGTACCGCCGAATGCTCGACCGCCGAGCAGGCCACCGGACCCGGGTCGGCCCGGATGGCACCCCAGACGGCGGTGTTGGCCGCCTCGGTCCCTCCGGAAGTGAACACCACCTGACGGGGTCGGACCTGCAGGAAGGCGGCCACCTGTTCCCTCGCCTCCTCCAGTTTGGCCCGAACGACCCGCCCCTCGGTGTGCACGCGGCCAGGGTCGGCGGTGACACCGGATGCCAGCCATTCGGCCATGGCGGCGTGGGCGGCCGGACGGAGAGGACTGGTCGACGCGTGGTCGAGATAGTGACGGGCCAACGCCTGGCTCGCCGGTCAGACCACGGCGGCGCAGGCGTCGTCCCCACGTGCCCGGGAGGAAGACAGCACCACGGGCACCGTGCCGTCGGCGTCCTCGCCACACAGGCCGGCCAGCAGTCCTTTGACCATGCCCCGGTCCACCGCACACAGCACCGGATACTGCGAGGCGGCGTTGCCGAAGGGACAGTTGTCGGCCACCACCGCGGTGGTGGTCCCCTGATCCTCGGCGTGGGCCGCGAATCCGTGGGCCGTCAAGGTGTCGGCGATGGCATGCATGGCCGTGCGCAGCGAGCGCTGGCCGTCTCCGGGCGACATCTGGCCGGCCAGCGTGCGTCCGTACTCCTCGCCCACCCGCTCGGCCATCCCTTCGGCCGCCACCGGTCCGAGGAGTTGGAGCGCTTCTTGTAGCAGCAGGACCAGGAGATCGTCACGGCGGGTCAGCAGATCGAGCGTGGGGTCGTTGCCGATGGCCCGGAAGCGCTTCGACGGCCGTCCGGCTCCGTTTCCCGCGGTGCGCTCCATGGTCACCTCGACGTACCCGCCGGTGGCCAGCCGCTCGAGATGGTGGCGGGCCACGTTGGGGTGGAGCGAGAAGCGGGCGGCGACCTCTGACGACGTGGTGCCCGGGTTCGAGCGCACGAACAGGTAGATCTCCCGCCGGGTGGGGTCCCCGAAGGCAGCGGTGACCGCGGTGACCGCGGCCGAAAAATTACTGTCCGACTCCGACGGATCGGTCCTCGGGTCCGTTCCGTCCAGCCCTGCCTCAACCAGGGGAGTGGCTCTGTCCGGGACCGGTTGCACGTCCCCTATCCTACCGGTGATGGCGAAATCCCCCGAGGAGATCCTCCATGTCCATTGACGAGTCCCAGGTCACAGAGGCTGTGGCCGCGGTGGTCGATCCCGAATTGCGCCGTCCGCTGGGAGAGCTGGGCATGGTGGGTCCGGTGCGGGTGAAGCGCAAGAAGGTGGCTGTGGAGATCGCACTCCCGGTGGCCCACTACCCCCAGGTCGACGAGTTGACCGACCGTATCCGCGAGGCGGTGGGGGCGCTCGCCGGCGTCGATGAGGTGACGGTCGACCAGGCGCTCATGGATGAGGAGCCGCGGGCCCGTCTGCGCATGCTGCTCCGGGGTGAGCCGGTCGAAGGCGGCGCGCCCGAGGGACACGACCACGGCCATGCCCACGATGGTCAGCTCGGGCACGAGGAGGGGCGCCCCAACCGGTTCATGCTCCCGCGTTCGAAGACGCGCATTCTCGGCATCTCGTCGGGGAAGGGCGGCGTCGGTAAGTCCTCGGTGACGGTCAATCTGGCCGTGGCCCTGGCGCGCATGGGCCACGACGTCGGGATCCTCGACGCCGACGTCTACGGGTTCTCGGTGCCGGGGATGCTCGGCGTGAACTCCGATCCCCTGATCATCGGGGATCTGGTGGTGCCACCCACCGCCAACGGCGTTCGCTGTCTGTCCATGGGCTACTTCGTGCCCGACGACACCCCGGTGATCTGGCGCGGTCCGATGCTCCACAAGGCGCTCGAGCAATTCCTGGTGGACGCCTATTGGGGTGAGCCCGACTATCTGCTCATCGACATGCCACCGGGTACCGGTGACGTCACCCTCTCGCTCGGGCAGTACCTGACGAAAACCGAGGTCTACGTGGTGACCACGCCCCAGCCGGCGGCCGAGCGGGTGGCCCAGCGTTCGGCCTATGCCGCCCGCAAGCTGAAGCTCACGGTCCGTGGAGTCATCGAGAACATGAGCTGGTTCACCGGTGACGACGGCAAACGGTACGAACTGTTCGGTGCCGGGGGAGGCCAGCAGCTGGCCGGGGAGCTGGGTGTGCCCCTCCTGGCCCAGGTTCCGTTGGTGTCGGCCCTGCGCGAAGGCGGCGACAAGGGTCAGCCGGTGGTGATCTCGGAACCCGGCGGCGAGGTGGCGGGTGTCTTCGATCAGCTGGCCGCATCGATCGTCGGCCTCGGTCCGGCCCGGGTCTACCGCTCGGAGCTCACCATCCACTAGCGGCGGCGGGTCACTTTCGCCCCCGCTCCTCCACCGCCTTCCCCGACGCCCATGTGGCCGTCACACCCGGGTGCTGGACTGGCGTCGTGGTACTTGACGACCTCGCCGAGGTGCTCGGACAACTGCGTGAGCTGGACCCCTCGGCCCTGGCCGACGCCGAGTCGATCGTTTCGTTGCACCGCCACCTGGCCACCCTGGAGGCCGTCGCCACCCGGGCCACCGCCTCCTTCGACGCCGCCGGTGACTGGGCGGCCGACGGAGCCCAGACGGCGGCGGCGTGGATCACGGCCACCTGCCGGGTCCCGAAGAAAGCGGCCCAGCGCCGGGTCCGCCGGGGCCGGGAGCTCCGGTTCCTGCCCGAGACGGAGCGGGCCTGGGTGGGAGGGGACATCACCGGCGACCACGTGGAGGTGATGGGCCGCCTCCGCCGTCCCGGGACCGAAGAAGCCCTGGCCCGGGACGAGGCCCTGCTGGTCGACCAGGCCACCGAACTGACCTTTGCCCACTTCAGCCGGGCCGCGGCCTACTGGGGGCAGCTGGCCGATCCGGACGGGGCCGACAAGGACGCCGAACGCCGGCAGGGCAACCGGGACGCCTTTCTGGTCCAGAGCTTCGCCGGGACCTGGCTCGGGGGGATGACCCTCGACCCTGTCCGGGGCGCCATCGTGGCCGGCGAGCTCGAACGGATCGACACCGAACTGTTCGAGGCCGACCGGGCCGGGGCCAAAGCCCTCCTCGGCCGTGATCCGGGACCGGGGGACACGCTGGCCCGCACCCCCGGACAGCGCCGGGCCGACGCCCTGGTGGAGATGGCCGTCCGCTCGCAGGGCTGCCCGGCCGGGACCCGGAGACCGGCCCCGCTCTTCACCGTCCTCGTGGGCTGGGAGACCCTGCACGGGCGGACCTGTGAGCTCGAGAACGGCACCGTGGTCCCCCCGGGGTCACTGCTGCCCTGGCTGGACGGGGCCGATGTGGAGCGGGCCACCGTCGCCCCCGGTGGCCGGGTGACCATCGGCTGCACCACCCGGCTGGTTCCCGAGGTCACCGGCCGGGTCACCGGCGCCGATCTGGAGCGGGCCGTGGGCCACCCCGGCACCCGGAGCGAGATCAGCCCCCACACCCGGCTGTTCACCGGCGCCACCCGCCGGGCCATCGAGGTGCGGGACCGGCAGTGCACCCACCCCTTCTGCGACCGCCCGGCCCGGTGGGCCGAGATCGACCATATCCAGCCCTGGGCCCTCGGCGGCCTCACCACCCAGGAGAACGGACGCCTGCTGTGCCGATTCCACAACCGCCTCCGCAACCAACGGCCCCCGCCGGCCACGGCGGCCTGATCCGTTCGCTCCAGTTGGCGTTTCCCTCGAGCAGTCCCCTCACCACCGAGACGCAGGCTCGGCCGACGGTCGACCGATGGTGCTCAGCCCCACCCGGCGCGCCCCGGCGGCATGCCGCTGTGACCATCGCGGTCGGGGACCACACCCAGCGCCTGGTGGATGGCCAGGCCGCCGTCGTCGAAACCGTTGGCCGAAGCGGCCATGTACAACCGCCAGATGTTGGCCCGGGGTGCCCCGACCAGGCCCACCGCTTCGTCCCACCGGTCTTCGAGGTTCGAGACCCAGTGGTGCAGGGTCATCGAGTAGTGCTCCCGGAGTGACTCGACGTCCCTGACCTCGAACCCGCTCTGCTGCATGGCCCGGACCACGTCGGCCACGTCCAACAGCTCACCGTCCGGGAACACATAGCGCCCGATGAAGGTACGGCCACCCAGAAACGACCCGCCCGCTTTGGAGATGGCGTGGTTCAGCAGCCGACCGGTCGGAGTGAGCAGGCGCCGGAGTGTCTCGAAGTACTGGGCCATGCGGGCCGCGCCCACATGCTCGAACATGCCGATCGACGAGATGGCGTCGAACTGTTCTCCCCGGAGGTCGCGGTAGTCCTGCAGGCGGATCTCGATCCGGTCGGCCAGACCGGCCCGCTCCACCCGCCGTCTTGCCTCGTCGACCTGCTCGCGGCTGAGGGCCACCCCGGTCACCGTGGCCTGGTGATGGCGGGCGGCATGGATGGCCATCGAACCCCAGCCGCAGCCGACGTCGAGCAACCGGGCCCCGGGCTGCCGGTCGAGACCCAACTTCCGGCACACCAGTTCGTGCTTCGCCTCCTGGGCCTCTTCGAGGGTGACGTTGCCCGACAGGAAGCGCGCACACGAATAGGTCATGCTCGAACCGAGGACCAGACGGTAGAACTCGTTCCCCACGTCGTAGTGGTGGCTGATCACCGCGGCGTCGCGGGATGGCGAGTGCAGTCGGCCCGGTGGTTTGCACTCTTCGGGTGGGGCGGCCAACGGGGGACCCAGGGCGCCCAGCCGACGGGCCGCGTCGATCACGGTGGGAAGGGCCCGCAGTCCCATCCGCCGCAGGTCACGAGGTGAGGCGGCATGCAGGACCCGCAACAGGGTGTAGAGGTCCCCCTCGATCGTGAGGTCACCCGAGACAAAGGCCCGGGCCACCCCCAGTTCACCGGGGGCCCAGAGGATCCGGCGCAGGGCGTCGACCGATCGGATGCGCAGCGTCCCGATTCCGTCGGCCGGGCCGAGCCCGCTACCGTCCCAGAACTCGAAGCGGACGGGCACGTCGCTCCCGACCAGCGCTCGGATCAGCGGGGCCAGGGCATCGGCGGCACTGCCCGGAGCCGGGCCCCGGCTTTCGCTTCCCGCCGGTCCGTTTCCTCCCTCTGGAACCGGAACCGGGGACTCGGCGGCTGACGCTTCTGCTTCGGCTGATTGGCGCGATACCTCAGTGACCATCGGCGGCCTCCTTGACCGACCTGCCCCCATTCGTGCTCAACCGTGATCCTATGGCGACGCTCCGATTCCGCGCCCGGCTACAGGCCGGACTCGGCCGCCACCCGACCGGACCGGACGGCCCGGACCAACTCCTCGTAGTCCCGTTCGTTCTGGTCGGCGTACGCGGCAGAGAAGTCGGCGATCCCCCGGTCGAACCTGTCGCCTTTACCCAGATAGGCGGCGATGGCGATCCAGTCGCCCGATCTGGCGTGGGCCCGGGCCAGTGTCGCGCCGCACATGCGGGCATAGGTGGTGGCCCCGGCGACCCGCAGGGTGTCCACGTGGGCGGAGCCTTTCCAGTCGTGGAGCTGGCGGACGTAGTAGTCGCGGGGGTGTCCGTCGATGTCCTTGACCCGTTGCCATCCGAGGAAGATGTCGCTGGCCGTCTGCATCAGCCGCTGGCCCACCACCACCCGCTGCCCGTGGTTGCCGTATGCACTCCGTCCCGCGAACCGCTCGAGCACCGAGGGCTGGGCCTCTTTGGCCTGCAGGATCAGTGGATCGCGGTCGTCGACGCCCATCATGAGGAAGATCCAGGCGCGGGTCCCGACGCTGCCCACACCGACCACCTTCCGGGCCATGTGGAGGTACCGGAACTCCTCCAGCGGATGGTGCTCGTCGGCCAGTGTCCGGCGGTACTTCTTGACCAACTTGCGCAGTGACCGCTCCGTCCGGCGCCGGGCTTCGTCGGACAGGACCAGATCTTCGAGCGGCACGATGAGCGGAGGGTCCTTGACGAAACGGAGATCACCGTCGACCCGCTCGGTGAGCTTCTTGAAAGCCCGGGTGCTGTCGCGGGTCCGGGCCTTGGCCACATCCAGGACCGACTCCTTGCCCGCCCTCCTCCCCAGCCGCTCGTCGGAGTCCTCGGTGCGGATCCATTCGAGCATCTGGCCGATCTCCATATGCGAATACCACACGTCCAGGGTGCCCTGGGTAGCGGCGTTCCTCATCCCCAACCGGTACTCCCGCACGGCGGCCAGGACGACCTTGCGCCGATCGGAACGGGAGAATCCCCGGTCGCGGCCGGCAATCTCGAAACTGGCCGCCAGGCGCTTCACGTCCCACTCCCACGGGCCGGGCAGGGTCTCGTCGAAGTCGTTGATGTCGAAGATCAGCCGGCGCTCGGGCGAGCCGAACACGCCGAAGTTGGACAGATGGGCGTCGCCGCAGCACTGCACGGTGATGCCCGAGTCCGGCGTGCTGGCCAGATCGTTGGCCATGACCAGCGCCGCGCCCCGGTAGAAGGCGAAGGGGGAGACCAGCATCCGTCCGTAGCGGATGGGGACCAACTCCGGCACTCTCGATGCCGCCTGTTCCTCGAGCAGATCGACCGGGTCGGGCCGACCGGCGGCCGCCTGCCACGTCCCGTGGGACGAGCGGGGTGCCGGACGTCGCGCCGACTTGCCCCGCTTCACCCGCTCGGACCGGCTCGGACGGTGGGTCTTGCGCACCGACCTCGGAGGAGGGTCGTCGTCGTGCAGCCGGTCACCGCGGTCCATCAGGCGCACACTACCGGTCGGGCTGTCGACGACCCGGGGGATCCGTGTGGCCCGGGATGTGGCCGTCGCCGTCCTCCGACGGCGACGCCCGAGCTCAGATCCGGTTGGTGACGCCGACCCCCGCCGGCAGCTTTCCGGGATCCCAACCCAACAGGGCAACGGCCTGGCTGAACGCGAACCTGTCGGTCATTCCGGCCACGTAGGCCACCGCGGCGCGGATGGCCGTGGGATCACCGCCGGCGAGATCGGCGGTTCGGCCACCCCGGTCGGGGATCAGGTTGGGTCTGTCGCCGAAGTAGTCGACCAGAGCCCGCAGGACCGACACCACCGATCGGCCCTGGGCCACGGAGCTGGGCCGGAGGTAGACGTGCTCGTAGTTGCTGGCCCGGAAGGCGGCCAGCGCCTCGGCCTGCTCGTCGGCCATCCCGATCCGTCCCGTCGAAAGGATCGACGACACCAGGGCGTCGATGAACGTGCCCAACTGCTGGCTGCGTCGGTCACCGCACCGCTCGAGCACCAGCGGAGGAAGAGCGGCGGGGGTCACGATGCCGCTCTTCACCGCGTCTTCGAAATCGTGGCAGACGTAGGCGATCCGGTCCGCCCAACTCACCACCTCACCTTCGGGCGTGGACGGCGCCGGTCGGGACCACGAATGGTTCCGGATGCCGTCGAGCGTCTCGTGGCACAGGTTGAGGTGGGCCAGGGACACGTCGGCACCCCAGGGAGCGTGGTCGAATCCGCCGTCGAGGTACGGGGACAGGGCATCCTCGCTGGCGTGCCCGCCGGGACCGTGTCCGCAGTCGTGCCCGAGGGCGATGGCCTCGGTGAGGGCCACGTTCAGACGGCAGGCACGGGCCACGGAGGTGGCGACCTGAGCCACTTCCAGCGCGTGGGTCAGGCGGGTGCGCTGGTGGTCGTCGGGGAAGACGAACACCTGGGTCTTTCCGGCCAGGCGGCGGAAGGCGGGGGCGTGGAGGATGCGGTCGCGGTCCCGTTCGAAACAGGTCCGCCAGGGATCGGGCTCCTCGGGCAGATCACGGTGGCCGGCACCGGCCACCCTCGTCGCCCCGGGGGCCAGCCCGTCCTCCTCGATCGATTCACGGGCCCGTCGGTCGAGGCCCGGGTGGGGGCTGTCGTATCCGTCGCCGGCGCGGCTGTCGGCGTGGGCGTAGGTGATGCCCGGGCCCCCGTGGCCGGCCATGGTCGAGGCCCAGCGGCGGTTCCGCTCGCTCTCACCTCCCCTGGGCCCGGTCGGGGGCCCGCCCGCCCGCCCGTCGCTCGACCCGTCCCCCGGCCTGTCCGTTCCCGGCCCGTCTTCGCCGCTGGCTCGTTCCACGCCGATCAGTGTGCACCATGGCTGTGACCGGGGGGCGTCCCCGACCTTGTATCGTCAGAGGCACCCGGCACCCGGCAGCCCGTGCCGGAGCCCCACTGAGAGGAGCGTGCCAGGTGGACGTGCGTATCGGAATCGTGCAATCGATGAAGGAGCTCGACATCGAGTTGCCCGACGATGCCGACCGCGACAAGGTCCTGGCCGATATCGAGGCCGCCCTGGCCGAGGACGGGACCATCCTGTGGTTGACCGACCGGAAGGGCCGTCAGGTGGGGGTGCCCGTGGGCAAGGTGGCCTACGTCGAACTGGACCCACCGACCTCGGACCGCCGGGTCGGCTTCGGGATCTCCTGATTGAGCTCCGACCTCCGCCGGGTCCGGCGCTGAGGGTCGGAGTGGCTGGCGTGGCCGGATGAACCCGCTCCTCGATCTCAAGCTGGTCTTCGTGACCGGCAAGGGCGGCGTGGGCAAGACCACCGTGGCCTCGGCCCTGGCCCTGTTCGCCTCCCAGCAAGGGAAGCGGGTGCTCATCTGCGAGGTGGATGCCAAAGGGGACGTGGCCGGCTTCTACGAGGCACCACCCACCGGGTTCAACGAAAAAGAGATCCTTCCCGGCCTCTTCGCCATGACCATGGATACCGAGGCATCGCTCCGCGAGTACCTCAAGCTCCAGCTCCGCATCCCGGTGGTCGGGCGCATCGGTCCGCTGGCCAAGGCCTTCGACTTCGTGGCCACCGCCGCGCCGGGGGTCCGCGAGATCCTCACCGTGGGCAAGCCCGTCTATGAGGTACGTGAGCGGAACTACGACCTGGTGGTGGTGGACGCGCCGGCCTCGGGCCACATCATCAGCCTGCTGGCCGCCCCCCAGGCCATCAACAACCTGGTCAAGGTGGGCCTCATCCGCTCCCAAACCGACTGGCTGCTCGAGATCCTCTCCGATCCGCAGAAGACGGGACTGGTGGCCGTGTGCACCCCCGAGGAGATGCCGGTGAGCGAGACCATCGAGCTGGCCGCCCGGGTGAAGGAGGAGACCACGGTGCGGCTCTCCGCGGTGGTGGTCAACCGCGTGCTGCCCGAGCTCTTCGGTCGCCAGGAGGAGGAGGTGTTCGACGCGTTGGTCAAGCCGGCGCCCTCGGAACAGCTCAACCAGCTGGTGGGCGGGGACGCCGGGCCCCTGCTGGAGGCGGCCCGACTGGCCGTGACCATGCGGCGCACCCGCTCCACCCACCTCGACCGCCTGCGGCAGGGCATCGACGAGTCGGTGCCCATGCTCTACCTCCCGTATCTGTTCACCCGTTCGCACGGCCTACGGACCACCCGCCAGGTGGCCGCATCCCTGGGCGAGGAGCTGGGGTACTGATGGCCCAGGGCGAGGGCCACACCACCGGCGACGACGACACCGACGGCGGTGGCCGCGGCGGCCGTCGGGCCGCGGGCCGGCCGGCCGTCGACCGGAGGAAGGGCGGCTCGACCGAGCGGGGCAAGGCGGTCGCGGGCGGTGGCTCGCTGGACGGCCTGCTGGCCACCAAGGAGATCGTCATCGCCTGCGGGCCGGGGGGAGTGGGCAAGACGACCACCGCCGCCGCCGCCGCCCTCATGGCCGCGGTGCGTCACGGCAGCAAGGTGCTCGTGCTCACCGTCGACCCGGCCCGGCGACTGGCCGACGCCTTGGGACTCGACGGCATCGGCAACACCGAGCACCGGGTGCCCGATGAGGCTTTCGAGGCCGCCGGCATCAAACCGAGGGGCCAGCTGTGGGCGGCCATGCTCGACACCAAGGAGTCGTGGGATGCGCTGATCAAGCGGCACGCGCCCGACAAGCAGACCAGGGACGAGATCCTGGCCAATCCGCTGTACCAGAACATCGCCGGCCGTTTCGTCCAGAGCCACGACTACATCGCCATGGAGCGCCTGTACGAGATCCATTCCGAGAGCGACTACGACCTCATCGTGGTCGACACGCCACCGACCAGGAACGCCCTCGATTTCCTCGACGCACCCCAGCGGATGGCCGACTTCTTCTCGTCCCGCCTCCTGCGGTGGCTGATCGTCCCCTACCGGTCGCGTCTGGTGAACGTGGCCACCAAGCCCTTCTACCAGATCGCCGACCGGATCCTCGGGACGGAGTTCCTGGCCGACATCTCGGAATTCTTCGTCCTGTTCCAGACCATGCACAACGGGTTCGTCGAGCGTTCCGAGTCGGTGGGACGACTGCTGTCTGACCGCCGGACCACCTTCATCGTGGTGTCCACCCTCGAAGCAGTGCCCCTGCGGGAAGCGGAATTCTTCGCCGACCAGCTCACCGCCCGCCGTCTCCACCTCGGAGCCATCGTCTTGAACAAGGTGTTGCCCGTCTACCTGCGGGGTTCGGAGGGTGCCTCGGTCGCCGAGTCGATCAGGGACCGCGCCCCCGATCTCGCCGCCGAGCTGACCCCGAGCCTGGCCGCCGTGGACCCGGAGCTGGGTGACACCGACCAGATCGCCCGGGTGCTCACCGAGGTGGCCGACAGCTATCTCAACTTCCAGGTGGTGGCGCTGCGGGAGATGGAGGAGCAGGCGATGCTCTCGGTGATCCCCGACGTGCTGGCCACGGTGCCGTTCTTCGATACCGACCTCTACGATCTGCGAGGCCTGCTGCGGCTCGGGGAGCAGATCTGGACCTGATCGAACCGACCTGATCGAACCGACCTGATCGAACCGACCTGACAGGACCGGCGGACGAAGCGGCAGCAAGTACCCGGCGGACGGGACCGGGTGACGACGTCGGGTGACGGGAACACGGTGACGGAACGAGGGTCTCGGACCGGGGCGGGCCCCGGTCGCCGGCTCATGGCCTGCCCGCCACCTGACTTACGATGCAACCATGACCGACATCGTTGACCCCGCGCTGGAGTTCTACGCCACCGAGCACACCACCGCGCCTCCCGGCTACCTCCAGGAGCTGGCTTCCGACCTGCACGACACGCTCGAGTTCCCGGGGATGATGGTCGGCCGGCTCGAGGGCCGCTTCCTCGAACTGCTCACCTTCGCCCTCGGTGCCCGCTCGGTCCTCGAGATCGGGACCTTCGGCGGGTACTCGGCCCTGGCCATGGCGGCCGGCCTGGCTCCGGAGGGCAGGATCACCAGCTGCGAGATCTCCACGGTGCACGCCGAGTTCGCCCGCCGGCACATCGCGGCCAGTCCCTACGCCGACCGCATCGAGGTGGTGGTCGGCCCGGCCATCGACACCATCGCCACCCTGGACGGACCGTTCGACCTCGTCTTCATCGATGCCGACAAGGCGTCCTATCCGGACTACTTCGAAGCGGTGCTGCCCAAGCTGGCGCCCCGCGGCCTCATCGCCGCCGACAACACCCTGTGGAGCGGCCGGATCCTCGATCAGAGCGACACCAGCCAGGACACCGTGGCCCTCAGGAAGTTCAACGACGCCCTGGCTGTCGACCCGCGGGTGGTGGTGGTCCAGACCACCGTCCGCGACGGGGTCACCCTCATCCGGCGCGCCGGCTAGTCGGGCGGGCACGACCGTGCTGGACTACCACCTCCATCTGTGGCCCCATTCCCAGAGCGACGCCCAGACCACCGTCGAACAGGTGGCCGCCTACTGCGAGCACGCGGTGGAAGCCGGGGTCACCGAAATTGCGGTGACCGAGCATCTCTTCCGTTTCACCCAGGCCAAGGATCTGCTCGGCGGTTTCTGGAACGATCTGCCCGGGGAGAACCTCCGCCCCGGGATGGCCGCCTACTGGGATCATCACGCCCGGGTCGACCTCGACAACTACGTGGAGGTGGTCCAGGCGGTGAAGGCCGAAGGGCTGCCCGTGGTCCTCGGTCTCGAGGTCGACTACTACCAGGACCGGATGGACGAGGTGGCCGGCCTCCTGGACGGCTACCCCTTTGATGTGCTGCTCGGGTCGGTGCACTGGTTGGGCACCTGGCGCTTCGATGTGCTCAACGACCCCGAGGTCATGGCCGAGTGGGAGGTCCGGGACATCGACGCGGTGTGGGACGAGTACACCCGGGCCATGGAGGAACTGGGCGCGTCCGGGGTGTGCGACGTCTTCGCCCATCCTGATCTGGTCAAGATCGCCGGGCGGGTGCCCGCGGTGCCGGACGAGTTCTATGACCGGATCACCGAGGCCGCCGTGCGCTCGGGCATGGCCGCCGAGCTGTCCTCGGCCGGTTGGAGGAAGCCGGTGGGTGAGGAGTACCCCGCTCCCCCTCTGCTCAAGCGGTTCGTCGAGCGCGGCGTCCCCCTGACCACGGCCTCGGACGCCCACACGTTGCCCGATGTGGCCGATCGGGCTGATGATCTGCGGGGACTGCTGACCGGCGCCGGGGTCAGCCGGCTCCGGGGGTTCCGGGGACGTCGGCCCTACGACGTCCCCGTCGTCCGTCCGGCCGGAGCATGACGGTGGCCACCCCCGCGGAGCTGGCATTCGAACGGACCAACCTGGACGACGTGCAGCTGGGGCATCTCCAGCGCCTGCTCGGGACCTGGGGAATCCTGGCCGACCTGTCCTTCTCCGACCTCGTCCTCCTGGCCCCGGTGGCCCCGGCGGCCCGGGAGCACGCCGACGAGGGGATCGAGCTGGTCGTCCTCGGTCAGATGCGTCCGTCGAACAGCGCCACCGTCGTGCAGCACGACCTGGTGGGGGAGTCCGTCGGAACCGACCAGTGGCCCGAGGTGGTGCTGACCCTCCAGTCCGGGGAGGTGACGAGGGGTGAGCTCCTGCTCGATCCCGACGACGAGCCGGTGAGGATCCACTGCATCCCCGTCCGCTGCGAGGGGACCATGGTGGCGGTGTTGGTCCGGCTGTCCGCCGGCGCCGGTCGGCGTCCCGGCCACCTGGAGCGGACCTACCGCGACCTCTTCGAGCGGTTCGCCGTCATGCTGGCGGAGTCGACCTTTCCGTTCCCGAGCGAGGAGGTGGCCACCGAAGAGGCCCCGAGGGTGGGGGACGGCGTCGTCCTGGTCGATGAGGAGGGCCGCGTCCGCTACGCCTCGCCCAACGCCACCAACGCCCTCCACCGGATGGGCATGTATTCCCAGATCGAGGGCCGGCGCCTCACCGACCTGGGCATCGAGGAGTCTGCCATCGAGTGGGCGCTGGCGTCGGCCCTTCCGGTGGTCGAAGAGGTCGAGCGGCGGCCCGATGTGACCGTGCTGCTGCACTGCATCCCGCTGGTGTCCGACGAGGCCGTGACCGGCTGCCTGGTCCTCCTGCGCGACGTCACCGACGTCCGTCGTCTGGACCGGCTGTTGCTGTCCAAGGACGCGGCCATCCGCGAGGTGCACCACCGGGTGAAGAACAACCTCCAGACCATCTCGGCCCTGTTGCGGCTCCAGGCCCGTCGACTCCCGCCCGGCGGCGGGAGGGTGGCGCTCTTCGAGGCCGAGCGCCGGGTGCGCTCGATCGCCATCGTGCACGAGATCCTCTCCCGAGACCCCGGGGACCAGGTGCCCTTCGAGGAGATCGTGACTTCGTTGATCCGCATGGCCGAGGACTCGGTCGTCCTCTCCCGGCCGTTGACCTTCGAGGTGATCGGGGGACTGGGCGAGGTCCCGGCCGACGTGGCCACGCCCCTGGCCGTCGTCCTGGCCGAGCTCCTCCAGAACGCCGTCGAGCATGCCTTCCCCGAGCTGGACGCAGAGGACGGCAGGAGGGGCGACCACCGAGGGTCGTCCGGTGGCGCCGACATCCCGCCGCAGCCGGTCGGCCACATCCAGGTCCACCTGGTCAATGACCTCAACAACCTCACCCTCGAGGTCATCGACGACGGTGCCGGACTTCCCGAGGGCTTCGACATCGACGCCTCCGAGAGCCTCGGGCTCTCCATCGTGCGCGACCTCGTCCGGAGTCAGTTGGAGGGCACGATCACCATGCGCAACCGCAGCGATGTCCACCCGGGGGAACCGGGAACGGTGGTGGCCATCGAGCTCCCGGCCGCCGAACTCCAACGGGTGGGGCTGTAGGAACCGGGTGGGGCTCGGAGAGCCCGGAGGGGAGCGGGAACGGGATCCGATCCCGCGATTCAGGCGAGTGGGTTCAAGAAGCCCGGCGGCGAGCGGCCAGCCAGACCTTCCGCAGCTTGCGCCGCTCGTCTTCGGAGGTCCCACCCCAGACGCCCGACTCCTGGTTGGTGGCCAGGGCGAAGTCGAGACAGGGTTCCATGGCGTCGCATCCGCTGCAGACCCGCTTGGCGGCATCGATCTGGTCGATGGCCGGACCGGTCGTCCCGATGGGGAAGAAGAGATCGGGTTCAGTGCTGCGGCAGGCTGCCAGCTGCCTCCAGTCGTTGTCGTCCCACTCGACCGTACGGTTCCACATAAGAGCCACGATGCTTCCTCCGCTCCCGTTCCCGAGATTCCAGTTTGTGATCTGTTTCACATAGCTCGGCGCCAACTTGTCACCGGCCGTTCAGGGTTCGTTCATTAGAGTAATCACCGGTACCCACCGTTGCAAGCAGTCTTGGGATCGATTTCACGGCATTTCGGCGCGTTCCATGTCCCGGACCGGTGGCTGACAGGGGAGGGCTGGCGACGTTGGGATCAATCGCGGTGCAGGCCCACCGGGGCAGTCCCGATCCCGGTCACGAGGTCCGCGAAAATTCGCTCGCGGCCTTCCTCCGCGCCCGCGAACTGGGCGCCGACGGGGTCGAGCTCGACGTCCGGATGACCTCGGACGGTGCGCTGGCCATCCATCACGACGCGGTGGTCGAGGGTGCCGGTGCCATCCATGAGCTGACCGCGGCCGAGCTTCCGGCGTACGTCCCGCTGCTGCCCGACGTCCTCGAGATCTGTGACGGGCTCATGGTGAACATCGAGATCAAGAACCTGCCCGGCGAGCAGGGTTTCGATCCCGACGATGTCACGGCCAGAGAGGTGGCCGATCTGGTGGTGGCGGTCGGGCGGCGGTCGAGCGTGGTCATCTCGTCGTTCTGGCCGGACAGCCTCGACGCGGTCCGCCACGCCCAGGCCGACCTGGACACCGGGTTGCTCATCGCCTCGTGGTTCGATCCCCTGGAAGGCGTCGCCGTGGCCACGGACCGCGGCTGCACCGCTCTCCACCCCCATATCGACGTGGTGGGCGCCTCCCTGGTGGACCGGGCCCACGAGGTCGGACTCTCCGTCGCCACCTGGACAGTCAACGATCGGGCGGATTTCGGGAAGGCGGCCGATGCCGGCGTGGACACCGTCATCACCGACGACGTGCGACTGGCGCTGGGCGTGCTCCGAGGGTCCTGACCGAGCCCGGATCCCCTCCGGATCCGGTCCTGACCAGGGGCCGGGCCGGTACGGGTCCCGACCGGGGGACCCGCTCGGATCGCGCCCCGCCGGTGGCCCGGGGACCGGGTGTCCTGACCTGGGATCGCGGCCCGATTGGTCCAGAGGTCAGATTTCAACAACAATGCACGCCCATGAACGTCGTTGTCTGCGTGAAACAGATCCCCGATCCGGCCGCTCCGCCGGCACTCGATCCGGGGACAAAGAACCTTGTCCGAGAGGGAAAACTCATTCTCGACGATTCCGACTCCTACGGCGTGGAGATGGCGCTGCAGCTGGCCGATGCCGCCGGCGGCGGGGACGTGACCCTCGTCTCGATGGCACCCAACGGCGAGACCTCCGGGCTTCGCACCGCACTGGCCATGGGCGCGGCCAAGGCCATCCTCATCAGTGATGACATCCTCGCCGGGACGGACGCGCTGGGAACGGCCAAGGTGTTGGCCGCGGCCATCAAGCGGGTCGAGCCCGACCTGATCCTGGCGGCCACCGAGTCCACCGACGGCTACACCGGGACCACCCCGGTGCAGATCGCCGAGCTGCTGGGTCTTCCGTCGGTGACGTTTGCCAAGAAGGTCGAGGTCACCGGTGATTCGGTCAAAGTCGACCGCCAGACCGAGGCCGGATACGACGAGGTGGAGAGCCCGCTGCCGGCCGTGGTCACGGTGACGGCCGGTGTGGTCGAGCCCCGCTACCCGTCGTTCAAGGGGATCATGGCGGCCAAGTCGAAGCCGGTGGAGACGCTCACCGTGGCCGACCTCGGCCTCGATGCCGCGCAGATCGGCGCGGCCGGCGCCCGCCAGGAGATCACCCAGGTGGCGGAAGCCGAGGCGCGTTCGGCCGGCGAGATCGTCGTCGACGAAGGCGAGGGGTACCAGCGGGTCATCGAATTTCTCGAGCAATTGAAGGTCCTGTAGGGATCGGGTAGGAGAACAAGCACACATGTCTGTCGACAAGATCTGGGTCCTCGCCGAAGTGGCGGACGGGGCTCCCATCACCACCTCGCTCGAACTGCTGACCCAGGCCCGCGCCCTGGCCGGGACGGTGGAAGCCGTGGCCTGGGGTGACGCCACCGCATCGGTGGCCGGCACCCTGGGAGAGTACGGGGCCACCACCGTGCACGACGTGGGAGACCTCGGCGGGGCCCTTCCCGGAGCACCGGTTGCCGCCGCCATTGCTGCAGCCATCGGCGCCGGCTCGGCTCCCGACGCCATCCTGTTCCCAGCCACCTACGACGGCCGCGACATCGCCGCCCGCCTCTCGGTCAAGCTCGACCGCCCGGTGCTGACCAATGTGGTCGACCTCACCGAGGTCGACGGGGGACTGGTCACCCAGCACGCCATCTTCGGCGGCAGCCAGATCGCCTTCGCCCGCTTCACCGGCGAGGGTCCGGGCATCTTCGTGATCCGGGCCAAGTCGTTCGCGGCCGAACCTTCCGGTGGAGCGCCGGCCGCCGTGGTGGCCGCTCCCGCCCCGGACACGGGCGCCACCGGGGCGGCCAAGGTGGTGGCCCACCATGTCGAAGAGCGGACCGGACCGAAACTCGACGAAGCCGACGTCGTGGTGTCGGGCGGCCGGGGCCTCGGGGAGAAGGACCAGTACGCACTCATCGAAGAACTGGCCACCCTGCTCCATGGGGCGGCCGGGGCCAGCCGGGCCATTGTCGATGCCGGGTGGGTGCCCTACTCGCACCAGGTCGGACAGACCGGGAAAACGGTCAAGCCCACCGTCTATGTGGCCTGTGGGATCTCCGGCGCCACCCAGCACCTGGTGGGGATGAAGAACTCGAAGAACATCGTCGCCATCAACAAGGACCAGGACGCCCCCATCTTTTCGGTGGCCGACCTCGGGATCGTGGGCGACGTGCACAAGGTGCTGCCGCAGCTGATCGAGGCGATCAAGGCGCGCGGCTGACCGTGCTCGGGCGGCCGGTGTAACCACCGGGCCGGGGGACCGGGGGACGGGGGTGGTCAGCGGACCCCCGCCGGCGGTGCCGGGAGGGGACTATCGCTCCGACGGGTGCCCGTGTACCGGGTGCGGCCAGGTCGCGGGTTTCGCGGAACGTGAACCACGGACGGCGAAGAGGGCGTGCCATAATGTTGGCCCGGATTCGCCTTTCTGCTCCGACCCTCAGGGAAGTGATCGTCACCGCTCGACCCCGCCGCAGCCGTCCCGATCAGAACGAGAGGCTCGGCGGAGCGTGGGCGCCGGCGTTTCCCTCAGCCGGCGGACGTGTCGAGCCGCCGACGGTGAGCGCCCCGCTGGTGCGGGCGAACCGTGCCTAGGCCAGTTGAGGGAACCAGCCCCTATCTTCGGGGGCTGGACGGGCTGCGCGCCGTGGCCGTCCTGGCCGTCATCGCCTACCACCTCAACTTCGGCTGGGCCCAGGGGGGCCTGCTCGGCGTCCAGGTCTTCTTCGTGCTCTCCGGATACCTGATCACCGATCTGCTGATGGCCGAGTACGGCCGTCACCGCGGCATCGGCTTGAAGAACTTCTGGATCCGGCGGGCGAGAAGGCTCCTGCCCGCACTCTTCGTGATGCTGTTCGTGACCGTGGGCTGGGCCACGCTGTTCGACCGGAGTCAGCTGGCCGCCCTGCGCAGTGATCTTCCGGCTGGGATCTTCTACTTCAGCAACTGGTGGTACATCTTCCACCACGTCTCCTACTTCGCCAGATTCGGGCCGCCCTCGCCCCTCGGGCACCTGTGGTCGCTGGCCATCGAGGAGCAGTTCTACCTGGTGTGGCCACTCCTGATTCTGGCCGGATTCCACTGGCTCCACACCAAGCGGGCCATGATCCTGGTCACCCTGGGCGTGGCCACGGTGTCGGCGCTGGAGATGGCCCTCCTCTACTCCTCCGCCCCGGGCTTCAATCCGACCCGCATCTACGACGGCACCGACACCCGCGCCTTTGCCCTGCTGATCGGCGCCGCCCTGGCCATGTGGTTGCCACGGAGCCGTCCCTTCGCCGCGGTCACACCCAACGCCCGACGCCTGCTCAACGTCGTCGGCGGCGCGTCGCTGCTCGGGATCCTGGCCATGTACTGGGGCACCACCCAGTACGGCGCCTTCCCCTACCAGGGGGGCATGCTCCTGCTCGCCGTCCTCACCGCCCTGGTCATCGGTGTCACCATCCATCCCGGGTCCCAGCTCCGGACCGTCCTCGGGTGGGAACCGCTCCGCTGGGTGGGGGAGCGGTCCTATGCCATCTACCTCTGGCACTACCCGGTCATCGTCCTGACCACCCCCGTGAACGCCCCGCCCAATGTGTTCCGGGCCGTCCTCCAGATCGCCGCCACCCTGGTCATCGCCGCCCTGTCCTGGCGCTACATCGAACAACCGGTCCGTCACGGCTCACTGGGCCGGCAGTGGGAGCGGATCCGCACCCACGACTGGCACTGGCCGCAGTTGCGGCCCGTCGGCTGGGTCCTGGTCGGCGGTGTCCTGGTCAACGCGGCCGTCTGTGCCCTCGGCCTCTTCGGTGTCGTCTCGGCGTCGGCCGCCGACCCCGCGTCACAGATCACGAGCATCGTGCCCGTGCCCCGTCACCACACGACGACGCCGAGCACCACGACCACGTCGCATACCGGCACCGGCACGGCCTCCACGACGACCACCGCCCCTCCGCCGGCCGGCCAGGACGTGACCGCCATCGGGGACTCGATCATGGTCGATGCGGCTCCGTACCTCCAAGAGATGCTTCCCGGTATCGCCATCGACGCGCAGGTGGGCCAGCAGCTCTACCAGGTGCAGTCCGACGTGGCCCAGCTCAAGTCGGAAGGGGCGGTGGGTGACCGGCTGATCCTCGAACTCGGGACCAACGGCCCCTACTCGGTGTCGCAGATGGAGGACCTCATCAACTCCTTCGGTCCCATGCGCAAGATCGTGCTGGTCAACACCCGGGTGCCGCGGCCGTGGCAGCAGCAGGTCAACGAGACCATCGCCGCCGTCGCCCAGTCCTACCCCAACGCCACCGTGGTCAACTGGTACGCGGACAGCGCGGCCTATCCCCAGTACTTCTATCCGGACGGCGTGCACCTCGATCCTCCGGGGGCCAAGTACTACGCATCACTGCTGGTCCAGGCGCTCAAGACTCCGCCGCCCCGTCCCCCTGTCCGCCACTCCAACCGCAGGTAGAGCTGGGCCGTGGGCTCAGACCGTGGGCTCAGACCGTGGGCTCAGGCCGTGGGCTCAGGCTGTGGGCTCAGGCCACCGCCCGGCGATTCAGGCCACCGTCGGGGATTCAGACCAGTGGCCAGGGATACGGGGGGTGGTCGCCGACCGGATCCGGAAAGACGCCTGTGTCCAACAGGTGCCCGGCCCGGTGCTCGAGTGCGGCCCGCTCGGGCCCCGAAAGGAGACGGGCCACGTCGTCGGGCAGGTCGGAGACCAGCCCGGCCAGGTCGGCCAGCAGGTCGTCGGGAACCGGCTCCTCGGCGAAGTCCCAGATCACCGTGCGCAGTTTGGACTGCCGGTGGAAGCACAGCCCGTGGTCGATCCCCCACAGCCGGCCGTCGGAGCCCTTCAGCACGTGACCGCTCTTGCGATCCGCGTTGTTGGCCACCACGTCGAACGCGCACATGGCCTGCAGGACGGACTCGTAACCACCTTCGTCGAACAGCGTGAAGTAGTGCTGCTCGTAGTCGGCTTCGACGAAGAGCTGGAGCGATCCCTCGCCCAGTGGGCCGTCCTCACGGTTCACGGTGGGTGGGACGAGGCCCCAGCCCAGCGCCTCGGAGAGGGCATAGGCCGCCACTTCCCGCCGGTACAGACCGTCCGGGAAGTCCCACAGTGACCGCTCGCCCCCGGCCGGCTTGTAGACGGCCTCGACCGGGTCGTCACCGGCGGCGTCCAGGCTGACCAGATAGGTCAGGTTCGAGCTCCACGGCAGGCGACCGACCACGGTGAACCCGCTGGTGGTCAGCAGCTCGGTCACCGACTCGAGCCCGTGTCCGCCGTCGGGCCTCCAGCCGGTCACACCGCCGGAGGACGGTGGCCGTTTGTCCGCGGGCATTCGTGTCCGGAGGGGTCGAGCGGCGAACCGCACAGTGGGCAGGGGGGGCGACCGGACTCGACGAGCCGGGTGGCCTGGATGGCGAACGCGGCCGCCTGTTCGCGGGAGATGGACAACCGGGCGATGGCACCGGTCTCGTCCTCGGGGACCAGCTCTTCGATGACCAGGATGACCCGGTCGTCGCCCTCGTCATAGGAGACACCCACCGTGCCGACCACCCAGGCCGGCTCGGCCGGCTCCTCGAGCGGGAGGTCGTCGGGAAGGTGCCCCGGCCGCTGCTGGTCCCTCACGATGCGGGCCAGGTAGTCGGCCACCACCGCCACCTGTTGCTTCTCGATCTTGAGCGTGAGCAGGACCGGTCCCTGCCGGCACTGGAGGAGGAAGAGTCGGCTGCCCACCGGGCCCACCGTCCCGACGGTGATCCGTTCGGGGGACGAGAGGTCGTAGCCCTCGCTCATGAGATGGCCAGCTCCGTGAGCGATGCGGTGGAGTTGACGGTGAGGACGTGGGGACCGGACGCGCTGAAGGCCAGGGCCGACACCGAGCACGGTGCGATGACCAGCCGCTGGAAGAGGTCCAGGGGCGTGCCCGCACAGCTCGACACCGCGGCCTTGATCGGGTCGGCGTGCGACACGGCGACGATGGTCTCGCCCGGGTGCAGGCGGATGAGGCGGTCGATGGCCGAAGCCATCCTGGCTTGCATCTCGGGGAACGACTCCCCCCCGGGGAAACGGAAGCCGCTCGGGCAACGCTGGACCTGTGTCCACTCCGGCTTCTTGGCCAGTGCACTGAGCTTGGCCCCGGTCCACTGTCCGAAGTCGCACTCGATGAGACCACGGTCGGTGCGCACGCGGAGCCCGAGACTCTTGGCGATGGGTCGTGCCGTCTCCGTGGTCCGTTCCAGGGGCGAGGCGTAGACGGCCACCGGTGCCCGTCGACCCGTGGCCACCAGCGATTGCAAGCGTTTCCCCACCTCTTCGGCCTGGGCCAGGCCCTCCTCGGAGAGGTGGAGGCCTGGAGCCCGACCGGGGAGCACCTTTCCGGTGGTCGGCGTCTTCCCGTGGCGGACCAGAAGGACCACCGTCGGTCGGCTGGGGACATTCGATCGGCTGGCCACGCCCGTTCACCGTACTCTGTCGCGGCGTGCCCTCCGCTTTCCGACCGCGCTCCCCGCGGGGTCGGAACCTGTTCAGTTGGTCACCCCGGCCAGGGGCCGGACCAGGGGTTCGACGCCTTCGCATCCGTCAAATGGTCCTTCGTCCGCCGGTGCCACCGGGTCATGGCTGTGGTCCTCGTCGGCGAGTTTGGACGGCCACCAGTTCCACCGGCCCAGGAGCACCACGACCGAGGGGACGAGGAGGGTGCGGACGAAGAACGTGTCGAGGAGGATCCCGGCGGCCAGACCCAGACCGATCTCTTGGACCTGGGTATTGCCGGTGGCGGTCAGCACGCCGAACGTCCCGGCCAGGATGAGGCCGGCCGAGGTCACCGTGGTGCCGGTGGCCTCGACGGCGCGTCGAACGGCCACCTTGATCGGCGCGTGATGGGCCTCCTCGCGAATGCGGGTCATGACCAGGATGTTGTAGTCCTGGCCCAGGGCCATGATGAAGATGAACATGAAGAAGGGGAGCACGAAGTTGATCCCGTCCTGCCCGCCGATGACCACGAAGATCAGCACGGCCAGCCCGAGGGAGGCCAGGTAGGACAGACCCACGCTCACCACCAGGTACAGCGGAGCCACCAGGCTCCGCAGCACGATGGCCAGCAACAGGGCCAGCACGATCATCACGATGGGGATGATTCTCAGCAGATCGTTGCCGGAGATGGTGCCGACGTCGGACGCCAGGGGTGCATCACCGGTGACCCCGCTGTCCACCGCCCCGATCGACCCCCCCACCGCATCGACGGCGGCCCGCACCGCCGGTACCGCCCCCGCGGCCGCCGTGCTGTCCGGGGGGCCGGCCCGGAGGGCCGTCTCGAACAGGATGGTTCGCCCGTCGGTGCTGATGAACTGGGAGGAGGCCAGGTAGGCGCGGTAGACGGCGGTGGAGACGTCGACGCCGTCAGGAGGCACGGGTGGGAGCGCGTCGGCCGGACCGAACGACGACAGCAGCCTGTGGGCCCGGGCCAGCGATGACGGGGAGACCGTCCCCTGGTCGGGATTCAGGGCTCCGGTCACCGTACTGAACTTCCCCGACCGGGCCAGCCCCTGTTTGGCCTCAGCCAGTACGGCCGGGTCGGTCCACACCGATGCCGGCAGTTTGAACACCACGGTGGTCGGATTGGTCTGGACCGACGGGAAGTCGGCGGCCAGGACGGCCTGACCCCTCCCCGAATCGGAGGTGGCGGGAGGGGGCTGGTTGTTGAAGCCGTTGGGAGCGTAGGCGAGCATCGAAGCGGCCAGCCCGCAGAAGATGACCAGACCGATGATCAGGGTGAGCACGGGTCTTCCCACCACCTTGGCGGCGATGCGGCCCCACGCTCCGCCCTTGTGCTCACCCACGGTGGGGATCCGGGGCCAGAACACGCTGCGTCCGAGCACGGCCAGCAGGGCCGGCAACAGGGTGAGATTGGCGGCCAGGGCCACGGCGATCCCGATGGCCAGGGCGGGACCCAGCCCCTTGTACAGCCCGAAGGTGGCCACCACCACGGTGGCCAGGGCGCCGATGACGGTCAGGCCCGAGAAGGTGATCGATTCACCCACCTTGCACAGTGAGAACGACACCGCGTCGCCCACGTTCTTGCCGCGGCGCAGTTCCTCCCGCAGCCGGAAGATGAGGAAGAGGCCGTAGTCGGTGCCTGCGCCGAGCAGGACCACGATGAGGAGTATCGGTGTCAGGTCCGAGACCTGCACGCCGATATGGGTGGACTCGGCGATGATCGGGCCGGCTGCCAACAGGGCTACCGCCGACGGGAGCAGGGCCACCAACGGGGCCAGGAGAGCCCGGAAGGTGAGGAAGAGGAGGGCCACGATGAACAGGACCGAGAGCAGCTCGGTGAGCGTCTGGATGTGGCCGTTCTGATTCTGCTCGTCCGTGGCCGTGGCCACGCCCCCGGTCAGGTGCATGGTCAGGCCGGGCGGTCCGTCCGGCACGGCGAAGGTGGCCCGGAGCGCAGCCACCGTCTCGGTGGCCGCCTTGTTCCCTCCCGAAACCGGGATCTGCATCTCGACGAGCGCCCGCCGCGCCCTCCCGTTGGCCGACACCCCCTGGTCCAGCACGTTGGTCACCCGGGGCACCGTGCGCATGGCCAGCTCGGCCCGATCGACGTCGGCGTTGTCAGTGGCGGTGAGCTGGCCGGCCGAGGACGAGGCCACGAAGGTCGTACTCATCGAGGTCGCCGAGCTGAACGGCGCGGCCAGGGCCTGGGCCCGGACGCTGGGCTCGCGGGCGGGAAGGAATTGGGTGTTGCTGCTCTTCTCCACGCTGGTGAGCGAGGGCAGGGAGACACTGAGGACCACGGTCGCCACGATCCAACCGGCGATGATCAGCCAGCGAAACCGTACGGTGAACCGTCCGAGGGCGGCGAACAAGCGGATCTCCTCCAGGGATCGAAGGCTGACTCCCAGAGGCGGTTGGACCAGAGGTGATGGCCATCCAGGACAATGGGCTCTTCACGTCGGCGCCCGGGCCTCCGGATGGTCACCGGGCCCCGTGCTCCTGAAAAGGGAGCCTAGGCCCGGTCCGACTCCGCTTTTAGGGCCGATCGGCCCTACTTCCAGATTTTTTACGCGATTCTCATGCGATTCTCATGTGGGGGCCGGAAGTCGCCGGGGCATGGGCACCGCCGTCTCGGGCCAGCGCCGGCGACTGACCCGGGCCAGCTTGTGCAGCAGGGCGATGGCCCCCGGATCGTCGTCCCCCGGTCTGGTCTCCAGAGCACCGTCGGCGATCATCCGGTCGAGGAGGTCGCGGCCCTTGTCGGTCCGCACGATGGTCAGGGTCCAGTCGTTGAAGGCCCCGATGCCACCGGTGGAGATATCGGCGTGCTCGGCGGCGAAGTCCGGGCAGCTGGTGCAGCCCTCCCGGGTCCAGGCGTGCGCTTCCTTCAGCGGGATCTCGTGGTACTCGCCGTCCCTGGTCCAGACCTGGAACACACCCTTGATGTTCATCTTCGAGATATCGGCCCGGGCGATCCCGTACTTGGCCTCGAAGAGCTCGGGGAAGATGGCGTCGTCGAACGTCTTGGAGCACATGAGGCCGATGGTCAGTGACAGCCGTCGGGCGATCTTTCCGGCTTTGCGGGCCTGCATGACCGGGGGAGCCGACGACTGGCATCCCATGCCCACCAGGGCGATGCGTTCCGCGCCGGCCTCGATGGCCAGCGGGTAGGCCAGCGGGTTGGCCGAGTAGGTATACCGCGACCCGGCCGCGGCCAGGACCTCCGCCCGGGTGGTGGCCACCGCCGGCACCGCCTTCCAGGTCGAACCGTCCCCTTCGAGGTCTGACACCAGGGCGGCGTCGATCACGTCGTGCTCGAGGGCCCAGATGAGGAGGGCCGAGACCAGACCGCCGTCCTGGCCCGACTGATGGATCTCCGGGTCGGTGGCCCGCACCAGGAGGGTGTCGGTGGAGATCCCGGCCACTTCCTCGGTCGTCCGCTCCCTGCCGAACAGGTGGGTGTCCACCTCGGGCTCCCACAGGCGGAATCTCGGACAGGCCCGGGTGCACATGGTGCAGCCCTTGACCCCGTGGGTGCAGCTGTCGGGGCCGCCCTCGGCGTCGATGTGGAACGGCTTGTAGCGCCCGCCCGTGTCGTCGTAGGAGAGGACGTCGTAGGGGCAAGCCACGATGCAGGCGGCGCACCCGGTGCACAGGCCCGAGGTCACCACCTCGGTGAACAACTCGGCCCAGTGTGGCTTCTCGGGAGGCATGGGCCCTTACCCTATCGAGATGGGCCGGGGACCCGTGAGCACAGCGAAGGCAGGGCCCGGGTTGGCTACCCTCGTCGGGTGCCCGAACTGCCCGAAGTGGAGAACTACCGCCGGCTGGCCGAAGGCGCCCTCGGGCGCACCGTCACCAAGGTCTCCGCGCCCGACTCCTGGTTCATCAAGGGAGGGGCCGACGGGCGGGCGCTCCGACGGGCCCTGACCGGCCACCGGCTGACCGCGGCCCGCCGCATCGGCAAGCTGATGCTCCTCGACTTCGAGGACGCGCCGACGCTGGGGGTCCGGTTCGGGATGACCGGGTCGCTGATTGTGGACGGTGTCACCGTCGACGACGACCTGGTCTACGCCCCGACACGGTACGACCCGAAGTGGGACCGGTTCGCCCTCGGGTTCGCCGACGGCGGCGCCCTGGTGGTCCACGACCCGAGGCGGCTCGGCGGGGTCCAGCTCGAGCCGGACGTCTCGCGTCTCGGTCCCGACGCGGCCACCATCACCCCGGCAGCACTGGCCTCGGCCCTCCGGGGGTCGGCGGCGCCCCTCAAGGCCCGACTGCTCGACCAGTCGCGGGTGGCGGGCGTGGGCAACCTGCTGGCCGACGAGGTGCTGTGGCGGGCCCGGCTCTCCCCGCTGCGACCATCGGGATCACTGACCCCTGCCGAGGTGCGCCGGCTCCACCGGCAGGTGGTGCGGACCATCGCCGACCTGAGTGATCGGGGTGGCTCGCACCTCGGGGACCTCATGGAGGAGCGCCGGGCCGGAGGTCGATGCCCGAAGGACGGGACCGAGCTGGTCAGGTCCACGGTCGGGGGGCGGACATCGTGGTGGTGCCCGTCCCATCAGGAGTGAGGGCCGGCCCGCCCGACCGCGTCAGCCCGTCAGTTCGGCCAGGACCTTCTCGGCGTGGCCGTCGGCCTTCACGTGGTACCACGGCCGGGAGATCTTGCCGTCCGGACCGATCAGGAAGGTCGACCGGATCACTCCGATCGACTTCTTGCCGTAGAGGGTCTTCTCGCCCCAGGCCCCGTAGGCCTCGCCCACCTTGTGGTCGGCGTCGGTCAGCAGTGGGAACTTGAGGCCGTACTTGGACCGGAACTTCTGGTGCTTCTCGGCCCCGTCGGCGGAGATGCCGAGGACGGCCACCTTGGCCCGTGAGAAGGCCCGCAGGTTGTCGTTGAACTGACAGGCCTCTTTGGTGCAGCCGGGCGTGTCGTCCCTCGGGTAGAAGTACACGACCACCTGTTGTCCGGCGAAGTCCTTGAGGGAGACCGGTTTTCCGTCCTGATCCGGCAGCGTGAATGCCGGGGCTTTGTCGCCGGCGGCGAGCTTTCCCATGGTGGGCTTCCTTTCGCGGGAGATGTCGGGTGCCGCCGAGCAACGGAGCGGCACCGTGGCGTGTCGGGGTCCACGATGGCACAAACCCGCTTCCACAGGAGCGGACCGAGCGTGGGAGACTCGACGACGATCGCGTTCGAAGGGACTGCAGCCATGACAGATTCGACGAAGGGTTCGGTGCCGGCCCAGGCCGTCGCCCTCACCGTGGCCCCCGGGGCCGATCGACCCACGCACAACCGCCGGAAGGTCTACGTGAACGGCGCCGGCGGCGTCCGCGTCCCGTTCACCGAGGTGGCCCTGTCCGACTCGCCGGCGTCGGGCGGGTCCCGAGCCAACGAGCCGGTCCTCCTCTACGACACGTCGGGACCGGGCTCGGTGCCGACCGAAGGTCTGCCCCCGCTCCGCCTCCCGTGGATCGAGGGACGCGGGGACGTCGCCGAGCACCGGGGACGGCCGGTCAGCCGGCGCGACGACGGCCGTGCCGCGGTGCGTCGGGGCGAGCCGGCCACCGACGCCTTCCCCCCCTCCGGCCGGAGGACACTGCGTTCGACCGGCGCCCCGGTGACCCAGCTGCACTACGCCCGGGCCGGTGAGGTGACCCCCGAGATGAGCTTCGTCGCCGCCCGCGAGGGGATGCCGGCCGAACTGGTGCGCGACGAGATCGCCGCCGGCCGGGCCATCCTCCCGGCCAACATCAACCATCCCGAGTCGGAGCCGATGGCCATCGGCGCGAAATTCCTGGTGAAGGTCAACGCCAACATCGGCAACTCGGCCGTGTCCTCGTCCATCGACGAAGAGGTGGAGAAGCTGACCTGGGCCACCCGGTGGGGGGCGGACACGGTGATGGACCTCTCGACCGGTCCGGACATCCACACCACCCGTGAGTGGATCGTCCGCAACTCCCCGGTGCCCATCGGCACGGTGCCCATCTACCAGGCCCTGGAGAAGGTGGACGGATCCCCTGAAGAGCTGACCTGGGACCTCTACCGCGACACGCTCATCGAGCAGGCCGAGCAGGGGGTCGACTACTTCACCATCCACGCCGGCGTGCTCCTGCGGTACGTGCCCATGACCGCCCGGCGCATGACCGGCATCGTGAGCCGGGGCGGGTCGATCATGGCCGCCTGGTGCCTGGCCCACCACACCGAGAACTTCCTCTACACCCGCTTCGAGGAGATCTGCGAGATCATGGCCGCCTACGACGTGGCCTTCTCGCTGGGCGACGGGTTGCGCCCCGGTTCGATCGCCGACGCCAACGACGAGGCCCAGTTCGCCGAGCTGCACACCCTGGGCGAGCTCACCCGGGTGGCCTGGCGCCACGACGTGCAGGTCATGATCGAGGGGCCGGGCCATGTCCCGCTGAACAAGATCGTGGAGAACGTGACCCTGCAGCGGGAGGTCTGCCACGAGGCCCCCTTCTACACGCTCGGGCCGCTGACGGTGGATGTGGCCCCCGGCTACGACCACATCACCTCGGCCATCGGCGCCGCCGTGATCGGCATGGCCGGGACGGCCATGCTCTGCTACGTGACCCCGAAGGAGCATCTGGGCCTGCCCAACCTGGAGGACGTCAAGCAGGGGATGATCGCCTACAAGATCGCCGCCCACGCCGCCGACCTGGCCAAGGGGCACCCGGGCGCCCAGACCTGGGACGACGCCCTGTCCAAGGCCCGGTTCGAGTTCCGATGGGAGGACCAGTTCAACCTGGCCATGGACCCCGAGACGGCTCGGGCGTACCACGACGAGACCCTGCCGGCCGAGCCGGCCAAGACGGCCCATTTCTGCTCGATGTGCGGTCCGAAATTCTGTTCCATGCGCATCAGCCAGGACGTTCGCGACTACGCCGAGTCCAAGGGGATGGACCTCACCTCGGCCGTGGAGATCGGGCTCAAGGAGAAGGCGACCGAGTTCCGGGAGGCGGGATCCGAGGTCTACCGCGAGCCCTCGACCACCTGAGCGGAGCACCCTCGTCCCCGCCGTACCCGGTCTGCGGGGCATTCCGGGGTAGACTGTCCAGGTGGTGAGGCGCAGTGCCTTCCACCGGGGTCTTCCTCATCTCCGTTCTCCGAACCGCCGACGCGGCCGGAACGATGGCCCGAGGCGGGCCCGAAGGCATTCGTGAGTGGCACGGATGTCGACGGTCGGCTTCCGGCCGTCACCGAACAGCGAGAGTGAGCCTCATACCCCATGACAACCGTTATCGACCCGTCGGATCGCGTCCTCGATCCGGACGATGGAGCGCCGGACGCAGGCGCCGATGGAGCCGACCAGGCCCCGACGTTCGCCTCCCTCGGTGTGGACCCCGCCCTGGTCAAGGCCCTCGCCGGCCAAGGGATCACCACGACCTTCGCCATCCAGGCCATGACCGTGGCCGACGCCCTGGCCGGGCGGGATGTGTGCGGGAAGGCCAAGACCGGCTCGGGCAAGACCCTGGCCTTCGGTGTCCCCCTGCTCCAGCGCACCATGGCCGCCCGGTCCACCGAGCCGGGCCGCCCCCGGGCCCTGGTGCTCGTCCCCACCCGTGAGCTGGCCGTGCAGGTCAGTGAGGTGCTCGAGCCCCTGGCCAAGGAGGCAGGCCTCCGCATCGCCGCCGTCTACGGGGGAGCGGACATCGAGCGGCAGGTGAAGAAGCTGCGGCGGGGAGTGGACGTGATCATCGCCACCCCGGGCCGGCTCATCGACCTCGGCGACCGCGGGGAGCTGTCGGTGGCCGACATCGAAACGCTGGTGCTCGACGAGGCCGACCGGATGGCCGACATGGGGTTCATGCCCCAGGTGGAGTGGGTGCTCCGCCGTCTCGAGCGTGAGCACCAGACGCTGCTGTTCTCGGCCACCCTCGACGGAGCGGTGGACCGGCTGGTCAGCCGGTACCTGACCGATCCGGTGATGCACGAAGTGGCCTCGCCCCGCACCACGGTCGACGCCATGGAGCACCGGTTCCTCGAAGTGCACCAGATGGACCGGGTCAAGGTGTGTGCGGCCATCTGCCGCAACTCGGAGAAGACCCTGGTGTTCGTGCGCACCAAGCGCGGCGCCGACCGGTTGGTCGAGCAGCTTCGCAAAGAAGGTGTCCGGGCCGACGCCATCCACGGCGACCTCCGGCAGACCAACCGGGAGCGGACCCTCAAGGACTTCGGGGACGGCAAGCTCCCGGCGCTGGTGGCCACCGATGTGGCGGCACGGGGACTCGACATCGACATGGTCGACGTCGTCATCCACTTCGATCCGCCCGAGGACCACAAGGCCTACCTGCACCGCTCGGGCCGCACCGCCCGGGCCGGCGAGGCCGGGCTGGTGGTCACGCTGCTGCAGTGGAACCAGATCCTCGAAGTCGAGCGCATCCAGACCCGGATCGGGCTCAAGGTTCCCGTGGTCGAGATCTTCTCCAACGACCCCCGGCTGGCCGACCTGGCCGGGTGGCAGCCGGGCACCGACTGAGTCCGATTCGACCGGGACTCGATTCGACCCGGGCCTGACCCGCCACCTCATCCCGTCGGGCCGGGCCCCCCGCTCGACCGGCCGGGGATACGGTCGATGGGCAGGCCCACCGAGGTACCACTGAGGAGACCATGTCCGATACCCACTTCCGCGCCCCGATGACCGTCGGTGCCGGCATTGAAGGCACCGACCGAATTCTGGTGGTGACCGCCCATCCGGACGACGTGGACTTCGGGGCCGCCGGATCGGTGGCCGTCTGGACCCGGGCCGGTATCGAGGTGGCCTACTGCATCGTCACCGACGGCGACGCCGGTGGATCGGACCGTTCGATCAGGCGCTCCGATATGGCGGTGATCCGTCGCCAGGAGCAGTTGGACGCGGCCAAAGTGGTCGGGGTGACCGACGTCAGCTATCTCGGGTTCCCGGACGGCCGTCTCCTGCCCAGCCTCGATCTCCGGCTGGCCATCACCAGGGTGATCCGCAGGTTCCGCCCCGACCGGGTCGTGGCCCAGTCGCCCGAGCGCAACTGGTCCCGCATCTACGCCAGCCATCCCGACCATCTGGCCGCGGGCGAGGCGGCCATCTGCGCCGTCTACCCGGACTCGCGCAATCCCTTCGCCTTCCCCGAGCTGGTCGAAGAAGGACTGGAGCCCCATACGGTTCCCGAAGTGTGGATCATGGCCACCGATCGTGCCGACCGGGCGGTCGATGCCACCGAGTGCTACGACCTCAAACTGGCCGCCCTGCGCTCGCACGTGAGTCAGGTCGGCGACGGCGACCATCTCGACGGTCTCCTGCGCTCGTGGATGTCGGGCACGGCGTCGGCCGCCGGTCTGCCCGAGGGCAGGCTGGCCGAGGCCTTCCACGTGGTGGCCACCGGCTGATGGGTCTGGTCGGGCTGCCGGGGCCGGAAGGTCCGCGCCGTCGTCGGCGGAAGTGATGCCGGCCACCGATCACGCACCGGTCGGCGGGGCCGGTCCCGCCGACGGAACGGAGCCGGTCAAGCCGGCCCTGCGCGGCGTCTTCCACGAGGTGGCGTTCTTTGTCTCGCTGGTGTCCGGCGCGGCCCTGGTGGTGGCGGCACCGACCCCGGGCTCCAAAGCGCTGGTCTCCATCTACGCGGTCTCCATCTCCCTGCTGTTCGGGGTCAGCGCCCTCTTCCACCGGCGGACCTGGGGGCCGGTGGGCCGGCGACGCATGCGACGGGCCGACCACTCGACCATCTTCATCGCCATCGCCGGCTCGTACACCGCCATCGGCGGCATCGCCCTCAGCGGCTGGGCCCGGATCGCCGTCCTGTGCATCGCCTGGGGTGGCGCAGTGATCGGCATCACCTTGCGCCAGGTCTGGCTCGATGCGCCCAAGTGGGTGGTCGCCGTTCCCTACGTGGTGGTGGGCTGGGCCGCCGTGGCCGTGCTCCCCGAGCTGCTCCACGCGCTGGGCGTCGTCGGCTTCTCACTTCTGCTGGCCGGGGGGCTGGCCTACACCCTCGGTGCCATCGTCTACGCCCGGAAGCGCCCCAATCCCGTGCCCGGGGTCTTCGGGTACCACGAGGTCTTCCACGCCTGCACCATTGTCGGGGCGGTCCTGCACTTCGTGGTCATTGCCTGGTTCGTGCTTCCGCTGGCCGGCTGAGCCGGTGCGATCGGTCCGACCGGGCCGGCCGGGCCGATCGGACTCCCCTCGCCGCCGCGTCCCCGCTCAGCCGGCCATCTGGCGGAGCATGTAGGGCAGGATCCCGCCGTTGCGGTAGTACTCGGCTTCCATGGGTGTGTCGATGCGGAGCCTGGCTTCGAAATCCACGACCCGGTCACCCTCCTCGGCCCGGATGGTGACCGTCTTCGGCGCCACCCCCTCGTTGAGGGAGTCCAGCCCGGTGATGGTGAAGACCTCGTGCCCGGTCAGACCCAACGATGAGGCGGTCTCACCCTCGGCGTACTGCAGGGGCAGCACGCCCATGCCGATGAGGTTCGACCGGTGGATGCGTTCGTAGCTCTCGGCCATCACGGCCCGGATGCCGAGCAGCGCGGTGCCCTTGGCCGCCCAGTCGCGGGAGGAACCCGATCCGTACTCCTTGCCGGCCAGCACCACCAGCGGGACCCCCTCAGAGGCGTAGCGCTCCGCGGCCTCGTAGATGGTGGTCTCCTCGCCGTCGGGGAGGTGGAGGGTGAAACCGCCCTCGGTGCCCGGGGCCAGCTGGTTTCGCAGCCTCACGTTGGCGAACGTTCCCCGCACCATCACCTCGTGGTTCCCGCGCCGGGTGCCGTAGGAGTTGAAGTCGACCCGTTCGACGCCGTGGTCGGCCAGGTAGCGGCCGGCCGGGGTGGAGGGGCTGATGTTGCCGGCCGGCGAGATGTGGTCCGTGGTCACACTGTCCCCGAGCTTGGCCAGGACCCGGGCCCCGGTCACCGCCGTCACCGGGGCCGGCGTCATGGTCAGCCCCTCGAGAAAGGTGGGTCGCAGCACGTAGGTTGAGTCGAGATCCCAGCTGAAGGTGTCGCCGGTGGCCGTCTCCACGGCCTGCCACCGTTCGTCACCGTCGAAGACCGACCCGTAGCGCCGGCGGAACATGTCCGAGGTCACCGAGGTCCGGATGGACTCGGTGACCTCTTCGGGCGACGGCCACAGGTCGGCCAGGAACACCGGCTGGCCGTCGGATCCGGTGCCCAGCGGATCGGTGGTCAGGTCGATGTCCATGGTGCCGGCCAGGGCATAGGCCACCACCAGTGGTGGAGACGCCAGGTAGTTCATCCGCACGTCGGGATGGATCCGACCCTCGAAGTTCCGGTTTCCCGACAGGACGGCGGCCACCGAGAGGTCGTTTTCATGCACCGCCTGGGACACGCCCGGGAGCAGCGGGCCCGAGTTGCCGATGCAGGTGGTGCAGCCGAACCCGACCAGGTCGAACCCGATGCGGGCCAAGGGCTCGGTGAGGCCGGCCCGGTCGAGGTAGTCCATGACCACCCTCGAGCCCGGGGCCAGCGTGGTCTTGACCCAGGGCTTGGGCGTGAGCCCCCGCTCCACCGCCCGCTGCGCCACCAGGCCGGCCGCCACCATGACCTGGGGGTTGGAGGTGTTGGTGCAGCTGGTGATGGCGGCCACCACCACGGCACCGTCACCGACGGATGCGGTTGAGCCGTCGGTGAGCGACGCGGGGCCCGAGCGCTGCTCGCGCCCGAGGGCGGTCCGGTAGGCCTCTCCGGCACCGGCCAGGGTGACCAGGTCCTGGGGGCGGGACGGACCGGCGATGCTCGGTACCACCGTCGACAGGTCGAGCTCGATGGTCTCGGAGAACACGGGTTCGACGCCCCCGGCGGCGTGGAACATCCCCTGCTCCTTGGCGTAGGCCTCCACCAGGTCCACGTGGCGGTCGTCGCGTCCGGTGAAGCGCAGGTAGTCGAGGGTGACCTCGTCGATGGGGAAGATGGCGCAGGTGGCGCCGTACTCGGGTGACATGTTGCCGATGGTGGCCCGGTTGGCCAGGGGAACGGCGGCCACGCCGGGGCCGTAGAACTCGACGAACTTCCCGACCACGCCGTGCTGGCGGAGGAGGTGGGTGATGGTGAGCACCAGATCGGTGGCCGTGGTTCCGGGTGCCTGTTCGCCGGTCAGGCGGAAGCCCACCACCGGAGGGAGGAGCATGGACAGGGGCTGGCCCAGCATGGCCGCTTCCGCCTCGATGCCACCCACGCCCCATCCGAGCACGCCGAGCCCGTTGACCATGGTGGTGTGGGAGTCGGTGCCTACCAGGGTGTCGCAGTAGGCCTTCCCGTCATCGGTGGCGAACACCACCCGGGAGAGGTACTCGAGGTTGACCTGGTGGCAGATGCCGGTGCCCGGCGGGACCACCCGGTACCCGTCGAAGGCCTGCTGGGCCCAGCGGAGGAGCTGGTAGCGCTCGATGTTGCGCTGGTACTCGATGTCGACGTTCTCGTCGAAGGCCCCGGGTCCGCCCGACGCTTCGGCGATCACCGAGTGGTCGATGACCAGCTCGACCGGGACCAACGGGTTGACCTTGGCCGGGTCGCCGCCGAGGGTGTCCAGGGCGTCGCGCATGGCGGCCAGGTCGACCACGCAGGGCACGCCGGTGAAGTCCTGCATGAGGACCCGCTCGGGGGTGAGGGCGATCTCGGCTGCGTCCTCGGTGCCGAGGCCGTGGCGCTCGGGGCGGTTGCCCCAGTCGGCCACCGCCTCGATGTCGGCCGGACGCACGGCGATACCGTCCTCGTGCCGGAGGAGGTTCTCGAGGACCACCTTGATGGAATACGGGAGCCGGGCGATGTCATAGCGGTCGGCCAGCACGTTGATCCGGTGGATCTCATAGGAGGCATCGCCGACGGCGAGGGTGCCGCGGGCGCCGAAGCTGTCGGGTGCGGCCGATGAGCTGGGTGTGGGAGCCATGCCCCCATTCTGCCTGCTCTCAGATGCGGGTGCGGTAGCGGTGGACGGCCAACGGGGTGAGCACGATGAGCAGCCCGGCCGACCACAGCAGGGACTGGATGACCCAGGTGGCGGTGGGCCCCCCGATCATCAGGCCGCGGCAGGCGCTGACGGTGACGCTCACCGGTTGATAGGTGGCGAAGCCCTGCAACCAGCTGGGCATCGACGACACCGGGACGAAGGCCGAGGAGGCGAAGGTCAGGGGGAACAGAATGGGGAAGGAGATGACCTGGGCCACCTCGCTGTTGGGGGCGGACAGGCCGATCACCGCGAACCCCCACGAGAGGGCGTAGGCGAACAGGAGGATGACCAGGATGCCGGCCACGTAGGGGAGGACCCCGGTGGTGGGACGGAACCCGACGATGAACCCGACGATGGTGACGATGACCACGGTCAGGACGTTCCGGCACAGGTCGGCTGTGGTGCGGCCGGCCAGCACGGCCGAACGGGCCATGGGCAGGGCCCGGAACCGCTCGATGAGGCCCTTCTGCAGATCTTCGGCCAGGCCGATGCTGGTCTGCACCGAGCCGAAGGCCACCGTCTGCACGAAGATCCCGGGCATCAGGTAGTTCACGTAGCTGGTCCCGGGCACCTGGATGGCCCCGCCGAAGACATAGCGGAAGAGCAGCACGAACATGATCGGCTGCACGGTGGAGAAGAACAGGGCCTCGGGGATGCGGGTGTAGCTGAGGATGTTGCGCTTGGTGACGGTCAGCGTGTCCGAGATGGCCCAACGGACCCGGCTCCCGATGCTGTCCGAGTGGGGGGCGCCGGCCACGGTGGGGGCGAGAACGGCAGTGGTCATGAGAGCTCTCCTGTGGCGATCGGCGCGGCGCGGGCGGCATCGCGCTTCCAATCGTGTCCACCCCCGTCGGTTCCCTCGGCGGTTTCGGTCTCCTCCTCGGCCCGGCGGCCGGTGAGGGCCAGGAACACGTCGTCGAGGCTCGGCTCCCGCAAGGTGAAGGCGGTGGGGGTGATCCCGGCCTGGTCGAGCGACCGGAGGCTGGCCATGGCCGCCTCGGGACCCTGGTCCACCGTGACCTCGACCACCGTCCCGTTGATGGCCGGGACATGGGGCCCGAGCGCGTCCAACAGGGCCACCGTGCGGCCCGCATCCTCCAACGAACCGAGGCCCACCTCGAGAACGGTGGCCCCGAGGTTGGCCTTCAGCTCCGTCGGGGTTCCCTCGGCGATGACATGCCCGTGGTCGAGCACGACCAGGGTGTCGGCCAGACGGTCGGCCTCCTCGAGGTACTGGGTGGTGAGCAGCACGGTGGTCCCTCCGCCCACCAGCTGCTCGATCACCTCCCACAGGTCGTTTCGGCTCTGTGGGTCGAGACCGGTGGTGGGTTCGTCCAGGAAGAGGACGGTGGGTCTGGCCACCAGGGCGGCGGCCAGGTCGAGGCGCCGACGCATGCCGCCCGAATAGGTCTTGAGCGTCCGGTCGCCGGCGTCGGCCAGATTGAACTGGGCCAGGAGCTCCTGGGCCCGGCCGCCGACGGTGGATCGGCGCAGGTGGTTGAGGTTCCCCACCATCTCGAGGTTCTCCCTGCCGGTCAGGTTCTCGTCGACCGCGGCGTACTGGCCGGCCAACCCGATGAGGCTCCGGACCAGGCTGGCCTTTTTGGCCACATCGTTGCCGAGCACCCGGGCCCGGCCGCCGTCGGCCTTCAAGATGGTGGTCAGGATGCGCACCGCCGTCGTCTTGCCCGAGCCGTTGGGCCCGAGCAGACCGAAGACGGTGCCCTCGGCCACCGAGAAGCTCACCCCGTCGAGGGCCCGGACCTCGAGCTTGCCCTTGAAGGTCTTCTCGAGTTGTTCGGCTTCGATCGAGTACGGCATTCGGAGGTCCTGTCTGGTCTGGAGAGGATTGGCAGGGTGCTGCCGCCGGTGTGCGGCCTTCGACCACGCCCCGGCAGTTTCCGCAGGCCCGGCCGTCCGGTAACCGGGAGGACGGGGCGACGACTTCGTTCGCGACCGGCATCTTATGGGGAGACGGACAGGGGTGGTCCCTGCCGGGCCATGGCCCCGGACCGGCGCCGCCGGCGCCGTCGGGGCCACGGATCCGGGCCGTCGCGGCCACGGATCCGGGCCGGCGATCGCCTCCCGACCGGGCCGGCGATAGCCTCGGGCCATGGAAAAAGGCGACCTGGTCCCGGACTTCGAGCTGCCCGACGAGGACGGCACGCTTCGCAAACTCAGCGACCTGGCTGCATCCGGACCGGTCGTCCTGTTCTTCTACCCGGCGGCCATGACCCCCGGCTGTACCGCCGAGAGCTGCCATTTCCGGGACATGAAGGCGGAGTTCGAAGCGGTGGGCGCCCAGCGGGTGGGTATCAGCGCCGACCAGGTGGAGAAGCAGAAGCGATTCTCCGACAAGCACTCCTTCGATTTCCCGCTGCTGTCGGATCCGGATGGTGCCGTGGCCACCCAGTTCGGGGTGCGGCGACGGTTCACCAAGCTCTCTCCCACCAAGCGGGCCACGTTCATCATCGGGTCCGATCTCCGGGTCATCGACGTGATCCAGAGCGAGGTCAGGATGAACGTGCACGCCGACCGCGCCCTCGACGCCCTGAAGGCCGCCGCACCTTCCTGACCGCCTGCTTCCGGAGGCGAGACCCGGCGGAGTCGGGTGCGTCCGAGGCCGGCCTCCGACCGTCCCCGCCTGTCCCATCATGCGATGGGAAGCTGTGCCCATGGATCCCCGGACGCCGGTCCGACCCCGATGAGCCCGGTTCCGGGCTCGGGCCGTGTCGAGCAGCTGGCGCAGGCCGTGGCCGAGCGGGTGGTGAGCATGGTGATGGACGCCATCGACATGGACGCCCTCCTCGAGCGGATCGATGTCGACAAGGTGGTCAGCCGGGTCGACGTCGACAAGGTGGTCAGCCGGGTCGACGTGGACAAACTCATCGACCGGGTCGATGTCCAAAAGATCATCGACCGGGTTGACGTCGAGCAGATCGTCGAGCGGGTGGACATCGACGCGTTGATGGAGAAGACCGAGTTGGGCACCATCATCGCCCGCTCGACGACGGGGGTCGCGTCCCAGATCCTCGATGTCATCCGGGCCCAGGGGGTCGGACTGGACGACTTCTCGGCCCGTTGGGTCAACCGGATCCTGCGCCGCTCGCCAGACGATCTGCCGCTCGGGCCGCCGCAGCTGGTCGGGCCCCATCCCCCCCGGGCCGAGCTCACCGCGGGTCCATCGTGAACCCCCAGGTGGGCGCGGCCGAACCCATCGAGGGCCGGCAGGGGCACTACGCGGGAGGGGTCAGCAGACTGGTCGCCTTTGCCGCCGACGTGGGTGCCTCGTGGGGCCTCTTCACGCTGGGGGCGGCGGCGTTGGCCTTCTCCATCCAGCTGGTCACGGGTTCGTCCTTCTCGTTGGAGAGTCATCAGATCGCCTCACTGATTGCCGCCGTGATCTGGGAGTTCATCTACTTCGCCTACCAGTGGGCGCTCAGCGGCAAGACGCTGGGGATGGCCGTCCTCGGGATCCGGGTGGTCAAGACGGACGGTTCGCCGATCGGGCCGCGCCAGGCCGTACTGCGAACGATCGCCCTCCCACTCAGCTTCCTCCTCTTGGGGCTGGGGTTCCTCGGCATCCTCACCAACCGCGACCGCCACGCGCTCCACGACCGGTTGGCCGGTACCGCCGTCGTCTACTCGTGGGATGCCCGGGCCGCCCGCCTGCGCTGGCTGGCCAAGCAGGTCCCGACCCAGCCGTCCTGATCCCGCCGCTCCGCCGCCCCGATTCTGACGGCGCTCAACCTGGCCGTGCCCCGACAACGGCGTGGTGTCAGGATCTGCATATGGACCAGCAGGGGCCGACGACCGCCGGCCGTGAGACCGTCCCACCGTGCGCCGCCTGATCCCTCCCGTCCCGTCGATGGTGGCTCCGGGAGCCGTGCACCTCCCCGGGTGGCTCGACGAGGAGGGCCAGCGGGCGCTGGTCAGCTCGTGCCGGGAGTGGGCCGAGGAGGCCGGCGGCCTGCGTGCCCCCCGGATGCCCAGGGGCGGGGTGATGTCGGTGCAGATCACCTGTCTGGGGTGGCACTGGTATCCCTACCGGTACTCGCGGACCGTGGACGACGGTGACGGGAGGCGGGTGGCCCGGTTCCCCGGCTGGTTGGCCGAGCTCGGTCGCAAGGCGGTGGCGGACGCCGCCTCCGTCGACGAGCGGCTGCTCCGACCGGAGGGGGGTCCACCGGCGACGGCCGACCGGTTCCGACCTGATGTGGCGCTCATCAATTGGTACGGCCCCGGGGCGCGGATGGGTATGCACGCCGACCGCGACGAGCGGTGCGAGGCGCCGGTGGTGTCACTGAGCCTCGGGGACACCTGCGTGTTCCGGTTCGGGTCGGCTGCGGGCCGCGGCCGACCGTGGACCGATGTCACGCTCGAATCGGGCGACCTGTTCGTCTTCGGAGGACCTTCCCGGCGGGCGTTTCACGGGGTGCCCAGGGTCCTCGCGGAAACGGTCGACCCGGCCATCGGGCTGACGTCCGGACGCTTCAACGTCACCCTGCGGGAATCCGGGCTGGCCGCGGCCCCGGGAGGGGACGACGGAGCGGGGGCCTCGGCGGCCCGGAGCAGGGCCGAACGGGTGCCGCAGAGGGCGAAAATGCTTGCCTTAAATGTGGACCCCGATGATAGGATTCAGTCTTCATAAAGAAAGGGGCAGCCATGAAGCAAAAGCGTACGTACGAGAAGCCCGAACTGCAGAAGCTCGGCCTTCTCCGTGAACTGACCAAGATGAGCTTCAGCAGGAACTACTAGGCCACTTGGTATCTATGGTCTTGGTCCAGCCGAACCGTCGATGCTGAGGTGGTAGACCGCAGCAGCATCCTCGGTCGGCGGGATCGGGTCATCGTGCAAGAAGTCGAGCATCAGGCGGTGCTGCTCGACATCGAGAGCGGCGAGTATTTCGCCCTCAATGACGTCGGCAAGAAGGTCTGGGATCTCTGCGACGGCACTCGGACCGTGGCCCAGGTGGCCGACGCCGTCTGCGCCGAGTACGACGTCGCACCGGACACGGCGTTCGACGATACCGATGCGCTCCTCGAAAACCTCGTCGGGGCAGGACTTGTCATCGAGGCCTAGCGCACCAAGCACGACATCGGTTGCCCGCCTGCCTCCACCCCTGCTGTTCGCCAGGCTGGCGGCCGTGGCGGTTGTCGCTCCCTACCTGGTCCGCGCCGGCCTGCCCAGGCTCCAGCGATGGATCGAGCCGACCCGGACCCCTCGCCCCATCGACCCTGGCGACAGCGAGCGCGTCGAGGATCAGATGGCCGCCTGGGTCGACGGCATCATCCGGCGTGGACATCCGTTCGTGCGGCGGGGGTGCCTCACCCGGGGTGTCACCCTCTACTACGCGCTCCGCCGAGAGGGTGATGACGTTTCGCTCTGCTTCGGGGTCGGGACCGAAAACGGGGAGACGGTCGGCCACTGCTGGCTGGACAAGGCGGGCGAGCCACTGCTCGAACGGGCCGATCCCCTCTCGATCTTCACCGAGGTTGTCCGGCTCACACCGGACGGTGTGAGCCCCTGACACCGGACGGGTCGGACGCGACGGTCGGGTCGGGCGCGCCGGTCGGGTCGGGCGCGCCGGTGCGTGCCTCCTACGACCTCGCCGGGCTGGCCGTCGATGTCCGCTGCGAGGCCGCGTCAGTGGCTGACCTCGTCGGATCACGACTCCGTTGCCTCCGGACGGAGCGGACCCGGCCCGCAGATGTGGTGGTGGAGGTGCGCGGGCCGGGCTGTGCGCGGAGCTGGCCCCCGGCGCCCGGCGGCGTGGGTCGCCCCATCTATGACGCGCCCGGCGCACAGATCGAGTACTTCGACGATTCGGACCAGCTGTTCGTCCAGTACCGGCAGAGCGCCCGGCTCCTGTGCACGCCGGCCGAGGGGCTCATCCAGATCTCGATCAACGGCTCCGAGCTGGCTGACGAGGTGCTGGCCGCCCACCCCCTCCTGACCATCGCCATGGTCGAGACGATGAAACGCTTCGACCGGTTCCCGCTCCACGCCGCCGGACTGGCCCTCGACGGCCGGGGAGTGCTCATCCCGGGTGCGAGTGGCGCCGGTAAATCGACCACGTCGGTGACGTTGGTGCGAGCTGGTTTCGATTTTCTCTCCGACGACACGGTCTTTTTGACCTCGACCCCCGACGGCATCTGGGTGGACGGATTTCCCGATGAGGTCGACGTCACCGAGCACACCGTGGCCCGGATCCCCGAGCTCGGGTATCTGGCCGGCTCACCCCTGTTGGCGGGTCGTGACAAGTACAGCTTCCGGGTCGAGGATGTCTTCGGCATCACGCCGCTGACCGGTTGTCGGCCGAGTGTCCTCCTGGCCCCGCAGGTGGTCGAGGGACCGGGCTCGGAGCTCGAACCGCTGGCTCCGTCGGACGCGCTCATGGCATTGCTCCCCAATGTGCTCCTCACCGATCCGGCCGCCAGCCAGGCCCATCTCGACATGTTGGCCACGCTGGTCGAGTCCGTACCCTGCATGAGGTTCCGGGTCGGTTCGGACCTGGACGCCGCGGCCGCCTGCGTCACCGACCTGGTTTCGTGAACGCGGTGGGCCCGGCCGTGGGCACCGACGAGCGCGTCGGGCGCGCCCTGGTGGAACTGACCCGGAGGGAGGAGGCCCGGACGGCTGACCCACTGGCCCTGCTCGACCACGTACCGACCGACGCCCTCGTCGAGCGGGCGTGTTTCCACCGGGTGCCGGGTGTGGTCTACCGGGCTCTGACCGAGCTCGGGGTGGAAGGGGCCGAGTTCGCCGGCCTGCGCTCCGCCTATCAGATGGCCACCGTGGGCCACGGGCGGTGCCTGGTCGAGCTCCGGGCCGTGACCGAAGCCCTCGGGGACCTGCGACATCCGTGGATGGTGGTCAAGGGCCCGGTCCTGGTCGAGCTCGGCTACGGCGACCCGGGTGCCCGACTGTACGAGGACCTCGACATCGTGGTGGCGCCGGCCGACATGGGGGCGGCCATGGCCGGGATCGAGGCGGCCGGCGGCCGTGTGACCGATCTGAACTGGCCGATGATGATCGACCTCATGCGGGCCGAGGTCCCGATGGTGCTGCCCACCGGGATGCTCGCCGACCTCCACTGGCATGTGCTGGTCACCCCGTCGATCCGCTCGCGGTTCGCCATGCCCATCGATGAGCTCTTCGAACGGAGGAGGACGGTCGGGTTGGGCGGCACCGAGGTGGCCACCCTCGACACCGTCGACGGCATCCTGTACCTGTGCCTGCACGGCTCCACCTCCGGCGGCGACCAGCTCGTGTGGCTGAAGGACCTGGATCAGATGGTCACGGCCGAGGCCGTCGACTGGGACGAGCTCGTGCGCCGGGCCGAGCGGTACCGGGTCGGCCTGGTGGCCGCCATGCAGTTGGAGCGGGCCCGGGTGGTGCTCGGCGCCCGGGTCCCCGAGTCGATACCGGTCGCCCTGGCCCGCAACGAGGCGTGGTGGCGATGGTGGCGGGCCCGGGAGGGCAAGGTCGGCCCGGCCCGATGGGGCGGCGAGGCTCACAACGACAGCCGGTTGGTGTCGGCGACGTCGGACGGCACCCGGTCGAGTGTGGTCCAGCTGGCCCGGGTCGTGGCCTCGGACATGGCCGTCCACTACGGCGGCCGTCTGGCCCGGTTGCGGCGGGGTGCTCCGGCCGGGGACGCCGCGGACGAGGACGCTCCGGCGCTCTACCGGCCGGTGGGGGGCGGCGAGGCCCGGGCCGAGTACCTCGACATGGTCGAGTCCGGTCGTTGGACCTGACCTGACGAGACCCGGCAAGACCGACAGAATTTTTGGTGCCCTCGGCAGGACTCGAACCTGCGCACACGGCTCCGGAGGCCGATGCTCTATCCGCTGAGCTACGAGGGCGTGCGACGGTGGGAAACCCGGTCCGACGGACCGACGGATCCCCTCACGGAGAGCCAACTGTAGTGCGACCGCGCCTGACCGGGACCCGGACCACACGGTCGTCACCCCGCCACGACGTATCCTCGCAGCTACATGTCGACCAGAGATGACCTTGCCGAAGCCATCAGCAACGCGGCCGCCACCGTGGCCAGGCGGGACGCCCTCGATTTCGAGGTGACCCCCGCCTCGGTCCATCTCGAGCGTCCGGCCCGCCGGGAGCACGGCGACTGGTCGACCAACATCGCCCTGGTCACGGCCAAGCAGGCCGGAACCAACCCCCGGGCCCTGGCCACCTCGCTGGTGGAGGAACTGACCGCCCACCGGCCCGCCCACACCTCGGCCATCGAGATCGCCGGTCCGGGCTTCATCAACTTCCGGCTGGACGACGGGTGGCTGCACGACTCCTTGTCCGAGCTCCTGGCCGAAGGCGAGCGGGACTATGCCCGTCCCGATGTGGGTCACGGAGAGCGGGTCCAGGTCGAATTCATCTCGGCCAACCCGACCGGCCCCATCCACGTGGGCAACGGGTGGTGGGGGAGCTATGGCGATTCGCTGGCCCGGGTGCTGGCCCGCACCGGCTATCTGGTGAGTCGTGAGTACTACGTCAACGACACCGGTGGCCAGATCCGCACCCTCGGGGAGAGCCTGCTGGCCCGCCGCCGGGGGGAGCCGGTGCCCGAGGGTGGCTACCAGGGTGACTACGTGACCGAACTGGCTGCCACCTACTCCGGGCCCGATGACGTGACGGCCGCGGGCCGGTGGGCGGCGGAAGGCATCCTCGAGCACATCCGGGCCTCGCTGGCCTCGGTGGGCATCGTGTTCGACGAGTGGTACAGCCAGGCCTCGATCGAGGAGAGCGGCGCGGTGGATGAGACCATCGCCCTGCTGGCCGAGAGAGGCCTGGTCTTCGAGCAGGACGGTGCGACCTGGTTCCGGGCCACCGAGCTCGGGGACACCCGCGACCGGGTGCTGCGCAAGTCGAACGGCGACGCCACCTATCTGGCCGGTGACATCGCCTACCACCGCGACAAGTTCCTGGTGCGCGGCTTCGACCGGGTCATCGACGTGTTCGGCGCCGACCACCACGGCCAGGTGGCCAGCTTGAAGGCGGGAGTCGAGGCGCTCGGTGTGGACCCCGATCGTCTCGAGGTCAAGCTCGGTCAGATGGTCTCGCTGATGGACGGGGACGAGTCGGTGAAGATGGGCAAGCGGGCCGGCAACGCCATCTCGCTCGACACCCTGGTGGCCGACATCGGGCCGGACGCCACCCGGATCCTCAGTCTGATGTCGTCGCTCGACCAGGCCAGCACGTTCGATCTGGCTGCGGTCAGGGAACAGTCCGTCGACAACCCGGTCTTCTACGTGCAGATGGTCAGTGCCCGCATCGGCGGTGTGGGCCGGAAGGCCGTCGAGCGGGCGGTGGAGCGCGCCCCGCTGTCCGAGGTGGATCTCTCGCTGCTCACCCATGAGCGTGAGCTCGAGTTGATCCGCTGCCTCGAGGAACTCCCCGAGGTGGTGGCCGACGCCGCCGTCGACCGCGCGCCGACCAAGGTGACCACCTGGGTGCGCCGCCTGGCCGGGTGCTTCCACGGCTTCTATCACGACTGTCCGATCCTGGCGGACGGCGTGCCCCCCGAGCTGACCCAGGCCCGTCTGTGGCTGGTCGAAGGAACCCGGATCGGACTCTCCATCGGGCTGGGACTGCTCGGCGTGTCCGCTCCGGAGGCGATGTGAGCGACACGAGTGACGTGGCCGACGAGGGCCCGGCCGCCGACGGGCGCGTCGCCGCCGCCCTCCCGACCGCGGGCGCCAGCGATCCCATTTCGTTCAGCCTGCTGCCGATGACCGCGGCCATCGGCGAGTCGGGCCGGCTCCGGGTGGGGGGTGTTGATCTGGTCGACCTGGCCGAGGAGTTCGGTACCCCCCTGTTCGTGTACGACGAGACCCACCTCCGGACCCGATGCCGCGAGGCGGTCGAAGCCTGGGGCGACGGTGTGGCCTACGCCACCAAGGCCTTCTTGTGCCTGGCCATGGCCCGGCTGGCCGACGAGGAGGGGATGTGGCTCGACGTGTCCACCGGCGGGGAACTGCACGTGGCGCTGTCGGCCGGCGTGGCGCCGGACCGGCTGGTCCTCCACGGGAACAACAAATCCGCGGTCGAGCTGGCCTCGGCGCTGGAGGCGGGGGTGGGCCGGATCGTCATCGACTCCTTCGACGAGATCGACCGCATCGAGCACCTGCTGGCCGACCGGGCCAACGGCGGGGAAGCCGTGTCGGGGCCCCCCAAGGTCCTGGCCCGGATCACCCCGGGGGTGGAGGTCCACACCCACGAGTTCGTGCGCACCGGACAGGACGACTCCAAGTTCGGGTTCGGGCTGGCATCAGGGGCGGCGGCGGCCGCCATCGACCGGCTCTCGGGCCTCCAGGCCAAGGGGATCGTCGAGTTGGCGGGGATCCATGCCCATCTCGGGAGCCAGGTCTTCGCGCTGGCTCCTTTCGCCCAGGCCATCGACGTGCTGGCCGAGTTCTTCGCCCCCCTCGGCCTGCCCGAACTGGTGGTGGGCGGGGGCCTCGGTGTCCCGTACGTCAACGGGGAAGAGGCGCCACCCATGGCCCAGTGGGCCGCGTCCGTGCACCGGGCATGCCGGAAGGCGGGTATCCCCGACTCGGTCCGGGTCACCGCCGAGCCCGGCCGGTCCATCGTGGCCGCCGCGGCCATCACCCTCTACCGGGTGGGGACGATCAAGGACGTTCCCGGCCACCGGACCTACGTGTCGGTGGACGGGGGCATGAGCGACAACCCGCGCCCGGTGCTGTACGGGAGCGGCTATGAGGCGTTCCTGCCCCGCGAGGTGGCCGCCCCCCGGCCCGAACGCGTCCGGGTGGTCGGCAAACACTGCGAGACCGGTGATGTCGTGGTGTCGGAAGGCACCGTGCCCGACGACGTGCGGGTCGGTGACGTCCTGGCCACACCGGTGACCGGTGCCTACGGCCATTCGATGGCCTCCAACTACAACAAAGTTCCCCGGCCTCCCGTCGTCTTCGTGAAGGACGGCGAGAGCAGGGTGGTCGTCCGCCGCGAGACGTTGAGTGACCTCCTCCGTCTGGATCGCTGACCGGCACTCCCGTCTCCGGCCAGGCGGTAGCGTGAGCAGGTGACCTTGGCCCCCCCCGAACGCTTGGTCCGCGTCGCCGTGCTCGGGTGCGGAACGGTCGGGTCCGCCCTGATCGGCATGCTCCAGGACCGCGCCGATGCCCTGGCCGTGCAGAGCGGAGCCCGTCTCGAAGTCGGTGGGATCGCGGTGAGCGACCTGTCCCGGCCCCGTGCGCCCCATATCCCGCCGGCACTGCTCACCTCCGACCCGGCGCAACTGGTCGTCGATCCGTCGATCGACGTGGTGGTCGAGCTCATCGGTGGGGTGGATCCGACAGACGGACTGGTCAGGGCCGCCCTCGAAGCCGGCAAGCCCGTGGTCACGGCCAACAAGGCCCTGCTGGCCTCACCCGAAGGGGTGGGACTGCGGACGCTGGCCAAGGAGAAAGGGGTGGACCTGCTGTACGAGGCGGCGGTGGCCGGGGCCATCCCGCTGGTGCGCGCCCTGCGCGAGTCCCTCACCGGCGAACGCATCCAGCGGGTGATGGGCATCGTCAACGGGACGACCAACTTCATCCTGACCAAGATGAGCGAAGACGGCTCCGACTACGACGACGTCCTGGCCGAGGCCCAGGCCCTCGGCTATGCCGAGCGTGACCCCACCGCCGACGTGGAGGGATACGACGCCGCGGCCAAAGCGGCCATTCTGGCCGGGGTGGCCTTCGGCTACGACGTGGCCGGTGCCGACGTCATGCGTGAGGGGATCACCGGCATCCGGACCGTGGACGTCGAGTTTGCCGACCGGTTCGGGTACGTCGTCAAGCTCCTGGCCATCGTGGAGCGGACCGGTGACGACGCCGTGTCGGTGCGGGTCCATCCGGCCATGGTGCCCAAGACCCACCCACTGGCCGGAGTCCGTGACGCGTTCAACGCCGTGTTCATCGAAGGCGAGGCCGCGGGCGAGCTGATGCTCTACGGTCTCGGGGCCGGCGGTCTCCCGACGGCCAGCGCCGTGGTCGGCGATCTCATCGACGCCACCCGCAACCTGCTGGCGGGCACGACCGCGCCATCGCCCGACCGGATGCCGGCGCGGCTCCTCCCCGAGGCCGATCTGTGGACCCAGTACTACGTCAGCCTCGACGTCACCGATCAGCCCGGTGTGCTCGCCGCAGTGGCCAAGGTCTTCGGTGACCACCATGTGTCCATCCGCTCGATGGAACAGGAGGGCCATGCCGGCGAGGCCCGGCTCATGTTCGTGACCCACTCGGCCAGCGAAGGTGATGTCCGGGCCACGCTGGAGGCGCTGGCCGGGCTCGACACGGTCGGGCAGATCGGTGGTGTGATGCGAATGGTGGGAGCCGACACATGACGGGAGCCGACGGATGACGGGACGGTCGGGAGCCGGCGCATGGCGCGGGGTGATCGAGGAGTACCGGGAGTTCCTCCCGGTGACCGCGGCCACGCCGGTCGTGACCCTGCTCGAGGGGGGGACGCCGCTCCTTCCCGCGCCCCGGCTCTCGGCCCGGGTCGGAGCCAGGGTCTTCTTGAAGGTGGAGGGAGCCAACCCGACCGGATCCTTCAAGGACCGGGGGATGACGGTGGCCATCTCCAAGGCGGCCGAGGAGGGGGCGAAGGCGGTGGTCTGCGCGTCGACGGGCAACACCTCGGCCTCAGCTGCGGCCTTCGCGGCGCGGGCCGGTCTCACCTGCGCGGTGCTGATCCCCGAGGGCCATATCGCCTTGGGCAAACTGGCCCAGGCGTTGATCCACGGGGCACGCGTCCTCCAGGTCCGGGGCAACTTCGACCAGTCACTGGCCATCGTGCGAGAACTGGGCGAGCGGGCACCGGTCACCGTGGTCAACTCGGTGAATCCCTACCGGATCGAGGGACAGAAATCCGGCGCCTTCGAGGTCGTCGACGAGCTGGGCGACGCCCCCGATGTGCACTGCATCCCGGTGGGCAATGCCGGCAACATCACCGCGTACTGGAAGGGCTACCTCGAATTCAAAGAGGCGGGACGTTCCACCCGGCTGCCGCGGATGCTCGGATTCCAAGCCGCCGGAGCGGCCCCGATCGTGGAGGGCCATCCCATCGAGCACCCCGAGACGGTGGCCACGGCCATCCGGATCGGAAACCCGGCAAGTTGGTACGGAGCCTCGTCGGCCGCATCCGAGTCAGGCGGAGGCATCGCCGCCGTCACCGACGAGGAGATCCTCGCCGCCTACCGGTTCCTGGCCGCCGAGGAGTCGGTCTTCTGCGAGCCGGCGTCCGCCGCCTCGGTGGCCGGTCTCTTGAAGACCGGCCTTCCCGATGGCGTCAGCCCGGAGGCCACGGTGGTGTGCGTACTCACCGGTCACGGACTGAAGGATCCCGATATCGCCATCAGCCAGATCTCGGTGCCGACGGTGGTCGACGCCGACCTCGGCGCGGTGCTCGAGGAGCTGTCGCTGTAGCCCCTTGTCGGAGTCGTCCGTCGCTCCGGTACTTCCACGCCGAGGCGGCCGGAGCGGTCGGGGCGCCCGGGGGCCGACAGGGGCATTGTTGCCCGAGTGCTCTGCTCCCTGTAGTATGTGTCCACCTTCGCTTTCCACAATTCGCCCCTTAGGGCTTGTGGGCGGGGACTTCTGGTTCGCTTCACACGCGGCCAGCCCGTAAACGGCGTCGGGGGGAGTGGCAGGCGAGAGTCGATCTCGAATCATGCGATTCCCCACCCCCTGAATCCTGGCAGTGGAGCCAATCCACCTGCCAACGAGGACATTCGAAACGAGGATGCCGATGACTGCCGACCAGCAGCTCGAGCGCTCGGTGTTGGAGGGCAAGGAGCGCGAAGAGCTCCATGCCATCGCCCAGGCACTGTCTGTGAAGACCAACACCAGGACCAAAAAAGCGGACATGATCGACGGGATACTCAAGGCCACCGGCGTCTCGGTGGACGGTGGCCCCACTCCCAACGGCGACGGCCCCACCGCCAATGGCGACGCCAGCGCGGCCAACGGCAACGGTGACGCCAGCGGTGCGTCGGGCAACGGGGACGCTCCCAGTCGGACGTCGAGCCGACGCCGCAGCGCCGCCGGCCGGGCCTCGTCGGCCGACCGCGCCGGAGCCTCGGGGGAGGCCACGCAGGACAGCGGCCGGAAGCCGGCGGTGCACTCGTTCGGTCCGGCCGACGATGCCGAGCAACTGGCCGCACCCGTCGAACTCGAGGAAGAGTTCGGCGACCTCGGGACCAGCGAGAAGGGCTCCGATCGGGGGCCGTCGACAACCCAGCAGGCGGAGAACGGTTCCACCGGCCAGGACGAGGCCCCGACGGGGCCCGGCGGTCAGTCGGGGGGCGAAGGTCGTCAGGGAAATCAATCGGGTGGCGGCGGGCAGGGCAACAACCGGAACCAGAACAACCCGAACAATCAGAACAACCAGGGCAACCGGAACCAGGGCAACAACCGGAACCAGAACAACCAGAACAACCAGAGCAACCGGAACAACCGGAACAATCAGGGTGGCGGCAACGACGACATGGGCAACCGGCGCAGCAACCGCCGTCGGCGCGGCCGCGACCGCCAGGGTGGCGGAGCAGAAGGCGATCTCCAAGGCGCCGGGGGGAATCAGGACCAGCAGTACCAAGGTGAGCTCATCCCGGTCCGCGGCCTGCTCGATCTGCGTGACGAGGGCTACGGGTTCCTCCGGTGCGAGGGGTATCTCCCGTCGACCAAAGACGTGTACGTCTCGATCAGCCAGGCCCGCCGGTTCGCCCTCCGCAAGGGCGACAGCATCGAAGGCTTCTGCCGGCCGGCGGGCAGCACCGAGAAGTACCCCGCCCTCCTGCAGATCGACACCGTTTCGTCGCTCGATCCGGAGGCGGCCCGTAACCGTCCGCGGTTCGAGGACCTGACGCCGCTCTTCCCCGACGAGCGGTTGCACCTCGAGACGCCGGGGGACAAAGAGAACCTGACCGCCCGGATCGTCGATCTCCTGTCGCCCATCGGCAAGGGCCAGCGCGGTCTCATCGTGTCCCCGCCGAAAGCGGGGAAGACCACCGTGATGAAGCACATCGCGCACTCGATCGAGGCCAACAACCCCGACGTGCATCTGATGGTGCTGCTGGTCGACGAACGCCCCGAGGAAGTGACCGACATGCGTCGCTCGGTCAAGGGCGAAGTGGTCGCTTCCACCTTCGACCGCCCTTCGGAAGAGCACACCGCCGTGGCCGAGCTGGCCATCGAGCGGGCCAAGCGCCTGGTCGAATCGGGCCGGGACGTGGTCATCATCCTCGACGGCATCACCCGGTTGGCCCGCGCCTACAACCTGGCCCAGCCCGCCACCGGACGGATCATGTCCGGCGGCGTGGACTCGGGAGCCCTGTACCCTCCGAAGCGCTTCTTCGGTGCGGCGCGGAACATCGAAGAGGGCGGATCGCTGACCATCCTCGCCACCGCCCTGGTGGAGACGGGCTCGAAGATGGACGAAGTCATCTTCGAAGAGTTCAAGGGCACCGGCAATATGGAGCTCCGTCTCGACCGGCGTCTGGCCGAACGGAGGCTGTACCCGTCGATCGACGTCAACGCCAGCTCCACCCGTCACGAGGAGCTGCTCTTCGATCGGTCTCAGCTCCAGCAGGTGTGGAAGCTCCGCCGGGTCCTCAATGCCCTGGCCAACGAGGGCAGCGCGGCAGCCGGCCTCGAACTGCTCATGGACAAGATCCGCACCACCAAGAGCAACGACGAGTTCCTGGCCGAGATCGCCAAGGGTCCGGCCACCTGACGAACGGCCCGGTCCCTCCCTCCGGTACACTCTGTGTCCGCCGCCGGGACCGTGCTCTCCGACCCCCCGGGGTCGGCCACAGTTTCACCGGTTCACCGGTTCACCGGTTCCACCTCAGTTTCACTCACAGTTTCCGCCATGACGGGAGATTCCAAATGAAGACCGACATCCATCCCTCCTACGTCGAAGCATCGGTGCGCTGCTCCTGCGGAAATACCTTCACCACCCGATCGACCAAGTCGGAGATCCACCTCGAGCTGTGCAATGAGTGCCATCCGTTCTTCACCGGGAAGCAGAAGCTCGTCGACTCCGGCGGCCGGGTCGAGCGTTTCCAGCGTCGCTATGCGAAGACCGGTTCGCGCAAGAAGTCCGCGGCTCCGCCCGCATCCTGAGCTGACCTGACCGCCGACCGGGTCGGCGCCCGACCCAGGCCGACGGGGTGGACCGGGCCGTGCCCAACAGGGTTGGCGCTACCCTGGGCCCGTGTTCAACAACCAGCTCAACGACCGCCTGGGCGAGCTCGAGCGGGAGTACGAGTCGGTCCTGGCCGAGCTCAATGATCCGATGCTGTCGTCGGATCCGCGCCGTCTGCGTGATGTTTCGAGGCGCCACCGCGAACTCGAAGAGGTTGTCGAAGGCTGGCACCGCCTGCAGGCGGCCGAGTCGGATCTCGAGGCGGCCCGCGAGATGTTCAACGACTCCTCCGGTGATGAGCGGGAGCTGGCCCAGGCTGAGATAGCCCAGGCTGAGCAGGACGTCACCCGACTGGCCGAAGAGCTCCGCTTGCACCTCGTGCCCCGCGACCCCAACGCCGGTCGAAATGTGATCATGGAGATCCGCGGCGCCGAGGGAGGTGAGGAGGCCAACATCTTCGCCAAAGACCTGTACGAGATGTACTCGCGTTACGCCGCGGCCAAGGGGTGGAAGGTCGAGGTGCTGTCGTCCAGTCCTTCCGAACGTGATGGGCTCAACGAGATCACGTTCGTGGTCAAGGGCGACGATGCCTGGCAGCGGCTGGAGCACGAAGGCGGGCCCCACCGGGTGCAGCGGGTGCCGGTCACGGAGTCCCAGGGTCGCATCCACACCTCGTCGGCCGCGGTAGCCGTGCTTCCCGAAGCCGAGGAGGTCGATGTGGCCATCGACCCGAACGACCTCAAGATCGACGTCTACCGCTCGACCGGTCCGGGGGGGCAGTCGGTGAACACCACCGACTCGGCGGTGCGCATCACCCACCTTCCCACCGGTCTGGTCGTGGCCATGCAGGACGAGAAGAGCCAGATCCAGAACAGAGCCAAGGCCATGATCGTCCTGCGCTCCCGGCTGTTGAAGGCGGAACAGGACCGCCAGTCGGCCGAGCTCTCCGAGCAGCGGCGCAGTCAGGTGGGCGGCGGCGGTCGATCGGAGAAGATCCGGACCTACAACTACAAGGACAACCGGGTCACCGATCATCGGATCAAGTTGACCCTGCACAAGCTCGACCGCATCCTGTTGGGCGACCTCGACGAGCTGACCGATGCCCTCATGGCTGACAAGCGCTACCGTCAGCTCGGCGAAGACTGAGGACGCGGTGGAAGGCCGGTGTGGGGCCGAGGCTCCGACCAGATGACCGCGGAAAGCGGTATCCGCTCCGGCCTGGTCGAATCCATCGCCGGACAACTGGGATCGAGGCGGGAGGCGACGTGGATCGTCGACCACGCCGGCACCGAGCTGGCCCAGTCGCTGGCCGATCGGAGGGAGGCGGGCGAGCCCTTGCAGTACGTGCTCGGCTCCTGGCCGTTCCGCACCGTGGAACTGCACGTGGACCCACGGGTGCTCATCCCCCGGCCCGAGACCGAATACCTGGTCGAGGTGGCCCTGGGGGAGTTGAACCGGATCTGCCGGGGACCCCGAGGTGGTGAGGACGTGGTCGGGTTGCCGGCCGAAGGGACGGGACCCGGCGCGCACCGGGTGTGCGTGGATCTCGGTACCGGATCGGGGGCCATCGCCCTGTCGCTGGCCGTGGAGGGCCGGGCCAGCTGTCCGGATCTCGAAGTGTGGGCCACCGATGCCTCCGCCGACGCCCTGTCCGTCGCCCGCGCCAACCTCGAATCGCTCGAGCGGGTCGATCCGGAGGCCGCGGGGCGGGTGGTGCTGGCCCACGGCTCGTGGTTCGAGGCCCTCCCCTCCGAGCTGGCCGGCCGGGTTGACCTCCTGGTGTCCAATCCACCCTATGTGACCGAGTCCGAATATCCTGACCTCGACCTGTCGGTCCGGGAGTGGGAGCCGAGGGAGGCGCTGGTGGCGGCCGAGGGGGAACACGGGGTTGCCGGCATGGCCGACATCGAGGCCATCGTGTCCGGTGCCCCCGCGTGGTTGGGACCGTCCGGTGTGCTGGTGGTCGAGATCGCCCCCTGGCAGGCCGGTCCGTCGGTCACTGCGGCCCGCCAGGCGGGCTTCGGCCGGATCGCCACCGAGCGCGATCTGGCCGGCCGGCTCCGAATGGTGGTGGCCGGGTGGTGACGGTGGTCTCGGTCTCCCCGGCCTCGGAACGCGACGGTCTGGGTGTGGCCGCCGAGGCGTTGGCCGGGGGATCGGTGGTGGCCATCCCGACGGACACGGTCTACGGACTGGCTGTGGTCCCGTCCGTGCCCGGAGCGGTGGACCGCCTGTTCGCGCTCAAGGAGCGACCGAGGGATGTCGCCCTCCCGGTTCTGGTCGCCACCTGGGGGGACGTCACAACGGTGGCCGGGCCTCTGAAGGGTGCGGCCGAGCAGCTGGCTGCCCGGTTCTGGCCCGGACCACTGACCCTGGTCGTCCCCCGGAGCGACGAGTTCTCCACCGACCTGGGCGGGCCTCCCGCGGTCCGGAGCACGGTCGGGGTCAGGTGGCCGGCTCACGCCATCGTCGGGCGGCTGTGCCAGGAGCTGGGCCCCTTGGCCGTCACCAGCGCCAACCTCCACGGCTCCCCGCCGGCGTCGACCGCCCTCCAGGTCGCCAGCGCCTTCGTCGGCGCCGACGGGCTGGGCGTCATCCTCGATGGTGGCCCCTGTGACGGGGTGCCTTCCACCGTCGTCGAGTGCCTGGGTCCGGCCTCGCGATGCCTCCGTGAAGGAGCCATCCCTTGGGCCGACATCGCCGGGCCACCGGTCGGTGGAGCATCCCGGGACGGCTCCCGATGAACGCGCCGTGCGATCGCCAGCGGGGAGCCCGGGTCCGCTACCATTCGGTTTCCGAGGGCATCGAGCACTGGGGGTGAGCAGTGGTGTTTTCAACCATCGTGGTCGGGACCGACGGCTCGGCGACAGCCAGTGAGGCGGTGGCCCTGGCCGCACAGCTGGCCCGACAGAACAGCGCCCGTCTCCACCTGGTGGTGGGCGCCCACACCTCGGCGGCCGTCTCCGTGCCCTCCGGCGGTGCCAGCGTCTCGGATCCGTCGAGGACCCCGCTCCTGAGGCAGGCCGCGCAGAGCGTGCTCGACAGCATCCCCGGAGGAGCCGAAGGACTCGACGTGGAGATCCACACTGACGTGGGAAACCCGGCGGACGTGATCGTCCGGGTGGCCGACGACGTCGGCGCCGATCTCATCGTCGTCGGGAGCAAGGGGATGCAGGGGAAACGACGGATCCTCGGCTCGGTGCCGAACAGCGTGGCCCACAAGGCCGGTTGCCATGTCCTGGTGGCCAAGACCACCTGAACGGAGCTGGGCTCACCATCTCTGCTCGCCGGGCTCGGCCGTCGAGCCCGGCCGGCCAGCTCGGCCGTCGAGCCCATGCCGACCACCGGACCCGTCCCGCCTGCGGTCGTGCCCGGTGGCGAGGGGTGGGGTTGACGTTCCCCCCTCGGGCGGGGGACACTGGGTGGGTCATGGAACCGACATTCGACGCGCCCGCCACGGTAACCATTATTGAGTAGGCACATGCCCACCGGTATGTGCCTCTCGACCGTCCACTTGGTGGGCGGTTTTTCAATTGCGGGAAAGAACCGGCCGATCCGGTTGCCGGGCGCGTGGAAGCAGGTTGGCAGCAAGGTGACGGTCCGCGGCATGCGGATCCAGCCGGAGTAGACCGAGCACGAGCACGAGACGACCAGCACGAGACGACAGAGGGAACTGAGGACTGTGAGCACGCACAAGGTGGCCATCATCGGGGGGGACGGGATCGGTCCCGAGGTGGTGGCAGAAGCGGTGAAGGTGGTCGAGGCAGCCGGCGTCTCGATGGAGACGACCGAGTACGACCTCGGGGCAGATCGCTATGTCCGCACCGGTGACGTCCTTCCGGATTCGGTGATGTCGGAGCTGCGCCAGCAGGACGCCATCCTCCTCGGCGCCATCGGTCCACCCGTCGGCTCCACCGCGGTGCCCTCGGGCGCACTTGAGCGTGGCCTGCTCCTCCGGCTCCGGTTCGAGCTGGACCTGTACGTGAACATGCGCCCGTTCAACGGTGTTCCGGGTTCGCTGGCACCAGGCTGTGACTTTGTCGTGATCCGGGAGAACACCGAAGGGACCTATGCCGGTGAGGGCGGGTTCCTCCGCCGGGGGACACCGTTCGAGGTGGCCACCCAGGGGTCGGTGAACACCCGTCACGGCGTGGAGCGGTGCACCAGATTCGCCTTCGAACTGGCCGCCAGCCGGCCCCGCCGCCACTTGACGCTGGTGCACAAGACGAACGTGCTCACGTTTGCCGGTGACCTCTGGCAACGCACCTTCAACGACGTGGCGAGCGAGTATCCCAACGTCGGGGGCGACTACAACCATGTCGACGCCAGCTGCATCTATCTGGTGGAGGATGCATTCCGATACGACGTGATCGTGACCGACAACCTCTTCGGTGACATCATCACCGACCTGGCCGGCGCCGTTGCCGGTGGCATCGGGTATGCCGCCTCGGCCAACCTCAACCCCGACCGCACCGGCCCCTCGCTCTTCGAACCGGTGCATGGGGCGGCCCACGACATCGCCGGCACCGGAACGGCGAATCCGGCGGCCGCCATCCGGTCGGCGGCGCTCATGCTCGATCACCTCGGCGAGACCTCGGCGGGTCAGAAGGTGACCATGGCGGTAGCCGATTTCATCGCCTCTGAACCTGATCCGACCCTCTCGACCGCCGCCATCGGCGATGCCATCGCAGAAAGGCTGTAACCATGCCCCTGACCCCGACTGAGAAGATCTGGATGGACGGTGAACTGGTCGACTGGGCCGACGCCACCGTGCATGTGCTGACCCACACCATGCACTACGGCTCAGGCGTGTTCGAAGGCATCCGCGCCTACCCGACGGAGAGGGGGGTGGCGGTGTTCCGCCTGCGCGAGCACATCGAGCGTCTCTTCCTGTCCGCCAAGATCTTCATGATCGACGTCCCGTTCTCGGCGGACGACATCATTGATGCCACCCGGACGGTGGTTCGCGTCAACGGGCTCGATGACGGCTGCTACATCCGTCCCCTCATCTACCTGGGCTACGGAGAGATGGGCCTGAACCCCATCCCCTGCCCGGTCAACGTGTCGATCGCCGCGTGGCCCTGGGGCACCTACCTCGGAGACGACGGAATTGCCAACGGCGTGTCGGTGAAGATCAGCTCGTGGCGCCGTCATGACCCCAACGCCGTGCCCACTGCGGCCAAAGGCACGGGGATGTATGTGAACTCCTCCTTGGCCAAGGTGGAGGCCCTGAAGGCCGGCTACGACGAGGCCATCCTCCTCGCACCGGACGGCAAGGTCAGTGAGTGCACAGGGGAGAACATCTTCATCGTCCGCAAAGGGCGGCTGATCACCCCCCCGGCGTCCGATTCGGGAGCCCTCGAGGGAATCACCCAGCAGTCGGTCGAGACGATCGCCCGTGACCTCGGCTACGCGGTGTCCTATGAGCCGATCATCCGGACCGATCTCTACACGGCCGACGAGGCATTTCTCACCGGCACGGCTGCGGAGTTGGTGCCGATCAGGGCAGTCGACGATCGGGTGGTGGGTGATGGCAGACCGGGGCCGATCACCCAGAAGATCCAGCAGACGTTCTTCGCCACCCTGCACGGTGAAGTGGACCAGTACAAGGACTGGCTGGACTATGTCGAATGAGGGCCCCACGCTCAACGACGACTCGTTCACGGGTGGTCGGGGCGGGGCGGGCCACACCCATTCCCACAGCGACGGCCTGATCCACAGCCACCCGCAGACCGCGGGCCAACACGCCCATGCCCAGGGCAAAGGGCATGGCGGGCCGGCGGCGGCACAAGGTGGCCACGACTTCGACCTTCCCCGGTTTCCCACCGCGGTCGACGTCTTCGACACCACCCTGCGGGACGGCTCCCAGCAGGAAGGGCTCTCGCTGACCGTCGACGACAAGTTGCGTGTCGCAGAACAGCTCGACCACCTCGGCGTCACGTTCATCGAAGGCGGATGGCCCGGGGCCAATCCGAAGGACGAGGAGTTCTTCGCCCGGGCCCCGACCGAGCTCTCGCTGGCCACGTCCACCCTGGTGGCCTTCGGTTCCACCCGCCGCGCCGGCGTCAAGGCCGAAGATGACGAGACGCTTCGTCATCTGGTCAAGGCCCAGACGGAGGCGGTGTGCATCGTGGCCAAGTCGTCGGAGATGCACGTGGTCGATGCTCTCCGGACCACCCTCGACGAGGCGGTGGCCATGGTGGCCGACTCGGTGGAGTTCCTCCGGGCCAACGATCTCAGGGTCTTCCTCGATGCCGAGCACTTCTTCGACGGCTACAAAGCCAATCCCGCCTTCACGACCCGGATCCTGCGCGCCGCCGAAGAAGCGGGGGCCGAGACGCTGGTGCTCTGCGATACGAACGGCGGGAGCCTGCCCCACGAGATCGAGCGCATCGTGGCCGATGTGATCGCCGGATTCGAGACCCAGGTGGGGGTCCACTTCCACAACGACAGCGGCTGTGCGGTGGCCAACTCGCTGGTTGCCGTGGGCCAAGGTGCCACCCATGTGCAGGGATGTGTGAACGGGTACGGGGAGCGGGCCGGGAACACCGACCTGTCGGCCGCCATCCCCGACCTGAGCCTGAAGCTGGGAATCGGTACCATCCCGGCCGAGCGACTCGAGCTTCTCACCCCGGTCTCCCACCACATTTCGGAACTGGTGAACATCGCGCCGAATCCACAGCAGCCCTACGTGGGTACCTCGGTGTTTGCCCACAAAGCCGGACTGCACACCTCGGCCATTGCCCGTCGCTCGGATGCCTACGAACACATCTCGCCGGAACGGGTGGGAAACGGGACGAGGTTCGTCGTGTCCGAGCTGGCCGGTCGTTCGACCCTGGCCATGAAGGCCACGGAGTTGGGTCTCGAGCTCGATTCGCAGGCCATGGCCTCCGTGCTCGATTCCCTCAAGCGACTGGAGTACGAGGGCTACCACTTCGAGGTGGCCGATGGATCGCTGGAGCTGCTCCTCCGGAACTCGACAGGGTGGGAGCAGTCGTTCTTCGATCTGGAGTCCTACCGGGTCATCTCCGACCAGGGTGACGGGCAGTCCACCGAAGCCACGGTCAAGCTCATGGTGGGCGACGAGCGGATCGTGGCCACCGCGGAGGGAAACGGTCCGGTCAATGCCCTGGACGGAGCGGTCCGCAAGGCCATCGGGCCCCACTTCCCGGGCCTGGCCGGGGTCCACCTGGTCGACTACCGGGTCAGAGTGCTCGATTCGGCCAGGGGGACCGGATCGGTCACCCGGGTCCTCATCGACTCCACGGACGGGGACCGGACGTGGACGACCATCGGCGTCTCCGAGAACATCATCGCCGCATCCTGGCAGGCCCTCGTCGATTCCATCGTCTACGGTCTGCTCCATACCGGTGGGTCCGCGGACGCGCCGGCCATCGTTTGAAGCTTCGTCATCCATCAGGAGTAGCAACGTGACCCAACCGAGTTTCGTGCCCATCGTCGAGGCCGACCAGGTACGCCCTGCCTACAGTCTCCAGGTGCCGAACATCTGGACCCAATCGCGGCCCTCGGAGCTTCGCGGCGCCTCCCAACCGTCCGGGGTCCAACTGGGAAGCCCCGGTCCCGACCAGGGGTTCGCCCTCAAGCTGGCCCGGAGATTCGAGGACCGGTTGGTGATCGTGGCCGGGGAGTCGGTCGAAGATGCCATTGCCGGGTGCACCGCGGTGGCCATGCGCCGGTGCGCCCGATTCGGACGGGCGCCGGCGGTCTATGACGTCTCGTTCGGGTTCACCCTGTGGGGATTCCTCGGGGGTGCTCCGAGCGATCTCATGGAGGCCCGCTTGCCCCTCTTCCGGTCGGCCGCCCACCACTACAAATCTCAGCGGGCCATTGCCGACAGCGTGCACGAAGAGACCTTGCGGCTCACGCCGGAAGCCGTTGCCGAACGGCTCGGCCAGTGGAGGACGATGGTGACCCTGCCCGAGCCCGGTTGACCCGAGCCCGATTTCCCCGAGCGTTCGCGCACGACCCGCCCGAGCCCGGTTGAGCAGAGAGGACAACGTGGACATCTCAGAGGGGGACATCGCGGCCAACGGATGGATGTTCACGGCTCGGACGGCGGGGCCCGAGGACGGGCCGTTGGTCATCCTCCTCCACGGGTTCCCGGAGACGTCTCGTTGCTACCAGCGTGAGCTCGCGGCCCTCGGCCTCGCCGGTTACCGCGCGGTGGCGCCGGACCAGCGTGGCTACTCGCCCGGCGCCCGCCCGCCCGAGGTGGATGCGTATCAGGTGGACCACCTGGTGGCCGACATCATCGGCGTGGCCGATGCGCTCCATGCCGACCGCTTCGACCTGGTGGGCCATGACTGGGGCGGACTGATCGCCTGGTTGGTGGCGGGGCGGTTTCCGGAAAGGGTCCGGACCCTGACCGCTCTCTCCACCCCTCACCCGCAGGCGCTGCGGGCGGCCCTGGCCGACGATCAGGACCAGATCGAGCGCTTCTCGTACATCGATCTGTTTCGCCAACCCGAGGTCCCCGAGCAGCTCCTGTTGGGCGAGGACGGGAGTGGCGAAGGGCTCAGGCAGCTGTTCGCCGACTCCGGAATCGAAGCCGACACCGCCCGGTCATACATCGAGACACTGCGTCAGCCGGGCGCGCTGACGGCCGCGCTCAACTGGTACAGGGCCAATGATCTGCATGCGCTCACCGAACCGGGACCGATCACGGTTCCCACCTTGTACGTCTGGTCGACGGCGGACATCGCCCTGGGTCGGTGGGCAGCCGAGGCCACTGCCGGACAGATGGCCGGTCCCTATCGCTTCGAGGCGCTCGAGGGCGTCAACCACTGGATCCCCGACGTGGCGGCCGACCGTCTCAACCCCCTGTTGATCGAGCACATCGCCGGGCCCCACTGACGGATCAACGGCGCGGTCGGCTGTCGGAGGCCGAAAGCGGCCGAGGGAGCCGAGGCCTCAGATCTTCAGGCTTTCAGCGCCCCTTGCGCCACTTGCGCTTGGCCGGCGCGGCAAAGGTGACCCCGGCCGTCCCCGCGGCCACCGGCTGTCCGCCTCCCGCGGCCACGGTGCGCATCGATCCGCTGCGTCCCGACGACCCGCCTGACGCCGCGGGCTCGTTGCGCTCGTCATCGCCGTCATACTTCACGGTGATGTTGTCGGCCAGATGCGACCCCTGCAGGGCCTTTTGGAAGAGGTCGGGAAATTGCCGTCCGGCGGGGGCGGCGCTCCCTCCCGGTCCGCGCTTCTCCTCGGACCGCACCGGCTCGGCCGGCTCCTCCGATCGCTGGGACCGGGAGGCCTCAGCCCGTGGGGGAGACGATGTCTGAGCTGCCACCGTCCTTGCCGGTGCCTGCCCACCGGAATCGTCCCTGAACGACGGATGCTGGTCAGGTGGATACCACTGGCCGTCGCTGGCCTGCCACCACCCGGGGCCTTCGGATTTATCACTCACAGAACTGCCTCCGCTACTCTGCGTGTCAATCGATAACCGAAGCATAACCCGGGCGCCTACCAATTGTCAGGGGAAATCTTGTCCGGAGGTCGCCGGCGGGGAGCCATGAGGTCGCCGGCGGGGAGCTCTCTTTCTGAAGTTCGGGTGATCTGCGGCTTGAACAGGTAATTTCCGGCCCAGATGGCGTTGGCAGCCACAAGCCGGTCCCCACTGACCAGCTCGCATCACCCCCTGCGGCCGTCCAGGCACTCCGGCCGTTCGCGGTGCCCGATAGGGTCCGTGAGCCGGGCCGGTCGAGCCGGGTTCCGCCACCCGACTCCCGGCCCGGCGATTCTGGCCCGCAGAGCCGGTTCCGCCACCTGGGGCCATTCTGGGGTGTCCCGGGCGCAATCGGCAGTGTCCAAAGTCCCTTTTTCGGGCCTACCCTGGGCCCGCCGGGACCGATCGGAGGCTCAGGCGGTGGGACGCTCCGCCTGAGGGACGGCTACTCGTCGGGGTCTGGCGCGTGCTGTTCGCCGGGCGCCGATCCGGGGGGCGTTCCCTTGAAGCCCAAGAGTCTCAACATCCACATCCCGAACCTGTTCGGCTTCTGCGCCCGCTCGGCCTTCAGCGCTTCGGCTTCGTGGTCGTTGGAGACGTGGTACGAGAAGGTCGTATACCCCTGGCCATAGCCCTTGTACTTGGATGTCACGCCAGGACCGCAGCGACTCGCCCGGAGCGGGTCCGGTCCGTTCCGGTCCCCTTCGCCCTCCTTGCGCCCCGGAGCAGCGTCAGTGCATCCTCCGGGCCGCGCCCGACGTTGGCCCGTTCGTCACAGCCGGCGGATGGGTCACGAGGCACGCCTCCAACTCTACGCCCACCCGTTCGTGCGATCGACCCTCTGCGCCTGCGGCAGAGGTTGCCCGGCGGGTCTGACCGCGGCCACTGGTGGGCGGGGCATCGCCGTGTCAACGAGAGCCCTTCCGCCGCTGAGTAACTTGTGTGGATGGATTCGCCCAATTTCGCCCTGACCGAGGCCCAACGGCAGTTCCGGGACACCCTGCGCAAGTTCGCCGAGGACCGGATCGCCCCGAACGCCGCCGAAGCGGATCGGGATGCGACCTATCCCCAGAAGTCATTCGATGCCTGCGTCGAGCTCGAACTTCCCTCGCTGGGCCTGCCCGTTGCCTACGGGGGGGCGGGCGCCGACATGGTGACCCAGGCCATCATGGCCGAGGAGCTGGCCAGGGTCTGTGCCTCCACCTCGTTGAACATGCTGATCTCCAAGCTCAGCATGTTGCCTGTGCTGAATTGGGGCTCCGAGGAGCTCAAGCGGAGGTATGTGCCCCGGATCGCGTCCGGTGAGTGGCAGGGCAGCTACTGCCTGTCCGAGGCCGATGCCGGCAGTGACGTGGCCGCCATGCGGACCCGAGCCGTCCGCCAGGGCGATCACTACCTTCTCACCGGGACCAAGTACTGGATCACCAATGCCGGCATCTCGGACATCTACACCGTCTTCGCGGTGACTGATCCGGGCGCCGGTCGACGGGGGATCAGCTGTTTCGTCGTCGAGGCGGACTGGGGCGTGGAAGTGGCCCCGCACGAAGACAAGATGGGGCTACGGGGCAGCCCCACCGCAGCCGTGAGCTTCGACGAAGTCAGAGTTCCGGCCAGCAACCTGGTGGGCGAAGAGGGCATGGGATTCACCATCGCCCTGCATACCCTCGACCGGAGTCGGCCCACCATCGGCGCCCAGGCCGTGGGTATCGCCCAGGGCGCCATCGACTATGCCGCCGGGTACATGAAGGAGCGCAGAGCCTTCGGAGCGCCGATCGCCGACCTTCAGGGCCTGCGCTTCATGCTGGCCGACATGGCCATACGCACCGAGGCGGCCAGGACCCTCATCTACCGGGCCTGCTCCCTCATCGACAACGGAGATCCCGAGAACGAGCTGACCATGATGGGGGCCATGGCCAAGTGCTTCGCCTCCGATACCGCCATGGCCGTGACGACTGACGCGGTCCAGCTGCTCGGTGGGTATGGCTACGTCAAGGACTTTCCCGTCGAGCGGTTCATGCGGGACGCCAAGGTCACCCAGATCTACGAGGGCACCAACCAGATCCAGCGGGTGGTGATCGCCAAGAGGTTGTTGGGATAGCTCACCGGCGGACCCGATCGACGGGATTTCCCGGGCCGTCGGATCGGACCGCCGGCACCGGCTGCATCTGCCAAGTTGATCCGCTCCGGTGCCATGGGGGAGGCTGGGTCGTGCAGATCAATCAGCCGCGTCTGCGACCCGTCCTGTAAAGAGGGGGCGCGGCTTGATCGGCCAGGACGGGGTGCAAGCGCTCCCAGCCCGACGGGTTCCGTTCGCCCCTGTCCTTGCTGCCGAGGTGGTCATCGCCGTGGCCATCCGGATCGTCTACGCGCTGACCGTCGGCCGCCATCTCAAACTGGGTCTCGACTCGATCGGCTACATGCTCCTCGGCGCCACGCTGGCCGGTGGCCACGGGTATTCGAACCCGGTCCTGTTCTACGCCCACGGCATCCAGCGGGCGACGGCCAACTTCGTTCCCGGCTATCCGATCTTCCTCGCCGGACTTCTGAAGCTGGGCATCACCACCAGCACCGGTTTCCAGATGGTGGGCGCACTCTGCGGTGGTGTCACCGTCCTCCTCACCGGTATTTTCGGCCGTCAGGTGGCAGGACGGGCCGGTGTCGGCCTGATCGCGGCCGGACTGGCCGCCGGTTCGGCCACATTGATCGCCGCCGACGGATCGGTGATGTCGGAGACGATCGCCGTCCCCCTCACCGTCGGGCTGCTCGTCGCCGCGGCCTGGGCGGGCGGAACACCCTCGCTCCGGCGGTGGGCCCTGGTCGGAGCGCTGGCCGGGGCGCTGGTCCTGGTCCGATCCGAGGACATTCTGAACGCCGTGGTGCTGGTGCCCGTGGCCATCCTGGTCGTGCCTTCGGTGAAGACGCGACGTCGGCTGGCCCAGGTGGCGGTGGCGGTGGCCGTCGCCGCGGTCGTGCTTGCCCCTTGGGTGATCCGCAATTATGAGACCTTCACACCCACCGTCCTGCTCTCGAGCAACGATGGGAAGACGTTGGGCGGCGCCAACTGCCCGACCACCTATCAGGGTCCCCTGATCGGGTACTGGGACTATTCGTGTCTCGGCCACGCCAATCTGGCCACGACCGACGAGGCCGAGTACGACAAGGTGACCCGGGCCGAAGGTACCGCGTACCTGCGCTCCCACCTCGGGCGACTCCCCCTGGTGGTCGGAGTCCGGGTCTTGCGGGCCTGGAGCCTCTTCGACCCGCAGCAGCAGGCGGGGTTGGACGCTCTCCAGACCCGCAGCATCGGCTGGCAGCAGATGGCCTGGCCCGAGTCCCTGGTCGTGCTCCTCCTGGCCATTCCCGGCATGGTCCGCCTACGGAGAAATCGACTGGGTCTGGTGCTGGTGGCCGGGCCGGTCCTCCTGGCCACGATTGTCGTCGCCAGCACATTCGGGAATCCCCGCTACGTCGTGGCCGCTACGCCATCGCTGTGCGTGGGTGCGGCGTTGACGGTGATGGCGCTGTCCGACCGGGTGGGGACGCGGCGTCGACCTCGAGAAACCGGGAACGACGAGGGAAACGAGGATGGCGGTGGGGGTGGGGCGGCCGTCCCGACCGCCCAGAGGCCGGGTTCGTCGTGATCAGTCCAGATCCGGAAGATCGACCAGCTCCAGACTCCGCCGCCACAGCTCGGCGCGGGCGGCATCGTCGTAGGCCTGGGCCGTGGCCTTGGCCTCGCGGGTCCGATCGAAGAACTTGCCGGTCGTGGCGGCCAGGCTCTGATCGCCGACCAGTCGGAGCGTGGCCGCCACACCCGCCTCGAGGCTGTCGATGCTGTCCCCGACCTCCTTCAGCACCATTTTGGTGGGCATGTAGGTGGCGGGATGCAGGCTGTTCACGGTGATCTCGGCGGCGGGGGTGCGACGGGCCAGCTCGAAGCCGAACATGACCTCGGCCAGCTTGCTCTGCTCGTAGGCCCGCACGCCGCTGTAATTGCGCTCGAGCATGAGGTCGTCGAAATCGAGGGGCTCCTGACGGATCGAGGCCACGTTGACGATCCGTGCCGGCGCCGAGGCCCGGAGCAGGGGCACCAGCTCGAGCGTGAGGAGGAACGTGGCCAGGTAGTTGACGGCGAAGCGCAGCTCGTAGCCGTCGGCGCTCACCCGGCGGGTGCGGCCCTCGGGTTCGCCCGCGCCGATCCCGGCGTTGTTGACAAGGACGTCGAGCCTGTCGGTTGCCGCCCGCACGTCGCTGGCCAGTCGCCGCACCTGAGCCAGCTCGGCTAAATCGGCGAGCACGGTGGCCGGACGGGGAACGTTGCTGTGTTTCTGAACGCTGTCAGCCACCTGGTCGAGCTTCTCGGGGTTCCGACCGTGGAGGATCACGGTGGCGCCATCGGCTGCGACCATGTGGGCCAGGGCGTACCCGAGGCCGTCGGTGGCACCGGTGATGAGAATTGTTCGTGATTCGGTCATCTCGGCAACCCTTGGATCGAGGTGGATGGACATTCGCCCTTGAGCGGAACTCGAACGTACCGCAACGTTCGAAGGTGCAGCCCTTTCCGCAATGGTAGCGGGCCCGGAAGAGGTCACCCGGCTCCCGGGATGTCCGGCCGTGAACCGTCGGCATCAGGGCTCGAGGACGGTCCACCCCCGTCGTCGGAGCTCGGCGGCCAATTTTTCGGCGGCGACGCGATCCAGCCGCGGCCAGGTGCCGGTGAGGACCGGGGTGGGGTTTGGCGCTTTGGCCACCCGGCCCGGGACCGCGGTGGTCGTGGGGCCTGTCGGGGCCGGAGTCGTGGGGCCTGTCGGGGCCGGCGAGCTTCCGGCGAACTCGGCGTTCTGGAGCCGATCGATGAACTCGGCCGCCTCCTCCCGGGAGAACCGGCCACCGGCCTGTCGCTGGGTGAACCCCATCGGACCCCGTGCGTCGCGGAAGTCGGAGTGTCCCGCAGACTTGAGGAGGCTCAGCAGCTCTTGCACCTGTCTGCCCGAGGCCGGGGGACCCGACTGCTGACCGAACGCCATGACAAGGCAGTCTTGCCGATGTGGGGAACGGGTGGGTCCCCGGCGGTATCGGGCTCGTTACTCGTAGATCATGACGCCGCGGATGTTCTTGCCACCCAGCATGTCGGCGTAACCCTGATTGACCTCTTCGAGCTTGTAGGTCTGCGTGACCATCGTGTCCAGATCGAGCTGACCGTGGTCGTACAGGCGCAACAGGTGGGGAATGTCGTAGCGCATGTTGGCCGATCCGAAGATGGTGCCGACGATCTGCTTCTCCAGCAGTGTGACCCAGGTCAGTGAGAGGGTGACGTCGGTTTCGGCCATGGGGTGGATATTGGTGACCACGACCCGCCCACGCTTGGCCGCGAGCTGCATGATGGTCTCCATCAGCCGGCCCTCACCCACGCCCATGGTGCAGATGACCTTCTCTGCGTTCTTGCCCCAGGTCACCTCGTTGACCAGTGGCAACGCCTCCTCGATGCTCGAGGCGGTGTGGGTGGCACCGAACTTGGTGGCCATCTCGAGCTTGAATGGAACCGGGTCGATGGCGAAGATCCGCTCGGCACCGGCCAGGCGTGCTCCTTGGATGGCGGAGGCGCCGAGGCCACCGATGCCGATGACGACGACGTCGTCGCCCGGCTGGACGTCGGCCGCGTAGACCGCAGAGCCCCATCCGGTGGTGACTCCGCACCCGACGAGACATGCCTTGTCCAGCGGATAGTGGTCCAGAATCTTGACACAGGACGCCTGGTTCACGACGGTGTGCTTGGCGAACGTGCCGAGGCAGACCATGGTGTGCAGGTCCGTGCCGTTGGACGCGTGGTGGCGGTGGGTTCCGTCGGCCTGAGCGCCCATCATGAGTTGCGCACCCACGTCGCAGAGATTGGAGTGACCGCGGGCACAGGACGGGCACTTGCCGCACGCCGGGACGAATCCGAACACCACGTGGTCACCGGGGCTCAGGTCCTCGACCCCGGGACCGACTTCTTCGACCACACCCGCCCCCTCGTGGCCCCCGATGACCGGGTACATGCCCCCGAGGTCACCGGTCCTCAGATGCTCATCGCTGTGGCACATACCCGATGCCGCGATTCTGACCAGCACCTCACCCGTCTTGGGTGGGTCGAGCTCGATGGTCTCGACCTGCCAGTCCTGACCCATGCCCCAGAGAATGGCTGCTTCTGTCTCCATGTCTACCTCGTCTGGTTCGTGCCCCGGCCTGCCGGGAGTACCCCTCTGGTCAAGCGGGGTACTGCACCGGTGACGGCCGATGGGGCGGTTTGGCCAATACGTCTCTCGTTCCTCTGATGCTTGCACACCCCCGGGTGAGGGGGAAGGGCGAGGGGGTCACCCCGGAGCCTGCTGGGCGGCGATGTACTGCGCCGCACCCGACAGGAAGCCCTCGACGTTGCCCGCCTTTCCCGAGGCCAGGTCGGCGAAATAGCCGGGCACGTAGACCTGCACGGCACCCGCGTCGAGGGCGTCGAACACCCCGCCGACCAGCTCGCTCACCGGCACCGCCTCCACCCCGGCCACGACCGGATCGTTGTCGGGGAGGGAGAAGAGCTCGGTGTCGACCAGTCCGGGGTAGACCACGAGCACCTTGATCCCCGTCTGCCAGAGGTCGATGGCCATCGACTCGCTGAAGGCGGTGACCGCGGCTTTCGATGCGTCATAGGCCGACTCGCCCGGCGAGCTCAAGGTGGCCGCCACCGAGGAGATGTTGACGATCCGACCGCTGTCCCGCTCGATCATGTGGGGAAGGAGGGCCAGGGTCAGCCGGACCGGGCTGAAGAAGTTGATGTTCATGACCGACTCGACGGTGGCCTGATCCAGCCGGCTGACGTGGCGGCGCTTCGGGATGCCGGCGTTGTTCACCAACACATCGACCCCACCGAGCTCGTCGAGGGCGGCCGCGGCCAGGGCGTCGACCGCAGCCGGGTCGGAGAGGTCGCTCACCCACCGCCGTGATTCCGGGGAGTACCGCCGACAGCGCTCGAGCACCTCGTCCAGCCGTTCGCGACGCCGGGCGCAGATGCCCACGATGGCTCCTCGGCGGGCAAATTCCTCGGCCAGCCCCGCGCCGATGCCCGAGGAGGCGCCGGTCACCAGCACCCGCTGCCCACTGAAATCGATGGCCATGTCCCCCCAAGAGTTCGTCCGCTGGAAAACCAAAACGCATGTTAGGCAAAGAACCGGCCGTGGCGCCGACGGCTTTCGCCCGTCACTGGGACTGCTGGACGGTGACGGTGAAGCCGGGGAACTGCCCGGGGGTCGGCGACGGGACGGCGGCCCGGCTGTTCCCGTCGAACTGATTCTTCAGTTGGAAGACGGTATAGAACTGGACGATCGGCCAGAACCGCTCGGGGGCGATATCCGAGCGCTGGCAGCCGTTGATCCCGAGCTTGGCCAGAGACGGCGTGACCAGGTGGTGGGAGATGGCGTAGGTGATCAACCCACCTCCGCCCCTGATCCCCACGCAGATGTCCGTGTACGTGTTGTGCCCTTCACCGGAGATCTCGACCAGTGCCTTGGGACCGGGAAACGAGTCGTAGGTGCGCTTGACCGAGGCTGGCGGTACCACCTGGTCGCCCTCGGCACCGATGAGCATGACCGGTTTCTTCGACGGCGTGCCGGCCGGCGCTTCGGGAGCCCAGCCGATGGCGGTCGCCACCGCCGGAGTGTCGAGTGCGTCGAAGGCGGTCTGGCCTCCTGCCGAATGGCCCACGGCGGCCACACGGTGGGGATCGGCGATGCCATGGAGGACGGAATCCGGCTGGGACGAGGCACGTTCGACCGCGGTCAGCGACGACTGCATGATCGAGGAGTCGAGGGCCGGGGTCGGTGTCGTCTTCGAGCCCAGCACCTGGGCGGCCAGGCCGCGTTCGAGGTAGTCGGCGCTGACCACGACGTACCCCCAGGAGGCGATGCCGGTCAGCAGTGTCGAGTAGTACAGCCGTTCGCCGCCGTACCCGTGGCTGAAGAGCACGATGGGGTAGGGCCCGGCTTTTGAGCCGGATACGTCCGCGTAGGCGTCGACGGTCGTGGTGGTGTTGAACTTTGCCGGGAGGATGCCCTGCACGGATTTCGGGAGCGTGGAAGCCTCGTCGTAGCTGAACCTGGAGTGGCCGGCCACCGTGCTCGGATCGGCGGGGTAGTACACCGTGGCCAGGCGTTCGCCGAACTCGGGTCCAGCTGAACCAAGGTCGAGCGTCGTCACGCCGACGACGTCGGGTCCCCGCCGCTGGTATTGAGGGGAGGAGGCCGCCGGGCTGTTCGAAGAGCACCCGGCCAGCAGCACGAGCCCGGCCACCACCGCGAACGCGAGCGCTCGAGCAGACGACATCATTCCTCCCCCGGGTCGACCGATGCCGAGGGGAACTGTACTCCGACGGTGCGGGGGCAGGTTCGTCTTGAGGCCACCCGGAGCAAGCCAGCAGTTCGATCCCCAGGGGTGCGCCAGGGGGCGGCCGCCTGGCCGGGCGAGGTCGGGACAGCCCGGGAGCATGGTCGGTGACCCCGACCCGAGGAGCGGAGGACGGGGTCAGCCCGGGTGAGAACCCGCTGGTCCCCGGCCAGCCGGCCGCTCGCACTAGAACCGGTTCTATACTCTCCCGCGGGGGTTCCCGCCGGTGCCCGCTCGAACCCACCTCCAGTCGTGCCAAATCAGAGCTCGAAACGGCGAGCCCGAACCTCCAAGGGAGACCCAACATGGCCCAGCCCGTCATCGTCGAAGCAGTACGTACGCCGATCGGAAAGCGGAACGGTTGGATGGCAGGCTTCCACGCCGCCGAATTGCTGGGCAACGCGCAGGTCGAACTGGTGAAGCGCGCCGGCATCGACCCGGGTGACGTCGAGCAGATCGTCGGGGGTTGCGTCACCCAGGCCGGTGAACAGGCCTCCAATGTGACCCGGACGGCATGGCTGAGCCAGGGGTTGCCCTACGAGGTTGCAGCTACAACCGTCGATTGCCAGTGCGGTTCGGCCCAGCAGGCCAACCACTTCGTGGCCAACCTGGTCGGCGCGGATGCCATCGAAGTCGGAATCGCCTGTGGTGTCGAGGCCATGAGTCGAGTCGGCCTGGGCGCAAATGCGTACAACGGACCCGGCAAGTCGAGGCCGGAGAACTTCCCCTGGGACATGCCCGACCAGTTCGGCGCAGCCGAGCGGATCGCCCAGAAGTACGGGATCACCCGCGAGGATGTCGACTGGCTGGGCTTCGAGTCCCAGCGCAAGGCGGCCAGGGCCGTCGCCGAGGGCAGATTCGACCGGGAGATCGTGCCGCTGGAGGCCCCGGTCGTGGGCGCCGATGGCCCGACCGGCGAGAAGACACTGATCGCCAAGGACCAAGGTCCGCGCGACACCACTCGCGAAGGTTTGGCCGGGCTCAAGCCGGTACTGCCCGACGGCATGCATACCGCGGGGAACAGCTCGCAGATCTCCGACGGAGCGGCCGCCGTGCTGTGGATGTCAGAGAGCCGGGCCAGTGAAGCCGGTCTTCGGCCCCGGGCCCGCATCGTGGCCCAGACCCTGGTCGGTTCCGATCCCTACTACCACCTCGACGGGCCGATCGCCGCCACCACCGACGTGCTGCGCAAGGCGGGCATGACCATGTCCGACATCGACATCTTCGAGGTCAACGAGGCCTTCGCCTCGGTCGTCTTTTCGTGGGGCAAGGTGCACGAAGTGGATTGGGACAAGGTCAATGTCAACGGCGGAGCCATCGCCCTGGGTCACCCGGTCGGTTCTACCGGTGCCCGGCTGATCACCACCGCCCTCCACGAGCTGGAGCGTTCGGACTCCAACCTCGCCCTCATCGCCATGTGCTGCGGCGGCGCCCTGGCCACCGGGACGATCATCGAGCGGATCTGAATCCGAGTACTGCAGGTCGGCGGCCTGGAGTGCCAGCGCGCCCCTGACGGCGGACGGTTTCGTCCGGTGTCGAACACCGAAGAAAGGACCACTGTGACCGGTACCGAACATCTGACCTACGAGCGAATCGGATCCACTGCGGTGGTGACGATGAATCGGCCGGAGGCGAAGAACGCGCTGTCCGGTCCCATGCTCGTGGGCATGGCCGACGCATGGGTTGAGATCGACTCGAACGACGACATCCGGTGCGCGATCCTGACCGGCGCGGGAGGGACGTTCTGTGCCGGCATGGATCTCAAGTCGATGTCCGGGCCCGGCAACGAGTCGGTCCAGCAGCGTATGGCTGAAGATCCCGATCTGCACTGGAAGGCACTGCTCCGCCATTACTCGCTGAAAAAACCGTTGATCGCCGCGGTGGAAGGCTGGGCGGTGGCCGGTGGAACCGAGATCCTCCAGGCCACCGATATCCGTGTGGCCGGCGAGGGGGCCAAGTTCGGTGTCTTCGAGGCCCGCCGGGGTCTGTTCCCGCTCGGGGGGTCGACCGTGCGTCTCCGACGCCAGATCCCCTTCACAGTGGCCATGGACCTGCTGCTCACGGCCCGGGAGGTCTCCGCGCAGGAGGCCAAGGAGATCGGGCTCATCGGACGCGTCGTTCCGGACGGAACCGCGCTCGAGGCCGCCCTCGAGATCGCCGAGGTGATCGGGGCCAACGGACCGCTGGCGGTGGAGGCCATCAAGGCTTCGGTCAAGGCCACCGAGGGGATTCCCGAAGAGGACGCCCTCAAGATCGAGCTGGAGTTGGGCTGGCCCATCTTCGCCACCGAGGACGCCAAGGAGGGCCAACGGGCCTTCGCCGAGAAGCGTCCGGCCAACTACCAACGCCGGTGACCGATCCGGGCGACGCCGATCTCGAGTTCGAAGCGTCCCGCCGACGTCTGGCTGCGGCCCTGCGCCCACTGATTGTCTTGACCGTCTCGGCGGCCATCGATGACGATGCCCTCACCGACGCGGCCCAGACCGTCGAAGACCTCACCGCCCGACTGGGCGAGTGTGCCCAACCCGGAAAACACCCTCGCCGTCCTCCGGACATGACCAACCCGCCCCAGGAGTTCTTCCCGTCCAGCCCCATGACCGGCATGCTCAATCCGATCGCCCCCCCGGCTCGGGTCTGGGTGGTCGACGGGCCTGATGGCGGGTACCGGGAGGTCAGGGGAGAGGCGTACTTCGACTACCCCTACGAGGGTCCGCCCACGTGTGTGCACGGGGGCGTGATCGCCGAGATCTTCGACGAGATGCTGGGCGCCGCCAATATGGTGGCCGACAACGCGGCCATGACCGGGACCCTGACCGTCCGGTACCGCAAGCCGACCCCGCTGCGTACCCTCCTCCGCATCGAGGCCCGCTGTCTCGGGCGGACCGGGCGTAAGGTGCAGACCTGGGGCGGGATCTTCAACGGTGACGTGATGACCGCCGAGGCCGAGGGGACCTTCATCGTCGTGGGTCCCAAACGAATGGTGGCGATGGTCGAGGCCAATCCCGACAGCGCCGATCCGGTGATGCTGGCCGCCATACGCGCCGAAGCGGCGGCCGTGGCCGCCAACATGCAGGGGAGCTACGCCCGGGAGGGCGAGCAACCGGGCGCCGACGACGACCCCGGGACCGCCGGCCCCCTCCAGGTGGGGTGACCCGGAGGTTCTATCCGCCGGTCAGATCTTCTCCCGGCCCTCCCAGTAGGGGTCCCGGAGCTTGCGCTTGTAGAGCTTGCCGTTGGGATCGCGGGGCATGGCGTCGGTGAAGTCGATCGACTTGGGCGTCTTGAACTTGGCCAGCCGGGTGGCGCTGTACTCGAGGATCTCCTCGGCCAGTTCAGGCGACGCCTCGACACCTTCCGCGGGCTCGATGACCGCCTTGATCTCCTCGCCCCAGTCGTCGTTGGGAATGCCGAAGACGGCCACGTCGCCCACCTTGGGGAAGCCGAGCAGGACGTTCTCGATCTCGGCGGGATAGATATTGGCCCCACCCGAGATGATCATGTCGATCTTGCGGTCGCGGAGGAACAGATACCCGTCCTCGTCGATCAGACCCACATCACCGACGGTGAAGAACTTGCCGATGCGGTTGCTGTCGGTCTTCTTCTTGTCCTTGTGATAGGAGAAGTCGCCGGTCTGCATGGACATGTAGACGGTGCCGATGACATTGGGCTCCTCGATGCGTTTGCCGTCGTCGTCGAAGATGGCGATCTCCGAGATGGGCCACGCCCTCCCGACGGTGCCCGGCTTGAGCAGCCACTCCTCGGCCGTCACCAGTGTGCCCCCACCCTCGGAGGCGGCGTAGTACTCGTCGATGGCGTTCCCCCACCACTCGATCATCTTGTACTTGACATCGACCGGGCAGGGGGCAGCGGCGTGGATCATGTGCTGGAGGGAGGACATGTCGTAGCGGTTGCGGGTCTCCTCGGGCAGGGCCAGGAGCCGGTGGAACTGGGTGGGGACCATGTGGGAGCTGGTCACCTTGTACTTCTCGATGAGCTGGAGCATCTCCTCGGGGACCCACTTGTCCATGAGCACCACGGTGTGCAGGAGGTGGATGGAGGCACCCGAGTAACGCAACACGGCGGTGTGGTAGAGCGGCGACCCCACGATGTGCACATTCTCGTCGTCCGGCTGGATACCGAAGAGGAAGAGGATTCCGGACAGACCGATGGCCACCTCCTCGGGGACGGCGCCGCTGAGCGGCCGGAACACGCCCTTGGGGTTGCCGGTGGTCCCCGAGGTGTAGTTCATGACGTCGCCGATGGCGCGATCGGCGGGGTCGGTGGTGGGTTGGGAGCTCCGCATGGTGGCGTACGAGCCGAAGCCGGGGATCTCGCCGACCGCGAAGCACCGTGACGACGGCAGCTCGGCATCGGAGGCTGCGTCCACGGCCACGTCGGCGAACCGCTCGTGGGCGATGAAGGCCTTGGCCTCGGAGTCCATGAGGATGTAGGCGACCTCGGGCCCGATCAGGTGATGGTTGATCGGGACCAGGTACCAACCGGCCTGGAGGGCGGCCAGGTACAGCTCGAACATCTCCACCCCGTTGGGCAGGAGGGTGGCCACCACGTCCCCCGGCTTCAGGTTGAGCCCCCGCAGTCCGTGCACGACCTGGTTGGTCCGCCCGAGCAGCTCGCCGGCGGTGTACTCGACCCCATCGGGGGCCACGAGTGCCAATTTGTCGGGGTTCTCGTGGGCCATGGCCCAGAATCCAAAATCAGCCATGTTGGTCTCCTACCCCCTCCGCCGGTGCGCGACGGTCACTTGCTGAACGGTGATCGGCGAGCCGAAGTGTGCGGACACGACTCCTGGGTGGCGCCGACCCGGTGGGGACGCTAGAACAGGTTCTCGTATATGGTCAACCGCCGTCGGGGCGTCGGGGCGTCGGGTCGACAGGCAGGGGATCCGCTCCTCACCCATAGGAGCGGCGGGCGGAGCCGGCAGGCAGCGAAAACGAGGAGAGGCAGTAGGCAATGGAGTTCCTGAAGGACAAGGTCGTGGCCATCACCGGCGCCGGAGGTGGGATCGGTCGAGCCGTCGCCCTGGCCGCCGCGGCTGAAGGGGCCAGGGTGGTCGTGGCCGACATCGGAGTCTCACTGGACGGGGGGGACCCGAAGAGCGAGGTCGCCGAGTCGCTGGTGGCGGACATCGAGGCCTCGGGCGGGGAGGCGATGGCGGTGGCGGAGAGCGTGACCACCCTCGAAGGTGGCGAGAAGATCATCGGTGCCGGTGTCGACCGGTGGGGACGGATCGACGGCGTGGTTGCGGTGGCCGGCATCCTGCGGGAACGCATGCTCTTCAACATGGCCGAGGACGAGTGGGACGCGGTCGTCGAGACCCACCTGAAGGGCCACTTCACCGTCTTCCGGGCGGCATCGGCGGTCATGCGGAAGCAGGAGGGCGGAGGCTCGCTGGTGGCCTTCACCTCAGGTGCGTTCGCCGGAAGTGTGGCCCAAGCCAACTATGCCGCGGCCAAGGGCGGCATCGTCTCACTGGTCCGTTCGGCTGCGGCGGGGCTCAACCGGTACGGCATCACCGCCAACGCCGTCGCCCCGGTGGCCCGCACCCGGATGACGGCAGAGGTCCCCATGGACCTGGCCGAGATGGGCGACCCTGAAGACGTCGCCCCTCTGGTCGTGTACCTCCTGTCCGACCAGGCCAAGCATGTGACCGGCCAGGTCTATACGTCGGTGGGCCCGAAGATTGCCGTGTGGAACCAGCCCCGGGAGGTGCGGGCGATGTACGCCGACGGGAGGTGGACGCCCGAAGAGATCGCCGCCCGGTTGGACTCGACCGTCGGGCAGGAGCGCATGCCGCTCCTCGACCAGCTCGAGGCCTACCGCAAGGCGGCTGAGGCCAAGGCGGCCGCGGAGGCCCAGTCGAGCTGAGGTCGGCGGCTCACGTGTCGCTGAGCACGCAGAATTCGTTGCCCTCCGGGTCGGCCAGCACCAGCCAGTCCTCCAGGCCGGTCTGCCCCACCGAGACCTGACACGCCCCGAGCTCCTCCAGACGCTCGACCTCCAGCGCTTGATCGTCGGGACGGAGATCGAGGTGGATCCGGTTTTTGGTCGACTTCGATTCCGGAACGGCCTGAATGAGCAGGGGACGGCTCACGCCGAAGTCGGGGTGGCGGCTCCCCGGCTCGACCCACACGTCACCATCTTCGTCCTCCCGTTGCTCCCAACCGAGCGCCGCCGACCAAAAACGGGCCAGCGCCACCGGTTGGCGGGCGTCGATGGTGACGGTTTCTATTCGCAGCGCCATGGATTCCTCCTGGTGGTCTCTGGTTCTCCCGTCGGTGCCGTTGGGCCGCGGCATCGATGCCGGGCCAGTCTTCACCCGCTGGGTGGGCGGGGCGAGCGCGTGCCGCCCCCGGCCCCGAAGAGGTGGGATCCGGAGCTCCGGGCCGGGTCGGCCGGCCGGGAGCGCACGAGGTGGGGAGGCCGCGGAGATACACCGTTTCGACCGCCGCGCTCCCTAGCATGAGCACCGGGCAGGAGGTACCTGCACGGTGTCCGCACCCGGAACGCACGGAGGTCCCACGTGGTTGCTTTGGCCGTTGTCCTGAGCGTCATGGTGTTGCTGTTGGCCGTCCTCGTCGCCGGGTTGTTGCGGAGCCATGCCGACATCCTCAAGGCGCTGCACGAACTCGGCGTCGGTGTGGGGGAACCATCGGGTGCCGACGGGCATGACCACGTCGACCACGTCCACGACCACCACCACGGGCGCGACCACGACCGGTCCGACGGCGGCGACCGGGCCACTCCCGCAGGCAGCCGTTCCGGTCCGGTCGGTGTGCCACTCACCATGGGACCCCCACTGCCCGGCGAGCGAAACTCGACGTCGGCGCCGACCGTGGCCGGGGTGACACCGGCCGGGGACGCCCTGGCGGTGGCAGTGGCCGGCGGCGATCATCTCACGTTGTTGGCGTTCCTGTCGTCGGGGTGCGCGACGTGCGCCGGATTCTGGAAGGCCTTTCGTCAGCCCGACCATCTCGGCCTTCCGTCCGGCACCCGACTGGTGGTGGTCACGAAGGGACCGGAGATGGAAATCCCGGCGGAAGTGGCGGCACAGACCCCAGCCGGCCTGTCGGTGGTGATGTCCACCGAGGCCTGGGGCGAGTACGAGGTCCCCGGCTCGCCGTTCTTCGTCCTGGTCGACGGTCCTTCCGGCCGGAGGATCGGCGAGGGGGTGGCAAATCACTTCCACCAGGTGGCCGAGCTCGTTCGACGGGCCGAGGTCGATGCCCGCTCCTTCGCACCGGGCAGCCGGAGCCGTGCCTATGCCGAGGGACTCGATGGACCGGCGAGGGAGCTGGCCAACGACCGCGAACTGATGGCCGCGGGCATTCTGCCGGGCGATCCGAGTCTCTACCCCTCCTCCCTGGCCGACGTGTACGGGCCCATCGGCGGCTCCGGCGGCTCCGGCGGCTCCGGCGGCTCGGGCGGGTCGGACCGGGTCGGACCAAGCGGGACCGCCACCGGGGCCACCACCAGGACCACCAGGGCAGGCTGAGGTGGCCACGCTCAGGGCGTACGGGATCGAGGCACCCCTGCCCGGTGGGTTCGAGGGCCGAATCTTCGTACGCCCCAGGGTGGGGGAGGGTGTGCCCTACCCCGTGGCTCATTTCGCCACCTTCGCCCTCCCCGAACAGGTCGCCGACTTCGGTGGTGGCGCCGTCAACCTCATGGGGGTCAACGACATCTTCGCCGTGCTGTTCGAGTACGGCCCCGAGAGCGTCGGTCGTCGTCTCTTCGCCCGACAGGGGATGCCCCGCACCCTGACGCACGCCGATTTCCGCCCCTACGTGCTTCGCCGCGGCCTCGGGGGTCAGTCGGGGACACAGTGGTTCTTCACCGAAGCCGGGAGGCCGTTCACCTTCTATGCCGTCCTGGGCAGCCACGCCCGGCGGAACGGGTTGGTTCCGAGGCTGAACGGTCTCATCGCCGACCTGGCCATCACTCCCGCCCGCCCGGCTGTGGTTCCGGCCACCGGAGCCCAAACGTCAGGCGCTCCATGGAATTGATCGGTCTCTATCTGGTCGCCTGCATCCTCCTGGTGGCGGCGGGGACGGCCAAGGCGCTCCGTCCCACCGACACGGCCCGTGCCCTCGCCGGACTGGTCGGGCAACCGCTGGCCCGGGTCCGCCCGGTCGTGTTGGTCGGTTCGGTCGTCGAGGTCGTCGTGGGTTGTATCGCCATCCTCGTCCCGCGGCCGATCCCGGCGGGACTGGTCGCCCTCTCGTTCGTCGGATTCGCGGCATTCGTGGCCTATGCCCGACACAAGGGTGGAGCGATCTCGAGTTGTGGCTGCTTCGGGACACCCGATACCCCGGCCACGGTGCTCCACGTTGTCGTCAACATCGGCCTGGCCGCCGCGGCCGCATCGGTGGCCTTGACCGGACCTTCGGCGTCGATCTTCTCCGTCCTCGCCCGCCAGCCCGCCGACGGACTGCCACTCCTGGCGGCCAGCGCGGTAGGCGCCTGGCTTGTCTACCTGGCCATCTCGGTGCTGGCCGAGCTCCAGGCCGCCCGCCGGCTGACGGCAGTCGAATTCCGGTCGGGCTCGTGACCCGGTCGAAGAGGTCGTCCGTGACGGCGACGGTGCGTCCGCGGATGCCGGGTCCGACACCATGACCGGCACCCTGGTCGAGCGTGCGTCGAGCTTCCTCGAGTCGAGAATCTCGCGTCGCAGCTTCATCAACCGATCCGCCTACGCCGGGAGCGCGGTGGCCATCGGGGCCGGCCTCGACCTGGCACTCAAACCAGGCACCGCCTACGGCCAGATCTGCACGTGCGGGAGTGGCAGCTGCGGATGTGGTTCGACCTGTTGTTCCGGCTTCAGTGAGTTCTGCTGCTCGGTCAACGACGGGTACAACTACTGCCCGGCCGACACCATCATGGGCGGATGGTGGAAGGCGGACAACTCTTCCTACTGTGGTGGTCCTCGCTACTACATGGACTGCAACTCCAACTGCAACTGCGATACCGGGTGTGGGGACGGGTGGGGCTTCTGTGAACCCGGCTGCGACGGGACCAACTGCGGCTGTGGACCCGACGGCTGCGACTCGTACCTCACCGGGTGCTTCCAATTCCGCTACGGACAGTGCAACCAGGACGTGGACTGCATCGGTCGAATCGTCTGTCGGGTGGTGGCGTGCGTTCCGCCCTGGGAGGTCGATCCCACCTGCACGACCGCCAACGCCGAGGATGACGGGACCGCCGAACAGAATGCCGCCTGCTGGACGACGGCCTTTCCGTCTCCGGCACCACCACCCTGCGCATCTCCTCTGACCCGCTGTGAAGTCGTGGCCATGGCCTCGAGTGACGACGGGGCCGGTTATGCGGTGATGACGGCCTTCGGCAAGCTGTTCTCCTACGGGGACTTCGAGAACGCCGGCGACGAGTCGGCCACCCTGTTGAACCAGCCGATCGTGGGCATGGCCGCCATGCCCGTGGTGGCCGGCTACTGGCTGGTGGCGGCAGACGGCGGCATCTTCTCGTTCGGCGACGCCCAGTTCTACGGATCGATGGGTGGCACCGTGCTCAACAAACCCATCGTGGGCATGGCCGCCACACCGACCGGTTCCGGGTACTGGATGGTGGCCGCGGACGGCGGCATCTTCTCGTTCGGCGACGCCCCGTTCTACGGATCGATGGGCGGCACCGTGCTCAACAAACCCATCGTGGGCATGGCCGCCACACCCACCGGTTCCGGCTACTGGATGGTGGCCGCAGACGGCGGCATCTTCTCGTTCGGCGACGCCCCGTTCTACGGATCGATGGGCGGCACCGTGCTCAACAAACCCATCGTGGGCATGGCCGCCACACCGACCGGTTCCGGCTACTGGATGGTGGCGGCAGACGGCGGCATCTTCTCGTTCGGCGACGCCCCGTTCTACGGATCGATGGGCGGTTCGGTGCTCAACCAGCCGATCGTAGGCATGGCCGCCCCCACCCCGAAGCCCCGACCGACCGCGCCCGGCAAGCCGCCCCCACCGCCTCCGCCTGCGGCTGCACACGGCTACTGGATGGTGGCCGCGGACGGCGGCATCTTCTCGTTCGACGTCCCCTTCTTCGGATCGCCCGCCTGAACACCGGCAATGAAAGGACTCCCGTGACCCTCTGCATCGCCGCTGTCGCCTCATTGGTGGCCCTGGCCGCCGCCCTTCGTTCGACCTGGTCGCCGTGCGGGCTGTCGATGCTGTCCACCATCACCCCGCTCAGCGAGCAGGCCAAGGGTCACTCCTACCGGTCGACGGCGGCATGGTTCGTCCTCGGGGCCACGGTCGGAGGCGCGACCCTCGGCGCGGTCATGGCCCTGCTCGCCCTGGGCGTCCACTCCCTCCACCCCCCGGCGGCGGCGATCGGGGCCACCGCATTCGCTGCCGCCCTCGTGGCTGCAGCCTCCGACTCGGGGATTGCCGGGGTGAGGCTGCCGATCCACCGACGCCAGGTCAATGAGCGGTGGCTCGACCGGTACCGCTCCTGGGTCTATGGATCGGGCTTCGGCTGGCAGATCGGGAACGGTCTGTCCACCTACATCACCACCGCTGCGGTCTACCTCATGGTCGTCCTGGCTGCGCTCACCGCTGCCGCACCCGTGGCCCTGGCCATCGGGATCGGATTCGGACTGGTCAGGGGTCTGGCCGTCCTGTTGACCAGACACCTGACCGACCCGGCCAGCCTGCGCTCCTTCCACCGGCGGTTCGCCGATGCGGGACCCCGCGTGGGCCGGGCCGTGGTGGTGGTCGAACTGGCCGGCGCGGCGGCGGTCGGCGCCTACCTCCGCTCCCCGTCGGCCCTGGCCCTGGCCGCGGGCCCGGTCGTCGCGGCCGGGCTCGCCGTCCTCGTGATCACCCGGGTCGCCGACCCGGTCACCAGGGCCGCCGGCCCCGGTGCACCCGGGCCGATCTCCGCCGACACGCTGGCCGCCCATGGGAGCGTCGCCACCGACGCCTGAGGCGTTTGCTGCTCGCTCAGTCGCCTTCGGAGGTGCCCGGTCCGCCGGTGGTGGACGAGACCCGGGTGGATTCCTCTGTCTGTGGACTTCCGGCCAACTCCGGCTCCGACCCAGGCTCGGGTTCGGCACCCGGTTGGGACGGCGGCTCGGACGGTTCCTCGGCCCGGTCCGTCGGATCGGCGGGCTCGCCCGGGTCGACCGACCCCGGTTCGAGTACGGGGGCAGGTGCGGGGGCCGGGTCGCCACCCTCGCCGCGACGCCACCGCCCGAGCGGTCCGATCCGGGTGATCAACAGGATCGTCCCGGCCACGGCCAGGGCGATTCCCGCAGCCTGGACCAGAAGTGATCCGAGGTGCCCGTCCTCACCGAGCCACAGGTGCTCGTCGAAGAAACGTTCGATGCCCCAAAGGACCATGCCCACGCCGATGACGATGCCGGAAGGGGGGAGCAGGCGCGGGCCCGGTCCGGTGCCGTCGGCGGCCGCCACCGGCACCGGCGCCACCGAGCGCAGCCACCGCTCGACCAGGAGCAGGATCACGAAGATGGAAAGGTCCTCCATGGCCTGGAAGATCGGAACCGGAAGGCGCTTGCCGACCTGGTCGGCGTAGTACATGCCGAACCACTGGTTGGTCCGGTGACCGCCTCCGGCCACCATGAGTTGGGGGCCGAGCAGCCGACCGATTCCCCAGCACGCCATGAGCACCGGTGCCATCAGATCGGCAAAGCGCATCAGAGGGAGTTGGGGACAGCGTCGCCGGGTGGAGACCAGGGCGACGGGAACCGCGAACAACAGACCGCCGAACGAAGACAGCCCGCCCTGCCAGATGGCGAAGACCTGCAGCGGATAGTGGGTGTAGTACGACAGGTTGGAGAGGACGTGGAGGGCGCGGGCACCGACGATGGCGGCGATGATCACCCACACGAACATTCCGGTGACCCACTGCCACGGATAGCCGTTGTTGCGGAGTCTCCGCTCGGTGTACCGCAGACCGAACCAGAAAGTCAGGGCCAGCCCGATCCCGTAGGTGTGGACTTCGAGAAACCAGATGTGGAAGGCGACGGGGACCGGTCTCACGGGGCGGCAACTCTCACGGGGCAGCGGGTCTCATGGGCAGCGGGTCTCATGGGCATGGGTCGGCGAGGGACTGATCCGCGACGCAGTCAGCACCCTCCAGTATGCCTCAGAGGCCCGATAGGGTGACCGCAGGACCCGGCGACGCACGCCGAGCGCCCGAACCGAGGAGGGGAACCCATGGGAGCGCTTGCGGGAAAGGTGGCAATTGTCACCGGCGGGGGATCGGGGATCGGCCTGGCCAGCGCCACCCTGCTGGCGGAGGCCGGCGTCTCGGTCGCCGTGGTCGACCTCGACGCCGATTCGGCCGAGGCGGCGGCTGTGGAGCTGGGCGGCCTCGCGGTCCAGGCCGATGTGGGCCGCTCCGAGGCCTGGGCCGGCATCGTCGATGCGGTGACAGCCCGCTTCGGGGGCATCGACCTCGCCCATCTGAACGCGGGGGTGACCACCGGCGAGGCCGATATCACCAAGGTCACCGACGACATCTACCGGCGGGCGGTCGGCGTCAACGTCGACGGGGTGGTCTTCGGCGTCCGGGCACTGGTTCCCGCCCTGGCCGCCCGGGGAGGTGGCGCCATCGTGGCCACGGCCTCACTGGCCGGTCTCATCGGCTTTTCCCCGGACCCCATCTACTGCCTGACCAAGCATGCGGTGGTGGGCCTGGTGCGCTCGCTCGTCCCCCAGCTGGCCGAACACCACATCACCATCAACGCGGTGTGCCCGAGCATCGTGGACACGCCGCTCATCGACGACATGCGCGAGGTGCTGGAGGGGAGCGGCTTCCCGCTCATCGATGTCTCAGCCGTGTCGAAGACGGTGGTCGACCTCCTGGCCGGCGAGGGAAGCGGTGAGGCCATGGTCATCCAGGCCGGCCGGGAGGCACTGGCCTTCCGCTTCCCGCGACCCCCCGGTCCCCGGGCCGGCGGAACGGCCGGGCAGCTGCCGCCTTCAGAGTTCACCGCCCACGATCAGGCCTGAGCGAGCGTTCGACCGGACCGACGGGGAACGGGACGGCGCGGTCCAGTCAGTCCACAGGGTCGGTCAGCGCGGGCGAGACGGGGTCCAGACTGAGACGTCAGCCGACCCGGCCGACACCGGCGAAGTCGTCGCCGGTGCGGATCCCGGTGATATGCACCACCTCGCCGGTCTCTGGTGCCTCGATCATCTCGCCACCACCGACGTACATGGCCACGTGGTCAGAGCCGTCGGGTCCGTAGAACAGCAGGTCGCCGGGTTCGATGTCCGCCAATGGGATCTGGGTGGTGGCTCCGAACTGGGCTCCCGAGGTGCGAGGGAGCGACACGCCGGCCTGTTCCCACGACCACTGGACGAGACCTGAGCAGTCAAAGCCCACGCCCGGTGTCTCGCCGCCCCACACATAAGGAACCCCGAGCTGGCTTTCGGCCGCCTGGATGGCTCCCGCCGCACCCTGGGGCACGGGCGGGGGATTGGCTGCCGACGACAGGACGACGCCGCCACCGCCACCACCAGCCACCGCCACCGCCGGAGGACGAGGCCGATCCGACGGTCGATGCCGCAGCCTGGGCCTGTTGGGCCGCGGCCAGCTTGGCGTTGAAGGCGGCGATGGCCGCGGCCTTCGCCTGTGCCGCCTCCTCCGCCTGCTGCTGGGCGACGAGGTGCTGAATGTTGGCGTTCACGCCGGCCAACGTCTGCTGATCCTGTTGGACCAGGCCGTTGGCTTGGTCCTCCGAGGCCTGCAGGGTGTTGCGGGCCGCCGCGGCCTGCGACTTCTGTCGCTCGAGTACGTTCTCCGTGGCCTGGAGCTGGGTCTGGGCGGTGTGGAGTTTGTCGACGGTGGTGGTCACATTGCCGGTGGCGATGGACGAGTACTCCGAGCGGATGCCGCTCTGGTTCACGTTCGAGGAGAACATCTGCGTGACCTGGCTTGTCGTCCCGCTGTCGGTGTAGTCGATGATGGCCTGGGTCCGGAGTTGGCCCTCGTCCTTGTTGACGGTGTCCTGGTCCTTGGCGATCTCGTTCCGGCTGGCGGTGATCTGGCCGGTCAACTGGGAGAGCCGGTAATCGGCGGCGTTGACCTGCCCGGTCAGCGTCTGGATCTGGGCCTGGGTGGCCTGGATCTTGGCCGTGATGGCGGCGGCCTGGGCCCGGGCATCGGCGATCTGGTCGGCCGAGGCGGGACGGGTCGATGCAATCACCGTGGCGGCGAGGCCCAATCCGGTGGCAAGTGCAACCGTCGAAATGACCCTTCTTCGGGTCTTCTTTCGGGCAGGGGGAGGCGCACTTGGCTCTGACGTCGAGTACAGCTCGGCGTGAGTCATATCGCAGTACTTTCTAGTCGAATCGACCCCGGACCACAAGGACCCCCCTGAAGAACTGCGCTGTGACCTGGGAGTTCTTGTTCGGGGCCGGCCGGAAAACACCCGGATGGCCGCACTGGTCCGGTGGGGGCGTGAGCCGTGACCGACCTCGGGGGTATCGTCGTCGTCCATGGGTGAAATCGTCGAATTTCCGAGCAATGGGAGTACGGGGAGCGGTTATCTGGCCGTCCCCGCCGGTGGAGCCGAATCGACGGCAGGAATCGTCGTGCTCCAGGAATGGTGGGGTCTGGTGGACCAGATCAAGCGGACCTGCGATCGGTTGGCCGACGCCGGGTTCACGGCGCTGGCCCCCGACCTCTATCACGGCACCGTCGTACCCCTCACCGAACCCGACGAAGCCGGCAAACAGATGATGGCTCTCAAGATGGAGGCCGCGGCCAAGGACCTGAGCGGCGCCGTCGACGAGCTCATCCGCCGGACGGGCCGATCCGCGGTCGGCGTCGTCGGCTTCTGCATGGGTGGAGGGCTGGCCCTGGTGCTGGCCACACAGCGCCCCGACGCGGTCAAGGCGGTCGTGCCTGCGTACGGTCTCATCCCGTGGCCCGACGCACGTCCCGACTACATGAAATTGGATGCAGCCGTGCTGGGTCACGCCGCCGCCGAGGACGACTACTTCACACCCGAGGCCGCGCGCCAGCTCGAGACCGAACTGAGGGGATTGGGCAAGGACGTCGAGTTCCACATCTACCCGGGGGCCGGACATGCCTTCTTCAACGAGGACCGGCCCGAGGCGTACCACCGGGAATCGGCCGAGCAACTGTGGGATCGCACGGTTGCCTTCTTCCGACAGACGCTGGGTTGAGCCCGAACGAAGTCAGGTCGAGCCCGACCGGTGCCGGACCGGGGCTCTGGCGACGTGGCTGATCCGGGTCTGGTCGAGCGATACCTGACACTCGGGTTGCGATTGGGCCGCCACATCGACGGACTGGTCGACGCGTACTACGGCCCACCCGGGTGGGCCGATGCCACGGCGGCCGAAGGGCTGCGTTCGCCGGCCCAGCTCGTCGTCGAGGCCCGGGGATTGTTGGCCGGCATCGACGCCGGCGAGATCCTCGGATCCCCGGCGACCGGGGCGGTCGGTGGGGACGACGCCGCTTCAGCCCGCCGACACTGGCTCCGGGCGCAGGTCCTCGGGCTGTTGACCACCGCACGGCGCCTGGCCGGAGACCCGATCGGATACGCCGACGAGGTGGAGGCCTGTTACGGCATCCGTCCGTCCCGGGTGGACGAGGCCGTGCTGGAGGGAGCGCACCGCCGCCTCGACGAGGTGCTCCCGGGCACGGGCCCGCTGGCCGACCGGCTGGTGGCCTGGCGAGAGTCGCACGCCGTCCCTGTCGACCGGTTGCCGGCGGCCATGAGCTCGTTGGCCGATGACCTGCGCGAGCGGACCCGTGCCATGTTCGGACTTCCCGACGGGGAGCACGTCGAGTTCGAACTCGTGTCCGACCAGCCGTGGTCCGGGTTCAACTACTACCTCGGTGGCCTGCGCAGCCGGGTGGCGGTCAACACCGACCTGCCCGTGCTCTCGACCGGGCTCGCCCACCTGGTCGCCCATGAGTCGTACCCGGGCCACCACACCGAGCACACCCGCAAGGAGGTCGGACTCGTCCGGCGTCGGCAGTGGTGGGAGGAGTCCATCTTCCTGGTGGGGACCCCACAGTGCCTTCTGGCCGAGGGACTCGCCGACCTGGGTCTGGAGGTGGTCATGGGCCGCCGGCCCGAGGAGGTGGTGGCCGGCCATCTGCGGCCGCTCGGCATCCGGTACGACTCCGAGGTGGTGGCGGCGGTGGCGGAGGCGGGCGAGGCGCTCGGGGCCGTGCGCCAGAACGCCGCCTTTCGCCTTCACGAGGACGGGGCCGACACCGACACGGTGACGGCCGAAGTGGCTCGATGGGGTCTGCTGTCCCGTGACCGGGCCGCCAAAGCCGTCGAGTTCCTGACCCACCCCACCTGGCGGGCCTATCTCACCTGTTATGTGGAGGGACTTCCCCTCTGCCGGGCCTTTGTCGACGGCGACCCGGACCGGTTCGACCGGCTGCTGTCCGAACAGCTGACCCCGGACGTTCTCGAAGCCCAGATCCGGACCGACGCCGGGGTAACCGGGTCGTGACCGGTCGACGGTGACCGACATGAAGGCCCTGCAGGTGACCGCCCACGGCAGGCCGGGGGAGGTCCTGGCCGTGCGCACCGTCGAGCGGCCCGACCCCGGACCGGGCGAGGTGCGGGTGAAGGTCGGGGCGGCATCGCTCAACTTCAACGACATCGACCGGTGCCGGGGGAAGTTGGTTTCGGTGCCCACACCCCCGCCGTTCACGCTGGGCATGGATGTGTGCGGGGTGGTCGACGCCACGGGCGAGGGGGCTGAACACTGGTTGGGCCGGCGGGTGGTGGCCATCACCAAGACGGCGCTCGGTGGCATCGCCGAGTACGCCGTTGCCCCCGCCGTCTCGGTGTTCGACGCGCCAGAGCGGCTCGACGACATCGGTGCGGCCGCCTTCATCCTGCCCTTCCAGACCTCGCACCTGGCCCTGTTCCGCCGGGGTCGGCTGACCGCGGGCGAAACCCTGGTGGTCCTCGCCGGGGCCAGCGGCCTCGGCACCGCGGGCATCCAACTGGGCAAGGCGGCCGGGGCCCGGGTCGTGGCCGTGGCCGGTGGTGCGGAGAAGGCGGCCCTGTGCGGCGCGCTGGGTGCCGATGTGGTCGTCGACCACACCACTGACGATTTCGTCGAGGCGGTGCTGGCCGACACCGGTGATCGGGGTGCCGACGTGGTCTACGACCTCGCCGGCGGGGAGTTCGTCGAACGCTCGTGGCGGTGCACGGCGCGTGGCGGCCGCTACCTCGCCGTCGGCTTTGCTGACGACGACGAGAACGGCATGAGCGGCCGACCCCTGCGCATGGCGTGCATCGCCAACATCGACATCGTCGGCGTCATGGCCGCCTGGCTGGACGACGTCGATCCCGGCATGCGCAGGTTCGGGTTCAACCCGTTCGGGCGGAAAGAGGCCGACGAGATCCACTCGGACCTGCTGCGGCTGGTGGACGAAGGTGCGGTCGAGCCGTACGTCGGACGTCGGGTCACCATGGAGGAGGCGGGCGCGGCCCTCGACGACCACGAGGCCCGTCGCTCGTCGGGCAGAACGGTCGTGCAGGTGGCTCCGTGACCGGTGCCCGGCCGACGTCGAGTACACCTGGAGCGGCCGCGAACTTCGGAGCACCCCGCTCCGCGCCCTCAACCGGGTGGTAACCAGCTGCACCGGATCGGGCGCACCCTCCCGTCACTCACCCCGTCGTCGGTGACCACGGCCGCAGCCGACCTGGCCGGCTCCGACGACTTCGGCCCCGACTCGTTCCGCCAACCTGCGTTCGGCCATCACCGCGACGACGCGGCCGACCTCGGTTGGACCTCCGCCGGCCTGGGCCAGGAGTTCAGCGACTCGACCGAGCGATACCGGATCCGCACCGGGACCTGTCCGCGGGCCGGTGCGTCCGACGACTGAACGGCGATCGCCCCACCCCCGCCGCTGCCGCCATTTGGGGCCGCGCCGGGTTGGGCCGTACGATCGAGGTATGTCAGAACGTTCAAGAAACCTCCCCCGCCGCTCGTGCATGTCCTCGCCCGGGTCGAACGAGCGCTTCCTGGCCAAGGCCCCGACGGTTCCCGCCGACATGAGCTTCCTCGACCTCGAGGACTCGGTGGCCCCGTTGGAGAAGGAGGCGGCCAGGGCCAAGGTGGCCGATGCCATCAAGAACCTGGCCTGGGATGACCGGGTTCTCTGCGTGCGGGTCAATGCGTGGGACACCGAGTGGACCTACGGCGATGTCATCGACGTGGTCGCCAACGCCGGCGAGCGCCTCGACGAGCTGATGTTGCCCAAGGTGCAGACGGCGGCCGAGGTGGTGGCGCTCGACCTGCTGCTCACCCAGGTGGAGAAGAGATGCGGCCTCCCGATCGGCCACATCGGCATCGAAGCGCAGATCGAGACCACCCGGGGCCTGATCAACGTCGAGGAGATCTGTGCCGCCTCCCCCCGCCTCGAGACCATCATCTTCGGGCCGGCCGACTTCGCCGCGTCGATGGAGATGCCCGTCCTGACCGGCGGGGTGGCCATTCCCGAATACCCGGGCGACCACTTCAATTACGTGTTCTCGAAGATTCTCATGGCCGGTCGGGCCAACGGGCTCCAGGTCATCGACGGTCCGTTCCTCAAGATCCGCGAGCTCGACGCCCTCCGGGAGTTCTCGCAGCGGACCCGGGTCCTCGGTTACGACGGCAAGTGGGCCCTGACCCCCGACCAGGTCGGGGTACTGAACGAGGTCTACTCGCCGACCCAGGAGCAGTTCGACCGGGCCTGGGACATCCTGGACGCCTACAAGAAGGCCACCGAGGACGACCGGTCCGGCGCAGTGATGTTCGGCGACGAGATGATCGACGAGGCCTCGGCCAAGATGGCCACCAAGTTCGTCACCCGGGGCGAGCGTGCCGGGCTGAGCCGGACACCGGGCTGAGCCCGGACACAGACCTGCCGACCCCGGACACCGGGCGGCGCCGACACCGGACCAGCGCCGTCGACCTCGGCCGTCGGCGGAGTTCAGAAGGTGAACTCGCGGTGCCACTCCTCGAGAACCGTGTAGTCCCCGTGCACGTCGACCGGGCTCAGCGTGGGGCGGCGGTACAGGGTGAGTTCGAGATCGGAAGCCGTACCGCTGACGACCACGTCGGTGTGCTCGGGTGGCCCACCGTCGAGCCGTTGTCGCCCCACCGTGATCCGATCGCGCCCGATGCCCACCACCCAGCACGCTCCGACATCCGTGCCGCACAGGGCCATGGTCCTACCCGTCCCTCGGCCCGTGCGCGGTCGGCCGGTGACCAGGACGTCGAGCACCTCGTCGATGCCGTCCTCAGCCAGGGCCGATGCGATGGGCGTACAGGCGCGGCTTGCCGACTGGGCGTCGTAGCGGTGCACGGCCAACTCGTGGGCGCAGCGACGGGCGACGAACCCAGCGGTCCGGTCAGCTTCGAACCAGGTCCACACCTCGGTGCCGGGCGGGGTGGCCTCGAGCTCCTCGACCAGGTGCCGGGCCAGGACGGAGAACCAGCCAGCCAGTTCGTCGCCGTCGGGAGGCTCGGGAAACGGAGTCTTCGGCCGCCCGGTGCCTTCGCACAGCACATGGCTCCAGAATCCGCAGAATTCGCCGACGTGGACGGCGAGGTCGGCGATCTTCCAGCCCTCGCAGGTCGGCACGAGATCGTCAGCGACGGCATCTTCGAGGGCCATGGCCAGTAGCTGGCTCTCGATCCTGACCGATTCGATGAGCGGGGCGCTGTCCACCGACCCAACGTACCCCGGCACCGCGCCGGTCGGTGAGGTCAGCCCTTGGCGTTGGCCAGGAGCCGCCGGGCGATCACCTTGAGGGCCAGGGTCTCGTCGGCGCCCTCGAAGATCGACAGGACCCGGGCGTCCACGAAGTAGCGGCTGACCGGAAACTCCTCGGCGTATCCCATGCCTCCGTGGATCTGAAGGGCCTCGCGGGTCACCCATTCGGCTGCCCGGCACACGTAGGCCTTGATCATCGACGCCTCGAGACTTCCCTCGCCCTTGGACATCAGTCGCGCCACCTCGTAGGAGAACTGGCGCGTCGTCTGGATGAGCACGGCCATCCTGGCCAGCTTGGCCCTGGTCAACTGGTAGTCGATGATCGGCGCGCCGAACACCACCCGGTCGCGCGCGTAGCCCAGCGCCGCCTCGTAGCTGGCCTGCATCACCCCGATGGCCCTGGCCGCCGTCTGCAGCCTCCCGTTTTCGAATCCCTGCATCTGCAGGTAGAAGCCCTGGCCCAGTCCGTTCTCGCCCCCCACCAGGTTGGCGTCGGGGACGAACCAGTTCTCGAAGGCCACCTCGTAGGAGTGCATCCCCCGGTACCCGAGGGTGTCGATGGCCCGCCCTTCCATCCGGCCGGTGGCGCCGGCCGGTGTGCCGTCCTGGCCCGGGATCTGGTCGAACTGGAAGGCATGTCCCTCGGCCTGGGGCTTCTCCACCAGGAAGAGGGAGAGGCCGCGATGGGCCTTGGACTTGTCGGGGTCGGTCCGGGCCAGCAGCATGAGCACGTCGGCGCGGGCGGCGAATGTACACCAGGTCTTGACGCCGTTGATCAACCAGCCACCTTCGGTCGGTACCGCACTGGTGACCACCCCGGCCACATCCGACCCGAAGTCCGGCTCGGTCACGGCCACCGCCCCCATCACCTCGGCGGTCGCCAACTTGGGCAGCCACAGCTCCTTTTGCTCCTCGGTCCCGCCCTTCACCAGCGCCCGGGTGAGGATCTCGGGCCGGGTGATGAGGGATCCGCCCGCGCCCAGCGAGCCCCACGAAAGCTCCTCGGTCGCCACCACCATGCCCATGTAGTCGGCCTCGCCACCGGTGGCGAAACCTCCGTAGGCCTCGGGTACGGACATCCCGAAGCCACCCATCTCCGCCATCCCGGTGATGATCTCCTCGGGGATATCCGTGTTGGCCCGATGGATGTGCTCGGCCCTGGGTCGGATCTGCTCCTCGGCGAACCGGTGGAACGTCTCCCGCACCAGTTCGAAGTCGGCGTCGAGGTGGCGGGGGCCTTCCTGGTCGGCCAGTGTGGCCAGAAACTCCGGGTCGCGGTACGCGGCCACGAAGGCCTCCGCCGGTGCCATCCAGTCAGGGCCGACCCCCCACTCACGGGTGCGGCCGACGGTCCGCGTGGCCAGGTCGGTGACGGCGTCGGCCACGAAGGCGCAGGCGATGGCGGCTTCGGTCGCCCCGTGGGCCCCATAGGTCAGCACGGCCTCGGCTGTGCGCACGGCGGCGGCGGCGTGGGCCACGTCGTACGCCAGCACCTGGGCCACGTCCGGTCCTCCCGCACGGGCCAGGGCGTCCACCCCGGCGGTGACGACCGACTGGGCCACGGCCACCGCGTCGGCCGCGGCGGTGAGGTCGGGGGAAGGAAGGGCGGTGGTCACCTTCCCAGGTTACCGAAGCGTAAGCAGGGCCACGGAGCCGTTCGCCGGGCCCGGTGTCGGTGCCATCCGTCCGCCACCTTCTGGGGTGCTGGCACCCCGGTCAGCCCGGAGGTGCCTGGGCCACCACGGTCACCAGCGGCGGCAGGACCACCGGGTCGTCCCCCGGGTCGACCTCGGTCAGGATCCTGAGATAGTCGGCCACCGGACCCGGACCGGCACCGGCCGGGGCTTCGGCCCAGGCGTCGACGGTGATCAGGCCGGCCTGGCGGGCCAGAGCGGGCAGCAGGGCGCCGATGTCCGGATGCCGGGCCTCGGGCATGCTGAACGGGTTCCCGTTGATGCGCCCGGCCGAGGTGATCGGCTCCTGGGCCACCACCCAACCACCGGGGCGGACCGAGCCGGCCATCCGGGCCAGGACCACCGCCGGATCGACCACGTGCAGGAGCAGGAACCGGCAGAAAGCGAGATCGACCGGTTCGGGCAGGCGGAGATCCTCCCCGGCCTGGGTGATGGCCAGCACCTGGCTGTGGGCGGCTGCGGCCTCGGCCACCTCGTCGCGGGCCAGCGGGTCGCTGTCGACGGCGTAGACCCGGCCGTCCCGCCCGACGATCTCGGCCAGGGCCACCGTCACGTCGCCACCCCCGGCGCCGACATCCACGCACGTCCACCCCGGCCCGATCCCCAAACGCTCGAGTGCGGTGGCCAGCGGTCTCCGGTAGACGTCGTCTCGTAGTCCCCGCAGCTCCATGGGGCCACGCTACCGGTCGCCGTCGTCACGGTGGCCCCGGACCGCGGCCCCGCTCTCGTGCTCCTCCACCTCCCGGAATTACCGACCTCCGGGAGCCGGTAACCTCACGCTTTGTGAGAGTGACCATGATGTTGTGCGATGCCGCTCAGGTGTCAGACGGCAAGCTCTACGTCCTGGGCGGCGGGTGGAGCATGACCGGACCAGACCCGGTCCCGTCGGCCATCGCACTGAAGATCGATGTCGGATGGCACGAAGCCGAGGCGGCCCATCACTGGGAGCTCTTTCTCGAAGACGCCGACGGCCGCCCGGTGCTGGTGGACACGCCCGAAGGCGAGCACCCGGTCGAGGTGCGGGGCGAGTTCACCGTGGGACGCCCGCCGGGGATCCCCGAAGGCTCTCCCATCGACGTGGCGCTGGCGGTGAACCTCGGGCCGCTGCCCCTCACGCCCGGCACCCGTTACACGTGGCGCATGGCCATCGACGGCGAGTCGCAGACCGACTGGGTGCTCGGATTCACGACGCGCCCGACGCTGGTCCGGGACTGAGGACAGAAGGGGTCCGGTCGGCTGTCCACATCGGCCTGCCTGGACACCACCTCCGGTGCGTACTACACCAACCCCATGACCACCTACGACCGTCCCTTCGGGCGCTACTTCGAGGAATTCGAACCCGGTGACATCTACCGGCACTGGCCGGGCAAGACCATCACCGAGGCCGACGATCACCTGTTCTGCATGATCACCATGAATCACCATCCGCTGCACACCAACGCCTGGTACGCGGAGCACGAGACGGTGCAGGGAAAGAACGTGGTGGTCGGGAACCTGGTGTACTCCCTGGTCCTCGGAATGAGCGTCCCCGATGTCAGTGGCATGGCCATCGCCAACCTCGAGGTCGAGTCCCTCATCCACCGGGCACCCACCTTCCATGGTGACACCATCTACGCAGAGAGCAAGGTCATCTCCAAGGTCGAATCGAAGTCACGCGACGACCGGGGCGTGGTCACCGTGGAGACGAAGGGGTTCAACCAGCGGGGCGAAGAGGTGTGCTTCTACCGGCGCAAGGTCATGGTGTGGAAGAAGGCCGGCGCCCCGCCCCGGCTGCGTCCCTACGGTGACGACGTCTGGGATTGAGTGGGGGGATTGCCTCGCACCGCGGCCTCGCCGCCCCCGGTCGCCGACCGCCGTCCGGCCCAGGTCCGGGCCCTCGGCCGGGCCATCCGGCAGTGGGGTACCGGGGCAGGAGGTCGTTCGAGGCGGCCCGACCTCCCGTGGCGCGCCACCCGCGATCCGTGGGCCGTACTGGTCAGCGAGGTCATGGCCCAGCAGACCCAGGTGGCCCGGGTGGCCCCGGTCTATCTGCAGTTCCTGGCCCGGTTCCCCACCCCCGCCGCCTGCGCCGCCGCCCCGCTGGGTGCGGTCATCCGGGCCTGGCAGGGCCTGGGCTACAACCGCCGGGCGGCCAGCTTGCACCGGGCCGCGTCGGTGCTGGTGGCCGAGCACGGAGGTCAGGTGCCCGGTGACCTGCCCGCCCTGCTCACCCTGCCCGGCGTGGGCCCCTACACGGCCCGGGCGGTGCTGGCCTTCGCGTTCGAGGTCGAGGTGGGCGTGGTGGACACCAATGCCGGACGGGTCATCTCGAGGGCGGTCGCCGGGCGACCCGTCGGCGGCAGGGAGGCGCAGGCGCTGGTCGATGCCATGGTCCCGGCCGCGGGGGCCTGGGAGTTCGGCCAGGCCCTCCTCGATCTGGGAGCCACGGTGTGCGTGGCCGGGACCCCACGTTGCCCGGACTGTCCCCTCCGTCGGCGGTGCCGCTGGTCGGCCCGGGGCCGGGATCGGCCCGACCCCGCGCTGGGATCGGCCGGGGTGTCGACGCCCCAGAGCGTCTTCGACGGCTCCGACCGGCAGGGCCGGGGCCGGTTGATCGATGCGCTGCGAAACGGTGCTCTCCGGGCCGACGGTCTCGCCGCGGCCACCGGGTGGCCGGACGATCCCGAGCGGGCCGCCCGGATCGCGGCCGGACTGGTGGCGGAGGGACTGGTGGCCCGGGACCGCGCCGGTACCCTGCGCCTGCCCTGAGCGAGGCCCCGGCGCCTGGGGGCCTGCTAGGCGGTGACGAACCGGATGATGTGGTCGTTGACCTCGTCCGGCCGTTCGACGTGGAGGAAGTGGCCCGCCCCCTCGACCACCACCATCTCGGAGCCAGGGGCCAGGAAATCGGTGACCGGTCCGATGGTGTCGATGCCCATGCAGCCGTCGTCGAGGCCGTGGAGGTACAAGGTGGGCTGGGGGGCCATGGTGCCGCTGGCGGCCTGGGCCGCCGCCGCCTCGGGGTCGTCGGGGGGGCCGGCGAACATGGCGCGGTAGTAGCCGATGGCCGCGCTCAGGCTCTCGGGTGAGGCCAGCGATCGCTTCACCTCGCCCGCATCCCATGCTCCGTCGAACCCGGGGGACCAGTCGGCCCACAGCCGGTCGATGAAGGCATAGTCCTCCATCGAAACCGCATACTCGGCCAGCGGGGTCTGGAAGAAGAAGACATACCAACTCCGACGCAGCTGGTCGAAGGTGAAGAACCCGTCGGCCATCGAGCCCTGGGGAGCCACCGCGGCCGCCACCACCCGGCTCCACCGATCGGGCTGGAACGCCGCCGCCCCATAGGTGGCGAAGGCGCCCCAGTCGTGACCGATGATCACCGCGTCGTCCGATCCCCCGAGGGCCTCGTGCAGTGCGCACGCATCCAGGGCCAGCGTGCCCGTGTCGTATCGGCTGTCCTTCGGCACCTCGGTGGGGGAGTACCCGCGCAGGAACGGGGCCACGGCGTGGTAGCCGGCCTCGGCCAGCCGGGGGAGGAGATACCTCCAGGTGTGGGCGGTGTCCGGGAACCCGTGCAGGCACAGGGCCAGCGGCCCGTCGGCCGGCCCGTCGCCGAAAAAAGCGAAATCGACACCGTTGGCGGTCACCCGTTGCTGATCCATGGTCAGGAGGGTAGTCCCGAGGTCCGGCCGACCTCCGACTAGTCTGCACCTTCGGTGAGGATCACCTTCTTCGGAGTCCGGGGCTCGTGCCCGTGCTCGTCCGACCGGTACCGCCGTTACGGGGGCAACACGTCCTGCGTCCTGGTGGAGGTGGAAGGCGAGCATCCCTTGATCCTCGATCTGGGGACTGGCCTCCGCGCCCTGGGCGGGTACCTTCATCCACCGCTCGAGGCCAGCCAACGCCAGTTGCAGGCCAACGTCCTGCTCACGCACCTCCACTACGACCACGTCATCGGGCTGCCGTTCTTCTCACCGCTGCGTGACCAGGGCGCCGTCCTCGACGTGTACGGGCCCTCCCAGCAGGACGGCTCATTGCACGATGTCCTGTCCGGCATGGTGGCCCCACCGTTCTTCCCCATCGCCATGGATGACTTCGGCGGCGAGATGCGGTGCCACGATCTGGACGGTTCGGCCGAGTTCACCGTGGGGAACATCCAAGTCAAAGCGCGACCCGTCAGCCATATCGGCCACACCCTGGGCTTCCGGATCGAAGCCGAAGGACGATCGGTGGCCTACATCTCCGACCACCAGGCCCCCCTCGATCAACGCACCGTGGACAAGAACGTCATCGAACTCTGCGAGGACGCCGATCTGGTGATGCACGACTCCCAGTACACGGAAGAGGAGTTCGCGACCATGTCCGACTGGGGCCATTCGACCGAGACCTACGCCGTCCGCGTGGCGGTCGAGTCGGGGGCCAGGCGGCTGTGCCTCTTCCACCACGATCCGGCCCACTCCGACGACCAGGTCGATCGGATGCTCGACCATGCCCGGCAGATCGCCTCCGACCATCATCTGGACGAGGTGACCGCCGCGGCCGAAGGGGATTCGGTGGAGCTCGGGTCCACCTGACGATGAGCTTCGACACGGCCCAGTTCAAGCAGGTCATGAGCCGGTTTGCCAGCGGGGTCACCGTCGTGTCCGGCATGGAGGGCGACGATCCGGTGGGTTTCACCTGCCAGAGCTTCATCTCGCTCTCCGCCGACCCCCCGTTCGTGGCCGTGGCTCCGGCCCGTACTTCCACCAGCTGGCCGAGGATCGCCCGGGCCGGGAGCTTCTGCGTCAACGTACTCACCGACCGCCAGGAGGAGCTCGCCCAGTCCTTCGCCATCTCCGGGGGGCCCAAGTTCGAAGGCATCGACTGGTCGCCGGCTCCCGTCACCGGCTCACCTCTGATCGCCGGCAGCTTGGCCTGGGTGGACTGCCGGGTCGAGCTGGTCCACGATGCCGGCGACCACGAATTGATCATCGGCAAAGTGCTGGAGCTGGGAAACGGCGAGGGATCGCCCCTGCTGTTCTTCGACAGAAGGTTCGCTACTGTGGCCCGGCCCCCCGACGACGATGGGAGATAGTTGTGCCTGATATCAAGGAGTCCGAGGTGATCGCCGACGTCATCGTGGTGGAGCCCAGCGCCCACGGGGACGAGCGTGGTCGGTTCCTCGAGACCTATCGCCGGAGCTGGTTCCCCCTGGGTCGGGAGATGGTCCAGGGCAACCGCTCCGAAAAGCAGGCCGGGGCCATCGTCGGCCTCCATTACCACCTCCACCAGGCCGACTACTGGTACGTGCTGAGGGGCACGGCCCGGGTGGTCCTCCACGATCTCCGCCAGGGCTCGCCCACCGACGGTGCCACGCTCTCGCTCGACCTCGACGGTGACCACGATCGCGGTCTGTTCATCCCTCCCGGCGTGGCCCACGGCTTCGCCTCGCTCACCGATCTCACCCTCTGGTACCTGGTCGACAACTACTACAACCCGGATGACGAGCTCGGAGTGGCCTGGGACGATCCGGCTGTCGCGGCCGACTGGGGTGTGGCCGACCCGGTGCTGTCACCCCGGGACCAGGCGAATCCGCGGCGCTCGCAGATCGATCCAGGGGTGCAGCCGAGGGTCGGCCTGAGGACGTGAACCCGGACACCGGCGCAGGTCGGGGCCGACTGGGCTCGCCGGACACCGGCGTGCTGGTCACCGGGGGTGGTTCGGGTATCGGGCGCCAGACCGCCCTGGCCCTGGCCGAGGTCGGTCGGCCCGTGGCCGTCTGGGACATCGACGCCGCCGGCGCCGAGGAGACGGCGGCCCAGTGCCGTGATCTCCACGGGACAACGGTCTACTGGTCGGTGGTCGATGTGGCCGACACCGCGGCGCTGGAGGACGCGGTGCCGAGGGCTGCGGCCGAGCTCGGCACCCTGGGTGGGTTCGTCCATGCCGCCGGGGTCGCCGGGCCTGCGACCGTGGACACCATCGACGACGGGGTCTGGGACACGACGCTCAACGTGAACCTGCGGGCCGCGGTGATGATCAGCCGTCTGCTCCTCGAACCGTTCCGGGCGGCAGGTCCCGGCTCGGCCGCCGTCCTCATCTCGTCGATCGAGGGCCTGTTCGGCAACTCCATCCTCACCGCCTACTGCGCATCGAAGGGTGGGGTGATCGGCGTCATGCGTTCCATCGCCCAGCGCTACGCCGAGGAGGGTTTCCGGGTCAATGCGGTCTGCCCGGGTGCCGTCGCCACCCCGATGCTCGCCCCCGCCTTCGAGATCCCCGGATTCCGTGAGCAGCTCGAGGAGCGGACACCCCTCAAGCGGGTCTCGTCCCCCGACGAGATCGCCAGGCCCATCCGCTTCCTGCTTTCGGACGAGGCTTCGTTCATCACCGGTACCACCTTGACCATCGACGGGGGACTGACCTCGGTGACGGCCGTCTGACCGCCGGCCCGACCTCCGGGCTCCGGGCCCGGGCAGGGTGGCGGCCGGCTCGATACCCGACCACCTGAGTCTTCGGGTTGAATAGTCCCGATGTGGATCATCCTGATCGTCGGCGTCGTGATCGTGGTCGGGGCCCTGATCGCGCTCCTGTTCAGCCGGCCCCGGGCCAGCGATCTGAGCTCGGTGAGGAAGTACCACTCGGCCCTCGGGACCATCGAGCACATGGCCGACCGGACCGGGCCGTCCGCCGGTCGGGTGATCCCCCCGCCCGGGTCCCCGGGAGGGGGCGATGGCGCCGGGGCCGGGCGGGCCGGGCGACCCGTCCCGCCGGTTCCGGTGCGGGGGAGTGGGGGGTTCCCCGATCCCGAGACGCCGATCGTCTTCGACGACGCCCGGCCGAAGGACCGCTGGGTCGGAGGCGCCGACGGCGGCGACCTCCGCCCCCGCGGCGCTCCGATCCATCGAGCCGACCGGGCCCAACGGCACGCGCTCGAGTCCATGAACCACCGGCCCCGGCGGACGACGGCCGTCATGGTCGTCGTCATCCTCGTCGCCCTGTTCGCGACCCTGGCCGTGCTGGGCAGCCGCCATCCGAAGTCGGCCGATCGGGGCCACAAGTCGGCGTCGACGACTTCGACCGCGGCCCCCGCCCATCACCAAGGCCAGGACGGAAGCCACAGCCAGGCCGAGAACCACGCCCACGGCAAAAAGGACCACACGTCGACGACCGCGCCCACGTCCACGACGGTCCCCACCCAGATCGTCGCCCTCTCCTCGACGCCGCTGACCGCCGTCTACCCGGTCGGGCCCAGCTCGTACAAGGTGAAGGTCAGCGCCTCGGGCCCGTGCTGGGTCCTGGCCACCGCCACCGCCACCGGCTCGACCCTGTGGACCGGAACGCTTCAGGCCGGGGGTTCACAGGTCATCGAGGCCACCGGTGTCATCACGGTGGAGCTGGGGGCGCCGAGCGCCACGCTGGCCCTCGACAGTGTGCCGGTGGTGCTGCCGACGCCGGTGCACACACCGTTCGTGGCCACCTTCCAGCCGACGGCCACGGGCTCGGGGGCTGCCTCCACCGCCACCACCGCGCCGGTCACGGCCACGACCGCCCCGACAGGCTGAGCCCGAACGGATCAGCCGGGAGGTCGGACGCCGTCCCCCGGCGCCGGCTCGCGGGTCCGCTCGACCAGGCCCAGGGCGTCGAGGACGAACGTGTAGACGAACGCCTCATCCCGCCAGGCGTCGTAGCGGCCCGACGGGCCACCGTGGCCGGCCCCGAGCTCGGTCTTCAACAGCACCCTGTTCTCCGGGTTGGCGGCCCGCAGCTTGGCCACCCATTTGGCCGGCTCCCAGAAGCCCACCCTCGGGTCGGACAGGCCGGCCGTGGCCAGGATGTCCGGGTACCGGACCGGATCCCCTGCGTCGTCGGTGGCCCGGACGTTGTCGTAGGGCGAGTACGACTTCATGACCCGGTAGATCTCCGGGTCCTCGACCGGATTGCCCCACTCATCCCATTCGAGCACGGTCAGGGGGAGCGTCTCGTCCAAGATGGTGGTCAGGCAGTCGACGAACGGGACCTCGGCCACCACGGCCCGGAACAGGTCGGGGGCGAGGTTGGCCGCGGCCCCCATCAACAGACCCCCGGCGCTCCCACCCCGGGCCGCCAACCGGTCGGGAGAGGTCCAGCCCTGGGCGATCAGGGTGCGGGCGCAGGCCACGAAGTCGGTGAAGGTGTTGGGCTTGGCGGCCAGCTTCCCCTGTTCGTACCAGGTGCGTCCCATCTCGCCCCCGCCCCGGACGTGGGCGATGGCGTAGACGAAGCCCCGATCGAGCAGGCTGAGGCGGAGCGACGAGAACATGGGATCCATCGACGCCTCGTAGGACCCGTACCCGTAGAGGAGGCACGGCGCCCCGCCGCCTGTCCCCTGAGTGCCCCCGGCCGGCGACGAGCCGTCCGGCGACCCCGGCTCCCGGCCCGACCCGACCCCGTCCGGCCGGGCGACCAGGTCGGGCCGGTAGACCACCGAGATCGGGACCTCGGTCCCGTCGTCGGCCACCGCCCACAGACGCTCGGTCCGGTACCGACCGGGGTCGAAATCGCCGAGCACGGGCTGGCGCTTGAGGAGCGCGGCCTCACCGTCGTCCAGATCGAGGTCGTAGACGGATCGCGGGGTGATCAGGGAGGTGTACTCGTAGCGCAGGGTGGTCGACTCGTACTCGGGGTTGGCGCCGCCCCACACGGTGGAGGGGGAGTCGGGCTGGCGGACCGGGGTGGACGTCCCGTCCACGGCGTGGATCACCCTGATCCGGGTCTCCCCGCCCTCCCGCTCGTAGACGACCAGGTGGTCGGCGAACGGGTCCACGTTGTCGAGCCGCACGCCGGGACGCCCCTCGATCACCTCCTTCCAGTGGGGACGACCGGGTGAGTCGTCGGGGGCCTCCATCAGCCGGAAGTTCTCCGCCCCGTCATTGGTGAGGATGAGGAACCGGCTCTGCCTCCCGCGCCCGGGGTCGCCCCGGTCGTGGTCGACCATGTACTCGATCCCGTGACGCCGGGGCTCGACCACGGCGAACACCCCGAGCGGCTCGTCGGCCGGCAGGGCCCGGACCTCGGAGGTCACCTTCGAGTCGAGGCTCATCAGCACGAACCGGTCGTCCTTGGTCCGGCCCACCCCCAGGTAGAAGTGGTCGTCGGGCTCCTCGTAGATCACCACGTCGGTGGCCGGGTCGCTTCCGACCCGGTGACGCCACAGCTGGTACGGGCGCATGGCCTCGTCGACCCGGACGAAGAACACGGTGGTGTTGTCGTTGGCCCAGGCCACCCCGTAGGAGGTGTCGTCGAGCGACTCGGGGGAGGGCGTCCCTGTCTCCAGATCGGTGAATCTCATGGTGAAACGCTCGCCGCCGGAGGTGTCGGTCGAGTACGCCAGCCACCGCTGGTCGGGACTGACCGAGAGGCTGCCGACGGCGAAATAGTCGTGGCCCCCCGCCAACCGGTTCTCGTCCAGGATGACCATCTCGCCTTCCGGCCGATCGTCAGGTGCAGCCCCGGCCCGGACCCCGGCCCCGGCCCCGGCCCCCGGGCCGGACCCGGTGGGCGCCCGGCCGTCCGGAGCCGACGGCCGGCGGCAGTGGATGGCGTAGTTGCTCCCCTCCACCGTGCGGCTGTAATAGAACCACGGCCCCTTGCGGACCGGCACCGAGAGGTCGGTCTCCTCGATGCGGGCCACGATCTCGTCGAACAGCTCGGACTGGAGGGCTCCGGTGCCGGCCATGGACGCCTGGGTATGGGCGTTCTCGGCTTCGAGGTGTTCGATGACGGCCGGATCGTCCTTGTCCCGCAGCCAGAACCAGTCGTCGATCCGGACGTCACCGTGGGCCTCCAGCCTGACCGGGCGACGTTCGGCCACCGGCGGCCTGACGGAGGACGGGATGTCACCGGAGATGGGTCGGGGGGGCATCCGACCAGGATGGCACGTCTTTCTGGCTCGAATGGTGCCCGACCCGTACTCGTCCCGCCCCGGGGTTGTTACTATCTGTATAGGAGAAATCAGCTGTCCGCCCGGACGGCTTCTCACCGGACGGCATCTCAGGAGCCCATATGACGACCACCGATCTCGATCTCGGAAAGTACAAGCTTGGGTGGTCCGACGAAGAGGACTACGTCTTCAAGCCCAAGAAGGGCCTGAACGAGTCCATCGTCCGCGAGATGTCGGCGATGAAGAAGGAACCCGAGTGGATGCGAGATTTCCGTCTCCGGGCTCTCCAGCGTTTCGAGAAGCGCCCGATGGCCGAGTGGTTCGCCGTCAACATGCCCGACCTCGATTTCGACGACATCTACTACTACATCAAGCCGACGTCGGGCCAGGTCGAGGATTGGAACGACCTGCCCGACGCCATCAAGAACACCTACGAGAAGCTGGGCATCCCCGAGGCCGAGCGGAAGTACCTGGCCGGCGTGACCGCCCAGTACGAGTCCGAGGTCGTGTTCCACCGCAACCGCGAGGACCTCGAGGCGCTGGGGATCATCTTCTGCGACATGGACACCGCAGTACGGGAGTACCCCGACCTGGTCCGCAAGTACTTCGGGACGATCATCCCCCCCAACGACAACAAGTTCGCCGCCCTCAACTCGGCCGTGTGGTCCGGAGGCTCGTTCATCTATGTCCCGCCCAACGTGGTCGTCGACCAACCGCTCCAGGCCTACTTCCGGATCAACGCGGAGAACATGGGCCAGTTCGAGCGCACCCTGATCATCGCCGATGTCGGCGCTCAGGTGCACTACATCGAAGGCTGCTCGGCCCCGGTGTACACCACCGACTCCCTGCACTCGGCGGTGGTCGAGCTGGTGGCGCTGGAAGGCTCGCGGATCACCTACACCACCATCCAGAACTGGTCGAACAACGTCTACAACCTGGTGACCAAGCGGGCCCGGGCCGAGGCCGAGGCCCACGTCGAGTGGATCGACGGCAACATCGGCTCCCGCCTGACCATGAAGTACCCCTCGGTCTACCTCATGGGTCCGAAAGCCTCGGGCGAGGTGCTCTCGGTGGCCTATGCCGGCGCCGGCCAGCATCAGGATGCCGGGGCCAAGATGATCCACGCCGCGCCGGAGACCACTTCGACCATCGTGTCCAAGTCGATCTCCAAGGACGCCGGGATCACCACCTACCGGGGCCTGGTCCATGTCGACGAAGGAGCCAAGCACGCCAAGAGCTTCGTCCGGTGCGACGCCCTCCTCCTCGACGAGACCGCGGTGTCCGAGACCAAGCCCTATATGGAGGTGGCCGAGCGGGATGCCCGGATCGGCCATGAGGCCACGGTGTCCAAGGTCGGGGACGACCAGCTCTTCTACCTGATGAGCCGGGGCCTGTCGGAGACCCAGGCCATGGGCATGATCGTCAACGGGTTCATCGAGCCGATCACCCGCACCCTGCCCATGGAGTACGCCGTGGAGTGGAGCCGGCTGATCGAACTGCAGATGGAGGGCTCGGTCGGCTGACCTGGAGCGTTCCCGGTGACCGGCGCCGTGTCGAGCGGCCGCGCTGGCAGAGAGGCAAGATGTCGTCATGCCGATGAGGGAAGAGTGCAAGCACTTTCAGAGCCGGACGTACGACTCCGGGGAGGTGGCCAGGTTCTGCATTCTGGACCTGGCTCCCGAGGCGCCGTGGAAGTGTCCCGACAACTGCCCCTCCTACGTACGCCGCCTGGCTGACGTGGGTTGGTCCCACGGCACACTGATCGAGCCGCCGCTCGAGAAGATGCCCGATGTCCCCGGGGACGAGGCGGCCGAACTGCTGGACCAGGCCGAGGACATCATCAACGCGGTGGGCCCCGACGTCCTGGCCGAGGTGCGCAAGGAGGACGAGGAAGCCGAGCGCAAGCAGGGTCGCTGGTGGAGGCGCAAGGGCTGAGCCCCGGCAGGGCCCCTACCGACCGGTGAAGCTGGCCGGCCGCTTCTCGAGGAATGCGCTCATGGCTTCGACGAGGTCGTCCGAGGCCAGGAAGCCGGCGTTCCAGGTGGCGGTGTACTCGAGGCCCTCGGCCACCGAGCTCCCCTCGCCCGCGGTGAGCACGGCCTTGGTCCCCTGCACGGCCAGCGGAGAGTTGGCGGCGATCTCCGCGGCCATGGCCCTGGCCTCACCGACGACCCGGGCCGCGTCGGGGCTGAGCTGATTGACCAGCCCGATGGACAGGGCACGCGCCGCGGTGATGTCCTTGCCCGTGTAGGCCAGCTCGGCCACGTGGCCCTTGCCGATGATGTGGGGAAGGCGCTGCAGGCTGCCCAGGTCGGCCACGATGGCCACCTTGGTCTCCCGTACCGAGAAGATGGCATCGTCGCTGGCCAGGCGAATGTCGCAGGCGGCAGCCAGGTCGACACCCCCGCCGATGCAGTAGCCCTGGATGGCGGCGATGACCGGGAGGTGGCAGTCGGCGACGGACGAGACCGAGGCCTGGAGGCGCTGGATCTCGGCCCGGGCCGAGCGGGCCCGGGCCGCCATCGACGGTGGTGCCCCGTTGTCGGAGCTGGGGGGACCGGTCAAACCCGACATGGCCACCAGGTCGAGGCCCACGGAGAAATGGGGTCCCCGGGCCGCGATGACCACGGCCCGGATCGCCGGATCGGAGCCGATGGCGGTCATGGCCCGCGGCAGGTCGGACCAGAAGGCCGGGCCCAGGGCGTTGCGCTTCTCCTCCCTGTCCAACCACAAGGTGGCCACGTGCCCGTCGACCTCCACGGCGAGGACGTCGGAGGTGAACGCATCGAGGGCCGGGACCGGGGGCGGAGTCATGGCCCAGAGCGTAGGCCGCAGGCCGCAGGAACGTCTCGCCGGTCGACGGGTCCGAGGTCGGCCGGCGGGGTCGGAGGGCCGAAACGGGCAGGTAGTATGGAGGCCGAGGCTCGTAACCCGGGCCTCCTTGCGCGAGAGGCTCCATTCTGTCCACCTTCACCAGCGAAACTGCCGCCACCCTCCCCGGGCTGCCATGGTTGCAGCGGCGACGGGTGGCCGCGGCAGAGGCGTTCGCCTCCTCGGTCCTGCCCAGCGAGAAGGACGAAGTGTGGCGGTACAGCCGGATCGACACACTCGACCTCGACCGTTTCCGCCCGTCCGGCACCCTCCCCGTGGATCCCCACAACGATCCCGGCCCGTCGCCCTCCGACCGCATCCACTCGCTGGTGGACTCCCTCGGACCGCGCTCGGGGCTCATGGTGACCATCAACGGGGTGCTGGCCACCGTGGCCTCATCGGTGGGCGACGACCTCTTGTCCCTCGGCCGCGCCACCGAGCAGGACGACATGGAGTCCCTCCTCGGTTCGGTGATCGCCGAGCCCCGCGACTTCGTCCTCCTCAACGATGCCTTCGCCGTGGATCCACTCGTCGTCGACGTGGCCCCCGACGCGGTCATCGACGATCCGGTCGTCATCGTGCATGTGATCAGCGGCCCCGGGGGAGATGCGGTGTTCCCCCGGACCGTCCTGCGCAGCGGTGCAGCGTCGACGGCCAGCGTGGTGGAGATCGTGGTCGATGTCGACGCCGGTCTCCTCACCGATCTCCCTTCCGGCGGTGTCCCACCGTCGCCCGACCGTCGTCGACGGAGCTCGGAGCACCTGGTGGTGCCGGTCACGGAGATCCGGGTGGGCGACGACGCCACCTTGTCCTATGTCAGCGTCCAGTCGCTCGGACCCGACACCTGGCAGCTGGCCCATCAGGCCAGCGCCATCGGGGCCAAGGCCACCCTGGCCAGCTTCGCGGTGGCGCTCGGGGGGAGCTACGCGCGCCTCCGGACCGATTCGGCCCTGCAGGGCGAGTCGGGAACCAGCCAGCTCCGGGCCGCCTTCATCGGGCGGGAGGATCAGATGCTCGACTTCCGGACCCTCCAGGACCATCTGGCGCCGCGCACCACCAGCGATCTGCTGTTCATGGGGGCGGTGGCCGAGCGTTCCCACTCCGTGTACAGCGGCCTGATCCGGGTGCGGCGGGGGGCGGTGAAGTCCGATGCCATGCAGACCAACCACAACCTGGTCCTGGACGAGGGTGCCCACGCCGATTCCGTGCCCAATCTGGACATCGAGGAGAACGACGTCAAATGCAGCCACGGCTCAACCGTCGGACCGGTCGACGAGGACCAGCGCTACTACCTGGAGTCCCGTGGGGTCGAGCCCGAGGTGGCCGAGCGGTTGATCGTGGCCGGGTTCTTCGACGACATCGCCGAACAGGTGCCCGTGGCCGGCATGCGGTCGATGATCGGTCGGGCCCTGGCCGACCGGGCCGGAGCTTACGGTGCCTGAGGACACGTCGGCCGGCGCCGGCGTGGCCCGGAAGGTCAGGGTGTGCGGTCGGGACGACCTGTCGGCCGGTGAGGCCAGGCGGTTCGACGTGGACGGGCTGAGGGTGGCCGTGGTGCGGATCGACGACGACTTCTATGCCATCGGCGACCGCTGCAGCCACGAGGACTTCTCGTTGGCCGAGGGCGAGGTCCTGAGCGATGAGTGCGAGATCGAATGCGCCAAGCACGGGTCGACCTTCGACCTCCGTACCGGCCAACCCTGCTCCCTCCCCGCCACCCGGCCGGTCCCCGTCTACACCGTGGAGGTCGAAGGGGACGATGTCTCGGTGGTGGTGTCATGAGCACCGGGGAGTTGCGCATCGAGGGGCTCCGGGCCGGCATACCCGGACAGGAGATCCTGCGCGGTGTCACCCTCACCGTGCGCAGCGGCGAGGTCCACGCCGTCATGGGCCCCAACGGCTCGGGGAAGAGCACGCTGGCCCACGTACTGATGGGCCGGCCGGGGTACGAGGTCCTCGACGGCTCGGTGACGCTCGACGGCATCGATCTCCTGGCCCTGCCCACCTGGCAGCGGGCTCGTGCCGGACTCTTCTTGGGCATGCAGCACCCGATCGAGGTGCCGGGGGTCTCCTTGTTGACGTCGCTGACCGCGGCCCGACAGGGGGTACCGGCCGATGAGGCACCGGCGGACCCGGTCGACGTCGGGGAGCGGCTGGCCGCGGAGGCCCGCCGCATCGGCTTCGACGACCGATTTCTCACCCGACCGCTCAACGTCGACCTTTCCGGCGGCGAGCGGAAGCGCAACGAGACGCTCCAGCTCGGTGTGCTACGTCCCCGCTTCGCCGTCCTGGACGAGATCGATTCGGGACTGGACATCGATGCGTTGGGCGCGGTCGGGCGCCGGGTCCAAGAGGGGGTGGCCGAGTGGGGTCTCGGGGTGTTGGCCATCACCCACTTCCGCCGGCTCCTCGATGTGCTCCATCCCGACGTGGTCCACGTGCTGTCGGAGGGTCGGGTGGTGGCCACCGGCGACAGCGGGCTGGCGGAGATCGTCGACCGCACCGGATACGCCGCCTACAGCTGACGGCCGTGACGCCCCTGGGCTCGGGACGGGGGCCGCTCCGTCCGCCGGACCGGTGATTGCCAGGTGGGCCCAAGCCGCGGTTGGTAGCGTCTGCCTTCATGGCTCGTCGAGACCACCGGCGGGGAGGCGCCCATTCCGCATCGGGCAGAGGAGATGATCCTTCTGGTTCCGCGTCCGGCGGTGGTCCGAAGGCCAGGCGGGCCACGAAGAAGAAGCGCAAGAAGTCCTGGCTCGACCGGGTCCTGCTCGGCGGGGTGATCCTGGTGGCGGTGGGCCTGGTGGCGGTCGGAGCCAGCTACGCCTACGTGGAGTACCGGTTCGATCAGGTGGCCAAGGTAACGGTGAAGCATCTGCGGACGGCACCACCGGGCCAGCCCTTCAACGTGCTCATCATCGGTTCGGACTCCCGGGCCGGACTGAGCCAGCAGGAGCAGACCCACCTGGGGAACGAGTCGACGGCCGGAGGCCAGCGCAGCGACGTGGTGAAGATCGTCCACGTCGTGCCGGCCACCGGTCAGGTCAGCGTGCTGTCGATCCCGAGGGACACCATGGTGACCGTGGCCGGCGACACCCAGGAGATCGGGCAGTACAACCGCATCAACTCGACGTACAACAACGGTCCGGACCAGTTGGTCCAGACCATCGAGGACAACTTCGGGATCCCGATCGAACATGTCGTGCAGATCGACTTCTCCGGGTTCGTGGGAGCCGTGGATGCCATCGGCGGCATCAATCTCGACTTTCCCTATCCGGCCATGGACACAGAGACCGGGCTCGACATCCAACAGGCCGGATGTCAGCACCTCAATGGGGGTTATGCGCTGGCCGTGGCCCGAAGCCGCGACTATCAGTACTTCCAGGACGGCTACTGGCAGTACGACGGAACCGGTGACTACGGCCGCATCCAACGCCAGAACGCCTTCTTGAAGGCGCTGATCAACCAGGCCGAGACCAAGTACAACCCCCTCACCATCAACGCCTTCATCGGGTCGGTGGTGCAGGGGATCACGATCGACTCGACCTTCACGGTGAGCGAGCTGATCTCGCTGGCCGGCGAGTTCCACACCTTCGCCTCGCAGTCCCTGGCCACGGCCACGATGCCCACCTACTCGGCGCCCTCGTCGGAGTTCAGCGACCTCGGTGACGTGCTCTACGTCCAACAACCCCAGGCCGACCAGGTCATCACCCAAGCTCTCGGCGGACCCCCTGAAACTGCGCTCACCCCACCGCCCGGACCCGACGGCGTGGTCCCGACCACCACGACCGAGCCGTCAACGGGCCTCGGTGGGGGATCGACTCCGGGCACGTCCGCTCCGGCCGACACGACGACCACCGTCGAGACGAACTTCGACCCGACGCCCTGCTGAGGTTTGGCCGGCTGTCCATCAACGGTGACCGGCCGTCACGGTGACCGGCTCCCCGACGGATCAGGCCTTCGACTCGCTCTCGTCGAGACCCTGCAGCAGCGTGTTCCAGCTCAGCGTGGCGCACTTGATGCGCACCGGAAACTTGACGACACCCTGGAGTGCGGCGAGCTCACCCAACGCATCGATGTCGATGATCTCCGGCTCTGGCGCCTCTTGATCGGCTCCGGTCCCGTTGTCGTCACCCGCCGATGTCCCGTTGGTCGACGGCAGGGTCGACTCGTGGATGGACATCATTCCTTTGAAGGTGCGGATCAGGTCCCGCACTTCGGCCACCGGCTTGCCTTTGACGGCGGCCGACATCAGCGATGCCGAGGACTGGCTGATCGAGCAGCCGGTGCCGGCGATCTTGATGTCGGTGACGGTGTCACCCTCGACGATCAGGGTCACCACGATCTCGTCTCCGCACAGCGGGTTGAATCCCTCGACGCGCTGGGCCGGAGGTGACTCCAACTCGCCGCGGTTCCGCGGGGACCGGTAGTGGTCGAGGATGATCTCGCGGTAGAGGTCCTCGAGCCCGGGCATCAGGACCCTCCCCACGGGTGGCGCAGTGGAGGCGCCGGCTTGCGTTGCACCCGTTCAGGATACCGTCCTGTGCTCATCCGAAGAACGCCCCCGCCTCGGCCAGGGCACGCACCAGTGCATCGACATCGGATTCATCGTTGTAGGGACCGAACGAGGCACGGGCGGTGGCGTTGACCCCCAGCCGTCGCATGAGGGGCTTGGCGCAGTGGTGGCCGGCGCGCACGCAGACCCCGAACTCATCGAGCACCTGGGAGATGTCGTGGGGATGGATGTCCCGGTAGGCGAAGGAGATCACCCCACCGCGGTCGTTCGGATCGGGGGGGCCGAAGACGACGATATCCGCACCGAACCGTTCGTCCAGGGTGTCCAGGGCATAGGTGGTCAGGGCGATCTCGTGGGCCCGCACCGTCTCCATGCCCACGGCCCGGAGATAGTCGACCGCAGCCCCCAGTCCGACGGCTTCGGTGATCGGCGGCGTGCCGGCTTCGAAGCGCCAGGGAATGTCGTTCGGAGTGAACCCGTCCTTGCGAACGTCGAGGATCATCTCGCCACCGCCGAGGAAGGGCGGGAGCTCCGACAGCAGTTCGCCTCGTCCCCACAGGACGCCGATGCCGGTGGGACCGAGCATCTTGTGGGAGCTGAAGGCCAGGAAGTCGACTCCCAGCGCGATCACATCGGTCGGGAGGTGGGGAACCGACTGGGCCGCGTCGGCCACGACCACGGCACCGGCGGCATGGGCGGCGTCGGCCACCACGCTGATCGGATTGAGCGTCCCGAGCACATTGGACATGCAACTGATCCCGACCAGCTTGACCCCGTCGACCAGCCGCTCGAGGTCGTCGAGCATGAGCCGGCCGTCATCGTCGACCGGGAGCCAGCGGATGGTCAGGCCCCGCTCGTCGGCCAGCATGTGCCAGGGGACGATGTTGGCGTGGTGCTCCATCTCCGTCAGCAGGATGGCGTCGCCGGCGTGCAGGTTGCTCCGCCCCCAGGTGTGGGCGACCAGGTTGAGACCCTCGGTGGCGTTTTTGGCGAAGACGATCTCCTTCGCCGGGTCCGGTGCACCGATGAAGCGGCCGACGTTGTACCGGGCCGCCTCGAACCGGCGGGTCGCCTCCTCGGCGATGGAGTACACCCCGCGGTGGACATTGGCGTGCGTGGTCTCGTCGTAGGTCCGCATGGCATCGAGCACCTGCACGGGTCGTTGCGCCGACGAAGCCGAATCGAGATAGACGATCGGGTGGCCGTTGACCTCGCGGCCGAGCAGGGGGAAGTCCTTGCGGAGGGCGGCCACGTCCAGTCGGGGGGCGGCTTCTTTCACGTACGCCATGCGTCATACCCCTCGGTCTCGAGTGACCGGGCCAGCTCCGGTCCACCCTCTTTCACGATGACACCGTCGACGAGCAGGTGGACCCGGTCGGCGGCCAGCTCGTCGAGCATGCGCTGGTAGTGGGTGATCACGAGGACCCCGAGCTCGGGTCGGGCTTCGCGCACGGCATGGACCCCGCGGGCCACGGTCCGCAGGGCGTCGACGTCGAGTCCGGAATCCGTCTCGTCGAGCACGGCCAGCTCGGGCTCGAGGATGGCCATCTGGAGGATCTCGTTGCGCTTCTTCTCGCCACCGGAGAACCCGTCGTTCAAATGGCGCTCCCCGAAGGCCGGATCCATTCCCAGCTTCTCCATCCACTCCATCATCATCAGCCGCACCTCGAGCACCGACATGTCCATACCCCTGCGGGCCGACAGGGCCTGGCGGAGGAATTGGATGACCGGCACGCCGCCGATCGTCTCCGGCTCCTGGAAGGCGAGGAACATCCCGGCCTTGCCGCGGACATCGGGCGGCCACGCCGTCACATCCTCGCCCCGGAAGCGGATGGCGCCGGAGGTGACCACGTATGCCGGGTTGCCGAGCAGCACGTTGGCCAGCGTCGACTTGCCCGATCCGTTCGGGCCCATGAGCGCGTGCACCTGGCCGGCCTCGACGGTGAGATCGACGCCTTTGAGGATGGGTTGGCCTTCCACGGCCACGTGGAGCTGCTCGATCTGGAGCAGGGGGCTCGTCTCTCCTGGACGGTGGTCGCTTTCGTGGGGCACGGGATGATCTTAGCCTCATTCGTGATTTTCTCCTACGGGTATAGGAGGAATCAGGAGCGGGTCCACGGCACCGTCAGGATTGCGCATGTGACCAGGTCAACCAGTACGGTAACCGCATGGCCGACCCGTGGAACTTTGCCGGCCCGGTGGCCCGCCTCGATTCGACCGCCAACGTCGTGACCCTGGTCGACGAGTCGACCTTCGCCATCAGCGGGAGCTCGGGCGACATGACCGCCGGCGCCGCCCAGGGACTCTTCTTCAGGGACACCCGGATCCTGTCCCGACTCGAGGTTCTGGTCAACGGATCGAGGACCGAGTCGTTGGCCGCCATCACCGACGACCCCTTCTCCGCCACGTTCGTGTCCCGCTGCCACCCGGCCGCGGGCCGGGCCGATTCCACCTTGATGGTGTTCCGTTCGCGCTACGTCGGCCAGGGGATGCGCGAAGACCTCACCCTCCGAAACTTCGCCGATGAGCCGGCGGCCTGCACCATCGAGATGTTCGTGGGATCGGACTTCGCCGACCTCTTCGCGGTGAAAGAGGGCAGAGTCGGGACCGATCCCGGTACCGGGGAGATCACCACCACGGTGATTCCGGGTACCCGGGCCGAGTTGGAGGCCCGGGCCAACGCAGGCCGGCCGGTGGGACGTCGGGAGTCCGACGAGCCCGTCCCTCCCGACCGTCCCCCGACCATCACCTACTCCTACCGACGGGGTGGCGTGGCCCGCGGCGTGGACGTCCGCTTCTGCGAGCCGGCCGTGGTCACGGCCGACCTGGCCACCTTCGAGGTGGTCGTTCCACCCCGAGGCACGTGGACGACCTGCATCGAGGTCGGTCCGGCCATCGACGGGGCTCCTTTCGATCCGAGGTACCGGTGTGGCCAGCCCATCGACCGGGCCACGCCCTCCGAGCGCCTGGCCCAGTGGCGACGTCGGGTGCCCCAGGTCGAGACCAGCCACCCGGGCCTGAAGGACGTCATCGCCCGCAGCAATGAGGATCTGGGCGCCCTGCGGATCTTCGATCCCGACTACCCCGAACGGGTGGTGGTGGCCGCCGGCGCCCCGTGGTTCATGACCGTGTTCGGTCGGGACTCCCTGTTGACGGCGTGGATGGCCCTCCTGGTGGATCCGGACCTGGCCCGCGGTGTCCTCCAGACCCTGGCCCGGTTCCAGGGGACCGACGTCGACCCGCGTCACGACGAGGAGCCCGGGCGCATCCTCCACGAGATGCGCTTCGGGGATGCCGCCTCGCTCTCGCTCGGAGGCGGAAGCATCTACTACGGCTCGGCCGACTCCACGCCCCTGTTCGTGATGCTGTTGGGGGAGATGCGACGGTGGGGTGAGGCCAGGGAACTGGTCGACGAACTGCTTCCCAATGCGGCGCGGGCCATCGAGTGGATCGAGCAGTTCGGCGACGCCGACGGCGACGGCTACGTCGAGTACCAGCGGGCCACCGACCGCGGCTTGGCCAACCAGGGCTGGAAGGACAGCTGGGACGGCATCCGCTACGGGGACGGAAGGGTGGCCCAGGCGCCCATCGCCCTGTGCGAGGTGCAGGCCTACACCTACGGTGCCTACCTGGCCAGCGCCCACTTCGCCTTCGAGGTGGGCGACACCGCCACCTACGACCGCTTCCGGGCCAAGGCCGCCCAGCTCAAGGCGGCGTTCAACCGCGATTTCTGGCTGGAGGACAAAGGGTGGTTCGCCGTCGGCCTCGACGGCGACAAGAAGCCCATCGATTCCCTGACCTCCAACATCGGCCACTGCCTGTGGACGGGCATCGTCGACGAGGACAAGGCCCACCGGGTGGCCGAGGCGCTGGTCTCCCCGGCCATGTTCAGCGGTTGGGGGGTGCGCACGCTCTCCCGCGACAGCGGCGGCTACAACCCGATCAGCTACCACTGCGGTTCGGTGTGGCCCCATGACACGGCCATCGTGGCCGCCGGGCTGGCCCGCTACGGCTACGACGCCGCGGCCCAGAAGTTGATCTTCGCCCTGATGGATGCGGCCGGGGCCCAGGGAGGCAGGCTCCCCGAGCTGTTCAGCGGGCTCGACCGGGGGGAGCTGTCGGTGCCGGTGGGCTATCCCACCTCCTGCTCACCCCAGGCCTGGGCGGCGGCGTCGCCCCTCCTCTGCCTGCGCACCCTGCTCCGGCTGGATCCCTGGATCCCGTACGGCAAGACCTGGCTGTGCCCGAACCTGCCCGAGTGGATCGGCTATCTGAAGGTCGAAGGGATTCCACTGGCCGGGTCGAGGGTGACCATCGAGGTGGGCACCGAGGTGCCCGGCGGGTTGGTGGTGAGCGGACTCCCTCCCGAGATCGAGTTGGTCCGCGAGCCCCGCCGACCGTCGACGGCCGTCTGAGGCCCGCAGCGCCCGACGGTCACCACCCGCGTTCGACCCACTCCTCCAGATGGGGCGACTCGGCCCCGATGGTGGTTCCGACCCCGTGGCCGGGCAGCACGATGGTGTCGGGGTCGAATGCGGCGAACAGCCGCTTGTCGATCGACTCGATGATGGTGCCGAAGTCGGCGTTCTCGAACGAGGTGTTGCCCGCGCCACCGGGGAAGAGCGTGTCCCCCGAGAACAGCAACGGAGTGCCCTCGACGGCGAAGCACATGGAACCCGGGGTGTGGCCCGGGGTGGCGATGGTCGAGATGCGCAGCCTTCCGATTTCCAGCACCGACTGGTCCTCGAGGATCTGGTCGTAGGAGGGGAGCATGGCTGCGTCCGCCGCGGTCACCGCCACCTCGATGCCCGCATCACGGACGGCCTCGACGGCCTGGATATGGTCCCAGTGCCCATGGGTTTCGACGACCTGGCGCACGTCGAGGGCCGTGCACAGTGGGAGCAGCTTGTCGTGCTCGTTGGCCGCATCGATCAGGACGGACTCGCCCGTCGATGCGCATCTCACGATATAGACGTTGTTGTCCATGGGGCCGACGACCAGGCGATGGACTTCGACCGTCGAGTCCTGGTAGTCGATGATGGTGGCTGACACGGGTCGAGGACCTCCTCACCGGTCGCCGGTCCCGGTCCGACGGCGGAATCTGGGTGGATGGCGAAAACGGGTGCACGAACGGCCCGTTCACCGGGAACGGCGGGTCGCCGCGGCCCCGGCCAGCGTAGTTGGACCCTCTCGGCCCCGAGGCCAGCAGGGCCGGTGCCCGGCCGGCCGCAATTTCGTCGACCGACCGGTGGTCAATGTCCTTGACCCGTTGGTCAACAATGTCCTGGTTCTGGTAGACAAACGGGGCACGGCATCCCCATTTCGGGGCGGCCCAGGGGATTCCAGGGGATGGAGAACACATGAACTTCGCCTTCAGCGAGGAGCAGGACGAGCTTCGCAAGTCCGTCCGGCGCTTCCTCGAGGACAAATCACCGGAGACAGAGGTCCGCCGGTTGATGGAGACGACCGAGGGCTACGACGCCGCGGTGTGGGCGCAGATGGCGGAGCAGCTCGGTCTGCAGTCCCTCATCATCCCCGAGCAGTTCGGCGGCTCCGGCTTCTCCTACGTCGAGCTGATCGTCGTCCTCGAGGAGATGGGGGCCGCCCTCTTGTGCGCCCCGTTCTTCTCGACCGTGGCCCTGGCCACCAACGCCATCCTCACCTCGGGCGACCAGAGCGCGCAGGAGTACCTGCTGCCCGGGATCGCCGCCGGCGAGACGATCGCCACCCTCGCCTTCACCGAGGATTCAGGTCGCTGGGATGCCGACGGGATCACGCTGGCCGCCACCAAATCGGGAGACGGGTGGGCGCTCAACGGCCACAAGTCCTTCGTCCTCGACGGCCATGTGGCCGATCTGATCCTGGTCGTCGGCCGGACCCCGGCCGGTCTGTCGCTCTTCGGGGTCAAGGGTGACGCCGACGGACTGACCCGCACGCCGCTGGCCACCATGGACCAGACGCGGAAGCAGGCCCGGTTGGAGTTCGCCGATACCCCGGCCTGGCTCATCGGTGCCGACGGTGGTGCCGAGGCCGGCTTGAGCAAGACCCTCGATCTGGCCGCGGTGGCCTTGGCCGCCGAGCAGGTGGGGGGAGCCCAGCGCTGCCTCGACAGCTCGGTGGAGTACGCCAAGACCCGCATCCAGTTCGGCCGGCCCATCGGCAGTTTCCAGGCCATCAAACACAAGTGCGCGGACATGCTGCTCGAGGTCGAGTCGGCCAAGTCCGCGGCGTACTACGCCGGATGGGCGGCAGCCGAGGACTCCGACGAGCTGCCGGTGGTGGCCAGCCTGGCCAAGTCGTACTGCTCGGAGGCCTACTTCCACGCCGCGGCAGAGACAATCCAGATCCACGGCGGCATCGGCTTCACCTGGGAACATCCCGCACACCTCTACTTCAAGCGGGCCAAGTCCTCGGAGCTCATGCTGGGCGATCCGTCCTACCACCGGGAGCTGTTGGCCCAGCGGATCGGGATCTGAGCCCCCGGGGTGCGCAGGGCGGGGCCATGGTGACGGCCCGGCGCCTGCTCCGACCGGTGGAAAGTGACCTTCACCCCCTCCGAACTGGCGTAGCGTCTCACCGATGAACGATCTCAGACAGACGATCAGCTGGCTGCTTCTGGTGATGGTGGGCGTGGTGGGCGGGGGCGCGGCGGTGCTCGGGGTGTCCCAGGCGCCGAAGAACGCCACCCTGGACAAGGCCGTGCAGAACACCCTGGCCGCGGCCAACTACAGCCAGGCCGTCACCGAGTCGACCCCGCAGGGCAAGCAGTCCGACTACCTGGTGTTCGAGGCCCCCGACAAGCTGGGCGGGTATGTGGTGCAGGGTGGCAAGCGGACCTATGTGTATGTCATCGGGAACACCGAGTACCAGAGCCTGACCGTCCCTGCCGGCACCTCCACCAAGCATCTGGTCTTCTACCAACAGGCGAGCCAGGGGGCGACGGCCATCGACCCGACGCACAACTACCTGCAGTACGCCACCACGGCGAAGAACATCCAGCAGTCGGGGAGCACCTACTCGTTCACCCTGACCGAGAACGGCGAGACCGGACACTTCGCCTATACGGTGACCGGCAACTACATCTCGGAGTTCACGCTCACCGTGAAGACCGCCTCGGTCCAGCTGCTCATCTCGCAGGTCGGAACCTCGCCACCGGTGGCGTTGCCGGCCGGGGCCAAGATCATCAAGGCACCGGCCAGCACCACCCCGACCACGCCGAGCGGTTAGGGGTCTGAAGACCCGTCACCGATGTCGTCGACGGCTTCGTCGATGGCCCGGCGGAGCATCCGGGCCCGGCCCCCCGGGTCGTCCGCCTCGGTGAGCCATCTGACCACGACGAAGTGCCGGGCGCCGGCTCCGGTCATGGCGGGGACCGAGGAGGGGTCGACGCCCCCGGTCACCCAGACCGGCCACCGCGCCGACCGCGCCGCGTGGCTGACATAGCCCAGACCGGTCCCCGCCCGCCCCGGCTTGGTCGGCGTGGGCGTCACCGGGCCGGCCGAGATGTAGTCGACCGGAGCAGGTGCCGGTGGTGCCTCCCCGCCGGCATGGCCGGCGCCGTCGCTCGCGTCGGGCCCGGGCCGGTACCGGACGGCCCGGGCCAGATCGTCGGGTCCATGGGTGGACAGCCCGATGACGGCCCGGGGCCCCACCAGCCGCCGGGCCTCGTCGGGAGCCATGTCCTCCTGGCCGACGTGGACGCCGTCGGCCCCGATGTCCGCCGCCAGGTCGGGGCGATCGTTGAGGATGAAGGGCACGCCGTGATGGGCACAGACCCGCTGGACCAGGGCCGCCCGGGCGACCACCTGGCTCTCGGTCAGCCGTTTGTCCCGGAGCTGCACGATGTCCACACCACCCTCGACGCACCGGTCGATGAACACCTCGAGGTCGGGCCGGTCAGGGGAGCACAGATAGAGCCGCCGGTGCCCGAGGTCCCAGCTGGCCGCCGGGCCCGTCGGTGCCTTCACCCCGGTTTTGACGCCTTGGCCTTGGCCTTCGCCTTCGCCCGCTGTTTGTACTGGCGGACCTTGGCCAGTGCTTCGGGTGAATCGATGTCGGCCACCGAGCGGAACGACCCGGATTCGCCGAACGGCGACGCCGCCCGCTCCCAGCCGGTGGGGCGCACCCCGAGTTGCTTCCCGAGCAGGGCGACGAAGATCCGCGCCTTCTGCTCACCGAACCCGGGGAGGGCCTTCACGTTGGCCAGCAGCTGCTTGCCGTCGGCGGCGGTGGTCCAGATGGCCGCGGCGTCCCCGCCGTAGTCGTCGACGATCAGGGAGCACACCTCTTGCACCCGGCGGGCCATCGATTTCGGAAACCGGTGCAACGCCGGCCGGGTGCTGAACACCTCGGCCAGCCGGTCCGGATCCATGGAAGCGATGGCGGCGACGTCCAACGTCCCGCCCAGCCGCTCCTGCAGATCGAACGGGGATCGGAAGGCCCGCTCGAGGGGGATCT
>CAVQMN010000008.1:0-740644 GCA_963713625.1 uncultured Acidimicrobiales bacterium | reverse complement strand
ATCGCCTGATTGGCTTGTGATAGCCGACATGGCGATGCCCCAGATCACGTAGTAGCCGGGCACGTGTCCGATCGAAACCCGGTTGACCAGGGTGGCATCGTGGGCCAGCACCGGGGAGAGGACGATGGCCACCGGGATCTCCGCACCGAAGGAAGCGGCGGCGAGTCCGATCCCGGGCCAGATGTCCTGTCGCCAACTCGGTAGCCCGAGCCCGAGCACCCGGGGCGGCTGGCCCGTCCTGGTGAGAAGCAGGAGCGCCAGCGGGACCACTGCTGCCACGGAGAGATAGCTGAGGATCCCGACGACGAGATTGGTGACCGGGTGTCCGGCGATGATGACCGGAAACCTGGTGATGTTCCCGACGCCGGAGACGTGTTGCGCGAACAAGACGATTGCGGAAGCGACCGCCGGTAGCAGGAAGGAGACCATCACAAACCGGGTCTCCCAGACGAGATGGCCGCGGGCAGGTCCGTCGCTGAGCACGACCGGAGCCGAAGGGTGCTCCACCGCCCAATCGGGGACGGCCGGTTCCATCCAGAAAGACCAACCCTCCGGTGCCGGCGGCCATTCGGGCGGGGGTCTCCAGCCTGGAGGTGGTCGCCAGCCGGGCGGCGGGGGAGGCCAGTTCGGTGGCGATCGCCAGAGCCATTCGGCGTACGGCATTCAGTTTTATCGGCCTTGGGGCGTCTCTGCTTGAACGGGGCGCAACGCTACCCGACGGAGCGGTGGCCCGACCACCGAACGGCGTCGGGCCAACACGACAAGTGACAAGCACCGGGTGTCATTTGACGGACACTGGAGCGTGGCCCACGATGCTCCCATGACTATCCGGCGGGAGGTCGACACCCTTGTCGATGACTTGGAACCTGAGTACACCGATGCCAGCGATTCGGCGGGCGAGGCCAGGGTGGTGGCCACCGCCGCGCTGCGCAGTGCGTACCTGTTGGCAGACGCTCTCGATGCCCTGACCCAACAGATGTCGGAGCTCGATCGGACCGACCATCAGCTGGTCAACGAGTTGAGGACCGAGATCGCAGATCTTCGTTTGAAGATCGAACACCTCAGGGTGACAACGAAGAGGACCCGTCGATAGCCCCGACGGCCCGGAGCGCCTCCTTGAACAGGCCCTGGGATCGGGGAGGGTCCCTGCTTCCGTCGAGATGCGCCTGCGATGGGACCGGCGGTTGACGGGACCTCGGCACTCCGCCGACCGGTCCCCGGAGACAGCCGGGCGTTGCCGCCTCCGGGGTGCTCCGGCGGCCCCTGCCCTCAGGAACGTACGACCTCACCACCGGTTCTGTTCAGATCGTCCCGGTCACTCCGTGGTCCGGCGCCGGAAGAAGTGCGCAGCCAGCGGAGCGGCCACGGCCAAGATCACCACCGACCAGATCAGTGAAGCCTCCACCGGATGCTGCATGGGCCACGCCGGAATGGTGCCGGACGGGTTCGGATTGCCCCACAGGTTCCGGGCGCCTGCGGTGACGGCGCTCACCGGGTTCCAGTCGGCCACCGCTTGCAGCCACCCCGGCATGTGCTGCGTCGGCACCAGGGCGTTCGAGACGAAGGCCAGCGGGAAGAGCACGATGAACCCGAAGGATGCGGCCGATTCAGGGCTTTTGCTGTTCAGGCCCACGCAGGCCGCGATCCACGACAGCGCGTAGGCGAAGAAGAGCACCAGGGCGAATCCGCCGATCACCGAGATGAAGTTGGCATCCGCCCGCCACCCGATGGCCAGACCGGTCAGGGCCACGATGACGGCGCAGAGCACGGAGGTCATCAGGTCGGCAATGGAGCGCCCCACCAGCACCGCCGCCCGCCACATGGGCAGGGTGCGGAACCGGTCGATCATGCCCTCGTGCAGGTCGGTACTCAGACCCACGGCCGTGCCCATGGTGGACGTCACCAGGTTGAGGGCGAGGAGGCCGGCCAGGACGAAGTCCTTGTAGCTCCCTCCGCCGGGGATGGGGATACCCCCGCCGAAGATGAAGACGAAGAGCACGGTGAACAGGACGGGCTGGATGGTCACGTCGGAGAGCTGCATCGGCTCGCGTGAAATGTGGACCAGGTTGCGCCGGGTCATGGCCCATGCGTCCTTCACCCGTCCCACGATGAGCCCCGGGGGCTTGCTCCGCCCGGTCACGGCGACCGGTGTCTGCGTCAGGGTCGTGGTCGTCATGCGTTGACTCCCTCCAGGTTGGGTTGAGCGGTCCGCGCGCCGTCGTGTCCCTCACCGCCGGTCACGTCTTCGTCCTCCTCGATGTGACCGCCGGTGAGGGAGAAGAACACGTCGTCGAGTGATGGCTGGCGAACCTCGATGTCGTCGACCAGGACTCCCGCCCCATCGAGCGCCCGCACCACGGTGGTGGCCAGCCCCGGCGAGTTGTCCACGGCGGCGCTGAGCTGCCGCCCGTCGTCACTGATATGGATTCGCCCCCCGACCAGTGGGGCCAGGGCCGTGGCCGCGTCAGCGTGGGCGGCGGTCAGGGTCACTTCCAGTCGTGCGCTCCTGCTCGCCTGCTTCAGTTCCTGCGGGGTGCCATTGGCGATGACCCGACCGTGGTCGACGACGACGATCCGGTCGGCCAAGGCATCGGCCTCCTCCAGATACTGGGTCGTCAACAGCACGGTGACGCCACCGCGCAGCAGTTCGCGCACCGCTTCCCACACCCGCTGTCGGCTGGTCGGGTCCAGACCGGTTGTGGGTTCGTCGAGGAACAGCACGGGAGGCCGGGTCATCAGGCTGGCGGCCAGGTCCAGTCGACGGCGCATCCCGCCGGAATAGCCTTTCAGCACCCGGTCGGCGGCATCGGTCAGTTCGAACTGCTCCAGTAACTCGGTGGCCCGTGCCCGGGAGGCGGCGCGGCCCATGTCGCTCGAATTCTCCGACCAGGACAAGGTTCTGGCGGCCGGTCAGGAGCCCGTCCAAGGTGGCGTCCTGCGCGGCGACGCCGATGTGGCGCCGCACCTCGGCGGCGTGGGCGACGACGTCGATCCCGGCCACCGTGCCGCGTCCCGAATCCGGTCGGGCCAGGGTGGTCAGGATCCGTACCGCGGTGGTCTTGCCGGCACCGTTCGGACCGAGGAGTCCCAAGATCGAGCCGGTGGGCACCGAAAAGTCCACACCGGCGAGGGCCCGGGTCTGGCCGTAGCTCTTGGTGAGGCCTTCGGCCTCGATCATCAGTTCGGGAGTCGCCATCACGTCCTTCCTTACCTGCCGGTTAGTATGTTGGGCGTATTCGGTATCGTAAGGGGAGTACTTACCTGTCGTCAAGTAGAACCTTGACCCGATCTGTAGGATGGCAACCGTGACACAAGCCGCAACCCGGGCCGGGTCAGTCGGGTCCGTCAGCACGCCCCCGGGGGCTGAGGCCGGCGAGGATGAGCCAAAAGCGGCGATCTCGACCAGGGAGCGGATCCTCGACGTGGCCCTGGACCTCTTCACCGAGAAGGGCTTCGACGGCACTTCCTTGCGCGAGATAGCCGAGCAACTGGGCGTGACCAAGGCGGCGCTCTATTACCACTTCGCCTCCAAGGACGACATCTTGATGGCGTTGCACATGCGTTTCCACGAGTTCGGCAAGGAAGCGCTGAGCATGATGACCGAGGAGCCTGTCACCATCGAACTGTGGGGCGAGCTCCTCGACCAGATCGTCGGTCAGATGCTGGCGCAACGGAAGATCTTCCTCATGCACGAGCGCAACCAGGCCGCCCTGGAGAAGCTGCACCGCGAGGACCACGACGCTGAGCACGACGACATGCAGCAGAAATTTCGTGAGGTCCTGGCCGACCCCCGATTGGCTCTCCGGGACCGGGTCCGGATGGCCTGCTCGTTCGGCGCCGTCTTCGCGGGGCTCTTCCTGGCCGGTGACGCCTTCGCCACGACGTCCAATCAGGAACTGGGTGATCTCCTGCGCGACGCCGTGCACGACGTCCTGTCGGGGTGAAGGCCGACGGGCCGGTAGACCGGAAAACCGGACCCGGGAAACCCGTTGGGCCCTGCGGCGCGACGACCGCGTGTGGTCGGGCTGACCCTGTGCGTTGGGCACACGCCCACCCGGAACTCATGAAAACTCTCGGCATCGGTGCCGGGTCCTTCTCCACGCAGGCGGTACTCGGGTCGGGTGCGGTCGCCTTCAGATCTCAGAGACCGAGGCGAAGAGGCCGGAGGACCGGAGCGTCTTCATGAACTGTTTCACGACCGGGCCGGGGCCAACGAACGACCACTGGAAGAGAGCGGTCGAGGTGGGGTCCGACGGATCCGTCAATCCGGATTGAATGGATTTGAAGTATTGGAAATAGGGCTGCGCGAGGTTGTGGACGGTCGTCATCTCGTCGTCGTACGAGAGTCCCGCCTTGGTGGTGGCGAAGACGTACACGGGGAGCCCCGTCGGCAGGTCTGAAAGACCGATCACCGATGGTGAGCCGATCGGGTCCAGCCACTGGAGTTGGGCGGAGTATTGGTCGACGGTCAGAAGCCCACCGGAGAGATAGTTTGTGGCGATCGAGGTCAAGGAGTCGGAGTCGTCGAGGCCACGGACCTCGAGGAGGCGCCCAGTGGACGGATCGACGACGATGGTGGTCTGGCCGCTGCCGGGTCCGGAAGCGAAGCCCTGGCCAGTCTGGCCGTCGTGGGTGGTGATCGGTCCGAGGGCCGTGACCCCAGGTAGCAGGGCGATGGCCTGGTAGAGGGCGGCGTCGAACTGTGGAGTGGCTCCGAGCGTGGGTCCGATCAGCAGCATGGCCGCACGCTGGAAGCCTGGGTTGGGGGCAGCCTCATCCGGCAACAACTGGTCCAAGGCGCTGATGCCTGTGGTCCCGGCCTCGAACTGCTGGGCCAGCGTGGAAGGGTCGGTGGAGAGCGACGACACGTTGATCAACTGGCCGGCCCCGGTGATGGCATCGGGAGGTGCGGCACCGCCGCCTCCCTGCAGGCACTGACTGGCCGTCGGGGGGCTCGGCGTCTCGAGCAGGTGGAGGCCGATCCAGGCCGCCTGCTGGGACGGCGAGGCGAACCGGGCCGGTTGGGCGGTGAGGGTGGTGCAGGTCTGTCCCGACGCCGTCGACCACTTCTGGACCGAGAGACCGATGGTCGCCTGGGCCGCGCCGTTGTTCACGGTGGCGACGACGGAGAGGTTGGCCTGGGTGTAGAGGGCCTGGCCGGCTCGAATCCGCGGAATCGGCTGTTCGCCGGCCCGGTCGGCGACGAGACGCAGCTGGTCGCCGACTGAAAGGTGTGTGGGGAACGGTGGGGTGGTCGACCCGGGCGGGCTGTGCCGGGCAGCCGGGGAGACCAGGAGGGCAACGACGGCCGCAGCAACACCGGCCGCCACCACAGTGGTGAGCGAGATTGCGGTGCGCCGGCTGATCGCCGTCCGATACGACCGGCGCCAGGGGTGCCAGTCCGTTGCGGCCACCCCGCCTTCCTTCTCGATGGCGGTGACCAGACGCCGTCGCGCAGGCTCCAGATCGGGGTCCGGGTCGACGGTGGCGTCAATGTAGCGGTTGAGGATTTCGAGTTCGTCGATCATCCGAGGGTCCCTTCACTAGCAGGCGCGACGTCGTTGGCGTCCTTCTCGTGTTGCCCGCCCGCGTCGAGGAGTTCCCGAAGGCGTCGGCGACCACGGGCGAGGCGCGACCGCACGGTGCCGACCGGGACGCCGAGTGCTCTGGCGATCTCGTCATAGGTGAGGTCGGCGCTGGCCGCCAGAAGAAGGGCGTCCCGGTAGCGGTCGTCGAGCCGCGCCAGGGCGAGGGCAACGCGGTCGATCTCGGAAGCGTCGTCGACCGCGGCGGCAACGCTCTCCGCCGGATCGACTTCCTCCTCAAGACGATGGGCATCCCGCCGCATGCGAATCAGGCGCCGGCCCTCGGCCCGGTGGTGGTGGCGAAGGACATTGGTGGCGATGCCGAGCAGCCACGGCCGGGCGTCGTCGAAGGTCCGGTCGTAGCGGGCCCGTTTGCGGAAGGCCGTGAGGAACGTCTCGGAGAGCACGTCGTCCACATCGCCGTGCCTGGTCCGGGAGGCCACGAAGCGGTGGACCGCCCGGGCGTGGCGGTCGAAAAGGAGGGCGAACCGTTGCGGGTCGTGCAACGAAGCTGCCACCAGATCGGCGTCAGTTGGTGAGCCACCCACATCCTCTCCCATCGGCGCAACCTCTCCCATCGGTAACTATTGCCCGCCGGCCGGATGGCGGTTCCCGAGAACGGTCCCACAAGGGCGGACCCCGCTCCGGGTGCCCAATCCGGACCCGCCTGCGGGGTGAAGAGGACCTCATTTTGTTGCTCCCACCACTCTGGCCCGAACGGCAGTCGTGCCTCACACGTTGAAAGACGCAGGGGATGGCCAAAAGGTTGCAAATTGTTCGATGTGGAGCCGACTGGTCATTGCCCCGACCGACGGCAGAGCGTCACGCTCCGGCAAGCCTTGGCCCCCCAGGGGTCAAGGGCGCCCCGGTACTCCGCTTTGGCCTGGATTCGTGGCCGCCAGCGCTGGCAGCGGCTACCTCTGGACCTTCAAGGTGCCTGGCCCGCTTGCAGCAGCCGTCTGGATGAGCGGCTGTCGTCGCTGATCCAGCGAGCGGGCAGGTCCCGCATCACCAGCCCAAAATCGACGGTACAGGAACCCTCGGGAAAGGCATCGTGGTCGTCGAACATGCTCGACCTCGCGGAGTCGATCTCAACAGGCAGAGCATCCCAGCAGAGACAGTCCAGACTCACGCCGTTGAGATGGTTCAAGTCGCCATGTGGCGAGTACCCGTGCGAGCCCTCACGAAAGAAGCCGATCGCATCATCGAGGCATGAGAAGAGCTCACCCCCCAGGGCTGCACGCCTGTGTGCCGTGGCCGACAGGTCGAGCGTTCCATCGTGGCTCGACACCGCGATCTGAATCTCCGACCCCTCGTCACGGACCCGAAACTGTGCCCGATGGTGAAGACCCGGAAAAATCCGGTCTCCAGCGAGCACCGTTAGGCGTGAGTTCGTATCACGCCGGGGTATGAAGACACCGACGTGGGGGCCTTCGTCATCGTCCCACTCGACGGCGAATCGATGAGCGGCGTTCTCGGTGGTGAGGCCGACTGCTCCCGGCAGGTGAGCAGGCCTGAGGTTTTCCAGGCGGATGAGGCAAACCCCGCCCACGGCCCAACCCGAAACAACGAGCGGCCGGAACGGAGCTGGGATGTGACGGCCGGCAACTTCCGGGTCGATCCGATAGTTGATGAGTAGGCGCCTCTTGATCGTGCAGTCGATGGCTTGGATGAGCATTTCACGCCCCTCTTGGTGGTGCGGCGGTCTTCTTCTTGCGACGCTGCCGGAGCACAATCTGCTCCGGACAGACAACCGAGAGGAACTGACCCACGCAGAGGGCCAATCGCTCCTCGACGAGTGAGTAGAAGATGCGATTCGCATCCCTGCGCTCATTGATCAGTCCGGCGTTCCTGAGCACACCGAGATGTCGTGAAACGGATGGAGCGCTGATGGTAAATCGGGACGCTATGTCTCCAGCGGTGAGCTCTCCGCCCTGGAGATCCTGCAAAATCTGGCGCCGGGTGGGATCGGCAAGCGCTTTGAACACCCCGGCATCGTCGTCCATGATTTGATATTAGCTAATGTGCTAATAACAAACAAGGAGAGGAAGCCAGCACGCCAGGCCAGACCCTCCCCTACCGGAGAGGCGGCACTCATGGGGGCCAGGCCCTGTTCTTACAGGCACACCGGTCGTAAGCTCAAAGAGCAAACCACCCTGCATCTGGGAAAAGCGTTCGCAGCTCCGGGTTGGATGGCAACCGAGGAAAAGCTGTGGCGAACGGCGGCACATTCTGATGGGGGGAAATCGACAGAAGGAGTTGCCATGTCGAATGCGGCCAGGATTCGAAGGACGAGGGTCCGGAAATGGATCGGAGTGACGGTTATCGTCGCCGCACTCACGGTCCTGGCACCCGTCCACCATGCCGTGGCCGCTGCGTTCGATCCGGGCCAGGCGGCAAACAACTCCCCATCCTTGTACCAGCCGGTCGCCCTCGGGTCCGCTCCGGATCTGGGCACCCGCACCGTCTCCTACGATTTCCCGGTGGTCGGGATGGCCAGTACTCCCGACGGGCAGGGCCTCTGGCTCGTCTCCTCGGATGGTGGGGTGTTCGCTTTCGGTAGTGCTGTCTTCTACGGCTCGACCGGCTCGCTTCACCTGAACCAACCCGTCGTAGCGGTGGCCCCGACCCCCGACGGGAAGGGCTACTGGTTGGTAGCCGCCGACGGCGGGGTCTTCGCTTTCGGTGACGCAGGGTTCTACGGCTCGATGGGGGGGACGGCCCTCAACAAGCCGATCGTCGGGATCGCCGCGACCCCCGAGGGGAAGGGCTACTGGTTAGTGGCCTCCGACGGTGGCGTCTTCGCGTTCGGGAGTGCCGCATTCGACGGCTCCACGGGCGGCAGGCCGCTCAACGCCCCCGTCGTCGGGATGGCGGCAGCCTCTTCGGGTTACTGGCTGGTGGCGGCGGATGGGGGCGTCTTCGCTTTCGGCCAGGCGCCGTTCGTGGGGTCGCTGGGGGGTACGACCCTGAATGCCCCGATCGTCGGCATGGCCAGCGCTCCAGAGGGTGACGGTTACTGGCTGGCAGGTGCCGATGGCGGCGTGTTCGCCTTTGGCGACGCCGTCTTCCGCGGTTCGCTGGTGACCCCGGGAGTTGCTCCACCGCAGTATCCCATCGGTTCCATAGCCGCCCAACCCGATGGAGGCGGCTACTGGCTGCTTCCAGAGCCCACGTTGCCGATCGTGACGTTGGGGCAAACACCCTGGGTCGGGATCGAACCCAACGTGGTCCAAATCTCGGGCGACGCTGGGAACATCGTCGACAACATGACCTGGGTCTCGTGGGACTCTGAGAGTGCCACCGGGTACGGAACCTGGGGATACGACGACTGCAACCCCGATTGTGCCGCGGGGACCGTGACCGACTATCCGGCCACGATCACCTTCTTCGAGCCGTCGTTCGGTCGTTTCACCGAACTGACGGAAGTGACCACCGGGCCACACGCGTTTACCCTTTATGCACCGATGCCCGGCCCATTTCTCGGCGGTTCAACCTCGGTCCCAGGTCTCCGGGCGACCGTCTCACCCTGATTCGGAGACGATCGCGATCACGATTCGACAGCACAAGCTCGGAGTCACAGGCTGCCCCCCTCCACGGACTGAGTGGCCGGTTGTTGACTGTCATCGGCTGGCACCGCCCGAGAGAATGATCGATACTCTCCGCTGCAGTTCGGGGACCAATTCCTCCTCAAACCATGCGTTCTTCTTCAGCCAACCGTTGTTTCGCGGGCTCGGGTGAGGCATCGGAAGCATCGAGGGCCAGGAGTCCTTCCACGACTTGACGGTTTCGGTCACCGACGTTTTCACAGCGGGCAGGTGGTACTTATGGGCATACTGGCCGATCACAAGTGTGAGTTGCACGCCTTCGAGTTTTTCCATGATCTTCTCCCGCCACGCGGGCGCGCATTCTGGTCGAGGCGGAAGGTCGCCCGACGAACCGGTCCCCGGGTAGCAGAAACCCATTGGCAAGATGGCGAGGCACATGGGATCGTAGAACTGCTCCCGTTCGATCCCCATCCATGCCCTCAATCGGTCTCCACTCGCGTCTTGAAATGCGATCCCCGAATTGTGCACTTTGCGTCCAGGCGCCTGACCGGCGACCAGGATCTTGGACTTCGGGTCGAGTTGGACAATAGGCCGCGGACCATGAGGTAGAGCATCGACGCAGAGCGAGCAGCTTCGAACGTCGGCCAGCAACGACGAGAACCCTGCGATCGCCGGCACCTCCCTTGGACTCAGCTATCAACTCGTCGCGGTGGACGGACCTCCGACACTATGCCCACCCGGGTTGTCTATGCACGGGCGTCCAGACGACGGGCACACAACAGTAGTAGTCGCGGAATGGACGTGGCATCCGGATAATCCCCTGTTTCCAAAATAACGGGAGAAGGTGGCGGTGGCTCCGCCATGTCATAGATCAACAATCCATTCCTGCCCATTTCGTGAACGTAGCGGCTGAGAGGACGATGAATGAACGAGAGATGGATTCCGGGGCTGACTTGATCAGTAGCGATCACGTCATGGAGGTACGAGCCAACCCGCCAGAAGTGCTCATCCGAATCGACGACCTCCACCCAACCGCTTCCCGGTGATTGAAGAAGCGGGTGGACCAGAAGCAAGAAGAATCGCCCATCTGGCTTCAATACTCGGGCAACCTCGTGCATGGCAGCCTCGAATAGCTCCACGTGTTCGATCGCCAAACACACCAGGACCGTATCGAACCCGCTGTCGCGACATGGAAGCTGATCTGCACGAGCCCGCAGGCATCCTGAGAGACCTCCTCGGTCGTGGGCGACACGAATCTGCGACTCGGTGATGTCGAGGCCGACCACCGCTGCTCCGTGACTCGCCAGGCGCCGGCCGATCTGTCCTTCACCGCAACCGATATCCAATACCGCTCCCGCTCCGCGGGCGTAGCGCTCGATCAAAGGAAGGATCTGCTCTTCGTATTCGGGGTCAGCCCCCTCGGTAAAGTTCTTTTGCCACCACGCCGCCCCCTTCTCCCAGAGGTCGTTCTCCATTCCGTGAAGATACAACCCGAAAGTGAGATCGAAGCCGAGGGAGTTCACCGGCCAACGCTGAGCGCCATCCTGGCAGCCCTGGCAACTGGCCGAAACCAGTTCTTGCCGGAACCGATGACCCTGAACGCTGCCGGGTCGGCGGCACCTGCTAGCTGTTACCGAGCGGGATTCGGAAGGCGCCAAAGACCCTTCTGGCTCACCTATCGCCGGACGGTGAACTACCTCGGCATGCTCGAAGCGCAGTCCCTGGGCGCCGAGAGCCCACTTCGGTGCCCTCGTTTACTCGATCGAACGTGCGCTAGAACTCACGAGTGGCCGAGGCGAAACTGACCCGAGCATTCCTGCCCGGCATGGTGAGACCGAGTGGAACCGCCTGGGTCGTCGTCGAGGCCGACTGGATTCCCCCTTACGGACTCGGGACTTGCGCAGGTTCATAAGGTCTCCATTCGTCTGTCTGTGCTGCCAATCGATTCGATCTTCTCAAGTCCTCTCGGGCGAGCTGCGGCAACGGCGACGATCTTCGGTGAGGTACTCGGTCTCGAGATCCATTTTTTGGATGATCTGAGCGAAATTGACCAGGGTTCGTGGACGGGTCTCACGAGTGAGGAAGTTGATCATGCCTGGCCGGGCGAACGAGATCGGAGGTGGAAGGACCTCTATCGCTGGCGGTTTCCTGAGGGTGAGAGCTACGCCGACGCAGATGCTCGTGCAAGATGTGCTCTCGATCGCGTCGAGCAAGCGGGCGTCGACCGTCCCCTTATCGTTTCGCACGAGATGATCGGAAGGATGCTGCTCAAGAATCTGCTTGCCTTGCCCATCGAGGATTCTCTCCTCACCACCCAGCCTCACACGGTTGTTCGTCGAGTCGACCCAGGTATGGGGAGGTTCACGGATCTGCTGCCTGAGTAGCAGGCGTCCATGCCCACCTGGGACTCCTGAGCCTGCTCCGATCACTTATATTCCCTGACGCCGACGGGTACCTCCGAGGCATGCCCAACTTGGAGACGACGCCGTCAACGCGAGCAGATCCGATGGGAGCGCTGAAGTTGAACGTTGCCGACGTACACCCCATCCTTGGTCGCGATGTGGCAGCCGTCGGCTAGATGTTCGGTACTTCCGATGGGTTTCAACGGGCCCAATGCTCCGCGAATGGTCGCCGAACAGAAGAGCCGGATCCAGGCACTGTGGCAGCTCGAACCCGGGCACCTTCCGTATGTCTCAAGCAGGCGTGCTTGGGGCGGGAGAGCGCCTCTTTGGAGTAACCAGCGGCAAAAAGCCCATGCGCCTCGTCGACGTGATCACCATCGGCGACGGCCTGACCTTGGTCATCTACGAGGCTGTCAAGGGCGCCTGACGCCGGAGTGAGGTGAGTTCCCGGAGCACCGGCCGACTTCAGTATTCGACACGTCGGCCGGTGCTCGTCCAGGTACCGTTCCATGTCCGAATGGTCCGGCGGGGAGCGGGCCTGATCGAGACTTCGGGTCAGGCCGAAACTTCGTCTTTTAGGTTCTGGCGAAGCCACGCCCGAACCTCATCGGTGTCCTCATGCCCGTGGGCTGAAACGGCGTGTTGAGTGGCGGCAGTGACCATCTCGTCTTCTTCACCGGAGATGGTGAGCGTGCAGTCGTTTTCACTCGGGAAGTCACGGCAATCTGCGACCTTCCGTCCCATGGCAATCCTCCTTTGGATTCGACTCGGTTCACCGTCACATCTCTTCGATGCTGCGCACATCGAGGTTGCGGAACTCCATCGGTCCGTCACACAGATCAGCGAGTCGCCTCGCAAACGATGCCGTTTCCGGCATTGAGGAATTCGACATCGCGTCCTCGTAGGAGGGGAACTCCACGATCTGGACGTACGTATTCGGCTGATCCCGATCCTGTGTAAACGTGCCCCTCTGGGCGGTCCGCACACCCGCCGTCTCAGCTTCCCATCGTTTGACCAGCGCTTCGACCTCATCCGGTCGGCTGGTCCTCAATTCGATGATCTGAATGAACGGCATCCTCTGAACCTCCGCCCGAGGCTTCCCATTGCAAGGTAATCCCCGAGAAGGACGAATGCAACGGGCATGACGGCGAAATCTCAGGAAGAGCGTCCCGATCACCATGTCAGCGGCGGTTGTTTTGAGGTGGGTCAGAAGGCTACGAGGATCACCCTCCACGGAATGTCCTCCTCGCAATCAATGTGGCGGAAGCAGGGCATGGGGTGGCAAACGGTGGTCTCGGGGAAGCCAACCCGGACCGTGGCATGACCGTGGTCGCCGAATTGAGCAACGAGTTGATCGCCATACTGCCTTGACTCGACGTTGACGACCTTTGCCTCGGCACCGGCATCCAGTCCTTGAGGGGAGAGCTTCTCCCGGCCTCTTTCCTGCGCCAGGTCCCCAAAGGTAGCAACTCGCGAGCGGGGACCTATCCCCGACCACCGGGTGGGTGAGGCAGCTACAAAGCAATAGGGCAGGACACCTCGAGGTGTCCATGGTCTAATGGGCCATGTTCTACATCTTGATCTTCGGTCTCCTCGCTGTTGTCCTTGTCGTCGGGGGTATCACAACGATGAGTCGTCGCCGCCATAGTCTGGCAACGGACGACGGCGAGGCCAGCCACATCCACGACGGACGCACGACCGATAGTCAAGTAGGGCACACGACCCGCAGTGATGCCAGCCGTCGCAATCGGAAAGCGAAGCGAGTGCAATCGAGGAATGCCCGGCGCAAGCGCCATTGATGCCATAGAGAAGACGGATACCTCAAGACGACGGGCGACGGATTCCTCGTCACCTTCGACGCTCCGGGCCGGCCGTGGGTGAGCACGAGCTCAAAGGGGTTCGAGACTCCTGGAGACTGTTCGCCGTGCATGGATGGCTGAGGGTGCCCCAGATCGCCGTGACTGAGATCACTGACGGTCCGCATGTGAAGTCCATGTAAGTTGCACGCCAGGAGAATTCTACGTCCTCGATCTAGGGAGGCGACCGATGACACTCGGACGGACCGTAGTGATGCCAGGAATGATCGAGGAGTACCGGGCCTTTTCGGGATTGCTCCGGAACCTCTCCGCCGATGAATGGCAGGCACCCAGTCGCTGTGAGGGGTGGACTGCAGCCGATGTCGCAGGGCATGTGGTCGGCCAGATCACCGACGTGAGCGTGCTTCGACTCGACGGGCTCGGCACACCGGAGGTAACCGATCGCCAGGTGCGTGAGCGGAGAGGTCGTGGGCCGGACGCTCTGGCCGACGAACTCGACACCTCCACGGAATCCGCTGCCGCTTTGGCGGCCGCTTTCGACGACCAGGCATGGGAAGCTCCGGGACCGCCCGGGACGCCGGGCACCCTCGGCCAAGGTCTTGAATCGCTGTGGTTCGACACCTTCCTGCATGCCGACGATATTCGACAGGCGACCGGTCGTTCGCCGGTTCTGGGTGACGGCCTGCTCCCCTCGGTGTCGCACATCTCCCAGGTCCTGACCGATCAGGCCTGGCGTCCAGCCACGTTGCGCCTCGACGGGATCGCGGAGTTCCCCATCTCCGGGGGAGGTCAGCCCATCTCCGGTGACCCGATGACATTCATCCTGATCTCGACCGGCCGGGCCGAGCCCAGTCTCATGGGGTTGGACGAGTCGGTGAACATCTACCGCTGAGCCGAGTGGGCAACCGAGGGCCGAATAGGCGACGAAACGGGCCTATTCGTTTGAAACTGCGGAGATCAGACGCGAGCCCTGATTGAGCCGTCGGGGGTATCCCAGGTGAACCGGCTTGGGGTGCGTTCACAGCCACGGCCGACGGGCATAGATGGGCCGTATCCGACGGTGCCCTTGCCGACGCCTGACGCAGTCAGCAAGCCTGCACCACCTTCACTAGATTCGGCCGTGGTGGACGACCGATCTGATGGCGAGGATGACCAGGAGCTTGCGGCTGACCTTGTCGTCCTCGCCGGGCACCGGGCGAGAAGTACCGCCGCCGGCCTGGTCGATCTCTACGCCGCTCCGAACCCCCGGTGCGCGTATATTGACGCAACGCCTGAGACACGCTTCGAGATCGGTTCGATTACGAAAGCGCTCACCGGAATGCTGCTTGCTGACGCCATCGATCGCGGCGAAGTTTCATTGGACACCAAGATCGGCGACCTGCTCCCGGTCGATGCAGGGATCCCGTTCGGCTCGATCTCCCTCAGGGAGCTGTGCACCCACACCTCCGGCCTGCCGCGGATGCCTCGGGGTCTGTTCACGTTCGTCCGGGGAGCACGGTTTCTCCTGCTGGGAACGCACCCCTATCGGACGACCACGGCTTCGGGTGTGCTGAGGTTGGCCGCTCGCCAACGACTCCGGGACCGGGGAGAGTTCAGGTACTCAAACCTGGGCGGCGCTGTCCTCGGACATCTCCTTGCCCTGGGCGCGGGCGCCGACTACGTGGCTTTGCTGACGGAGCGGATCTTGACTCCGCTCGGAATGACCGCCTCCGTCGTGGCCGGTCCGCAGCAGACGGCCCCGCCAGGCTGGTCATCGATGGGTCTCCGGCGTCCGTCGTGGACAACCATGGGTGGCTTTGCGCCGGCGGGCGGCGTCATCAGTACGCTCCGCGACATGACCCGGCTTGCCGTGGCTTTGTTGGACGGCTCAGCGCCGGGAAGCGCTTCATTGACACCGATCAACGGCGTTGCCACCGCCGGACCCAACCGGGCAAGCGGCATGTTCTGGGGCATCGAACTGGACCCTGGCAGCAAGCGGAGACTGATGATGCACAACGGCCGGACCGGAGGCTATTCGTCCTTCCTGGGACTCGCCCCCCATTCGGGTCGAGCGATGATTGTCCTGGCTAACGTTTCACGGGCCCGCGACCAGCAACGAATCATCACCGGACTCGTCCCCCATTTTGGCGCCAAAGGCCGCTCTGATCTCGGCGACTAGGGCTTGGACGCTGCCGAAGAGCGCCGTGACCACCGAATCTCGGCGATTGTCAGTCGGGCTTGATCGGCAAGCCGGGGCGAGTTCAGATCCGTGGTTCTATGGTCGTAACGGTGATTCTCGTGGCGGAACTATCGGATGGGTATGGAGTGGATCATCTGGAGCCGGCTCCCACCGGGTTAGAGCACCGTGTCTTCTTTGGAGTGGAGGCTGGGTCAAGGAACCCCGTTGTGCTGAAACTCGAGCGCATTCCTGGACGTCTTGGGGTCGAGCATCGAGCGCTCTCGTGGCTCTACCAGAAAGAAGTGGATGTACCGAGGGTTCATTGGTTCGGGACAGGAAGAGTTGGAGACGAACCATTCGCCCGTTGCTTGGTGACTGAACGCATCGATGGCAAGCATGCGGAGTCGCCAGCGTCGTGGAGAAGGATGGGAGTGGCGCTCCAACGCCTGGAGGGCGCGCCTTGGCGCGGCTCGGACTTACCGATCTTCGAGGAAGCTGAGTTCGTCTCTTCTCATCGGGACAAGATCACTGCCCTAGGCGATCGGCTCGCCCCCGCTGCCCGTTGCGAGCCGACGCCACCGTTGGGACCGTTAGTTGTAACTCATGGCGATCCAGGAAACGGCAACTATCTAGAGTCCGAAAAGCGGGCTGTCCTGATCGACTGGGAACGAGCGCACGTCGCCCCTCGGGGACTCGATGTTGCTCGTGCCGCATTTATCGGTCTGCTCAGGGCTGCCCATTCGGGTTCCAAGGACCTACGGCATGCTCAAGGAGTCATCGCCGGGTACCTCGAAAGGTCTGACTGGAACCCGACCACCAGCGAAATGAAGTGGTGGCTGGAGGTTGCAGGCGTACAGGTCGTGCACAATCGCTGGTTGCGATCTGATCAGCCGGAGGTGCCTCCATGGCAAGAGGCAGCCATCGTCTTGGAAGCTGCGTTGTCCGATGATCACTGGATGCTTCATCACTAACGAACATGCCCGCTACCACCGGGACCGAGCCGCTCATCAGCTGTCGCTGGCCGGCACGGTGTGTGCCCGGAATGAGCGAGGGCGTGAGGCGTCTTCTTCGGAATGCAGACTGAAGAGCGTCCGTCTCCCTTCTGCGCTTCCAGTTCCACTTCGCTTGTTCCAGACCTTCTGCCTCGACGCTGACACGCCTACCGGCATTCATCCGAACCTTGCGCCCAGATCATGGCCTCGTAGCGCTTCATGGCTGCGAAGGCTGCTACGTCGAAGAGCTGTCTTCAGTGGGGTGCGCCCTCGGGTGCGCTGACATCCTCGCATAGACGTAAAGCAACCGGCGCCCCTTGACCGGTGGGTCTAGTGATGCTCAGTCCACTCCTCAGTTGCTTCCTTGAGTTCCTCTTCTGCTCGAGCCAGCTCGTCCTCGTCTGGTCTCGGCGGTGCTTTGGCGTGCTCGCGCCGGGAAGGTCGCGGCGATGCCTCCGGTTCCATTCCGTCATCAAGGTTCGGTTCGTAGCGCGGCGTTAGCGGACGGGGTTCACTTCGTCGAACTGCTCTTCAACTCAAGCCCCGGGAAAAGGTGCAGGCAGACCTCCCGAAGGAACTGCATGAGCAACTCTGGCGTGAACTGGGGGCTGGGGCCTGCGAGTTGCGATGGCAGAGAAATGCCCATTTGCTTGGCCAATTCGATGATGCCCGGACCAATGGCCTTGCCCAAGGTACTCAATGCACCTCCGGCGGCCTGGATGTCGATCGTCCAGTCAGGCACTGCTTGCGCCTCGACGATGACCCAGTCTTTGGGTTCACGGGGGCTGTTTAGCACGAACACCTGGTCGAACGTCCGGGAAGAGGCGTCACGTTGGGTGAAGGGCTGACCGATGCCCCACACTTTGCGGAGGGTGGCGATAAAAGAGGTGTGCCGGTACTCCTCGTTGTAGACCGAGCCGGGTTCGACCCAGGGCGAGACCATGATGGCGGGGACTCTGTAGCCCGAGCGATCGAACCGGAACCCCAGCTCTCCTGGCGGGGCACCTTCCTCCGGGGGCGGCACGGGACCGGGCGGGACGTGATCGTAGGTCCCACCCGGCTCATCCCAGCCGATCAACAGGGCTGTGTTCCAGACATTGGTGCCCGAAGGTCCCGTCATGGACCGATAGGCGTCATAGATGCGCTGTAGAAGGGCTTCACCACCCAACATCGACGACGGGGGGTCGAAGCCGATGTCGAGGTCCCCTCCGATGAACGACCGACCGTAAGCGGGGTGGTAGTCGTTGTGGCCAGAGGCCATGTCCGGCTCGATCCACGACAGGTCGGGCAGGGTCCCGGCCGCTGCATCCTTGACGAACTCCTCCAATGGCACGAAGTGGGTGGCCAGGCGTTCCTGAAGTCGTGGGAAGTGGATGAAGCCAGTGATCGAAAGGGGCATTGGCTCGGCGACGTACACCTTCCAGGTCTTGCCATGTGCTTCGAGGCGTTCGAACACAGTCTCAGCGGTGTTCTTGGTCATCCACTTTGCCGATGCGCTGTTCACTACCAGGCCCGAGGATGTGGCCGCCGTCCAAAACGAGCGGTTCATGAAGGTCTGGGAGGGGACTTCTGAGAACCAGTGGTCGAACACCCCGAAGTCTCGAGCCAAGCCACTCAGCACTGGGAGTTGCTCGGGGGTGTAGCCGGTCATGATCTGGGCGTACTCGTCGTAGGTGGGCTGACGGCCGACCTCGCCGGTGAACGTCGAAATGTAGTCCGTTACGAAGCCGCTCATGGTTGGTGTCGTACCCGGCGCCGGAGCGTTCCATGGTTCGCTGGCGCCTTCGTCGATCTTGAACCGATTGTGGTCGTCGAGTGTGTTGAAGAGCTGGGTGTTGGTGTGGAAGTACTCTTCACCCGAGTCGGGATTGGGCGAGTCCATATCAGTGGTTACGTGGTAGGGAACCACCTTGCGTTCGGCCCCGTGCTCTGCCCACTCGGGAATGGGATTCGAGAGCTCTTTCCCGATGACCCCCTCGAAGGTCTTACCGTCTCCGGGTCCATAGAGGCGGCCCAGCACGTTGTCCAAGGACCGGTTCTCGAATAGGACCACGACGATGTGGTCCATGGCATGGCTTTGCTCTGTGGTCATTCGGACCCTCCTCGTCAATCGTGAGCTTCCCCCGCTCCAGCGGAAAGATTGGTTGTGCCGATCATGCTGCAGCTGCGGCGAGTGTGTGGGCTTGTTCGTAGTCGACCGGGCTGAGCATCCCGCAGTAGGAGTGCCGTCTCGACGGGTTGTATCAGGTCTCGATCCAGTCGATCATGGCGAGAGCCAACTGCTTGCGGGTGTCCCAGCAGTGCTCGTCGAGCAACTCGATCTGCAAGGTCCCAAAGAAGCTCTCCACGGCGCTGTTGTCGGAGCAGTCTTCGATGGTGCCCATAGAACCGAGCAGGCCCGCCGCCCGAAGTCCGCGGCCAAAGGCCCAAGATGTGCATTGAGATCCGTCATCGGAATGAGCCACCGTCTTGCCCGCTGGAGGTTGTCGTCTCCAGAAGCCATCTGTACGGCATGGACGACGAGCTCGGAGCGGATGTGGTCGGCGATGGACCAGCCCACCACCCGACGGCTCCAGGCTTCGAGGACGACGGCCAGATAGACCCTGCCCTCTCCGGGCGGGTGTTCGGTGACGTCCATGACCCACAGCCGGTCTGGCTCGGTCGGGTTGAAGTTGCGCTGCACCAGGTCCGCGGCCGGCGTGGCACCGGGATCACGGCGAGTGCAGCCCCGGAACTTGCGCCGGTGGATGCCCACGATGCCGGCCTGGACCATGAGCCGGGCCACTCGCTTGCGGGAACACCGCTGACCCTGGCCGAGGATCAGCTCGGCGTGGACCCGTGGGGACCCATACGACCGTCGTGACATCCGATGGATGTCGAACATGGTGTCGGTGAGTCGGGCGCCGTCCCAGTCCCGCTCAGAGGCCGGGTTGGCCTGCCAGGCATAGAACCCCGAGGTGGACACCCCCATGGCCCGACAACACGCGGTGGCCACCGGCAGATCCGAGCAGCGCTGGGCGATGAAGGTGTAGGTCATTTGGGAGGATGTTCTCCCTGGCGAAATACGCTGCCGCTCGCCGGAGGATCTCGTTCTCCATCTCCGAAACCCGGAGCTTGCGGCGCAGTTCAACCAGTTCGGCCCGCTCTGACGAGGTCACTCTGTCCTTGCGGCCCTCGTCGACGCCGGCCTTGGCCACCCGGTTGCCAAGGCCGCTTTCAGAGACGCCGAGGTCGTGGGCCAGGGTGGCCATCGGCTTTGCTCCTTCTCTGGCCAATTCGATGGCTCGAGCGCGGAACTCCGGCGGACGAGGGTCGTGGCATCAAGGACTCCTTCCCGAGGTGCTACCACCTCAGTGCATGCGTCCGTCAAACCGGGGGAAGCTCAGTTTCGCCAAAAGTGCAGGCGAGTGAAGTGCCGTACCTTGCGGTGGATTACGCAGGATGCGCCCTTCCTCCTATCAATGACGGGCGCCACCCGGATGTCGGAGCTATACGGACGACCAAGGCTTGATGAGCTCAACTCCGACGCCGGCGAAGTCCTTCTCATTTCTCGTCGCCAAGGACGCGTCGTTGGCCCGGCAGATGGCAGCGATCTGAGCGTCGTATCCGCTGATTGGCGTCCCCTGCCGATCGCGATAGTCGACGATCCCCGGGTAGACCGTCGCTGCGGCGGCGTCGAAGGGGAGGACATCATCCGTGAACCGGCTGAACACGTCTACTGCTGCCTCCCGAAGCGTGTCCTTGCGTCGGCCGTTCGGGAGCCGCTCGACGCCGTAGAGGATCTCGGCCACCGTGATCGCCGTGATTCGCAGCTCGTGGTGACCGTGTGCCAACACCCATGCTCGGACTGCAGGTGAAGGCTCGACCTTCATCAGCTCCGAAACAACATTGGTATCGGCGACGATCACGAAGTGAAGTCGACAGCTCGAGGCGCTGCGGAACGGGGCGGAAGGTCGAGATCGACACCTCCGAGTTCACCGAACCGGTCAGCCAGTGCTTCAAGGAGGCCCTTTTCGTCACTCGGCTCGCGGACGGCCTCGACGAGAATTGCGCGCATCTCGGCCTCCATTGACCGACCATGGGCGGCAGCCCGGACCCGCAGGCGCTCTCTCACTGTGTCGTCCAAGTTCCGAATACTGACTGCTGCCATCGCTGCACCTCCGCTAGCAATGCTAGCACTTCAGGATCCCGACCGGTCACGGGCAGTGGACTCACGTCGTATCTGGCGCGCCGCCGGCCGGCGGCTTGCCGTCCCGATGCTCTGGAATGCTCGAGGTGGTTGATCGGCGTCGGGCCCGGTAGGCAGCCTGGCGTTCCGCATCGCTTGTGTAGAGGCGTGGGCGTCCGGCCCCGGTCCTGCGACCACCCCAGCTGTGCCCGTCCGGAATGGCCACACCGTGGTGACCCACGTTGACGCCGTCCAGCCCCTGTGATCCCAACTCGCCTGGTGCTGGCTCTCCTGCGGGCTGGCACTCCGCCTTTCGCGCTTTCGTCGACTGGCCCTTCCCATGCTGAACCTACGTCTCCTCTGTCACGTATCTCGAACGGGAGTTGGTCGGCTGAGACGGCCGCCGCGCTGGCGGCGGCGGCCGCACGCCGGAACCCCAGGAGTCGGCTTGATCTGGTCCCCTGGTGTTACGGAATCAAGTGGTCGTTGGTGGCGCACAACGGAGAACTCCCAGGTGGGTGTTCGAGGAAGGTGTGTGAGCACTTCCTTTACAAAGATCTAGACGGCTCGGCGTTCGTCGACCCCGGCGAGCACGTGGTCCACAGCTGCACGGGTCTCGTCGTCGCTGTCGGGCCAGAGGTGGCCGTAGGTGTCGAGGGTCTCCATGGCCGACTGGTGCCCGAGCCGTCGCTGGACGGTCTTGACCGAGCATCCTCTGCTGATCAGAAGCGAGGCATAGAAATGCCGGAGGTCGTGGAACGTCGCCCACTCGGGTAGTTCTGCCTTCCGGGCCGCCCGGTGCCACATCTCGCCGGCCGTGTTCCGCCGGAGCGGCGTGCCGTAGCTGCTCGTGAAGATCAGATCCGCCGAACCCCGCCGGTACCGGGCGAGGTGTTCGGCCAGCACCGTGCTCACGACGTCGGGCAGGGGGACGGTGCGGAATCCGGCCTTGCTCTTCGGCGGTCCGAACTGGGGCACACCGACCTTCGCCCCGATGAGCTGGCGGTTGACCCGGACCTGACGATGGAGGAAGTCGACCCGGTCGACACTGAGGCCGAAGCACTCGCCCTGGCGGAGGCCGGTGCCGGCGGCGAGTACGACGAGGGCTCGATAACGGTCCGGACAGGCGTCCGCCATCTCCTGGACCTGGGTGGCGGTCAGCGGCACGACCTCGCCGTCCTCGCGTTTGGGCAGAGCGATGCGGTTGCACGGTGACGCACCGATCAGTTGATCGCCGACGGCCGCCTAGAAGATGGCAGCGACCCACCGGTAGACGACCTCGACCGACCCCGGAGCCAGCACTTCGCTGCGGCCCTTCACCCACGCCTGGACCTCGCTCCGTCGGATGGATCCGAGCGGACGGTGTCCGAGGATGGGGTAGGCGTGGAGGCGGAGGTAGCTCTCGGCCTGGGCGGCCGTGGAGGGGCGGTGCACCTGCCCGGCACGCCACTGCTCGGCGTAGTCCCGGAACAGGGTGAGCCCGCCGGCCGGGTCGACGTACCTTCCGTGGGCGAGGTGGCCACGGATGGCGTCGAGGAAGAGCTCGGCCTCCTTCTTGCGGCGGAACTGCTTCGTCTTCTGCGGCGCTCCGGGGTACTCGCGCCACCGCGCCCGGTAGTGCCCGTCCTGCCGTCGATCGATGCTTGCCATGTGCCCCTCCGGTCGTCTCGCTACACCTGTTGCATCTCGTCCCTGGAGCCCCGGATCCGTCGCCAAACAGTCCTCAAAAAGTCCTCAGGTCCTCAAAAAGTCCTCAGAATTTGAGGACTTTTGCGGTAACTGACGGACAGTGACGGACAGTAACGGACACTCAAAGTCCCAGGTAGATGCCTATAAATGGCGGTCTAGCGGGGGAGGGTGACGGTGAGTCGGCCTGTAGGCGGGATTCTGTCCACCCTCTGACGAGGGCTGGGTGGTCATCCATCTGAGCGGTCCACCTGGGGGTGGCACTCCCGGAGGAGCACCGGACGGGCCGTCCGTCCCCCTGTTCGACCTTGCTCCGGGTGGGGTTTACCGAGCCGATCGGGTCACCCCGGTCGCTGGTGCGCTCTTACCGCACCGTTTCACCCTTGCCTGTGCGCTGCCTGAGGCATTGCCATCGGCGGTCTGTTCTCTGTGGCACTTTCCTGCAGGTCACCCCGACTGGCTGTTAGCCAGCACCCTGCCCTGTGGAGTCCCGACCTTCCTCGATCCGTTCCCGGTAGGGGGGTGACCCCCACCTGGACGGACCGCGACCACCTGGCCGACTCACCGTCGGCACCATCGTCCCACACCGGACCCTCTTCCCGCTGGTCCAGGTGTGGACCCGTCGGATGGACCGCCGCGGTCACACACTGCATCTAACCTGACGCCGTGGCCCGCAGTTCGTCCTTCACCCGACCCGGTACGACTGCGCCCGAAGCTGAGTCGCTGTCGATCGGCGGCCTCTATGCCCGCATCGATCGGGCGTTGAAAGAGGCACTGCCCACCGAGGTCTGGGTGTCGGGGGAGGTCCGGTCCTTCAACGTCAGCTCGAGGGGCCACTGCTACATCGACCTGGTGGACCCGGCCAGCGCCAAGGACAGCGGATCGCCCGTCTTGAAGGTGGTCTGCTGGTCGAGCCGGTGGAGCCGGGTCCGGACCACCCTCGACCAGCTCGGGATCGTGCTGGACACCGGCCTGGTGGTGCGGGTGAAGGGCGAGGTCCAGTTCTACAAGCCCCGCGGGGACATCAGCTTCATCCTCTCCGAGCTGGATACCGATGCCCTGCTGGGCAAGGTGGCGGCCGAACGGGCCCGGTTGATCAAGGCTCTGGTCGACGAGGATCTTCTCGACCGGAACAAGCGCCTTCCGATCCCGTCCCTCCCGCTGCGCATCGGCCTGGTGGCCAGTCCCGGGACCGAGGGCTACCGCGATCTGATGGGGAGCCTCGAAGCATCGGCCATGGCCTTCGATGTCCTGGTGACGCCGACCCAGGTCCAGGGCCGTCGGGCCGCGGCTTCGGTGGCCGGGGCCATCCGCCGTCTCCAGTCCGAGCGGTGCGACGTGCTGGTGGTCATCCGCGGCGGTGGCTCCAAGGCCGACCTGGCCACCTTCGACGCCGAACCGGTGGCCCGGGCCATCGCCACATCGGACACCCCGGTCTGGACCGGGATCGGCCACACCGGTGACCAGTCGGTGGCCGATGAGGTGGCCAACCGCTCGTTCATCACACCGACCGAGTGCGGTCAGGAGCTCGCCCGACTGGTCCTCGAATTCTGGCGGAACGCGATCGAGGCCGGTCAGATCATCGCCAGGTTGGCCGGCGACAACATGACCACCACCGAGCGCACACTCGATCGGCAGCGCCATCGGGTGGTGACCGGTGCCCGCGCCCAGATCGACCGCCAGGCCGACCGTTTGATCCACCGGGCCCGCAGTCTGCGCGGCGCCTCTCGCGGGCAGGTCGATGCCCGACGGAGTCAACTGGCGGTGTGCGGGGGCGTCCTGGCCAAATCGTCACTCCGGTCACTGTCGGCACGGCATCGGGAGCTGGAAGGTCGAGCCGGTCGGCTGGCGGCCCTGCCGGGTCGGCGGGTGGAGGCGGAATCGGCGCGGACCGGTCAGTGGCGGAGACTGCTCGGCGCCTACGATTACCAGCGGCAGCTCGATCGGGGTTACTCCGTCACCCGCGATGCCCGAGGACGGGTGGTGCGATCGGTCTCCGCCGTCGGCCCCGGAGCCGTCCTGCGTACCCGGCTCACCGACGGTGAGGTGGTGTCCACGGTGGGCCAGGACCACGACGACGGCCACGTCCCCACCCCCGCCGGCGGACACTTGACCGCGACCACATCTGATGAAGGGACACAGTGATGGCAACCACTCGCGATGGCGGGCGCAACAGCACCGCACCAGAGGATGACAACACCGGGGTGGCCGATCTGAGCTACTCGGACGCCGGCGCCGAGCTCGACGCCATCATCGAGGAGTTCGAGACGGGAGTGATCGACGTCGACCGTCTGGTCGACCAGCTCCAACGGGCCACCGACATCGTCGACGAGCTCGACCGGAGACTGCGTCGGACCCGGATCCAGGTGGAGGAGCTCGTGCCCCGCCTCGAGGCCATCGGCCGGAACGAAGGCACCGTGGTGGAGGTCATCGAGGTAGACATCGAAGAGGACCTGTCCGGGTTCGAAGACGACGGGCTCCCGCCTCCCGACGATGCCTCACCCGGCCTCTTCTGATCCCTCCATCCGCTGATCCTCCCGGTTCCCGGTCCCGAGCTCGGGACGCCCCGGCTCAGTGGATGTTGCGCTCCCTGTCCGTCCAGTAGGGCTGGCGGAGCTCGCGCTTGAGCACCTTGCCCGAAGGGTTCCTCGGCAGCACGTCGACGAAGTCGACCGAGGTGGGGCACTTGTAGTGGGCCAGGCGGGAGCGGGTGGCGGCGATGATGTCCAGGGCCAGCCCTTCGTCGTCCTCCGATGCGTCCGGTGCCCTGACCACGATGGCCTTGACCGTCTCGCCCCAGCGGTCGTCGGGGACGCCGATGACCGCGGCGTCCGCCACCGCCGGATGGGCCAGGAGGGCATTCTCCACCTCGGCCGGGTAGATGTTCTCGCCGCCGGACACGATCATGTCCTTGATCCGGTCGTGGAGGAAGAGGTAGCCCTCGTCGTCCAGCCAGCCGGCATCACCGGTCCGGAACCAGCCGTCGTCGGACAGGATGGCCGCCGTCTCCTCGGGCCGGTTCCAGTAGCCGAGCATGTTCTGGTCGGAGCGGGTCCACACTTCGCCCACCTCACCCACGGGCAGGGTCTCCCCGGACTCGGTGTCGACGATCCGCAGCTCGATGTGGTCGAAGGGACGCCCGGCCGACCGCAGCAGCCCGGCCTTGGGGCCGTCGGGTTGGTGGTCGGTGGGCATGAGCGAGGTGATGGCTCCGGTCGTTTCGGTCAGGCCGTAGACCTGGGCGAACTCGCAGCCGAGGGCGTTCATCGACCGGACCAGCACGTCCTCGCTTATGGGCGAGGCGCCGTAGAAGATGGTGCGGAGCGAGCTCACGTCGGCGGTGGCCAGCTCGGGGGTAACCAACAAGAACATGAGCACGGCGGGGACGACGAAGGACTCGGTGATCCGGTGCTCCTCGATCAGCCGGAGCGCGGCAGCCGGATCCATGTCCCGGAGGATGACCGAGTGCCCGCCCCGGGACATGCCGCACAGCGCCCATCCTGTCCCGCCGATGTGGAACAGGGGCATGGCCACCAGCGAGACGGTGTCGCTCCCGATGTGGAAGACCTGGGTGGCCTCGTCCAGGATGCAGGCGATGTTCTTGCCCGAGATCATCGCTCCCTTGGGCAGGCCGGTGGTGCCCGAGGTGTAGAGCTGGGTGACCACGTCATCGGGGCCCGGTTCGAAGCCGGGGTCGGACACCTCGTTGGGGGTGGTGCCGTCCCGCCACTGCTCGAACTGGTCGAGCGGGACCCAGGTCCTGACGCAGGTCACCTGCGGGGTCAGCTCTTTGATGGCGGCGGCGTAGTCGGGCCCGTAGAAGACCACCCCGGCCCCGGCGTCCTCGATGATGGCGGCCATCTCCAGCGGCGCCAATCGCCAGTTGACGGCCACGCTCACCGCACCCAGCAGCGCGCAACCGAAGAAGACCTCGAAGTACTCGATGCCGTTCCGGTCCACGAAGGCCACCCGGTCGCCGGGCGAGACGCCGGCCTCGGTCAGGACGTGGCTGACCCGTCTGGCCCGGTCGTAGACCTCGGACCAGGTGAGGGTGGTGGCTCCCTCCGTCAGCATGGGTGCGTCGGGCGTCTGGCGGGCCCATGTCCGCAGCATGGCGGGTGCCGACCGGCACGCGCCCGCCACTTCCTGGTCCAGCTGGTCCGTACTCATGGCCGCCCCCTCCTTGGTCGAGGTGTCACAGTCCCTCGCGTGCCGCCGATGGTACTCCCGGGCCCGGTCGAGCCGCCCCCGGACGGTGCCGGCGGCCCCCGTCACCCCCTCCGGGCCGGCCACCCCGTCTCCGGGCCATGACCCGTAAAGTGGGACGGTGACCGACACCACCCCGCAGGCCCAGCCGGCCCCCGGCACCGACCGTCTGTACTTCCGCCAGCTGCTGTCCGGGCGGGACTTCGCCCTCGACGACCCGGTGGCCCAGCAGATGGTCAACTTCGTCTACCTGCTCGGCGACAAGGAGTCCGGCGAGGCTGTCATCGTCGACCCGGCCTACGGCGTCGACGAACTGCTCACGATCCTCCGGGCCGACGGTATGGAGTGTGTCGGCGCCCTGGCCACCCACTTCCACCCCGACCACATCGGGGGCGACATGATGGGATGGAAGGTGGAGGGCATCACCCGCCTGCTCGAGGCGGCCCCGGTGCCCATTCACGTCCAGGCCGACGAAGCACCGTGGGTCACCCGCACCACCGGCGTGGGGGCCGACGAGTTGGCCACCCACCACGGCGGCGACGTCGTCCGGGTCGGTTCCGTGCCCGTCACGTTGGTCCATACCCCGGGCCACACCCCGGGCAGCCAGTGTTTCCTGGTCGACGGCCGGCTCATCGCCGGCGACACCCTCTTCCTGGATGGCTGCGGCCGTACCGACCTGCCCGGCGGCGATCCCGAGGCGCTGTACCAGTCGCTGACCACCCAGCTGGCCAAGGTGCCCGACGAGACCGTGCTCTACCCCGGCCACCTCTACTCACCGGAACCGTCGGCCACCATGGGCTACACCCGGGAGCACAACTATGTGTTCAGGCTGCGCACCCCCGAGCAGTGGATGACCATGTTCGGGGCCTGAGCCGTCGGCTCACCGGTCGGGCCGTCGCCACCCGGTCGACGGACCGGCCACGGGGCAGACCTACGATGACGGCCGATGAGTGAGCCCCAGGACAACAACTCGACCATCGTGGTCGTCGGTGCTTCGTTGGCCGGCCTGCGCGCCGCCGAGGAGATCCGCCACGAAGGCCATGCCGGACCGGTGGTCATCGTGGGCGACGAGCTCCACGCCCCTTACGACCGACCGCCCCTGTCCAAGCAGGTGCTGGCCGGCACCTGGGACGTCGAGCGCATCCACCACCATGCCCCCGACAAACTCGACACGCTCGGCCTCGAGTTCCACCTCGGACGGCGGGTGGTGTCACTCGACACGGCGGCCCGGACGCTCGTCTACGACGACGAGCGCCGGCTGCACTACGACGGGCTCATCGTGGCCACCGGGTGCCGGGCCCGCCCCCTGCCGGGCACCGAGGGGATGTCCGGTGTGCACACCCTGCGGACGCTCGACGACTGCCAGGCCATCCGGGCCGACCTCGAGTCGGCCGGCCCCGGAGCGCGGCTGGTGGTCATCGGTGCCGGGTTCATCGGCTCCGAGGTGGCCGCCACCTGTCACGGCATCGGCGCCCGGGTGACCGTGGTCGAGGCCCTGCCCACCCCGCTCGCCGGAGTGCTCGGCGAACGGATGGGGGCGGCCTGCGCTCAGCTCCACCGGGCCCAGGGGGTCACCGTCACCACCGGGGTGGGGGTGGAGCGGATCACCTCGGACCCGGCCGGACCGGCGCCCCTCGTGGTCCATCTGGCCGACGGGACGGCCCTGGACGCCGACCTGGTGGTGGTGGGGATCGGTGTCGTTCCCGAGGTCGAGTGGCTGGCCGATTCGGGCCTCGCCCTCGAGAACGGCGTGGTCTGCACCGGGTCGCTGTTCGCGGCCGACGGAGTGGTGGCAGCCGGAGATGTGGCCCGGTGGATCCGACCCGGTACCGGTGAGAAGGTCCGGGTCGAGCACTGGACCAACGCGGCCGAGGGCGGAGCCGCCGCCGCCCGCAACCTGCTGGCCGGGTCGGCCGCGGCCCAGCCCTACGATCCCATCCCCTTCTTCTGGTCCGATCAGTACCAGACCAAGATCCAGGTCATCGGTCTGCCCGGTCGCGACGACGAGGTGGTCGTGGTGGAAGGGTCGGTGGAGGAGGGGAAACTGGTGGCCCTCTACCGGCGGGGCGACCGGCTGCAGGCCGTGCTGGCCTTCAGCCGGCCCCGCCACCTGATGGCCTACCGCCCCCTGCTGGCCGCCGGGGCTTCGTTCGACGAGGCGCTGGCCGTGGCCCGGGCCTGAGCCGGGTCGACCCGGCGCCTTCGCCGGCGGGCCAGGCGGTAGCCGCGGGTGAAGGCCAGGGCGGAGGCGATCTGGCCGGCTGACGGTTCCAGCCCGCCGTAGGTGTAGCGCTCCACCAACTGGGTGGAGCCGATGAGACCGGGCCCGAAGCGGTCGTCACCCTCGGCCAGGCGGAGGCCGTAGGCCGACAATGGCTCGTCGATCCGTCGGCGCCGGCCCGACCTGGCCCCGCCGTGCTCCAGGTCGGCGGCGATCCGGTGGGCCCAGGTGGGTGGACGGCGGCGCCGGCGTCGGCGGATCTCGGCGACGGTGACCACCACTGCCGCGGCGATGCCGATGGGGATCCACGGGAGGTGGGCCAGGGTCCGACCGGCGGTGCCGGCCAGCACCGAGCCGGGGGAAGGGTTGGCCAGGGGGACGTCGGCCGTCGGGTCGAAGCTCTGCCAGCCGTACCCCGGGAACCACACCTGCACCCAGGCGTGGGCATCCTTGGCCTCCACGTCGTAGAGGTCGGTGATCGGATCGTAGGTGCCGGGTACGTAGCCCACCGTCTCCCGGGCCGGGATGCCGAGGGTCCGGAGCATGACCACGGTGGCGGTCGAGATCTGTTCGCAGTAGCCCAGCCGGGTCCCGAACAAGAAGCTGGTCACCGCGTCGGCGCCGGGGGCCAGCGGCGGGATGTCGGTGGTGTACTTGATGTGATCGGCCATCCACGACTCGATGGCTTCGACCTTGTTGTAGGTCTCGGGGTCGGCGACCTCGTTGGCCCCGGTGCCCGCGGTGATCTGCCGGGCCAGGGCCGCCACCCGCGGATAGGGATGGGGGAGTTGGAGGTAGCGGTCCGGGTGGGTCAGGGCCTGCGACTGCTCGCCGCTCGTCCCCACCGGCACGGTGGCGTCCCGCAACTGCTCGGGCGTGGCCGTGCTGTCGGCCGACACCACCGTGTAGATGGTCCCTGCTCCCATGGAGGCGGACGAGACGATGGTTCCGTCCCCCGTCAGGTAGAGGGCTCGGGACTGGATGTAGACCCGCTGGGCGTTGTCGGCGTGGAACACCAGGTTGGGCCCGGACTGGGCCACGTAGAAGGTCTGCACATCGGTGTCCCCCGAGGCGCGGAACGCTTGCTGGTCCTCGGTCAGGGGAATCTCGAACGGGGACCCGGTCTCCAGTTTGGTGACCCCCTTCCCCTTGGTCGGCGCCGATTCCAGCCAGCTCTGGCCGTTCCAGGTGTCGTAGGTCTGGCCCACCCAGAAACTGGGCCGACTGGCCCGCACCCGGAGCACCACCTGGTTGCCGAGGGAGGCCCGGATCCCGGTGTCCAGGGACTGGGCGAATCCGAGGTAGCCCCCGACCCTGGTGACACCGTTGGGGCTGGCGGCATGGGCGGGCAGAGAGGCGGAACCGTCGGTGAGATTGCTCGGGCTGTTGACCGGCGATGAGTTGTCCGACGAGGAGGGGAAGATCAACGACGTGTTCACCTTCGGAGCGGGCAGGACGGCCACCAGCAGCGTCGCCAGTACCACCACGGCCACGGCGGCCACTCCCACCGCCCGCCACGGGATGCCGCGGGTGCCGGTCATCGACTGCCACATGGCCACCAGCCCCCAGATGCCGAACAGCGCCCAGGCCACCACGTACACGCCGAGGTCGAGGTCGACCGACTGGGCCGCGGCCACCGCCATCAGGGCGGCCGAACCGGCCAGCGAGTAGGCCACGTCCCGCCGGGCCGGGACGTCGAAGGAGTGGGTGCTCAGCACCCAGGCGAACAGCACGGCCAACGGGCTCTCGACCGTCGTGATGTCCCCGGGGGTGGCGGAGTGGGTGACAGTGATGATGAACCAGGTGAAACCGCCGAGGGCACAGATGGCCAGAATGGGTTTGATCGGTCCCCACGGCCGGTCGCGCCACCAGTAGGACAAGGTGTTGCCGACCACCGTGGCCACCACCGCGAAGGCGGCCATGGCCGGGGACAGCTCGCCCTGGCTCCAGCAGGCGGCCACGGCGATGACCACCGTGGCCGCCGAGGCCACCCGGAAGGGCACCGAGTGCTCGGGCGGTCCCGGCTTGTTGGCCTGGACGACCCGCTGCCACAGGGTCACCGCCGCCCCCGGTCGGCCTTTCCGCCGGGGCGCGGTCCGGCGGACAGCGGTCCGGCCGTCGGCGATGCCACGGCCCGGGCCAGCCGCCGACCGAGGTCGATCCGGTCGCGCACGGCCTGCACCACATGGCCGTCGGCCTGGGTGGTGCCGAGGACCACCGGCCGGCCCCGCATGAGGTGGTCGGCCAGGGTGGCCATGACCCGCTCGGATTCGGCCTCGGCCGCCACCGGGTCGGTCGGCAGCACCAGGTCGACGACGATGGGGTCGTCGGTCTGGCGTTCCTTCTCGCGCACCATCAGGGTCCCGACGTGCGAGGTGGCCGGCCAGTGGACGGACCGGCGAGTGTCCCCAGGTTGGTATGGACGGACCCCGCGGGGCTCGCCGGCACCGGACGGGACCCGGAGCGGGGCGTCACCGATCGGGGTGTCGGGCCGGGTCGGCAAGAGGCCGGAATCGCCGAGCCTCGGGGCCACGTGCAGCGGCCGGGGCAGCGCCACCCTGACCTCCCGGGCCCACCACAGCAGTCCGAAGGGCGCGCACGAGGCCAACTCCACCACGATGTCATCGACCACCCCGCGTCGGGTCGGGACCAGCGTGACCTCGACGGGGCGTGACCCGCGGGCCGGTCCCACCGCCCGGGCCGCCGGTCCGGCGGGCCGCCGGGGTCGGATCCGGATGGGCCCGCCGGCCTCCATGGTGATGACCACCGGCTGTCCCGCCCGGCTGTCGGCGGGACACTGGCGACAGGTGACCGTGGCCATGCGGGCCGGGAGCGCGGGGGCCAGGAGCCCGATGATGAGCACGGCGGCCAGGAGGGCGCCCATGGCCTGTACCCACCCCGATCCGCTCGAATGAGCCACTCCGGCCCAGGCGAGCACGGCCACCGCGCTGCCCACCACCGGCGCCAGCCAGGCCACGGGCCGCAGCCGGGGGCGGAACCGCAGGGCGTCCGGTGGGTCCGCATCCGAGCTCGCTTCCCGCCGGGCGAACAGCCCCCACGACACCAGGGCACCGGCCAGGGTGGCGACCAGCCCGACCGCGGCTGCGGCCACTACGACGGCGGGGCCGAAGACGGCCCGGATGAGAACCACCGCGCCCAGGCCGGCCGCCAGTCCGGTCCCGGTGGCACCGAGCGTGCGCCACAGGAGCGGATGGCGATCGATGCCGGGAGCGCTCACGTGGTGGGAGCGGGTGTCTCTTCGATGATCCGGGTGACGAGGGCCGCGCCCTCCCCCCCGCCGCCTTCGGCGATGAGCCGGTGAGAGAGGCAGGCCACGGCCACCGACTGGATGTCGCCGGGAGTGACGTAGGCCCGTCCCGACAGCACGGCGTAGGCCTGGGCGCTGCGGATCAACGAGATGGCCGCCCGAGGGCTGGCCCCGAGGCGCACCGTGCCGGTGGAGCGGGTGGCCCTGACCAGGGCTACCGCGTACTCGGCCACCTCGGTCACCACCTGCACCGAGGCCGTGGCGCTGATGGCCCGTTCCCACTGGGCCGGATCGGACACCGGGGTCATGGCGTCGAGGGCGTAGCGGCCACCGTTGTGCAGGACGAGGCGGGTCTCCACGTCGGGATCGGGATACCCGATGGAGGTCGACACCCCGAAGCGGTCGAGCTGGCTCTCCACCAGCGGGTAGGTACCCAGCTGGCCCACGGGGTTCTGGGTGCCGATGACCAGGTGGGGGCGGGGCAGCGGCCACGATTCGCCGTCCACCGACACCTGCTGTTCCTCCATGGCCTCGAGGAGGGCGGACTGGGTCCGGGGCGGCGTCCGGTTGAGCTCGTCGAGGAGGACGACATGTCCGAACACCGGGCCGGGCCGGAAGTCCCACGTGCCGGTGTCCGGGGAGAAGACGGTCACCCCGGTGATGTCGGAGGGGAGCAGGTCGGGATTCCCCTGGACCCGGCAGAGCTGGACCCCGAGGGAGGTGGCCAGGGCCCGGGCCAACACGGTCTTGCCCACTCCGGGGACGTCCTCGATGAGCAGGTGGCTCCCGGACAGGGCGGCCACCACGGCAAAGGTCACCGCCCTCGGGGTCCCGAGGAGCACCTCGGACAGGGCCATGTGCAGGTTCCTGGCCGTGGCCACCGCCTCGTCGATGGACGGGACGGGACCGCTCACCACCGCCGGTTCGCGGCCCACCGTCCCGAGTCCGGTGCTCGTGCTCATGCGTTCCCCTGCCTCTCCTGCACTCACCCGCTCCGTCGAACCCGGCGCCGAGCGTGGTAGTTCACCCACCCTAGGCGTTGCCGGAGCATCGGTTCAATGGCCGGATCCGGCAAGGTCCCAGGCGGCAGGGGTCGCGCCGGGCCGTCGGCGGGCGGTCGAAGGCCGTGGTGGGCGCCGTCGGGCCCGGTTCAGAAGTCAAGGGCGGACAGCTCCGGGATGGCGGCCTGCGACCGGCCCCGGGCGTCGAGCCAGCGGGTGCGGGCCGCTTCCCGGCCCGGTTCGTCCAGGGCCGGGTCGACGACCTGGCGCGGGGCCCAGGCCGCGGCCACATCGGCCTCGTCCGACCAGGTGCCCACGGCCATCCCGGCCAGGTAGGCGGCGCCGAGCGTGGTGGCCTCGAGGATGGGGGCGATCTCGACCGGCCGGCCGCAGGCGTCGGCCAGGGCCTGGACGAAGATCGGGTTGGCGGACATCCCGCCGTCCACCCGGAGCGAGTCGATGGGCAGACCCGAGTCGGACGTGGCCGCCTCGAGCAGGTCGGCGCCCCGGTGGGCCACGCCCTCCAGAACGGCCCGCACCAGTTCGGGGCGACCGCTGCCTCTGGTCAGACCGGTGAAGGTCCCCCGGGCTCCGAAGTCCCAGACCGGGGTGCCCAGCCCGAGTAGGGCGGGGACGAACCACACGTCGCCGGTGTCGGTGCACCGGGCCGCGACCTCGGCCGAGTCGGCGGCGGAATCGATGATGGCCAGGTCGTCACGCAACCATTCCACACAGGTCCCGGCGGACAGCATGATGGCCTCGACCCCCCAGGTCACCTTGCCGCCGCGGCGCCAGGCGATGATGGGGATGGTGCCCGCCGGCCCCCGAGCCATCTGGACCGGGCGGCCACCGCCCACGCACTGGTCGAGCATCCCGCCCGTTCCGAAGGTGGCCTTGGCCTGTCCCGGCTGGGTGCAGCCCTGTCCGATGAGCGAAGCCTGCTGATCGCCGGCCATGCCGGCGATGACCGGCCGGCCCTCGAGGACGTCGGCCGAACCCACCGGCCCGGACGAGTCGACGATCGCTGGCATCAGCGATTCGTCGATGCGCAGCTCGGCCAGCACCTCGCGGTTCCAGCCCGATCCGTCGGCGTGGATCAGGCCGGTCACCCCGGCGTTGGAAGCGTCGGTGACATGGAGCTTCCCACCCGACAGGGTCCACGCCACCCAGGTGTCCACGGTACCGAAGGCCAGCTCGCCCCGGGCCGATCGGGCCCGGTCCGGATCGGCCATGTCCAAGATGGCGGCCACCTTGGTGGCCGACGCGTTGGGGGCCAACCGGATGTCCCGCGACTGGAGCTCCAGGCAGGTGCCGACCGTCCGCAGATCCTGCCATCCGAGCCCCGGGGCCACCGGCTGCCCGGTGGCCCGGTCCCAGACGATGGTCGACGCCCGCTGGTTGGCGATCCCGACGGCCTCGACCGGACCGCCGGCGGCCAGGCTGGACGACGCCACCTGGACCACGGCCGCAGCCATGGCCACGGCATCGAACTCGACCAGCCCGGGAAAGGGGGTGTCGGGCAGCACGGGCACCCGGCTGATGTGCTCGACGGCGCCGTCGGGCCGGACCACCGCGCCGCGGACACCGGAGGTGCCCACGTCGACGACCAGGATGCTCATGGCCAGCCGACCGTGCCGAAGGGGCTGGCCAGCCCGAGCTTGCCCGGGTTGAGGATGCCGTGCGGATCGAGCGCCTGCTTGAGCGAGGCCAGCACCTCGAAGCCCGCCCCCAGGGCCTCGGGCAGGAAGCGGGCCCGGTTGAGGCCGATGCCGTGATGGTGGCTGATGGCACCCCCGGCGGCCATGGTGGCCGCGGTGACCTCGTCCCACGCCCGGCGGTAGTACCCCGCCACCCAGTCCCGGTGCTCGGCCCGGCCGAGGCCCTCGGGCGGTCGGGCCGCGAAGGTGAAGTAGAGACAGGCCCCGTCGGTGTAGGCGTGGGACTGGTGGGACGAAGCCACCGCGGTGCCCTCCACCGCGCCGAGCGCGGTCAACACCGAGTCGTAGAGCCCGGGCAGAGCTCGCCACCGGGCGGAGATCTCGACCGTGTCGACGACCACGCCGGCCCGCCACAGCGGGGCCAGGGCGGAGACGTCGTTGCGGTGACCGAGCCAGCGCTCGACTAGGTCCACGGGAAGGGTGTCGGCCTCCCGGCACTCCTCGTCGACGACGGCCAGGGTGGTCGCCACCAGGGACGGATCGCCCTCGTCCAGCACGATCAGGGCGTTGGTGTCGGGTAGGTCGAACGACCGCCCGGACTCGGTCCGGTCGTAGAGGCGGAGGACGGCCGGTGTGGCGCCGCGCCGCAGGACGGCGCGGCATGCGTCGAGGCCGGCGGCGAAGGAGGGGAACCCGAAGGCCCGCCGGCCCTCGCCCTCGGGGACCGGGTGGACCCGGAACCGGCCTTCGGTGATCACCCCGAGCGTGCCCTCGCTGCCCACGAACAGCTGGGTGAGGTCGGGGCCGGTGGCTGACCTCGGCCCGTGCCCGCCGGTCCGCACCACCCGGCCGTCGGCCAGGACGACTTCCAGACCGATGACCATGTCCTCGATCTTCCCGTAGCGGTTGGAGTACTGGCCCGCCCCGCGACAGGCCAGCCATCCACCCACGGTGGACAGGTCCATGGACTGGGGCCAGTGGCCGAGGGTGACCCCCGAGCCGGTCCGCAGGGAGGACTCGACGTCGGGCCCGAAGGTCCCGGCCCGGATGTCGGCCACCAGTGAGTGGGTGTCGACGTCGGCGACCCCGTCCAGGCCGCAGAGATCGAGGGCCACCCCACCGAAGAGGGGGATGGAGGCACCGCACACGCCACTGCGTCCACCGGCCGGTGTCACCGGCACCCGGGCCTGGTGGCAGAGGGCGAGCACCGCCGCCACCTGGTCGGTCTCGGTCGGCCTGGCGATCACCGCGGGACGGGACGGAACCTCCCCGTCGACCGCCCATCCGATGGCCACGGGCCACCAGTCGCGACCGGCCTCGGCCCGGGACTCGTCGTCGGTCACCACGGTGCAGACCTCGCCCAGCCGCCGTCGGAGGTTCTCCTCCACCTCGACACGGTCTCCGTCGAGGTGGTCGGTGACCCGGTCGGGCGTGGCGTCGATGGGGGTGACCGGGGTGGGTCGGGTCATCCGGCCCCGCTCCCGTGGGCCACGGCCGCGGTGTACGGACCGGAGTTGGGGTCGAGCCCGGCCCGGGACAGATCGGCCCGGACCGACCGGGCGTAGTCCTCGGCCTCTGCCTCGGCGCGGCGATCGTCCCAGCCCAGCAGCGGACCGATGAGGCCGGCCACCCGGACGGCGGCGTCGGCGGCCCCCCGGGCATCGCGCAGGGAGGCGCGGGTCCGCCGGTCGAGTACGTCGGCCACCGAGTGGGCCATCTCGTCCTTGACGGCGTAGACGGCCTCGGCGGCCAAATAGTGGAGGCCGGGGACCAGCGGGCCGAGGAGCTCGGGCCGTCCGTCGGCCACGGCCAGCACGGCCGGGGTCTCGGTGCCGTACCTGCCGGCCAGGTGGGCGGCCACGGCGGTGACTCCGTCGGCCGGGGCCTCCCCGAAGCCGGTTCCGGAAGGATCGGGAGCCCGGACCCGGGATGACCGGGTGGTGGCCCCGCGCAGACGCAGCGTCTTGGTGATGCATGGACCCGCGGGCCGTCCGAGCACCTTGAGGGCGGCGTCGACGGTGTCCTCGGCCATCTTGCGGTACGTGGTGAGTTTTCCGCCGGTGACGGTGACCATCCCCTCGGCCGAGGTGCGCACCGTATGGCGGCGGGACAGGTCGGCGGTGCGCTCGCTCGGCTTGCGCCCGCTCTGATCGGGGGCCAGCAAGGGCCGAAGCCCGGCCCAGATACCGGTGATGTCAGTGGCCGCGATGGGCTTGGTGGTGATGGCGTTGGCCGCACGGAGGATGTAGTCGACGTCCTCGGGGAGGCAGCTCGGATCGTCGAGGGGTCCGTCCCACCCGGTGTCGGTGGTCCCGAGGTAGACCTGGTCCCCCCAGGACACCACGAAGATGGACCGGCGGTCTTCCCGGACCGGGATGACCGCGGCGATGTCGCACGGGAACGCGGCCCGGGGCACGGTGATGTGGATTCCCTTGGCCGGCCGGATCGAGTGTGGGTTCCGCTGCTCGTCGAGGGCGCGCACCTCGTCGGCCCATACGCCGGCCGCGTTGACCACCACCGCGGCACGGACGACGAAGGGCTCGCGGCCCTCGGGAGCCACGGTGGCTCCGTCGACGCGACCGTCAGGCCCGGTGGTGAGGGCCGTTGCCGGTGTGTGATTGGCGGCCACCGCGCCGTGGTCGAGCACCGCGGTGCGGAGCACGGTCAGGGTGAGCCGGGCGTCGTCGGTGCGGGCGTCCCAATAGAGAAAGCCGGCCGCCAGCCGGTCGGCCTGGAGGTTGGGCATGTGGGCCAGGGCCTGAGCCCGGCTCACCTTCTCGTGGCGCCGACCGATGCGGACCCCGCCGGTCAGGTCGTAGAGCCACAGGGCTGTCCGGTAGACGCGGGCCACGCCGCGGTTGACCACCCCGTCCCGTCCGAACAGGGGGATGAGGAAGGGGAGGGGCGTCACCAGGTGGGGGGCGTTGTCCAGCAGACGTTGACGTTCGGCCAGGTTCTCGTAGACCAGGCGGAACTCGTTCTGCTGCAGGTAGCGGAGACCCCCGTGGACCAGCTTGGACGACTTGGACGAGGTGCCCGAGGCGAAATCGTCCTTCTCCACCAGGGCGGTCCTGAGTCCCCGGCTGGCCGCGTCCAGGGCCACCCCGGCACCGGTGATGCCTCCGCCGATGACCAAGACGTCGAACGACTCCGAGGCCAGGCGATCGAGAGCCTCGTCACGCCGGAAGCGACCCGCCGTCGGCTCGGAGTCGCGGACGCGGTCGGGCATGGCCAAAGCCTGCCACAGGTGGGCGGGACTCCCCGTGCCGGTCCCGCCCGCGTCGTGCTCATCGCGGTCGGGCTCGCTCCGGACGGCAGCCCGGCACGGCATCGACAACCGGCACGGTCCCTACACCCTGCACGGTCCCTACACCCTGCACGGTCCCTACACCCTGCACGGTCCCTACACCCTGCACGGTCCCTACACCCTGCACGGTCCCCACAGCATGCACAGCTTGTCTAACCTGGCGGTATCTACAATGATTGTTGAAAAACAATCTTTGGTGATAAGGTGGAGGCCGTGAAGACACCTGACGACCTGACCGAGCTGTTCCGGTCGACCGGTCGCAAGGTCACCGCGCAACGTCAGTGCATCTTCCGGCTCCTGCAGGGCAACGAGACCCACCCGTCGGCCGAGTCGATCCATGCCGAAGCCATCCGGGAGATGGAAACCATATCCCTCAAGACCGTCTACCAGACGCTCCACGATCTGGCCGAGCTCGGGGAGATCGCCCCGTTGGACGTCGGGACGGGCATGACCCGGTTCGACCCCAATGTGGACCACCCCCACCATCACCTGGTCTGCCGCAGCTGCGGCCGGGTCCGCGACCTGGTGGCTGACTTCCCGGAGCTGCAGGTTCCGAAGGGGGCCGACCTCGGCTTCGACGTCGGCTCAGCGGAGATCGTCTTCCGCGGCCTGTGTCACGAGTGCCGGCCTGCGGTGCGCCGCCGGAGCCGGGCATCTTCTTCCAGCACTTCATTGTCACCATCCCACTAAGCAACCCGTGGTGCCTGCCACAACACCCATGAAAGGAACCCCCATGACTGCACTGAAGGATTCACAGACCGAGGCCAATCTCAAGGTGGCCTTCGCCGGTGAGAGCCAGGCCAACCGACGGTATCTCTACTTCGCCCAGAAAGCGGACGTCGAGGGCTACCCCGACGTGGCCGCGCTGTTCCGTTCGGTGGCGGAGGGTGAGACCGGACACGCCTTCGGCCACTTCGATTTCCTCCGCGAAGTGGGGGACCCGGTCACCGGCGTTCCTGTCGGTCCGACCGAGGACAACCTCAAGTCGGCCATCGAAGGGGAGACCTACGAGTACTCCGAGATGTACCCTGGTTTCGCCAAGACGGCGCGTGACGAGGGATTCGTCGAGATCGCCGAGTGGCTCGAGACACTGGCCCGGGCCGAAAAGAGCCACGCCGGTCGGTTCACCGAGGGTCTGACCTCGATCTCGTAGTACCCGCTTCAGGTGCTCGCGCCGCTCCCTGCCCAGCACCGGTCCCGGCGTCAGCCGGGACCGGTCGGGTCGGACCGCCCGGGCCACAGACGCCCCTCCAGGAGTTCGCCATGAGCACGACGGGTCCGCTCACCCTCGAAGACATCGCCGACCAGCGGGCCTACGAGCGCGAGCGGGACGATTTCCGTTCGCGGGTCATCGCCGCCAAGAAGCTCCGGCGGGTGTCGGTGGGCCCGGTCGTGACGCTGGTCTTCGAGAGCCGATTGACCATCCGGTTCCAGGTCCAGGAGATGGCCCGGGCCGAGAAGATGGTCACCGATGAGCAGATCCAGCACGAGCTCGACGTCTACAACCGGCTCCTCCCGACTCCGGGCGAACTTTCGGCCACCCTCTTCATCGAGCTGACCAGCGAGGAAGATCTGCGTACCTGGTTGCCGCGCCTGGTGGGCATCGAGAGCGCGTGTGAAATACACATCGGGAGTGGCGAGGCCCTGACCGTGGTCCGCTCGGTGGCCGAGTCGAGCCATCAGGCCAATCTGACCCGGGAGGAGACCACATCGGCCGTCCACTACGTGCGCTTCCCCTTCACCGAGGACCAGATCGCCGCGTTCAGTACCGGTCCGGCGGCACTTGCCGTCAACCATCCGAACTACCCCGGAGGAGTACCCGGAGTCGAACTGGGTCTCGCTGCCCGGAGCGAACTGCTGGCCGACCTGAGCGGCGACGCCTAGTCGCCGCTGCGGTCGACCCGTCGCCACCCGCAGCCTCCCGCCCGACCCCGGCAGCCCTCCCGCCCCGCACCGACCCCGGTCAGTGGTGGGCCAGGTGCACCGCAGCCTCGGGCGTGTTGATGCGGAAGGTGATGCTCTCCTCGATGAACAGTTCCACCGAGTCGGTATCGTCCGAGCGGTAGCCGATCGAGAAGTCCTCGCCCACCGACAGCTCGAAGTCTCCGCCGCGCTGGCTCAGCACCACGGCACCGTCGACCGCCGGTGCCCACACCACCGGACCGTCCAGGATCTGACGGAGGTGTTCGAACACCGGGTAGCCACCGTGCTCGGTGGACTCGGTCACGCCGGTGAAGCAGCGGGGCCCGAGGGCGATGGCGTACGGGCCGGCCACGTCGGCCACCCGGAGGGCGGCGACCGCCTTGGCCACATGCTCGGGATAGTGGTTGTAGTCGTCGCTGATGGCCACCGGCTCGTGGGGGGAAGAGACGACGATTCCGCCGACGCCGCCCTCTTCGTAGCCGTGGAAGACGAGGTGGTCCTCGGCCAGGGCGGCGGCACGGGAGGCGGCGATGACCGGGTCGAGATCGATGTCGGATGCCCCGCGGGCGGCCGCGGCCAGCTCGGACTTGGCCAGCGAGAACGGGGAGCGCAGTTCGATCAGCGGCCGGACCCGGCGCAGGGCGGCTTCGACCGGAGCGAGGGGCCCGCTGTCCAAGCTGTCGACGCGGCCGACGTCGACGACAGAGTGCTCCCATCCCAACGGGCCGGAGAAGTCGACCAGCCGCCGGGCGGCCAGGAAGTGCTTCAGCGAGCGGGTCGCCTCGGCGTCGATCTGGCTCCACGATTCGTCGGTGATCGGGGCCAGCTCTCGCATGAGGTGGTTCATGGGAACATCCTGCTTTCGTGTCGTAGGTTGCCGATGCCGAGACTTCCGTCTGCGACCATGGCCTGGGCCAGCGGGTTCGGTGTGGGTTCGCCCACCCGGGTGAGCGTGTTGCGATCGATGTGGGAGAACGGCTCGATGCGGTCGGGGATGGCCAGTACGCCCTCTTCCTCGTAGGACCAGGTGCCCTCGGGGTGCACGGTCACCGACATCCGATAGCTGAGGGTGCGGAAGGCGTCCTGGAGAAAGGGATTGGACAGGATCCCGAAGATCTCGGAGCCGGCCTCGGCCCGCACCTCGAAGGACGTGGCCTCCGGTTCGGCGGTGCCCCCGGCCAGGAGCACCTGACCTCTCGGGATGCCCAGCGTGAGCATGACTGCGTTCGTGGCCGGCTCCCACAGCCAGAAGCCCACCTGGTCGTGGAAGGTCTCCACCTCCCCGGGCTTCACGATGTGAGTGTGATAGCGCAGGCCGTAGAACAGCTGGGGTCCGTTCGTCTGGCGGTCGATGGGCTGGAGCTCGTACCGCTCGACGAAGGCGTTCCGCTCGGTCCCGTCGGCCACCGGGTGCTCGTCGGCCCCACCTGCGCTCTCCCAGATGCCGGCCAGAGGGGCCAGGGGACCGAGATTGGACAACGTGTCGGGATCGCCGTCGGGTTCGGTGTACAGGTCGGTTCCATAGAACGTGCCCGCGGCCGCCGCCGCGGCGGCGTCACTGGCGGCCCGGCTCTCTGCGTCCATGGCACGACAGTGTAGGACGACGGCATTTCGCCGACGACCGGTACCACTGCAGGTCTGCAGGGACGGGCAGGCAAGGTTTCGAGGGGTGCGGGCCAGGTCCGCTGGTGGACCGGCAAGGTTCCGCGCCGACAGTTGGTGTCAGACCGGGGCAAGGTCGTCCGTCGATCATCGAACGGTCACCCGGACGGGGGACCCGGCCCGACTCCCGATGGGGTCCAGCCGCTACGACACTCGTGCACACGAGAGAAGAGGAATGCCATGAGCCCGGCAACCACGACCACCATCACCGGAAATCTGACCCGTGATCCCGAGATCCGCTACACCCGGGACGGCCAGGCCACCACCTCGCTCGGTGTGGCCGTCAACCGCCGGTGGCAGAACCGCGAGTCCAACGAGTGGGAAGAGTCGACCTCATTCTTCGACGTGGTGACCTGGCGCGATCTGGCCGAGAACGTGGCCCTCAGCCTGACCAAGGGCATGCGGGTGGTGGTGACCGGTCGGCTCGAGCAACGCAGTTGGGAGACCGAGGAGGGCGACCGCCGCTTCAAGGTGGAGATCGTGGCCGACGAGGTCGGTGCCAGCCTGCGATTCGCCACCGTCGACGTGCACAGGGTCGAGCGGCACCAGGGGACCGACGGGGATCAGGGCCTCGGCCGCGCCGACGCCGAGGACGAAGCGGTGGGAGCGGGAAGCTGATCCCCGTCCTGTTCGCACCGTCCGTGCACCTGACCAAAGGCGAGGTGTTCTCCGCCTGCCAGGCGCTGGCCGACGCCGACCGGTGCCTCATCCGCGCCGGACGGCCCCTGGAGGCCGGCGCCCTCGTCGACCTCTTCGAACTGCTCGAATCGAGGATGGTGGTAGACGACCCTCGGCCGGCCGAATCCGCGCCGACCGAGGGTCAGTCCGTCGGGGCTCAGTCCACGGAGGGCTCGTAGTCGATCGACAATGAGTTCACGCAGTAGCGCTGACCGGTCGGAGCCGGTCCGTCGGGGAACACGTGGCCGAGGTGACCGCCGCACCTGGCGCAGGTGATCTCGGTGCGCTCCATCCCGAAGCTGCGATCGGTGTGCTCATCGATGACCCCGTCATCGAGGGCCCGGTAGAAGCTTGGCCATCCCGATCCAGAGTCGAACTTGGTGTCGCTGGGGAACAGCGCCGTGCCACACCCGGCACAGGTGAACATGCCATTCCCATCCACGTGCAGGAGCTCTCCCGACCATGCCGGCTCGGTGCCCTTCTGGCGCAGCACGGCGTAGCGCTCCGGGGAGAGCTTGGCCCGCCACTCCTCGTCGCTGAGCTCGACGCGGCCCCCGGTGTCTGTCCCGGTGTTCTCGTTCATTCCCTCTCTCTTTCCGCCGACCGGTGGGGAGGCGAAGATGCATCCACACTCCTGGTCGGCAACGATTCACGAGGTAAAACGCCCGTGGGACATCGCATGTTCCCGTCCCGGGGTGGGCCCGGGATGTGCCGGGGGCCCCGTTCCGGGGGCCCGTCCCGGAGGAACTCGAAACCGGTTTTGCTAACGTCCGGTCAGATTTCGAGGGGCAGGGTCCGCCGGACGCGGGCGCCACCGTGGGCCCCGTCGGCCCTTGCCCGTCCGCCCTTGCCGTCCGCCCAACAGACTCCACAGGACCCGCCACCATGGACCTTCGAGACCGACCTGAGGACGAGGCCTTCCGCACCGAGGTCCGTTCGTGGCTGGAGGCCCACGTGGTCGGTGACTTCGCCGCCCTCGGCGGCCGGGGCGGATCGGGCGACGAGACGTACGGGTTCGAGACCCGCCTCGAGTGGGAGAAGGTGCTGGCCGCCGACGGCTGGACCTGTATCGGCTGGCCCGTCGAGTACGGAGGCCGCGGGGCATCCGTGGCCCACCAGGTCATTTTCAACGAGGAGTATGTGAAGGCCAAGGCGCCGGGTCGGGTCAGCATCCTCGGGGAGGGCCTCATCGGTCCCACCATCATCCATTACGGCACCGCCGAGCAGAAGGCCCGCTTCCTCCCGCCCATCGTGGCCGGTGAGGAGCTCTGGTGTCAGGGCTACTCGGAGCCGGGAGCCGGCAGCGACCTGGCCAACGTGCAGACCAAGGCCGCCCTCGACGGGGACGAGTGGGTGGTGACCGGGCAGAAGGTGTGGACGTCGCTGGCCCACCAGTCCGACTGGTGCTTCGCCCTGTGCCGCACCGAGCCCGGATCCCTCCGCCACCGGGGGCTGTCCTATCTCCTGGTGCCCATGGACCAACCGGGCATCGAGGTCCGGCCCATCACCCAGCTCACCCGGACCTCCGAGTTCAACGAGGTCTTCTTCGACGGTGCCCGGACGGCGGCGGCCAACGTGGTCGGCGAGGTGGGGGACGGCTGGCGGGTGGCGCTCGCCACGCTGGCCTTCGAACGGGGGGTGGGCCTCCTCGGTCACCAGCTGTCCTTCCGGCGCGAGCTCGACCATCTCATCTCCGTGGCCCAGGCCAACGGATCGGCGACGAACCCGGTCATCCGCCAGCGCCTGGCCCGCTCCTACGGCGAGCTGGAGATCCTCCGCTACAACACGCTCCGCAGCCTCTCCGGCATCGACGGACCGGTGGCACCACCTGAGGCATCGATCATCAAGCTCTACTGGGCCAGTTGGCACCAGCGGATGGGCGAGCTGGCCATCGATGTCCGGGGGCCGGCCGGTGTCGTGGCCGACGGCTTTCCCTACGAGCTGGACGAGTTCCAGCGCACCTTTCTGTTCAGCCGGTCGGAGACCATCTACGGCGGCTCGAACGAGATCCAGAAGAACATCATCGGCGAGCGGGTGCTCGGCCTGCCGCCCGAACCCAAGGGGACTGTGCGATGACCGAAGAAAACGCGGGCATGCCCGGCATCCCGCTTCCGCCGCCCGGCCACGGGCTTCTCGCCGACAAGGTGGTGGTCGTCACCGCGGCGGCGGGCACCGGCATCGGGTTTGCCACCGCCAAACGCTGCGTGGAGGAAGGGGCCACGGTGGTCATCTCGGATGCCCATGAACGCCGGCTGGGCGAGGCGGCCGACGCCCTCGCCGAGCTGGCCGGCGAACGTCCTCTGGCCGTGCCGTGCAACGTGACCGACGAGTCCCAGGTCGCCAATCTCTACGATGCCGCAGCTGACCGCCACGGGGGCTTCGACGTGGCCGTCAACAACGCCGGGCTCGGCGGCCAGGTCGACGTGGTGGACATGACCGACGAGCAGTGGGCACTCGTCCTCGACGTGACCCTGACCGGGACCTTCCGCTGCATGCGGGCCGCCCTGCGCCACTTCTACGCCCGCGGCGGGGGAGGGGTCATCGTCAACAACGCCTCGGTGCTCGGCTGGCGGGCCCAGGCCGGACAGTCCCACTATGCGGCGGCCAAGGCCGGGGTCATGGCCCTGACCCGGTGCGCGGCCGTCGAGGCGGTGGCCCACGGCGTCCGTATCAATGCGGTGTCCCCGAGCCTGGCTGTGCACCCCTTCCTCAACAAGGTGATGGCCGACGAGGAACTCGAAGAGCTCAGCCGGCGGGAGGTCTTCGGCCGGGGTGCCGAGGTGTGGGAGGTGGCCAACGTCATCGCCTTCCTGGCCAGCGGGTACGCCACCTTCATGACCGGTGAAGTCGTTTCGGTGAGTAGCCAGCATCCCTGACCCTGGGAGCAACTACCCTGACGGAGTGTCAGACGTGACCGATCCCCGCGGGGATCTTCAGTGGGGGACGATCCCCGGGCTGGTGGAGGATGCCGCGGCCCGGTTCGGTGAACTGGAAGCAGTGGTCGATGTGCACGGGCCTGACGGTGCGACCGTCCGTCTCACCTTCGACCAGTTGGCCGACGAGGTGGCCTCGGCCACCCGGGCCATCGTGGCCAACGGCATCGATCGAGGCGACCGGGTGGCGGTGTGGGCCCCCAACTGCGCGGAGTGGGTGGTCGCCGCCCTCGGGGCCGTGGGGGCCGGAGCCCTCCTGGTCCCGCTCAACACCCGGTTCAAGGGAGCCGAGGCGGCCCAGATCCTGGCCCAGTCCGGCGCCCGGATCCTGTTCACCGTCGACGGGTTCCTCGGCAACGACTACACCCGCCTCTTGGACGAGGCGGTGGCCGCCGGTTCCCGGGTTCCCGAACTCGAGCGGGTGGTGGTCCTGCGCCGTGGTGACGGCAGCTCGCGTCCGTCGACGGCCAAGGGCGATCCGGTGGTCGACTGGGAGGTCTTCCTGCACGAGGGCGGCGCCTGCTCGGCCGACGTGGCCGCCGGTCGGACCGCCTCCATCACCTCGGGCGATCTCTCCGACCTGGTGTTCACGTCGGGGACCACCGGGCTCCCCAAGGGGGCGATGACCACCCACGGACAGACATTGCGCACCTTCGCCACCTGGTCCGAAGTGGTCGGTCTCAGCCAGGGGGACCGCTACCTGATCGTCAACCCCTTCTTCCACACCTTCGGTTACAAGGCGGGAATCCTGGCCTGCCTCATGACCGGCGCCACCATGATCCCCGAGCCGGTCTTCAACGTCGAGCGGGTCATGTCGAGGGTGGAAGCCGAACGCATCAGCGTCCTCCCCGGCCCTCCGACCATCTTCCAGTCGATGCTCGACCACCCCGAGCGCAAGGAGTTCGACCTGTCCTCGCTTCGCCTGGTGGTCACCGGCGCCGCCGTCGTCCCCGTGGAGCTGGTGGAGGGGTTGTGGTCCGACCTCGGCATCGAGACCGTGCTCACCGCCTACGGGCTCACCGAGGCGACCGGGACGGTGACCATGTGCCGACGGGGCGATTCGGCCGAGGTGATCTCGGGAACCTCGGGCCGGGCCATCCCCGACGTGACTGTCCGCATCATCGGAGCCGACGGGGTCGAACTGCCGCGGGGTGAGGCCGGTGAGATCGTGGTGCGGGGCTACAACGTCATGCGCGGGTACTTCAACGACTCCGAGGCCACCGACGAAGCCATCGACATGGATGGGTGGTTGCACACGGGCGACGTGGGGGTGATGGACGAGGCCGGAAACGTGACCATCACCGACCGTTTGAAGGACATGTACGTGAGCGGGGGCTTCAACATCTACCCGGCCGAGGTCGAGGCCGCCCTCCGAGTCCACCCGGCGGTGGCCCAGGCCGCGGTGGTGGGCATCCCCGACAGGCGGCTGGGCGAGGTCGGGCTGGCCGTCGTGGTCCCGGCCGAGGGTAGCGACCCCGCCGCCCTCGGTGATGATCTCATCGCCTGGGCCCGCGAGCGGATCGCCAACTACAAAGTGCCGAGGCGGGTGGCGGTCGTCGACTCGCTCCCGGTCAACGCCAGCGGCAAAGTATTGAAGCGTGACTTGCGGGAGGAGTACACGGCCGGGGAGTGACGCCGTCCCGGGAGTACAGGGGCCGGGGTCGAGGGCCGGGAGTGTCACCAGGTGGGCGCAACCCCGAGCCCCAGGGCACGCCGCGGTACCGCCAGACGGTGCCGGTGGCTGCTCGACAAGATCGGATCAGGAACAAAGAGAGGGAGGGATGCCATGCGAGGCATCGTGTACACCGGTGACGACGTTGAGGTCACCGACCAGCTGAGTGTGGGGGACCCCGGGCCCACCGAGGTCCGGGTGGCCATCGGGGCCGCGGGCGTGTGCCACAGCGACCTGTCGGTCATCAACGGCACCATCCCCTGGAAAGCGCCGTCCGTGCTCGGCCACGAAGGGGCCGGGGTCGTCGAAGCCGTCGGCTCCGAGGTGAGTGCGGTCAAGGTCGGGGACCACGTGGTCATTGCCACCCTCCAGAGCTGCGGTCACTGCCGGGCCTGCAGCACCGGACACCCCACCTGGTGCGTGAAGACGCTGGGTAACGTGTCCCAGCCCTTCACGTTCAAGGGTGAGCCGGCGTCGAATTTCGCGGGCACGTCGGTGTTCACCGAGTCGACCATCGTCAAGGAAGTCCAGGCGGTGAAGATCTCCAAGGATGTCCCCATGACCTCCGCCTGCCTGATCGGCTGCGGAGTCCTCACCGGAGTGGGCTCGGTGCTCAACCGGGCCAAGGTCCAGGCCGGGGAGACGGCGGCCGTCTTCGGTGTCGGCGGCGTGGGCCTGAATGTCATCCAGGGCCTCCGCCTGGCCGGGGCCAGCCGGATCATCGCCGTTGACACGCTGGCCTCCAAAGAGGACCTGGCCCGCCAGTTCGGGGCCACCCACTTCGTCGACGCCTCGTCCACCGACGCGGTGGCCGCCATCCGCGAGCTGGTCCCGCCCGGGCCGGACCGGGTCACCGGTGCCCTGGGCTGGACCGGCGGGGTCAACTGGTCGTTCGACTGCGTGGGCCACCCGGCCGTGCTCCGCAACGCCCTCGACGTGCTCGACTGGGGCGGCAACGCCCTGGCCATCGGCATCCCGCCCCAGGGGACCGAGGTGTCGGTGGACGTCAACGCCCTGGCCTACGTGGACCGGGGGCTGCTCGGCTGCCGCTACGGGTCATCCCGCCCGCACCACGACATTCCTCTGATGGTCGAGCTCTACCTGTCGGGCCGGCTCATGCTCGACGAGTTGGTGACAGAGCAGCGTCCGCTGGAGGGATTCCGCGAGATCGTGGAGGATATGGAGGCGGGCAAGCTGGCCCGCGGTGTGCTCACCTTCTGAGGGTCCCGACCCGGCGAAGAGCATCAGGACGGCCCTGTTACAGTCGGCCCCGATATGACGGTGCGTCAGATTGAGGGGGAGTTCCGGACCGTGGTCGAGGTCCTGCGGGCCGCGGCCACGGCCAATGCCGACGTCGAGGCCTACGTCGAGCCCGCCACGGAGAGTTCGCCCCGCCGGCACCTGACCTTCGCCCAGTGGGACCGGGCCGCCGATGGCGTCGCCGGGCTGTTCGCGGCCCACGGCGTGGGACGCGGCTCGGTGGTCTGCGTCATGCTCCCGAGCTCGATCGACTACATGATCTCCTTCGCCGCCGCCACCCGGCTGGGGGCGATCACGTCGGGGGTCAACCTCCGCCTGGGCCAACCCGAAGTCCTGTCGATCCTCGAGCGCACCCAACCGACGGTGACCGTCGTCGATGACGGGGCCACCGTGCCGGCCGGGCCCACCGGTGACGTGCTGTCGCGGTCGGCGCTCATGGCGGCGGCCGACGGTCCCGCTCCCAGCCGGTTCCCTGGCCTGTCGCCGACGGATCCGGTGGCCGTGGTGTGGACGAGCGGGACCACCGGGCTGCCCAAAGGGGCGGTGTTCGACCACGAGGCACTGGCCGCGGTGGCCGCCGGCACCGACGTGTTGTCCGAGCCCGGTGACCGGCGCCTGTCCCCCCTCCCGTTCGCCCACGTCGGGTCCATGACCCGGACCTGGGACGAGATCGCCAACGCGGTGACCACCGTGATCACCCCCACCCCGTGGCGGGCGGCTGACACCGTCCGGATCATCGGCGAGGAACGGATCACCGTGGCCCAGGGCGTCCCCACCCAGTGGGCCCTCGTCCTGGCCCACCCCGACCTCGAGACCACCGACGCCTCTTCCTTGCGCATCGCCGGCACCGGGGCGTCCCGGGTCCCGCCCGAACTGGTGGCCGCCCTGCGCCGACGGTTCGGCGTCCCGGTGGTGGTGCGGTACACCTCGACCGAAGCGTCGCTCGGGACCGGCACCGTCCCCGGCGACGCTGACGAGGTGGTGGCCACCTCGGTGGGTCGACCGGTCCCCGGGGTCGAGCTGTCCCTGGTCGACGACGATGGACGGCCGGTGACGGCCGGCGAGGTGGGCCGGGTCCGTCTGCGCTCCGCCGCGGTGATGCGTGGCTATTGGGGCGGCCCACCGGTCGGCCCGGGAGCCGAGGGCCTGGTCTACGACACCGGGGCCACCGGATCGGTGCTGGCCCCAGACGGATGGCTGACCACCGGTGATTTCGGGTTCGTCGACGACGGTGGCTGTCTCCATCTGGTCGGCCGGGCCAACGAGCTCTACATCCGCGGGGGCTACAACGTCTATCCGGCCGAGGTCGAAGCCGTACTCGGCGCCCTCCCGGCTGTCGAACAGGTGGCGGTGGTGGGTGCCCCCGACCCCATCCTGGGCGAGATCGGCGTGGCCTTCGTGGTCCCGGTGGACGGCGAACGACCGCCCACCGACCGGTTGCTGGCCGACCTGCGCCAGGCGGTCCGCGCCTCGTTGGCCGACTACAAGGCGCCCGACCGGGTCGTGGTGGTCGACAGCCTTCCCCTGACCTCGATGATGAAGGTAGACAAGAGAACCCTGGCCAACCAGGCCGCGTCCGTGCCCCCGCCCCTGGCGGTCCGGTGAGGGCCGGTCCGGTCGGTGGCCCTGACGGCACACGAACGGAGCACGAGGACCATGACTGGTAGATCCACCCCCGCCCAAGGGGGCGTGACCGACGATCCCATCCGGATCGGCACCATGCTGTACACGCTGGTGGAGCCCCACCGCGGCCGGGAGGTCGAGTACAACCGCTGGTACGAGCGTGACCACTTCTACGCCGGGTGCCAGATCGGCGCCTACAACTTCGCCGGCGCCCGGTTCGTGTCCACCGCCCCGCTCAAGTCGCTGCGCTATCCGGAGGGGTCCGCTTCCCTGGTCCCCGACCCGGAGGTCGGCAGTTATCTCGGCCTCTACTACGTGCTCGACGGCCATCACGACGAGTGGAACCGGTGGGCGGTCGACCAGGTCAACGTGCTCCACGCCGCGGGCCGGATGTTCACCGACCGCGACCACATCCACACCGGCCTCTATCACTACGAATGGGAGCACCGCCGGGACGAGGACGGCGTTCCGGCCGAGCTGACTCTGGACCGACGGTTCCCGGGGATGGTCTCGGTGTTCATCGAGCCCGACGAGGGAGTGACCCCGGAACAGATCGGTGCGTGGTACCGCAATCAGTACCTGCCTTCGGTGCTGCCCGGATCGGCGGTGGCCACCGTACTGGCCTTCAGCCCCCTCCCCCTCCTGGCCGATGCCCCCGGGGACGTACCGCGCTCCGAGTCGGTGGACGAGAGGGTGCTGTTGTTGTGGTTCCTCGAGGACGACCCCGCCGGCTCGTGGGACGCGGTCTTCGCCCCCCAGGCCGAGGCGGTGGCGGGCGCGGGCCTCGGCCGGGTGCAGTGGGCCTCGCCGTTCATCGGCACGGTCCCGGGCACTGACACCTACACCGACCAGCTGTGGTCGGCTCCGGCCTGATGGCGGACTTCATCGAGGAGCTCAACCGGCGAACCGCCTCCCGGGGCTGGGTGGCGGCGCCCACCCTGTGGGGGCTCATCGAGCGCCGCGCCGCGGCCACCCCCGACGCCGTGCTGGCCCACGAAGACACGGGCCAGGAGCTCACCTTCGCCGGATACCGGGACGCCTGCCTGCGGGCCGCGGCCGGCCTCTTCACCGACTACGGGGTGACCGCCGGCACCAGTGTGAGCTGGGAGCTGCCCACCTGGAACGAGTCGTTGGTGCTGGTCGGCGCCCTGGCCCGGCTCGGCGCCCGCCAGAACCCACTCATCCCCATCTACCGGGGTCGCGAAGTGAGCTTCATCACGGCGCAGAGTGATGCGTCCCTGCTCATCGTGCCCACCATCTACCGCGGCTTCGATTTCGAAGCCATGGCCCTGGACATCGCCGGCAACCGGTCCGGCCTGGCCGTCCTGGTGGTGGACCGGGACCTGCCCGAGGGGGACCCGGCCGACCTGCCCGCGGTGCCGGCCGAACCGACGGTGGCGGAGGACGCTCCCATCCGGTGGCTCTTCTACACCTCGGGAACCACCGCCGATCCCAAGGGTGCCCAGCACACGGACCTCTCGGTCATGGCCTCGGCGCTGGCCATGTCCGAGTGCCTGGACATCGGGCCCGAGGACGTCTCGGGGCTGGTGTTCCCCTTCACCCATATCGGCGGTATCGGCTGGCTGATCGCCGCCCTGTTCACCGGATGCCGTCTCCTCATCACCGAGTCGTTCGACCCAGTGGCCACGCCGTCCTATCTGGCGGCCAACCAGGTGACCCTGGCCGGTTCGGGGACCACCTTCCATCTGGCCTATCTGCAGGCCCAACGGGCCGCCGGCGCCCGATCCATCTTCCCCCACATCCGCTCGTATCCCGGCGGTGGCGCCCCCAAACCGCCGCAGCTCCATTACGACCTGAAGCGCGAGATCGGCGGGGTGGGCATCGTCTCGGGCTACGGGCTCACCGAGGCGCCCATCGTGGTCATGGCCACCACCGACGATCCCGATCAGAAGCTGGCCGACACCGAGGGCCGGCCCACACCCGGGGTGGAGCTCATCGTGGTCGGACTGGACGGCACCCGCGCCGGGCCGGGCCAGGAAGGGGAGATCCGGTTGAAGGGCCCTCAGGTCATCCGGGGCTATCTCGACCCGGCGCTCGACGCCGAGGCCTTCGACGACGACGGGTACTTCCGCAGCGGCGATCTGGGCATTGTCGACCAGGACGGGTTCGTGACCATCACCGGTCGGCTGAAGGACGTGATCATCCGGCACGGCGAGAACATCTCGGCCAAAGAGGTGGAGGACCTCCTCTACGCCCACCCGGCGGTGGCCGATGTGGCCGTCATCGGTCTCCCGGACCCCAAAACCGGGGAACGGGCCTGTGCCGTCGTGGCCACCAAGGAAGGCCAGACCTTCTCGTTCGACGATATGACCTCGTACCTGAAGAGCAGTGGTCTCCGGGTGCAGGCCATCCCCGAACAGCTCGAGCTGGTGGCATCGGTGCCGCGCAACCCGGCCGGCAAGATCCTGAAGCACACGCTGCGCGAGACCTACTCGCCATCGCCACAGAAGAAGGGGGCCTCATGAGTCCGATCCAACGGGTCACGCTGGGCCAGGGAGGAGCGGAGCACGACGCGGCCGACGCCGCCATCAGCTCCTACACCGGGCGTCGGTTCGCCGACAAGGTGGCTGTGGTGACAGGGGCGGGCTCCGGAATCGGGCGGGCGGTCGCCGTCCGCCTGGCCCGGGAGGGCGCCAGTGTGGCCGCCCTCGACGTGGCCGCCGACAACCTGGCAGCCACCGTCGACGCCATCACCGCGGCCGGAGGGACGGCGAACGCCTACCGGTGCGACGTCACCTCCGAAGTGTCGGTGAACGAAGCGGTGGCCTCGACGGCCGCCGCCCTCGGGCCGCCCAACGTGGTGTGCAACGTGGCCGGAATCGGGGGCTTCTACAACACGGCGGACATGCCCCTCGACACGTGGGACAAGATCCTGGCCGTCAACCTCACCGGCCCGTTCCTGGTGTGCCGGGCCGCCCTTCCCCACCTGCTCGAGGTCGGGGGCACCATCGTCAACGTGGCGTCCAACACCGCGCTGATGGGTCAGTCGTACTCCGCCGCCTACTGCGCTTCCAAGGCCGGCCTCCTGATGTTCTCGAAGGCCCTGGCGGCCGAGTATCTCTCCCGGGGGGTCCGGGTCAACGTGGTGGCTCCGGGTGGGACCGACACCCCGCTGATGGGCACCTTCGAGCTGCCCGAGGGGGGGGATTTCAAGGAGCTGACCAAGATCATGACGCCGATGGGCTTCTCCACCCCGGCCGAGATCGCCGCCTCCATCGCCTTCATCGCCTCCGACGAATCGTCCTACACCACCGGTGCCGTCCTCTCGGTCGACGGCGGGCTGACCATCTGAGCCGGCCCCCTGTCGCCCGGGCCATCTGAGGCCCGGACGCCGACTGGGGCGCGGGGGCCGGACTGCCGACCCAGAGGCGGCGTGCAAGGATGACTTTGTCGCCGATGCCCGACGGCATTGACGTTTTCCCGAGGAGCACCCATGGCCGAACATCCCCCCGTGACCGACTGGGACACCGACTTCGACGTACTGGACCCGGCCTATGTGACCGAGCCGTTCGGCATCTGGGACGAGCTGCGCCGGACCTGTCCGGTGGCCCATACCGATCGCCGGGGCAGCACCTGGCTGCCGACCCGATACCAGGACGTCGTCGACCTGGCCCATGACATCGGTCATTTCAGCTCGACCGAGATCGCCGTGATCCCGTTTGACGGCGAGCGCCCCGACGAGCCCGTGCTCGAGTACGGGCTCCCCCCGATCTCCGCCGATCCGCCGCTGCACACCTGGACCCGACGGCTGCTCCTCCCGTGGTTCTCCCACCGCAAGGTGGAGGGGTACGAGCCGATGACCCGCAAGCTGTGCACCGAGCTGGTCGACGGGTTCGTGATGGCCGGATCGGCCGACGCCGCGGGCGACTACGCACAGCAGATTCCGGTCCGGGTGATCGCCTCCATCCTCGGGGTGCCGAGTTCCCTGTCCGAGACCTTCACCGGCTGGGTACGCGACGTGCTCGAGTTCGCCGACGTCCCCGAGCTCCGCCATCGGGGCGCGGACGGACTGATCAACTTCTTCGTCGCCGAGGTGGCCCGGCGCAAGACCGAGCCGGGCGACGATCTGTTGAGCGATCTGCTGCACAGTGAGGTCGACGGGGTTCCGGTGGAGGAGAGTGTGGTCCTCGGGGTGGCCGCCCTGGTCCTCATCGCCGGAGTGGATACCACCTGGAGCGCCATCGGATCCTCGCTCTGGCACCTGGCCACCCATCCTGAGGACCGGCGGCGGTTGGTAGCCGAGCCTCAGCTGATGCCCCTGGCCGTCGAGGAGCTCCTGCGGGCGTACTCGCCGGTCACCATGGCCCGGGTGGTCACCGGGGACGTCGAGTTCGAGGGCTGCCCGATGAAGGCGGGCGACAAGGTGCTGATGAACTTCCCGGCGGCCAACCGCGATCCGGAGGCATTCGAGGACCCTGAGCACGTCATCTTGGACCGTGCCCTCAACCGCCATGTGGCCTTCGGTTCGGGTATCCACCGGTGCGCGGGCTCTAATCTGGCCCGCATGGAGCTACGGGTGGCGCTGGAGGAGTGGCTGCGGAAGATTCCGGAATTCAGCGTGGCCGACGGGGCCGACGTCACCTGGGCCGGCGGCCAGGTCCGGGGCCCCCGTCGCCTCCCGGTGGTGTTCCCGTGAGGATCAGGGTCGATCCGGAGAAGTGTCAGGGCCACGCCCGGTGCTACGGGCTGGCCCCGGAGCTCTTCGACGTGGACGACTACGGGCTGTCCACCGTGGTCGGTGACGGGACCGTTCCTCCTGAACTCGAGGACAAGGCCCGTCTGGCCATCGCCAACTGCCCCGAGTACGCCATCGACGTGCTCCCGGACTGAACGGCTCCGGCCGCAGCGTTCAGGTCGCCGGCGTCCGGCCGACCTCTTGGACCAGCCAACCGTTGCCGTCCGGGTCGCTGAAGGAGAGGAACGACTCGTAGTCGGCGCGTCCGGAACTCGGTCCCTCGACCTGTCGGCCCGCGTCGAAGTGGAAGATCCCGCTCGTGTCGGTGCCGCGCCCGGCTAGCTCGGCGTGGGCCGCATCGAGATCGGGCACGACCAGATGGAGGCCCTGCAGGGTGCCCGCCGCCTCGCCGTTCTTCATGAGAGCGATGGCGCAGGCCGAGCCGGGCGGTGTCAGTTGGACCACCCGGAAGTCCTCGCCGGCGCGGTGGTCGACCAACAGGAGAAATCCGGCACCGTCCATATAGAACGACTTCGCCCGATCGACGTCCGAAACGGGTACGACGATCAGCTCCAGCTTCCAGTCCATGCGACGGCCTCACTTCCCTGCACTCGGTTCCCGACACCCCACGGCCGGCCTCCGCCGGACCAGGCCGGCGGTGGTCGTGCCATGGTAGTTTGCCGGGCCGAAGCGAGGGACGGTGGAGACACCGATGACGACGGGAGGCAGGGGATGACAACACCGGGCCAATACAACACGCAGACCGCGGACATGATCGCGGTACACCAGGCGCTCCTCGGATCTTTGGACGCGGCCCCCGATCTGGTCGGCAAGGCCGGGGTCGACCCCGAAAGGGTCGATGTCATCGCCTCCTTCTACGACAACGTGCTCGAGTTCCTCCACGTCCACCACTCGGGTGAGGACGAGCTGATCTATCCGGTGCTGGAGGAGCGGTGTGCGCACGAGAAGACACTGCTCGAGCGGATCGACGATCAGCACCGGTTGCTCGACGGGCCGATGGCCGAGGCCTCGGCCCTCATCGCCGCCTGGCGCGCCGCTCCCTCGGCCGACGGGGGACAGGCCGTCGTCGACGCCATCTCGGCCATCGACGCCACGCTGCGTCCCCATCTGGCGGAAGAAGAGGAGACGGTGCTTCCCATCGCCTCGGCCTGGATGAGCCAAGAGGAGTGGGCCCAGCTCCCCGGGCACGCCCTCCAGTCGTATCGCGGGGACAAGCCGTGGCTGGCCCTCGGCCTGATCCGGGAGGGCCTCGCCCCCGAGCAGCGGGACGCCATGCTGGCCGGTATGCCGCCGCCCCTGCAATCGCAGTGGAACGACGAGTGGGAGCCGGCCTTCGACGCGTTCATCACCGAGGTCCGTCGCTGAACGACGCCCGTCTGGCCCGACCAGCCGCGGTCCGGGTGGCCGCGGTTGCGCCCGGAGCGGGTTTCGAGGGACGTTGAATTTCCGATTTGGCCAAATTACCGGCTGTAGCCGATAGTCGGCGGGGCGCGTATCGGCTACAGCCGGTAATCAGTGCCGTTTCGAAAAATCAACACCGAGCGGGAACCCGGCGCGGCGACCGCCTCTACGAGAGGCGCTCGACGACCATGGCCATCCCTTGGCCACCGCCCACGCACATCGACTCGAGCCCGATCGTCTTGCCGGTGTCCTCGAGGGCGTTGAGCAAGGTGGTCATGATGCGGGCTCCCGTCTGCCCGAAGGGATGGCCGAGGGCGATGGCCCCGCCCTTCACGTTCAGCTTGTCGTAGCTGATGCCGAGCTCCTTGGCCGAGGGGACCACCTGGGCGGCGAAGGCTTCGTTGATCTCCACGAGATCGATGTCATCGATGGTCATGCCCGCCCGGCCCAGGGTCTGGCGTATGGCGTCGACCGGTCCGAGCCCCATGATCTCGGGATTCAGCCCGGAGACCCCGCTGGCCACGATCCGGGCCAGGGGGGTGATGCCGAGCTCGCGGGCCCTCGTGTCACTCATCACGATGACCGCCGCGGCCCCGTCGTTGAGCGGGCAGGCGTTGCCGGCGGTGACGGTGCCGCCCTCGCGGAACACCGGGCGCAGGGAGGACAGCCCCTCGAGGGTGGTGCCGGGGCGGGGGCCGTCGTCCTTGGTGATCACGTCCCCGTTGGGGGTGGTCACCGGAATGATCTCGCGTTCGAAGAACCCCGACTCCTGGGCGGCGACCGCCCGGGTCTGGGACTGGAGGGCGAACTCGTCCTGCTCCTCCCGGCTGACCTTTTTGAACTCGGCCACGTTCTCCGCGGTCTGGCCCATGGCGATGTAGACGTCGGGCAGGCCGGCCAGCGGGCTCCACGGCGCGCCGGCGGCCGGGGTCCGCTCGACGGTGCGGGCCTCGGCCTCGGCGAACAGCACGTTGTGCGGGCCGGTGTCGGCCGCTCCGTGGGCATAGCGGCTGACCGTCTCGACGCCGGCGGCCACGAACACGTCACCCTCGCCGGCACGGATGGCGTGGGCCGCCATGCGGATCGTCTGCAGCGAGGAGGAGCAGTAGCGGTTCACGGTGACTCCGGGCACGTTGGGCAACCCGGCCAGGAGCGCGGCGACCCGACCCACGTTGTAGCCCGCCTCACCTCCCGGTTGGCCCGAGCCCATGATCACGTCCTCGACGGACTGCGGATCGAGTTGGGGGACCTTGGCCAGGACCTCCCGGATCACCAGTGCGGCCAGGTCGTCGGGTCGGCAGTCGACCAGCGAGCCCTTGTTGGCCCGTCCGATCGGGGTTCGGCCGGTGGCAACGATGACGGCGTCGGGCATGTGGTGCTCCTCGGGACTCGGCGGCGGCGCCGCGCTGGACGGGATCTGGTCTGGACTTGGCTCTCGGGTGAACTTACCGGTTGGTAACCCTACCGGTGCCCGGTGGGGCGCACACGCCGGACATCCGCCGGGCAGGCTACCGGGTGCAACCCGGGCTCGGGGTTCCCGACCGCCGGTGGCGGTCCCGGCGGGGTGAATGTAACGTGTTCTAGTCGTCTGCTCTGGCCGTTCGGTGGCTACGTGGCGGCCTCGGGGCGATACCCCTGGGCTCTACGGTCCATGGGACCGGACCGTCCAGGCGGCAACCGGGGGAGGCCCTCCGGGCCGGAATCGCAGGACAAAGGGGAGGACCCAATGGAGATCGGCTACACCGAGGAACAAGAGGCTCTCCGGGACCGCCTCCGCGAGTACTACGCCAACCTGCTCACGCCCGAAGTCGAGGCCCAGTTGGCCGACAGCCACGGGATCGGCCCCGACATGCGGCGGGTGGTCAAGCAGATGGCCACCGACGGCTGGCTGGGCATCGGATGGCCCACCGAGTACGGGGGCCAGGGCCGCTCGGCCATCGAGCAGTACATCTTCTTCGACGAGTCCATGCGGGCCGGAGCGCCGGTGCCCATGCTCACCATCAACACGGTGGGGCCCACCATCATGCAGTTCGGGACCCAGGAGCAGAAAGACTTCTTCCTTCCGAAGATCCTGGCCGGCGACATCCACTTCTGCATCGGGTACACCGAGCCGGAATCGGGTACCGACCTGGCGTCGCTCCAGACACGCGCCGTGCGCGACGGCGATGAGTACATCATCAACGGCCAGAAGATCTATACGTCCCTGGCCGGTGGGGCCGACTACATCTGGCTGGCGACCCGCACCGACCCCGAGGTGGCCAAGCACAAGGGCATCTCGCTGTTCATCGTGCCCATGGACACACCCGGCATCAAGGTGGTGCCCATGCACCTCCTCGGCGACCACAACATCAACTACACGTTCTACGAGGACGTGCGGGTCCCGGCCACCAGCCTGGTCGGCGGCGAGAACAACGGATGGTCGCTGATCACCAACCAGCTCAACCACGAGCGGGTCACGCTGTGCTCGTCGGGAATCATCGAGCGGGCACTGACCGATGTGACGGCCTGGGCCCAGAACACCAAGCTGGCCGACGGCCGCCGGGTCATCGACCAGGAGTGGGTGCAGGTCCACCTGGCCCGCATCTATGCCCGGCTGGAGTTCCTGAAGCTGATCAACTGGAAGGTGGCGTGGACGGCCACCCAGGGCCATCTGGACGTGGCCGACGCCTCGACCACCAAGGTGTTCGGGACCGAGTTCTACATGGAGGCCTTCAAGCTGATGTTGGAGGTGGTCGGACAAGCCGGCTACCTGACACGGGGAAGCCCCGAAGCCGTCCTGGCCGGGCGACTCGAGATGTACGCCCGCAGCCTGGTCATCCTCACCTTCGGTGGTGGCACCAACGAGATCCAACGCGACCTGATCGCCATCTTCGGGCTCGGTCTGCCCCGGTCGCTCCGATAGCACTCCCGCTCCCAAAGACGAGGTAAGAGAACCATGGACTTCTCCTTCAGCGAAGAACAAGAAGCCGTCCGCGACCTGGCCGGCCGCATCTTCACCGACCTGGCCACCCACGACCGGTTGCGTGAGCTCGAGTCCGAGCCCAACGGCGACCGGTTCGACCGCAAGATCTGGGCCGAGCTGGCCGCGGCCGGTCTGCTCGGCATCGCCCTCCCCGAGGAGGTGGGCGGAGCCGGTCTGGGGTTCGTGGAGACGTGCCTGGTGGTCGAAGCGGCCGGCCGCAGTGCGGCCTACGTGCCGGTCATCGAGACGTTGGCCGCAGCCGCACCGGCCGTGGCCCGCTTCGGTTCGGAGGCCCAGCGCCAGGCGTGGCTGCCCGCCGTGGTGAGCGGCGACACCGTGCTCACCACGGCGCTGGTGGAGCTGGGCGGCATCCCGAGCTCCCCGTCGGTGGTGGCCGAGCGCGACGGCGACGGTTGGAAGCTCTCGGGAACCAAGTCGTTCGTCCCGTCGGGAACGGTCGCCGATGCCGTCCTGGTCACGGCCAGGGTCGACCCCGACTCGGTGGCCGTGTTCATCGTCGACCCGTCGGCCACCGGTGTGACCCGCGAGCGTCAGGAGACCAATACCGGTCAACCCGAGGCGGTGCTCACCTTGGCCGGGACGCGGGTCGGACCCGAGGCGGTGCTGGGCTCGGTCGAGGAGGGCCCCTCGATCATCGAGTGGCTGGTCCAGCGGACCACCGCGGCGGTGGCCGTGGCCCAGGCCGGTGCCGCGTCCGCCGCCCTGGCCCTGGTGGCCGAGTACACCAAGACGCGCGAGCAGTTCGGGAAGCCGATCGCCACCTTCCAGGCCGTCGGGCAACGCGCCGCCGATGCCTATGTCGACACCGAGGCCATCCGCCTCACCGCATGGCAGGCGGCCTGGCGGATCGCTGAGGGGCTGCCCGCCGACAAGGAAGTGGCCATCGCCAAGTTCTGGGCTGCGGACGGGGGCCAACGGGTGGTGCACGCCGCCGTACACCTGCACGGGGGAGTGGGGGTCGATCGTGACTACCCGTTGCACCGGTACTTCCTGACGACCAAGCACTACGAGCTGACCCTGGGCGGTGCCACCGAACAGCTGCTCCAACTCGGGGCCATCCTGGCCTCGGAACCAGTCTGAACGGAGGGTTCCCGCCGTGGTGATGGGACGTCGGCCGGACGTGAAGCGGTCATCATGGCCGATCACCACCACCGACCTCATGGGCCTGGCCGGCCAGCTGTCGACGGCGTTGGCCCGGGTGCCGTTCCGCAAACCGTGGGCGGGGGAGGGCAACCTTCCCCACAACGTGGCTGTGGCCGTGACCCGGGAGACGCTCCGCTCGTTCATGGGGTACTCGTCCTCGCTGCCCATCGCCGAGTGGCGCTCGGTCGAGATGGTGCTGGACGACCTGTGCGCCGTCATCATGCCCCCCTTGGTGCGCTCGGTCGACATCGTCCAGGACGCGGGCACCGTGGCCGGCGTGCCCGGTATCTGGTACCGGCCGAGGCACGGTGCACCCCGCGGCACCATCCTGTATCTGCACGGCGGCGGGTACGTCGGAACCTCCCCCCGCATGTATGCGTTGTTCATCTCCTGGTTGTGCCGGCTCACCGGCTGCGAGATCTTCGTAGCCGACATCCGGTTGGCGCCGGAGTTTCCCTTCCCGGCCGACCTGGAGGACGCGGTGCTCGTCCTGGAGGCGCTCCTGGTCGGCGGGGTCGAACCTGCCCGGCTGTTCGTGGCCGGGGACTCGAGTGGCGGGGGACTGGTGGCGTCGCTCATGTACTCGATGCAGTCGACCGGCCACCGGCCCATCGCCGGCGTGATCCTGTTCTCGCCGGAGCTGGACCTGGTGCTCGACGAACCCTCGATCACCGAGAACGCCGACCGGGACATCCTGCCCTGGAACATTCCCACCGCCCCCTACCTGCACGGTATCCACGCCGACGCCGGTTCGGTGTCCGGCGTCGACCAGGATGTGCACGGGTGGCCGCCGACCTTCATCTCCTTCGGTGACGACGAAATGTTCCGCGACTCCATCCGCCGCTTCGTGGTCAACCTGAAGGCGGCCGATGTGGACGTAGAAGCCTCCGAGGAACCGGGCATGTTCCATGTCTTCCCCATCCTCATGCCCTGGGCCGACGCCAGTCGCCGGGTCTACCGGGCGGTGGGCGAGTTCGTCACCTCCCACCTCGAAGAAGAGGGTCCGGCGGGTGCCGACACCGACCCGGTGGCCGTCGATGACGAGCTCTCGCCGAGCCCGGAGACGGGTCCGGCCGATCTCGAAGACGAGTCGTCCTGACCCCGGCGGTTCGGCCCTGCCCGCACGGGTCGGTGACGCCACGGTCCGGCTTCGGTCGGCCCTCCCTGCCCCCTACCCGTGAAGGATCACCGTGACCCTGTCGTTCTCGCATCTCGGCATCTGCGTCTCCGACCTCGACCGGTCGCTGCGCTTCTACTGCGACGGCCTGGGATTCGAACAGGTTGCGTCGCACCGGGTGGGTGAGGAGTTCGGCGCCCTGATGGAGTTGGAGGGGGTGACGGTGGAGTCCCGCATGCTCAAGCTCGACGGCGTGACCATCGAGCTCCTCGGCTACGTGTCACCGGCGCCCATCGGCGACGGGGACCGACGCCCGATGAATCAGCTGGGGCTCACCCACCTGTCCCTCCGGGTGGACGACGTGGATCAGGTGGCGTCGGTGATCGAAGGCCTGGGGGGCAAGGTGGTCGGCGGGAGCCGGACCACCTTCGACGTCTCCGGGCACCACCTCGACTTCTTGTACTGCACCGATCCCGACGGTGTCAGGATCGAGCTCATGCACCTGCCGGGATGAGGCGGTCAGGATGTGCCCGGCCGGGACCCACCCGGTGATGACCGCCGCTCCGGCCCCGAGAAGGGGCACCCAACCGGGCTTCCGGTACGGTGGTGGCGTGTCCACCGATCCACCGGCCGTGTCCGATGTCGAGCCCGAGGAAGGCCGCCGCCTGGTCGAAGGGGGCGCCCTGCTCCTCGACGTGCGTGAGGACGACGAGTGGGAGGCGGGCCACGCGCCCGAGGCCGTGCACGTGGCCATGGGACTCGTGGCCGACCGGATCGACGAGATCCCCACCGACAGGACCGTCGTCTGCATGTGCCGGGTCGGGGGAAGGTCCGGCGCGGTGGCGGCCAGCCTGGCCGGCTCCGGCTACGACGTCCGCAACGTGGCGGGCGGCATGCTGGCGTGGGAGGCGGCCGGGCTGCCGGTGGTCACCGACGGCGGCGGCGTCGGACGGATCATCTGAGCACCGATCCTGCCCGACCCCTGTGACCGTCTACCTCGATGACTGGCGCCAACCGGCCCGGTTGGGTCCGGTCGACGACCGCTGGTCCCATCTGGTGGCCGACACCGATGAGGAGCTGCACGCCTTCGCGTCGAAACTGGGCATGAGGCGGGAGTGGTTCCAGCACAAGGTGAGCCGTCCCCACCAGTCCCACTACGACCTGCCTGAACGGTCCCGCCAACAGGCGCTGGAGCTCGGGGCGGTGTCGGTGACCTGGCGTCAGGTGGGTCGGATGATGCGCCAGCGACGCACCCACCAGTCGCCCGGCACCGAGGACCGGGTTGTCACCGGTCACCGGTGAACCAGTGATCCCGTGAACCAGTGATCCGGTGAACCGTTCCCGTCTGCCGGACGGTTCGGCGTCCCTCGACCCGCGCACGCCGATACTCGTCGGGGTGGGCGCGGCATCCGGCGATGCCGAAGCCACCGAGCTGATGACCCGGGCACTGATCGCCGCCGGTGCCGACGCCGGATCGCCGCGGTTGTCGGCCGGCATCGACCGGCTGGCGGTGCCCCAGGGGAACTGGGCCTATCCCGATCCCGCCCGGCTGGTGGCCTCGGGGGTGGGCGCCAGGTCGGCTCGCACCCATCTCGTGGAGCTGGGTATCCCCCAGCAGACACTGATCAACGACGCCCTGGTCGCCATCGCCGCCGGGGAGTCCGAAGTCGCGGCGGTGGTGGGCGGGGAGGCCATGCGCTGGGTCCGTGATCTGGCCCGGGCCGGGGCCGAGGCGGTGGAGACGGCCCAGCCCGGTGCCGAACCCGATGTCGTCCACCGCCGCCCGGGCCCCCTGATGGAACCGGTCGAGGTGGCCCACCGCCTGTGGGACCCGGTCCAGCAGTACGCCATGATCGACAATGCACTCCGCGCCGCCGAGGGCCGCACCCTGGCCGAGCACCGCTCGGAGATCGCCCGGCTGTGGGAGGGCTTCAACCAGGTGGCGCGGGGCAATCCCCGGGCCGCCTTCCCCGAACCCATGGACGCCCAGGCGCTGGACACGCCCAGCGCGTCCAACCGCCCGCTGGCCTTCCCCTACAACAAGTGGCACTCGACGCAGTGGACGGTCAACCAGGCGGCCGCCCTTCTGCTCTGTTCGGTGGGGGCCGCGGTCAGCGCCGGGGTGCCGTCCGACCGCTGGGTGTTCCCCCTGGCCGGCGTGGAGTCCAGTCAGGCCGTCTCCCTGCTCCGGCGGAGGGAGCCGGAGGCATGGCCGGCCATGGGCGTGCTCGGACGGGCGGTGGCCGACCGCATCGGCCGGCCGCTCGCCGAGGTCGAGATCCTGGAGGTCTACAGCTGTTTCCCGGCCGCCGTGCGGGTCCAGCAACGCGAGCTGGGGTTGCCGCTCGACGTGGCTCCGACCGTCACCGGGGGGATGGCCTTCGCCGGCGGGCCGTTCAACAACTTCGTGCTCCAGGCCATGGTGGATGTCGTGGCCAGGGTGCGGGCCGACCCGAGCGCCCTCGGCGTGGTGACGACGGTGAGCGGCCTCCTGACCAAGCCGGGCATCGGGGCCTGGTCGGGCCGACCCGACGGCCGGCCCCCCCTGGTGGCCGACCTGGCCGCCGACGCCGAGTCGGCCACCGGCACCGTCGAGGTGGTCGAGACCCTCGAGGGGTACGAAGGCGAGGCCGGCGTGGTCACCTACACCGTGGCCTTCGACGGGATGGATCCGGTCCGCACGGTGGTCGTCGGCCGGGTGTCGGACGGGCTCCGGTGTGTGGCCATCAGCGAGGACCCCGACCTGGCCGCCCACGCCATCACCCACGAACTGGTCGGGGCCCGGGTCCGGGTGGCCGGGGGCGGGTTCGACCTGCACTGACCGGACGCGGTCAGGCCCGTCGTCCGAGCCGGTACGGTGCATCCATGGCCCTCACCTTGGACGAGGCATTCGGGTTCGTCACCGAGCACAGTCGCGGCGTTCTGGTCACCTTGCGCAGGGACGGCCGACCCCAACTGTCGAACATCCTCTACCACCCCTCGGCCGACCACTCGGTCCGCATCTCGATCACCGACGACCGGGCCAAGACGAAGAATCTCCGCCGCGATCCGAGGGCGTCACTCCACGTCACCCGGGAGGACTTCTTCGCCTACGTGGTGCTGGAAGGTGAGGTGGCGCTGTCGCCGGTGGCCGAGGCCCCTGACGACCCGGTGGTCGAAGAGCTGGTCGACATGTACCGGCTGGCCCGCGGTGAACATCCGGACTGGGACGAGTACCGGGCCGAGATGGTCAAGCAACGGCGCCTGGTGGCCACCCTGGTTGCCACCCGCGCCTACGGGATGATCTAGACCTCGCAGGTCCCCTCCGAACACCCCGGACCGTCGGCCCGGGTGTCGGTGCGGTCCGTTCCCGCCGGGTAATCCCGGGCGACGGCGTGCGACTCGGCCCAGGCCCGCTCCAGGGCGCCGAGCAGGACGTCGGCCGGTTGCGCGCCGGAAATGCCGTAGGCCTCGTCGATCACGTAGAAGGGCACACCCCTCACCCCGAGGGCCGCCGCCCTGGCTTCGTCTTCGCGCACCTCGACCGAGAAGTCATCGCCGTCCAAGGCGGTCTCGACCTCGTGCGGCTCCAGGCCGATCTCACCGGCCAGTTTGGCCAACGTGGGACGGTCGCCGACCGGCAGGCCTTCGGTGAAGTAGGCGGCGAAGAGCCGCTCCTTCATGGCGTCGCCCAAGCCATGTCGTGCGGCCAGGTGGATCAGCCGGTGGGCATCGAACGTGTTGCCGGCCTGGACCCGGTCGAGGTGGTACTCGAGGCCCAGCTCGGCCGCCAACCCGGTCATCCGGGCGTTGGCTGCTTCCGCCTGCCCGGGGGTCATGCCGTACTTGCGCTCGAGGATCTGGATCATCGGGACACCGACCAGGGCCGGTGAGTTGGGATCGAGCTCGAAGCTCCGCCACTCCAGCTCCACCTCATCGGCATGCTCGAATTTGGAGAGCGCCTCTTCGAAGTGGCGCTTGCCGATGTAGCACCACGGACACACCACGTCTGACCAGATCTCTACCTTCACTGTTCACTTCCTATTTCCGAGGCTCCGCGCCTCCTACCCAATGTCAACGCCCGTGTTCACCTGGTATTCCGGCCTGCGCCCCCGGTAGGTTCTCGTCCATGGTTCTCGAGCACGCTGTCATCTCCGTCCGGCCGGGCACGGCCCATGACTTCGAGGGAGCCATGCGCCGTGCCCGGTCGGTCATCGCCGCATCCCACGGCTTCCTCTCCCTGGAGCTCCACCGCGGGGTCGAGACACCCGACCGGTACCTGCTCCTCGTCGAGTGGGAGACCCTCGAGGACCATATGGTCGGCTTCCGTGAGTCGGACGCGTTCGTCGAGTGGCGCAAACTGATCGGGCCCTACTTCGAGTCGCCTCCCCTGGTCGACCACTGGCTGGCGGCCGAGGGTCTGGACTGAGCCCAGGGTCTGGACTGAGCCGAAGGTCCGGAGCGAGCCGAGGGTCTTGCCGGTTCGGGGTCAGCCGGCGTCGGCAATGCTGGCGGCGACCCTCAGGTGTTCGGTGAGGTCGGCCAGTGAGCTCCGGGCGTTGAGTCCGCTGGTCGAGGGCATGACGTAGGCGGGCCGGCCGCCGATGGTCATGGGCTGTCGGCCGGCCACCGCCTTTCGATCGACCACGGCCCGCCAGCCGGACAGGCCGGTGAAACACACGGCGCCGGGCTGGAGCCACTCCACCAGGCGCTCGACCCGGGCGAATCCCCGGCGGTACTCGTCGTCGGTCACCTCGGCGGCGGTGCGGGTGGCCCGCTTGGCGAAGTCGGTCATCCCCATGCCGTGCCCGACCAGGGCATCGATCGGATCGCGGTCCCGGCCGACGATGCCGGCCGCGAGCGCGGCCGGCCAGAAGCGGTTGCCCGGACGGGCGTAGCCGATCCCGACTTCGGCCGAGTACGGCGAGGGGTTGATCCCGCACACCAGCAGGCGCATGCCGGTGGTCACCGTGTCGGCCAGGGCGCAGGCTCGCACCGCCCGCAGTCTCAGCTCGTCGCCGGAGACGACCACCGAGTCGGGTTCGACGTCGAACCCGGCGCCGACCACCTGGTCCACCAGGCGGGACGGGGACCAGCCGGCGAAGTACCGCCCCCCGATGTCGTCGCCGGGGAGGTCGCTGCCCTCGTACTCGCCCTCGAGGACCTGCAGTTCGAAGGGGGCGCCGACGGCGAGGGTGCGGTGGAGGTCCCACAGGGCCAGAGGCAGCCGATATCTCGGCACGTGCAGGTGGGTCATCCACGACCACGCGCCGCCGATGGAGTGACGGGCGAAGGGGAGGTGCTCGACGTCGGCCCGGACATAGAGGGCGCCGGGCTCGTGGAGGCGGCAGGCGTCGAGCATGACGGACGAGGCATCGAGGGCGACCACCGGCGTCCCCAGGTGGGGGAGATAACGGCCGGCCCCGCAGCCCACGTCCAGGCGGACCGCTCCGGCCGGCACCCGTTCGGCGAACGCCTCCGCCTCCGCCCGGCGCCCCGCGGAGGCGTGGGTGGACGCCCAGTCGAGCCCCCGCTCCTCATAGATCCCCACCGTGGCCTGGTCCATGCGACGATCCTACGGCGGACCCAACCCAGGTCCTCCGGCCGACCGACCCACCTCCTCCCGCCGACCGCTCAGGGCTCGAAGCGATACCCCATCCCGGGCTCGGTCCGGAAATGACGCGGGTGGGAGTGGTCCACCTCGAGTTTGCGGCGGACCCGTCCCATGAGCACCCGGAGGTACTCGGTCTCCTCCTCGTAGCCGCTGCCCCAGACGTCATGGAGCAGCTGGCGCTGCGAGACCAACCGCCCGGGATTCCGCACCAGGACGGAGACGATGTCCCACTCCTTGGGTGTGAGGTGCACGTCGGCCCCCTCACGGGTCACCCGCTTCTCCACCAGGTCGATGGTGCATCCCTCCAGCTCGACCCGCGGTGCGTCGACGGCGTTCGCCGACCGGCGCAGCGCGGCCCGCAGCCGGGCCAGCAGCTCGTCCATGCCGAACGGCTTGGTCACGTAGTCGTCAGCACCGGCATCGAGGGCCTCCACCTTGCTCACACTCTGGTGGCGGGCGGACAGCACGATGATCGGGACAGTGCTCCACCCTCTGATACCCCTGATGACATCCACACCGTCGATGCCCGGGAGGCCGAGGTCGAGCAGGACGACATCGGGGTGGCGGTGGGCGGTCCGGTCGAGACCTTCCTCGCCAGTCCGGGCCACCATCACGTCATAGCCCTTGGCCCGCAGGCTGATGGACAGGGCGCGGAGCAACGAGGTGTCGTCGTCGCACACCAGGACCAAGGTGTCGGACTCGCCACCGTCCCGGGTGGCAGACGGGGCCGGGTCGGTGACGCTCACGGCACCGGGTCCACCGACGATGGGGCCGCGGGTACCCCTGCGGCCAGATCGGTGGCGCCTGCGTCCTGGCCCTGACCGCCCTGATCCACCTCGGGGATGCGCACCACCATGGTGCAGCCGCCGCCGGGGGTGTCCTCGACGTCGAGGTCGCCGCCCACCGCTTCCACGAAGCCGCGGGCCACCGCCAGTCCCAGCCCGACCCCACCGTGGTTCTGCGAGTCACCGAGGCGCTGGAAGGGGCGGAAGATGAGGTCTCGGTCCTCGGGCCGGACCCCCGGGCCGCGGTCGATGACCCGGATATCCACCCTTCCGGCCACCGGGCCGGCCTCGATCCGGAGCCCACTCCCTCCGGCGTGGACGAGGGCGTTGTCGATCAGGTTGGCCAGGGCCCGCTCCAGCAGCACAGGATCGGTGCGGATGTGGGGGAGGGGCTCTTCGAACTCGACGACGATCGGGTCACCCCGGGGGCCCAGACTGTCGACGGCGGCGTCGACCAGCTCGGTGACGTCGGTCGTCTGCTGGAGGACGTCCATCGAACCGGTCTGGAGGCGGCTCATGTCCAAGAGGTTCTCCACCAGGGTGTTCAACCGATCGGCTTCGTCATCGACGGTCTGGAGCAGGATGCGGGTCTCCTCGGGGCCGAAATGGAGCTGGTCGGAGAGCAGGCTCGTCGAGGCGGCCTTGATCGAGGCCAACGGGGTGCGCAGGTCGTGGCTGACCGCGGCCAGCAGGGCGGAGCGCAGCTGGTTGGCCCGGGCCAGCGAGTCGGCCTCGGCGGCCTCGGCGTGGAGCCGGTCGCTCTCCAGGGCAGTGGCCAGCTGTGCCGCGAACGCGCCCAGAATCTCGCGGTCCTCGGCCGTCAGGCCCGGACCCCGCACGGCCAGGAACTCCGTGCCGGTCAGGGGGAGCACGACGGTGGCTTCGTCAGGTCTCCGCGGTGGCCGGTCGCCGACGGTCACGACCGTCGACCACCCACCCGCGGGGATCTTGTCCCCACCGGGTGGCCGGGCCGCACCATTGCCGTCGGGCTCGCTCCGGAGCACGGCGGCCGATTCGAGCCGGAAGGCGACCACCAGCTCGTCGAGGAGCGCGGGGAGCGGGTTGCCTTCCGGGGCCACCATCCGGCCCGCCACCCGGGCCAGGGTCTGGGCGTCGGTCCGGGCCTGAACGGCAGTGGCCGTCCTGCGGGCCGAGAGGTCGACCAGCACGCTCACCACCCCGGCAGTGACCAGAAACATGACCAGCGCCAGGATGTCCCGGGTGTCGGTGATCGTGAAGGTGTGGATGGGAGGGGCGAAGTAGTAGTTGGACAACAGGAAGCCGGCCACGGCGGCCAGGGCGGCCGGCCACACCCCGCCGATGGCGGCCACGACCACGACCAGCACCAGGTACGAGCTGAGCGCGGTGGCCAGGCCGGCACCGCTCCTGTCGGCCGTCAGGATCAAGGTGAGCAGGGGGAATCCGACCACACCGATCACGAAGGCGGCCACCCGGCGGCGGACAGACAGGGGCGACAGCAGGCTCGGTCGGTAGCGACCGGCCTGCGTGGGGGGCCGATGACCCCCACCACCGGTGTCGCCCTCGGACTCGGCGCCGTGCTCCGCCTCGGCGCGTGACTCGGTCCCCGAGTCGGTGCGGGATTCGGTGCGGGAGTCGGTGCGCACCGCCTCTTCGGTGGCGATGACGTGGACATCCAACGAGCCGCTCGCCGCTCGGATGACCGAGTTGATGACCGAGCCGCGGAGATACTCGTTCAACCGGCTCCGGTGGGTGGCGCCCATCACCAGCTGGGTGGCGTTTTCCGCTCTGGCCACCTGCACCAGGGCCGGAGCCACATCGGCCCCCACCACCTCGACGTAGCGCCCGCCGAGGTCGTCGAGCAGGGCGCGATTGTCGACCAGCCCATGGGACCCGGGGCCGGTCAGACTGTCATCGGTGCGGACGTGCACCCCGACCAGTTCGGCTTTGGTCCGCATGGCCATGCGGGCCGCACGACGGATGAGGACGGCACTCCCACGGGAACCGGTGAGGGAGACCACCACCCGCTCCTTGGTCTCCCACGGCCCGGCGATGTTGTGGCGTTCGCGGTAGTCGTTGAGCTCCTCGTCGACCCGGTCGGCCACCCACAGGAGGGCCAGCTCGCGCAGCGCGGTGAGATTGCCGGTGCGGAAGTAGTTGGCCAGTGCCGCATCGATGCGTTCGGGAGGGTAGACGTTGCCGTGCGCCAGCCTCCGACGCAGGGCCTCGGGGGCCATGTCGACCAGCTCCAGCTGGTCGGCCGCCCTGACCACCGGGTCGGGCACCGTCTCGTGCTGGACGACGCCGGTGATCCCTTCGACCACGTCGTTGAGCGACTCGAGGTGCTGGAGGTTGATGGTCGAGATGACGTTGATGCCGGCGTCGAGCAATTCCTCGACGTCCTGCCACCGCTTGGGGTGCTTCGAACCGGGCGCGTTGGTGTGGGCCAACTCGTCCACCAGGACGAGATCAGGTTTGCGCCGCAGCAGCCCGTCCAGATCCATCTCCTCCAAGGACTGACCCCGGTACTCCACCGTGCGACGCGGGAAGATCTCGAGGTCGCGGATCTGGGCGTCGGTGTGAGGCCGACCGTGATCCTGGACCCACCCGATGACCACGTCGGTGCCCCGCTCCTTCCGACGCCAGCCCTCGTTGAGCATGGCGTAGGTCTTTCCCACCCCGGGCGCGGCGCCGAGATACAGACGTAGCTTTCCCCGTGCCACCGTCGATCGACCTCCTGACCCTAGGGCTCTACGCGGTCCACGGACAGCGTACGCCCGACACTCCGAGTTCCCCGATGGACCGCCTCCCACGGGTCCACCCCATCACGCCCCCGGCGCATCACGAGGTCGGCACGGGATCGGGGGTGATGCTGTAGCCGACGCCGGGAACGGTCCGGATGAGTGTGCCCGATCCGTCGTCCAGCTTCTGCCGCAGACGGTGCACGTAGGCGTGCAGGTACTGGGCCTCGCTGCCGTAGCCCGTTCCCCACACCGCGCTCAGGATCATCTGGTGGGTACAGGTCTTCCCCGGATGCCGGGCCAGGAAGGCCAGCACGTCGAACTCCTTGGCCGTGAGGTCGACCGTGTTCCCGCGCACGTGGGCCTCGTGGTGGACGAGGTCGAGGTCGAGCGAGCCGACGGTGATCGACCCGGGCCCCGACTCGTCGGCATCGGACCTCCGGTGGCGCAGCGCGGTGCGGATGCGGGCTTCGAGCTCGGCCATGCCGAAGGGCTTGGTGACATAGTCGTCCGCACCACCGTCCAGGGCGGCCACCTTTCGGTCCTCGGCCCCGCTGGCCGACAAGATGATGATGGGTACCTCGCTCCACTGGCGGATCCTCTTGCAGACGGTCTGTCCGTCGATGTCGGGCAAGCCGAGGTCGAGCACCACGATGTCGGGTGAGGTGAGGGCGGTCTGGGAGATTCCCTGCTCGCCGTTGGCCGCAGTGACCACATCGTGGCCCCCGGCCTGCAGGCCCAGACGCAGCGCCCGCAGGAGGGACGGATCGTCGTCGACGACGAGGACCTTGGCCACGGGCGCTATCGCTCCGCGGCGACTGCGGCCGCCATGGGCAGGGTGAAGGCGAACCGGGCACCGCCACCGGGCACGTCCTCCACCCAGATGTGCTCGTCGTGGGCCTCGACGAAGGTCTTGGCGATGGTCAGCCCGAGCCCGGCCCGGCCTCCGGTGTCGAACCGCACGTACCGGTCGAACACCGCCTCGCGCTCGCCGGCAGGAATGCCGGGGCCGGCATCGGTGACCGACAGCCTGATGCGGTCGCCGCGAACCTCGGCGGTCACCGTGATGAGGCTCTCCGGCGGTGCGTAGCGGTTGGCATTGTCCAAGAGGTTAGCGAGGACCTGGCTGATCAGAAGGTGGTCGATGTCGACGTCGGGCAGATCCTCGGGAATCGAGACCTCGACGGGACGGTCCCCGAGCGTCGAGCGGAGCGAGGTGATGACCTCGTCGACCAGGGTTGCCACCGAGGTGGGGCCGCGGCGGATTTCCAGGACACCGGCGTCGATCCGGGTCATGTCGAGCAGGCTGGTGACCAGGCGGGTCAGGCGGTCCGTCTCGACATCGATCAGGCCGTGGAGTTCGTCCAGATCGGCGTCCGACAGCGGGACGGTCGGGTGCAGGAGTGTGGAGGACGCCACCTTCATGGTGGCCAGCGGGGTACGCAGGTCGTGGGAGACCGCACCCATCAGCGCATGTCGCAGCCGGTCGATCTCCTCCAGCAGTTCCGAGCGCACCGCCTGCTCCCGCAGTTGGGCCCGCTCCAGGGCCAGGGCGGCATGGTTGGTGAAGGTGCGGAGCAGGCCCCGGTCCACCTCGGAGACGGCCATCCCCCGCATGGCCAGGATGCCCACCGGCCGTCCCGAGGCCGACAGGGCCACGGTTCTCATCCCGTCGGTTCCGCCCGGTGCCGTCCCCAGGCTGACCGGTACGCCGGAGCGTGGATCGAGGCGACCGAGCTCCTCGGGCGTCAGCGCCTCGCCGGACGAAGCCGCGATCTCCAGCCGTTCGCCCGCCGGGACCAGCAGGGTGACGCCCGGGGCGTCGAACATGGTCCCAACGGTCCGCACGATCGTCTGCAGCAGCTCGTCGACCGACTGCTCGTCGACCAGCAGCTCGGACAGCTCGAACAGCCGGCCGGCCTCGGCCGTCCTGCGCACCGCTTCGGCGCGTGCCGACTCCAGGTTGGACACAACCCGGGCCACAGCCAGCATCACCACCGCGTAGACGGCCAGCACCACCCAGTCCTGGCTGGTGGCCACCTGCAGGCGACCGTAGGGGGGGATGAAGCCGTAGTCGTAGACCACGAACCCGGCCAGAACACTGGTGGCGCCCGCAGGAAAGCCGCCGATGATCACCCCGGTCACCACGGGCACCACCAGCACCAGCGCGGCGACGGCGACACTCAGACGGTCCCGCACCGGAAGCATGGCGGCACCCAGTCCTAGGGCCAGGGCGATCCCGACCACCGAGCCGATCAGACGTCTGTGCACCCTCCCATTGTCCTATGGATCCGGGCCTTCGGTTCCGGGAAGTGAGCCTGTTGAGGTTTTATTCAGGCCGATCGGCGTCTGTTCAGAGTCTGTGAAGAGGAGTGGCCGGATACTCGATCCATGGCAGATTTCCTCGCAGTCCTCGGCATCATCGGATTCGTCCTTGTGTGCCTCGGCCTTATCTGGGCGCTGGACCGGGTATGACCGTCACCCAAGGCCTCCTCCTCGGCGTCGCCGTCCTGATGTTCCTCTATCTGGGCTACGCCATGTTCAAGCCGGAGAAGTTCTAGATGACCTTCGCCTGGACTCTCGTCGTCCTGGTCATCGCCCTCGGCGTCACGTGGCGATACCTGGGCTCCTACATGGCCGCCGTGTTCGACGGCCGGGTGCACTTCCTGGGCTGGGCCGAGCGACCCGTCTACCGGGCCCTCGGGACCGGACCCGAACAGGAGCAGAACTGGAAGCGGTACGCCACCTCGCTGGTCATCTTCTCGGCGGTGGCGCTCGGGATCACGTACCTGCTCATCCGCATCCAGGGCTCGCTGCCCCTCAACCCGCAGCAGCTCGACGCACCCCACCAGGCCCTCACCTTCAACACGGCCGCGTCGTTCGTGACCAACACCAACTGGCAGAACTACGGCGGGGAGACGACCATGTCGTACTTCTCGCAGATCGGCGCCCTGACCTTCGAGCAGTTCGTCAGCCCGGCCATCGGCATCGCCGCGGCCATCGCCATCGTCCGGGGCTTCTCGCGGCGCAACTCCCCGACCATCGGGAACTTCTGGGTCGACATGACCCGGGCCCTGCTCTACATCTTCTTCCCCATCGCCTTCGTGTTCGGGGTCATCATCGTGGGCCAGGGCGCGGTGCAGACACTGGCCGGCACCATCAGCATCCACGACGCCATCAACGGGGTCACCCAGACCATCGCCCGGGGCCCGATCGGCTCCATGCAGTCGATCATGCAGCTCGGCAACAACGGCGGCGGATTCCTCAACGGCAACCAGGCCACACCCTTCGAGAGTCCGACCGGGTTCACCGCCTGGTTGGACATCTACCTCCTGCTGGCCATCCCCTTCGCCCTCACCTACACCTTCGGCAAGATGGTGGGCAGCGTCCGCCACGGGGCCGCCCTCCTCGGGGCCATGGTCATCATCTTCGCCGTGTGGGTGGGCGGCGCCAGCATCGCCGAGCACCAGCAGAATCCGGCGGTGGCCGCGGCCGGGGTCCACGCCAACGTGGGCAACACCGAGGGCAAGGAGGTGCGCTTCGGCGACACCACCACCGCCCTGTTCGGGGTGGCGTCCACCCAGACGTCCACCGGCTCGGCCGCCGGCTCCTACGACTCGTTCACCCCCATGGGTGGGTTCTTCCTCATGACCGGCATGATGCTCGGGGAGGTGACCCCGGGAGGCACGGGCAGCGGCCTCTACACCATCCTCATCTACGCCATCATCGCCGTGTTCATCGGCGGCCTGATGATCGGACGAACGCCGGAGTACCTGGGGAAGAAGATCCAGGCCAAGGAGGTGAAACTGGCCGGCCTCGGAGCCCTGGTCATGCCCATCATCGTGCTCGTGTTCACCGCTATCGCCGTCTCGATACACGCCGGGCGGGCCGGACCCCTCAACGCCGGGCCCCACGGGTTCTCCGAGATCCTCTACGGGCTCACCTCGCAGGGGAACAACAACGGCTCGGCCTTCGGGGGCCTGACCGGCAACACCACCTTCTACAACGTGATCGGGGCCATCGACATGCTGATCGGCAGGTACGGGATCATGATCCCGGCCATCGCCCTCGGGGGTGTGCTGGCCGCGAAGAACGTCGTGCCCGAGTCCCTCGGAACGTTCCGTACCGACAACGGCATGTTCGTCGGGCTCACCATCGGCGTCATCGTGATCATCGGTGGCCTCACCTTCTTCCCCGCCCTCGCCCTCGGCCCGATCGTCGAGCAGCTCAGCCACGGAAAGTTCTTCTGATGACGATGACCACGACCCAACCCCAGCCGCCACAACCGGGCACCGAAGCCCATGGCGTGGCCGAGGCCCGCGGCCTGTTCGACGGCGAGATCCTGCGCCAGGCCCTGGTCGACGCGTTCAAGAAGTTCAACCCCGCTGTCCAGATCCGCAATCCGGTGATGTTCGTCGTGCTGGTCGGTTCGATCATCACCCTCATCGAGGCCATCGCCCATCCCAGCACCTTCACCTGGTCGATCACCGTCTGGCTGTTCCTGACGGTGATCTTCGCCAACTTCGCCGAGGCCATGGCCGAGGGACGGGGCAAGGCCCAGGCCGACACCCTGCGCCGGATGCGATCGGAGACCGAGGCCCGGCGCCTGCGGCCCGACGGGTCCGAGGAGCTGGTGGCGGCGGCCGAGCTGGCCAAGGGCGACACGGTGGTGTGCGAGGCCGGTGACCTCATCCCCTCGGACGGGGAGATCATCGAGGGCATCGCCTCGGTCGACGAGTCGGCCATCACCGGCGAGTCCGCCCCGGTCATCCGCGAGTCGGGCGGCGACCGTTCGGCCGTTACCGGCGGGACCAAGGTCCTGTCCGACCGCATCGTGGTGCGGATCACCGCGGAGCGGGGCCATACCTTCATCGACCGGATGATCACCCTGGTGGAGGGGGCCAACCGGCAGAAGACCCCCAACGAGATCGCCCTCACCATCCTGTTGGCCGTCCTCACCATCGTCTTCCTGCCCGTGGTGGTCTCCCTCGAGGCCTTCGGCCACTACTCGGGGGCGTCGGTCTCGGTCGTCGTGCTGGTGGCGCTGCTCGTCTGCCTCATCCCGACCACCATCGGTGCCCTGCTGTCGGCCATCGGCATCGCCGGCATGGACCGCCTGGTCCAGCGCAACGTCCTGGCCATGAGCGGCCGGGCGGTGGAGGCGGCCGGCGACGTGCAGACCCTGCTGTTGGACAAGACCGGCACCATCACCCTCGGCAACCGGATGGCCTCGGACTTCTACCCGGTCGGCGGCCACAGCGAGCAGGAGGTGGCCGACGTGGCCCAACTGGCCTCCCTGGCCGACGAGACGCCCGAGGGCCGCTCCATCGTGGTGCTGGCCAAGGAGCGCTTCGACATCCGCGAGCGCCAGCTGGAAGGGGAGCACACCTTCGTGCCCTTCACCGCCCAGACCCGCATGTCCGGTCTCGACATCGGGGCGCGTCAGATCAGGAAGGGTGCGGCCGATTCGGTCAAGCAGTGGGTCACCGGGCAGGGTGGGACGGTCCCCGACGACCTCGACGCCATCGTCGAGCGGGTCTCGCGGGCCGGATCGACCCCGCTGGCCGTGGCCGACGGACCCGACATCCTCGGGGTCATCGAGCTGAAGGACGTGGTCAAGCAGGGCATCCGGGAGAAGTTCGACGAGATGCGCCAGATGGGCATCCGCACGGTGATGATCACCGGTGACAACCCGCTGACCGCGGCGGCCATCGCCCAGGAGGCCGGTGTCGACGACTTCCTGGCCGAAGCCACCCCCGAGGCCAAGATGGCCCTCATCAAGGCCGAGCAGGAGGGCGGCAAGCTCGTGGCCATGACCGGTGACGGGACCAACGACGCCCCGGCCCTGGCCCAGGCCGACGTGGGGGTGGCCATGAACACCGGGACCACGGCGGCCAAAGAGGCCGGCAACATGGTCGACCTCGACTCCAACCCGACCAAGCTCATCGACGTGGTGGAGATCGGCAAGCAGCTCCTCATCACCCGGGGCTCGCTCACCACCTTCTCCATCGCCAACGACGTGGCCAAGTACTTCGCCATCATCCCGGCCCTGTTCATCGCCACCTATCCCCAGCTGGAGCCCCTCAACGTCATGAAGCTGCACAGCCCCCAGAGCGCGGTGCTGTCGGCCGTGATCTTCAACGCACTGGTCATCGTGGCCCTCATTCCGCTGGCCCTACGCGGTGTCAAGTTCCGTCCGGCAGGCTCGGCGGCCATCCTGCGCCGGAACGTATGGATCTACGGGGTGGGCGGGATCATCGTCCCCTTCATCTTCATCAAGCTGATCGATCTCATCCTCGTCGCGCTGCACGCCTACTGATGGAGTCCCTCTGATGCTCATCCACATCCGTCGAGCCGTCGTTCTCGCCCTCATCGCTCTCGTCCTCACGTTCGCCTACACCTACCTCTCCACCGGTGTCGACCAGGTGCTGTTCAAGCACCAGGCCAACGGCTCGATCACCAAGAACGGCTCCACCCTCATCGGCCAGAACTGGTCACAGACCAGGTGCCCCGGCCACCCTCTCGGGAGCTGCGTCTTCCAGGGCCGGCCCGACGCCCTCGGCCCCTACGCCGGCTCCTTGAACCCGGTGGCCGGCGGGGGGGACAACCCGCTCGAGGCCAACAACATCCCCGGCAAGCCCGGGGTCATGAACGCCGGGGAGTCGGGGCCATCCAACCTGGGTCCCCGTTCCAGCACCCTGAAGAGCAATACCGAGACCTTGGACGCCTACTGGAAGAGCAGGGGAGTCAACCCCACCCCCGACCTGGTCACCACCTCGGGCAGTGGGTACGACCCTGACATCTCGGCGGCCGACGCCATGGCCGAGATCCCCATGGTGTCGCGGGCCACCGGCGTGGCTCCGGCCGCCTTGCGGGCCCTCATCGCCCGCCAGAACCATGGCCCACAATTCGGTTTCCTCGGCAGCAGCTACATCAACGTGCTCCAGCTGAACGAAGCCCTCGTCAAACTGCGATAACCGTCACCGGTGCGGTGGCAACGGCGGATGGGGGTCGACAGGTGAGCGGTGAGGAGCGGGACCCGGTGTCCGTCGATGCCACCGGACGGTTCCGTATCTATCTGGGATCGGCTCCCGGTGTGGGCAAGTCCTATGCCATGTTGGGCGAAGGCCTCCGGCGCAAGGAGCGGGGGGCGGACGTGGTCGTCGGGTTCGTCGAGTGCCACGGCCGGCAGCGCACCGAGGAGCTCATCGACGACCTGGAGGTGATCCCCCGGCGGGCCGTCGACTACCGGAGCTCGCATTTCGAGGAGATGGACCTCGACGCCGTCCTCGACCGCCGTCCCCAGGTGGTCCTGGTGGACGAGCTGGCCCACACCAACGTCCCCGGCTCCGGTCGCCACGAGAAGCGGTGGCAGGACGTGATGGACCTCCTGGGTGCGGATATCGACGTCATCACCACCGTCAACATCCAGCACCTGGAGAGCATCGCCGACGCGGTGGAACGGATCCTCGAGGTGCAGATCCGCGAGCGGGTCCCCGACTGGGTGCTCCGCAAGGCCGATCAGATCGAGCTGGTCGACTCGTCTCCCGAACAGCTCCGCCGCCGGATGGTCCACGGGAACATCTACCCGCCCGAGCGGGTCCCCCAGGCCCTCACCAACTACTTCCGTATCGACAACCTGACGGCACTGCGGGAGCTGGCCCTGCGCTTCCTGGCCGACGAGACCGAGGAGCAGCTCCTCGAGTACCTGCGCCAGCAACGCAAAGACGTGGTGTGGGAGACCCACGAGCGCATCCTGGTCGGGGTCACCACCGCCCCCGGTACCGACGCCATCGTGCGCCGCGCCTCCCGGATGGCCTCGCGCATCAAGGGCGACCTCGAGGTCCTCCATGTGCTCGCTCCGAGGCGGGCGAGCCGCTTTCCCGACGACCAGATGATCACCCTCCGACAGGTCACCGCCGACGTCGGGGCCGAATGGAACGAAGTCCGCAGTGACGACCCGGCCCAGGCCCTCATCGACTTCGCCCGGTCACGGCACTTCACCCAGATCGTGGTCGGCTCGAGCGACCGGTCGCGGCTCCAAGAGCTGTTCGGAGGGGGCTCGGTGGTGCGCAAGATCGCCCACCTCTCCGCCCAGACGGGCATCGACGTGCACATCATCGCCCGCCGGGATGCCACCATCGATTCCGGCACACCGGTGGAGGCGGCCGACGAGTCGTGATGAGCGGTACCGGTCACGGCGGTGTCCAGGAGAGCGGCCGGTGGCGGGAGGTGCCGTTCAGCAGGTGCCGGTGGCCCCGATGGTCAGCTGGCTGACCTTCCAGATGCCGTCGGTCTTGACCAGGTCGGCGGTGGTGGCGCGCTTGCCCCCCGGGTTGTTCCTGGCCCGTTTCCCGTCGGTGGTGTACTCGATCCAGCGCGAGTCGTCGAAACAGTCGGTGATCACGGCATGGGTCGGGTCCGCCCTCGGCGAGAGCGAGGTGACCTCGGGGTGGTGGGAGGTCACCCCTCGGGTGACGATGTCGTGGAGCTGGTCGCGGGCCAGGCCCTGCACCAGGAGGGTGTGGGCCTCGCCGGTGGCGTGTTGGGCCAGCAGCGGCGATTGGAAGTCGGAGGTCGTGGCCGCCACCACCAGGTCGGACCACATGACGCCGTAGGCGGAGATCACCTGCCGGGAGATGGAGGCGTGCGTGAGGGTGGTCGAGGGGCCCGGTGAGGCGCTGGACGTCGCGGCGGACGTCGTCGTGGTGGACGGAGCAGTGGTGGCCCCGCTTCCACAGGCGCCCAGGACGACGGCACCGGCCAACACCACCAGCACGGCGAGGGTGGTCCGCGGTCGGGTGGGGAACGGGTCCGTCCCCGCCGGCGGCCGGGCCCCGATCGACCGGTGCGGGGACTGACGGTCCCCGGCATGCATGCGTGGGCGTGACCGGATCGGGGTCGTCGCTACTCGTGATGCCGGTCGGTTCGGGCCCGGGCGGCCCCGGCCACCCCGCCCTTCACCGCTCGGGCTCGTCGGAACCGGGGGCCCGGTGGGGTGCGCCGGCGGTGGCATAGCCACGGGGCGCGTCCTCGGCGGCCAGGGCCACACCCACCTGGTCGGCGATGGCCACGGCCACCAACAGCCGGTCGGCGGGTACGGGCCGGCCCGGCGTGGGGGTGAGCAGGAAATGCCCGAGCAGCCAGCCACCGCTCCGCACCGGGAGATCCACGTTGCGAGGCAGCCCGAGGTCGCCGGTCGACCATAACTCCTGGCCCACGGTGACGTTTCCGTCCGGTGTCACCCGGGCCACGGCTCTGTCGTCGCCGTGGGCGGTGAACCGGCAGTCGCGCAGGAAGAGGAGCTCGATGAGCTGACTGGCGGCGGTGGCCACCACCACCTGTGGGTCCTTGCCGGTGGCGGCCAGCTCGGTGACCGAGTGGAGGATGGCCATCTGGTGCCGGCCCTGCCAGGCCGCGTCTCGGTGACGACGTCCACGGGCGGCCAGCTCACCGACGGCCAGCCCCACCACCAACAACAAGATCTCGGTGATCAGGTCGGTGTGGCGGTGGATCCGGAACGACTGGTACGGACGGGTGAGAAAGAAATCGAAGGACAGCGCGGAGACGAGCGCGGCGGTGGCCGCCGCCAACCGACGGCCGGTACTGGCCACGGCCACGATGACCACCACGAGGAAGAGGGCGGTGTCACCACTGTCGAGCTGGGTGCGCCAGGGGATGAGGGCGGCGGCGACGGCGATCGGGGCGACGACGGCAGCCACCATGATCCACGCGTCGGTGCTGAGGAATGGCCGACGGGCCGCGGACCCCGACCTGCCCGTGCTCCGTTGCTGGTTCCACCTCTCGGGCCTGGTCACCGTACCCACGGGACCACTGTGGCACGGTGAACACCGGCTGAGTAGGGCATCTCGGCCCATCGTGGCTGGAGGATCCGAAAATTTCACGGACCTGTTACGCCATCGCCTGTTTCGGTGCTACGAAGTCGGGATGGACGAGCAGGGGCTGTGGGTCATGGGAAGAACCGACGGCCGGCCGGGCCGTGGGCGCCGATGACCGCGGCCAAGGCCGCACCGGTCGAAGGAGAGCAACCGATCGCCATGGTGTCGGTGACCAGCACTGACGGCTACCGGGGGGAGATCCGCGCCGGTCGCCACCACTTCGTGGCCGACGAGGGCCCCGAGGTGGGAGGCGACGACGAAGGGCCCAACCCGTACCAGCTGCTCCTGTCGGCGCTGGTGCAGTGCACGGCGGCGACCTTGCGGATGTACGCCAACCGGAAGGGATGGGGCCTGGGTGAGGTGACGGTACGGGCCCGGCTGTTGCGCACCGGGGACGGTGCCACCAAGGTGGAGCGGATCGAGCGCACCGTCACCGTGTCCGCCGACCTCTCCGTCGAGCAACGGCATCGGTTGGCCGAGATCGCCGACCGGACGCCGGTGACCCGAACCCTGCGGGCCGGTCTGACCATCGACACCACGTTCGCATGACGCCGCCGTTGCCGTCGCGCCGCTGATCCGGTGACCCGATGACCGCGTGTCCGACACTCGAGACCGATCGACTGACCCTGCGACCCCTCGAGGAGTCGGACCTCGACGTCTACACCGACATGTTGTTGCACCCCGAGGTGCGGAGATCGCTGCGCCTGCCGAGGACCTATTCGCGCAGCGATGCCTGGAGGGGGATGGCCCAGTGGCGGGGCCAGTGGGAACTGCGGGGCTCGGGGCAGTGGGCGGTGACCGAGCGGTCGAGTGGGAACTTTGTGGGTCGGGCGGGCCTCCACTTGCCCGAACTCCCCGACTGGCCGGGCATGGAGGTGGGATGGACGCTCCATCCCACCTACTGGGGGAGGGGGTATGCCACCGAGGCGGCCCAACGGTCGATCGCCTACGCCTTCGAGGTCGTGGGTGTGGACGAGGTGTTCAGCGTGATCCTTCCCGAGAACGAACGCTCACAGGCGGTCGCCCGCCGGGTCGGTCTGACCTTCCTCGACCAGCGGGTGCTGTCGAGCTTCCCCGAGACGGCCCACGGCATCTGGAGGCTGGGCCGCCAGCAGTGGGAGTCGGGGAGAGCGGTCGGGGGCTGACCCCGGCCGTCCGGGCCCGCTGTCCCGACCGGGCCCACGCCGCCGGGCGCTTCCTTCAGCGGAGATGGAGCCCGCCGTCAACCAGCACGACCTCGCCGGTGACATAGCGGGCCCGGGCCAACCCGAGGATGACCTCGGCCACGTCCTCGGGACTGGCCGTGCGCTGCAGCGGGGCCTGGGCCGTGACGAACTCCCGCACGAAGTCCCAGTCCGCCGTCCAGGGCGTGTCGACCAGGCCGGGGGCAACGGCGTTGACCCGGATGTCGGGCCCGAGCGTGTTGGCCAGCAGCCTGGTCAGGTGGCTGACCGCCGCCTTCGAGCAGGCGTAGGGGATCGAACTTCCGGTCGGCCGCTCGCCGGCCACCGAGGAGACGTTGATGATCTGACCCTGTCCTCCGGAGCGCAGGTGGTCGACGGCGGCCACCGTGACCTGCCAGGTGCCGATGACGTTGACGTCGAAGATGCGTCGCCACACGTCGGGGGATGCGCCCTCGAGGTCGGCGTGGGAGATGACCTCGGTGGTTCCCGCGTTGTTGACCAGCACATCGAGACGGCCGTGGCGGGCCACCACCTCGTCGATGAGCTGTCGGGCCTGGTGCTCGTCGGACACGTCGGCCTGCACGTAGCTGGCATCCGGGAGCTCGGCGGCCAGAGCGCGGCCCGCCTCCGCCGACCTCGACGAGTTGATGACCACGGTCGCCCCCGAGGCGGCGAACTGCTGCGCGGTGGCGGCACCGATTCCCGACGATGAGCCGGTGATGAGCACCGTCTGCCCTACGAAGGCGGTATCTCGTGCGGTGGAAGAGGACGGGGCTGGACCGGACATGGCCCGAGTGTAGGACCGGCCGTGGCCCAGTAGGTTCTGGGCCGTGCGACTGGTGAGCATGCTCGACGGAACCCCGCGGACCGGCCTGGTGGTCGGCGAGGAGATCGTGGATCTCACCGATCCGGTGATCGGGCTCCCCGGTGACATGGTGGCCCTGCTGGCCCTGGGCCGGGACGCGCAGGACGCGTTGCGGACGGCGCCGACCGGTCGGGCCCGGCGGGTGGCGGTGGGGGAGGTCGAACTGACCGCACCCGTGCGCCACCCCCCATCCTTTCTGGCCATCGCCCGCAATTACGGTGCCCACATCGCCGAGCTCGGTCACGACCGCCCCGAGTTCCAGACGTGGTTCTCGAAGCAGCCGACCTGCGTGGTGGGACCGGGGCAGGCCATCGAGATCCCGCGGGTCTCCTCATCGGTCGATTACGAAGGCGAGCTGGGCATGGTCGTGGGGCGGCGCTGCCGGCACGTGCCCGCCGAGCACGCCCTCGAGGTGGTGGCCGGCTTCACCGTGGTCAACGATGTCAGCGTGCGGGACTGGCAGTGGCGGACCCCGACCATGATGATGGGGAAGGGATTCGACACCCATGGCCCCACCGGACCGGCCATCGTGACGGCCGACGAGATCGGTGATCCGCAGGCGCTGGTCATCCGGACCTGGGTGAACGGCGAGCTCCGCCAGGACGGCACCACCGCCGACATGATCTTTTCCTGCGCGGAGATGATCGAGCACCTGTCGGCCGCCTTCACCCTCGAGGTCGGGATGCTGATCACCACGGGAACGCCGGCCGGTGTGGCGGCCGGCGAGGACCCGCCGCGGTGGCTGGCGGCCGGCGACTCGGTCACCGTACGGGTCGAAGGCGTGGGCGAGCTGACCAATCCGGTGGTCGACGAACCGGCCACGGACGACGATCGGACCCGGTGACCATGGTGCCCACGGACGACGGAGGCCGGGTCGTCGTCACCCCGCACCTGACCATTCCCTTGTCCGAGCTCCAGTTCCGGTTCAGCCCGAGCGGCGGTCCCGGGGGACAGCACGCCAACAAGGTGAGTACCCGGGTCGAGCTCCGCTTCGATGTGGCCGGATCACCGAGCCTCGGACCCAGGCAACGGGCCCGGCTGCTCGAGCGCCTAGGTCCGGAGATCAGGATCGGGGTCGACGACGAGCGGTCCCAGCTCAGGAACCGGCAGCTGGCCGTCGATCGGTTCCGGGCCCGGGTGGCCGACGCACTCCATGTCGACAAGCCACGCCGGCCCACGCGACCGTCCCGGGGGGCGAAGGAGCGGCGTCTGCAGGAAAAGCGGCAGCTGTCGGAACGCAAGCGCAACCGGCGGCCGGACCTCGAGGACTGAACGGCGGGCCAGGCGGGTTGCCGCTCAGCCGACTTTCCGGCCCGACTCGGCGGGCGACTCCCACACCTCGTCCAAGAAGTTGGCGATCTCACCGGTCAGCCGCTCGGGGTGCACCCGCAGTTCGAGCACCGAGTTGGCCTGGACCAGCCGCCCCTGCGGAAGCCGACGGGCCAGCTGTTCGGCATCGTGGAACGGGTGGATCCGGTCCACCCGGTGCCCGATCACGAGGGCCGGTATGTCCATGGCCGCCCGCTGGTTGACCGTCGGGGCGATGGGGCCGGCCAGGATCCCGTGCAGGACGGCGGCCGTCTCCACCGGATCGTTGGACAGTGAGTTCATGGCGCTGTCGAGGGCACCGATGCCGGTGCGGGGCAGGCGCCGGAAGAGCGACGCGGTCTTTCGGACCAGCGGGCGGGCGAAATGGACGGCGAACAGCATGGGCACGAAGGTGATCGCCGCGGCCGGGACGGCCCACTCCAGTACCGGCATCTCCAGCACCATGCCCTGGAGCCGCTCGGGGGCCTGAGCGGCCACCAGCAGGCTCACGTTGGCCCCCAGCGAGACCCCACCGACCACGGCCCGTTCGATCCCGAGGTGGTCGAGGAGCGCCACCACGTGCTCGGCGTAGGTGTCCATCCGGTGGAACGACGCCCGCTTGGGTCGCTCCGACAGCCCGTGGCCGGGCATATCGAGGAGGATCACGCGGTGACCGGTGGCGGCCAGATCGGTGGCCAATCGACGGTTCATGTTGGAGTCCATCAGGATCCCGTGGATGAACACCAGGACGCGTGGACCGTGCCCGTGTATCTCGTAGTAGAGCTGCGAGCCCTCCACGTCCAACACGCCGACTTCAAACGGCGCCGCGACAGCAGAAGCGTCTGCGCCTTTCACTTCCCCCATGCCCCCCATGCCCCCGATACCCCCCGGTTCCGATGACTCAGTACACCCATGTTCCCACATCGGGGCCGTTTCGTCATCCGGCTAACGGTAGGCGTCGGGACGGCGATTCGCCAAAACCGGCAGGTCAGACCGGATCTTCTGCTGCCGCCCGGTGTCGAGGTCGGCGATGACCACGCCGGGCCCGGCCTCGGACCGCTCGGCCAGGATCGAGCCCCAGGGGTCGACGATCATGGAATGGCCGTGGCAGTGGGGCATCCCGACCGGCAGGTGTCCGACCTGCCCGGCGCCGATGACGAAGACCTGGTTCTCGACGGCCCGGGCTCGCAGCAGTAGCTCCCAATGGGCCGGTCCGGTGGCCGTGGTGAACGCGGCGGGAACGGCCATGACCGTGGCCCCCCGCAGGGTCATGATCCGGTACATCTCCGGAAAGCGGAGGTCGTAACAGAGTGAGAGTCCGAGCACCTGGTCCACCCCTCCGGGCCGGGGCGACAGGCCCGACGGAGCGACCAGTGGGGACACCACCAGGTCGTGACCGGGCGCCATGGTGGCCGACTCACAGAAGTCGGCACCTTCCACCGTCGTGTCGAACAGGTGGACCTTCCGGTAGACCGCCTCGACGGTTCCGGTGGGGCCGACGAGGCAGCTGGCATTGGACAGACGCCGGTCGTCGGCGTCGTCCGCCGGCTTCTCGGGAACGCTGCCGGCCAGAAGCCAGATCCCGGTCCGCCGGGCCAGGCGGGAGGCCCAGGACAGCGTGGGACCGGTCAGCGGTTCGGCGTGCCGGCGCAGGAAGTCGGGATCGCCGGCCACCGAGAAGTACTCGGGGAGCACCACGAGGGAGGCCCCGGCCCTCGCCGCCTCCTCGACCAGCACTCCGGCTGTTTCGAGGTTCTCGTGGCGATCGGGTCCAGCTGTCGTCTGGACGGCGGCGACGCGCATGGCACAGGGTAGGCCGGTCTTCGGGCACAATGACCAGCAGTTGCCGCGTGGCCGGCCTACGCCGGGGCCCGGGCCGAGCAGAAATGAGTGCCGTGTCCTTCGAAGACTCCGATGTCGTCCGCAGCGCCGTCCGCGTGGAGGGGTTCCGGGACGACGAGTTCGACTACCAGCTGATCCGGGCCATGGGAGTGGCCGACTACGGAGGATCGACGGTGGGCGAGTGTCTGGCTGTCGTGGCCGAGATCACCGACGGGAGCCCACAGAGTTGGGCCCTCGCCTTCGAGCGCCTGGCCCGACGGGTGGAGGGGCGGGGACGGGCGTGCCTCGACGCCGGCCGACGGGTCAGTGCCCGGGACCACCTGCTGCGGGCCTCGACGTACTACCGGACGGCCGAGTACTACGCCGACGCCGTGGGTGGCGGCGCGCATCTGATGGGAGAGCGCAGCCAGGCCTGCTTTGCCGCCGGCGCCTCGCTCCGGCATCCGCCGGTGGAACGGATCGAGGTTCCCTACGAGGGTGGGTCGCTTCCGGGTTACCTGGTGCGCCCGGACGTCGGCGGCCCCGGGTCGGATGGTCGGCGGCCGCCCACCCTGGTGGCGGTGGGAGGGTTCGACTCCAGTGCCGAGGAGCTCTACTTCCACCTGGGTGCACCGGGAGCCGAACGGGGATGGAACGTGTTCGTGTTCGACGGACCCGGTCAACCCGGATGCATGCGGCTGAACCCGCAGATGACCTTCCGTCCCGACTACGAGGTGCCGATCGGCGCCGTCATCGACCACCTCACCGGCCGTCTCGACATCGATCCGGATCGGCTGGCCCTGGCCGGACAGAGTTTCGGCGCGTACTTCGCCGCTCGGAGTGCGGCGACCGACCCGCGGGTGAGGGCGCTGGTGGCCAATCCACCGATCGTCGACATGGGCCGGTACATGGAGGCGTGGGTCGGTTCCGACGTCTACCGGATGTCCCGTGACATCCGGCCCGAGGACGTCATGGGCGTACCCGAGGACCTCATGCCCCGCCAGATGCAGTGGGGGATCGGGGCCATCTGTACCCGCTTCGGTGTGCCCTCGTTCCACGCCTGGCGCCAGGCCATGGATTCGTACCGGCTCGACGGCTCGGTGTCGGCCATCGGCTGCCCGGTGCTGGCCCTGATCGGCGATCGCGAGGGGCCCGAGCCCCGGTCCCAGTTCGACGCCTTCGTCGCCGATGTCGAGGGCCCGGTCACCCCGGTCGTGTTCACGGCCGGCGACGGTGCCTCCACCCACTGCCAGTCGGACAACATCCGGCTGTCGGCGCAGGTGACCTTCGACTGGCTGGACGACCGGTTGGAATAGGGCCGGGCGGTCAGAGCCCGAGCTTGACCGAGCACTCGGGCCACTGGCCCCAGCCGCTTCGGGCCTGTAGCTGCGCGGCGGCCTGGTCCTGGACGGCCGGAGGAGCCTGATTGGGGTAGCCCGGGTAGCCCAGTCCCTGCCAGGTGGCCAGTGAGAACTGGTAGGCCCCGTAATACCCGTTGCCGGTGTCGATGGTGTAGTTGTCACCGGACTCACACTGGCGGAGCTCGGCCCAGACGCCGCCGCTCGGGGCCACCGGTGCGCCCGGGGCGGTCGGGGTCACCGGGGCCGCAGGGACAGTCGGGGCTGCCGGTGGCGGAGTCGGGGCGGTGGTCGTGGGCGTGGTGGCGGCCGGAGTCGGGGGCGGCACGGTGGTCGTCGGTGTCGGCGCCGCCGGTATCCGGGGCTGGCGGTGGCGGACCGGGACCGAAGGATGGAGGGATGCCAGGGCGATGGTCACGTAGCCGGAGCTGTCAGCCGCCAAGGCCGATCGGCTGGTGGCTGATGGGGCCGGATCGGAGAGACTGTCGATGGCCAGCCGCGAGCCGACCTGGGCCGCTGTGCTTCCCGCGGAGTCCGTCTGGGGGAGCCGGGACACCCCCGACGCGCCGGCCAGGGGGGCGGAGGGCTGGAAGATCACCAGGGTCACGGCGGTGATGCCGACGGACGCACCGAGAGCCGCAAGTGAGCGTGGGCTACGCACTCGGCTGGGCTCCTCGTGGTCGAAGGGTAGGTGGCGATGGGCACGACCGTCCAAATACAGTGAGTGACAGTATAACTACTCAGAGTGATTCCAGACGAATTGAGGTACCACCAGGGATGACGGAGTGGATCAGGCCCCGGCCCGACGGTAGGTGGCCAGCGCCGCGGCGGTGGCCATGCGACCTTGCTCCGAGGCGTCTTCGCGGACGCCGAGCAGGGGCGTCAGGGTGGCCCATCCCTCGGCCACCAGGGCGGCGTCCGAGTCGGGTTCCAGCTCGGCGCGCTCGGCGATCCGGTCCGACGCCACCCCCATGCCCCGGAGGGCGAGGACGATGGACCCGGAGGTCGGATCGACCGGCGTGCCTTCGACCGGCAGGGGGGTGTGTTCGGGCCGGACCGATCGGATGAGGCCCACCGTTCCCAGGGCTCCGTGGCGGAGACCCCGGAGCAGGTGCGGTGCCACCGCGGGCACGTTGAGGTTGAGAATGGTGGCTGGCGGCATCGCCGCCAGCGCGGGGATGACGCCGGCGGCCAGGGAGACCGGTGTCTCCCAGGGGACCGGGTCCTCACCCCAGGCGATACTGACGGCCAGACCCTGCACCCCGAACTGGGCTCCGGTCAGGGTGGCACCGACGGTTCCCGAATGGAGGGCGGAACGGCCGGCGTTGACCCCGTGGTTGATACCCGAGACCACCATGTCGGGCCGGGGTCCGAAGCCTTCGATGCAGGCCAGGATGACGGCGAGCGCCGGTGGGCCGTCGATCCCGAAGGTGGGAACGTCGGCCAATCCAGGGATGTCCACGGTCTCGTAGGGGATCGACTCCCGTTCGTAGACCGGGCCGACTGCGGCTCCGGTCCCGCTGTGATCGACCAGTGGGGCCACCACGAAGAGCTCGTGCCGGCCGTCGAAGGCGGCGGCCAGCCCGCGGGCCAGCGCCGCGATGCCCGGCGCGAACACGCCGTCGTCATTGGTGATGAGGATGCGCATGCAGGTAGTTCCCGTCAGGTTGGGCAGAGGGGACCGAGACCGGAGACCGGCGGCGGAGCGGTCATTTCGTCGTCTGTCGGGCCCCTGCGGCCCTTTCGCCTACCATACCGGGCGACGTCAGCTACCCCGGGGTCGGCTGGACGGACAGACGATATCTCACCACCATGACCACTCGACCACCTGCCGAAGATCAACGACCGGCCGAGACCACCGCCAGCACCGGGCATCAGTGGGTCATCGGGCACGGACATCAGCGGGCGGTGGTCACCGAGGTCGGAGCCACGCTCAGGTCCTTCACCGTCGGTGACCGGCACGTGATCGACGGCTTCGGGCCCGAGGAGTGGAGTCAGGGCGGGCGGGGCCAGGTGCTCGCCCCCTGGCCCAACCGCCTCGGTGACGGGCGCTACTCCTTCGAGGGCACCGACGCCCAGGCGCCCCTCAACGAGCTTCCGGCCAACAATGCCATCCACGGCCTCGTCCGGTGGATGCCGTGGCGCATGGTGGGCCGGGCCCAGAACCGGGTGAGCATGGCCATCGAGCTCCGCCCCTCGCCGGCCTATCCCTTCGCCCTGGGCCTCATGGTCGAGTACCGATTGGGCCGGGACGGACTGACGGTCGTCATCGACGCCGACAACATCGGGCCCACCGATCTGCCCTTCGGCATCGGCTTCCATCCCTATCTCACGGTGGGTACGCCCACCGTCGACCAGATCCGGCTGGAGATCCCCTCCCAACGCCGGTTGTTCGCCGACGACCGGGGTATCCCGACCGGCAGCGGCCCCATCGAAGGGACCGAGTTCGACTTCAATCAAGGTCGGCTCATCGGAGTGACCAGGCTGGACACGGCCTTCACCGATCTGCGTCGGGGAGCGGACGGTCGGGCCCGGGTTGAGCTCGATCATCCCGATGGGGGCCAGGGGGCGAGCCTCTGGGTCGACGAGCGCTTCTCGTATCTCATGATCTACACCGGTGACACCCTGGACGCCGATCATCGTCGAACATCGTTGGCTGTCGAGCCGATGAGCTGTCCGCCCGACGCCTTCCGGTCCGGCACCGATCTGGTCGTGTTGCGACCGGGGGGCCGGTGGACCGGGGCGTGGGGTATCACCCCGCGCTGAACCGGTTGCCAGCCGGCGGTCGTCGCCGGTGGGCCGCCTTCGTCCGCGTAACCTGGTGCGCCCCCTGGGATTTGAACCCAGAACCTGCGGATTAAGAGTCCGATGCTCTGCCGTTGAGCTAGAGGCGCTTGTAGTGCAACTTAATCTCTGGGTAGCGAACACGAGTGCTCGCGTCCCCGGAGACCTGAGGGTGACCGACGGGGCTCGAACCCGCGACCTCCGGGGCCACATCCCGGCGCTCTGCCAACTGAGCTACGGCCACCAAGGAGCCTCTAGTGTGGCACAGACCGACGGAGGTCCGGGCAGGCACAGGACCTCCCGTGGCTCGCCCCTGTAGCTCAACTGGATAGAGCAGGTGGTTTCTACCCATCAGGTTCCGGGTTCGACTCCTGGCGGGGGCGCGGCGTGCAGGCCGAAGGGTGAGCGGGCGAGGGGCGGCCCCAAAGGCATCACCGGACGGGCGTCAGGCCCCGGGCCGGCGAAGGCCGGCGCGAGGCTCGGCATCCTGCTCCCTCTCTGAGCGGCCAATCTCGGCGTCCTCGGCCGGTGGGACGGCACTTCGGACCCCATCACATCGACCGGATTGCGTCGCCCGGTCGTCGACCGCCAACGCCGGGGACGGTTCCCGCCGCCGAGCTGCGCCCCCCGGAGCGCCAGGACGCGCGGGACTCGGGAGCTGGGCCTTACCGGGATGCGTTCGACAAGCCGCAGGGCAGGTGGAAGGCTTTGTGGAGGATCACAAGCGGTGGGGTTGAAGGCCTGGCGCCCACAGCCACGGACAGGATCGCAATGAGGAGGGGCACCGTGAACAGCAACAGATGTGGAAGATCGAGCCAAAGGGCGGCGGTCAGTTTGTTCGGTGCCCTCGTGTTGATCGTCGGCGTGCCGGCAGCTCTCCAGATGGCATCAGCGGAGAAGGCCGGAGCGGCAACCCCGAGGGTCCCTCTTCCGGCCGTCAGGTCTGCCCTGCCGGTCGCCCTACCGGAAGTGACACCGACGGCATCGGCCCTGACGTGTCCGGAGGCCGACGTCTGCTCCACCTCCTTCAAGGGGGGCGCCGCAGACGTCAAGACGACCAATGGTGACAGCTGGGTGCTGTCGGTGGCCGGTTCGAGCTCACAGGTGACCGTGGAGCTCAGTCGGACGGCGTCGAGTACGCCAGCTGCCTTCGAGCTCCACGCCTGGACCCTGCCTGTCACCTCCGGTGGCTTCAAGTTCTCCGCGGCGACAGGCGTCGGCACCATCGACCCCGGGACCCAAACCAGCCCCTATGCCAGCGTGGATGTCACCTTCCACTCCAAAGCATCGAAGGTGGTGGCCGGAGCGTGCACTTCGGGATCTGAGACCCAGTACACGGGCACGTTGACGGGCTCTTTGAAGTTGGCGACCGGACTGACGGGAGGAGGGACGGTGAGCGCGTCGTCCTTTACCGCCACGTCATCTGATCCGACCGTCATCGTGGACAATGACTGTGCGCCACCGGACAGTTGTCTGCCCTCGAGCACCGGGTTTGATGATTCCCAGAACCCTCTGGCCAATCCGAGCCTGTTGGCCGAGGGACTCTCGGGCACCTTCTCGGGCAAGGCATTCGACCAGGTGACCATCGCCAATGAGACCTCGTTGGCGAAGCCCAAGGGCGCGTATCGTATCGACGAGAGCCTCGTAGAGGCCAAGCCGGCCACGTGGACAGCCGCCACCAAAACGCTGGTCGTCACCGCCGAGGCCGCGGGCGGTCTGATCACTGGCTCGGTGACGATCAGTGGCGGGGACAAGTCAACGGACTCCCTCCCGTGCACCCAGGCCGGCAAAAAGGTCGACAACGTCCTCACGTTCTACGATGGCGCCGCGTGGACCAGCCGGGCGGGGCAGGCCCTGACCGCCCACAACGAGTTGGGTGGGAACTTGGTCATGCCGCTCACCAACACCAAGGCCGACATCTTTCTGACCGCCGTCACCTGACCGTCTTCGGACCGCCACCGCCGCACCGGCCGACAGCCAGCCACCTCGGGCCCGCGGCCCGGCGGCCCCCGCCCGCTCCGCCGTGTGGCCCCTGTTGGGTACGGCCCGGCGCCCCTCCGGGCCGCCGCCGGCCTCCAGCAGACAGGGCGCCGGTGGCAGTGGGTGTGTGTGGCTCAGCGCCGACCCATGGCCGGGTCGACCCCGGTGAAGTAGACGGTGTCCTGGGCGTAGAGGGTGTCGTGGGCCGACGACCCGCCGGTCGTCTCTGGGCCCTCGACGCAGGGAGTGTTGTACAAACCTCCGACCTTCTTGCAGGCCGACAGCTTGTCCACCTTCTTCCCGTTGGGCTTCAGCATGTAGACGGTGCCGGCCGGTATGTGTAGCCCGTAGAAGAACTTGAGCACCGCGACGATCGGAGCGGCTTTGTTGGTGTAGGCCGCGAAGTTCCCCACTGCCTGGATGATGTTGCCCTCGCACTTGGTCGACCCGGTCGGGGGGCAGAGGGCCGGCTCGGCCGACGGGGCGAGCGACTCGAGGGTGACGGCCACCGGCGGAGGGCTGGTGGAGGTGGCGCCGGCCAGTGAGACGGCGAGGGCCTCGTCCTGGGCCCGGCTGGCCACCGACTTCTTGATCTTCTTGTTGGGCAGGGTCAGGGTGATCGAGGCCTTGGCTTTGGACAGGGGCTTCTTGGTGCTGACGACTGCCACCCCGGGGACTGCCACCGCCTTGGCACTGTTGCCGCTCTGGACGACAATGACCCCGATCGACCCCAGGGTGGTGGTGTGGGAAGAGGCGTTGGACGAGGTGACCGTGGCCGAGCCGGTGATGGCCACGCCCGTGGCCAGCCCGGTCGTCTTGACCAGCACGTCGAGGGTGTCCGAGGCTCCGGCCGGGAGATTCCCGATCGTGCAGGTGATCTTGCCGGCGCCGGCGGCTGAGCAGTTGGTCCCCGAGGCGGCCATGCCGCTGAGGTCGTAGGAGAGGGCGGGGCCCCCGTCGGTCACGCTCACACTGGCGCTGACCCCGGTGACGGTGACTGTCGAGGTATTGGCGATGATCGCTCCCCAGCCGCCGTCGGTCCCGGCGGTGACCTGGTTCTGGAGTGCCGGGGTGGAGGCCGGAACCTGGAAGGTGGGGATGGGCGGCGGTGGGTTCACCGTGGTCGAGTCGAGGGTCCCCACCCCGTGGGGCGGGGTGCAGGTGACCGTCTCGGTGGTCGGGGTCCCGCTGATCACGAAGGTGACGGTGATGTCGATGGTCCCGGGCACGAAGTCGACCACCCCGTTGCCCGGCCCGGTCTGCCAGGTGACCGGGTTGTAAGAGGTCGAGTAGGTGTAGGGCGTGTTGGGGGTCAGGGTGGTGTCACTCAGAGGGAGGTTGGTAGCCGATGCCGACTCGCTGTTGGGACTGACCGCACCGCTCGGGGACCCGGCGGTCGTGTGGCCGTTCTCCGAGGTGGTCTGGGCACCGACGGTCAGCGAAGTGGCCCCCATGCCCCGGAAGTGGTTGATGACCGAGGCGGGGATGGTGACCTGGGCCCCGTAGGCGGTCTGGAAGGTCCCGCCGGCATCGATGGTGGAGGGTGGAGCGGTCGTTTCGGAGACCTCCGTCGGGAAGCTGGTGGTCCCCGACATCCCCGACACCACGCAGGAGTCGTTGGCCACCACCCCGACGGTGAAGGTGGAGGTGGTCCGGGCCTGGGGGCCGCCGTTGCGGCTCATGGTCTGCCCGGTGAAGACCTTGGTGAGCGAGGTGCCGCCGGCGTCTGTCTCGGTGACGGTGGCCGTGTAGCTGCCGTCGTGGGCGTAGACGTGGGTGGTGGTGGGCCCAGCGGTGTTGGCCGTGGCGCCGTCACCGAAGTTCCACGCGTAGTTGGTGATGGGTGACGAGGGGGCGACCGAGGCCGAGGCGTTGAAGTGGGTGGCCTGGCCTTGGTTGCCCGGCGTGACGGTGAGGGCGGCCACCGGGGCCTGGTCGGGGGTGATGGCGATGTCCCACGGATCGTCGCCGGCGGCCACCGGGGTGCCGGCCGTATTGGAGGACGTGGCGATGGGGGTGACGTTGTTGTCGTCGTAGTTGACCACCTCGACCGTGGACCCGCTCGGCGTGACGGCCAGGGCGTCGGGCTGGGATCCCACGGTGATGGGGGAACCCGCCGTGTTGGAAGAGGTGGCGATGGGGGTGACGGTGTCGTCTCCCCGGTTGGCCACGTAGGCCGTGGCTCCGTTGGGGGTGATGGCGATGGCGTCGGCGCCTGTCCCCACCGGAATCTCAGCACCGGTGGTGTTGGTGGAGGTGGTGATGGGAGTGACCCCGTTGTCTCCCGAGTCGACCACGTAGGCCGTGGCCCCGTTGGGGGTGATGGCGATGGCGTTCGGGTCGTTCCCGACATTGATGGCCGTCCCCACCGCGTCTGTACTCAGATTGATGGGGGTGACCGAGTCGTCCTCGGTGCTGACCACATAGGCGGTGGACCCGTTGGGGGTGATGGCGATGGCGTCGGGGGCGATCTCCAGGTTGATCGGGGTCCCGGCCGTGTCGGTGGTCAGGTCGATCGGGGTCACCGAGTGGCTCCCGTTGTCGGCCACATAGGCGGTGGAGCCATCCGGGCTGATGGCGATGCCCGTGGTCTGGGTCCCCACGGTGATGTTGCTCCCCACCAACCCGGTGGCGGTGTCGAAGGGGTTGACCTGATCGCCGTTCACGGCGATCACGTAGGCGGTGGCACCGTCCGGGGTGATGGCCAGGTCAGCGTCCTCGTCCGGGTTGAACGGGAAGAAGTTGCCCGGCGCCCCGGTCGTCGTGTCCACCTGGGAGACGGTGTTCGGGCCCGGATCGGTGATGAAGGCGTAGGGAGGACGCTGGTACGGGAACGAGACAGTTCCGTTGAAGGTGGTCCCTTCCACGGTCATCGAGATGCTGTCACCGTCGATCAGCGGACCGTAGTAACCGGCCAGGTTGTACCCCGAACCCAGGGTGAAGACGATCGAAGAGTCGTTGTACGACACGATGTTGACCCCGATGCAGTCACCGCTCTCTCCGGCCGTCCACCCGTTGTCGGACAGAGCGATGTTCGGGGCCGCATAGATCAACCCGCTCCAATCGCACCCTGCCGGCGAAGATGATCCGAGGTCGGACTCGGTGCCGAATCCCGACCCGGACACCGTGATGGTCGGGGAGCTCGGCGTGCCGCTGAAGGCCAACCCGGTGATGGTGGGGGACAGGTCGGTGTCGTAGGCACCGATGTCGCACGGGACGCCCCGATTGGAGCCCCGTTGGTCGGTGGCCGGGCACAGCGGTGCGTCGGCCACCGCGTCGATCGCCGCGCTCCCCGGCTCGAGGGCGATGGTGTCGGTCGGTCCCCCGTTGGCATGAAGGCCGGACGGGTCGAGCCCCGAAGGTGCGTCGGAGAGGTCGCCTGTTCCGCCCGTAAATCCGCACGTCCCGTCGTCGTCGAGGTTGTAGCCGAGGTCTGTCGGGGTGACGACCTGCAAGAAGCAGTCGTTGCCCGAGGTGCTGTTGGCGACGATGGTGGCCCCGATGGTCAGCGGGCCCTGATCGTCCTGGATCCCGCCGCCGAAGTCTGCGCTGTTGCCCCACACCGTGGTGTTCTCGATGGTGGACGTTCCCTCGCTCTCGTCGTCTTCGATGTCGATCCCGCCGCCGGAACCGCCCGTGGCGCTGTTGCCCGCCACGGTGGAGTTCTCGATGGTCAGGCCGGCATTGAGGCTCTCGATGCCACCGCCGTACTGGTCGGCGGTATTGGCTGACAAGGTGCTCTGTTGCACGGTGAGCGTCGCGGTGTTCTCGATCGCACCGCCGTTCGTCCCCGCCTCGTTCGACGACAGGGTCGAGTCGCTGATCGTGAGCGTTCCGTTGTTGTCGATCGCCCCACCCGAGACCGAGGCGTCGTTGCCGGTGAGCACGCTGTCGGTCAAGGTCAGGGTGCCATGGTTGTCGATGGCACCCCCGTTGGTCGCCGAGCCGTTCTGGATGGTGAGGCCGGCAATGGAAGCGGTGCCGCTCGACACGGAGAAGAGCTGCGTGCCGCCGCCACCGTCAACCGTCAGGCTGCCCGCCCCCGGCCCGGTGATGGTGAGCCCACCGACATCCAACGGGCTGGTGAGCGGGATGGTGGAGCAGGTCGGCGAGAGTGCGAAGGTGATGTGGTCACCCGAGCTGGCGCTGGCCACTGCATTGGGCAGCGAGCCGGCCACTGAGGGGTTACCACTGCAGTTGGTGACCACGTGGGTCGCGGCCCCGGCGTCTCTGGCCGGCAGCAGGACGACTGAGACCGAGGCGAGGCCGAGGGTGAGGCTGGCCACGGCCAGCAGGGTGACCGCCGTCCGGCGACGCTTCGACTGTCCCAAACCCCTCGCCATGGTCATTGCCGCCCCCCACTCTCCATCGTCTTTCGCTGCAAAAAGGTAGCCCAACAGACTGAGCGGCCGCACAAACTGCCCCGAAACGGAGCCGCGGGACCTGTCGGCGCCAGTCCGAGACGAGGGAGGCATCGGCCGCCGATCGGGGGGTGTGGTTCGACCGCCAACCGGGCAGAGAATCGTTTATCCTGGCGCCATCGGATCCAGCCTGTTGCGTCGCCCGCGGAAGTCGACTGTCATGAGTCTGGACGTCGGTCCCCACCGTGCCCGCGGTCGCCCGGCCGTGCGGGCCGGGGCCATCGCCGTCCTCCTCGCCTCGGCTTCCGCCACCGTCGCCCTGGCCCATCCCACCTCTGCCGGCGCCACCACCGTCGGGAAGGCCGGACCCAGGGCCGTGACCGCATCGAGTTTCAAGCAGACCTGGTCGACCGGTGCCCTGCCCGACGAAGGACAGCCCATCGCCCTCTCGTCCCCGGTTCCCGTCGACCTCGACGGCCGAGCGGACATGGTGGTGGGTGACCGGCGTGGGTTCCTCTACGCCTACCACCTGTCGGACGGGACACCGGTGGCCGGATGGCCCACCACCAACGGCAGCGGGCCGATCGATTCGACTCCGTCGATCGACACGTCGGGCGGGGGGACGACGGTGATCGTCGGGTCGGGAAACGACGCCGATCCCACCACCGGCGGGTACTCGGCCTTCGGCTCGTCCGGTGCTCAGGCGTGGTTCACCCCGGTCGTCAATCCGCCCTCCGACGCCAGTCCGCTGCTCGGGGTGCAGGCCGGCATCAGCATCGGGGAGCTCCAGGGTGGCACCGGTGCCGTTGCCGGCTCGCTCGGACAGGTCTCGTACGCCCTCAACGCCTCCACTGGCTCCGCTCTCACCGGATGGCCCTATTTCAACTCTGACAGCACCCACTCCACTGCGTCGCTGGCCGACCTCTATGGCACCGGTCAGAACGAGATCGTCGTCGGCGGTGACCAGTCGGCCGGCACGGGACGGGGGCAGACCTACACCGACGGGGGCCATCTCCGAATCCTCACCGCCCAGGGGGATCAGATCTGCCGGGCCGATACCGACCAGGTCGTCGACTCGTCTCCCGCCGTCGGTGGATTCCTGAACGGCGGCGCCACGGGGATCGTGGTGGGCACGGGGGCATACTTTCCGGGCGCGTCCGACACCGACACGGTCAAGGCGTACAACGGGCGTTGCCAGCTCCAGTGGTCGGCCACGCTCGACGGAAGCACCTACTCGTCCCCCGCGCTCTCCGACGTGCTGGGCAACGGATCGCTCCAGGTGGTGGAGGGAACCGACCAGGGGGCCGGCCGGTCCGGCTCGGTGTGGGCGTTGAACAGCGCCACCGGTCAGACCCTGTGGGAAGCACACGACGTCGGACGGATCATCGGCTCGGTCGTGACCGCCGATCTGTCCGGGCAGGGCTATGACGATGTGATCGCCCCGACCGTCAACGGGGCGATCGTCCTGAACGGCCGGACCGGGGCCAGGATCACCACCCTCAGCCCCCACCTCGGCTTGCAGAACTCGCCACTGGTGACGGCCGATCCGAACGGAACCGTCGGGATCACCTTGGCCGGCTACGTGATTTCGGCCGGGTCACCCTTCGGCGTGGGGGAGATCGACCACTACGAAATCACCACATCCAACGGCTCCGACGCCATCGGCGCCGGATCGTGGCCCATGTTCCACCACGACGCCCAACTGACCGGCAATGCCGGTGGGACCACCCCCGTCGGCTCGATACCGGCGTGCCAGGTACCGGCGGCGGCCTCTTCGGGTTACCGCCTGGCGGCATCGGACGGGGGCATCTTCTCCTTCGGGAACGCCCCGTTCTGCGGATCGACCGGAGGCATCCGTTTGAATGCGCCGGTCGTCGCCATCGCCGAAGCACCGGTGTCCGGCGGGTACTGGGAGGTGGCGGCCGACGGCGGCATCTTCGCCTTCGGGGGTGCGCACTTCTACGGATCGATGGGGGGCCAACATCTCAATCAGCCGATCGTGGGAATGGCGGCGACTCCCGACGGTAGGGGTTACTGGCTGGTGGCCGCGGACGGAGGCATCTTCGCCTTCGGCGACGCCGGGTACTACGGATCGATGGGGGGACAACACCTCAACCGACCGATCGTGGGGATGACGTCGACCACCGAAGGCAACGGCTACCGGCTGGTGGCGGCGGACGGCGGCATCTTCTCGTTCAGCGCTCCCTTCTACGGCTCGATGGGCGGCCAGCGGCTCAACGCACCGATTGTCGGGATGGTCAACGATGCCAACACCGGGGGCTATTGGGAGGTGGCGGCGGACGGTGGGGTCTTCTCCTTCGGCGGCGCCCCGTTCTACGGGTCCACGGGCGCCATCACCCTCAATGCCCCGATCGTCGGCATGTCGGAGACATCCGACGGGAGCGGCTACCGGTTCACGGCGGCCGACGGCGGCGTCTTCAGTTTTTCGGCGCCGTTCTACGGGTCGATGGGCGGGGTGCCGCTCAACCGGCCCATCGTGGGGATGGCCGGATTCTGACCCCGTCGGCGGTGGTCGTGGGCAGGCGTAGACTCCGCTGGTGACCGACGTCCTGGCTGTAGCCAACCAGAAGGGTGGTGTGGCCAAGACGACCACGGTCCATTCGTTGGGCGTGGCGTCGGCCGAACTCGGGCGACGGACCCTGGTGGTCGACCTCGACCCCCAGGCCTGCCTCACCTTCTCCCTGGGATTCGACCCGGATTCGCTCGACCGGTCCCTCCACGACGTCTTCGTCCGCCGGGACACGGTGGCCGAGGTGACGCTCCCGGTTCCCGGCGTCGACTTCCTCGATCTGCTGCCCGCCTCGATCGATCTTGCCGGGTCCGAGGTCCACCTCCTCACCCGGACGGGACGGGAGCATGTGCTCGAACGGGCGCTCGAACCGGTCCTCGGAAAGTACGACATCGTGCTCATCGACTGCCCTCCATCGCTCGGGGTGCTGACCATCAACGGGTTGACCGCGGCCAAAGAGGTTCTCATCCCCCTGCAATGCGAGGCCCTGTCCCATCGTGGTGTCGGTCAGTTGCTCGAGACCATCGAAGACGTGCGCGCCTTCGCCAACAGCGAGCTCAGCGTCAGGGGCATCGTGGCCACCATGTATGACGATCGCACCCGGCATTCGCGCCACATCATCGAAGAGGTCGAGGCCCGCTACGGCATTCCCGTGCTCCAGCCTCCGGTGCGCAAGTCGATCCGGTTCGCCGAGGCGCCGGCGCGGGGCAAGTCGATCCTCCAGCACGCTCCGACCTCGCCGGGGGCGATGGCCTACCGGCAGTTGGCTCGCACCCTGGTCGGCGCGAATGTCGCCGCCGGCACCGTTGGCTGATGGCGGACGGGCCCGACCCGTTGGGCAAACGGGCGCTCTACTGGATGCCGATCGACCAACAGAAGGTGTCCGACATCGACCCCGACCCCCTGGTGGGTCAGTCGCGTGGATCCTCCACCCATCCCACGCCGGCCAGGTCGCACGCGTGGCCGGCCGGCAAACATGCGCTGTTCTCCGAGGCCACTCCTAGCGGCGAGGCGGTGGCGGCCACATCGACGGCCACCGCCACCGATCCCCTTCCTCCCCGAGGACTCCTGTCCGTCGGGTGCTCATCGTGCGGGTCGATCACCCGGGTGGGGATGGTCCAGTTCCTTCTCCTCCATTTCCCGGTCGGCGTGTGGCTGCCCGGTCGCAGCTTCGATCGGTGGATGACATGTCCCGCCTGCCGCCGGCATACGTGGACCAGTGTGACCCTGTCGCGGTGGTCCTGAGGGCACGCCCCGCGACCGTGCCCGGTAGCCGGGTCCGACTGGTGAGACGGATCTGGTGACCGTGGCAGCGATGCACGTCTACGCCACCGGGGGGTTGTCGGGATGGTTGCTCCACTTCCATGGCACGGCGGCCTATGCGCTGGTCGGAGCGCTGACGTTTGCCGAGGCCGCCTTGATGGTCGGCTTCTTCATCCCCGGCGAAACCGCTGTCGTCGTCGGAGGGGTGCTGGCCGGGCTGCACCAGGTCAATCTCGAAACCATGATGGCGGTGGTCGTGGTGTGCGCCATCGTCGGCGACTCGGTCGGCTTCGAGGTGGGCAAACGATCAGGGCCGTGGCTCCTCGAGCGGCGTCCACTCAAGGGAAGATCCGGCGTCCGACGGACCATGGCCATGCTCGAACGGTACGGGGGTCCGGCCGTGTTCTTCGGTCGCTTCGTGGCCTTTGCCCGGGCCATCATCCCCGCGCTGGCCGGAATGAGTGGTCTCCGCTACCCGGTGTTCCTCTTCTACAACGCCTGTGGTGGACTGCTCTGGGGTGTCGGCTACACGCTGCTCGGATTCGTGGTCGGCGTCTCGTTCCAGCACATCCTCTCGACCGTTGGTCTGTGGTCGATCGCCGTGGTCGGAGGGGTTGCCGCCGTGGCCGTGGTCGTGAGCCTCGTGGTGAAGCGACGGGAACGCAGCCGAGGCGCCGACGCAGTCGGAACGTCCGATGGGTCCGAGGACCACGACGCGGGCCTGTCCGAAGGTGAGAACACGACAGCCGGCCCGGTCACCGACGCTCCGTGATCGACCAGAAGCACCGCTGACCGTCGCCCGCCGGTCAGCGGTCGGCGACGAAGAACAGGGCCGGCTCCTTCTCCTCACGACGCACTCTGTCCTGCAGTTCGAGGAGGACACAGTGCGCCAGCGTCTCGCCGTTGGCCTGGCGTTGCATGAACGGCTCGATCTCGTCCCACGGCCGCGACCAGTGGAGTTTCAGCGTGATCTCCCAGGCGGTCGACCCCGGATGCTCGGTGAGCACGTGCTCGATCTCGATGCAAGCGTTCAGCGTGGTGAACCATGATCTCCTCGATTCGGTCATGAAGTCCCGAGAACCGGTATTCATGGGCCGGGAGGATCTCCTCGGTGGCGAGGTCCTGGACCTTTCGCAGCGATTCGAGATAGTCGCCCAGGGGGTTGGAGTGCTGCTGGGCATGGACCGAGATGTTGGGGGTGATCCGGGGCAGGACGTGGTCACCGGAGATGAGTAGCTTCTGGTCCTCGCTGAAGAAGCACACATGTCCCGGCGAATGGCCGGGTGTCCAGATCGTGCGCAGCGGCCACCCGGGGAGCGCGATTTCGCGACCGTCCTCGAACAGGACATCGGGTTCGGCCATGGTGACCATCGACTTCAGGGCCATCGATGCCAGGGCCAGGTCGGGAAGCTTCTCGTCCGGTACGCCCGAGTCGGCCAGGAACCTGAACATGTTGGCCACCAGTTCGTCGGTGTTGCCATAGCGCGATTCGAGCATCACGGCGTCGGCCGGGTGCAGTCCGATCCACGCGCCGGAAGCCTCGCGCACCCGCCCGGCCAGGCCGTAGTGGTCGGGGTGGATGTGGGTGACCAGGACGGCCCGGACGTCGGCAATGCTTCCGCCCGCCGTGGCCAGCCCGTCGCTCAAGGCCGACCACGCGTCGTCGGTGTTCCATCCGGCGTCCACCAGTCCCACTCCGCCGCCGTGAAGCTCGAAGGCGTAGACCAGCACGTAACGCAACGGATTGTTGGGAATTGGAACCGGAATCGACCACAGACCGGGGCGCACCTCTTCGACGGGTGGCAGCACGTTGCGGGCCCATGAATCCTTCTGCACGGAGCCGGTGACGACGATCACGTCTGGCACGGTACACGGCATGCACATTCGGCTGGACAAACGGTGGGGCCGGGACCGCGGAGCGGAACGGATGCCGGCGCCCGGTCCGCGCCGCATCGTGGGAGAGGGCCAAATCCTTGAAGTGCAAGGGTTCTTTGCCTACCATTCCTGCCAGTGGCACGGCGTCGTTGCTCATCCGAGTGTCTCGGAGCCCGGGCAGGACGGTGGACCAGGGCCCCCCGGATCGACGTCGACATGTTCAAGGTGGCCATGGGCAAAGAAGCGCTTCTCTGTGAGGGGTACTTCGCCCAAAGGAGTTCTGTGACTCCGACGGGCCGGGGCGACTCATCCAGACCACGACGGGAGCACCATGGTGGTTGAAGGAGTAGCGCAAGTACCGGTGAGCGAGCTTTCACTGTGGCGCCACCGGTGGGCTCGACTGGTTTCGCTCTGCCCGGATGCGTTCATCGAGGTGGATGGTGGTGGCGTGGTCAGGGAGTGGAACCCTCGGGCCGAAGAGGTATTCGGGTGGCGGAGGGACGAGGTGGTCGGTCGGCCCCTCTCCGACACGGTGCTTCCTTCGGGGGTGGGGGACTCACCTTTTGATCGGGCCGCTATCGGAGACGTCGATGTCACCGGCGGTGGGGGACTGGCCATCGTCGGTGACCGATCGGAGATCGAGCTGGTGCACCGTGCCGGCCATCGGATCGTTGCCCAGGGCGTCCTGTTCGACATCGGTCGTGGATCGCAGCGATCGGTTGCCGGGTTCTTCGATCCTCCCGCCACCGTCGACAGCCACGAGGGGGCGGCCATCGGTGCGGACGGCTGGGACCTGCAGACCGGCCTGGCCGATCGGGTCCAATTCGACCGGTGGCTGACCGGGGCCGCGGCCAGGTCCCGCGGGATTCCGGGCACGATCGCCGTCGTGCTGCTGGACCTCGATCGGTTCAAGGCCATCAACAACAGCATGGGTCATGACGTCGGTGACACGGTGCTGGCCTCGGTGGCCCATCGGCTGCGCCTGACCGCCGGTGGCGGTGAACTGATCGCCAGATTCGGGGGCGACGAGTTCCTGGCCCTCTTCGAGAGTCCCGACGGTGAAGCCCACGCCGAGGCGTCGGCCTTCATCGAGCGGGCTCGGGCGGCGCTGACCGAACCGCTCGATATCGACGGCACCGAGGTGTTTCTGGACGCGTCGGTCGGCGTCGCCGTCAATGCCGACGGGACGGTGGATGCCGGCACCCTGCTGTCCAACGCCGAGGCCGCCATGTATCAGGCCAAACGCCGAGGGGGATCCAGTGTCGAGACGTTCGGTGAGTCGATGCGGGTGGAGCTGCTCGATCGGATGACGACCGAGCATTCGTTGCATCGGGCCCTCGAGCGCAGCGAGCTCATGCTCCACTACCAACCGGTGGTCGAGATCGACAGCGAGGCCACCGTCGGTGTCGAAGCCCTCATCCGTTGGCGACACCCCGAGCAAGGGCTGGTCTCCCCCGACCGATTCATCCCGGTGGCCGAAGAGAGCGGCCTGATCATCCCTATCGGGGCCTGGGTGCTCGAGCAGGCCTGCCAGCAGCTCCGGGATTGGAATCTCGAGGGTCGGGCAGGACCACAGGGCTCGGTTGACGTGAACCTCTCCGCCCGGCAGATCGATGACCCCCACATCGTCCAGACAGTTGAGGAGATCCTCTCGAGCACCGGGCTCCCTCCCGAGTGCCTGACCCTCGAGATCACCGAGAGTGCGCTGATGGAGGATGCAGCCTCTGCGCTCGAGGTCCTTCGGTCCCTGAAGGAGATCGGGGTGCTGTTGGCCATCGACGATTTCGGCACCGGGTATTCGTCCCTGAGCTACTTGCAGCGCTTCCCCTTGGACGTGCTGAAGGTCGATCGGCTGTTCGTCGAAGCACTGGGGGTCAACGCCGAGGCCGAGGAGATCGTCTCGGCCGTCATCAACCTGGCCCATGCCCTCGGGCTCACGGTGGTCGCCGAGGGTGTCGAGACGTCCGAACAGCTCCGGATCCTCCGCAGCCTCGAGTGCGATCTGGCCCAAGGGTTTCTGTTCTCGAGGCCGCGGCCGGCCACCGAGATCGTCGCGGCGTTCGGCCTGCCGGTCAGCGCCTGATCGGACATCGGCCCGGACGGCCGGTGGGCGCCACGGGGCGGGTTGGTCACGGGTCGCAGAGGCGATGGTCGGCGTTCTGACCAGGCGGAACGGCACCCACCGGCCAGCCGGGCGGTCTCGTCCCCGTCCATGGGGCCCCAACTGGGCATCCGACCGAGTGAGGGCCGGGGCGGGCTCGAAAAGTCCCGGGCCTGCCGCGGCCCCACTGGCGTGCCGGCCCGGTAGCGTCCACACTGTTGTCCGTCGGCGTGGGGGCTGCCGGCCCGAGCCGCACCGTGCATCTGGGTGACGAGGCGGATCATCAAGGGGAGGTTCGAGTGGGGAAGTTCACGATCTCGCGACTGGCCGGTGGGGTGTTCTTGTCGGTGGGTCTCTGCTTCGCTGTCCCCGGCATCGCCTCCGCTGCGGCTCCGACAACGCCATCGCCGCCGGTCGTGGTCGTGGCGCCGACCACCATCGCCGCCGGCGGCCGGCCGGTGTCGGTTTCCGGCTCCGGACTTCCCCCGCATCGCGCCGTGGTGATCTCCGAATGCAACAGTGCCCTGTCGCAGCCGACGGTCCCCGTCGGTGGCGTACCGACCCCGGTGTCCTGTTCGAGGTCACTCCGGGTCCACACGTCCGGCGATGGGAGCCTGTCGGCCAGGTTCCACGTCATTGAGGGCAAGGTTGGCCCGCCCACGTTCGGTATCGACAGCGCAGGGCGTCCGGCCCGCACCGACGCCAGAAGCTATCCATGTGCACCGACGGCCGCGCAGGGTTCGTCCGGCGCCTACTGCTACCTCCTGTTCCGATGGGGAACCAGCGCCGGTAAGCAGAAGGTGCAGCCACTGACGTTCGCGGCCCCGGCCGTGGCTTCGTCCGGCGCACCGAGCCAAGCCACCGCCGGCACATCCGCCAGCCCCTCGGCCGGCACTCCGAGCAGCCCCGCAGAGGTGGCCCACGCCTCCGCCACCGTCGTCAAGGTCAGGCCGAGAACGGAGCTGAGCAGTGGACGGACCGTCGAAGTGATCGCATACGGCCTGCCCCACCGGGGTGTCGGTGAGATCATGGAATGCAGCAGCGCCTCTCCACAGCCGACGGTTTCGATCGCCGGTGTCCCGACGCCTGTCTCTTGCACCAACCCGAGGGTCAGGCGGAGGATCTTCACGGCCAATGGGCATCTGACGACCAGCTTTACTGTCGTCACCGGCACGGTCGGGCCCCCGGCGAGGGGAATCGACAGCGCGGGTCTGCCGGCAGCGACGGACGCGAAGAAGTTCCCGTGCCCGCCGACGGCGGCGCAGGCTGCGGCCGGCGCCTATTGCTACATCGCCCTGCGGTGGGGCACCGCCGGGCACGGACGGGTCGTGCGGATCGGATTCGCATCGTCGACGTCGAAGACGACCACCACCCCGACGACCACGCCCCCGGTCACCGCGGCCACGACGAGTCCGACGGCCGCCACCTCCGCCCAAGCACCGGCGGCGACGGCGAGCCTGCCTTTCACCGGGGCTTCCATCGATCAGATGGCTCTGACCGGCATCATCCTGGTGGTCGTCGGAGCCGGCCTGCTCCTCGTAGGCGAGATACCTCGCCGACGCCGACGTCGTCCGGGCCACGAGACCCCGACGATGGGCATCCGCTGACGCCCACTGATCTCGGCTGACGCCCAGCGATCTCCGCTCACCACGGCGCCGTCCAGTCGACCCCTTCGGCGGCACGAGGTCCCGTGGATCGGGGACCTCCCGTCGGGAAGCCGTCGGGAAGGCGGGATTCGAACCCGCGACCTCCTGCTCCCAAAGCAGGCGCGCTAACCAAGCTGCGCTACTTCCCGGTCAAGACCCGTTCCGAGCTCCCACGGCACGGGAGTCCAGCCCGAAGGGCCGACTGGCAACGCTACCTCAGGGCGTCGTGCCGGCGTTCCCGCCGCGCCGTCGGGCTGGACCCGAGCCGAGTTGCTGCCGCGTCATTCCTGACCCTCTCCCGGCAGGGGATAGCGTCACCCCGATGCGTACCGTGCGCGTGGCCGTGTTCGACCTGGGCAGTAGCTCCTTCCATCTGATGGTGGTCGACGCGTCGCGGGAGGGGATGCTGGTTCCGGTCCTCCGCCGGCGCTCGTTCCTGCACCTGGGAACGGAGGTGGCCAAAACCGGTGGCGTTCCGGCCGATCGCGCCGCCTCGGCGGTCCGGACGGTGCGACGGCTCACCGCGGCGTGCGACGAAGCCGGCGTCGACGTGGTGGTGGCGCTGGCCACCGCGGCCCTGCGTGACGCCGACAACGGCTCCCGTCTGATCGGTCGGCTGGAACAGGTGTTGGGCAGCAAGATCACCTTGCTGACCGGTGAGGAGGAGGCCCGACTCTGCTTCCTCGGGCAGCGGGCCGGGGTCTGGGTGGGCCGCGAGCCGGTGCTCGGTCTCGACCTGGGTGGTGGAAGCCTGGAGGCGGGTATCGGCACCATCGACGAAGTCACCGCCGTGGCCAGTGTGGCCCTCGGCACGGCACGGCTACGGGGTGAGTTGGGAACCGGGGAGCTCCTGACCACGGACGACCGGAAGATGATCACCGAGGTCGCTCTGCTCCGGGCCGAGCCCATCCGGGCCATGCTCGAACAAGATCCGCGCGCCGCGAGCAGGGTCATCGCCAGCGGTGGAACGGTCCGCGCCCTCGCCCGTTTGGCGATGGGCCTGCACCGGCCCCTCTCGTGGGGCTCGGTGTCTTCGATACAGGTCAACCAGGTCGAAATTCCCGCCGGTCAACTCTTCGAGCTGGCCGACCGCCTGGCCACCCTCGACCTGGATGCCCGCCTGGCCCTGCCGGGCATCCAGACCCGTCGGGCGCCACTACTGCCGGTCGGAGCGGTGGTGCTCGCCACCCTGGTTGAGAACCTCGGTCTTCAGCGACTGGTGGTGAGCGAGTGGGGGCTGCGGGAAGGTGCGGTGATCAGCGCGCTTTCTCTGCAAACGGAGCGTGGAACGACGGGGGAGTAGGCACCGACGACCAGGCTCAGGCCTTCTTGCCCAGGATCCGGTTCATCCCGGTCCCGCACGTCGGGCACTTGCCCTTGGCCGACCTGCGGCCATTCGCCATCTCCACCTCTTCCCCCTCGAACTGCCGCTTCTCACGGCATTTCACGCAATATCCCTCATACGACGCCATGTGTCCTCCTCATGATTCGGATGGAGTCCATCCGATGATCGGATGGACCGAAGGTATCGGCCCCGATCGACCGACGGGGGGATGGGAGCGCCAAATGCTTGCAATAGTTAGCAGTGACCGGCACCGAAACCCGGGCCGAGCGGTCAGGCGGTGGCGTCGCCGAGGGCTCCAGGTCCATCTGCATCGCCGATGCTGGTCATCATCTTTTCGACATCGCCGGCCGGCAGCGGCGGGCTGAAGAAGTATCCCTGGGCCGTGGTGCATCCTCGTTGCAGGAGGACCCGGCTCTGCTGCAGGGTCTCGACTCCTTCGGCCACGCAATCGAGGCCCAGCCGTTCGGCCATCGAGATGATGGCGGCGACGAGCTCGTTGTTGTCGCCGTCGGGTCCGAGCACCTGGACGAAGGACTGGTCGATCTTGAGGGTGCTGACCGGAATGGACCCGATGCGGTTCAAGGAGGAATTGCCGGTGCCGAAATCGTCGATGGTGAACCGCACGCCCAGCCGGCGCAGCCGTTCGATGTTCTCCTTGGCCGGACCCGAACTGTCCACCACGACGCGCTCGGTGATCTCGAGTTCCAGCAACGACGGATCGATTCCGGTCTCCTCCAGGGTGCGGTCGATGTTGTGGAACAAGCTCGGATCGGACAGATCCCTGGATGCCAGGTTCACCGACAGCCGCAGTGGGTCGAGGCCCTGGTCGAGCCAGGTCCGGACCTGTCGGCAGGCCTGCTCCAGCACCCAGGTGTCCAGGGCGACGACGATGTCGCTCCGTTCCGCCATGGAGATGAACGAGGAGGGCTCGAGGACCCCGAGCGTCGGGTGGCGCCACCGGACCAGGGCTTCCACACCCACCACCTGGGAGGTGCGGAGGTCGATGTAGGGCTGGTAGAGCAGGAAGAACTCGGAGTGGTCGAGGGCATGGATGAGATCGGCATGGAGGGTGCGATCGTCGATGGCCAACCGTCCCGACGAGGCGTTGACCACCGAGCCCGAGAACATTTGGAAGCCGTTCCGGCCCCGGCTCTTGGCCCGGTACATGGCCTCGTCGGCCCGGCTGAGCAGCTCGTCATAGGAATCGCCGTGATCGGGAGCCATGGCGATGCCGATGGAGGCCGAAGTGGTCACCTCCTCCCCGAACACGACGAACGGTTTGCTCATGGCTTCGAGCGAGCGCTGGGCCAGCTGGTCGATGGACAACTGGTCGGAGAGTCCGGGCAACAGGATGGCGAATTCGTCGCCCCCCACTCTGGCCACCGTGTCCTGTCGGCGGACGGTGTCGACCAGGCGCTGGCTCACCTGTTGGATCAGCTCGTCCCCGGCGGCATGCCCCTTGGTGTCGTTGACCGATTTGAAGCGGTCGAGGTCGACGAAGAACATGCACACCGGCTCACCGACCCGGCGCGATCTGACCAGCTCCTGTTCGACCCGGTCCTCGAAGAGGCGCCGGTTGGGCAACCCGGTGAGGGCGTCGTGCCAGGCCATGTGCGAGACCTTCTCCAGGAGCTCCAGGTTCTGCAGGGTGGTGGCGGCCTGGTCGGCCAAGCCGGACAGCCGCTCGTGCAGATCGGGGTCGCGGATGGTTCCGACCGATCCTTCGGGACCGAAGTTGGCGGCGATCACCCCGAGGAACTCGCCGCCGGCGAAGAGCGGCGCCACGACCGAGGCCGCCATACCCGAGCGATCCAACAGGGCCCGGAGGACGGGGTCCTCGGTGGCCTCGTCGAGGACGATCACCTCCCTCGAATGGAGTATCCGTTCGATGACCGGGGTGTCGGACCGGATGACGGTCGGACCGTCATCAGCCGGCCCGGGCCCGCCGCCGGGCGGCGGAACGGCGCGGATGGGTGAGGGTGCAGGCCGGTCCGACGGCCGGGTTCCTCCGGTGGCCGGCAGGATCGGTCCCAGCGACGCATCCGGGGACGCCATTCCCCTGGTCCAAGCCCGCGGGAGCAGTTGGCCCAGGTCCCGGTCCCAGAGGTACACCGTCGACTGGTCGCAGTCGGTCACCGCCGGCGCGGTGTCGGCCAGCAGCTGGACCAGCTCGGCCAATGTGGTGACCCGGGACAGCGTCTCGGAGAACGACAGGAGGGTCCGGGCCGTGGCGTCGCTGCGCTTGGCATCGGTGAGGACCCGGAAGATGTCGAGGGCGGCCGCTGCGTATTCGGCGAACAGCCCGAGCACATAGGCCTCGGACGGTGGGTGGACGGCACCGTCGGGGAGGACCTCGGCCAGTCGGCCGTACAGCCGCTGGGGGGAGGCGATATCGACGACGAGCCTCGAGCCGTCCTCGTCACTGCGGTCTTCGCGCCACAGCTCCGCGGCCAGGGCCTGGGCCTCGTCCGGCAAGAGGCCGCGGGAGTGGAGCTGGACCGGCATGCCGGGACGGACGCGGATCATCAGGAGGTAGCGGTCGGCGGTCACCACGGCGTCGGCCCGGGTGGCGATCTGGGAGAGGAGGGAGTCGACGTCGTCATCCATGAGCTGGCTGGCGCTGGAGAAGGCACCTTCGACCAGCACGCTCATCCGCTCGAGCTCCTCCTGGAGCTCCGGATCGGTCTGACCGACCCGCCCCGGCAGGATGGGCTCGGGTGCCGCCAGCTCCTCGTCGGTGACGACATGCCAGCCGGCCGGGGGCACTGCCGCGGGAGGCGGCCCTCCGCCGGACGGCGGCCAGCCACCGGCACCGGAGACGGCGCCGGGGGCCGGAACGGAACCGGAAGGAGAAGCGGCACCGGCGGGCGGACCGGAGGCGCCGGGCGGGATGGGACCGGCGGACCGACCGGCTCCGGCGGAGGGTCGACCACCGGGGGGCAGTTCGTGGTCGACCGACGGTTCGTCCCAGCTCAACGCATACAGGCAGACACGACCCCCCCGGGCGCTGCACTCGATCTCGGTGATGAGGGCGGGTGCCAGGCCGAAGATCGTGGGTACCCGGGAGAGGAGGCCCCGGGTCATCTCGCACAGGTGGGCGTGTCGCTCCCCCGAATAGGGGTCGACCTGAACCAGGGCATGATCCACGGCCACCTCGAGGGCGACCGCCTCACAGGTGGCGTCGAAATGGGCGGTGAAGGGCCCGATGTGCTTGAACGCCTCCTCCGGCTGACCGAGGGCCTGGAACCGCTCGACGAAGCCGGTGCCGTCGGGGGTGGCGGGGAGCGCCTCCCCGACGTGGAGTCCGACAGCCCCGTCCCCGGTGACCAGGGCGGCGGCGTTGAACAGGGCCACGATCTCCCGGAGGGAGCTCCAGGCCCTCATGTCCCTGAGGATGGTGAACGAGCGGCCGTCGTCGGCCAGCGCCAGCGCCTGGGCCACCCCCACGTCGCCGTTGTGCTCGTGCACCAGGCTCATCAGGACGTGGACGACCGCCCCCGACACCTCGTCGCGGTGACCCGTTTCGTTGGTGCTGTGTTCAACCTCGACGGTCATCGGTCGTCATTCAACCCTTCGGCCCCGAAGGCGCGTTTCCACTCCGGGATTCGTTGCCTTTCTCTTCGACAGACCTGGGACTTTCCTTAACCTGCCCGGCCCCGGGACGGGAGTGCTCCAGCCGTGGCGGCCCGGGCGTGGGCGGGACATTTCCGGGCGTGGCCGGCTCCCACCCACGGGCCTGATTCCGACCCGGGCCTCTACACTGGACGACCATGAGCATCTATGACCCGTCCCTGCACTCCCTCAGCGGCGACCCGGCGTCGGTCGCCGACTACCGCGGCAAGACGTTGCTGGTCGTCAACGTGGCCTCGAAATGTGGCCTGACTCCCCAGTACGAGGGACTCGAGCGTCTGCAGAAGACCTACGGCGACAAGGGGTTCACCGTTCTCGGCTTCCCCTGCAACCAGTTCGGCGCCCAGGAGCCCGGGTCGGCCGACGAGATCGCCACGTTCTGCTCGACCACCTACGGGGTCACCTTCCCGATGTTCGAGAAGGTCGAGGTCAACGGAGACAACCGCCACCCGGTCTACGAGGAACTCACCGCCTTCCCCGATGCCGAAGGCGAAGCCGGGGACATCCAGTGGAACTTCGAGAAGTTCCTCGTGTCGCCCACCGGCGAAATCGTGCAGCGCTTCCGGCCGATGGTCGACCCTGAGGCTCCTGAGGTGATCGACGCCATCGAGGCGAATCTGCCGGGCTGACCCGCGGTCCGGCGCGGCGACCCGACCCGACCGGCCCACCCGCGCTTCGGGAACTCGAGGAAGTGGAGCCCATGACTGGCCCGTCGGGGAACAACGAGGCGGTCGTCGACCACATGACCGAGGTGTGGGTGTCGCTCGTGGGCGCCTGCGACAAGGTGGGCGCCGCCCAGTGGAGCCTGCCCACCGACTGCCCGGGATGGACGGTGAAGGACCAGCTCTCCCATCTCATCGGCATCGAGCGTCTGTTGCTGGGAGATCCGTCCCCACCGCCTCTCGACCACATCCCCGATCACGTGACCAACGCGTTCGGCGAGCTGAACGAGGCGTGGGTGGCGGCCCGTCGGGGAGTGCCCGGCCGCGAGGTGCTGGACGAATTCATCGCCACCACCAACCGACGGTTGGAGTCCCTCCGGTCCATGCCCGCGTCGAAGTTCGATGAGGTGGGGTGGAGCCCTGTCGGCGAGGTTCCCTACCGTGAGTTCATGGAGACCCGGATCCTCGACACCTGGGCCCACGAGCAGGACATCCGCCGGGCCCTGGGCCGTCCCGGCGGCCGCAACGGTGTGGGCGAAGCCATGACCCTCGACCGGTGCGAGCGGTCCATGCCCTTCGTGGTGGGCAAGCGGGTGGCTCCCGCCGATGGCGACTCGGTGCTGTTCGCAGTGATCGGGGTCATGGGCCGGAAGGTGTGTGTGCGAATGGACCAGGGCCGGGCGGCGCCGGTCCCGGCGACGGTCGACGAGCCCACGGTGATCCTGGGCATGGATCAGGAGACCTTCTGGCGCCTCGGGTTCGGGAGGGTGGAGCCGGCCCGTGTGGTGGCCACCGGCGAGGTGCGGATCGACGGCGACATCGCGCTCGGCCACCGAGTGCTCGACGCCATGGCCTTCATGATCTGACCCCCGTCGCCCGGGTCGACCCGTCGCCCACCTGGAGATCCTTCCTGGACCGTCGACAAATTTCCGGTCCGTCCCCGGGGCGGAAAGTTGGCGGTCCCGGTGCCGGTACACTCGGCAATTCGTATGCGAGCCACAGCCGAGCCCGAAGAGGGCAACAAGGTCCGTTTGTCCGTCGAGATCGAAGAAGCGGAGATCGACGAGGCTCTCAACGAAGTCATGCGTCGGCTGTCGAGGGAACTCCGGGTGCCGGGGTTCCGTCCCGGCAAGGTGCCCCGACGGGTCATCGAGGCCCGGATGGGCGGCGCCGCCGCGCTGCGCGGCGAAGCCCTGCGCGAGGCCCTGCCCACCTTCTACGCCCAGGCCGTCACCGACACCGATGTCGATCCGATCGACCAACCGGAGATCGACATCACCTCGGGAGACGATTCCGGCCCGGTCTCGTTCGACGCCGTGGTCATGGTCCGGCCCGTCGTCGCCATCCCCGGCTATCAGGGACTGGTGGTGACACTTCCGGATCTGGCCGTCGCCGACGAAGAGATCGAAGCGCAGATCGACCGGTTGCGGTCCACCTCCGGCGAGCTGGTCCAGGTCGGCCGGCCCGCACTCGACGGCGACCAGGTCACCATCGACATCCACGGCACCCGGACCGGCGGTTCCGGACCGGAAGACGACAGCGACCTCGATGCCGAGGACTACCTGTACGAGGTCGGGAGTGGGGGGGTGGTCCCCGAGCTCGACGAGCAGCTCCGGGGGGCCAAGGTGGGCGACATCTTCAACTTCGATGCCACCGTCGGGCCCGAGGGCCAGACCCAGACCATCTCGTTCCGGGTGTTGGTGAAGGATGTCAAAGAGCTGGTCCTCCCGGACCCGACCGATGAGTGGGCGTCCGAGGCTTCCGAGTTCGACACCATGGACGAGCTCCGATCCGACATCGCCGATCGGCTCCGGCAGCGTCACGTCATGCAGGCCCAGATGGCCCTCCAGCAGAAGACCGGTGATGCGCTGGTCGAACTGGTCACCGAAGAGATCCCCGATCAGCTGGTGGCCGAGGAGCTGCGGGAGCGGATCCACGATCTCAATCACCGACTGGACAGCCAGGGGATGAGTCTGGGGCAGTTCCTCGGGGCCACCGGGCGCGACGAGCAGGAGTTCCTCGACGAGCTCCGCTCCGGTGCCCTCCACAGCGTCAAGGTCGATCTCGCCCTCCGGACCCTGGTCGACGAGGAAGGCATCGAGGTCACCGACGAAGAGCTCGACGAGGAGTTGGCGGCCATGGGCGAACGCCTCGAAATGGACGTCGACGAGGTACGGGAGCAGTTGGAACGGGCCGGACGGCTTCCGGCGGTACGCTCGGATCGACGAAAGGCCAAGGCCATGCGTTGGCTGATCGACAATGTCGAGCTCGTCGACGAGGAGGGAAAGCCCGTGTCACGGGACGACCTGTTGGTGAACCAGGGCGAGGAGGACTCGGAGTGAGTTTCACAGAAGGAGTCAGGGAAATGGACGCACAGGCATACAGCGTGCCGTGGGTGGTCGAATCCACCAGCCGCGGTGAGCGGAACTACGACCTCTACTCGCGGCTCTTGCGCGAGCGCATCATCTTCCTCGGGACGCCGATCAACGACACGGTGGCCAACCTGGTCTGCGCGCAGCTGCTCTTCCTCGAATCGGAGGAGGCGGACAAGGACATTCACCTCTACATCAACTCACCGGGCGGGGACATCACCGCCCTGTTCGCCATCTACGACACCATGAAGTACATCAAGCCGGACATGTCGACGTTCTGCTTCGGCCAGGCCGCCTCCGCCGCTGCCGTGTTGCTCGGTGCGGGAACCCGGGGCAAGCGATTCGCACTGCCCCATGCCCGGATCCTGTTGCACCAGCCCTTCGGAGGCGTCGAGGGCCAGGCCAGCGACATCGAGCTCCAGGCCAAGGAGATCCTGCGCATGCGCGACCTCCTCAACGGCATGCTGGCCTCCGACACCGGCCAGACCTCGGAGCGGGTCTCGAAGGACACGGACCGCGACTACATCATGACGGCCGACGAGGCGGTGGCCTACGGGCTGATCGACGAGGTCATCACGGCCAGGGATGCGGTGGCCATCGAAGCGGTCGGGGCTGCGTAGCCCGGGAACGACGGAGAGAGACCTGCCGACGCCGGGCCAGCCGCTAGGGTTGAGTTCCTGATCGGCAGTGCCGTGGGCCGGACAGGATCGGCTCACGGCGATGGGGACAGCGTGAGTAGCACGTACGGATGAACAACAGGGACCACTGACAGAAGGACACGAGGAACCGACGTGGCGAAGTTCGGAGACGGTGGCGATCTGGTGAAGTGCAGCTTCTGCGGGAAGTCGCAGAAGCAGGTGAAGAAGTTGATCGCCGGGCCAGGGGTCTACATCTGTGACGAGTGCATCGAGCTGTGCAACGACATCATCGCCGAGGAGCTGGCCGACACCACGGAGCTCTCCTTCGAGGAGCTGCCCAAGCCCAAGGAGATCTACGAGTTCCTGAACGACTACGTCATCGGCCAGGAGTACGCCAAGAAGATCCTGTCGGTGGCCGTCTACAACCACTACAAGCGGGTCCAGGCCGGAAGCAACGGATCCCACGACAACGATGTGGAGCTGGCCAAGTCGAACATCTTGCTTCTCGGCCCGACGGGTTGCGGGAAGACGCTGCTGGCCCAGACGCTGGCCCGCATGCTCAACGTCCCCTTCGCCATCGCCGACGCCACCGCGCTCACCGAGGCCGGCTACGTGGGCGAGGACGTCGAGAACATCCTGCTGAAGCTGATCCAGGCCGCCGACTATGACGTGAAGCGGGCGGAGACCGGCATCATCTACATCGACGAGATCGACAAGATCGCCCGGAAGTCGGAGAACCCGTCGATCACCCGTGACGTCTCCGGCGAGGGTGTGCAACAGGCCCTCCTCAAGATCCTCGAGGGAACCACGGCATCGGTACCGCCCCAGGGCGGCCGCAAGCATCCCCACCAAGAGTTCATCCAGATCGATACGACCAACATCCTGTTCATCTGCGGCGGGGCCTTCGCCGGAGTGGACTCGATCATCGAAAACCGCATCGGGCGCAAGGGCATGGGCTTCAGGGCCGAGGTGCGCAAGGCGTCCGAGCGCGACGACTCCGAGCTCCTGCGTCACGTCCTGCCCGAGGACCTCATGAAGTTCGGGCTCATTCCCGAGTTCATCGGACGCCTGCCCGTGGTGGGTGCGGTCTCCCACCTGTACAAGGACGCGTTGATCCGAATCCTCGTGGAGCCGAAGAACGCCCTCACCCGCCAGTACCAACGGACGTTCGAGCTCGATCACATCGAGCTCGAGTTGACCGACGATGCGCTCGAGGCCGTGGCCGAGCAGGCGCTGTTGCGAGGGACCGGGGCGAGAGGGCTGCGGGCCATCCTCGAAGAGGTGCTCCTCGAGGTCATGTACGACCTTCCGAGCCGCACCGATATCTCCAAGTGCGTTGTCGACCGGGCCGTGGTCCTCGACAAGGTGCACCCGACACTGGTTCCCCTGAACAGTCCTCCGGCCAAGTCGGCCCGGAGCCGCCGGGCTGCCTCCTGAGGTCAGGCTGACCGGATTCGGTCGTGGCCTCGATCACGAGCGGGCCGGCCTGACCGTCGGCGCCTGCTGATCGGATCCCCGTGACGTTCGACGACCTCCCCCACGCGCTGGCCTGGCTCGACGCCCACATCGACTTCGAGACGTCGATGCCGTCGCGGCGCTCGTGGCCCACGTTGGAGCGGATGCGGACACTGACCGGCCTGCTGGGGGACCCCCAACTGGCGTACCCGGTCGTGCACATCACCGGCACCAACGGCAAAGGTTCGACCGCGGCCATGACCACCGCGCTGCTCGGCGCCCAGGGCCTGACGGTGGGCACCTATACCAGCCCGAACCTGACCAGGGTCAACGAGCGGTTGGCCCGGAACGGCGAACCCATCGACGACGGCGCCTTCGTCGAGGTCCTCGAGTCGCTGGCCCGGCTGGAGCAGTTGATGGACGAGACCCCCACCCGGTTCGAGCTCCTCACCGCGGCCGCCCTGGCCTGGTTCGCCGACGAGGCGGTCGACGTGGCCGTCATCGAGGTCGGACTGGGCGGACTGTGGGACAGCACCAACGTCGTGGACGGTGCCGTGGCCGTGCTCACCAACATCAGCTTCGACCACACCGAGGTGCTCGGGCCCACGCTGGAGGACATCGGCCGCGACAAGTCGGGCATCTTCAAGGAGGGGAGCCGGGTGGTCATCGGCGAGTCCGACCCCACCCTGGTCTCGCTCCTCCGACAGGCCGCAGAACGGGCCGGTTCGGCTGAGGTGTGGGTCAGGGGCCAGGACTTCGCCTGCACGGCCAACCGGCTGGCCGTGGGTGGGCGACTGATCGATGTGCGCACCCCGGGCCGCGCCTACGGCGAGTTGCTGGTGCCGCTGCACGGCGCCCATCAGGGGGACAACGCCTCGTGTGCGCTGGCGGCGGTGGAGGCCTTCTTCGGTGCCCCGTTGAGCGAGGAGACGGTGGAAGAGGCGTTCGCCTCGGTGCGGGTGCCCGGCCGGCTCGAGGTCATCGGCCGACATCCGTTGGTCGTGGTCGACGGGGCCCACAACGTGGCCGGCATGATCGTGCTGGCCCGGTCGCTGGTCGAGGAGTTCACCGTCGAAGGCGAGATGCGGGCGGTGGTGGGGATGCTCACGGGACGCGATCCGACGTCCATGCTCGAAGCGCTGATGACCGCAGGGGTCCGCTCGATCGTGGCCTGTGCTCCGGTCTCGCCCCGGGCCCTGGCCGCCGACGTGGTGGCCGAGGCCGCGGTCGGTCTGGGGATGGAGGTGATGGTGGTCGACAACCCGGTGGAAGCCGTGGAACTGGCGGTCAGCCGCGCCGGCGCCGACGACGGGGTCGTGGTCTGCGGGTCCCTCTACGTGGTCACCGACGCCCTGCGCACCCTGAAGCACGAACGCCGCTGAACGAGGGGCCGCGGGACCTCCGTGGTTCGCTCCGGTCGCGGCTTCGGCTAGCCTCCCTCGCTCGTGGAGCGAACACTTGTCATCTGCAAGCCCGACGCCGTCGAACGCGGCCTGGTGGGCGTGATCATCGACCGGCTGGAGCGCAAGGGTCTCCGCCTGGTGGCGGCCGAGCTCCGGTCGATCACCACCGAGGTGGCTGCCGCCCACTACGAGGAGCACCTGGGCAAGCCCTTCTACGACAAACTGGTGACCTTCATCACCCGGTCGGCGGCCATGGTCATGGTGGTCGAGGGCCCCGAGGACACCTACGCCATCGTGCGGAATCTCATCGGGGCCACCGACCCGGCAGAAGCGGCGCCCGGCACCATCCGGGGCGACCTGGCCCTCAAGATGAGTGAAAACCTCGTTCACGGCTCGGACTCGGCCGAGGCGGCCAAGCGTGAGATCGGGATCTTCTTTCCCGATTTGGGCTGAGATCGGCGGCGGGTCGGGCCCGGACACCGGGCAAGACCGGGGTCGGGCTGGGCCGACCTTGTTTCCGCCCGCCCGTTCCCCTAGCCTGAAGGGCAGATGCCGCTGGTCGTGAAGGACGAGGGCAGCGGTGCACAGGTGTGGTCAAACGCACTCACGGAGCCCCGAACCACTACTGATGGAGGAGTGCATCTCTGATGCGCGACAACGGTTTCTCACTTCTTGGCCGTGACATGGCCGTCGACCTCGGCACCGCCAACACCCTGGTGTACGTGCGTGGCCGTGGCATCGTGCTGAACGAACCCTCGGTGGTGGCCGTCAACGTGAAGGACGGCCGCCCGCTGGCCGTAGGGGCCGAGGCCAAACGCATGATCGGCCGGACCCCGAGCCACATCCAGGCCATCCGCCCGTTGAAGGACGGGGTCATCGCCGACTTCGAGATCTGCGAGAAGATGCTCCGGTACTTCATCCACCGCGTGCACCAGCGTCGGTTCGCCAAGCCCCGGATGGTGATCTGCGTGCCGTCGGGGATCACCGGCGTCGAGCAGCGGGCGGTGATGGAAGCGGCGGAGTACGCGGGGGCGCGCAAGGCCTACATCATCGAAGAGCCGATGGCCGCGGCCATCGGTGCGGGGCTCCCGGTCCACGAGCCGACCGGCAACATGGTGGTCGACATCGGCGGCGGTACCACCGAGGTCGCCGTCATCTCGCTGGGTGGGATCGTGACCAGTCAGTCGATCCGCATCGGTGGTGACGAACTCGACGAGGCCATCGTCTCCTTCGTCAAGAAGGAGTACAGCCTGGCTCTGGGGGAGCGCACCGCCGAGGAGATCAAGATCGCCCTCGGATCGGCGTACGAGCTCGAAGAGGAGCTCCACGCGGAGATCCGCGGTCGTGATCTGGTGACCGGGTTGCCGAAGACCGTGGTCATCTCCACCCAGGAGATCCGCAAGGCCATCGACGAGCCGGTGGCCGCCATTGTCGACGCGGTCAAGGTCACCCTCGACCGGACCCCGCCGGAGTTGGCCGCCGACATCATGGAGCAGGGCATCGTCCTGACCGGTGGCGGCGCCCTGTTGCACGGGCTCGACAGCCGTCTCACCCAGGAGACGGGCATGCCCATCGTGGTGGCCCGCGATCCACTGAACTGCGTGGCCATAGGTAGTGGACAGTGCCTCGAGGAGTTCGAGGCCCTCAAGCAGGTCCTCATCACCTCATCGGCCCGCTGAAGTCCGGAGGACGCGTCAGCCGTGGCGAAGGCGCGGCGGTCCCGCCGCCCTCGCACCACCTTGATCCTGCTGCTCCTGGCGTCGGTGACCATCATCACCCTGGATGCCCGCGGCGGGTTCCACCGCATCACCTCCGGCGTGAAGTCGGTGGCGGCCGACGCCTTCTCCCCGCTCCGTTCCGGGGTCGACGACATCGTCGAGCCCATCGGGAGCTTCCTGGCCGGTTCCGTCCACTACGGGGCGGTGCGGCAGCAGAACCAGAAGCTCCAACAAGAGCTCGACCAGCTGCGACAGCAGCTGGCCTCCCAGCAGGATGTCGACCAGTCCATGCAGCAGCTGAGCGCGCTGTTCAACCTCCCCTTCGTCGGCAACCTGCAGACGGTGCCGGCCGAGGTGACCGACTTCGCCCCCAGTGACTTCGCCGCCACCATCGACATCAGCGTGGGCCGGGACCAGGGCGTGCAGCTGAACATGCCGGTGGTCGGCGCCGGTGGCCTGGTGGGGCAGGTGGTCGAGGCCAATCACAACACGGCCACGGTGCGCCTGATCACCGACGGCCAGTCGTCAGTCGGTGTCCGGTACGGCCCCGGCGACAATTCGTCCCTGGCCGTGCTCGACGGGCAGGGGGCGGGCAAGCCCTTGGCCGCCGACCTGGTACCCAACAACAAGCCCCTGACCGCGGGCGAGGTCTTCACCACCAGCGGGCTCGAAGGGGCCAGCTTCCCGCCCGGTATCCCGGTGGCCACCGTGGTGGCGTCGAAGACCGGCGTGACCGCGTCGCAGGAGTCGGTGACCCTGCAGCCCCTGGCCAACCTGACCCATCTGCGCTACGTCTCGGTCGTGCTGTGGGGGCCGTCCTCATGACCACCGCCCTGTTCCCGGGCCGGTCGGTGGAGCCACGTCACGGCCCGGGGGGGTGGCGGCGGTGACCGCACGGGACGTCGTCCGGGTCGGGATGGTCGTGCTCCTCTTCGTCATCGTGCAGGAGACCTTGATGCTCGACCTGCGCATCGGGGGCGTCCACCCGGACATCATGGTGCTCCTCCCCATCGTGGCCGGCATCGTCGGTGGTCCGGCCCGGGGCGCGTCGATGGGGTTCGGGGCCGGACTGGTCGCCGACCTCTTCCTGCCCACGCCCTTCGGGCTGTCGGCGTTGGTCGGGAGCCTGGTGGGGTTCGGTGTCGGGGTCACCACCCTGGCCCTCGACCGGTCGGCCCTGTGGCTGGCCCCGTTGGTCGCCTTCGGGGCCAGCGCGGCGTACGAGGGCCTCTACGCCGTGCTCGGCTCGGTCCTCGGCCAGCCGCAGATGCTCCATGTCGATCTGCTCCGGATCGTCGTGGTGGTATCGGTGGTCAACGCGGTCCTGGCCGTTCCCGCCCTCCGACTGGTGACCTGGGCCCTGCCGGCGGCGTCCATCGAGGGGGTGCCCACCTCCGCCGTCTCGTCAGGGGCGAGGTGATCCGGGGCCCGGCCCGCGTACCCGGTGGGGGTTGTCGTTGGGATACTGGTGGCCCGTGAACCGATCCCTCCGTCACCCGTTCAAGGGCTCGCGTCGCTTCGCCCCGCCCGAGCGGGAGCGGAAGGGAAAGGCCCGCACCCGGGGCACCAAGCAGCCCCGGCTGCGCCAGAAGAACCGGTTCTCGGTGGAGGCCATGCTCGATGCGCCGGACACCAGCACGTCCCGGCCCGGGGTCCGCATCCGGGTCATCGCCCTGGTGGTGGTGGGCCTGTTCGCCCTGCTCGGGCTCAGGCTGTGGGCCCTCACCGTCCTCCAGGCCCCGGCCGCGGCCCAGGCGGCCAACGCCGACCAGATCCGGGTCGTCCAGATCCAGCCCACCCGGGGGCTGATCCTCGACCGCTACGGGAACCCCCTGGTCAACAACGTGGTCACCGAGCAGATCACCCTGTCCCGGGTGACGGCCATCCAGCAGCCGGCGGTGGTGGGCAAACTGGCCGCCCTCATCGGCCAGTCGGTGGCCGAGGTCAAGGCCACCATCGCCGATCCCCAGTACAGCCTGTACAAACCGGTGCCCATCCTGTCCAACGCCCCCCTGAGCGACATCTTGTACATCAAAGAGCACCAGAGCGAGTTCCCCGGGGTGTCGGCGGTGAGCACCACCGAGCGCAACTACCCCCAGCTCGAGCTGCCCGGCCCGGCCCAGATGGGCTATCCCGCGGCCCAGACCCTCGGCTATGTGGGCACCATCAACAGCGCCGAGCTCAAGTCCCTGTCGGCCCAGGGCTACGAGGCCGGCGACGCCTTCGGCCAGTCGGGCCTCGAGTACCAGTACGAATCCGAGCTGCGGGGCACCCCGGGCCAGCAGCAGCTCGAGGTCAACCCCGAGGGCCAGGTGGTGAGCACGGCCAAGACCACCCCGGCCACGGCCGGCGACAATCTGGTCACCAACATCGACACCGGTCTCCAGCAGGTGGCCGACAACGCGCTGGCCACCCAGATCCTGGCCCTGCGCAAGACCGAGGATCCGACCTGCAACTGCTTCCCGGCGGCGGACGACGGCGCGGTGGTGGTCATGGACCCGCAGACGGGTGCCGTGTATGCCATGTCCTCGTACCCCTCCTACGACCCGTCGGTGTGGGTCGGGGGTATCTCCACCGCCGACTACCAGGCCCTCGAGTCGAGTGGGGCCCAGAACAACTACGCCATCGACGGGCTCTACACACCGGGCTCCACCTTCAAGCTCAACACGGCCACCGCCGCCCTCGATCTGGGCCTGATCAACCCCGGCTACTACTACTACGACTCGGGAACGTTCACGGTGCCCGGGTGCCAGTACGGCTCGACGTCGTGCAAGCTGCAGAACGCACCCGGCGACGGTGCCTTGGGCGAGCTGGACGTGTCCAAGGCCATCACCGTGTCCGACGACGACTTCTTCTACAACCTCGGGGCCATGTTCTACGACCAACAGGCGGCCTACGGGCAGACTCCCATCCAGAACCAGGCGGCCCAGTACGGCCTGGGCGAGCTGACCGGAATCGATCTGCCCGGCGAGGCCCAGGGACGGGTCGACAGCCAGGCCGAGCGGCTCAAGCTGCACGCCGAGGCCCCGGCCGCCTTCCCCAACACCACCTGGTACACCGGGGACAACGTGGAGATGGCCTTCGGCCAGGGGGCGACGGTGATCACCCCGATCGAGCAGGCGGTGGCCTACTCGACCTTCGCCAACGGCGGGACCAGGTATGCCCCCCAGGTGGCGGCGGCCATCGTCTCCCCGAAGGGCAAGGTCATCAAGCGCTTCGCCCCGAGGGTCACCGGCCACGTCAATCTGCCGGCCAGCACCTACGCCGCCCTCATCACCGGGTTCGAAGGCGTGGTCAACGATCCGGACGGCACCGCCTACGGGACCTTCCAGGGCCTCAACTTCCCCGGCGGTCTGGCCGGCAAGACGGGGACGGCGGACACCGAGATCGGCAAGGAGCCCACCGCCTGGTTCGTGGGCTTCGGCCCCCAGGTCGATCCGCAGTACGTGGTGGTGTGCGTGATCGACCAGGCCGGCTACGGGGCCACGGCGGCGGCGCCGGTGGTCCGGTCCATCTTCAGCTATCTGGCCGCCCACCCGGTCACCGCCCCGGGCCTCCCCCCGGCCGACAGCATCGTGCAGTCGACCACGCCGGTCCCTCTCCCCGTGAGCCCGGCCACGAGCCCGGCCACCAGCACCACCACGACCACCGTGCCCACGCACGGGTGAGGCCCGCCTGCGGGCGTACCGGGGCCATACGGCGCCGTACCGGGGCCATACGGTGCCGTTCCACGGTCATAGGGTGCCGTTCCCCGGTCATAGGGCCGTTCCCGGGCCATCGGACCGCTGCCGGACGCCGGAGCGGGGCCGAGAACCGGCCGTCGGCCCGACCGGCCCTAAGATGCTGAGGGAGATGCAGTCCCTCTGGCCACGCGTGGAGCCCCTCCTGGCCCAGGTCACCAAGCCGGCCCGCTATATCGGTGGAGAACTGGGAGCCCAGGTCACCGAGCACGCCGCCTCCGCGGTGTCGTGGCTGCTGGTCTATCCGGACACCTACGAAATCGGTCTGCCCAACCAGGGCCTGCAGATCCTCTACGAGATCCTCAACGAACGAGACGACGCGGTGGCCGAGCGGGCCTACGCCCCGTGGGTGGACATGGAGGCGGCCATGCGGGCGGCCGACGTCCCGCTGTTCTCGCTGGAGAACCACCTGGCCGCCGGTTCGTTCGACGTCCTGGCCTTCAATCTGTCGGCCGAACTGGTCTACACCAACGTCCTCAACCTGATCGACCTGGCCGGGGTGCCGCTCCACACCGCCGACCGCACGCTGGACGACCCGATCGTGATGGCCGGCGGGCACTGCGCCTTCAACCCCGAACCACTGGCCGATTTCGTGGACTGCTTCGTCCTGGGCGACGGGGAGGAGGTGGTGGGCGAGATCAACGAGGTGGTGGCCGCGTCCCGGGCCGGGCGGTCGGCGCAGGCCGGCGCCCCGCGGGAAGCGTTGCTGCGCGCCTTGGCCCGAGTGCCCGGCGTCTACGTCCCGGCCTGCTACGAGGTCCACTACGAGCCGGTGCCCCACGTCGCGGAGGAGGCGGGGCCGGGACCGGCGTGGCCGAGCCCGCCGCGACTGGCCGGGGTCACGCCGCGGTTTCCCGACACCCCCGAGCGGGTGGAGAAGCGGACCATCGCCGACCTGGCCGAGTGGCCCTACCCGCGCCAGCAGCTGGTCCCGCTCATCGAGGTGGTCCACGACCGTCTCAACGTCGAGCTCTTCCGGGGCTGCACCCGCGGGTGCCGGTTCTGCCAGGCCGGGATGATCACCCGACCCGTGCGGGAGCGGCCGGCCGGGCAGGTTCGCACCATGGTCTCGGGGGGCCTGGCCCGGACCGGGTACGACGAGGTGGCGCTGACCTCATTGTCGAGTGCCGACTACTCCGGCATCGAGGACACGGTCACTTCGATCATCGACGATCCCTCCTGCTCGGGGCAGGTGTCGGTCAGCCTGCCCAGCCTGCGGGTGGACGCCTTCACCGTGGGCACCGCGGCCCAGATCCAGCGGGTGAGACGGACCGGGCTGACCTTCGCTCCCGAAGGCGGGACCTGGCGGATGCGCCAGGTGATCAACAAATTGATCCGCGAAGAGGACCTGTATGCGGCGGTCGACGCCGCCTTCAGCCAGGGGTGGAAGCGGGTCAAGCTGTACTTCCTGATCGGCCTGCCCACCGAGACAGACGAGGACACCCTGGGCATCGTCGCCCTGGCCAAGCAGTGCGTGGCCATCGGGCGCCGCTACCACAAGGGGGTCACGGTGACCGCCTCGGTGGGTGGGTTCGTACCCAAGGTCCAGACCCCGTTCCAGTGGTTCGGCCAGAACACCATCGAGGAGCTGACCAGGAAGGTCCACCTGCTGCGCGACGCGGCCCGTCCCGTCCGGGGCCTCACCATCCGGTGGCACGACCCGAAGGCCACGGCGGTCGAAGGGGTGGTCAGCCGCGGGGACCGTCGGATGGGTCCGGTCATCGAGCAGGTGTGGCGCCGGGGCGGGACCTTTCAGGAGTGGACGGAGTGCTTCGAACTCGGGCGCTGGACCGAAGCCCTCGCTGACCACGGGTTTTCCCTCGAGGACGCCGTCTACCGCCATCGGACGGAGAACGAGGTCCTGCCCTGGGACCACCTGTCGGCCGGCCTCCATCGCGACTTCTTGTGGCAGGACTGGGTCGACGCGCTGGCCAACCACGGCCTCGAGGACTGCCGGTGGACCCCGTGTTACGACTGCGGGGCCTGCACCGGGTTCGGCATCGAACACGTGGTGGCCTCGGCGGTCCCGCCGGCCGGCGGGAGCCAGGGCACGGGCCAGGATCTCTCAACCGGGGGCCAAGTGCCGGTACGATTTCTGACCACGGCGCCATCGGGTGCCGGTTCGGCCTCCGGGCCGGGGGAGGATGCCGCCGTGCGGGTCGGAGAGGGGAGAAGCTGAGATGCGAGTTCGCTTCCGCTTCGCCAAGCTCGGCAAAATCCGCTTCACCAGCCAGCGTGACGTGGCCCGCATGTGGGAACGGGCCCTCCGCCGGGCCGGGCTTCCCTTGGCCTATTCCGGGGGTTTTTCACCTCGGGCCCAGCTCAGCTTCGGCCTGGCCCTGCCCACCGGGTGTGAATCCCTGGCCGAATATGTCGACGTGGCCATCGACGAGGGCCGGCCCGAGTCGGCCGCCGTGGACGTGGATTCGCTTCCGGCCCAGCTCGCAAGCCTCCTCCCCGACGGGATCGAGGTGGAGGGTGCGGCCGAGGTGGAGCGCAGCCACGGCTCGCTGCAGCAGCTGGTCACGTCCTGCTCGTGGGTGATCGGCATCGCCGGTCTGTCCAGAGCCCAGCTCGAGGAGCGGGTGGCGCTGCTCCTCGGGGCCCCGTCGGTTCCCATCACCCGGGAGCGGAAGGGCAGAGAAGAGAGCGACGATCTCCGGCCGTCGGTACTCGCACTGGCCGTGTGCGAACCGCCGGAGCCGTCGTTCGGCAGTACGGCTGGTGGTTCGGTCGCCCTGGCCGCCGAGCTGGGCACCCAACCCCGGGGTGTCCGACCGGTGGAACTGGTCCGCGGCCTCATCGCCGTGTCCGGGCCGACCGGTGGCGATGCATCATCGGAGGCGGCGGGCCGCGGCGGAAGCGGGGGAGTCCCGGTCCTCGGCCGGGCATGCAGAACGCAACAGTGGATCGAGCGCGACGGCATCCGCGAGGAGCCCCTCGAACGTCGGGGGGACGCCGCAGGTGCCGACCGCGCCGCGCACGCCTTGGAGCGTGCGTCATGAGAAGTCTTGAAAGGGATATCGATGTCAGATGGAACAACCGGGCAGCCGGTGGAGGTTCCGGCAGAATCGCCGGGGTCTCCCGAGGCGGCCACACCGGTCACGTCCAGGGTCACGGGCTCAGCGCCCTCGGGAAACGGCTCGCGTGGTGAGGGGCCGCCTTCGGCTCTGGCTTCGGCCGGAGCGGAGGCCGATGCCGTAAGCCCCGGCGGCGAAGCCGCCAAGCGGGCCGGCCAGGATCAGAACGGCGCCCGGACCCCGAGCCGAAGGCGGCGCGGCTCCCGTGGCGGGCGGGGGAGAACGCCGGCCGGTGGCCCGCGGGCCCACGACGCCGACCAGGACGGGACGCCCGAGGCGGTGGTGGCGGCGGTGCCACCGGCCACCGGGGTCGCGGATCCGGCCACCACCGCGCCGCGGCCGCCGGCCGAGCGGCCGAAGATCGGGGACAGCCGACCGGCTCGCCCCACCACCGATCCGGCCACCGGCCCGTCCGGCGGCGGGGGAGCGGACACCGACGGCCGCCGCTCCGGTCAGGCCACCGCGGGCCGGGGTGAAGGACGTGGTCGGAGCGGCGGACGGTCACGGCCGCGGCCGGCCGCGCCGGCCGAGGCCGCGGCCGCGGCCCGGGCCCAGGGCGGCGGTGCGAAGACCGAGGGCCGACGGGGGGGGCGCGAACGCCGGGGCAAGGCCGTCGGGCGGTACATGATCTGCGTGCACGTCCGCCCCGAGGTCACCCAGATCGCCCTGCTCGAGGGGCGTACCCTGGTCGAGCACTACATCTCGCGGGCATCCGACGACGCCACCCAGATCGACGGGAACATCTACCGGGGGCGGGTCCAGAACGTGCTGCCCGGGATGGAGGCCGCCTTCATCGACATCGGGACGCCGAAGAACGCGGTGCTCTACCACGGCGATGTCCGCTACGACACCGATGACGTGGAGACCGGTGGCGCTCCCGGCCAGCCCCGGATCGAGCAGCTCCTCCGTCCGGGCCAGAACATCCTGTGTCAGGTGACCAAGAACCCGATCGGGGCCAAAGGGGCCCGGCTGACCCAGGAGGTGTCCATCCCGGGACGGTTCGTGGTCCTCGTCCCCAACAGTTCGGCCTACGGCATCTCCAAACGGCTGGAGGACGCCGAGCGCAAGCGGCTCCGGCGCATCGTCGACGCCATCCGCCCCGAGGGCCACGGGCTGATCGTGCGCACGGCCGCGGCCGGGGCCAGCGCCGAGGAGCTCGGCAACGACGTGGAGCGTCTGGTCGAGCAGTGGGAGGCCATCGCCTCCGAGGCCACCAAGGGCCAGGGCCCGGCCCTGCTCTACCGCGAGCCGGCCATCGCCGTGCGGGTGATCCGCGAGGAGCTCAACCGCGAGTACCGGGGGGTGGTCATCGACGACCTGGCCCTGTACGAACAGGTCCGTGACTACGTGGGCGCGGTCAACCCCGAACTGGCCGACCGGGTGGAGTACTTCGACCCGGACGTCGAGCCCCTCCCGGTGTTCGAGCGATACCACGTGCACGAACAGCTCCACAAGGCGCTCGACCGCAAGGTGTACCTGCCCTCCGGTGGCTCCCTGGTCATCGACCGCACCGAAGCGCTCACCGTCATCGACGTCAATACCGGCAAGAACGTGGGCACGACCAACCTGGAGGAGACCGTCTACCGGAACAACCTGGAGGCGGCCGAGGAGGTGGCCAGGCAGCTCCGGCTGCGGGACATCGGGGGGATCATCGTCATCGACTTCATCGACATGGAGATCCGTGAGAACCGGGACAAGGTGGGCAGTGCCCTCCGCTCGGCGCTGGCCAGGGACAAGACCCGCACCCAGGTCTTCGACATCTCGGAGCTGGGGTTGGTGGAGATGACCCGGAAGCGTGTGTCCGAAGGGCTCATCGAGTCCATGTCGACCACCTGTGAGGTGTGCAGCGGCCGGGGCATCGTGTTCGACGATCCCGAGCTGTAGACGGGCTGTAGTAGAGTCGCATGCCTATGTACGCCGTCATCAAAACCGGAGGAAAGCAGGAGCGGGTCGCCGAAGGGCAGACCCTGCGCGTGGAACTGCTGGGTGAAGCTCCCGGCGCGGAAGTCAGTTTCACGCCCCTGCTGCTGGTCGACGGGGAGACGGTGCTGGCCACCCCGGCCCAGCTGGCCGGCTCGTCGGTGACAGCCACCGTGGTGGGAGAAGAGCTCGGACCGAAGATCAGGGGCTTCACCTACAAGAACAAGTCCAACCAGAGCACCAGGTGGGGTCACCGCCAGCGGTACTCGACCATCGCCATCACCTCGATCAGCGCCGCGAACTAAAGGGCAAGGAGCAGGCTCAGATGTCCAAGACCAAAGGCGGCGGTTCAACCCGCAACGGCCGCGATTCGAACGCCCAGCGACTCGGGGTCAAAGCCTTCGGCGGTACGACCGTGCAAGCCGGGGCCATCCTGGTCCGGCAGCGGGGCACCAAGTTCCACCCCGGGTTGAACGTGGGCCTGGGCGGCGACGACACGCTCTTCGCCCTTTCGGACGGCACCGTGCAGTTCACCAGCCGGAAGGGCCGCAAACTGGTCGACGTGGTCACCGGCGACTGAACCGCCTTCCGGCGCCGAGGCTGGCGCCGGGCCGAGCCGGCCAGGTGCAGACGGTACGATCCCGTCCATGACCGCAGCCGATGTCGCCCCATCGGACCCCGGCCCGCCCGAAGGCCGGGTACCCACCCGGACGTTGGAGTTCGACGGCTGCGTCAACTTCCGCGACCTGGGCGGCTACCCGACCGGCGACGGTCACCGGACCGGGTGGCGTCGCCTGTTCCGGGCCGACGGCCTGCATCGGCTGAGCGAGGACGACCACCGTCGCCTGCTCGAGCTCGACGTGGCCACGGTCATCGATCTCCGGACCGTCGACGAGGCCGAACAGCGGGGCCGCTTCCCGGTCGAGCAGGTGCCGGTCCGCTTCGTGGATCTGCCTCTCACCGACGTCCTCCCGTCCACCGAGGAGATGCCGTCATGGCGGGAGTCCTCCTATGTGGCCGCCCGCTATGTGGAGATGGTGGAACAAGGTGCACCCGCGCTGAGCCGGGCGTTCGACGTCCTCGGCTCGGAGGGTGCGCTGCCCGCCGTCTTCCACTGCAGCGCCGGCAAGGACCGGACCGGTGTGCTGTCGGCGCTGATCCTGGCCTTCGTCGGGGTGCCCGACCGGATCATCGTCGAGGACTACGCCCTGAGCGCCGCGGCCATGGTGCGTCTCCTCGAGCACCTGAAGGCCGAGTACCCCGACGCGGCGGACGAGGTGGAACGCCATGCGCCGGCCGTCCTCCAGGTCATGCCCGGGACCATGGAGGAATTCCTGTTCGCCATCGTCTCCCGCTACGGCAGCTACGAGGGGCTGGCCCGCTCGCTCGGGGTGGTCGAGGCGGTGGCCCGCCTCCGTCGGTCGGTGCTCGTCCCGGCCTGAACCGGCGGTCCCGCCGGGCCGGCCCGGGCCGTCCCTCGGGGGGACCGACGGTGCGTCGGTAGGATCGGGGCATGTCCGGCTTCGTCGATGAGGCACAACTGCATGTGAAGGCGGGCGACGGCGGAGCGGGCGCGGTCGCCTTCCGGAGGGAGGCCCACGTCGACCGGGGAGGCCCGGACGGGGGCGACGGGGGCCGGGGGGGCGACGTCTGGCTCCTCGCCACCACCAACCAGTCGTCCCTGTTGGCCTTCCGTGACCACCCCCACCGTCGGGGGGGCGACGGCGGTCACGGCGGGGGCAAGAAGAAGCACGGGGCCCGGGGGGCCGATCTGGAAGTGCCGGTCCCGGTCGGGACCCGGGCCCGGGGTGCGGACGGCTCGGTCCTGGTCGACCTGGTCAGACCGGGTGACCGCTGGCTGGCCGGCGAAGGCGGCCGGGGCGGCAAGGGCAATGCCAGCTTCCTCACCAACCGTCGACGGGCACCGGCCTTCGCCGAGCAGGGCGAGAAGGGCCACGAGCAGTGGTACGACCTCGAGCTGGCCCTGGTGGCCGACGTGGCCCTGGTCGGGTTCCCGAACGTGGGCAAGAGCACGTTGATCTCGCGGATTTCGGCGGCCAAACCCAAGATCGCCGACTACCCGTTCACCACCCTCGAGCCCCATCTCGGGGTGGTCCGGGCCGACGACGGCTCCAACTTCACCGTGGCCGACATCCCCGGCCTGGTGGAGGGGGCGGCCCTGGGCAAGGGGCTCGGTCACCGCTTCCTCCGTCACATCACCCGGTCGCGGGTGCTGGTGGTGCTGGTCGAGCTCGATCCGGTCACCGGGATCTCGCCGGCCGAGCAGCACCGGGTGCTCCTCGACGAGCTCGAGCGGTACCAGCCCGACCTGGTCGAACGGCCCCGTCTCGTGGTGGGGTCCAAGATCGACATGGCCGGCCGCTCTGCCGGTGGTCCGCTGGACGACCCGACGGCCGACTTCGGGGACTTCCGGCCCGATGTGGCCATCTCGGCGATCACCGGTCAGGGCATCGATCAGCTGGTGGGGAGGCTGACCGGCCTGGTGGCCGGGGCCCGCTCGGTCGAGCCCGAGGACCAGGGGGCCATCGTGATCCACCGGCCCCTCCCCGAGGGATTCGGGGTCGAACGGATCGGGGACGGCGTCTACCGGGTGCACGGGAAGGTGGCCGAGCGGGCGGTGGCCCTCAACGACGTCACCACCGACGAGGCCGCCGATTACGTGCAGGGGCGGTTGCGGCGCATCGGGGTGGACCGCGCCCTGGCCCGGGCCGGTGCCCGCGACGGGGACCTGGTCCATATCGGCGAGCTGACCTTCGTCTGGTATCGCGACCAACCCGAGTTCACCGGGGACTCGGGCGGCCGGCGCCGTCGGTCGTGACCGGGGTCACCTCGGCGCCGGGCTCCTCCACGTCCAGGACGGTGGTGGTCAAGATCGGCTCCTCGTCGGTCACCACCCCCGGCGGCCGGGTGGCCGTCGATGCCATCGACAAGCTCAGCGGTGAGGTGGCCGAGGCCCGGGCCGCCGGACTCCGGGTGGTGGTGGTGACCTCGGGTGCCATCGCCGCCGGCTGGACCAGCCTGGCCCCCGACCGGCCGCGGCCCACGGACCGGGCCACCCTCCAGGCGGTGGCCGCGGTCGGCCAGCACCGGTTGATGCGGGTCTGGAGTGACGCGCTGGAGCGACAGGGCCTCACCGCCGGCCAGGTCCTGCTGGCCCCGCTGGATTTCGTGCACCGGAGCCAGTACCTCCATGCCCGCCAGACGCTGGCCCGGCTGCTCGACCTCGGGGTCGTCCCGGTCATCAACGAGAACGACGCGGTGGCCGACGATGAGATCCGGTTCGGGGACAACGACCGGCTGGCCGCCCTGGTGGCCCATCTGGTGGGGGCCCAGCTGCTGGTGCTGCTCACCGACACCGCCGGCCTGCTCACCGAGGACCCGCGCCGGACCGACGAGGGATCGCTCATCGAAGAGGTGGTGGAGATCGATCAGGAGCTCGAGCGAATCGCCGGCGGGCCGGGCAGCCCGGCAGGGAGCGGTGGGATGGGGTCGAAGCTGGCGGCGGCCAAGATGGCGGTGTGGTCGGGCGTGGAAGCGGTCATCGCCGATGCCTCCCGCCCCGGGGTGCTGGCTGCGGTGACCGGGTCCGCGTCCGGTGTCGGGACCCGCTTCCGGCCCCGGGTCCGCCGCCTGCCGGCCCGCAAGCTGTGGATCGCCTTCGCCGTCGGCGCCTCGGGCACCATCGTGGTCGACGCCGGGGCCAGGCGGGCCCTGGTCGACAAGGGCCGGTCCCTGTTGCCGGCCGGCGTCACGTCGGTGAAAGGGGTGTTCAACATCGACGACGCGGTGGAGATCGCCGGTCCCGACGGTGCCGTCTTCGCCAAGGGCCTCGTGCGCCAGGACTCGGCCACCGTGGCCGGCCGGGCCGGCCGGCGGTCGGACGAGCTGCCCGAGGACGCGTCGCGTGAAGTGGTCCACCGCGACGACCTGGTCGTGCTCGACTGAGGGGACGGGGAGCCCGGGCGCCGGGGGAGGGAATCCCGGGAAGTACGCTGACACGGTGCCTCCGAGTCCCACGTCCACGATGATCGAACTGGCCCAGCGGTCGAAGGCCGCCAGCCGCCTGCTGGCCCGGGCTTCGTCCGCGGCCCGCGACGAATCCCTCGAACGGGCCGCCGACCTGCTCGAAGAGCGGGCCGACCGGATCCTCGAGGCCAATGTCATCGACGTCGACCGGGCCGAACGGTCCGGCGCCGATGCCACGTCCCTCGACCGGCTCCGTCTGGACACGGGGCGGGTGGCGGCCATGGCCGCCGGGCTGCGCAAGGTCGCCGGCCTGCCCGACCCGGTCGGCGAAGTGGTCGACGGATGGGTGCGTCCGAACGGCCTGCGGGTCCAGCGGGTGCGGGTCCCGCTCGGGGTGGTCGGGATCATCTACGAGAACCGGCCCAACGTGACCAGCGACGCCGCCGCGCTGTGCCTCAAATCCGGCAACGCCGTGCTCCTGCGGGGATCGTCCTCGGCGGTGACCTCCAACCTGGTCATCGCCACCGTGCTGCGGGACGGGCTGGCCAAGGCCGGCCTCCCGCTGGACGCGGTGGGACTGGTCGAGGACACCAGCCGGGAGTCGGCCATTGCCTTCATGCAGCTCGACGGGTTCATCGACTGCCTCATCCCCCGGGGCGGACCGTCCCTGCTGGCGTCGGTCCTGGAGCACGCCACCGTGCCCTTCGTGATCGACGGAGCGGGGAACTGCCACGTCTACGTGGACCAGGCAGCCGATCTGTCCATGGCCGAGTCGATCGTGGTCAACGCCAAGACCAGTCGGCCCGGGGTGTGCAACAGCGCCGAGACGCTCCTCGTCCACCGGTCGGTGGCCGACGCCTTCCTGCCCCGGGTGGCCGCCGCCCTCGCCGGGGTCACGCTGCTCGGGGACGACGGCACCCGCGCCGTCCTTCCCGACGTCGGCCCCGCGTCCGAGGAGGACTTCGCCACCGAGTTCCTCGGACTCACCATGTCGGTGGCGGTGGTCGACGACCTCGACGGGGCCATCGACCACATCGCCCGCTACGGCTCGGGGCACTCCGAAGCCATCGTGACCGGTGACCTGGCCGCGGCCGTCCGGTTCACCTCCGAGGTCGATGCCGCCGCCGTGGTGGTCAATGCCTCGACCCGGTTCGTCGACGGCGAGGAACTCGGGCTCGGCGCCGAGGTCGGGATCTCGACCCAGAAGCTCCACGCCCGGGGCCCGATGGGACTGCGGGAGCTCACGTCGGTCAAGTACGTGGTGTCGGGCCACGGGCAGGTGCGGTCGTGACCGCCCCGGCCGGGGGTTCCGCCCCGCCGAATCCCTCCGACCTGATCACGTCGGGATTCCCGACCGCGGGTGCCCCCCGTTTCGACTCCATCGACGGCGTGCGCCAGGGTCTGGCCGGCGTGCAGTACCTGGCCGACGAGGGCATCGCCGGCGTCGTGTTCCTGGCCGACCGCCTGGCCAAGCCGGTGCTGGTCGAGGGCCCGGCCGGCACGGGCAAGACCGAGCTGGCCAAGTCGGTGGCCCGCCTCACCGGCAGCCGGCTCATCCGGCTCCAGTGCTACGAGGGCCTCGACGAGTCCAAGGCCCTCTACGAGTGGAACTACAAAAAGCAACTCCTGCGCATCCAGGCCGACGCCGGCCAGACCTGGCAGGAGCTCGAAGAGGACATCTTCTCGGAGGAGTTCCTGCTGGCCCGGCCGCTGCTGGAGGCCATCCGCTCACCCGAGCCCGTGGTGCTCCTGGTCGATGAGGTGGACCGGGTGGAGCTGGAGACCGAAGCCCTGCTGCTCGAGATCCTCTCCGAGTACCAGGTGTCGATTCCCGAGCTCGGGACGGTGCGGGCCACCCAGATACCCCTGGTCTTCCTCACCTCCAACAACACCCGCGAGCTCTCGGAGGCGTTGAAGCGTCGCTGCCTCTACCTGCATATCGACTACCCCCAGCTCGACCGCGAACGGGCCATCATCGAGACCCGGGTGCCCGGCATCAGCCAGGCCCTGGCCGACCAGGTGGCCCGGATCGTCCGTTCGATCAGGACCCTCGACCTCAAAAAGGACCCGTCGGTGTCCGAGACGCTCGACTGGGCCCGGACGCTGGTCGTGCTCGGCGTCGAGTCGATCGATGTGGAGCAGGCCCGTGACACCTTGCACATCCTCTTGAAGTACCAATCGGACATCGACCGGGCAGCCAAGGAGTTGGCCGGGGTGGAACCTCCGGACTGAACCCCCGGTACTGCCGTGCTCGATCTCCTCACCGGCTTTGTGGCCGAGCTCCGGGCCGCGGGCATCCCGGTGTCCCTCACCGAGCACCTCGACGCGGCCGAAGCCCTCACCCATGTGCCCATGGAGGACCGGGAGGCGATCAAGTACACCCTCGGGGCCAGCCTGGTGAAGTCGTCGTCCCACTGGCGGGCGTACGAGACGGCCTTCGAGATCTACTTCTCCCTCCGGGGCCCCGAGTACCGGATCGGCGAGGACGCCGACGACCAGGCCGCCGGCTCCGAGCTCGAGACGGATGGAGCCGACGGCGCCGGCAACCGGCGGGGCCAGGGCAAGGGCGGCGGTGGGGGCGGCCAGGAAGGCATGACCCCCGAGGAGCTGGCCGACCTGCTGTACAAGGCGCTGCTCGGCGCCAACGACGCCATGGTGGCCGCGGTGGCCCGCCAGGCCGTCTCCCGCTACGCGGGGATGGAGGCCGGTCGTCCGGTGGGCGGGACCTACTACCTCTACCGGACGCTGCGGAACCTCGACCTCGACGGGGTGCTGGACCGGCTGGTGGACGCGGCCCGGGCCACCACCTCGTCGCTCAACGACGAAGCGGCCCCCGAGCCGGGCGCGCCGATGGCATCACTCACCGCCCTGGAAGAGCGACTGCTGCGCGACGAGTACCAGTCGCGTATCGACCAGCTGCGCCAGGAGATCGAGAACGAGATCAGGCGCCGGCTGGTGGCCGATCGGGGCAGCGAGGCGCTGGCCAAGTCGTTGCGCAAGCCGCTTCCCGAGGACATCGACGTGATGCACGCCACCCGCGACGAACTCGTGGCCCTGCGGAAGTCGCTCCAGCCGCTGTCCCGCAAGCTGGCCGTCCGCCTGGCCCGCAAACGGCGGCACGGTCGGAAGGGCCCCCTGGACTTCCGGTCCACGGTCCGCCACTCCCTGTCCACCGGCGGCGTCCCCGTCGATCCCAAATTCCGCTACCCCCGACCGTCGAAGCCCGAGATCGTGGTCATCGCCGACATCTCCGGTTCGGTGGCTTCCTTCGCCCGGTTCACGCTCCACCTGGTCCACGCCATCAGCACCCAGTTCTCCAAGGTGCGGAGTTTCGTCTTCATCGACGGCATCGACGAGGTCAGCCGGTTCTTCGAAGGGGCCGACGACCCGGCCGAGGCCGTGCACCGGATCAACACCGAGGCCGACGTGATCTGGGTGGACGGCCACTCCGACTACGGCCACGCCTTCACCGTGTTCTGGGAGCGTTGGGGTGAGGAGATCACCCCACGCTCGAGCGTGCTGCTGCTCGGTGATGCCCGCAACAACTACCACGCCTCCCAGGCCTGGGTGGTCAAAGAGCTCCAGGCCCGGGCCCGCCACGTCTACTGGCTCAATCCGGAGCCCCGTGCCTACTGGGACTCGGGCGACTCGATCGTCGGCGAGTACGCCGTCCACTGTGACGACGTGGTCGAGTGCCGCACCCTCCGCCAGCTCGAGCAGTTCGTCGGCGAGCTGGCGTGACCGGGACGGCTGGCCCGTCGGACGGTTTCGACGCGCTGTCGGGCGCGGGCGACCAGGCGTCGGTGACCCCTCCACCCGATGGCATCCGCACCGTCGCGGCGCGGCCGCCCACGGCCACCCGCCTGGTGCTGATCCGGCACGGCGAGGCGGTGTGCAACGTGTCGGGAGTGTGCGGCGGGCCGCTCGGCTGTGCCGGGCTGACCGATCGGGGCCGTGCCCAGGTCGAGGCGCTGCGCCACCGGCTCCTGGCCACAGGGGAGCTGGCCGGCACCGATGTCCTCTACGCCAGCGTGCTGCCCCGGGCCATCGAGACCGCGGCGCTGTTGGCCCCGGCCCTGGTGCGCACGGTGCCCGACCCCGTCTCCGGCGTCCACGCCTCCACCGCCGACGGCGACCTCCCCCCGGTGGTGACCGAGTGTGGCCTGTGCGAACTCCATCCCGGCGAGGCCGACGGGCTGACCTGGGGTGAGTTCACCACCACGTTCGGCACCCTCGATTGGGACGACGACCCGGGACGGCCCATCGCCCCGGGTGGTGAGAGCTGGACCGGCTTCGTCAATCGGGTGTCGGGCGCACTGGACGTCGTGGCCTCCTCCCACCCGGCCCAGCTGGTCGTGGTGGCCTGTCACGCCGGCGTGATCGAGGCGTCGCTGCTGGCCAAGCTGCCGGTGGCCGGGGGACTGGAGGGCGCTCGGCTCCAGCTCCGCACCGAGCACGCCTCCATGACCACCTGGGAGGTGGATGCCGGCCGGTGGCGGCTCCTCGGCTACAACGACGCGGTCCGCGGCTGAGCACCTGCCTCCAAGAGGCGGAGCGAGGAGCGGAGCGAGGGAGAGAGGGATCAGCGGCGGCGTCGAGATCGGATCCCGACCCCGCCGTGGTGGTCAACAGGCGTAGTCGTTGTCGAACGCCGTGCTCATGCCACCGGCGGGGAACGGAAAGCTCGGTGAGCTGTACTGCACGATCTGGACCGGGCCCGTGGGCAGATCGGCGTAGAGCGAATGGACGTTGGCGCAGGTGGTCGCCGGGCTGATGTCCCAGTCGGCCGCCCAGTAGGGCACGGAGGGGGAGTAGCCGGTGCCCACGATCCCCGTCCAGTCGCCGGGGCTGGCGTAGATACCCACCCCGTTGAGGCCCTCGTAGTGGAGGCCGTCGATGGCTCCTTTGACCACGGCGGCGTTGGCTCCGGGGTCGGAGGACCATTGGGCGACCCCCGGGGTGTCGGGCTCCACGTCGAGCCACCAGCCCACCGAGGTGTTGACCCCGGCCGCGCCGGCCTTTTTGAAGGCGTCCAAGGCGGCACCGAACCCGTAGTTGCAGGCCGACGGCGACGCGGTGGTCTGACAGGCCGGGTCGTAGCTGTTCGAGGACTGGCCGTAGGTCAGGTAGAGGTAGAGGTTGAGGCCCCCGGCCGCCCAGGCCGCCTCGCTGGACAAGCAGGCGTTGGCGCTGCCGTATGACTCGCCCACCGCCTCCACCAGCCCGATGGTGTGGGGCGAGGGGGGCAGGTTCCCGCACTGGTAGTTGGAGATGTCGTAGCCGTAGCTGCCGGACGGGTACGAGGAGCCGGAGAAGTGGCCGTCGGCGTCGGCTTCGGCCATGCCCACCACCGGATTGTTGAGGACCTGGGGAGCCGAGCCCCAGTAGGTGGCGCCGCCGAAGGCGGAGACCGCGCCGTTGGTGTTGGTGAACCAGTACCCGTTGCCCCGGGCGTCGGCGGTGATGGACACGATGGGCCGGCTCTGGGGCACGTTGCCGAGCGAGCCGTAGAACGGCGCGTTGCCGAAGGCGAACACACCACCGTCGGCCGCGGTGAACCAGTACCCGTGCCCGTTGGGCGCCGCCGTCATGCCCACGATCGGCTTGTTCAAGTGGATGTTGCCGGTGGACCCGTAGAAGGCGGCGTCACCGAAGGCGAAGATCCCACCGTCCGAGGCCACCAGCCAGTAGCCCTTCCCGTCCGGGGTGGCGGCCATGCCCACCACCGGTTTGTTCAGCGGGTGGCCACCCATGGACCCGTAGAAGGCGGCGTCACCGAAGGCGAAGATCCCACCGTCCGAGGCCACCAGCCAGTAGCCCTTCCCGTCCGGGGTGGCGGCCATGCCCACCACCGGCTTGTTCAGGACCATGCCGCCGGTCGACCCGTAGAAGCCGGCGTTGCCGAAGGCGAAGATCCCACCGTCCGAGGCCACCAGCCAGTACCCGTTGCTGTTGGGGGTGCCGGCCATGCCCACCACCGGCCTGTTCAGGACCATGCCGCCGGTCGACCCGTAAAACCCGGCTCCGCCGAAGGAGAACACGCCGCCGTCCGACGCCACCAGCCAGTAGGCGGACACCGACTTTGTGGCCGCCCCGGCCACCGTGGTCCCGGCCCCCGTGGCCACTGAGCCCAACAGGCCGATCAGTACGATCAGGGCCGCCCCCGCCCCCCACCAGCGAGTCCGGCGCGGTCGGTCGGCGCTCGGGTGAACAGTGGCATGGCTCCGGTCACGCGGCAAGAGCATGGTGAATCAACTCCATCAGTTGGATGCGATCAATCGGGCACGAGACGTTCCCGGGAATCAGCTCGACTGTTCCGCTCGGCGGCGACCCTGCTTCGTGGCCTCTGTGGCCTGCTCACCCGGACCAGCCCATTGTCGCCGGTCCCCGCCACCGGGTCAACGACCCCGGTCAGCCTGCCAGCAGCACGGCCACGTTCCTGGTCAGCCTGCCAGCAGCTCGGCCACGTTCCTGGTCAGCCTGCCAGCAGCTCGGCCACGTTCCTGGTCAGCCTCGCAGCAGCTCGGCCACGTTCCTGGTCAGCCTGCCAGCAGCTCGGCCACGTTCCTGGTCAGCCCCGCAGCAGCTCGGCGACGGCAAAGGCCAGGTCGAGGGACTGGCGGCCGTTGAGCCGGGGGTCGCAGGTGGTCGTGTAGCGCTGGTGCAGTTCGGCCTCCACGATGTCCTCCACCCCGCCGAGGCACTCGGTCACGTCGTCGCCGGTGAGCTCCACGTGCACGCCACCGGGCCAGGTCCCCACCTCGCGGTGGGCCCGGAAGAATCCCTTGAGCTCACCGATGATGTCGTCGAACTTCCTGGTCTTCCTCCCGCCCTCGGCGGTGAAGGTGTTGCCGTGCATGGGGTCGCACACCCACACCACCGGGTGCCCCTCGTCCCGGACGGCACGGAGCAACGGGGGCAGGGCCGAATCGATACCGTCCACGCCCAGCCTGGTGATCAGCGTGAGCCGGCCCGGAATCCGCTCCGGATTGAGCCGCTCGCACAGGGCGACCACGTCGTCGGGGCCGGCATCGGGACCGACCTTCGACCCCACGGGATTGCGGATCCCGGCCAGAAACTCGCAGTGCGCGCCCGACAACTGACGGGTGCGATCGCCCACCCACAACATGTGGGCGGAGCAGTCGTACCACTCCTCGGTGAGTGAGTCCCGCCGGGTCAGGGCTTCTTCGTAATCGAGGATGAGGGCCTCGTGGCTAGTCCAGAAGTCGACCTCGTGCAGCGAGTCCTCGGCGGTGAGGTTGATGCCGCAGGCGGCCATGAACCTGAGGGCCCGGTCGATGCCCTCGGCGATGTCCTCAAACCGCTGACCCTCGGTGGAGGAGGCCACGAACTGCTGGTTCCAGGCGTGGACCTGGCTCAGGTCGGCGAAGCCGCCCTTGGTGAAGGCCCGGAGAAGGTTGAGGGTGGAGACCGACTGTTGGTACGCGGCCACCAGTCGTTCCGGGTCGGGGATGCGAGCGGCGCGTTCGGGCAGGTCGTCGTTGACCATGTGCCCTCGGAAGGAGTCGATCTCCTGGCCGCCCACGACCTCGGTCGGGGAGCTCCGCGGCTTGGCGAACTGGCCGGCGATCCGGCCCACCTTGACCACCGGCACCCCCGCGCCGTAGGTCAGGACGACGGCCATCTGGAGGATGACCTTCAGCTTGTCCCTGATGGCGTCGGCGCTGAACTCGCTGAACGACTCGGCGCAGTCGCCTGCCTGCAACAGGAAGGCCCGGCCGTCGGCCGCCTCGCCGAGGGCCCTGGTCAGGTGCCGGGCTTCGCCCGCGAAGACCAGGGGCGGAAGGCTGCTCAAGCGGGCGTGGACCCGCTTGAGCTCGGCTTCGTCGGGCCATACCGGCTGTTGCGCGGCCGGCTTCGAGCGCCAGGAGTCCGGAGTCCACGGGGCAGGAGCGGGTCGGGGGGCCACACCACCAGCGTAAAGCCTTCGGACCTAGGCTCGGGGCATGCGCCCCTTTCGATTCGGTGTCCAGCTGTCCAAGGCCGAGACCGGTGCGGCTTGGCGGGCCACCGCCCGGAAGGTCGAGGACCTCGGCTACTCGACGCTGTTCATCCCCGATCACTTCGACGACCAGTTCGGACCACTGGTGGCCTTGACCGTGGCGGCCGAGTCGACGTCGACATTGCGGGTCGGATCCCTCGTCTTCGGGAACGACTACCGGCACCCGGTCGTGCTGGCCAAGGAGATCGCCACCCTCGACCTGTTCTCCGCCGGCCGGGTGGAGTTCGGACTGGGCGCAGGCTGGATGACCAGCGATTATGAGCAGGCGGGCCTGGGTCTGGACTCGGCCGGCATGAGGATCTCCCGCATGGCCGAGAGCCTGGCGGTGATGAAGTCCCTGTGGTCGGGGAGTGAGACCACCTTTGCCGGCGCCCACTACCAGCTGACGGCCATGGTCGGAACACCGGCCCCCCTGCAGCGGCCCCATCCGCCCATCATCATCGGCGGCGGTGGCCGACGGGTCCTCGGTATCGCCGCCCGGGAGGCCGACATCGTCGGGGTCAATCCGAGCCTGGCTGCCGGCTACATCGGCTCCGAGGTTCTGGAGACGACCACGGCCGACTACTACCACCAACGCATCGAGTGGATCCGCGAGGCCGCCGGCGACCGGTTCGACGACCTCGAGCTCCAGTGCCTCACCTTCCTGGTCCAGATCGTGCCCAACCGGGAGGAGGCCGTGGCGCAGCTGGCCGGCATGCTGTCGCTGACGACCGCCCAGGTCGAGGGCTCTCCCATCGCCATGATCGGGTCCACCGATCAGATCGCCGAGACACTGCGGGAGCGTCGGGAGCTGTTCGGCTTCTCCTATCTGGTCGTCCACGAAGCGGAGATGGAGGCGTTCGCGCCGGTGGTGGCCGCACTGTCCGGGACCTAGAGGTGGGGGAGCCCGGAGCTCGGATCGGCCTGTTCGGCGGTACCTTCGACCCTGTCCACACCGCTCATCTGGAGGTAGCTGCCGCGGTGCGCACGGCCTTGGGGCTCGACCGGATGCTCCTCATGGTGGCCAACCAGCCCTGGCAGAAGGGGGACGGACGGCTGCTCACCCCGGCCGAGGACCGCTTCGCCATGGTCGAGGCCGCCTCCCGCGGGTGGCCCGGTCTCGAGCCCTGCCGGATGGAGATCGACCGGGGTGGCCCCACCTACACGATCGACACCGTCCGCCAGCTGGGCCGGGACCTGCCCGGCTCCGAGCTGGTCCTGGTCGTCGGATCGGACGTGGTGGCCGGACTCACCACCTGGAAGGACGAGCCCGCCCTCCGTGGCCTGGTCACGCTGGCCGTCGTCGGGCGCCCCGGCGCCCCGCCGGTCCCCCTTCCGCCAGGATGGCAGGCCGTCAACGTGCCCGTCGGGCCGTTTGACGTTTCGAGCACCAATCTGCGGGAACGGCTGGAGTCGGGACTGCCGGTGGACGGGCTGGTGCCGGACGCGGTAATCCGTTGCATTGAGGAACGGGGTCTGTACGCTACGAGGAGATGACCGTGGGGATGACGCCAACTGATTCGGGCACCACACAGTCTCTCCACCCCTACGCAGGCAGCCAGACGGTCCCCGCGGGACCGGCGGTGGCCGGACCCCCGGACCCGCCGATGGGAAACGGGAATCAGGCGGTGGCCGATGCCCCTCCGGCCGAAGCGCCACCAGTCGATGCCCCCCCGGTTGAAGCGCCACCGGTCGACGAGGATTCGCCGGAGAACCTGCCGGTCGAGGCGCGACCGGTTGCCGTCGGCACCGAGGAGAACGCCGACCCCGGGGCCGAGCGAAAGGCGGACCCGAGGGTCGAGGGACGCCGGCAGGTCCGGGCCGCCCGGAAGCGTCGCCGGCGCATCTCGATAGTGTGTGCCGTGTTGATCGCTCTGTGCACCGCCCTCACCCTGTTGATCGTGGCCATCGCCCGCACCCATACGCCCGATCCCATGGTGGTGAGCCCGACGGCGATGGCCGTCACGGCCCCGGGTGTCGGTCACCAAGCCGTTCCCGTTATCGAATCCGCCCAGACCCTCGGCGCGCCGGCGCCACAAGGAGGTCACCGTTGACGTCAACCAGTGCCCCGCCGCTCGTCGAGGACGATGAGCCCGCCGTTTCCGAAGAGTGCATCGTGGCGGCCCGCGCCGCCGACGCCAAATCCGGCGTCGACACGGCCGTCCTGGCCATGGGCGGGTTGCTCGGGCTGACCGATGCCTTCGTGATCACCAGTGGGCGGAACGTCCGTCAGGTCAGATCGATCGTGGACGAGGTGGAACTGCGGGTCAAGGCGTCGGGCGGACTCCGCCCGATCCGGGTGGAGGGGCTCGACGACGCCCGCTGGGTGCTGATGGACTACGGCGACTTCCTGGTCCATGTGTTTCTGGACGAGGCCCGCCACTTCTACGACCTCGAGCACCTGTGGCTGGATGCTCCCCGGGTCGAATGGGCGGAGCCCGTCACCGACTGAGGGCCCCCGACTCCCCGGTCAGGGCAGGGGCGCCTGGGGCTGATAGGTGGAGCGTTTGACCGGCCCCGGTACCTGGGCCCCACTCGCTGTAGGCACGTCGATCGGCTTGTTGTCGATCTGGAAGAGGACCCCGGTCACGCCGGGCTGTTCCGTGGCGGTGAAGACCACCTGGGCGATGGCCAGGGTCTGATCGGGCCCGACCACCTGGACCGGGTTGGCCGAGAAGAAGTCCACCGTGGCGATACCACCGGAGACACTCGCCCGCACCTGGGTGGTGGTGCCGGACAAGAAGCTCTGGAGGCCGAACACCGATTCGGCGGCGGTGGGCCCTTCGAGCAGGGCGCCCAGGATCTCGCTGAGGCTGGCCGGCACAGGCACGTTCCGGGACACGGCCTTCAGGTGCTGGGAGGGCGCGACGAGGAAGATGGTGGCGGGGACGGTCACCTCGGGCCGAACGATGGGACGCAACGTGGTCGGGGTGACCGGGTCGAGCAGGTGGAAGGGCACATCCGTCTTGGCGATGGCGGTCGGGGTCCCACTGGTCGGGATGCCGCAGGCCGCGGTGGACCCGAGGGCCACCAGGGTGGCGATGGCGGCCAGTGCCCGGATGGCCCGGCGGCTCACGTCGGCTGCTCCGGCGCCAGGTCGTCGGAGGTGAGGGGCAGCTCCACGACGAACTTGGAACCGCCCCCCGGGGCGTCGTCGATCCAGACGGTGCCGCCGTGCAGCCGGACATGCTCGGCCACCAGGGAGAGCCCGAGGCCGGTGCCCTCGCTGGAGGCACGCTGGCCGGCGCGGCTGCCCCGGTAGAAGCGCTCGAAGAGATGCTGGCGCTCGGGCTCGGGTATCCCGGGGCCGTGGTCTTCCACCACGACCCGGATGCAGCTCGAGGACTCGCCGTACGGGCCACTCGGATCACGTTCGACGACGACCCGGGTGACTCCGCCCGCGTACAGCGCGGCGTTTTCGAAGAGGTTGGCCATCACCCGCTCGAACCGGCGCTTGTCCACCCGCAGCCGCAGGCCCTCGATGTCCTCGGCCACCACCACGGGAATGGTCACCGGGCCCCGACGCCCGTCCTCGTCGTGGGGGACGGAGGCAGCCACCGCCTGGCGCACCAGCTCCCCGGGGTCGACCTCGTCGAGCGAGAGCTCGGCGGAGCCGGCGTCGAACCGGGAGATCTCCAACAGGTCGTCGACCATCCGGGTGAACCGTTGGAGGTCCCCGTCGAGCAGGTCCAGGGCGCTCCGGGCTCGCGGGCCGAGCTCGTTACGGTGCCCTTCGAGCACGCCCACGGTGGCCGAGAGCGTGGTCAGCGGTGAGCGGAGCTCATGGCTCACATCGGAGGTGAACCGGGCTTCGCGCTCGATCCGGTCCTGCAGGTTGGCGGTCATCTGATTGAAGGCCGAAGCCAGCTCCTGGAGGTCGACGTCGTCGCCGGCCTCCACCCTGGTGTCCAGCTGGCCGCCGGCGATGGCCACCGCCGCGTCGGTGACCCCGGCCAGCGGGCGGAGGGCCCGACCGCTGGCCCACCGGCCCAGCGCGGCCCCGGCCAGGGTGGTGACCAGGGCGGCCGCGGCCAGGGCGAAGGCCAGGGTGCGCAGAGTGCCTTCCAGCTCGTCGAGGGAGAAGACCTCGTAGTAGGCGGCGTGCACGGCCGGAAGCGGTACGCCGATGACCAGCTGGGGGGTGCCGCTGACTGAGAACAGCTGGGTGGCCGGCGTCCCTGACAGCACCAGGTTGCGCTCCTGGTCGGGAATGGCGTTCTTGCCCACGGAGATCGAAGTGGCATACCACTGTCCGCTGCTGCGCAGTACCGAACGCGAGCCCGGAAGGGTGTCGGCCTGTTCCAGCAACTGGTCGACGTTGACGCCCGGTGAGCGGAGGGAGTTCTGGATGAGCGAGGCATTGGCGAAGGCCTGGCGCTGGTCGGTGGTCTGCCGGTCGTTGAGGAAGCTCTGTCTGGCCGTGAAATAGGTGATCCCGGCCATGATGGTGGACAGGACCAGTGCGCCGATGGCGAACGTCGCCGTCACCCGGGCCCGGAGGCCGAGACCACCCGAGAGGCGGGTCCGGTGAGCCCGCCGCGGCGGGCGGCGCCCTGCCGGCCTCTTCCCACCCGACTTCTTCCCGTTGGGCCCCTGTCCGTTGGGCCCCTGTCCGTTGGGCCCCTTCCCGTTGGGCCCCTGCCCCTTGTGGCCCTCCCCGTCGGCCCCCTGCCCGTTGGCCGATCCGATTCCCGCCGGATCGGGCACGGGGGTGGTGTCGGCCGGGGCCACCGGTCAGACCGCCAGCTTGTAGCCCATGCCCCGGACGGTGAGGATGTAGCGGGGATTGGCCGGGTCGGGCTCCACCTTGGTTCGCAGGCGGCGGACGTGCACATCGACCAGCCGGCCGTCCCCGAAGTAGTCGTAGCCCCAGACCTGTTCGAGGAGATGCTCGCGACTGAGAACCTTGCCCGGGTGATCGGCCAGTTCGCACAGCAGCCGGAACTCGGTCCGGGTGCAGTGGACCTCTTCGCCGTTGCGGCGCACCACCCCCGCCTCGGGCTCGATCTCGACATTGCCGAAGGTGAGCACGGTATCGCCGGCGTCGACGGGGCGGGAGCGACGCAACAAAGCCCGGATCCGGGCGGCGAGCTCCTTGGCCACGAACGGCTTGGTCACGTAGTCGTCGGCGCCCGCCTCGAGGCCGGCCACCACGTCATGGGTGTCGGAGCGGGCGGTGACCATGATGACCGGCACCGTGCTGTGCCGTCGGAGCTCCCGACAGGTCTCGAATCCGTCGACGCCCGGGAGCATCAGGTCGATGAGGACGAGCTCGAAGGGGTCGTCGTGGAACCGGGCCAGGGCGTCCTCGCCGCTGGCCACGTCTTCGACCGTGTACCCCTCGTCCTCCAGCGCGAGCCGCATGGACGACCGGATCCGCTCATCGTCCTCGACCACCAGGATGCGACTCATGGCCTGATCATGGCACGCCGGGCCACGGCGTCCCCGCCGGGCCGGCCGGGGTCAGCCGAGCCAGATCTGGGTGGTCCAGATCGCCCCGCCGATGAGGGAGAAGGCCTTTCCGCCCGAGGGGGTGGTGGGGTTGTTGAAGTTCTGCACGTTGGGCTGGGCGCCGATGGCCCACACGGTCCGGTCGTACCAGATGTAGGGAATGTCCTCCCCCATGAGCTTGCTGACTTCCTGGTAGGCGGCAACCTGGGCCGACTGGGTCGTGGCTTCACGGCCCTGGATGAGCGCGGTCTGCATCCTCGGGTCCGTATTGCGGGCCATGTTGATGGCAAAGCCGGGAGTCGTGGCGTTGGTCGGGCTCCAGAAGATGTAGTTGAGGTCGGGATTGACCGCCCCGAACTGGCGCCACAACTGAGCCTCGAAGTTTCCGAGGAGGGCGATGTTGATGATCTGGGCCTGCTGGACCGGAGCGAGGGTGACCGTCATCCCCACGGACTGGAGCTTCTGCTGCAGGTACTCCGCATCCTTGGTCGTGCTCGAGTCGGGGGTGTGGTTGAGGGTGATGGACACCGGCTGCCCGGTCTCGGAGTGCACCTCGTTGACGAGCTGGCTGGCTTTGGCCGGGTTGTACTCGGGGTAGCCGTTGTCGGCCACATAGAAGGGGGAGGTATTGGTGAACGGTCCGTTCGAAGTGGGGTTGACCCCGTCGTCGATGACCGCCACATACTGGGCCGAGCTGATGGCGTAGGCGGTGGCCTGACGCACCTTCAGGTTGTCGAACGGCGCCTTGGACAGATTGAGCAGGAGGCATCCCATGTCCGGCTCGCCGGCCACTTTGCCGGAGTCGTCGAAGTAGCCGATCGACTTGTCGTTGCGGAGTTGCTGGGTCACGTTGGCCGTGTCGGTGTGCATGATGTCGACCCCACCCGATTGGAAGGTGGCGAGCAGCTGATCCGGATCGGGGATGGGTTTGTAGGTGATGCTGTCCAGATAGGGCATCCCCGGACGCCAGTAGTGGGGGTTCTTGGTCGCCGTGAAGTGGTCGTTCGGGATCCACTCCTGGAAGACGAAGGGACCGGTCCCGATGGGGTTGGTCTGGCTGTTCGAGTTGAGCCAGTTGGGCTCGGCCACGTACGCGACCTGAGCGCCGATGCCGCCGGTCAGGTAGTAGTCGAATGGAACCCAGGGCTCTTTCATCGTGACGGTCACGGTCAACGGGCTGGTGGCGACGGCCGTGTCGATATTGGTGATGACCGGTCCGGTCAGACCGGATGCCTTGTGGGCCTCGATGTTGGCCACCACGGCGGCGGAGTCACAGGTCGTCCCGTTGTGAAAGACCAGATTGGGGCGGAGGGTGATGGTCCACACCGTGTAGGAGCTGTTGGGGGTGACCGATTCGGCCAGGTAGGGCTGGGGCGTGCCGTCGGCGCCGATGATCATGAGAGGGTCGAAGACGGTCCGGGCATAGAGGACACCCACCTCGTCGAAGGTGCCCTGGGTCGGGGAGAACCCCTTTTCCTCGGTGTCCACGCCGAAGATGAGCTGCCCGCCGGACTTCGGCGTCGCCGTCGAGATCCCGTCGGGGTGGCTGCCGGTCGACGTGGAGCTCGAACTCGATCCCGAGCTGCAGGCGGCCAGAAAGCCGCCCGATGTACCGATGGCCGCGAGGCCGGCCCCGGTGGCCGCTCCCTTGGCCAAGAACGAGCGTCGGTCGATTCGATCTGACATATTCCCCCTTTGGGCTGTACCGCAACGAATCTGGTTCGCCGGCTTCACGCAATTGGCACTGCTGTCATCGGCACTGCCGTCAATCTCGCACTGCTGTCGAATGCACTGGTGTCGGTTGTCCCTCTTGCCACCCGCTTTCCGTCTCCGGACGGCGGCGCGACCTGTGAAAGCCAGACGATAGCCCTCCCGTCTTCGCACCGCGGGGAATAGTGGCCGGTGGGCCACCCGGACGTCTGATCCTTCGACGCCAGGTCGGAGACCCGGAAGGTTCCCGATTCGTCATCCCTGGACAGGTACTGTTTTCACTGTGGCGTGGGAGATCGAATCGTTCCGCCGGTCCGTGGGCGGGCTCTCGCCGGCGTCGGTACGTGCGTACTCGTCGGATGTCGAGCGCTTCGCGGCCTGGGCCGCCCGGGGTGGCGTGGAGGACCCGGGCCAGGTCGACAGGATCCTGCTCCGACGGTACCTGGCCCTCCTGGCGACGCGCCGGTACTCCCGGGCCACCATCGCCCGAACGGCGGCTTCGCTGCGGTCGTACTTCCAGTGGTGCACCAAGCGGGCCATGACCGACGGTGACCCGGCCATTCGGCTGTCCGCACCGACTCCCGACTCCCGGCTTCCCCGAATCCTCGGTCGGGCCGAGCTCGGGGAGCTGCTGGAGCCCGAGGCCCGATCGGTCGACGGTCCGCCATCCGATGTCGACCGTCGTGACGACGCCGTGCTCGAGCTCCTCTACGGGAGCGGACTGCGGGTGGCGGAGCTGTGCGGCCTCGATGTGGGCGATCTGGACCTGGCCCGCCGGGTGGTCACCGTGACCGGGAAGGGGTCCAAGCAGCGCCAGGTGCTCATCCACCACAGGTGTGCGGAGGCCATTCGTGCCTGGCTGGGTGGGCCGAGGACGGCCATGGCCACCGCCGACAGCCCGTCCGGGGCCCTGTTCTACAACCGCCGCGGAAACCGGCTCGGACCGAGGGATGTGAGGCGCCTGCTGGACCGCCGTTCACCCGTCCCCACCCACCCCCACGCCCTCCGGCACAGCTTTGCCACCCACCTTCTCGACGGGGGTGCCGACCTGCGGGTGGTCCAGGAACTGCTGGGTCACGCCAGCTTGCAGACCACACAGGTCTACACTCATGTGAGCAAGGAACGTTTACTGACCGTGTATTCGGGAACGCATCCAAGGGCCTAAGGGGACAATTGCCGACGCAACGAGAAACGGCGGGACACGGCATCGACGCCCTGTGGGCCGAGTACAAGGAGACCGGCGAGCGGCACCTGCGCGACCAGCTCATCGTGCACTACGCGCCGGTGGTCAAGTACGTGGCCGGCCGGGTTTCGGTCGGCCTTCCCCGTCACGTGGACGAGGCCGATCTGGCCAGCTACGGGATCATCGGCCTGATCGACGCCATCGAACGCTTCGAGCCCATCCGCAACATCAAGTTCGAGACGTACGCCATCCCGAGGATCAAAGGGGCCATCATCGATGAGCTCCGCTCGATCGACTGGGTGCCGCGCTCGGTCCGGGCCAAGGCCCGGGCCGTGGAGCAGTCGTACTCGAAGCTCGAGGCCACCCTGCATCGGACGCCGACCGACGCCGAGGTGGCCGCCGACCTCGAGATGACCGACGCCGAGTTCCAGACCGCGCTGCGGAAGATCTCCTTCGTTGGCGTGGTGGCCCTGGACGAGGTCTTCCGGGGCGGCGACCGGTCCGACCGGTCGACGTTGGGGGAGACCCTGCCCGACAGCAACGCCGGCCCCATGGACACCTTCGAGGTCAAAGAGACCAAGGAGGCGCTGATCCAGGCCGTGAGCCAGATGGCCGAGCGCGAGAAGAAAGTGCTCACCCTCTACTACTACGAAGGTCTGACCCTGGCGGAGATCGGTGACATCCTCGGTGTCACCGAGTCCCGGGTCTGCCAGATTCACACCAAGGCCGTGCTGCAACTCCGGGCCAAACTGGCCGACCGGCCCGAAGGGGCCGGCCGGCGCCCGGGTCCCGGGGCCAAAGCGGCGGCCGGGCCCTCGGCTTCGAGCGCCAAACGGGTGGCCACCAGAGCCGCAGGCTGAGCGCGGCGGCCCGGTTCCGGGCCCGCTGGGCTCCCCGAGTGGAGCACGCCTGGCCAGGGGCACTACGATGGAGGGGCCTCGTCAACCGGCGGGGCGTACATGCGGTATCGAAAACGCACCCGGCCGCGTCCACGGTCGCCCTCTACCAGGGTGTTGTGGTCGGTGAGATGACAACCGTGAGAAGGAGCAGTCAGTCCCATGGCCGTAGTCACGATGAAGCAACTGTTGGGCGCGGGCGTCCATTTCGGACACCAGACCCGGCGCTGGAACCCGAAGATGCGAAGGTTCATCCTCGGGGAGCGCAACGGGATCTACCTGATCGACCTTCGCCAGACGATGAAGGGGATCGAGGAGTCCTACGGGTACATCCGTGACCTCGTGGCCGGCGGGGGCACCATCCTGTTTGTCGGTACGAAGAAGCAGACCCAGGGCCCGGTGGCCATCTACGCCGACGCCTGTGGGATGCCCTATGTGAACGAGCGCTGGCTGGGTGGGATGCTCACCAACTTCCAGACCGTCTCCACCAGGGTGAAGCGGATGAAGGAGTTCGAGGCCATGCAAAAGGCCGGGGACTTCGACGCCATGCCGAAGAAGGAAGCCCTTCGCCACACCCGTGAGCTCGAGAAGCTCCAGCGCAACCTGGGTGGGATCCGGGGCCTCGACCGTCTCCCCGACGCCATCTTCGTGATCGACACGAAAAAGGAGCACATCGCGGTGACCGAGGCCAACAAGCTCGGCCTGCCGGTGGTGGCCGTGGTCGACACCAACTGCGATCCCGACGTGATCACCCACGTGATTCCCGGCAATGACGACGCCATCCGCTCGGGTGCCCTCCTGTGCCGGGTGGTCGCCGACGCCGTGGTCGAAGGGCGGTTCATCGCCCAGCAGCGCCCCACCCCGCCCGCTTCGGGCACACCCGCGCCGGTTCCGCCGCCCCCGCCCGCCCCGGTGTCGAGTGCCGCGGCCGATGGTCCGGCTCCGGCGGCCGCGGCAACGACTCCGGAGTCCGGGACCGTGGCCGTGCTCGATGCGCCCGCAGCCCCGACCGACGCAGCCCCGGCGGTGGCAGTCCCAGCCCAGACCGCGCCGACCGACGAGGTCGCAACCCCGGCCGCCCCGGCGGAGCCCGCCCCGACGGAGCCCGTCGCGGCCGAGGCGACTCCTGCATCAGCTCCGGCTGACGAATCACCGCCACCCACCGAGCCGACACCACCCACTGAGGAGGTCTGACCGTGACCGAATTCACCGCCAAGGACGTCCAAAAGCTCCGGCAGCTAACCGGCGTGGGCATGCTTGACGCCAAAAAAGCCCTCGAGGAGGCACACGGCGACATTGACCAGGCCATCAAGCTTCTCCGCGAACAGGGCAAAGCCAGCTCGTCCAAGCGCGCCGACCGCGATGCCTCCGAAGGCGCCGTGGCCATCGGCCGCGCCGACGGGGTTGCCGCCATCGTCCAGCTCCGGTCGGAGACCGACTTCGTGGCCAAGTCCGAGCAGTTCGTGGCCCTGGCTTCCTCATTGGCCGACCTGGTGGCGTCCAAGGGGGAGGCAGCCGTGGACGAGCGGACCGAGGAGATCGACAACCTGAAGCTCACCCTCAAGGAGAACATCTCGGTGGGGCGGGTCGTCCGCATCGAGGCTCCCGCCGACGGCGTCGTCGACTCCTATCTCCACACCCAGGCCGGCCGGGGCGTGAACGCCGTGGTCGTGGCCCTCGAGGGCGGGAGTGCCGAGTTGGCCCACGACATCGCCGCCCACATCGCCTTCGCCCGTCCCACCTACATCTCGCGCGACGAGGTGCCCGAGGAGGAGGTGGCGGCCGAGCGCGAGACGGTGGAGAACATCGCCCGCAACGAAGGCAAGCCCGATGCCGCCCTGCCGAAGATCGTCGAAGGTCGGCTCGGCGGCTGGTACAAGGAGCGGGTCCTGCTCGACCAGCCGTACGTGAAGGACGAGAAGCAGACCGTGGCCAAGCTCCTCGGATCGGCCAAAGTGGTGCGATTCGCCCAGGTCGTCGTGGGCGACTGAGGCTGCGGTGGGTGAACGCAAACGCATCGTCCTGAAGATGTCCGGCGAGGCACTTGCCTCGTCGGCTTCGGACGAGACCATCGACGCCACGGTGGTCGAGCGGTTGGCCCTCGAGATCGCCCACACCCGGAGCGAGTTCGACATCGAACTGGCGGTCATGGTGGGCGGCGGGAACATCTGGAGAGGAACCACCGGCGCGGGTGCGGGTATGGACCGGGCCACCTCGGACACCATGGGCATGTTGGGCACGGTCATCAACGCCCTGGCGCTGCAGGACGCGCTCGAGCACCACGGGCAGGCCACCCGGGTGCTCTCGGCCGTCCAAATGGCCGAAGTGGCCGAGCCCTACATTCGGAGGCGGGCCATCCGGCATCTCGAGAAGGGCCGGGTCGTCGTCTTCGCCGCCGGGATGGGTAACCCGTATTTCACCACCGACACCTCTGCCGCCCTGCGGGGGGCGGAGATCGAGGCCGAGCTGCTCTGCAAGGGGACCCACGGAGGCGTGGACGGCGTCTACTCGGCCGACCCCAGGCTCGACCCGACCGCCACCCGCTACGACGAGATCTCCTTCATGGAGGTGGTGGCCAAGGATCTGCGGGTGATGGACCTGACCGCCATCACCTTCTGCATGGATAACGGGCTGCCCATCAGGGTGTTCGATCTGATGGAGCCCGGCAACATCCATAAGGCCCTCAGCGGCGATCCCATCGGTACGCTCGTCCGATGAAATCCCAGGTGATGGGCTCGTCTGGGTGGGGTCCGACCCTGCTGGCTACGCTGGTTCGTTAATGGACGACGACCTGATCGCGCTGGTGGTTGCGGACGCGAAAGACCACATGGCCAAAGCGGTGGACCACGTCCTGTCTGAGTTCGGTGCCATTCGCACCGGCCGGGCGACCCCCGCCCTGGTCGAGCATCTGAGGGTCGATTACTACGGTGCCGAGACCGAGCTCCGCCAGATGGCCGGGTTCAGTGTTCCCGAGGCCAGGATGCTGGTGGTATCGCCCTACGACAAGGGGTCGTTGCCGGCCATCGAGAAGGCCCTGCAGGGCTCGGATCTGGGGATCACCCCGTCGAACGACGGAACGGTGATCCGACTGTCCTTCCCGGTTCCCACCGAACAGCGCCGGAAGGAGCTGGTGAAGGTGGTCAAGGGCAAGGCCGAGGACGGCCGGGTGGCGGTGAGGAACGCCCGCCGGGCCGCCCGCCACGAGTTGGAGACCATGCAGAAGGACGGCGACCTCTCGAGCGACGAGCTCGAGCGGGTGGAGAAGGACCTCGACAAGATTACCCATGACCAGGTGGCTGCCATCGACAAGCTGCTGGCCCACAAGGAGCAGGAGCTCCTCGAGATCTGACGCCTGACCGGGCCGCAACCGGCCTGGTCGACGGGAGGAAGACAACTGACGTGGATGACGTCCCTGACCGGTCAGAAGATGACGTGACACGGACGGAGCGTCCTGCGCCGCGTCCGGAGTCGACGGGGCCGGCCACCGACCGGGTCCGCATCTTCGGCGCTGAACCGGCCGGTGAGACCACCGGTGTCGTACCCGCGGTGCCCCGCGACGCCGAGCGCGACGCCGAGCCCGATTGGCTGTCGGCCTCAGCGCTTGATGACAACCGGTCGACCGGTGAAGAGGGGCCGGTGGGCCGGGACGACGACGGGTTCGGGCAACCCCAGGTTCGGCTCACCGGCGAACCGGCGGATCCGGACTCGAGTGTCACGGCCGTCCACCCGGTCAACCCGGGTCAGACGGCGGTGCCGAGCAGCGGTGCCGCCCCCACCGAACTGCCCCACTGGACCGAGCCTCCCACCGGCCAGGTTCCGGCGGTGCTGGCCCGCGACTCGGGCGATGAGGGTTCCGGCTCGGGCATCGGGGCCCCGACCTGGCGTGAAGAGGACGCCGACTGGGTGGCCCACGACGAAGAGTTCGAACCGGCCATGTTCGGGGACGACAAGGTGGCGCTCGGCTCGCTCGACGAGACCCACAGCACTGACCTCGACCGGCGGCCGTGGGAGTTCGACCTCGACTCGGTGCGACCGGGTGCGCCCAGCCCGGTTCGGTCATCCGAGGTCGCCCACCGCGATGATCCGGCGGCTCAGACCATCGCCCCCATCACCGAGCCGACGGAGGTGGTGAGGCCGCTGGCCGCCGAGGCCGACGTGGAGGGCGGTCGCAGCGACAGTTCGAGCGGGCCTCGGTTCCCGGCTGATGACCTGTTGTCCGGGTCCGGCGTCGGGGGAGTGGGGGCCGGGGCGGTGGCGGCCGCCGGGGCCGGGGCCACGGCCGGTGGTCTGGCCGGCGAGGATCGAGGTGCGGGTGGGGACCGGGGTCCCGACGACCCCTTCGGGCGTGGGGACGGTGAGGACCTGGCGGGTACGCCGAAACCCCGGCCCACCGGGGCCACCCGGGTGGGCCGGGCCCGGCGCAACGGGCTGTTGCCGGCCCGGATGCGGGCCAAGCGGCCTGAAGACGTCGATGCGGTGACCGACACCCCCCTGGCCGCCGAACCACCGGGGGCATCGGTGACCGACGTGCCCGGTGTCGGCCTCAAGCGGGGCGGAGTCGTCGGACTGGCCGCGGCCGACCGCAGCGCGCAGCGGGACGGCGACCCCCCAGCCGTCGACCTCGGCGAAGCGGCCACGGACTGGACCCGCCCGGCTCCCGACAGCGTGGACATCGCCGCCACCGCAGCCGTGGCCGCGGGTGTGCCGCGCCGCCGGCCGAGGCGATGGTCGGCCGCCAACCCCTCGCCCGATGCCACCCCCGTGGCCCAGGGCGCTGAGGCCCCGACCGGTGGTGGACCGCCACCGGCCCGCCGGCTCAGGCGCTCCTCGGCGGACGGGGACGAATCCACACAGCCGGCCCTCGACCGGGGGAGCTCGATCGGCGTCCGCGTCGGCACCGGCATCGCGGTGGCCGTGGTCGCCCTGCTGGCCTTCAAGGTGGGAACGGTCACCGCCCTCGTGCTGTGCCTGGTGGTCGTGACCTTCGCGGCGGGTGAGTGCTTCGGCGTGCTGCGCCGGGCCGGCTATCACCCGGCTACCCTGCTCGGCCTGGTCGGCACCATCTCGCTGATGATCGGCGCCTACGACAAGGGCATCGCCGCGGTGCCGCTGGTCCTGGTGCTGATCACCGCGTTCACGCTGATCTGGTATCTGTTCGGCATCGAGCGGGGTTCGCCGGTGGCGGGCACGGCGGCCACCCTGTTGACCGTCGGCTGGGTCTCCCTGCTCGGCGCCTACGCCGGCCTGCTCCTGTCCCCGTCCACGTTCCCCGATCGCCACGGCATCGCCTTCCTCCTCGGGGCCATCATCGCCACCGTGGCCAACGACGTCGGAGCCCTGGTCATCGGAGGGGGCATGGGGCGCCACCCCCTGGCCCCGTCGATCAGCCCCAACAAGACCTGGGAGGGACTGGTCGGAGGCGGCCTGTTCTCGATCCTGGCCGCCACCGTCATCGTGGGGAACATCCATCCGTGGACACCGTCCAAAGCCGCCCTCCTGGGGTTGGTCGTGGCCGTCGTCGCCCCCATCGGTGACCTGTGTGAATCGCTGCTCAAGCGGGACCTCCGGCTGAAGGACATGGGCACCATGCTTCCTGGTCACGGCGGTGTGCTGGACAGGGTCGACGCACTCTTGTTCGTGCTGCCGGCCACCTACTACCTGGTCCGCGCCCTGAACATCGCTTGATTTTCGGGCAGGCTAGAGGGATGGAGACCTCGGCCACGGGAGCTGACCCGGCCGGTTCATCAGGACCGGGCCAGGCTGTCGTCACCTCCGATCCGGCCCGCTCGGAGCCGGTGTCGGTCAGCCTGGTCGGGTCGACGGGCTCCATCGGGACCCAGGCCATCGAAGTGGTCGAGGAGTTTCCCGACCGGTTCCGGGTCGTGGCGCTCGGGGCGCACCGCTCGGTGGACCTGCTCGCCGCCCAGGCCCACCGGCTCCGTCCCGAGATGGTGGCCATCGGTGATCCCACCTGCGCCCTGGCCCTGTCGCGCCTGTTGCCCACCGGCGTCGAGGTGGTGGTGGGGACCGAGGGTCTGGCCCAGATCGCCACCGTGGCTGAGGTGGCGGTCAACGGCGTGGTGGGCTTCGCCGGGTTGACGGTGACCATGGCCGCGCTGGAAGCGGGGCGCCGGCTGGCCCTGGCCAACAAGGAGTCGATCATCGCCGGGGCTCCCGTGGTGCAGCGGGCCCGACGCACCCAGGGCGCCGAGATCATCCCGGTCGATTCCGAGCACTGTGCAGTGCACCAATGCCTTCGGGCCGGTCACCGTGAAGATGTCGAGCGTCTCCTGTTGACCGCGTCGGGCGGGCCGTTCCGTGGATGGACGGGTGAGGAGCTGGCGTCGGTGGACGTGGCCGCGGCGCTGGTCCACCCGACCTGGTCGATGGGCCCGAAGATCACCGTCGACTCCTCCACCCTGATGAACAAGGGCCTGGAGGTGATCGAGGCCCACGAACTCTTCGGCATCCCCTACGACGCCATCGACGTGGTCGTCCATCCGCAGTCCGTCGTCCACTCCATGGTGGAGTTCACCGACGGGGCGGTGGTGGCCCAGCTGTCGATGCCCGACATGCGGCTGCCCATCGGCTACGCGCTGGCCTACCCCGGTCGCCTCTCCTCGCCCTTCGGAGCCATCGACTGGTCGAAGCTGGCCCTGCTCGAGTTCGAGCCACCGGACCGGACGCTGTTCCGGTGCCTCGACCTCGCCTACCGGGCCGGCCGGGCCGGCGACCTGGCCCCGGCCTGGCTCAGCGCCGCCAACGAGGTGGCCGTGGCCGGGTTCCTCGACGGCCGGATCTCGTGGACCGACATCGCCGATGTGGTCGAGGCCACGCTCGAGCAGTACGACCTGCCGCGCCGACCGGGGCCGGAAGGCTCGTCGGCCCTCGGCATCGAGGATGTGCTCGATGCCGACGCCCGGGCCCGCCGGGTGGCCGATGCCGCGGTCAGCGGTCGGGAGGCGGCGGCGTGAGCGCGCTCGACACCCGGGCGCCGGAAGGGCTCCCCCTCGCTCCCGTCCCGGCCCGCCCCCTTCCCGCGCCGGCCAAGTCGCCGAAGCGACTGGCCGGCGAACTCGCCGCCGCCATCGCCCTCATCGTGGCCCTGGCTGTGGCCACCGGAAATGTCGATCTCCTCATCGTGGTGGTCTCGATCATCGTCATCGTGATGATCCACGAACTCGGCCACTTCCTGGCGGCCAAGCGCGGCGGTATGAAGGTCACCGAGTACTTCGTGGGATTCGGGCCCCGGCTGTGGTCCTTCCGGCGAGGGGAGACCGAGTACGGGATCAAGGCCATCCCGCTCGGGGGGTACGTGAAGATCCCGGGGATGACCAACCTGGAGGAGGTCGATCCGGGCGACGAAGGCCGGCTGTACCGGGACAAGCCGTTCCATTCCCGCCTGCTGGTGGCCGTGGCCGGATCGGCCATGCACTTCCTCATGGCCTTCGTGCTCCTGGTGGCCCTGTTCGCACTGGTGGGCGTGCCCAATGACGATCAGATTCAGATCCAGGGAGTCAGCGCCCTCGGCGGCAGGCCCGGCCCCGCCGCGGTGGCCGGGCTGCAGGCGGGCGACGTGGTGGTCTCGGTCGACGGGCGGCCCATCGGCGGGAATGTGAGCGCCCTGACGTCGGCCATCCAGCACCATCCCGGCGTCCCACTCACCGTGGTGGTGGACAGGGACGGTGGGCACAAGACACTGACCGTGACCCCGGCCAACGGCCGGACCCACCACGAGGCCGGGGCCACGCCGCCCAAGGGGACGGCACCCTACGGCGTCATCGGGGTGAGCCTCGGGTCGCCCACCCAGACGACCGGCTTCCTCCACGCGGTGCGTTCGGCGGGGGCCGGGTTCAGGACCTTCACCTGGGCGTCGGTCACCGGTATCGGCCACCTGTTCACGCTGTTCTCCCCCCACGGGATCGCCCAACGGTTCCAGCAGGTGACCAGCGCCAAGGCCGCCCAACAGGCCGAGACCAACGGTTCACGGCCGCTGTCGACGGTCGGAGTGGTGCAGACGGCCAACGACGCCATCCACGCCGGCCTCGGCGAGTTCTTGTACTTCCTCGTGCTCATCAACATCTTCTTCGGGATCTTCAACCTCTTTCCCATGCTGCCGCTCGACGGCGGCCATGTGGCCATTGCCGTCTACGAGAAGATCCGCACCGGGCGGGACAAGGTCATGTACCACGCCGACGTGGCCAAGCTCATGCCCTTCACCTGGCTGTTCATCCTCATCATCGCCATCCTGGTCGTGCCCGCCCTGCTGACCGACATCTTCCACCCGGTGGCCAATCCCTTCGGCTGACGCTGCCCGTCGTTCTCCGCCCACGCCGCCCTAGCATGGGGGTCATGGGACGAACGGCCTGGACCACCACGGAGCGCCGGCCCACCCGCCAGATCCACGTGGGCGACGTGGCCGTCGGGGGCGGCGCACCGGTCACCGTGCAGTCGATGACCACCACCAAGACGGCCGACGCCGAGGGCACCCTGAGTCAGATCTACGCCCTGGCCGCGGCCGGAGCCGACCTGGTGCGGTGCACCTGCAACGAGGAGGCGGCCGCCGAAGGCCTGGCCCGTATCGTGCCCCGTTCGCCCGTGCCCATCATCGCCGACATCCACTTCCATCACGAGATGGCCCTGGCCGCACTGGAGGCCGGCGTCCAAGGGCTCCGGCTCAACCCGGGCAACCTCCGCAAGGAGATCGAGATCAAGCAGGTGGCGGCCGAAGCCAAGGACCGCGGCGTGCCCATCCGCATCGGGGTCAACGCCGGCTCCCTGCATCCCGATCTGTACAAGCGCTTCGGGGGCGCCACCCCCGAGGCCCTGGTCGAGTCGGCCCGGATGGAGCTGGCCTACTTCTCCGAGGTGGGCTTCGACGACGTGAAGATCTCGGTGAAGGCGTCGTCAGTCCCGCTGATGATCGAGTCGTACCGGTTGGCGTCGGAGACCTTCGACCATCCACTCCACCTCGGGGTGACCGAGGCGGGGCCGCCCCCGGCCGGTCTCTTGAAGGGGACGGCGGGGATCGCCACCTTGCTGGCCGAGGGGATCGGTGACACCATCCGCTACTCGCTGACGGCCGACCCGGTCGAGGAGGCTCGGGCGGGCCGACAGCTGCTCGAAGCCTTGGGGCTGCGGGAGCGCAAGGGGCTCGACCTGATCGCCTGCCCGAGCTGCGGCCGGGCCGAGATCGACGTCATCGCCGTGGCCAGTGCCGCCCAGGCCGCGCTGGAGGACCGCAACCTGCCCATCCAGGTGGCTGTCATGGGGTGTGTGGTGAACGGCCCCGGGGAGGCCCGGGAGGCGGACCTGGGCATCGCCGCCGGCCGCAAGCGCGGCCACCTGTTCATCAAGGGCAAGATCGTCCGGGTGGTGCCCGAGGACGAGATGGTCAGCGCCCTGGTGGCCGAAGCGGAACAGCTGGTGGCCGAAGGGGTCGAGGCCAGGCTGGCGGCGGCCGATTCCGGCGCCGAGGCCGAGGCCGAGGCCGACCGACGGGCACTCATCGATGCCAAGGGCGACGACGCCAACGCCTCGGAGACCAAAGTGGAACTGATCCGGAAGAAGTACGGAGGCGACGAGGCCCCATAGGGGGACGACCGCGATGGTCACCTTCGGGAGCCGGAGGCGGGACCGGTAGGATCGCCGACCATGCGCATGTCCCAGCTCCTGGTCCGCACCCTGCGAGAGGCGCCGGCCGATGCCGAGGTGGCCAGCCACCAGCTCCTGGTCCGGGCCGGCTACATCCGGCGGCTGGCGTCCGGGGTCTACACCTTCTTGCCGCTCGGACTCCGGGTACTGCAGCGGGTGGAACAGGTGATCAGACAGGAGCTCGACGGCGCCGGCTGCCAGGAGCTGCTGCTCCCCGCCCTCCACCCCATCGAGCTGTGGGAGCAGTCGGGCCGGGCCGCCCTGTTCGGGAACGACGCCCTGCCGGCCATGACCGTCGACGTCCGGGGCGGGACGTTCGTCCTCGGGCCCACCCACGAAGAGGTGGTGACGGTGACCGTCGGCGCCGAGGTCGACTCGTACCGGCAGCTGCCCCTCACCGTCTACCAGATCCAGGTCAAGTTCCGGGACGAGGCCCGGCCGCGCTTCGGGCTCCTGCGGACCCGCGAGCTGATCATGGCCGACGCGTACTCCTTCGACGTCGACAAGGAGGCCATGCAGGTCTCGTACCGGAAGGTCTTTGACGCCTACCTCAGGATCTTCGGCCGGCTCGATCTCGATGTGGTCCCGGTGGAGGCGGTGTCAGGGGCCATCGGAGGCGATGTCAACCATGAGTTCATGGTCCCGTCCGTGGTGGGCGAGGACCACTTCGTGTCGTGCCCGTCCTGTGGGTACGCGGCCAACGTGGAAGCGGCCGTGCGCGCCATTCCCGAACCGCACGCGGCCGACGGTGAGCCGGAGCCGGCCGGGCCGATGGTCGAGCACCACACCCCGGGTCGCCCCGGAATCACCGACGTGGTCGAGTACTTCTCCGACCAGGGGGTCACCGCGGCCGATTTCCTCAAGAGCATGGCCGTGTTCGACGACGAGGGGCGTCCCACCCTGCTCGTCGTCCCCGGCGACCGTGAGGCCAGGCTGCCCGGAGGCTGGCGGCTTTTCGACGACGCCGATTTCGAGGCCTACCCGGCACTGGTCAAGGGGTACATCGGCCCCATCGGGCAGCAGGAGCACGGCGTCCGGGTGGTGGCCGATCTCGGGGTGGGCCGGAACGGGCGGTGGATCGTCGGGGCCAACCGCAAGGACCACCACCTGACCGGGGTGGTGCTCGACCGTGACTTCACCGTCGACCACTGGGGTTCGTTCGCCCAGGTGGTGGCGGGCGACGGATGCGCCCGCTGCGGGGCGGCCGTCGAGTTGGTGCGGTCGGTGGAAGGGGCCCACACCTTCCAGCTGGGTCACCAGTACTCCGAGGTGATGCCCGGTTCGAACTTCGTGGCCGAGGACGGAGGCGAGGCCATCTTCTCGATGGGCTGCTACGGAATGGGGGTCAGCCGCCTGCTGGCGGTGGTGGCCGAAGAGCACCACGACGACCGGGGCCTGGCCTGGCCGCCCGAAGCCGCACCCTTCCAGGTGCATCTCTGTGCGTTGGGCGCGGGGCGCGCCCCCGAGGTGGCCGAGGTGGCCGACCGGATCTACGGGCAGCTGACCGGGGCCGGGGTCGAGGTTCTCTACGACGATCGTGACGTGTCGCCCGGGGTCAAGTTCGCCGACGCCGACCTGATGGGCATGCCGGTGCGCCTGGTGGTGGGGGCGAAGGGGCTGGCCCGGGGCATGGTGGAGTGGAGGTCTCGAATCTCGGGTGAGGAGCGGGAGCTGGCTGCCGATGCTCCCGTGGAGGACCTGGTCGGGGGATAACCCGGCCGACCGGCTCCCGGGGGCCGGCCGGCGGCTCGGGTGACCCGGGGGTTGTCCACAGGGGAGAATCCGGTGAAATCGCACGTCACGGCGTTTACAGGTTCGCGTCGCCGCTGCTATACTTTCTGGTCTGCCGTTCGGTTGGAGTGAGGTGACGCTGCTGAAAGCGTGGGCGGACAGCCCACGCTTTTGTTTTGGTCCAGAACGCTTCGATGGAGGGCACAGAGCAGGCATCAACAGGCATCAACAAGGGTGAAATAACACGACGTTCACCACCATCGACAGCACGGACTACACGAAGGAGGCAGCGCACATGGTCGATCTCATTGCCGTTCTCCGGCCAGTGGTCAATGCCGCCGATCTCGAGCTGGTGGATGTGGAGTTGCGGTCCGGCGTGCTCCTGGTCACCGTGGACCGGCCGGGTGGCGTGAACCTGCAGGCCCTGACCGATGCCAACCGGGCGGTGTCCGGGGTGCTCGACGAGCTCGATCCGATTCCGGGCCAGTACTCACTCGAGGTGTCGAGCCCGGGCGTGGAGCGCACGCTGCGCACCCCCGATCACTTCGCCCGAGCGGTGGGTGAGACGGTGTCGATCAAGACCCGGCCCCAGGTGCCGGGCGAGCGTCGGCTCCGCGGCCAACTGATGGCCGCCGACGACGAGGGCTTCGAGCTGAAGATGGACGAGGCGGAGGAGCACCGGCGTTTGTCGTATACCGACATCGACCGGGCCCGAACGGTATTCGTGTGGGGGCCCGAGCCACGCCGCGACAACGGAAAGGGCGCCGCATCGACACGATCGTCCGGCGCTGTCCGGCCGCGCCCGGCGGAGAAGAGGAAGCAGGTCGTTACCCCATGAGCAAGCCGAACTTCGAATTTCTCGATGCGCTCGGCCAGATCGCACGCGACAAGGGCATCTCCGTCGAGACCCTCCTGGACGCCCTGGCCAACGCCCTGGTCGCCGCGTACAAGCGTCGACCCGACGCGGCCGAGGAGGCTGTCGTCACCATCGACCCGGAGTCCGGCGAGATCCGGGTCTACGGACAGGAGCTCGACGAGGACGGCAACGTCATCCGCGAGTGGGACGACACCCCCGACGACTTCGGGCGGATCGCGGCCCAGACGGCCAAGCAGGTCATCCTCCAGCGGATCCGCGAGGTCGAGCGGGACCTCAAGTACGAGGAGTACGCGGGCCGCGAGGGCGACATCGTCACCGGCATCGTGCAGCAGACGGACAACCGGTACACCCTGCTCGACCTGGGCAAAGTGGAGGCGCTCCTGCCCCAGGCGGAGCAGGTCTCCTACGAGCGCTACGAGCACGGGGCCCGGCTGAAGGCCTACATCGTCGAGGTCCGCAAGACGACCAAGGGTCCCCAGATCGTGGTCAGCCGGAGCCATCCGGGCCTGATCAAGCGTCTGTTCGAGCTCGAGGTCCCGGAGATCTCTTCGGGAGCGGTGGAGATCAAGGCCGCGGCCCGCGAGCCGGGGCACCGCACGAAGATCGCCGTCTGGTCGAACGATCCGAACGTCGACCCGGTCGGGGCCTGCGTCGGCGCCCGGGGTTCGAGGGTCCGCATGGTCACCAACGAGCTCCGTGGCGAGCGGGTGGACGTGGTGCCGTTCTCCGACGATCCGGTGGAGCTGATCCAGTCGGCGCTGGCCCCGGCGCGGGTTCGCGAGGTTCGCCTGGACGATGACACGGGCACGGCCACGGTGATCGTGAGCGACTACCAGCTCTCGCTGGCCATCGGCAAGGAAGGGCAGAACGCCCGTCTGGCCGCCCGGTTGACCGGCTGGCGGATCGACATCAAGAGCGAGACCCAGCTGGCCGACGAGGAGTCGGGGTACGCGGGCGAGGAGTGGGCCGAAGGCGAATGGGTGGAGAATGAGGCCGGCGAGATGGTATGGCAGCCGGCCGGTGGCGGCGACGCCCTGTCGGCCACCGAATGGTCACAGGGGGCAGAGGCGGCCGACGACTCCGTCGGGCCGGCTCCTGTCGGCCCCGAGGACTCAGCGGCACCGGCCGGTGCCGGACCCACTGACGAGCCGGGCGGCCCCCCGGCGGCGGAGAACCCGACCGCCGAGGCCGGGGCTGACGCCGACGGTGCCGGTCCGGCCGACGGGGAGCCGGAAGGAGTCCATGCCGAAGTTTCCGGAGGGAACGGGAGCGGGGAGGCTCCGGCATAGCCCCGATTCGGACCTGTATCGGGTGCCGGAAAGCCGGCCCCGCCGACGGGTTGGTTCGGGTGGTACTCGAGCATGGAGGCACCGTGGCCGTGGGCCGGGCGCTTCCCGGCCGGGGCGCCTGGTTGTGTCGGGATTCGCCTGCCTGTCTCCACCAGGCCGTCAGGCGTGGCGCCTTCAGCCGTGCCCTCCGGGGTGAGGTCGGGAAGGCTCAGCTGGACCAGCTGGTCCTGACCCTCGGTCCGCGTGACGGAGCGTCAGGAAAGGATATGGAAACGGGCTCGGGAGAACCGGCCCCGTGATGTGCGAGGATAGAGGGTCGTATGTGCGTATCGGCATCTACGACGTGATGGAAGGGCAGTAACAGCCGTTGCCGAAGAAGATCCGGGTCTACGAGCTCGCTCACGAGCTCGGCCTGACCAACAAAGAGGCGCTCGATCTCTGCTTGTCCCTCGGGATGGGCGTCAAGAGCCATTCGTCGTCCATCGAGGACGCCCAAGCTGACCGCGCCCGCAGGAAGGCCGATCGCGAGGGCCTCCGTCGTCCGGTGCAGCCGGACGAGCCTGCGCCACCGGCCAAGAAGGCCGCGGCCACGAAGAAGGCGGCCAAGGCGGTGTCGACGACCCCGGCGGTCACCGACACTCCGGGCCCCGACCAGACGACGCCGCCCGACGCCGGTGCCGGGGAACAATCGGGCGGCGGCGAGCCCCTTGCCCCCTCTCCCGCCCCGGTCAAGCGCTCCGGTGCCCGGCTGATCACCAGCCGGCCGGCGTCCGAACAGCCGAGCGCCCCGGCTCCCGCCCGAGCCCCATCACCGATCACACCGGCTCCCGTGGCCCCGGTCGCCCCGACACCGGTGGCCCCGGCCGCGTCCGCTCCGCCTGCGGCCTCCCCGTCGACCCCACCGGTGGCCCCGGCCGCGGCCCCGTCCGCTCCGGCTCCGGCCACAGCCCCGCCATCGGCACCCCGGCCCGCGCCTGTGGCGGCCGCCCCGGTGGCACCGACCGCACCCCGGCCCCCGGCCCCGGCCGCTCCGAGGCCGTCGGCCCCGGCCGCGGGAGCCCCGCCCTCCCCCCCGTCGGCCCCGACACACGCGCCGACCAGTGCTTCAGGCCGACCCATTCCCCCGCCGCCTGGCGGGCCGCCGCGTTCGGTGTCCGGCAAGCCCATCCCCCCGCCGCCTGGAACCGGAGGCCGGAGGCCTCCGGCCGGTGGTGCCCGCCCCGGGGGACCGGGTGGCTATGCCGGGCGGTCCGGCGCGCCGAGTGCCGGTGGGGCCCGTCCCGGCGGCACCGGGAGCAGGCCGGGCGGATCCGGGGGCGGCGGTGGTGGCTTCGGGTCACGACCCGGCGGTGGTTCGAGTGGTGGCTACAGCGGTCGCCCGGGCGGCGGGCCCGGCGGCGGTCCCGGTGGCCCCGGCGGTGGTCCCGGTGGCCGTGGCGGACCAGGCGTGGGACGCGGCCGTCCCAACCAACGCCGACCCCGTCGCCGGCGTCGCAACCTCGAAGAGCTCGAGCCGACCCAGCTCACCGCCTACACCCCGTCGACCGCCCCGGTGCCCGACACCGAGGTCATCATCGAGCGGGGCTCGACCGCTCGGGACCTCGGTCCCAAGCTGAACCGGTCGGCCGGGGACGTGATCCGGTTTCTCCTCCTCCAGGGCGAGATGGTCACGGCCACCCAGTCACTGGGCGACGACATGATCGAACTGTTCGCAGCGGAGCTCGGCGCGGACGTCCGCCTGGTCGACCCGGGCGAGGAGCGCGAGGCCGAGTTGCTGGCCAAGTTCTTCGATGACGACGACGAGGAAGAGGACGAGGCCGATCTCCGGCCACGCCCGCCCGTGGTCACGGTGATGGGTCACGTCGACCACGGCAAGACACTGCTTCTCGACCGCATCCGGTCGGCCAACGTGGTGGCCGGTGAGGCCGGTGGCATCACCCAGCACATCGGGGCGTACCAGGTGGAGTGGAACGGCCACCCGATCACCTTCATCGACACACCGGGCCATGAGGCCTTCACCGCCATGCGGGCCCGGGGGGCCGAGGTCACCGACATCGTGGTGCTGGTGGTGGCAGCCGACGACGGGGTGATGCCCCAGACCATCGAGGCCATCAACCACGCCAAGGCGGCCGATGTGCCCATCGTGGTGGCCGTCAACAAGATCGACCGGGAAGAGGCCGACCCCAACCGGGTGCTCCAGCAGCTGTCCGAGCACGGCCTCGTCCCCGAGGCGTGGGGGGGCGACACCATCACGGTGGAGGTCTCGGCCCTGCAGAGCCTCGGAATCGAGGATCTGCTGGAGCAGATCGTCCTGGTCGCCGAAGTGGAAGAGCTGGTGGCCAGTCCCGAGGGTCGGGCGCGGGGCGTGGTCCTCGAGGCCGAGCTCGAGATCGGCCGCGGTCCGGTGGCCTCGGTCATCGTCGAGCGGGGCACCTTGCGGGTCGGCGATCCGATCGTGGCCGGCGCGGCGTGGGGGAAGGTCAAGGCCCTGGTCGACGACCACGGGGACCAGATCAAAGAGGCACCGCCCTCCACCCCGGTCCAGGTCCTCGGGTTCTCCGAGCCGCCCGAAGCCGGTGACGAGTTCCGGGTGGCCCCCGAGCTGGCCCAGGCCCGCACCATCGGCGAGGCCCGCGCCCACCGCTACCGGGTGGCTGGGCATGTGCCCGCTGCCACCTCGGCCCTGGGCGGAGCCAAGCTCGAGGACCTGTTCGAGCAGATCCAGCGGGGTGAGACGGCCACCCTCAACCTCATCCTCAAGGCCGACGTCCGGGGTTCGTTGGAGGCGGTGACCGAGAGTCTGCGCAAGCTCGAGCGCGACGACGTGAAGGTGAGCTTCGTCCACCGGGGAGTGGGCGGGATCACCGAGTCCGACGTGGAGTTGGCCCAGGCCTCCGCGGCCACCATCATCGGGTTCAACGTGCGTCCCGACCGGCGGGCCCGGGAGATGGCGGCCAAAGCCGGCGTCGAGATCCGCCTCTACGAGATCATCTACAAGCTCTTGGAGGACCTGGAGGCGGCCATGCTCGGGCTCCTCTCACCGGTGTACGAAGAGATCGTCACCGGCGAGGCCGAGGTGCGCCAGATCTTCCGGGTGCCCCGCATCGGCGCTATCGCCGGCTGTTACGTCCGTGAGGGTGTGATCACCCGGGGCTCCAAAGTCCGGTTCCTGCGTGACGGCGTCGTCATCTGGAAGGGTGCCATCACCTCGCTCCGCCGCTTCAAGGACGACGCCCGTGAGGTCCAGGCCGGCTTCGAGTGCGGCATCGGCCTCTCCGACTACCAGGACCTGAAAGAAGGCGACGTCATCGAGACGTACGACGAGCGGGAGATCCCTCGCACCTGACGGGTACGCCGCCCGGGCGAGGGCGTCGGAACCGGGGGTGGTCGGAGCGGAGGTGCAGTGTCAGGTCGTCGGCATGACAATCGGGGTGCGGCCCCCTATCCGAGGTCGTTGCGGGTCAACCAGGTCCTGCGCCAGGTGGTGGCCGAGGAGCTCGAGCGACTGGCCGACGCCGATGAGCGGCTCCGCCTGGTCACCGTGACCTCGGTGGACACGGCCCCGGACCTCCGCCATGCCACCGTCTACGTGAGCTCACTCTCGGAGGACGCGGCCGATGCCCTGGCCGAGCGCCGGGCCCAGCTGCAGCAGGTGGTGGCCCGCCAGACCCGGATGAAGCGCACCCCGCTCCTCGAGTTCAGCGCCGATCCGGCGGTGATCGCCGGGGGCCGGGTCGAAGAGGTCCTGCGCCGGATCCGCGGCGAAGAGAGCGGCACCGACGAGGGCACCGGTGCGGGCGGCCCGGACGAGGACCAGGGCGGTCCCGACGACGGACCCGCCGGCCGACGATGAGCCCCGCCGGCGCCGATCCGGTGACCGGACTGGTCGTCGTGGACAAGGAGGCGGGGTGGACGTCCCATGACGTGGTGGCCCGGTGCCGGCGGATCTTCGGTCAGCGCCGGGTGGGGCACGCCGGCACGCTCGACCCTGATGCCACCGGCGTGCTCCTGGTCGGCCTGGGCCGGGCCACCCGGCTCATGCGCTTCCTCACCGCCCTCCCGAAGACCTACGAGGCAGAGGTGGTCCTCGGGACGGCCACGTCCACCCTCGACGCCTCCGGCGAGGTGACCGGCCGTTGGGACATGGACGGGATCACGCTGGCCGAGGTGCGGGCGGCGGCGGTCTCGCTGACCGGGCCGATCGAGCAGGTCCCCCCGATGGTCTCGGCGGTGAAGGTGGGCGGCCAACGGCTCCACACCTTGGCCCGGGCCGGCGTGGAGGTCGAACGGGCGGCCCGACCGGTCACCGTCTACCGCTTCGACGTGCATCCGGGCATGACCCCGGGGGTGTTCCGCATCGAAGTGGAGTGCTCCTCGGGGACCTACGTGCGGGTGCTGGCCGCGGACCTCGGGAGTGCTCTCGGTGGGGGCGCGCACCTCCGGAACCTGAGGCGGACCCGTATCGGCTCGTTCTCGACCGAGGAGGCCCGGCCGGTCGACGAGCTGACCGCGGCCCTGGTGCTCACGCCGGCCCAGGCCCTGCGCGACCTCGACCAGGTGGTCGTGCCTGACGCGGTGCGGACGCCGGTGGCCCGGGGACTGGCCCTCGACCGGGTGCCGCTCGGCATCACCGGCGACGGCCCGTGGGGTCTGGTCGACGAGAGCCACCGGTTGCTGGCTGTCTACGAAGCCACCGGCACGGACCGGATCAAGCCGGCCGTGGTGCTGGAGGCCGCCGGATGACCGGGGGCGGCCGGCCGGTCGGCCCCGACGGCCCTGGTCGCGGCGGTAACCTTCCCCGGTGATGGAGATCGTGACCGACCTGTCGAACTGCGATCCCCCTCCCGGGGGGAGCGCAGTGACCATCGGGGCCTATGACGGTGTCCATCTGGGCCACCGCGCCCTGCTCGGCGAGCTGGCCTCACGGGCCGCCACCGGTGGTCTGTGCACCACCGTGGTCACCTTCGACCGGCACCCGTCCACCGTCGTCCGCCCCGAGTCGGCGCCCAAGCTCCTGTGTGACCTCGACCAGAAGCTGGAGCTGCTCGAGTCGGCCGGGGTGGACCGGACGGTGGTCGTGCCCTTCGACGACGATCGGGCCAATGAGACGGCTGAGGACTTCGTCGAACAGATCCTCGTCGAGCGTCTCGGTGCGCGCCTGGTGGTGGTGGGGGAGGACTTCCACTTCGGCCACGGGCGTAAGGGAAACGTGGCCCTGCTCGAGGAGATGGGATCCGAAGCCGGGTTCGAGGTCGAGGGCGTGTCCCTCCAGGCCGCCCCCGACCCGGCCGAGCCCGGCGTCGGGGTCATCTCGTCGACCCGCATCCGCGGCCTGGTCGGCGCCGGTCGGGTGGCCGAGGCGGCCGTCCTGCTGGGCCGACCCCACCAGGTCAGGGGCAAGGTGGCCCATGGTGACCACCGCGGGGGAACCGAGCTCGGTTTTCCCACCGCCAATGTCGATGTCCCCGATTCCATCTGCCTGCCGGCGGCGGGCATCTACGCCGGCTGGTACGAGCGTCCGGACGGTTCGGTCAGGAAGGCGGCCATCTCGGTCGGCCGGCGCCCGACGTTCTACGGCGCCGACGGGGCGCTGCTGGTCGAGGCCTTCGTGCTCGACTTCTCCGGCGATCTCTACGCCGAGGAGGCCAAGGTGTCGTTCGTCTCCCATCTGCGGGAGGAGCTGGCCTTCGAGTCGGTGGACGATCTCATCAGCCAGATGGAGCGCGATGTGACCGTCACCCGGGAGCGGTTGGAAGGATCCATCTGACGCCCGCCCCCGCCCCGGCCGCTGGTGACGTCGATGCCCACCGGGTGGCGTTGGGCCTCAGATGGGCGGCGCGTCGCCGAGGAGCTCGGAGCGCAGCTCGCGTTTGAGGACCTTGCCGGCCGGATTGCGGGGGAGCGGCTCGGCCCGGAACCAGAATCTGGTGGGCACGTTGAAGGTGGCCAGCCGCTCGGCGACGAACCGGGCCAGCTCGTCGGCCCCGACGTCGGCTCCGGGCCGGAGCACGACGACCGCGCCGACCTCCTCCCCGAGCACGGGATGGGGCACCCCGATGACCGCGCAGTCGGCCACCGCCGGATGCTCGTACAGCGCACCCTCCACCTCGACGCAGTAGACGTTCTCGCCGCCCCGGATGATGATGTCCTTGGCCCGGTCCACGATGTGCACGAAGCCCTCCTCGTCGATGCGGGCCACGTCGCCGGTGTGCAGCCAACCCCGGGTAAAGGTCAGGGCCGAGTCCTTGGGCCGGTTCCAGTAGCCGCGGACCACGTTGGGCCCTTTGATCCACAGCTCGCCGGTGCGCTCGGGATCCGGGGCCTGGTCGACCGGCGGCTCCTGCCCGTCGTACTCCTCGGGCACCACGGCCACGTCGCACACCGGAGCCGGAGGGCCGACGCTGTCGGGTTTGCGGACGTAGTCGTCGCCGCTGTTCATGGTGGTCATGGCTGAGGTTTCGGTGAGGCCGTAGCCGTTGCCGGGGGCCCCGGACGGGAAGTGCTGCTTGATCCGGCGGACCAGATCGGGTGGACACGGCGCGCCGCCGTAGGAGATCGAGCGCACGGACGAGGTGTCCCGCTTGGTGAAGTTGGGCGAGTCGATCACCTGCATCACCATGGCCGGAACCCCGCCGAAGATGGTGATGCGCTCGCGCTCGATGAGCTCCAGGGCCCGTTCGGGGTCGAAGTGGTGCATCATCACCAGTTTTCCGCCCGCCGCCGTGTTGGTCACCAGCAGGGCGTGGCAGCCGGTGGCGTGGAAGAGGGGCACCGACAACAGATTGGCGTTCTGGGTCCCACTGCTCACCTCGCCCGGGCCGCCGCCGCGGCGCAGGCCGCCCACGGTGGCCACGAAGAAGAGGTTCATCAGATTCGACGCGCTGTTCCGGTGGGTCCCGACCGCCCCCTTGGGTTTCCCCGTGGTTCCCGAGGTGTAGAAGATGGTGGCGTCGTCGTCCGGATCGATGTCCACGTCGGGCAAGGTCGGGTCCCCGGCGGTGGGTTCGGTGAGCTCAGCCATCGGCACCACCGGCAACGGCTCCGACCCCGGCCTGTCCAGGGTGGACCCGACGGCCGCCCGCCGACCGCCGTCCGGGCCGGGCTCCTCACAGCACAACACGATGGCCCCGAGGGCGGGGACCTCGCCCAGGTGGGGGAGCACCCGCCGCTGGCGCTCCTCGTCGGCGAAGAGCAGGGACGCGCCCGAGTCGCTCAGCCCGTACGCCAGCTCGGGCCCCGTCCACCAGGCGTTGAGGGGGACGACCACGGCCCCGATCGAGATCGATGCCCAGAAGGCGATGACCCACTCGGGCAGGTTTCGCATGGCGATGGCCACCCGGTCGCCCTTGGTGATGCCGAACCGTCCGACCAGGACGTGGGCGAGGGCGGTCACCGCCTGGAAGTGCTCGGCGAACGACATCCGCTCGTCCTCGTAGACCAGGAAGTCCTTGTCACCATGGTGAGCGGAGAGCTCGAGCACCGTCCGGAGGGTGGACGGCGCGCTCTTCCACGTCCGGGTGGGTATGCCGCGGATGGTCAGATCCTCCATCTCGAAGAGCTGACCGGGAGCGGTGAGCGTGGCCGTGGCCTCGGCCAAGGACGGAATCGGGTCCGGCTCGACCATCTCGGCCCCGGCGGACGCCGGACCATCAGGCGAATCGGCCATGGGCCCTCCTCTGCTGGACGGACGGCCTCGACGGGTCCAGGTGCCGGGCGATCGGCGGCCGGCTCATTGCTGATGGCCGCCGGACCGGTCGGGCTGGCCGGCCGCGGCCGGCTCCCGGAAGATGGCCTTCCGGTAGTACGCGAGCTCGGCCACGCTCTCGCGGATGTCGTCCATGGCCCGGTGGCCGCCGGCCTTGACCGGGGCCCCCTTCATCGACTCGGGGTACCACCGGCGAGCCAGTTCCTTGACGGTCGAGACATCCACCGACCGGTAGTGGAGGTACTCCTCGATATCGGGGAGATAGGCGGCCAGGAACCGGCGGTCGGTACCGATGGAATTGCCGGCCAGGGGCACGGTGCGGGGGGACGGGACATGGGCCCGGATGAACTCCAGGGTGGCTGCCCCCGCCTGCTCCAGGGTCACGGTCGACGAGGCGATTTCGGCCAGGAGGCCACTCTTGGTGTGCATCGACCGGACGAAATCGTCCATGGCGTCGAGTTGGGCGGACGGTGTCGAGACCACCAGGTCGGGGCCTTCGGCCACGACGGTCAGATCGTCGTCGGTGATCAGGGTGGCCACCTCCACGATGACGTCCGCCGAGGGGTCGAGCCCGGTCATTTCGAGGTCCATCCACACCAGCACCTCGGTGACGCTACCGGTTGGTGGCCCCATGTCCAAGAACGTCCGGCCGATGGGCCTGTGGGCAGGGGTGAGCGGTGAGCGATAGCGTCCGTGCCGAAGGAGGGAGAAGAACCAGGTGACAGCAGCATCGCAGACCGGCATCACGGGCATAGACGACGAGACGGCATCCCGGCCATCGCCCGGACACCCGCCGCTGCTCGTGCCCGTGGTCAGGCTTGACCCCGATCTTCCCGCGCCCCGCTACGCCCGCAGCGGTGATGCCGGCGCCGATCTGGTGGCTCGGACCGGTGTCACCCTGGCCGCCCACGGAGGCCGCGCCCTGGTGCCCACCGGGGTGGCCCTGGCCATTCCGCCCGGGTATGCCGGCTTCGTCCAGCCCCGAAGCGGACTGGCCCTCAGGCACGGGGTGACCTGTTTGAACACGCCGGGGCTCATCGACTCGGGCTACCGCGACGAACTGGCCGTCCTTCTCGTCAATACCGACCCGGATGCGCCCTATGAAGTGCACCGGGGCGACCGGATCGCCCAACTGGTCATCCAGCGTGTCGAGCAGGCGGGCTTCGTCGAGGTGGACGAGTTGGACGACAGCGACCGTGGCCTCGGCGGCTTCGGGTCGACGGGCCGGTAGGGAATGGAGCGTCTGACCGGGCTCGATGCCGCCTTCTTGTCCCTCGAGTCGCCCACGACCCATCTCCACATCCTCGGCGCGCTGATCTTCGACCCCACCACCGTGCCCGGGGGAGTCGACTTCCCGCGGATCAGAGCGATGGTGGCCGAACGGGTGCACCTCGTGCCCCCGTTCCGTCAGCGCCCGCTCGAGGTCCCCTTCGGGCTCCAACAGCCGTCGATGGCCGATGATCCCGAGTTCGACATCGACTACCACGTACGCCGGGCCAGTCTCCCGCCGCCGGGCGGTCGCCCGGAGCTGGAGGCGTTCGTGGCCGACCTGGCCTCGCGGCCGCTCGACCGCCGCCGCCCGCTGTGGGAGTTCCATGTGGTCGAAGGGCTGGGAAGTGGGCACATCGCTCTGGTGCCGAAGGTGCACCACGCCATCATCGACGGGGTGTCGGGCGCGGAGGTGATGGCGGCCTTCTTCGACCTCGCTCCTGATCCGACGCCGCGCCCCATCTTCGGTGCCGGCGGGCGTCGCCGGCGATCGGGACAGGGGGGCGAGAAGGACCGTCCACGGGGTGACCGATCCGGGAATGCCCGTGATCCGGCAGAACCTCCTCGGACCGGGCCGTCTCCGTCCGATCCGTCCTGGTCCCCCGATCCGCTGCCGAACGAAGTGGACCGGTGGCGCGACGTGCTGGCATCGATACCTGAGCATGCCGACGCGGTGGCGCGTACGTTGCGCCAGACGGTCCAGACCGTCCGCCACCTCAACAGCCGGAACCGCACCGTGGCCGGGACCTTGCCGCCGGCGCCGTTCGAGGCTCCTCGCACGTCGATCAACCGGGCCATCTCCCCGCACCGGCGGGTGGCCTTCGCCGAGTTGCCGCTCGGTGATGTGCGTCGCGTCCGGGAGATGCTGGGAGGGACCGCCAACGACGTGGTGCTGACGGTAACGGCCGGCGCCATGCGCGACTTCTTTGCCGGCAGGGATGAGCAGCCCGACAGTTCACTCGTGGCGCTCGTGCCGGTGTCGGTCAGGGCGGAGTCCGAGCGCGGTGCTCTGGGCAACCGGGTGTCGGCCATGTTGGTGGCACTGTCCGACGGGATCGAAGATTCACCCACCCGCCTCCGCCGCATCCGGGAGGAGGTGGCGTCGGCCAAGGATCAGAGCCGCTCGATCGGGCCCGAGGTGTTCGCCGGCTGGGCCCAGACGACCTTTCCGGCCGTCGCCACCAGGCTGTCCCGCCTCGTCACCAATCTGCGCCTCTTCGACCATCTGGCCCCCATCTTCAATCTCATTGTCTCCAATGTGCCCGGCCCGGACATTCCGCTGTACCTGGCTGGTGCTCGGATGGTGTCGATGTTCCCACTGGGACCGATCATCGAAGGCGTGGGGGTCAACGTCACGGTGTTCTCGTATCTGGACACGATGTATGTCGGGGTCCTCGGATGTTGGAACCTGGCTCCCGACGTCGATGTCATCGCCCGGGGTATGGAGGGTGCGCTGGCCGACCTGGTGGCAGAAGCCAACCGGAAGGTTCGGCCGGTGCCGTGGTGGCACGCTGAACTCCCTGCCTAGAACGATATTCGGTGGTGGGTGGGAGGCGTGCCTTGGCCGGCCCAGGCGAGAATCTGGGTCCTGGCGGCTTCGGGAACTCGGGCGGTCTGCTGCTAGGGTAAGTGCCTTACGCGGACGTGGCTCAGTTGGTAGAGCATCACCTTGCCAAGGTGAGGGTCGCGGGTTCGAATCCCGTCGTCCGCTCCAGGTCAGTTTCGGCTGTCATCCCAGGTGGGAGTACACGCCTCCCACTCACAACTCGTGACCGCTCGGAGCCACCGGCCTCCGCAATTTGCCGCTCACTAACGCGGCGGTAACGCATCGATCGGCCGAGGCTCGAAACGTGAGACCCCCGTCTCGGGAACGTTTTGACAATTCCCACATCTTGAGGCAGCGCTTCCGCCACCGGCATGGTTGGAAGCGATCCGGATCCGTTGGCCGCGGACATGGTGGTTCGATCATGCACCGTTCATGCGTTCTGCCACGACTCCACGAATCCGCCTCTGGAAGCCAAGGCCCCTGGCACGATATAGATGTGGGAGTTGTACTCGAGGTTGTAACGGATGTTGGTGAAGTCGCCGATCGGCTTGCCGTTCGCCTCGGCAATCGTGAATTTGTTGGTGGTGAAGACCGGCGTCGGCAGTGGCTTCCCGGTGGTCGGGTTCAGGCCGACGCTGTCCAAGTAGTCCACTTCGGTCATTGTCTCGGCGGGTGCTGTGGCCTCCTTGGTGATCTTCTTCGTGAGGTCGGTGACCTTCACGGTCGCCACTGTTTTGGCCTCCGTGACCGACAGACTGAAGGCGTTCCCGTCGAGCGCCGTTTCGGGAAACGACTTGAACGCTTTATTCAGGTACACCTCGATGTAGTCCTCCTCCGTGCCATTGCGGCACCCGAGGTCGATATAGGCCCCGACCTGGTCGCCGCCCTTGTTGATCATGGCGGCACCCGGGGCCACAACACTTTGGATCCCACCGCACTCGATACTCGGAACGGAGAAGGTGGCGTTCACGGTCGTGACCTTCGGGAGCACTGCCACGTACCCGGCGCCGTCAGTCGAATCCAACGCATTCAGAGCCGGTTTCGATCCAGGTGTGATCGCACCTGGTACCGGTACCCTCGGCGTGGGCAGAGAGGCCCGTTGGGTGGCGCCGGCCGGCGCAGTCGAAAAGACTGTCACAACGAGTACGCCGAACAGGAGTGTGGCCGCTCTCACACTTGGGATCGCCGAGCCACGGCGCCGACGTTCCAGAACCCGAATTGAATTTCCGCCGTCCATTTCAGCCTCCGAGTATCCAACCGTTCCCTTGGACAACTTCAAAAATAGCAGAAGGGCCACGGGCTTTCAGGATGCTGCCGTCCGGTCGCCTGCATCTCTATGATCACCGACCCCGGATTCTGCGGCCCGCCGGCCGGCCGGCCCCTCCGGGAACCCTCCAGCCACCCGGTCTCTGCGGGCACCAAGCCGGTGATCGGCAAAAATGCGTGTCACCTGCGGATGGCATTCACGATGCTGCCCGGACTGGCGGCTCGGCCCTGTATCCCTCTGCCCAAGACACATTTTGGTGCCTCGGGCAATCCGGGGACCATGAAGGAGCTTCCTGAGACCCATTACGCCAAGGCCGACGACGGGGTTCATATCGCCCACCAGGTGTTCTGGGCCGGTTCGATTGATCGTGGGAGTCGGCAGCTTTTTCTCGTATCAGGGTGAACTGTCAGGTTCTGGGTCGGTTACCCGGTCAGTGCGTTGGGTGCCTTCCCCGTTTCCAATTGCTTTGATGACGACGGTAATGGTGCGACTTGGTATCCCTCATCATCAGGTCAGGGAGGTGCCTCAAGGTGCCACTGCCAACCTTCGGATCCACCAAGCGACGTCGGTTGGTCAAGGCCGCTCGCACGTTTCGTCACGGTCCGTGGAGTGATTGACGGCGCGGTCAAGAGCGATCACCGAGGCAGATGACTGGCAATCATCCGAGACCTACCCCATCGATATCTGCAACAGGGGCAATGTCGGGCAGCCGGAGCATCCTGAACGAGTTGGCCAGGCCGAGCAGCGACGCAAGGGCGGGGATGAGCAGCGCAATCTGAAGTGACAGGTTCCGGGCGTGGCTGTTGATGGCCAAAACCGCCGCCTGAACGTCTTTCGGCTGGTCGGCGATCTGGCGCTGCAGCTGCGTGTTGCTCATGATCTCGGCATCGTGTTCCATTTCAGTTGAGATCTGTTGTTGCTGAGCTGGCGGAATCGCAGTGCTGGCCTCAGTCTGGTGTGTGAAGCTCAGCGCCAGGGCCCAGAGCATCACGCCACCGGCCACCGCCAGCCCGAAGGACAACCCGAAAGAGCCTGCTGCCGAGTTCACACCCGCTGCCTCGCTGACCCGTTCCTCGCTGATCGGTGCGAGCGTGAAGTCGTTGAGTTGGGAGACCAGCATGCCCAGGCCGCATCCGGCGATAATCAGCGGGATCACCAGGTACCACCCGGAATCGACTCTCGGAACCAGGGGGATGATCACCGCCATGCCGATGGCACTCAGTGCGAATCCACCGAGGACGATCTGGGCCGGACGCCAATTCCCCGCTTTGCGCCCGGCAAGCATGGCCATGCCGAACATCGACAGCGACAGGGGAGCGAGCGACAGTCCGGCCTGCATGGCGTTGTACTCGAGCGTCATCTGGAGGAACAGCGGAAGAACGATCATGGCCCCACCCAGGGTGATCTGCTGGAGCATCTGCTGTGAGACGCCAATGCGGAAGTTCAGGTGCCGAAACAGATTGGGGTCCAAGAGCGTGGGTTTTCCCTGCCGCTTCCGAGAGACCAGCCAATAAGCGAATGCAGCCAGGGCCACTGCGCCCAGCCCCATGATCAGACCCACGTACTGACCACCCTCCTGCCACACCAAAATACCGAGAACCACGCCACCCATGCCCACGATGGAAAGGACCGAACCGACGAGGTCGATCCGCCGCGAACCGGTATAGGGGACATCCTTGACCAAGCGAATCTGGGACAGCACTACCAGAATGATGAGCGCTTCGAGCCCGAACCCCACCCGCCACGACAGATACGTCGTGAGAAACCCACCCAGCAGGGGACCGACAGCCGCCGCGATGGCGGCCGACGCGCCGACCAGGGCATACGCCCGCCGTTGGGCGGCCCCGGTGAAGTTGCCATGAATGAGGGACTGCATCGCCGGGAGCAGCAGGGAAGCGCCCAGCCCACCGATGATTGCCCAGAAGATGATGATGGTGTTGAGATTCCGAGCGAGTGTCATGGCCACGGCGCCCACGGCATAGGCAAGCAAGCCGACCACATAAGCACGACGACGGCCCATGAGGTCGCCAACCTTTGAGTTGGTCAGGATAAATGCCGCGGACACGAGTGCCTCCAAGGCGATGGCCGACTGCACCCCACTTGCTGTCGTGTGAAGATCCTTGATGACGGCGGAGATCGACACGTTCATCAGCGACGTGTCAACCACCAGAACGAACATGGCCATGGCCAACAGAAGGGCCAGCCGGGGATTCCCCTCGCCTCGTTGCTCTGCCGGAACGTCAGGAGAGGTACTCGTCACGGTTCAATCCCCGGTTCCTCTCTCCTCCACGAGGTCTTCATCCATGTGCGACCACTCACCTCCCGCAGCTGCGATCCAGTCTGCATCCAATCCGCGCTACGCGCCCACGCTCAGATCATTGCCATTGGTGTTACCGGTGGTGGTTGGCGAATGTCGGTCAGTCCAACTGGCTTGTGAATATGGTCACTAGTCGATCGACGGAATACCTGGAAAAGTCCTTGCCCATTGCGAGGGATGGGATCAGACTCCTTGTGGAGCTGCGTGAGTTGCCGCGTCCAGTTCGGCGTGGCCGAGATGGGAGGCGAACGGTGGAAGGTCGAGGCGAAGGTTGGGTCCTCTTTGCAGGGATCATTCTGATCTGGGCCGGAATCATGAAAGTGTTCGACGGCATTTGGGCGTTTCGATATCACGGCGTCCTGCCCTCCAACTTGGAGGCCGCAGTCTTCGGTCACAGCCTCAAGACCTACGGATGGCTGGATCTCATCGTGGCCGCCATTCTGATCCTCTGTGGTTTCCTGGTAATCAGCGGGTCGGGCTTCGCCCGGTGGGTCGGCATCGTTGCCGCGGCAATCGCCGGCATCAGTGCCATCTGGTGGATGCCGTATTACCCAATATGGTCGTTTGTGTACATCTTCATCGCCGCGCTTGTGATCTATGCGCTCGCCGTCTACGGAGGCGATCGGGAGGTGCAGCGAGACGCAGCCTTGCGCTAAGTCCTTCGTCGATTGAGAAGGCCGCAGCCCTCGGTATCGGGCCTGCAATGCGAATGGACGCGCTTCCACTGGGGAGGGCAAAGTCGTCGGAGGAGCCATTCTGTTGATGCCGAACACGGTTGACCCACCTTCGTCCGATATGAAGCACAAGATGAAACGCAGAGACTATGAGCGCGAACTCCGGCGTCTACACGGAGAGTTGGTTGCGGTCCAGGAATGGGTCAAGGAATCCGGGGCAAAGATATGCATAGTCTTCGAAGGCCGCGACACAGCCGGAAAGGGAGGAACCATCAAGGCCATCACCGAGCGGGTAAGCCCGAGAGTCTTTCGGGTCGTCGCCCTCACGGCACCCAGCCCCAGAGAGAAGTCACAGATGTACATTCAACGGTACGTACAGCACTTCCCGGCTGCCGGGGAGATCGTGATCTTCGACCGAAGCTGGTACAACCGGGCGGGCGTAGAGCGGGTGATGGGCTTCTGCACCCCCGAAGACAGCAGGCGCTTCTTGGAGTTGACGCCCGGCGTGGAGAAGGCGATGGTCGATTCGGGGATTGTGCTCGTCAAATACTGGCTGGAGGTCAGTCGGGACGAACAGACGCGACGGCTCCAGAGCCGGATCGATGATCCCCGCAAGATTTGGAAGCTCTCGGAGCTGGACCTACTTTCCTACACGCGGTGGTACGACTATTCGAGCGCCCGCGACGACATGTTCGCTGCCACCGATACTGCCTGGGCGCCTTGGTGGATCGTGGATTCCGATGACAAGAAAAGGGCTCGTCTGAACGTCATCTCCCACCTCTTGGAGATGATCCCCTACGAGCCCCTCGACCACCGGGATGTGGAGTTGCCAAAGCGCCAGAAGTCCGACGGCTATCGGAAGTCAAAGTCTCCGCTTCGCCACATTCCGACTCCGTATTGAACATGTCGGGTCAGGGCTGCCACCGCTATCTGAGCGTACGCAGCGCCACCTCGAGACGTCAGTCGCGCGTGCCACCTTGGGTTCCCTTCTGGTCCGGTGGCACGTCGGCTTCGACCGTGGAGGTGTGGGCGAAAGCGACCAGTGCTGATTCGATGGTCGGGAAGAGATGCGTCGGGTCTATCGTCCGAGTCAGTTCGTATCGTTCGATCTTTTCGCGTACCGGACTCTTCATCTCCGCAAAGACCAGGGAGACACCATCCCTGTTGAGGGTCTCGTCGAGGTCCTCGAGCATGTCTGCCGCAGTTGTGTCGACGTCGGTGATGGGCTCTGCGGCCACCACGATCCAGCGAGGGGGCGGCTCGGCTGCCGCCAGCTCGAGCACCTGCTGTCGAAAGGCGCGGGCGTTGGCAAAGAAAAGCGGGGCATCGAAACGAAACAGGATCAGGCCCTCAATCCGCTCGGCATTCGGATAGGAGCGGACATCGTGGTAGCCGGGAACCCCTTCGACCTTGCCCAGGCTCGTGCTGTAGGGCCACCACGATCGGCGAAACACATTGAGGATGGAGAGCCCGACGGCAATGGCGATCCCGGGTAGTACGCCAAGGACCGCGACTCCGATAAATGCGGCGATCGACAGGGCGAACTCAGTTCGACGCACCTCCCACAGCCGCCGCATTCCCGCCAGGTCGGCAAGGGATAGGGCCGCGGCGATCACCACTGCGGCCAGCGTGGGCTGGGGGAGATTGCGAAACAGGCCGGGGACGACGAGAAGCATGAGCACGATGACCGCGGCACCGACAAGGCCGGTGATCTGAGTCTTGGCTCCCGCCTGGTCGGCCACGGCCGTTCTCGAACCACTGGTGCTGACTGGGAACCCCTGGAAGAGTCCGGCGGCTAGGTTCGACGTCCCGATTCCGATCATCTCCTGGTTGGCCTGCACCTCATCACCGTGCCGGGCTGCGAATGCCGAGGCCGTCGAGATGGTATCCGTTAGCGCCACGAGCGAGATCCCGAGCGCTCCGGCGACCAGCAGTGCGAAGTCTGATGCCGAGACATTCGGAACTGTGAACGGGGGTAGCCCCTGGGGAAGCGTGCCCACGAGGGAAACCCCGTGGTTGGCCAGATCGAAGACGACGGCGGCACCAATGGAAACAACGACGGCCACGAGCACCCCCGGGACCTTCGGGAGCCAGCGCTGGAGCACCAGGATCACCACGAGTCCGAACACTCCGATAATGACGGCAGCGGTTGCCGTCTCGCCCGACCGAACACCGTCCACGAATCCGGTGATGTCTCCAATCAGCGTGTCGGAGTGAATCGAGAACCCAAAGAGTTTTGGCAGCTGGCCCACCACGATCGTGAGCGCAAGCCCGGTCATGTAGCCGATTTGGGTCGGTTTGGAGAGCAGATCGGCCACGAAGCCCAGCTTCGCCACCCCGGCCAGGATCATCATGGCACCGACCAGGATGGCGAGCATCGACGCCAGGGCGATGGCGCGGGCTGGACTTCCATCCGCACCAGCGAGGGGGAGGATCGTGGCGGCAATCATCGGTCCCAATGATGAGTCTGGTCCGAGCACAAGAATGCGAGATGGCCCGAGTGCTGCGTAGCCGACCAGACACAGGATCGAGGTGTAGAGGCCGGTGATAGGTGGCAGCCCTGCCAGTTCCGCATAGGCCATCCCCTGGGGCACGAGAATGGCGGTGAGGACGAGACCAGCCATGATGTCCTTGGGTAGCCATCGCGGCTGGTAGCTGGCGATCAGCCGTACGCCCGGTATTCGCCTCACCACCCGGAGGCGATGGAACTGAGTTTCCGCATTCACTGCTCATGACCGTAGATCCGAACCCGAGTGGCCGCCACAGAAGTGCCCGATCGCCGAAAAGAGCAGCGGTTCTCCCTCTCGCACCCACGAAGGGTCCCGACCGCCGAACGGTTGGACTCCAGACGGAGCAACCAACTGAGCCGCACCAAACATCCAGGTGGCTCAGCGCGCCGGCGTATTCCCCGCCAACGTCCAACCTACGAGGGCGTTGGCGTGTCCGTGCCCCATCCTGTAGTCGGACTTGAGGTAGCCGACGATCGCCGTGTGTTTCTCGAGACCGCAGTCGGCAATGATCTTCTGCCATTCGGCAATCGAATGGCCGTCCTTCGTCTCAATTGACGGAAAGTAAGACGCGGGCCCTTGTCTCGGCCACGGTGGAGCCGGTTCGGTCACGACTGATTCCTCGCCCCCCTTCGTCTCGGTGCGTTGCCCGGTGTTTCACCTCACCGCCCCGGGACGCGGGAGAGCTTCGGGATCCTGAACGGCACGCTGTTAAGAGGGGTCCGACCCAAGTTTTTCGACTTCGAGCAGGGTGAAGGCGTCGATGACTGACCGCAAGACCTGTCTGGCAATCCTGGGGTCAAGACCTTCGGAACGTGCGATCCGTTCAATGCCCGCGAGCATTGTGTCTTCCCGACCCCGGTCGACCACTGCCATCGAGTTGGCCTTCTTATATCGGATCACGTTCAGAATGACCCTGGATCTTCGGGCCAGTATCTGTACAAGCGACACGTCGAGCGCATCGAGCTCTCTGCGAGAATCTTGCAGGCTAGGTACTTCTTCCAACACGTGATCCCTCTTTTCTGGCACCATCACCGTAGCTCCCAGCCAATCCGGATTGTCCGTTTCACGCCTGGCCCAGATCGCCGGGTATGCCCTGCCCGGCGGGTATTGATGGGACACTTCCCATCAGCCGTTTATCCGCCTTCGACGATCCGGATGACCGTCTTGCCGGGAATGCGCCGGTCGGGGGCGAACGCGGCAGGTGCTTCGGCGAGCGGCCGCACGGCGCCGACGGTGGGCTTGAGGCGTCCGTCTCTGAGCCGCTGGGCGAGGTCCGCGAGTCGGGATCCGTCAGGCTCGACGACGAAGAAGATGGCGCGCCCGTCCTTAGGCTGGACCGTCGGCGCCCTGGCGATGGTGACGAGCGTGCCGCCGGCCCGTACCAGTGAAGTCGATCGGTCAAGGATTTCGCCCCCGATGACGTCGAACACCACATCGACCTCTCCGGCGTCCTCCACCTCGTCGGCTTGTAGGTCCAAGAAGACATCCACCCCCAAGGCCCGTGCCGTGTCACGGTCCGCGCTCCGGCCGGTGCCAATCACTCGGGCCCCCACCTCATGTGCGAGCTGCACGGCGATCGAACCGACACCGCCCGCCGCGCCGTGAATCAGGACGGTCTGGCCCGTCTTGAGGCCTGCGTGGTCGATCAAACCCTGCCATGCCGTGAGCCCCGAGATCGGGAGAGCGGCGGCGACGGTGTGGTCGATGTCAGCCGGAAGGGCGGCGAGATTGCGGGCCTCAATAGCCGTGAACTCGGCCAGAGAGCCATCGCGGGCCCAGTCGGCGATTCCGAACACCCGTTGGCCGATGGTGAGGCCGGTGGTTCCGTACCCCAGCTCGACGACGACTCCCGACAGCTCGTGGCCGGGCACGCTCGGCGTCCTGTCGCGCCCGGCACGATCGGTCCATGTCGTGGGCCAGTCCAGTTCGCCCGGCGTGAACCCTGCGGCATGCACTCGCACGATCACATCGTTTTGGCCGGCGTGAGGGTAAGAAATGTCCGTCAGGGATAGCCCACCGATGCCGGCGTCGCGGTCTCGAACGGTGATGGCTTGCATGTCAGCTCCTTCCTTTGGCATTTTCGAAGTTTGCCGCCTGGCCGTAACTGAAACAAGAAGCCCGTTTAGTGATTCCTCCATCGCTTGCCGGCGGGGTGTATGTGATGACGGACCTTCCGGCGTGGCGTGCCTGAGGGCGGGTTCATCCAAATCTCAATCGTGAGGCGGATCGGTCACGGAGGGCGGAGATCTCCGTGAGCAGCTGCGGATACGGAGACAATGGCGGAGGGCGACCACCGACGGAGGCAACCCTCGGAACCGTGCCGGATCCCGGACGCGACTGTAACGGCGGAGCCATTACAGTCGTCAGGTGGCCAGGACTGCCCGACGTGATGTGATCGGCCTTCTGATCGAGAAGCAGGTGACCTACACCGAGGTCGAAGCCGATGCGCTCGTCGATCAGGCGAAGAAGCTGGCCAAGGAGAGCGGCCGGACCGTGCGCGTGGAGGCCGAGTTGCTCCTGTCGAGGGACCGGAAGGCTCGGTTGCGGGACCTCCGGAACAAGGTGGTGGGGGCGAGCGAGCTTCTGGCGGCCATCACCGTCGAAGTCGATGACCTCCGCGCCGAGTCAGGTGATGACGACGGGGAGCTGGCGGCCATCGTGACGACGTTGGCGGCCTCCTGCGAGCCCTTCACGTCTGTGCCGGCGGACCGTCCGATTTCGACCACAAGGCCTGGCGAGCCCCGGGCGTCGCAGAGTTGAGCAAGGGACCCTTGGTCGATACCCACCGCCCGCGAACGCCGGGAGCGGGTGAGTTGACCGTGGCCGAACGGCACGCTCCGCACCGTCCCTACCAGCCAACTAGCCATTGGACTCGTACGCACCGAAGGGACTCAGTTGCTGAGCCAACGAGTGCCAGTCCGCACCGCTGGCCGTCGAAGCCCACTGCTCGGAGCGGTCGCCCAATCTCCCCTTTACGGCGCTCGGCACTGGTTGTTGGTCGTGGCCGATCGACCCTTCTGCTGCACGCCGGTGGTCAGTGGGTAAGTGCCTCTCGTGCTTCCCGAATGGCGTAGTACAGGAGTACGTACCCGGCCAGAGGATCGGCCCACCACCATCCAAGGAGAGCGTTGAGGAGCAGCCCCACCATCACCGCCGTCGCCAGGATTCCGTCGATCATGGTGATTCGTCCCTCTGTACTGAGCACAGGGTTTCCAAGGGCCGCTCCGGTCCTTACCTTGCCCGCGGCCAGAGCGAACATCACCGCCGCCGTGACTCCCGTCCAGATGACACCGAGCGGGCTATGTCGGGGGTGGAAACCAATCGCAAGAACGGCGGTGCTCTGAACGGCCAGGTAGACCGCCAATCCCACGAATGCGAACCCGATCAGGCGCATTGCCCGTTGTCGGCGCTTCTGCGCGACGTCGACGAGTTCCCAGAGCACGACCGTCGAGGCCCCGACCTCGATGAGACTGTCGAGTCCGAAACCTGCGAGGGCCACGGAGTGTGCGCCGATCGCCGCCGCCGCTAGTACGAAGACGCCGACAACATTCCATCCGAGTGTGGCGGTCTCTAACAATCGTCCTCGCCTCAGCAGCCAATGCTGCTCATCTTTGGAGAGACTGCGGGTCACCGGGTCAGTGTGCCAGACCCAGCCGATTCTGGATGAAAGTCAAGGGGGCGAGGTCCCCTGTCCCGGACAACGGTACTCCGAGCCTCTTGGCTGGAACGGGGCAAGGTGGGAGCTCGTGGAAGCACTAGCCAAGAGAGCAGCCGCGCATGGGTGTTGAAGGTCATGCCCCTCCGCATCGGGCCAGGGCGAGCCTTCAAGATCACACGGCCTGGGTGAGGTCTGAACGCGTGGCGCCTGTGGAATGCCAAGCTCTACGAACACTGACGAACTGGGGGAGCGTGGCTCTATGGAATTCCAGGGAAAGATCGGCAACGACTGGCGTGACTCGGAGCCTTGGTGGCCGCCTCTGCCTACCCCGCCAGAAGGTGCGCCGAACGTGGTGCTCGTCGTACTCGACGACGTCGGATTCGCCCAGCTTGGCTGCTATGGATCCGACATTGAGACCCCGTGTATCGATGCCGTCGCGGCCGAGGGCGTGCGACTGACCAACTTCCACACCACCGCCCTGTGCTCACCGACGCGGGCCTGCCTGCTGACCGGGCGGAACCACCATCGGAGCGGCATGGGGCGAGTGGCTGACCTGGCGACAGGATTCCCCGGGTATTGGGGAAGACCGCCCCGCGACAACGGCTTCCTCTCCGAGATGCTACGGACAACCGGCTATGCCACCTATGCGGTAGGAAAGTGGCATTTGAGCCCCGAGGGCGAGACAAACATGGCGAATTCGCGGGCGACATGGCCCCTCGGGCGCGGCTTCGATCGCTGGTACGGCTTCCACGGCGGTGAAACCCACCAGTTCGTACCTGCGCTGTACCACGACAACCACGCCGTACGTCCGCCGCGCTCGCTCGACGAGGGGTACCACCTCAGCGCGGATCTGGCCGACCGGGCCATCGAGTACCTGGGCGATCTGCGGGCCGTCGACGACGAGCTGCCCTTTTTCCTCTATTTCGCCACCGGGGCCTGCCACTCGCCCCACCACGCCCCGGCTGAGTGGATCGAGCGCTACAAGGGTCGCTTCGCCAAAGGTTGGGACATCTGGCGTGAGGAGACCTTCGCCCGCCAACTCGCCGGAGGCGTCGTCCCCGAGGGCACCGTGCTCTCACCGCGCCCGCCGTGGGTCCCAGCATGGGACAGCCTTGAGGATCGTCAGCGCACACTCGCTGAGCGCTTTATGGAGTGCTTCGCCGCCTTCTTGTCCTACACCGACGAAGAGATTGGCCGAGTGCTCGCGTTCATCGACGATCTGGGCGACGCGGATGACACGGTGGTGATCATTGTGTCGGACAACGGTGCCAGCTCTGAGGGGGGCAGGGAGGGGACGATCAACGAGGGCCGCATGTCGAACTTCGAGGGTGCCGGTGTGGGAGAGATGTACGCGCGGCTCGACGAGATCGGCGGGCCCAACAGTCATAACAACTACCCGTGGGGGTGGACGATGGCCGGCAACACGCCCTTTAAGCGGTGGAAGCGAGAGGTCCATGAGGGGGGTGTGGCCGACCCCTGCATCGTCCGGCTGCCGCCCAGCCGGTGCGCCACCGAGGATGGCGGAGTTCGCCGGCAGTACGTGCACGCGATCGATATCGCGCCGACCGTGCTCGAGTTGGTTGGTATCTCGCCGCCAGCCGAAATCGATGGCATTGCCCAGTCGCGCCTCGATGGCACGAGCTTTGCCTACCTCCTCGGCGACGGAGGAGAGGAACAGGCTGGTCGGCACGTCACCCAACACTTCGAGATGCTCGGCTCGCGTGCCATCTACCACGATGGGTGGAAGGCGGTGACGTATCACCCGGTCGGTCCGGTCTACGGCGACGGTCTCCGGTCAAATGCGCCGTGGGACGACGACGTCTGGGAGCTCTACCACGTCGCCGATGACGCTTCAGAGTCACGTGACCTCGCCGACGCGTTCCCCGAGAAGGTCTCCGAACTCGTGGCGCTCTGGTGGGAAGAGGCACGGCGCAATGACGTGCTCCCACTCGACAACCGGGTGCTCGAGGCTATTGCGCACAAGCACGACCGCCGACGGCCTCAAGCGACCTACCGGTACTTTCAGGGGGGAGCTCCGGTGCCCGAGTGGGTGGCCGTCGATGTCCGAAACCGCTCCCATATCATGCAACTCACCGTCGAGGTGGCCCAGGGTGTCGTACCATCTGGAACTCTGCTGGCGCTTGGGTGCGCACTCGGTGGCTGGTCCTTCCACCTGATCGACGGCCGACTCCGTTACGTGCACAATCTCCACGGAAAGCGCCTCTACGAGGTCGTGGCAGACACGTCGCTGGGTTCCGGCCGGCACGAGGTGGCCTTTCGCTTCGAGAAGGATGAGGCGCTCGGGGGCCAGGCAATCCTGATGCAGGACGGGGTGGTGGTCGGGACCGGTGAAGTGGACCGCTTCACCCCAGTGGCCTTCAACGAGGTGATGATCGGGCTTACGTGCGGCTACGAATGGGGGCCTGCGGTGGGAGACGACTACAAGGCGCCGTTCACCTTCAACGGCATCATCGACCGAGCGGAGGTGACGGCCACCGGCCCGGTCGTGCGCGACCCGGTGGCGGAGGTGGCAGCCATTCTTGCCTCGCAGTGATCGGACCTCTTATGCCCGATCGCTCTCAGCGTGGGGCCACTGAATCTATGGCCGAGGCCAGGTTCGACCTGTTAGTTCCGTTATTGTCATCGCGACTCGGCTGCCGGAGGGGCCGCCGGCGACGGGCGTGACAGCGAAGCGAAAGTCAACGCTGCACGTGGATCGTCCGGACATGGTCGCGCTCATCCCCGGGAGCGCAGAGTCGATCGACGGGTGGCAGGAACAGCAGCGTCAATACCTCCATGTGATCCCCAGGTGTGGGTGCCTTGCACTACAAGACTCCGACCAGTATCTTGTAGTGCATGACAAATCCGGGGGGTCGCCGAAGCCAGTTGCTCCGGGGCGTTTTGGACTTGTGCCTTCTGGCCGTCATGAGCGAGGGCCCTGCCTATGGCTACGAAATGACCAAGCGCCTGAAGGCCCGGGGGCTGTCAATGGTTGGAGAAGGATCGATCTATCCACTCCTCGGCAGACTCGAACATGACGGATTGGTGGAGACCCGGCGGGCCGCCAGCAATGGCGGTCCCCCCCGGAAGTACTACAGCCTGTCCCCTGAGGGCGAGCGGGTGCTCGAGGCGGGGGTAAAGGAATGGCAGGCGGCGCGTGACGCCGTCGATGGAGCCCTCGATCTGGTCAAGGAGGAGGTATCGCCGTGAACGAATTCGTTGAGGAGTGCCGCCGCGAGTGGCAACTTCTCGGAGTTCCGGACCCGATCGCCAGCGAGATGGCGGTGGACCTGACGATCGATATCGAAGAGGCGGAGGCGGAAGGCGGCTCCGCCGAGGACGTGCTGGGCAGCAGCCTCTTTGATCCGCGGGGCTTCGCAACGGCCTGGGCTAGTGCACGGGGGGTGATCGCTCAATCAGTCGCTCCCGCTGCTGCAACCCCTCTTGTCTCCTCGGATGCGATATCAGCACCTCGGACCCCGTCGTTCCTTGATCGATTCTCGAAGAGGAGGTGGCCGCTCGTGGCCGCCACGCTGTCGATCGCCACCGCTCTGGTTGCGATAGTTGCGGTAGCCGGTGCCGCCCTCGTGATGGGCCGCAGCAGTTCGGCGGTTGCCGCACCTGTCCGTCGGATCTTGAGGCTGCCCGGCTCCCACCTGTTCGGGCCCGGAGGCCGGGCGACGCCGCCCGTCCGATATTTCTTGCCCGGCCCTCTCGCCGCGGTGAGCCACAGTGGGGGATTCGCCCCATTGGCCGCCGCCGTTTTGCTTATGGGCCTGGTGGGTCTCGGACTCGCGATATCCGTGTGGTTCTTCTGGTCTCGCCGCCATCCGTGGCGCGGGACGCAATGACGAGCATCCCGGCCCTGCGAGAGGATCGGAGCCGGTGGCAGAGGTGAGGCGCCACATCTTCCGCACTACGATCAGAATGAGGGTGGAAAGCCGATGAGTGCGATTACCGCCGAGACGGAGGCCCCCGCCCGTCCTTCCGAGGGCGCATGGGCCGTCGAGACCCACGGGCTCACCAAACGGTTCGGTGAGAACACCGCCGTCAATGACGTTGAGCTCCTTGTTCCCCGAGGTTGTGCCTTCGGGTACCTGGGTCCCAACGGAGCAGGGAAGACCACCCTCATTCGGGTCTTGCTCGGCCTCACCCGCGCTGACGCCGGCACGATGCAACTGCTCGGTCACGCCGTTCCGCGCCACCGTGACCGGGCATTGGCTCGGGTCGGGGCCATCGTGGACGAGCCCCGTTTCCACGCTCACCTGACTGGTCGCCAGAACCTGCAGATCCTCGCCGCGGCCCGTGAACCTGCAGCCAAGGGCCGAATCACACCGGCCCTCGAACGTGTCGACATACTCCATCGGGCGAACGACAAGGTGTCGAAGTACTCCATGGGCATGCGCCAGCGCCTTGGCGTGGCCGCCTGCCTCCTCGGGGACCCCCAGCTGCTGATTCTCGATGAGCCCATGAACGGCCTCGACCCGGCCGGGATGCTCGACATGCGCGACATGATCAGGTCCCTGGTATCCGAGGGTCGCACGGTCGTGCTGTCGTCTCATCTTCTGGACGAGGTCGAAAGAACCTGTGATGCAGTGGCCATCGTCGACCGGGGGCGAGTAATTCGGCAGGGTTCGATCGCCCAGCTGCTCGCTGGGTCATCCTTCGAAGTGCAGGTCGATTGTTCCGATCCCGAGAGGGCCGGCGGTCTGCTGGGGGGATCAGCCCTCGGTGCGCACCTACAGGTCGGACCCGACGGACTCGCGGTTTCCCTGCCGGAGGGGACTCAGCGCGATGCCATCGCCGAGATCAATCGCGTCCTCGTAGAGGGTGGGATCGCTGTCTACCGTCTCCAGCACATCCAGGCTTCGCTCGAGGATTGGTTCCTTTCGGTGACCAGCCGGTTGGGAGAACCAGAATGACGACGACCTCCGATCTAGGTGCAACCCGTCCAGATCCGGCTCCGGCCGTGGCGCGGGCAGATGAGCGCAGCGATCACCGGGGCTCATGGATCCCGACGTGGGGCATGGTCACCACTCGCTTCATGGAGTTGCGGAAGCGTCGGGGCCTCATGGTCGCCCTGATTGCCGTCAACATCGGCCTCCCCGTCATCTTCCTCACCATCCGGCTCATCTCCCACGCCGTCGACCCAAAGGCGTACGGGCCGGCTGGCGGTTACTCCATCTTCACCAACCTGACGACTGGCGTCATGTACATCTTCGGGTTCATCGTGGCGGCCGCCGTCGGCTGCACAGCCGGGTCGGTCGACCTCACGGAAGGGATGTTCCGCCACCTGGTGATTACCGGCCGCTCCCGTCTGGCCCTCTACCTCGCCCGAATCCCGGCCGGACTGGCCATTGTCATCGCCATGGTGGCCATCGGGTACACGATCGTCTGTGTGGTGTGCGTGCTCGCCGCCCCCACCCAGCTCAACTACGACGGGGTCAACGTCCCGCACGGGCTCTCACGGCCCGCTCTCGACAGTTGGGCCGCCGCCCATGCTGATGAAGTCATCTGCAACTTCAACTACAACGGGCCCAACCCTCCGCCAAACGTCCCCTGCGGCGATGGTCAGACCAGCGGCCCCCCAGCCGGTGCCACAATCACCACCCCGAAAGGCACGGTCACGGTGCCGACCTACACGGAGGCACAGATCCGAGCCTTCGCCGTCTCCATGGCCAATCAGAACTACGCCGACTACAGCACCAACTTCCTGGTCCCACCGACTTCCCTGATGATCGACGTCGGCCTGTGGATCGCGCTCGAAGCGACCATCGGCTTCATCGTCGGACTCGGTTTGGCCTCTCTGATGGGGCAGCGGACGGTCCCGGTGATCCTCCTCGTCCTGCTCGAGCTGATCCTGACGCCACTCTTCAGCCGCCACGTGATCTCGCATCTGGTCAACGTTGAGCGGGCGATCGCGGGCGTGGCTATGGTCCATATCGAGCCGGGCGGGCTCCCGACACCGTTTGGCGGGGGCGGCGGGCCCGGTGGCGGGATTGGTAGGAATCTGCTGATACCGGAGTCGACCCTGGTGGCCTCACTGGTGATCGTGGGCTGGATCGTGTCTTGGACCGCCATCGGCGCCTGGCGAATGATGACCAGGGACGCGTGACCTTGCCTCGGTCGCAAGGGCCGCCGGCTACCGGGTCGGCGCATTTCTCTTCGTGACTGAGCGGGCTACTGGAAAGTCCCCCACCATCGGTTCCAGTACCTAGATGGAGTGAGCCGCGACGTTGCCGACACGGCTGACCGGCGGGCCTCCGACGGCCAGCTCGGGGATCCATTTCTGGTTCTGCACCGGCCCTTCTGTCCATCCAGCAAGTGGTTCGGGTCGCTTCATGTGTGCAGACACCGAAGAAGAGGCCGAGAACATCTGGTTGCCTGTCCTTGCCGCCCTGCAGGATCTGCTGTCCCGAAGCGAGTCGTCATGACCTCCGGAATCCCACCTGTCGGCAAGCTCGGTTCCTGAGGGCGCCTCTCGAACCCGTGGGACGGGTCAAAGGGATTGGTGGCAATGCGGGCCTCCGGTGCCCCGAGGGGTGAGGCTCAAGATCTTCTGGCGCCGGATCTGCAGCTACCGAGCCGTCACCTCGAGCCGAACCCCCTCGTCGCGGCTCCGGGGGCGACGCTCGGACCTGGCTCGGATGAAAGGGCCACCAGTCGACGTTCCCCTTGACCCAGCTCGATCACTTCGCCTCTGATCCCGACAAGGACAGATCCCACACTCCGGCTCGACACCGTGACGATCAACTGCTGAGCAGTGACATCGAGGTGTATCCACGTCCCGTGGAAGCAAATGTCAAAGGCGAGGGCTCGGATGGCTGGAGGGAGCAACGGGTCAAACCAGATCACGCCCTCCTGGATCACGATTCCCAGTGAGCATCGCTCGACAATATCAACGGTGCCGACCATGACTCCCAAATGGATTCCTTCGCGGGTCGTACCGCCTTGGGTGTCTTCCAAATCACTCCGGAGGGCATCTTCGAGAAGGTCCCACGAACGGGGAGGGTCACGACGGGCCAGGACCCAGGCATGTGTCACCCGACTGAGAGTCGATCCATGGGAGGTCCGTTGCAGGTAGTAGTCGATCGTTCTTTCGATGATCTGGGAGTCCGGCTCATATCCGAGCCTGTCGAGGAGTGCGACCAGGTCATCGGGCGAGAGCACGTACAAGAGCATGAGTACGTCGGCCTGCTTGGACAGCTTGTAGGCGTTGGGTGTCTCACCCTCCTCCTCCAAGATGCGATCAAGCCTGGAGATGTCGTTGTAACGAGCCCGATACGCAGCCCAATCCAACTCCGCAAGATTCTCGTACCCCTCGAATTGGCTGATGACCCCGTCAGCGTGAAACACGACGCGCATCCTTCGGCTCACGTCATCCCAGTGGACCAGCTCCGCCTCATCGAGCGACAGCCGTGTGAGCAACTCACCGCGTCGGGGCTCTGGGAGCAGATCAAGAAGCTCCACCGCCCGACACAGGACCCAGACAACCATGATGTTGGTGTAGGAGTTGTTCTTGAGGCCCGGGGCATCTGAACCGACGTAACCGTCGTGATACTCGTCGGGGCCCATGACGTCAGCAATGTCATAGCGCTCGAGTGAAGCATCGAGCCGGGCGGCGCTGACCCAGAATCGGCTGATTTCGAAGATCATCTCCGCCCCGTAGTCGAGCATGAACTCGGTGTCTCCTGTTGCCTGGTAGTACTGCCAGACGTTGTAGGCGATCGCCACGTTGACGTGGCGTTGCAGATGAGACGCGTCAGGGAGCCAATGGCCGGAAAGGGGGTTGAGATGGACGACTTGTGCCTCCTCCCGACCGTCGCTGCCGCTCTGCCACGGATACATCGATCCGCTGAAGCCGGCTTCGTGGGCGGCCCAGCGAGCCTCCGGCAGTCGTCGGTATCGGTAGAGGAGGAGTGTGCGGGCGAGTTCTGGGAAGCGCAGGCTGAGATAAGGGAGGACAAACAGTTCGTCCCAGAAGATGTGACCGCGGTACGCCTCGCCATGGAGACCGCGGGCAGGGATCCCGACGTCCAGATCCAGGGTGTTGCGGCTTGTGGTCTGCAGGAGGTGGAAGATGTGGAGGCGCAGAGCGAGCGACGTGGTCAGGTCGTCGACTTCGATCTCGAGAGAAAAGCGCTTCCACAGAGCTCGCCATGCGCATTTGTGGGCGTCGAGTAGCTCGTCGAAAGGGCCATTGCGCTTGCTCCAGCCGGACGCCTCGTCCAGCGGATCACTGATGGCGCGGTCCCTGGACGTGAAGAGTGTGACCACCTTCGAGATGGTGATCGACTCTCCAGCTCTGACGTCGGTGGAGAGCTCGTGGGCGATGAATCCCGGCCCCTCGACCGTCCGACGCGGAGGATCGAGAGCCATTCCGTGTTGGGTCACCGTGGTCCTCACCACCTCCGCGATGCACACGGCTGACTGACTGGTGAGCGCGGTCAGGGCGATTGCTTTATCGTCGACAGCCCGGGTACTCACATCGACGAGATGGCGTCCATCGAAATCGTTGTAACGGGCGACGCCGGCGTTGGAGATCCGTCCGTCGATGCCCGAGCGGATTGTCAGGGTGCCGGACCAGTTCTCGGCACACAGCACCGTCTCGATGCCGGCCGCATGCGGATCGGACATGCTCACAAAGCGCCGCTGGTCAACGCGGGTTACCCGGCCCCGTGCATCTTGCACCCGTAAGATTCGGGAGAGCGTCGCCTCACGCAGATTCAGCTCCTGGGAGAAGTCGATGAGCTCAATCGTGCCGACTCCGAACCAAGGCCCCCCATCGATGCAGAAGGTGAGGGGGAGCCAGTTGGGAACATTGACGATGCTCTCGTTCTCAACGGGCCGCTCGGCCACCTCGCTGACCGATCGGTTGAAGAGACCGGCCACAAAGGTACCTGGATAGTGGATTCCGTCGGCGGTCGCTTCGGGTGCCGCACCTCGAGTGGCGAAGAAACCATTGCCGAGTGTGCACAGCGCTTCGCGAGTCCCCTCTGACGCAGGATCGAACCCTTCGTACCTGAGCGACCAGCCATGGTCATCGGTGACGACGCCCCCCGAAGGCCTCATCGGTGGCGCGCTCATGACCGCTCGGCAGCATTCCTGGGACGCAATGCGACCTCACGCAGATCCGTGACCACCGCGCTGGCCCCGTGCCGGCGTAGTGCATCGGCGTGAGCACCTCGATCAATCCCGAGTACGAAGCCGAACCCGCCTCGGCGCCCCGCTTCGACGCCGGCTTCGGCATCTTCCACGACCACCGCACGAAATGGAGCAACATGGAGTCGGCTGGCCGCGGCGAGGAAGATGGCCGGGTCTGGTTTGCCCGCGAGGCCCACGGCCTCAGCCTCGACTCCGTCGATGACGACGTCGAAGACCTCCGCGATCTGCGCCGATTCGAGGAGCACAGTGGCATGGCGACTCGACGAGATCAGAGCGGTCTTGACTCCGTAGGAACGCAAAGAATGTATGAGCGAGATGGTCGAGTCGAACACGGGCACCCCGTCTCGGGAGACATGAAGCTCGAAATCCCGATCCTTGAGGTTCGCCAGCGCACAGACGGTTTCGTGACCTGGAGGATCCGACGGAGCGCCACGTTCGAGTTCGATCCGACGGGAGGCGAGGAAGCTTGCGGCTCCTTCGTAACGGGGCTTGCCATCGACGTAATGCAGGTAGTCGTCTTCATCGAAGGGTCGGAGATCCTCGCCACTGTGGTCCGCTCGAGCCCGGAGAAAGTCGTCGAAGACTGCCTTCCAGCAGTGTTCGTGAACCACTGCTGAATCGGTGACGACTCCGTCCATGTCGAAGATGACCGCATCGAATCGATCGATGAAAAGATCGATCATTTCCGTGGATTTGCGCCGGTTCCGACGGCTCTGAGCAGGTTGTTCCATCAGACGTTCGCCAGGCCAGCCTACGCCATGATCTTCACCCTTGAGCCCGTTGGCGGCATGGGTGCCAGACAGCCCGGTTCCGGCGTCCGGATCGGCCCGGGTTTCCTTGGTTCTCGACGCAGCGTCCCCGTTCGATGACCGAGGCAGCTGCTCGGGGAACGTCGGGTCCAGATCGCCGTGGGTTCTCGTCGCCGGATGGGGTGGCGACCGTCTCCAGCGGGTCTTCTGATCGATCGAGGAGGGCGGTGCTCCTCGATCCACCTTCCATCGCAGAGACTCCGTTACCATGACCGCTGATATTCGACCAGGCGAAGAAGCATGAAAGCGAGCCGCAGCGTGGTTCGAACCATCAGCATCCGTCTGGCCTTGCTGCTCGTCACGGTGGCTGTCGGCTTGGCTGCGTGCAGCTCGGCCACCGGGTCACCGTCGAACCCGTTGACGACGAGCGCGGCGTCGGGTCCGGGGTCTCTCGTGTCGGCAACGGCCATTGTCGGTGTGCCGGCCGGCACCAGAGGTTGGCGCATCCTCTACCGGACGACCACAGCCAGCGGACGACCGGCTGTCTCTTCAGGCACCGTCTACGCGCCGGCCGCGCCCGCGCCCCACCGAAGGCGCTTCGTCGTGGCCTGGGCCCACCCGACACTCGGTACCGGATCCTCGTGCACACCGTCCCACGCCGCCGACCCCGCCCAAGCTATTCCCGGTTTTGCGGCCATGATGAAGGCAGGTTGGGTCGTTACCAGCACCGACTACACCGGCCTGGGTACGCCGGGCACCTTGCCGTACTTGATCGGGGCTGGAGAGGCCCGCAACGTGCTCGACGCTGTGCGCGCCGCCGACAACCTGGCCGGGACGGGAGCTGGACGTACCTTCGCCGTCTGGGGTCACTCGCAGGGAGGTCATGCCTCTCTGTTCACGCCTCAGGTGGCCGCCGCCTACGCTCCAACGCTGCATTTAGTCGGCGTGGCGGCAGCCGCGCCGGCCGCTGAGCTCCCCGCATTGATCGAGGCCCAATGGAACCAGGCCGTTGCCTGGGTCATCGGGTCCGAAGTGATCGGCCTGTGGCCGCGGTTCTACTCCGAGCTCAAGGCCACCCAGGTGGCGACCCCACTGGCTCTGGCCAACTACGAGCGTCTGGGAGCATTCTGCATCACCGGCGAGAACGCCCAACTGGCCTCTGAGTTTGCGCCTTACTTTGCCGCACCTTTCTTCGCAAGGGACCCCACCGCCACCGTCACCTGGCGGGCGCGAATCGACCAGAACACGCCCAGCGCGCCGAATGTGCCGGTCTTCATCTCTCAGGGCCTGGCCGACACGGTCGTCCTCCCGTCAACCACATCGCTGCTCGAGAACCGTTGGTGTGCTGCCGGCACCAGGATCACCGTGGACTGGGTGCCCGGGGCCACCCACTTCACCGTGCCATCGCTCACGGCGCCCGCCGCGGTCAACTGGCTGGCCGCACGGTTCGCCGGAGAGCCTGCGTCCTCCTCCTGCGCGGTCGAGCCGCCCGTGGCTCCGGCGGCCGACCCACCACCTGTTGGCATCGCGCCCTGACCTTCTACTGGTGATCCCTGGGCGACGGTTCCTGCCCGGTCGTGGTCATCGATCGGCACGGCTCGGTGTTCTCGGCACCGCGCCCTGACCGATTCGTAACTGGCCCAGCTGGCGAATGTCTGGTGACCTGCACCCCGGCCCTTCGGCTATGGCTCTTCGGGCGTCGTGGTCCGGGTGACGCCGGGCGCCTCCGGTTACAGTTTGCCCAGCAGGAAGCCCGCGGCCGCCGAGGCGGGCTCGTACGAGCCGGTGACGCCCGAACTGATGTAGCCGACGTCGCTGATGAGGGTAATGCCCGAAATGGCGGAGGCCGCGTCGCTGCAGAGGAAGACGAGCGGATAGGCCTGCTCGAGCGGCGTGGAGGCCTCGATTCCGGTCTCCTCGCGGTAGTCGGCGCCGAAGCCGAGCCACATTTCGGCGTTGGCTTGAGCCAATGGAGTGTCCGTCGGACCGGGGCAGATGGCGTTGATGCGGATGCCCCGCTTGAGTAGCGGGAAGGCCTGGCTGGCCACGTAGCCGCACACTGCCTGTTTGGAGTGGAAGTAGTCGTTCCAGTTATGCTCGATCGCCCAGGCCGACGCTGAGTCGAAGTCGGGCGTGGCCAGGTACTCACTGACCTGTTCCCAGCCGGCTTCCCAGCCCAGACCGGCTGCGGACGAGATGAAGCCGATGGCCGAACCGCGGGGCAGCATGTCCTTGTCCAGCAGGCGCTCGATGAGGTGGCGGTGGCCGCCGAAGTTGATCTTCTCGATGTTGGGGGTGCCGTCGGCCACACCGGCGCACGACATGAGGGCGTGAACAGACCCGCCGCACTCGTCCACGGCCTTGTCGATGGACTCCTTGTCACCCAGATTCACATGTATCGCCTCGACACCGGGGATCGTCACCTCGGCAAAGTCCATGACCACCACGTCCGCGCCGGCGTCACGGGCCAGTTCGGCTGCGGCCGCGCCCATGCCGGTGGCTCCGCCGACCACCAGGACACGCTTGCCGTCGTAACGGAATGCATCGAACAGTGACATGAGTACCTCCTGATTGAGAGACGTCTGGGCGAACCGCGGTGTCAGCGTACTCAGCGACGACGGAGCGGACCTCGAATTCGACGATGGTATCCCAGAGTTCCGTCAGTCCCTCTCTCGGCCTCCTCCTCCATCCTCGGCCTCCTCCTCCGACCGCCCTCGAACCCGGCGTCGACCCTGCAGAAGCCGACCCTCAACGGGCGGGCCGAGAGATCGTGAACCTGATGGGCCGACGGAATCGGGGCGGCAGCGGCGGGCTCCCGGGTCCGAGTTCTTGATCAGGTCCGATCGAGGCAGAAAAGCGGCGGATCAGGCTCGGGGATCTGGGTCGCGGGCCTTGAACCGAGGATCGGGGATGCGGCACCATAGCCAGGTGGAACGAACGATCGGGGTTGAGCCTGCGTCAGCCGTCCTCGTGGGCGAATGGTACCTGAACGCTCGCAGCGCTCATTCCGATCCCCAGGTGCTTGAGGCCTATCGCCAACTCCAACTGGAGACGGATCGGATCTTCACCCTCCTTACTCGGAACCTCTGCCACTCCTCGGTACGGGTGGCGTTCACTTGTTGTGATCAGCCCTATGGAAGCGACGAAGAGCTCATCCACGCCGTGCGCGCCCAAGGGACGCTCGAGGTCACGTCAGCGGCCGCCCGGCAGCGGCTCCATCCGCTCTTCGACTGTGGGTTCGGCGGCGGATTTGACCGCTTTCGGGCAGTCCATGACCTGATCGGCCATGCCTGGTTCGGCTACGGCTTCGGGCTCGACGACGAGTGCGCGGCCTGGCGCGCCCAGGACCACCTGCACAGTGGACTCGCTCGGTCTGCCCTCGCCACCGAGCTCTACGGGGTGAACGCGGCCCGCGACATCATCAGCGAGGCTCCCGAGCTCCGGGCAATCCTCCTCCCGCCTCCGCCGGATCGGTATCGCCGATACTGCAGAGGTCTGGCCCGTCGTTGGGCCGAGGGTCGATTCCAGTCCGGCCCTGGGGCACGAGAGGACCACGTTGGGCTGACCGAAGGAGCCGGCGGGGCGCGTGCCGCCGGGTGCGGTCGAAATGGACGAAAGGAGAAAGGTGGCGGCAAGACCTCGGACCCTGAAACGGCCATTTTATGAGCGGCCCGCCCCGTCGGTGGCCGCGGATCTCATCGGAAAGATCTTCTCGTACGGACCGCTCAGCGGCCGCATCGTGGAGGTGGAGGCATACGACGAGAAGGAGCCGGCCAGCCATGGCTTCTCGGGACGCCGAAAGAGCAACGAGACACTGTTCGGCCCTCCCGGGCGCCTCGAGGTCTACCTCTCCTACGGGGTCAATTACCTGGCCAACGTGGTGTGCCAGCCGGTGGGCGTCGGATCGGGGATCCTGATTCGAGCCCTGGAGCCGCTCACCGGGCTCGACGTGATGAGGGCGAACCGAGGCCATCCCGATGGGCCCGATCGTCGCCTGTGCAGCGGGCCTGGCCGTCTCTGCAAGGCGTTTGATCTGAGTCGGGCTGACAACAACACGGATCTCGTCACGGGCAAAGTCCGCATCCTCGACGATGACGTCGCCCTTCCGTACGCCGCCGGCCCACGGGTGGGGATCTCAGCTGGTCAAGACCTTGATTGGCGTTTCTTTGTTGAGGACAATCCGAGCGTATCCGTACGCGTTCCCGCCCGGCGCAGGAAGGCAGCCACTCCATCACCAGCACCGCATTCCCGATCATCGTCATCATGACTTCCGCCCCGTCGTGAGCGGGTGGTGAGTCCCAATCAACGGAGGTACACATGACCGAATTCACCCCGCCCGCAGAAGGAATTCTGCTGGCCCATTTCATCGTCTCGGATGACGTCGAGCGCTCCCGGCGTTTCTATAGCGAAGTACTCGGCGGGAAGGTGGTCTTCTCCGGGGACGTGACCTATGTGGCGCTCGCCAACAGCTGGATCATCATCAACGTCGGAGGGGGTCCGACCGACGACAAACCCACGGTCACCCTGGAGACCCCGCGCGACCTCGACCGGGTCAGTAGCTTCCTCAATATCCGGGTCAGAGACATCGCCTCCGTCTACGCAGAGTGGAGCGCCCGGGGTGCACAGTTCCTGACGCCACCGAAGCAGCACCAGTATGAGATCCGGTGCTACATCCGCGACCCCGACGGCTATCTGATCGAGGTCGGGCAGACCACCGACCCAACGGGTGACTGGTCGGCGTGGGCCTGAAGGTTCCAACGACCGGGAGACCGGCCGGGAGGGGTTGGCCACGGCCCTGATCATCGCTCACCCCTTCAGCGTGATCGGGTCACTTCACCGGCTTCCCACTGGACCGCTCGGTTCGGTCACGATGAGGGAGGGGGCTCATCGGAGCCACGCTCCCTGGCCAGGAGAGCCATGGCCTCGGCGACCTGCTCAGCCGGAACGAAAACAGGAACTCCCTCGGCGAAACTCACGGATTCATACACCGAGTCCACTCCGAGTGCCGCCTCGATGCCCGAGGCCCGAAGGCGGGCTGCGATGACCTCCGCTTCGAAGGGCTGGACCCGGGTCAACTCCACGAACCCATCGTGGTGAGAACCGGAGGTCGTGCTGTCGTCCGGCACGGCTTAACCCTTGGGCTGTGAGGAAAGTCCGTCCAACACCTTCCGATACTCACCGTATCCCTCCGCTTCGAGATCTGCGTAGGGAACGAACCGGAGGGCGGCTGAGTTGATGCAGTAACGCAGGCCACCATCTTCGGGTGGGCCGTCGTTGAACACGTGGCCGAGGTGACTATCCCCGTGAGCCGAGCGAACCTCGGTCCTCGTCATCCCGTGGCTCCGGTCTACGTTCTCGACGACATTGTCGGCCACGAGAGGCACGGTGAAGCTCGGCCACCCGCACCCACTGTCGAACTTCTGTTTCGAAGCAAACAAGGGCTCTCCCGATACCACGTCGACGTAGATGCCTGATTCGTGGTTGTCCCAGAACTCGTTGTCGAACGCGGGCTCGGTGGCGCCCTCTTGGGTCACCTTGTACTGGCTGGGGTTCAGCTGGGATATCTTGCTCGGATCCTTGCTGTAGCGGTCTGTCATATTTCCTCCCGTCAAGAAACGATCGGCCCATCCCGCCACCGGCCGTGAACGAAACTCGTGCGCCCGTGCCGGTCGGTCACGAAGTCAGATTAGCGGCCCTTCCCGCCCGAATCCCGGGCCCGCTCGCCGGCCCGCTTCGGCTGATCCGGGTCGACCCCTCGGGCGTCCGTGGGCCCGGACGTCGCTGTGGACGGCTGCGACCACTCCGTCCTACGGCCTGCACCCAACAAGGGCATGGGTATCACACGATACGGGAGGTTCGATCGTTCCAGTAGGGCTCCCGAAGGAGTCGCTTGAAGAGCTTTCCGCTCGGGTCGCGGGGCATCTCTGCGATGAATTCGACTGCCTTGGGGCACTTGTAGCCGGCCAGGCGGTCTCGACACCATGCCATGAGATCTTCGGCGGTGAGGGGTCCGTCACCAGGCTGCCTCTGGACCACGGCCAGCAACGACTCTCCCATCTCCTCGTCGGGCACTCCGAACACGGCGGCATCGATGACCTGGGGGTGAGCGGCGAGTACCTGCTCGGTCTCCCGGGGATAGATGTTCACCCCTCCGGAGATGACGAGATCCGCAGAACGATCGGTGAGATACAGATAGCCGTCGGCATCGAGGTGCCCGACGTCGCCCAGGGTCCGCCAGCCCTTCCGGTTCGTCATGCGATCCGTCTTTTCGGGGTCGTTGTGATATTCGAACTCCCGGCCGCCGGCGAAGTACACGGTTCCGGTCTGGCCCACAGGCAGGTCGACCTCGATGTCGTCGCCCACGATGTGGACCTCGTTGAGTGGGCGCCCGACAGAGCCGGGATGGGCCACCCATTCCTCGGGGCCGATGGCGGTTGATCCGATGTCCTCCGTCCCGGCGTAGTACTCGTGGATGATCATGCCCCACCAATCGAGCATCTGCTGTTTGACCGGGACCGAGCAGGGAGCCGCCGCGTGGACGACCCACCGCAGGCTCGAGAGATCGTGCGAGTACTTCTCCTCGTCGGGCAGCCGAAGCATCCGGGTGAACATGGTGGGAACGAATTGGGCGTGGGTGACCCGGTACCGCTCAATGACCCTCAGGCAGCTCGCCGGTTCGAACGACTCCATGACCACGCAGGTGGCCCCGAGCCGGTGCATGGCCATCGAGTAGACCAGAGGCGCGGAATGGTAGAGCGGAGCGGGGGTGAGATAGACCGAGTCCCCGTCGATCCCGACCCGGGCGATGTTCCCGGCCAGCATGACCGGCGTGGCGGACGGGTCGCCCATCGGTGCACCGGACAGCTCTTTGCGTACGCCCTTGGGCGCTCCGGTGGTCCCTGACGAGTAGAGCATCTCCCGGCCTTCGGCTTCGTCCACGATCGGGGTCGCCGGCCACCGGGCCAGCACCTCGCCGTAGGGCGAGAAGCGCTCGGCCTCGCCCCCGGCCACGATGCACGCGACCATATGTCCCAGATCGAGCTCACCGGCGATGGGCGCCAGACGTGCCGAAATGAAGAGGGCGGTGGCGCCGCAGTCATCCAGGATGTGCTGGGCTTCGCTCTGCTGCAGGTGGCTGTTGAGGGCGGTGTAGTAGAGACCCGACCGCTGCGCCGCCCAGGCCACCTCGAGGAACTCCGAACTGTTCTCCATCATCAGGGCGATGTGATCGCCGGTGTGGAGACCGGCATGGCGCAAGAGGTGAGCGACCCGGTTCGAGCGCTCATCGAGGTCGCGGTAGGTGGTGATGCGTCCCGACCCGGCCATGACCACGGCCGGTCGATCGGGGTGCATCTCGGCCTGCCGGCCCAGATGGCGATCATTGGTCATTGTCCCGGTAGCCCCGATTCGACGATCCGTCTCTCGAGGGGTTCCGGACCGCCGCGGGCGGCCGGCACGCCTCGCACGGTCACGATCCGCTGAGCAGCTCTTGCCAGTTGGCCGGCACCCGTCCGGCGGGCCCGGGTACCGGTTGGTCGAGGGGATGGTGCAAGGGGGGTGCCAGGCGGGGCCCATCGAGATATTCATTGGTTCGGTAGTTCCAGAACCAATCCTCGCCCGGCTCGAAGCTGCGGATGACCGGGTGGCCCGACGAGCCCGCATGGGCGGTGGCGTGCCGGCTGGGCGAGTTGTCGCAGCATCCGATGTGGCCACACTCCGTGCACCGTCGCAGGTGCAGCCACCAACCCCCAGTGTCGGAGCACTCCACACAACCGGTACCGCTGGGTGGGACATCGGGATCGATCGGACTCGTCATGCTTGCACCTCCAGTCACCTTTGCCACAACGATAGGGGAAGGCGCCACGGTCGTCATGTGAGACCGGTTCCAGGCGGAGGGAAGACCGCTCCTGACCTTCAGCCCCCGCCGACCTTTTCGAACCACCATTCATTTCCGCAGCTGCGACACTGACGGCCCACCAGGGCACGGGTGTCGCCCTCCTCCAGGTCCCGGATGATCAAGCGGTGATGGCCCTCGCTGAAACAGATTGGACAGGTCTCTCGCATACCGGACACTTGCCCACCGACCGACCCAGACAAACCTGCCCGCCATGTCCGAGCCGTTGCCGGAGCGGCGGCAGGGAGCCGGTCTGATGGCTACGGTGGGTGTATGGCATCACCGGTCCTGTTGTGCACGGATGGATCCGCCGAAGCGCTGGACGCACTGTCCGCGGGCCTTGATCTCATTGGGCGAGGGGATCCTCTCTTCCTGGTCACCGTGATGGACGCACCTGACGATGGGGCGCTGGTCGGCTCGGGGCATGCCGGAGCCGAGTTGTCACCGGAGGAGTTCGACAGGATGACGGCGCAGGCGAGTGAGGACGCACTGGCGGTCGTCGAAACCTCGAAGCGGGATTTGGGAATCCCCGACGCCGAGGTGCGGATCCTCCGGGGCGACCCGGGTGGCGCAATCTGCCAGCTGGCCGCTGAGCTTTCCGCCCGGGCCGTCATTGTCGGCAGCCGCGGCCGCGGAGGACTGAAACGAGCGTTCCTCGGCTCCGTGTCGGATCAGGTGGCCCGGAACGCACCGTGCAGCGTGGTCATCACCAGAGCCTGAGCGGCACCGCCCGCCCGACGGGTGTGCGTCCTGTCAGCTGCGGCGCTTCGGCGTGGTGCTCTGGATCACCCGGGCTGTGGTCTCCACCACCCTGGAGGTTGGTCGGAACGAGCCCTGGAGGCCCCGCCGTTCGCGGTAGCGGGGCGAGACGAGCGTCAGCAGCCGGTTGACCCCGAGGGCCACCAGGGCCACGGCCAACGCGACCAGGAAGAACCCGACGACCAGGGCCAGCACGCCCACGAAGAGCACGAACCCGAGGACGAGGGCGAGAGCTGCCGCCAGCGGGCCGAGGACACCGTGGCCGCTGCTCGGGCGACCCCCATCCGGCGTGTAGACAATCAATTTGTCCATGGCACCAGCGTACGGCGTGGGCGCGAGACCTGGTTCGCGGTGTTGACCTGCGGGTTGTCCTCGACGGTCAGCTGTCGGCGCCCACCTGGGTCGGCCTCCGGGCCGATCCGGCGACCGGGCCCTCGGCGATCAGCTGGCTTGACTCACCGAGCTCATGTTGAAGTCGGGGATCCGCATCGGCGGCATGCGGGTCCGGTTGAGGTACTCGCCGAACTCCCGGCCGAGGGATCTCACGGTGGCACCGACCTCGGAGGCCCGCGCCAGCAGGTCGACCGGACTCTCATTGAAGCGGAAATTGTCGGCGGCACCGACCACTTCGCCGTCCTCGACGACGTAGACCCCGTCGCGTGTGAGTCCGGTCAGCAGCATGGTGGCCGGATCCACTTCCCGGATGTACCAGAGGCAGGTGAGCAGGAGTCCGTTCTCGGTGCGGCTCACCATGTCCCCGAGAGAGCTGTCTGCGCCCGGGAGGTCCAGGACGAGGTTGTCGATGAAGCCTGCAGGCTCTGTCCCCGAGCGGGCCGCACCGGCCCGGTGGTAGCGGAGCCGGTTGAGACGGCCGTCGAGGATCCAGTCGGTGCGGTGCAGGCCGAGACCGTTGTCGAAGACCGATGTGTCGGAGGTGGACGAACCGGCGGTGAGGAACGGGGAGCATTCGATGCCGGGCTCGGTCGGATCGCTGCGGAGATTGAACGGCAGTGAGGACAGGACATCGCCCACCCTGGTCCCTCCACCCGGTCGGGAGAAGACCGTCCTCCCGTCTTCGGCGTCCTGCCCGCTCAACTCGTAGGCCACCGATGCCATCAGATCGGCCACGGCGTCGGCGGGAAGAAGAACCTCGTAACGACCGGCGGACCGCGACAAGGGCGTGGCCGACCAAGCCAGCCGGGTGCGCAGGCGGGATTCGAGATCGTCCACGGAAACGTCGGCGAAATCCTTGGTGGCGGCACCGGCCCAGGTCGAGCTCGACCCATCGGCGGTTCTGGCCACCAGGTGGAGGGCACCTTGGGGTTGGGAATGGGCCAGCCGTACCCCGGTCGAGCTGCCCAGATACTCCGTGGCGCGACGGTGTTCGGCGAAACCGGCCAGGACGTAGTCGGCGGCCCGGGCGCGACGGAAGGCGCCGGACAGCTCATCGAGGACGCCGGACAGGACGGCGAGGTCGGTCTCGCCGGGGGAGGCGTCGAACGGCTCCGACCCGGTTCCGGCTGTCGACGGTTCGACGGGTGCAGCGTAATCATCCGCCGGAGGCGACCCGATGGCGTCCTCCTCTGCTGCGTGCACCAGCTCGGCCATGTCGACATCGCCGCCGCGGCGGGCCACTCCGGCGGCCATACCGCCGGAGACCTCGCGCATACTGATGACGGTCACCCGGCGGTCGCGTCTCGTTCCGTTGGTGGTCGTGGTGTTGTTGGCGAAGCGCACTTCGACTTCGCTCGTCTCCTCGACGAGAACCACGCAGTGGTCGCTTCCGGCGCGGGCCGAGGCCAGGGCGTCCTCCACGACGGCCTGGGCGGGAGGGAGGCTGCTCCCGCTCACCGACCGGACTCCTGGCGGGCGTTGAGGACCCGGACCCCGCGGATCAGCACGGAGGGACAGCCGTGGGACACCGGGGCCACTTGACCGGGCTGACCCTTCCCGCAATTGAACGCGCCGCCCAGCAGGTAGGTCGAACGACCGCCCACCGCCTCCATCGAGCCCCAGAATTCGGTGGTGGTGGCCTGGTAGGCGACGTCGCGGAGCTGTCCCGTCACCCGTCCTCCTTCGATGCTGAAGAACCGCTGTCCGGTGAATTGGAAGTTGTAACGCTGCATATCGATCGACCAGCTCTTGTCACCCACGATGTAGATACCCCGTTCGACGCCGCCGATGAGGTCCTCGGTGGTCGGTCCAACTCCGTCGGCCGGCTGCAGCGAGACGTTGGCCATGCGTTGGATGGGGATGTGCAGCGGCGAATCGGCGAAGGCACAGCCGTTGGAGGGGCCGAGCCCGCTCATCGCGGCCATGGTCCGGTCGAGCTGGTAGCCGCTCAACGTGCCTTCACGGATGAGGTCGAAGGACTGTCCGCGCACACCCTCGTCGTCGATGGCCACGGTGGCCAACCCGTGAGGAGTGGTCCGATCGCCGGTGACGTTCATGACGTCGGAGCCGTAGCGCAACGTTCCCAGCTGGTCGAAGGTGGCGAACGACGTGCCGGCATAGGCCGCCTCGTATCCCATGGCCCGGTCCAACTCCGTGGCATGCCCGATCGACTCGTGGATGGTGAGCCAGAGGTTGGTCGGATCGATCACCAGGTCGTAGCGGTCCGCCTCGACTGACGGAGATCGGACTTTTTCGGCCAGCAGGTCCGGGATCGATCCGAGCTCGGCATTCCAGTCCCATCCCTCGCCCAACAGGTACTCCCAGCCCCGACCGGCCGGTGGTGCGACGGTCCGCATGGTCTCGAAGCCGCCCTCGTCGTCCAGGGCGACCGCCTCGACGACTGGGTGGACCCGGACCCGCCGTTGGGTGGCTTCGGTCCCGGACAGGTCGGCGTAGTACTTGTCCTCGGTGACGGCCAGGACCTCGGCGGTGACGTGGTGGACGGAATCAGCGGCCAACAGCCCGCGACTCCACTCCGCCAGCAGCTCGACCTTGTCGGCCAACGGAACGGAGACCGGATCGATGGCATGGGGAGCGACCCATTCGACAATGCCGTGACCGGCCTCCGGCGCCAGCTCCACCGGTCGGCCCCCGGCGGCGGCGATGACCCGGGCGGCCTCGACCGCCGCACCGACCAGTTCGGCGGCCTCGGAGGCACCGCCGGCCACCGTCGCCGCGAACCCCAACGCGCCGTCGACCACGACCCGGACCCCCATGCCGAGTTCCGTGTCGTCGGCTGCACCTTCGAGCCGTGCGTCGCGGAGGTTCACACGCTGGGAGCGAATCCGCTCCACCCGCACCTCGGCATCGGCACAACCCAGACGCTGGGATTCGCCCAGGACGGCGTCGCGGACGGCGGCCAGCCGATCAGGACCGAGGGGACCGACGGGGGTGGGCACAGGCCGAATAGTAGGGGATTCTGCGGTCTGGCACGCCCGCGTCGGGCCGGGGGACCCCGGGTCCGGCCGCGGCCGCAGATTCCGCCGGTTGCGCCCGCACGGAGCCGTCCGAGCCCGCCGAGGATCGGTCGATGGCGTGGCGCCGTCAGCCCCGCGTCGACCACGCCACGGCCCACGCATCGAGCGGTCGGAGGGCCGACCCCAGTGCACCACCCATCTCGGTCAGGTCGTAGCCCTCGTCACCCTTGGTCACGAGCCCGGCATCGGACAGCTCCCTCAGCCGCTCGTAGAGAACACTCGAGGACATCCCGTCGCATCGCTCCCGCAGGGCCCTGGCTCCCACCGACCCGTCCCGGAGCTCCCAGAGGATCCGTAATGCCCACCGCCGCCCGAGCAAGTCGAGGGCGGCCATGAGCGGTCGACCGGTGGTCGACCCTCGAACCGGCCGCCCCGGTTGTGGACGCAGCCTTCTCGTCATGACCGGTTGGTGCCTCTGTGATTCGGGCTTGATGTTTCGATAGTCGAAACACTACCATCCGCATCCACGACGTGGTTTCGGAATTCAAAACAAAGGAGCTCTTGTGAACCGAATCGAACCGGTCCAGGCACCCTTCACGCCCGAGGTCGCCGGGCGCCTCGAAGCGATGATGCCTCCCGGGGTTCCTCCCATCCTGTTGTTCCGCACCTTCGTGCGGAACCTTCCGATGGCCGAGGCCATGGGGGAGTGGGGCCGCTACGAACTGGGCCGAAACCTCTCGGTGTCGAGGCGCGAACGTGAGATCGTGATCGACCGGACCTGCGCACGCTGTCGGTGTGAGTACGAATGGGGTGTCCATGTGGCCGTCTTTGCCGAACGAGTCGGTCTCACCGACCACCAGGTCCGTTCCCTGACCCACGGTGCCGCCTCGGACCCGTGCTGGACGGCGCACCGGGAGCGATTGCTCATCCGCATTGTCGACGCACTCCACGACGAGGGAGACGTCGGCGATCTGCTGTGGGACGAGCTGTCGGCGGAGTTCGATGAGGGCCAGCTCCTCGATCTGACCATGCTGTGCGGGTGGTACCACGCCATCAGCTTCACGGCCCGGTCCGCCCGGGTCGCCAGGGAACCAGGGGCCCCGACGTTCGATTCGGTCAGATGACCGGGAGGGGGTCCGACCGGTTCAGAGCTGATCCTGCAGGTGTTGGCCCTCTTCGGCGAGGAAGGCCGACGCTTCGTCCATCCCGGCCACGTGGCCCTGATCGATCAGGCGTTGGTAGGCCTGATTTCCGTCAGCCGCCCGTCGGATCATGATGTCGCGGTTGTAGTCGACCCTGGCCACGACCTGGTCGATGAACCCGGCGCGATCCTCCAGTCCGTAGGCGTCGAGCAACAGCTGCAGCCTTCGGACCCGGTCGGGCGGTTCCGCCCAACCGAGCAGGCTGGTCACCAGAGGCCCGTGGAGAGGAACCCACTGCCAGGCCACGAAGGCCAGGTCGGACAGGGCGCTCCCGGGCCCGGCAAGATCCCAATCGATGATCCCGACGAGACGTCCATCGGCCACGACGACGTTGTAGGGCGCGAGATCGTGGTGGCAGACAAGTTCCGAGGGCTGAAGAGCCGCCGTACCGGACTGCCACGGGACGAGTCCGGCCGGCCGGAAATCGGCCACCGCCCGGTGGTAGCGGGAGATGGCCTGCCCCACCTGGGCGAGCAGTCCCTCCTCTCGGATCATCTCCGGCCAGGGAAGTGACCAACCCACGGTGGTGCCGGGAATGTATCCGACCATCTCCCTCCCGAGGTCGTCGTAGCCGAACGGTTCCGGGGCCAGATCGAACCCCCGGTCGCGGATGTGGCCGAGCAGCGCCTGGACCGTCGGTGTCCACGGCCCGGTCGGCCGGCGCACGCTGTCTCCGACGCGGACGACCGTGTTGAGCGTGCCGCCGGTCAGGGGGATCTCTCCTTCGGTCACGACAACGCCGACACGGAAGGTCGAAGGGAACCGCGATCAGGCATGGAGCAAGAGGTTAACGGAGCTGACGCCGGATTCTTCGTGGACCCACACGGTCAGAACCGCGAAAACACCAGTTCGTCACGGATAGTTGCTGCCAGGCCCGGAGCAGGCGGCGGAACCGGCTCAACGGGCCTGGCAGCGGTTGGACCGTAGCAGGTCGCAACACCTGTTGCAGTCAGGGTCGCGAGCCGCTCGGCCGGTGCCCGGATCGGGCCGGACGCCCGGGGATCAGGGAGTCTGGGAGGTGTGGCGACGCCGGCGTCCGGCTGCTGGGATGACCACCTCCGGGCGGTGCTGGTCCAGGACACCGGGGGCGCGCTGCGGTGGACGCCGCGGAGCGACGACACCGGAACGAAGATGGCGGCGGGACCCCGACCAGGGGGCGGGGGGAGCGGTGAGGCGGTCGCACAGGCGGTAGGCCACCGACTCGTAGTTGACGCGCCAGCCTCGGAAGTCGGGCCATGCCTCTTCGGCGGATCGCTCCATCGGGAAGCCGATGTCATCCAACGTGCCCACCGCGGCTGCGAACTCCTCGAAGCTCAGGTCGATCGGCCCCTCCGGATCGGGGTCGGGGTCGACCTCCCATCGCAGGACCTTGGCGATGCGGTTGAAGGCGGTGAATCCCATACGCAGACACAGACGCGCTTGGGAAGAGGCCGTGCTGGGGGCGAGGGCCAGGTGCATGGCCGCGCCGTCGAGCACGGCCAGGAGACCGACGGCCCAAGAGAACCATGGATCGGGCGACCGGAACAGCAGCATGACCGGGTAGGTGGTGTGGCTCTCGGCCAGGTCGGCCGACCACGCCTCCCACGACGCATAGAACCCGGGAAGGGTGTCGATGATGCCGACCAGCTGGTGACGGGCCAGCACCTCGGGTCCCCAGGCCGGGACACCGGCCCGGCTTTCCAGCATGGCCACCAGGCTCTCCCTCCGGTTGAAGGCCTGATAGAGGGCGGGAAGGTAGGCGATCTGCAGCGCGACGATCACCACCCAGGTGGCTCCGGCGGCGATGTCCACCGCCGAGTTGGGCTGTCCGCGCAGGTTGATGGTGCCCACGGTGAAGACGGCTCCGGTGGCCTGGGCCAGTGCCGAGGTCAGGCTGTGGGTCGTCCCCTCGAGCATGAGGGCATACCCGACGATGAAGCAGACAGCCCAAAAGGCCAGCTGCGCCACGATGGCCACCGGGGCGGTCAGGGCCAGCAGCGCGTCCTTGCCTTCAAAACTGCCGGCCAGGCGGGACAGGCCGACGAAGGCCAGGCGGACCATCTGGTTGACCCTGAGCGAGAGGCGCTCGAATCCCCGGGGCTCCCGGGGGAGGACGATGGTGAACAGCACGCTGGCCGCGGTGAGGAGCACCACGACGACCCCGATCCCGAAGAGCAGGGTGCTCACGACTTCGATCTCATTCGGGGCCGGAAAGGCCGAGCATCTCGGTCACGCCGTGGTCCCGGCCCGCCGTGAACCCACCATCCACCGGCAGGGCATGGCCGGTGATGAATGACGCGTCATCCGAGAGGAGGAACGCGGCTGCGGCGGCGATCTCCCCGGGCCGACCGAACCGGCGGATCTTGTGCTCGCCGATGGCGCTGGCACGGGCCGCCTCCATCCCCGGCCCGTCGAAGACGCGTTGGGTCATCGGCGTGTCGATGAATCCGGGGCAGACGGCGTTCACCCGGATGCCCCGCCCCGCATAGTCGATGGCCATGCTCTTGGTGAGCAGGACGACCCCACCTTTCGACGCGCTGTAGGCACTCCCGCCGGCCGTGCCTTCGAGGCCCTCGATACTGGCCACGGTGACGACGGAACCCCTTGACTCCCCGATGGGCGGCTGCACCAGCATCTGGTTGATGGCGTGCTTGGCCACCAGGAACGTGCCGGTCAGGTTGACCCCGATGACCCGATCCCACTCCTCCTTCGGGAGCATGTGGACCGGGCCGCCACCCGCCACCCCGGCCGCGTTGACCACGCCGTCGATCCGGCCCCCGAAGTCGACGGCCGCACCGACGAGTTCGATCACCGATCGTTCGTCGGCCACGTCGAACCGGTGGAACTCCCAGGCCTCCTCGGTGGCCGGCACACCCGAGCGGTCAGTCGGACGTCCCGGGTACTCGACCAGGTCGGCGCCGAGGACCCGGGCCCCCTCGCCGATCAAGCGGGCGGTGCATGCCAGCCCGATGCCCGACGCCGCGCCGGTGACAATGATGCACGATCCCTCCAGGCCGTTCATGGTCAGCGGTCCCTCCCGTCGCCCGGCTACCCCTAAGGGCGGAAGGCGACCTTGATTGCGTGTGACGTGTTCCGATCGATCGCCGTCTCGACCGCCTGGCGGTACTCCTCCAACGGGAACTCGTGCGTGACGACCACGTCGTCGGGTAGGAGTCCGGCGGCGAGCACGTCGAGGGCCCGATCCACCGAGTGGCGGTCGGGGCCCCCGGCCAGGCCGGGGGCGGATCCGGCATCGACGGTGTGGTCGATGGAACCGACCAACGCCGCCTCTTTGTACCAGACGGGTGTGAGGTCGACCTCACTGATGCCGGCCGCGCCGAGCAGCAGGACAGTCCCCCGGTGGGCGACGGCCCGGAGCGCTTCGGTCACCGACTGCGGAGAGCCGACTGCCTCCACCACGTAGGGAAAGCCACCCATGAGCATGACGTGTGCCTTGCGACCGATGACCCGGGCGTCGACCAACCGGGCCAGCTCTTCGTAGTGGCCGTTGGCGGAGTCGGTCATCACCACATGATCGGCACCGCAGGCCGTGGCGGCCCCGGCCTGGTGGGCGTGGCGGGCCAGCACCGTCACCTGACACCGGGGGAACAGTGCCTTGAGCGCGGCCACCGACGCCAGTCCGATGATTCCGGCCCCCACCACCAGCACCGGATCACCGTCCTCGGGCGGGGCGCGCAGGACACCGTGACAGGCGATGGAAACGGGCTCGTGGAGGCAGGCCGCCCGGTCGGGGATGGCGTCGGGTATCGGGTGGAGCATCGATGTGTGGGCCAGGACCTGCTCGGCCCATCCACCACCGAGGTCGGAGGTGAATCCGAGGGTGCGCCCGCTGCTCACCACCCGGCTGTCGAGGTTGAGACAGGACGACGTCCACCCACGCGCACAGTTGGCGCACGGTGGATCGATGCCGCGGGCCAGGCAGGGAATACACGGATCGACGGCCACCCGGGTTCCTGGCCGAAGCGGGCAACCCGGCCCTGTCTCGATGACCTGGCCGGCGATCTCGTGGCCGAGGATGAAAGGGAACGAGCCCATCGAGGCCAGGGCGGGGGAGGGGCCGGTGTTGTGGGCGAAGAGGTGGAGGTCGCTGCCGCAGATGCCACCGGCGGTCACGCGGATCCGGGCCCACCCGGGACCGGGGAGCTCGGGCTCGGGCAGATCGACGAGCGATGCTGGAAAGCCGGGGTCTGCCATGTCGAACTGGATGGCGCGCACCGGGTCAGCGTAGGTGTTTTCGGGGACCCCGGTCGCCGTGTGCGGATCGGCGTCCCCACTCTGTCCCGGTAGGATCAGAGCGGTGCGGGTCCCGGACGCCAACCTCGACGAGGTACGCAACCGCGGGTTCACGTTCGTCGAGGGGTTTCTGTCCGACGGCGAGTTGCGCGCCGCCCAGCAGGCCCTCCGTCTGCATTTCCCGAGTCCCGAGGAGTACTTCTCCGATCCGGCCGCCTTTCCCGAATACGCCGGCGACCAGTTTGCCGGCGTCGAGGAGTACCCCTACCGGTCATGGGATCTCAATCGCCTGGCCTTCCACCCTGATCTGGTCGATGCCGTGGAGCGCTACCTCGGCACCGTGGACCTCCATCTGTACAAAGTGGAACTGTGGGCCAAGTACGCCGGCGCGGCCGACTACGACCAGCCGCTGCACCGTGACTACGGCAGTCACAGCTTGGTGGTCCCGCGTCTGGATGGACAGTTCCAGCAACTGACCAGCTTCATCTTCCTGTCCGATGTCACCGAAGACGACGGCCCCACCCGGATCGTCCCCTACGAACTGGGCAAGGACGTGCCCTTCACCCCTCTCTACATCGCCTTCGGCGCGCTGGCCGACTGCGAGGTCCCCGTCGTCGGGCCCGCCGGGAGCCTCTTCGTGTACCGGACGGATGTGCTGCACCGAGGTTCCAACCTGGTCGGCGCCCGGTCCTCACGGTTTTCGATCCTGGCCGACTTCCAGGCCAGGGGGACCACCTGGGGTGGGAAGATGGCATGGCCGAAGCAGTCTCCCCAGCGATGGGCCAAATTGATCCCGCAGTGCACGGTGCGGGAGCGGGATCTCTTCGGCTTCCCGCCACCGGGCCACCCCTATTGGAATGAACAGACCCTGGCCGATGTGGCCCTGCGTTACCCCGGGCTCGACGTCGAGCCCTACCGGGGTGCTCCATCCTGAACAGAGCATCGGGGACCCGGCACGGAGCATCGGGAATCTCCAGAGGTGTGGACCGGCGTGTGGGCTACCACCCCCGGAGGTCCACCGGCCAGGACTCGACCACCTCGTCCCCGTCGACGAGATGCAGGCGCTCGTGGTAGGCGACGGTCGGATCCACATGGGCGGGTAGGACGCTGATGCGCTCCCCGACGCGCACCGGGTGCTCGGAAGTGAAGGTCACATGCTCGTCGGAGCAGAACAAGACGGTGGCCCCTTCGATGGTCGGATCTCCGTGGTCCATACCCAACGCCTTGAGGCCGCAGTCGGCGACGGCCCAGCCGGGCGACACCGAGACGACCGTGGCCAACACCGAGAGGGCCTGCGCGAAGGGGAGGCCGAGCTTCCCGTAGGCGGTGTCCATCAGCGGGTACGAACCGGCCTGGATCTCCGTCGCCCACCGGTTGGTGTCGTAGGTCCCTGTCCCTCCGGCCGAGATGATCTCCCCCCCGGCCAGCCGGTGCGCCAGCAGCAGCAGCTCCATGGACGTCTCCAACCGCCGGGTGCGTTCCGTCCGGTCGGCCAGACCGACGACATGGCCCTCGTAGCCCATGACGCCCCGCACGACCAGACCCTTCGACCGGGCCCGATCGGCCAGGCGTCCTGCATCCTCCGGACTGCAGCCGCAACGGGGGAGCCCGACGTTGACGTCGATCAGCACCTCGGGAACCGGCGCGGCGACGGCGGCATCGATCGTCTCCTCGGAATCGACGGCCACGGTGACCCGCGACCCGGTGCGGACCAGGACTCCGAGGCGGGAGGCGTCCACCACCTCGTTGGCCAGGAGGAGATCGTCGTCCAGGCCGGCCCGGGCCATCCCTTCCATCTCCGCCATGGTGGAGCAGGTGAAGGCCCGATGACCCTGCTCAGCCTGACGTGCCGCCAGTGAGGTGCACTTGTGGGCCTTGACGTGGGGGCGGAGGCTTCGCCCCGGTCGCGCCGCCGACATGGTGGCCAGGTTTCCGTCCAAGAGGTCACGTCGGACGATCAACGCCGGAGTGGTCAGCTCGCTGGTGTGCACGACGAGCAGCGTATCGACGGTGCCGGCCGGCGGCTCGTCGTCGTGCGGGCATGACCGGAGGCGAACGGGCGGGCATGGCCGGGGCCGAGGGAGTACCGTCGGCGGCGATGAGCACACCGTGGATGGATGACGCCTGCAGCCTGGTGGACGCCTACCGGGCCAAGCAGGTGTCTCCGCTCGAAATCCTGGATGCCTCGATCGATGCCATCGGGGACTCTCCTCTCAACGCCTTCAGCCACACCGATTTCGAACGGGCGCGTCAGGCGGCCGGGCGGGCCGACGTGTCGTTGCCCTTCGGGGGCGTGCCCTTCGGGGTGAAGGAACTCGAACGGGTGAAGGGCTGGCCCGCCACCGAGGCCTCATTGATCTTCAGGGACAGGGTCGCCGACGATGACCAGACCTCGACGGCCCGGCTCCGGGCCACCGGAGCGGTGCTGGCCGCACAGACCACGGCCAGCGAGTTCGGTGGGATCAACTGCACCTCGACCGAGCTGCACGGGACCACCGGCAACCCGTGGAACCAGACCAGGACGCCCGGTGGTTCCTCCGGCGGGACCGCGGCGGCGGTGGCCGGTGGCCTGCTTCCGATCGCCACCGGAAGTGACGGCGGAGGGTCGATCCGCATTCCGGCTGCATTCACCGGCCTCTTCGGGCTGAAGGCCACCTATGGGCGGATTCCCAAAGGACCGTGGGCGGGCCTGCAGCCGCTGACGACGGTCATGGGCTGTCTGAGCCGGTCGGTCCGGGATACGGCCCGCTACTTCGACTGCTGCAACGGGTTCGACCAGCGCGATCCGCTGAGCCTGCCCGCGGTGGGCGGGTGGGAGGCCGGGTTGGGCGAGCTCGACCTGGCCGGCATGACCGTGGCCATCATCCCTGACCTCGGGATCGCCCGGGTCCGTGACGAGGTGGCCGAACACGTGGCCGTCGCCGGCGCCGAATTGGCCCGCACCGCGGGCCTGAAGGTCGTCGATGTCATCCCCACCCTCCCCGTCCTGCGCGGGCAGTGGGCCATGGCCGGCCAGGTCGGATTCGTGGCTGATCTGGGGAGCGCCTACCCGGGGTGCGTCGACGAGCTGTCGGCAGAGATGCGAGCGGGTATCGAGGCGGCCCGGGAGCGGTACACGCTGGAAAAGGCGGCGTCCATCGAGTCCTATCGACGCCAACTCAACGAAGCCATGGCCGACCTCTTCGCCCAGGCCGACTTCGTCATGTGCTCGTCCAACCCCGACGTGGCCTTCGCCGCGCAGGGACCTCCACCGTCTTCCATCCCCGGGGCCGACCTCATCCATGAGATCGGGTTCGCACGGGCCATCATGAACACCGCCGCCCTCACCGCACCGTCGAATCTCAACGGCAGCCCGGCCGTGAGCATCCCCTGCGGGCTGGTCGACGACCTTCCCGTGGGACTGCAGGTCCTGTCCGGACACCATCGTGAACAGCTGCTGTTGGACCTGGCCGTGGTGGCCGAGCGGGAGGTGGGATGGCCCAAGGTGGCTCCGGGGTCACCCCACAGGATCTGACATCGGTCCGCCGGCACGGACCCGGCTCGCCCGGAACGGGAGGATGGCCACGGCGAGGGCCGCGGCGGCCAGCACCCCGAGGGCGGCGCGCAGGCCGACGGCATCGGCCACCCATCCGACGACCGCGGGCCCCATGACCAGACCGACGTAGCCGACAGCCGAAACGGCCCCGACCACCGCGCCGGCGTTCGGTCGCCCGCCCCCGGCCTGGGCGATCAGGAGCGGCCAGCACATCGAGATCCCGCCGGCGGCCAGCACCAGTCCCACTGCGGCCAACACCGCCGTTCCCGCCGTGGCCAGGATGGCGACCCCCAGCGCGGCAGAGCCGGCCCCGATCATCACGCCCCGGGCCGAGCCCCGGCGGCCGACGGTGGGCCCGAGCGTGAACCGGGCCAGTCCGGCCACCGAGTAGCCGAGCACGGCCCCGCCGGCGCCGATGAGGATGCCCGAGGCCAGATAGGTGCGCAGGAACAGCACACCCCAGAGTTCGATCCCCCCTTCGACCAGAGCGGCCAGGGCGAACGTCCCGGCCACCAGGAGCAGTCGTTCGCGGCGGAGGAGTGCGAAGGTACCCCCGAGCGGCAGGCGGTCGCCAGGCTTGCCGGCGGGCAGGGGGACCTTGGCGCACACCACGCTCAACACGAGGGCGGCAATGGCGACCCCCGCCCACAGCCAACGCCACGAGGCGCCGGCCCCGAGGAGGACCCCGGTCAACGCGGCCCCCGCCGCCGCTCCACCATTGAAGCGGGCATGAAATGCGACCAGCCGGCCCGGCGTGTCGCCCAATGCCGCCGTGGCCGCCACGTTGATGGCGATGTCGATGAGGCCCGCCGTGGCCACCATCAAGATGATAAGCAGCTCCATCAACCCGGGGACCCGGGTCGCGGCCCCGAGGGCCAGGAACGCCGCCCAGGCCACCAGTGCGGTCGACAGCACCCTTCCGGTTCCGAATCGTTGGCACAGGGTTCCACCCACTGCATTGGACGTCGCCGCCCCGACCAGGGACAGGGACAGGAGAAGTCCGAAGCCTCCGTTCGTGAGATGCAGGGTGCGCTCGATGTTGGCTGCAGCAACGGCCCATCCGCCCCAGAAGATGCCGAAGAGCACGAAGACCCAGCCGACGGGCCGGAGGTTCATCGCGGCGTCGAGCTGATACCACCGTAGAGGTCAGGTCGCCGATCGCGGAACAGCCCCCAACCGGCACGGTCCGCGGCGGCCCGGTCGAAATCGAGCTCGGCGTAGATCGTCTCCTCGGTGTCCCGTCCGGCCTGAGCCAGGGGTCGGCCCCGATGGTCGACGACGAAGGACGATCCGTAGAAGGTGAGCTGGTCCTCGCGTCCGATCCGGTTGGCGGCGGCGATCGGCACGTGGTTGCACACGGCATGCCCGTCCATGGCCCGTCTCCACATATCGGCGGTGTCGTTGTCGGCCTGGCTCCCCACCTCGTTGCCGATGGCGGTCGGATACAGCACCAGGTCGGCGCCCTGGAGGGCCATGACCCGGGCCGCCTCGGGAAACCACTGGTCCCAGCAGATGCCCACCCCGATCCGGCCGTGCCGGGTCGGCCACGTCTTGAATCCGGTGTTCCCGGGGCTGAAGTAGAACTTCTCCTCGTAACCCGGACCGTCCGGTATGTGCGCCTTTCGGTAGACCCCCAGCACCTCCCCGTCCTCGACGACAACCACCGAGTTGTAATACGAGGGCGGGGCGGCCTCGAAGAACGAGACCGGGACGACCGCACCGGTGCCGGCCGTCACCTTCTGGATAGCGACCACGGCTGGATTCTCATCCGGCGCGGTGGCCCACGAGAAGTACTCCTGCTTCTCGTACTGGGGAAAGTACCGTCCCTCGAACAGCTCGGGAGGGAGGACGACATGGGCGCCGTCGGCGATGGCCTCTGCCACTGACGAGACCACGGCGTCACGGTTCTCGTCGCGGTCCTCACCGAACCCCTGTTGGACCACGGCCAGCAGCACCGCCAGAGCCTACCGGCTCCACTGTCGAAGTAAGATTCCTCTCCCACCGGTGACCCTGAGGTCAGGAGGCCATCCCGTTGCCCTCGCGCACGCTTGACTCGACCCCGGACGGCGACGGGTTCTACATGCCGGCGGAGTGGGAGGCCCACGAGCGCTGCTACCTCATCTGGCCCGAACGGACAGACACCTGGCGGCTGGGGGCCAAGCCGGCCCAGGCCGCCTTCGCCGCCGTCGGAGAGGCCATCGCCGCCAGCGAACCGGTGACCGTCCTCGCCTCCGCCCGCCAATGGGAGCACGCCCGGGCCTCCTGTTCGCCCTCCATCCAGGTGGTCGAGATGACAACCGACGATGCGTGGATGCGGGACACCGGCCCCACCTTCGTCATCAACCGGGACCGGGTCGAGCGTCGCGGGGTGGACTGGAGGTTCAACGCCTGGGGTGGCATCGACGAAGGCCTCTACTTCCCGTGGGCCAACGACGATCTTGTGGCCTCGAAGGTGTGCGAGCTCGAGGAGGTGGCCCGCTACCGGGCTCCGTTCGTCCTCGAAGGGGGTTCGGTCCATGTCGACGGTGAGGGAACCTGCATCACCACCGAAGAGTGCCTGCTGAACCCCAATCGAAATCCATCGCTGTCGCGGTCCGAGATCGAGGCCCACCTCCGTTCCTACCTCGGGATCGAGAAGGTCATCTGGATCCCACGCGGTGTCTTCGGGGATGAGACCGACGGCCACGTCGACAATCTGGCCTGTTTCTCCCGACCGGGGCGGGTCCTTCTCACCTGGAGTGCCGAGCCCGGTGATCCGCAGGCTGCCATCTCCTCCGAAGCACGAACGGTACTGGAGTCGGCCACCGATGCCCGTGGCCGTCAGCTCGAGGTCGGTCTTCTGCCGTCACCGGGACCACTGTCGATCACCGCCGAGGAAGCGTCCGGTATCGATCGCAGCGAGCATGCCCGCCCCCGTCTGGCCGGTGCGCGCATGGCCGGTTCATACGTCAATTTCTTCGTGGCCAATTCGGTGATCGTCTATCCACTGCTGGACGGTCGCTACGACACCGAGGTGGGTGAACTCCTCGACCGTGAGTTCCCCGGTCGCCGGATTCAAGGTGTCCCGGGCCGCGAGATTCTTCTGGGGGGCGGGAACATCCACTGCATCACCCAACAGGTACCCGCGGTCTGAGGAGGGATCCGAGTGGCTCGGCAGGATTTCGAAGACGATGTGCGTCGGATCCTCAGACGGCTCGGTCGAGGGACGGTGATGACCTACGGCGAGGTGGCCCTCGAAGCGGGGCATGCCGGGGCGGCCCGCGCCGTCGGCACCTTCTTGTCCCGGGGGGGTACGGGTCTGCCGTGGTGGCGGGTGGTGACCAGCACCGGGAGGCTCGTCCCGGGCCACGAAGGCGAACAGGTCCGTCTGCTCCGGGCCGAAGGGGTGCGGGTGGCCGGCAACCGGGTGGTGATGTCGTCCCGTTCGTCAGCCGAACCGACCGAGGTCGAGCACTGAGGAGTCCGGCCGCCATGGACGCGTCGACAGCCGCCGTCCGGCCGCCCGACTACAGGCACCCGGCCACGAAGGCGGCGAGAGCGAGGGCCAGCGTGCCCACGGTCAACATCAGGCCTGCCGACCGGGTCAACCTGGATCGTGACCCTGCGGTCATCCCCCGACGATGGCCGATCCGCATCCCGGTGACCCAGGTCGCCGCGCCGAAGGCGATGAGGGCCAAGGCCAGCACCTCCCGGCCGCCGTGGAGGGGCCACAGTCTTCGCAACACGATGGCCACGGTGACGGTCGCGGCCAACCCTGACCGGTTCCACGCCAGCTGGGTCCGCTCCGCGCCCAGCGCCGACCCACTGTCCCGTCGGCGTTTTTCTGGGTCGACGTCCAAGGTTCGCGCCCGGGGCTACTTCGGGCCGATGAGCGCGAGGACGACGGCGATGACGGCCACCAACCCGATGCCCACAGACAGGACGAGTGGCATCGGGGACCGCGGGATCGGGTCACCTCGACGCATCGCCACCTGATTGGCTTTCCAGTGGAGGAAACTGGTCACCGCCACCAGCGCGCCCAGGGCGATGAGGGGAAGACCGAGCAGGCGCCGGCCCCCGTCGACTTTGAAGTCGGGCAGCAGTTGGGTGGCGGCCACTCCGGTGGCGATGAGGGCCAGGGCGGTGCGGTTCCAGGCCAGGAACGTCCGCTCGTTGGCATAGGTGAACCGGGCGTCGGGCTCCGCCTCGCCATCGCTCGGATCTTCGCTCATCGGGCCTGCACCGGAGTCAGAGTACCGATCCGTCGGCGGCGGCGTCGGAGCCTGGTCAGAGGTGGCCACGCCCGGGCGCACGGTGGCCTCCAGGGCCGCGACCTGGATGGGCAGCGACGATCCCCCAGGAATGCCCAGCTTTTTCGTACGATGACGGGCGACGGCCGGCCACGTCCTGGGCCGCCCTGATGTTTCCACGGCGGTCACCGGGGTACAGCCACCGGAGTCCCCGAAAGAGTCAGCACGGTCCTGAAAGAGAATGTGATTGCAAGATTCTCAGCCCGCGGTGCCCGGACCACCCGACAAACGTCGGATATCACCGTGAATGCCGACCGCATCTTCGCCCCCAGGCAGGAGTCGGTCCGACAGAGTCGACGGTTCATCGCCGATGCCGTCCGCGACCTCCCGCGCGATGTACGGGATCAGATCGTGCTCATGGTCTCCGAGTTGGCCACCAACGCACTGATTCATGGCGCCGGCGGGTTCGCCATGACCGTCGAACGGACCGCAACCGACCTCCGGGTATCCGTCGTCGATCAGGGAGAGGCAGACCCCCGGCAGGGACCGTCGCTGCGATCGCCGCGCCCGGATGAGCCCCACGGTCGGGGGCTCCGCATCGTGGACAAGCTGGCCGACGAATGGGGTACGGGGGCGGCACCGTTCGGTATCGGTCAGGTGGTGTGGTTCCGGGTCGCCCTGAGCGATCGGCGGGAGCGCCAGGAGCAGCCGACGCCGGCCTGAGTGACGGACAACCGTTCCGCGAGCGGTGCCGGACCGGCGCGAGCGCGGCCCGCCGGGCGCGGATCCGGACGTCCGGTCAGGTCACCAGGACGATCTTCCCGCGGACGTGGCCACCTTCCAACTGACGGTAGGCCTCACGGACCTCGGTCAGCGGATAGCAGGCGGCGATCGGGACCTCGAGGCGGCCTCCGGCCACCAGGTCGACCAACTCGGCGAGGATCTGCGGGTCGGATGCGGTGGCCGATCCCTCCGCTTTGACCCCGAAGGACTTGACGGCGTCAAAGTTGGCGATGGTGTCGATGCGATCGGGATGGACGCCGAGTTGGATGGCCATCTCGACATAGTCGGCCCCGAACGCATCGATGAACGCATCGACACCGCTGGCCACTTCGTGGATCCGCTCGATCGCCCCCTCGCCGTAGGACACGGGCACGACGCCGTGGTCGCGCAACCACTGGTGGTTGGCCGTACCGGCCAGACCGATCACCCTGGCCCCGCGCATCGAGGCCAACTGCACGGCGAGGGTGCCCACCCCTCCGGCGGCGCCGGCCACCACCACCGTGTCACCCTTGTCCACCGAGACGGCTCTGACCGTGGCGTAGGCGGTGGTCCCGGCCACGTAGAGCGAGCCGGCGACCTCCCAGGGAACGGAGGGTGGTTTCGGGACCAGGTCGGCCGCCTCGACCACCACGTAGTCGGCCTGGCTGGCCCGGCCGTCGGTATGGCCGAGGACTTCGTCGCCGACGGACGGACGGCTCACTCCCGAGCCGATCTCCTCGACCACCCCGGCGAGGTCGCTTCCCTGCCCGGAGGGGAACGTGGCCGGCCACTGTGCATGCAGCAGGCCCCGGCGAATCTTGGCCTCTCCGATGTTGATGCCCGCCGCCCGGACCCGGACGAGTACCTGGCCCGGGCCCGGCACCGGTCGGGCCACCTCGACCACCTCCAGGACGTCGATATCCCCGTACTCCTCGAACTTCACTGCTCTTGGCATCGCGTCTCCTCCGGGTCCTCGCCCCTCCTTCGTCCCTACAACCCGGACGGACCGTCGGTTATGCCGTGGGATGCACCGTCGGGGCCATCGGGCACCCACCGACCCTCGTGGGCATCGGACCAGGCGGTAGCCTCTGGGCTGGCGACCGGGAACCGAGGTGGTCTCCGTCATCCGTCGACAAGGAGCGCAGCGAAATGTCCCTCTTCCAACGGGCCCACGACATCGTGCAGGCCAAAGCCAACAAAGCCCTTGACGCCGCCGAGAAGCCCGACGAGATGCTCGACCTCTCCTACGAGCAGATGCTCGACCAGATCACCCAGGTTCGTCGTGCGCTCGTGGACATCGCCGCCTCGCGCAAGCAGATCGAGCTGCAGGAACAGCAGCTCCAGCACACCGTGGACCACCTCCAGGACCAGGCCCGGGCGGCGCTGTCCCAGGGGAAGGAGGACCTGGCCAAAGAAGCGCTCTCCCGCAAGGCCGCGGCCCAGGCCCAGATCGACGGCATGGAGCCCCAGCACCAGCAACTCACCGAGCAGGAGCAGAAGCTCGAGACCACCCTCCAGGCCCTCCAGAAGAGGGTGAACGAGTTCCGGACCCAGAAAGAGGTGTTGAAGGCCCAGTACACCGCGGCCAAGGCGGTCAGCTCCGTGGACGAGAGCACAGCGGGGATCTCGAAGACGTTCGGTGACTCCGGGGAGGCGCTCCAGCGGGCCCAGGACAAGATCGCCACCATGCAGGCCCACGCGGGCGCCATGGACGAGCTGCTCCAATCCGGCGTGCTCGAGGACGTCGGGGGCCCCACCGATGACATCCAAAAAGAGCTCGACGAAGCCGGCTCCGCGGCCGAGGTGGACAAGGAGCTGGCCGCGCTCAAGGCCGAGACCGCCCCTCCGGCTCCGGCGCAGTTGACCGAAGGGTGAGCTGAACCGTCACGCGGCCGGCGGTCCGCCTCGGGTGTGCGGGCGCAGGCCTGCGCGGCCTCCTCGGACTAGTCGGCCACCACGAGCAGGGGGGCATCGGACTCGGTGACCGGATCCCGACCCGGTCCGTCCGACACCGTCCGCTTCCTCCGGAGGAGGGTGAGGGCGGGGATGACGCCGAGGAACGAGATGCCGGCGATGAACCACCAGCCGCGGCGGAAGGCATCGAGTTCGGCCACGCTGTGGGCGGCGGCGGTGCCGAGGACGGCAACCAGCGCGGCGACGCCGAGAGCCAAGCCGGTCTGGCGGATCATGTTGATGACCGCGGAGCCGGTCGCGAATGAAGGTGGAGGCAGGGAAGACGATGCCGTCGCCATCATGGTGGGGAGCGTGAGGCCGACACCGATGCCGGTGAGGATCATCCCTCCGAGGACATCCGAAACGTAATCGGGTTGGAGCCCGACGGCGATGGCCCACCACGACACCCCGGCGGCGAACGCCACACTGCCGAGGCCGATGACCACCGCCGGCCCGTAGCGAGCGATCAGTCGACCGGCCACGACGAAGGACATGAGCGGGACCATGAGGGGTCCCGGAGCGATGGCCAGTCCGGCCCGGAGGGCAGACCACCCCCAGACTTCCTGCTCCCAGAGCACGATCGACAGGAGCATGCCCCCGAAGGCGGCGGAGAAGAAAAGGGCGACGATCGACGACCCGGTGAATGCCCTCGACCGGAAGAGCAGCGGGCTCACCAGCGGGTTGCGGCTGGTGAGGCAATGGAGGACAAAGAGGCCGATCAGGACGGCGGCTCCGCCGAGCGATCCGAGGATGACGGCCGAGCCCCAACCCCAGTTGCTGCCCTCGACGATGCCGAAGGTGAGCAGGCCGATACCGGCGGTGGAGAGGACGACACCGAGCGAGTCGGGCCGTTCCGACTCGTGACCCGCGATGTGGGGGAGTCGGCGCCATCCGACAACCAGCGCGGCCAGGCCGACGGGCACATTGACCAGAAAGACCCACCGCCAACTGGCCGCCACCAGCAACCCGCCCACCACCGGACCGAGGGCGGCGGCCAGCCCACCGGAGGCCGTCCAGGCCCGCACCGCGCCCTGCCGTTGTTCGGGCCGGTACGAGGCCAGGACGAGCGCCAGAGACGTCGGGGTGAGCAGGGCGGCTCCGGCGGCCTGCACCATCCGGAAACCGATCAGCATCCCCACACTGCTCGATGCCGCACACGCCGCCGAGGCCGCGGTGAACAGGGCCACCCCGAGGAGAAAGCCGCGATCGCGACGGTAACGGTCGGCCAACTTTCCGAAGAAGACGAGGAGGGACGCGTAGACGATGGCGTACCCGTTGAGCACCCAGGACAGTTCGCCCAGGTTCTTCGCCCCGAGGTCGTGGGCGATCTGGGGGAGGGCGACGTTGACGATGAACAGATCGAGACTGGCCAGCACGACCCCGGCGCAGACGATGAGCAGCACCTGGCGGGGGCTGGCCCCCGATCCGTTCCCCGGGGCCACCTGACCGGAGCCACTGGATTCCGTCATGGAACTTACTGTAGGGGATTGCGTTCTATGACGCAACCCACTACGGTGTCCGAGGTGGAAGCAGAGGGATTCTCGGTGGTCAGCGGGGTGGTGTCCGACGGGTCGGGGGGCTTCACGGCCCAGGTCGACCCGTCATGGACCATCGTGGGCAAGCCGAACGGGGGCTACCTCCTGGCCATGCTGGCCCGGGCCGCCGTGTCGGTCGGTGCCCACCCCCATGTCATTGCGGCCAGCGCGCACTATCTCCATCCGCCCGAACCGGGCCCGGTGGTCATCACCGCCGAACTCCTCCGGGCCGGCCGGACGGCCAGCCAGGTCCGGGCCCGGATGAGCCAGGACGGTCAGGCCTGCGTCGAGGCGGTGGTGACCACCGGTGAGCTCGACGCCGCGGCCACGCCCTACTGGGACCGGGGGCTGCCGGCTGCCGGCCGGGCCGATGTCGAAGAGTGTGTCCGCTTGAGGCCGGCCACGCCGGACGGTAGCCCGGTAGCCATCCTCGATCAGATCGAGGTCTGTCTGGAGCCGGGGTCGACAGGATTCACCACCGGCACGCCGGGTGGCAGCGGGGAGCTGCGGGGCTGGCTGGCGCTCCCGGGCGAGGAGCCGTTCGATCCGGTTTCGCTGGTGTTCGCCGTCGATGCCTATCCGCCGGCCACCTTCGAGATCGAGTTCTCAGGCTGGGTGCCCACGCTCGAACTCACCGTGTACGTCCGGGCCCTTCCCGCGCCGGGCCCCGTCCGCGTCCTGCAGCGCGCCCAGCTCATCGACGGCCGGCGGGTCGACGAATCCTGCTGGATCTGGGACCGTACCGGTCGCCTGGTGGCCCAAGGCACCCAACTTGCCGTGATCCGGCTGGGCTGAGGCGCCCGCCGTTTCACAGCTGGCCCTACGGTTGGCCTCAGGCGGCCCACCACCTCACCATCTAAAGTCCGGGGCGACGGAGTTCACCAAAACTTCCACCCGGCTTCGACAACTGGCCGTTGGACACGCTCACGGAGGACCGAGATGGCGTACCTGACACCCGAACGAATCGAGGAATGGCGGGAAGAGGCGCAGTTCCAGCACGACCGCTACCAACGTGACGGCACCGGCATCGGAACCGTACTGGCGCTGACCCAGGCACGACTTCTCCACACCCTCGATGAGCTCAGTTCTCTCCGCGACAACGTCGGCTGCTCTGTCTCGGGGAGGGGCGACGCCGTGCCGGCCCGGCATCGGACCGGGGCTGAGGCGGACCCATCCGGTCCGAGGGGGAACGCCAGAGGTGTTCGGAGTCGGCGCGTGAACCAGCGGAACTGCCGCACGGCCCATCGCCGCCCCTAGGCTTCGAGAGATGATCTGTGCCGTGGCGGCGATGGACGACCGGCTCGGATTGGCCACCGATAGCGGCATCCCCTGGCATGTGGCCGCGGACGTCGCGCACTTTCGGGCCACCGTCGCCTCGTCCGACGTACTGATGGGCTACGCCACCTATTCGGAGTTCGACCAGCCACTGTCGGGCGGCACCAACTTTGTGGCCACCAGGAGTGGTACCACGCTCCGTTCCGGATTCGTACCCGTCGCCGACGTGGATTCTTTTCTGACCGGGGGTGCGGGCGCCGGCGTCTGGATCATCGGCGGAGCCCAGCTCTACGCCCGGACACTCCCGGCGGTCGAGGAGCTCCAGCTGACCCGGGTTGCGGGCGACTTCCACTGCACCAAACGGTTCCCGCCCTTCGAGTCTGCATTCCGGATGGTCAGTGACGAGCCCTCCCCGCCCGTCCCCGACACGCCGGCCATCCGGTTCCAGACCTGGAGGCGAAACCCGGGACCGGATGGCGGAGGGAACGGCAGCCGAGGCGGCTAGACCCGTCGGGTGACGCGGCGCGGGCTCTCATCGCACGGCCAACGCGAACTCCGACACCCAGCCCGCGATCGACGTCAACAGCTCCAGGCGCAAGGGGTCACCAGTCGGCAGGCATCGGTGGGAGGTGGGATCGTAGACGGTGCCGATGGCACCGGCATGGTCGGTCTCGACCTCCCGCAGCACGACGTCCCAGCCCGCCTCCCGGAGGGCGTCGAAGGTGAGCCGGGCCCGCTCCACGGGCACGACCTCATCGAGGGAGCCGTGGATCAGAAGGACGGGGACGGAAGGGTCGGCGGCCAGTCCGGATGGGGGCTGTTGGCGGTAGGGCGAATCGTCGAAGCCGCCCGAGATCCCGATGAAGGCGTCGGGACGCCAGCCCCCGAGGATGGCGGTCCGGAAGACGACGTCCAGCCCGGCGTTGGCCCCGAAGGACCATCCGGCCAGGACCAGCCGAGAGGGGCCACCTCGGGCGGCCAGGTCACGGGAGAAGGCCAGTGAAGCGGTCAGATCGTGCTTGCCCCTTCCGCCGTCATCACAACTCCAGTCGGGAACGATTGTGACCACGCCGGCCGCGGCGATCCGGTGAGCCAGCGGCTCCAGCACATCCCGTTCGTTCCGGCCCCTTCCGTGCCACAGGAGCACGGCCACCGATCCGCCCGGATGTGCCGGTTCATAGATATCGAGCGATTGGCCGCATCCGTATTCGACCCCGCCGTGTCGCCGCACGGTCGCCCGACCCATCCGGCCATTGTCGCAGTTCTCGACGTGGGCCGTTCGGAGTGAAGGGAGGTGTCGGACCGGGGAGTGCTCAGGCCACCGGGGGTGGGACTCCCTCCGCGCTGGCCGCCAGACCGGTGTCCCACGCGCACATCAGGCACGCATGACGGAACGCCGATCGGGCGAACTCGAGGGCCGTTCCATGAGGGTCGGGGCTCGAGATGACGTCGTCCCAATCCAGGATGAACTCCCCGAGCGTCGGGTCCCAGCGGGCCAGGTCGGGGGACAGGACTCCCGAGCCCATTCCTTCCGGTGCCGGATGGGCGTAGGCGTAGAAGGCTGCCTTTCCGTAGCGCGGGTCACCAGGCCACCATCCGACGGCCACCTCCTGGGCGTCCATGGCGTTGCGGGTGATGAAGTCCCCTGCCGGGGGAGCGGCCGGCTGGCCCGAGTACAAGGTGGTGGCCAGGTCGAACGAACCCCACCACGCATTGACCGGTGTCGAACGTCCCCGGTACGGGGCGCGGAAGGCGGCGAGCACGAGCGCAGCCCGGGCGGCCGCATCGAAGTAGGCGGCCACCCGGCCCGGATCGTAGCGGGCGTGCTCTTCGTCTTCGTCCAGAGGCACGGTCCACTCCACCTCCTGCGGGGTCGGATCGATCTCGACCGGACCGCCCAGGGATCGAACCGCGCCCATCACGTCACGGGTGACCTCCCCGACGGAGCGGTCGGGGGTCAGTGGGACCCGACGGGCGGGCCGGTCATCGTGTTCGACGACGGCTTCGTGGGTGCGGAGATCGAGGGCCACCACCAACGCCCCCGAGCCGTCGGGCGCAGGAAGCGGCGCGGTCTCCCACCCTCGGGCCGTGAGCCGGAGCGCGGCGTGCTGGAGCTGGGGCTCGGGTGGCGCCAGCGCCACGGCCAGCTTCCCGAGCACCTGGGTGTGGGCGTGGAGGGTGTCGCAGGTCGCCTTCCACGCCGGGAAGGGAAGCGCAGGCCATCCGGACGCCATGGGCGAACCCTACCAACCTGTGCACACGGGGAATGCGATCTGAGAAGATGAGGCCGTGCCCGTCGACGAGCCACCGAGACGACGTCCGCTCATCGAGGCCGATGCCGACAACGTCCGCTTTCCCGTCCTCGACCCCGATCACCTCGACCAGTTGGCCGAGTTCGGGACCGTGCGAGAGGTTGCCGCCGGCGAGGTGCTCTACCGGGCCGGCACCGAGGTGTGGGACATGTTCGTGGTCCTCCGAGGGGGGATCACGATCGTCCGGGATGACGACTCCGAGGAGGTCATCGTCAGCTACACCGATGGACAGTTCATCGGCGAGTTGGGGCTGCTGACCGGCCAGCGGAGCTTTCTGACCGCCCGGGTCGACCAGGCCGGGCTGGTGCTCGCCATTCCCCACGACGCCTTCAGGCGGATGATGGCCACCAAGCCCACGATCTCCGACATCATCTTCGCCGCGCTGATCGCCCGGCGGGAGGCACTCCGAACCAGTTCGGCCGCGTCTGCCGTGCGGATCATCGGCTCGCGCTACTCGCCCGAGGCCCTGGCCCTTCGAACTTTTGCCTCCCGGAACCGGCTCGCCCACTCGTGGATCGATCTGGAGGAAGCCGACGATGTCGAAGTACTTCTGGCCAGCATGGGCCTCCGACCGGTCGACACCCCGGTCGTCGTCACCTCGACGGCCGTCCTCCGGCACCCGACACCGGGGGAGTTCGCCGAACTGCTCGGGCTGACCTATCACCCGGTACCCGGCCGCACCTTCGACCTGGTGGTGGTGGGAGTGGGCCCGGCCGGCCTGGCCGCCTCGGTCTACGGTGCGTCCGAGGGACTGGACACCGTGTCCCTCGATGCCGTCGGACCGGGAGGACAAGCTGGCTCGAGCTCTCGGATCGAGAACTACGCAGGCTTCCCGAACGGTATTTCCGGTGGCGACCTGGCCGCCCGGACGGCCATTCAGGCCCAACGGCTGGGGGCATGGCTGGTGAGCCCATGCGAGGCTTCCGCACTCCGGGTCGAGGACGGGTTCCACGTGGTCACCCTGACCGACAACAGCGAGATCCCGTGCCGGTCGGTCATCGTCGCCACCGGTGCCCGGTACCGGAGACTCGACATCCCGAACCTCGAGACGTTCGAGGGCAACGGCGTCTTCTACGCCGCCACCGATCTCGAGTCGAGGACGTGTGCCGGCAGTGACGTCGTGGTCGTGGGGGGCGGGAACTCTGCTGGGCAGGCCGCCATCTTCCTGAGTCAGGCCAGCTGCAATGTCTCGATTGTCATCCGTCGCTCCGATCTGTCCGACACCATGTCCCGCTACCTCATCGACCGCATCGGCGCCGAACCCCGGATCGACGTGGTCACCGAGACAGAGGTGCGGGCGCTCGGGGGAACCACCCATCTGGAAGAGGTGACCTTGGAGCACACGGCGACCGGGGCGCATCAGATACGGACCTGCGCCGCGGTGTTCTGCTTCATCGGCGCGGTGCCGGCCACATCCTGGTTGGGGGACTCGGTCGTCCTGGATCAGAGTGGATTCATCCGCACCGACCGGTCGCTCGATCGGGACACTCTGGTCGATCCGTTGTTCGTCGAGAGGGCACCGTTGCCCTTCGAGACGTCCCTGCCCGGGGTGTTCGCCGTCGGAGATGTGCGGTCCGATTCCATGAAGCGGGTGGCCTCGGCGGTGGGGGAGGGCTCCAGCGCCGTCCGGTCCGTCCACAGCTACCTGTCGCGGTCCGCCTGACGCACGGCCCGGGACCGTCTCGTACCAGATTCGCCTTCCCGATCGGGTGGCGCACCCGTCGATCAGTGGTGATCGCCGACCCGATCCGCGTCGACGCCTGCCGCCGCGGTGGGTGAAGGTATCCGGCGTTCTGCTGCCTGACCGCCGGGAATCCTGGCCGGCAAGGGACTTTCGGCCCTAGCCCTTCCGCAGCCCCACCCGTACCCTGGCCCCAGGAGGTCTTGATGCCCGTGCCCATGCTGCCCGCAATGATGAGCCGGATCTTCGGCAGTCTCGTCGATCTCAACCGACCCGGTCACTACGTCCATTGGGGATTCATCCAGATGTCGGTGGCCAACCTGATTCTCATCGGCTTGATGGTGGTCGTCTTCGTGGCTGCCATTCTCATCCCGTTCCGCGGGCACCGGAGTGGCGGCCGGTGAGCCTCGACACCGATGTCACCGGCCAGGATGCGCCGTCCATCGCCAAGAGCGCAGATCGGCCCGAGGATGCTGACCAGTGGACGGCCAAGGTGCGCCACGCCGCCGTCGACGCCCTGCCCCCGGGACGTCTCCTCCCTGATCGTCAGCCGGCCTACGTGGCCTCGTGGATCTACGTCTTTGGGGTGCTCACGCTCTGCGCTCTGTCGGTGGTGATCCTCACCGGAGTGGTGCTGGCTATCTTCGGCCCGACGTGGTGGCACGTGTCGACGGTGGGGCTGTTCGTCAACTCCTTGCACCTCTGGAGTGTCGAGGTGTTCTTCTTCACCATGGTCATCCACTTGTGGGGCAAGTTCTTCATGGCTGCCTGGCGTGGGCGTCGCCGGGCCACGTGGATCACCGGTGTGGTGTCGTTCGTCGTCTCGGTCGGGGCCGCCTTTACCGGGTACCTGTCGCAGCAGAATTTCGACTCGCAGTGGATCAGCACCCAGGCCAAGGACGGCATCAACTCGACCGGCGCGGGGGCCATCTTCAACGTGACCAACTTCGGTCAGATGATCATGTGGCACATCGTCCTGCTCCCGCTGGTGGTCGTGGTGCTCGTCGCCGGCCATGTGCTCTTGGTGCGACTCCGTGGCGTGGTGCCGCCCTTCGATGAGACCCCCCGGACGCCCGGTATCGATGATGAGTCCGACCGGACAGCGGGCATCGACGAACACCAGCGCGTCTCCGACGCCGCACCGGGCGCCACGCCGTCATGACGGAGGCCCTGACCCGCCGGGCCCGACGCCAGTTCAAACCCGACCGCGACGTGAAGGAATGGAGCGGCAGGTACGAGCCCTACGACCTGGTCAAGGAGGTCCTGATCGCCTTCGTGGTGGTCGTCATCCTCGTGGTGGCGTTGGCTGTCGTGTTCTCGTCCCCGGACGAAAAGCCAGTGACCGTACGCTCGTGGTCGACCGAGAACCCGGTGGACTTCGCCCAGACCGCCATCACCGAGCTCGACGGGACCAGCGGTACGGCCACCTACGGTCCGCCCTACAACGACACTGCCGGTGCGGCCCAGTCGATCGGGTTCTTCTCACCCGAGCAGTGGCTGGGCGTGCACCACCCGATCGACACCGCTCAGGACTTCGTCATCCATCCCCTCGAGACCCTCCCCAACGACCCGCGGGTACGCGCCGCACTCGCCGAGTACATGGCGGCGACGCCGACGCAACAGCAGGCCTGGACCGGGGCCTACGAAAAGACGGTGGCCAACGCCGCGTTCAAAGATGGCTCCGTCGTCGTGGCCCTCGGAGACTACGGGCCGGTCACCGCCATCATCGACGGGCTGACCTCGATGGCCAGGAGCGGCGCCCTGGACGGGGCCCTGCTCAGCTCGAGCCAGTTCTACGGGACCGACTACACCAAGCCCCTCCTGTTCATCGCCGACGGAACCTACCTGGCCAACCTGGCTCAGAACCAACACCTCTCGGGCGACCAGTGGGGGATGATGAACGAGACCGGGAACTACCCCGGTCAGGCCTGGCTCTGGCTCTACACCCTCTGGTATCAGGTTCCCCCCATGAACACCTCGGCCAGCGGGGACCTCCAGGTCTGGGGGATCATGATGATCCTCACCCTGCTCCTGGTCTTCTTGCCCTTCATACCCGGCCTGCGCTCGATTCCGCGTTGGAGCCGGGTGTACCGGCTCATCTGGCGGCAGCACTATCGGGAGTTGGCGGCGAGGACCGGGTAGGAACCCGCCGGGACTGCGGGGACGGCCCGCCGGGGCTCAAGAGAACCGCGGAGGATGCCGATGATCGAGGGGCAGGGCCTCTGTCCGCCGGTGGCCAGCTACTCCGACCACAGGGCCCGCCGGTCCCTGCGGTCGGGGTCGCTGTTGGTTCCCGCCTGCCGGGCACACTATCTGTTGCAACTACGGGTCGCAACTGCGAGTCGCAATCGGGGCCCCGGACGGCCGTCCCAATCGTGGAGAAACGCCGCCGCCGACGGATCTTCCGAGCAGCGCGGCCTCCGCCGGCGCTCCCCGGGAAGGGTCAGCGGACAACGGTCCCTTCGTGCGGTTGCCGGCTCGACGCCGCGGCACCGATCTCGTCCTCGAACACGGAATACCGGTTCCTGCCCCGTTCCTTGGCCGCGTACATGGCCCGGTCGGCATTGCGCAGGAGCTGGTCGCTGGAGACACCCGGACTGTGGAATGTGATCCCGATGCTCACAGTGGTGGAGACCACCTGGCCTCCCACCGCGAACGGTCGGCGTGCCGCGATCAGGACGCGTTCGACCAGCTTGACCACCTCACAACGGTCACCGACCTCTTCCAGCACGACGCCGAACTCGTCACCGCCGAGTCGGGCCGCCGTGTCGGACTCGCGGAGGCACCCGACCAGTACTTCAGCGGTGGCCTGCAAGAGCGCGTCCCCGGCCGAGTGCCCGAGTGTGTCGTTGACCACCTTGAAATTGTCCACGTCCAGGAACAGGACGGCGAGCTGACCCTGTGTCCGTTCCGTGCGCGCCAGGGCGTGCTGGAGACGATCCTGGAACAGCGCTCGGTTGCCCAGGCCGGTGAGGGAATCGTGGAAGGCCTGATGGGAGAGTCGCTCCTCGAGTTGCTTCCGGTCGGTTGTGTCCCGAAAGCTCCAGACCCGACCGACCACCGCCCCGTCCACCCGTTGGGGCATCGAGACACACTCGTAGACCCGACCGTCGACGAACTCGAGGACGTCGCAGCTCTCTGCTTCGCTGGTCCCTGACAGGTCTTCGAGTTTGGCCAGAAACAACTCCGGCATGAGCAGCTTGTGGCGGAAGAAGGCGTTGACGGCGGCGGGGCTCGGACCGGGCTGCAGCGGACCACTCAGCCGGAGCATCTCGGAGAAGCGATGGTTGTAGTTGACGATCCGTCCGGCGCTGTCGACCACGACGATGCCGTCGGCCGTCGAGTCCAGTGTGGCGGTCAACAGGGACAGTGCCTTGCGCACCTCGAGCTCGGTGAGCATCTGGATGGTGATGTCGTGGCCGGACACCACGTAGCCCCCGACGGTCGGGTCGTCGACCAGGTTGACCAGCGCCAGCTCGAACGGAGAGGTCTTCTCGCCTCCGTGGTGTTTGAGGGCCAACCTGACGGTCACCGGGTTGGTGGCCGTGGCCCCGGTGGCGGCGCATTCGAATGCGGCCTCGAGGGTGGAACGGTCGGCTTCACTGACCAGGTCGGCCAGGGGTTGTCCTTCGACGAACTCCGGATCCTGTCCCAGCAGGCGGGTGAGCGCTCCGGAGACGGATGCAACCGTGCCTTCGGGCGACACCAGCATGGTGATCGAAGAGGAGTTGTGGACGAGTGAGCGCAGACGGGCGTCGTGATGGTGGGCGAGCTCGAAGCGGCGCCGTTCGGTGAGATCCCGAAGACACAGGAGTACCGCACCCTCTCTGAACCACGGGACCGGGGTACCCACGAGTTCCACCAGCCGCCAACCCGAAGCCGTGGCCAGGCGCACCTCGATGGGGGACCCGACGTCTTTGCCGCGCACGCTGATCAGGGCCAGGAGAACGAATTCGAGGTCTTCGGGGTGGATCAGATCCAGCCCCGACATCCCGATGGATTCGTGCAGTGTCCGCCCGAACAGACATTCGGCGGCGCGGTTTCCCCACAGAACCAGGCCCTGCCCGTCGACCGCGATGGCGGCATCGGGCAGCTCGTCGAGCAGCCTGGCCAGGGTTTGCTCGTGTTCACGCACCCCTGACTCATCGACCAGACGAGTCGGCAGCTTGAGGGCTTCGGTGCCCCGGGCTTTCCTGCCGTCAGGGGCCATGGCGCCCCATGGGGAACATCGGAGCATCACCAGCAGGCGCAGCACTACGGTGTAGTTCTCCCGAGCCCTTCGGCTCACGTCCCAGGAGAGGAAGAAGTCATGGTTTTCATCCTCGGCGTCATCTATATCGTCTTGCTGATCACGCTTGGGATCATGTCCCTCCGCAAGGGCCACTGGGTGATGTTCATCATCGGTCTCTTCATCCCGATCTTTTGGCTCATCGGCGCCGTGTTGCCCCGAAGGGTTGCGTGAAACGGACTGACCGAAGGCACCTGGATCCCGCTGTCCTTCCACGGTGATCCGCCCCGTCCGTGACCATCGGACCTGCCCCCTCGGCCCCCGACCGTGAACGGGGCGAGTGACGGCCTCCTCCACTTCGGATCGGCGGCGGGCCGCTGGGTCATCGCCGCCACCGTGCTCGGCTCGGCCATGGCGGCCATCGACGCCACGGTTGTCGGGATCGCCCTTCCCACCATCGGACGCGAGTTCCAGGCATCACTCGGAACCCTGCAGTGGGTGGTCACCGGCTACACCCTGACCCTGGCGTCCCTCCTCCTGCTCGGGGGCTCGCTGGGCGATCGCTACGGTCGACGGCGGATGTTCGTGGTGGGCATCATCTGGTTCGTCCTGTCCTCGGCGGCCTGCGCCCTGGCCCCGGGGACCACCGTCCTGATCGGAACGCGCATCCTCCAGGGCGTGGGGGCTGCGCTCCTGACGCCGGGGAGTCTGGCCATCCTCCAGGCATCATTCGATCCCGATGACCGGGGCCGGGCTATCGGGTCCTGGTCCGGACTCGGCGGGGTGGCCACCGCCGCCGGCCCCCTGCTCGGCGGCTACCTGATCGCCGCCGCCTCGTGGCGACTGATCTTCGTGATCAACGTGCCCATCGGTGCCATCGTGCTGCTGCTCTCCGTCCGCCACGTCCCCGAGTCGCGCGATCCCGACGCGCGGGGCCGGCTCGACATCGCCGGAGCCGTCCTGGTCACCCTGGCCCTGGCCGGGACCACCTTCGCGCTCATCGAAGGACCAGCCCGCGGCTGGACGGCGGCGCCGGTTGTGGCCATGGTGGTCGTGGGGGCCGGCTCCGGCGTGGCCTTCTTCTTCGTGGAACGGTTCTCGCCGGCACCGATGCTCCCACTCGCGCTCTTCCGGATACGGCAGTTCACCGTCACCAATGCCGTCACCTTCATCGTCTACGCCGCGCTGGGTGGTGCGCTCTTCCTCCTGCCCCTGCAGCTGCAGGTCTCCGACCACTACTCGCCGCTCGAATCGGGTGTGGCCCTCCTGCCCCTGACCGTGATCATGCTGGTGTTGTCGTCCCGGTCGGGTCGCTTGGCCACCAAGATCGGACCCCGCCTGCAGATGAGCGTCGGACCGGTGGTGGTCGGTGTGGGCCTGGCCCTGCTCGGAAGGATCACCACCGATTCCTCGTACCTGTCGGGGGTGCTGCCGGCGGTGCTCGTCTTCGGGTTCGGCCTCGGCTTCACCGTCGCCCCCCTGACGGCCACCGCCCTCGGCGCGGTATCTGCCGAGCACTCCGGACTGGCCTCGGCCGTCAACAACGATGTGGCCCGGATCGGCTCCCTCATCGCCGTGGCCGTGCTCCCCGCCCTGGCCGGGATCTCGGGGACCAGCTATCTGCACCCGGCCGAACTGTCGAGCGGATTCCGGAGCGCGGCGTTCCTGGCCGGAGGGCTGTGCGCCCTCGGCGGGGTCCTCGCCGCCTTCGGTATCAAGAACCCGCCCCGACGACCCTCGGACCGCCCCGAGGGCGGGGAACCTCCGGGCGGGACGGCGTGCTTCAACTGCGCCCTCGACGCCACTCCGGCGGCGGTTGGCTCCGTGCCCGGGAGGTAGCGTACGGGCGGAGCGGTCGGAGGAGGAGCGTGTGATGACGAGCCAGTTCCGGAGGTGTGGCTCGGCGGAAGCCGACCGGGGGCGGATGCGGTGCCGGTGATCGACGAGCTGGCGGGAATCGTCGGTCCCGACCATGTCGACAGCGGCGGCGACATCAAAGAGGACGACACCCATGACGAGGCCCTGACCGGACGCCCGGTGCGACCACGGGCGGTCGTGCGTCCGGGGTCCACCGCCGAGGTCGTGGCCATCGTCAGGTTGGCTGGCGCCGAGGGGATCCCGCTCACCCCGCGCGGATCGGGGACCGGGCTGTCCGGTGGATCCATCCCCCCGGCCGACGGTGTGGTGGTGTCGTTCGAACGGATGTGCAGGATCATCGAGATCGACACGGCCAACCACGTCGCCGTGGTCGAACCCGGGGTGACACTGGCCGAGCTGGACGCCGCCCTGGTGCCCCACGGTCTGATCTACCCGGTGTTCCCCGGTGAGCAGTCCGCGTCGCTGGGCGGCAACGTGGCCACCAACGCCGGAGGCATGCGCGCCGTCAAGTACGGCGTGACCCGCCACCATGTCCTGGGCATCGAGGCCGTCATCGGTACCGGTGAGGTGATCGTGGCCGGCGGCAAGTTCGTGAAGTCGACCAGCGGCTACGACCTGACCCAGCTGGTCATTGGCTCGGAGGGCACCCTCGCCCTGGTCACCCGGGTCACACTCAGGCTGCATCCACGGCCACAGCACCACGCCACGCTGCTGGCTCCGTTCGCCGACATCGAGCACATCGCCGGGGCGGTTCCCCCCATCGTGGCCAGTGGGCTCGATCCACTCCTGGTCGAGTACATCGACCTGGTGTCGATGGCCGGGATAACCGCCAACGCCGGCATCGACCTCGGTGTCCCCGCGGCCATCAAGGAACGGGCGCTGGCCTACCTCGTGATCGTCCTCGAGAACCACCACGCCTCCCGTCTGGAAGAGGACGTCCAGGCTCTGGCCGGACTGACGGCCGAGCTGGGTGCGCTCGATGTGTACGTGCTGCCCGACCAGGCCGGGGAGCAGCTCATCGCCGCACGCGAGCGCGCCTTTTGGGCCTCCAAGGCCAACGGGTCCGACGACATCGTGGACGTGGTCGTCCCGCGGGCCTCGATCCCCGCGTTCCTCGAGGGCGTGGGCACGCTGGCCGCGGCCACCTCGTCCCTGGTGATCGGATGCGGCCACGCCGGAGACGGCAATGTCCATCTGTCGGTGTGGCAAGCCGATCCGGCGGTGCGCCATCAGCTGCTGCGCGACGTCATCGGCACCGGGCTCTCGCTCGGGGGAGCCGTCTCCGGCGAGCACGGGATCGGAACGGAGAAACGCCCCTATCTGGCCGAGTTCGAAGATCCGGCCAAGTTGGACCTCATGCGTCGGATCAAGGCCGCCTTCGATCCCCACGGCATCCTCAATCCGGGGACCATCTTCGACCTGGCGCCTACCCGACCGGACCCGGCCAGGTGAACGGAGCCCAGGCCCTCATCCGCACCCTCGTCGACCACGGGGTCGACACCTGCTTCATGAATCCCGGCACATCCGAGATGCACTTCGTCGCTGCCCTCGACGAGGTGCCGGCCATGCACAGCGTGCTGGCCCTGTTCGAGGGAGTGGCCACCGGCGCGGCCGACGGGTACGCCCGTCTGGCCGGGCGTCCGGCCGCCACCCTGCTCCACCTCGGCCCCGGCCTCGGCAACGGCCTGGCCAACCTCCACAACGCCCGACGGGCCCACAGTCCGGTGGTCAACATCGTCGGCGACCACGCCCTCTCCCATCGGGCCTACGACGCCCAGCTGCAGTCCGACATCGAGACGGTGGCCCGGAACGTGTCGACCTTCGTGCGCACGTCGGAATCCACGGTCGGGCTGAGCGCCGACGCCCTGGCCGCCCTGGCCGCCGCCGTCGGGCCTCCCGGTTCGGTCGCCACCCTGATCCTCCCGGCCGATGTGTCGTGGTCCGACGGGGGGGCGGTGGCCCACGGTCCCGCGCTCCCCCCACCTGCGGGGAACGCGCCGGACGGCACCGTGATCGCCTCGGCCGCGGCGGCCCTGCGTTCGGGCGAGCCGTCCGCCATCCTCATCGGCGGCCGGGCCTGCTCCGGGGCCGCGCTGGCAACGGTGGCCGACATCGCCGCGGCCACCGGGGCCAAGCTGTTCGGCGAGACCTTTCCCACCCGACTCGAACGCGGGGCCGGCCGGCCGGTGGTGGAGCGACTGGCCTATCTGGCCGAGTTCACCGCCATGCAGCTGGAGGGCATCCGGCACCTGGTGCTGGTGGATGCCGCGTCGCCGGTGTCGTTCTTCGCCTACCCGGGGAAGCCGAGCGACCTGGTGCCCGAGGGCTGTGCCGTGTACCCGGTGGCCGGCGCCGCCGACGATGTGCTGACTGCGGTGGGGGACCTGGCCGATCTGATCCCGGCCGCGCCGGGGACGGCGGTCCGCCAGCAGGCCGACCGTCCCGACCGTCCCACCGGCCCCCTCACCGCCCAGGGCGTGTGCCAGGCCCTGGGCGCCCTGCTGCCCGAAGGGGCCATCGTCTCCGACGAGGGCAACACCTCGGGGCTCTTCGCCCCCGGCGCCACGGCCGGTGCTCCTCCACACGACTGGCTCTGCCTGACCGGCGGGGCCATCGGCCAGGGGCTGCCGGTGGCCGTGGGCGCGGCGGTCGCCGAGCCGGACCGCCGGGTGATCGCCCTCGAGGCCGACGGGAGCGCCCTCTACACGCTCCAGTCGTGGTGGACGATGGCCCGTGAGGGCCTCGACGTGACCACCATCCTCTTGAACAACCACTCCTACGCCGTACTCAACATGGAGCTCGACCGGGTCGGCGTGGACGCTCCCGGGCCGAAGGCGCGGGCCATGCTCGACCTCGGACGCCCGTCGATCGACTTCGTGCAGCTGGCCGGCGGCCTGGGTATCGCCGCCTCGAGGGCCGAGACGGCCGAGCAGTTCGGCGACCAGCTGGCCCGGGCGTTGGCCACACCCGGCCCGAGCGTGGTCGAGGCCATCGTCCCCTCGCTGCTGTGACCTTCGTGCGCCGACCCGGGTTGACGCCCGGCTCGGGGTTCATCCCCGGGACGGAGGCGGACCTGCGCTCGTGTAGCGGGTGCCGGGGGGGTCGGTGGCGAAGGGGGCGGTCCCGCCCCATTCGTCGAAGTAGACGAGTTCACCCAAGGGCCGGCGCCGGACCGGGCCCTGGTGCCCCTGCGGGCGGCCGAGGGTGATGGCGGCGGCCACGAAGACGTCGTCGGGGATGGACAACAAGGCATGGAGCTCGGCGTCGACCAACAGGTTCCAGCTGGTCATCACCCCGCCGTACCCGAGTGCCCGGGCGGCGAGCAGCAGGTTCTGGCAGGCCGGATAGATCGAGGCGCCGTCGACGGGGTGGGGCTCACGGTGGCGGACCAGGCACGGGAGGATCAGGACCGGCACCTCGCCGAGGTGGTCGACGTAGGCCTCCATGGTCCGGGCCATCGAGGCCTTGGCCGAGGTGTCGTCGGTGCCCGAACCCCGGTCGTAGCCGTCCGCGGTCCGCTTGGCGCCCCACGCCCGGCGCGCCGCGGTGCCGAGGAGGCGCTTGGCCTCGGCCGCCTTGGGTCCGTCGGTGAGCACGACGAACCGGAACGGTTGGCGGTTCGAGCCGCTCGGGGCCCGGGTGGCTGCGAAGAGGACGTCTCGGAGCACGCGTGGGGGGACGGGTTCATCCCGGTAGCGGCGGATGGCCCGGGTCGTGCAGATCCCCTCCAACAGCCCGATGGTGTCGGTGGGCAACGCCTGATCGTCGGGCCCGGGCCCGGGGTGACTGGGTTCGGATGGCACCGCCAGATACTGCCCGACGGCCGTACACCGTGCCAGACGTGCGGTTTTGCCCTCTCGTCGGCCGGGATCCACCACTCCGTCACACCCCTTCGTCACACTGGGTCCTGTGACCTCGACACCCACGCGCGAAGGATTCGCTCCGGCGGTTCTTCGGGGGCTCCTCGACCTCGGGTCGGTGGTGGAGACCGACCTGGCCCTCGAACTGGGGCTTTCCGCCTGGATGCACTTCAGCGACGTCGATTTCGAAGAAGCCCGACGGGCCCTCCTGGCGGCCAGACGGATCCTGCTCGGGGTAGGAGACATCGACCCCCTGACCGAGCCGGTGCCCTTCTCCGGTCGCTCACCACGACTCGACACGCTCAATCTGGCTGCCTACCTGGGCAATCTCGTCGAGCGGGCCGCGGTATCGGCCCAGTGCCCCCCGGGCACCATCGTGGAAGAGGCCATCCGGCTGCTCCCGGACGATCTCCGTCGGACGAACCCGTCGCACTCCCTCGCCGCCCGTCGCAACCTGCGGGGTCGGGCCGGCTAGCGCTCCTGCCGGTCAGGCCGCCGCGTCAAGGCCGGCCGACCGCACGAGCGAAGCGCGTTGCACCTTGTCGGCCACCGAGGGGGCCAGGTCCAGAATCGACTTGAACTCGCTGGCCGAGCTGACCAGGAGGGCCAGATCGGTGGTGGCGGTGGCTGTCGCCGCCCGTGGGGCCTTGGACAGCAGCTCCATCTCGCCGATGAACCCGCCGCTCCCCACGTCGGCCAGGGTGGTGGTTCCCTCACCCGTCTCCCGTGAGATCCGGGCGTTGCCGCTCCCGATGATGATGAACTCCTTGGCCGGGCTGCCCTCCCGGATCAGGACGCGGTCCCGTTCTACCTGGAGGTAGGTGGTCAGGGACTCGATCTGCCGCAACTCGGCCCGGGTGCAGTCGGCAAACAGCTCGAGGTCTGAAAGGTGGATGACGGGGGCTGCGTCCATGGCCTTGGCTCCTTCGGATTGGACCCGGATCTCGCGTCTCCCCCCACTATAGGGCAACCATCTGTAAAAGGAATCGATTCATCATTGGTGATCAGCTATACAGATGGATACCATCACCGGGTCCGAACCGGACGCCACGGCGAACCGGGCCAGGGGGTGGGAACGGGGATCCCGCTACCGGGGATGCCGCAACTGCCAGGCCCGGATGGCCACGTAGCTGGAGCCGATGAAGAGGAGACACCCGCACCCGGCCACGACCTCGCAGGCGGTGTGGAGGCTCCGGAGTGAATCCTGGAGGTCGGCGAACCAGATCCCGACGATCCACATGCCGAGGAAGAGGCCGCAGAACCGCAGGGCGGTGGCGAAGGGAATCCTGGCCAGCAGGGGTATCCGGGGACCCGGGGTCGGCTCTGCCAGGGCATCGAGGTTCTCGGGGCTGACCGCCGCCATCGATTCCATCATCCCCATCGATCGGCAGACTCGGCCATCGACTTGAGTCCCCGGGCGGTCAGGACCGAAGGACCCGACCCGGTCTCCGCCCCAACCCGTCGGGCGCCGGACCGCCATCGATCCGGATCGGCACCCCATTGACCAGGGTGTGGGTCATGCCCACCGGTGCATCAGCAGTCAACCGCTCACCGTCGGCCGGGAAGTCGACCACCCGGCGGATGGGTCCGGGTGCCACGGTGTCAGGATCGAAGACGACCAGGTCGGCGGCCAATCCGACCCGCACCGAGCCGCGCTCGTCGAGCCCGTACACACGGGCCGGCTCGGCCGTGAGCTTGTGGATGGCGTGTTCGAGGCTCATCACCTGGCGTTCCCGGACCCAGGTCCCCAGCAGGTCGGTGGCGAAACAGGCGTCGCACAGCTGAGAGACGTGGGCCCCGGAGTCGGCCAGCCCCAACAGGACGTCGTCCCTCGGTAGGAGCGCGGCGATCCCTTCCGGATTGTTGTTGGCCAACACCGACCAGAACCGGGAGGTGAGATCATCGGCCAGCGAGAGATCGAGCAGCACATCGAGCGGAGTCCGGTCCTGCGCTTCGGCCAGGTCAACGACCCGGCAGCCAACGAGATCGGGACGGGAGGCCGACTCGGCCACCGACAGCGACGCGCTGTTGAACAGGCTGAAGCCACCCGAGTCGAGCTGGGCCTGGGTCGCCGTCCGCCACCCCGGGTCCCGATAGGCCGCCTTGCGTTCCTCGATCGGGGCATCCATGAGGGCGGCGAAGTTGGGGAAGGTGTTGAGGGAGAAGGGCTCGGCCAGGTTCATCTGGAAGACCAGCGGCCGGCACGAGACCTGGGGCCACACGTCGGCGCCGTCGGCCCGGGCGGCGACGTGTTCGGCCATGACCGCCTCGTGATAGTCGGATCCGGCGAAGGTGAGGAGCGCCGTCCAGGTGAAAGGGCGGCCGATGTGACGCTGGAGATCGAACAGCTGGTCGTTGGACAACACACCGCCGGGAAGCAAGGCGGCCACGCCGCGCCGGCGGTTGCGCAACGGCTCGAGCAGGGCGGTCAGTTCGTCGAGGTCGGCCACCCGGGACGGCACCGGCCGGCCGTGATCTCCGTTGTGGGTGGGGGACCAACTGGATGCGAAGCCGATGGCGCCGGCGTCGAGGGCTTCGCTGATCACGGCGCGCATGGTGGCGATCTCGTCGTCGGTCGCGGCCCGCTCGTAGGCCTCGGGTCCCATGACGAAGAGCCGGACCGCGGTGTGGCCCACGTAGCAGCCGTAGTTCAGGGCCACGCCCCGGCGTTCGACGGTGTCGAGGTACTCGGGAAACGATTCGAACTCGTCCCATGGGACCCCGGCCATCAGGGTGTCGAAGCTCATGTCCTCCACGTGCTGGAGGGTGCGCACGAGCATCTCGACGCCCGCAGCCCGGGTGGGGGCGATGGAGAATCCGCAGTTCCCGGCCACGACCGTGGTGACCCCGTGGAACGAGGACGGGCTGAGATCGGGGTCCCAGAAGACCTGGGCGTCGTAGTGGGTATGGATGTCGATGAATCCCGGCGCCACGACCTGGCCCGAGGCGTCGAGCTCCACCGCGGCCGTCAGACGTGGACCGATGGCCGCGATCCTCCCGTCCCGCACGGCCACATCGGCCGGCCGTCCCGGTGCACCGCTCCCGTCAACCAGCGTTCCGCCCCGTATGACGATGTCGCCGTCCATGACCATGTCCGCTTCCCCGATCCGAGGTTTGGATGATACCCACGGGAACGGGAGCAGGGCCGGGGAACGCCCCCGGCCACCCTCGGCCTAGGATCGCTTCTGCACCCGACCGGGGAGGAGCCGATGGCGATGGCTGAAGATCGAGCACCGGACGAAGGGGACAACACCAGCTTGCGGGCCAGGGTCGACGAGTTGGTCGATGAGGCGGGACGGGAGTCGTTTCCGGCCAGCGATCCGCCGGCCACCTGGTCGGGGGAGGACCGTCGGACCGGGGACGATCGCCGGGTGCCGAAGGGATAGACGACCTCCCTCACCCGCTACCGTGGGGTCAGGTTGTCCATCGAATGGAGTGCGTCCTTGGCCATGGACGGCATGACCGACGAAGTCCACGGCCCGGGTTGGTGGGTCGGTTCGGACGGGAACTGGCACGCGCCGGAGGAGGACTTCGACGCCGACGTCCCGGCCAGGAACCATCCGGCGCGACGGGTGGCGGTCGTCCTTCTCGCCGTGGCCGTAGTCGGCGCGACCACGGTCGGCGCCTGGCTCGGTAGCGGTGCTGGAAGCACCGGGCAGACGTCGGCGGGACCACCCACCGGTCAGCTCGAGACCCAGATCGAGCAGGCGCTGGTGGGATCGGGTCACGACCAGTTCGGCGTCACCGGAGTCAGTGGGGTCATCTGCGGATCGGCCATCACCTGGACGCCGGGCCGTACGTTCCAGTGCTCGGTCTTTGCGTCGTCGGAACGGAAGATCGGCGTCTACGACGGGACCGTCGAACCGTCACCTTCCGCCGGCGGGTGGCGCTGGAGTGGAACCTGGTACCCGATACTGCGCCACTCGACCACCGAGTAGCGGCGCCCTCAGTCGCCGATACGGGCGATGCCGACGATGGGCTTGTTCAGGTGCTGTCCCCCCATCGACCCGTGGAAGGTGGCGTCGCCGAAGGCGAAGATGCCCCCGTCCGAGGCCACCTCCCAGTACCCACCACCGTCAGCCGTCGGGGCGATGCCGACGATGGGCTCGTTGAGGTGCTGGCCTCCCATCGACCCGTGGAAGGTGGCGTCACCGAAGGCGAAGATGCCCCCGTCCGAGGCCACCTCCCAGTACCCACCGCCGTCAGCCGTCGGGGTGATGCCGACGATGGGCTCGTTGAGGTGCTGGCCTCCCATCGACCCGTCGAAGGTGGCGTCACCGAAGGCGAAGATGCCCCCGTCCGAGGCCACCTCCCAGTACCCACCGCCGAGGGGGTCGGCGGCGATGCCGACGATGGGCTTGTTCAGGTCCTGTCCTCCCATCGACCCGTCGAAGGTGGCGTCACCGAAGGCGAAGATGCCCCCGTCCGAGGCCACCTCCCAGTACCCACCGCCGTCAGCCGTCGGGGCGATGCCGACGATGGGTCTGTTCAGGTGCTGGCCTCCCATCGACCCGTAGAAGCGGGCACCCCCGAAGGCGAAGATGCCCCCGTCCGAGGCCACCTCCCAGTACCCACCGGCCGGGTCGGCGGCCACACCCACCACCGGGGCGTTGAGATGCCGGCCCCCCGCCGAACCCCGGAACGGGGTATGGAAGGAGAAGATGCCGCCATCGGACGCGGCCAACTGGTAGCCGTCGGGAAGCGTGGTCGGACACGAGGGGCTGAGGGGCTGTGAGGTCGACGAAGGCCCGAGGAGGACCGGTGCGCCCCCCACCAGGCACAGCGGATCCATTCGCAGACTGCGGGCCCCACCGGGATAGCCCACGTCCCCGGCGGTCCAGGCGTCGTAGGCCATCCACAGTGTCCCGCTGGTATCGGTGAAGATGGAGGGTGCGCCCGGGCCGGCCACCGCGCCGGCCGACCGGAAGACCGGACCCACATTCGGGTCCGCGCACGGGCCGAGCGGCCCCTGGCAGTAGGCGTAGGCGATGGCGTACCCACTCGTCTCCCAGAGACCGCCGGAGAAGAACAGAAGCCAGCGACCACCGAGCTGGACCATCTCGGGCTGCTCGATGGTCGTCTCCTTCGGCCGGTCCTGGGTGATCAGCGCCGCGGTCGGTCCGGTCAGCTCCGCCCCCTGTGGACTGAAGGCGATGGGCGATGCCCACAACGTGGCCGGCACACTCGAGCCGTACCCGTCATTGTTCTTCCAGGCCAGGTAGTAGTTACCCGCCTGGTCCCGGTAGGCGTCGGGATCGATCGAACCCCCGAGCGACGGCTGGCAGACGACGGGTTGCGCCGAACGGTCGACGTACGGGCCGGTCGGACCGGAGCTCTCGGCCACCCCGACGCAGTAGTGGGAGACCGACGGGTCCCACGCCGCGTAGAACAGGTAGTACGCACCGGCGACCTCGATCATCGACGGCGACCACGGTGCGCCGTTGTGTGGTGCGCGGGTGCCCCAGTTGCTCAACTGGCAGGTCCCGGCAGCCACGGTCCCCGCCCGGCACGGAAGGGCGTCGGAGACCGACGGATCGAGCATGAGGGTCTGGGGCCACGACGACAGGTTCGTGGTGGACATGACCGGAAGGTTGTCGTAGCCGTCACCGGTGGAAAAGGCGTAGTACCGCGCACCCAACCGCACGACATCGGAATCGGGGGTGTCCAACCGGGAGAGTGGATTGCGGTACGTACCGGGCAGGCCGGCGGCCGCCGCTGGCGCCCCGCGGGGCACGAGGGCGCCGAGGAGGATGAAGGCGAGGGCCAGCACCATCGTTGTGCGACCGTGGCCCACGTGGGGGCAGATCTCCGGTACCGCTCGGTCCATCTCGGTTCACCTCCACCTACCCGCCCTGTGGGCCCGGAGAGGAGCCCGCCGGGGTCAACACTACTGAAGGACGGTCGAGGCCACTGGGCGCGAACAGCGACGGTTCCGCCCCACACGGGAGTCCGCTGCGCCGGAATGTCACTTACGCTCTGTCGATGACCGCACAATCCGACATCGAGGAACTCATCCACCGAGCCGACGCGGAGTACCGGACCGTCGAACGGGGCAAGCGGGCCGAGTTCGCCGGGGTCACGGCCATGACCGGACTGACCATACTGGCCCGGCACATCGACACCCTGGTCGAGCGACTGGACCGGCTCGAACCCCGGCGGGGCCTCGAGGAGGCTGCGCCCGGACCGGAGGCCGGCGCGGACACGCCGTGAAGGCATGGTGGCTCCGGTTCGTGCCGGGCCGGGTGATCACCGGCGCACCCGGAGTGCCATCTGGCTACGCTTGGTCGCCAGCGGGGCCTGATGCGGGGCGGAAGGGCGGTGGGAAGTGTCTTCACACGAAGACCCGAGGCATCCCGGAGATGAGGTGGGCGCGAGAGCGCTGGAGGCGGTGAAGCTGGGAAGCACGCTCGATGCCGACCATCGGGCCGATCCCGGTGCCCTCCGGTCGATCGGCACCTGCCGGATGTGCGGGATCTTGAGCTATCAGTCCAACGACGGGACCTGGAAGCACGTTCCGGCCATCGACGAGTGCGCCGAGGTGGAGAACTGGATCCGGCAGCATCGGCAGAGGGCGCCCGCCTACCGGGGGCACGGCGACGAGGGCTACGCCTGACCGTTCACCGACCTCCCGGTTGGGGCCGTGCCTGCCCCGTTGGCCACGGTGACAGCTGAACCCGACGGGCCCGAGCCCTTCTGGCGGCGTTACGATGACGGGAACGCCCAAAGGAGGACCGATGAGTGACCTTCGACAGCTGAAGAGGCAGACCCGCACGCTGCTCACCGGGCTGGGCACATCCCCGGACGAAGTGTTCGAGTCGCTGCAGGCAGCCGGTGTCAACGGGGTCCCCAAGGACAATCGCGGCTGTGCGGTGGCCCGCTATCTGACGGTGCTGATGGGTTCGGATCCCCGGGTCCGAGCGGTGCATGTCGGACACTGCTCCTTGTTGATCGACACGGCCGCACCTCCGGAATTCCGGCCGACCGGTCGTCTGCTGGTCCAGCTTCCGAAACCTGTCCGTCAATTCGTGGCCGCATTCGATGCCCGCTGCTATCCGGACATCGTCCAGGAACCAGCCGCGCCGAGGAGCCGGGCCATCGCCGCCCGGTAGGTGAGCCGTGGCGGACGGTCCCCCGGTCATTCCCCCTGGCACACGATGGGGGGCGCCCCGGAGACCGTGCCCGACGCCAGGGTCACGGTGACCGGGCCACAGGCGGCGGTGCCGTCGTGGCCGCTCAGGAGGTAGCGTCCCGGCGGCCCGGAGAACCAGAACACCCCGCCCACGGCGTCGACCTCCGTCGGCCTCCCTGACGGCAGGGACCTGACGGTGACGGGCCCGGAGACCGGCGTCCGGTCCAGAGCCTCCAGGTACTCGGTGCCGGTGACCTTGCCGGTGGCCGGGACGGCCTGCCGGGTGACCGGGGCCAGGGTCCGCATGACGGAGAGCACGCCGGGACCTGTTCCGGTGACCGTCACGTGCTTCGAGGGGATCGTCCACGTGATGTCCGTGCCGCTGTCGCTCGCCACCACCGACAGCCCGTGCACCTGCATCCGGTGGGAGGCGGCCGGGGTCTCGTACGGTCCCCCGGCTGTGCCCGGAAACATGTCGACCTGCCCGGTGCCCGACCCGTACGAGGGGCAGAAGTCGCCGAACCGGGTCGTGCCGATGAACAGGGTTCCGGGTCTGTTCCCGTCGGGGCACTGGCCGAAGACCTGAACCGACCAGGTCGTCGGGGCCGCGATCTGGAGTCCGTAGGCCGAATGGGCCGTCCATCCCGCAGGGACCGGAGCGCGGGTGGCGGGGGTACCGGGGTGGGCCGGGTGGTCCAGCGGTTCGAGCGCGAAGAGGACGACGAGGAGGAGGACCGCCGCGGCCAACGTCACCACGACTTTGGCGTCGATCCGCGGGACGAGCCGTCGTTCTGCCCGCAGGCGAAGTTCGGCCGCCGTGAGCGGTGGGTGTCCGAGCTGTCCGGCCCGCAGCATGTCCTTCAGGGCCGATCGGAGTTGGTCGTCGTCAACCGGGGTCTCCAAAGCTCCTCACCTCCATGATGGATCGGTGTCGATCTGTTGTAACCGTCCGGCCAGAATCTTCCGGGACCTGCTCAGCCACGACTTGACGGTGCCCTCGGGGACGCCCAGTTCGAGAGCCACGGCCGCCGTCGTCAGGCCCAGTCCGTCGTGGAGCAGCAGCGCCCGGGCCTGATTTCCGGGGAGCGAGCGCATGACCTGGGCGATCTCGATGTGGGAGTCGGGGATCTCGGCGTGCTCGGGGACGTCGTGTTTGGTACCACGGCGACGCGACGCCCTCCACGAGGCAATGCACAGGTTGTGGAGCACCCTCCTCGTCCACGCCTCAGGGTTGTCGAGCGTCGACACCCTGTCCCAGTTCTTCCAGACTCGGAGCAGCGCCTCTTGGGTCAAGTCCTGGGCTTGCTCGTGGCTACCGGTGAGCACGTAGGCCTGAGCCTGCAGCCGGGGCCATGTGTCGTTGAAGAAGGAGTCAAAGCCGGCCTCGCCCTCGGCATCCCCCATCCTGCGGTCCTCTCCCTGGCGTCCAGTGGCCGTCCGGCCTGATCGGCCTTCCCACTGGTTACACGCGCTCGACCACTGATTGGTTGCAACCCATGTGCCATTCTCGTTCCCCGCCCGGCCGGGTCGGGTGTCCTGTACGGGTGTCGACCCCTCGGCCGCGGCCGGTCCGGGTACCCTCTGGACATGGCTTCCGTGGTCAGCGAGCCACACGGCGGCAAACGATTTTCGTCCCAGCGTGCGGCCCTGCGGCGGATCTGGCCGGTGGCGAGATATGTGTTCGCCGTCGCCGTCCTCGTCCTGGCTGTCTGGGTCCTGAGCGCCCACACCGACGAGCTGTCGGGCGTGACCTCGGCGTTGGAGAACCTGCACTGGTGGTGGGTGGTGCCGGCCGTCCTGGCCGAGCTGGCCTCGTTCGCCTGCTTTGCCGCCATGCAATACCGGCTCTTGCTATGCGGAGGACTCGAGGTTCCGGGCATCCCTCTTCTCAAGATGGCGTTCGCGTCGCAGGCGATCAACAACTCCCTCCCCGCCGGAAACGCGGTCTCCTTCGTCTACGGGTTCCGGTGGTTCCGGCGCTTCGGCGCCGATGACACCCTGGCCATCTGGGCCATGATCGGGACGACGATCGGGGCCATGGTGGCGTTGTCCCTCGTCGCCACCGCCGGCCTGGCGCTGGCCGCAGGGGAAGGCGCTTCGCTCGATCTGATCCCCGTCCTCATCGGTGTCCTGCTGATCGCCCTGACCGTCGGGGCGCTCTTCGTCTACGAACGACCTCTTTTCCTGGTCGTCACCTGGGCCGTGCGAGCGTCCCAGGCCATCCTGCGCCGACCCAGGGGTGACGCCGTGGCCCAGGTCGATCGCATCATGCGCCGGGCCACTTCGGTGCGCCTGCGGCCCCGGCAGATCATCACCATCGTGTTCTGGGGTACGGCCAACTGGCTGCTCGACTGCTCCTGCTTCGCCATGATGTTCCTGGCCATCGGCGCGACCATTCCCTGGAAGGGTCTCCTGCTCGCCTACGGTGCCGGGCAGCTCGCCGCCGCCCTGCCCATCACACCCGGGGGGCTGGGAGCGGTCGAGGGCAGCATCACCATCGCCCTGGTCGCCTTCGGCGGGGCCCATCTCACCACGGTCGATGCCGTGCTGCTGTACCGGCTCATCAGCTTTTGGCTGGTCCTGGTCGTAGGTTGGCTCCTGTGGGGAGAACTGGCGCTCGAAGTACGGAGGGGGAGGTGGAACCGCGAGGTGCCGATGCCGGCTATCGAATCGGTGCCACTGGCCCCGCCGGCAGACGGGCACGTTCCCGCGGCAGCCCTCGATCAGTCGACGGTACCCGGATCGTGACGTGCCGCGGAGACGAGGACCGGCGCTCGTTGACCAGGGTGATGGCCGGACTGCTCTCGTGCGCGGTGGCCGCAGGCGTGATGGCCGGCTGCTCATCCGTGCGCACCGACCTCGGCACCTCGGACAGTTCGTGCTACATCGCCCTGCCCACCGCCACCCGGGCGGTTGGCTCCCATGGTCACCTGATCGGGGTCCAGCTGTACACCGTCGACACCCTGCGCCGGAAGCTCCCGCTGCTCTCCGAGGCGCTCTCGAAAGAGGCCGACAGACCCAAGCCCTCGCAGCGGATCTGCGCCGTGGCCTTCACGGGAGCCTTCACCCGCTCGACGGTTTCCAAAGCGCTCGGGCGATCTTCGGGTTCGGTCGCCATCGTCGTCTCGAAGTTCCCCTCGAACCAGCTTCTCGGCACGGCGCTGGTCAACCGAACACCCATCCACTTCGGTCATACCCACATCGGGTGACCTCCAAGATCCTGATCGGGCCCGTCCGGTGCCCCGGCCCAGCGGCCTCAGGGAGCGGTGGTCGGCGGCGTGGTGACCGTGGCCCCCGCGGGCGTCTCGAAGAGGGATGATGCCGGTGAACTCGAATAGCTCTTGATCTCGAAGCTGGTGGCGTCGGTCGCCACTTTCACGTAGCCGAGGATCCCCTGGTCGGTCGAGCAGATGGTGCTGGTCCCCGGCACACCGGCGGCCTGGATATCGACGCACTGCAACGAGAAGCCGTTGACCGTCATGGTCGAGGACATGACCTTGTCCCCGGTGAGCCCGGCGGCCAGCGAGAAATCTTGGAGGAAGGTGATCCAGTGGGCCGGGGTGTAGAAGTCCAAAAGCTGGTTCTGGGTGGCGGCGTCGGTCGAGCCCAGCTTCTGGCACGACCACGTGCTCGAACCGGCCGGCGGTGGGGAGCAGGAGAATTCCCCGGACGAGTTGACCACGATGTGGACGGCAGTGACACCGGTCGACGGGGTAGCGGTGAAGGCGAGGTCCTTCGGTGGGCGAACCGCGTACAGGATCGTGGTCGGGGCGCTTCCGGTGGTCACATAGGTGGCTTCGAACGTCGACCCCTGACCGGACTTCACCTTGGCGGTGAACGAGTCGATGGTGGCCTTGTTGCCCTCGATGGTGTGAACGGTCCTTTTGGCCGCGTTGATTGCCCCGCATCCTGTCGCCACGAGGGCACTCAACACCACCACGGCACACGCCACGCGGGGGCTGTGCTTGCGGACCGTGCGTGTGCGGACAGTGCGGTTCCGGACGGGGCGCGGGCCGGCCGCACGCGGGCCGACTGGGAAGCGGATCAAGACGGAGGTTTCGGGTCGTTCATCTTCGGGAGTCAACGCTCGGCCTCCAACCTCGTGGCCACGCCATGGCAGCGATCAACCTCTCCGGCCCACGATACGAGGTCGTCGACGCAAACGCGTCGACCGTCATCGGCTGGTCGGGACGGCGGACCGTCGACGAGGGGGATCGCCTCGACGGCGGTCTAGTATCCCGCTCATGACGACTGCGCCTCTCGCCCAGTCGGAGCGGACGGTGCTCTGCGATCTGTTCGGGGACCTGGGTCCCGAGGCACCGACGCTCTGTGCCGGATGGTCCACGGCCGACCTGGCCGCCCACCTGGTGGCCCGGGAACGGAGGCCGGACAGCGGCCCCGGGCTGGTCTGGCCTCCGCTGGCCGCTCATACCGACAAGGTCCGCCGGTCGATTCGGGACAGAACACCGTGGGACGAGCTGATCTCCACCGTGCGCCGCGGTCCCCCTCTGTTGCTCCGGCCGGTCGACGGCCAGATGAACACCATCGAGTTCTTCATCCATGTCGAGGACGTCCGCCGTGCTCAACCGTCGTGGGAGCCACGGCCGCTCCCGCAGGAACTGGCCGACGCACTCTGGTCCCGGCTGGGACCGGGCGGGATGGCGAAGAAGATCGGGGCAACCATCGCCATCACCTCGCCGGGCCACGGCTCCAAGCAGGGTGGCACCGGTCCTCGTGTCGACCTGGTCGCCGACCCGGGCGAGCTCACGCTCTTCTCCGCCGGGCGCCAGGGTGGCGCCCAGGTCGAGATGAGCGGCGACCCTGCACTTGTCGCGCGGCTGCGGTCGGCCTCGCTCGGCATCTAGTCGATCTGGCTCCCGCCTCGGGACGGCACGTCCACTAGGTGGACAGGACGTCGGCCGCCAGCCACCGTTTGGTCCGGTGGTACGACATGTCGGCCAGGGTGGCACTCCGGCGGAAGTCGAAGTGCCCGGGGGCAGTGGGCTCGGCCGACGGCACGATCGTGACGCTCCCTCCGAACGCTGCCGCCCGGTCGGCGGCCTCCTCCAGTCGTTGTCGGTCGGCCCGCATGGTGACCAGCGCTGCCGAGTTCATGGCCACGGCCACGGCACCTCGCGGCGGGCGCAGCTTCGGCGCCGTGGCCGTCGTGATGACATAGATGTCGTCCGCGCCCAGGGTCTGCGCCTGGAGGACGGGGTGGTTGGCCGACAGGCTGCCATCGACCAGCCAGCGGCCGTCGATGCGGACCGGTGGGAAGAGGCCGGGGATCGCCGAACTGGCGGCCAGCGAGTCGGCCACGTCACCACTGGTCAAGACGACGTCCTCGCCGGTCAGGGCGTCGGTGGCGACGACGGCGAACCGTGTGGTCGCCTCTTCGATCCTCCCGATCTCGACCCAGCGCCGGATCAGGTGCCGCAGCTGGTGGTCCGAGATCAGATGGTCGCGGGTGCCGATGAAGCCGGCGAGAGCGGTGAGCGGGTTGAGGCGGACCGCTTCGCGTCGGCTGAGGGCCGACCATGCCGCCATCAGTTCCCGTGCACCACCGAGGCCCGGACGGGTCGATAGGAAGGCGGCATTCAGTGCGCCCACCGACGTTCCGACCAACAGGTCGGGGATGACCCCGGCCTCGGTGAGGGCCACGATCGTCCCTGCCTGCATCGGGCCCAGATTTCCTCCGCCGGAGAGCGCGAACGCGGTGGTCACCTGGTCGACCTCAGGCGGATGGGAGTCAGGGAGTCAGTCCGGCCGGACGGTATCGGCCCCACCGCGCCGACGTGCACCTCGCTCAGTCGGTCGGGAGGGAGAGGTGGGCCCGGGGCGCAGCCGGACGGGTCACGAGGGTTCGCCGTGGTCGGCCTCTGCGGCTTCGGCATCGGCGGTCGCTTCGACGCCGGCGGGAGCGGGAACCGGCGCGCTGAGAAGCTTGGCCAAGGAGACGGCGGCCAAGGCGGCTCCGCCGACCACGGCGATGCGGGTCAACGACTTGGACAGGCTTGGTCCCAGCCGCAGTCGTCCCGACCCTGAGCTCAGCAGGGCGATGGCCAGGGCGAGATTGGTGAGCGGGAGCTCGAAGCCGCCATTCTGGGAGAGGGCCCCCTGCTTGCGGTGGACCGTGGAGGCCACCACCATGGTGCCGGCGATGGCCAACGGGCCCAGGGGCTCGGCGATCCCCGTCGCCGTCAGGATCCCTCCGCCCAGCTCACTGGCACCGGCCAGGGCCGCCATGGGCTTGCCCGGACGCATGCCGAGCGATTCGAATCCCGCCGAGGTGGCCTCCAAGCCAGGCCCTCCGAACCATCCGAACAGTTTCTGCGCGCCGTGGACGGCCAGATAGCTTCCGAACACGACCCTGGTGGCGAGTAATCCGGTGTGGCGCATCTGGCGCTCTCTTCTGACGGTCACCCGCCGCGTCGGCTGACCCTCGATCGCTTACAAAACCCAAGTCACTATACCGAAGTAGGCTGCTGCGGTGAAATCCGACGGGGAAGCTCTGCCATCTGACCGGGAATCCGGGGCCTGCGAGGCCATGACCCAGGTCTTCGGCCTCCTGGGCAAGCGCTGGAGCGGTTTGATCATCGTGACCCTCCTCGACGGGCCGGCGCGCTTCTCGCGGCTCGTCCGCCTGGTCCCGGGCGTGAGCGAACGGATGCTCTCCGAGCGGCTCACCGAACTGACGGCAGCCGGCCTCGTCGATCGCGAGGTGGACGAAGGCCCGCCGGTCAACGTCCGGTACTCACTCACGGAACAGGGCGAGGCATTGCGTCCGGCCCTGGCAGAACTCGAACGATGGGGTCACGAGCAGCTGTTGCCCTCCGAGAGCGTTCGCACCGCCCGCTGACCCGACCCACCACCGGGGAAGAGTGCCCCGGTCAGGCCTCCGGCCCCGCCAGGTGCGCCGGGTTCAAGTCGGCGACCCAACTGGTCGACAAGGAAGGGTACGTCTGCTTGAAAGGCGGGGTTACTTCCATGTCGGACCACCTTCAATCCCAGCTGGACGCGGGAACGGAATCGTGGTCGGAGGACGGGGCCAGACCTGAGCCCGAGGAGGCTCCGTCCCGCTGGCGGGTGAACACCACGCATGTGGCCTACCTCATGGGTCCTGCCGCGTTCGTGGTCATCCTCCTTCTGATGCGGTTCGACCTGGTGGTCCACGAATCGGCCTGGTTGTGGCTGGCCGTCTTCCTCGCCGTGCCGGCCGCCAGTCTCGTCGCCGATTACGCCTACCGGGCCCATCCGTCCAGGGTGCGGCTCCACGCCCGGGTCATCGTGCAGGTGGCGGCGGTGACGACGGTCATCTACCTGTCCGGATGGGGCCCCGTTCTCTCCGGCGCCTACGCCTTCCTCGCCCTCGAAAACGTTGCCCACAGCGGATCGCGGGTGTGGCGGGTCACCGCGATCTGGAGCGTGGTGGGGATCGTGGCGGGACAGGTGGCCATCACCGAGGGATGGGCCCCGTCGATGCTCTCGGTCCACCAGGCCAATGCGCTGGCCGTCATGGGGGCCTTCGTCGTGCTCTTCATCATCCGTATGGCCGGCGCAGCCATGGAACAGAAGGAAGATGCCGAGGCATCGACCCGTCTCAGCGAGGACCGCTTCCGTTCGCTGATCCAGAGCTCATCCGACGTGACGCTGGTCATGGGTACGCGTGCCGTCTGCACCTACGTGAGCCCGGCCATCGCCCAGCTCCTGGGGTTTGCACCGGATGACCTCATCGGTCGGCGGGCCACGGACTTCATCCACCCCGACGAGCGCGAGCGGGTACGGGAGTGGATGGGATCGCAACTGCAGTCCTCGCCGGAGACAGCGCCCATCCAGTTCCGGATGGAGCGGGCCGACGGCTCATGGCGTGACGTGGAGGCGGTCGTCTCGAATCAATGCGGCCGGCCGTCGGTGGGCGGCTACGTAGCCAATATCCGGGACATCACCGAGCGCAAGGAGTTCGAGGCGATTCTGGCCCACCGGGCCCTGCATGATCCTCTCACCGGTCTGGCCAACCGGCAGTTGATCCTCGACCGCGCCGAACAGATGCTGGCCCGCGCCCGGCGGACCCGCGACCCGGTGGCGTCCTACTTCATCGATCTGGACAACTTCAAGGACGCCAATGACTCATTGGGCCACGAAGCCGGCGACAAGCTGCTGCAGACCGTCGCCCAACGCTTCGCGGGTCTCCTGCGGGCCAGCGACACCGTGGGTCGGCTGGGTGGGGACGAGTTCGTCATCCTGGCCGAAGGGAGCCCGATCGCCGCCGGCCCCGAGATGGTGGCTGAACGAATCCGCGAGGTGCTGCGCGAGCCCTTCCTCGTCGACGGCTTCGAAGGCCTGCCCATCACCATCACCGCCAGTATCGGGATCGCCACCGGGGACCGTGCATCCGCACAGGAGCTCCTCCGTGACGCCGACATCGCTCTCTACCGGGCAAAAGCCGCGGGCCGGGACGGCTGGGTGCTCTTCGAGCCGGCGATGCAATCGGCCGCCGTCGATCGGCTCGAACTGAAATCGGACCTCGATTCGGCGCTGGCCGACGATCAGTTCTTCCTCCTGTACCAACCGATCTTCGATCTCGACAGTGCTTCCATCCGAGGCGTGGAGGCCCTCATCCGATGGCAGCACCCCACCCGCGGCGTCATCGCCCCCAACGACTTCATCCCCGTGCTCGAGGACAGTGGGATGATCGTCGAGGTCGGACAGTGGGTGCTGGACACCGCCTGTGCGCAAGCGGCATCGTGGCACGCGCAGGGCTACCACACCACGATGTCGGTCAACGTGTCGATGCGCCAGCTGGAGACCGATCAGTTGGTCTCCCATGTGCTCGATGCCCTGGCGGCCAGCAATCTCGATCCGGCTTCACTGATCATCGAGGTCACCGAGTCGACGCTGATGCGGGACGCCAACGCCACGGTGTCCCGTCTGAAGCGGCTGAAGGACATCGGCGTCCTCATCGCCATCGATGATTTCGGTACCGGGTACTCGTCGTTGGCCTACCTCCGCCAGTTTCCGGTCGACGTGCTCAAGATCGACAAGTCGTTCATTGCCGAAATGGACGGATCCCCGAACTCGTCGGCACTCATCCACACGCTGGTGGAACTCGGGCGGACCCTCGGACTGGTCACGCTGGCCGAAGGCATCGAGGACCACGCACAGCTCGAGGCGCTTCGAGAGGAGTTGTGCGACCGGGGGCAGGGATTCATCCTCTCCCGACCGGTTCCTTCGGCCGAGATCGAGGCGCTGCTGGCCCGGCCGGCGGGGGAGGGCATGCTCGGCTCCGCGCCTTCAGCGGTGTGGGCCCGGCACTGAGGACCTCACCAGACCTGGGCCGGCTGTCGTGCGGGTCGAGTGTGGGCGCCGACCGGGGCGGGGGCGTGCGACATGATGGTGGAGCCACGGCCTGACTCGGGGAGCGGGTCGTGCCCTCGACCACCTGGAGGTTCCCATGGTCTCGCACCTCGATACCCACGAGGTCTTCAACCAGCCCCCTCCGCTCGCGGGGTACGACGTCTTCAGTGCTGACGCGGCGCTGGGAGAGGCCGTCGATCGGGAGGGCGCCAGATGGGCGAGACCCGAGCTGGCGGCGCTCGGCGCCCTGGCCGGCACCGGCGGAGCCCAAGAGCTCGGACGGTTGGCCAATGAGCATCGGCCGGTGCTCCGCACCCATGACCGGTACGGCCACCGGATCGACGTCGTCGAGTACCATCCGGCGTACCACGACCTGATGCGGACGTCACTGGCCCACGGGTTACACGCCGGACCGTGGGCCGATCCCGGCTCCGGCGCCCACGTGGCCCGGGCAGCCAAGGTGATCGTCTGGTACCAGGTCGACGCCGGGCACATCTGTCCGGTTTCGATGACCTACGCCGTGGTGCCGGCCCTCCGCCACCAGCCCGAGGTGGCCCAGGTGTGGGAGCCGATGATCCGTTCCACCACCTATGACCCGGCGAACCTGCCGGCGACCGAGAAGACCGGGGTGACCTGCGGCATGGCCCTCACCGAAAAACAGGGCGGGTCGGATGTCAGGGCCAACACCACCCGGGCCGTTCCGGTCGGGAGCGGTACGGACGGCGCCTACCTGTTGACCGGGCACAAATGGTTCTGTTCCGCGCCGATGTCCGACGCCTTCTTGATGCTGGCCCAGGCCCCCGGAGGGATCAGCTGCTTCCTCGTTCCCCGCTGGAGGACCGACGGCACCCGGAACCCCATCCGCATCCAGCGGCTCAAGGACAAGCTCGGCGATCGGTCGAACGCATCCAGCGAGATCGAGTTGGCCGACGTGTCGGGCCAGTTGATCGGCGAGGAAGGACGGGGTGTGCCCACCATCATCGAGATGGTCAACCACACGAGGCTCGACTGCATCCTCGGCTCCGCCTCGATCATGCGCCAGGGCGTGGCCCAGGCCACGTGGCACGCGGCCCACCGCCTGGCCTTCGGGCGCCTCCTGGCCGACCAGCCGCTGATGGCCAACGTGCTGGCCGATCTGGCCGTGGAGTCCGAAGCGGCCACCGCCTCGGCGCTGCGACTGGCCCGCGCTTTTGACGCCGGTGAGGACGACGAGCACGAGAGGCGGCTGCAGCGCCTGTTGACGCCCGTCGTGAAGTACTGGACCTGCAAACGGGCGCCACAGCATGCCGCGGAAGCACTCGAGTGCCTGGGGGGTAACGGCTTCGTCGAGGAGTCGGCCATGCCCAGGTTGTACCGGCAGAGCCCGGTCAACGGGGTGTGGGAAGGATCCGGCAACGTGATCTGCCTCGACGTCCTCCGGGCGCTGGCCCGCGAGCCCGACACGCTCGAGGCCTACTGGTCCGAGGTCGGTCGGGCCGAGGGCGGCGACTCCCGGCTGGCCCGGGCCGTCGACGACCTCCATGTGGACATGGCCGAACCGGCCACGCTCGAATCCCGGGCCCGCTCGGTCGTGGAGCGGATGGCCCTCGTTTTCCAGGCGTCCCTCCTCGTCCGGTTCGCACCTCGAGCGGTGGCCGAGGCGTACTGCGGCTCACGCCTCCTCGGGCCCGGGGCCGGCACCTTCGGGACCCTCCCGGTGGGAACGGACACCGGGGCCATTCTGGAACGCCATACCCCGGTGTGAGCAGGCGTCGGCCCCCATCCCGTGAGGCACCCGTCACCCGGCACCCGTCACCATCGGGACCTCGGCCACAACCTCGTATGCCGCCGGCTGGGAGCCGAGGATCGAGGCGAAGACGGTCAGGCGGTCGACCGTGAAGTGACCGGCGACGGGCACCCCCGCGAGGTCCTCGGGGCCGGGGCCCCGACCGCGGACCCGGGCCAGCGTGACGTGCCCGGCGAAGCGCGGTTCGTCCTCCGGCCCCCAGCCCGCCGTGACGTCGCGTACCAGGCCGGCGAGCCCGTCGAGACCGGCCACGGGGACCTGGAGGACACGCCGGCCGGGAAACCACTGCGTCTCCGGTCCCAACCGGGCCTCGATGTCACCGGCGCCGAATCGGCCCGGGGCGCCGGCCACCGCCTCGACCACCTCGTGCACCTGGTCCACTTCCCCGAGGAACCGGAGGGTGATATGCCACTGCCCCGGGGTCGTCCACCGCAGCACCCGGTGGTCGGGCCGAGGGAGGGCCGTGAGCACCCCGACGATCGGCTGGGGCAGGCCGACCGCGACGAACAGGCGCATGGAGAGAAGTCTGCCCGTACTTCCGGATCGTCGGCGGGTCGGAACCAGCTGGTCGGAGCGAGCCGTCGGCCTACGCTGGGGGCCGCGTCGGGACGGGAGGGCGCCAGGATCATGGCCGACGGAAGGGTGGTGCATGAAGCTCGACAAGACGGTGATCGATGAGCTGATGGTCAGCCCGGGGGAGTCCGCCCGTCTCGACCACCGGTCAACCGATTCGACCCGGTCGAACTGGTTGCGGTCGCCGGACACGCGACCCAAGGAGTTGGCCGAAGAGGAGCTCCGCTCCTTCACCAGTGACCTGAAGGCCTCCCAGGAGTTGCTGTGGGCCAGTGACAGCTCGTCCGTGCTCCTGCTCGTCCAAGGGATGGATGCGGCCGGAAAGGACGGCACCATCAAGCACGTGATGTCGGGGGTCAACCCCCAGGGTTGCCAGGTCGTGTCCTTCAAGGAGCCCTCCGGCGAGGAGCTCGCCCATGATTTCCTCTGGCGTTACAGCAAGGCGCTCCCCGAACGCGGACGGATCGGGATCTTCAATCGCTCCTACTTCGAAGAGGTGTTGGTCGTCCGGGTCCATCCGGACCTCATGCCCGGGCGGACCCCGACGGCCGGCCGCCGGTCGGGAGACCGGGTGTGGGCGGACCGCTTCGAGGACATCAACGCGTTCGAACACCACCTGCACCGCAACGGGACCCGAATCGTGAAGATCTATCTGCACCTCTCCCGCGAGGAACAGAAGAAGCGCCTCTTGGAACGAATGGAGGATCCGTCCAAGCTGTGGAAGCTGTCGCCCGCGGACCTGGCCGAGCGCCGCTACTGGGACCAGTACCGCGTCGCCTACGAGGAAGCCCTCACCGCCACCTCGACGGCATGGGCCCCCTGGTACGTCGTGCCCGCCGACCACAAGTACGCACTGCGGGCGCTGGTGGGCGGGATCCTGGTCCACGCCATCGATGATCTGGATCTTCGCCTTCCTGAGCCCGGTACCGATGAGCTGGAGGCGATCGAGCACGCCCGGACCGAATTGTTGGCCGAGTGACGGGACCGACGGCATCCGGTGCAATCGTCGTCCGGGATGCCGGGCGTGGGGACCGGCACCGGCTCCACCCCGGTCACTACCCCGAAATTGGTGGGAGACCCCTTGCAATTCTGAAGTTTTTTGTTATATTGACGACTACTAGATCCCCACTGACAAAGTAATAAGAGCGTCGTAGTGGAGAAGAAGTTCTCCCAGGTGGAGATGTTGCGGGGCAAAGAAATGGTGGGTTATGTTCCCTGATTATGTTCAGGGTTTTTTGCGCCTCCGCTTTTGGTCTGTTTGACCCCTCGGGACCGCGGACGGTGGTCGTGGTCCCGGCGCCGTGGTGACCCCTCCCGCTCCGGACGGGGACCCCGAGCTCCTCGTGGAACAGAGCCATTTGGATCAGGCCCACCGGGCGCTGTCGGAGATGCGGACACGAGCCGAGGGCCTGCTCGACGATGTGCGAAGTGCGGGAAATCCCGACCTCGATTATCAGGCGGCATTGGTCCAACGGGTCGCCGTTCTCGCCGAGAGTCCGCGCCCGCTGCTCTTCGGGCGCATCGATGGGCATGAACGGTCATGGCACATCGGGCGACGTCATGTCGAGGACCGGCTCGGGGACCCCGTGGTGGTCGACTGGCGCGCCCCTGTCTCGGTACCTTTCTACCGGGCGCGGGCGGACGATACCTTCGGATTGACCAGGCGACGCCAGGTGATGGTGGACCGTCGGAAGGTGATCGCCGTCGCCGACGATCTCTTCGGGGAGACCGATGGCGACGGGTCGAGTACCCGGCTCCGGGGCGGTGACGCGCTCCTGGCCGAACTGGAGCGGGCGCGGACCGGTGAGATGCTCGACATCGTCGCCACCATCCAAGCCGAACAGGACGAGATCATCCGTGCTCCGCTCGAGGAACTGATCGCTGTCCAAGGCGGCCCCGGGACAGGCAAGACGGCGGTCGGACTGCATCGGGCCGCCTTCCTGCTCTACAACCACCCGGCGCTCTCCCGGGCCGGCGTGCTGGTCATCGGGCCGAGCCGGGCCTTCTTGCGGTACATCTCCCAGGTGCTCCCGTCGCTGGGTGAGGAGGCCGTGATCCAGACGACCATCTCGGAGATCGCAGCCCACGCCCGGGCGGAACGGGAAGACACGCTCGATGTCCGTCGGCTCAAGGGCGATCCGCGCATGGCCGACGTCCTGGCCGCCCACCTGCGCCTCCGTCGCCATCACGTCGGGAACGATGTGAACATCCCGGCCCGGTTTGCCAGCTGCATGGTACCGGCCGCGGCCATCAACGAGCTGGTGGACTCCATCGCCGAGACCCCGGCGCCCTACAAGGCCGGGCGGGCCGCACTGCGGTCGAGACTGGTGGCCCTGATCAGACAGCGGCTGCGGGCGTCGGGCCGGTTCGAGGCCAACGAGCCGTGGCTGGAGCGCGAGGTCTCGGCCACTCCGGTGTTCCGGAATCTGGTCGACCAGGTGTGGCCGTCGGTGTCACCCGCCGCGCTGGTGCGTGACCTCCTGCGCAGCGAGGAGCGGTTGGCCCGGGCGGCCGAAGGTCGCCTGAGCGACTCGGAGTGCCACCTCCTCCTCCAGCGCCCGGGGAGACGGGGGACCTCGGGTTGGACGAGGGACGATCTTGCCCTGCTCGACGAGGCCCACGCGCTTATCAACGGTCGCCCCCCCTCCTACGGCCATATCGTGATCGACGAAGCCCAGGATCTCAGCCCGATGCAGTTCAGGATGATGGCCCGCCGGGCCCCCACCGGTTCGCTCACCGTGTTGGGCGACCTGGCCCAGGCCACCGGCGCATGGACCTACGACAGCTGGGACGAGATCCTCCGCCACCTGCCGACCACCTCCGCCCGCCGGCAGGACGAGCTCACGCTCGGGTATCGGGCGCCAGGGCAGGTGCTCGACCTCGCTTCCAGACTGCTGCCCGCCGCCGCCCCGCAGGTGAAGCCGACCCGGTCGATCCGTGTCGGACGGCGGAGTCCCCGGGTCACCAGGGTCGACCCCGACCTGCTCTTCGCCGAAAGCCTGTCGGAGGCAGGCAAGCTGGTCGACGAGGGGTTCATGGTCGGTTTGGTCGTCGCCCCCGAGCACATGGCCGCGGCGACGGCCGCGGCTCGTGAGCGGAGCGATGTCGGCCAGCTCGATCGTGTAGGCATGACCGAGTCGATCACCCTGGTTGCCGCGCCGTCCGTGAAGGGACTGGAGTTCGACGCCGTGGTCGTCGTCGAGCCCGATGCCATCGCCGGGTCGGACGTGCGTGGCCTGCGGCTGCTCTATGTGGCCATGACACGGCCGATCCGGCATCTCAGCATTGTCCACGCCTTGCCGCTTCCCGAAGCTCTGCAGGTCGGGAGCCACGGCCACGGAGGTGGGGAAGCCGACGTCGGGTAGCGGGCAGTCAGAGGACGTCAGGTGAAGAGCACCGAAACGCTCTCCCGGTTGGCGATCCGACGGATCGCCTCGCCCAGGAGGCCGGCGACTGAGACGATCTCCACCTTCGGCGAGAGGGCGACGGGCTGGGTCTCCACGCTGTCGGTCATGAACAGCCGCTTGATGGGGCTCCGGTCGATCCGATCGATGGCCGGCCCGGCCAGCAGCCCGTGGCTCACTGCGGCGTACACGGAGTGGGCGCCCCGCTCCACGAGGACACGGGCGGCATCGACCAGTGTCCCCGCCGAAATGGTGAAGTCGTCCACGATCAGTGCCGTACAGCCATCGACGGAGCCGATCAGCTCGGTGACCTCCGCCGTCTCAGAGTGGTCGACCCGCCGTTTGTCGGCGATGGCCAAGGGGGCACCCAGCCGCTCGGACCACTGGCGCGCCTTTTTGGCGAATCCGGCATCGGGGGCGACGACGACCAGGTCGGGGAGGGCCTTGGTGGCGATGACATCGCAGAGTACGGGAAGCGCGTAGAGATCGTCGACGGGGACCTTGAAGAAGCCCTGCACCTGGGGAGCGTGGAGGTCGAGCGTGATCACCCGGTCGACGCCCGCCGCTTCGATGGCGTCGGCGCACACCCGGGCCCGTATGGAGACCCGCGGCTCGTCCTTCTTGTCGCCCTTGGCATAGCTGAAGTACGGGATCACCGCGGTGACCGACGCCGCGCTGGCCCGCTTCAACGCATCGATCCAGAAGAGCAGCTCCATGAAGTTGTCGTTGGCCGGGAAGGCTGTCCCCTGGACCAGGAAGACGTTCCGGCCGCGCACGTTGTCGAGGACCCGGACGAAGAGGTTGCCCTCCGAAAACCTGAGCGTCTCGCCGGCGCTGAGCGGACGCTCGAGGTAGTCGGCGATCGCTCCTCCGAGCTTCCGGCTGGCAGAGCCGGCGAAGAGAAGGAACTCGTCGGTCACTGCCCCAATCTATCCCGCCCGGTTCGGTCCCTCCGGCTCCGCCGTTCCGGCCCCAACGCGTCAGACGGCCAGCGCCCGCCAGATCCCGTCGGCCAACGGACCGCATCCTTCCGTCAGCGGGCGGGCGGTGGTGGTGAGCACCATCCGTCGTCCGTAGTCGAGGAGCGGGCCGATGAACAGCGCGGCAGAGACCTCGTGGGACATGGGCCGGATGGCTCCGGTGCCCACCGCCTCCTTGAGCCACCGGCCCAACTCGACACTGAAGCGCCGGGTCTCCTTGGCGAGCATCCGCCGACCGTCCTCGGACAGTTCGGATTCGTCCCACCGGAGCATGATGCGGGCCAGGGCCCGATGCGAATCGATCCACTGCACGTGAAAGTCCACGGCGGCCTCGACGGCCCGGCGCGGGTCCGGGTGCGCACCGAGGGCACCGGTGAGTCCATCGCGATAGACCGAGACCGCCTGACAGTAGAGGGAGGACACGATGTCGTCCTTCGATGCGAACTGGTGGTAAATGCTCCCGATGCTGGCACCCGACTCGGCCCGGATGTCGTCGATGGTGGTCCGGGAGATGCCGAGGCGGTTGAAGCACCGGAGCGCGGCATCGAGGATCTCCGATCGCCGTTGCTCCCCTGACGGTGTGACTGGTTTGGGCATGCACGGTCTCCTCGGCCATCGTCCCCGGCCCACGTCGCTGGCCATCGTCCCTGGCCATCGTCCCTGGACATGGCGTTGATAGAGGAATATTCTAGAAATATATTCTAGTAGGTGATCGACGAGAAGAGCGGGAGTCGGGATGACAGATCGGGAACACGGCACGAGCGTCCGCCTGGCCTTCGTCCAGTCCATGTGGCACGAGGAGATCGTCGATCGCTGCCGGCATTCGTTCATGACGGAGATAGCCGGTCTCGGCGTGGGCGCCGACCGGGTCGACCTGTTCCGGGTACCGGGAGCGTTCGAGATCCCCCTCCACGTCAAACGCCTGGCCCGCAGCGGGCTCTACGCGGCCGTGGTCGGAGCCGGACTGGTGGTCGACGGAGGCATCTACCGGCACGAGTTCGTGGCCGAGGCGGTCATCAAGGGATTGATGGACGTCCAGTTGGAGACCGAGGTGCCGGTCATCTCGGCGGTACTGACCCCACATCACTTCCACGCGCACGGCGACCACATCCGGTTCTTCGGCGATCACTTCGAGGTGAAGGGGGCCGAAGCCGCCCGGGCCTGCGCCGAGACGGTCCGGTGCCTGGCCCGCCTTCCGGTCGCGGCCGTGGCCTCCTGACCGGCGTCGGAAAATCTGGCCAGGTCCGGCTCACCCGGTGGTCTCGACCCCGGGGGCGGTGGCCCGGAGGCGGGTCTCGACCGGGGTCGATGCCCCGAGTGCGTCGAGTCCGAGGAGGGCCGCGCCGAGGACCGGGGCGGTGTCCAGCCTTCGGAACCGGGCCCCCGGCGCCACGGCCAGCACGCCGGTCTGGACCCGCTCGGCGAATCCGGCATAGTCGCTGTCGAAGATGCCGCCGCCCAGGACCACTTCCACCTCCTGGCCGCCCACCCCGAGGCGTCCGACCATGGCCGTGATCATGGCCGCCACCTCGTCGCCCAGTAGGCCGGCGGCGCCGGCCGCGGCGGCGTCGCCTGCGGCGGCGGCGGCGAGGCAGACCCGGGCCAGTTCGAACAAGCGTCCGTACTCGAGCCCGCCGGTGTAGACGGCGGACAGCACCGCCTCCGGATCGGGGAGGCCGAAGTGCGCCGGGACCAGTTGGGCCAGGGCCGTGGGCCCGCCGCGTCCGTCCCGCGACCGGAGGGCCAGTCCGAGGGCCCTGACCCCGAGCCACGAACCGCCGGGGGTGAAATCGCCCGAGAGCTCGGCCAATGAGGGGAACCGCTCGAGGGCACCGTCGGGTCCGAGGCCGACACAGTTGAGCCCTGAGCCGCACACCACGCCCACGCCCCAGCCCGACCGGGTCCCGGCCCGGAGCACGGCGAGCGTGTCGTTGCGGAGGAGATCGACCGAGCTCCACCCCCGTTCCCCGATGGCCGCCCCCAACCGCTCCTCGTCCACAGGGAGATCCACTCCGGCCAGGCAGTACGCGCCGGTGTGGACTGCGGGGCGGGCCTCGGTGTCGGCGCCGGCGGCCTGCAGTGCGGCCCGTATGGTGACTTCGAGCGAGTCCATGGCCCCTTCGAGCCCTGAGAATTGGTGGTTCGACCCGGCTCCCCGGGCCGTCCCGAGCACGGTGCCGTCACCGTCGACCACCCACACATCGGTCTTCGACGCCCCGCCGTCGACGGCCAGGATCAGGGTCGTGCTGTCGCCTCCGCCTGTGATTCGACCCCCCCGTTCCTCGGCCATCCGGTGATGTTACGTTCCATGCGTGGGAACCAAGGTGGCCGTCATCGGCGGTGGGAGCACGTACACGCCCGAGCTCGTCGACAGCCTGTGTGCTCACGAGGAGCGGTTGGTGGTCGACGAGTTGGTTCTGCTCGACCCGGACACGGAGCGCTTGGAGGTGGTCGGAGGACTGGCCGGCCGCATCCTGCGCCATCGGGGCTGGGCCGGGGAACTGGTTACCACGGACGACCGGGCACGGGCCATCGACGGGGCCGACTTCGTTGTCGTCCAGCTACGGGTCGGAGGGCAGGCGGCCCGTCACACCGACGAGACCCTCCCGATCGGGTACGGCTGCCTGGGCCAGGAAACCACCGGGCCGGGCGGATTGGCCAAGGCCCTCCGCACCGTTCCCCTGGTCCTCGAGATCGCCGAAGAGACGGCCAACCGGGCCGCGGCCGGTGCCTGGGTCGTCGACTTCACCAATCCGGTCGGCATCGTGACCCAGGCCCTGGCCGACGAGGGGCACCGGGCCGTCGGGCTGTGCAATGTCGCCATCCACGTCCAGCGTCGGATCGGGCACTATCTCGGTGTCGACCCCGACACCGTGGAGCTCGAACATGTCGGCCTCAATCATCTGACCTGGGCCAGGTCGGCCACGGTCGACGGGGTCGACCGGATGCCCGAGTTGCTCGACCGATTCGGCCCGGAGCTCGAGCTGGAGAGCGGCGTCCCGTCCGGGCTGCTCCGTCTCCTCGGGGCGCTTCCTTCCTACTACCTGCACTACTACTACTGCCTCGACCAGAACCTGGCCGAACAGGCCGCCCCGGGCTGGCGGTCGCGGGCCGAAGTGGTGGCCGAACTCGAGGCCGAGCTCCTGGCCGAGTACCGCGATCCGCAGCTCGTCACCAAACCCGACAAGCTCTCGTACCGCGGGGGCGCGTTCTACTCCGAGGCCGCGGTCCGGCTGATCGCGTCGCTGCACGCGGGCACCGGCGACGTCCAGGTGGTCGATGTGCGCAACGACGGCGCCCTGCCCGACCTGCCGGATGACGCGGTGGTCGAGATTCCCTGTACCGTGGACCGCGACGGTGCCCACCCGCTGCCCCAACGCCCCCTGGTCCCCGAGATGGCCGGACTGGTGGCGCACTGCAAGGCCTACGAGCGACTGGCCGTCGAGGCGTCGATGTCGGGCAGCCGCGACACGGTGATCCGGGCTCTGGTGGCCAACCCTCTGGTCGGGCAGTACCCGAAAGCCGAACAGCTGGCCGACACGCTGCTGTCGGCCAACCGCCGCTTCCTGCCCCGCTTCTTCCCCGACTCCACGGCATAGCGGGGCGCGACCACCGGGCTGATCCGGATCCGGCATGGGCCCGGACGTGCGCACCATCCGGGCGTGGAACTCGTCCGGTGATCAGCGCACCGGTTCGGACGCCACTCCGAAGCGATCCTGGTATGGCCGTGACCGCTCGCGCAGTTCGCCGGCGTCGAGACCGGTATCGGCGAACCGGTACCGGGCGGCGCCACCGTCGCCCGGGTGGGCGGAGAGGAACGCCCGCATCCGCTCCTCGACCCGGGGGGTGAGCTCCCGGCCCAGGGCGGTGTAGATGCCGGCAATGGTCGAGAAGGGGTCGGCCATGAACTCGGTGAAGTGGACGTCGATGGTCCGGTCGGGCGGGAAGGTCGCCCGGTCCCGGGCTTCGATGCCGCGGTCGAGCCCCAGGAAGATGTCGGCCGCGAAATCGGTGGCGGCCTCAATTCCCCAGGTCTCGTCACTGGCCATCGTCCGGAGGTGCGCGGTGAGGGCGCAGCCGGACGCCACCACCTTCAGCGGGTCCCGATGGGTGAAGACGATGAGGGCGTCCGGGTACTCGGTGGCCAGCGCGTCCAGATGCCAGAGGTGGGCCGGCGACTTGAGGAGCCACTGGTCGGCCGGGTGTCTCGATTGCAGGTGCTGCAGATAGCGGCGATGCCACCGGTAGGCGGGAGCCAGGTCGGCGTCGTGGAGGAGCCATCGGTCGTAGGTGGGGATGCGGTACTGGGTCGGGAAGATCATGCTGCGGAAGTCAGACCCGGTTATCCGGACACACTCCTGGCCGAGGAGTGCACCCATCGGATGGAACGAGGTGAAGCCGGGCATGACCGTCTCGGCCAGATCGAAGGTCGCCTGGACCTCGGCGATGCGAGGGTCGCTGTCGAAGGTGGTGGTCTCCGGGGGCGGCACCGGTCGGTCGACCTCCCAGCTCAGCGGGGCCCGGAGCGACGGGTCCTGGGCCAGGAGGTCGTAGAGGATGGTGGTGCCGGTCCGGGGTTGCCCGACGATGAAGATCGGGTGTTCGACGGTCCCGCCGGCCACCTCGGGGTGGCCGGCCCGCCACGCGTTGATGGCCAGGCGGTTGGTCAGGTAGGCGACCACGTCGGCGGTGGCCATCTCCACCCCGATCTCGCTGAGCCGGGCCTCGGTTTCGAACGAGTCGAGGAGGAGGGCGAGGCCTTCCTGCCAGCTCGGTTCGCCGAAGTCGTCCGCCCCCGCCCGGGCGATGGCCTCGTCCACCAGGCGGGACTGCTCGAATCGTCCGGTGGCCATCAGGGGCGCAGCTCACCGATCGGGAGGACGTGGCAGGCGACGGGAGGGGCCTCGGGATTGTCGAGCCACCGGACGATCACGAAGCCCCGGTGGCGGCCACCGGTGTCGAGCCAGTTCCCGATGCCGGGATCGGAGGCCGCGATCACGATCCGGACACCACCGTCCGGTCCGGCGGCGGCGGCGGCGTTGGTGAGGTGGCTCCGGCGACGACGTGGCTCGATGCATTCATGCCAGATGTTCTCGAGAGTCACGCTCCAATAACGCGAATCAGGTGGCTCGATGTCGAGGAGCAGGGCCTCGTCCGGACCGAGACGGAAGGTGCCCATCATGTAGAGGTTGTCGGGTGTGGTGTCCGCCTCCCCGAGCTCGGCCGCCTGGGCCACGATCAACCGGTTGGGTGTCTCCAGCAGCTCCGGTCGGATGGTCCGGTGCAGGGTGGTCAGCTTGGCGATCGTCCAGGCCATGCCGGTCAGCTGTTCGCCCACACGGGCGTCGTCGGGCGGTGCCGGCGCCGCCGGGACGTCCAACGGCTCGATGGCCAGCTCGGCGACGGCTTCGTGGGCCCGGTCGGCGATGTACTCACGGACGACGATGCCCGACGCGTCGTCGGGGATGGCGATCCACTGATCCCCGCCCAGCTCGGCCTGGGTGGGCTGGTGGGCGGCCAGCACGAAGGCGAACCCACCGTCGTCGGCCAGCGCCAGGTCCCGATCCGAGATGTAGGCCGCCATCCGCCTCGGGGTCAGGCCGACCCCGGCCAGGACCTGGAAGCCGAGGTAGGCGGAGGTGCCGCGCAAGCCGCGGACCCGGTAGCGGTGCCGGCCGTCGATCATGGCCAGGAAGTACTCCCCGTCCGGGGCCGGCCCGCCGATGTACCGGGCCGGGGTGTTCATGCTGAAGAACCAGGGGGCATCGGTATCGACGTCCAGCGACAGCTCCGAGCAGAGGGCGGTGGCGCGGGCCAGGACCCGCAGGCCCTCGAGGAGCTCCAGCTCGGTCTCCGATTCCTCCTCGACCGACCGGGTGAGATCGTCGATCATCTGGCGGACCGACCGCCACCCTTCGAGGGCAAGACGGCCCCCTCCGGCGTCGGTCACGCCTGACCCTCGCCGAACCTGTCGGTCATGTCCCGGAAAGCTTCGAGACCACCGGCCCGAGCGCCTCCCAGCTGTCGCCCTCGATCGACCAGTACGAGATGCCGTACTCCTGGCGGCGCCACTGCAGCTCCTCGGCCATCTCATCCAGGGTGCCGAGCAGGGCGAGTGGGATGTGGAGGGCATCGCCGGGGTCGATGCCGAACGTCGGCGCCATGGCCTCCGCCATACCGGCGGCGTCCTCGGTGATGATGACGAAGCCGATGAGGGCGTTGAGCTCGAGGTCGTCGAACCGGTCGCCCGCCGCCTCCTTCACCCAGGCCACCTTCTCGCGGGTCCGGTCCGGTGATGCGTTCGGGGCGACCTCCGGGCCGGCCGTTCCTTCCCGCAGGTTGACGTTGATGCTGACGATGTCGGCGTGGCGCGCCGCAAACGAGAGCACCCGCTTGCCTCCGCCTCCGATGATCAGTGGAGGACCCGGTTTCTGCACCGGACGGGGGAGGAGCGTGTGCTCATGGACCTGGTAGTAGCGGCCGTCGAAGGAGAAGGGCCCTTCGGTCCGGAGCAGGCCCTGCAGCACGGCGACCGCCTCTTCGAACCGCTCCACCCGTACCTTCGGTTCGTCGTAGGTGATGCCGGCTTCCTCGTAGTCGCTGCGCATCCAGCCCGCTCCGAGGCTCAACTCGAAGCGGCCGTCGCTGAGGAGGTCCAGGGTGGCTGCCTCCTTGGCCAGGTTGACCGGATGCCGGTAGTCGTTCCCGAAGACGAGCGATCCCATACGCAGCGCGGTGGTCGCCCCGGCCACCGCGGCCAGTGCCGGTACCGGAGCCAACTGGTCACCGAAGTGGTCGGGCATGAAGAGGGTGGAGTAGCCGAGGTCCTCGGCCCGGCGCGCCTGCTCGGCCCAGGACCGGGCCGTCCCCTCGGGCGCTGTGCCGAGTTGCGCCGCGAACCGGAATCTGTGGTCGTGTGCCATGGCCTCATCCTGCATCATCTGCGGGGGACGGTGCCGGTGGCCCCCTGGGCCGGGCTCCCGCGTCTCGGCCGCAGTAGGGTGCACACCCGATGGACGACGTCAACGGATCAGCCCGACGGCGAGCGCTGACCACCGCCGCGGCACTCGGCGAGGTGGAAGGAGCCGCCTGGGGCGAAGCGGCCCGGTCCGGTCGGCTCGAGCTGGTCGAGCTGATCAATGTCACCTGTGCCGAGCAGCTGGGCCTGTCACCCCTGTCTCTTCCGCACCAGCTCGGCGCGGGGAGCGAGGTCGAGCAGCGGGGGACCGGCCCGTCGGTCGCCGCCGAATTGACGGCAACGGACGGCGCCATCCTCGAGTTCGCACGCCAGTTCAGCCTCGATGTCGCTTCGGTGACCGACGGGCAGCGGAGCGAGCTGTTCGGCATGCTCGGCGACAAGGTGGCCGGTATCGCCGCCATCATCTTCGTGATGGACTTCCTGCCCCGGACCCGGGCGGCGCTGGATGTGCTGGTCGGGAACGCAGCCCGGATCGACCCGCCGGGGCCCCGAGACGGTTCCGAGCCCCTGCGGCTCTGGGACGCGCTGGGTACCTTCATCCGGGACGTACCCCAGCTCGATGCCCTGGACCCGATCACCTCCGAGCTCGTCCGCCTGCGGGGCGCCCGTCAACACGAGTGCCGGCTGTGCAAGTCGTTGCGGAGCCGCAGTGCGCTCCTGGCCGGTGCCGACGAGGACATGTTCTCCGGCGTCGACGAGTACGAGCACAGCGATCTCTCATCCCTGCAGAAGGCCGCGCTGGCCTTCACCGATGCGATGATCTGGACGCCGGGTCGCCTCGAACCGAGTGCGGTCCGCCTGATCGAGCTCGCCTCGGTGCAGCAGCGGGTGGAGCTGGTGCTCGACGTGACCCGGAACGCCCTCAACAAGATCGCCGTCGCGCTGGGGGCCGATGCACCCCATGTGGAGGAGGGCATCGAGATCTATGACGTCACCGCCGAGGGCGAGGTCGTCTTCGGCCTGACGCTCTGAGCCGGCGCCGTGGCCGGGGCGGCCCGGTCCCGCGGCGCTGAGTACGCTCGCGGCCATGCGGATCGGTGTGCTCACGGGCGGAGGTGACTGCCCGGGCCTCAATGCGGTGATCCGGGCCGTGGTGCGTAAGGGGGTCGAGGTCTACGGGGACGAATTCGTGGGCTTCCGCGACGGCTGGCGCGGGCCGCTCGAAGGGGACGTGATGCCGTTGGACGTGGCCGCGGTCCGCGGCATCCTGCCCCTGGGCGGCACCATCCTCGGATCCAGTCGGACCAATCCGTACCGCACCGCCGAGGGTGAGGGCCGTGTCCGCGACGCCATGGTCAGTTTGGGCATCGATGGGCTGGTCGTGATCGGTGGTGAGGACACCCTCGGCGTGGCCACCAAACTGGCGGCCACCGGGCTCCTGGTCGTGGGGGTGCCGAAGACCATCGACAACGACCTCGGCGCCACCGACTACACCTTCGGGTTCGACACCGCGGTCACGATCGCCACCGAGGCCATCGACCGCCTGCACACCACGGCGGAGAGCCACCACCGGGTCCTCATCGTTGAGGTGATGGGCCGCCACGCGGGCTGGATCGCCTGGCACTCCGGCGTCGCCGGCGGCGCCAATGTGATCCTCATCCCCGAGCGCCCCTTCGACATCGACAGCGTGTGCACCTTCATCGAGCACCGGTTTGCCAGCCACTACGCGCCCATCGTGGTGGTGGCCGAGGGGGCGGTCCCGATCGAGGGGACGCTCCCGGACCGCAGCGGCCAGGTCGACGCCTTCGGCCATGTCCGCCTGACCGGTATCGGGACACTCCTCGAAGCCGAGATCGCCCAGCGCACCGGCAAGGAAGCCCGCGCCACCGTGCTCGGCCATGTGCAGCGCGGCGGTACCCCGACCGCCTTCGACCGCGTGCTCGCCACCCGGTTCGGGCTCCATGCCGTCGATGCCCTGCACGCCGGCCACACCGGCCAGATGGTGGCGTTGCACGGGACCGATATCGAACTTGTTCCGTTGGCTGAGGCGACGGCCAACCTGAAGCTGGTCACCCCCGAGCTCTACGCCGAGGCCGAGGTCTTCTTCGGCTGACCGACCGTCCCCCGGCATGGGATACCATTTCCGCAGGAGCCGCCCGTCGGGCGGTGCGAAACGGAGAGAGGAGGGACGATGGCATCATCTGAGACACGACCAGGTCGAACCGGTGTGCGTGCGGTGACCATGTCCTCCGCCCTCCCGTTCCGAGCGGTGCCCGGAGTGGTGGCGTGACCTCCGAGCGCTCGCACCGGGTCTCCGGCCAGCTCGACTAGCTCGAACTGGGTCGGATCACCGACCCACCCACCATGCGGCATCGACGATGTCGGCATGCCTTCCCGCACCATCCGTGATCCCGGCGGCCAGGTCGGTTGGGTCTCGTCCCACCGCCGCCCCCGGACCCCCTCCGCAAGGAAATCTCCCGTGGCTGAACTTTCAGAATTCCCATCTGCTTCGGCGGTCGACACCATCGCCTTCTGCTGGGACCAGGTCGAAGGACAGAAGCGCCAGCTCATCACCTCCTGGGTGGTGATGGTCCTCGCCGTCGTGGTGGCTGACGTCGTCTGCCCTCTCGTCTTCGCGTCCGTGTTGAGCCGGGTGGCCTCGTTGCCCGCCCACTCGGTGGCCGGCGAGTGGCACACCTTCGGCCCCCTCCTGCTCGGGTACGCGTCCGCCGGTCTCGTGGCCATGGGGCTGTGGCGGGTGGCCGGCTGGATGGAATGGGGCGCGTGCGTGCGCTCGTTCGCCGCCGGGGTCAACAACGGGTACGGGCGGCTGTTGAAGCTCAGCTACCGCTGGCACATGGACCATCCGGCCGGCGAGGTCATCTCCTCGCTGGGCAACTTCTCCTGGGCCTTCGTCGAGATGGTCGACGTCGCCTCGTGGGGCCTGCTCCCCGTCGTCGTGGTGGTGCTGTCCGCCATCGTGGTGCTGGCCGTCTTCGCGTGGCCGGCCGCCGTCGCCCTCTTGGTCATGGTGTCGCTGTTCGTGTTCGTGATCTTCAGGAGGCTGAAGTTGGTGCGGGCCGCATCCCAGGAGTTCGAGAACCACCACTCCAAGGCCACCGGGGTGGTGGCGGACACGGTGACCAACCTCATGGCCGTGCGCACGGCCGCGGCCGAGCCGCAGGAGAAGACACGGGTCGAGGATCTGATGCGCCGGTCAGTCGAGGCCGACCTCCGAGCCCGGTCCATCTTCATGAAGACCCAGCTGCAACTCGAGACATCGATCGTGGTGGGGACCCTTCTGGCCCTGGTGGCCGGGACGACGATGGCCGTGCACCACTGGGCATCGACGGCCGCGCTCTACCTCATCCTCTACTACTCGGCCCAGGTGGCGCTGAGCCTGCAACAGTCGTTCGAGCACCTCCGGTCGTTCGCCCGATCGCTCGGACGGGCGGCGAAGTTCACGGCCATCGCCGCGGTCGAGGACGAGATCGTCGAGGAGCCGGGGGCCGAATGCCTGCGGGTGTCCCGAGGAGAAGTGGAGTTCCGTCGGATCGGTTTCGGGTACGGGTCGGCCATGACCCTGTTCGACGACCTGACCCTCACCGTGGCGCCCGGAGAGCACGTGGCGCTGGTCGGACCATCCGGGTCGGGGAAGTCCACCCTGTCGAAGTTGCTCCTCCGCTTCATGGACGTGGACGGCGGGCGCATACTGGTCGACGGCCAGGACATCAGGGGCGTGACCCTGTCGTCCCTGCGTGCCCACGTCTCCTATGTCCCCCAGGATCCCCAGCTCCTGCACCGGAGCATCGCCGAGAACATCTGCTACGGGATGCAGACCGAGGAGGACGGGGACGGATCCGGGAGGAGCGAGCCCATCGTGGACTACGACCTCGTGCACGCGGTGGGGAAAGCCGCCCACGTCGAGGAGTTCGTCTACGCGCTGCCCGACCGGTACGACACCATTGTGGGCGAACGGGGCCTGAAACTGTCGGGAGGACAGCGGCAGCGGGTGGCCATCGCCCAGGCCATGGCCAAGCACGCCCGCATCCTGGTTCTGGACGAGGCCACCTCTGCGCTCGACTCCGAGTCGGAGCATCTCGTCCAAGAGGCGCTCTGGAGGTTGATGGAGGAGTCGACGGCCATTGTCATCGCCCACCGGCTCTCCACCATCGCCCACATGGACCGCATCGTGGTCCTCGACCAGGGGAGGATCGTGGAGGAGGGTACCCACCGCGAGTTGCTGGACGACCGGTTCGGACTCTACGGGAGGCTGTGGCAGCACCAGTCGGGCGGATTCCTCGTCGAGTGACCTCCGCCGCCCATGGGGGCCGGAGGGATCTAAGCTGCCCGGGCCGGGGCTTGCGGCCCGCCCCGCGCCCTGGAGCCACCGGCCGAGTCACGGCACGACCGGAGGCAGGATGTTCGAGCGAGGGCGACGATCGGCGACCTTGGCCGCGGTGTTGGCATTGGTGGCGGCCCTCGTCGCGGCCACGCTGTGGTCGGCTCCGGTGGCTGAGGCTGCGCCTGTGCCACCGGGGAGGGCTCTTCCCCGTTGGGGATCATCCTTGACCCGCTCATCGGCGTGGCAACACTCGACACCGTTGCGAACGGAGCCGGGAGAGGCCGTCCCCGGCGTCGGCGAGGGCGCCACCACCCTTTCGTCCAACTGGTCCGGGTACATCGCCGGTGGGACGACGTTCAGGCGTGTGGGCGGGCGGTGGCGTGTGCCGAAGGTCCAGCCTTCCGCCGAGCTGAAAGCGTCGTCCACCTGGGTGGGGATGGGCGGCGTGACCGACGGTGCGTTGATCCAGACCGGTACGGCTCAGGTCAGTGACTCCCAGGGGACGCACTACTACGCCTGGGTCGAGGTGCTGCCGCATCCACCTGAGGACCTGGGACCGGTCGCTCCGGGTGACGAGATGCGCGCCTCGGTCGTCCACGCCGACGGCACCTGGACGGTCAACATCGCCGACGAGACGTCGCATCAAGCGGCCTCGGGTCCGGTTTCCTACGACGGGACGGGCACCTCCGCGGAATGGGTGGAGGAAGCTCCCACCTCGGGCGCCACCGGCCAGGTGCTGCCGCTGGCCGATTTCGGGACGGCCAGGTTCACCGATATGGAGTACGGCTCGGCCACGCCCGGGTCGGTGATCCTCAGCCCCGTACAGCTGGTCGACCCGTCCGGCGCGGTCATCGCCTCACCGGGGCAGATCGCCGACCGATCCTTCGCCATCACGTACCACCCACCGCCTCCGCCTCCGCCTTCCACCCCCTCCGGCTACGACCTGGTCGGTGCCGACGGCGGGGTGTTCGCCTTCGGGGGCACCTTCTACGGCTCCCTGCCCGGGCTCGGGGTGGCGGTGGACGACATCACCGGCATGGTGTCGACGGCGGCGGACGACGGGTACTGGCTGGTGGGCGCCGACGGCGGGGTGTTCGCCTTCAACGCCCCCTTCGTGAACTCCCTGCCCGGGATGGGGGTGGCGGTGGACGACATCGTGGGCATCGTGCCCACCCGCGACGACCAGGGCTACTTTCTGGTGGGCCGGGACGGGGGCGTGTTCGCCTTCAACGCCCCCTTCGAGAACTCCCTGCCCGGGCTCGGGGTCGAGGTGGACGACATCGTGGGCATCACCGCCACCGCCGACGACAACGGCTACTGGCTGGTGGGGGCGGACGGTTCCGTCTACGCCTTCGGCGATGCCACCTACGGCGGGAACGCCCCCACCGGGGCGGTGGCCATCGCTTCCACCCCCGACGGGGGCGGCTACTGGGTGGTGGGGACCGACGGCACGGTCACCGCCTTCGGCGACGCCCACTCCTTCGGCGACCTGCCTTCACTCGGTGTCGACGTCAACGACATCGTCGACCTGGTCGGCTCCCCCGACGGCCAGGGCTACAACCTGATCGGCCGGGACGGGGGCGTGTTCAGCTTCGGGGACGCCGTCAACCGCGGCTCCCTGCCCGGCCTCGGCGTCCAGGTGGACGATGTGGTGGGAGCGGTCCCGACCTGAGCCCGGCCGGCCGGCGTGGCCAGGACCACCCGGCAGACCCGGGCCGGGGCCATGCTCCCTCGCGGTGGAGCCGGGGGCGAGTGGCCGGATGAAACAGCACGGAGCATCGCGAGGCTCGAAGCGTCGGCCACCACCACGAGATCGCCCGGGTACCGGCGGGACCCGATCCACTCGACGAAGGTGGCGTACCGGAGGAAGAGGTCCTCGTCGGGTTCGTCGGCTGCCTGCCGGCACAGTCGCCCGTCGGTGCTCACCTGCCGGCCCAGCTGACCGGCGATGACCGCGGCCGCGTCCCATGCCCCGGCGGCGTCGTTGGCGTAGACGCCGGCTATGTCCTTGCTGGCCAGCAGCGCGGCCACCCGGAGGACCTGGCGCTGTCCGGACTCGGTGAGCCCGGACTCCGATGACCGGGCGGCTGCGTCCGGGCGGACCAGCCACAGCACTCGTTGTCCCCGGCACCGGACGATCATGGAGCCACCGTGCTCGCCTCTCCTTGGCGTCTCCTGGGAGACCCCTTGGGACTCGCTGGGAGCGGGCGGCGGCCGGGCACCCGGACGGTCCGCGGGAGGAGTGCGTGACCCCACACTTCCTCCGATTACCCTGATGTCGAAGAGGGGCGTCCACTGGGTTGAGCGAGGCGACATGATCAGATCCCATGAAGTCGGGGCGTTCGTGCCGGAAGGCGGACCGTTCCTGATTCGTGATTTGCTTCACAAGGAGCCGGGTGGCCCACGGCCGTTCTGGTCCCGGGAAGGCGAACCCGTCGGCGGCCAGGGCGTTCTTGCCGACAGAACGCTGGACATCCTGGCCTGATGGTCTATCTGCTCGCGACGTTCAGCGCGCTGGCCAACGCGCTGACCAGCATTCTGCAGCGGATGGGGGTCGAGGACGCCCCGGCCGAGTCGACGCTGCGGTTGAGCCTGCTGACCCACGCCCTCAAGCGCGGGGTGTGGCTGCTCGGCTTCGCCATCATGGTGGCCTCGTTCCTGACCCAGGCCGTGGCCCTCCACCTCGGTGACCTCAGCCAGGTGCAGCCCATTCTGACCACCGAGCTGCTGTTCCTCGTCCTCTTGCTGGCCACCTGGTTCCGCTTCCGCATCGGGCTGCGGGAGTGGCTCGGTTGCCTGGCCGCGGCGGGCGGTCTGGCCGGGTTCCTGGCCTTCGCCCAACCCGGGGGCGGGCAGCTCGTCCCGACCAATCTGGGTTGGCTGGTGGCCGGGTCCGTGTGCGGGGGAGTGATTCTGTTGGCCATCGTCCTGGCCCTGCGGGGCCCCCGCTGGTGGCGGGCGGCGATGTTCGGTGCGGCCGGCGCCGTCGGGTTCGCCTTCACCGCCTCGCTCATCAAGACGGTGGGCGACTACGTGGCCGCCGACTGGACCCAGATGTTCGTCCACTGGCAGACCTACGGACTGGCCGTGTGCGGTGTGGGGTCGGTGTTCCTGGCCCAGAACGCCTTCCACGCAGGACCCATCGCCGCCTCACAGACCGCGCTCGTGCTGGTGGACCCGTTGGCCAGCATCGCCATCGGCATCGGCCTGTTCGGGGACAACCTGCGGACCGCAGGGGTCTTCGGCCCCCTGGAGGCGCTGTCCCTCCTGGTCATGTTCATCGGCGCCGTGTCCATCGCCCACTCGCCGCTGATCTCTGGGATGAAGGGGGACGACGAGCGCTACTCGGAGCTGCTGTCGCTCCGTTCCAGATCCAAGCGGTTGGTTGACGCCGTCCAGGATCAGGTCCCACCCGAGGTGCTCAAGCAACTGCCCTTGAAGTGACTGGTCACGCGGTCAGAGGGACCGGGGCCGGTTGACGAATCTCCCCGCCTTGGGGGAGTAGAACCATCCCCCGCCGGCCCGGGTACCGCCGTCCACCGGGATGTTGTGGCCGGTGACGTAGGCGGACAGGTCCGAAGCCAAAAAGAGGGCCACCCGGGCTTGGTCCTCCGGCCAGCCGACCCGGCCCACCGGTGCCCAGGACGGCCACAGGTCCTCTGGCCCCTCGGGGCCGCTCAGGTAGTCCACCTGGGGGGTCTGGGTCAGATCGGGCCCGATCCCGTTGACCCGTACGCCGGAACGACCCACGGCCACGGCGAGGGAGGTGGTGAAGTGGGCGGCGGCCGCCTTCATGGCCGCGTACACCGGATCGCCGGGGAAGCCCCGCAGCCCTTCGACCGAGTGCAGGTTGACGATCGAGCCGTGGCCGGCGGCCGTCATGCTGCCGAGAAAAGCGCGCGTGGTGGCCAAGATGTGGAACAGGTTGATGTGGTACATGGTGTCCCACGACTCAGGCGTCGACTGTTCGAACCGGACCGACGGGCGGTAGTCCCCCACGTTGTTCACCAGAACGTCGATGCGACCGTGTCGGGTCAGGACTTCGGAGGCCAGTCGATCGACGTCAGCGGGGTCGGTGACGTCGACGACGTGGACCCGGCCGGCCCCGCCCTCGTCCGCGATGGCCTGCAAGGTGCGGGCGGCCCGGTGCTCGTCGATCTCGGCCATCTCCACCAACGCGCCGTGCCGGGCGAACAGCCGCGAGATGGCCCCGCCGATTCCGTCCCCGCCTCCGGTGACCACGGCCACCCGTCCCTCGAGGAGGCGGTTCCAGTCATCGATCGGGGGGACGTCGTCCGGTCGCTGTGAGGTCATGTTGGGGCACTCCCATGTCTCGCTCGGTGCCCGCTCCACCGGCGTCGGGCTGCCCGATGCCATCGGATGCCGGACGGCGGGATCGGCGGGGCAATGGTACCGTCGGGTGTCGGCCGTACCCCACTCGCGGGAAGCCCAGATCGACGGGCGATGTCAGCGAGCACCACCGACCAGGAGGCGAAACGGACGATGACCACCACCCAGATGACCGACACTGCCGACCCGTTGCTGGACGAACTCGACAGTTGGTTGTCCGAGAACTGGGACCCGGACGTCACCGTGGCCGAATGGTGGGAGCGACTGGGCCTGGCCGGTTGGTCCGCCCCCTCGCTGCCCACCGATGCCTACGGCCGCGGCCTGTCGCGCACCGACGGGATCCGGGTCCAGCAGAGGATCAAGGCGTCGGGGGCCCTCGGCCCCCCGGCTGGGCTGGGACTGCTGCTGGCCGCCCCGACCATCGCCAGCCACGGGACGCGCCAGCAGATCGACACCTACGTCCGTGACATCGTGACCGGCCGTCAGGCGTGGTGCCAGCTGTTCAGCGAACCGGCCGCGGGTTCGGACCTGGCCGGCCTGCAGACCCGCGCCGTCCGCGACGGCGACGAGTGGATCGTGAACGGCCAGAAGGTCTGGACCTCGGGTGGTCAGTACGCGGATCTGGGCATGCTTCTGGCCCGTACCGATACCCACGTGCCCAAGCACCAGGGGATCAGCTACTTCGCCCTCCCCATGCATCAGCCCGGGGTGGAGGTTCGTCCGCTGCGAGAGATGACCGGTCGTGCCCTGTTCAACGAGGTCTTCATGACCGACGCCCGGGTGGCCGACGACGCGTTGATCGGCGGGGAGAACCACGGGTGGGCGGTGGCCAACACCACCCTGATGAACGAGCGCGCCGGGCTCGGCTCCGGTGCCGGCTCCCCCCTGGGCTCGGGAGCGACTCCGGGGACGGTGGCCGGTCACCTCGAGCGCAGGGTGGGCGATTTCGTGGCCCCGGTCGGGCGCCGGACCGGCAGGGCTGGCGACGGCAACGGGTCGGGGGCAGGCACCACCGAAGGGGATGGCGAATCGGCCACCCTCGGGTTGATGTCGGGCGGGCCGGAGCTGTTGATGGCGCTGGCCAAGGACTCCGACGTCGGCTCGGACCCGCTCGTGCGCCAGGACCTGGCCCGGCTCTACACCCTCGGCGAACTCGGCCGCTTCAACTCGCTGCGTTTGAAGGCGGCCAAGCAGGCAGGGCGGGACATACCGGGCATGCCCAATATCGCCAAGCTCTCCATGAGCCAGATCATCCGCCTCTCCCGGGACCTCGGCCTCCGGATCATCGGGGCCGGGGGCATGCTCCACGCCTACGACGAGGCCGGCCGGAAGGCGTTGGCCCGGGCCACGGGCAGACCGCGCAACGCCATGGTCACCGAACTCGCCCTGCTTTCACCCGCCCCTTCCATCTACGGCGGGACGGACCAGATCCAGCGCAACATCATCGGCGAACGCGTACTCGGGCTCCCGAAGGAGCCCGGACCGGACAGGAATACGCCGTTTGCCGAACTTCCCGCAAACGGCTGAGGAAAGAGGGGGAGTCATGCCAGGGATCTGTGAAGGAAGGATCGTCGTCGTCACCGGCGCCGGTCGCGGCATCGGCCGGGGCCATGCCATCGAGTTCGCCCGTCAGGGGGCCAAGGTGGTGGTCAACGACCTCGGTGCCGAAGTCGACGGGAGCGGTTCGTCGGAGGGCCCTGCGGGCGAGGTCGTCCAGGAGATCCGGGGCATGGGCGGCGAAGCGGTGGCCAACGGTGAGGACATCAGCGACTGGGACGGCGCCCAACGGTTGATCGCCACCGCCATCGACACCTTCGGTGGTCTCGACGTCCTGGTCAACAACGCGGGCATCCTGCGAGACCGGATGTTGGTCAACATGTCCGATACGGAGTGGGACGCGGTCATCCGGGTGCACCTGCGCGGCACGTTCGCGCCGATGCGGTGGGCGGCCGAGTACTGGCGCGAACGGGTCAAGGCCGGCGAGACGAACGACGCCCGGATCATCAACACCACCTCCCCGTCGGGCATCTACGGCAACGTGGGCCAGACCAACTACGGCGCGGCCAAGGCCGGCATTGCCTCGATGACGGTGATCGCGGCGATGGAACTCGGCCGTTACGGAGTCACCGTCAACGCCATCGCCCCTGCCGCGCTGACCCGGATGACCGAAAATCTGGGCTTCGGCGAAGGGCAGTCCGAGCGGAAGCCGGACGAGTTCGACCCGAACGACCCCGACAACATCGCCCCGCTGGTGGTATGGCTGGCCAGTTCCGAGGCCGCGGCCATCACCGGCCGGGTGTTCAACGTGTTCGGTGGCCATATCAGCGTGGCCGAGGGGTGGGTGGCCGGACCCGGGGTGACCAAGGACGACCGCTGGGAGCCGTCGGAGCTCGGTGACGTCATCCCCGGGTTGGTGTCGAGGGCGGCCCCCAACGCCAACATGTCGGGACGGAGGGATTCGTGATCCCGGTCGACGTCCGTGACGAGGTGGTCCGGGAACGGCTGGGTTGAGCGTGGAGGTCGACCCGGAGGGTGCCGGCTTCGACGCGGCGCGCCTCGAACGCCTCACCGGGCACTTCGAGGATCGCTACGTCGGGAACGGAAAGCTCACCGGATGCCAGATCGCCGTCACCCGGGGCGGCCGTCTGGCCTACTGGCGATCGCTCGGCCTCATGGACCGCGAGCGCTCCACACCGGTGGGGGACGACACCATCTGGCGCATCTATTCGATGACCAAGCCGATCGCCTCCCTCGCCCTGATGCAGCTCTACGAACAGGGGGCATTCCAACTCACCGATCCGGTGGACCGGTACATCGCCGAGTGGCGGGGGCTGAAGGTGGGCGAGCTCCAAGCCGACGACTCCCTCCGGCTGGTTGAACCGGACCGGCCGATGACCGTGCTGGATGCCCTGACCCACATGACCGGTCTGGCCGGAAGCTTGGTGCCGGGCCACCCGACCGACGACCGTTTCGCCGCCGAGGTGCATGCCGCCCGTCACGGGTTGACCCTCGAAGGTGTCTGCACCCTCCTGGCCGGGTACCCGCTCAAATTCCAACCGGGCACCCACTGGAACTACGGGCTCTCCACCGATATCTGCGCCCGGTTGGTCGAGATCCTTTCGGGTCAGACCTTTGACCGGTACCTGCGGACCAATGTGTTCGAGCCGCTCGGCATGTCCGATACCGACTTCTCTGTCCCCGCCGACTCGATCGACCGATTTGCCGCCTGCTACCGCTACCGCAAGGGTGGCCCACCCGAGCTGATGGACGATCCCGAGCGGAGCTCCTACCGTCGGCAGCGCTCGTACCTGTCAGGGGCCGGCGGGCTGGTGTCGACGACGGCCGACTACCTCCGCTTCTGCCAGATGCTGCTCGGCCGGGGTGAGCTGGACGGCCACCGGCTCATCGGCCGGAAGACACTGGACCTCATGACCTGCAACCACCTCCCCGGCGGCCAGGATCTGGCTCGGCTGGCGATCGGTGGTTTCGGTGAAGCGGGTTTCAGCGGCGCCGGCTTCGGCCTCGGCTTCGCCGTCGGCCAGGGACCGGCCGCCACGGCCACCGCCGGTTCGGTGGGCGAGTACTACTGGGGCGGCGCGGCGAGCACGGCCTTTTGGATCGACCCGGTGGAGGACGTGGCCGCGGTATTCATGACCCAGTTGCTCCCTTCGTTCGCGTACCCGATCCGGGCCCAGCTCCGGGCCCTCGTGTACCAGGCGCTGTCCGACTGAGCGCATACGGTCACCGAGGGACCGTCGCCGCGGCGGCGTGCGTTTCAGCGGCGGCGTGCGTTCCGCGGCGTGCGTTCAGCGGCGGAGTGCGGCGTACTCCATCACCCGGGTAAGCGTGGCTTGGCTCGACTTGGCCAGCGAGCCCGAGTCGAAGGGCGGCTGGGGGTCGTATTCGATCATCAGCTGCGCAGCCTCGGCCGCGGTCCGGTCGACCAGCAGTTCCACCATCCGGAGAGCCATGTCGATCCCGCTCGACACCCCGGCCGAGGTGATGATCCGCTTGTCGATGTGCTCCACGACGCGCTGCGGGGTGGGGATGGCACCGTGGGCTTCGAGTTCGGGAAAACAGGACCAGTGCGTGGTGGCGGTCATCCCCTTGAGGAGGCCGGCGGCGCCGAGGACCAGGGAACCGGAGCAGACCGAGGTGGTGAGCTTGGTCGTGGTGTGCGCGTGGCGCAGCCACTGGTGCAGTGGCTCGTCCAGCTCGAGGGGGCGGGTCCCCGTTCCGCCCGGGAACACGATGATGTCGGGGCGGGGGAACTCGCTGAAGGTGCCGTCGGCGGTGATGCCCACCATCTCGTTGTCGCTGCGGATCTCGCCCCGCTGATGGGCGATGAAGGTGACGTCGATCGACGGGATCCGCTGCAGGACCTCATAGGGCCCGATGCCGTCGAGGGCGGTGAAACCCGGGAACAGCGGGATGACGGTCTGGAGGGTGGTCATGCGGTCGCCTTTCGTTCGTTGACGACGCGGAAGCGTCGCCGGTAGGAGTCGGGGGCAACATCGAGTTGCCGCTTGAATGTCCTCCGCAGCGTCTCTGCGGTGCCGAAGCCGCAACGCGAGGCGATGAGGTCCAGGGTGTCGTCGGTGGTCTCCAGCTCACGTCGGGCCACCTCGGTGCGCACTCGCTCGACGAACCGCCCCGGCGTCTCACCCACCTCGTCGGTGAACACCCGGGTGAAGTGGCGAACGCTCATGGATGCCGCTTCGGCCAGCACCGGGACCCGGTGGTCCCCGGACGGCTCGGATTCGACCATGGTCTGCACGGCGCGGACGGTCGACCGTCGGGCGCGGGGCACCCACACCGGCGTGGCGAACTGGGTCTGCCCGCCCGGTCGGTGGAGGAACATCACCAGCCAGCGGGCGACGGTCTGGGCCACCTCGGCCCCGAGGTCCTTGTCCACCAGCGCCAGGGCCAGGTCGATCCCGGCGGTGACGCCGGCGCTGGTCCAGTACTTCCCGTCCTGGAGGTAGATGGGGTCGGCGTCGACCCGCAGTGCGGGGAATTCGGCTGCCAGTCGCTCAGCCTGCGACCAGTGGGTGGTGACCCGGCGCCCGTCGAGGAGTCCGGCTTCCGCGGCCAGGAACGCTCCGGTGCACACGGTGGCCACCCGCCGACAGCGGGGGGCCACGGTGCGGATCCAGGTCATGAGCCGGGGATCGGCGCGACCGCCCTGGGCCCGCCCGCCGCCGGGGAGGACCAGTGTGTCGATCCGTGCGTCCACCGGCGGCAGCGGATCGGTGCAGAGTCCCACCCCGCTCTCGGCCCGCAGGGGCCGGCCGTCGCTGGAGGCCAGGGTCACCCGGTAGCGGCCCGTGCCCCCGAGCGCCAGCGAAGCCCGGGTGGCACCGGCGAATACCTCGAAGGGCCCGACGGCGTCGAGCGACTGCACTCCCGGGTAACCGACGATGACCACATGGCGCTCCCGCATGGAGCCAGCGTGCATCACCCCGACGATGGCGTCAATGACCAACTGCCAACAGATTCGGCCATTCGGGCCCGCCATCGGAGGCGGGCGGGCGAGTGGGGTCAGGGCCGGGTGGCTCCCCGAGGGAGCCCGGTTGTCGGTGGATCCAGCTCGTTCAGAGCTGGAAGCGCTGGAAGAAGGCCCAGATCACGTCGGTGGCGTTGATCTGGAAGGTGGTGAAGCCGGTGATGGAGCTGATCTCCTGGCTGAACTTGCTGCCGGGCCACGCATGGCCTCCACCGATCACGATGTAGAACTCGACGTCGGTGCCGGCCGGGCACCGGTAGGTCCGGAGGATGATCTGGCTCGATGTCCGGGTGTCGGTGGCGCGCCGGTCGCACCCGTCCTTGCGCGCCCACGCCTTCACCGTGGCCGGGAACCCCGGTCCGTTGAGGTTGACGTGGATCGGCACCGTGGTGGTCGACGACGACGTCGAAGATGACGACCCGCGGTTGCCCAGTACCCGGTTGAGGGTGGCCGTTCCCACCCCGCCATTGAAGAACAGGATGGGGTCAGCCGTGCCGTTGAAGGCGATGACGGGAACATGCCGGGTCGGTCGGCACGGTTTCGGGACCACCAGGCCTGACACCGCGGCCACCGCGGTGAACCGGTTCGACATGGTGCAGGCCAGGAGGGAGACCATGAACGAACCATCGGAGAGCCCGCTGGCGTAGACCCGGGAGGTGTCGATGCAGAGCTGGGCTTCGACCTGGTTCAGCATGGCGGTGAAGAATTTGAGGTCGGGATTGGGGTTGGTGGTGGCCGAGGTGTCCCACTGGACGGGGGTCCCGGTGCCCTGGGGAAAGACGGCCACGAAACCGTCCTTCTGTCCGAGCGCCCCGAACCCGGTGGTCGCCGAGTGGATGACCGCCCCTTCGGCCAGGCCGTGGATGTCGACCACCAGAGGACGGGGGATCGGCGCGCCGGCCTTGGACGACCCCGTGGACGGAGTGGGACCGGGCGTGGTGGGAGCGGGGGTGTTCAGGAGGTACCAGCGGGAGGTTCCGTCGACGTCGACGGTCTGGCGCTGGTTGGTCACCGGCCCGCTCTGGGGCCTGGTGCACCCGGTGGAGGGAACGGGAGCACCGGTGGCGATCTTGGCCGAGGTGGCCGGGGAGGCCGCCCCGACCGTCGCCCCGGCGGTGGTCGGGCTCGCCGTTCCAGAGCTCGAGCAGGCGGAGCAGAGCGTGATGACCACCAGGCCCACGACGGCCACCGCTGCGGTGGCACCGGTCCTCCGGTTCGTTCCCATCATGGCTCCGCTCTTTCGATCATCCGCAGTAGCGAAGCACATCGGCGGCCGTCCCGCCCGGACCCGGCCCTGGAGCTGCTCAGCCCCCCTGACTCGGAGCCGGCAAGGAACCGTCTGCAGCCCGGCCGCCGGGTTGGGGTTGCTGTTCTCCCGCGAGCGTGGAGACCCCGAACAAGGCCACCACCAGTCCGAGGACCGCCGGGACCAGGCGGCCGTCGCCGTGCGCCAGGGTCTCGTCGAAGACGATGACACCGAGCAGCGTGCTGGCGAAAAGGGTCATGGCGTTGCTCGATGCCATGGCCGGAGCGAGCACGCCCGTCTTGAGGGCCGACTGTTGCAGCGTGAAGCCCAGGAGGGCCGAGACAATCAGGGCGTAGGTCGTCCACGAGGAAAGGATCGGTACGAGCCCCTGGTGGAGGTGGGTCACGAAGACCTTGGTCACCGCGGCCTGGAAGGCGAAGGCGCAGCCGGCGGCCAACCCGAAGAGCAGCGCCTGGCGACCTCCGGTCCCGCTCCAGCCGAGGCCCATGAGGACCCCGATGACCGCCACGGTCAGCAGACCGGCGGTCCACCATGCCGCGGCCGCGGGGTTGGCCGTTCCCGAACTGGGTTGGGCCACGCAGACGAACGCGATGATGCCGGCCACCACGGCTCCCGCCCCGAGGACCTCCTGGCGACCCACCCGCTGATGGGTGATCCGGACGCCGAGGGGGAGGGCGAAGACCAGGCTGAGTGTGCAGATCGACTGGACCAGCACCAGCGACCCCCGGTCGAGAGCGGCAGCCTGCAGGATCCACCCTCCGCCCTGCAGCAGGCCGCCGGCCAACCAGACCGGGCGACGGAGGATCTGGAGGAGGAAGCGCGGGTCGTCCGCACCACCCTCGGTCTGCAGTGTCCCTGCCTGTTGGAGGACCGTGCCCGCGGCGAAGCAGATCGATGCAAGGAGGGCCATGATCTGGGCCACCCGAGCCTCCTTTCCGTGGGCGCCGGTCCGCCTCAGTATCCCAGGTACCAGCCGGACCTTCCGGGTTTTCGTCCCCTGTCCGACCAGGGCAGGGCGAGGCGCGCCGGGCCCGCACGCCACGGGCAGTAGGGTGTGACCGTCATCTTCGGTTCGGCTGGCTGCGCTCGCGCCGCCTCCGCCACCCGGCTGACGGGGTCGACGTCCGTTCGGAAGTGAAGCGGTCGAGAGTCCAGATCTAGACCTTCACCATCGAGAGCTGCCCATCCGAGCCGCCGGACCCGTCCGGGTCTCCGGGTGCGGAACGAGAGACACCCCCATGAACGCAGAGAGCATGGCAGCACCCCGGGTGGCGACCGGCCGCGACGATTTCGCCGAGCTTTCGCGTCAGGTCCGCGACGACGGCCTGATGGTCCGTCGCCGCGGCTACTACACGGTGAAGATCAGCGCGACGGTCGTCGCCCTCTTCGCCCTGGTGGTCACCGCTCTCGTTCTGGGCAACTCGTGGTGGAACCTCGGTGTCGCCGTCGGACTGGCCTTTGTCCTCGCCCAGTTGGGCTTCATCGGCCACGACGCGGGTCACCGCCAGATCTGTACCCGCCGGCGCCACAACGATGCCATCGGACTGGTCGTCGCCAACCTGTTCACCGGGTTCAGCTTCGGGTGGTGGCTGTCGAAGCACAACCGGCACCACGCCCATACCAACCGGCCGGAGAAGGATCCGGACATGGCCCCCGGTGCGCTCGTCTACACGCGCGAACAGGTCCTGGGCCTCGGGAGGGTCGGCCGGTTGTACGCCAGCGCCCAGGCCGTCCTACTCGTGCCCCTCTTGTTCCTCGAGGCCCTCAATATGCACGTGGCCAGTGCCGCCGCCCTGCTGCGTCGGCGGGACCTCGCCGCGGTGGCCGAGGCCGGGCTGCTCGCCGTCCACATCGGCGTCTTCTTCGTGGCGCCGTTCCTCGTGCTGTCGCCGGTCCGGGCCGTGGTGTTCATCGCCGTCACCCAGTCCCTCTTCGGCTTCTACCTCGGGGTCAGCTTTCTGACCAACCACGTGGGCATGCCCGTGCTCGTCCCCGGTGACGAGCTGGGCTTCCTGCGCCGGCAGGTGGTCACCTCCCGGAACCTCTCGGGCCCTTTGTTCACCGGTTTCCTGTTCGGCGGGCTGGACACCCAGATCGAGCACCACCTCTTCCCGACCATGCCCAGGGCCAACCTGCGCCGGGCCCGGAAACTCGTGCGCCCCTTCTGCACCGAGCATCGGATCGACTACACCGAGCAGAGCCCCTGGCGCGCCTACCGCGACGTGGTGCGCCACCTCCGGGTGACCGGGGCGGGTAGGACGCTTCCCGCGGTGGGCTGACCACTCGCAGACCCGGTGGCATCGGGTGCGGCTGGGTCGGCGAAGGTCACCGGTGCTTCGAACGCGGCCCGGCGTGCCGCCCGGCGGAAGGTGGCCAGCATGGCCGGTCCCACGAGCAGGATGCACACGAAGGTGGTGACGGCGCGGCCCGTGTCCCACCCGAGCGACGTCGTGGCGTCGAAGATCAGGTAGCGGTGGACGTTGACGGCCAGTGACGCACCCGGCAGGTAGGCGATGCTGCTGGAAGGGTCGAGGTAGAAGGGCCAGAACGACAGGTTGAGCAGGAACCCGAAGAGGTAGCCGGAGAGGGCTCCGTAGGTGGCCAGCATGAGGACCTCGCGCCGGCCCGTGGCCGGTGGGAGGAGTCCGGCCAGCAGCCCCACCCAGGCACACCCGAACATCTGGTACGGCATCCACGGGCCCACCCCCCCGGTGATGAGGGCGGAGGCGAACAACGTCGTGCAGCCGAGGGTGAAGCCGAATCCGGAGCCGAAGACCCGCCCGGCGATGACGAGGGTGAAGAACACCGTCTCGATGCCGGCGGTGCCGGCGCCCAGTGGACGCAGGGCGGCACCGATGGCGGACAGGACGCCGAGCATGGCGATGGCCTTGGCGTCGATGCCGCCGTCGGCGATCTCGGCGATGATGACGGCCAGCACCAGGATCAGCAGTGCGCCGAACATGAGCGGGGCCATGGTGGTGTCCCCGACCTTGCCGGGAGCGACGACGAACGGCCACAGGAAGGCCACCAACCCGATGAACGAGGCCATGGCGATCACCACCCGCGTGCGCAGCCCGGTGCGGATGGCCACCGTCGCCCTGATCATCGTCCCGCCCCCGTGTACGCCTCGGCCACCTGGCCCATGGTCAGGTACCGCAGCGGGGACAGGATCTTCGATGTCTGGGGGGCGAAGGCGGGCGACGCCACCATCACGTCGGCGGTCGGACCGTCGGCCACGATGTCGCCGGTGGCCATCACCACGACCCGGTCGGCGGCGGCGGCGGCGAACTCGACATCATGGGTGGAGACGACGACGGAGCGGCCCTCGGCCACCAGCTGGTCGAGGATGGCGATGAACGATCGCTTGGCCGGGTAGTCGAGGCCACGGGTGGGTTCATCGAGCAGGACGACGTCCGGTGCCGCGGCCAGCTGTACGGCCAGGACCAGCGAGAGGCGCTGGCCTTCGGAGAGGTCCCGGGGATGGATGTCGGACACGATGCCCGGCGTGAGGCGGTCGAGCAGCGTTCTGGCGGTGACCGACGGGAGGCCGTTGGGGTTCGACTCCCGGTCGGCCTCGTCGCACTCTTCGCCCACACTGTCGAGGAACAGCAGGTCCGCGGGAGTCTGGGGGACGAGGCCGACAAGACCCCGGGCCTTGCCCGGCGCCAGCGATGCCGGATCGACGCCGCCGATGTCGACCGTGCCGGTCTGACGCGGACCCGAACCCTGGAGGGCCCACAGCAGTGACGATTTCCCCGACCCGTTGCGCCCCATCAGGGCGGTGACTTCGCCCCCGGCCAAATCGAGGTCGACACCCCGCACGGCGATGACGGGGCCGTAGCGGACGACCACGTTGCGGGCCCGCAGCAGGGTGGGACCCGGACAATGCGGCGTGGCCCGGGGCGGGGGCGGAAGCGGTATCGGCGCGAGCCGGTCCCGGAGCGGAGCCGCGACCCGGCGGGCATCCCGGACCGAGAGGGGGAGTGGGTCCCACCCGGCCAGACGGCCGAGCTCGACGACCGGCGGGGCCACCTCGGTCGTGCGCAGCATGACGTCGGGGGCACCGGCAGCCACGGTGCCGTCCGCCTTGATCTCGATGATCCGATCCGCGTACTGGACGACACGCTCGAGTCGGTGCTCGGCCAGCACCACGGTCACCCCGAGGTCGTGGACGAGCCGGGTGATGGCGGCCAGAACCTCTTCGGCGGCGTTGGGGTCCAGCGCCGAGGTGGGTTCGTCGAGAACCAGGATCCTCGGATGCGCGGTCAGGACCGAACCGATGGCGACCCGCTGCTGCTGCCCGCCCGAGAGTTGGTAGAGCGGACGGTCGCGCAGCTCGGCGATACCGAGCAGGTCGAGCATCTCTTCGACCCGCTTGCGCATGACCTCGGGCGGTACGGCCAACTGCTCCATCCCGTAGGCGAGCTCTTCTTCGACGGTGTCGGTCACGAAACCGGAGACGGGGTCCTGACCGACCACCCCGACCACGTCGGCCAGTTCCCGGGGCGGGTGGGTACGGGTGTCCCGACCGTCCACGGTCACCCGTCCGGCCAACGTCCCACCGGTGAAGTGCGGCACCAGCCCGTTGATGGCGCCGAGCAGGGTCGACTTGCCCACCCCGGTCCGACCGACGACCAGGGCCAGCTCGCCTTCGTCGACCCGCAGGCACACATCCCGGATGGCGGGATGCCCGGCGCCGGTATAGGTAACCGATACCTGGTCGAACTCGATCACGCCGGTACGTCGATTCGCGGCGGAACGGCATCAGAACCGGCCGTCACCGGTGGTTCCGCCGGCGGGAAGGAATCGGTGCGAACCGCGGTCGCCGCCGCCCGGACCGCCGGGGGAGCGGCCACGGCGGCCAGGGCGGCCACGGCGATGGCCAGGGCCGGAACCAGGGGCATCGACGGCCAGGCCAGTGGGGTGACCGACGGGTTGAGGGCCGAGGGGCTGAGACCGGTCCCGGCGAGGAGCACGACGGCCGGGACGACGCCGGATGCGGCCACGATCCATTCGGGGGCCCGCCAGGGGTCGGGACGGTACTGCGTGCATCCGACACGGCGGCTGCCGACGGCCAGTCCGAGGCAGCACAGCACGGCGCCCGCCGCCAGGGCCGGAACGCCGAGGGGGCCGGGGGCGGAGGCATCGAGCAGCCCGTAGGCCCCGATGCACAAGCCGAACATTCCGAGGACGAGCAGGGCGCCCGTCACCCGACGCGTCTGACGGGAAGCTCCCCCGGTTCGGCCGTACCCACGCGAGTCCATGGCCGCAGCCAACCGCAGTGAGCGCTCCAACGCGTCTTCCATGACCGGGATGCAGATACTGCGGACGGCGTGGAAGCCCCGGCTCGTTCCGCCTCTGAGCTTGCGGGCCCGGCGGACACGCTGCACGCTCTCCACCAGCTGTGGGGCGACGCTGAGCGAGACGACGACGGCGACCCCGAGTTCGTACAGCGCCCCCGGCAGGACGCGCAGGGCACGCTTGGGGTTGGCCAGCGCGTTGGCCGCCCCCAGGCAACAGAGGAGGCATCCGAGACGGAGGCCGTCGTAGAGGGCCGCCAACGTCCCCTCCAAGGTCACCGGGCCGCCGAGCTGGACGCCGGCCATCCACGAGGGGAGGGGTATCCGGGGAAGATGGAAGAGCACATGGGCATTGGCGGCGTCGATGTCGCCACCGAAGATGGAGCGGAACGCCACCCGGAGCACCACGACGGTGAGCGCGAGGTAGAGGTAGTACTTGAAGGCCCGGGCCCACGGCGCGTCACTGCGGCAGTGGGCCACCACCACGCCGAGCACGGCGAGCACCAGGAGGAGCAGGAGGGGATTGGTGGTCGTGCTGGCCGCGGTGGCCAGTCCGAGGGCCCAGATCCACCACGCCACGGGATGGAGTGTCCGTGGGACGCGTCGTCCGCGGGCCAGGCTCCAGCGCCGGGCGGGAGCGATCACGGTCAACCGGTCCTCCGTCGCCGCCAGGCGATGAGCCCGCCGGTGGCACCGAGCGCCAGCACCACGGCGGCGCCGATCACGAAGGGAAGCGGTGAGCTGGGGGGTGGCGGGTCGGTCAGTGCGGGGGCGGCGTCGACGATCTTGGGAATCCCTGCCGTCGGGGTGGTGGGGGTCCGGCCGGCGGCGCGTGGGCCCACGGTGCCCGCCCCGGTGGCCGTCGCCGGGTCGGGTCTTGTCCTTCCCGAGGTAGCGGTGGGTCTGTCCGCGGTCGTAGCCGGCGTCGTGGCTGCAACCCCGCCGGCCGAGGTGCCACCGGCCGAGGTGCCACCGTTCCCATCGGCACCCGCCGGGGAGAGCGCCGTGGATGGTGTGGTTGTCGCCGCACCGGGTGGAGTCGTGGAGGTCGGCGTCGATGCCGGCCGGGTGGTGGTCGTCGTGCCCGTCCGGGCGTTGGCCGTCCGTAAGGCGTCCGGCGACGGGAACGACCGGGGCGGGCTGGAACCGGAGTTTCCTCCGAAGACCCAGGCCTCCGCGCTTCCGGACTGCGGATGGAGATTCTCCGGACCCAACTGACTGTAGGACCAGGTGTCGCTGCCCGGTTTGGCATACCAGAAAGACCAGTAGGCGCTGGCCGGTGGCGTGGTCGCGCAGCTGTCGTGGGGTGGGTCGCCGGCGATCTGGCAGATGAAGGCCAGTCCTCCGTATTCGGCGACGCCGGTCGGGTGGAACTTGGCGACCACCAACGCCACGGAGGCGTTGGCCGGCACGGACACATCACAGACACTGTTGATGTCCCCGCCCCACGGCGCGAAGTCGGCGGCCACGATGACCCCGCTCGAGCACGGCCCGGCGGGATCGGCTCCGGCGGACGCAACGGTCAGGGCCGGCACCATTCCGCCGCCCCCGCTCAGGGCGAACACCCCGGCGACGATGGCCACCAACAGCGAGGCACGGATCGTGCCCTCACGTGGCCGGGCCGGGGCAGACCGTCGGGACAGCGTCGCATCGGGTGCGCGGCTCCGAGTCACTACGAAGAACGAGGGTGGGGAGCAGCCGGCGCTTCAGTGGCGACCGGGGGGTCTGTTGCGATCATGGTCTCTCGCTTCCCGGTCCAGACCCGGAAGCTTCACGACTGTCGAGCCATGGAGAACCTCCGAGCCCCGGTCCGTGTGTCTCGACAGTCGGAGCTCATCCACTGCTCAGGAATTCCGGCTTGCGGTCTCCGTGTGTCCGGAGTCCCGCCTACGGTTGCGGACCAGCGCCGGCATTGGACCGGCTTCCCCTTTGCAGTGGCCTGACGTGTTGCTGCTTGCGCAGATCACGGTACCACGGGGCGTTCACCGTCTTCTGGTGGCGCCTTCAGCCCCGGACGAGGTGGTCGACGAAGGCGAGCTTGTCGGTGACCTTCGGGGCCAGGACGAACGGATAGAGGTCGTCGTGCCCCATGGACCGGTTGACCTGGTTGAGGGCATAGGACAGCTCCAGCCAGTTGGCGATGATCTCGTCGAAGCCGACGTCGGGGTCCGGGTGGCCCGATCCTCCCGTGTCCGGATGGACCCCGCCCCGCCCACTGGTGGTAGCCAGCCCGAGGTTGTCCGCCGTCTGCAGGGTGTCGAGGATGTGGAGGTAGTGGGCGAAGGTCTCCGCCCAGTCCTCATAGGGGTGCATGGTGGCGTACCGGCTGATGTGGGTCTCGGCCCACGCCCCGGCGACCTCACCGGACGTCTCATAGTGGCGCTTGACCGCCAGTGCGTAGTCGATCCGGTCATCGCCGAAGAGTTCACGGCAGGCGCCGAGCACACCGGGCTGGTCGACCAGGATCGGCCAGTAGTAGTGACCGATCTCGTGACGGAAATGCCCGAGCAGGGTCCGGTAGGGCTCGTCCAGCTGCTGGCGCAGCCGTTCCCGGTGCTCGTTGTCGGCTTCGGCCAGGTCGAGGGTGATCACCCCGTTGTCATGACCGGTGACGACCTTCGTCTCCGTACTGGACAGCAGATCGAAGGCCAGGCCCCGACCCACGGCATCGTCTCGCGGGGTGACGGGGAGATGGAGCTCGGCCAGCTGGAAGATGAGTCGCCGCTTGGCCATCTCCCCTCGGACCAGCTCGGCGATTCCGTCCCGGTCGTCATCGGCCGGCCGGGTCCGGGTGAGGACACAGGACTCGCAACGCATCTCGGCGCCTGTCGGGACCAACCAGTTGCATCCGGTCACCGGACGGGTGGCACAGCGCCGCCACTCCTGGTCCGGCGTGCTCCACTCGACCAGATCGGAGGGGGATGCCTCGGTGAGGGCCACCATGTCGCGCTTCAGATGGACATAGCCGAGTGGGGAGTGGCAACGCAGGCAGCGGTCGTTTTCGAAGAAGATCCGCTGTCCGCACCGGTCACATGTGAATACGCGCACTGAACGTCCCCCGAGCCGTGGACCACGTTACCGGGGACCGCGGCCCCCTCGTTCCCAGCCGTCGCCGACGGCACAGTACCCCCGGTCGGTCAGCGTCCGGCGTCCAGCAGTCCGTGCAGATCGGCGGCATCGAGCACTCGGAGAACGGCCGGGCTCGGCGCGCAAAGCCTCAGCCTTCCGCCCAGGTCATGCGCCCGGTTGGCCGCACTCACCAAGACCCCGACCCCGGAGGCATCCATGAAGCTCACCCCGCCCATGTCCACGGTGACCACGGGTGGGCCGTCGTCCAGGGCCTGGCCGAGGGCCTCGGCCAGCCGGGGACAGGTGGCGGCGTCGACGTCGCCGTTCACCGCCACGACGAGTCCCCGTGCCCGCGCCGGATCGGTATCCTCGTCACGACTGACTGATACCCCGAACCCACCGAACTCAACCACGGCGCAACAACCCCATTGACGCAAAAGTGACAGGCCAGCGGCCCAATTCCTACTGCCAGTGTAGGCAATGGTGGCGGCCGGGCCTGCCCGCCGGGTCGTTTCGGGCCGGGCCGGCGATTGCCATCGAACATATGTTCGTACTACGATCACCGACGTGGTTGTAGGCCAGCGCTCGCTGTTCGACCTGGGAGAGCCGGTCGCCCCCAGGTCGCCGACGGGACCGCGCCACCGGGTGGGGTTGGGATCGGGCGCCTGGTTCGAGTTCGAGAGCAATTGGCTGGCCGGATCCGACGCCCTGTTCGACCGGCTGCTCGACGTTGTGCCCTGGCGAAGCGACCAACGCCCCATGTACGACCGCATCGTCGACGTGCCGCGCCTGGTTGCCTTCTACGAGGAGGGTGCGCTGCTTCCCGTTCCGGTGCTGGAGGAGGTCAAAGACGTGCTGGGGGAGCGGTACCGGGACGAAGGGGCCGGACCGCTGCGCACGGCCGGAGTCTGTCTCTACCGCACCGGTCGCGACAGCGTGGCCTGGCATGGGGACACCATCGGACGGACGTCGGGCGACGACACGTTGGTGGCCATCGTGTCCCTGGGCGCGCCCCGGCGGTTCCTGCTCAGATCGAAGAGCGGTGGTCCCACCCACCGTTTCAACCTCGGCCATGGCGATCTGTTGGTGATGGGAGGCAGCTGCCAGCGGACGTGTGAGCACTCGGTGCCGAAGTCGGCCCGGGCATCGGGCCCCCGTATCAGCGTGCAGTTCCGGTCCGCCGGGCTCCGCTGACCGGCGTCCCGGCGGTACTCTGGGCGTGAACGTTGGAAGTGGTAGGCAGCACGGAGAACACGACAGGCCCGGCAGGGCCCTGGGAGGGACGACAATGGCGCAGAGTGCGGGACTTCATGAGTCCGAACAACTGCTCTCTTCCGCAGCCGTGGACCGGCACCGTGCCATCGTGTCGATCCAGGAGGAGCTCGAGGCAGTCGACTGGTACGACCAGCGGGTGGAGGCCACGACGGACGAGAGTCTGGCCGCGGTGCTGGCTCACAACCGCGATGAGGAGAAGGAGCACGCGGCGATGACCATCGAATGGCTGCGACGGAACGATCCTGTGCTCGACGGACACCTGCGCACCTACCTCTTCACCTCGGAGCCGGTCACGGCCGTCGAGGCCGAGGCCGAGGGTGGGAGTTCGGGCACCGGACCTGGCGACGGTTCGCTGGGGATCGGATGTCTGCGGAGCTGACGTCGGCCAGGCGGTCAGCACCTGAGCCGGTCAGCACCTGAGCCGGTCAGCACCTGAGCCGGTCAGCACCTGATGAGGTCAGCACCTGATGAGGTCAGCACTTGATGAGGGCGGCGCCTGAGGCGGTCAGCACCTGAGGAGGGCGGCGCCCCGCTCGTGGGCCCAGCGCAGAAGGGAGAGTGCGGCATCGTCGTTGTCACCGCGGGGCGGCCGACCATCCCGCCTGAGCGGTCGCCTCAGGGTGTGGGGCTCAACGGGGCGAAGAGGTCGCCCATGCGGTCCACCCGGTCGAGGACGTCCGCCGCGGTGAACCGGAGCAGGCCGGCGTCACCCTCATCGGCACACCGACCCACTTCCTCCCAGGTGACCGGCGTCGAGACCGTCGGCTCGGGGCGGGCCCGGAGCGAGTAGGCGGCCACCGTCGTCTTGGCGGGGTGGTTCTGGCTCCAGTCGATCAGCACCTTGTTGCGACGGAGCTCCTTGCGCATGTTGGACACCACCAGTTCCGGACGATCCTGTTCCAACTGGGTGGCCACCTCCCGTGCGTCCCGACGAATCCGCTCCCACGTCGAGCGGCTGCCCACCGGGAGGTAGAGCTGGAGGCCCTTGGACCCGCTCGTCTTGGGGTAGGCGTGGAGTTTCCGGGATTCGAGCAGTCCAGCGATGGCCACCGCCACCCGGCAGCATTCGACCATGGAGGCACCGTCACCGGGGTCGAGGTCGAACACCAGGTGATCGGGCGGGGCCGGCAGTTTGCGCCTGCGCCCGACCCGCCACAGGGGCACGTGGAACTCGATGGTGGCCAGGTTGGCCGCCCAGACCAGGTCGGCCAGGCCGCAGATCACGCTGTAGTCGACCGACCCGCCGTCCTCCGAGGAGGGGACGGAGACCTGCCGGATCCACTCCGGGGCATGTCTCGGAGCGTGTTTCTCGAAGAACGAGGAGCCTTCGACCCCGTTCGGGTATCGCTTCATGGTCAGTGGGCGGTCCCGCACATGGGGAAGCATCACCGGGGCGATGAGCGAGTAGTACTCGATCAACTGGCCTTTGGTGAACCCCGTCCGGGGGTACATGACCTTGTCCAGATTCGACACCGTCAGCTCCCGGCCGCCGACGGAGGTCCGGATGGACGAGGGGCGATCGGGGCTCACGGATCGTCGGCCGCCTTCGCAGCCGGGGACGGAGCCCCGTTCGACGGTGTCCGTAGTGGGGCGGCTTCAGGGTGCATCGGGGACAGTATCCTTCATGGGGACCGGGAAAGTGGGGCCGATCGCCAGGGACCGACTGACGATTAACATGCGTCGGCCGACGAAGGAGGCATACGTGGACGAAGGCTTCGGCATTTCGGAGGAGACCAAGAATGGCCGCTCGGTGGTGTCGGTGGTCGGTGAGCTCGATGTCGCCACCGCTCCTGACCTGCGAGCCCGGCTCGATGAGGCCATCGACGGCGGATCGTCGGTCGTGATTGCCGACCTGCTCGGGGTCACCTTTCTCGATTCGACCGCACTGGGCGTCCTGATCGGGGCCTTGAAGAAGTGCCAGGCCGCCGGGGGAGACCTGCGGATCGTCATCTCCGAACCGCGAATCGTCAAGATCTTCGAGATCACCGGGCTCACCGAGCTGTTCACGCTGTTCCCGACGCTCGAGGAGGCCGGCGCCGAATGACCGGACACGGCAGGACTCGTCGGTCTCGAGGATCGGGAGGGGCGGCCTGATGACCGATGAGGTGGAGCTCACCATCCCGGTCCAGGCCGATCTGGTGGTGCTGGCCCGCTTGACCGCGGCCACGGTGGCGTCGCGGGCCGACTTCGATGTCGAGGAGATCGAGGATCTCCGACTGGCCGTCAACGAACTGTGCCTGTCCCTGGTCCAAGGCAGGGACGGGGGAGACTCCACCTGCAGTTCGGCCGGGACGGCGACCAGATCGAGGTGTCGTGCCGATACCACGCCGGTTCACCGAGTGATGCCAACGGGACGTCGGACGAGTCGCCCGAGGGTCTTTCGTCCCGGATCCTCGACGCCCTGGTCGACGAGCACGGACACAACAGCGCCGACGGTCAGAGCCAGGCGTGGTTGCGCAAGCGGCGGGTCCGGCGAGCCGGCTGATGGCCCAACCGACGCGTCCCGTCTGGGAGACGCGCCAGCAGTTCATCGAGTTCGCCCGGACACGTGACCCCCGCCTGCGCGATGAACTGGTGGAGGCGCACCTCGGCCTGGCCCACCAGCTGGCCCGCAGATTCACCAACCGTGGTGAGACCTACGACGACCTGGTCCAGGTCGCCTCCATCGCCCTCATCAAGTCGGTGGACCGATTCGATCCCGAGCGGGGGGTGGAGTTCTCGACGTTCGCCACCCGAACCGTGCTCGGCGAGCTCAAGCGCCATTTCCGCGACAAGGGCTGGGCGGTCAGGGCGCCGCGGCGGATCCAGGAGCTCTACCTCGAGCTCGGCCACGTCATCGAGACGCTCTCCCAGGAGCATGGCCGGCCTCCTACCGTGGCGGAGATGGCCCGGGTAACCGGGGCATCCGAGGAGGCCGTCCTGGAAGCGCTGGAGGCGGGCCAGAGCTATCGGGCCACGTCGATCGACGTGCCGGGTCGTCAGGAGGACCCGCTGGCTTCGCGCCTCGGGGACGTCGATTCCGGGTTCGCCGATACCGAGGACCGGATGGTGCTGGCCCTCTCCCTGGCCCGCCTGCCCGAGCGGGAGCGATTGATCCTGAACCTCCGCTTCGTGGAGGGCCTGACCCAATCGGAGATCGCCGACCGTGTCGGTATCAGCCAGATGCATGTCTCCCGTCTGCTGACGGCCAGTTTGGCCAAGCTCCAGGATGTCTTCGCCGGCGACCCGTGACCGGCCCCGGCCACCGGTCGTCGGGACCGGTGCCGTCGGACCGCCTACCGACCGGGTAGACGGGCCACGGACAAGAAGAAGTCATCGACCTGGCGGACGACATGGATGAACGCATCGAAATCGACGGGTTTGGTGACATAGGCGTTGGCGTGCAGGTCGTAACTCCGGGCGATGTCCTCCTCGGCGTCGGACGTGGTCAGGATGACCACCGGTATCTTCCGGAGTGACTCGTCGGCTTTGATCAGGGCCAGTACCTCACGTCCATCGAGTCGCGGGAGGTTCAGGTCGAGGAAGATGAGATCGGGTCGAGGCACATCCGAGTACCGCCCCTCCCTTCGGAGGAAGGCCACCGCCGATTCGCCGTTGTCGATGACGTGCAGGTTGTGGAGGACCCGGGCATCGGAGAGCGCCTCTCTGGTCATGACCACGTCACCGGGGTCGTCTTCGACCAACAGGAGATCGATCGGCGCGCTGTTGGCGGCCAGGTTCATGCCGTGCCCCTCTCGTGTACCGCCGGCAGGGTGAAGCATATGCGAGTGCCGGTGGGCCGATCGGTATCGACCCAGATCGTGCCCCCGTGGAATTCGACGATCTTCTTGCACAGCGCCAACCCGATGCCGGTACCGCTGTAGGCCTCCCGGCTGTGCAACCGCTGGAAGATCACGAAGATCTTGTCGGCGAAGTGGGGTTCGATCCCGATGCCGTTGTCAGTGACGGTGAAGAGCCAGTCATCGGCCCGCCGGACGGCGTCGATCCGGATCTTCGGCTCGTGGGCGCCCTTGAACTTGATCGAGTTGCCGATCAGGTTCTGCCAGACCGCGGCCAGGAGCACGGGATCCCCGAGGACGACCGGGAGGGGACCCACCTCGATGTGGGCGCCGGACTCGTGAATGGCCGCCTCCAGATCGGACCGGGCCGACGAAACCTGGGCGTTGAGGTCCACATCGACGAATCCTTCGGTGGTCCGCCCCACCCGCGAAAAGGTGAGCAGGTCGTTGATCAGGGCTTGCATACGCTTGGCCCCGTCCACGGCGAAGTCGATGTACTGGTCGGCCCGTTCGTCGAGCTGACCGCCGTAGCGCTGTTGCAGGAGCTGGGCGAAGCTGGTCACCTTGCGCAGCGGTTCCTGGAGGTCGTGGGAGGCCACATAGGCGAACTGCTCGAGCTCGACATTGGATCGGGCCAGGTCCTCGTTCCGGCGGTCCAACTCGGCGTGGGCCCGGGCGACATCCTCCAGGTCGCTGACAATCCGGCGGCGCATGGCTTCGACATCCAGGGCCAGGTGGGTCACCTCCGGTGGTCCGGACACCCCGATGGGGTGGGTGAGATCGCCGGATGCCACCTCCCGCGCGTCGGAGCCCAACCGGAAGAGCGGTTCGGTCACCCACAGTCGGAGGGCGCGTTCGAGGGCGACCCCCGCCACCAGGATGATGGCGGCGCCGATGGACAGGGCGATGATCAGGTCCGTGGTGGCCGATTTCAGCGCGTTTCCGGACGAGTGGCGGCTGGCACTCAGCGCACTGTCGAGGGTGGAGAACTGGGCTCGTAGTTGGTCAAAGAACTGTTTGCCCCGGTCGAGCGAGTGCTTGGTGATGAAGGCCGAGTTGTGTGAGCGGACGGCGGCGATGACCGGAATGGCGTACTGCTTCTGCCACTCCGACCCACTGCGTTCCGCCGCCGCCAGCAGGCTCGCCAGATGGGGTTGCCCTGACAGCCGGGTGGAGAGGTCCCGGTCGGCGGACCGCTGTTCGGCGACCCCGGCCGAGTAGGGCTGGAGGAAGGGGTTCGCGCCCGAGAGGAGGTAGCCGCGGACGCCCGACTCCTGGTCCACGTAGCCGAGCTCGAGCTGGTTGGCGTCGAGACTGGCCGGGTCGATCTGTCCGAGGATGACATGGCGGGCATTGACCATGTGGACCACGGCCACCGCGCAGGTCCCGGCCACGATGGCAATGATCAGGCCGCCGACGACGAAGGCGATGGTCAGTCGGGACCGGAGGCTGGTCGACTGATTTCGGAACCGCTCGGCGGGTTCGGCGCCGGCGCCGGATCCGGTGGGGAGATCGGTCACCGATGCCAGCGGGTCGAGGCGGAGAGGATGACGAGGGCGACATCGTCGTGGAGGGGCTCACCGTTGGCCAGTTCGGCCGCGGCGATGAGCGTGTCGGCCAACTCGCCGAGATCGCTGACCCCGCCGGAGCTCTGGGCGGCCACCCGGGCGATGCCGGCGGACTCGAATCGGCCGCCACCTGGGCCGTCGCGGCCCTCGATGATGCCGTCGGTGAAGACCAGCAGGGTCCAGTCGTCGGGGAGGTCGACACAGGTCGGTGGCCATTTGGCCTCCTCGAAGACGCCGAGGACCGGTCCACTCGGGTCGGCGGGCACCTCGACAGCCTCCGACCCGGCCAGCAGCAGTGGGTTCGGGTGACCGGCCAGGCGTATCTGGGCCGTTCGCAATCCCGGATGCAGTTCGATATCACACAGGGTGGCGAAGATCTCCTCGGAGTTCCGTTCCGCTTCGAGCACCCGCTGGACGGCCAGGATGGTGCTCTCGGGAGGCTGGTGGGCCAGGACGAGGGCACGCCAGGCGATGCGGAGGGCGACACCCAGCGCGGCTTCGTCGGGTCCGTGACCGCAGACATCGCCGACCACGATGCGGATGGTGCCGTCCTCCATTTCGATGGCGTCGAAGAAATCGCCACCGAGGAGAGCCCGGCGTCCACCGGCCTCGTAGCGGGTGGACCAGCGCAGACCGGGATTGTCGACCATGGGCTGGGCGATCAGGCCCCGCTCGAGCCGTGAGTTCTCGGCCCGCAGGATCTGGGCCTCACTGAGCTGGCGGAAGGATTCCTCGCTGTTCCGCCGGGCGATGGCGTAGCGGATGGACCGGATCAGTGTCTCGTGGTCCACACCGCCTTTGACCAGATAGTCCTGTGCGCCGGCGGCCACCGCCCTCGCCCCGGCCGAACGGTCGTCGAAACCGGTCAGCACGATCACGGCCGCACCGGGATCGCGGGCCAGCACCGCGTCCACGACCTCGAGATCCCGGCTGTCCGGCAGACCGAGGTCGACCAGGATGCAGTCGGCCCCGGCGTCCAGGGCCCCGAGCCCACCGGCCAGGTCGGACTCCCAGGTGTACGAGAAGGCCGCCCCCGACTGGGCCAGCATCTCCTGCACCAGCAGGGCATCGCCGGCGTCGTCCTCGATGAGGAGAATCCGGATGGCCGGTTCGTTGGCCTCGCCCGCCCCATCGGGCCGGACCTGCACCCTGTCCCGTTCAGCCATGGGCTGACTCACCCCCGATGGATACGGCCATGGCCAGAAGGTACACAACCTGAGCCGGAGTCCGCACCAGCCGAGCCCCCTCGTCCACGGTCCCGTCCTTGCCGGTCGGCGTCACCCGTTGGTGGTCACCTCGGGTGGACGGATCAGGGCAACACGACCCCGAGGGACGGATCGTCGGCCGGGAGTTCCCCGGCAGTGGTGGCCGAGACCGCGACATGGCCGAGGGTGGCGATGCCGCGGTTGACGGAGGCGAAGGCGGCGTCGGCGGCGTCGCGTCCGGTGACGATACGCACCATGGACTGGCGTGGTGCCAGATCGGTGGCGTCGTGCGCGTACCAGCGGCCGTCCTGGCCCTGCGCTTCGAACACGGCATGGAAATCCATGGGGGAGAGCCCAGGGGCATAGACAGCGGCGAAACGCGCCGGTATGCCGATGGCCCGGCAGAGCGCCACTCCGAGGTGGGCGAAGTCACGGCAGGTCCCCATCCCGGTGAGCAGCGTGTCTTCCGCGGAGTCGTGCACCGAGCTCGAGCCGGCCACATAGCCGACCCTCCCCCGGATCCAGTCGGCCACCGCCTCGACCCGGTGGCGAACCGTCGAGGTCGTCCCGAACTCGGCCACCGCGAACCCGACCAGGTGATCCGACGGGCAGTAGCGGCTCGGGCGAAGGTAGATCAGGCGCAGCAGGTCGGCGTCGGGCCGACGCGGTGGGGGCTGGCCGCGGCCGCCTCCGTCGTGGCCGGCCGGGTGGGTCGGGGTGCCAGCCGCTCCTGTCGCCGTGGAGGAGGGTTCGAGCTCGGACCGGTAGCTGACCGTCATCGACCCGGGAGGGGAGTGGAAGACCTGCACTCTGGCCCCGTGGGTCCCGGCCAGCTCGACCGGCGCGGGAGCCGGCACTCCGTCCACCCTGATCTCGAACCGCTCGGCGAGGACACGACCCGCAGACGCCGACGCCATGATCTGGAGGACCACCTCGCTCGGTTCGGCCACCTCGAATCCGAGATCGGCCGAGACGACCCACGTCCGGTCGACGGACGCCGGCGAGGATCCTCCAGGTGGGGCGGCCAACTCGTTCATCACTCACTGTCCCATACCTGGGTCGGGTGCCACGACCCGGTTCGTCTCCGGCGGAGGTCCTTCATCGGATGCCCCCGGGCAGCCCGGTGCCGTAGGGTCGTCCCGTGACGGGAGCGGTCGGTGAGGGGAGTCCCGGTCGTCGGGAGGGAGTCCCCCCGGTCCCGACCACGACGGGGGCGCGCCTCCCTGCCCCGTTCTCCCCGGGGTCGGTGTCACTGCGTCTCTATCCGCACAACGACCTTGCCGCGCCCGAGGTGGTGGCCGAGCTCTGTGCTCAGGCCGGGCTGGCCGTGGAGACCGGTTTCGCCGGCGTCATGACCAGCGAGCATCACGGGGGGTTTCCGGGGTATCTGCCCAACCCCCTCCAGGTGGCCGCCTTCATCCTGGACGGGTGCCGGTCCGGGTGGGCCGCGGCCTGTCCCTTGTTGCTTCCGCTGCGGCCCACGGCGATGGTGGCCGAAGAGGTGGCCTGGCTGGCCGCCCGCCATCCGGGTCGGGTCGGGATCGGGGTTGCGGCCGGCGCCCTCCCGCTGGACTTCGAAGCCATGGACCTGTCCGTCGGGTCGGCCGTCGACATCTTCCGACGGGAGCTGCCGCGCCTCGTCGACATGGTGCACGGGCGCGACCTCCGCCAACTGGAAGGTGACCCCGCCCTGCGGGCGTGTATCGGGAGCCCGGTCCCGGTCCTGAGCGCGGCGGTGTCGCCGGCGGCGGCACGAAGGGCGGCCAGGTGCGGCGCCGGCATCCTCATGGAAGGGATGTCCGCTCCCGACCGCCTGGCCCGCCTGACCGCCGAGTACGACGGTGCCGGTGGAACCGGGGCCAAGGTGCTGATCCGCCGCGTCTGGCTGGGAGAGGTGCGCACTGATCTGGTCGGGGCCCAACGCCAGGTGTACGACAGCTACGCCGGCGCAGGCCCCGGGTTCGGCGGCGATCAGACGGTCGCCTCCGACGATCCCGCCGACCTGGCCGAGCAGCTCGACCGGGTGGTGCACGCTTCGGGTGCGGACGCCCTCAACCTCAGGATCCACCTCCCGGGGATGTCACCATCGGAGGTCCGAGACCAGATCGGCCGGTTGGGGGCGGAGGTGATCCCGCGCCTCCGCTCACGGTCGAACCATCCGTGGTGTTGACCGGGGCCGGTCCAAGCCCCACACTGATCGGCGGCCCACCGGGGGCCGGCGAGGAGCCGTGAACATGGGACAGTGGAGCAGAGCAGAGCTGGAGCGGGCCTTCGAGGAGTACCAGGACAAAGCGGCCGAGGCCGGCCGGAGCGGGGACTGGAGACCGTGGGCCGAACAGTTCACCGAGGATGCCACCTATATCGAGCACCACTACGGGACGTTCCATGGGAGGACGGCCATCCTCGAGTGGATCAGCGCGTGCATGGCGGACTACCCGGGCCGGGACATGCCCGAATTCCCCATCGAGTGGTCGGTCATCGACGAGGACCGCGGATGGGTGGTCTGCCAGGTCTGGAACCGGATGAAGGATCCGGGTGACGGTTCCGTCCACCAGGAGTACAACTTCACCCTCCTCAAATACGCCGGCGACGGCCACTGGTCCTACGAGGAGGACATCTACAACCCCATGAAATTCGGAGCCATGGTGGGGGAGTGGGAGGCGGCCAAGAAGGCCGCGGCCGGGGGCTGAGGCCCGGGACCGGAGCCGGCTGTCTCCACCTCCGCACGCCCGAAGCCGCCGCACTACGGTGCAGGCGTGGAATTGCGACGATTGGGCCGGACCGGTCACCGCTCGTCAGTGGCCATCCTCGGCGGGGCCGCATTTTGGGACTCGGCTCCCGATATCGCGGCCTCGGCGTTCGAGGACGCGCTGGCCGCCGGGGTCAACCATCTCGACGTGGCCCCCCAGTACGGCCGGGCCCAGGAGTTGCTGGGGCCGTCGATACCCTCGGTGCGGGACCGGCTCTTCGTGGCCTGCAAGACGCTCCGGCACAATGGCGACGGGGTCCGGGCTCAGCTCGAGGAGTCCCTGCGTCTGCTCAGGTGCGACCACTTCGACCTCTACCAGCTGCACGCGGTCACCGATCTGGAGGAGCTGGACGCACGGGCCGGCGCCGTGGAGGCGATCATGGCCGCTAGGGACGAGGGTCTGTGCCGGTGGGTGGGTATCACCGGCCACAACCTGACGGCCCCGGCAGCCCACCTCGAAGCGCTGCGCCGGTACGACCTCGACACGGTGATGTTCCCGGTCAACCCGCAGCTGTGGTCCGACCCCGTCTACCGGAGGGATGCCGAGGCGCTGCTGGCCCACGCCGCCCAGCATGACGTGGGGGTCATGGCCATCAAGGCCGCGGCGGCCAGGCCTTGGGACGGGCGTCCGAGGAGCTCGGCCACCTGGTACGAGCCGTACACCGCGGCCGGGGAGGTCGCACGCGGGGTCGGCTTCGCGTTGTCGACCCCCGGGGTCCACGCCTTCTGTACTCCCGGGGACCTGGACGTCCTCCGAACGGCGCTCGCCGCCGCCGGGGCCTACACGCCGATGGACGCCGGCCAGCGGGAGGCCGCGGTGGCCTCGGTCGCAGACGAGCCCAGCATCTTCCCGATGCCTGCCGCCTGATCGACGTGATCACCGGAGGCGACCATCCGGTTCCCGGTTCGAAGATCGTGCTCCGGGCCCCGCTCCAGGGGACGGTGGTCGGCACACCGGCGGCTGTCGGGGACACGGTGGCCATCGGCTCGCCGGTGGTGATCCTCGAATCCATGAAGATGGAGCACGTGGTCGGGGCACCGGCACGGGGCACGGTCGTGTCGCTGGACGTCGACCAAGGAGCTCCGGTGGCCGCAGGTACACCGCTCGCCGTCATCGAGATCGCTCTGGTTGCCGGTTCCCCGACCGAGACCCGGACCGATCCCGACTTCGGGGTCATCCGTCCCGAACTGGCCGAGCTCATCGACCGCCAGGCCCAGGTCCTCGACAGTGGACGCCCCGAGGTGGTGGCCCGTCGTCATGCTCGGGGGAGGCGAACTGCTCGCGAGAACATCGCCGATCTGTGCGACCCCGACAGCTTCACCGAGTACGGGTCGTTGGCCATCGCCGCCCAGCGCGGGCGACGACCGGAGGCCGAGTTGCAGTCCCGGACCCCGGCCGACGGCCTGGTGGCCGGGGTCGGACGTATCAACGGGGACCGCTTCGAAGACCGTCGTTCTTCGTGCGCTGTCCTCTCGTACGACTACACCGTGTTGGCCGGGACCCAGGGCCAGCAGAACCACCGCAAGAAAGACCGCCTCTTCGAGCTCATCGAACGGATGCGGCTTCCCGTTGTCCTGTTCGCCGAGGGTGGGGGCGGGCGACCGGGCGACACGGACTATGCGGTGATCACCGGCCTCGACACCACCGCCTTCGCCAGGTTCGGAGCACTGAGCGGGCTGGTCCCCATGGTCGGTGTGGCTTCGGGATGGTGTTTCGCCGGCAACGCCGCCCTGCTCGGATGTTGTGACGTCATCATCGCCACCACCGGAGCCTCGATCGGCATGGGCGGTCCGGCGATGATCGAGGGTGGTGGCCTCGGTACCTACCGGCCCGAAGAGGTCGGACCCCTCGAGGTGCAGACGGCCAACGGCGTGGTCGACCTGGTGGCGGAGGACGACGCCGGTGCCGTGCGGTCGGCCCGGCAGTACCTCTCCTACTTCCAAGGAGCGGACGAAGAGTGGTCCTGCGCCGACCAGCGCCTGCTTCGCACGTGTGTCCCCGAAAACCGCTTGCGCGTGTATGACATCTCGAGGGTCATCGAGGTCCTGGCCGACACCGGTTCGGTGCTGGAGCTCCGGGCCGGATTCGGCCAGGGGATGGTCACGGCCCTGATCAGGGTCGAGGGCCGTCCGCTCGGCGTGGTGGCCAACAACCCGGCCCATCTCGGCGGGGCCATCGACCGGGACGGGGCGGACAAGGCGGCCCGGTTCCTCCAGCTCTGCGACGCCCACGAGATCCCGATCCTGTTCCTGTGCGACACCCCCGGGTTCATGGTGGGACCCGATGCGGAGCAGACCGCCCAGGTCAGACACTTCAGCCGGCTGTTCGTGCTCGGGGCCAGCCTCACCGTCCCCTACTTCACCATCGTCCTGCGCAAAGGGTACGGGCTCGGCGCCCAGGCCATGGCCGGGGGGAGCTTCCGCTCGCCGATCTTCGTGGTGGCCTGGCCGACGGGCGAACTGGGTGGGATGGGGCTCGAGGGAGCCGTTCGCCTCGGCTTCCGCCGTGAGCTCGATGCAGTGGTGGATCCGGACGAACGTGAAGCCCTGTTCCAGGACATGGTCGATCGGGCCTACCGGCACGGGAGGGCACTCAACGTGGCCACCGCCTTCGAGATCGACGACGTGATCGATCCCGCCGACTCGCGCCGGAGGATCGTCGAGGCGCTGCGGGCGGCCCCGCCGCCGGCCGCACGGAGCGGCAAGAAGCGGAGCTGTATCGATACCTGGTGAGGCCGAGGGTATGACCGGGTCAGCCCATCTGTCGATGACGCCGTTCGGCGATGGCCGACAGCTGGTCCATCCCCGGTCCCCCCGAGGTGGGTGTCTCGTTGGTGCCGTCCGGCGAGCCCACCAGGGCGCCGAGGGTGGCCGATACCGACGACCGCAACGCCTCGAGCTCGTAGCCGCCCTCGAGGAAGAGCACGGTCCGCCCAGGGGTGGGCGCGTATCCGGCGACCACAGGGGCCAGCGCGGCGAAGTCGCCGGCGGAGAGGGACAGGTCGGCCAGCGGGTCGGCGCGATGGGCGTCGAAGCCGGCCGAGACGAGCACCCACGAAGGGGCGAATGCCTCCACCGCGGGCGTCACCAGTTGCTCGAAGGCCCGTCGCATCACATCGCCGGTGGCCCCAGGCGGGAGCGGCACGTTGACGGTGGCCCCGGTGGCCGACGGTCCACCGACCTCGGAGGCCCGACCGGACCCGGGGTAGCACGGCCACTGGTGGGTCGAGACGTACAGGACATTCGGCTCGTCCCAGAACAGCGCCTGGGTCCCGTTCCCGTGATGGACGTCCCAGTCCACGATCAGCACCCGCTCGCCCGCGGCCAGGAGGGAGGCGGCGGCCACGGCCACGTTGTTGATGAGGCAGAAGCCCATGGCCCGGTCGGCCAACGCGTGGTGGCCCGGGGGCCGGCTCACCACGAAGGCCAGGCCCGAGCCTCGCTCGACCAGGGCGTCGATGGCCACCAGGCCGGCACCCGCCGACAGCCGGGCCGCGGTCCACGACGCCGCCGTGGCATACGTGTCGGGATCGAGGGCCCCGCCTCCGGCCGCACAGAACCGCTCCAGTTCATCGAGGTACTGGGCGGAATGGACGCGAAGCAGTTGGGTGCGATCCGCGGCCCGGGCCGGCAGCACCACCAGATCGCCGTCGAGGTGGAGATCGTCGACGCCGCCCATGGCCGCCCCGATGCGGGACGGTCGCTCGGGATGGCCCTGTCGATGATGCCCGTTCCCCTCTACCGGTCCGACCACGATCAACACCCCGACGAGTCTGCCCCACCCGCCGCCCGCACTCCAACCGGTTCCGGACCGGACGGGAGTGGACGCCTAATGTAAGACGATGTCCGGACGGCGACTGGGTGCGGAAGGATGACTTCTGCCGCCGTCGGCACGCTGGTGCTCATCGCCCTGGCCGCGGTGTTGGCCCCGATCCTCTCGGAGCTGTCAGGTCGTCTGGCCATCCCCGAGATCGTCATTCAGATCGGCCTGGGCATCCTGATCGGCCCCTACGTCTTCAATCTGGCTCACCTGGACAGCGTGGTCACCGGACTGTCGGATCTCGGCTTGACCTTCTTGATCTTCCTGGCCGGCTACGAGCTCGACATCGACAAAATCCGGGGCACGCCCCTCAAACTGGCCACCGCCGGGTGGGGGGTGTCGCTGGTGATCGGCCTCGGCGCCGCCTTCGCGCTGGTCTCGGCGGGCCTGGCCCGCGACACCGTCGTGGTCGGTTTGGCCGTGACCACCACGGCCCTCGGCACCCTGGTCCCGATGTTGCGGGATGCGGGCGTGATGTCCACGAAGTTCGGGGCCATCATCTCGGCCATCGGTACCGTCGGAGAATTCGGGCCGATCGTGGCCGTCGCGCTGCTGCTCACCAAGAAGGAACCCCTGCTCACCTCCTTGTTGCTGGCCGCGTTCATCGCCGTGGCGGTGATCACCGTCCTGTTCGCGGCCAGAACCCAACCGCCCCGGTTGGTCTCCCTCCTCAACCGCAACCTCGAATCGAGCGCGCAACTACCCGTGCGGATGTCGCTGCTGTTCATCGTGCTGCTGGTGCTGCTGGCCGAAACCCTCGGTCTGGACGTCCTGCTCGGTGCCTTTGCCGCCGGCATCGTGGTGCGTCTGTTTTCGGCCGGTTCGGAGAGCGAGAGGATCCGGGCCAAGTTGGAAGCCATCGGGTTCGGGTTCCTCATCCCGATCTTCTTCGTGGTCAGCGGCATCCAGTTCGACCTGCACATCTTCATCCATCACCCTGCCTCCCTGTGGAGGGTCCCGGTGTTCCTGGCCATCATGCTGGTGGCGCGAGGCGCGCCCGTCTACCTCCTCTACCGGGGGGTCCTGAGCCGCGAACAGCGGTTACCCATGGCCCTGTTCTCCGCCACCGGGCTGCCGTTGATCGTGGTCATCACCAGCATCGCCCTGGCTGAGGGACGCATGCTCCAGGTCAATGCCGCTTCACTGGTGGCCGCGGGCATGCTGTCGGTCATGCTGTTCCCGGTCATCGGTTTCGGTCTGCTCCGTCGTGCGGGACTGACCGCCGCCCCGGAACCCGAACCCGATCCCGAGTGATCGGGCTGTAGCTGTAGAGGGCGGTGTCCTCAGGGAGTGGGGCGTTGGACGCTGAGCCAGTCGCGGGCCTCGAGGTAGGGCGCAAAGGCGGTGGCGATGGCGTCGATGTCCGAGGCGCCCTTCGGCCGCTGCAGTTCGTAGACCGAGGGGAACTCGAGCCAGCCGGTCACCAGCTCCCAGAGCCGAATCGCCTCCTTGCCGGTGGGCGGGTTGACCAGGACCGGGCCGAACAGGGCCTGGCCGTCGTCGAAGATGAGCGTGGGGACCCCGAAGCCCCCCTTCGACACCACCGCGGCATGTTCGGCGTGCACCTCGTCAGCCGTGGTCGGATCGTCGATGGCGGCGCGCACCGTCCTCGGGTCGAGCCCCAACTCGACCAGCAGCTCTTCGGCCACCTCGGGCCGGTGGGGTTTGCGTCCATCGACGTGGAGGGCCTGGCCCGCAGCCCGGTACCACTCGTCGAGCAGCTCCATGCTCTGCCGGCGGAGCAGGGCGCCGACCCGCATCATCGACCATCCGTACGACCACTCGCGTTCCCACGGATGTTTCTTCCCATCGGCCCGGTTGATCTCCTCGAGGCTGAAGAAGCGCCATCGAATGTCAATGCCGGTCAGGTCGCGTACCTCGCGGATCCACAGGGACGTCTGGTAGGCGTACGGGCACATGATGTCGAAGTGAAAGTCGACTCCGCTCGGCTGGTCCATGCCCACACGTCTCCTCTCGGTGCTGCGTCCCGGTCCGCTGCGCCGGCCCATCGACCCGATGCTCCGGCCCATCGACCGGATGCTCCGGCCCTCCTCCAGCACCGTACACTCGCTGCCTCTGTCGGTTCAGAAGTGGCCGAGCACCGGGTGGGGGACGTAGGGCTCCTCCAGCCGGGCCATCTCCTCGTCGGTGAGCCGCAACTGTTCCGCAGCCAGCGCATCGGACAGGTGCCCCGGTTTGGTGGCTCCGACGATGGGGGCGGTGACCCCCGGCCGCTGGAGCACCCAAGCCAGGGCAATCTGAGCCGACGACACCTTTCGCTCATCCGCCACTTCGGCGACACGCTCGACGACGTCAAAATCCGTGGGTTGGCTGTAGAGATAGTCGGTGAAGGCGTCCGTGTCCGAGCGGGTGGTCCTGTGCTCACCGCCCCGCGTCCGGTTCCCGGCCAGCACGCCGCGCGCCAGTGGGCTCCAGGGGATGACGCCGATGCCCTGGTCCTGGCAGAGCGGGAGCATCTCCCTCTCCTCCTCGCGGTAGATGAGGTTGTAGTGGGGCTGCATGGACACGAACCGGGTCCAGTGATGCAGATCGGCCACATGTTGGGCTTTGGCGAACTGCCAGGAGAACATGCTGCTGGCGCCGATGTAGCGGGCCTTGCCGGCACGCACCACGTCGTGCAGTGCTTCCATCGTCTCCTCTATCGGCGTCCGAGGGTCCCATCGGTGTATCTGGTAGAGGTCGACGTACTCCATGTCCAGCCTGGCCAGGGAGGCGTCGATGGCAGAGAGGATGTGCTTGCGTGACAGTCCGCCCCCGTTCTCACCCGGCGTCATGGGCATGAAGACCTTGGTCGCCACCACCACCTCATCGCGGCCGAGGTACTTGGGCAGGAGCCGGCCGGTGGCCACTTCACTCGCTCCCCCGGAGTAGGTGTCGGCCGTGTCGAAGAAGGTGACCCCTCCCTCCACCGCGGCCCGCACGATGGGCTCGGCTCCGGCTTCATCCAGCACCCAGGGGCGTTCGCTGTCGTTTCCGAAACTCATCATCCCGAGGCAGATCCGCGACACCCTCAGCCCGGTGTTCCCGAGATTCACATACTCCATGGCACCCTCCACCTTTCGTCGACGCCACCTGACCGCTTGTGATTCCGAGGCCGGATGGACCGCTACCCGACACTATGAGAACCGGTCCCACGCCGGCCCATACCCTTCTGAACAGGGAATTTACCCAGGGGACCGTCCACAGGAAGTTCACAGGTGACTGTTTCCTGGCGCATAGGTTCGGTCGATTGGATGGCATCGCCGTCCGGTGCCGTCGACGTTGCCGTCATGGCGGAGGGCACGGAGCCGATCCGGTCGGCCACCGGCAAGTGAGGACACGTGGGACCTGAGCGCAAGAGATGGTTCAAGAGGAAATGGACGATCATCGGCGCCCTCGTGGTGCTGTTGGCCGCGGCCGGCGTCGGCACCTGGCTGGGGGTCAGCGGTTCGAGCGCCTCGCCGTTGATCACGACGACCACGACGGTCCAGACGGTGGCGACGGGAACGATCACGAACACCGCTTCGTCCACCGGGACCATCGAGCCGGCCAACCAGGCCAACCTCGACTTCGCCGTGTCGGGTCGGGTCACGGCGGTGGACGTCAGCGTGGGTCAGACCGTCACCGCCGGACAGGCTCTGGCCACCATCGACGCCGCCTCATTGTCGGCCTCGCTGGCCCAGGCCCAGGCCCAACTGGCCAACGACCAGGCCGAGTTGGCCTCCGACCAGGCCGACGGTGCCTCCTCGGCCCAGATCGCGTCCGACGAGGCGACGATCGCCTCGTCGGAGTCCCAGGTCACCAGCGCCCAGAGCTCGCTCTCGGATGCCACGCTGACATCGACCATCACCGGTACGGTGGCCTCGGTCAATCTCACCGTCGGCCAGCAGGTCTCCGGCTCGAGCTCGTCGTCGGGATCGACCGGCGCCTCGGCCTCCAGCGGAAGCTCCGGGGCCAGCGGCGCGTCGGGGTCCGGGTCGGGCGGCACCGGTGCATCCTCAGCGTCGACCAGCTCCTCGAGCTCCTCGTCCTCCTCGGCCCAGGTTGCCGTGGTCTCGACCGGCTCCTACATCGTGAACGCCTCCGTTGACAGCAGCGACGTCAGCCAGGTGAAGGTCGGCGATCAGGCCACCATCACCGTGTCCGGCTCCACCACCCCCATCTACGGGACGGTGGGATCGGTCGGATTGCTGGCCACGACCACCTCAGGGGTGTCCTCCTTCCCGGTGGTCATCGACGTCACCGGTAGCCCGTCCGGTGTGTACGGCGGGTCCAGCGTGACCGTGTCCATCATCACCGAGGAACTCCAGGACGTGGTGGTGGTGCCGACAACGGCCATCACCTATGCCGGCAACAACACCGAGGTCACGGTCGACTCCGCCGGGAAGAGGGTGACCAGGGCCGTGCAGATCGGCGCCGCGTCGAACGGTGAGACCCAGGTGACCAGCGGTCTCTCGGTGGGGGACAAGATCTACGTCACGACGGTGTCGTTCCATGGCGCGACGGGTACCGGGACACGGACGGGTCGCGGTCTCTTCGGTGGAAGCGGGTTCGGGGGCGGTACCGGTGGGGGATTCGGTGGAGCCGGGGCCGGCGGCGGGGGCTTCGGTGGAGCCGGGGCCGGCGGCGGAGGCTTCGGAGGGACGGGCGGGGGCGGAGGCTTCGGAGGATGACCGATGGGGCACCGGGCGCCCGTGGGAAGTCGGCCGCCCCTACCGACACGGCCGAGGTCTGGGTCGATCTGACCGCGGAGCAACCGGCGGTGAGGCCGCCGGTCATCGACATCCGGGACGTCTGGAAGATCTATCGGACGGGATCGCTGGAGGTCGAGGCGCTGCGCGGCGTCTCCTTCCAGATCGACGACGGTGAGTACGTCGCCATCATGGGCCCCTCGGGCTCGGGAAAATCGACGTTGATGCACATCCTCGGCTGCCTCGACGTCCCGACGTCGGGGAGTTTCGGGCTGGCCGGTCAGGACGTGAGCGCCATGACCGAAGAGCAACTGGCCCACGTCCGGAACCAGAGGATCGGCTTCGTCTTCCAGCAGTTCAACCTCCTGCCGTCCCTCAACGCCTGGCGCAACGTGGAGCTCCCCCTCGTCTATGCCGGTGTCGATCGGTCCACCCGCAAAGAGCGGGCGCTGGCGGCACTGGACCGGGTGGGCCTGGCCAGCAGGGTCGAGCATCGGCCCGGCGAGCTGTCGGGCGGCCAACAGCAGCGGGTGGCGGTGGCCAGGGCCCTGGTTACCGACCCGGCCATGATCCTGGCCGACGAACCCACCGGCAACCTCGACTCGGCCTCGGCCGACGACGTCCTCCGCCTGCTCCGCGATCTGCACCAGGGCGGCCGCACCATCATCCTCATCACCCACGAGCCCGAGGTGGCGGCGGCGGCCGAACGGACCATGCGTATTCGGGACGGCCTTATCGTCGACGTCGAGCCGGCGGCCAGCGGCGCGGCGCGGCGATGACCATCCTGGAGACCATCCGGACCGGGCTCGAGGGAGTGGTCACCCATCGACTGCGCTCCGGCCTCACCGTGCTCGGCATCATGATCGGGATCGCCGCCGTGATCCTCACGGTGGGCCTGGGTGAGGGCGCCCAACAACAGGTCACCTCACAGATCACCGCGCTGGGTACCAATCTGCTGACGATCTCGCCCGGGAGCACGACATCGAGTTCCGGCATCCGTGGTGGGTTCGGCTCGGCCTCCACGTTGACCACGGCCGATGCCGCCGCCCTGGCTTCGAAGACGGTCGCTCCCGATATCGGTGCGGTCGCGCCCACCACGTCGGAGTCGGAGACGCTGGTGGCCGGCACGACCAACTGGACCACGACCGTGGTCGGCACCGATCCGTCGTGGCTGACGGTCCGGGACCGTTCCATGACCGAAGGACGGTTCATCGCCGGTCACGACGTGACCTCCCGGGCTGACGTGGTCGTCCTCGGATCGACAACGGCGGAAGAGCTGTTCGGTCTACGCGATCCGATCGGCCAACCGGTCACCATCAACGGCGTGCCCATGTCGGTGATCGGGGTGCTCAACACCGTGGGCTCGTCCGGATCTTCGAGCTCGTCGACCACCGCCGATCAGGACGATCAGGCCATCGTGCCGATGACCACCGCTGCCACCCAGCTGTTCGGTGGGACCAGCCGCAACTCGGTGGGCGACATCCTGGTCCAGGCCAGCTCGTCGTCCACGCTGTCGGCGGCCTACCAGGAGGCCAATGCGGAACTGGCCAGCCTGCACCAGATCACCGATTCGGCCGACGCCGACTACACCATCACGCCCGAGACTTCGCTGGTTGGAACGGCCACCTCGGTGGACAAGACGCTCACCATCCTCCTCGGAGGGATCGCCGGCATCTCACTGCTGGTCGGCGGCATCGGGGTGATGAACATCATGCTCGTTTCGGTCACCGAGCGGATTCGTGAGATCGGCCTGCGCAAGGCGCTCGGAGCCACTCCTCGTGCCATCCGCCGCCAGTTCCTGGTCGAGGCGTCCGTCCTGGGTCTCATCGGGGGGATACTCGGGGCCGGCCTGGGCCTCCTCGGTGCCTGGATCCTCCCTCATTTCATCTCCGATCCGATCGCCATCTCACCGGTGGCCACCGCGGCCGCCATCGTGGTGGCCGTGGGCATCGGTGTCGTCTTCGGGGTCTACCCGGCCAGTCGGGCTGCGAAGCTCCCACCCATCGACGCCCTGCGAAGCGAGTGAGCCCGACCGAATGAGCACTCCGGTGAACCATCACGACTACAGACACGCCGGCAACACATCCGGCGCGGCGGCAACACCGCAGCACCGCCAGAGACAGCAGCACCGCCAGAGACAGCAGCACCGCCAGAGACAGCAGCACCGCCAGAGACAGCAGCACCGCCAGAGACAGCACGACATCAGCGAACACAAGGAAGATCAATGACCATCGCAGCGAAGCATGCAACTCGCCAGGGCCTCGGAGTTGAACGTCGCCGGAACACACCCCGTTCCACTGTGCGCCGGACCCTGGCGCTGGCCGCTCTCGGGGTTGCCGCCGTCACCCTCGCCGCGTGCGGATCGTCATCATCGGCATCGACCACCACCACGGCACCGTCATCGAACGGGAATGGCGGGGGAGCGCCCGGATCCGGGACAGGGGCCGGCGCCAGAACGCCGAACCTCCCGGGTGCCTCGGGCTCCATCGCCGCCATCAGCGGGACGTCGCTGGAGGTGCAGAACGCGGCCACCGGGCAGACCACGGTCACCTACACGCCGACCACCACCTTCGACCAGACGGTGCCGGCCACGGCATCCAGTGTCACCGTCGGGTCCTGTATCTCGGCTTTCGGGAAGCCCACGACGACATCGTCGGGCACGAGGACGTTCGGGGAGCCGGTGACCGCGACAACGGTCACCATCAGCCAGCCTACGTCGGGCACCTGCACCGGGGGCTTCGGCGGCGGCGCCGGTGGTTTCGGTCGGGGCGGCCGGACCGGGACGGGCGGGTCGGCTCCCGGTGGCGGGACGGCTCCGGGCGGTGGCTTCGGCAGTGAGGGCCGTGGCACCCGACCCGGTGGAGGCAACTTCCGTGGTCGGGCCGGCGGGTTCGGAGGAGCCTCGGGAGCGGTCACCGCCGTCAGCGGTACGCAGGTCACGGTCAACGAGACCGATCCCCAGACGAAGAAGACCTCGAGCGTGGTGATCACCCTCACCTCTTCGACCACCTTCACCGAGCGCACCGCGGCCACCGCCGCGGATCTGGCCGTGGGCAAGTGTGCCAACGCCATCGGTTCGGCCAGCACGACCGGCGCGGTCACGGCCAGATCCATCGTGATCTCCACACCCGGAGCCAGTGGGTGCACCACCGGCTTCGCGGGCTTCCGGGGCGGTGGCGGGGGAGCGGGTGGCGCGGCCGGTGCTTGACCAGGGAGCGCCCGTCACCCAGGACGGCGATCCTGCACCGGCTCCCGGACCGGGCCTGCCCGGGCCAGCCGCCGACCCGGCGCGACAGCGGAAGCCGACCGGAACCGGATGGGTCTCGCCCTTTCGGATCGGCGTGGTCGTCCTCTTGTTGGTGGCCGCCGTCGTGGCCTGGGAGCTGACCGGGGGCTCGGCGCCGACGTTCCGGACTGCCTCGGTCGGGACGGGGACGGTGGTGGCCACCCTCGACTCGGTGGCGACGATCACGCCGGTGAACCAGGCCAATCTGAATTTCAATGTCTCGGGCACGGTCAGCTCGGTCGACGTATCGGTGGGCCAGACGGTGACGGCGGGCCAGACACTGGCCTCGCTGAACCTCGCCGACCTCGACGCCGATGTGATCACCGCCCAGGCCATGCTGGCCTCGGCCACGGCCACGTTGGCCAACGCCGAAGCCAGCGAAACGGCCTCGACGTCCACTGCGGCCTCGTCATCGACCCCGACCCCTTCGTCGAGGAGTTCGGGAGCAGCACCGTCCGGGGCCGGAGGCCAGCCCGGTGGTTCGACCTCGACCACGTCTCCATCGAGCGGTACGGGACGGTCGGCCCAGAACGCGCAGAAGATCGCCGGTCTGCAGCACGCTGTGGTCGCCGACCAGCGGCAGTTGGACGCCGATACGACCCAGGCGTCGGCCAGCCTTCGCCAGGCGTCGGCCGTGTGCGAGGCCAACGGCACCCAGTCGGTAACCGCGGATCCGGGAGCGGCGCGGACCCCACCGGTCACGCCGCCGGGGGGGACCGGGTCACCGACGTGCAGTCAGGCGCTCTCCCAGGCCAGCGCGGCACAAGCGGCGGTGACCGCGGCCATCCGGAAGCTGAACCAGGACGAAGCGGCGCTGAACTCGGCTCTCGGATCAACATCCGGCACCGGCGGAACTTCCGGCGCGGGCGGTGGCGGTGGCGGCGGTTCAGGACCCGGTGGCGGCGGTTCGGGGCCCCGCGGTGGCGCCGCATCACCCGCCGATTCCAGTGCGGCGACGACGACCACGCCCGACCCGGCGTCGGCTGCGCCGAGCGCGACCGCCACCCTGACTGCGGATGTGACCTCGACCGGGGCGGGTGGCTCGGGGGCGGGCAGCTCCGGGACGGACGGTTCTGGATCCGGATCCCAGGCCAAACAGGCGACACCACAACAGCTGGCGGTCGATCAGGCATCCATCGACACCGCGCAAGCCGATCTCTCAGATGCCCAGCTGGCGGTGGGTGGTGCCAATCTGACGAGCACCATCTCCGGAACCGTGGCGTCTGTCTCCCTCGCCGCCGGGGACTCGGTCACGGCCGGATCGAGCTCCACGTCGGCCCAGATCGTCGTGATCGGCTCCGGATCGGCCTATGACGTGTCGACCGATGTTCCCGTGGCCGACATCGGCGAGGTCGCGGTCGGACAGCAAGCCCTCGTCACGCCCGACGCCACCAACACCCAATTGGTCGGTCGGGTAACGGCAATCGGCGTGTTGGCCAGCGCCACCTCGTCGACCACGAGCTACCCGGTGACCATCGCCCTCGACTCCTCGGCGCTGGGTCAGCTGTCGGGTTCCGAAGCCGATGTGGCCATCGTGGTGAAGAAGTCGGTCAACGTGACGACCGTGCCCTCCTCTGCGGTCCGGACGGTGGGGTCGATCCATCTGGTGACGGTGGTGGACAACGGGACGGCCAAAGCGACGCCAGTCACCCTGGGCACGGTGGGCGACATCCTCACCCAGGTGAAGTCGGGGGTCACCGTGGGGGAGAAGGTCTCACTGGCCGACCTGGCCGAACCACTTCCGTCGACGTCGACCAGCACCACCCGGACCGGGTTCGGCGGCGGTCTGGGCGCAGGCGGGCTGGCCGGGGGTGGAGGGTTCGGCGGTGGAGGGTTCGGCGGCGGCGGCCGGTTCGGAGGATGACGCGCCCGGCGGGTGAGTAACGTTCGTCGGGTGATCGACGAAGCACTGGTGGCCGAGGCCGTCCACGACTCCGGAGTGAGGAGGGTGCAGTACGCGTACGCCGACGTCGTCAACCGGCGGGCGTGGCCCGAGTTGTCCAACCTGTTCCTGCCCGACGCGCCCGTGGTCATCGACCGGCGGAAGGGTGATCCACTGCGGCTGGTCGGACCCACCGCGCTGGGCGAGTTCATCGGTACCTCCATCGAGCAGTTCGAGTTCTTCGAGTTCGTGGTGCTCAATGCCCACATCGTGTTCCCCGAGGGGCCGATGGCCGGAACGGCGGTGAGCCGTCTGTTCATGTGCGAGCTCCGCCAGGACGGGACGGGTCGACAGACGAACGCCTACGGCATCTATCACGACCGGTACCGGTTCGAATCCAACCGCTGGTGGTTCGCCGAGCGGAGGTATCACTCGCTGGCCCGGCATGGTCCCCAGCTTGACGCGTTCCCCTTCCCCGCCTCGCCGGGTATCGAGGTTCCCGACGTCAGGTCCTAGCCTGGCCCTCGTCTCCGCTGGGGCGTGACGCGGAGCCGGGCATCAGCCACGACCCACCTGGGGCGTGACAGCATCATGCCCATGGCTCTGCTCGTGGTGCGCCACGCCAACGCGGGAAGACGAAGTGCGTACAAGGGTGACGACCGCCTGCGCCCGCTGTCGGCGAGAGGACGCCAGCGGGCTGTGGACCTGGTGCCGCTCCTGGCGCAGTACCGTCCCCAGCGCATCCTGAGCAGCCCCTACGTCCGGTGCTGCGAGACGGTGCGGCCGCTGGCCGAGTCGCTGGAGATCCCGGTCGAGTCGGTCGATGAGTTGGCCGAGGGGAACGGGACCGCGGCTGTCCGGTTGATGCAGAGGATGGCCGGGGAGTCCGCCGTACTGTGCACCCACGGAGACGTGGCCACCCAATTGTTCGAGTCCCTGGTTCCCGAGGCCGCCTCAGCCGGTCACCCCACGCCCAAGCTCCAAAAGGGCGAGGTCTGGGTCATCAACTCGTCCGGATCGGCTCTGGCCATCGTCGAGCACCTCCGTCGGGCAGCCGGGGGCTCCCGCCCGTCGTAGCTGCTCGAGGTCCCTCGACCACTACGCTGTTGGCGCGATGAACGACCCGAAACGGTTCGACCCGGCGTCCGTCGGCATCTTTCGGGTCACCGACCGGTCATTCGACCGGGCGACCGGCACGGTCACCCTGGGCTACGACCTCGGCGAGATCCATCACTTCGTCGAAACCATCACCTTCGAGACCCCGGCCACGGGTGCCGGCGCGGTCGGTCCCGATGTGCCGGGCCTCGACCGGGCCTTACTGCATCTGCACGTCGCCGCCGGAACCAGCTACTACAAGGCGGCCGCACCACCGTCGGTCTCCGTCGAACACTCGCACCTCGACGCCGCCGAGCTCGAGTTCCACCGGCATCTCTACGACCAGGGTCTCCGCGAATTCGCCGTGACCAACGGGCTCCCCGTGCCCCGGCCGGTGGTCATCGGCAACGGGCCGTCCGACGGTCCGCCCCCGCCGCTCTCACCTCCCGCTCCGTTCCAGCGACCCGGAGGGGTCCTCGTGCCCATCGGCGGCGGAAAGGACTCGATGGTGCTCATCGAGGCGCTCAAACACCTGCAGCCCCGGCTGCTGGCCGTCAACCCGCATCCCCTGGTCATCGAACTGGCGGCCCAGACCGGCCTCGAGCTCTTGGTGGTACGACGTCAGCTGTCACCGCAACTGGTCGAACTCAACCGGTCCGGGGCGTTGAACGGACATGTGCCGATCACCGCCATCATCTCCCTGATCGCCGTGGTCGGAAGTTTCCTGTACGGCTACGACACCATCGCCATGGCGGTGGAACGATCGGCCAGCGAGGAGACGGTGATGGTGCGCGGGGTGCCGGTCAACCACCAGTACTCGAAGAGCCTCGAGTTCGAGCTCCTGTTGCGGGATCTGGTCCATCGCGCCGTCGACCCCGGTCTCGAGTACGGCTCGGCGCTGCGCCCGTACTCGGAGCTGGCCATCGCCCGGGCCTTCGCGTCAATGCCCGCCTACCACGCCACGTTCTGCAGCTGCAACACGGTGTTCCGCCAGAACGCCGGTGCCCGGGACGGCTGGTGCGGTCACTGTCCGAAGTGCCGGTTCGTCGGGCTCATGCTGGCCCCGTTCCTCGAGCCCGACGCCCTGGCGGCCATCATCGGGCGGGACATGTTCGCCGATCCCGAACAGATCACCGGATTCGCGGCCCTCATGAGCCCCGACGGGAAGCCCTTCGAGTGCGTCGGCGAGCGCCGGGAGTCGGCCGCGGCGCTCAGGATGCTGTCGGAACGACCGCTCTGGCAGGAGAAGCCGGTGGTGAAGGCCCTGGCCGCCACGGCGCGGGCCATGGTCTCGGATGCCGAAGTCACCGCGCTGCTGGATGACCAGCCCGCGCTGGCCTTCCCCGATCCCGACATCGCCGTCGGGGTGGATCGAATCATGAAGATGGTGTCGTGACCCTCGATGAGCTGTGCGCCTCCAGGGTCGCCCTGTGGGGGATCGGGGCCGAGGGGCTGGCCATGGCCGGGCTCCTGGCCGAGCGCGGCGTGGTCCCGCTCCTGATCGACGACTGTGCCGAGGAGGCCGGCATCCGCCTGGGCGGTCGGGGTGCCACACCGCACCGGGTCATGCGACCCGACCAGATGGTGTGGGACGACGTCGATGTGGTCGTCCGGGCCCCGGGCGTGAGCCGGTACCGCCCCGAGCTGGTGGCGGCGGAGGCGGCCGGGGTAGCGGTGACAACGGCGATGGCCATGTGGCTCGAAGACTACGCCGACGCCCGGGTGGTAGCCATCACCGGGACCAAGGGGAAGAGCACGACGGCGGCACTGACCGCGTCCATCCTGCGGGAAGGCGGGCTCGACGTCTCCCTCATCGGCAACATCGGGGTGCCGGTGACCGAAATGTACGGCCGGCCTCTGGTCGACGCCTACGTCGTCGAAGTCTCCTCCTACCAGGCCGTCGACGTCACCGTCAGCCCCGGGGTGTGCGTGCTGACCAGCTTGGCTCCCGATCATCTCGATTGGCACGGGGGCGAGGAGTCCTACTACCGGGACAAGCTCCGGCTCATCGAGGCGGGCCCTCCCGGTGCCCTGGCCGTGAGTGCGGCCAGTGACGAGGCCGTGCGGCGCACCGCCGGTCATCCCCACCGCATCCTGTTCGGTCCGGCCGGCCGGGTCCAGGTGACCCCGTCGGGTGCCATCGTGGTCGACGACGAGGAGCTCGGGGCCGCACCGGCCATGCCGGTCCCGGGACGGCACAACCTGTGGAACCTGTGCGGCGCCATCGCCGGCGCGTTGCTCCTCGACGGCGCCAGCCCGTCGATCGACTCGATACGGGCGGCCGTCGACGGTTTCGACGGACTGCCGTCCCGCTGCCGAACCGTCGGTGAGCGTGACGGCCTCACGTTCGTCGACGATGCCCTGGCCTCAAATCCCTTTGCCACGGTGAGCTCGCTCGCCGCCTTTCCGGGCCGGGCGCTGACCGTCATTCTCGGCGGGGCGGACCGCGGGGTGGATCCGACCGGGCTGGTGGAGGCGCTGGCCTCCCGGCGGCCGGTCCCCCACGTCGTCGTGTTGTCGCCCGATTCGAACCGTGTGGCCGAGTCCCTGGCCTCCCGGTCGGCGGAGGGAGGCGCAGCCCTGGCCGTGGATGTGGCCCGGGACCTGGAGGACGCGGTGCAAAAGGCGGTACGAACCACCCCGGCCGGCGGCGTCGTGCTCTTCTCGCCTGCCGCGCCGACCCCCGAGGGGCAAGGAGGCTTCGCCGGACGCAGCCGCCGGTTCGTCGAGGCGTCGGGACTCCAGGGTTCGGCGCCGGCCCCCGGGCCCGGCTGACCGCGCCCGGATTGACATCGAGGGGTAGGCCGACAACGGTGAAGGCCGCGAAGGAGTAGTGAGATGAGACGAATCACGATCATCGACGAGGCCACCCGGCACGTCGACGCCACGCCGGATCCGGAACGGGGCTCGTTCCTGGTCGATCCCGACCGGCTTCCCGATGCCCTCGGATGGGAGCTGAAGCCCTCGGGGCTGTGCCGCGGGGATACCTGTGTGCCCGTCGCAGACACCGGCGCCCTGGAGGTGGGAGGGCAACTCGACCTGGCTGCGGTGGCCGAAGCGCTGGGCCGGGCCGTGGTCATCGACGTCGATGCCGGGTTGGTGGCCATGTCACTTCCCGCCGAACTGCGCCGGCAGGCGCTCGTGGACCTGAGGGCTCCGGCCTTCGAGCTGCCCGATGTCGGTGAGAACCTGCACCGGCTCGACGACTGGCTCGGCATGAAGAAGCTGCTGGTCACCTTCTCGAGCTGGTGCGGCTGTCGCTATGACCTCCCGGGGTGGCAGGCGCTTCACGACGAGCTCGCCCCCGAGGGCTTCACCGTCATCGCCGTGGCCATCGACCACGCAGCCGCCGATGTCAAGCCGTGGACGGACGGGATCAGCCTGCCGGTGCTGTACGACCCGAACCACCTCCTCACCGAGCTCTACGCCATCTCCAACGTGCCCACGGTGCTCTGGATCGACGAGGAGAACCGAATCGTGCGACCCAACGGCAGTGCCTTCGGCAGCGACCTGTTCGCCGACTTCACCGGGGTCGAGTCCGGTCCCCACCTGGACGACGTCCGCCGATGGGTCCACCAGGGGATCGTCCCGGTCACCGAGGACGAGGCCCGCCGGGCGGTCCCTGACCTCTCCCGCGACGAGGTGTTGGCCCGGCTCCACTTTCGGGTGGCCGCCGCAGCCCACCGCCAGGGCGACCAGGAGGCCACCCGGCTGCACGTCTCCCTCGCCTCCGAGCTGGCCCCTGACGACCTCACCGTGTGGCGAGCGGGCATGCCGCTGGTCGGAGAGGACCCGTTCGGCGACGACTTCCTGACCCGGTACGAGGAGTGGAAGGGGCGCGGCATGCCGTACCACGGTCTGCCCGCGGTGCGAAGGGACCAGCCCGTCGGATGATCCGCTATGACGTCGGAGAAGACAGTGTCGCCCGACTGGTCCTCGACCGTCCCGAGGCCAAGAACGCCCTGACCGGGGAGATGCGTGACGACATCGTGGCCCGGGTCCGTCAAGCCCGCTCCGACCCGGAGGTGCGGGCCTTGCTCATCACCGGTGTCGGCGACGCGTTCTGCGCGGGCATGGATCTGCGCCAGTCGACCGTGGCCGGCTCCGGCGGTGCCGATTTCAACCCCCGGAACACCAGTGAGGCACTGCGGAGTGGGGTGCAGGCCTTCATCCGTGAGCTCTGGGAGCTGGACAAACCCACGGTGGCGGCCGTCAACGGCACTGCGGTGGGACCGGGCGCCCACCTGGCTCTGGCCTGCGACTTCGTCATGGTCTGCGAACAGTCCCGGTTCGTGTGGTCGTTTGCCCGCTGGGGGCTGGTGGTCGACGCCGGAGGCGCCTATCTGCTCCCCCGCCTGGTCGGGCTGCCCAGGGCCAAGGCCATGGTGATGTTGGGCGAGGGGGCGAAGGGCGAGGAGGCCGTTTCCCTCGGGCTGGCCTACCGGTTCGTCCCGTCGGCTGAGGATCTCGCCTACGAGGCAGGCCTCCTGGCCGCCCGGCTGGCGGCCGGGCCGGTCCGGTCGATGGGGCTGTCCAAGCAGCTGCTGAACGCCACCTTCGAGACCGGCCTTCCCGCCTCCCTCGACCGGGAGGCGCAGGCCCAGGCCATGGCGGCCGTCTCGGCTGAGATGGCCGAGGGGATGGCCGCCTTCGCCGAGAAGCGAACCCCCGACTTCCGCGCCGCCCACTGACCGGGTCGGCTCCCGATGGCCTCACGCGTCCCCCCGGGGCACGCGTTAACCTTCTGCTGAAAAGCTGATTCTCACGCCGGCCCGACGACCCGGGCCGGGACAGGTGGGGCCCGAATGGGAGGGGCGTGCATGGAAACCGACAGCCTGGCCGATGGCTTCATGGATGAGCACATCGCCGCCAACCCCCAGCCCTTCTACCGCCAGGCCCGGGCGGCCGGGGCGGTGGTGGGGGGGTCGTTCGGGCCCCAGGTGGTGCAACGGGGTGCCGTCGAGTACGCCCTGACCCATCCCGAGGAGTTCTCGTCGGGCATGGACGCGGTCGACCTGGGACAGTCCGTCCCCCTGATCCCCTTGCAGGTGGATCCGCCGGACCACCGGAAGTACCGGCGGCTCCTCGATCCCATCTTCGCTCCACGCCGGATGAACCTGCTCGAACCCGAGATCACCCGGTTGGTCAACGAGCTCATCGACGGCTTCATCGAAAAGGGTGCGTGCGAGTTCGCCACCGACTTCGCCATTCCGCTGCCCTCGTCGGTGTTCTTGGCCCTGGTCGGCCTGCCCCTGACCCATCTCGAGTCATTTCTGGAGATGAAGGACGGCATTCTGCGGCCGTCCGGTTCCGACATGGATGAGATCAAGAACGGCCAGAAGGCGGCCGCCCGCCGGATCGAGGACTACTTCGCCGATGCGGTGAAGGACCGGAGGGCGAAGCCCCAGGACGATATCCTCAGCCTCTTCATCGAGGCCGAGGTGGACGGTGAGCGACTGACCGAGGACGAGATCCTCGGCATCTGCTTCTTGTTCATCCTGGCCGGGCTGGACACGGTCACCGACTCGCTGGAGTGCTTCATCGCCCGACTGGCCCAGCACCCGGCAGAGCGACGCCAGATCGTGGACGATCCGGCCGTCATCCCCTCGGCCGTCGAGGAGCTCCTGCGATGGGAGACCCCAGTCACCACCGTGGCCCGGGTGGCCACCCGCGACGTGGACCTCGGCGGGTGCCCCATCCACGCCGGCGACAACGTCGGGATCGTCATCGGCTCCGCCAACACCGACGACGACGCCGTGCCCGGGATGGACGTGGTGGATCTCGCCCGCAGTGAGAACCGGCACCTGGCCTTCGGGGGCGGGGTCCACCGTTGCCTCGGGTCCCATCTGGCCCGTCTCGAGCTGCGGATCGCCCTGCGGGAATGGCACCGGCGCATCCCGGAGTACTCGATCGTGCCGGGCACCGAGCTCAGCTACATGATGGGCCTCCGCCAGATCGACTCGCTGCCGCTGCTCCTGGGCCCTCAGCAGTGAGCGGTCACCCCGGGGAGACGGTGGTGTCCGAGCCGGCGCACGACAGGGGGGCCTGAACGTGCCCTTCGGCCTGACTGACGACCAGGAGCTGTTCCGGGAGACGACGGCCCGGTTCCTCGAGGAGACCTGCCCGCTGGATGCGGTCCGCCGTATTGCCGAGGACGAGGCGGACGGTTTCGATCGTGCCTGGTGGCGGCGCGGAGCCGAGCTCGGCTGGGTCTCGATGCTGGTGTCCGAGGACCACGGTGGTGGTTGCATCTCGGGTCAACCGCTCGCCGATCTGCAGCTGGTGGCCGAGGAGGTCGGCCGTCTGGTCTCACCCGGGCCGCTCATCCCCACCAATGTGGTGGCCGCCGCTCTGTCCAGGGTGGGGACACCGGCCCACCACAAGCAGCTGGCCGCGCTGGTCAGCGGGGAGACCGTCGCCACCTGGTGCCCCGAGGGGACGGGCGTCGGTGGTCGGGCCGGTGCCGGCGGTGTCCGGGCTGTGGCCCGGGGTGACGGCTTCGTCCTCGACGGCGCTTCGGTCCCGGTGGAGGCCGGCGGGCAGGCGGACCTGATCCTGGTCACGGCCCGGGCCGGCGAGGGCCTGGTCCAGTTCGTCGTCCCATCGGATGCGCCGGGTTTGACCGCGGTCCCGGCCTCGAGCCTCGATCTCGTCCGGCGGTTCGCCACCTTGCGCTTCGACCAGGTCGAAGTGGGTGCCGACGGCGTGCTCGGCGTACCCGGATCGGCCGACGCCGATGTCGAGCGACAGCTCGAGGATGCTGTCGTGCTGCAGTGCGCAGAAATGGTGGGAGCGGTCGGCCGCGTCCTCGAATTCACCATCGAGTACGCCCAGGACCGGTTCTCGTTCGGCCGGCCGCTGGCGTCATACCAGGCGCTCAAACACCGGTTCGCCGACATGAAGATGTGGCTCGAGGCGTCCCACGCCACCGCCGAGGCCGCGGCCCGCGCCGTGGACACGGGATCGGACGCGGCCGAACTGGTCAGCGTGGCCAAGTCCTACATCGGGGATCGCGCCCCGTTCATCCTGTCCGAGTGCGTGCAGCTGCATGGTGGCATCGGGGTCACCTGGGACCACGATCTCCATCTGTACCTCCGCCGCGTGGTGCAGGACCAGACACAGTTCGGAACCCCGCGTGAGCACCGGGAACGCGTCGCCGCCGTGGCCATGGGGAACTGAGGAGGATCCAGTGGACGAAGTAACCACCGACGAGGATGTCGAGACCTTCCGGCTGCGGGCCCGCCAGTGGCTGGCCGAGACCATGCCCCGTCTTCCCGAGGGCATGGACAACCGGCAGCTGGTCCAGCTGGACGAGATGGGGGAGAACACCCGCCGGCTGCAGCGCCTGCTCTTCGACGGCGGGTTCGCGGGGATCTGCTTTCCCGTCGAGTACGGCGGACGAGGCCTGACCCGTGAGCACCAGCGTGCCTTCACCCAGGAGTCCCTCCCCTATCAGATGCCGACGCTGTTCAACGTCCCGACCCTGTCGATCCTGGCTCCCACGCTGCTCGACTTCGGGACCGAGGAGCAGAAAAAGCGGCACCTGCCGGCCATCCTCAGCGGGGACGAACTCTGGGTGCAGTTCCTTTCCGAGCCCAGCGGAGGTTCCGACCTGGCCGGTCTGGTGACCCAGGCCACCCGGGACGGGGATGTGTTCGTGATGAGCGGATCGAAGATCTGGAGTTCGGGTGCCTTCCGTTCCGACTATGCGATGTGCCTGGCCCGCACCGACCCGCACGTGCCCAAACACCAGGGCCTGACCATGTTCATCGTCAAGATCCACCAACCGGGCATCGAGGTGCAGCGGATCGCCATGGTCAGCGGGCAGGCCGAGTTCTGCCAGGAGTTCTTCGATGACGTGGCCATCCCGGCCGAGAACGTCATCGGACAGGTCAACGACGGGTGGACAGTGGCCTCGCGACTGCTCTTCCACGAGCGGGATGCGGTGGGCGGGGGATCGCCCTACGTGAGCGGCGTGGCGGTCGGGGACGCCGAAAACGGCGGACTGCGATCGGACTTGGCCGACCTGGCCCGGGCCACCGGCCAGGAGTACGATCCGGTGGTCCGCCAGCTGGTGGCCGAGGCCCGGGTCAACGACCGGGTGCAGCAGCAGCTCAGCGATCGGATCGCGGTCGGGATCCGGACCGGGGCCCTGCCGTCGCCGGCCGGGGCCATCCCCCGACTCTTCGCCGCCACCAGCAGCGAGCGCTCCTTCGATATCGGGCTGGAGATCGCCGGGTCAGGCGCAGGGGCGTGGGTGGGCGATGATCCGGCCGGACGCAGGGGGCAGCTCTATCTGACCCGGCAGTCCAACAGCCTGGGTGGGGGGAGCAACGAGATGCAGCGGAACATCATCAGCGAGCGGGTCCTCGGGATGCCGCGCGAGTACGCGGCCGACCGGGACCGACCCTTCGACGAGGTGCGCCACAACCGCGCACCCCAGAAGACCGGCTGAGCGACTCAGCCCCTCGGGCCACCCCGACGGCTCATGCGACCTCGAGTCCCATGAGCTGGCTCAGGTTGCCGCCCATGATCTTGACGACGTCGTCGTGGGGCAGGCCGTCGAGTTCGTCGACGAAGCTGATGGGGTCGGACATCCCCTCGGGGTGGGGATAGTCGGATCCGAACAGCACCCGGTCGGCGCCGAGGATCTCGACCAGGCCCATCGGGTCCTCCTCGTGGAAGGGGTGGACGTAGATGTTGCGCTTGAACACCTCGACCGGGTTCTCGTCGAACACCTGTGGGGCCGAAGTGTACGCGTGCTCCATGTCGTTCAACAGCGGTCGGACCCAGTTGCTGCCGTTCTCCACCGGAGCGAACCGGAGCTCGGGGAATCTGGAGCACAGGCCGTGACCGATGAGCGACGCCACCGTGTCGGTGATGGCGCGTCCCCCGTGGCCGATGATGGCCACGAATCCGGAACCCCCCTTGAACGGGGTCATCTCACTGCCGATGCCCTCCCACTCGTTGAGGTAGCGCTGATAGCCGCTGTCGGAGGCGTGCATGCCCACCGGGATGCCGGCCTCGACCACCAGCTTCCAGAAGGGGTCGAACTCGGGAAGCGCCGGCGAGCGGGGTCCCATGAAACCCGAGACGGGCGCGGGCCGGACGAGGATGATCCGGGCCCCCCGCTCGAGTACCCATTCGAGCTCCTCGATGGCCTGGTCCACGACGCCGAGGTGGATCACCGGCGTCGGGAAGATGCGGTTCTCGTAGTTGAACGACCAGTGCTCGTGCATCCACTGGTTGAGGGCGTGCACCACGGCGTGGGTGGCCGGGGGGTCACCCCGCAGGCGCTCCTCGAGCAGACTGGCCAGCGTCGGCCACATGAGGGCCCGGTCAAGTCCGAGTTCGTCCATCAGCTTGAGCCTCGGCCCGGGCTCGCTGAAGGCGGGAAGCGCCTTGATGGGCTTGCCCATGATCTCGCGGCGTGACTTTCCCTCGGGATTCCCGCTCTTGAAGTACTCCTCCTGGGCCCCGGGTGCGGCCACCACCTCGAAGGTGGGATTGGGGATGTAATCACTGATCTGGCCCTTGACGGCGATCTTGGTGCGGCCGTTGACCTGGACGTACTGGATCAGGCCGGCATACTTCGGATCCAGGAACTTCGTGAAGGCGTCCGTGGTCTCGTAGAGATGGTTGTCGGCGTCGAAGACCGGAAAGTCCACCGTTCGCTTGGGCATGGGGTTCCTCCTTGTCGCTCTGCGCTGCTCGAACAGCTTCCACCGGGCCACCGGCAACCCACCGGCAGCGCACCGGCTCGGTGTCGGCCTGGCGTCGGCCTGGCTCGTGCATCCGCAACGCTAACAGCCCTCGCGGCCGAGCGGAAATGGCGTTTGCGCTACCATCCCACCGGTGCGGGTGATCGTGGATCGAGAACGGTGCGAGTCCAACGCGCTGTGCATGGCAGCAGCCCCGGAGGTGTTCCGGGTGGACGACGAGGACGTGCTCCACGTCCTCGTCGAGAGGCCCGACGAGCGGCTTCGGTCCCAGGTGGAGGCGGCAGTCCGGTCGTGCCCGATGGCGGCCTTGACGCTGGTCGACTGATGCCCGTGGAGGGGTCGGGTCCAGCGGAAGCGGCATCATGCGTGGTGTGATGAGGACGTGAACACGGCATCTGAGAACGGCCCGGCCCCCGAAGAAGACATCGTTCCCTACGGGGCCCGTCTCGGCCAGGTGGCCGCCGAGGGTGGTGACGCCACCGCCGTGGTGTTCGTGGGTGAGGACGGCGGTGAGCACTCCATCACCTGGAACGAGCTCGAGATCCGCTCCACCCAGTTGGCCCATCTCTTCGCTGAGCGAGGTCTCGGGGTGGGGGACCGGTTGGCGGTGTGTCTGCGCAACTCGCCCGAGCATCTCCTGTCCTGTTTCGCCGGCTGGAAGGTGGGGGCGACGGTGGTCCCGGTGCGCTGGGACCTTCCGGCTTGGGAGCTGACCCGGCTGCTGGACGTGGTCCAGCCCGACCTGGCTGTCGATGCCGACCACGTCGGCATGGTGGAGGAGAGCCGGTCGTATCCGACGGACCCCCTCCCCGAGGTGACCTCTCCGATCGGATGGGGGGTGTGCAGCTCCGGTTCCACCGGCACCCCGAAGGTCATCGTGCAGAAGGGTCCGGCCGTCTTCTTGCACTCGACCAACTTCACCTCGTCGGTGGTGGCCTCATTCGGGCCCATGTCGAAGCCCCAGTTGGTCCTCTGCCCGGCCCCGCTCTATCACACCAACGGCTTCACGGCCTTCCGCACGTTGCTCGGTGGTGACCCGATCGTGCTGCTGGAGCGGTTCAACGCCCCGCTGGTCCTCGACCTCATCGAGCGCCACGGCATCACCGGGTTCATCGCGGCCACGCCCATGCTCCAGCGGCTGGCCCAGGTTCCCGGTATCGAAACCCGCGATCTCTCCAGCCTGAACTGGGTCCAACAGGGCGCTGCGCCCCTTCCGGTCTGGCTGGGCCAGTTCTGGATCGACCTGGTCGGACCGGAGCATTTCTACATGTCCTACGGCGCCTCCGAGATGATCGGCATCGTGGTCTGCCGCGGCGATCAGTGGCTCGCCCATCCCGGCACCCTGGGGCGGGGGATGGGCGAGACCGAGATAGCCATCCTCGGACCGGCGGGCGAGCACCTGCCGCCCGGCGAGATCGGAGCGATCTATCTGCGCACCCCGACGGGCCCCCTGGCCAGGTACGTCGGCAAGGACGTGCGACCGATGGACACCACCGACGACGGGTTCGCTTCGGTCGGCGACATGGGCTGGCTGGACGAGGACGGCTTCTTGTTCATGGCCGACCGCCGCGTGGACATGATCGTCACCGGGGGGGTCAACGTGTTCCCGGCCGAGGTGGAGGCCGCCCTGAGCGAACACCCCGGTATCGGTGACGTGGTCATCGTCGGGCTGCACGACGAGGAGTGGGGCCGGCGGGTCCATGCCATCGTGGCCCCCATCGACCCGTCGCTGGATGCCGAGGGGGTCATCGTGTTCGCCAAGGATCGGCTGGCCCCGTACAAGGTGCCGAAGACGGTGGAGTTCGTCACCGCCATCCCCCGCAGCGAGGCCATGAAGTTCAACCGGGCCGCCCTGGTGGCTGAACGCGACGACCCCGGGGCCGTGGGAGGAGCCGTCGGCGGGGCCGGTGGCTCGATCGGCGGGGAGGGCGGACGTTGAGGCGACGACCGGTTACCGATGAGCGTGCGGCAGGGGCCGAGGTATAGCGTGGCCGGGCTGCAGGGGCCTTCTGCCGGCGCCCGATGACCGGGACGATGGGCCCCTGGCCGACCATCAGCGAGCAGAACGTGCAGGACGAGCAGAACGTGCAGGACGAGACGACGAGGAGTGTTGTGACCATGGCCGACGCCAAGCACGATGGCAAGTACATCAGCTACGAGGAGTTGGACGGAGGGTCGGTGGTGCGCATCCTGCTCGACCGACCGGACACGCGCAACGCCCAGAGCCGGGGCCTTCTCGTCGAGTTGGACGAGGCCTTCAAGCGGGCCGAAGAGGACGACAACGTCCGGGTGGTCATCCTCGGCGGCGTCGGGCCGCTCTTCTCCTCCGGCCACGACATGGGGTCCAAGGAAGCTCGGGCCGAGTGGGCGCCGGGACCCGACCAGCACCGCTCGGTGACCATCAACGGCGGTACCCGCAAGGGGGCCGAGGCCCGGATGCTCCAGGAGTGGAACTACTACTTCCAGAACACGCTGCGCTGGCGCAACCTCCGGAAGATCACCGTGGCCCAGGTGCAGGGAACCGTGTATGCGGCCGGGCTCATGCTCATGTGGGCCTGTGACCTCATCGTGGCTGCCGACAACGTGTACTTCGCCGACGTGGTCGGGACCCGCCTTGGTATGTGTGGGGTCGAGTACTTCGGGCATCCGTGGGAGTTCGGCCCCCGGCGGACCAAGGAGCTCATGCTGACCGGGGATGCCATCGATGTCCACGAGGCCCACCGCCTGGGCATGGTCAGCAAGATCTTTCCCCTGGACGACTTGGAAGAGCGCACGCTGGCCTACGCCCGGCGCATCGCCGAGCTCCCCACCATGACGGCGCTGTTGATCAAGGAGTCGGTGAACCAGACCGTTGACAACATGGGGTTCTACAACTCCCTGCAGGCGTGCTTCACCCTCCATCAGCTCAATCACTCGCACTGGGCCGAGATCCACGAGTCGAAGTACCCGGTGGCCGAGGAAGAGGACGGCATCGCCAGCTGGCGGAACGCGCCCCCGGTCCGACTGTCGGTCGAAGACGCAGTGGAGGGGCCCGTTCCGGCGCGCTGAGCGCGCCACCGAGGGGAACTGTCATCGTGAGGCTCCGAACCACCTACCGCCAGCCCGACGCGCCCCGGTACCGGCAGCCCGGAGGGGCCTGGGATGTGCCGACCCTCGACGTCCTTCTCTCCTCGCCCCGCGACCCGGGGGCGGTCGCCGTCGTGGACGGGGAGGTCAGCATCGACGCCGCCACCCTCGAGCGACTGGTCGGATCGGTGGCCGGGGGCATGCGGAAGCAGGGCATCAGGCGCGGCTCCGTCGTGGCCTGGCAGCTGCCCAACTGGTGGGAGGCCCTCGTCTTGTTCCGAGCCTGCTGGCGGTGCGGAGCCGTGGCCGCACCCATCCACCATCAGGTCGGGTCGGCCGAAGTGGCCCGGGTCCTGGCCGATCTCGAACCGGCGATGGCCCTCAGCACCCCCGGCCTCCCACTGGCCGATCTGGTCGACGCCATCGGTGTCCGCCAGGGCGACCGGCGTTTCGATGACCTGGTGGGCGCCCGGCCGGTGCCGGCCGGGGGCGGGCGGGGCTCGGATGTCGGGGTGGTGCTGTTCACCTCCGGTTCCACCGGCCATCCGAAGGCCGTGCTCCACACCCATCGCGGTCTGGCCTACAAGGCCTTGTCCATGACCCGGGCCCATGGGCTCAACACCGGCGACGTGGCCCTGATGCCGTCGCCGTTGGCCCATGTGTCCGGACTGCTCAATGCCATACTCGTCCCCGGAACCGCGGCCATGACCGTGGTGCTCATGGAGAAGTGGGATGCCGAACGGGGTGTGAAGCTGGCCGGCGAGCACCGGGTCAGCTTCATGATCGGCCCACCGACCCTGTTCGTGGGGATGATGGACGTCCCCGGCTACCGGGCCCAGGTGGCGGACCTCCGGCTGGTCTCCTGCGGGGCGATGGGGGTCACCCCCGAGTTCATCGACGCCGCCCGCCTCGGACTCGGCGCCCTGGTGAAACGCACGTACGGTTCGACCGAGGCGCCGACCGTCACCACCAGCAGCTGGCAGGACGCCGCCGACAAGGCCCGGGACACCGACGGCCACTCGGTGGGTGACGCGGAGATCAAGGTGGTGGACCCGAGTACCGACCGCGCCCGCCCGACGGGGGAGCCGGGCGAAGTCCTGGTCCGGGGACCCGAGCTGTTCGTCGGGTACGGCGAGCGGGGCCAGACCGACGAAGCCGTCCGGCGCGGGTGGTTCGCCACCGGCGACCTCGGAACCCTCGACGACGAGGGCTGGCTGACCATCGTCGGCCGTCTGAAGGAACTCATCATCAGGGGGGGCGAGAACATCGCCTCGGCCGAAGTGGAGCGGGTGCTCGAACAGCACCCCGGGGTCCGTCAAGCCGTGGTCGTGGGCTGTCCCGACCGGCGCCTCGGCGAGCGGGTGGCCGCCTTCGTGGTCGGAAGCCCGGACATCGACGTGGACGAGTGCCGGCGCTGGTTCGCCGCCCAGGGCGTGGCCCGGTTCAAGACCCCCGAGATCGTGGTGCACCTGGAGGAGATTCCGCTGCTGGGTGTGGGAAAACCGAACCGGCCCGCGCTCAAGGAGCGGGCTGCGTCCTTGAGCGTCGTCGAGTCCTGAGTCGAGAGAGAGGATCTTCTGGTGGGAGCGGGAATTGCGTCGTGGGGTGTCTACTTTCCGTACTGGCGGCTCGAACGCCGGGTGATCGGTGAGGCCTTCGGCACCGCGTCCGGCCGTGGACGGCGGGCCGTCGCCTCCTATGACGAGGACACGTCCTCGATGGGGGTGGAAGCCGGGCGACGGGCTCTGGCCGCCGACGGCGTCCCGGCCCCGGAAGGCCTCTACTTCTCCACCCCGGCCCCGGCCTATCTCGACAAGACCAACGCCGCCACCGTGCACGCCGGCCTCGGCTTGGCCCGGGAGGCCGGGGCCTACGACCTGTGCGGGTCGGTGCGTTCAGGCTGGGCCACCCTCCAACTGGCCGCCCTGGCCGGCGAGCGGGCTCCGGTCCTCGCCGTCCTCGCCGATCTCCGGACCGGACTACCCGGAAGCACCGACGAGAGCCAGGGCGGCGATGGGTCGGTGGCCTTTGTCTTCGCTCCCGACGGGGGCGTGGCCGAGGTGCTGGGCCACGCGGCCTCCACCGACGAGTTCCTCGAGCGGTGGCGGGTCCCGGGCGAGACCGGGTCGCGGCAGTGGGAGGACCGGTTCGGCGAGGAGGCCCTCGTCCCGCAGGCCCGCTCGGCCTTCGAGCGTGCACTGGGACAGGCCGCGGTGGCGGCCGGCGACGTCGACCACCTGATCGTGAGCGGGCTCCATGCCCGGGCCGTTTCATCCCTCCGGAAGTCGTTCGGCGTCCCCGCCGAACGGGTGGTCCCCGACCTTGCCGGCCTCATCGGCAACCTGGGGGCGGCTGAGGGCGGGGTGGCCTTGGCCGATGTCCTGGAGCGGGCCACGCCCGGGCAGGTGGTGGCCATGGTCGAGGTGGCCGACGGTGCCGATGCGGTCATCCTGCGGACCACCGACGCCCTGCCCGCCGTGCAGGCCGCCCGCCGGGAGGCAGGGCTGCGCACGGTGGCCGAGCAGGCCGCGGGGGGCCGCTCCGACCTTCCCTACGCGGTGTTCTTGTCCTGGCGGGGGATGCTGCAGCGTGAGCCTCCCCGCCGACCCGATCCCGAACGCCCCGATGCCCCGGCTTCGCTGCGCAGCGAAGGGTGGAAATACGGATTCAACGCCAGCCGATGCCTGGTCTGCGGGTTCCGCCATCTTCCGCCCACCCGGGTCTGTCTCTCGTGCCAGGCGGTTGACCAGATGGTGCCCGAACGGATGGCCGATATCCGGGGAACGGTGGCCACGTATACTGTCGACCACCTGGCCTTTAGCCTCTCGCCGCCGATGGTGGGGGCGGTGATCGACTTCGACGGAGGTGGCCGGTACCGCGGGGAGATGACCGACGTCGACCCGGCGTCGGTGAAAGTCGGGGCCAGGGTCGAGATGACCTTTCGCCGTCTCTACAGTGCCGAAGGTGTACACAATTACTTCTGGAAGGCTCGACCGCTGCCCGACGGGGCCGGCGACGCCGCCGGCGAACAGCCGGGCAGCGAAGGAGAACAGCGATGACCAGCACGGGGATTCGGGATCGGGTGGCGATCGTCGGGATGGGGTGCACGCCCTTCGGTGAGCTCTGGGACCAGGGGACCAACGACCTCCTGACCGACGCGGCGGTGGAGTGCATCGGCTCGGCCGGGGTGGAGATGGACACCATCGACGCCTTCTGGCTGGGCACACTCGGCTCGGGGAGTTCGGGACTCACCCTGTCCCGACCGTTGAAGATCGGCTACAAGCCGGTGACCCGGGTGGAGAACTTCTGTGCCACCGGGTCCGAGGCCTTCCGCAACGCCTGCTATGCGGTGGCGTCGGGCGCCTACGAGTTGGTGATGGCCATCGGGGTCGAGAAGCTGAAGGACTCCGGCTATTCGGGCCTGACCGGGATCCACAAAGTGGGGGACGGGACCAACGCCCAGCTCAGCTCCCCGGCCGCCTTCTCCTTCCTGGTGCCCGCCTACTGCCACAAGTACGGGGTCGACCCCGAGGAGATGGGCTCGGTGCTCAACCGCATCGCCTGGAAGAACCACCGCAACGGGGCGGTCAACCCGAGGGCTCAGTACCGCAAGGAGGTCTCGCTGGAGAAGATCGCCGCGTCGCCGCGGGTCGCCGGCCAGCTCGGGGTGTTCGACTGCAGCGGGGTGAGCGACGGGGCCGCCGCCGCCTTGATCTGCCGGGCCGAAGATGCCCATCGCTACACCGACTCGCCCCTGTACGTGAAGGGGCTCAGCCTGATCGCCGGTCCGGCGGCCGGTGTCATCGATCCGGAGTACGACTACACCAGCTTCGAAGAGGTGGTCCGGTCCGCCGCCGATGCCTACGGTCAGGCCGGCATCACCGACCCGAGGGCCCAGTTGGCCATGGCCGAGGTGCACGACTGCTTCACCCCGACCGAGTTGGTCCTGATGGAAGACCTCGGCTTCGCCGAGCGGGGCACAGCCTGGAAAGAGGTGATGGCGGGAACCTTCGACCGGGACGGGGACCTTCCCGTCAACCCCGACGGGGGGCTCAAGAGCTTCGGTCATCCGATCGGGGCGACCGGCCTGCGGATGCTGTTCGAGTGCTGGCTGCAGCTCCGGCGCCAGGCCCCACCCGAGCGCCAGATCGCCACCGTCACCGAAGGGGGCCGCACGCTCGGGCTCACCCACAACCTCGGGGGCGGACCCGGCGAGTGTGTGAGCTTCGTGGGCGTGGTGGGCACGGAACCGTCGGACTGAGGTGGGGGTCATCGAGCCGGGCCTGCCGTGGGAGGAGACCGAGGACCAGGCGGCCCTGCGCCAGCTGGCCCGGGACGTGGCTGCGCGCGAGGTCGCACCCGGGGCCGCGGCTCATGACGAGTCCGGGGAGGTGCCGCGGGAGGCCATCGCGGCCATGGCTGCGGCCGATCTCTTCCGGGTGACCATCGGCGAAGAGTGGGGCGGCCTCGGGATGGGGGACGTCGAGGCGGCCATCGTGCTGGAGGAGATCGCCCGTCAGGACGTCTCCACCGCCATCTGCTGCCAGTTGGCCTTCAACGGCCCGGCCCGGGGCATCGAGCACCTGGGCTCGGCCGCACTGAAGGATCGATGGCTCCCGGCGGTGGCCAACGGTGAGGCGATCATCAGCATCGGGATCACCGAACCCGATGCCGGATCGGCCGTCCAGAGCATGCGCACCGCCCTCAAACCTGATGGCGACGGGTGGAGACTGGACGGGTACAAGAACTACTCGACGCTGGGCCATGCCGCGGCCGCTGTCCTGGTCTGGTGCCGCTGGCCCGGTGGCGAAGGGGCCAGAGGGATCGGTGCGGTGATCGTGCCCATGGACCGTCCGGGGGTGGAGCTGACCGGCCGGCACCGGGGCATGGGTATCCACGCCGCCACCGAGTCGGAGATCGCCTTCGACGGCGTGGTTATCACTGAAGACGACGTGCTGGTGGCCGGCGACCCGTCCTCACCCGAGCCGTTCAAGCTGCTTCTGTCGCACCTCAACCATGAACGGTGTGGGAACGCGGCCATGTGTGTGGGCGCGGCCCAGGGCGCCCTCGAGCATTCCGTCGACTACATGACCGAGCGGGTGGTCGGGGGGCGGCCCATCGCCCAACTGCAGGGGCTGCAGTGGAAGCTGGCCGAGATGGCCGTGGCCATCGAGGGGGCGAGGCTGTTGCTGGGCCGGGCCGTACGTCTGGCCGGCCCCGGCGGCACCCCACCGGCCATGGAGACGGCCATGGCCAAGACCGCAGCCAACCTGGCGGCCAAATTTGTCTGCGACGAAGCCATCCAGATCCACGGGGGCTACGGCTACAGCCGCGAGTACCCGCTCGAGCGGGCCTACCGGGACATCCGGGGATTGTGCATCGGGGCGGGCACGGTGGAAGCGCAGCGCAACTACATCGGCTCGAGCATCGTCGCCGGCCGCACCTCGGTGTCCCCGGGCTGGATCCGGCCGGCGCGCTAGGGCTCGCGGCTCCTCCCGGGGCTCGACAACACGCCGGTTCAGGAGTAGTCCGCGGCCGATCCGGTGGGAAGCGCGGGCCGCGGGCGGAGGGGGCAGTCGTCGATCGAATTTTCGGAGTTGGCCGAATTCTCGTCCCTGGCCGATAGGTTCGCCTCCGTGCGGTGAGGAGAATCCGGCGATCTATCGGCTGGGGACCATAAAAGTGTCAATTTTGGAATTCGGCAACGCCAGCGCAGAGACGGCTGCGACGGCGGCGGCGGACAGCCCGTGGCCGAGGGGTGGGGGGAGAAGGCCAGGTCGGGCACTGGGCCCGGTCAGCCGGGTCCGGTAGTGTGGCCGGCGTGTCTTCGGTGGTCGACCAGAGGGGCGCGCTCGATCCCGCCGCCTCCTCCGAGGCCGGGGACGAGAGGAGCCGGCTGATGGATGCCGCGCTCCACGTCATGCGACGCAATGGGTTTCAAGGGGCCAGTGTGCAGGACATCCTCGATCATGCCGGACTTTCGACCCGGGCCTTCTACCGGCAGTTCCACTCCAAGGACGACCTGCTCCTGGCCATGTTCAGGACGGCGTCCGACCCGGACGTGGCCCAGGTGGTCAGGACGGTCGCCGCCGCCCCGACGGCACTCGACGCGGTGCGGACCTGGATCGACGAGATGGTGACCATGGCCTTCGATTGGCGACGGGTCCGCCGCCTGGTCATCTTCAATCCGTCGGCCCGACAGGCTGACGGGTACGAGCAGGAGGAGGCGGCCCTTCGCTCGCGCCTGATCGCGCCGCTACTCCTGGCCCTCGAACGCGGGTCCGCCGACGGCTCGTTTCCCACCACCGATCCGCTTCCCGACGCCGACGCCATGTTCGATCTGGTCTGGAGTGTGGCCCACCCGCAACGCAGGGCCCAGTCGATGGACCCCGAGCGGGCCAGGTCCCAGGTGCTGCGCTTCTGTCTGCCCGCCCTCGGGGTGGGCGAGACCGTCGCCGACGGTCGCCTGCGCTGAGGCCCTGGTGCCTGGGCCCCGGGAGGGCGGAGGGTGAAGGGTGAAAACGGCATTGTCGGGTTTGTGATGCCTGGTGTACCGTGAGTCGCCACGACGGGAGGACGGTCGTGCTGTGGCCGACGATCAGGGCCAACGATCAGGAGAGTACGTGGACATCGACGTAGCGACACAGGCCTCCGCCCTGGAGTTCCGGCGCGCGTTGGAGGAGTGGCTCGCGGTCCATCTGACCCCCGAGGTCGTGGAGGCCGGGAGGGAAGGGTTCGAGGACGAGCCCACCTTGGAGCTCTTGCGAGGATGGAACCGTGCGCTGGCCGATGCCGGCTGGGCCGCGGTGGCCTGGCCTGCGGCGTACGGGGGCCGCGACGCCACCGTGGCCGAGCAACTGGCGTACCACGAGGTCATGGCCGCAGCCGAGGCACCCGGGCCGATCAACGTCATCGGGGTGGCCAATATCGCTCCGGCCATCCTCGAAGCAGGCACCCAGCAGCAAAAGGACCGCTTCCTCGCCCCGATGCTCCGCGGCGACGAGATCTGGTGTCAGGGGATGTCGGAGCCGGACGCCGGTTCCGACCTGGCCTCACTCCGGACCACCGCCGTGGCCGATGGCGACGAGTTCGTCATCAATGGGCAGAAGACGTGGAACAGCCTCGGCCACCACGCCGACTGGTGCCAGCTGTACGTCCGCACCGACTCCTCGGTACCCAAGCACGCCGGCATCAGCTGCCTGCTCGTGGACATGCGATCCCCGGGGATCGAGGCCCGCCCCCTCCGCACCATGACCGGTGACGTCATGTTCTCGGAGCTCTTCTTCACCGACGTGCGGGTGCCGGCCAGCTCCCTGCTCGGCCCCCTCAACGCCGGTTGGAAAGTGGCCATGACCACCCTGAGCTACGAACGGGCCGGAGTGGCCAAGTTCCATCTCAGCCTGAGCGCCCGGTTCGCCGACCTGTTGGACGAGACCCGGCGGAGCGGCATCGAGGTCACCCCCGTCTATCGCGATCGGCTGGCCCAGCTCTACTCCCGCATCGCCTGCCTGCGCTGGACCACCGCCCGTGAGCTGGAGGTGGTCGGCCGGGGTGGTCGTCCGTCACCGAGCATGGGCAGCCTGGCCAAACTGATGTGGGCCGACATCTCCCAGGAGCTGGCCGGACTGGCCCTCGGACTGCTCGGGCCCAGCGCCCTCGGTGGTCCCTGGTCGAAGAGCCTGACCGGTTCGCGGGGATCATCGATTGCCGGGGGCACGACGGAGATCAACAGGAATATCGTGGCCGAGCACGGCCTGGGGCTACCCAGGTGACCGCGACGGCCTTGAGCAGAGTGGGGACGTGACTTGACATCCATGAGCACCTACGAGGGGCGCCGCGTCGTCGTCAGCGGCGGGGGAGGAGCCGGGATGGGGGCGGCCGTGGTCCGGCAGCTGCAGCCCCTCGGCGCGGAGATCCATGTCATCGATCTGAAGGAACCCGAGGTCGACGTGACCGGCTACTACGCCACGGACCTCCGGGACCCCGACGCTATTGCCGCGGCCGTCGACGCCATCGGCGGGCACGTCGATGCGCTGTTCAACTGCGCCGGACTTCCCGGTGGACGATTCTCGGATCTCGACACCATGCTGGTGAACTTTGTGGGTCAGCGTCATCTGGCCGATCTGGTGGTCGAGCGTATGGGGGAGGGCGGCGCCATCGCCAACATCTCCTCGGGAGCCGGGGCCAGCTGGATGGCCAACGTGGAGAAATGGAAGCCGCTGGTGGCCACCGAGGGATTCGCCGCGGGCAAACAGTGGCTGGAGGAGCATCCCGAGGAGATCGCCAGTGGCTATGCACCGTCCAAAGAGGTGATCTGCGTCTGGACCGTCTGGCGCTCCCTGTCCCTGGCCGAACGGGGCATCCGGATCAACTGCACCCTCCCGGGGCCGACCGACACGCCGATGATGCCCGACTTCGAAGAGCAGATGGGCAAGGAGTTCATGGACAACTACCCCATACCTCTCGGTCGTCGCCAGACGCCGGACGAACAAGCCGCACCTCTGATCTTCCTGAACTCGCCGGCGGCATCGGCCATCACCGGCGAGAGCATCCTCACCGATGGCGGCACCATGGCTGCCCTGGCTGTCGGTACGCTCGACGTGTCGGCCTTCGGTTTTTGAGCGGGGCGACGGGCGAGATGCCCGAAACCGACATCCCTGAGCCCTTCCGGCTCGAACCGGCCGGGGAACACCGCTACGTGGCGCCAAACTTCGGGGATCCCGGGAGTCGGGCCGTCGTGTACGGCGGTCAGTTGCTGTCCCAGATGATCCTGGCATCGGATCTGGCGGCCGAGACCAAGGAAGTGGCGTCGATCCACGCCATCTTCGCCCGGAGCGGCAAGGTCAGTACCCCGGTCGAGATCTCGGTCGACGTCGTCCATGACGGTCGGACCATGGGAAGCCAGGTGGTGACGGTGGCCCAGGGGGAGCGGGTGTGCGCCGAGGGCCTCATCCTCCGCCGGGCCGACGGCCCCGATCTGATCAGGCACGGTCCGCCCATGCCCGACGTCCCCGGTCCCGACGACTCACCGGCCTCGACCCAGGGCGGCCTGGCGGCACCGGGCTCCGAGCTCCGGGTGGTGGGCGGGGTGGACACGTCCGATCCGGACTCGGTCGGCCCGGCCGAGCTCTTCATCTGGATCCGTCTGCCATCCACCGGCGGGCATCAGGCCCTGGCCCAGGCCATGTTGGCCTACGGCACCGACGGCTTCCTCATCGGGACGGCCATGCGCCCCCATGCCGGCATCGGGCAGAACATGGCCCACCAGAACATCGCCACCGGGGTCGTCTCCCACACCCTCACCTTCCATGAGCCGATCGACGCCGGCGAGTGGCTGTTGATGGCCCACGAGAGCCCGTACGCGGGTCGGGGGGCCAGCTACGGGCGAGCGCAGGTCTTCACCCGGGACGGACGGCTGGTTGCGTCGTTCGTCCAGGAGAACATGATTCGTGACACCGGAACACCCGACAGTTGAGGAGGATCGCACCATGACCACGACCCAGGAGGGAACCGCCACCGGCGAGTCCCGGATGCTTATCGACGGGAAGCTCGAGGAGGCGATCTCCGGCCGTCGTTTCGACAACGTCAACCCGGCCACCGAAGAGGTGCTCGGCACCACGGCCGATGCGGGCCACGAGGACATGGACCGCGCCATCGGCGCGGCCCGGCGAGCCTTCGACGAGACCGACTGGTCGACCAACGGGGAACTGCGCAAGCGGTGCCTGTTGCAGCTCCAGGCCGCACTCGAGGACGAGGTCGAACTGCTCCGGGCCGAACTGGTGGCCGAAGTGGGTACCCCGGTTCTCCTGACCTACGGCCCCCAGCTCGATGAGCCGCTCTCGGACGGCCTGAAGTGGCCGGCGAACTACATCGACGAATTCCCCTGGGAGCGTGAGCTCCCCGAGGGGAAGGCCTTCGGGATGCGCAGTTGGCGCCGGGTCCTCAAAGAGGCGGTCGGCGTGGTGGCGGCCATCGTGCCCTGGAACTACCCCTTCGAGGTGTCCATCAACAAGATCGGCCAGGCGTTGGCCGCCGGCAACACGGTCATCTTGAAGCCCGCCCCCGACACGCCGTGGAACGCCACGAGGATCGGCCGGCTGGTGGCCGAGCGCACCGACTTCCCCGCCGGCGTCTTCCAGGTGGTCACGACGACCGACAACCAGGTGGCCGAGGACCTGGTCACCGACCCCCGGGTGGATCTCATCTCGTTCACCGGATCGACGGCCGTGGGTCGGCGGATCATGGAGAAGGGGGCTCCGACACTCAAGCGACTCTTCCTCGAGCTCGGCGGCAAGTCCGCCGACATCGTGCTGGACGACGCCGACTTCTCCGAGAAGCTGTCGTTCGCCTGGGCCGTGTGTACGCACGGCGGGCAGGGGTGCGTGATGCTCACCCGCATGCTGTTGCCGCGCGCACGCTACGACGAGGGGATCTCCCTCATGGAGGAGGGCTTCCGCACGGTGGCCTACGGCGATCCCACCGATCCCTCGAACTTCCAGGGACCTCAGATCAACGCCAACCAGCGTGCCAAGATCCTGCGCTACATCGAGCAGGGAACGGAGCAGGGGGCCCGGGTCGTCGTCGGAGGCGGCCGGCCCGCCCATCTGCCCACCGGCTACTACGTCGAGCCCACCCTGATGGCCGACGTCGACAACTCGATGACCATCGCCCGGGAGGAGATCTTCGGGCCCGTGCTCGTCGTCATCCCCTTCGACGACGACGACGACGCCGTCCGCATCGCCAACGACAGCCCGTACGGGCTGGGTTGCGGCGTGACCTCGGGCTCGGAGGAGCGTGCCGTCCGGGTGGCCCGCCGGATCCGTGCCGGTTCGGCCATGGTCAACGGGGGGATCTGGTACGGGGCCGACGCGCCCTTCGGTGGGTACAAGGCCAGTGGCATCGGACGTCAGAACGGTTTGGAGGGCTTCGAGCAGTACACCGAGACCAAGACGATCGCCGGAGGGCTGCCTTCGCTCCCGGGTGCGTCGGAGGGGTCAGCCTTCGGGTGACCCGGAAGGGTCAGCCTTTGGGTGACCCGGAGGGGTCAGCGGAGCCGCCAGTCGATGCGCTTGCCCGAGGTGAAGCGTTCCTGGCCCTTGGCCAGTTGGGCTGGATCGGTGCCGATGTTGGTGAACAGGTAGGCCTGGTCGAGGGCCTGCCTCCGTGACAGTTCCAGACCCGCCCAGACGGCGCGCACCGTCCCTTGGACGCCCAACTCGGGCTGCTCGGCGATGGCCCGGGCCGCCCACTCGGTCCGGTCACGGAGCTCATCGGTCGGTACCACCTCGGACACGAACCCGATCTGGTGGGCCCGGGCGGCCGACATCCGCTCGTTGGCCCCGAGCAGAGCCATGCGCATCACCTCCTGGAAGGGCATCTTGTGGAGGAGGAAGATGGGCTCGAAGGCGGCGGGCATCCCGTAGGTCACATGGGGATCGAAGAAGGTGGCGTGCTCGGCTGCGATGATGAAGTCGACTTCGCCGAGGATGTAGAAGGCACCGCCGCAAGCCATCCCGTTGACGGCGGCGATGACCGGCTTCCACAGGTCGTTCGACTTCGGACAGACGCTCTTGCCCGGGTCGTCGAAGTCCCACGGTGTGTTGTACCCCGGCAGTTTGCCCGGGGGCAGATCGTCGAACGAGCCGATCCCCTCGCGGTCGAGTCCGGTGCAGAAGGCCCGGTCGCCGGCTCCGGTGATCACGACGCACCGGACGTCGTCGTTCTTGCGCAGCATCATCCACAGCTCACGCAGCTCGCGCTGCATGGTGGGGTCGAAGGCGTTGAGCGCCTGGGGGCGGTTGAGGGTGATCCATGCCACACCATCTGTCTCGTCGTACAGGAGGGACTCGAGCTCGGGCATGGCGGCCATGGTATCGGTCGCGGTGGGATCCGTCCGCGTCCCGCGGCACCGTCTCCGGGTGTGCCTCAGTCGCAGTGCCCGGGCGGCGGGGGGACGTCGAGGGTCGGGTTGCGGTCGAAGAACCCGACCGGCATCAGATGGAAGCCGCAGTACTCCACGGGCATGACCGGCCAGTCCTCGGGCCGGGGCAGATGGGTGACCCCGAAGGTGTACCAGGCCACGATGTCGGTGCCCACCAGGGATCGGTCGGCCTTCGTCCAGGCTGGCAACCCGTCCCCTCCCGGGTGCTGGTTGGGGTAGTCGCCCGCGGCCCGCCGCTCGTCAGGGGCATAGGGGGTGACCCAGAGGTTGTGCCGGGCGAATCCTGCCCGGCGGCCGATGCTCGAATCGGGCTGGGCGTGCAGGGTCGGGGTCGGCCCGGGCAGCAACTTGTAGGCGACGGGTCGGCCGAGCCCGTTGGACCTCTCCGGGTTCACGAACCGCCAGTGTGTGGCGGAAGCCGGGTCCACCTGGCGTCGGGCGCCGAGCTCGGACTCCAATCGGGTCGTCCGTTGGCGGAAGGCGTTGCCCCACGGGTTGTCCGTAGCATCGGTCGGGAGCGGCTCCACCGAAACCTCATATGCTTCGTTGACCGGGCCCCCGTCGACATCGATGTCGAGCCGGGCGCAGAAGAGGTGCTGATGGACCGGCGCAGCCAGACCCGGTGCCACCGGGGACGAGAAGGGTGTCTCCTGGCCGGGACTGACCGCCTGCGTGGACATGATGCCGGTGAGCTTGACCTCGAGCTGGATGGTGCCGTCGAGATAGAAGTACCAGAAGAATCCGTATTCGTAGTTCCCGACGGTCGAGATCGACGACACCACCAGGCGCCGCGACCGACGGACCTCGGTGTGTCCTGTGTTCATGTCGTTGTGCTTCCAGAGGATCCCGTAGTCCTCCTCGTGGATGCAGATGGCGTTCTCCACGACATAGGGGTGGCCGTGCTCGCTGGCGAAGGTTGCGTCCAGGTAGGTGATGGCCCCCAGGCAGTCACAGCCCAGGGCCAGCGAGTTGGCCATGCGTCCGAGCCCCCACTCGCCGACGTCGAAGGCGTTCTTCCATCCGTGGAGTGGTCCCGGGTCGCCGTAGGGGACGACCATTTCGCAGATCGAGGCCCGGTAGATGATGGGCCGGAAGCCACCGTCGTCGTAGCCGATGGTGTGAAGCACCAACCCTTCGAGGGGATCCATCGATACCCGCATGGACCATCCCTGCCACCTCAGGTGGTTGACGTCGAGGGTGAAGCTGACCCCCTCGGGTTGGACGATCTCCAGAGGTCGGAGGTCGGTGCGCAGCGGCTGGTTGTCCTCCGGCCGGTAGCTGCCGTTGCCCTCGGGCATGGGGACCACCCCGAGGTCGAGCACCTCGAGGACGATGCCCCGGGCCGCGTCCACGGTGGCCAGCACCCCCTCGACGGGTCGGGCGTAGCCGTTGTCCGAGGGCCGCTCACGGTAGTACGACAGGCACCGGGCGATCCGGCGACCCTCCTCGAGGGGATTGCCGAAGTCACCGGTCGGCCAGGGGTCGATCTGGACCTTGTCGAAGTCGGTGATACCACGACGCACCATGGCCTTCTGCCAGTCGGGGTCCTCCCGGAGGGCGATGGTGGCCCGGTAGGAGTCGTCGAACAAGAGGGCCGGTCGCACATCCTGGCGCTCGGTCCAGCGGACCACCTCGCCCTCGGGTAGGGCCACCACGGCCTCGATGAGCGACGCCTCGGGGCCCGGGACGATCAACAACTGGATCTGCCGTTCGACCTTGTCGCCGGGCCGGTGGGCGATGACGGCTTCCTTGCCCGGCTCGGCCAGGGTCACCGTGGAGAACAGGGCCCCGTCCCCGATCCGGCCGCTGTCCCGGACCACGGCCACCGCAGCCAGGATCTCGTCGGCCCGCAACGGCTCGAGCGGGTGACCGACGGCCGGGGACGGGACCGGCGTATCACCCATGGTGGCCGTCATCCCCGGTGATCTCGGCGTCTCCGGCGCCCGATCGACCGTTCCCCCTGGTTTTCGCCTCGCCCATGGTCCATCCTCCGATGCCGGCGCCGACCGACCGCATCCGGGCCCCGGCGATGCCAGGGCACAGTAGTCTCTGCGGCGATGAGAGAACGTACCTCGGCTCCGGTGCGGGGGGTGACGGGGCACGCCACCGTGGAGCCCGGTCGGCCCGCCATGATCATGGGCGGGACGGTGCGTACCTACGGTGAGCTCGACGACCGGGCCCGCCGACTGGCTTCCGTACTCGGGGACCTCGGTGCCGGCCCGGGCCGACCGGTGGCCACGGTACTGCCCAACGGGATCGAGATGTTCGAGGTGGCCACGGCGGCGGCCATGCTCAACGCCCCCTACCTCCCGGTGAACTGGCACCTGAAAGCGGGCGAGCTCGCCTACATACTCGATGATGCGAAGGTGGCGGTGGTCGTCGGCCAGAGCGGGTTTGACGACGAACTGACCACGGCGCTCGAAGCGTATGGTGCCGGTTCCCTACGCGTGGGGCCGGAGTACGAACGGGCACTCGCAGCCGCGGAGCCACTGCCGGGCGGGGACAGTGGGGCGGGGCCGGAGCTGATGTTCTACACCTCGGGCACCACGGCCAGGCCCAAGGGGGTGGTGCACGCCGCGTTGTCCGACGACCGCGGTCGGGCCCGGGGCATGGAAGGTCAGGTGGCCCTGTGGAGCTGGACAGAGGACGACGTCTACGTGATGAGTGGCCCCGCCTACCACGCTTCCCATCTCGGCTGGGCCCTGTGTTCGCTCTACGTCGGGGCCGCCACCGTGATCACCGACCAGTTCGAGGCCCGGTCGTTCCTGGCCGAGGTCAGCCGGCGGCGGGGCACCCGGTCGTTCATGGTGCCGGCCCACTTCATCCGGATCCTCGAGATTCCCGAGGACGAGCGCGCCGCCCTCGACCTTTCCAGCTTCTCGCTGATCGTCCACGCCGCGGCCCCGTGCCCGGTGTCGGTGAAGTTCAAGATGATGGAGGCCTTTCCCGACGCCGAGATCCACGAGCTCTACGGCGCCAGCGAGGGTGGTGCCACGAGGATCTCCCCCGATGAATGGCGTTCCCGGCCCGGAAGCGTCGGCCGACCGTGGCCCGGGGTCGAGATCAGGATCCTCGATGACGACGGACAGCCGGTGGCCGTCGGAGAGTCCGGCGTCATCTACATCCGGCCTGCGGGTCCGCAACGCTTCAGCTACCGCAATGACGAGGAGGCGACCAACCGTGCGTGGCACGATGACGCCTTCACCGTGGGCGACATCGGGCACCTCGATGACGACGGCTACCTCACCATCACCGACCGGGTCTCGGACATGGTGCTGTGGGGAGGTGTCAACATCGCCCCCCGCGAGATCGAAGAGGTGCTCTTCGAGCACCCCGCGGTGGTGGACTGCGCGGTGTTCGGGATCCCCGACGAACGTGACGGGGAGCGGTTGAAGGCGATGGTGCAGCTGCGCACGGATGTGGACACCGACGACCTGTCCGAGTACGTCGCCTCCCGGTTGGCTCGCTACAAGGTCCCCCGGGCGTGGGAGGTGGTCGACGAGCTGCCTCGCGACCAGAACGGAAAGGTGCGGAAGCGCCAGTTACGCGAGGCCCATGCGGGCGGGGAGCGCTAGGCGAATGACCATCCGGATCGAGATCGACCGCGACCGATGTGTGGGTTCGGGGAACTGCCTGTTCTGGGCCCCGGCCACGTTCGACTTGGACGATGACGGGCAAGCCGTGGTCATCGATCCGTCCGGCGACGCCGAGGACCGCATCCGGGTGGCGGCCGAAGGCTGCCCCTCGAAGGCCATCACGGTGGTGTCCGTCGACGCGCCCGTCGTGGAGACCGCGGCGGTCGAGACGGAACAGGACCGATAGCCACCGACAGAGGCGGACAGGGAACAACAGGGGAGTTACATGCCAATCGCCATCACTGACGAGCACCAGGAGCAACGCACCACGGTCCGGCGGTGGCTCGATTCCCACTGCCCTCCGAGCGTGCCGCGGGCGCTCCTCGACGCGGAGGTGGAAGAGCTCCAACCGGTCTGGAAGGAGATGGCGGCCCAGGGCTGGCTGGGAATCCATCTTCCCGAAGCGTTCGGTGGCGAGGGCTTCGGCCTCTTCGAGCTGGCTGTGCTCCTCGAGGAGACGGGTCGCTCGATGGTCCCCGGCCCCCTGCTGCCCACCGTGGCCACCTCGGCCCTGGTGGCCGAAGCCGCGGCGCCGGATCAGGCCGCGCTGATCCTGCCCGGGCTGATCGACGGGAGTGCTCCGGCCACCCTCTCCTTCGGCGATGCCTGTCTCGATGTGGTCGATCATCGGGCAGACGGCGCGATCGTCGTCTCGGGCACACTGCGGCCGTTGCTCGGGGCGATGATGGCCACGACGGTGTTGGCCCCGGCCCGAGGCGACGACGGGAGCGTCACCTGGTGCCTTCTCGACGTCCCGGGATCAGGCGACGGGGTCCGGGTCACCCCCTTGGCCAGCCTGGATCCCACCCGGCGGTTGGGTGCGGTGGAGGTCGAGGCGGTCACCGTCGGCCCCGAGCGACAGCTCCCGTCGCTCACCACCCAGCGGGTCCGCGAGCTGGTGGTCACGCTGATGGCGGCCGAACATGCCGGCGGCGCCCGGTGGTGCCTCGAGACGGCAACCGAGTACGCCAAGGTCCGTGTCCAGTTCGGCCGACCCATCGGCCAGTTCCAGGCCATCAAGCACCGGCTGGCCGACATGGCCATCAGGGTCGAACAGATGACCGCGTTGGCCTGGGACGCGGCGACTGCCGTCGACACCGTCGGTTCGGCCGACGCCGCGCTGGCCGCGGCCACCGCCGGAGCACTGGCCCTCGACGGGTTCGCCGTCGGGGCCAAGGAGTGCCTGCAGGTCCTCGGAGGGATCGGCTTCACCTGGGACCACGACATCCATCTCTACCTGAAGCGGGCCATGGCCGACCGCCAGCTGATGGGCGAGCCCGACACCTTTTGCCTCGAGGTGGCGGCCGCCGCCGGTGGCGGTGCCCGGCGGGCCCTGGCCACCGACCTCCCGGCCGAGGCCGACGTGGCCAGAGCGGAGCTGGCGCCAGTGGTGGCCGAGTTGGCCGCCCTGGAAGGTGAAGCGCAGCGCCGAAAGCTGGTCGATGCCGGCCTGGTCATGCCGCATTGGCCGAAGCCCTACGGCAGGGATGCCGGCGCGGTGGAACAGGTGGTCATCGAGGAGCTCATGGCGTCATCGGGTGTCATCCGTCCCCATATCGGGATCGGTGCCTGGGCCCTGCCGCCGATCATCGCCCAGGGCACCCCCCTCCAACGCGATCGATGGGTGGACGCCACCTTGATGGGCGACCTGCACTGGTGCCAGCTGTTCTCCGAACCGGGGGCCGGTTCGGACCTGGCCAGCCTGTCCACCCGGGCGGAGCGCACCGACGGTGGCTGGCTGCTCACCGGTCAGAAGGTGTGGACGTCGATGGCCCGGGAGGCCCAGTGGGGGATCTGCCTGGCCCGCACCGACCCCTCGGCGCCCAAGCATCTCGGTATCACCTACTTCATCGTGGACATGAGCTCGGCCGGGCTGGACATCCGGCCCCTGCGCGAGCTCACCGGTGCGGCCATGTTCAACGAGGTCTTCTTCGATGCTGTCTTCGTTCCTGACGACTGCGTGATCGGTGAGATCAACGGGGGCTGGGGTCTGGCCCGGGTGACGCTGGCCAACGAGCGCGTGTCCATGTCCTCGGGGTCCACCTTCGGCATCGGCGTCGAGTCGTTGCTCCGGTTGGCCGAACGCCAGAGTGGTTCGCTGACGCCCAGCCTGTCCGTGCGACTCGGTCGGCTGCTGACCGAGGCCCAGTCGTTGCGGCTGATGACCCACCGGTCCACCCTGTTGGCCCTGGCCGGGACCGACCCGGGCTCAGAGGCCAGCCTGCGCAAGCTGCTCGGGGCGGAGCACGAACAGCGGGTGCAGGAGCTCGGTCTGGCCATGCTCGGTCCCGAAGGGGCCACCATGGAAGGCCGTGCCGCCCGTTGGACGCAGGGATTCCTGGCCACCCGGTGCCTCACCGTCGCCGGAGGCACGAGTGAGGTGCAGCGCAACGTCATCGCCGAGCGCATCCTCGGGCTGCCCCGCGATGCGGAGCCGGGCAGCTAGGCCGACTGCTCGGACCGGTCCGCCATCGGACTGTTCGGACCGCCCGCCATCGTCCGGGGTCCGCTCCGACCGCTCAGACCACCCCGGCGTCGTGCAGCCGCTGGAGCTCCTCGGCCGACAGACCTACGAGGTCGCACCAGATCTCGCCATTGTCGGCCCCGAGGAGGGGAGCCCCCGAGGGGGCGGGCGTGGGCCGACCCACGAAGCGGGGGAACGGTGCCTGCTGGCGAATGGGTCCGAGCACCGGATCCTCGACTGATATCAGGTCCTCCCGGGCGGCCATGTGCGGATCGGCGAAGATGTCGGCCGCGCTGTAGGCCGTCCCCACCGGCACATCGTTGGCGATGCACGCCGATTCGATGGCCTCGGCACTCTGGCTCTTCGTCCACTCGGCCACGATGCCGTTGATCTCGTCTCCGTGCTTGGACCGGAGGGCCAGCGTGGAAAAGCGTGGGTCGGTCTCGAGGTCGGGACGACCCATGGCCCGGCACAGCCTGGCGAAGTTGGCATCCGATCCGGCGACGATGCAGACGTAGGCACCGTCGGCGCTCGGGTAGTTGTCCAGCGGGGCCGAATGGGGGAGCCGGTTACCCTCCCGGTTGCGCACCATGCCCAGCTGGTCGTACCCGGCCAGGGTCCACTCGAGGACCCGGAGCACGGCTCCGTACAGCGGCGCGTCGATGACCGCGCCCCGTCCCCGCTCCGATCCCTCGGCCCCGGCATCGCGGCCGTAGAGCCCGGCCACCGCGGCCATGGCCGCGAAGACCCCGGTGAGATAGTCCGAGATGGTCACCCCCGGCCGGACGGGAGGGCGGTCCCGTTCACCGGTCAGGTGGAGCAACCCCCCATAGGCGATGCCCAGGCGGTCGAGCCCGGGCCGCCGGGAGTAGGGGCCGTCCTGGCCGAAGACGCTGATCCGCACATAGACCAGCTTCGGATCCAAGGCGTCAGGCCCCAGGTTCCACTGCTCCATGGTCCCGGGCCGGAAGTTCTCACACACCACGTCGGCGTGGGAGGCCAGCCGTCGGAACAGGTCCTGGCCCTCGCCGGTGCGCAGATCGCAGGTGACGCCGCGTCGACCCCTCCCCTCGACGGCCCAGAAGAGCGAGTAGCCGGCCTCGTCCTCCTCGGTCTCGACGAAGGGGCCGATGGTGCGCATGAAGTCCCCGCCCCGGGGCAGCTCGACCTTGATGACGTCGGCACCCAGTTCCCCGAGGAGCCCGGCGCAGAACGGGGCGGAGATCCGGGTCCCGACATCGAGGACCCGGATGCCCTGCAACGGACCGCCCGGGCCAACCTCGGCCGGCTCAGGACTCAACGACCGGCCGATCCCCTCGATCGCGATCGGAGAAGACCTCTTTCATCGAGGTGCGCTTCTTGCGTTCCTCCAGCGCCTTGGCCGCGGTGGCGGTGTTGTGCATCCAGTGGTGGGCCATGAAGTGGTACTTCCACGAGGCGGACTTGCCCATGAGGTCGCCGGTCTGGTTGAGCGAGTCCTTGACCAGTTGGGCCGTGGCCGGCGGCACGAGAGCGATGCGCTCGGCCAGCTCGCGGGTCCGCTCGGTCAATACCTCGTTCGGCACCACCCGATTGACCAACCCGAGACGCCACGCCTCCTGGGCGTCGATGATCTCGCCCGTCCACAGGAACTCCTTGGCCTTGCGGATCCCGATCTCCCACGGTTCGACCAGGAGCTCGACCGCGCCTCCGGTCATGCGCAGGACGGGATTGGAGAACTGGGCGTCCTCGGCGGCCACGATCAGGTCGCACATGGCGGCCAGCATCAGACCGGCAGCCACACAGCTTCCCTGCACGGCGGCGATGGTCGGCTTCCGGAAGTCATGGATCTTCTTGCAGCGGTCGTAGTACATGACCTTCTCGTGGTACATCTTCCCTTCCGGCGTCTCCCGCATCTCCCGCCATTTGTCGGGCCCCTCGCCACCGACCAGTTCCTTCAGGTCGTGGCCCGACGAGAAATGCTTCCCCGCCCCGGCCAGGATGACCACGCGTACCGAGTCGTCGGCGTCGGCCTCGTCGAAGGCGGCGTCGAGCTCGTCGATCAGCAGTGTGCTCTGGGCATTGGCCATCTCCGGCCGGTTCATGGTGATGGTGGCCACCGCGTCGGTGACCTCGTAGATGATCGTGTCGTAGCCCATCGGTATCCCTTTCCCGCTCGTCCCTCGTCCGTCGTGGCTGCCCGCGGTCAGTCCCGCGGGAGCCCGAGGACCCGTTCTCCGACCAGCGTCCGCTGCACCTCGTTGGTGCCGGCGAAGATCGATGACGCCTGATAGTAGAGCCACGACCGCTGCCACATGCCGTCCCCCGGGTTGTCCGTGGCCCCCTGCCAGAGCGGCGCAGCCGGCCCCAGCACCGCCAACACCGTCTCGTGGAGACGCTTGGACATCTCGCTCCAGTAGAGCTTCAGGGCGCTGCCTTCGGGGCCGGGCGGCTCGCCCCGTTCCAGCCGGGTGAGGGTCCGCCAGTTGTTGAGCTGGAAGAGCTTGACCTCGATGTAGGCCTCGGCCACGCGTTGGCGCACGTCCCAACTGTCGAACCCCCCGGGCCGGCTGTCGGCCAGCTCGAGGAGGCCGGCCAGCAGCTGGTAGTGGATGCCGAGCTGACGGGGATTGACGCCTCGCTCGTGGGTCAGGGTGGAGTTGGCCACGGTCCAACCCGCACCTTCGGTGCCGACGAGTTGCCGGTCGGGCACGAACACGTCGTCGAGGATGACCTCGTTGAACTCGGCGTCGCCGGTGATCTGGACCAGCGGGCGGACCTCGACGCCCGGAGCATGCATGTCCACGGCCAGGCAGGACAGGCCCAGCTGGCGCTTGGGTGCCTTCGGATCGCTCCGGGCCAGGCACAGACCCCAGTCGGCGAACTGCGCGTAGGAAGTCCAGACCTTGTGACCGGAGACCAGCCACCCGCCGTCGGTCCGTTCGGCCCGGGTGGTGAGCGAGGCCAGGTCGCTGCCGGCCTCGGGCTCACTGAACAGCTGGCACCACAGCTCCTCCGCCCCCAGGATGGGAGGGAGCCACTGCGAGCACTGCTCGGGGGTGCCGTGGGCGAACAGGGTCGGCCCCACGAGGTTGATGCCGATCCGCCCGACCAGCTCGGGGGCCCGGGCCCGGGCCATCTCCTCGGTGACCAGGAAGTGCTCCGTCGGGCCGAGCCCCCGTCCCCCCAGCTCCGTCGGCCAGGTGATCCCCACCCACCGGTCGGCGGCCAGCTTGGCCTGCCACTGACGGCCGAAGGCCACGACCTGGTCGAGGTCGAGGGAACGGATGGGCGGTTCGCTCCCGTACTCCCACGGAAGGTTGGCCACCAGCCAGTCGTGCAACTCGGCTTGCAGCCGTTGCTGTTCGGGTGTGATCTGCAGGTCCATCCACTGTCAGCTTGGCACAGTCACCGACCGGGGCGAGCCCGATGGGGCCGGTGGCCCAGGGACCGACCGGTGGACCCTAAGCTTCGCCGCCGTGGACTTCGACCTCTCGCCCGACCAAGTCGACCTGCGCGGCGCGGCCGCGGACCTTCTCGACGAGTTCGCCTCCCCCGAACGCCTCCGGGTCTTCGTGGGCCCGGGCACCGGGCGCCCCGACGCCCCCGGCCCCGACGGGTCGTCCGGGCTCAGCACCGGTCACCCTTTCGACCGGGGCCTGTGGGAGGCCATGGCCACCCAGGGTTGGCTGGGCGTGGAGCGGTCGGAGGCCGACGGCGGCCTGGGCCTCGGCATGGTCGAGGTGGCCGTCCTGTGCGAAGAGCTGGGCCGCCGGGCGGCTCCGGCGCCGTTCGTGGGTTCGGTCCTGTGCCTCGAGGCATTCGATGAAGCTGCCGCCGACGACTCCTTGGACCAGAGGGCGCGCCAGGCGGCCGCCGGTTGGGCGGCCAGGCTGAGCACCGGGGAGGCGATCGGCTGCGTCGCCTGGTCCTCCGACCCGGAGGCCATCACGGCCCGGAGCGGCGACGGCTGGTGGTGGCTGAGCGGCTGTCCGGAGCCGACCCAGTACGCATCGGTGGCCGAGGTCGCCGTGGTCATGACCGACGACGGGCTGTTCGCCGTGCCGCTCGAAGAGCTCGATGATGCCGACCGGCCGGTGCCGGAGCCGGCCATGGACCCGACCAGACCGCTGGCCTGGCTGCGCATGGGTGAAGTCCGGGCCTACCGGATCGGTGGTGGCGACCGTGCCTCCCACCTGCTCGACCGGGCGGCCACCGCCGTGTCGGCGCTGCTGCTCGGAGCGTCGGCCCGGGTGCTCGAGATAAGTGTCGAGTACGCCAAGGTGCGGCGCCAGTTCGGACGGGCCATCGGGAGCTTCCAGGCCGTCAAGCACCGGCTGGCCGATGCGCTGGTGGATGTCGAAGGTATGCGGTCGGGGACGTACTACGCGGCGTGGTGTCTGGCCAGTGGCGACCACGACGCCGCCCTGGCCGCGTCGATGGCCAAGGCCTGGTGCTCGGATGCATCCCGGCGGGTGACCGCGGCCGGGCTCCAGGTCCACGGGGGTATCGGCTTCACCTGGGAGCACGAGCTCCACCTCCACCTCAAACGGGCACAGCTGGACGCCGCCAGCTTCGGCGACGCCACCTGGCACCGTGACCGGATCGCCGGAATCCTGAGGCAGCGCCTGGCCGAGGGTCGGAGCCCCATCTGACCGGAGGAGACGTGCCGACCGGTCGCACCCGGGCCTGAGCCGGAGTGGGCCGCACTGGTAATCTGGCCGCTGCCTCGGCCCGGACCGCGGGTGAGCGAGCCCGACAAAGGAGGGCCTGTGGCCTGGGATTTCTCCACCGAACCTGAATTCCAAACGCAGCTGGACTGGATGGACGGGTTCGTCACCGAAGAGGTCGAGCCCCTCGACCTCTTGTGGGGGAACCAGACCTACCACCCCCTCGGCCCCGAGCTGCGGGCCATCATCGACCCGCTCAAGCAGCAGGTGCGGGACCATCACCTGTGGGCCTGCCACCTCGGCCCCGAGCTCGGCGGCCAGGGCTACGGACAGGTGAAGCTGGCCTTGATGAACGAGATCCTCGGCCGCTCGCAGTGGGCCCCGATCATCTTCGGCACCCAGGCCCCCGACACCGGCAACGCCGAGATCATCGCCCACTACGGCACCGACGGCCAGAAGGAGAGGTATCTGCGCCCCCTGCTCGACGGGGAGATCTTCTCCTGTTACTCGATGACCGAACCCCAGGGCGGGTCCGACCCGGCATTGTTCGAGACCACGGCGGCCCGGGACGGGGACGAGTGGGTCATCAACGGCTGGAAGTTCTTCTCCTCCAACGCCCGGACGTCCACCTTCCTCATCGTCATGGCCATCACCAACCCGGACATCGACGTCTACCGGGGCATGTCGATGTTTCTGGTGCCGACGGATACACCCGGGGTGAAGATCGTCCGCAACGTCGGCCTCATGGGCGAGCGGACACCAGGCAGCGGAATGCACGCGCTCATTCACTACGACGCGGTCCGGGTTCCGGCCGAGAGTCTGCTCGGGGGTGAGGGTCAGGCCTTCGTCATCGCCCAGACCCGTCTGGGCGGAGGCCGGGTCCACCACGCCATGCGCACGGTGGGCATGGCCGGCAAGGCCCTCGACATGCTGTGCGAACGCGCCGTCAGCCGGAGGACCCGCGACGGTGTGCTAGCCGGCCAGCAGAGCGTCCGCGACGACGTGGCCGACTCGTACATCCAGCTGACCCAGTTCCGACTGCTGGTCATGTACGTCGCCTGGTGCATCGACCAGGGTCACGATCACCGGTCGGTCCGTCGGGACATCGCCGCCATCAAGGTGCTCACACCCCAGGTCCTCCACGATGTCACCCAGCGGGCCATCCAGGTCCACGGGGCCCTCGGCGTCTCCGACGAGATGCCCCTCGGGGGCATGTGGATCACCGCACCGATCATGGGCCTGGTCGACGGGCCCACCGAGGTGCACCGGAACTCGGTGGCCCGCGCCGTGCTCAAGGAGTACCAGCCGGTGGAGGGGCTGTGGCCCAGCCACCATCTGCCGACCAGGATCGCCGAGGCCAGAAGGAAGTACGCCGACCACCCCGGGGCACTGCGGAGCGCGGCAGGCGGCGCGGCGCCGGACGGGGTGGCCGACGACGGGGCCGGCGGCGCCGCGTTCATCGAGCACGAAGTGGGGAACCTGTGAGCGCCGCGCCCCATTCGGGGCCTTCCGGCACCGGGTCCTCGGGATCGGCCGCGGACCGACCACCCTCGGGACGCTTCGACCTCGGCGGCAAGGTGGCCCTGGTCACCGGGGGGAGCCGTGGACTGGGCCGGGCCATGGTCCTCGGGCTGGCGGCGGCGGGTGCCGACGTGATCGTGACCAGCCGCAAACTCGACGCCTGCCGTGCGGTGGTGGGCGAGGTCGAGGGGTTGGGCCGTCGGGGCCTGGCCGTGGCGGCCAACGTCGGCCGGTGGGACGAGCTCGACGGGTTGGTCGACACGGCCTACGACGCCTTCGGCCGGGTCGACGTGCTGGTCAACAATGCAGGGATGTCCCTGCTCTACGGCGACCTGGGCGACGTCACCGAGACCATGTGGGAGAAGGTGGTGGGCCTCAACCTCAAGGGACCGTTCCGCCTCACTGCCCTGGTCGGCCCCCGGATGGTGCAGACCGGTGGAGGTTCGGTCATCAACGTCTCGAGTACCGGGTCCATTCGGCCGGCGCCGTTCATGCTCCCCTACGACGCGGCCAAGGCCGGCCTCAACGCTTTGACCGTCGGTTTTGCCCACGCCTACGGCCCGACGGTCCGGGTCAACTGCATCATGGCCGGCCCCTTCTTCACCGATGTGGCCGAACACTGGGACCTCGACGCCTTCGAATCGGCGGCCAGGGCCCGCCACGCGCTCCAACGTGGTGGTCAACCCGACGAGATCGTGGGCGCCGCTCTCTACTTCGCGTCCGAAGCCTCGAGTTACACGACCGGCGCCACCCTGCGGGTGGACGGCGGGATCCCCTGACCCGACTCAGCCGTGCCCACCCGGCACGGTCACCGTGTCGGTGTCCACACCGGAACGGAGTACGGCACCGGGCGTGGCCCCGGTGAGCGTGCCGCCCCGTGCGATCTCCACCCCGTTGACCAGGACGTGCTCGATCCCCTCGGCCTCGGCATAGAGGCGGCCGGCCCCCCCGGGGAGGTCGTCGCGGGTGTGCTCGGGCCCGTGGCCGATCCGGTCGGGATCGAGTACCACCAGATCGGCCCAGCACCCGACACCCACGCGGCCCCGGTCCCGCAGCCCGTAGAGGCGGGCCGGCACGTCGGTGAGCTCTCGGATGGCCGTCTCCCAGCTGAGGAGACCGCGCTTGCGGACCCCCTCTCCCAGCATGGAGGTGGAGTAGACCGCACCGCACATCATGTCGAGGTGCGCTCCCGCGTCAGACCCCCCGACCACCGTGCGCGGGTCCTGCCACACCTGGGCCCGCAAGGCCCAGTCGGCCTCCGACTCGGGGATCGGGGGCCGGAGCCCGGTACGCAGTCCGTCGGCCAGAACGATCTCGATCAGCGTGTCGAAGGGCTCCTGGCCCCGCTCGGAGGCGATGCTCCCCACCGTCCGCCCGGCCAGCCCGGCATTGGCCGGGCTGAAGGTCTCCTCGATGATCAGGATCCTCCAGTCGGCCAGGGCGGACAGGATGCCGGCCTCCTCGGAGTGAGCCCCTTCGTCCAGTCGCCTCCGCGCCTCCGGGTCGGCCAGACGCTGCATCCGTTCCGGAATCTTCAGGGCGAATACCTCGCGCCATCCGGGCAGGCCGTCGAGCACGGCGCCGTGCTCGAAGGACAGGCGGATCTTGACGGTGTGGGGGAGCGTCAGGGCCACCACCTGAGCCCCCCGCTCCGCCGCTGCCGTCGACGCGTGCAGCTGGCGCTCGCAGGCATCCGGGTTGAGCGATGACACCCCGAGCACGTTCCAGTTGACCGGGCGGCCGGCCAGCAGCGAGAGGCTGGCCATGAGGTCCACCTCCTCCTCGGTGAACCCGTTGAGACATCCGGGGACGATGAGCTCGAGCACGGTGCCGTCGTGCTCGGACACGGCGGCGCACAGGGCCTCCAGCTCCCCCCGGGTGGCCGCCCTGGACGGTACGGGGCGACCGTCCCCGTCGTTGTGGGTGTGGGCCTGGGACGTGGACAGTCCGAGGGCACCCTCTTCGAAGCACGTTCCGGCCAGGGTCACCATGGCTTCGATCTCGGTGGGGGAGGCCGGCCGCTCCACCGCCTCGTCGCCCATGACCACCCGGCGCAGTGAGGAGTGTCCGACGAGGAAGCCGGCGTTGACCCCGATGTTGCCGTCGAAACGGTCCAGCCAGTCGCCGAACGAACGCCACGACCAATCGAGTGAGGCCAGGGCTGACAGGGGCATTCCCTCCACCCGGGCCATCATCCGCGACAGGTAGTCGATGTGGTCGGGCCCCGCCGGCGCCAGCGAGAAGCCACAGTTCCCCCCGATGACGCTGGTCACACCGTGGAGGGGCGAGGGGCTGGCCGACGGGTCCCAGGACAGCTGGGCGTCGTAGTGGGTGTGGAGGTCGACGAAGCCCGGGGTGACCAGCAGCCCGTCGGCATCGATGGTCACAGAGGCGTCGTCGACGACGCCCACGGCCACGATCCTTCCCGCCTGCACGCCGACATCGGCCCGACGCGCCGGCGCACCGGTGCCGTCCACCACGCGGCCGCCCCGAATGGCCAGGTCGAGCATCAGTGTGTTTCCTCTCCGACGCCGACGATCCCGTCCACGTTCGTCCTCATTCCCCCGGCGCTGCGGATCTATGCGGATGGTACTCTCGGATCGCCATGGCGAACGAGGCGGCCGGGAACGAGGCATCCCGGCACGAGGGGCTGCTACCGGACCCCGAACCCCGGGCCATCAGGGTGCCGATCATCTCGGTGGACGACCACCTCATCGAACCCCCTGATCTCTTCGAGGGTCGGGTCGAGGCCCGACTGGCCGGACGGGCGCCCCGCATCGTCGAGGACCCCGACGGCACCCAGACCTGGCTGTACGAGGACCGCCGGTATCCGAACATCGGCCTCAACGCCGTCATCGGCCGCCCGAAGGAGGCCTGGAGCATGGACCCGGCCCGGTTCGAGGACATGCGTCCGGGGTGCTTCGACATCCGGGCCCGGGTGGCGGACATGGACCTGAACGGCGTATGGGCGTCCCTGTGCTTCCCGTCCCTGGTGGCCGGCTTCTGTGGCTCGGTGTTCATCAAGTCCGACGATCCCGAGCTGGGGCTGGCCTGCCTGCGGGCCTGGAACCAGTGGCATCACGAGGTCTGGGCCGGGACCTACCCCGACCGGATCATCCCCCTCCAGCTGCCCTGGCTGGCCGACGTGGAGGTGGCTGCGGCCGAGGTGCATGCCAATGCCGATCGGGGCTTCAAGGCGGTGAGCTTCCCCGAATTCCCCTCCCAGCTCGGACTGCCCTCGATCTTCACCACCCACTGGGACCCGCTGTTGGCGGCGTGCCAGGAGACCGGGACGGTTGTGTGCCTGCACACGGGCTCGTCGGCCTGGGCGCCGCTGCCGTCGCCCTCGCCGCCCTTCGAACTGCTGCCCACCCTCTTTCCGGTCAATGCGCTCATCGCTGCCGCCGAGTGGTTGTGGTCGGGGGTGCCCCTCCGCTTCCCCGGGCTGGCGGTTGCCCTCTCCGAGGGCGGGATCGGATGGGTGCCGATGCTGGCCGACCGGGTGGACTACGTACTCGACCACTCCGCCTCCGGCACCGAGTCCATCTCCTGGCCCTCCGACCTCCGTCCCAGCGAGGTGCTGAAGCGGAACTTCTGGTTCTGCACCATCGACGACCCCTCGGTGGTCGATCTGCGGCACGTCATCGGGGTCGACCACATCATGGTGGAGAGCGACTATCCCCACGCCGATTCGACCTGGCCCGACACCCAGGCGGTGATGGAGGCCACACTGGGCCGGGTGGACGAGAGGGAGCTGCGCATGATGGCCGCCGGCAATGCGGCCGAGCTGTTCCGGCACCCGCTCCCGCCGCGCGACGACTGGCGGGGTGAAGACCCCACGGCCGCCGGCGCGGTCCGGGCCGGGGCCTGTTAGCGAGCGGCCGGGCCAACCGGTGGCCGAGCCACCCCGTCACCGGTCCCCGGCTGTCTCCTGTTGGATCTCGACGGTGTTGCCGGCCGGATCGGCGAACCAGATCTGGACGGTCGTCCCCTGGGCCCCTTCCACGTAGGGGATCCCGGCCTCTCGGAGCTCGGCCACCGCCTCGTCCAGGTCGGCGACGGCGAAACAGACGTGCGGGCCGGCCGGCTGGATAGGACCCGGTCCGGCCGGGGCGTCGACCAGGTGGAGCTGGGCATTGCCGGCCCCGAACCAGTGACCCTCGATGCCGGGGATCTGTGGCCGGTTCTCGTCGGGCAGGCCCAACAGGCGCTGGTAGAACTCGACGGTTTCGGCCAGCTCACCCTCGACGTTCACGCTGTGATGCAGCGTGCGGGTGACCCTCACGTCCGGGTCTCCGGCCGGGTGCCGGCGGATCCGGTCCGCGCCGTCACTGGGGCCATCCCTCGGGGACGACCGCTCCGGAGATGGTCCTCGGATCGACGGGCAGGTGCGAGTTGCCCGCCTGGTACACGGCGAAACACAGCTGCAGAGCCTTGATGGCCTCGGCCGCGCTCATCACCGGGGGCGCGCCGTCGACCAGCGTGTCGACGAACTGCCGGGACGCCCGCTTGAAGCCCTCCCCCCAGTCGGCCTCCACGGTGGGGAAACTGGTGGTGGTCTCCTGGCCGTGCTTGCCGTCGTAGAGCACGACCGCGGGTAAGTCGAGCATCTCGCCGGTGCAGCGTGTGACCCACAGGAAGCCTTCGTCGCCCTGGACCTCGAAGAACTCGTCAGCCCCGTAGTACCGGCTCCGCAGCCACATCTGCGGTGCGTAGCTGATGTCCATGGTGCCGAGGATGCCCGGGTCCTCGTACTCGAAGATGGCGGCGCACGGCTCGAAGAAGAAGTCTCTCCGTCGCACCACCGCCTGGACCGAGACGATGTCCTGGTCGAAGAGCCAGAGGGCCACCGCATACTTGTGGATCACATCGTCGAACAGGTGGCCCCCCGGGCTCTGTGACGTCATCCGCCACGTGTATCCGTCGGCGGTCAGTCCACCCTGGAAGGCCGCATCGGTCTGTCCCACCACGGTGCGCAGCCGCAGGCTGGAGGGCTGCCCGATGGCTCCCTCGGCGATCAGCCGCTTGGCCAGTTCGAGCGGTGGGTAGTGCCGGTAACACTCGCTGACCCGGAGGATGGTGCCCGCCTCGTCCGCCGCCGCGGCCATGGCCCGGGCCTCGGTCACCGAGTTGGCCAGTGGTTTCTGGCACGAGACGTGCTTGCCGGCCGCCACCGCCGCCAGCACGTGGTCGTGGTGGAGGTTGGTGGGGGTGAGGATCTCCACCGCGTCGATGTCCGGATCGGCGAGCACGGATTCCAGATCGGTGTAGGCGGCCGGCACGCCCCAGGCCGCGGCGGCCGCCGCCGCCCGACCCTCGAACGGATCGCAGACGGCCACCACGTCGCACCGTTCGTCCTCGAGGTAGCCGGCCACATTGAGTTTGGCGATATTGCCGGCGCCGACGATGGCGATCCGGGGTCGGTCGATCGTTGCTGACATGGGCGTCAGGATATCGCTGCGGCGCCGGCGGGCACGGTTCCGGTGGCCACGGTGTCGGGACGGAGGGCGTGGGCGGTCACGCCGACCCCGGGTAGCCGCCACCGCCGTACCGCCGGTCCAGCTCCTCGTAGTCGACGGCCCATCCCTGTCGGGGTAGCTCGTCGACGAACTCCACCACGCTCGGCTTCTTGTAGGAGGCGATGTTGGACCGGCAGTGTTCGATGAGGTCGGCCGCGGTGACCTCGGCACCGGGCTGGAGGACGACCACGGCCAGCACCCGCTGGGTCCAGCGTTTGTCGGGCACACCGATGATGGCGGCGTGGCGGACGGCGGGGTGCTGGGCCAGGCAGCTTTCCACTTCGGCCGGGTAGATGTTCTCCGCCGCCGACTTCACGATACGGGTCAGCGGAGCCACGAAGGTGAGCGACCCGTCGGCGTGGCGACGGCCGAGGTCGCCGGTGTGCCACCAGCCCCCCCGAAAGCGTTCGGCGTTGAGTCGGGGCCGGTCGTGGTAGCCGTTGGTGATGATGGGCCCGCGAGCCACGATCTCGCCGGTTTCGCCGGTGGGCACGTCCGCCCCGTCGGGGTCGACGATCCGTACCTCCACCCACGGCGACGGTCGGCCGCTGGTTCCCTCCGTCCCCACACCCAGGGCGTTGTAGGTGAGCATCCCGGTCACCTCGGTCTGCCCGTAGCCGGCGGGGTGGAGACCCCACGGGCTGTCGTCCACCTCCACCATGGCATTCCACGCCGGGCTTCCTCCGAAGGTCCGGAAGGTGGAGAGGTCGTAGCGGCCGTCGGCGTTGACCGTCATGATCTCCTCGGCCGTCGGACCCATCACGAAGCCGTAGGTGCACTGCTCGGCCTCGATGACCCGGCACAGCTCGTCAGCGTCGACCCGTCTGGTGAGCACGTTGGTGCCACCCATCATGAAGGTGGCGAACGTGGTCATGAGGGTGGCCATGTGGAACATGGGGCCGGAATTGAGATAGACGGTCTCCCCGGTGATCTGCTGCACCATCGCCACCATGACGGCCTGGGCCATGATCGATCGATGGGAGAGTTGGGCGCCGTTGGGGGTTCCTCCGAACGCACCGGTGTAGAGCTGCAGCACGGCGTCGGCGGGGGAGACCGGCCCGGACCACGACCGGGAGCTCCCGTCGGGACCACCGGAGGCGAGGAAGCCCTCGTAGCTGTCCGGCCCACCATCGCCGTCGTGCTGCAGCCAGCGGGCGGAGCCGTCCCAGCGGGATCGCGCCTCGGCCACTGTGTCGCCGATCTCCTCCTGCTGCCAGATCACCACCACCGGTCGGGCATCGTCGAGGAGGGTCACCATCTCGCGCGCGCTTTGACGCCAGTTGGCCGGAACCACCACGGCGCCGAGCTTGGAGCCGGCCAGCCAGGCCTCGATCAGCCGATGGCAGTTCTGCCCCAGCCACACCACGCGGTCCCCCCGGCCCACGCCGGCGTCGGTGAGGGCGCGGGCCAGGCGGTCGGTGCGGTCGTCGAGCTCGGGATAGGTGAGCCGGACCTGTCCGCACACCACCGACCGGGTCTGTGGGCGGCTACGACGGTGTTCGGCCAGGACGCCGGGCAGGGTGAGGAGGTGGGTCGGCTCCGGTCGGTCGCCGTCGCCGCCGACGCCGCCCCCCGGCCCCGAAGTCACGGCTGAACCGGACCGTCGCCTGGTCCTTCCTCTCGGCCGGACAGCTGGTCGCGCAACTTGTTCTTGACCACCTTGCCGGTGGCGTTGCGCGGCAGTTCGTCGACGAACTCCCAGCGGCGAGGCACCTTGTAGGCGGCCAGAAGCTCCAGGGTGTGGGCCCGCAGGTCCTCGGCGGTGATCTCCTCCCCGGGACGCACGACGACGACCGCCACCACGTCCTCTCCGAGGACGGGATGGTCCACCCCCACCACGGCCACCTCGTGGACGGCGGGGTGCGACTCGATGGCGTGCTCGACATCGGTCGGGTGGATGTTGTTCCCTCCCCGGATGATGACGTCCTTGCTACGTCCCACGATGTACAGGTAGCCGTCCTCGTCGATCCGGCCCAGGTCGCCGGTGACCAGCCATCCGTCGACCCAGGTACGCGACGTTGCCTCCGGGTCGCCGAAGTACTCCCGTGGGCGTCCGGGGATGCGCAGGAGGACATCCCCGACCTCTCCCGCGGCGACCGCCTTCCCCTCGGCATCGGTGCACCGGACCTCGGCCGGGGGAAGGGGCCGGCCCACCGAGCCGGGACGCTTCACCGCCTCGCCGGGGGGCATGATGCAGTACACCGACCCCGCCTCGGTCATTCCGTAGTTGTTGGAGACCATGGCCGTGGGCATCCGTTCCTGGAGCCGCTCCAACACGAACGGGGCCAGCGGTGCACTGCCCACGGTGCAGATCTGAATGGAATCGAGCCGGGCGGTGTCGAAGCGGGGGTGCTCGAGGAGGAGGGTGGCCATGGCCGGGACGAGGAACGCGGCCACCGGGCTGTCACCCTCGACGGCATCGAACCACTTGTCGGCGTCGAACCTCGCCAGATAGAGCCCCTGCATGCCCAGCTTCATCGGGGTGTAGATGAACGAGAGCCCGGCGAAGGTGTACGGAGGGCTGGCGTGCAGCCACCCGCCACCGCTCCAGGCCGGTTCGGCGAAGGGGACCAGTGAGGAGTTGTCGTGCCGAACGGCCACCGCCTTCGGGTGACCGGTCGTGCCCGACGTGTAGAGGATGTCGGCCAGATCGCCCGGCTGGCGCGCCACCTGGAAGTAGCCGGGGTCGTTGTCGATGAGCGCAGACCAGGACACGGTGACCTGTGCTCCTCGGCTCCGCCGAGAATCGACGACGAGGGAGGTGTCCTCGGATGCGTCGCCGGCCGCGGGAACGACCACCACCAGACCCGGCCGCCCACCCTCGTACCGGCGGACGAGTGACTCCTCGGCGAAGACGGCGGCCGCGCCGGAGTGCTCGAGCATGCGCTCGACCTCGGGCCGGGCCAACTGCGGATTGAGGGGCACGGCCACCGCTCCCGCCCGGTGGATGGCGGCATAGGCCACGATCCAGCGCAGGGCGTTGGCCGGCTCGAGGTGGATGCCCACCGGACTGCCGGCTTCAATGCCCGCTTCGAGCAGCCCCCGGGCCAGCCGGCTGGCGTCGGCGTCCCACTGGGCGAAGGTGAGCGCGGTGCCGCCGAAGACCTGGTACGCAGTCTGGTCACCGAAGGAGAGGGCCATGGCGTGCAGCTGCTCAGGGGGCAGTTGGGCCGCCGTACTCATCGAGATGTCCTCACGTCGTGACTTACTCTTTTTTGCCGAGCAGCGGATGGGCGGGCATGCCGACCGGCTGCAGGTGCTGACCGAGGACCTCGTGGAAGTGATCGGCCACCTCGGCTGGCGTCCACCCGTCTTCCTTCCACATGGTGGCCACCTGCCGGGGGGTCTGGAAGATCGTGTATCCGAATCCGGTGCGACCGAAGATCTGGCCGTTGACATCAGCGGCCAGATCAGAGGCCAGATAGGCCACCAGCGGAGCGTTGAGCGCCGGATCCTGATCTGGCGGCACCTCGCCCTCGTTGAGCCCGGCGGTCATCCGGGTGGCTCCGGCCGGTGCCATCCCGTTGACGGTGATCCCGTAGCGCCCGAGCTCGACCGCCCACACGAAGGTCATGCCCATGATGGCGGCCTTGGCTGCTCCGTAGTTGGTCTGCCCGAAGTTTCCGCGGAGGCCGGCGGACGAGGTGATGTTCACGATGCGCCCGTACCCCGCCTCTTTCATGTGCGGGGCCGCATGTCGCGCCGTGTTGAAGGTCCCCTTCTGGTGCACGGCGACCACGGCGTCGTAGTCGGCTTCGTCCATCTTGACCAGCGTCCGGTCCCGGACGATGCCGGCGTTGTTGACCAGGATGTCGATCTGGCCGTAGGTGCCGACGGCCGTGTCGATGATGCGACCGGCGGCCTCGAAGTCGTCGACGCGGTCGCGGTTGGCCACCGCCGCCCCGCCCTTGGCCATGATCTCCTGGACGACCTGTTCGGCCGGGTCCTCGTCGGTGCCGTCACCGCCCAGGGAGACCCCGATGTCATTGACCACCACCCGGGCACCCTCGTCGGCCAGGCACAGGGCGATGGCCCGACCTATCCCGCGTCCCGCACCGGTCACCACTGCTACTCGTTCATCTAGCAAGCCCATCCGGCCACTCTATGCGAACGGCGCGTTCCCTGACGGTGGCGTCAGACCGGGCGCGATGACAGCGATAGCATCTCGGTGTCCCGCCGGGCCGTTGGTCCGGCTCGTCCCGGAGGTACCCGTCCCGATGAACAGTCCCGTCGACCACGCCCCCGATGCGACTGCCGGCGGCCACGGGCGCGTCCGGGCCCGGCTGGAGGCCCTCGGACTCCGGCTGCACGGACCGCACCCCCCGCACGACCCGCTCGACGCGGTCGTCGTCCACGGCGGCGTGGCCAGGACCTCGGGCCAGCTACCGAGGATCGACGGACAATTGACCTGTATCGGAACCCTCGGTGACACCGTGACCGTGGAGGAAGGTACCGAGGCCGCGGCCGTCTGCGCACTCAATGCGCTGGCCGTGTTGGAGGCCGAGCTGGGCTCGCTCGACCGGGTGGAGCGGGTGCTCACGGTCACCGGATTCGTGGCCTCGACCCCCGACTTCCACCACCAGCCCGACGTGATCGACGGGGCCAGCACCGTGTTGTACGACGTGTTCGGGGAGGCCGGCCGGCATACCCGGTCGGCCATCGGCGTGGCCTCCCTCCCGCGGGGAGGAGCGGTGGAGATCGAGGTCACCGTCTCGCTCCGCACCTCGTGACCAGGATCCATCTTCGGCAAGGAGTTTGATATGGACGACAACGATGCGGCTGCCGTGCTCGGCGAACTCGGAGCAGCGACGCTCGGCGAATCGGGGGCCCTTCCCATGCCGCCGAGGATCCGGCCGGTGTGGCCGGGGGCGGCCCTGGCCGCCCCGGCCTACCCGGTCACCTGTACGCCGGGGGACAATCTGGCCGTGCACGTGGCCGTGACCCGGGCGCCGGCGGGGTCCGTGCTGGTCGTCGATGTCGGTGACGTGGCCGACCGGGGGTACTGGGGTGAGGTCCTCACCACCGCGGCCCAGTCCCGGGGCTTGGCCGGCCTGATCATCGACGGGGGAGTCCGGGACGTCGCCGCGCTGGAGCGACTGGCCTTCCCGGTGTTCTCGAGGACCGTGGCCCTTCCCGGAGCCACCAAGTGCAACCGCGGGTACGTCGGGACGGCGGCAACCGTGGCTGGAGTCCCGGTCGAGTGGGGCGACTGGGTGGTGGGGGACGTCGACGGGGTCGTGGTCGTGCCCGGGGCCGGGCTCGCCGAGTGCATCGCCGCCGGGCAGGCCCGGGCGGCCGGCGAATCGGAGTACTTCGCCGCCCTCCGGGGGGGCTCCACCACCGTGGAACTCCTCCACCTGGACGCCGCCCTCGTCGAGGACGGCCGGCCGCCGGTCTGAGTCGCAATCCGGCCTGGCCGGACCGCCTTCAGTGGTTGGTGTAGTCGATCGGTCCCGACCCCTTGACACCGATGGCAAAACAGAAACAGTGGATCGGTGCGTGGTCGGTGAGAGGCCTGAGGCTGTGGACGGCGTCGGGCGGAATGTAGACGAGGTCCCCCTGGGCGATGGACCGGTCCTCGCCCGAGATGGTCATGATCCCCCGGCCCCGGAGCACGTAATAGAACTCGTGGGTCGGGTGGGAGTGCGGGTGGACATAGCCTCCCCCTTCCACCTCGAACTCGTTGACCAGCTCGAGGAAGCCACCATCGGTGGCGTCCTTGAGCTCGCGGGACTGCACCATCCACCACACCGGCACCGTGCCGTTGTGCTCGACGACGGGGGCGACGTCTTCGATGTTGCGTACGTCCATCACCATGGGATCTCCTCCGCTGCTCATGCTCATGCCGGCACCGTGATGGCGCCGAGCGGGCGCTGACACCGATGTCGGAGTTCGACGCCGATGTTAGGTTGAATCGTCACCGTAGGTCTGATTGAGGCATCGGATATTTGGAGCGTGGGGAATGGCTGAGTCCATCCGTTGGATTACACCGGAGCCGCTGTCCCGTGAGGAGTGGTCCCGGTTCGGGTGGCTGCCGGTGGCCGACACCGATCCGAGAGACGGTGCCGACGTGCTGGATTTCGAGTGGCAGGACGTCCATGTCAACCTCATCGGCCACCGACGGGATGAGGTGCCCGCCGTGGTCGGCGGGCTCCGGTGTGAGGTCCTCTTCCGGCACGCCACCCACACCCAGGTGGTCATGCCCCTCGATGTCGACGCGGTGATCGTCGTGGCCCCGGGGGACCTCGGGATGGATTCGCCCGCCCACGCCGATCAGATCCGGGCGTTCGTGATCCCGCGGCTTTCATCGATCGTGCTGCACCGGGGGACGTGGCACTGGGGCCCATACCCGGTTGGAGCCGACTCGGTCGAGTTGTTCAACGTGCAGGGACGGCGGTATCGGGACGACAACGCCAGCGTCGACCTCGAGGCGCGGGGTCTGCCCGTCGACATCCTCATGGACTGAGGCCCGACCCGGGCCCTGTCCGTCCGCATCGGATCGGCCGGGCCCGGCCGCTCGGCCGATCGGCCAACCTCGAACTGGTCGGGTGCCGGACGACCGGCCATCCGAGCCTCAGTCGGAAGGTGTGAACAGGGCCCGGTACACCATGGTGGTCAGCGTCTCCAGGGCCTCGTCGTCAACGGGCTGGCCGATGAAATCGCGTAGGTAGTGGAAGCGGTCGAGCATGGCCAGCACGGCCAGACCGGTCACGTCCGGGCTCAGGTCACCGGCCATGCCGGCGGCCGAGATCTGCGCCGACATGGCGTCGGTCATCGTCCCCAACGTACGGCGGATCCGGTCGCCCATGGCATCGTCGACCGAGGCCAGATCGGTCCATGACCGGAAGAGCGGGGCGTACCGGAGCCAGAGCTTGGAGTAGGCACCGATCCAGGCGCGCAGGTGGTCCCGGCTCTCACCGTCGAGGGCCGTCCCGGCCTGGGTCAGGGCGCCATAGAGCTCGGAAGCGTCGGTGGCCACTTCGGCGGTGAGGGCACGGACGAGATCGCTCATATTCGAGAAATACAGGTAGAAGGTGCCGTGGGACATGTTGGCGATGTCCACCACGTCGTTGACCCTGGTGGCGTGGAAGCCCCTCCGGTCGAAGGCTTCCATGGCCGCATCCAGGAGCTTCTGCATGGTCTCCCGGCCCTGGCTGCGGAGCGCCCTCTTGCTGGCCGGGACCCCGATCGGGCCCTGACTCATGCGGCGGACTGGCGTCGAGCCGTTGGCTTTGGCCGTCGAGCCGTTGGCTTTGGCCGTCGAGCCGGCAGCTTTCGCCGCCGAACCGGCCGCCCGCTTTCCTGCAGGTTTCTTCTTTTTCGCCCCTTTGGCTTTCGGTGCCGGGCGTCCGCCGTCAGTGACCATGCCAGCAGAATGGTAGTTGCAGGTTGGATAACCTCACACAATGTCCAGCCTTTTCCGGAGCCGACCCCTGCAGGTCTCAGATCTGTCCTTCGGCGCGCCGACCCGTTCATGACCGAGGTCGGTCTGTCTCTGAGCGATGCCGTCGAGCGGAACATCCGCCCGGGCGATTCGGTGCACATCCTGTTGGGCCACAGCCGGTGGACGGCTGCCGCTCGCGAGATGGCCCGGCAGTTCTGGGGGACAGACCCGGAGCTGACGCTGGTCATGAGCAGTCTCGGGGCGTTGGGCGCCCTCTTCTTCCGTGGCGGGATGCTGTCCAAGGTGGTGACGGCCTACTCGGGCAACAGCTTCCCTTCGTATGCGCCGAACCCGATCTTCAAGCAGGCCTACGAGTCCGGCGCCGTGGAGGTCGAACACTGGTCGATCCTGACCCTGGCCCAACGCCTCGAAGCGGCGGCCCGTGGCCTGCCGGCCGTCGTCACCGGGTCGGTGGCGGGTTCCGGGCTGGCCGACAACCAGGCATTCTCGGTCGTCGAATCGGAGTTCGGTCCGGTGGGCCTGCTTGCTCCCCTGGTCCCGGATGTGGCCCTCTGCCACGCCGCGCTCTCCGACATCCACGGAAATCTGGCCATGTCCGAACCGCTGCTCGAGGGGACCTGGGGGGCGTGGGCGGCCCGCCGGGGGGTGGTGGCCACCGTCGAGTCGATCGTCCCCGATCTGGAAGAGCTGGGTCACCGGGTCCGCATTCCCGCCCACCGGGTCCTGGCCGTGGTCGAAGCACCCTTCGGCGCCCATCCCGGAGGTTGCTACACCCCGGGTCTTCCCGTGGCCGGTTATGGGGAGGACATTCCCTTCTGGGTCGAGGCCGCGGCGGCGGCCCGTGGGGACTTCGACACCTGGGCCCGGGAGAACGCGCTGGATCCGCCCGACCACTCCTCCTACCTCAAGCGCCTCGGGGATGACCGCCTGATCGGCCTCCGCCTGCTTTCCGACCCGGATTCGTGGCGCCACGACGCGGATGCCCACCCGCTGCCTGCCGACGAGCCCATCAGCGACTGGGAGGTGGCGGCCAGCCTGGGTGCCCGCGAGGTCGAGGCCACCGTGTCCGAGCACCGGGCCGATGCGGTGCTGGCCGGGGCCGGCGTGGCCAATCTGGCTGCGTGGGTGGCCGTGGCCCGGGCCCGGGCCGCCGGGGGAGGGGTCTGCCTCACCGCGGAGCTCGGACTGTGGGACTACACACCCACACCGGCCGATCCATACATCTTCAACCACCGTGTCTTTCCCGGCACCTCGTTCCTGTCCGATGCGTCGACCGTGCTCGGCATGGTGGTCGGCGGACCGGGGACGACCACCATCGGTTGTCTGGGCGCGGCTGAAATCGACCAACACGGGAACATCAACTCCACCCGGCTCGCCGACGGGCGTTTTCTGGTCGGATCCGGTGGGGCCAACGACGTGGTCAGCCGGGCTGCAGCCTGCGTAGTGGTCACCCTCGGACGGCCTCAGCGACTGCCGGCCGAGGCCGGCTACATCACCGCCCCCGGAGCGCGTGTGGCCAGTGTGGTCACCGACCGTGGCATCCTCCGCCGTATCGACGGCCGACTCCAGGTCGCCGCCGTGCCCTCGGGCCCCGGCTCGTTGGAGGAGCGGGTACGGGCCATGGTCGGCTCCTGCGGGTGGGATCCGGACGTGGCCCGGGGCGTCGCCGAGCTGAGCCCGGTCACGATGTCCGAGGTGCTCGAACTCCGGGAATTCGATCGTCGGCGGCAGTTTCTTCGCTGACCCCGGGGTTCGCCTTCGCTGACTCCGGGGTCCGCCATGTCCGATTTCCTCTCGCAGCCGCACCGTTTTGGCCCGGAGCGCGCGCCCTTCGTGGACTGGGCAAAGAGCGCTACGGTTGACATCACTAACATTCGTGTCATAAGAACTGGCTCGGCGTTGGGCCGTTGCCGGGGGGATCGCCTGCAGAGGCACGCCTACATTGGGAAAGGTGGACATGGGGAAACACCGGGGGAACTGGGTGTGGCCGGGTGCTGCGATGCTGGGAGTGGCTGTGCTGGCCGCGGCCTGCTCGTCCTCGGCCAGCACCACGACCACGACAAGCGGCAGCTCGAGCAGCTCCGCACCGACGACGACGTCCGCGGGGTCGGCCGCTTCGCCCGGGGTCACACCCACGGCGATCAACGTGGGGGCCATCTCCACGCTGACCGGGTCCATCGCCTCTGACTTCGACGGGCTCGCCCCCGGGATCAAGGCGTACTTCGACTTGGTGAACGCCGACGGAGGCATCAACGGTCGGAAACTGCTCCTGGCCTACAACCTCGACGACGGCGGCCAGCCCAGCCAGTTCACCCAGCTCACCCACACCCTGATCGACCAGGATCATGCCTTCGCCGTGATGGTGGCCTCCTACTGGTTCACCCCCAACTACTTCGTCGAGACCAACACCCCCACCTACGGCTACAACGTGAGCGGCAACTGGCAGGGGCCGCCCAACCTCTTCGCCGCCGGTGGCTCGGTGCAGAACTACTCGGCCGGTGTTCCGGCCTACGCCTACGTGATGAACCAGACCAAGTCGAAGAACATCGCGGTGATCAGTTACGGACCTTCGATCACCTCGTCCTATGACGCCTGCAATACCACGGGCACCGATCTCAGCAAGGCCGGGTTCCACGTCACCTACGAGGACCTGGGCGCCCAGCTGGGCGGGAGCTACGCCTCCGCCGTCCAGCGCATGCAACAGACCGGGACCCAGTTCGTGGTGAGCTGCATGCAGGAGTCGGACAACATCACCATGGCCCGGGCCATCCAGCAGTACGGGCTCAAGATCCACCAGCTGTGGTTGAGCGGCTACGACCAGTCACTCCTGAACCAGTACAGCAGCCTGATGCAGGGTGTGTACTTCAACCTCTCCGGAAACGTTCCCTACGAGGCGGCCTCATCGAGATTCGGGAACACCTATCCGGGCATGATCCAGTACCTGAACACCATGAACAAGTACGAGCCGGCTTACACCTACAACGGCACGGCGCTCCAGGGTTGGCAGTCCGCCGTGCTCCTGGCCGAGGCGGTCAAGGCAGCCGGAAACAACCTGACCCAGGCCAACATCATCAAGGTCACCAACCAAATGACCGCGTTCACCGCCGGCGGTCTGACCACCGTGACCAACTGGGAGAATTCGCACACCAAGACCACCTACCCCACCTGCAGCGCCTTCGTGCAGGTACAGGGCAAGAAGTTCGTGCCGATCTACGGGAAGGGCAAGGAGGTCTTCGTGTGCGTCGGGCCGAACGCGAACAACACGACGCCGGTCCCCGCGCCGGCCGGTACCCCGGGGACATGACCTGGACGTCAGCCGGTCTCGGGTAGGGCCGGCGCAACGTGGAGAATTTTCTCGGCTTCGCCATCCCCGGCATTCCGTTCGGGTGCACGTATGCGTTGGTGGCGGTCGGGCTGGTCCTCACCTATCAGGCCACCGGGGTGTTCAACTTCGCCTTCGGCGCCCAGGCCTACGTCTCGGCGTTCATCTTCACCCTGCTGGTGCAGAACGAGCACATGCCGGTGCTGCTCGCCTTCATCCTGTCGGTGGTCATCCTCGCCCCCGCGCTGGGGCTGATCTTCGACCGCTACCTGTTCCGCAAGATCCCGAACTCCAACACGACGGCCAAGTTGGTGACCGGGATCACGCTGTTCGTGGGGATACCGGCCCTGCTCCCGGTGATATTCGGCAGCAACAACCAGTACAACCCGCCGAGCATCCTGTTCAACCCGGACACCGTGTACTTCCGGGTGGCCAACACGCCGATCAACGGGATCACGCTGAGCACGATCGTGGTCACCGCCGCGGTGCTGCTGGCCCTGGTCCTCCTCATGCGCCTGACCCCCCTCGGGCTGCAGATGCGGGGTGCGGTGGAAAGCCGGCGGCTGGTGCAGCTCGACGGGGTCAACTCCGGTCGGGTGGTGGCCGTGGCCTGGGCCGTCTCCAGCCTCATGGCCGGACTGGCCGGTGTCATGCTCGCCCCGCTGTACGCCCAGCTCCAGTCCCAGGACTACGCCACCCTGGTGGTGGCGGCCTTTGCCGCCGCCGCCTGGGCGGTGCTGCGCTCCATGCCCATCGCCGCCCTGGTCGGGATCCTCATGGGCGTGGCCGATACCGTCCTGCAGGGCTACCTGCCCCCGAGCAGCGTGTGGTCGTCGGCCACGCTCACGTCCCTTCCCTTCGTCGTCCTGGTACTCGCCCTCCTCGTCGTGCCCGGACTGCGCAAGCTCGGCGAAGCCACCGACCCGTTGGCCTCCATCGACCCGCCGACCCCTCCGACCACAGCCGCCATGCGCGCCCCTCAGATCGACCGGATCATCCAGGTCGCCTGGTACATCCTCCTGGCCGTGTTCATCGTCTCCATGCTGACCTGGATGCCGAAGACGTGGGAAAACGTGTTCAACGCCGGTCTCGCCTTCTCGGTGATCTTCCTCTCCATCACCCTGATCACCGGGATGGGCGGGCAGCTCTCCCTGTGCCAGGCCATGTTGGCCGGCGTCGGCGCCTTCACCGCGGCCCAGCTGGCCAACCATCTGGGCCTCAGCCTGCTCGTCGGCGGACTGGTGGGTGCGGTGGCGGCCGGGGCGGTGGCCGTCGTGCTGGCGGTGGCATCGCTGCGCCTCCGGGGCCTGGGGCTGGCCCTCATGACCATCGCCGCCGCCCTCTTCTTCGACAGTGCCGTCTTCCCACAGCTCTCGACCAGCAACGGTTCGCCGTTGAGCGTGCAGTCGAAGTGGGTCGGCCTCGGCATCTTGAACCCGAACGGCCATGCCTTCTTCGTCATGGCCATGATCGTGCTGGTCGTCTGTATCGCCGGTGTGCTCCTGGTGCGGAGGGGGACGACGGGCCGCTATCTGTCGGCCATGCGCGGCAGCGAGACGGCGGCCGCCGGATTGGGTATCAACCTGACCTGGCAGCGCGTCCTGATCTTCGCCCTGTCCGGTGTGGTGGCGGGCATCGGTGGCACGCTTCTCACGATCCAGCAGCAGTCGGTCAGCGCGGCCGAGTTCAACTATCAGCTCTCCCTCGCCTTCGTCGTCATCGTGGTGACCACCGGGGTGAGCACGGTGGAGGGAGCCATCAACGCCGGCTTCGGGTTCGTGGTCATCCAGCAGCTGCTCACCTACCTCCCGGCCCGATTCGGCGGGAACAGCCTGGTCTTCGTGCTGTTCGCCTTCGGCGCCTTCACCTATGCGTCCCACCCCGAGGGGATCCTCGAGTTCCAGAAGCGGCGCTGGACCATGCGCATGGAGCGCCTGGTCTTCCACACCGGGGACCCGCCTCCGACCCGTGGCGGCGGCCCACCCCTCCTCGGGGCATTCGGCGGCGGTGGCAACGGTTCGGGAGGCGGAGCCCCGGCCGGAGCAGCCAACCCGTCCCTGGTCGAGCCCGCACCGGTGGTGAACGAGCGTGGCTGAGACCGCACCGCTGCTGCGGGTGGACGCCGTCTCCAAGGTGTTCGGCGGCATTACCGCGGTCGAGAGCGTCTGTTTCGAGATCGAGGCGGGCGAGAGTGTCGGGTTGGTCGGCCCCAACGGCGCCGGCAAGACCACGCTGTTCAACTGCATCTGCGGGCAGCTCCAACCCGAACGTGGAAGTGTCGAACTGGCCGGTCGACAGCTGCTCGGCATCCCGACCTACAAGCGGGCTCGCCTCGGCATCGGCCGGACCTACCAGCGGGTCGAGGTCTTCCCCGACATGACCGTGCGGGACCACCTCCTGGTGGCCGAGCGGGCGCGTCAACGACAGGGTCGTCTCTGGAAGGACCTGTGCAACCGCAGTGCCCCGACCCCCGAGGAGAACCAACGGGTGGACGCGGTACTCGAGCTGGTCGGGATCGACGATCGTGCCGACGCCCCGGTCTCGTCCCTCGGACTCGGCTCCTGCCGCCTGGTGGAGCTGGCCCGGGCCCTCGTCTCCGATCCGGTACTGCTGTTGGCCGACGAACCGTCCTCGGGTCTGGACATCCACGAGACCCACGAGCTGTCCGAGGTCCTCCGCATGCTCCAACGCGAGCGGGGGATGGCTGTGCTGTTGGTCGAACACGACCTGGCCATGGTGGGATCGGTGGTCGACCGGACCATCGTGATGAACCTCGGTGCGGTCATCGCCGAAGGCAGTTTCGACGAGGTGATGGCCGATCCCGCCGTCCGCCAGGCCTATCTGGGTCTGAGCGCATGAGCGCAGCCTCGGGTATGTCCGCACCCGGAGGCACCGTCGCCACCGACCCGGAGGCGGCGTCGGCCACCCCGGCCCTCGAGGTCGAGCACGTGAGCGCCAGCTATGGTCCGTACCGGGCCTTGTTCGACGTCAGCTTCTCCGTGCCGGGCGGGGGGGTCACGGCCCTCATCGGTTCCAACGGTGCCGGAAAATCGACCGTCTCCCGGGTGGTGACCGGTCTGCTGGCCAGCACCACCGGCGTCATCCGCCTGAAGGGCAGGGACATCACCGGGCTCGCCGCCTACAAGATCGCCCGGGCCGGGACGGCCCACGTCCCCGAGGGCAGGGGGGTGTTCGCCAGCCTCACCGTCGAGGAGAACCTCAAACTGGTGTTCCGTCAACGGGGAGGGCGCCACTGTGTGCCCGACGCCCTGGAGCGGGCCTACGAAGCGTTCCCGGTTCTCGGGGAACGTCGCCGCCAACACGGGGGGACCCTGTCCGGTGGGGAACAGCGCATGCTGTCGTTGGCCAAGGTGCTCGTGCTCCCACCCAGCCTGCTGGTGGCCGACGAGATCTCGTTGGGGCTGGCACCGGTGGTGATCGATGTCGTCTACGAGGGGCTGCGGGAGATCAACCGGGCCGGCACCGCCCTGCTGGTGGTGGAACAACAGGTCGACCGGGTCCTCGACCTGGCCGGGACGGCCGTGGTCCTCGAGCACGGCTCGGTGGCCTACAGCGGACCGGCCGACGGAGCGCTGGCCGCCGTCGAACAGGTGATGGCGGCCCGCGGCGACCGGACCATGACGGCCGGCGACCAGGAACGGGTTCCTCGCCCGCCGGCCCCGGCCCCGGCCCCGGCCGCGGCCACCGACGTCAAGCGTCGCCGGTACCGTTCCCGCGGTCGAGGAGTGGATCGCAGCGGGGGAGAATCGACAGCAGCACAGGATGGGAAGGAACCTCAATGAGCAGCAGCGAACGCGACGCCGTCATCGTCGACGTGGTCCGCACCACCATGGGCAAGCGCGGCGGGGCCCTCGCCCACTGGCACCCGGCCGACCTCCTCGGATTCGCACTGAAATCGCTGGTGGATCGCACAGGGATTGACCCTGCGACCGTCGATGACGTCATCGGCGGATGCGTCACCCAGGTGGGGGAGCAGAGCACCAACGTCACCCGCAACGCCTGGGTGTCCGCCGGCCTGCCCCAGACCGTGCCCGCCACCACGGTGGACCGGCAGTGCGGCTCGTCGCAGCAGGCGATGCACTTTGCCGCGGCCGGCGTGAAGGCCGGCCACTACGACCTGGTCGTGGCCTGTGGCGTCGAGATGATGAGCCGGGTGCCGCTCGCCTCCAACGCCCGCGGTGGGACAGGGCCGTTTCCGCCCTCGTTCCTCGAGCAGATCGACGGTCGGCTGTGGGCGCAGTTCCGGGTGGCGCAGGTGCTGGCCGACCGGTGGGACGTCACCCGCCAGGACATGGACGAGTTCTCACTCGAGAGCCATCGCCGGGCCGCGGCGGCCTGGGATGCCGGCCGGTTCGCCCGCGAGGCGCTGCCGGTGCCCATCAAGGCGGAGGACGGGTCGTTCACCGGAACGCTCCTCGAGACCGACGAGGGGATACGACGGACCGGCACGATGGAGGCGCTGGCCGGGCTGCCCCCGGCTCAGAACTGGGAGCCCGATACCGCGCCCGATATCACCGCGGGGAACTCCTCCCAGATGACCGATGGTGCCGCCGCCATGTTGATCGCCGACCGGTCCCTGGCCGAGAAGTTGGGTCTCCCGATCCGGGCCCGGATCCCCCACGCCACCGTGGCGGCCGACGACGCGGCCATCGTGCTGTCGGCCCCGGTGCCGGCCACCCAGCGGCTCCTCGAGCGGTCGGGGATGAAGATCGAACAGTTCGACGCCATCGAGTGCAATGAGGCCTTCGCCGCCATCCCCTTGATGTGGAACCGGGCCTTCAGCGCCGATCCCGAGCGGCTCAATCCCAACGGTGGTGCCATCGCCATGGGCCATCCGCTGGGGGCCAGCGGGGTGCGGCTGGCGGCCACCCTGCTCAACCGGTTGGAGTCCATCGGCGGCCGGTACGGGTTCCAGACCATGTGTGAGGGTGGCGGTCAGGCCAACGCCACGGTGATCGAGCGCCTGGGGTAGGTGATCACCGCTCGCCCGGCCGTGGGCGGCGGGGCGAGGTGCGAAAGAGCAGTGACGCACTGGTCTGGGCGGCGGCCGAGTTCGACGTCCGTCCGGCGGACCTCCGGATGTGCCTGCGGTGGTGCCTGCCGGCCTTGGCCGCCTCGGCCAGTTCGGAGAGGCCGAGAATCCGATCCGCAGGACGGCCCCGCTTCGACTGAAGGACGTCCCAGGCATTGGTGGCGGCCGAGGACTGACGGGCGCCCGATGCTCCCCGCGGCCGTCTGGAAAACACGGCCACCACAGTAACGGGCCTGGTCCCGCTCGTCACGGGGGAGGACCTCTTGACCCCGTACCCAGGTACGGCCTTTATCCTCTGGGTGGTGGAGACCTTTACCATCGGGCAGCTGGCCCACGGTGCCGGAGTGAACATCGAGACCATCCGCTACTACGAGCGCCGGGGTCTCCTCCGTGAGCCCCCCCGCTCGGCCGCCGGCTATCGGCAGTATTCGAGGGACGATCTGTGGCGGCTGGAGTTCATCGCCCGGGCCAAACAGTTGGGGTTCACGCTGACAGAGATCGCCAACCTGGTCGGTGGGCCCACCGGCGCCGGCGCCGCGGCCTCGGTGTCGGCCTTGGCCCGGGGCAAGATCGAGGCCCTCGAGGAACAGCGGCGAGCTTTGGACGAGACGAGATCGCGGCTCACCCGGCTCATCGACGTCTGTCGGGATCCGAGCAGCGAGGACTGCATGGCGCTGCGCGTCACCCGCTGAGCAACCCGGAGAGATCCTCGAGCAGTCGGGCCCGGCTCCTCGCCCCGACCATCCGCTGGCGGAGCTGACCCTCACTGAAAGAGAGAAGGGTCGGGACACTCAGGACCTCGTACCGCCGAGCCAGCTCCGGATGCTCGTCGGCGTTGATCTTGAACACCTGGAGCCGGTCTGCGTAGTCGGCGGCGATCGAGTCGAGAACCGGGGCGATCATCTGGCACGGGGGGCACCACGCGGCCCAGAACTCCACGACCACCGGCACCGGCGAGGTCATGACGGCTTCGTCGAACGTGGACTCGGTCAGGGCGGGAACTGCGGTGGACATCACGGCCTCCTCGGGAACGTACGGGCAACGGCATCGTACGGTCCGTACCGTGGTCCGGAGTCAAGAGGAAAGGCGCGGAGTCGGGTCAGCCGGCTGAGATCGGGGCGCCGTGGTAGCAGCCCACGGTGTAGGGATATTCGAGGGTGGCGTCGTAGTGGTAGACCTTCTGCTCCCTGCCGTTCCACAGCACCTTCGATGTTCGGCCGTGGCATGCATCCAGATCGGTGTTGGTGAGCAAGGCGCCGCCGGCCGTCCGCTCGACGTAGATCCCATAGCCGTCTGCGGCGTAGCCGACCAACGTCGATCGCCCGGTGGCCTTGGAGAGGATGCAAGAAGGCACGGCGTGGTGATGGAGGATGCCGGCCATCTGGGGGTGTTCCTGACAGCTGTCGAGCACTTCGTGGGCGCCGGCGTCCCGTCCCTCGCCGTCGAGGGCGTTGAACAGGTAGACCCCGTCGTCGAGGATGCCGATGGGGCCACCGCCGGTACACCTCGGTTTCTTGGCCGCCACCGGGTTGAGCGGCAGCGACCAGGAGACCGACTGGGCGGTGATCGAGTTGGGGTTCCGGTCGTACGTGTAGGCGGGATCGGACCTGCTGATGGGAAACGTCCCGGTGGTGTGGTCGGTCGGCAGATCGTTGCCGGTGATGATCCGCCGGTTGCCGGAGACGGTGACCGAAAACATGGCCTGGGGCCAGGCCACGGAACCCCGGACGGCGACTTTGGTCAACGAATCCCAGGTCTTGTTGGTCTTGTTGATCCACGGACCGACGACCGTGGCCCCTCCTCGTGACGGGAAGGTGGTGATGCAGGAGTCGACGAACCCCACCTTCGGGGTGGACGAGACATAGCCGTCACCGAGCGGAATGGCGGCAGGGTTGACCGGCCCGCTCGAGGTGACGGTGGTGGCGTACCCGGCACCCGCCCCGGTCGCCGGGCCGGACGGCGGCACCGCGCCGGCCGGGTTGCAGGCGGCGGCCAGGAGCGCACACAGAGCCATGGCCACCGGCACCACCAGGTTCCGGTGACGGGAGCCCATCTACCGGTTCTTCCACTCCGGGGTCCGCTTTTCGGCGAAGGCCTTGGGCCCCTCCACGGCATCCTCGCTCGAGAACACCTCCGAGGAGATGGCCGACTCGATGCGGTAGGCCTCCTTCATGTCGACGGCCAACCCGCGAATGGCCGACTCCTTCGTCTTCCGCACGGCGAGGGGCCCGTTGGCGGTGATCCTCCTGGCGTAGTCGTAGGCCCGCTCGATGACGGCGTCGGGGCGGCACACCTCGTTGAGCAGGCCCATCTCGAGGACCCGGTGGGCGGAGAGCCGATCGGCGCACAGGAGCATCTCCATGGCGGCGGGAAAGGGGATCTGGCGGGGGAGGCGCACCGTGGTTCCACCCCCGGCGAACAGTCCCCGCTTCGGTTCGAGGACACCGAAGGTGGCGGTGTCGGCGGCCACCCGCAGATCACAGCCGCCCAGCATTTCCATCCCTCCGGCCACGCAGGTGCCGTTGACCGCGGCGATGATCGGCTTGTACAGCTTGACGTTCCGGAGGACCGCCTTGGTGCCGTCATCGAGTCGGTAGCCGTCCACCTCCGTACTGCCCCCGTCCTTCATCTTGGCGGCCAAGGCGGTGATCTGGGGGATGTAGGTCTTCAGATCGGCGCCGACGCAGAAATCGGGACCGACCCCGGTGATCACCGCCACCCAGGCGGTGTCATCTTCCCCGAACCGGTCCCAGGCCATTCTGAGCTGGGCGAAGTGTTCCATGTCCAGTGAGTTGCGGGCCTCGGGTCGGTCGATGGTGATCCGGACGATGTGGTCGTCGCCGAGCTGGTAGTGGATGGGCACGTTGATTCCTTGTTTGTCGGTTGCGGTGCGTGTCGGTTGCGGTGCGTGTCGGTTGCGGCCCGTGTCGGTTGCGGCCTTGGGCGCTATCCGACCTCGCCGTCGTCGGGTCCGCCCATGTCGTCGAAGGCCCGCGAGATGGCGCCGAGGTCGACGATGCCGGTGCGAGGCTCGCGGGGGTGGGCCAGCCGCGAGACGATCGACGTGTCGACCGTGCTGGCCTCGGCCCGCAGGGCGCCGACCGTGCACCGCTGGCGTGGACGGAGCGCGAACGGGTCGTACTGGAAGTGCCGGATGGCATTGCCGTGGGTCATCTTGTCGATCTCTTCGTCGGGTACGTCGGCCAGGTACTTCATGGCCATCTCCGGTGACTGCGGCCACGTGGAGTCGGAGTGGGGATAGTCGCACTCCCAGGTGATGTTGTCGATGTTGAGGTAACGCCGATTGTCGACGCCGAAGGCGTCGTCGATGAAACAGGTGATGATCCGGTCCTTGAACAGCTGGCTGGGCAGCTTGTCGCCGAAATCCTGACCGGTCCAGGCGTGATGATGCTGGTAGACGTAGTCGATCCGTTCGAGCGCGTAGGGGATCCAGCCGATCCCACCTTCGGAGAGGGCGAACCGCAGGTCCTCGTACTTGCGGAGCACCGGCGACCAGAGGAGATCCGCCGCGGCCTGGACCATGTTCATCGGCTGCAGGCTGATCATCACGTCGATGGGCGCATCGGCCGAGGTCATGATCAGCTCGGACGACGACCCGAGATGCATGCACACCACGGTTCCCTCGTCCGCGCACGCGGTCCAGAAGGGATCCCAGTGGTCGCTGTGGAGTGATGGCCACCCCAGCTTGGCCGGGTTCTCCGAGAAGGTGACCGCGTGGCAGCCCACCGCGGCCATCCTCCGCACTTCGGTGGCGGCCAGCTCCGGATCCCACAGGACCGGGAGGCTCAAGGGGATGAATCGGCCCGGTTCGGCGCCGCACCATCCCTCGACATGCCAGTCGTTGTAGGCCCGGATCATGGCCAGGGCCTCGTCGGGGTCGGCCGCCGCCCGCCGGGCGAAGAGCTGGCCGCAGAACTGGGGGAAGGACGGGAAGCACATCGAGCCGAGCACCCCGTTGGCGCTCATGTCCCGGACCCGTTCGTGGACGTCGTAACAGCCGGGCCGCATCTCGGCCAGCGAGCTGGGCTCGATGCCGTACTCCTCGGGCGGTCGGCCGACGACGGCGTTGAGGCCGACATTGGGGATCTCACTGTCGCCGTAGTGCCAGAAGTCGGTGCCGTCGGCTCGGTGCACCAGTTTCGGGGCCAGATCCTGGTAGCGGGCCGGAAGCCGACCGTCGAACATGCCCGGAGGTTCGATCACGTGGTCGTCCACACTGACCAGTACGAGATCTTCCGTCCTCACGCCATCACCCGCCCGTCAGTTCGGCTCTGCCAACGCCCACCGTCGTCGGGCCGATGAGCGAGAACGGTGGGAGCCGGGCCGGTGGTCCGGACCCGGTCGATGATAGGCGGGGTGTCCGCCGCAGGGTGAAATCCGGGTGCGGTCATGTCCGGATCACAGTGTGGCCAGCGTGGAACGCCTCGACCCGGGGGCCAGGGTGACCGATCGGCCGGCCAGGTCCACGTCGTCGTCGGGTGGCTCCTCGAGCCGGGCGTAGCAGCGCGACCCGTCGGGGAGGTCGCACATGAGTGCCGTCCACTCGGGCCCCTGTCGGGAGTGCACGGTGGAGAAGGCGACCACCCGGGCCTCGCCGCTGGCGTCGGTGACCACCGGGACCGTGGATGGGTCGGGGGTGGGATCCGGCCTACCGGCGGAGAAGGGCCCGGTGGGCGAAGGGGGACCCGGGGTGGTCGAGAGCACGACGGCGCTGTGGCTGGTCATGTGCATGCCGATTCCGCTGATCAGGCCCCGGGAACCGGGGTCGCGACGGAGGGTCTCGGCCATGGCCGCCAAGGCATGGGTGTCGTAGTTGCTCCCCGGCCCACCGTGGTAGGGGAGTCCGCCGGTGACGGTCAGGGGGCGGTCGTCCTTGATGCCGAGGGCGTCGCGGGCGAACGACAGCGAACTGGCGAAACAGGAGTAGAGGTCGAGGTGGGCGACCTCGTCCGCGGAGAGCGGTCCGAGGGCGCCGGCCATCGCCGCCTCCATGGCCGGTGACCGCCACGGCTCCGGCCTGGCCGCCATGGTGGAGGGCTCCTCGGCTCCACCGGCACTGCGAAGGTAGACCCGCTTGTCCCGGGGTACGCCGAGTGCGTCAGCCCGCTCCTCGGTGGCCACCAGCACGGCGGCCCCCATGTCGACGTCCATGATGGCCGTCATGAGCTTGGTGTAGGGCGTGGCCACCATCCGGTTCGAGGCCGAGGGCGTCGTGATCTCCGCGGCCGACCGCACCGTCGGGAACCAGGCGTGCTCGGGCTGGGAGGCGGCCACCTCGGTCATCGGGGCGAGGAGGCGGCCGAGGAACTCGCGGTGGTCGGCCGGCGACAGGCCCAGATGGGCCCGGCGGGCCGTATCCAGGAGGGCGAAGGTGAGATAAGCCTGGTAGATGCCGTTGGCCGCTTCCGCCCGATCGATGGTCAGGGGGAAGGGTCGGGCTTCCGCCGGCGCGTATGACCACGGTGGGTCGGGCAGGTGGCGGCGGGTGGCCAGGGCTTCGCCTCCGACGACGAGGGCCAGGTCGAGCTCCCCGCCGGCCATGGCCGAAGCCGCCTCGGACACCAGCCGGACCGGCACCGATCCCCCGAGTCCCGAGTAGGAGCGCAGGGCCGGGTCGGCGCCCAGCCGCTCGGCCAGGCGGGTACAGGGATCGTCGTACTCCCACGACTGGCAGTAGACGACCTGGAGGCTCTGCAGTTGACTGAGCGCGTCCGGGCATCCGGCGTCCTCTGCGGCCGAGCGGGCCAGCGTCTCCCACATGGAGAGGGGCTCGGGCGCCGGTTCCTCGCGCCAGGTGTGCCGGGCCACGCCGATGAGGCACGGTGCTCGCCGGTCGGTGGGCACGTCAGGAGACGCGGGCCTGGCCGGGCAGTTTGACCGCCCGGTCGGCGATGATGTTCTTCTGCACCTCGGTGGAACCCCCGCCGATGGTGCTGTACCGCTGGAAGGAGTACAGCCGGGTCCACTTGCCCCGGTCCACGGCGTCCGGACCACCCCGGGCCAACACACCGGCCGGACCCAGGAGGTCCACCGACAGCGCGGCCAGGGTCTGGGCCAGGGCCGACCACTGGAGCTTGGCGAAGGGCACCTCGGGCCAGTTCTTCTCACCCTTGATGATCTTGCTGAGGGCCCGCAGGGACAGTAGACGGGCCAGCTCGATGTCCGTCCAGGCCCGGGCCACACGGTCACGGAGGGAGGGATCGTCCAGAGCGCCCGGATTCACCGAACGCGCCGCGGTGACCATGGCGCGGAGGTCGGCGGCCAGGATGGAGATCTGACCGGCGATGCCCACCCGCTCGTGCCCGAGGGTGCCCATGGCCACCATCCATCCCTCTCCCTCGCCGCCCAGACGGCTCTCCAGGGGGATCACCGCGTCGTTGAAGAAGACTTCGTTGAACATCTCCTCGCCGGCCATGTCCCGGATGGGTCGGGCTTCGATCCCCGGGGTGTGCATGTCGATGATGAAGGCGGTGATGCCCTCGTGCTTGGCCCCCCGCTCGATGGCGGTCGGATCGGTCCGCAGCAGGAAGAGGCCCCACCGGGCCAGGTGGGCGGTGGAGATCCAGATCTTCTGGCCGTTGACCACGTAGGCATCCCCGTCCCAGATGGCCGAGGTCCGCAGGTTGGCCAGGTCGTTGCCGGCGTCGGGCTCGGAGAAGCCCTGGCACCAGTGGTCGGTGGCATCGAGGATCGAGGGCAGCCACCGTTCCTTCTGCTCGTCCGTCCCCCAGGCGATGATCATGGGACCGATCTGCCAGAGCCCGTTGGGGTTGAACAGGCCCGGTGTCCGGTACTCGGCCATGACCTCGGAGTAGATGATGCGCTGCATGGCCGTGGCGTTCCTGCCGCCGTACTCCTCGGGCCAGCCCACCGCCGCCCACCGGCCGCCGTTGAGCAGCCGCTGCCAGGCCGCCCGACGGTGCTGGGACTTCTCCCCGGACAGGGAGGAGTCGTCGGCCAGCTCCTCGCTGGCCAGGAAGGGTGGGAGGTACTCGTCGAGCCACGCCCGCAGTTCATCGCGGAAGGCTTCATCTTCAGGGGCAAGGGCGAAGTCCACGGGTCAAGACGCTAGCCGCGGTGCCGTTACACTGCTGACGCCGGCGTCAGACATCTACACTGGCGCCAACTTCGTCGATGCCACTCCGGGGGTGGACTGTGGATTTCACGTTCGATGCCGAACAACTCGCCTTACAGGACGTGGCCCGTCGGGCCATGGGCGAGGTGGGGGGCGACACGCTCCGCCAACTGGCCGACGATCCGTCGGGCGTGACCCCCGAGCTCTGGGACCAGCTGGTGGCTCTGGGCTGGACGGGGATGCTGGTGCCCGGGGAAGGGGCCGGCCTGCTGGAGATGTGCATCATCCTCGAGCAGATGGGGCGTGTCCCGCTGCCCGGTCCGTTCTTCTCGTCCGCGGTCATGGCCACGCTGGCCGCCCGCGCCCTCGGTGCCGACGGACTCCTCGAAGGCCTGGCCTCGGGCGCCCAGCGCGGCACCGTGGCGCTGCAGGAACAGGGTCACGGACACCCCCTCACCACCGTCCGGGCCCGGGCCCGCCGGAAGGGCTCGGGCTGGGTGCTGACCGGCCTCAAGCCGACGGTGGTGGATGGTCACACCGCCGACTGGGCCATCGTGGTGGCACTGGCCGAGGAAGGGATCCGGTCCTTCCTGCTGCCTGCACCCAAAGCCGAGCCCGTGCCCGGACTCGACCCCACCCGCAAGCTGTCGCGCCTGGTGCTCGACGAAGAACCGGTGGAGCCGCTCGGACCCGGGGGCGATCAGACGGTGCTGTGGCGCCAGGTCCTCGACGACGTCACCGTGGCCCTGGCCGCCGAGCTGGTGGGCGTGTCGGACCGGGCCCTCTGGGAGGCTGTCGAGTATGCCAAGGGGAGGGTGGTCTTCGACCGGCCGATCGCCGAATTCCAAGTCGTCAAGCACCGGATCGTCGACATGTACCACGCCTTGGAGATGGCGCGGGCCGGGGTGCACTTCGCCGCCTGGGCCGCGGACATCGATGGGCCCGAGCGGTCCCGGGCCGCCACCATGGCCGGCGCGTACGCGGCCGAGGCCGCGGTGAAGGTGACCGGCGATGACATCCAGCTGCACGGCGGCGTGGGCTTCACCTGGGCCAATGACGCCCATTTCCTGTTCAAGCGGGCCAAGCAGAACGAGGTCTTGATGGGTGGCACCGGCCACCAGTGGCACAGCCTGGCCGGCATGCTGGTCGAGCCCGCCTGACCTTGGAGTTCCATCTCTTCCTGCCGCAGATGCGACTCGGACCCGATGCGCTCACGGCCCGGGCCGTGGCCGCGGAGGCGGCCGGCTTCGACGGGCTGGCCCTCATGGACCACCTCGCCCCCCCGGGGGCACTCGAACAACCGATGTACGAGGCCTTCACCGCGGCCACCTGGCTGGCCGCCGTCACCGACCGGCTCCGTCTCGGCCATCTGGTCCTCTGTGACCAGTTCCGCCATCCGGCGGTCCTGGCCCGCCAGGCGGTCACCCTCGATCATCTCTCGGGTGGCCGGTTCGAGCTCGGGATCGGCTCCGGCTCGACGCCGGCCGAGCTGGCCGCCTTCGGGTTCCCGAGCGCGGACGGGACCCAGCGCCTGGGGCGGCTGCGGGAGACGCTCGAGCTGGTGACGAGGTTCTGGACCGGAGAGCCGGTCGAGTACCGGGGTTCGTACTTCCAGGTGGAGGGGGCCCGCCAGCTTCCGGTGCCGCTCAGCCGGATCCCGGTGGTGGTGGGGGGGACCGGGCCGGCGACCATGGAGCTCGTGGCCCGCTATGCCGACTGGTGGAACGTGCCCATGCACCAGCTGGATCGATTGGCGTCGGCCCGTCCGGCCGCGGGGAGGGCCCGGGTGTCGGCACAGGTGCTGATCACCCTGGTTCCCGACCCCTCCCGCCGGGACGAGGTGGTCGAGCTGGCCGCCCGGCGTTTCGGCCGGATGGGGGAGCGCGCCCATCTGGTCGGCACCGTCGAGGAGCTGGTGCCACAGGTGGAGGCCTTCCGGGCCGACGGCGTGGAGCGGCTCTATACCTGGTTCACCGATTTCGCCCTGCCCGAGACGTTGTCCGCGTTCGGCCGGGAGGTCATCGCCACCGTGGGGTGAACCGGGCGCCGCCGACCGCCGCCCCTTCTCCCCGCCGGAGCTTCCCGGGTCGTGTCGGTGCGGACCGTGGACGCTCGGGCCCGCTCCGGCCCGTCCCGGTCACTCCCGGTCGATGACCCGCTTGGCTTTGTAGCCGGCCCGGGGGAGGGTGTCGCGCGACAAGAGCTCCACCACGGCGTGGACACCGACCGCCTCTTTGATGGCCATCGCCACCCGGTCGGCGACCAGACTCCTGGCGTCGGGATCCTCGGTGGCCACCTCGACCCGCACCTCGAGGGGAGCCGGGCCGTCGTCCGGTCGGATGATCTGGTATTCGAGCGAGGGCTGGGCCACCAACTTCTCGGTGCGCAGGGCGGCCTCCACCTCCGAGAGCTGGAACCTCGTGCCCTGGCAGCTGAGGAGATCGGCGAACCGGCCTCCCCACAGCCCCCGGATGGAGGTCTCACCGCACGGGCACGGTCCCCGCAGGATGGCGCAGGCCTCTTCGAGGTCGTAGCGGAGCAGTCCGTTGTCGCGGTCGAGCGTGGTGACGGTGAGGTTCCCCCACTCTCCGTCGGGGACCTCCCGTCCGGTGGCGGGGTCGACCGCCTGGACCACGGCCCAGTCCTCGTGGATGTGGGCCCCGGGCGACTGGCCGCACGGGCCGCCGACATAGGCGTAGCACTCGGCACCCGCGGTCATGAGGGGCATCCCGCCGCGGCCGAGTCCGAAACCGGGAGGAGCCTTCAGGCCGGTGAGCCCGGCCTCCTCGAGGGGGATGCCCAGTTTGGTCGCCACCTCGATGAACCGACCGGTGGCGAAGCCCATGAAGGGAACGTCCGGAGTGACCCTGGTCCAGAAGCGCACCGCCTGTTCGGCGAGCTCGTCGGTGTCCGGCGGGGGCACCCACAGTGAGAGGAGGCCCAGGTACTCGTAGGTCCCCTGGAGCATGACCCCGCCTCCGTAGAGGTAGGCCGGGTGGGCGTGGGTCACGATGGTGCCCGGTCGGTAGCCCATCCGCCACCAGTTGCGGGCACCGGATTCGTACTCGATCCACAGGTCTCGCCTGGTCCATACGGTGATGGTGGGTTGGCCGGTGGTGCCGGTCGAGGTGCCGAGCCGCACCGCCCGTCGCGGGTCGGTGAAGCGGTACTCGCCCCAGGGGGGTGCGGCCGCCTCCGAGTCCCGAAGCTCCTGCTTGACGGTGGCGGGGACGGCGGCGAGATCGTCGACGGTGGTGATGTCGGCTGGTGCCGTCACCCCGCCGGCCCGGAGCTTGTCGCGGAAGAGTGGGACCGGCCCGGCGAAGATGCGCTCGACCATCCGGCTGAGCCGTTCGTTCTGGAGCTCCCTGCGCTGCTCGGCTCCCATGGCCTGTTTGTCCGGGTCCCACAGGGGCTGGTCGTCGGGGCGGGGGACGGGCCCGAAGAGTCCGGGGGCAAAGGGAGGGGTGGAGACCTCCGCCGATCCGGAACCGCCGGTCGATGTCCCGGCCCCGTCCGCCGGCCCATGCCTGTCCCCCGTCATGTCGACGATGGTAATCGGGCCCACTCCGGTGCCGCGATGCCGCCGCTCCGGCATCCGTCCGGATCGGGATTCCGGATCCGTGGCCTCAGTCGAGCGGGTGTTTCTCCAGGAGGGAGGCGAACTCCTGGGCCCGGGTGCGGAAGACGACGATGGGGTCCTGCCCGTCGCCGAGTACGCCGGCCACGTGTTCGATGAAGAGCCCGATGAGGAGGCTGCGGAGCATTCTGGCCATGGCCGCCTCCTCCCCGGGTCGGCACAGCGGGGGATCGCAGTCGATCAGGTAGCGCTCGAGTGAGGCCTGGGCGGCGCCGAACAGTTCGGTCCCCACGGCGAAGGCGGTGTCGTCGCCGCGCATGACCTCGCCCAACATGAGCCGGACGAACTCCTCGACTTCGAGCATCGACCGGAGGATGTCGTCCAGGAGGTCGGCCAAGCTCGAGGCGGGGTCCTGGGCCAGCGCCGTGTCCGAGGTGGCGCCCAGGCCGTCGACGAATCCGCGTTCTTCCAACACGGCCACCAGCAATTCCCGTTTCGACGGGAAGTAGTGGTAGAGCGAGGCCACGTTGAGGCCGGTGGCGGCAGCCAGGTTGCGCATGCTCATCCCGTCGACCCCCTTTGTGGCCATCAACGAGAGGGCTGTTTTGAGGATGTGCTGGCGCTGGGTGGACCCGTCAGGGCGCGGAGTTGGTCCAGGGTCTGGGGTGGGCACGCCACCATTGTGGCCCCTAAAGCACCCTCCGCGGACCGATCGTCCGCGCGGTGGTGTCGAACAAACGTTTGATATATGATTTGATTCACAAACTTGAGGGGCTGAACGAGGGAAGTAGGGCGATGACCATAGAAGCCACGGAAGCTGCCGGTCAGGCCTTGGCGCCTGCCCGGTTCGATCCCTTCGAGCTCCAGGACACGGTGTCGGGCAACATCCGCGACCCGTATCCGTTGATGGCCGAGCTCCGCCGCCAGTGTCCGGTCCACGTCGGCCCCATCGACCTCGGGGACGGGGCCGAGGAGTCCGACCCGAACCGGCCCCCGCCGGTCACCGTGTTCGGCTTCGACGAGGCCGTCCAGGTCCTCCGCGACAACGAGACGTTCTCCTCGACGGTGTATGAGGGGATCATGGGTGCGGTCATGGGCCGGACGATCCTGCAGATGGACGAGCCCGAGCACCGGCTGCACCGCGCCCTCGTGTCGCCGACGTTCCGCTCCAAGGTGCTCGAGCAGTGGGAGGGGGATCTGGTCCAACGGGTGGTCGACGAGCTCATCGACGGTTTTGCCGACCGCGGCGAGGCCGACCTCGTCCAGGAGGTCACCTTCAACTTCCCCGTCCAGGTCATCGCCCAGATCCTCGGTCTGCCCCGTTCGGACTTCCCCACCTTCCAACGCTGGGCCATCGAGATCACCAGTGTGGCCTCCAACTGGGAACGCGGGGTGGCGGCATCGGCGGCCCTGCGCGACTACTTCGCCGATGTGCTGGTCGAACGTCGCCGGCGGCCGGCCCAGGATCTCATCAGCGATCTGCTGGTGGCCGAAGTCGACGGACGCAAGCTCGGCGACGAGGAGATCTACTCCTTCCTCCGTCTGCTCCTCCCGGCCGGGGTGGAGACCACCTACCGGGCCTCGGGAAACCTGCTCTACGGCCTCTTGACCAATCCCGACCAGCTCCGGGCCGTGCGGGACGACAGGGCCCTGCTCGTCGATGCGTTCGAAGAGACCATCCGCTGGGAGCCCCCGGTCACCGTGATCCTCCGTCGCGCCACACGGGACACCGAGCTGGCCGGCGTCCAGATCGAGGAGGGGGCGGACGTCGCTCTGCTGCTCGGGTCGGCCAACCGCGACGAGCGCAAGTACGAGAACCCGGAGAAGTTCGACATCTTCCGGGCCTCGCGCCAGAGCGTCGGCTTCGGCTTCGGCGTCCACGTCTGCCTCGGGATGCACCTGGCCCGGATGGAGACCAGGGTGGCCATGAACACCCTCTTCGACCGCCTGCCCGACCTCCGGCTGGCCGCCGCCCCCGACCAGGATCTCCACATCAAGGGGATGGCGTTCCGCTCGCCGATCGCCCTGCCGGTTGCCTTCACGCCGGCCTGAGCGACCCACGGTGACGGGCCGGGCCCGCCGCCCCCTGCGGATGCCGGCGGGGGACCTCGGACCACCTGCTCCTTGTTAGGGTCGTCCGATGCCGCTGTGGTTGAACGATGACGAGTACCGGACACTGACCGCCGCCTGCGAGCGCTTGATCCCACCCGGCGACGGCGGAGCAGCGGGGGCCGCGGCGGCCGGTGTACCCGACTACATCGACGGCCTCCTCGGCGCCTTCACCGTCGATCCGCCGCGCATCTGGGCCCGGGGGCCCACCTCGGGCCGGCACGGCGGAGCGGCCGACTTCGCCCGATTCCATCCGCTGACCGCGCTCGACGAACTGGCATGGCGCACCCGGATCGAAGGATCGTGCGGCCGGCCCGAGCGTGAGTTCAACGGGCCCGTCGTCGGGCTCCAGGAGCGCTACCGCCAGGGTCTGGCCGCCCTCGGGGGGGACTTCAGCTCGGTGGACGGCGGCGAGCAGGACGCCCGCCTGCGGTCCCACCCCGACTTCACCGACCTGGTCTACGGCCACGCCTGCGAAGGTATGTACGGGGCCCCCGAGTACGGAGGCAACCGGGAGGGCGTGGGCTGGAAGGCCATCGATTTCGAGGGGGACGTGCAGCCCAGGGGCTGGACCGACGCCGAGGTGTCCAACCCGTGACCCTCGACGCCATCATCATCGGTTCGGGTCCGGGCGGCGCCACGGTGGCTGACGTGCTGACGGCGGCCGGGTGGACGGTGGCCATCATCGAGAAGGGCAGAAACCACCTGCTCGACCCCGGGGACCTCAGCCGGCCGGCCTACGACTACTCGAACGACGAGATCAAATTCCTCAGTCGCCACTTCCTCGGCCCCGATCCCCTCATCGAGCCCCGGACCTTCCGGACCCACGAAGGCGACGGTGACCACACCCACGTGGGTGAGGTCAACTCGGTCCCGTCCACGGTCGGTGGGGGCGGCACCCACGCCGACGGCAAAGTGCCCCGCTTCATGCCCGACGACTTCCGCCTCCACTCGGTGCTCGGGTCCCAGCCCGATGCCGACGTGGCCGACTGGCCCATCGGCTACGACGAGCTCGAGCCCTACTACGCCCAGGTCGAACGGGCCATCGGGGTGGCCGGCACCGAGGGCGCCAATCCCTTCGCCGCCCCCCGCTCGGGTCCGTTCCCGATGCCGTCGGGTGCACCCATGTTCGGGGCCACCCTGTCCAGTGCGGCGGCCGAGCGGCTCGGGTACCACCCGTACCCGGCTCCCACGGCGGCCAACACCGTGGCCTACGACGGGAGGCCGGCCTGCAACAACTGCGGCTTCTGTGCCTACTTCGGCTGTCCGATCCACGCCAAGGGCGATCCCATCGCCATGTTGCAGCGGGCCATGGCCAGTGGGCGGGCCGAACTGGTGGTGGAGTCGTTCGTGTCCCGCATCCGCACCGAGGGCCATCGGGCCACCGGGGTGGACGTGGTCGGCCCCGACGGCACCGTGCGTTCGATGGAGGCGCGTCACGTGGTCGTGGCCGCCGGGGCCATCGAGACGCCGCGCCTCCTGCTCCTGTCGGGGCTGGACCATCCGCTGGTGGGGCGGTACCTCATGACCCACTTCCAGACCATCGTGGCCGGTTCCATGCCCTACCGGACCTATGCCGAACGGGGCCGGGCCGTGACCCATGTGCACGACGACATGATCATGGGTGACGATGCCACCCGGAAGGCGGCAGCCGAGGCCGGCCTGCCCTGGCTGCGGGGCGGGATGGTCGAGCACAGCGGGGCCGGCCTCCCGATCATGGAGGCCAAGCACGTCCCGTGGGGGGCCCACCATCCGGCGATCATGGCCGACTCGGGCATCCGCAAGCGCCTCTGGGCCTTCATCATGCAGGGGGAGGACCTTCCGTACGCCCACAACCGGGTCGATCTCGACCCGACCATCCGCGACGCCCGTGGCTTCCCGGTGGCCCGGGTGACCTACCGTCCCGGCCGCCACGAGTTGGCCGCCTCCGCCCACTACGGCCCGAGGCTGCGCGCCATCCTGAAGGAGATGGGCTCCGAGTGGGCGGCCATCTCCTCGTCGCCGGGGACGGGCAACGCCTCGTCACCGGCCGCCATCCCCGAGAGCCGGCACAACATGGGGACCGTGCGGATGGGAACCGACCCGGCCACCTCGGTGGTCGACCCCGCCGGTCGGTTGCACCAGTTCGAAAACGTGGTCGTGGCCGACTCTTCGGTGTTCGTCACCTCGTCCGGGTACGGGCCCACCCTCACGCTGGCCGCCCTGGCCGCCCGGGCCGCCCACCTCATGCTCTGATCCCGGCGCCCCGGGCGGGCCCCGGGGCGAGGGTCAGCCCGCTCCCCGGGTCAACAGCAGTGTCCCGGCGATGGGCCCGCCCCCGTTGCTGACCGCGGCCACCTCGGGGAAGGAGTCGCCCCGGCGTAGGACCTGGCGGGCGCCACCTTGGCCCCGAAGCTGGACGCAGGCCTCGTGGATGAGTCCGAAACCGTGCAGCCGCCCGCCCGAGAGCTGGCCCCCGGCGGTGTTGAGGGGCAGGCGGCCCGACCGGGCGATGGCGGTCCCGTCCTCCACGAAGGGACCGCTCTCCCCGCGGCCGCAGAAGCCCAGGGCTTCCAGCCACACCATGGCCAGGATGGAGAAGCCGTCGTAGAGCTGGGCCACGTCGACATCAGCGGGACGCAGATCGGTGCGCTCCCACATGGAGGCGGCGGCATCGCGGGCGGCCATCGAGGTCGGGTCGTCGTACTGGTCCCAGCTGGGCCGGCCCCGGAGGGCGGTGCCCACCGCGTTCACATGGCAGGCCGGGTGGGGGGTGTCGGGCGCGTAATCACGGTGGGAGACGACAAAGGCCGTCGACCCGTCGCAGGGTGCGTCGCAGTCGAACAGGCAGAGGGGAGTGGAGATCATCCGCGCATCCAGATAGTCGGCCAGGCTCATGGGGTCCGAGTAGATGGCCGCCGGGTTGAGGGCAGCGTTGCGCCGGCCGTTGAGGGCGATCTGGCCCAGCTGTTCCCGGGTCAGGGCGAACTCGTGCATCCGGCGTTGGGCCACCAGGGCGATCCAGTTCACGGCGGAGACCGCTCCGAAGGGAAGGGACCACTGGAGGAACCCCGAGAACCTGGGGACACCTCCACCCCCACCGCCCCCGCTCCCACCGATCCCCTGGCGCCCGCCGGTCCCCTGGGCCGTCGATTCGGACACCGTCCGGTAGACGAGGACGTGACGGGCCAGGCCGGCGCCGACGGCCAGGCAGGCGGCGATGAGGGCGCGCATCTGCCCCGGCCCTTCGCCGCCCCCGTCGTGCCAGTTGAGCCGGAGGCGCAGCGCATCCTGGACTTCGGGACTGCTCGGTCCGGCGAACCCGGCGGTGCCCGCTCCCATCCCCGGATAGGTGGCCAGGCCGTCGATGTCCTCACGGGTGAGGCCGGCGTCGCCCACCGCGGCCAGGCACGCCTCGATGGTGAGGTCCAGGTCACCGCGCCCGAGGGGCCGGCCGACGGCCGACTGGCCGATGCCGGAGATGACCGCCTGGCGCTCGAGTGGCTCGGCCGCGCTCATGATGCACCGCCGGATGGGGCCGCCGGTCGGAACAGCGGGAGATAGACGTCCTCGTGCTGTTCGAAGACGACCTCGACGGCCATGCCGTCGCGGACCTCCTCGGGTTCCACGTCCACCAGGTTGGTGGTGAGACGGACGCTGTCCTGTTCGTCGATGGCCACCAGGCCGATGAGGTAGGGATCACTGCCCGGGATCCACTGCTGCATATTGCAGGTGTAGGCCACCAGGGTGGCGCGACCGCTGACCGTCTCGGGCGAGAGGTCCCCGGACAGGCAGTAGGGGCAGACGGGCCCGGGCGGATGCACGTACTGGCCGCAGTCCTGGCAACGGAGGAACCGGAGCTGCCCGTCGGACCCGCTGGTCCAGAAGAAGGCGTTGTCCTGGTCGATCCGGGGGAGCAGGCGGATGGCGGGACCTCGGGCGAGCATCACGGCAGACTACGGCCAGCGGAGTCGGCCCGCGTCCGCCCGCTCACCGGCGGTCCAGCACTTCGGGGTTCACGATGTTGAGCGGCCGGGCCCCGGCCAGCAGGCGGCACAGATCCTCGGCGATGGTGGTGGTGTGGTTGGACTCGGTGTCGTAGGTGGCCCCGCCGATGTGGGGGGCGAGCACCACCGAGTCCAACTGGGTCAGCGGGTGGTCGACGGCCAGCGACTCCCCCTCGAAGTGGTCGAGGCCGGCGGCCGAGACCTTCCCCGACCGGAGTGCGTCGACCAGGGCGTCGGTGTCGTGCAAGGCGGCCCGGGCCGTGTTGAGGAAGACCACGCCGTCGCGCATGGCCGCGAACTGGTCGGCACCGATCATCCCCGTCGTCTCCGGGGTCACCGGCGCGTGCATGGAGATCACGTCCGAGCGGGCCAGGAGCTCGTCGAGGCTGACCGTGGGCTCGTCGGCGTAGGGGTCGTAGGCGATGACCTCCAGACCGAGGCCGCGCAGGCGCCATTTCAGGGCCCGTCCGACCGCTCCCAGTCCCACCAGGCCGGCCGTCCGCCCGGCCAGTTGCCACGCCCGGAAGCGCTGGTAGGGGATGGTGCCGTTTTTGTAGATGTCACCGCGCCGGACATCGGCGTCCGCGGCCACCACACCCCGCGTGGAGGCGAAGAGGAGGGCGATGGCCACCTCGGCCACGGCGTCGGCGTTCCGACCCGGGGCCCGCAGCACGGGCACCCCGGCCTCGGTGGCCGCGGCGACGTCCACGTTGGTCGGATCCCCCCGGCAGCTGCAGACGGCGATCAGATCCCGGTCGAAGAGCGGGCCGGCGCATCGGTCGCTCTCCACCACCACGATGTTGGCGCCCTCGGCTGCCACCCGTTCGGCCAGCTGCTCGGCGTTGTAGATCCGGAGGGTGGGCTGGTCGAGCCACGAATCGATCGTCAGGTCGGCCAGCTCGCCGAGCAGGACGAGCCCGGGGCCGCGCACCGCCGCGGTGACCAGTGCCTTCGGTCGTTGTTCGGACATGCTTGTCGGCGCTCCTCGCTCAGGACTCCGGAGCCTGCCGGAGATGGGACCGGCCGGGTCGCCGGTTCGGGACCATAATGGCGTGTCATGACGCGAATGTCAGGTTTGTGAGCGGGGTCCGGGGTACAGGCTGCACGGTCGGCGTGGATGTGGGGACCACGTCGGTCAAAGCGGTCGCCGTCGACAGCGGGGGCAACGTGCTGGCCCGGGCCCGGGTGCCCCACCGGGTGGGCACGCCCAGCGTCGATGCCCTCGAGCACGATGTGGCCCAGGCGTGGCGCCGGGGGCCACGGAAGGCCTTTGCCGCCGTCTCGGCCGAGCTGGACGGCCCGCCGGCCGGGGTGGTGGTCACCTCGATGGTTCCGTCCATCACCGCCGTCGACCGGCGGGGCAAGCCGCTCCTGCCCGGCCTGCTCTACGGCGACAGCCGGGCCTGGGAGGCCGCACCGGACGGTGATCCGGGTGGGCGGCCGGCCCGGGTCAAGGGCGACCCGGGTGGGGAACGGGAGCAGGGGAGGCGCATGTTGGCCTGGGCCGTCGGCCAGCACCCTGACGCCTTCGGCTATTGGAACTGCCAGGCCGTGGCCACCCACGCCCTGGCCGGGGTGCCGGCCGTGGACGCGGCCACGGCCATGTCCTTCGGTGGTCTGTACTCGCGGGGCCGTTGGAACAAGGAAGCCCTCGACGAACTGGGGGTGGGGGAGGACCAGCTGCCGCTGGTGGGCCAGATGGGCGCGCCCATCGGCTGCCTGCCCGGCACGTCGACGGCCTTCGCCGGCGGGTCCATCGATGCCTTCTGCGAGCAGATCGTGGCCGGGGCCAACCGCCCCGGGGACGTCCTGGCCATCTTCGGGGCGACGCTCATCGTGTGGGTCGTCACCGAGGAGTGGAAGGACGTGCCCGGCCTCAACACCCTGCCCAACATGGTGGCGGGGCAGGTGATGATCGGGGGGCCGAGCAACGCCGGCGCCCTCTTCGCCGATTGGGTGGGCAGCGTGGTCGCCACCCCCTCGACGCGTCGCCGATCACCGGCGTCGGACGGGACCGGCGACGAACAGCGTGCCGGGGACCCGGCCCGGGTGCCGGTCTGGCTTCCCTACCTCCGGGGCGAGCGGACCCCCTTCTATGATCCCGAACTCCGGGCCAGCGTGCACGATCTCGACATCGCCCAGGGTCCGGGCTCGCTGGTCCGTGGTGCCCACGAGGCCAGCGGCTTCGTGATCCGCCGCATCCTTGAGCGGTCGGGGTTCGAAGGCCGGAGGATCATCGCCACCGGTGGGGGATCGCGATCGGTCCCGTGGATGCAGGCGGTGGCCGATGCCACCGGTCTGCCGGTGGACACCGTGGCGGTGCCCGAGGGCGCCGCCCTCGGGGCTGCCTATCTGGCCCGTATGGCTGCCGGCCTCGAGTCGTCGTTCGACGCTGCGGAAGGGTGGGCCAGGGCCGGACGCCGGATCGAGCCCGACCCGGCCTGGGTCCGGGCCGCATCGCTCCGCTTCGAGCGGTTCGAGGCCCTCGGCCCGGACAGCTGAGCGAGGCCCTCGGCCCGGACAGCTGAGCGCCGACAGCTGAGCGCCGACAGTCCAGCTGCCGACGGCTGACTCCAGCTGCCTCCGGTGGAGGCCGACCTCGGTGTGCCCCGTCCCGTCGCCCGGGTTAAGCCCCCGCGCCGTTGGGGGCGAAGGTTGCCTTGAGGACGCCGCTGTCCCCGGGTCGGGCCAGGGTCTTGAGCGCCTCCCACCAGTCCTCGAGCGGATAGCGGTGGGTGACCATGGCGGTCAGATCGATCCGACCGGCCCGTACCAGGTCCAGGTAGTGGGCGATGGCGTGCTTCCGGACCCCTTCGAACTCCTCCATGGCGAAGGCGTTGGAGCCCACGATGGTCAGCTCCTTGAAGTACACGGGCGTCCACTCCCACCGTCCGGGGACGGCCACGCCGGTGTAGACGAGCTTGCCCCGCTCGGCCAGGACCCGCACGCCGACCTCGAAGGTCTCGGGCTTGCCCACCGAGTCGTAGACCACGTCGATGTGCCCGGGCTGGGTCATGGGCAGGCCGTCGAAGGCCTGATGGAGCACACCGCCCGACCACTCGGCCAGGGCTTCGACCAGGGCCAGACGGGGCTCGTGGGGGAAGACGGCGGCGGCGCCGAACTTCCGGGCCAGTTCCATCTGGGCCGGGAACCGGGCCACCACCCCCACCTCGACCTCCGGGTACAGGGCGGTGAGGATGGCCACGCTGGCCAGCCCGAGGGCACCGGATCCGAACACGAGGACTCTCCCGCCCGCCGGCGGCGGATGGCGCACGATGGCGTGGAACGACACCGAAAACGGGTCGGCCAGCACGGCCGCCTCGTCGGTCACGTCGTCGGGCACCGGCACGAGCATCGAAGCGTGGGCGGCCAGCTGCTCGGCCCACGCCCCCGGCGCTCCGGTGACCACGCCGATATGGACCCCGGGGCTGATGTCACCCTTGGTGAACGACCAGCACAGGTTGACGTCACCGGCCTGGCACGGTGGGCACAGGGGGCTGATGCCCCGGGGGGCACAGCTCAGCCAGGGGTTGAGCACCACCCGCTGGCCGACGTCGATGTCGCGGGCCTCGGGCCCGAGGGCCACCACTTCGGCCACCACCTCGTGCCCGGGTACGTGGGGGAGCGAGGAGAAGGCGGCCATGGGATTGTCGATGTCCCCGTCCTCGAACTCGCCGAGGACGAGCTTGGTGTCCGAACCGCACACGCCGGAGAGGATGGGCCTGGTCACCACCCAGTCCGGGTGGATGGGCCGGGCGTCGTCCATCTCGTGCAGGCCGAAGGGCAGGGCGGCCAGCCGCGCTTCCAGCTCGTCGGTGGGGATCGGGCGCTTCTCGTTCCGGTCGGGCCGGGCTCCGAACAGGAGGGCCTTCATGACTGCTTGTCCGCCATGGCCCGCATGCCGGCCACGAAGCCGTCGAAGTCCCTGGTCTTCATCTCCACCACCGCTCGCATGTCGGGAAGGTAGTGCTCGAACAGGTCGCTGTCGATGCACTCGACGATGCCGGCAGCCACGTCCTCGGCCGGGACCAGCGGCCCGGCGTAGACCGGGGGATCGTTGTCGGGCTGGTCCCAGATTTCGGTATCGATGGCCCCGGGTAGCACCAGGCGGACCGAGACGCCGGTGCCGACCAGGTCGGCGGCCAGTCCCTCGCTCCACCCGGCCAGTGCGAATTTGGATGCGCTGTAGGCCGCCTCGGTGGCGATGCCCAACCGGCCCCCGAGGCTGGACACGTTGACGATGGTCCCCGAACCGCGGGCCAGCAGCCGCGGCAGGAGGGCCAGGGTGATGGCCACCGGGGACAGATAGTTGACGGTCATGACCCGTTCGACCTCGGCCATGGTCAACCGGTCGGCCGGCCGCCGCATGGGGATGCCGGCGTTGTTGATGATCACGTCGAGGGATCCGAGCTCGTCCCAGATGCGCAGAGCGAGGGAGGCGGCGCCCTCCGGGTCGGCCAGGTCCGCGGCCCACGACCGCGAGTCCGGGGCGCCGATCCTGCAGTCGGCCAGGACCTGTTCCAACCGGTCGGCCCGACGGGCCACCAGGGCCACGGTCGTCCCCTGCTCGGCCAGGAGCCGGGCGGTGGCCGCGCCGATTCCCGAGGAGGCTCCGGTGACGAGGGCGATGCTGCCGGGGGCGGTCATACCGGCCCGCCGGGGTCGGCATGACCGCGTGGGCCGGCCGGTTCAGTCGGTTCGACGCGCATCGAGATCATCCGCCGAGGTTAGGCGTTCCCAGCCTGGGGGTGGCGGGGCCAGGCGCCAGTACTGCTCGGGGACATTGGCATCGAGGCGCTCGGACAGCTGGTGGTCGCGCTCGAGGGGCGCCACCTGACTGGTGTACTTCGAGATGGCCGTCCGCTTGGCCGACATGTCCGGTTCGACCGGCACCACGGCCGGCGTGGGCCACAGGCCGTGGTGGAAGAGCTTGGCTATCCGCCAGGCCAGGAGGCCGGGGATGTGCTTGTAGCCACCGTCCTCGTACCCGAACCAGGTCAGCTGGACGCCGTCCGCCTCCATGGCCTCGCGGGCCAACAGCCCGGCGTCGTGGGTGAGCACGTGGTCGGGATTGGCCAGCCCCATGGGCAGGAACACCGCACTGGCCCCGGCCGCGGTGATGGCCCGGCGGAGCTCCGGGGCCACCTGCGCCGGGGTCGGACGCTGTCCGGGGGCGAGGTACTGATGGTCGGGGAAGTCGAGCCAGACGGGGATGGCGCCCATCGAGGCCATGGCGGCGCGGTCTTCTTCCTGCCGCGAACCCACCACGTCGTCCCCGGTCTTGAAGCCGCCGGCCGCGTCCCAGGAGGTGACCTCCTCGGGATAGGACGGCGGGCGCCCGCCGAGCACGGTGATCACCGTGCTGCCGCCATAGGAGGTGAGGAGATGGGCCGCGCCCAGGGCTGCGTCGTCGAAGTGGGGCGACACCACCACGATCGAGGCCAGGACGGCCGGGTCCACGTGGCCCCACAGCTCACGGTCATCCACGGTCGTCATCCACGGTCGTCGTCACGGCAGCAGCGTAACGGGACCGGCCCACCGTCATCCGAGTGCCCGTCGCCGGAAGCCGGCCATCCCGACCAGCATGAGCACGACCAGGGACACGATGGCCACCACGAAGCAGATCCAGGTCTGGATGTGGGGGACCTCCGGCGCCATGAGGCCGCGCAGACCTTCGCTCACGTAGGTCATCGGATTGAGGGCCGACACCACCTGGAACCAGCGGATGTGGCTGAGCGAGGGCCACGGGTACTGGCTGGACCCGGTGAAGATGAGCGGGGTCAGGACCAGCGTGAGGGTCACACTGATCCGGTTCGGGGGCACGTAGGTGCCGAGGATGAGGCCCATGGCCGCACCCAGCAGGGCACCGAGGATGATCATGGCCACCACCGCCGGCCCCGTCGAGGCCCGCCAGGGGATCGAGCCGAGGATCCAGATGCCGACCGGGAACATCACCGCCGCAGCCACGCACGCCCGCATGGCCGCGAAGACCACCTTCTCCACGGCGACGGCACCCACGGGAAGGGGGGCGAGCAACCGGTCCTCGATCTCGTTGCTGTAGGAGAACTCGATGACCAGGGGGAGGGCCGTGCTCTGCAGCCCGGTGAGGACGGCGGCCAGGGCCACCAGGCCGGGGAAGAGCACCTCGACGTAGCCCGGCCGGGCGTACCCGAGCTGGGTGAGGACCTTTCCGAACACGAACAGCAGGAACAGGGGCTGGAGGATGACCTGGGCGAGGAAGACGGGGAACTCGCGGCCGGTGACGAAGAGATCGCGCTTGAGGATGGCGACGAACGTCCGGCCGGGACCCCAGTGGGGAAGGTGCTCGAGGGCGGGAGCCGGCCTGGCCGCGCCGGCGTCGGCCGTGCTCGTGGGTGCAGTGGTCAACGCAGGGCCCTTCCGGTGAGATGGATGAAGACGTCCTCCAGATTGGGCTCGCCCAACCGGGCATCGGTGAGCCGTCCCCCTGAGGCGCTGATGGCCTGGGCCACCGGTGCCACGAAGGAGGCAGCCTCGCCTTCGACGTAGATGCGCAGCCGCCAGCCTCCTCCCCCCGGATCGTCCAGCGGTTCGATCTGGCTCACTCCGGCCAGGGCCGCCACCGCGGCTCCGACGGTGGCCGTGTCGGTCGCCGGTCCTCGTTCGATGGTGCAGTCGAGCGTGCGCTCCCCGGTCATGCCCCGGACCAGCGCGCCCGGGGTGTCGAGCGCCAACAGCGTTCCGTGGTCGATGATGGCCACCCGATCGCTCAGGGTGGCCGCCTCGTCCATGTCGTGGGTGGTGATGACCACCGTCGTGCCGCCCGCCCTGAGCTCGGCCACCTTCTCCCACAGGAAGAGCCGGGCGGCCGGGTCGAGTCCGGTCGACGGCTCGTCGAGGAACAGCACGGCCGGAGCGTGCATGAGGGCGCGGGCGATCATCATCCGCTGGATCTGGCCTCCCGAAAAGTCGTCGGGACGACCGCCGGACCGGTCGGCCAGTCCGAACTGTTCGAGGAGCTGGTCGGCCAGCTCTCGGCGCCGGGCCCGGGGCACGCCGTGATAGCTGGCGTGGAAGAGAAGATTCTGGCGGACCGACAGCGAGCGGTCGAGGTTGTTCTGCTGGGGAACCACTCCGAGCACGCGGCGCGCTCCGACCGGATCGGCGGCCACGTCGACGCCGGCCACGAGGGCGCGGCCCCGGGTGGGGCGGATCCGGGTGGTCAGGATCCCGATGGTGGTGGTCTTGCCGGCTCCATTGGGCCCGAGGAAGCCGAAGACCTCACCGCGCCGCACTTTGAAGCTGACGCCGGCCAATGAGTCCACCGGCGCCTTCGGGTACCGCTTGACCAGGTCGGCCACCTCGACCGCATGCGGGCCGTCGTCGGGAGGCGGGGGCGAGCCCTCGAGGGTCCCGGCCGTGCGCTGTCGCTCGGCGCGCGCTGACGCGCCGACTGCCCCATCGTGGGCCCCACCGTTCATGTCCTGCGCTCTCCTTGCCCGGGTGTGTGTCCATGGTCACCCGGCGATGTCCCACTGCCCCGGCCGAGCTCGACGAGTCCTCGGTCGCCGACGACGATACGGTACTGACGGCACGCAGCACACGTTGCGGGTCGTGTGAGGGCGCGGGGGGACCGTGCCGGCCGGCCGAACCGGCGTCGCGGGGGTGCGGCGTCGGGGTGGGTGATCAGGTAGCGGTGAGGCACGAAAAGGAGCGATGCACATGAGTGGACCGACCCGGTGGAATCCACTGGGAGGGCTGATCCGGTCGTGGGGGCACTTTGTCCGGCGCCCGCGCTCCACCCAGATCCGCACGGTGGCGCTGATCGTCGTCGTGCTCGTGGGCACGACCATCTGGGTGGCCACGTCCCCGTCGGCCTCGTCGGCACCGGGCCAGGCGCAGACGTCGACCGCCCCGACGGCGGGGGGTGGGTCCGGGGCCGCCCCGGTGAGCTCGGCCAGCACCTCGTCGCGGGGGGTCACCCAGCACGGCATCAACGTGGTCTTCCCGGTGGTGGCCCTCAACTCGCTGGCCGGCCAGGAAGGTTTCGAGGCCGATGTGGAGTTCGGGGAGCAGACCAAGGCCATCGACCTGTTCGTGAAGCAGATCAATGACAACGGGGGGATCAACGGCCGGAAGATCAACCCCATCATCACCAGCTTCGATCCCACCAACGAGACCGAAATGCGGTCGTTGTGCAAGACCTGGACCCAGGGATCGCCGTCGGTCTTCGCCGTCCTCGACGGGCTCGGCGACTGGACCGGCGACGACCAGCTCTGCATCACCCAGGAGGGTCACACTCCCTTCATCGGCCAGTGGACCACGGTCACCAACTGGACGAACCAGGGCTCGCCCTACCTGTGGTGGACGGGGCCCGACCAGGCCACCATCCTCCAGGCCGTGGTCAACTGGGGCCTGGGCGCTGATCTGATCGGCGGCAACATCAAGGTCGGTGTCATCGCCGGCGACCGGGCCTCGGATCAGGTCGCCCTCAACGACTACCTGCTGCCCGACCTCCGCCGGGCCGGTGTCACCCCGGTGGTCAAGGTCATCGACGCCGACCCCGACGACACGGCCACCACCGATGCCGAGGCCCCGCTGGTCGTCCAGCAGCTCCGCACGGCCGGCGTCACCTCGATCATCCCCATGATGCCGTTCAACGTCTTCTACCCGGTGCTCCAGGCCGAGACGTCCCAGCAGTGGTACCCCAAGCTTCTGCTGAGCGACTACGAGGAGAGCATCGAGTCGGCCCTCGGGCTCCTGCCCGTGCCCTACGCCGACGCGCTCAACGGTCAAGAAGGCCTGACCACCGAGACTCTGGGTGGGGTCGATGACGACCGACCGCAGAGCGAGGGAGGGTACGACCCCGGCCTCCGCAAGTGCTGGACCGTGTGGCACAAGGCCTACCCCCAGATCCCGACCGGGAACCAGAGCGACTTCATCGAGGAGCAGGGACCCATCGCCGGCTGGTGTCAGGTCATCTCGCTCTTCGCCACGGCGGCGAAGAACGCCGGCCATGATCTCAACCGTCGCAGCTTCGTCACGGCCATGTCCAAGATCACCAACTTCCCGGGAACCAACACCCCGGTGCTCAGTTATGGCCCGAACAAGCGCTACGGCCCGGTGAAGTACCAGGTGGTCCGGTTGCACATCAACTCGCCGGTTTCGACGCAGTGCAAGTTGCCCCAGAACAAGGTCCCCCAGTTCACCTGCTGGGTCGGCGTGCAGCCCTGGCTGCCGTTGCCCACGGGCTGATCTGCGGTCCGAGGGACGCGCCAGCCGCGAGGAGTCGCGAGGAGTACGGCCTGTTGTCCCGCGCTGGTATACAAGTCCGATGCAGCACCCGACCCTGGATGACGAGCAGCGGGCGGCGTGGCACGAGGAGGGCTGGTGCGTCCTCGAGCACTTCCTGCCTGCCGATGAGGTGGCCGCGGCCCAGGCCGAGCTCCCGGCCGTCTATCCCACGGCCGAGGTGTTCGCCGACCGCATGGAGGCATCGGGGTCGGGACCATCGGCCGGCACGGCCCACGCGGCCGGGAGGGTGGCCAACAAGCCCGCTTTCCCGCTCGAGGGCATGGCGCTCAACCACCTCATTCTGCACGAGCGCCTCATCGGCCTGGCCGAGGAGCTGCTGGGGACCGACCAGCTTCGCCTCTACCAGGGGCACGTCACGGCCAAGTACTCCGACGGTGACGACCCCGAGTACGAACAGCTCCTCCATGTCGACTACGGCAACCACACGCTGGTGGTGCCACGGACCGACGTCGGCTATCGCCACCTGGAACTCTTCATCTACCTCAGTGACGTGACGCCGGAGACCGCAGCCACCCGGATGGTCTCCCGGCGGCTCACCGGCGACATCCCGGTCGAGCGCACCTACCTCAGCCTGGACGAGTACGCCCCGCTCTACGCGGCCGAGGTGCCCGCCTCCGGCCCGTCCGGCTCGGTGCTGGCCTACCGGCCCGACGTGTACCACCGGGGGACATCGCTGACCGCGAAGCGGGCCGCCCGGTTCATGCTCCATGTGGCCTACAAACCGGTGGCCACCGACTGGCTCGGCTCCCGGGCCTGGCCGTCAGCGGCCGAGGACCTGGCATGGCACCGGTTCGTTCCGACCGCCTCGGTCCGACAGCTGACCGTGCTCGGCTTTCCCGAACCCGGCCACCCGTACTGGAACGAGGAAACCCTGGACGGGGTGGCCGCCCGCTATCCACGCCTGGACATGACACCGTGGCGGCAGGCCCGAGCCACGGCCGCCGACACCGAACACGCCACCGCCGACACCGAACACGCCACCGCCGACACCGAACGAAGGGTCTCCTGACACGATGACGGATCTCTCCCACACCGACCGATCGCCATGGTGGAAGCACGGAGTCCTCTACCAGATCTATCCGCGCTCGTTCGCCGATTCCAACGGTGACGGTGTCGGCGACCTGCCTGGGATCATCGAACACCTCGATCACATCCAATGGCTGGGGGTGGACGGGATCTGGCTCAGCCCGATCACCGTTTCGCCCAACGCCGACTGGGGCTACGACGTAGCCGACTACGTGGCCGTCGATCCGGAACTGGGCACGCTCGACGATGTCGACCGCCTGATCACCGAAGCTGGACGCAGGGGCCTCCGGGTGATCATGGACCTCGTGCCCAACCACACCAGTGAAGAGCACGAGTGGTTCGTCGATGCCCGCTCGTCGCCGACCGCCCGTCACCGGAGCTGGTACGTCTGGGCCGACCCGAAGGATGACGGCTCGCCTCCCAACAACTGGGTCTCCAGTTTCGGGGGACCGGCCTGGACCCTCGACGAGACCACCGGCCAGTACTACCTGCACAACCATCTCCGCCAGCAACCCGACCTCAACTGGTGGGACGACGAGGTCCGGGTCGCCTTCGACGACATCATGGGGTTCTGGCTCGACCGCGGCGTGGCCGGCTTCCGCATCGACGTGTGCAACATGATCGTCAAGGACGCGCAACTGCGGGACAACCCGCCGGCCACCGCAGAGGACACCTTCGATGAGCAGCTCTTCGGCCAGCGGTCGGTCTACAACGCCAACCGACCCGAGGTCCACGAGGTCATCAGGCACTGGCGGAAGTTGGCCGACGGGTACCCGGGCAGTGTGCTGGTGGGCGAGACGCCGGTGGAACAGATGGAGGAACTGGCCCGGTACTACGGCACGGGCGGCGACGAGCTGCACATGGCCTTCAACTTTCCCTTCATCAGTGCGCCGTTGGAGGCGCCGGCCATGCGCCCCATCGTCGAGGCCATCGAAGCTGCACTCCCGGCCGAGGCATGGCCGGCGTGGACCGGATCGAATCACGACATGTCCCGGTTCGCCACCCGGTGGGCCGGAGGTGACGATGCCAAGTCCCGCGTCGCACTCCTCATGCTTCTTTGTCTCCGGGGCACGCCCGTCCTCTACCAGGGCGACGAGATCGGACAGCTGGACACCGACGTGCCCCACGAGCTGATGCGCGACCCGCTCGGCGTCCTGTACTTCCCGGCCTATGCGGGTCGTGATGCCATGCGGACACCGATGCAGTGGCGTGACGGCCCCGGCGCGGGCTTCACCGCGCCCGGGGTGCAGCCGTGGCTGCCGTTCGGGGACCTGGACGCCTACAACGTCGATGCGCAGCGGGACGATCCCGACTCGATGCTGAGCCTGACCCGCGACCTGATTGCCCTGCGCCGGGTCACGCCCGAGCTCCAGGGCGGCGCCTACCGGTCGTTGGCTCCGTCCCCCGGGGCGTGGGCCTGGAGCCGGGGCGACCGGGTGGTGGTGATGGTGGGCATGTCGGACGGCGAGTCGACGCTGGAGGGATTTTCCGGGAGCGTGCTGCTCGGCACCGACCGCCGCCGTGTCGGGGAACGGGTCGATGGAGCGCTCAGGGTGCGGGGTTGGGAGGCGCTGGTGGCCGAGCGCGACGGCTGAACCGGTCGGCAGCCGGCCTTCAGGCCGGACCGGTATCGGTCAGCCACCCGAGGCCACCGGCCAGATGCCGGAGATAGTCCGGGCTCTCCCAGGCGGCGGGGAAGTGTCCGAGCGAGGTGGAGAAGACCCGCCCGGCCCCTTCGGTGAAACACCACGACAGGGGATGCTCGATGCCGGATCCTGTGGCCGGTGTCGTCGAGCCGGTGGCCGCTCCGCTGTCCCGGCCGAGCTCGTCGGCGCGGGCCGTCAGCAGCACCCGGGCGTCGGGTCGGAGGTCACGGAATTGATAGACCTCGTCGTGCCAGCGCCAGGAGGGGCCGAGGTGGGCCACCGCGGGATGGGTGGGGTCGACGACATCCAGCGTGCACCACTGGGTCCAGGGATGACCGTCGAAGCGGGCGCCCACCACCTGCCCGTAGTCGTCCCACCGGTAGCAGGAATCGGTGGCCGAATGGATGGCCAGGACGGACGTCCGCCCGGCCCGGAGCCCGTCGAGGATGGTGGTCTGTTGCTCGGGCGACCACGGTGTCTCGCCAATGGTGAACAGCGCCAGCACCCGGGCCGCGGCCAGCGTTCCGGCGTCGAGGGCCCGCACGTCCGGCACCCGCCGAAAGTCGAGTCCCGTCGCTTCGGCCAGTTGGGCGACGGCGGTGGCCGACTGGTCGAGCACGCCGTGCACGCCGGCCGGTCCGTCCTCGTAGGGAGCGACCTGGGTGACGTAGAGGAGGGTCGGAGTCGCCATGGCGCGATCCTACCGGCGGTCCGGTGCCGCAACCCGGGGCGGCGTCGCCCCACCTGGGCCACCGGGCCGGTCCGGTCACGGGACTCCGGTCACGGGACTCCTCGGAAGCAGTCATCTATTGTCGGGCGCCGATGACCTCCAGCCCACCGGCCCGATGACCGCGGTTCGGGCTCGTCGGTGCGCCCCGGCGCTGGCGCTGACGGTCACGCTGGCCCTGATCGCAGGGTGCAGTTCCGGGGGGACCGGCGCCAAAGCGTCGGACGCGGGAGTTCCGACGGGGCTGACCGCCCCGGAGCTGGCTGCCGGCGCCGGTCATGCGTGCATCGTCGGGTCGGGCGTACCCACCGTCGACTGGGCCGGGATGCGCAACCCGATCCTCTCCTACCCGACCGCCGGAGTGAAGGACCAGGCCATCGTATGGGCGGCCGGCACCTGGCACATGGTGTTCAGCGACGTGACCACCGACCCGGCGTTGCCCGACGGCGTCCACTGGAACATCGCCACCGCCACCAGCAGGGACCTCGTCCACTGGTCGGCCGCCTCCCCGTGGCCGCCACAGGCCGGCACGCTCGGCGTGGCATCACCCGACATCGTGCGTGAACCCGGTGGGCGCTTTGTCGTCACCTACCAGTCCGACCCTGGAGGCTCCTCCCCCCCGGGGACTGAGGATCGCCTCTACTACCGGACCTCGACGGACCTCGAGCACTGGTCGCGGCCGAGCCCGCTGGCCCACTCCCTGGCTCCGTCGCCGGGGGACAGGATGATCGACGGCGCCTTCGTCTTCACCGGCCACCAGCTCCTGTTGGGGTTCAAGTATTCATCCCCCACCCAGCCCGACGTGTTCGAGATCGCCCGGTCGACCACCGGCCAGCCCCAGGGTCCGTGGACGCTGGTCGGTCGGCCGGACATCGATGTCGACGGGGGCACCATCGAGAACTACGAGTTCGTGATGGCGGGTGGCCGGTGGCGGCTCGTGGCCACGTCCAACAATCTCGACCAGCCGTGGCTGTTCACCTTGTCCGGGCACCCGGGGACGGCGGCCGGGTGGCTGCAGTGGGGGAGCGGCTCCCTCCTCGACGTCCCCTCGGAGCCGTTCAATACCGGTCCGGGCATCTCCAGTATCGGATACGAACACGCCAACTCGGCGTTTCTGTGCGTCGCCGCCGCGGAGCCCGGCCACTTCTTCTACCTGCTCTACGCGGGAAGCGACGAGCTCACCCAGTTCGGCGGTTGGGGGCACGCCAAGATCGGCGTGGCCCGCAGCACGGATCTGGTCCACTGGGAGGTACCTCCCCACTGATGGTCGAAGCCGGGTCCATCGGGCAGGCCGGAATCGGGTGGGCTGGATAGAGTGACATCCATGTCAGGCATCTCCGATGTCACCGGCCGGAGGGATTGAGCGCCATGCAGATCACCATCATCGGCGGCGGGAGCTATCAGTGGACGCCCGAGCTCCTGGCCGACCTGCTCGGCACGGAGTCGTTGCGGGGCGCCCACTACGTGCTCGAGGACATCGACCCCGTTCCCCTGGCCAAGATGGAGGCGCTCGGCCCGAAGGTCGGCGAGGCCCTGGGCGCGGGGGCGACGTTTGCCACCACGACGGATCAGCGGCGGGCGCTGGAGGGCGCCGACTTCGTGATCGTCACCATCTCCACCGGCGGCTTCGACTCGATGGCGGTGGATCTGGATGTTCCCGCCCGGTACGGCATCCGCCAGTCGGTGGGCGACACCGTCGGACCCGGCGGTATCAACCGCTCCCTGCGGAACATCCCGGTGCTGGTCGGAGTGGGCGAGGACATGGGCAAGGTCTGCCCTGACGCCTGGCTGCTCAACATCACCAATCCGATGACCTGCCTGACCCGGGCCGTGTGTCGGCAGACCGCGGTCAAGACGGTCGGCCTGTGCCACGAGGTGGGCAACTGGACCATGGACCTGGCCATCGCCCTGGGCAAGCCGCACGAGTCGGTCCGCCCCACGGTCGCCGGCGTCAACCACTTCCCGGTGGTCACCGCCCTCGACGTCGACGGCGAGGACGGCTACGCCATCCTCGAGGAGATGGTGGCCGAAGCCGGTGGGCTGGCCGCCCTGGCGCCGGGTCCCAACCGGCCCAAGGCCGACGAGTTCACGCGGCTCGACTTCGTCCAGCGCCACGCGCTGAAGCTCACCCTGCTGGAGAAGTGGGGAGCCCTGCCCGCGGCCGGGGACCGCCACATCGCCGAGTTCCTGCCCTGGGTGCTGACCGAGGAGTCTGACTGGGGGGCCGAGTTCAACGTCGAGCTCACCTCCATCGATCGGCGCCAGGAACACCAGGACGGATACATCGCCGACGTCGACGCCTGGCTGGCCGGAACCAAGAAGCTGCAGACCTGGCAGTCGGGCGAGCTCCCGGCGCTGGTCATCGATTCGCTGGTCACCGGCAATCGCCGCGAGCTCCCGGTCAACATCCCCAACCACGGCCAAGTGCCCGATGCCCCGGCCGACGCCGTGGTCGAATCGATCTGTGTGGTGGACGGTGACGGCATCCGGGGCCGTGACGTGGCACCGCTGCCCCCGCCCTATGCCGAGCTGGTCCGCCGGCACGTGGCCGTGGGGGAATACACCGTGGCCGCGGCCCTCGACGGTGACCGGGCTCTGGCCGAGGCCGCCTTCTTCCTCGACCCCCTGGCCGGCCGGGGAGACTTCCACCGGACCGAGGCGATGGTGGCCGAGCTCCTGTCGGGCACCGCCGCCTGGCTCCCCCAGTTCACCCACTGACGAGGAGGATCGGCATGCAGCTCGGCTTCATCGGCCTCGGGGCCATGGGACTGCCCATGACCCGGCACCTTCTGGAGGCCGGACACCGTGTGACCGTGGCGTCGCGCAGCCAGGACCCGGTGGACCGGGCCGTCTCGCTGGGAGCGGTCGACGGCGGATCGCCTGCCGCCCTGGCCGGGTCGAGTGAGATCGTCATCCTCTGCGTTCCGAGCTCGCCGCAGGTGGCCGAGGTGGTCGAGGCCATGCTGCCCGCGCTCGGGCCGGGCCAGGTGGTGGTGGACTGCTCGACCATCGATCCGGACGTGGCCCGGGCCCAGCACGAGCGGGTCACCGCCACCGGCGCCGGGTTCCTCGACGCTCCGCTCTCGGGCGGGACAGCCGGAGCGGAGAAGGGGACGCTGACCCTGATGGTCGGGGGGGACGAGGCCACGCTGGCGATGGCCCGGCCCGCCCTCGATCCCTTCGCCGGCCTGGTCGTCCACGTCGGTGGCCCGGGGATGGGTCAAGTGGTCAAGCTCTGCAACAACCTGATCTATGCCGCCCAGATGCTGGCCACGGCCGAGGCCACCGCGCTGGCCGTGAAGTCGGGGGTCGACCTCGACAAGCTGTACGAGGTGCTGGTCCATTCCACCGGGGACTGTGTGGCCGTGCGTACCCGCCTGCCCGTGCCCGGTGTGGTGGCGGACAGCCCGGCGTCCAACGGGTGGCGGCCGGGGTTCATGACCGACCTGATGGCCAAAGACCTCGATCTGGCCCTCAACTACGCGGCCGGCGCCGGGGTCCCCCTGGCCACGACGGCCACCGCCCGTCAGGCGCTGACCGCGTCGACGGTGGCCGGGTACGGCCGGGAGGATTTCTCCGCCGTGGCCAAGGTCATCTTCGCCCTGTCCGGCCTGACATGACGGGGAGCGCGGACCCCAACGGCGCCGGGTCGGGATTTCCGGCCCTCGTATTGGCCGCCGACCACCGGGCCCGCGGCGTGATGACCATCGAGCGCCATGCCGACTACCTCTCGGCCCTGCGCGAGGCCCTGCCGTACTGCGACGGCATCCTGGCCACGGTGCAGCCGATGACGGAGCTGTCCCGCACCGGGGCTCTCCGGCCCGACCATCGGACCTACCTGTCCATCAACCGCACCGGCCTGGCCGGCACGGTGTTCGAGCTCGACGACCGTCTGGTGGCCACCGTGGGCCGTGCCGCCGCTGACGGCTGGACGGGGATCAAGCTCATGACCCGGATCGATCCGGACGACCCGGGAGGGGCGGCCGCCCTGGAGCTGCTCGGCCAAGTCCTCGAAGAGGCGAGCACGTCATCGCTGGATGCGCTGATCGAACCGGTGATGTGGAAGGGCGGACGGATGTCGAGGGTGACCGACGACATCGTGATGGCCGCGGTCATCGCCCATGACCTCGGTGCCCCCCTCCTCAAGGTGCCGGTGCCCGACGTGCCCGCCGGTGGAGCCCGCGTCGAGGCCGTGGCCCGGGTCGTGGCCAGCGTGGGCGTGCCCGTCCTCTTCCTCGGTGGGCCCCACGGCAGTGGCCGGGACCGTGTCCTCGAGGAGACCGCTGACGTCATGGCCGGCGGCGCCGCCGGTCTGGCCATGGGACGCGCCATCTTCCAGGAGGCGTCCCCCGCAGCCATGGCGAAGGAGCTGGCCGAGGTCGTGCACGGCCGGTGATCCTGACGGTCGACCTCGGGACCACCCTGACCAAGGTCGCCCTGTGGGACCACGACGGCCTGGTGGGCCAGGCCGGGGTCCCGGTCGGGATCGTCCATCCGGCGCCCGGTTGGTCGGAGCAGGATCCGTCGGAGTGGTGGACATCGGTGGTCACCGGCTGTGCCCGACTGCGGGAGGGAGTGGGGAGCCGGTTCGGCCCGGTCGAGGCGGTGGGATGCACGGGCGCACGACAGACGTTCGTGGCCGTGGACGCGGCCGGGCGGCAGGTGTCGCCGGCCATCGTGTGGTCGGACCGCCGGGCCGGGACCGAGGCGGGCACGCTGGTCCGTCAGCTGGGAGGCGCCGAGCAGGCGTTCGACCGCACCGGTGTCCCGCTCGACGCCGGGTCGGTGGCGGCCAAGGTGGCGTGGTTGGCCGCCCACGACGACGAAGGGTTGGCCGCCAGCACCTGGCTCCTCGCTCCCCGGGATCTCGTGGTCTGGCGACTCACCGGTGAGGTGGCCACCGATGCCACCATGGCCTCCCGCACCGGGCTGTACGACCTCGACGGCCTGGTGGTGGACGAGCTGGCCGGCGAAGCGGCCGACAAGCTGGCACCGATCATCCCCCCGGACCGGGTCAGCGGCCGACTGGTCCCGTCGGCCGCGGCTGCGCTGGGGCTGGAGGCGGGCACGCCGGTGGTCATCGGCGCCGGCGACCGGCCGTGCGAAGTGCTCGGCACCGGAGCGGACGAGGTCGTCCCCATGGTGAGCTGGGGCACGACGGCCAACGTGTCCCTGCCTCTGGACGACAGGCCGGCCGTCCGACCACCGGGCATGGTCCTGTCGAGGGGCGCCCGCGGGGGCTGGCTGGTCGAGGGTGGGCTGTCGGCCGCGGGATCGTTCATGGCCTGGCTGGGCGAACTCACCGGGCACCCGCCCGCCGAACTGGCCGAGCTGGCCCGGCGGAGTCCTCCGGGGGCCCGGGGGGTGGTGGCCGCCCCCTGGCTGGACGGGGCCAGGGCCCCGTGGTGGCAGCCCGATGCCGGCGCCGCCTTCGTCGGGCTGGCCTCCGGGCACGGGTTGCCGGACCTGGCCCGTGCCGTGTTCGAGTCGGTGGCCTGGGAGGTCAGGCGGTGCCTCGAGGGCGTTGACGCCGGTCGGATCCGGGAGATCGACGGACCGGCCCGAGAGCCCGACCGGGCCGGCGAGTCCGACGCAACGGTGGGTGTGACCGGGTCCGGGGGTTCGTCGGTGGCCGGGCTGGCCCTGGGTGGGGCGGGTTCGGCCGTCCCGGCGTGGGCCGAGACCCTGACCGGCATCACCGGGCTCCCGGCCACTCGCCGCTGTTCGGGTCAGGCCGCTTCCGCCGGGGCCGCCCTGCTGGCCGCATCGGCCGTGGGCGCCGACTTCCATCTCGAGACCATGGACCCGGTGGAGGAGCGGATCGAACCGGAACCGTCGACCGTCGCCGCCTACGCGGCGCGCTCGGGCCAGGCGGAGCGGGTGGCTGCGGCCATCGTCGACCTGGCCCGGTCGAACCGGGACGTCGCCCCGGCGCCGACGGCGCCGGAAGGGTCGGCATGCGGCTGACCGTGGCCTACGGCACCACCGGGCTCGTGGTTGACGTGCCCGATCATGCTGTCGTGGTCCGACCCCGGGAGCCCCCGGCCCTGGCCGATCAGGCGGGTGCCGTGCGCCATGCACTCCGTCATCCGATGTCCGGGCCGGCCCTGGCCGACCTGGTCGGTCCGGACGGAACGGTGGCCGTGGTCTTTCCCGACCTGACCCGGCCGATGCCCAACACCACGGTCCTGCCCCCACTGTTGGCCGAGCTCGAGCGGGCCGGCGCCGGTCCCGACCGGGTGGAACTGCTCTGTGCGACCGGCACCCACCGACAGGCCACCCCGGCCGAAATGGAAGCGCTGGTCGGTCCGGACATCGTGTCCCGCTACCGGATCCACGACCATGTCGCCGACGACCCGGACCACGTCGAGGTGGGCCGGGTGGGGAGCACCCCGGTCCGGTTGGACCGCCACTACGTGGACGCCACCGTCCGCATCGTGACCGGATTCGTGGAGCCGCACTTCTTCGCGGGCTGGAGCGGGGGTCCGAAGGGGGTCTGCCCCGGTCTGGCCGACACCGACACCATCCTCGAGGCTCACAGCACGGCGCGTCTGGCCGATGCCCGATCGACGTGGATGGTCACGGGTGGCAATCCGGTCCACGAGTTCGTGGCGGCCGCCAGCGCCCTGTGTCCGCCGGACCTGTCGGTGGACGTCACCATCGACGGCCAGCGCCGGCTGACCGGGGTCTTTGCCGGCCCGCTGCCGGACGGCCACCGGGCCGCCCGCGCCTTCGCCACCGACACCGTCACCCAGACGGTCGACGGGCTCTTCGACGTGGTCCTCACCACCAACGGCGGGTACCCGCTCGACCGCAACCTCTATCAGGCGGTGAAGGGCATGGCCGCGGCCGAGCGGGTGGTGGCCCCGGGCGGCGTCATCGTGATGGCCGCCGCCTGTGAGGACGGCGTGCCCGAGGACGGGGCCTTCGCCCGCATCCTGCGGGCTGCCTCCGATCCCGCCGAACTGGTCCGACCCGCGGGGCCGGGACAGCTCGACGCCTGGCAGGCGCAGGTGCTCGGCCGGGTGCTCGGGCGGGCCGAGGTCCGCGTCTTCTCGGAGGGCCTCTCCGACGACGCCGTACGCTCCGCCATGCTCGTTCCCGTGCAGGACGTGGGTGAGGCGGTGTCCGACGCCCTCGATCGAAAGGGGGCGGGCGCCCGGCTGTGCGTGCTGCCCCACGGCCCGCTGACGGTGGCCACGCCGTCGGTGTGACGGTGGGCCACCACACGGTGTGACGGTGGCCCCGCCATCGGTTTGGCGGTGGCGGGGACCATCGGTTTGGCGGTGGCCGACGGCGGGTTTCGGTGCCCTTCTCCGAGCTCGTCAACACCCCCCTCCGGTCGACCGTGTCTGACGACCGTGTCATGGATAGTGTGTGACTTCCATGGCCGACCCGGTGCTGTTCGACTTCGCAGTTCCAGACGAGCTGCTGCAGGAGGCCGTGGCCAAGAGCAGCGACCCCGAAGTGGTCGCCGCCCTCGATGTCATGCCCGGGACGGGGGAGGGAAAAGCGCCACCGCTACTGGGCATCCTCCGGAACAGCGGCTTCGCCCCCCTGATCCTGCTCACGGCGGCAGCCCTCGTGCCGGGCACCTTCGGCAACGGCATCTCCCTCATCGGGACCAACCTCGAGCACACCTTCCGCATCCACGACGCCGCCCTCGGGGCGATGACCTTCGTGGCCGCGGTGGCCCAGCTGCTGTGGGCCGTGCCCCTGGCCCTGTGGGCCGACCGGGGCAGCCGCAAGGTGGTGGCCGCGGTGGCCCTCCTCGTCTTCGCCATCTTCGCCCCCCTGATGGGCCTGGCCACCAACGTGTGGACCTTCACCTTCCTCTACCTGATCGCCTCGGTCGGGTTCGGGGTCAACAACACCGTCCACAACTCGTACCTGTCCGATGCCTATCCCACCGAGGGCCGGGGCCGGGTATTCAGCTGGCACAACCTCTCGGATCCCCTGTCCCAGACCGTCGGTTACCTCGCCTTCGGCTTCATCGTGACCATCGGACACAGCTGGCGTTGGGGCACGCTCATCGCCCTGGCCGGCATCCCCATCGGGCTGGCCCTGTTCACCCTGCGCGAACCGGACAAAGGGGCCAACGAGTCGAGCCACATCCTCAAGGCCTCGGGTATGGACATCCACGCCCAGCAGAGCGATGCGCCCCGGGTCCTGCTCGGGCCGGCGGTGACCCGTCTGCTGCGCATCCGCTCCATCTACTTCGAGCTGGTGGCCGTGGCCATCCTCGGGTTCGCCGGGACGGCGGCGCCGCTGTTCGGGAACCTCTACTTCGTCCGGAAATGGGGCCTCGACACCGCCCAGCGCAGCGAGGTGTACTCGATCATCGGGCTGGCCGCCTTCCTCGGACTCCCGGTGGCCTACGTCCTCGGTGACCGGTTCTTCCGGCGGGCGCCGCAACGCCCCCTGGCCATCGCCGCCATCTGTATCACCGCCTACGGCACGCTGTTCGTGACCTCCCTCTACATGCCCCACCTGTGGATGGTGGTCGTGCTCCAGTTCCTGGCCAACGCGGCGGTGTCCCCGCTGGCCATCTGCATCTTCCTCACCCTGGCCGCCACCGCCCCGCCGGAGATGCGCACCATATGCTTCGCCATGTTCGGGGTCTACTCGTTGGTGTTCGGGGGGTTCACCGGCGCGGTGATCCTCGGGGCGGTGAGCGACGCCGTCGGGTACAAGAACGGGCCGACGGTGGCCCTGACCCTCATCGGACCGGTCTGCATCATCGGCGGTCTGATGCTGATCCTCGGATCCCGCTACGTCAGACGCGACATCACCCTGGTCATCGAGGACGTCCTCGAACGGTACGCCGAAGGGCAGCGGCGTTCGGCCGGGGGGGACCTCCCGGCCCTGCAGGTCCACAACCTCGACTTCTACTACGGCTCCAACCAGGTGCTGTTCAACGTCAATCTCGAGATCAAACAGGGGGAGATCCTGGCCCTGTTGGGTACCAACGGGGCCGGTAAATCGACGCTGCTCCGGGCCGTGTCCGGGTTGGAACACCCCCACCGCGGGGTCATCCGCATCTACGGGGCCAACTGCACCTATCTCGAACCCGAGCAGATCATCGACCAGGGCGTCGCCCTGCTCGTGGGGGGCAAGATGACCTTCGGTGGCCTCACCGTCCGCGACAACCTCCGCATCGGCGGCCATTCCATGCGCCGGGACGGTTCGAAGGCCAAGACGGCCCTCGACGATGCCGTCGACCGCTTCCCCGAGTTGGCCGACCGGCTGGACCAGCCGGCCGGCACCCTGTCCGGGGGCGAACAGCAGATGCTGGCCCTGGCCCGGGTGATGATGACCCAGCCGAAGCTGCTGCTCATCGACGAGCTGGCCCTCGGCCTGGCCCCGAAGGCTGTCGACCGACTGATGGCCATCGTCCGGGAGGTGAACGCCCAGGGCACGACGGTGGTCCTGGTCGAGCAGAGCGTGAACCGGGCCATGAGCCTGGCCGAGCGGGCCATCTTCATCGAGCGCGGTGAGGTGCGCTTCGACGGGCTGACCGCCGATCTGTATGAGCGCACCGACCTGTTGCGCCCCGTGTTCCTGGGCGCGGCCGTGGCCGGGCTCGACTAGCGGGGGCCGGGGGTGTCGGTTCCCAGCTTCGTGCTGGTCCAGGGGGTGATCACCGGTCTCAGCTACGGGCTGCTGGCCATGGGCCTGGTCCTGATCTACAAGACCAACCGGGTGCTCAACTTCGCCCAGGGCCAACTCGGGGTGGTGGCGGCCGTCTTCATGGTCAAGTGCTTCTACGACTTCGGGTTCAACTACTGGTTCGCCCTGATCCTGTCCCTCGGGCTGGCCGCCGCCGTCGGCGCTCTGAGCGAACTGCTTCTGCGGCGCCTCTTCAACCGGCCCCGGGTCCTGGTCATGGTGGCCACCATCGGGCTGAGCCAGGTGCTGTTCGTGTTCACCGCCCTGCCCTTCATCCGCCCGAAGAACCTCTTCAAGCCGTTTCCGGTCCCCTTCGACTTCTCCTTCAGCATCGGCACCTATCTCTTCACCCCCGGCCAGGTTCTGACCTTGATCGCCGCGCCGCTGGTGGCCGTGGGCTTGGCCGCCTTCATCAAATGGTCGCCGTGGGGCCTGGCCATGCGGGCCATGGCCGAGAACGCCGACTCGGCCCGGCTGTCGGGGGTGTGGGTCCGCCGGACGTCGACGATGGCCTGGACGCTGGCCGGGGTGCTGTCCGCCTTCACCGCCATCCTGGCCGCCCCGGGCCAGACCTCGCAGTTGACCGAGGTCCTCAGTCCCGAGCTCCTGTTGCTGGGTCTCACCGCGGCCATGGTCGGCGCCATGGTCAACCTCACCGCCGCCTTCGTGTCGGCGATCGGGATCGGGATCATCCAGGAGATCCTGGTCTGGAACCTGAGCAGCACCAACCAGGTGGACCTGATCCTGTTCATACTGGTCATGGTGGTCCTGTTGGTCCGCATCGCCGCCCTCCAGACCGGATCGCGCCGCGAGGTGCGCTCGACCTGGCTGGAGAACACCCGGGTCCAGCTCCGGAACCAGGGTCCGTTGCGTCGCAAGGTCGGGAACACCGGAGTGGTGTTGGCCGTGATCGGCGCCGCGCTGCTCCCCTTGGTGGTGAGTACGGGCAACTCGTTCCTGATCGCCCAGATCTGCATCTACGCGGTCATCGCCCTCTCCCTGACCGTGCTGACCGGCTGGGCCGGCCAGGTCTCGCTCGGGCAGTTCGGATTGGTGGCGGTGGGTGCGCTCATGGCCGCCCACCTCGGGTCGAGCGTGCCTCTGGTCCTGCTCATGCCCTTCGCCGGGGCGGTCACCGCCGTGGTGGCCGTGCTGGTCGGCCTGCCCGCCCTCCGGGTCCGGGGTCTCTATCTGGCCGTGAGCACACTGGCCTTCGGGCTCTGGTTCATGGGAGCGGTCCTGAACACGCCCTGCTGGACCGTTCCGGGACTGGACCGGCAGCTGTGCACCGGTCTGCCGAATCCGCAGTCCACCCTCATCTCCGCACCCAGCTTCTTCGGGATCGGGCTGAGTTCGGAGCGCGCCTTCGCCTGGTTCTCGCTCGGCGTGCTGGTGGTGTCCGTGCTGATCGTCCGGTTCTGGCGCGACCGGGGGGTGGCCCGCCGCCTCATGGCCGTGAGGGACAACGAGACGGGAGCGGGAGCCATGGGGATCCCCTTGGCCCGGACCAAGCTGCTGGCCTTCGCCCTGTCGGGCTTCATCGCCGGCTACGCCGGGGTGTGCCTGGCCTTTGCCACCCAACGCTTCTCGTCGGACACCTTCGACCCCACCTTCTCCATCCTGGTGGTCTCGATGGTGGTGATCGGGGGCCTCGGCTCCATCGACGGGGCCGTGTTGGGTGCCATCTACCTGGTCGGCATCCCGGCCATCTTCGGGTCCAACCCGACGATTCAATTCCTCACCAGCGGCCTCGGCCTCCTGGCCTTCATCCTCTACCTCCCCGGCGGTCTGTCCGAGCTCATGCACCGCCTGGGCGACGTCGTGACCCTGGGGATCGAACAGCTGATGGGGCGACGGGGATCGCCACCGGTGGCCGGGGAGGCCGGCCCACCACCCGTGCCTGTGGTCACCGAGGTGGCCAGTTGAGCAGTTCCGGCCGGGCGGACGCGTCGGGGCCGGCCCGCCTCGAGGTGCAGGGGGTGTCCGTGGCCTTCGGCGGGGTGCAGGCCGTCGACGGGGCCGATCTGACCGCCGAGCCGGGGGCCATCGTCGGGCTGATCGGGCCCAACGGTTCGGGCAAGACCACCATGCTCGACGTCATCTCGGGACTGGTCACGCCGCAAGCGGGTTCGGTCAGGCTGGATGGCGAGAGCCTGGTCGAGTACCTGCCCGAGGAACGTTCGTCCCTCGGCGTGGTCCGCTCCTTCCAGGACTGCCGCCTCTTCCCCGAACTCAGCGTGGAAGAGGTGCTGTGGCTCACCCAGGATGCCAAGCGACCGGTGGGGGTCCTGTCTTCCACCTTGCACATGCCCTGGGCGCTCCGCTCCGAGCGCGACAAACGAAAAGCGGCCGACGATGTGATCCGCTCGTTCGGCATCGACCGCTTCCGACAGCACCACATCGGCCAGCTCTCGACGGGGACCCGACGGGTGGTGGACCTGGCCTCGATCGTGCTGGCCCAACCCCGTCTGCTCCTGCTCGACGAGCCCACGGCCGGGATCGCCCAGCGCGAGGCCGAGGCGTTCGTCCCCCTGCTCCGCCGGCTGCACGAGCTGGCCGACACCACCATCGTGCTGGTCGAGCACGACGTGCCGCTGGTGTTCGCCCTGTGCTCCAAAGTGGTGATGATGGAGACGGGCGCGGTGGTATCGGCCGGGACGCCGGAGGAGGTGGGCGCCGACCCGCGGGCGCTGGCCGCCTATCTCGGAGCCAGCGAGGAGGCACTGGCTGTTTCCGGGGCAGCCGCGACCCGGACTCCCGCTCGGGTCGGAGGGACGCAGGACCCGGCGGCACCGGCCCCCACCGGGGCAGGGCAGGCCGGGGCCGGGCAGCCCGGACCTGAACCGGCGACGGCACCCCATGCGGAGCCGGAAACAGAGGCCGGGCCCACCTGACGGTCGTGTCGCCGGGGCGGGGCCACGGCGGAGCGCCCGCTCAGCGCCTGGGCATGGCCGGGCCGTAGGGGACATCGCCCCGCAGGGTCACACGGTGGGCGATGCGGGTGGCGTCGCCGTAGTCGTCGAGCGCGTAGTGGAGGGTGGCCCGGTTGTCCCAGAAGGCCACCGACCCGGGGCGCCAACGGAAACGACAGGTCAGCTCCGGCTGCTGGCAGTGCCGGTAGAGCATTTCGAGAATGGCGGTGCTCTCGTTCTTCGACAGCCCGAGGATCGTCTGGGTGAACTGGGGGTTCACGAACAAGCCGTTGCGGCCGTTCTCCGGGTGGGTACGTACCACGGGATGGAGGGCGGGGAGCAGTTTTTCGTAGTGCACCCCCTGCCAGTCGTAGCCCCCGCGGGCGTCGACATCGGCCGCGAACCAGGGATCGAAATGGATGGCGATCAGCGTGTCGCACATGGTCCGGACCGGGTCGGCCAGCCGGTCGTAGGCGTCCTGCAGGCTGGCCCACGTGGTGTCGCCGCCGTAGTCGGGGCACTCGAGCATGTAGAGGATCGACCCGAAGGCCGGTTGCTGGAGGAAGGTGATGTCGGTATGCCACCAGCTGGCCCGGTCGACGCTCCCGTCGATGGCCAGCACGTCCGGATGCTCGGCCAGGGGCGTGATGACCGGATGGCCTTCGGTCACCGTCCCGAACTGCGCGGCGAACTCGGCTTGCTGGGTGGGGGAGAGGTCCTGGTCACGGAAGAAGATCACGTGATGGGTGTTCAGGGCCTGCCTGACCTCGGCCACCACCGCCTCGCTGAGCGGTTTCGAGAGGTCGATGCCGTGGATCTCGGCTCCGATGATCGGGGACAGCGGCCGGACATCGAGCCCGGTGGCGATGGTCATGGGAGCCTCGTCATGGGGTCCAGTGTGCCCCACGAGGGGAACCCGCTCAACCCCCACCAGGCTGGACGTGGCCGTCCGCCACCGTCGTTTCCTCCCTCCGTTCGGCGGCGGACGGTTCGGCGGAATGGTTTGATGGAGGGGCTGGTGAGGCGCCGAGTCCGGCGGTGCCATGGAACCAGGAACCCGGGGATGGCCGATGACCACAGCACCACCAGCCAGGCAGCGCAACCTCTCGCCCTGGTTCCAGGCGGTGAGCCGGCTCATGGCCACCGAAGAGGCGGATCCACTGCCTGACGATCCGGCTGCGTTCGCTCCGTGGAAGGAGCGGTTCCACGACCGCCTCCAGGACGGCCTGGGCCGGTGGCCCGAGCCGGTGCCGGCAGACACCGAGGTCACCGAGGAGGTTGTCTGCGACGGCTATGTACGCCAGCGGATCGTGTTCGACACCGAGGACACCATGTCCGTCCCGGCCTACCTTCTGATCCCGGACGACCGGGTGGAACCAGGATCGGCGGTGTTGGCCGTGCACGGTCACGGTCCGGGCAAGTCACGGGTGTGCGGTCTCGAGCCTGACGACCCACCCGGGGGGGACTATGCCGCCGAACTGGCCCGGCAGGGCCACGTGGTGCTGGCACCGGACCTGCGCTGCTTCGGTGAGCGGGCCGACTGGAACCCTCCCGACCACTACGGGTGCGACACCAACCTGGTCCACCAGGTCATGGGGGGGTGGAACCCGCTGACCCAGAACCTGTGGGATCTGGCCCGGGCGCTCGACGTGTTGGAAGCCCATCCCCTGGTCGACCCGGAACGGATGGGCATGGCCGGCTTCTCCTACGGGGCCACGGTCACCCTGTTCCTGGCGGCACTGGACCCCCGGGTGGCCGCGGCTGTGGTGTGCTGCTACTTCTCCTCCTGGGCCGAGTCGCACAAGGTCCCCTGGAACATGTGCGGTTCACAGGTGCTGTTCGGCATGCTGGGCCGGATGGAGCACGCCGACCTCGGTGCCCTGGTGGCGCCGCGCCCGCTGCTCATCGTGACCGGTCAGGACGACCTGCTCTTCCCGGTGGCCGCGGCCGAGGAGTCGGCGGCCCGGGTGCAGCGGGTCTACGACCACGTGGCGGCCGGGGACCGGCTGGGCCTCGACGTCTTCGACGGTGAGCACCAGTGGCACGGCGACCGGGCCTATCCGTTCCTCGAGCGGTGGCTGGGGGTGGGAGCCGCCTCCGGTGGTGCCTAGCGCGTCGACCAGCGGCCCTGGGTGGCGCGACCCACCTCAGGAACCCGGAGCGAGCCGGCGGCCGGAGTCGGCGTCCAACAGGACGACGGCATGGGGTGTGTGCTGGAGGATCGACGCCGGACACGAGGTCGAGACCGGGCCCTCGAGGGCGGCCCGGACCGGCTCGGCCTTGCGGGCCTCGGGTACCACGGCGAGGACGGTCCCGGCCCGGAGCAACGCCGGGATGGTCACGGTGACCGCCCGTTCGGGCACGTCCGCATCGGTGGCGAAGTGGCCTTCGTTGACCTGCTGGCGCCGGCAGCCGGGGTCGAGGGCCACCACTTTCACGTCCACGGCGTCGTCGAAGTCGGCCACCGGCGGATCGTTGAAGGCCAGGTGCCCGTTCTCGCCGATCCCGAGGCAGCAGAGATCGAGCGGGTACTCGGCCAGCAGACGGGCGTAGCGGTCGCACTCAGCGTCGGGAGGCGCCAGGCCGTCGATGTAGTGGGCGGACCGGGGCCGGGTGGGTTCCACGATGCGCTGGCGGATCCACCGCTGGAAGCTGGCCGGATGGTCGGGTCCGAGACCGACGTACTCGTCCATGTGGAAGACGACCACGTCAGCCCAGGGCACGTCGGGGGTCCGGCCCACGAGCTCGCCGATGAACTCGATCTGGGAGTTGCCGGTGGCGAACATGGCGTGGGCGACGCCCTTTCGTTCCACCGCCTCGCCGATGACCGAAGCCGCCCGGTCGGCCGCGGCCCGGGCCATGGCCCTTGTGTCGGAGAGCACCAACACCTCGGGACGGTCCGCGCCGCCCTGTGCCTGTCCATTCACGGTCGATGCCCAGCCGGTTGCCTCACGCCCGGCACTGTAGGGGATGGGAGGTGGCCCGGCCCTCGGTTCAACGGTCGACGGGTTCGACGGTCGGCGGGCGTCGGGTCCAGGGCTTGCGCGCGACGGTGCCGAGCGGGCACCCTATCGCCCAGCCGGTGGTGAGGTCACCCACGACGTCCGGTGACCAGGTTCGAACTCCGGTGACCAGTTCGACGACAGGGGAGGAGCCCCAGGTGGCAGAGGACGAGGACATCCTGAGCACGATCATCGGCCGGCCCACGGGTACCACCGTGGTCACGGTGGAGCGAGGCCAGTTGGCACTGTTCGCCGATGCGGTCAAGGAGAAGAGCCCCGCCTACCGCGACCCGCGGGCCGCCGGCGAGGCGGGTCTGGCCGGCATTCCCGCCCCGCCCACCTATCCCTTCGTCATGGAGCACTTCGGTGCCTACCCCGAGCTCCAGCCCACCGACGGCCCGACGGGGAACCCGATGGCCGAGGTGCTCGGGCCGCTCATGGCCAAGGGCGGGCTGATCCTCCACGGGGAGCAGGAGTTCACCTATCACCGCCCCGTCCTGGCCGGTGACGTGCTGGTCGGCGAGGGCAAGGTGGCGGACGCCTACCGGAAGGAGTCGAAGGGCAAGACCATGACCTTCTTGGTGGTGGAGACGGCGTGGACCGAACAGGCCACCGGCGAGCCGGTCTGCACCTCCCGGTTGAATTTGATCCACCGCATCTGATGGCCGAGCAGGCCGAAGCTCCGCCGGATCCGGTCCTGTACCACCTGGACAAGGGGGTGGCCACGATCACCCTCAACCGGCCTGAAGCCGGCAACGCCATCACCGCGGCCATGCGCGATCAGATCGTGGTGTGGCTCGAGGAGGCGTCCGCCGACCTCTTCGTCCGGGCCGTGGTCATCACCGGGACCGGTGAGAAGGGGTTCTGCACAGGAGCCGACCTCCGATCCCAGGAGGCCGGCCCGGCCCGTCCGGCGGGCGCTCCCCGCCTGGCGGTGGGGGATGCGGCCCGACTCATCCGCACCGGATGGCAGCGACTGATCAGTGCCGTGCTCGACTGTGAGAAGCCGGTGATCGCCGCGGTCAACGCCACCGCGGCCGGTGGTGGCATGCACCTGGCCCTGGCCTGTGACCTGGTCATTGCGGCCGAAGAGGCCAAGTTCATCGCCGTCTTCGTCCGCCGGGGCATCGCCCCCGACGCCGGTGGTGCCTACCTGGTGCCCCGCCTCATCGGCCCCCAGAAGGCCAAGGAGCTCTTCTTCTTCGGGGACGATGTCCCGGCGGTGGAAGCCGAGCGCATCGGGCTGGTCAACCGGGTGGTGCCGCGGGACCGGCTCATGGCCGAGGTCGGGGCCTGGGCGGCCAGGCTGGCCGCCGGTCCCACCAAGGCCATCGGGGCCGCCAAGTACCTCACCAACCGGTCTCTCGAGTCCGACCGGACCGCCGCGCTGTGGGACGAGTCGGTGGCCCAGGAGCTGATCACCACGACCGAGGACTGCGGCGAGGGCCTGCGTGCCTTCGCCGAACGCCGCTCGCCGGAGTTCAAGGGCTGGTAGCGCGTCGGCGTCCCCGGAGTAGAACCGGTTCTCGTTGTCGTGGCTCAGGATGGTAGAAACTGTGCCGTGACGACCCCAGAGCCGACCGGAGCCTGACCGGTGCCGATCGGGATCCGCGACGAACACGACGAGCTCCGGCTCACCCTCCGGCGGTGGATCGAGTCGCGCTGCCCGCCCGAGGTGACCAGGACCGCGCTCGACGCCACGGCGGACAGCCTGCCTGTGTTCTGGGCCGACCTCGGTGCCCAGGGGACCCTCGGGATCCACCTTCCCGAAGAGTACGGGGGCCAGGGGGCCGGGATGGTGGAGGTGGCCGTGGTGGCCGAGGAGCTGGGCCGGGCGGCGGCACCCGGCCCCTGGGACGGGACCATGGTGGTCGGCACCATCGTGGCCGAAAGCGGGAGCCCGACCCAGGCCAAGGAGATCCTGCCCGGGTTGGTCGACGGAACCCTTCCCGCCTCGGTGGTCGTGCCCACCGGAGGAGCAGACGGCGCGGCCGTGCCGCGGCCGGGCCTGGTCGGGCAGCCGGGCGATGACGGCTCTCTCACCGTCGACGGGACCATCGGCCCGGTCCCCAACGGCGGTGTGGTGGACCGGCTGCTGGCCCCGGTGGAGGTGGCCGGCTCGGTGCGGTGGGCGGTGATCGAGCGGAGCGGGTCCGTGCAGGTGGAGGCCCGGACCAGCTTCGATCCGTCGCGGCGGTCGGCGACCTGGGTGCTCGACGGGGCGGTCGTGGCCCACGATCGGCTCATCGAAGGCGCCACATCGGAACGCATCCGTGAGGTGGCGCTGCTGGTGGCCTCGGCCCAGGCCGTGGGCGGGGCCCGCTGGTGCCTGGACAGCGCGGCCGACCACGCCCGCACGCGTGAGCAGTTCGGCCGGCCCATCGGCCAGTTCCAGGGGGTCAAGCACCGTCTGGCCGACATGCTGGTCTCGGTCGAGCAGGGGGTGGCGGCCACCTGGGACGCGGCCCTCAGCCTGGACGCCGATCCCTCCGGGTCCGGGGGTTCCGACGAGGCCAGGCTGGCCGTCCACCTGGCCGGCAGCCTGGCTCTCGACGGCTATGTCGAGGCGGCCAAGGGGGCGATCCAGGTCCTCGGGGGCATGGGCTTCACCTGGGAGCACGACGCGCATATCCACCTGCGCCGGGCCACCACCCTCCGCCAGTTGATCGGGGGCACCGCCCCCCTCCGGGCGGAATCGGCCCGGCTGGCCCTGGCCGGCCACCGCCGGCTCCTGTCGGTGGAGCTGCCGCCCGAGGCCGAGGTGCTCCGGGACGAGCTCACCGGAGTCATCGCCACCATCGCCGCCATCGAGGACCCGCTCGAACAGCGGCGAGCCCTGGCTGACGAAGGACTCCTCGTTCCGCACTGGCCCTCACCGTGGGGCCGTGACGCCGGTCCCGTGGAACAGCTGGTCATCGACCAGGTGTGCGCCGAGGCCGGGCTCCGTCGCCCCAATCTGGCCGTGGCCGGCTGGGCGCTGCCCACCATCATGGCCCACGGCACCCCGGAGCAGACCGAGCGGTGGGTGGGCCCGACCCTGCGGGGCGACCTCCTCTGGTGCCAGCTCTTCAGCGAGCCGGGGGCCGGGTCCGACCTGGCCGCGCTGAGCACCCGGGCCACCCGCGTCGAGGGCGGCTGGCGACTCGACGGGCAGAAGGTGTGGACGTCGGTGGCGGCGAGGGCCAACATGGGCATCTGCCTGGCCCGCACCAATCCCGACGTGCCCAAGCACCGGGGCATCACCTACTTTCTCGTCGACATGAAATCGCCGGGTATCGAGGTCCGTCCCCTGCGGGAGATCACCGGTGCCGAACTGTTCAACGAGGTGTTCTTCGACGGCTGTTTCGTGCCCGACGACTGCGTGGTCGGCGAGGTCGACGGTGGCTGGAGGCTGGCCCGCACCACGTTGGCCAACGAGCGGGTCTCGCTCTCCTCGGACTCGGCCTTCGGGGGCGCACTCGAAGGTGTGTTGGCCCGGGTGGCCGATCACCCCGATCGTCAGGATCCGGTCACCCTCGACCGGCTCGGTCACCTGCTGTCGGAGGCGCAGTCACTGGCCCAGCTGGGTGTGCGGGCCACGCTCCGTTCGCTGGGCGGGTTGCAGCCCGGCTCCGAGTCGAGTCTGCGCAAGCTGTTGGGTGCCGAGTTCGAGCAGCGGGTCCACGAGTTCGGCCTCGACCTGTGCGGCCCCGACGGGGCCGTCACCGAGGGGGAGGCGGCGGTGTCCGCCCACGGTGTGCTGCAGAGCAAGTGCCTGACCATCGCCGGCGGCACCAGCGAGGTGCAGCGCAACGTCATCGGGGAGCGTCTGTTGGGCCTGCCCCGGGATCCTGAGCCGGGCCGGTGAGCGGCGGGGCCGGTGTGGCAATGTTGACGGGGAAGCGGAGTGTTGATGGGCAAGCGGATGGTTGACGAGCAAGCGGATGGTTGACGAGCAAGCGGATGGAGGACGGACCGATGGCTGACGTGTTGTACTTCGAGGACGTGACCGAGGGCGACGAGGCACCCGTGCGCTCCCTGGTCCTGGACCGGACCGACCTCGTGAGGTACGCCGGGGCCTCGGGCGACTACAACCCCATGCACCACGACGAGGTCAAGGCCAAGGCCGCGGGCCAGCCCAGCGTTTTCGGCCACGGCATGTTCTCGATGGGCTTCCTGGGCTCGGCCATCACCGATTTCGTCGGCGTGGGCAACGTGCGCCGGTACCAGGTGCGGTTCGCCAAGCAGACCTGGCCCGACGAGAAGCTGTCCACGAAGATCGTGGTGACCGGCAAGCGCACCGAGGGCAGCGACCAGCTCGTCGACCTCGACGTCCGGCTGGTCAACGGGGACGGCGAGGAGAAGGTGGTCGGCCAGGCCACCGCCGTGGTTCCCAGCCGGCCCTGAGCCTCCATCGGCTCCGCTGGGACCCCGTCGCGGCTCGCTGATCCCCAGCCGCCGCCGCTCTTCGCGGCCAGGGGCGGCAACACGGACCCGAACGAAGTGGGTCACCTCTGGCCAGTGGGTGGAGTGCCGGTTTTCCATTTGGGGCAAACCATCGCCTGCAGCCGATAATCGGCGGGCCTCGGCCACGCCGGTTATCGGCCGGAGACGATAATCAGATCGATTCAGAAAAATGCACCTGCCGGAGCCGACCGGTGTGGAGCCGGTCGGACATCCCGAAGGGAGACAGGGCCGGCATCCCCTGGGGGCAGCCCCCTAGAAGAAGCTGAACTTCGGGATACCCGACGAGGTGTCCTTGAACAGCTCGCCCTTGGCCGCGGCCAGCTCCTCGGGGGTCCACATCGAGTCGCGGTGGATCTCACCCACCGGGTGGTACCCGCCCATGGCCCACACGCTGCCGCCGAAGACCACGAAATTCTGGCCCGTGACATCGGACGCCTCGTCGCTGGCCAGGAAGGCCACCAGTTGGGCGATGTTGCGGGGATCCCACTCGTCGAAGCCCTCGCCCTTCTTGGCCATCTCGCCGAACAGGTTCTCGGTCATCCGGGTGCGGGCCCGGGGGGAGATCGAGTTGACGGTCACTCCATAGCGCTCGAGCTCACGGGCGAGGACCACGGTGAGGGCGGCGATGCCGGCCTTGGCCGAGGAGTAGTTGGCCTGGCCGGCGTTTCCGTAGAGGCCCGCCTCCGACGAGGTGTTGATGATCCGGCCGCTGACCGTCTCGCCCGCCTTGGCCCGTCCCCGCCAGTAGACGGCCGCATGGTGGGCCGGGGCGAAGTGACCCTTCAGGTGCACCCGGATGACGTCGTCCCAGTCCGACTCGTCCATGTTGAAGCTCATCTTGTCCCGCAGGATTCCGGCGTTGTTGACCACGATGTCCAGCTGGCCGAAGGTGTCGACGGCCTGGTCGACGAGGTCCTTGGCCCCCTGCCACGAGCTGACGTCGGAGGCGTTGACCGCCCCGTCGCTGCCACCCTTCTTGATGAGCTCGACGACCTCTTCGGCGGGGTGCTTGTCGCCGCCTTCTCCCTGGAGGGAGGCCCCCACGTCATTCACGATCACCTTGGCGCCCTCGGCCGCCAGCAGCAGGGCCTCTTCGCGTCCGATGCCTCGTCCTGCGCCGGTGACGATGGCCACCTTGCCGTCGAGCATTCCCATGTTGTCCTCCTGTATCTCGTCCCTGCAGCTGTTGCCAGAGTCTTCGGTCGATGCCGCACGGCCCGCGCCCGGAAGGCACTGGCCCTCGGGGCCCACGCCGGAACCGTCCGGCTGTGCACCCCGACGTTGCGACGGAACCGGGGAAGCATGGCCGAAAGTTGCCCTTCCAGGCAAGACCGGTGCCGGCGCCCCCCGGCACGGGGTAGGGGAAGGAGGGCGCGATGCTATGTTCGGGCCGTTCGGGCGACGGGGAGCCCACGGGAATGGAGAAGGTGTGAGCGGACCGGGTCACCCAGCGGACAGTGGAGACCGACCGACCACCGGGACGGTGGCCAAGGTCACGCCCCACCTCCAGCGGGTGGAACGAAAAGTGCGCCGCGAGGCGACCCGGCTGGCCGGGCTCTCGTTCCAACAGCTCCCGCCCCGCCAGGCGGTCCGGATGGCCTACAACGTCCTGCTCCGCCGCGAACCCGATGAACCGGCGTGGACCGAGCAGACCGGGGCCATGGCGTCAGGGGTGCTGAGCCACGACGACGTCGTCGACCGCATCCGTTGCTCCAATGAATTCCGGACCGCGGTCCCGGTCGGCCCCGGCAACCTGCACAGCTCGTTGCACGCCAGCCGGTGCGAGTTCATCCTGGGCCTCCCCCCGGCCCGACGCATCGTCGACCTGGGTGGCGGGCACACCTCCGACTCCCGGGGGGCGCTGGTGGTCCTCGGGTATCCCTACGATTTCGACGAGCTGGTGGTGGTCGACCTGCCACCCGACGACCGCCACCCGCTCTACCACTCGGAGCGGTTCGGGACCGGCGACACCGAGCGTGGCCAGGTCCGCTACGAGTACCGGTCGATGGCCGATCTCTCGTTCGCCGACGACGCCTCCGTGGACCTCGTGTACAGCGGGCAGTCGATCGAGCACGTCACCGAAGCCGACGGCGAGACCGTGTTGCACGAGGCGTTCCGGATCCTGAGGCCGGGCGGGTACATGGCCATCGACACGCCCAACGGCCGGGTGTGCCGGCTTCAGCAGCCGGCCTTCATCGATCCTGACCACAAGGTGGAGTACACCCTGGACGAGCTGCGCCGGAAGGTGAAGCGGGCCGGCTTCGACGTGCTCACCGAGCGGGGACTCAACTGGGGAGGACCGGCGGTGGCGCGGGACGAGTTCGATCCCTCGGCCCTGGCCGGCCACTACGGCATCTACTACCAGGCCGACGAGTGCTACCTGCTGGCGTTGGTCATCCAGAAGCCCGCTTGACCGGAGCCGCCGGCCGGCCCGGTCGGTGAGGGTTACGCAGGTTCGAGTACGAAGACAGGGATGGACCGGTCGGTCTTCTTCTGGTAGTCGGCGTAGTCCGGATAGGCGGCGACCGCTCGCTCCCACCAGACGGCCTTCTCGTCCCCGGTGACCTCGCGGGCGGTCCTGTCGGCTTTGGTCGGACCGTCCTGGAGCTCGACATGAGGATCGGCGACCAGGTTGTAGTACCAGACGGGATGGGTGGGAGCGCCGCCCTGGGAAGCCACGACCGCATAGTCGCCCCCGTGTTCGACCCGCATCAGCGGCGTCTTGCGGATCTTCCCCGACTTCGCCCCCCGGCTGGTCAGAATGACCACCGGCATGCCCCGGAGGGTCGTGCCCTTGGTACCTCCGGAACCTTCGTACTCCTCGACCTGTTCACGGACCCAGTCCGTCGAGCTCGGCTCGTATTCACCTTCGATGGGCATGGTCCACAGCGTAGGCGTGCGGTCGTGGCCGCGTGGCCGGGAGGGGGTGCGACCCGGCGGCGGACCGGCCGCCGGGGGGTTGCGAGCGAGAGGGTGCGGTCGGGAAGGGCGATCCAGTGGGTCGGTGGAAAAATAAGTGCGGGCGAGAGGACTCGAACCTCCATCCCCGAAGGGACCGGGACCTAAACCCGGCGCGTCTGCCAGTTCCGCCACGCCCGCGTGGTGCCAGCCTACAGAGGGCCGGAGTGCGCCCCGGGGGTCACGGGGACCCCGGGAGGCCCTGGCTATAGTCACCCTGTGCCGCCCGCGCCGTCGTCCACACCCTCGGTGGCTCCCATCGAGCCGAACCCGTCAGCCACCGCTGACGCCGCCACCGACGCCCACCCGACCGCGGCAGAGGTTGCCGCCGACGGGGCCGACGCCACGGCCCGGGCCAAGTACCTGAACGAGGTCATGGCCGAAATCGACGCCGAAGTCAGGCGCCGGCGGGCCTCGGGCGATCTCCCGGCCGGGCTCGAGCGCGAGTTGGACGAGCTGTTCCTCGAGTTCTCGCCGGTCGGGCTGCATGGCCGGGCCCGACTGCGCGAGACCCTGGCCCTGGTGGACGGTTCGGCCTATGTGGACGTGGCCGTGCCCACCGAGTCGCAGAAGCTCGTCGGGAGTCTCGTCAAACGGCTGATCCGCAAGGCCATGGGCTGGTACATCGGCTTCATCGTCCACCAGATCGTCAAGTTCGCCTGGGCGGTGTCCCGCATGTTCCACGTGGTCGTCGACCACGTGGAGGACCTGGAGGCTTCGGTCGACGCGCAACGGACACCCGAGCTGCCGGCCAGTGCGCTCCCCGAGGTCGATCCCGGGTCGAGCTGGTGGTCGGCGACGGCGGTGGCCGCCATGTCCGGGGTCTCCGGACGGGTGCTGCACGCCGAGTGCGGCAACGGGAGTCTTGTCAGTGCACTGCTGGCCGGCGGCGTCGACGCCTACGGGGTGGATCCCACCGAGTCGGTGATCGAGCCGGCCATCGAGCAGGGACTGGACGTGCGGGCCGAGTCGGTGCTCGGCCATCTGGAGGTGGTGGCCGACGAGGCCCTCTCGGGAATGGTGCTCAGCGGGTCGGTCCAGTGGCTCCATCCCAACCAGCGGGACCGGTTGGTGCATCTGGCCGCATCCCGCCTGGCGGTCGACGGGGTGCTGGTGATCCACTCGTCCACCCCGGAGTCGTGGATGGCAGGGACCTCGCACCTGATCAGCGACCTGGCCCCCGGGCGGCCGCTCCACGCCGAGACGTGGGGCCATCTCCTGGCCCAACTCGGCTTCGGAGCCGCGGCGGTGACCCGCGGCGGTGACGAGCGCCGGCTCGACCGGGTGGGATCGTCGAACCCCGATGCCGGGCCCATCAATGCGGCCATCGACGCGGTCAACGCGCTGCTCCTCGGGTCGGGCGAGTACCTCCTGGTCGCTGTCCGGGAGCGGTGACCGCCGTCCACCAGTTCGTCCCCGCGCTACTTCCGAGGGATGCCACCGGCGACCACACCCTGGAACTACGCGACACGCTGCGTCGGGAGGGCTGGGAGTCCGACATCTACGTCGAAGCGGCCCACGACGAGCTCAAGGACCAGGCCACGTATTTCGAGCGCTACCCGGAACGGGCCAAGCCGGGCGACATCTTGCTGTACCAGCTGAGCACGGCCTCGCCGGTGGCCGACTTTCTGGCCACCAGACCCGAGACGCTCGTGCTCGACTACCACAACATCACGCCCCCTTCCTTCTACGAGGGCTGGGAGGACCACACGGCCGAGAAGGTGGCTCTGGCCCTCACCCAGGCGGCAGCGCTGGCGCCGCTGGCCACCCTCGGGATCGCCGACTCGTCGTTCAACGCCGAGGGGCTCCGGTCCCTCGGCTGCCGGGCCACCGAGGTCGTCCCCATCCTGGTCGAGATGGGCGACAACCGGCCACCGGTCGACGGGGTCGAGGCGGCACGGCTGGCGGCCGAGCACGGACCGGGGGCCGTGCTCCTGTTCGTGGGCCGGCTCTCTCCCAACAAGACCCAGCACCATCTCGTCGAGGCCCTGTGGTTCTACCGCCGCTGGTACGACCCCGACGCCCGCCTCCACCTGGTGGGCCCGGCGGTGACCGAGTCGTATGCGGAGGCGGTCTTCTCGCTGGCCGAGGAGCTCGGTCTGGCCCACGCCGTCCGACACGGTGCGCACCTCTCCGATGCCCAGCTGGCGGCCTGGTACGCCGACGCCGACGTGTTCGTCTGCCTGTCCGAGCACGAGGGATTCTGCATCCCGCTGCTCGAGGCCATGCGCTCGGGGCTCCCCATCGTCGCCTTCGGGGCGGGGGCGGTGCCCGAGACCCTGGGCCCCGCCGGCATCCTGCTCGACTCGAAGCGCCCGAGCGCGGTGGCCGCGGCCGTCGACCGCATCGGGCGCGACCCCGACCTGGCCACGTACCTGGTGGCGGAGGGGCACCGGCGCCTGCAGCGTTTCTCGCTGGACGTGACCCGTCGGCGGTTCGTCGAGGTGCTCGCCGGTGTGGCCGGGGGCCAGAGGCCAGGGGTGGGCGCGCGCCGGGGGGCCGGGGCGTGAAGCTCGCCTTCGTCACGCCCCGGTACGGCATCGAGGTCATCGGTGGCGCCGAGAGCGCAGCCCGGATGCTGGCCGAACGGCTCGCCGTCCGGCCCGGCGTCGAGGTGGAGGTGCTGACCAGCTGCGCCCTCGATCATCTGACATGGGAGAACACGGAACCCCGCGGGACCTCGCTGCTCAACGGGGTCACCGTCCACCGCTTCCCGACGGCCAGCCGGCGGCTGCTCGACTACTTCAAGCTCGATGCAAAACTCAGGGTGTCGCCGACCACGGCATCGCTGGCCGAGTCACGACGGTGGGTGGCGCTCAACGGCCCGATGTGCCCGGACCTGGTCGACGCGGTGGCCGACACCGACGCCGACGTGGTGGCCTGTTACCCCTACCTCTTCGCCACCACGGTGGACGCCATCTCGGCGTCACCGGTGCCGACGGTCCTCCATCCGGCGGCCCACGACGAGCCGGCCATCTATCTCTCCGCGTTCCGCCAGAGCTTCCGGGACATCGACGGCTTCGTCTACCACACCCAGGCGGAGCGGGATCTGATGGAGCACGTCTTCGCCATCGGGGCGCGCCCCAGATCGTCCTCGGGCTCGGGGTCAACGACCCGGCCGGCGCCGGCCGGCGGGGAGGCGATCTCCTCGGCCTCGGGGACCGGCCCTACCTCTGCTACCTCGGCCGGGTCGACGAGCACAAGGGCTGCGGGATGCTGGCCGAGTACTTCGGGCGGTACAAGGAACGCCACCCGGGCGACCTGGCCATGGCCTTCGTCGGTCCCGTCTCCGACAAGGCCCCCGAGCATCCGGACATCGTGGTGACCGGCACGGTGTCCGAGGCCGACAAGTGGGACATCCTGGCCGGGGCCGAGGCCATGGTCATGCCGTCGGCCTACGAGTCGTTCTCGCTGGTGCTCCTCGAGGCGTGGACCGTCGGGGTCCCCGTGGTGGTCAACGCGGCCTGCGCGGCCACCATGGAACACTGCCGGCGCTCGGGGGGCGGGCTCTGGTTCGACTCGTACCGCTCCTTCGAGGTCGCCGTCGAGCATCTGACCGCCGACCCGGAGCTGCGGTCGACGCTGGGCGCGGCCGGAGGTCGCTATACGGCCCGCTACTTCCGCTGGCCCTCGATCATCGACCGGTACCTCGGGTTCCTCGACGGGGTCGTGGCCAGGGGGCGTCGGCCCCCGGTCAGGACCCACCGGCTGGCCCTCCAAGCGGGCGGCCCCGCCTACGTTCGGGAAGGATGAGGCCCTGATGTCCGAGCACGCCGAACCAGAGACCGAGCCGGTCGGCGACGACGGCCCGATGGAAGGAGGGACCACCCCCGGCGCCGACCCGATCGAGGCCCGGCCGCTCGGGCCCGGCGAAGGCGCGTTGCTCGACGCCTTCGAACGTCGGAGCCCGCAGGGTGGCCTGCGTTGGGGGTTCGACGATGCCATGCGCCGCATCGAGCATCCCGACATCGACTCCACCACGGGCGCCGGTCCCTGGAAGGGCCTTCCCGACGACCTGTGGGAGCGCGGTCGCAGTGCCCGGATCGGACAACGGTTCGTGGGTGACGTGGCCGGCGTGCTGGCCGAGATCCTGGCCGCCGACGCCCGCGTCGTGGCCGGGGCCGCCGCCGCCGGCGTCAACGTGGCCGTGTGGGACGCCCTCCGCTACCTGTCGGCGCGGGTGGAGGTGCTGGAGGCCCGGGTCGACCCGCTCGGACTCGAGGCGGCCGAGTGGCCCGGTCCGGTCCCGGATCCGGGCGAATGGGTCGACGCGGTCGACGGGTGGTTGGGTCCGCCGCAGGCGGAGGCGCCCGTGGTGGTGGGCGAGTCCGGGGCCGGCGCCCTCCTCGCCGCGCTCGAGGCAGCGCGGGCGCAGGGTCCTCGGGATCGAGCCCCGGGGCGCGGCGGCATGGCGGTCGATGTCCGACGACCGACCGGAGGGGGCGGCCGAAGTCGTGCTGTCCGAGGTCGTGTCCCAGCTGGTGGCGATGCCCGACGCCAGTGCCGCGGCTGTGGTGCTGCTCGGATGCGTCGACCGCTTGGATCTCGATGGTCAGCTCGCGCTGCTCGGGCAGTCGGTCCGGGTCCTCAAGCCGGGCGGTACCGTCGTCGTCCTGGTGGCCGACCAGACCGCCTGGTCCGCCGGCCTGTCGCCCCCGGCCCGGGACCTGGCCCCCGGACGCCCCCTGCATCCTGAGACCTGGACCTTCCTGTTCCGCCGGTCGGGCGCGGCCACCGTGGCGTGGCACCGGCCCAGCTCGGGTTCGCTCCACGCCGTGGTGGCCAGGTTCGAACCATGAGCGGGGTCCACCTGTTCGTGCCCATGCTCCACCGGCGGGACGCAGTGGGGGAGCACACGCTGGCTCTGCGCGACCGGTTGGTGGCCTCGGGGGTGGTGTCGACCATCTACTCGGAGATCCCCGATCCGGTCACCGCCGACCAGACCCGCCACTACCTCGAGTACGAGACGGCGTCGAAACCCGGTGACGTCCTCGTCTACCAGTTCGCCACCGAATCGGTGATGGCCGGCTGGTTGACCGACCGGCCGGAGCCGGTGGTCGTCAACTACCACAGCGTCACCCCACCCGCCTCCTTCGCCCCGTGGAACAACGGGATCACCCGACTGCAGGTCGGTGCCCAGCTCGAGCTGGCCCGCCTGGCCCCGCGGGCGGCGTTGGGCATCGCCGTGTCGCGCTTCGACGAAGCAGAGCTCCGGGAGGCCGGCTGCCGGGACACGACGGTGATCCCGGTGGCCAACGTGTCCGTCCCCCCGGTCGAACCGGACCCCGCGGCCCTGGCCCGGCTGTCGGCCCGCGACCCGGAGCGGGGGCACCGTTGGCTGTCGGTGGGACGGCTGGCCCCCAACAAGTGCCACCACGAAACCGTCGCCGCCCTCTTCGTGGCCCGGCACTCGACCGACCCCGACGCCGCGCCTGACGTTGGTGGGAGCGCCGTCGGAGCCGGCCTACGCCGCCGCCCTCCGGGGGTACGCGGCGTCGCTGGGCCTGTCCGGCTCGGTCGAGTTCGTGACCGGCATCTCCGACACCGTGCTGGCCGCCCACTACCGGAGTGCCGACGTCCTGGTCATGCTGTCCGAGCACGAAGGGTTCGGCGTGCCCCTGGTGGAGGCCATGGGCCAGGGCCTTCCCATCGTGGCCTTCGATACCGGGGCGGTCGCCGAGGTACTGGGCGGATCCGGGGTGCTGCTCGGGCACAAGGGGCCCCGGCAGGTGGCCGAGGCCGTGTCCGGGCTGCTGGGCGACCCGGAAGAGCGGGAACGGCAGGTCACGGCCGGGAAGACGCGGTTCGCAACCATGGGATTCGAACACGCCGGGGATCGGCTGGTCGAGGCGGTCAGGGGTGTTTCCCGCCGGGTCGGGGCCACCGGGTGAGCCGGGACTGCTCCCCGCCCTGCGTCCATCGGGAAGCCCGAGCCACTAGGCTTTGCGCCCATGGATGACCCCCGTCGACTGTTCCCGCACGCCCCTGGACCCCAGATGAATTCCGGTACCGAAGTGGGTCCGGGCAGCGACATCTTCCAGCGTCTCTTGAAGGAACGGATCGTGTTCATCGGTTCGGCCATCGACCAGAACACGGCCAACCTGGTGTGTTCGCAGCTGATCCTGCTCGAGGCCGAAAACCAGGAGCGCGACATCGCCGTCTACATCAACTCGCCGGGCGGCTCGGTCACCGACGGGCTGGCCATCTACGACACCATGCAGTACGTGCGCTGCGACGTCCGCACCATCTGCGTGGGCCTGGCCGCGTCGATGGGACAGTTCCTGTTGTGCGCGGGCACGCCGGGCAAGCGGTTCGCCCTTCCCCACAGCCGGATCCTCATGCACCAGCCCTCGGGCCAGATGCAGGGGCAGGCCTCGGACATCGCCATCCAGGCCGAGCAGATCATCTACCTCAAGCGGATGATGGCCGAACGGATCGCCTTCCACACCGGACAGCCGGTGGAGCGTATCGAGGCGGACTCGGACCGCGACCGCTGGTTCACCGCGGAAGAGGCCCGTGAGTACGGCTTCATCGACGAGGTCATCCAAAAGGACGCCATGGACGTACCGACGGCCGGCGCGGGGGCCTCCAGCCAGTGAGCCTGAGTATCGAGCGCCCCGCTCCTGGTGAGCCGGAGGAGGTCTCGAGCATCGGGGGGAGCACCCGTTTCGTCCCCGGTCAGAGCCACGACCGCATCACCGTTGTCAACGGGAAGGTCCAACTCGGCCGGAGGCTGAAAGATCTCTGGCTCAACCGTGACCTGCTCATGCTCCTGGTCCGGACCGAGCTCAAGGTCAAGTACAAGGACTCGGTGCTCGGCTACGCGTGGTCGATGCTCAACCCGGCCCTGGTCCTGGCCATCTACTACGTGGTCTTCAAGATCATCGCCCGGAACCACCAACCGAACTTCGCCATCTGGCTGTTCGCCGGCCTCCTGGCCTGGAACCTGTTCAACGGGTCGGCCATGGGGGCCACCTCGGTGGTGGTGGGCAAGGCGGGGATCGTCAAGAAGGTGGCCTTCCCCCGCGAGCTCCTGGCCCTGTCGGTGGTCGGGGTCAACCTCATCCTCTTCTTCATCCAGGTGGTGGTGCTGGTCCTCGCCCTGCTCATCTTCGGGATCCAGCCCGACTTCACCTTCGTGGCCATCCTCCCCCTGGCCCTCCTGGCCATGTTGGTGTTCACCGGCGCGCTGTCCATCTTCTTGTCGGCGGTCAACGTCTACCTGCGGGACACCCAGCACCTGACCGAGGTGCTGTTGATGGCCTGGTTCTGGTTCACCTCCATCGTCTACACCTACGGGACCATTTTCCTGTCCGGCCACAACAAGGACCACCCGTCGCTGAACTGGCTCCAGTACGTGTACCTGCTCAACCCGATGACCCCGGTGGTGATGACCTTCCAGCGGGCCATCTACGGGAGGACCCAGTACACGTATCTGCAGCCCGGCAGTAAGCCGGGCACGGCCCCGACGATCTACCACGTCCTTCCCACCTGGGGCATCGGGGTCTATGCGGGGATGATGGCCGCGGTCCTGGTCTTGAGTATCGGCCTGTTCATCCTGGCCCTCATCGTCTTCGGCCGGCTCGAGGGCAACTTCGCCGAGGAGCTCTGACCGCATGGGCGTCGCCATCGAGATCAAGGACATCTCCAAGCAGTTCCGCCTCTACAACGAGAAGCACACCTCGCTGAAGGAGCGGGTCATCCACGGCGGCAAGATGCCCTTCACTCCGTTCTGGGCCCTCCAGGACGTCAACGTGAACATCAACCAGGGGGAGACCTTCGGGATCCTCGGTCGCAACGGGTGCGGCAAGTCGACGCTGCTCAAATGCGTGGCCGGCATCCTCAAACCCACCACCGGCGAGATCCGGGTGCGAGGCAGCCTGGCCGCCATGCTGGAGCTGGGCGCCGGCTTCCAGCCCGATCTCTCCGGTCGGGACAACATCTATCTCAACGGGTCCCTGCTCGGGCTGTCCCACGCCGACATCGAGAAGCGCTTCGACGACATCGTGGCCTTCGCCGAACTCGAGGAGTTCATCGACAACCAGGTCAAGTTCTACTCGTCGGGCATGTACGTCCGACTCGGGTTCGCGGTGGCCGTCAACGTCGAGCCCGACGTGCTGTTGGTCGACGAGGTGCTGGCCGTGGGGGATGCCGCCTTCCAGCGCAAGTGCCTCGACCATGTGAAGCGGTTCCAGCGGGAAGGCCGGACCATCGTGGTGGTCAGCCACGGGGCCGACACCATCCGCCAGAACTGCGAGCGGGCCATGGTCATGAACCACGGGCGGGTGATCACCGTCGACGAGCCCGGCGAGGCCATCCGGGTCTACCTGGCCGACCTGCTCGGGGTGGGGACCCTCGAGCACTCGGAGACCGGGGGGATCGAGGGCAACGTGCTGGCCATCGGCACCGTCCAGGCCGAGCACAGCGGGAGCGGCTCGCGCACCCACATGTACCCCGGCGAATCCCTGACCATCACCGCCGACGTGGACAGCCTGGCCGCCGTGCCCAACGGCATGGCCACCATCGCCATCTACGACGACAAGAACGAGGTGGTCTTCGCCTCCGACCCCGACGACCCGGCCTGTGCCGTCGAAATCCCCGAAGGCGGGGGCGTGGTCAAGTTCGACTTCCCCGACATCCCCTTGCTCGACGGGACCTACACGGTCAGCGTGGGGGTCAAGAGCACCACCGACACCGCCATCTTCGACTTGAAGGACCAGGTGACCCAGTTCGAGGTGGCCAACCCCGGCCGCTCCACCGGGCGGGTGCGCCTGCCCCTCGACGTCAGCTTCCGGCTCCGGTCCACCGGGCTCACCGGGGAGGTGCCGGCCGTGGGCACCGACTTCGGCCCACTGGCCGGTTGGGAAGAAAATGCCTCGTGACGGTGACCCGCATCGATCAGGTCATCCCTTCGTTGGCCAGCAGGGATGCCATCGGTGGCCATGTGGTCCAGCTCCGCGACCTGTTGCGGACCAGGGGGTACCAGTCCGACATCTACTACGGCAACGCCACCCCTGACCGGCTGGAGTACGGATTCCCGGTCAGTCGCCTCGGCGACCGGTCGTCGGCCGGGCGGGTCCTGCTCTACCAGCTGTCCATCGGCAGCGGGGTGGCCGACATCTTCCGGGAGCGGGCCGAGCGCAAGTTCGTCAACTACCACAACATCACCCCGGCCGACCTCATCGAGGGCTGGATCCCCGCGGTGGGCGAAGAGGTCCGGTGGGGTCGGGCCCAGCTCCGGGATCTGGCCCCGGTGACCGAATTCGCCATCGCCGACTCGACCTTCAACGAGCGCGAGTTGCAGGCGGCCGGCTACCGCTCGACCAAGACGGTCCCGCTGCTCATCGATCTGGACGGCTTCGCCGGCTCGCCTGACCCGGTGCTCGCCTCCCGGTTGGCGGCGGAGAAGGAACGTGGGGGCGCCGACCTCTTGTTCGTAGGCAAGGTCTCGCCCCACAAGGGCCAGCACGACCTGGTCAAGGCGCTCGCCGCCTACCGGCGGCTGTACGACCCCGAGGCCCGGCTGCACCTGGTGGGGGGAGCCATCAGTGACGAGTACCGAGCCGCGGTCGTGCGCTTCGCCGAAGAACTCGATCTCGGCGACGCCGTCGAGATCGCCGGCTCGGTGAGCCACGAGGAGCTGATCGCCTACTACGCGGCGGCGGACGCCTTCGTGTGCCTGTCCAATCACGAAGGGTTCTGCGTCCCCCTCCTCGAGGCCATGTACCACGGCCTCCCCATCGTGGGCTACGCCAACACCGCGGTGCCCGAGACGGTGGGGGGCGCCGGGCTGATCCTTCCCAACAAGGAGCCGGTCCGGGTGGCCGCGGCCATCGACCGGGTGGTCGGCGATGACGAGCTCCGGTCGATGTTGGCCCGGGCGGCCAGCGAGCGGGTGGCGTCGTTCGCCCTTCCCCGGGTGCGGGAACATTTCGCCTCCGCGCTCGAGGCAGCCTGCGCGGCGTGACGGCGGTGGCGTGACGGCGGCGGCGAGGCCGAGGTGCCGCCTCCGGTGAAGGTCTCCTTCGTGGTGCCCCGCTACGGGCCGACGATCATCGGCGGCGCGGAGACCGCGGCCCGCGAGTTGGCCGAGCACCTGGTCCGGCTCAAGGGGTGGGAGGTCGAGGTCCTGACCAGTCGGGCCGAGGACTTCGTCACCTGGGCCGAGACGTTGCCGGCCGGGGTCGAGGACGTCAACGGGGTGCGGGTGGTGCGTTTCGCCTCGGCGGCCGGTCGCCATCCGTCGTTCCATCCCTTTTCGGCATCGTTGCTCGCCGATCCGGCCCGGGCCTCGTTGACGGACGCCGAGCGGTGGATCGACCTCCAGGGCCCGGTGGTGCCCGAGCTGGTCGAGGCCGCGCTCCACTCCGACGCCGACGCGCTGATCTTCTATCCGTACCTGTACTACCCGACGGTCCGCCTCATCGACCGGGTCCGCACGCCGACGATCCTCCATCCCGCGGCCCACGACGAACCTGCGCTCGGGCTGCCGGTCTTTCCCCCGGTGTTCGACGCGGCCGACGGGTTGGTGTTCCAGACGACGGCCGAGCGGGAGCTGGTACAGGCCCGGTTTCCGGTGGCCAGCCATCGGCAACTCCTGCTCGGCCTCGGGGTGGATGTGGCCGGGGGTGGCGGCGGGGCCACCGGTGCGAAGACAGGGAGCCATCCGGACGGCACCGGCGCCACCGGCGTCGAGCCGCGGCCGACGCCGGCCGGGGATCCGTACCTGTTGTGCCTCGGCCGGGTCGACCGGCACAAGGGCACCACGCTGCTGGCCGAACTGTTTTCGGCGTACAAGCAACGCCATCCCGGTCCCCTCCGTCTCGTGCTGGCCGGTCCGGTGGTCGAGGCCCCGCCCGACCATCCCGACATCGACGTGGTCGGTCCGGTCCCGGAAGCCCAGAAGTGGGCGCTCCTCGAGGGGGCCCTGGCCCTGGTGTCCCCGTCCCCCTGGGAGGCTTTCTCGCTGGTCATCGCCGAGTCGTGGAGCGCGGGTGCCCCGGTGGTGGTCAACGCCGGCTGCGCGGCGACCGTCGAGCACTGCCGTCGGTCCGGGGGCGGCCTGAGCTTCGCCGGCTTCGGCGAGTTCGAGGCGGTGGTGGACCGCCTGGCCACCGACGAGCGGCTGCGGGTGCGCCTCGGCGGACGCGGCCGGGCCTACGTCGACCGCTGGTTCCGGTGGCCCCGGGTCATCGACCGGTATGCCGCCTTCGTCGAGTCGGTGGTGGCTGCCGCCTGACGGGGATCGACCACCGAGGCGGCTCCGAGGGGATGCTCGGTGGTCAGATTCCGGTCCCGAGGGGCCGGGGGCCGCTCGTGGCCACCACCCGGACGCCGAGGATGGTCGAGCCCGGGAGGACCCGCCACACCCGGTAGCCACCGATGGTGGGGTTGGTAGGCACCGGCAGGGCGGCGAGCTGGGCCGTCAGGGCGGCCAGACCGGGCAGCGAGGGAGAGGCGACCAGGATGGCGGACCCGCCGGGCCCGACGTCGACGGTGTCGGCCGAGGTGTAGTACAAGGCACCGTGCCGCTGGTTGTAGATGACCTGGCCCGGTTGCACCAGGGCCACCCGGTCGGCGGGAAGCGCCCACCCCGCGTTCCGGTAGATGTTCTGGCCGCCGTCCACGGTGTCGAACACCACCACGTCGCGACCGGTGGCCACCGACGGCCCGAGGGCACGCAGTGCGGCGTCGTCGGCGTCGGCGCTCCGGATGGTCTGTCGCGTATCCGTATAGGGGGCCTGGTAGCGCGGCTGGTCGAGCCACAGCCCCGACGACGAGGCCACGAGCGATTCGGGCAGTACCCCCTCCCCGCCCAGGAATCGTTGGGCACCGAGCGCCACGACGACCAGGACGGCCACCGAGGTGATGACCAGCCACACCGGCGATGGCCCGCCGCCCGCGCCGCGCCGCCCGCCCGCCGCCGCCCGGTTGCACGCGCCCACGGGCAGCAGCAGGGCGATGACCGCGGCGGGCAGGTAGGCCAGCAGATACCCGCCTTTGGCGAACTGGACCAGGGCCACCAGCAGCATGGGGGGGACAATGGCCGCGCCGAGCACCGCCGACTTCGACTGGTACCAGGGCCGTCTCCATCCGACCACGCCGCCGTACACGGTCGGAGCGGTGGGAGCGGTGGGAGGGGAGCCGGAGTCAGCCCCGGCATCAGGGGGTGGTTCCAGGTGGTGCCGACGGCGGACCAGGTGCCGCACCCCGAGGGCCACGCCGGCCAGGACGGCCAGCGCGGCCAACGGGGCCAAGGCCACGGTGGTGAAGGCGGCGAACGTGCCGAGGTTGGCAGCACCGGCCGCGGCATGGTCGAGGATCGATGTGGCGTGCGCCGCACCTGTCGATTCGATACGGGTGGCCCGGGCCCAGGCGCGGAAGCCGCCGGGTTGGGTCAGCGACATGGGGACCAACCACACACCCACGGCGAGGGCGCCGGCCACCATGGTCAGACCCAGCCGTCCCCAGCGACGGGTCGATGCCACCACGGGAATGAGGGCGAGCACGGCGAAGGACTGGACCATCGATTGGCGGAACCCGGCCAGCACGCCGAGAGCGACCACCGCGGCCACTCCGTGCCAGCTGCCGGGACGGGCCCGCCAGGCCAGGATGACGAGCAACGAGCAGCCCACCATGTCGAAGGAGTAGGTGGCGACGATCGAGCCACTGAACCAGGCGAACGGGCAGGTGGCCACGACCAGGCCCGCCGCCAACCCGACCCATCGTCCGCCGAGGTCCCGGCCGGCCACCAGGGTGAGCCCGGCTGCCGCGGCCGAGGCCACCGCTGACACCAGGACCAGGCTGTGGACGGTGTCGAGTCCCGACACCTGGTGGATCAGCCGTCCCGTCATGACGTAGAGCCAGTAACCGGGGGGTTGGGGCTCGCCGTGGGTGACGTCGAAGTGGCCGACGGCTGCGGCGTACTGCGCCGAGTCCCAATCGGTCGGCCCGTTGGCCGCGGTGAGCAGGCGGAGGGCCAGGGTGGCCAGGGCGACGATCCACGGGGCGGCGCTGTCCCACGGTGTCCGGGCAGCCCGGCGCCGCTCCATCCGGCTGAGGGTCGGAGCGTCCGGCACCGACGGCCGGGGCGCCGGGAGCTCGGCGACCTCGGCGATGGAGTCCATGGCTCAGGGTACCGAGGACGGAGCCGGACAGGGCGTACCCACCTGGGGCAGCCGAACCGCCCCGCAGGCCGCACCGACCCGCCCGCGGGACGGGCAAACCCGAAAGAACCCCGGGCCCTACCCGCCAGGGCGCCTCATAAACACGCCCCAGGAGTTCAGTTCAGGCTCCGAACGACCGATACCACAAGGGTGGTCATGCGCATGAGCTCTTCACAAGGGTGGATGCCGTCCGTCCGTCCGAGCCGAGTCCATGGCCACCACCATCGAATCCGAGTCAGAGGAGCGTCCGTATGAACGAAGTGCCAGGAGCCGACGGGTCACGCGTAACTCACCGAAGGGGGACGCATCGCACCCGGGTCGCCATCCTTGCCGCCCTTCTCCTCCTCGGCTCCGTCGGGGCCGTCCTCGGGGGAGTGATCCGGCCCGCACCGGCTTCGGCCGCAAGTATGAAGGGCCACGCCGCCCTGCCCATCTCGCTCACCTGGCAGCAGACGTTGCCCGATGCCGGCGGCCCCATCGCCCAGAGCTCACCGTCGGTGGCCACACTGGACGGCGGCGGACCGTCGGTGGTGGTCGGCGACCGGGCCGGCAACCTCTGGGCCTTCCACCTGGGCAACGGCTCCGGGGTGGCGGGCTGGCCGGCCCATACCGGTGGTGCCCCCATCGACTCGACACCATCGGTGACTCCCGACGGCAACGGCACGGACACGGTCTTCGTCGGGGCCGGCAACGCGGCCAATCCGTCGGTCGGCGGCTACTACGCGTTCGGCAATACGGGATCACAGGTGTGGGGCCAGAACGCCCCGGACCCCAATGGGCTCCACGGTGTCCAGGCGTCGATGGCGGTGGGAGATCTCAACGGTGTGAACGCAGTCGTGGCCCCGTCCCTCGGGCAGGAGGAGTATGCGTTCAACGCGGGCAACGGGTCCGTCCTGCCCGGTTGGCCCTTCTTCACCGCCGACAGTGGCTTCACGACGCCGTCGCTGGCCGACCTCTACGGCAACGGACAGACCGAGGTGATCGAGGGCGGCGACTCATCGCCGGGTCTGGCCTACGGGCAGACCTACACCGCCGGCGGCCACCTGCGGGTGCTCGGAGCGGGCGGGAATCTCATCTGTGACTACGACACCAACCAGACCGTCGACTCCTCGCCGGCGGTGGGCAACTTCCTCGGCGGCGGGCAGCCGGGCATCGCCTTCGGCACCGGGACCTACTACGCGGGAGCGTCCGACTCCAACACGCTGTTTGCGTCGAACGCCGACTGCAACATCGCCTGGAGCACCAACCTCGGCGGGAGCACCACCGGCAGCCCGGCCATCGGCGACATCCTCGGAAACGGCGGAGAAGAGATCCTGGAAGGGGCCGACACCGGATCGGGCGGGCTGGTGTGGGCCCTCAACGGCGCCACCGGTGCACCGATGCCCGGGTGGCCGCAGAGCACCTCGGGCACGATCATCGGTGGCATCGTCACCGCCGACCTCACCGGAGGCGGTTACAACGACGTGCTGGTCCCGACATCCAACGGTCTGGTCATCTACGACGGCCGGAGTGCGCAAGTGGTGGCCACCCTCGGGACGAACGCCATCGGACTCCAGAACTCGCCGATGGTCACCATCGATCCCAACGGGACCATCGGCATCACCATCGCCGGCTACAACAATCAGAACGCAGGGATCATCCAGCACTACGAGATCGGAGGGTCCCAGGGGCACGGGTTGGGCCAGAAGTCCTGGCCGATGTTCCATCAGAACCCGCAGCTGACCGGCTGGCTGAGCCAGCCCGGTCCCGGCCACCTCAACGCACCCATCGTGGGCATGGCCCCGACCGGCAACGGCAAGGGGTACTGGAACGTCGCTTCCGACGGCGGTCTGTTCGCCTTCGGCAACGCCGCCTTCCACGGATCGATGGGCGGGCAGCACCTCAACCAACCCATCGTGGGCATGGCCGCCACCAGGAACGGCAAGGGCTACTGGGAGGTGGCCTCGGACGGGGGCCTCTTCGCCTTCGGCAATGCCGGTTTCTACGGCTCGATGGGGGGTACGCCCATCAACAGACCGGTGGTGGGCATGGCCGCCACCCCGGACGGCGGGGGCTACTGGGAGGTGGCCTCGGACGGGGGCCTCTTCGCCTTCGGCAATGCCGGTTTCTACGGCTCGATGGGGGGCACGCCCCTCAACAGACCGGTGGTGGGCCTGGCCGCCACCCCGGACGGCGGGGGCTACTGGGAGGTGGCCTCCGACGGCGGGATCTTCGCCTTCGGGAATGCCAAGTTCTACGGCTCGATGGGCGGCACGCCCCTCAACCAACCGGTCGTGGGCATTGCCGCCACGCCCGACGGCGGGGGCTACTGGGAGGTGGCCTCCGACGGGGGACTGTTTGCCTTCGGTGACGCCAAGTTCTACGGGTCCATGGGCGGACAGCCCCTCAATGAGCCGGTGGTGGGTATGGCCTCCAACCGCGGCAACGGCTACTGGGAGGTGGCGGCCGACGGCGGCCTGTTCTCCTTCGGGAGCGCGCCCTTCTACGGGTCGATGCCGCAGGTGTTCGCCGGCGCCGGAGGGACCGACTAGCGCCGTGCCCGATCCGACCCGACCCGACCCGACGGGCACCGGGCCCGAACCGACGGGCACCGGGCCCGACCCGGCGGGCACCGTCACGGACAGGAGTTGGTCGAGATGATGCCCGCAGGCGGCACCAACGGTCGGGCGCGTCGGCGCTTCACCTTGTTGTCAGCCGCCGCACTGGTGGCCACCGCGGTCGCCGCCGCCCTGGGGGCCATCGCCCCCGCCTCTCCCGCCTCGGCCTATCCGGCGGCGACGGTGACCCTCGAGGGGCATGGTTGGGGGCACGGCCACGGCATGGGTCAGTGGGGCGCGCTCGGGTATGCACTGGCCGGGACCGGCTACCAGTCGATCGTCGACCACTACTACGGGGGCACCGCACTGGCCGGCCTGTCCGCCGCCCAGCAGGCGACGAACGTCCGGGTGGCCCTGACCGAGAACGACGGCAACACGGTGATCGTGACCTCGGGCTCCCCGTTCACCGTTTCCGGTGGGCCGGATGTCGGAGCGGGCCAGGCGGTCCTGATGAGCCCGGCGGCGGGCGGACTCTGGAACGTCTGGGTGGGCCCGGGGTGTGGAGGTCCCTGGCCGGCCGCTCCCACCCGGTCCAACGTGTCCGATCCCACCGCCACCCCGTCCGTCAATCCGGGGCTCGGTGATCCGACCACCGGGTCGCAGGCCCTGCAGCTCTGTCAGGGCGGGGGCAACCTCACCGTGCGGGGTTCGATCGAGGCCCTCTTCAACTCGGACGGCGCGGCCCGGACCGTCAATATCGTCCCCCTCGAGCAGTACGTGTCCGGGGTCGTGCCCAACGAGTCGCCGGCCGGCTGGGGGACACTCGGTCAGGCCGGCCCGCAGGGCCAACCCTGGGGGTTCCAGGAGCTCGAGGCCCAGGCCGTGGCCGCACGCTCGTACGTGATGGCGGGGCTGGGTTCCTACGGTGGGTACGCCGACACCTGCGATCTCGACTGCCAGACCTACCGGGGGACGCTCAACGAGAGTGCACTCAGCGACCTGGCCGTGGCCGACACGGCCGGCCGGGTCATGGAGTTCCCGGGCGGCGCGGTGGCCGCCACCCAGTACTCCTCGTCGACCGGGGGGTATACGGCTCCGGGGGCGTTTCCGGCGGTGCCGGACACCGGTGACAGCGTGTGCGTTCCGGGAGCGTGCAATCCCAACCACACCTGGACGGCGTCGATACCCGTGCCCACCATCGAGGCCACCTGGCCCAGCCTGGGCACACTGGTCTCGGTCAACATCACCGGTCGCAACGGCGACGGCGACTGGGGTGGCCGGGTGATGTCGATGACCCTGGACGGTTCCAACGGGGACGTCTCGCTGTCGGGCGACGCCTTCGCCGGTGCCCTCGGGCTCAAGTCCGACTGGTTCACCACCAACGCCTCGGTCGGGGGCCCGACGGTGGGGATGGCGGGCACCCCGAGAGGGGCCGGCTACCGGTTGGCGGGCAGCAACGGCGGCGTGGCCGTTTTCGGCGACGCCGGCTTCCTGGGCGCAGCCAACGGTCTCCCCCTGGCCCGACCGGTGGTGGGTGTGGCCAACACCCCCGACGGCAAGGGGTACTGGCTGGTGGCCTCGGACGGCGGGATCTTCAGTTACGGCGATGCGTCCTTTTACGGCTCGATGGGAGGCACGCCCCTCAACAAACCGGTGGTGGGCATCGCCCCCACCCCCGACGGCAAGGGGTACTGGGAGGTGGCCTCGGACGGCGGGATCTTCTCCTTCGGCGATGCCGCCTTCTACGGCTCGATGGGCGGCACGCCGCTCAACAAACCGGTGGTGGGCGTGGCGGCCACCCCCGACGGCAAGGGGTACTGGGAGGTGGCCTCGGACGGCGGGATCTTCTCCTTCGGCGATGCCGCTTTCTACGGCTCGATGGGAGGGACACCCCTCAACAAGCCGGTGGTGGGCATGGCCTCGGCTCCGGGTGGTCTCGGCTACTGGTTGGTGGCCTCCGACGGCGGCATCTTCGCCTTCGGCACGGCCCCCTTCTACGGCTCGACCGGTGGTCTGACCCTGGCTGAGCCGGTGGTGGGCATGGCCCAGGCCCGGGCCGGGCAGGGTTACTGGTTGGTGGCCTCCGACGGCGGCATCTTCTCCTTCGGCGACGCCGCCTTCTTCGGATCGGGCGCCGGCTAGCGACACCGACCTGGCCCCGGCCGGCACCGGCCGGATCCCGGAGCCGATCGGGACCAGGTCCTAGTGTTCAGACCGCCATGACCGAACGACCGCGCAGGCCCCGGAGCACCGACATCACCGCAGGGCCGACCCGGTGACGACCGACCAGTCCGCGTCCCCACCGGGCAGCCTTTCGGCCGCCGCCGACCGCAGCCATCCGCCTCGGCCCAAGCGGGGTAGCCGACCGTGGCGCTCCATCGCCTTCGCCCCGGTCGGCGACGGGCAGACCCGCCGGCGGGGGAGTGATGCCGTGCGCGTCGGCGTGGCCGCAGTCGCCGTCCTCGTGTGCTGGGTGGTGGTGCAGGCCAACTCCAGTACGGAGCACACCGTGGCCACCACGATGGCGTCGCCTCCGAACGGGATCAGGTGGCTGGTCACGGTGATCTGGTGGGTGGCCTCGATCGGCGTCATCGCGCTCACGGTGGCGCTGGCCCTCTTCTCCCGGCGCTGGTCCGCGATCCGGGACATCGGACTCTCCGGACTGCTGTCGTGGATCGCCTGCCTGATCCTGAGCGAGCTGCTGGGGTCCACCGGCGGGCGGCCCCCCGATCCCTCGCTTGCGGGCTTCGACCTCTCGTTCCCGGTCGAGCGGGTGGCGGTGACGGTCGGGGTGGCTGTCGCCGCCCTGCCCTATCTCAGCCGGTGGCTGCAGCGGAGCATCGACACGGCCATCTTCCTGCTGGCCCTGGCCGCGGTGGTCAACCGCTCGGGACTGCCGGTCGCCATTCTCGGCAGCCTGGCTTTGGGCTGGGGTGTGACCGCCATCGTCCACCTCATCGTCGGTTCGCCGCTGGGCCTCCCTTCGACCGATGAGGTGCAGGTCCTGCTGGGTGACCTCGGCATCGCCGCCGAGGCCGTCGTCCCCTATCCCGACCAGGAGTGGGGGGTCGGGCGTTTCACCGCGTTGGTCGACGGGAGCGAGGTCGATGTCTCGGTCTACGGACGTGACGCATCCGATGCCCAGCTGCTGGCCAAGACGGCCCGTTTCCTGTTCTACCGCGACTCCGGACCGACACTGGCCCTGACCCGCCGACAGCAGGTGGAACATGAGGCGTACCTGACCCTGATGGCGGCCCGGGCCGGGGCCCGGGTGCCGGCGGTGCTGGAGGCCGGGCCGGCCGGTCCTGCGCACGACGCCCTGCTGGTCACCAGCCCGCCCACCGGGAGCCGGCTCTCCGCCTTCCGCCTCTTCGTTCCTCCCGGGCAGCCGGACGACGCTCCGGTGGCGACGGACCGTGCCCACGAGGGAGAGGATGCGGCCCGCGGGACGGCGGACGGCGCCGAGGCGGTGACCCCGTCACCGGCCGCCGGCCACCCGCCGGGGCCGGAGATCGGGGACGCGTCCCTCGATCAGATCTTCGGCCAGCTGAGCCTGCTGCGGAAGGCGGGGATCGCCCACGGGGCCCTTTCGGCCAAGACCATCGTGGTCGACGATCACGGGGACGCGGGATTCATCGACTTCCGATCGGCGTCGACCGTGGCTACCGCCGACCAGCTCAACCGCGACGCTGCCGCGGTGATGGCGGCCGTGGCCGAGGTGGCCGGTCCCGAGCGGGCGGTGGCCTCGGCCGCCCGCTCCATGCCGTCCGAGGCTCTGGTCGGTGCCCTGCCCTTCCTCCAGCGCGCCGCGCTGGGCCCGGCCACCTCCAAGTCGCTCCGGGGGAAGAAGGCCACCCTCACCGCGGTGCGCGAAGAGGGTGCGGCCGCCGCCGGGGTCGAGGTGCCCAAGCTGATCGAGCCGCGCCGGATCAGCTGGGTCACCTTGTTGCTGGTCCTCGGCACCCTCATCGGCGGCTGGGCCCTCATCGGGGTCCTGATCAACGTGACCAAGTCGTGGAGCACCATCACCGGAGCAGCCTGGGGTTGGGTGGCGGTGGTCTTCGTGCTGGCCCAGGCCGCCTATCCGGCCATCGCCATCACCACGGTGGGCTCGGTCACCGACCCGCTCCCGTACGGCCGGACGTTGGCCCTCGAACTGTCCGACACCTTCGTCGCCCTGGCCGGCGGTTCGATGGCCGTGCTGGCCACCCGGGTCAGGTTCTTCCAGCAGGAGGGGTACAGCCCCACCGTGGCCGTCAGTTCGGGCGTCCTCGTCAGCACGGCCAGCTGGATCGTCAAGGGCGCCCTCTTCCTCATCGCCTTGCCCCTGGCCCTCGGCAATCTGCACTTCAGTGAACCGAGCGACAGCTCCAGCGGAGGGAACTCCCACCTGGTGTGGCTCATCGTGATCGCGGTCGTCGTGGTCGGCGTGGCCGCCGGGCTGGTGTTCGCCGTCCCCCGCTGGCGTCGGCTGGCCGCCCAGAAAATTCGACCGAAGGCTTCGGAGGTCTGGGAGCACCTGAAGCTTCTGGCCACCCATCCGCGGAATCTGGTGGAGATCTTCGGGGGCAACATCGCCGCCCAGATCTTCGTGGCCATGGCGCTCGGGGCCTCCCTGCACGCGTTCGGCCAGCACCTGGGTCTGGCCACCCTCCTGGTCGTGCTCACCCTCGGCTCCATGCTGGGCGGGATCTCCCCGGTGCCGGGCGGCATGGGGGTGGTCGAGGCCGGGATGATCATCGGGTTGACCGCGGCCGGGATCCCTGAACAGGACGCGGTGGCCGCCGTCTTCGTGCAACGCCTCTTCACGGCCTACCTGCCCCCCATCTGGGGCTGGTTCGTCCTGGTGTGGATGAGGAAGAAGGAGTACCTCTGACCCCGGAGGTCGGCCCCGGAGGCTTCAGGGGTCCGGCTCGAGGGCCTCGGGAGGCCTGCCCCGGGGGCTTCAGCCCGGGTGGAGGCCGGGTCCGGAGCCGGCGAGGCCCGGGAACGACCGCAGCCGGCCGACCGGGCCGAGCTTTCCCACGTTGACCCCGACGTCGGCCGCCCGGAGCATGGTGAGGTCGCCCCGGCTGTTGCCGTAGGCCCAGAGGCGGTCGGGCGCCCCCCCCGAGTCATCGATCCACCGTCGGAGCAGGCGGAGCTTTTCGTCCCCGCGACAGTTCGCCCCCTCGTAGCGGCCGGTCAACCTGCCCTGGTCACTGACGGCCAGACGGGTGGCGACCACGCCGTCGGCCCCGAGCCGTTCGCCTGCGGGTCCGACATAGAGGTGGGGCGAGGCCGAGACGATCACCACCCGGTCGCCCCGCCGGCGGTGCCAGTCGAACCGGGCCCGGACCGAGGGGCGCAGGTGGTGGTCGAGATGACTGCGGGCGAAGGCGGCGCCCACCTCCTCGGCCCGGTCGAGGTCGACCCCGGCCAGCACCCTCTCGAACAGGAGCTCTTTGGTCCGGTCGGCCACCGTGCCGGCGGCCAGCGCGGCGTGGACGAGGCGGGGGGCGAAGACCAGGGCCGCCGAGGCCACCACCACCGACCCGCGGAGGGCGGAGAGGTAGCCGAAGACGCTGCCTCCCTCGGCCAGGGTGCCGTCGAAGTCGAACGCAGCCACGTCGGGCATCGTCGGCGCCCGGCCGTCAGCCGTCGGTGGGGTCGACGGTCGTCCCGCCGCGCCCGGCTCCGGACGCGAATCGGGCGGCGCCGGCGATGGCCTCCGGCGAGGCCAGGCTGTCGAGCCCGAGCCGGGTCTCGACGGCCATGGCGTCGGGAGTGGACAGTCCCCACTGATCGAGCACCGACCGGCGATCGTTGCGAAGACAGGTCTGGGGGAGGGCGGCCAGTTGGTGTCCCCAGGCCTTGGCCTCCTCCAGGGCGGCCCCGTCGGGCACGACCCTGTTGACCAGGCCCATGGTCAGGGCCTCGTCGGCCCTGACCTCGCGTCCGCTGAGGATCAGGTCGAGGGCGCGGCCCTGGCCGATCAGTCGGGGGAGCCTGACCGTCCCCCCGTCGACCAGGGGCACGCCGAACCGTCGGCAGAAGACACCGAAGACCGAACCGGCGGCCGCCACCCGCAGGTCGCACCAGATGGCCAGCTCCAGGCCACCGGCCACGGCGAAGCCCTCGACGGCGGCGATCACCGGTTTGGACAGCTCGAGCCGGGTCGGGCCCATCGGTCCCGGCCCGTCCGGTGCGACCCGGTGCCGGTCGCCCACGGCCAGGCCCTTCAGATCCGCTCCGGCGCAGAACGTGCCACTGCCTCCGGTCAGCACGGCCACCGCCGAGGAACCGTCGGCATCGAAGGCCTCGAAGGCGTCGAGAAGGGCTGTGGCCGTGGCCGGGTCGACGGCATTGCGCCGGTCCGGCCGGTCGATCGTCACCACGGTGACCGGCCCCTCTTGGACGACCTGCACGCTCGACTCCATGTCCACAGCATGGTGGAAGCGGTGGTTCGGGGCCAGACCGCGGTGGGATCGGTGCCCCCGGGGCAAAACTCGACTAACCCAGTCGACAATTGGACCGACGCCGACTAACCTGAGTCAGCGACGAGATCACGGTGACGCCGGATCCCATTCGCCTTATCGACGCAACGCACACAAAGGAGCGACACATGGCAATCCGTCTGGGCGACGTAGCCCCCGATTTCACTGCGGAGACGACAGAAGGCACCATCAACTTCCACGAGTATCTCGGGGACAGCTGGGGCGTGCTCTTCTCCCATCCGAAGGATTTCACCCCGGTGTGCACCACCGAGCTGGGTGCCTTCTCGAAGGCCAAGGCCGAGTTCGACAAGCGGGACACCAAGCTCATCGGGCTTTCGGTGGATGACGTCACGTCGCACGGCAAGTGGGCCGGCGATATCGAGGAGACCCAGGGACAGGCCCTCAATTTCCCCCTGATCGGCGATGAGGACCGCAAGGTGGCCGACCTCTACGACATGATCCACCCCAACGCCAACGACACCCTGACGGTGCGCTCGGTCTTCATCATCGGACCGGACAAGAAGGTGAAGCTGACCCTGACCTACCCGGCATCGACCGGCCGCAATGTGAGCGAGATCCTCCGGGTCCTCGACTCCTTGCAGCTCACGAACGACTACAAGGTGGCCACCCCGGTGAACTGGAAGGACGGTGAGGATGTGATCATCGTCCCGGCGGTCTCCGACGACGAGGCCAAGGAGCGGTTCCCCAAGGGATTCAAGGCTGTCAAGCCCTATCTCCGGGTCACCCCCCAGCCCAACAAGTAGTCCTCCGGTAGTTCGGAGGGTCTGCCGCCTGTCGGCAGCCCCACCGGCGGGATCCGCCCGGAACCGGCCCTCGCGGCAGATTCCGGGCGGATCCGCGCCCGGGCCGGGCCGGCTCCCGGCCGGGTGCCCGCCCCGGAGCAGCGTTGCTGCTACCATTGACCCGCCGTCGTGTTCCGTCCGTCGGCCAGCTCGGACACCGCGAGCTCGAACACCGCAGAGGTCGAACCCCCGCATGCCAGACAAGCAGTCCACCATTGCCGAATACCGTCTCCACGAGACGGACACCGGCTCACCCGAAGTGCAGATCGCCATCCTGAGCGAGCGCATCGTGCATCTGACCGAGCATCTCAAGGTGCACAAGGGTGACCATCACACCCGGCGTGGTCTCCTCAAGCTGATCGGCCGCCGCCGCCGGCTGTTGGACTACGTACGGAACAACGACGTCGAGCGCTACCGGGACATCATCGGTCGCCTCGGCCTCCGCCGCTAGGCGGTTACCCTTCGCTCCGCCCGGCTCCGGCCGGGCGGTCGCAATTCTTCCTCCGGCTACGAAGTCGGCGGATGTACGGGTCGGCATGATGTCGGCCCGCAGTAGCAGCGGTCGGCCACTGCGGTGGTGGACCGGGAACAACCACACAGATTGGGCTCCTGACGAGGTCAGTCACCAGTTGCCGATCACCGGGCGTGGATCGGGTGGTCGACAACTGGCAACTGGCTCGAGGAGTCCCCGAGCAAACCAAGGAGCGTCATGTCAGACGCCATAACCGTGTCGGCGCCCATCAGTGGCACCGACCGCACACTCACCTTCGAGACGGGCAAGTTGGCCCAGTTGGCCGACGGAGCCGTGGTGGCCCGCATCGGCGACACCGTCCTGCTGGCCACGGCCACCGCCTCCCGGTCGGTCCGGGAAGGGGCTGACTTCTTCCCGCTGACCGTGGACATCGAGGAGCGGACGTACGCCGCCGGCAAGATCCCCGGGTCGTTCTTCCGCCGGGAGGGCAAGTCCTCGGACCAGGCCATCCTGACCGACCGACTCATCGACCGGCCGTTGCGCCCGTCCTTCCCCAAGGGCTTCCGCAACGAGGTCCACATCGTGGGCACCATCTTCGGTGCCGACCAGAGCAATCCCCATGACGTGCTGGCCATCAACGGCGCCTCGGCCGCCCTGATGATCTCGGGCATCCCCTTCGAGGGCCCCATCGGCGCCGTCCGGGTGGCCTACTCCACCGACGGCCAGTGGATCCCACACCCCACCTTCGAGGAGGGTGACGAGTCCACCTTCGAGCTGGTGGTGGCCGGTCGGGCCCTGTCCGACGCGGCCAACGCCGACATCGCCATCATGATGGTCGAGGCCGGTGGCTCCGAGCGGTCCTTCCAGTACTACGAGGAGGGGGCGCCCCAGGTCACCGAGGAGGTCCTGGCCGACGGCCTCGAGGCCGCCAAGACGTGGATCCGCGAGTCGATCGTGCTCCAGCGCAAGATGGTGGACGCCTATGTGGCCGAGCGCGGCCCCATCGAGATCATCCCGTACTCCACCTTCGCCGATTATGAGGACGACGTCTTCGAGCGGGTCCAGGCGGTCGGGACCGACGCCATCACCGAGGCCAACAAGATCGTGGCCAAGGCCGAGCGCAACGGGGCGCTCGACGCCGCCGCCACCTTCATCATCGAGAGCCTGCTCGCCGAGTTCCCCGAGCGGGGCGGCGAGCTGAAGGCGGCCGTGCGCGGCCTGACCAAGAAGCTGGTCCGCAAGCGGATCGTGGAAGAGGGCCTCCGCATCGACGGTCGCACCACCACCGACATCCGCCCGCTGTCCGCCGAGGTCGACCTCTTCCCGACGGCCCACGGCTCGGCCCTGTTCCAACGGGGCGAGACCCAGGTGCTCAACGTGACCACCCTCGGCATGCCGAGGATGAACCAGCTGCTCGACACCATCACCCCGGACGACCACAAGCGGTACATGCACCACTACAACTTCCCGCCCTTCTCCACCGGGGAGACCGGGTTCATGCGGGGGCCCAAGCGCCGGGAGATCGGGCACGGCCTGCTGGCCGAGCGGGCCCTGTTGCCGGTCGTCCCCTACGAGGAGGACTTCCCGTACACCCTCCGCCTGGTCTCTGACGTGCTCGCCTCCAACGGCTCCACGTCCATGGCCTCGGTGTGCGGATCGACGCTGTCGATGATGGCCGCCGGCGTCCCCCTCAAGGCCCCGGTGGCCGGGATCGCCATGGGCCTGGTCTACGACGGTGGGGCCTACGTGACCCTCACCGACATCCTGGGGGCCGAGGACGCCTTCGGTGACATGGACTTCAAGGTGGCCGGAACCAAGGACGTGGTCACCGCCCTCCAGCTCGACACCAAGATCGACGGCCTGCCGCTCGACGTGCTGACCAAGGCGCTGCTCCAGGCCAAAGAGGCCCGTCTGGCCATCCTCGACGTGATGGCCGGTGCCATCGCCGAACCCCGAGCCGAGGTGGCTGCGTCCGCCCCCAAGATCATCTCGTTCGAGATCCCCATGGACAAGATCGGCGAGGTCATCGGGCCCAAGGGCAAGGTCATCAACGCCCTGCAGCAGGAGACGGGTGCCGACATCGCCGTGGACGACGACGGCATGGTGGGAACGGTGACCATCGGGGCCAAGGACGGCACCGCCGTCGAGGAGGCCCGGCGCCGGATCTCGACCATCCTCGACCCGCCGCTGGCCGAGGTGGGCGCCACCTACCAGGGCAAGGTGGTCAACATCACCAAGTTCGGGGCCTTTGTCAACATCCTCCCCGGGCGCGACGGCCTGCTCCACATCTCGAAGATCGGACAGGGGAAGCGGGTCGAGCGGGTCGAGGACGTGCTCGAGCTGGGACAGCCGGTCGAAGTCAGAGTGGACGACATCGACCCCCAGGGGAAGGTGTCCCTCTCGCTGGCCGGTGAGCCGCCGGCGGACAAGTCGTCGGGATCGGGCGAGCGCGACGGTGGCGGCCGGAGCGAACGGGGCGACGGCGGAGGCCGGAGCCGGCCGCCCCGGGGTGACCACTCCGATCCGGGCGACCGGGGCGACCGCGGTCGCCGCCCGGCCGAAGCCCGCTCGTCGGCACCGGCCGGGGCCGCCTCCTTCGAAGAGGCGTTCGAGGTCGAGCTCGTGCAGGAATTCGGTGACCTGGGACCGGCCGTGGCCGAGTCGTCCGACCGTCCCGGCGGGGGTGGCGGAAGCGGCCGGGGTGGTCGCCGCCGCCGTTGAGAACGTGTCACTGCACGGTGGGTGGCCGAGGCTTCCCACCGTGCGGCGATCGCCACCATGAGGACCGTCCCGATGAGGACCGTCCCGGCCGGCAGTGGGACCCGGTGACCGCAGGTCCCGGCGGCCACCGATGATCCGCACCGAACTGCTCCCGTCGGGCCTGTCGCTGGCCACCGAGCGGATGAAGGACGCCCGCTCGGTGTGCATCGGCTTCTGGGTGGGCACCGGGTCGCGTGACGAGGGATCGGGGGAAGCCGGGGCATCCCACTTCCTCGAGCATCTCCTGTTCAAGGGCACGGCCGAGCGGTCACCGTCGGCGATCGCCGAAGCGGTCGACGAGGTGGGCGGGGACTTCAACGCCTTCACCACCAAGGAGTACACGTCCTTTTACATCCGGCTCCTGGCCGAGCATCTCCCGCTGGGGCTGGACATCCTTTCCGACATCATGTGGCGGCCGGCCCTTCGGCCTTCCGATCTCGACGCCGAGCGCCAGGTCATCCTGGACGAGATCCTGATGCACGCCGACGAGCCCTCCGACGAAGCCTCCGAGCAGAGCTCGGCCGCCCTGTTCCCCGGCCATGCGCTCGGACGTGAGGTGCTGGGCACCCACGACTCGGTGGCGGCCATGACCGTCGAGCGGATCCGGGAGTTCTTCACCCTGCACTACCGGCCGGGCAACATCGTGGTGGCGGTGGCCGGCGACCTCGACCACCAGGCGGTGGCCGAGGGGCTGGAAGCCCGGTTCGCGGGCCAGACCGGTGGGGTCACCCCCGAACGCCTGGCGCCCGGCGACCAGGTGGAGCCCTTGCGGGTGGTCCGGCGGGGAACCGAGCAGGCCCACCTGGTCCTCGGCTCCCGCTCCGTCAATCGGACCGATCCCCGCCGCTACGCGCTGGCCGTGCTCAACCACGTGCTGGGAGGTGGGCTCTCGAGCCGGCTGTTCCAAGAGATCCGAGAGCGACGTGGCCTGGCCTACTCGGTGTGGTCGGAACGGGTGGCCTATCACGACGCGGGCACGATGAGCGTGGGGATGGGGACGGCACCGGAGCACGTGCCCGAGGTGCTGGACATCGTCACCTCCGAACTCGCCGTGCTCGGTGCCGACGGGATCACCGAACGGGAGTTGGCCATCGCCAAGGGGAACCTGCGGGCCGAGACGCTCCTGGCCTGCGAGGACTCCGGCGCCCGCATGAGCCGGATCGGAGCCAGCCTCCTCCTGCACGGGGAGATCCTGTCGGTGGATGAGGTGCTGGCCCGGGTGGAGGCCCTGACCCTCGAGGAGATCCACGGCGCGGCCAAGGAGTTGGTGGCGGCCCCGAGGACGCTCTCGGTGGTCGGACCCTTCGACGATTCCGACTTCGACGCCGTCGCCCTCGGGCTGGGCTGACCCTGCTCGGCTGCCCCGACTGACGGTGGGATCGACCGCTCGACTGAACCGGGGCTGACCTCCTCGTCCGCAGCCCGTCGGTGCCTGGCCGCCGGACACGGCACTGCGCAGGGCGACAGTAGGGTGGCCGGCATGCGAGTCGGTGTGGTCGGTGCCGGGGGGAAGATGGGCCGTGCCGTGTGCCTGGCCGTGGCCGGTGCCCCCGATCTCGAACTGGCGGCGGCCGTGGACCCGGCCCACGCCGGTGCCGAGCTGGACACGCTGACCGGAGCCGGAGCCGGAGCCGGCGGGATGCGGGTCTCGGGTGAACTCGGGGAACTGAAGGCGGCCGGTGCCCAGGTGGTGGTCGACTTCACCCGGATCGACGCGGCCCGGGCCACCCTGGCCTACTGCTCGGCCGAGGGCATCCACGTCGTCGTGGGTACCACCGGTTTCTCCGAGGAGGACCTCGCCGATCTGCGGCTGCGCTTCGCCGGACCCGATGCCGGGTCGCCGAACTGCATCGTGGCCGCCAACTTCGCCATCGGTGCCGTGCTCATGATGCGCTTCGCCGAACTGGCCGCCCCCTGGTTCGAGGGGGCGGAGATCATCGAACTCCACCAGTCGGCCAAGCTGGACGCCCCTTCGGGCACAGCCCGACAGACCGCTGAGCGGATGGCCGCGGCCCGGTCCTCGTCGGACTCGGCTGCGTTCCCCGCCGACAACACCGTCACCCTGGTGCTGGACGGCGCCCGGGGTGGGAGCGGGCCGGGGGGTGTGCGTATCCACTCGGTCAGGCTTCCCGGGCTGGTGGCCCATCAAGAGGTCATCTTCGGAGCGGTGGGCCAGAGCCTGACCATCCGACACGACTCCTACGACCGGGTCTCGTTCATGGATGGCGTGGTGCTGGCCGTCCGATCGGTGGCCGACCGTCCCGGCCTGACCATCGGTATCGAGTCCCTGCTCGGACTCTGAGAGCCATCTCGCCGATGGACGACACCCGGCAGCGGATTCTCGAGGCCACCTATGCCTGCGTGGCCCGATGGGGTCTGGCCAAGACCACCATCGAGGATGCGGCCCGGGAGGCGAAGGTGTCACGGGCCACCGTCTACCGCACCTTCCCCGGTGGTCGCGACGAACTCCTCGAGGCCGTGGTGGCCTGGGCCACACTCGAGTTCTTCGCCCGGCTGTACGAGCGGGTGCAGGGTGCCGAAAGCCTCGAAGAGGTGATGGAGCGCGGCATCATGTTCGCCCACCGGTCCATCGTCGAGCACGAGGTGCTCCAGCGGGTCATGCAGACCGAGCCGGAGAAGCTGCTCCCCGCCCTCACCTTCGAGAGCAACCGCATACGGCGGGGGATCGCCGACTTCCTCGTCCCCTACCTCGAACAGCGGGGCGTGGCCGCCGGCGTGAACCTGAAGGAGGCCGCCGACTTTCTGGCTCGCATGGTGCTCTCGTACATGTCCTCGCCCGGTCGGTGGGACCTCGACGATCCCATGCAGGTGGCCCGGCTGGTCCGCTCAGAGCTCCTGGCCGGCGTGGTGGTGCCCGACTCGTTGACAATGAGACAAAATCCGACCTAGCGTTTCAGCTGTGCCGACCGGGGAGACAGCGTTGAGGGTGCTGGCGGACGGCGCCGCCCCCGCGGTCCCCACCCTCGAACCTACCGACCCCGAGGTTTCCGGCCCCGAACGTCCGGGCCGCCCCGGTCCATCCGATGGCCGACCGGCCCGGCCCGGCCTCGTCCCGTCCTCCCGGCACCGCATCGGCATCATCGACGCCACGCTGGTCTGCCTGGCCCGGCAGGGCACGGTCAAGACGACGGTGGATGACATCGCCCGGGCCGCCGGTGTGTCCCGGGCCACCGTCTACCGGGTCTTCCCCGGCGGGAGGGACGAACTGCTGGCCGCGGTGGTCGACACCGAGATGGCCCGGCTGTTCTCGGCTCTCGGGGTCCGACTCGGAGGGGCGCGGGACCTCACCGAGGCGCTGGTCGGCGGCATCGTCGAGGCATCCACCCGGATACGTGGGCACGAGGCCTTGGCCTACCTGGTGGAACACGAGCCCGGGGTGGTGCTCGGTCATCTGGCCTTCGACGAGTCGGACCGACTGTTGACCACGGCCTCGCGCTTCACCGCACCGTTCCTGGCCCGGTGGATGAGCCCGGCCGAAGCCGGCCGGGTGGCGGAATGGGCGACGCGCATCGTCTTGTCCTACGCCATCGCCCCTTCGGCCGACATGGACCTGACCGACGCCGGCCGTGCCACCCGCCTGGTGGAGACGTTCATGCTCCCTGGGATCAACGCACTGCACGCGGCGGCGGCCACACCGACCATCGACATCACCCCCTTCGATTCCGAGCCACACCCGAGACACTCCGACCACACCGATCAGGGAGACGAGACATGACCACCGAAATGAGCAGCACCGAAGAGATCATCGGTCGGGCCGAGATCGACGACTTCGAGGCCATCCTGTCGGTGGTCGGCACCGAGGAGGCCGACGGCCGCCACGTCGTACATTCGGACTACGACTCCATCTTCACCTGGGACTACGAGAAAGGTCGCCGCCCGAAGCTCAACAAGCTCTACGAGAAGGCCAAGGGCGCACAGTGGAACGGGGAGACCGACCTTCCGTGGGAGATCGACGTCGACCAGGAGAAGCTGGTGCGCGAGCAGGCCGAGGCCACCGGCGGGTTCGGCGCCGGATTCGACCTGTCCGGCACCCCGGTGGAGAAGTGGGGCGACAAGGAGTGGGTGACCTTCGGGGTGGAGAGCCAGAACTGGACGCTCTCGCAGTTCCTCCACGGCGAGCAGGGTGCCCTCATCTGCACGGCCAAGATCGTCGAGTCGGTGCCGTGGATCGACGCCAAGTACTACGCCTCCACCCAGGTGATGGACGAGGCACGCCACGTCGAGGTGTTCGGCAAGTACCTGGACGAGAAGCTCTCCGGCCACTATCCGGTCAACGCCCACCTCCGCATGCTCCTGGACGACATCATCGCCGACTCGCGGTGGGACCTGACCTACCTCGGCATGCAGATCATGGTCGAGGGCCTGGCCCTGGCCGCCTTCGGGTTCATGCATCAGATGACCGGAGACCCGCTGCTCAAGAAATTGCTGCGCTACGTGATGGCCGATGAAGCCCGCCATGTGGCCTTCGGGGTGCTGAGCCTGCAGGAGTACTACGAAGGGTTGAACGCGGCCGAACTGCGTGAGCGCCAGGAGTTCGCCTTCGAGGCCGCCGTCAGGATGCGGGACCGTTTCCTCCAACAGGAGGTCTGGGATCGGATGGGGGTCGATCCGAAGGCCATCGTCCCGGTGGTGCAGCAGGCGCCGGAACGGGGTGAGTTCCAGGCCCTCCTGTTCTCCAAGATCGTCCCCAACTGCAAGAAGCTGGGGCTCCTCGACGCCGCTGACGGATGGCTCCGGACCAAGTTCACCGAGCTCGGCGTCATCGAGTTCGAATCGTGGGTCGACACCACCGAGGAGGTCGACGCCCTGGCTTCGGTGCCACCGAAGGACCGGATCGCCTCCTGAGCCGGCCGGGCCGGCGGCCCGGTGCCAGCCGTCGGGGTGGCTGCTGGTAGCCTGCGACATCGTGACGCAGTCCGTGATTCCCATGTCGACACCGAGAGGCTGAGAGCGATGCCGCTCTTCGGTTCGGTGATCACGGCCATGGTGACGCCCTTCGACGGTGACGGAGCGCTCGACCTGGACGGGGCCCGCGCCCTGGCCCACCACCTGGTCGACACCGGGAGCGAGAGCCTCGTGTTGGCCGGGAGTACGGGGGAGGGTTCGGTGCTCACCGATCCGGAGCGGATCGATCTCGTCCGGGCCGTCGTCGACGCCGTCGACGTGCCGGTCATCGCCGCCACCGGCACCAACGACACCGCCCACTCGGTGATGCTGACCAAAGAGGCCGAGGCGGCCGGGGCCCACGCCGTGCTGGCCGTGACGCCGTACTACAACCGCCCGTCCCAAGCCGGGCTGTCCGCCCACTTCCGGGCCATCGCCGCAGCCACCCGCCTTCCGGTCATCCTCTACGACATCCCCGTTCGTTCCGGCCGGCGGATCGGCGCGCCGCTCACCATCGAGCTGGCCCGTGAGGTGGCCAACATCGTCGGGGTCAAGGACGCCACGGGCGATGTGGTGACCGCGGCCACGGTGGTGGCCGCGACCCCGGACGAGTTCGACGTCTACTGCGGAGACGACTCGCTGACCCTGCCATTCCTGTCCATCGGCGCCGCCGGCATCGTCAGCGTGGCCTCCCACTGGGCCGGCCCCCTGTTCGCCGAGATGGTCCGCAGCTACCGGTCCGGTGACGTGGGGCGGGCCATGGCCGTCAACCAGGAGCTGGCCGAGTCGTACCAGTTCGAGTCCACCGAAGAGTTCCCCAATCCCGTACCGGCCAAGGCCGCCTGCCGGGCGCTCGGGCTGGCCGTGGGCCAGTGCCGGCTTCCCCACCCGCCGGCCCCGGCGGCACTCGACGACCGGGCCCGTGCCCTCGTCGCCAAGGTGAGCCGGCTCGATCCGGCGCCTCAGTCGGTTGCCTGACTCCGGGCGGACACGGCGGCGCTCGGGCGGCTCCTCGCCGAAGGACTCCGCGGCCAAGAGCACGGCCGCCAAGGGCACCGCCGCCAAGGACGGGTCCGGAAGCCGGGGCAAGGACGGGTCGGGTAACCGGGCCAAGGGGACGTCCGGCACCCCGGCCAAGGGCGGATCGAAGGGCGGATCGGGGCACCAGCCGGCCAAGGGCAAGACGATGGACAAAGAGCCGGCCAAGCGGCCGACGCGGGAGGGCGGCCGTCCCGGCGCAACCCCGGTCCGGGTGGTCTTCCTCGGCGGTCTGGGCGAGATCGGAAGGAACTGCGCCTGCATCGAGGTCGACGGCAGGATCCTCCTGTTGGACGTGGGGATCATGTTCCCCGATCCGGACATGCCCGGTGTCGACCTGGTCCTGCCCGACTTCACCTACCTGCGGGAGAACGCCGACCGGGTGGAAGCGGTCATCCTCACCCACGGCCACGAGGACCACACCGGCGGTCTCGCCTACCTGCTCCGCGACTTCCCGGTGCCCGTCTACGGCTCCGAGCTGACCCTGGCCCTGGCCCGCAACCGGGTGGACGAGGCCGGGATGGCCGACCGGGCCCGGTTCATCGCCGTCAAAGACGGTGAGCGCCGCAGGATCGGTCCCTGCGATGTGGAGTTCATCCCGGTGACCCACTCCGTCCCGCACGCCTTTGCCACCGCCTTCCACACCCCCCAGGGCATCATTCTCCACTCCGGCGACTTCAAGATCGACCTCCATCCGGTGGACGGTCGACGGACCGACCTGGCCCGGATGGGTGCCTTGGCCGAGGAGCCGGGCATCCGGTTGCTGCTGGCCGACTCGACCAACGCCGAGGAGCCGGGCTTCACCCCGTCGGAATCGACGGTGGGAACGACGTTGCGGAAGGTCTTCCTCGAGCGACCCGACCGGCGCTTCATCGTGACCTGCTTCGCCAGCCACATCCACCGTGTCCAGCAGGTGGCCGACGCGGCCATTGCCGGGGGGAGGTCGGTCGCCACGCTCGGGCGGTCGATGCAGAAGAACGTGGCCCTGGCCCGCCGGCTCGACCTGTTGCACATCCCCGACCATGCGCTGGTCGATGTCGAGGACATCGACAAGCTCGACCCCGGTCAGGTGTGCGTGATCTCCACCGGGTCCCAGGGGGAGCCCATGTCGGCGTTGTCACGGCTGGCCGCCGGGGAGAACCGGTTCTTCAAGCTGCGCGAGGACGACGTGGTGGTGATCAGCGCCCATCCCATCCCCGGAAACGAGTGGTCGGTGGGGAGGGTCATCGACAGCCTCCACCGCCGGGGCGTGGAGGTCATCCACTCAGGGGTGGATGCCGTGCACGTGAGCGGGCACGCCCGCCAGGGCGAACTGTCCATGCTGATGTCGGTGACCAAACCCGAGTTCTTCATTCCCGTCCACGGTGAGTACCGGCACATGGCCAACCACGTCCGGCTGGCCGCGTCGATGGGCATCGCCGGGGACCGGGTCATCCTGTGCGAGGACGGAGATGCGGTGAAGCTCGACGGCGCCGGGCTGCGGCGCGACGGAACCGTCCCCGGCGGGTACCTCTTCGTGGACGGCAGCTCGGTCGGCGACATCGGCCACGGCGTGCTCCGGGACCGGATGGTCCTGGCCGAGGAAGGGGTGGTCATGGCGGTGGCCACCGTGGACCTCAAACGGGGCGAGGTGGTGGGTACGCCCCAGATCGTGACCCGGGGCTGGGCCTATGACCATGACACCGAGGCTCTCCTCGATGAGGCCCGCGACCAGGTGGCCAAGGCCCTCGAGCAGGCGCTTTCCTCCGGGAACAACGATCACGAGAACCTGAACCGGGTGGCCCGCAAGGCCCTCGGACGCCTGGTCGGGGACCGCACCCGCCAGCGGCCGATGATCGTCCCGGTGATCGTGACCGTCTAGGCACCCTCCAGGCTCCGGACTCGTCGCCGTTCCAGGGGTCGGAACCCGGGCTCCGGTGTCCCCGTGACCGGGACTGTGCGGGAGTACCCTGTTACTCACTGTGACGACGGCAACCAAGCGACCGGCGGGCCGGTCCGGGTCTTCGCGGCCGAGGGGCAAGCCCGGACCCAAGGCCGGATCGCGCCCCCGGGCATCGGCCAAGGGCAAGGGGACGTCCGCCCGCCGGGGGCGGGGCACCACCGCCGGCCGGGGGCGGGACGCACATCCCCGCGGTGGCCTGACCGCCTCCATGTGGGGCGTCATCGCCGGACACGCCACCGATCTCTGGGGGGTGGTGCTGATCACGGTCGGCGTCCTGGCCGCCCTGGCCTTCTACGCCGACTCCTTGAACCCGGCCGGCCGCTACGCCCGGCTCGGCGTCGGCGACCTGTTCGGATGGGGCAGGTTCCTGGTTCCCCCGGTCGCCGTGGGTGTCGGGCTGCTCCTGATCATCGGCCGCCGCGACGAGGACGGCGTGCGTGCCGCACCCGAACCCGCCCGGGCCGTCATCGGGGCCACCCTCACCCTCCTGGCCGCGGCCGGACTGGCTTCGCTGGCCGGCGGCTCGCCGCATCTGAACGACCCGACCGCCCAGCTGTCTTCGGCCGGTGGCTGGGTGGGCGCGGTGGTCGGCAACCCGCTGCGGGCCGGACTCGGGGGATTCGGTGCCGTGACCGTGTTGGTGGCCGTCCTGGTGGTGGCCATGGTCCTGTTCACCGGAGTGTCCGTGCACTCGGCCGCCCGCGGCGTCATGCGTGCCGTCCGTTGGGGTGTGGAGGTGGCCGGCGGGGGCGCAGCCGACGATCCCGAGGCCAGCCTGGATGACGACAATCCGACCGACCCCTTCGGTCGTGCCGTGGGGGCCAGGCCCACAGGGAGGGACGGGGTGGCCACGCCGGTCGAGGAGGTGGACCCGGTCACCGAGGTGACCGAACCGGTCGCCGAACTCGATCCGATCATCGCCGACCCGGATCCCTCCGAGGCGACTCTGGCCCCCGTGCCCGCCCGCCCGGTCAAGGACTCGCAGCTCGAGATGAAGCTGGGACCCACCGTCGGCGACTGGCGCCTCCCCCCCGACACCCTGCTGAAGCACGCCAAGCCCCATACCGTGGACGAGCGCGAAGTCGACGCCGGCGGGACGGCACTGGTCGCCGCCCTGGCCGCCCACGGTGTCGAGACCAGGTTGGTGGGCCGCACGGTCGGGCCCACGGTCACCCGTTACGAGCTGGAGCTGGGGGCCGGGGTCAAGGTGGCCCGGGTCACGTCCCTGTCGAAGGACATCGCCTATGCCATGGCTTCACCCGATGTCCGCATCCTGGCGCCCATCCCCGGCAAGTCGGCCATCGGGGTGGAGGTGCCCAACCGCCGGCGTGAACTGGTGGCCTTGGGGGACATCCTCTCCTCTCCCGAGGCGGCCAAGGCCACCCATCCGCTCGAGGTGGCCCTGGGGCGCGACATCGCCGGCCGCGCCGTGATGGTCAACCTGGCCGAGATGCCCCACGTGCTGGTGTCCGGAGCGACCGGCTCGGGCAAGTCCTCGTGCATCAACTCGGTCCTGACCTCGATCCTGACCCGCGCCACCCCCGACCAGGTCCGCCTGATCCTGGTCGACCCCAAGCGGGTCGAGCTCGGCCAATACAACGACCTTCCCCATCTGCTGACCCAGGTGGTGGTGGACCCGAAGAAGGCGGCCAACGCGCTGAGCTGGGCGGTGACCGAGATGGAACGGCGCTACGACCTGTTGGCCGAAGTGGGGATGCGGGACATCACCGGCTACAACACGGGCTACGACAGCGGTGATCTGGCCGACTACGAGGAGGCCTACCAGCTCCGGATGCGCGGCACCGGGACGGACGACGAGGCCGAGGACGCGGTCGAGCCTCGTTATCAGCGGCTGCCGTTCATCCTGATCGTGGTGGACGAGCTCAACGACCTCATGATGGTGGCCGCCCGCGACGTGGAGGAGTCGGTGTGCCGCATCGCCCAGATGGCCCGGGCCGTCGGCATCCACCTGGTATTGGCCACCCAACGTCCCTCGGTGGACGTGATCACCGGGGTGATCAAAGCCAACATCCCGTCGCGGATGGCCTTTTCGGTGTCGACGCAGGCCGACAGTCGGGTGATCCTCGACCAGGGCGGGGCCGAACGCCTGATCGGAAAGGGCGACATGCTGCTGCTGTCGGCCTCGTCGTCCAATCCGCAACGCCTGCAGGGCCCCTGGGTCAGCGAGGAAGAGGTCCGGGCGGTGACCGCCCACTGGAAGCGCCAACGGCCCATGGAGGTGATCGCCGGCATCGAAGAGGTGGTGGGGGCGGGCGAGTCGAGACCGGACGGGGACGACGGTGACGACGACCTCCTCGAGCAGGCCATGGAACTGGTGGTGCGATCCCAGCTGGGCTCCACCTCCATGCTGCAGCGAAAGCTGCGGGTCGGGTTCGCCCGGGCCGGCCGGTTGATGGACCTGATGGAGCGCCGGGGGGTAGTCGGGCCGTCCGAGGGCTCCAAGGCGCGGGCCGTCCTCATGACCCCCGAGGAACTGGACGCCCGCTGAGCGAGAAGCCGGCTGAGGGGCCCGGGATGGCCATGCCGGCTCCGGCGGCGTCCGGGACAGCGCCGACGCGACCGGTGTCGACGCCCGCCGACGGATCCTCGCCCACGCCGGGGGCGACGCCGCTTCTCACCTCCGACCCGCACGACATCACCGCCGCCGATCCGTCGACCGCCGGTGCCGTCGGCACCGCGTCGACCGCCGGTGCCGTCGGCACCGCTCCGACCGCCGCCGCTCCGACAGCCGCCGGTGCCGTCGGCACCGAGCCGGTGGCCGCCGGTGTCACGGGGGTGGACCTCCTGGTTGCCGAGAGGCCCGGCTCACCCCCGGAGGGGGAGACGCCGCCGGTCCCGACCGGAGCCGCTGCCCAACCACCCCGCGGCCACCGGATGCAGCGCCACCGTCGTCGGTGGCCGTGGGTGGCGCTGGCCGTCGTGCTCGTCCTGGCCGGGGGGGCCCTGGTCGTCGCCCAACGGATCACCAAGCCGCTGGCCGGTCCGAAGTTGACCTCCACCCTGGCGGCCTCGATCACCGTTCCCGGCCCGGCCCCCGCTCTCCCGTGGCCCACGGTCGGCCAGGGTGCCGTGTTGGTCCCCGCCCTCGGTTATGCCGCGCACTCGGGGCTGCAGACGCCCGTGCCCATCGCCTCACTGACCAAGATGACCACCGCCGTGGTCATCCTCCGCGACCATCCTCTGGCCCCGGGGGAACAGGGGCCGACCATCACGGTGACGCAGGCGGACGAGGCCCAGTACGACTACGACATCGACAACGACGAATCGAACATCCCCATCCAGGTGGGCGAGAAGCTCACCGAGCTCCAGATGCTCCAGGCCCTCATGAACCAGTCGGCCAACGACATCGCCTACAGCCTGGCCCTGTGGGACTCGGGCACCCTGCCGGCTTTCGTGGCCAGGATGAACGCGTTGGCCGCCTCGCTCGGGGCCGTCCACTCCCACTACGTCGATGCCAGCGGCTACGACCCGCACTCGGTCTCCACCGCGTCTGACACTCTTCGCATCGCCGCGGCGGGCATGCGGATCCCGGCCTTCGCTGCGGTCGTCAACCTGCCCACCGTGTCCCTTCCGCTGGTAGGCACCGTCCACAACATCGTCACCCAGATCGGGACCAACGGGGTGGTCGGCGTGAAGTCCGGGTACACCTCTCAGGCCGGCGGCTGCATGGTGCTGGCTTCCTACCAGGTCATCGGAGGACGGTCGGTTCTGGTGCTCGCCTCGGCCCTGGGTCAACACGTCCCACCCCCGGCGGCCCCCACCCCGAATCCGGCGCCGACGGCCGGGGGACATCCGGCTTCTGCACCCACAACCACCACGACGACCGAGCCGTCATACGACCTCGAGGCCCAATACCCGCTTCTCTACACCGGGCCCATTGTCGAGACGCTGCTCGACGCGTCCAAGGCGGCCATCGTCAAAGTGCCGGTGGTCGCCCGCGGCCAAGTGCTGGCCTCGGTTGCGCCTGGCTGGAAGGCCACGGCCCCTCCGGTGGCGGCCGTGGCCAGGCGAGGGGCGTGGCTGCTGGGCTGGCCGGGCCAACGAGTCGCCTCGGTGGTGAAGTTCGGAGCGGTTCCGGCCGGGGCCAGGGCCGGCACCCGCGCCGGGAACGCGCTCTACGCCCTGGGGCAGCAGATCGAGTCCGTCCCCCTGACCATCACCGCCACGGTGCCTGAGCCGTCGTGGTGGTGGCGGCTCGTCCACGGCTGACGGTCCCCGGGCGCCCGGCCGGCCCCCGGACCAGCGGGTTGTACCTGTTCGGTTCCGCCGGTGGCAACCCCCGACGAGTACCGTGTCGGTGTGCGCGCACGAGCTCCAGCATCGGCAGCCAATCTCGGCCCCGGCTTCGACACCCTGGCCATTGCCCTCGACCTCTACGTTGAGGTCGAGGTGGAGCCGTCGGAGCGACTCAACGTCCGGTCCGAAGGTGAAGGTGCGGGACTCTCCGACGATCCGTCGCACCTGGCCGCCCGGGTGGCCATCGAGGTCGCCGGGACCGAGCGCCTGTCCATCACCGTTCGCTCCCAGATACCCATGGCCCGGGGCCTCGGGTCCTCGGCGGCGCTGGCCGTCGCCGCCGCCGCCGCGGCTGGCGCCGACGACCCCTTGGGGGTGGCGGCCCGGATGGATGGCCATCCCGACAACGCCGCCGCCTCGATGGTCGGGGGACTGGTGGCCGCGGCCCGGGTCAAGGGCGGGGTCCAGGCCGTCCGCCTTCCCTTGGACGTGAACCTGGCCTTCGTGGTCATCGTGCCCGATGTCAGCCTGTCCACGTCCCGGGCCCGCCAGGCGCTGCCCACCGAGGTCTCCCGCGAGAGTGCCGCCTTCAATCTGTCGCGGATGGCCCTGCTGATCGCCGGGCTGGCCGACAGCCGGGTGCTGATCCCCGAGGCCACCGAGGACCGGCTGCACCAGGACTACCGGAGCCCGCTCTTCCCGGCCGCACCCCAGCTGTTGGCCGGGATGGCTGAGGGTGGTGCGTTGGCCGTGTGCTGGTCGGGCGCAGGACCGTCCCTCCTCGGTTTCTGCCGGCAGCCCGAGGCCCAGACCGTGCAGGCCGCGGCTCAGGGCGCGCTGGCCGCGGCGGGCATCGCCGGACAGGTCCTGGTGCTCCATCCCGACATGCACGGCCTGGTCGTCGAGCGCCACGACCGGGCCGACGTCTACGACTTCAACGCCGGCTGACGGCCGCTGACGTCAACGGTCGACCTCCCATGCCCAGCGAACCGACCAAAGAGCTTCTGGCCGTGGCCAACTCCCATCCCGACCGCGACTACGAGGTCCGGTGCGAGTGTCCGGAGTTCACCTGCCTCTGCCCGCTCACCGGCCAACCGGACTTCGCCACTGTGACCGTGTCGTATGTACCCGACCGCTCACTGGTCGAGCTCAAGTCGCTCAAGCTGTACCTGTGGAGCTACCGCAACGAGGGCGGATTCCACGAGGACATGACCAACCGCATCCTCGACGACCTGGTGGCGGCCATCGCCCCCCGCCGGATGACGGTGCGGACGGACTGGCTGGTGCGGGGAGGGATCCATACCGTGGTGGAGGCGTCACACCCGTAGCCGGGCCCTCGCCGGAGGCCTTCGGCCGGCTGTCGTCGAGCCGTCGTCGGCAGGGCCGTATCCTGGCCCGGTGAGCGAGCGCACCTCCATCCCCGGGTCGGACGCCGTCGGGCCGGCCACCGGCCCGGTTCCGTCGGAGCCGCGGACGTTCCATATCCGTACCTTCGGGTGCCAGATGAACGACCACGACTCGGAGCGGCTGGCCGGGGCCCTGATGGCCGACGGGCTGGTGGCGACCCCGGACATGGAGTCAGCCGATGTGGTGGTGTTCAACACCTGCTGCATCCGTGAGAACGCCGACAACAAGTTCTACGGCCACCTCGGCAACCTCAAGACGTTGCGGGAGAGCCGCCCCGACATGCTGATCGCGGTCGGAGGGTGCCTGGCCCAGATGGACAAGGAGCGGATTCGGGAGCGGGCTTCCCATGTCGACGTGGTGTTCGGGACCCACAACCTGACCCGGGCCCCGGCCCTCCTCCGCCAGGCCGCGTCCACGGGCCCGGTGGTCGAGATACTGGACGAACCCCTGCCCGCCACCGACCCGACGGCCGAGGACCAGCAGGTAGCCGCCCTGACTGCAGTGAGGGAGCTTCCCTATGCCGCGTGGGTGACCATCCAGACCGGATGCGACAACTCCTGCGCCTTCTGCATCGTGCCCTCGGTCCGCGGCGGCGAGGTCTCCCGCCAGCAGGACGATCTCATCACCGAGGTGCGCACCCTGGCCGGCCGGGGGGTGACCGAGGTGACCCTGCTCGGCCAGAACGTGAACTCCTACGGGCGGGATCTGACCCGGAGGCGTCCACTCTTCGCCGATCTCCTGCGATCGGTGGGGGCGGTGGAGGGCATCCGCCGGGTGCGGTTCACCAGTCCCCACCCGAAGGACCTCCGGCCCGAGACGATCGCGGCCATGGCCGAGACGGCCGAAGTCTGCAACCACCTGCATCTCCCATTGCAGGCCGGTTCCGATGCCACCCTGGCCGCCATGCGGCGGGGATACACCGCCGAGCGCTATCTGGCCCGGCTGGCCGATGCCAGAGCGGCCATTCCCGACCTGGCCGTGACCACCGACCTCATCGTCGGGTTCCCGGGCGAGTCCGAGGACGACTTCGAGCGCACCCTCGAAGTGGCGGCCGAAGCGGCCTACGACAGTGCGTACACCTTCATCTTCTCCCCCCGACCGGGAACCAGGGCGGCGTCCATGTCGGACCGGTTCGTGCCCGGTGAGGTGGTCGCCGACCGCTTCGAACGGCTCCGGGTGGTCGTCGAGCGATCGGCCCGGGTCCGTCATCATGACCGGATCGGCCGGACCGAGGAGGTGGTCGTGGAAGGGCCGTCGAGACGGGACCCCACCCTCATGACCGGCCGGACCAGCCAGAACAAGCTGGTCCACTTCGATCCGGTCGAGGGGCGTCCGGTGAGCAGCGGCTCGTTCGCCGAGGTCAAGGTGACCGGTGCCGGTCGCCACCACCTCACCGGTGAGTTGCTCGGCGTGACGGCTCGGCCTTCGCATCGGGTGCGCATCCCGGTCTCGTCCGGCTGAGCCGGGGGACGGCTGACGATGGGCGCCGTCTCGCCCCGCTCTCCGCACTCGCCGGGCGTGGCCGCGGCAAAAGGTCAGCCCTCGGTCCCTCCGCCATCGGTGGTCGTGGCCCTGGTCGGGCCCACCGCCTCGGGAAAGTCGGCGGTGGCGGCCAAGGTGGCGGGCTCGGCTGCGGTCGAACTGGTGTCGGTCGACTCGATGGCCGTCTACCGGGGCATGGACATCGGGACGGCCAAGCCCACGCCCGAAGAACAGGTGGCCCACCGCTACCACTTGATCGACCTGGTCGATGCGTCCGAGGAGTTCACCGTCCAGCAGTTCCAGGCGGCCGGACATCAGGCCCTCGGCGGCATCGCCGACCGCCGGCGCGGGGCCCTGCTGGTGGGGGGGACCGGCCTCTACCTCCGGTCCCTGGTTGACGATCTGGCCTTCCCGGGTCGCTTCCCGGCCATCGCCTCGGAACTGGAATGGGAGCTGGATGCCGCCGGTCCCGAGGGGAGCATCGAACAGGAGCGGACGCTCGACGCCCTGCACGGTCGCCTCCTGCGACTCGATCCGGTGGCCGCCGGACGCATCGCGCCCTCCAACCGCCGACGGCTGGTCCGGGCCCTGGAGGTCACCTTGGGGGCGGGGCGACCCTTCTCGACGTTCGGCCCGGGACTCGGACGCTACCCGCCGACAACGGTCTCCCTGGTCGGGATGAGCCACGACCCGGCCGACCTCGACGACCGCATCGCCCGTCGGTTCCACCACCTCATGGACGTCGGGTTCCTCGACGAGGTGCGCACCTTGGCCGCCCGGCCCGGCGGTCTCTCGAGGACGGCCCGACAGGCCCTCGGCTACCGAGAGCTGCTGTCCCACATCGAAGACGGGGTTCCCCTGGCCGAAGCCGTCGACGGCGCCGTCCGCCGGACCCGGTCCTTCGCCCGCCGTCAGATGGCCTGGTTTCGTCGGGATCCCCGTATCGTGTGGGTGGAGCGAGACACCGACCCGGTGGCAGCGATTGTCGCCCTCTTTCGGGAGATTCCCCGAGATGGTGCCGGGATGGGAGACTGTCCGACAGCACCATGAGTCAGCCGACACCAGAGAACCGAGCGCTCCACCTGACCAAGCACCATGGTGCCGGCAACGACTTCCTGGTCCTGGCGGACATGGGCGACGCCACACCGCTCGAGGCCGAGGTGGTGCGGGCGCTGTGCGATCGGAGATTCGGCCTCGGGGCCGACGGAGCGATCCGCGTCCATCCCGCCGGCGGGGAAGCCGACCTGGCCATGGAGCTCCGGAACGCCGACGGGAGCGTGGCCGAGATGAGTGGGAACGGCATCCGCTGCCTGGCCCAGGCCGCGGTGGAGCTCGGCCTGGTGACGCCGCCGTCGTTCACGGTGCTCACGCTCGGCGGGGTCCGGACCATCGAGTACCTGCCGGGGGAGCAGCCCGGTTCGGCGGTGGCCTCGGTCGACATGGGGCAGGTGGTCCTCGGCCCCGACCAGCCCCAGCAGTTCGCCGACCGTCGGGCCCGCCGGGTGGACCTCGGCAATCCCCATCTGGTCCTCCTCGGCCCCGATCCGGCCGACTTGGACATCGCCGGGCTCGGTGGCCAGCTCCAAGACGTGCATCCCGGTGGGATCAACGTCGAGTTCATCTCGGTCGCCTCCGATACCGGTTCGATCACCCTGCGGGTGTGGGAGCGGGGCGCGGGGGAGACCCTGGCCTGCGGCACCGGGAGCGTGGCCGCCGTGGCCGCGGCCCACAGCTGGGGCCTGGTGGGGGCGACGGTCGACGTGCACAATCCGGGAGGGATGCTCCAGGTGGCGCTGGACGGCGGCGCGGCGCGGCTGAAGGGTCCGGTCCGGAAAGTGGCGGAGATCGACGTGGACAGGCAGGAGATCCTGGCGGCGGCCCGACGGTGACGCCCAACGACTCGGCCTTCACCGACACCCTGATCTCCCGGACCGTCCGGGAGCGCATCGTGCTGGTAGGTGTCACCCTGGCCCACGGGCGGCTGGCCGACACCGAGGCCGGTCTGGACGAACTGGCCCTGCTCGTGGCCACCGCCGGTGCCGACGTGATGCAGCGCGTCGTGCAGCGCAGGATCACCCCGGACCCGGCCACCTACCTGGGCAAGGGCAAGACGGAGGAACTGTTGTCGGTGTGCCTGGGCGTCGACGCCGACACGGTGGTGTTCGACGATGACCTCTCCCCGGCCCAGCAGCGGAACCTGGAGCGGATCCTCGGTCGCACGGCCATCGACCGTACCGCGGTGATCCTCGACATCTTCGCCCAGAACGCACGCACCCCCGAAGGCCGCGCCCAGGTCGAGCTGGCCCTGCTCCGCTACCGGCTCCCCCGGCTCCGGGGCCGGGGCCGATCGTTCAGCCAGCAGGCCGGCGGCATCGGAACCCGAGGACCGGGCGAGACCAAGCTCGAGGTCGACCGCCGGCGTCTGGTACGCCGGATGACGAGGCTCGAGTCCGATCTCCGCCAACTCGACCGCACCCGTCGGACCCAACAGCGCGGCCGGGCCCGGGGCCGCCAGCGGACCGTCTCCCTCGTGGGCTACACCAACGCCGGGAAGTCGACCCTGCTCAACCGGCTGTGCCAGGCCGATGTCCTGGTGGAGAACCGGCTGTTCTCCACGCTCGACCCCCGCACCCGACATCTCGACCTCCCCGGCGGCGAACGGGTGTTGCTCACCGACACGGTCGGCTTCGTGCGCAAGCTGCCCCATCAGGTGGTCGAAGCCTTCCGGTCGACCCTCGAGGTGGTGTGCGACTCCGACCTGATCATCCACGTGGTGGACGGGTCGGCCCCCGACTTCGAGGGCCAGGTCGACGCCGTCCGCACCGTGCTGGCCGAGATCGGGGCCGACGGCCTCCCCGAACTGCTGGTCGTGAACAAGGCCGACGCCGTGGCCGCGCCGGGATCGGAGTCGGGCGAGGAGGCCAGCCATCTGCTGGCCGCCCACCCCGGCTCGGTCATGGTGTCCGCTCGCACCGGCGAGGGGATCGACCAGCTGTTGACGGCCGTGGGCGACCGTCTCCGGGTCGGCGATCTGGTGGTGGAGTTGGACATCCCCTGGGCCCGGGGCGACGTACTGGCCGCCGTGCACCGCGAGGGGGAGATCGTCGGCGAGGTGGCCGGCGAGCAGTCGACCCGCATCCATGTGGTCCTCGATGCGGTGGGCAAGTCCCGGTTCGCGGAGTTTCTGGCGTCGTGACGCCCGACCCCCCGACCGACCCCACCGGGTTCTCCCCGCCGCCCTATCCCTACGATCGGCTGGCCACGCTCAAAGCCGAGGCCGAGGAGCGTCACCGGACGACGGGTGGGCTGGTGGACTGCTCGATCGGCACACCGTGCGACCCGCCCCCCGGGTTCGTACTCGAGGCCATGGCCGACTCGGACGCCGAACGCGGCTACCCGGCCTCCATCGGATCGGTGGCCTACCGCCGGGCCGCGGCCGGGTGGTTGGGGCGCCGGTTCGGCGTCGCCGTCGATCCGGATTCGGAGCTGTCGGCGTGCGTCGGCACCAAGGAGTTCGTGGCCTCCACCGCCCACTATCTCCGTCTGCGCTCCCCGCAGCGCGACACGGTGCTCTACCCGGCCGTCTCCTATCCCACCTACGCCATGGGCGCGCTCCTCGGCCGTTGCCGGGCGGTACCGGTGCGCGAACGTCCCGGGGGCGGCCTCGACCTGTCCTCCATCGATGCGGCCGACATCGACCGGGCCCTGATGTTGTGGGCCAACTCGCCGTCCAACCCGAGCGGGTTCCTGACCGGGCTGGACGAGGTGGCCGGGTGGGGGAGGCAACGCGGCATCCCCGTCTTCTCCGACGAGTGTTACGCCGAGTTCACCTGGCAGGGGCCGCCGTCCACCGTGCTGGCCACCGGCGTGGAGGGCGTCGTCGCCGTCCACTCCCTGTCCAAACGGTCCAACCTGGCCGGGGTGCGGGCCGGGTTCTTCGCCGGCGACCCCGATCTGGTCGGGTTCCTGGCCGACGTTCGGCGCCATGCCGGTCTCATGGTGCCTGGCCCGGTGCAGGCCGGGGCGGTGGCCGCCTTCGACGACGACGACCATGTGGTGGTCCAGCGGGCCCGCTACGAAGAGCGCTTGGCTTTCCTGGGCGGGACGTTCGACAGCATCGGACTGCCGACGCCCATGCCCGCGGGCGGTTTCTATCTCTGGGTGCCGGTGCCCGATGCGGTCGGCGGTTCGGGATGGGAGTTGGCCGAAGCCCTGGCGCTCGACGGCGGCCTGCTGGTGAGTCCGGGAGATCTCTACGGCCCCGACGGTGCCCGGTTCGTGCGGGTGGCCGTGGTCCAACCCATGGAACGGCTGGCATTGGCGTCCGAGCGCCTGTCCCGCCACCCGGTGACGGCAGGGCCGTAACCGGGTGGAAGGGGTGGACCGGCGATCGGTCCACCGTGCCTCCAGGGGTAACGTCTGGCCAATGTCAACACTCCAATCCCGGATCGAGGCGCTGTGGCAACGCGCCGGCGACCTCGGCCCCACCGACACCGATGCACTGGCCGTGGTCACGGAAGCCATCGACCAGCTGGACCAGGGAACGGCGCGGGTGGCCGAAGTCGATCCCGTCTCCGACGAGGTCATCGTCCACCAGTGGCTCAAACGGGCCATCTTGTTGCTCTTCCGCCTGCGCGCCATGGAGACGATCGAGGTGGGTCCGTTCGAGTTCGCCGACAAACTCCCGTTGAAGCACGATTTCGCCCACTCCGGGGTGCGGGTGGTGCCGGGGGCATCGGCCCGCTGGGGTTCGTTCCTCGGCAACGGGGTGATCTGCATGCCCAGCTACGTCAACATCGGGGCCCGGGTGGGAGCGGGCACGATGGTGGACACCTGGGCCACGGTGGGATCGTGTGCCCAGATCGGCGAGCAGGTCCATCTCTCGGGTGGGGTCGGCATCGGCGGGGTGCTCGAACCGGCCCAGGCCGCCCCCGTGGTCATCGAGGACGAGGTCATGATCGGGAGCCGGAGCATGATCACCCAAGGGGCGCGGGTGGGCCGGGGGTCGGTCCTCGGCGAGGGCAGTGTCTTGAACCCCTCCATCCCGGTCATCGACGCCGAGACCGGAGACGAGCTGAGCCGCGGTCATGTCCCTCCGTGGTGCGTGGCGGTCCCGGCCTCCCGGCGCCGGGAGTACCCCGGTGGCGAGTTCTTCCTCCCGTGCCTCCTGGTCATCAAGCGGATCACCGAGGGGGAGCGTCACGACAAGGCACGGCTCACCGACATCCTGCGCGAGCACGGCGTCTCGACGTGACCGTCGGCATGCCGGACGGGCTGTTCGGCCTGGCCACCGCGTTGGTGGCCATCCCGTCGGTCAGCCATCACGAGGGCCCCATGGCCGACGCGGTCGAGGCGGCGCTCGACCTGTGTCCCTGGCTGACCGTGGAGCGGGTGGGGGACAACGTGGTGGCCCGCACCGATCTGGGCCGGGACACCCGGGTGGTGCTGGCCGGTCATCTCGACACCGTCCCTCCGGTCGGCGGCAATGAGGAGCCGCGTCTCGAGGACGACGTGCTGTTCGGGGTGGGTGCCACCGACATGAAGGGCGGGCTGGCCGTCTTCCTCCACCTGGCCGGGTCCGTGCCCGAGCCTGCGGTGGACGTGACGTGGTGCTTCTACGTGTGCGAAGAGGTCGAACAGGAGTTCAACGGGCTCCGATACCTGTGGGAGCAGCGGCCCGACCTACTCCGGGCCGATGCGGCCATCCTCGGCGAGCCGACGGGCGGGATCGTCGAGGCCGGGTGCCAGGGCACGTTGCGGGTCCGGCTGTCGCTGGTCGGCCGACGGGCCCACACCGCGCGCCCGGCGACCGGACGCAACGCCATCCACCGGCTGGCCCCGGTGCTGACCGCCGCCGCGGGCTACGAGAGCCGCGCGCCGGTGCTCGACGGGTGCGGGTATGTCGAGCAGCTCCAGATCGTGGAGGTCTCCGGCGGGGTGGCCGGCAATGTGGTGCCCGACGAGGCATCGGTTCTGATCAACCACCGGTTCGCCCCGGACCGGACGGTCGAAGAGGCCGAGGCGTCGGTGCGGGAACTGTTGGGGCCCCATCTGGAAGCGGGGGACCGGTGGGAGCTGGTCGAGTCCGCTCCGGCCGCGCCCCCGGGCTCGACCATCCCGTGCTGGCCGCCCTGGTGGCCGCCACCGGTACCGCACCGAAGGCCAAGCAGGGATGGACCGACGTCGCTTCCTTCTGGGCCCACGGGATTCCGGCGGCCAACTTCGGCCCGGGGGATCCCCTCCGGAGCCACACCCCCGGTGAGTATGTGAGCAATACCGAACTCCGAGGTGTGGCCGCCGTGCTCGACACGTTGCTGCGCACCGGCCGGTAGGTCCTACCCCTCTTGCCGCGGTGGTTCCCGTCCGCCGGTCGGCGGAGGTTCAGAGTCGGCGCAGGACGGTGACCACCTTCCCGTACACGGTGACCTCGTCCGGATCGAACTCCATGGGCTCCAGCCGCTGGTTGGCCGGGGTGAGGATCACCCGTCCGTCGCGCCGGGAGAAATGCTTGACGGTGGCTTCGCCGTCAGGGATGCCGGCCACGACCACATCCCCCTGCTCGGCGTCGGGCTGCTGGCGGACGACGACGCAGTCACCGTCCATGATGCCGGCCTCGATCATCGAGTCGCCCCGGACCTTCACCATGAACAGCGTGCCGGTGCCGGTGAAGTCCTCGGGGAGCGGGTAGAGCTCTTCCACATTCTCCTGGGCCAGCACCCCGGTGCCCGCGGCCACCTCACCGACGAGGGGGACGTGCCGGATGGGCCGGGCATCGGCGATGACCTTCGAGGACGGGTCGTAGCAAACCTCCATGGCCCGGGGCTTGGTCGGATCCCGCCGCAGGTAGCCCTCGCGTTGGAGCACGGCCAGATGGGCGTGGACCGTGGAGGAGGAGGTGAGGCCGACCGACTCACCGATCTCCCGCACCGACGGCGGGTAGCCACGCTCCCGCACCGCATCGGAGATGCAGTCGAGAATCTGTTTGCGCTTGGTGCTGAGTACCTGGGCCATTGGTCACCTTGCCTCACCTGTCGCCTCCACCGGCGAACATCTGTTTGTGAGAACCTAACCCCGGGTCCTCCCAAAAGCAAACATCCGTTCGAAAAGAGGCTTGACAACGAACAGATGTTCGTGGTCAGATGACCCCATGGCGAACACAGGTTCGATGGACCAATCTCCCGAGCAGGCGATGCCGAGGTCGGGATCATGACGGTCACCTGGCTCGACCGGCCCGAGCTCGACGACTTGCCGACGAGCGTGCCGGCGAGGCGGGACGCCCGGCTGCTCGGCCCGGCCGGAGCGGCGGTGCCCGTCGGCGGCGGGGAGTCGGCGGCGCCATGGGGCCCGCCTCTGACCGTGGTCCCCGACAGGCGACTCGTCGTGGTCCCGAACAGGCGGCAGCCCGGGCCGAAGCGGCGGCGGGTCTCGCCCGAGGTCCGTCGCCGGCGGACGGTGCTGGCCGTCCTCGGCCTTCTGCTGATCGCACTTGCTCTTCCGCTGAGCGGGACCGGTGGCTACTCCCACCCCACCGGTTCCGCTCTGGCGGAGAACCGGGGCCCCTTCGTCTACACGGTGCAGCCGGGCGATTCCCTGTGGTCGATCGCCGAGCGGCTGAAGCCGGCGGCGGACCCCCGGCCCCTGGTGGCCAAGCTGGCCCGACAGACCGGGTCGGAGTCGGTGAGGCCCGGAGAGCGGATCGTCCTACCCTGACCGGGCGGCCCCCGGACGTCGAGCGGCTGACGGCGTGGGCCCAAGGGTTGGGCACTAGCCTCATGTCGTGCGTTGTCCTTGGTGCCTTGCTGACGACGACCGGGTGGTCGATTCGCGTATGGCCGAGGACGGTGCAGCCATCAGACGGCGTCGGGAATGCGCCGGATGTGGGCAGCGGTACACCACCTTCGAGCGGATCGACGAGATCCCGTTGATGGTCATCAAGCGCTCGGGCGCACGCCAGGCATTCGATCGGGGAAAGGTGATCGACGGTCTGCGGGCGGCCACGAAAAACCGACCCGTGTCGGAGGCGCAACTCGAAGTGGTGGCGCGCGAAGTCGAGGACGAACTCCGTGAAGACGGATCGGAGCCCACCTCCGAGCAGGTCGGCCTGGCCGTGCTGGAGCATCTCCGCGTCGTCGACGAAGTGGCCTATCTCCGCTTCGCCAGTGTGTACAAGGGCTTCGAGGGTGTTGACGATTTCCGGCGTGAGGTCGGGCTGTTGACCAAGACGACGGCCCCGAAAGGTCAGGACGGATAGACCGTGGCCGATCTCCTGGCCGATGTGCCCGCCCGGGCACTGGCCATCTATGCCCACCCCGACGATCCCGACGTTTCGTGCGGCGGCACCATGGCGGTGTGGGCCAAGGCGGGTTGTGAGATCACCGTGTTGTTGTGCACAGATGGCGGCAAAGGATCACGCGACCCGTCGATCGACCCTGGCCAGCTCGTTGCCCAACGGGTGGCCGAGGCCGGCGCGGCAGGCGACCTGCTGGGTGTGGCCGGTCAGGAGTGGCTCAACTACCCCGATGGTGAGTTGGTCGACGACGGGACGTTCCGTGAGGCGTTGGTGGCTGCGGTCCGGCGGCTCCGACCCGAGATCGTCCTCTGCCCCGACCCGACGGCTGTCTTCTTCGGGCAGGAGTACTTCAATCACCGCGATCACCGCCTGACCGGATGGGCGGTGCTGGACGCGGTGGCACCGGCGGCCTCTCTCCCGCACTACTTCCCCGACGCCGGTCCGGCCCACCAGGTGCAGACGGTGCTGCTGTCGGGAACGCTCGAACCGGACGTCTGGGTGGACATCTCGGCTGCGGTCGACATCAAGGGCGAAGCGGTGGCCTGCCATCGGAGCCAGTTCCCCGACGGGGTGGAATGGGCGTCGACGGCCGTCAGGCTGGGGGCGGAGGACGCCGGTCGCCAAGCCGGCGTGGCCTACGCCGAGGGGTTCCGGAGGTTGCGCCTCGGTGGGTGAGGAGTCGGGGGGTGGATCGGTCGGGGGTGCGGGGCCGACCGTGACCGACGGTGGCGCTCGTTCCGATCGGGTCATTCTCCATGTGGACATGGACGCGTTCTTTGCCTCCGTGGAGGTACTCGACGATCCGTCCCTCGCCGGTCTGCCCGTGATCGTCGGTGGTTCCGGAAATCGAGGTGTGGTCGCCGCCTGCACCTATGAGGCCCGGAGGTTCGGGGTCCACTCGGCCATGCCGTCCTCCATGGCCCGCCGCCTGTGCCCGTCGGCGGTGTTCGTGGACGGGCGCTTCCACCGCTATATGGAAGAGAGCAGGAAACTGCACGACATCTTCCAATCGGTCACTCCTCTGGTCGAGGGCATCTCACTCGACGAGGCCTTTTTGGACGTGACCGGTTCGCGGCAGCTGCTCGGCGGGGGCGTGACCATCGCCCGGTCGATTCGACGCAGGGTGTCCGAGGAGCTCGAGTTGACCTGCTCGGTCGGTGTCGGACGTTCCAAGCTCATGGCCAAACTGGCGTCGAAGGCGGCCAAGCCGGTGGCCGATCGGGCCGGGATCACCCCGGGCCCGGGCGTGGTGGTGGTCCCTCCCGACGGGGAGCTCGAGTTCCTCCATCCGCTGCCGGTGCGCGCCCTGTGGGGAGTCGGACCGGTCACCGGTCGACGGCTGACGGCGCTCGGGATCAACACGGTCGGAGACATCGCCGCCCTGGCTCCGGGTGCCCTCGAGCGGTATCTGGGTACGGCCCAGGGAGCGCATCTGGCGGCCCTGTCCCGCGGCCACGACCCGCGCCCGGTGGTGCCCGACCAGGCGGCCAAGTCGATCGGCCACGAGGAGACCTTCGGCTCCGACCTCTGGGACTTCGCCGAGCTGCATCAGCACCTGGTGCGCATGGTGGACGCCTCGGCCACCGCGCTCCGTCGGGCCGATCTTGCCGCCCGAACCATCAGTGTGAAGATCAGGTTCGGCGACTTCTCCCTCATCACCCGTTCCCACACCATGGGTTCGCCCATCGATGCCACACCGGCCATCGGCGCGGTGGCCGCCGCCCTGCTGGACTCGGTCGACCTGAGGTCGGGGGTCCGCCTCCTCGGGGTCAGCCTGTCGGGCTTCGGCCGTGACGAGGGCGGCACGCAGCTGAGCCTCGACCTGGGGTCCGTCGAGCCGGGTGAGGACGGGCGGAGAGAAGCCGACGCCACCGACGGGCCACCCTGGTCACCCGGGGCGGTGCCGGGTGAAGCCGGCGGGCAAAGGCCGGCCGGGGTGGGATCCGATGACCCGATGCTCCGGGCGGATGACCACGCCGAGCAGATCCAGCGCTCCTGGGGCCCGGTGACGGCTGCTGTCGACGCCATCCGGGCCCGCTACGGGGGGTCGTCGGTGGGGCCAGCGTCCCTGGTCGGGGCGGATGGGCTCCGGATCCGGCGGCGGGGAGAGGCCCAGTGGGGTCCGGGTTCGGCCCAGCCTCCGGAAACGGGATGATGAACGAGCGGCCACCTTGTAATATGGTGGCGGTGCCTGGTCAACGGTCGGATTCGGTAAAGAGAACCGGAGCCGGTTGTGCAGGTTCGGGTGGTTGTGCAGTGTTTTCGAGTGGGGGTTGCGCGAGGATGAGTTGGCTGATTGCCACCGGAGCGAGGAGACGAGCTCGTGCCGCTCTCTGAACACGAACAACGCATACTTCACGAGCTAGAACAATCCCTCTACCAGGAGGATCCGGATTTCGCGGAGCGGGTCCGCTCGGAGACGGTCTACCGGCACGCCGGCAGGTACTGCATCTGGTCGGCGCTGGTGTTCGTCGCCGCCCTGGTCTTCATGTTCTTCACCTTCTCGCGTTCGGTGGTCCTGGGCTTCGCCGGGGTCGTGGTGATGTTCCTCTCCGGAGTGGTCTTCGCCAACAACGCCCGGCGGATGGGCAAGGCGGGCATCGACGACATCTCGCGATCGCTGCACAGCCGAAATCTGAGCAACACCGTCCACGATCCACGCGACTGGATCCGTGGCCGCTTCCACCGCGACGACTGACCCCTTGATCGCCGCCGCTCCCGAGGGTCGGTCCCGGCCGGGGGAGAACGGGTCTGCGCCGGGCGGAGACGGTGCCACCGTGTTGGCCGTGGACGTCGGCGGGACCAAGATGGCCGCGGCGGTGGTCGACGGCGGCGGGGCGGTCCTGGCTGCCGAACACGTGGCCACCCCGAGGACCGATGAGCCGGAAACGGTGTTCGGCGCCTTGACCAGGCTGGTGGACCGGGTCAGATCGCACGCGGTCTCGGCCCCTGACATCTGCGGTGTCGGATGTGGCGGGCCCATGCTGCCGGGCGGGGAGTCGGTGTCGCCGCTCAACATCGGGGCGTGGCGGGAGTTTCCGTTGCGCCGTCGGCTGGCCGCGCACACCGGCCTCTTGGTGGCCGTCGACAACGATGCCAAGGCGCTGGCGCTCGGTGAGGGTTGGCTCGGCGCGGCCCAGGGGGTCCACAACTACCTGGCCATGGTGGTGTCCACCGGCATCGGAGGTGGCATCGTGCTCGACGGCCATCTGCTCGACGGGACCTGGGGCAATGCCGGGCACATCGGGCACGTGGTGGTCGAACCGGACGGGCGGGCCTGCGTCTGTGGGGGCCAGGGGTGCCTCGAGGCCGAGGCGTCCGGACTGTCCATCGAGACGGTGACCGGTCGTCCGGCATCCGCGGCCTCTGCCGCGGTCCGTCGCCGGGCGGGGATGCTCACCGGTCGAGCCGTGGCCTCGGTCGCCAACCTGTTGGACCTGGAGTTGGCCGTGGTGGCGGGGTCCGTGGCCCTCGGGTTCGCGGCTCCGTTCTTCGATGCCGCCCAGGAGGAGATCGAACGACGGGCGCGACTCGACTTCTCGAAATCGACCCGTATCATCCCGGCCGGACTGGGTGCCGACGGCCCGTTGGTCGGTGCCGCGGCCGTGGGCCGCCGGGCCCTGGTTGACGCTACTGCGGCCAGGAGCGGGCCATGACGTCATCAGGTCCGGCCGGGCTCTCGTCCGACAGCACGCGGGTGATGGTCAGGGCGGTGTTGCGCCGCCCGGACCTCTGGTGGGCCGCCATCGGCGCGGTCCGACGCCTGGCCGCACCGGGTTGGTGGTGGTCCTCCCCTCGCCTCCCCCTTCCTGACCCGCAACTGTGGGCGTTCCGGATGGTCACCGCCTACGGGAGACCGGACGCCACTCCGGAGCCGTCTGACGTGATCTCCTACCTGGAGTGGTGCCGGTCCACCGCCCGACACGGCGGGAGAGGCGACAGGGAACGGCCTGTCGAATCCCCGACCGGTCGCCTGGATGCGACCCACTCAGGCTAATTTTCGGATCGATGGATCAGCGATCGAAGCTCGCGGCCACAACGGCAACCTCCAAGAGGGCGGCTTCCGACGCATCCGAACCGGTGCGATCTCCGATGTCTCCGTCCCGACGGGCGTTGGTCCTCAACGCCACGTTCGAGCCACTGGGCATCGTGTCGTCCCGACGGGCCGTCTTGTTGGTGCTCGATACCAAAGCCGAGCTCGTCCATACCACGGAGCGTGTGTTCCGGGCCGAGCGGCTGTCGGTTCCCGAGCCTTCCGTGGTCCGGTTGGTGCGGTATGTGCAGATACCTCGGCACTATCGGGTGGCGGTGAACCGGCGAACGGTCTTCGCCCGGGACGGTTCGCGGTGCCAGTACTGCGGGTCCGCGGCCGAGAACCTCGACCACGTGATTCCGCGTAGCAAGGGCGGGCCCCACACCTGGGAGAACGTGGTGGCCGCCTGCAGGCGGTGCAACACGCGCAAGGAGGACCGCCTGCCCCACGAGGTGGGGATGATCCTCCGTTCGGTCCCGGCTGCGCCCCGCCATCGGGTCCAGCTGTTGGCGCTGTGCGGCGGCGGCAGCGAGGACTGGGACACCTACCTGGGCGCGGCGGGCAGTCACCGGGTGCCGATGACAGCCTGAACTCCGACGGACCGAGAACGGCCGGCCCCCGGGGATGGGAGCATGGCCGGATGGCAGGTGGGTGGAGGTTGGAGGAGCGGACGGGAACCGCGACCGCCCTGCATCAGGGATGGCCGGGAGTCCTCGCCCATCCGGGCCGGCGGGCCGTTGCCGTCTGTCATGCGACCGAGACGGCCGTGGTGCTCGGCTCCACCCAACCCGAGTCCGTCGTCGATGCGGCCCGGGCGGCCGCGGACGGGATTTCGGTGGCCCGGCGGAGGTCCGGTGGTGGGGCCGTGTTGGTCACACCGTCAGACCCGGTGTGGATCGACGTCTGGGTGCCGACCGGCGATCCGTTGTCGCGGGATGACGTGGCTCGTGCCTTCGACTGGCTGGGGGATGTCTGGGCCGATGCCCTCGGTCGGTCGGGGATCACCGGGGTGTCCGCCCACCGCCACGGCTCCCTGCCGTGTACCCGCTGGGCGGCAACGGTCTGCTTCGGCGGCGTGGGGACCGGTGAGGTGGTCACGGCCGACGGGCGCAAGGTGGTGGGTCTGGCCCAGCGGAGGAACCGCCAGGGCGCATGGTTCCACGGAGCCTGTTATCTGCACTTCGATGCCGCCCGCCTGGTCGGCGTGTTGGCCATGTCCGAGCCGGAACGGGAAGCGGCGACCGTCGGTCTCGGCTCGGCCGCGGCCGGGGTGTCGGACCTCAGTGAGCGGGCCGGCCGCGGTCCCATCCGGGGAGAGGATGTCGTCGCCTCCCTGGCGGCTTCCCTGCCCTGACGTGACGGCTTCCCTGCCCTGACCGGTTGCCGGACCGGCGCCCGGCCGGTGACGTGGCGCCCGGCCCCCCGGCGCCCAGCCGGTGACGTGGCGCCCGGCCCCCCTGCGCCCCACCGCCTGAACACGCCCGCCACCACCCGGGAGCGGCGCCCACCCGGCACGGCCATTGGTGCGGTCTCCGCCCCGCCTTTCCTGTTCCGGCCACGCCTTTCCTGTCCCCGCCCCGTGCCGTTCCTGTCCCCGCACCGTGCCGTTCCTGTCCCCGCACCGTGGCGCCGTTTGGTCCCGAGTGGTCGCGAGTGGTTGACCGGTGGGGGTGAGGGGCGTAAAGTGGCGCAAAGTGGTGTGAAAGGGAGGGGCCTGAACAGTCGGGTTCCGGGCACTGCGGGGAGCATTGTGGGAGCAATCACCAGTGGCACGGTTCTTCGGCAGGTACGAGCATTCGCTCGACGACAAGGGAAGGGTCATCCTCCCGTCGAAGTTCCGCGCCCCGTTCGAACACGGCGGCTACTTGACCGAGTACCAGGACGGGTGCTTGTCGCTGTGGACTCCCGACCAGTTCGAACTGCAGATGGAGAGCATGCTGGAACGAGCGACCACGGGGAAGAGCGACCGCAACCTGGTGCGGCTGTGGGCCTCGACGTCACACGAACTGGAGATCGATCGGCAGGGACGGATGGCCATCCCCTCACGGCTCCGGGAGTACGCCGGGCTGGTGGGGGACGTCCTGGTCCTCGGAGCGATCGACCGGGTGGAGCTGTGGAATCGGGAGACCTGGGACCAGAAGGTCCTGCCCGAGGAGGAACGACTTACCCAGGGCGACGACGGCTGAGTGACCCGGTGCGCCTCCATGTCGTTCCCAACAGCCATGTCGTGCTCAGTACCGTCCCCGCACCACCGGTGGGCCCCGCCGTCTTGGCCGTCCATCGCCCCGGGCCGACTGATTCCGACCGCGCCGCGCCCATCGATGCCGCCCGCATCAGCCCTGACCACCCCGCCGGGGCCGCGGCAGGCTCCGACCCATCCGGTGACCGGGCCGGCATCCGCACCATCTCCACCTCGACGGCACCGTTCCCGACGCCGGTCCCCGGCGTGCGGACCGACCAGTGCCGTCGGCCGACACCCTTCGAATCGGGACTCGCCGCCGTCGCCCGCCAGGACGTGCACATCGAGCGAGTCTGGCCCATGCGCAGTCCCTCGACCGGATCTCTGGGAGAATCCTCCTCCGCCTACTTCCAGAGTGAGCGTCGCGGCACTCCACCCGCAAGCATCGTGCCGGTCGAGGGACTGCGGATGAGCCAGACATTCGACCACGAGCCGGTCATGACCACCGAGGTGGTGGAGATGCTGAGCCCGGTGCCGCCGGGCCTGGTCGTCGATGCCACCCTCGGGGGCGGTGGCCACGCGGCTGCGCTGCTCCGGGCCAACCCGGGTATCACCATCCTCGGCATCGACCGGGACCCACTGGCCGTTGCCGCCGCCACCGAAGTGCTCGCACCCTTCGGGAGCCGGGCCGCGGTCCGCCAGTCCCGATTCGACGCACTGAGCCAGGTCGTCGGTGAACTCCGGGACGGGCTCGGGCCCTCCGCCGACCGGTCGGGGCTCAGTGGGGTCCTCTTCGACCTCGGGGTCAGCTCACCCCAACTGGACGTGGCCGGGCGGGGATTCTCCTACCGGCGAGACGCCCCCCTCGACATGAGGATGGATCCGACCACCGGCCGTACCGCCGCCGATGTGGTCAACGAATACGAGGAGCAGGCGCTCGTCGAACTGTTCGCCGACAACGGCGAGGGCCGCTTCGCCCGGCGCATCGCCCGGGCCATCGTGGCCGCCCGCCCGCTGACCACCACCGGCCAACTGGCCGATGTGGTGCGGGCCGCCATCCCGGCCGCCACCCGACGGACCGGCGGGCACCCGGCCCGACGGGTGTTCCAGGCCATCCGGATCGCCGTCAACGAGGAGCTGGACCAACTGCAGTCGGCCCTCGGAGACGCCCTCGACCTCTTACGACCGGGGGGACGGTGCGTGGTCATCGCCTATCACTCAGGTGAGGACCGCCTGGTGAAGACGTTCTTCACCCGGATGGCCACCGACGACTGCACATGCCCGCCCGGCCTTCCCTGCGTCTGTGGCGCCGACCCGCAATTTCGTCTGGTGGCCCGGGGGGCACGGCGACCGACCGATGACGAGGTCGGGCGCAACCGCCGGGCCGAGGCTGCTCGCCTCCGGGTCATCGAACGATTGCCCGGCTCCTCCCGGGGATCCGCAGCCGGTGGGGAAGTGGCCTGATGGCCCCACCCACCTCCGTCGCCCCCCGCCTGCCTTCGAAGACCGACCCCCGTCCCGATCCGTCCCGGCCGCGGCGGCCACCACTCCGGATCCTCGAGCCGCCCCGTCGCCGCCGGAAGACCGCCCCCTCGGTCCGCCGGTGGACCGTGTGGATGTCGGCCGCACTCGTGGTGGGCAGCCTCCTCGCCGTCGTGGTCGGTGACGCCGTGGTCAGCGAGGGCCAGGTCCGCCTGACCGCCACCCAGAGCCAGCTGGCGGCGGCCACCGTCGCCCAGAAGGGCCTGCAGGTGAGTGTGGCGGAGAAGGCCGCGCCCCCTGTGGTGGTGGCCCAGGCCAAGAAGGCGGGATTGGTGGCACCCCCGGTGGTGGTGTACCTGCCCCATGTCCCGCTCAACGTACCCCTTCCCGTCCCGCAGACGGCTCCTCTCCCGGGCCAGGACCCGGGCGGGGCGCCCGGCCCCTCCGCCACGACCTCGGCCACGGCTGGTCAGTGAGCCCGTCGATCCTGCTGGGCCGGCGCACCCGCGCCATGCGGCTCGTCCTGGTGGTGGTCTTCGTCGCCCTCGTCATCCGCCTGGTCAGCGTGCAGGAATTCAGTCACCAGCACTACGCCTCGTTGTCCACCTCCGAACTGGCCCAGACCGTCACCATTCCCGCCGTCCGGGGCGCCATCTTCGACCGGGACGGTGAGGTGCTGGCCGAGTCGGTGACCAAGCAGACCGTGGTGGCCGACCCGCTGCTGATCACCCACCCGTCGTCCGTGGCTGCGGCCCTCTCGCCGGTGCTGGGCATCCCGGCACCCGAGCTCCGGAGTGAGCTCACCGAACCGTCCGGCTTCGTCTACCTGGCCCACCGGGTGTCCAACACCGTGGCCGCCAAGGTCACTGCCCTCGACCTGGCCGGGATCAACCTGGTCCCCGAGGCCCAACGGGTGCAGCCCGACGGTCAGCTGGCCCTTCCCGTGGTGGGGACGACCGGATGGAACGGGAACGGGACGTCCGGGCTCGAGTACCAGTACCAGTCGTTGCTGGCCGGCAAGTCGGGCTCGGAGAATCTGTTGGAGGCGCCCAGCGGGGTGGCCATTCCCGACTCGGGCACCGGCTCGGTGACCACCGTGCCCGGGACCGGGCTGGAGCTGACCGTCGACGAGGCCGTGCAGTACGTGGCCGAACAGGCCCTCGGGGCCGAAATCGCCGCCTCCCACGCCTTCAGTGGCATCGCCGTGGTCGAGGACGTGAAGACCGGCGACATCCTGGCCATGGCCAACCTGCAGGCCACGTCGGGTTCCGTGACCACGGGAGCCACCGCGGCCGGCAAGGCGGCGCCGGTGCCCTCGGGCACCACCTCGACGTCGGGGCCGACCCTCGTGTCACGAGCGGACACCCTTCCGGCCGGCGTGGAGGAGGCGCCCTCCAACTCGGCGGTCACCCAGGTCTATGAGCCGGGTTCGGTCTTCAAACTGGTCACCTTCTCCGCGGCCCTGGCCAAAGGCCTGATCACTCCGAACCAGCAGATCAACGTGCCCGCCTCGCTGCAGATGGGCACCTATACCTTCCACGACGCCGAGTCCCACGGCAGCGAGCCCCTCACGGCCAGCCAGATCCTGGCCCAGTCGTCGAACCTCGGGACCATCGAGATCGCCCAGCGGCTGGGCGAGGACCCGCTGCTGGCTCAGATCAGCAACCTCGGGTTCGGCCATCTGACCGGCCTCGGGTTCCCCGGTGAGTCCCAGGGCCTGGTCCCTGGGACCAGCAGCTGGACGGGCACGTCGATCGGCTCGACCCCGATCGGCCAGGACGACGCGGTGACCGCCCAGCAGATCCTGGATGCCTATAACGCGGTGGCCAACGGAGGCGTGTTCGTGGCCCCCAGCCTGGTGCGGGGCACGGTCAGCCCGGGCGGCGCGGTGACCCCGGTCCGCCCGTCGGCCACACACCGTGTCATCGACCCGACCACCGATGCCGAACTGGTCTCGATGCTCGAGGGCGTGGTGAGCTCGGGCACGGGCACCGAGGCCGCCATCGACGGGTACACGGTGGCCGGCAAGACCGGCACGGCCCAGATTCCGAACCCCAACCACCTGGGCTACATCTCCGGTGCCTATGTCGGCTCCTTCGCCGGGTTCGCCCCGGCCCAGAACCCGGTGCTGTCGGCGGTGGTCGTCCTCGACCATCCGACGCCGATCTACGGCGGCGCGGTGGCCGCCCCCGTCTTCTCCACCATCATGGCCTACGCCCTGCACCACTACGGCATTCCCACCACCGCGGCAGGGACGACATCGGCATCGAACTCTGCCGTCGGTGGCACGGGTAACATCTCGGTGCCGGCTGGAGCGACCACGGAAGGGCCCTAGGTGGGCCCTGATCCGAGTCGCGGTTGCCCTCCCTTCCTCCTGACCACCTGGAACACCCCGTGCTGATGACCAAGCTGATCCATGACATCGAGGTGCTCGATGTCCGCGGCGATCCGGCTTCCACCGAGGTGACGGCGGTCGACTTCGACAGCCGTCAGGTGGGCCCCGGGTCGCTGTTCTGCTGTGTCCCCGGCGATCACACCGACGGCCACGTGCACGCCGCCCATGCGGTGACGGCCGGCGCCAACTCGCTGCTGTGCGAACGGTTCCTCGATCTCGACGTGGCCCAGGTGCGGGTGGGCACCGGTGCGGTCAGGCCGGCCATGGCCGCCGTGGCGTCCGCCTTCCACCACCATCCATCGAGAGCGATGAAGATGGTGGGCGTCACCGGGACCAACGGGAAGACGACCGTGACCCAGCTGGTGAGGTCGATCCTGGCCCATGCCGGCATGCAAGCCGGGGTGATCGGCACGTTGGACGGGGCCCGGACCACTCCCGAAGCCCCGGCGCTCCAATCCCAACTGGCCGACCTCCTGGCCGGGGGGGCGGTGGCGGTGGCCATGGAGGTGTCCTCCCACGGGCTGGACCAACATCGGGTGGACGGCATCGTCTTCGACGTGGCCGCCTTCACCAACCTGAGCCGTGACCATCTCGACCACCACCGGACCATGGACGAGTACTTCGCGGCCAAGGCGGAGCTCTTCGAGCCGGCCCGGGCCCGGGTGGCGGCCATCAACGTGGACGACCCCTGGGGCCGTCGGCTGGCGGCCCAGGTGGAGGGACACCGGGTGATCCCGGTCCAGCGGTCCGACGCCTCCGACATCACGGTCTCGGTGGGTACCTCGTCCTTCCGGTGGCGCGGCCGCCCGATGACCGTGCCCCTCTCGGGGCTGTTCAACGTGGACAACGCGGTGATGGCGGCCACGGTGGCCGACGCCCTCGGTCTCGACGTGGACCAGATCGCCGCCGGCCTGGCCGGGGCGACCCCCGTCCCCGGCCGTATGGAGGTGGTGTCGCAGGGGTTCCCGTTCACCGTGGTGGTCGATTACGCGCATACCCCGGCCGGGCTGGACGTGGCCCTGGCCGCAGCCCGCGGGCTGGCCGGTTCGGGGCGGGTCATCTGCCTGTTCGGCTGCGGAGGCGACCGCGATCCGGGAAAGCGCCCGGAGATGGGTGCGGTGTCCGAGCGGTGGTCGGATGCCGTCGTTCTGACCTCGGACAACCCGAGGAGCGAGGACCCGTTGGCCATCATCGGCCAGATCCGGTCGGGCATGGGTGGGGGCGGAAGTCTGGTGGTCGAACCCGACAGAGCCGTCGCCATCAGGACCGCGGTGGAGATGGCCGCACCGGGGGACGTGGTCGTGATCGCCGGAAAGGGTCACGAAACCACCCAGGTGCTGGCCCACGGGGCGGTGCCGTTCGACGACCGGGCCGAAGCCCGGCGCGCCCTCGCCGATCGGGCCCCCGGCGCCGAGCCTGGAGTGTCCCGACCGTGATCTCGTTGATGACCTCCGGCGGCGTCGCCCTGTGGGTGGCGGTCCTGTCGACCCCGTTTCTCATCCGATGGCTGGTCAAGAACAACATCGGCCAGCAGATCAGGGAGGACGGCCCCAAGGTCCATATCGCCAAGGCCGGCACCCCCACCATGGGTGGGATCGGCATCGTGGCTGCGGTCGTCGTCGGCTATCTCGCGGCCCACGCCGTTCCCGGGGTCACGTTCTCCCGATCCGGGGCGCTGGTCATCCTGGCCCTGGTCGGTGCGGGCCTGATCGGCTTCGCCGACGACTGGATCAAGGTCCGGCACCGGCGGAGTCTGGGGCTCAACAAGCGGGCCAAGTTCGGAGCCCAGATCGGCCTCGGCGTGCTGTTCTCGCTGCTCGCCGTGTACTGGGCCCACGCCTCGACCACCTTGTCGTTCACCCGCTACGACTCGATCGGCCTCCACATGGGAACCGGACTGTGGGTGGTCTGGGCCACCGTGGTCATCGCGGCTTCGGCCAACGCGGTGAATCTGACCGACGGCTTGGACGGCCTGGCCGCCGGGGCCTCGACCTTCTGCTTCGCCTGCCTGGCCATCATCGGGTACTGGCAATACCGCCACCTGGGCATCTACCACGTCCCCGACGCCCTCGACCTGGCTCTGGCCGCGGTGGCCCTGGCCGGTGCCTGCCTCGGGTTCCTGTGGTGGAACGCGGCGCCGGCCAAGATCTTCATGGGCGATACCGGGTCCCTGTCCATCGGCTCGGCCCTGGCCGCCCTCTGCCTGTTGATGAACCTGGATCTCCTGCTGGTGGTGATCGGCGGGCTGTTCGTCATCGTCACCCTGTCCGTGGTCATCCAGATCGTGAGCTTCCGGGTCTTCCACCGCCGGGTCTTTCTCATGGCCCCGCTCCACCACCATTTCGAGCTGATGGGGTGGCCGGAGACCACGGTGATCGTACGATTCTGGATCCTGGCCGGACTGTTCGCCGCTCTCGGACTGGGCATCTTCTACGGGGACTTCCTCTCGGTGGGGAAGGTCTGATGACCGTCCGTCGAGAAGGTCTGATGACCGTCCGTCGAGAAGGTCTGATGACCGTCCGTCGGGAGGGTCTGACGACCGTCCGTCGGGAGGGTCTGACGGCCGTCCGGGGAGGTGCGAGGGCCGGGCTCCACCACCCGGGCGCCCCCGTGGTGGAGGCTAGAGGGATGGTCGGTGGGGCAGACGCGGTCGGAAGCGGAAGAGGTCAGGTCGTCGGAGCCGCGGTGCCGGCGGCCGGGGGAGGTCGTGGTGGCTGAGCGCACAGCGTCGGCCCGGCTGGTGAGCCGCGGACGCCATCCGTCGAGCTCGACGGCGGTGCGGCCCCGGACGATCACCGGCCCGGCCCCGGTGTCCACGCCGAACGCCCGGTCCGGTCCGGAGGCGGATCCGGAACCGGCGTCGGCCCCGGAACGGGTGCCCAAACGGGTGTCCGGGCCCAGGCGGCTGTCCGGGCCCAAGCGAACATCCGAGTCCAAGCGCACCCCCGGACCCAAGCGCACAACCGAGGCCAAGCGCCCGGGCCGGATGGCCCGGGTGGGGACGGCCCCGGCACTGGCCGTCCTGGTCGGAGCCCTCTGCGTGTTCGGGCTGGTCATGGTGGGCTCGGCGTCCCCGATCATCTCCCTCAGCCTGTACGGGTCGCCATGGGCGATCCTGGTCCGCCAGGCCATGTACATGGGGGTCGGAATCTGCGTACTGCTCCTCTTCGCCCGCATGGACTACCGGAAGTGGCGGAAGGTCCGCGGGCCCCTCGTGCTGGTGACCATGGGCCTGTTGGTGGTGGTGCTCGTACCCCACCTCGGGGTGTCGGCCGGCGGATCGTCACGGTGGATCGGGTTCGGGATGCTCCAGCTGCAGCCGTCGGAGCTGATGAAGCTGGCCCTGGCCGTCTTCGCCGCCGACCTCTTGACCCGGCGGACGAACCCCTCGGCCGACCCGAAGATGGTCATCGTGCCCGTCCTGGCCGTGCTCGGGATATCCGGGGTCCTCATCCTCAAGCAGCCCGACATGGGTACGGCGCTGGTCCTCAGCTGTATCGCCTTCGGCATCCTGTTCATGGGTGGGGTGCCGATGGCCCCGATCATGAAGATCCTCGGTGCCTTCGCCGCGCTCGCCCTCGTCGTGGGCCTGGCCGACCCCTACCGACGGGATCGGATCCTCTCCTTCCTCAGCCCGGGGGCCAACAAGTCGGGGACGGGCTATCAGGTCTGGCAGTCACTGATCGGACTGGGTTCCGGGCACATCTTCGGCTTGGGTCTGGGCGGCGGTCGGGAGAAGTACGGCACGCTGCCCAATGCCCACACCGACTTCATCTTCTCGGTGGTGGGGGAGGAGCTCGGCCTGATCGGGGCATTTGTCCTCCTGGCCCTGTTCTTCGCCCTGGCCTGGTACGGGCTCCGGGCCGCCACCGCGGCACCGGACCGGTTCGGCAGCCTGTTGGCGGTGGGCATCACCGTGTGGATCACCAGCCAGGCGGTGATCAACATCGGCGCGGTGATCGGTGTGCTGCCGGTGACCGGCATCCCGCTGCCCCTCATCTCCTATGGCGGGTCGTCGCTGATCATCACCATGGCCGCCATCGGCATCCTGATCAACATCGCCGTCCAAGAGCGCCCGGCGTCCACCGCCGACCGGCCTTGGCGGCGGCTGTCATCCCGGTGAGCGCGGAGCGGTATGCACTGGTGGCAGGGGGTGGTACCGCCGGGCATCTCCAGCCCGCGCTGGCCATCGCCGAGGCCCTGGTCGACGCCGGCCACGGCCGCGACAGCATCGAATTCGTGGGATCGGAGCGGGGCCAGGACCGGGTGTCCCTCGAGGGACGCGGGTTCCCCTTCACGCTGCTGCCGGGACGGGGGATCGCCCGGAGCTGTCGGGTCGCGGATCTGTGGCGGAACCTCGGAGCCGTGACCGGACTGGGGGTGGCCATGGCCCGGGCGTTGGGGCTGGTGGCCCGGGCCCGTCCCCGGGTGGTGGTGTCGGTCGGGGGGTACGCCAGCCTCCCGGCTTCGTCGGCCGCCGTGGTCCTCGGCGTCCCCCTCGTACTGGTCAACGTGGATGCCGTGCCGGGGGCGGCCAACCGGCTCCTCGGGCGGTTCGCCCGGGCCAGCGCCGTCGGTTGGCCGGGGAACCCGCTGCCCCGATCGGTGGTCACCGGCACGCCGGTGCGCCCGGAGATCGCCGCCGTCGACCGGGGCGCCGATGCCCGCCGTCGGGCCCGGAGGTCATTGGGCATCCCGGTGGATCGACCCACCGTGACGGTGTTCGGCGGCTCGCTCGGTGCCCGGCGCCTCAACGAGGCCGTGGCCGATCTGGTCGACCGTTGGCAGGATCGGGACGACCGGTCGATCTTCCATATCGTCGGCCGGCGGGACTGGGACGACCGGGTGGCCCGGGCGCGGACCGGCCCCGACGGCTCAGGCCCTGGCCCGGACCAGGGCCTGAGCCTGGTCCGGGTGCCGTACGAAGAGCGGATGGATCTGGTGTACAGCGCATCCGACCTGGTGGTCTGTCGGGCCGGGGCCATGACCGTGGCCGAGCTGGCCGTGGCCGGGGTGCCGTCCATCCTCGTCCCGCTGCCCGGTGCTCCGGGAGATCACCAGACGGCCAACGCCCGTGTCCTCCAGCGGGCCGGGGCCTCGGTCCTTCTTCCCGACGCCGAGTGCGACGGGGCCACCCTGGCCCACTCGGTCGACCGGCTGCTCGACGACCCGACCCTTCTCGAGGCCATGGGCCACGACGCCAAGTCGGTGGGCCGGCCCGACGCCGCCGCGGCCGGCGCCAAGCTGGTCGAGGCCAACGCCCGACCGGCGTCGGGAGGACGGTCGGCATGACGGCCAGACCGGGGACGGGGCTGTTCGGCGATCCGGGTCGTTCCCTCACCGTCCATGTGGTGGGCATCGGCGGCGCGGGCATGAGCGCCATCGCCACCGCGCTGCACGCCATGGGGCACACGGTGACCGGGAGCGATCTGAAGGCGTCGGCCGTGACCGAACGCCTGCGCGGGGCCGGCATACCGGTGGCCATCGGCCACGCCGCCGACAACGTCGGGGCGGCCGATGTGGTCACCGTGTCGTCGGCCATCCATGAGGACAACCCCGAGGTGGTCGAGGCGCGACGGCGTGGGATCACCGTGTTGGCCCGCGCCCAGGCGCTGGCCTCGATCGCCTCGCTCAAGCGCTGTATCGCGGTGGCCGGGACCCACGGCAAGACCACGACGGCGTCGATGCTGGCCCTCCAACTGGTGGAGGCCGGGATCAAGCCTTCGTTCCTCATCGGGGGCGACGTCAACGAGATCGGCACCAATGCGGTGTGGGACCAGGGGGAGTGGTTGGTGGTCGAGGCCGACGAGAGCGACGGTTCTTTCCTCTCGCTCCGGCCCGACGTGGCCGTCGTCACCAACATCGAGGCGGACCATCTCGACCACTGGGGGTCGTTCGAGGCCATGCAGTCGGCCTTCGAGGAGTTCGTCGCCGGGGCCCGGGTCCGACGGGTCATGGGGGGCGACGACCCGGTGGCGGCCAGGATCGGCAGGGACAGCGGGGCCGAGGTCGTGGGCCTGGCACCCGAGTGCACCTTCCGGATCGTCGACCTCACCCTGGCCCGCAGCTCGATCTCCTTCTCGCTGGTGGGTGCGGACGGGGTGGCCCTGGGTCAGCTGGCCGTGCCCGTCCCCGGACTCCACAACGCCCGCAACGCCGCGGTGGCCACGGTGGCCGCTCTCGGGGCCGGAGTCCCGTTCGCGGCGGCGGCCCGCGCCCTGTCCCGGTTCGCCGGCGTGGCCCGGCGGTTCGAGTTCCGGGGTGCGGTCAACGGGGTCACCTTCGTGGACGACTACGCCCATCTCCCCAGTGAGGTCCGGGCGGCGCTGGCCGCGGCCCGCAACGGGGACTGGAGGCGGATCGTCACCGTGTTCCAGCCGCACCGGTACAGCCGCACGGTGGAGCTGGGGGAGGCGTTCGGCGAGGCGTTCGGCGATGCCGACCTGGTGGTGGTCACCGACGTCTACGGGGCGGGCGAAGCCCCGGTCCCCGGTGTCTCCGGCCGGCTCGTGGCCGAGGCCGTCCGCCGCTCCCTCCCGGCCATGCCCGTGGTCTACGCCCCGGCCCGTTCGGACCTGCGCCGCACGGTGGCCGACCTCATCGAGCCGGGCGACCTGTGCCTCACCCTCGGGGCCGGGGACCTCACGTCGCTCCCCGACGAGCTCTTGTCCGACCCGAACTGGTGAGCGCCCGATGACCGCCCTCGTCGACGAACTGGCGGCCCTCGGGCGAGCGCTCGGGCCTGATGCCCACCGCGATCACCCCCTCGGCGCCCTCACCACCTACCGGGTGGGGGGCCCGGCGGCGCTGTTCGTCGAACCCCGCGACGAAGGCCATCTGGTCGAGGTGGGCCGTGCCCTCGCCGGTCTCGGGGTGCCGGTCCTGGTGGTGGGCAAGGGATCCAATCTGTTGGTCTCGGACCGGGGTTTCCCGGGGCTGGCCGTGGCCGTGGGGTCCGGTTTCGACACCCTGGCCATCGAGGGCGAGCGGGTCACGGCCGGGGCCGGTCTCAGCCTTCCGGTGTTGGCCCGACGCACAGCGGCAGCCGGGCTGAGCGGTCTGGAATGGGCGGTCGGGGTGCCCGGTTCGGTCGGCGGTGCCGTCCGGATGAACGCCGGTGGCCACGGCTCGGACACTGCGGCCACGCTCGTCGCCTACCGGTGGGTGGACCTGTGCTCGGGGACGGTGCACGAATCGTCGGCCGAAACGCTCGGGTTCGGCTACCGGCATTCCGAGCTCGCCCCCACCGACGTGGTCGTGTCCTGCGTGCACCAGCTCGAGCCCGGGGACCCGGCCGAGGGCAAGGCGGCCATCGACGAGATCGTCCGGTGGCGGCGGGCCAACCAGCCGGGCGGCAGCAACGCCGGCTCGGTGTTCACCAACCCGCCGGGGGACTCGGCCGGCAGGATCATCGACGCGTGCGGCCTCAAGGGCTTCCGGTTGGGAACGGCGGAAGTCTCCCCCCGGCACGCCAACTTCATCCAGGCCGACCCGGGGGGATCGGCCGACGACGTGCTCGCGCTCATCGACCACGTGCGATCGGTGGTCGCCGAGGCCACCGGTGTGACCCTCCGGACCGAGGTGCGGCTGGTCGGGTTCCCCGGAGCCGACGTGGGTTCCCCCTGCCCACCCGTCATCCCCGAGGATGCCGGATGACGCCGCCGGATCTGCCTCCATCGGACGAGGATGGGCGCCCGGACGGGGATCAGCGCCCGGACGGGGATCAGCGACCGGCCATCGACCCCCGGATCCGTCAGCGGCGGGTGGCCATCGTGCGCAGCCAGGGGCGCCGTCGGCTCCGGGTGATCGCCGGCACCATCGGTGTCCTGGTCCTGGTGGCGGTGGTCGTGGCCCTCCTGCACACCCCGATTTTCAGTGCCAGGGTCGTCAAGGTGTCCGGGGCCCATCCCCACACGACGGACGCGGCCATCGTGGCCGCCGCCGGCCTCGACCACCAGCCGCCACTGATCAGCGTGGATCCGGGGGCGACGGCCAAACGGGTGGAGAGCCTGCCCTTCATCGCCACCGCCCAGGTCCACCGCCACTGGCCCGACGGGGTGACCATCTCGGTGACCGAACGGGTGCCCACCATGGTGATGGCCGGCCCGGGGACGTCGTGGTCGGTGCTCGACGCCCACGGTCGGACGCTGGAGGTGCTGCCCGCCCGGCCCCCGGGCCTGCTGGCGCTGTCCGTGGTCACCACCCGGGGAGCACTCCGGCCCGCGCCGGTGGGGGGCACATTGACCCCGAACGGCTCGTTCGGTCTGATCGTGAGCCGGACCCTGCCTCCGGCGTTCGGCGCCCAGGTGGTGTCGGTGACCGAGGCGGCCAACGGCACGGTGAGCCTGGGGCTCAACTCTGGAATTACCGTTCTGCTGGGGACGGACAGCGATATGGAGGCCAAGTACGAGGACGTGGCCGCGGTCATCGCCCATGCCTCGCTCCACGGGGCGACGACCATCGACGTGACCGTCCCCGAGTCCCCGACGGTGACCGGTTGATCGCCGTCACCTGCGCCGATGTCGGCGGCTGAGGTGTCCTCTGCGTGTCGCCAGTGCTTGACCAGGTACAGTGCTGACCGTATCGTGGTCACCAACTCGCCGGTTGGAACGGTTTCAACCTTTGGTCGAGGGTAAGGGATTACATGACCGTTCCGGCACAAAATAATTATTTTGCCGTCATCAAAGTGGTGGGCGTGGGTGGTGGCGGAGTCAACGCCGTCAACCGCATGATCGAGGCCGGACTGCGGGGAGTCGAATTCATCGCCACCAACACCGATGCCCAGGCCTTGCTGATGAGCGATGCCGATCTGAAGTTGGACATCGGACGGCAACTGACCCGGGGTCTCGGCGCCGGCTCCGACCCCGAGGTGGGTCGACTGGCCGCCGAGGAGCACCGGTCGGAGATCGAAGAGGCGCTCAAGGGCGCCGACATGGTCTTCATCACCGCCGGCAAGGGAGGCGGGACCGGCACCGGGGCCGCGCCGGTGGTGGCCGAGATCGCCAAGGGCCTGGGTGCGCTGACCATCGGCGTGGTCACCCGACCGTTCACTTTCGAGGGCCGCCGTCGATCGGTGCAGGCCGAACAGGGCATCCAGAACCTGAAGGAAAAGGTCGACACCCTGATCATCATCCCCAACGACCGACTGCTCACGGTGTCAAACGAGAAGACGTCGATGGTCAATGCCTTCAAGATGGCCGACGAGGTGTTGATGCAGGGGGTGCAGGGAATCACCAGCCTGATCACCGTCCCCGGACTGATCAACACCGACTTCGCCGACGTGAAGATGATCATGAGCAATGCCGGGACGGCCATCATGGGCATCGGCTCGGCCACCGGCGAGGGCCGTTCGGTCAATGCCGCCCGGGCGGCCATCACCAGCCCGCTGCTGGAGGCGTCGATCGAGGGCGCCAGGGGCATCCTCCTCAACATCGCCGGGGGTCCCGACCTCGGTCTGTTCGAGGTCAATGAGGCAGCGGAGATCATCCACGGGGTGGCCCATCCCGATGCCAACATCATCTTCGGCAGCGTCATCGACGAGGCGATGGGCGAAGAGGTCCGGGTCACGGTCATCGCCGCCGGGTTCGAGCGTTGGGAGGCCCAGACCCGCGGGGGCGCCGCCCACGCCGAAGCCACCGGTCGGGAAGAGACCCGCAGCAAGGTGCTGGGTACGGACGCGGCCCACGAGGACATCTTCGCCACACCGACCGACGAAGAGCTGGACCTGGGCGACGACGACTTCGACGTGCCGTCGTTCCTTCGCTGACCCTGCCGGTCATCCCGGTCCGGGTGGCCGGGCCGGTCCGGGCCGCATGGAGCGGGGCCTCCTCGGGCGATCTGCGGCCGACGGGGCCCTCGCCCGGTCAGGCGTTGGCGCTCGAGCGGTTCGTGGCCGGGGTCACCTCCTCGAATCGGAGCGCCATCGGCGAGATCCACTGGCTGGACCAGGTCCACGGGACCGACGTGGTCGCCGTCGGGTCGGGGACGGTTCCAGGGCCCGGAGCCGGTACCCGGGGGGTGACCGCCGTCTTCGCCGGAGCAGCCGACGCCCTCGTCTCGGACTCGCCCGGGTGCGCCCTCGTGGTGCTCACGGCCGACTGTGCGTCGATCGCGCTGGGCAGTGACGAGGGGGTGTTCGGGGCCGTCCATGCCGGATGGCGCGGACTGGCCGGCGGGGTGGTGGAAGCGACGGTGGCGGCTATGAGGACGATGGGCGCCACCGAGGTGGTCGGGGCCCTCGGGCCGTGCATCCATCCGGGCTGTTATGCCTTCTCCGAGGGGGACCTCGACGCGGTGGCCGCCACCCGGGGCCCCGGGGTCCGGGGTGTCACCGGGGACGGCCGACCGGCCCTCGATGTGCCCGCGGCCGTCGCCGGGGCCCTGGCCGCCTCCGGGGCCGGGCAGGTTCCCGGAGTGGATGCCTGCACCGCCTGCGGCGGTGGCTATTTCTCCCATCGGGCGCGGGGGGACCGTGGGCGTCAGGCCCTCGTCGTCTGGTCGGACACCGCGCCCGACGCCGGGTGAGTGCACCGGCCGGCGGGCCCGGCGGCACCGGGTTCACCGAGCGCCTGGCCGAGGTCCGCCGCCGCATCGATTCGGCCTCGGCCGACCCGGCTTCGGTGCGCCTGGTCGCCGTGACCAAGGGGTTCGGGGCCGACGCGGTGATCGCCGCCCTGTCCGCCGGTCTGACCGACATCGGGGAGAACTACGCCGACGAGCTGGTGGGCAAGGCCGAATCGGTGGCGGCCGGGCCCGACCGATCGGGTGAGGGGCCCGACGCCGCCGGCGGGCTCCCGGCGCCGGTGTGGCACTTCCTGGGCGCGGTGCAACGGAACAAGGTGCCCCGTCTGGCCCCGTGGGTGGGCTGGTGGCAGGGCGTGTCCCGCATCGAGGAGGGGAAGGCCATCGCCAGACGCCGCCCGGGGGCGGCCGTGCTGGTCCAGGTGGACGTGGCCGGGCTCCCGGGCCGAGGGGGCTGCCCGCCCGACCAGGTCCCCGGACTGGTCGGCGTGCTCCGCCACTGCGACCTCGACGTGGCCGGCCTGATGGCGGTCGGCCCGCCCGGGGACCCCGAGGCGTCGAGACCGGGTTTTGCCCTGGTGTCGGGCCTGGCCGATCGGCTGGACCTCCCGGTCCGGTCCATGGGGATGAGCGACGACCTGGAGGTGGCGCTGGCCGAGGGCTCGACCATGGTCCGGCTCGGCCGGGCCCTCTTCGGGGCCAGGCCGGGGCCGGCCGGCCGGCGCTAGGCGTTGGGGGGCCGGATGCCGCCCGACCTCGCGCCCGAACCACGGAAAAGCCACCTCCCGGTGGAGGGCGGGGTGGTCCACCAGTGCCGGAAGCCAGGCACTACGCTGTGCGCAGGAGGACACGATGCCAGCTTCGTTCATGAAAAAGACGATGGCCTATCTGGGCCTCGTCGATGACGACTACGACGACTTCGACGACTACGAGCCACGCACATCGTCGTCGTCGGTGGCGGCGCCGGTCACCCGGGCGTCGGGCCAGCGGTCGGTGGCGGTGGCCGACGACTTCGACGAGCCGACCACCGCGATCCCCAATCCCCGGATCCGCACGCTCACCGCGGACGAGACCAGCGGGTCGGCCGTAGCCGCCCCACCACGTGTCGGCCCCCGGCCCACCGTCGGATCCTCGTCGGTCCGGCCCATCTCCCAGGAGGCTTCAGGGGCCAGGGTGCACATCGTGGCCCCCGGGCGCTTCGCCGACGCCCAGGAGATCGCCAACCGGCTCATGAACAGTCAGCCGGTCATCGTGAACATGCAGAGCGCCGACCGCGATCTGCAGCGACGGATGATCGACTTCTGCAGCGGGGTGACCTATGCCCTCTCGGGGGGGATGGAGCGGGTGGCCGATGAGGTCTTCCTCCTCACGCCATCGAACGTGAAGGTCTCCGATGAGGAACGCCAGCGTCTGGCCGACCGCGGACTGGTGAATCCCTGAGCGGGAACCTGCCGTCCCGTCCCCCGGTACGAGGGGAGTGATCTGACGTGTTCACGATTATCGTGATCATCCTCGAGCTGTTCTTGCTGGTGCTCTTCGCCTACTCCATCCTGAGCTGGGTGATCGCCGCCGGCCACATGGCCTACGACTCACCGGTCCGCAAGATCCAAAACGTGCTGTCGGCCATCTGCGAGCCGGTGCTGCGGCCCGTCCGGCGCCTCCTGCCCCCGGTCCGCGTCGGCGGCGTGGGACTCGATCTGTCGGTGATGATCGTGTTCCTCGTCATCCTGGTGGTCCTCATCCCGCTCTTCTCCTCCTGACGCCGACCCGTCTGCGGGGGTGGGCGTACTGAACCGGGAGCGGGACCGGCGCCGTTCTCCGAAAATCAGATCGGCAATCCATGGATGGGTCGTTCTGCACCGCTAGCATGGCGGCCATGGATGCCTCGCAATCTGCTCTCGATTCGCTTCGCACCGTCGAGTTCCGTGAGACCCTCAAGGGCTATCACCGCGACGACGTGGACGAGTACCTCGAAAAGGCCGCCGTCGAAGCCGAAGGCCTGCAGGAACAGCTCCGCCAGAGCGGCGAGCGGCTCCGCCAGGCCGCGGAGCGCATCTCCCAGCTCGAGACCGCCCTCGAGCAGCAACCCGCGCCCCAACCGGCAGAGCCGGCGGTCCCCGACGACACCCTGCAGCGCACGCTGGTGCTGGCCCAGCAGTTCGTCGACCAGACCAAGGCCGATGCCGAGGCGGAGGCGGCGCGCACCATCGCCGAAGCCGAGTCGAGTGCCCGCAAGATGACCCAGCAGGCGCAGGTGCAGGCCAGCCAGATCGCCTCGGAGTCGGAACAACGGCTGCGGGACGAGATCAACCGACTCGAGGAGTCACGCACCCGCCTCACCAGTGACGTCGAGTCGATGTCCCGTCATCTGGAGAGTGAGCGCACCCGACTGCGCGGAGCCCTGACCGACATCCTCCGCTGGGTGGACGAGAACGTGCAGCCGGCCGGTTCCGGCCCTGGCGCTCCCGCCGGGCCCGCGGCCGCGCCGGCCGGGGGAGACCCCCGAGGGGGAACAGGGGTGACTCCGAACGCCGGCCCGGCCCCGGCTCCGGCCCACGAGGGTAATCGGCCCGCCGCACCCGCCCCGACCGAGGCGCCGGCGCCGAGTGAGAGCAGCACCGGGGCAACGGGCTCGACCGGCGAGGTGGCCCAGATGCGGCCGGACGGGAGTGCGCCCCGTCCGGCCACCACCAACGCAGCCCTGCCGCTCTAGTCCCCCGTCGGTCTCCGGGCTCGCCCCGGGCGGCCCCGTCGGCCGTAGTGACCACTCCGGCCGGGCGGGTTCGCCCGCCGAGCGCGTCTGACCGGACAGTCCGCACCGGTATGGTCCCTGGGGCACGTTTCACGACTCGGATTGCCGCAGTGCGCTGAGCACGGTATCGTCACCCGCCCATCTGATGTCGGGGATGGTCCTGGCCACCGGGTCCGTGCGGTCCCGATTCCATGATGGGGCGAACCTTGAAGGAGGTCGATGTGACGACAGCGAAGAAGGTGGCAGCATCGTCGCCCAAGAAGTCGGGTCCTGGTTCCAGGGCCGGCTCGGCGACGAAGAAGGCACCGGCGAAAGCGTCGACCGGGGCGGCGACCAAGGCCAAGGCGGCCACGTCGACCAAGAGCGGGGCCGCCGGGAAGAGCGCGAAGAAGGTCGCCGCGGCCCCGAAGAAGGCCGCGTCCGCCGGCCCCAAAGCGGCCCCGGCGGTGAAGAAGAAGGCCCCGGTGGCGAAGAAGAGCACGGCGGCCAAGGCGGCGTCGCCGGCCAAGAAGGCCGGCGCCGGCGTGAGTGCACCCCCGGCCAAGAAGAAGGCGGTGGCGACCAAGAGTGTGGCCCCCGAGGCTCCGAAGCGGCCCACGGTCGGTCCCTACGCCAAGGACACCAAGTTCTTCGACGAACAGCGGGCCCTGCTGCTCGAAGAGCGTGGCATCTACAGCGGGCAGGCGGTCGACCTGCGGGCCGAGGCCGACTCGTTGGCGCTCGAGCGTGAACCGGGCGATGTCCAGTTCGACGAGGAGTCGGGTGAGGGCGGCACGGTCACCGTCGACCGCGAACGCAACCTGGCGCTCTCGGCCCAGGCCTCCGCGGCGGTGGAAGAGATCGACGACGCCCTGCGGAAGATCGACCGGAAGAGTTACGGGGGCTGCGAGCGTTGCTATCAGCCCATCCCGAAGGCCCGGCTCCGGGCGTTGCCGTTCGCCCGGTTGTGCGTGGCCTGCAAGAGCGGTGGCCTGTCACGTCGCTGACCGGTGAGCCTGCGGTGGGTGCGGATCACCGCGCCGGCCGGACCGGCGCCCGGCGCATGTCGGTGGCCGTGGCCGTCATGGCTGCGGTGGTGCTCGTCGATCAGCTGACCAAGTGGTGGGCGCTCACCCGGCTGTCGTCGGGCCCTATCCACGTGATCGGAACGCTCGACCTCGAACTGGCCCGGAACACCGGTGCCTCCTTCAGCCTCTTCCAGGGGCAGGCCGACATCCTGGTCCCGGTCGCCCTCATCCTGATCGGCGTGTTGAGCGTGATGGCCTGGCGGGCGCCGACCGACGGCCGGGCGGCCATCTTCGGGCTCATCGTGGGTGGTGCGCTGGGCAATCTCTCCGACCGGCTCTTCCGGGGCGACCACGGCGCCGTGGTCGACTTCATCGCCCTCCACTTCTGGCCCACCTTCAACGTGGCCGACGCCTCCATCGTGGTGGGTTGCGCACTGTTCCTCGTGTCCTTGGCCCGTGGGCCCCGACCGTCATGAACGTGGTGACGGTGGAGGTGCCCATGGCGCTCGACGGTGTCCGGGTGGACAAAGCGGTGGCCCTGGTGGCCGACGTGTCCCGGTCAGCGGTCAACGGGCTGATCGACGAGGGCAGGGTCAAGATCGACGGCGTGACCGTGCGGAGCCGGAGCACGGCCCTCCGGTGCGGCCAGCAGCTGTGGGTCGACCGGGGCCCCGAGCCGGCCGAGCTCGCACCCGGCGGCGATCCCGCCGTCGCGTTCGGGGTGGTGTACGAGGACCCCGAGCTGATCGTGGTGGACAAACCGGCCGGCCTGGTCGTCCACCCCGGGTCCGGTCATCGGAGCGGCACACTGGTCAACGGGCTCCTCTGGCGCTTCCCCGAGCTCGGGGCCATTCCCGGTGAGGTCGGGTCCGACATCGACCGGCCGGGCATCGTGCACCGCCTGGACCGGGGAACCTCCGGGCTGATGGTGGTGGCCCGCACGGCAGGCGCCTACCGGTCCCTCGTGGCCCAGCTGGCCGAACGGGAGGTGTCCCGGGTCTACCGGGTCCTGGTGCTCGGCCAGGTGGAGGAGGAGTCCGGCATGGTGGACGCCCCGGTGGGCCGCTCGGTCAGCTCACCCACCCGGATGGCCGTGTCGCGCAAGGGAAAGGAGGCGAGGACCCGGTACCAGGTCGAGCGCCGCTTCTCCCAGCCCGCTCCGACCACCCTGATGACGGCCCGGTTGGAGACGGGCCGGACCCACCAGATCCGCGTACACCTCTCGGCCATCGGCCATCCGGTGGTGGGCGACGAGGTCTACAGTCACGGTCGTTCCCTGCCCGGGGCCACCGTGACCCGGCCCTTCCTGCACGCCTGGTCACTGGCCCTCGAACATCCGACCACCCGGGTCGAGATGTCCTGGACCTCCGAGCTGCCCGACGACCTGCGCCGGCAGCTCGACGAACTCGCGGTGTGAGCCGGACCCCGACCCGACCAGGGGAGCGACGGCCGGCTCGGACTACGCGGCCTCGTGGGCGGCTTCGAGCATCTCGCTGTCGGCCAGCACCTCGAGGGCCTCGGCCTCGGCCTGACGCACCTTGCGCACCCCGATCCCGAGCCGCTCGGCGGTGGTCTGCAACGAGGCCGGATCGCTCCCGTCGAAGCCGAAACGGTGACGGATGACCTGACGTTGCAGATCGGTCAACCGGTCCACCGCCTGGCGGACCAGATCGAGCGTGAGCTCCGAGGCCACGTCGTCCTCGAAGTCACTGAGATCGGTCGAGACCAGATCGCCGAGGGTGGCCGTCGAGTCGGTGGTGGCGGGCTGGTCGAGGCTGGCCACCACCCGGGCCACCTGGCTCAGGTCGGACCGGACCTCGGCCGTGGTGTTGGTGGCGTTGTCCATCTCCTCGTCGGTCGGCGGACGCTGGTACTGGTGGGTCAGCTCCCAGAGGGCCGCGTCGACCTGCTGGTTCCGCTCGGCCACCTCCATGGGGAGCCGGATGGTCCGGCCGTGCTGCTGGACGGCACGCTGCAAGGCCTGGCGGATCCACCAGGTGGCATAGGTCGAGAACCGGAAGCCACGCTCCCAGTCGAACTTGTCGACCGCTCGCATCAGTCCGAAGGTCCCCTCCTGGATGAGATCGGGAAGATCGACGCCACGGTCCTGGTAGCGACGGGCCCAGTGGACCACCAGCCGGAGGTTGGCGGCCACCATTTCGCGGCGGGCCTCATCGTCGCCCTCGGCCACCCGCTTGGCCAGCTCAGTCTGGGCATCGTGGTCGGGCAGCGGGTGGTGGTCGAGGTCACGGAGGAAGAGACCGAGGGTGTCCGCGTCCGCGCTCCGGCTGCGGCCGGCCGCAGCCGAACGAACCGACCGGGCGGCCGCCCCGGTCATGGCCGCCGGTCCCGCGGGGGCCCGACGGCCGGAGTCGGTTCTGGCCTGGCTTTCCTTGTTCCTACTCGAAGTGCGAGTTGTCATCCCTCTCCTCATTCATCGTCACAGGGTCGACACGACCTTCAACGCCTGATCGGTCCGGGACATTCCACGGTTGTCATTCGGCCCGGATGGGTTCGAGACCGTCCGGGCCGGGCCCCGGGGGCGGTCCCCTGGGCCGTGGGCGGGCCACCCGGTTTGCGTCCTCCAGGTTCGGAGTGTTCGGCTATCCGGATGACCGAATCGCGGTGCGTGGTGATCCGACACGGTGAGACCGAGTGGAGCCGGTCCGGGCGGCATACCGGGCGCACCGACCTGGCCCTCCTGCCCGAGGGTGAGGAGCAGGCCAGCGCCCTCGGCCCGAGCCTCAAAGGATACCGGTTCACGACCGTCCTGACCAGCCCCCTGATCCGGGCCCGGGAGACGTGCCGACTGGCCGGCCTGGGGAGGGCGGCGGTGGTCGACCCCGACCTCGCCGAGTGGGACTACGGCTCCTACGAGGGCCTGACCACCGCGGAGATCCGGCGTCAGCGGCCCGGTTGGAACCTCTTCGACGACGGCGCCCCGGGCGGGGAGAGCGCCGCTGAGGTGGGCCGACGCGTCGACCGGATCATCGAACGGGTGCGATCGGTGTCCGGCGATGTGGCCTGCGTGGCCCACGGGCATGTCCTGCGGGTCATGGCCGCCCGGTGGGTGCAGCTCGAGCCCTCGGCCGCCCGGTTCTTCGCCCTCGGCCCGGCCGCCCTCGGTGAGCTCGACTGGGAGCGCGAGCAGCCGGTCATCGCCGCCTGGAACGTCCGTCCGGCGGCCTGAACCGTCCCCGGTGGTGGACCCGCGCCCCGCACCACGGGGCACCGGGTTCGAGTGGATCCGGTCCCGGGAGGTCGGGCCGCCTCCGTGGTCCTCATCCCGGCCGGCGCCCCCCGACGGTGGGCTGGCGGTCGACCGGGCGATGGGGTTCGAGCGACTCGGCCCGGAAGAGGCTCCGCGGCCCGGACCAGCGGGCCGGGGGGGCGTTGAGCAGGGAGGCCAGGGCGTAGGCCACGCCCTCGTAGTTGACCCGCCATCCCCGGAAATGGGGCCAGGCCTCATCGAGGTTCCGTGACATGGGATAGCCGATGTCCGAGAGGTGGGCATAGGCGGCGGCGAACTCCTCCTCGGGGAGGGCGATGGGGTCACCGGGGTCCGGATCGGGATCGAAGGGAATGCTGGTGACCTGGGCGATGTCCCGCAGGCAGGTGAACCCCATCCGGATCACCATCCGCGACTCGATGGGCGCCCCGTCCGGGTCGATGGCCAGGGTCATGGCCGCCGCGTCCATGACCGCGATGAGGCTGATCAGCCAGGAGTTCTGCGGTCGGGGCGAACGCAGGTAGAGCAGCGAGGGGTAGCTGGTGTGGCTCTCGGCCACGTCGGCGGCCCAGCGTTCCCAGTCGGCGAACAGGTTGGGGAGATTGTCGATCAGGCCCACCAGTTGGTGGCGGATGAGAAGCTCGGGACCCCACGCCGGCGCGCCGGCCCGGCTCTCGAGCAGGGTGACCAACGTCTCGCGGCGGTTGTAGGCGCTGTAGATGGTGGGCAGGTAGGCGATCTGGAGGGCCACCAGCACCAGCCCGGTGCCGGCGGCCAGGAAATCGACCACCCGGGATCCGTCCTGGTGGCCGAGGGTGAACCCGAGGGTGAAGATCGAGGATCCGGCCTCGGAGAAGGCGCCGTCCAGCGTCGAGCTGCCGATGCCCCAGTTGACCAGGGTGAAGCCCACCACCGCCACCGTCAGCCAGCTGGCCAGGAGCACGACCAGGGCCACCGGCTCGCTGGCGGCCAGGATGCGGTCCATGCCGTTGTAGCTCCGGGCCAGCCGGGCCAGCTTCCGGAAGACCGCCCTCGACCCGCGCATCGGATACGTGGCCAGCCCCGCGCTCGAGCGGGGCACGATGAGGACGGCGATGACGCCGACGGCGTTGAGGGCCAGGATGGCCACCCCCACGAGCAGGACGGCGACCCGGGCCGCGTTCATCCCGGTGCCTGCGCGCCGATCGGGTGCGGTGGCCCGGGCTCAGCCGGCACTCTGGCGCAGGGCGGGTACCTTGCCCTGGGCGCGTGCCACCATGTCCGCCAGATTGAACGAGTCGAGCTGGGTGCGCATGTGCTCGCCGAGGTCGGCCCACACCGCCAGGAGCACGCACTGCCCCTCGTGGTCGCAGGCCCCGTTCTCGTGCGGTAGTCCGAAGTCACCGGCCACGATGGGACCGTCGACGGCCGACACGATCTGGGACAGGGTGATGTCCTCGGGGGGGCGGGCCAGCACGTAGCCCCCGCCCACACCCCGCTTGGACCGGACCAGTCCGGCGCCTTTCAGCGCCAGCAGGATCTGCTCGAGGTAGGGCTGGGGGAGCCCGGTGCGCTCGGCGATGTCCCTGACCGCGGTGGGACCTTCGCCATCGGTGTGGAGCGCCAGCGACAACAGCGCCCGGCTCGCATAGTCACCTCGAGTCGATACCTTCACAGGCCCATGCTATTGCCTGCGCCGTGGGCACGGGCCTGGATGGGATGGGCCCGGGGAGCGGCACCTCTGAAGCAGGCGGGCGCCAACCGGTTCAGCGCCCGCCCAGTTTTCCTGCCGCCAGGTCCTCGGCCATGGCCCATCCGAAGGCCACCAGCCGGCCTCCGGCTCCGACATCGACACCCTCGAAGAAGATGCTGATGTCCGAGTCCACCTGCTCCTTCGGGCTCACGAAGTCGAATCCACCGGCCTCGCATCCGTCGCCCACCACCACGAAGGTGCGGTCGTCGATGCGGCCGTCGGCCCCGAAGCGCTTGGCCAGCCGCCGGCCCCACGCCCGCTCCTCGCCGGTGGCCTTGTGGCCCGGGCCGGGGACGACGTCGGTCAACCCGGAGAAGGCACGGAATCCCTCGCCCCCGAGGAGGCGGGTCCCGACCAGCACGTCCTCGTCGGGGAAGGCCAGCAGCGCCCGGCGGTACTTGTCGCCCATCATGGACCGGAGCACCGTGTCCGCTCTCGACGTCCGGTCGACAGTGGCCAGGCCGATGAGGAGGGACGGCGTCCCGCCGATGCGCTCGAGGGTGGAGAACGAGTAGCCCCGTAGCTTCGACCCTTCGCGTACCCGGGTGACCAGGACCCACTCCTCTCGCTGTTTGGACAGGAACCCGATATCGAATCGGGGCTCCCGTTCAGCGCACAGGTCGGCCATTTCAGCCAGCTCTGCGTCACTGATCGATGTGCAGTCCTTGGTCTCCACCTTGATCGACATATGCCGTTCCGTACTCCTCGGTCTCACTGCGGTATCAGCCGCCGGCCCGGGTCTGCCACCGAATCCCCCTGCCCCCAGTCCGGTGGGACGGGCGCTGTAGGAGCCTCCGCGTCAGGAGCCGTCCCTCGATTTTACGGGATTTGAACGGCCGTGTCGTATCCGGAGCCCGCGAGCGGCAAAAACGGTGCTCAGTGGGGTTCCCGGAGCGACGCCGTGGGGTTCGCGGACCGAGCAGCCCACCGCCACCCCGGCCGGTGGGTCAGGGTCCGACGGCATTGGGTCCGAGGAGCACCCGCAACTCGCCCACCAGGCCTCTCCGGCTGTCCACGTTGAATTCGGAGGGGAGGCGGAGCACCTTCTCCCCCACGTGCAGGAAGACGGCGGAATCACCCGGATGCTCGGCCAGAAGGCGTTTGAGCCCGTCCACCGTCTGATCGGTGAGGCTGTTGATGGGGAGGGAGATGCGCAGGTCGGTGGAGGCCTCGGCGGCCAGCTCCGGGCGCTGGACCTCCATGCACACCACTTTCAGCCGGTCGTCGCGCATGTCGACCCGGCCCTTCAGGACGACGATGGCGTCGTCGTCGAGGAGGGCGCCGTAGTCGGTCATGGCCTTCGGGAACACGAACACCTCGATGGAGGCGTTGAGGTCCTCGAGCACGAAGGTGGCCATGAGATCGCCCTTCTTGGTGTACCGGCGGGTCAGATCGGTGACCACCCCGCCGATCATCCGGATCTGCCCCTCCCCTCCGTAGCCGGTGGCCATCCCGCCGCCCCCGCCCGACTCGGGGTCGATGTCCCGCAGTTCGGCCAGGGTGCAGTCGGTCAGCCGGGACAGCGAGCCCTCGAGCCCCATGAGGGGGTGGTCGCTGATGTAGAGCCCGAGCATCTCTTTTTCGAAGGCCAATCGCTGCGATTTGTCGAACTCGGTGTCGGGGATGGGTGTCCGGGTGTCGGCGAAACCGGTGGCCTGTCCGGCCGTCTCCGGCTCCAGGGTGGCGAAGAGGGAGACGACCCCGGCGTCGTGCTCCCGCCGCCGCTCGAGCGTCCGGTCGACGATGTCCTCGAAGACCAGGCACAGGCCGCGCCGCGGATGGCCGAGGGAGTCGAATCCGCCCGCTTTGATCAGCGACTCGAGGGTCCGCTTGTTGAGCACCTGGGGGTCGACCCGTTGGCAGAAGTCGTAGAAGTCGACGAAGGGCCCGTGCTGCTGGCGCTCGGCCACGATGAGGCCGACCAGGCCCTCGCCGACATTGCGCACCGCGGCCATGCCGAAGGTGATGGCCCCCGGACTCCCGCCTTTGGCGCCGACGACGCCTTCGCCCCCGGAGAAGTCGGCGGCGAAGTCCGAGAGCGACCGGTTGACGTCGGGCACCAGGGCCTCGATCCCCATGGTCCGGCACTCGGCCAGGTACACGGCCGTCTTGTCCTTGTTGTCCTTGACCGAGGTCAACAGGCTGGCGAAGTACTCCACCGGATAGTGGGCCTTGAGCCAGGCTGTCTGGTAGGCGATGAGCCCGTAGCCGTAGGCGTGCGACTTGTTGAAGGCGTAGTCGGCGAACGGTTCGATGATGTCGAACAGGTCGGTGCCGAGGGACTCCTCGTACCCGGTGGCGATACAGCCGGCCACGAACTTCTCGCGCTCGGCCTGGATGAGCACCCGGTTCTTCTTGCCGCAGGCCTTGCGCAGGTTGTCGGCCTCGGCCAGGTCGTAGCCGGCGATCTTCTGGGCCACCCGCATCACCGACTCCTGGTAGATCATGAGACCGTAGGTGTCGCCGAGAACCTCTTCGAGGTCGGGGTGGAGGTAGGTGACCTTCTGGCGCTCGTTCTTCCGGTCGGCGTAGTCGCGGTGCATGTTGGCCGCCATCGGCCCCGGCCGGTACAGGGCGACCAGGGCGGCCACGTCGTCGAAGCTGGTCGGGGCGAGCGACCGCATCAGCGAGCGCATCGGCCCCCCCTCGAGCTGGAAGACCCCCATCGAGTCGCCCCGGCACAGCATGGCGAAGGTGGCCGGGTCGTCGAGGGGAACGGTGTCGATGTCCGGGCGGCTTCCCGTGGACACCTCGATCAGGTCGAGGGCCCGTTCGATGACCGACAGGTTGCGCAGGCCGAGGAAGTCCATCTTGAGCAGCCCGAGGTCCTCGACGCCGTGCATCTCGTACTGGGTGACGATGGGGGAGTCGTCGGGATTGTTGCCGTCCGGCTTGCGCTGGACGGGCACGTACTCGGTCACCGGTTCGTCGGTGATGACCACGGCGGCGGCGTGGATCCCGTCCTGGCGCCGCAGCCCCTCGAGCCCCTTGGCCACGTCGATGACCTTTTTGGCCTCGGTGTCGGTTTCGTACATGACCCGGAGCTCGCCGGCCGCCGCGTACCCGTCTTCGTGCCCCTCGGTCCGGGTCAGGCAGGCGGCCAGCGGCGTGTCCCGGCCCATGAGCAGGGGCGGCATGGCCTTGGCGATCTTGTCGCCCACGATGTAGGGATACCCGAGCACCCGGGCGGCATCTCGCACCGCGGCCCGCGCCTTGATGGTGGAGAAGGTGACGATCTGGGCCACATGGTCGGACCCGTAGCGCTCGGCCGCGTACTTGATCATGTCGCCGCGGTACCGCTCGTCGAAGTCCATGTCGATGTCGGGCATCTGGATCCGGCCCGGATTGAGGAACCGCTCGAAGAGGAGGTCGTAGCGGATGGGATCGACGTCGACGATCTGGAGGCAGTAGGCCACGCAGCATCCGGCGGCCGACCCGCGGCCGGGGCCGACCCGGATGCGCTGGGAGCGGGCGAACCGGATGAGGTCCCACACCACCAGGAAGTAGGCCGAGAAGCCCATGTCGGCGATCACGCCCAGCTCGTAGTCGAGCCGGGTCATGACATCGGCGGGCACGGGGTGGCCGTACCGCTCCTTCGCCCCCTCGATGCTCAGGTGGCGGAGGTAGCTGGCCGCCCGCTGCTCGTAGGTGTCGCCGGTGAACTCGTCCGGCACCGGGAAGCGGGGGAGGCTGGGTCGTCCGAACTCGATCTCCACCGAGGCCCGCTCGGCGATCAGCAGGGTGTTGTCGCACGCCTCGGGTACTTCGGCGAACAGATGGCGCATCTCCTGGGCCGACTTCAGGTAGTGCTCCTGGCCTTCGAACTTGAACCGCTTGGGATCGTCGATGAGCGCACCGGTCTGGACGCACAGCAGCGCGTCGTGGGCCACGTGGTCTTCGCGGTTGGTGTAATGGCTGTCGTTGGTGGCGAGCAGCGGTGCGCCGATGTGCCGGGCGATCTCGACCAGCGCCGGGTTGGTCTTGTGCTGTTCGGGGAGCCCGTGGTCCTGCAGTTCGACGAAGAGGTTGCCCTTTCCGAAGATGTCCTGCAGCCGGCCGGCCAACGCTTCGGCCTTGGCCCGGTCGTCGGCCAGCAGGGCCTGGAGCACCACCCCGCCCAGGCACCCGGTGGTGGCGATCAACCCTTTCCCGTGCCGTTCCAGCAGCTCCCAGTCGAGGCGGGGCTTGTAGTAATAGCCCTCGAGGTAGGCGGCCGAGGACAGCTTGAGCAGGTTCTTGTAGCCCTCCGTCGACTCGGCCAGCAGCGTGAGGTGGTAGTAGAGCTTCTCGCCCCCGGCCACGTCCCCTCCGGTGTCGTCGATCTTGCCCTTCCGGACGGGTCGATCGCTCCTCGACTCGGCAGCCATGTAGGCCTCGGTGCCGATGACCGGGTTGATCCCCGCCTTGCGGCAGGCGGCGTAGAAGTCGAGGACGCCGTACATGTTGCCGTGGTCGGTGATCCCGAGGGCCGGCATGCCGTCGGCCACTGCCGACCGGACCAGGTCGTCGACCCGGGCGGCGCCGTCCAGCATCGAGAATTCGGTGTGGGTGTGCAGGTGTACGAACGACCGTGTGTCGACCAACGACAGGTACCTTCCTCGGCGTGCCCGCCCGGTGGTGCGGCGAGTTCTCCACAGGGTGTGGACGAGTTACACCACTGTCATTCCGACGATAGCGCGATGGGACGGCCCCCGGTGAAGGGGACGGTCGTCCCAGGTCGGCGGCCCGTCGGTCAGAGGTAGGTTCCCGGTCGGCCGGCGGACGGGTCCGGCCCCTGGGGCAGGGACCGCTGGCGCATCTCGTCGAGCTGGGCCCGGGCCGCCACCTGCTGGGCCACCAGCGTGGCCTGGATGCCGTGGAAGAGCCCTTCGAGCCATCCGACCAACTGGGCGTGGGCCACCCGGAGCTCGGCGTCGGACGGTGTGGGGCTGTCGAAGGGGATCGAGATCCGGTCGAGCTCGGCGGCCAGGTCCGGGGACAGGCCGTCGGCCAGTTCGCGGATCGACTGCTCGTAGATCTCGCGGAGCCGGCCGCGACTGGCCTCGTCCAGGGGTGCGGTGCGGACCTCCTCCAGCAGCTGCTTGACCATCGATCCGATGCGCAGCAGTTTGCCCGGTTGCTCGATCGACTCGACGGGCACCTCGCTGTCCGTGTCGGACCCGGGGTCGGCGCCGGCACCCGCCGCACCGGGGACGGCCGTCACGGCCAGACGCTCGTCCGGCGCCGGGTGTCCGGCTCCGCCGTCGACCACTTCGGGAGTGAGCGGTGGTCCGTCGGCCGGGGGCGTGTCGGGTTGTTCGGCGTCGGGCATCAGATGCTCCCATCTCCAGTCAGCGCCACCAGGGGGACCAGCAGTTCGTCGTCGGTCAGCGAGCCGTGGCGGCTGTGCAGGCGGTTCTCGCCGGTGTCGGCCGGATCGATGAAGGCGATGGGAGCGTGCGGCAACAGGGCGACGTCGCCGACCCGGCTGCGCAAGTGGTCGGGCAACGGTCCGCCGTAGAGACCCTCGTCGATGAGCTGGTCCTTGGCCATGACCCAGGTGGTATCGCCGTAGCGCTCGGTGGCCGCCGCGGCCAGGTCGGCGGCTGCGCCCGCCCGGGCGTGGAGCCAGCGGAAGCGACCCTCGCCGGACATGAACGTGACCATGGACATCATCTCGCGGCCCAGCAGCTCGACCTGGTCCACATCGATCTCCCCGTGGTCGGCTGTCACCACCAGGACGGCCCCGGAGGGCAGCTCGCTCACCAGGTCGGCCACCAGCCGGTCGACGGCCCGCAGCTCGGCGTCGTACAGGGCGCCGAGGCCGCTCCCGTGGGCCACCTTGTCGATGCCGTCGTAGTAGGCGTAGACGAAACGTTCGCCCTCGCCCAGCAGCCGCGCCACCTCGACCGGCAGCGAGGACAGCACCCGATAGCCGCGCAACGGAGAGTTCCCGAGGTGGGCGGCCGTGAAGCCGGTCCCGCCGAACTCGTGCTTCGACACCACCGGCACGGGCGCGGCCGATCCGGGGAAGGACGGGAGCGGTTGGAACCGGTGGGCGGGGACGGTGCGGCGGGCGTCGATGGCCCGGCCGCTGCCCAGGGTCCACCGGAGCACGTTGAGGATCTCGTCGTCGACGGCCAGGCGGTAGCCGAGGAGACCGTGACGACTGGGCGAGCAGCCGGTCGTGATCGAGGTCAGGGCGCAGGCGGTGGTGGTGGGCGCCACCGAGGTGATGGGCCGGTCGATGCCCTCGGCCCCCGACAGGGTCGGGGCCAGGCCCGGTCGGGCGCGCAGCTGTTGCCATCCCAACCCGTCGACGACCAGGAGCACCACCTGCTGGGCGTGCCGCACCGACTCGGGCAGCCAGGCCGGCTCTCCCCGGCTGTCGTCGGGGCGGCCGAGCAGTGCGGGGACCACATTGGCGATGCAGGCACCGTCGTAGTCGGGCAGGGCCAGCGCCGGCGCTGGTGGGTGCAGGTCGGATGGAGACATTGCTGCTGACTGTAGGCGACGAGGATCCGGGGGTCAGCTCCGCGGAAGCACGGCGCGGACGGTCTTGTAACAGTGGCCGTCCCGCGGCGTGGTGATGGCCGCCACCAGGTAGTGGGGCTTGAACCCGAGCGCCGAAGCCAGGTCCTTGCCCTGCAGGCGGTCCCGTCGGGCCACGTCCAGGGCCCGTTCGGCGGCCAGGTCCTCCACCGGGAGCCAGTTGTCGCTGCGGCCCCAGCCGAACCGGATCCACACCGACCGATCCTCGATCCTCCGGAACAGGACGGGGCCTTTGGTCGGCTCGATCAGGGCCAGCGAAGGGCGGAAGCCGCGGAACTCCCAGTAGGGGGCGGACGCGCCCGGGAACCCGAGCACGTGCTCCTCGGTGGGCGCCACCAGACGGTGCAGCATCCGGCGGACCCGGCGGCCGTGGAGGGTGCCGAGGTGCCGGGGCAGCCCGTCGGCGGTCACGGCCTCGGGCTGGGCCAGGTCGTCGCGTTCGGGTTCGTCGGCCAACCGGGCCTCGACCACGTCGAAGGGGGACAGGTCGGGCCCGTGATCCTCGGGCCAGGCCACCCGCACCCGGACCAAGGTCCCCGAGGCCAGGTCCACGCCGGTGGTGTCGTCGGGGTGGCAGGACAGGACGAGCACGGTCAGCGACGAGCCGCCGGCCACCTCGATGCTCGACCGTGGCTTGATGGCCCGGGCGATGTCCCGGGCCGTACCGCTGCGTGGGGTCCGGGTCGATCCCCGGCTCATGGGGACTCCCTGCGCACGGTTGATTCCCTGCGCACGGTTGATTCCCTGCGTCATGGTCATGGTGCCGGTCAGGATCATCGTGCCGTCCCGGCCAGCTGGGCTGACAGGGTGCCGGGGTCGGAGGCCGGGAGCCGACAGGCATGATTCCGGCACACGTAGGCCAACGAATCGTCCCGGTCCTGCCACAGGGTCGAGGAGGTCGGCTCACCCCAGGCCAGGACCGATCCGGGCAACCACTGCTTCTGCACGACGTCGACGAGGTCGGGACGGGATCCGGTGACCACCACTTCGATCCAGCCTTCCAACAGATGGGTGGCGGTGAGGACCGACAGGGCGAAGGCGGTGGGGTGGCGTCCGAGGAGGTCACCGAGGAGGTCCACGACCTGGCGGGCGGCCTCGGAGTAGCGATCGTTCCCGGTGAGGGCACCCAACCGGGCCAGGGCCATGGCGGCCACCGCGTTGGCCGAAGGAGTGGCACCGTCGATGACGTCCTTCGTCCGCACGATGAGGGCTTCGGCGTCGTGGCCGGTGGTGAAGAAGCCGCCACCCTGATTGTCGTGGAAGAGATCGAGAAGGGCGTCGGCGGTCTCGACGGCCCGTTCCGTCCACCGGGCCCGACCGGTGAGCTCCCCGAGCCTGGTGAAGCAGTCGACCAGCCAGGCGTAGTCGGCGGCATAAGCGAGATGGCGGGCTCCTCCTCCGGACTGCCAGCTCCTCATCCACCGGCCGTCCGACCCGAGCAGGTGCTCGCAGAGGAACTCGCCGATGGCCACCGCGGTGTCTGTCCAGGCCGCGTCCCCGGTGGCCGCGGCCGCTTCGGCCACGGCCGAGCCGTACATGGCGTTCCACTCGGTGAGCACCTTGTCGTCGAGCCCGGGCCGGATCCGTTGCCCACGGGCCTCGAGGAGGAGCTGCCGACCCAGCTCGACCGAGGCGTCCCCCCGGAGCGGGGCTCCGACCGGACGGCGCAGGATGGTGCTGCCCTCGAAGTTCCCTTCGGGGGTGACCCCGAACCAGCCCAGCACCGCGTCGGCCACGGCGGTGGCACCCCCGCCGGCGGGGGTGCGCCCGGCCACGGCGTCGACGACCTGGTCGACGGTCCAGACGTAGAAGCGCCCTTCCACACCCTCGGAGTCGGCATCCTCGGCCGAGTACACGCCGCCGGCGTCCGAGGTCAGGTCCCGGCTCACGTAGGAGATGATGCCGGCCACGACGTCCAGGTACTCGGGCCGACCGGTCACCTGCCAACCGTGGAGGAACGCCCGGGCCAGGCCGGCCTGGTCGTAGAGCATCTTCTCGAAGTGGGGGACCAGCCATTCGGGATCAGTCGAGTAGCGGGCGAATCCACCACCCAGGTGGTCGTGGATGCCGCCGGCGGCCATGGCGTCGAGCGTGGTCACGGCCATGTGCTCGGCGTGGGCCGCCACCTCCGGGTCCGGTTCGCGCTGGGAGTGGTAGAGGGCAAGGTCCACCAGTGTCGGCTGGGGAAACTTGGGGGCGGGGCCGAATCCGCCCCACTGCGGATCGAAGCGCTGGGAGAGCTCGTCGACGGCGGTGGCGAGCAACCGCGACCCGCCCGCCGGGTGGGTGCCGGCCGCGGCGAACAGTGAACCGGCCCCCGAAGCCGGTTGGATCTGCGAGCGGGAAGCCACCGATCGGGCCAGTTCGTCGGCTTGTTCTTCGACCTCGTCCCGCCGGTTGTCCCACACATCGGTGAGGGCGCCGAGCACGGTGCGGAACGACGGCAGACCGGGCCGGTCGGCGGGTGGGAAGTAGGTGCCGCCGAAGAAGGGCCGGCCGTCCGGGGTCAGGAACACGCTCATCGGCCACCCGCCCGAGCCGGTCATGGCCTGCACCGCCTCCATGTACACGGCGTCCACGTCGGGTCGCTCCTCGCGGTCGACCTTGATGGACACGAAGGACGCGTTGAGTTGGTCCGCGCTGTCGGCATCCTCGAACGACTCGTGGGCCATGACGTGGCACCAGTGGCACGCCGAGTACCCGACGGACAAAAAGATCGGGCGGTCCTCGGCGCGGGACCGCTCGAAGGCGTCGTCCCCCCAGATGTACCAGTCGACCGGATTGCCGGTGTGCTGGAGAAGGTAGGGCGACAGTTCGGCCGGCGGCACGTCTCTGATCAACGGCATCAGGACCCGCTTCCGGCGGTGTCCGGGTGCGCTCGGGACTCCGGGGCGCGGCCGACGAGCAAGGCGAATCCCCGCCACCGCCACAGGCAGTCGACCTGGTCCAGTCCCGCGTCCCGCATCCAGCGCAGCTGCGCTCCCACCCCGGCCAGCTGATCCTCGGGATCGTCGGCCGGCCGCCCGATCAGCTCCAGGAACTCGGCGTGCAGCTCGGGGGTGGCCGACGCGACCACCTCGAGGTTGGCGAACAGCCCGCCGGGCCGGAGGCCCCGCGCCACCTCGGCCATCAGGCTCCGCTTGCGGCCGTCTTCCAGGTGGTGGATGGCGAACCCCGAGACGATGGCGTCGAACATACCGAGCGGCTCGATGGAGTCCTTCAGATCCCAGTGCCGTACGCGCACCCGGCGGTCCCCGGCGAAGGCGTCCCGGGCCCGTTCCAACATGGCCGGTGAACTGTCGACGGCCACGACCCGGCGCAGGCCGGGGCGGACCCCGAGGGCCAGCCCGGCGAGCCGCCCGTCCCCGCATCCGAGGTCGAGCAGGGAGTCGGGCGCGGCCGGCAGGAGTGTCTGGAGCACGTCCTCGCCGGCGATCCGGGGTGCGAGCCGGTCGACGCGGTCGAGGTACCAGTCCACCCGGCGGGCGTCGCTCCAGCTGGACAGGCGATCCTGGTCGGAGGTCGGGGAGGCGTCCACGCCACCATTGTGCCCCAGGCATCTGCGTGCGGATGTCTAGGGTGTCACGCCATGGAACTGCGTCTGGACGGCAAGACGGCACTGGTCACCGGCGCGTCGAGGGGCATCGGGCAGGCCATCGCCCTGGCCTTCTCCTCGGCCGGGGCGTCGGTGATGATCTCCTCGCGCAAGGCGGATGCGCTGGCCCGGGCGGCCGTCGAGATCGGTGCGGCCAACGGCGAGCGGTCCGGTCCGGTGGACTGGCGGGTGGCCAATGCCGGCGATCCCGAGCAGGCCGCCGCGTGTGTGGCCGCCACCGTTGAACGGTTCGGGGCCGTCGACATCCTGGTCAACAACGCGGCCACCAATCCCTACTTCGGGCCGATCATGGACCTCGACAGCAGCCGGGCCGACAAGACCGTCCGGGTCAACCAGACCGGCTATCTCGAGTGGGTCCAGGCCGCGTGGCGGTCAGGCATGTCGGACCGGGGCGGCGTCGTGCTCAACCTGGCGTCGGTGGGCGGGCTGTCGGTGGAACGGGGCATCGGCTGGTACAACGTGACCAAGGCCGCGGTGATCCATCTGACCAGTCAGATGGCCGGCGAGCTCGGCCCCGGGGTCAGGGTCAACGCGCTGGCCCCCGGTCTGGTCAAGACCGAATTCGCCCGGGCCCTGTGGGAGCCGGGCGAGGAGTCGATCGCCCGGCGGCTGCCGTTGCGCCGGTTGGGCGTGGTCGACGACATCGCCAACGCCGCCCTGTTCCTGTGCTCGGACGCAGCCTCGTGGATCACCGGTCAGACCTTGGTCATCGACGGCGGCGCCATGTGTATCGCCAGCGGCGGCATCACCTGACCCTGGGGCACGGTGGCCGGATCAGCCGAGTGGTCCGTCGAGCGCCGCCCGGCGCACCTTGCCGCTCGGGGTCCGGGGCAGGGACTCGACGACCACCAGTTCACGCGGGGCGGCCCAGCGGGCCAGGTGGGCCGACACCAGGTCGCGGAGCTCGTCGAGGTCCGGCGGTCGCGACGGGTCCCGGGGCACCACAAAGGCCACGACCCGCTCACCCCACTCCCGGTCGGGTCGCTTCCATACCGCCACCTGGTCGATGCCGGGGTGACCGGACAGGATCTGCTCGACGGGTGCGGGCCAGACCTTCTCCCCGCCGGTCACGATCACCTCGGCCATGCGGCCGAACACGGCCAGGGTGCCCTCGGCGGTCATCCGGCCGCCGTCCCCGGTGGGCAGCCACCCCCCGGTGAGCTTCGGGTCGGTGCCGTCCCGGTAGGAGCGGAGCAGCATGGGCCCACGGACGAGGACCTCGCCGGCCCGGCCCAGGTGCCCGTCGCCGATCCGCACCTCCACGTCGCCGATCGGCCGCCCGTCGTAGACCACACCGGAGCCGGTTTCGGTCGAGCCATAGGTCGAGACGACGTTGGCGGGGAGCGTGGCCGGGGGTGAGGCGCCACCCAGCACCACGGTGCGGTAGCCGGAGGCGTCGGTCCGGTCGAGGGCGGTGGCCACCAGGGAGACCAACGTGGCGCCCAGGCCGGCCTGCCGCTCCACCTCTTCGGCATCGAAGCCGTCGAGCACGGTGACCGGGGTTCCCGTCAGCAGCGACCGGGTCACCACGGCCAGGCCTCCGATATGGGCCAGCGGGAGGCAGGCCACCCAACGGTCGCGGGCAGGATCCACCCCCAGCCGGGCCGAGGTGGCCAGGGCCGAGGCCCGGACCGCGTCATGGGTGAGCACGACACCTTTGGGATCGCCGCTGGTGCCGCTGGTGGCCACCACCAGGGCGTCGCCGGCCTCGACCGACCGGCCCCCCGGCTGTGGGTGATCACCGCCGGCGTCGACCACCAGGGAGGGTCGGAGTGCCTCGACCAGGCGGTCGACGGCCGGCCGGGGGAGTCGCGGATCGAGGGGCAGTACGGCGTGGCCCGCGTCCCATGCCGCGCTGGAGCGCCTCCACGAAGGGGGGGCCGGCCGGGAGGTCGAGTGCTACCAGCTCCGGCATGGCGGTAGCCTAGGCGACCGTACGAGTGCCGACTCTAGGAGTGATTGGTCGAATGGTTGCGCCGGAACAGGTGGACAAGGGTGCGGTCACAGCCGGAGCCGGGACTTCGGCCGGGAGCGAGGCCGGGACGGTCATCACCGGCGCACCGACCGACCCCGTCGACGCCTTCCGCGGACTACCCCTTCCGGGCTGGGAGCGCCGGGGCGACTACCGGGACATCCACTACGACGTGGCCGACGGCATGGCCAAGCTGACCATCGCCCGACCCGAAGTCCGCAACGCCTTCCGGCCCCAGACGCTGTTCGAACTGGCCGACGCCTTCAACGCCGCCCGGGACGACCCCTCGGTGGGTGTGGTCATCCTGACCGGGCAAGGTCCGGATGCGTTCTGCTCGGGGGGGGACCAGAAGATCCGGGGCGATGACGGGTATCTGGGGGACGACGCGGTGGCCCGACAGGGCATCGGTCGTCTCAATGTCCTCGACCTCCAGATCCAGATCCGCCGCCTGCCGAAGCCGGTGGTGGCCATGGTGGCCGGATACGCCATCGGCGGCGGCCACATCCTGCACCTGGTCTGTGACCTCACCATCGCCGCCGACAATGCCAGGTTCGGGCAGACCGGACCCAAGGTGGGGAGTTTCGACGGTGGCTACGGGGCCAGCCTGCTGGCTCGCACCATCGGCCTCAAGCGGGCCAAGGAAGTCTGGTTCCTGTGCCGTCAGTACGACGCCGCCACGGCCAAGGACTGGGGATTGGTGAACGAGGTGGTGCCGCTGGCCGACCTGGAGGCCGAGACGGTGGCCTGGTCCCGTCAGATGCTGTCGCTGTCCCCGCTGGCCCTGCGGATGCTCAAGGGCGGACTCCATGCGGCCGACGACGGGTTGGCCGGCCTGCAGCAGTTCGCCGGCGACGCCACCATGCTCTTCTACATGAGCGAGGAGGGCCAAGAGGGCCGGAACGCCTTCCAGGAGCACCGCCGGCCCGACTTCGGTCGTTTCCCCCGGCGCCCGTGAGCGGCCCCGTCCCCCACCGGAGGCCGCGGTGACGGCCGACGGTGCCGTTCCGGCTGCGCCTGTCGCCCCCGGTTCCATCAAGCGGTGGGTGCTCGGAGCCCGGCCGCGCACGCTGCCCGCCGCCATCGTGCCCGTCCTGGTGGGGACGGCCGCCGCCCACCCGCTCGACGGCCCGGCCGGGTGGGTCTCCCACGCCACCCTGACCAGCGGGTCGGACCCCTCGGTGGGCGTGTGGTGGCGGGCGCTCGCTGCACTGGTGGTGGCGCTGGCCATCCAGGTGGGCACCAACTATGCCAACGACTACTCGGACGGCATCCGCGGCACCGACGATGTGCGGGTCGGCCCCGTCCGCCTGGTGGCGTCCGGCTTGGCCTCACCCGGCGCCGTCAAGCGCGGCGCCCTCGTCTGCTTCGGTGTGGCCGGGGTCGTTGGGCTGGGCCTGGCCTGGGCCACCTCGTGGTGGATCCTGCTCGTCGGGGCCGCCTGCCTCGCTGCCGGCTGGTTCTACACCGGTGGCCCCCGTCCGTACGGCTATGCCGGGTTGGGGGAGGTGTTCGTGTTCGTGTTCTTCGGACTGGTGGCCACCGTGGGCACGTACTACGTGCAGACCCTGAGGGTCGACGAGCCCGTGGTGTGGTTCGCCGCGGTGCTGGTGGGTCTGTTGGCCACGGCGCTGCTGTTGGCCAACAACCTGCGGGACATCCAAAACGATGCCCAGACCGGCAAGCGGACGCTGGCCGTCCGGGTGGGGCGCCGTGACGCGGGATGGTTCTACGTGGCCTGCGTCGTGCTTCCCTTCGCCGCCGTGCTCGTGTGGTCGCTGTCCTCGGTCTCCACCGTGCTGTCGTCGTCGCGGACGGTGGCCGCCCTCCTGCCGCTGTTGGCCCTACCCCTGGTCGTGTCTCCGGTCAAGATCGTGGCCAGCGACGCCTCCGGCCGCGCCCTGCTCCCGGTGTTGGCCGCCACCGGCCGGCTGCAGATGGTGTTCGGCGTGCTGCTCTCGGCTTCGGTGTGGCTCTGGATCCGATGACCGGCGGCGGCCGCTCAGCGCCCAGACGCCGGGCGCAGGTGGTCCCGTACCAGCGCGGCCACCCGATCCGGGTACTGGAGGTGCGGGGCGTGCCCGGCGCCGGCCACCACGACGTGCGTCGCCGTGGTCCCGACGGCCTCGGCCATCCGCCTTCCGAGGGCGGTGAACTTGGCATCGAGCTCGCCGGTGATGATCAGCACGGACATGGTCAGGCGGCCGGTCGCTTCCCACCGCGGCTGTTGGGTGCCCGTTCCGGCCAGGCGCAGGCTCGACGCCAGCCCGGGGCCGGTGTTGCGCAACCGCTCGTCCAACCCGTTGGCCGACGGGTCGATGCCCGCGAACATGGGGCTGTCCAACCACCGGCGCACGAAGGTCCCGACCTCGGTGGGCCGACGGCTGCCCCGGCCGGGGTCGAGCTCATCGGCCAGTTCGTCGTCGGCGGCACGCCGTCGGTGACGTTCGGACTCGTCCTCGATCCCCGCCGTCCCCGAGATGAGGACGAGGTTTTCGACCAGGTCGGGGCGGGCGATGGCCACGTGCAGGCAGAAGCGGGCCCCCATCGAGTATCCGAGGTAGGTGGCCCGCCCACCGGCCTCGGCCAGCAACCGGGCCCCCTGTTCCAGATCGGCGGCCACGTCGGACGAGGCACCGTGGCCGGGCAGGTCGACGCGGACCACCTGGTGGTCGGTGGCCAGATCGCGGTCCATCCCGGCCCACACCCGACCGGTCTGGGTGAACCCGTGGGCCAGCACCAGCCGGGGGCCGCGTCCCTCGGTCTCGACATGCAGCGTTCCCGCCGGCCTGGGCCGGGCCGGTGGGGTCGAGGGTGGGGTGGACGTGGTCATGGGGAGCTCAGATGAGCGTACCGACGGCCACCGGTGGTCCCGGCGATGCGGACGTCCAGGCCGCCTTCGTCGCCACCCTGGTCGACGAGTGGGTCCGATGCGGTGTGGCCCACGCCGTGGTGTGTCCGGGCTCGCGGTCGACCCCGCTGGCCATCTCGCTGACCGCCCACCCGACCATGAGGGTGCATGTCCGGCTGGACGAGCGCTCGGCCGCGTTCACCGCCCTCGGGATCGGCCGCGCCAGTGGTCGTCCCGCCCTCGTGGTCACCACCAGCGGGACGGCGGCGGCCGAGCTCCACGCCGCCGTGGTCGAGGCCGATCTGGGCGGGGTGCCCCTCATCGCCTGCACGGCCGACCGGCCGCCGGAGCTGCGGGACGTGGGTGCCCCCCAGACCATCGATCAGGCCCGACTCTTCGGCGGGGCGGTGCGCTGGTTCTGCGATCCGGGCGTGCCCGATGCCCGGGTCCGACCGACCGGGCGATCACTGGCTGCCCGGTCGGTGGCCGAAGCCACCTCGGGCACCGGCGGTCCCGGTCCGGTCCACCTCAACCTGCCGTTCCGGGAGCCGCTGGTCGGTGATCCGGCCGCGGCCGGGGGTCCGAGCCCGGGCCGGCCCGGCGGCCGGCCGTGGCACCGGGTGGTCCACGACCCCGTGCCGCCCTCGGCCGAGACGGTCAGGGAGCTGGTCGAGTCCGGCCGGCTGGACCCCGCACGCCGTGGACTGATCGTGGCCGGAGCCGGCTGCGGACGACCCGAAGCGGTGCTGGCCCTGGCCGACTCGTTGGGCTGGCCGGTCCTGGCCGATCCGCGCTCGGGTGCGCGCCGGCTCCGACCCGGTGTCGTCGGTGCCGCCGATGCCATCCTCCGGTCGCAGACCTTCGCCCCGCACCACCGGCCCGACATCGTCCTCGGGCTGGGCGAAGCGTGGGCGTCGAAGGTGGTCAACGCCTTCCTCGCCTCATCGATCGAGGCCGGTGCCGAGGCCATTGCCGTCGACCCCTGGGGGCGTTGGCGCGATCCCGGGCGGCAGACGTCGGTGTTCGTGCGGGCCGATCCCACGCTCTTCTGTCTGGCCGTGGCCGGCGCCGTGGCCGGTTCGGCGCGGACGGGGCCGTCCGGTGGTCGGGCCCCGGGTGGCCGCGGCGGGTGGAGGAGCGGATGGGAGGCGGCCGAGTCGGCGGCCCGGACGGTGATCGACGGTCTGGGCACGGATGCGGCCATGGGAGGTCCGGGGGGGTCGATCTCGGAACCCTCGCTGGCCCATCGGCTCTTCGCCCGGATGCCGGCCGGTTCGACGCTGGTGGTCTCGTCGTCCATGCCCGTCCGCGATCTCGAGGCCTTCGCTCCGTCCCGCCATGAGCCTCCCCGGGTGCTGGCCAACCGCGGCGCCAACGGAATCGACGGGGTGGTGTCCACCGCGCTCGGGGTGGCCGTGGCCTCCTCCGGCCCGACGGTCGCGCTCGTCGGCGATCTGGCCTTCTTCCACGATGTGTCGGCGCTGGTGCGCGCCGAGGGGATGACGGCATCCCTGACCGTGGTGGTGGCCGACAACGACGGAGGCGGGATCTTCTCCTTCCTCGACCAGGCCGCGGCCTTCGACACCCACTCCTTCGACCTGCTCTTCGGGACGCCCCAGCTCCCCGATGTGGCCTCGGTGGCCGCGGGATTCGGTTGGCCGGTCGACGAGTGCGGGCCGGCCGCCGCCACCGGGTTGGAGGAGGCACTGGACCGCCGGTTGGCCGGGGCGTCCATGTCGGTGATCAGGGTGGGTCTGCCCGGGCGGACAGAGAACGTGGCCGTGCATCAGCGGATCAACGAGGCGGTAGCCCAGGCGCTCGGGGGCTGAGGGGTCCGACGCACCGCCCCGGCCCGGCCGGGTCAGCAGGGCCGGGGGTCGTAGGGCGGGATGGGCGAGGGCGGCACGGTGGTGGCGGTGGCACCCGGGGCCGCCGTCGTCGCCGTCGTCGCCGGGGTGGCCGGCGTCGAAGTCGTGGGTGCGCTGACCGGAAGGCTGAGGGGATTGCCGTAGGCGTCGAGGGGCGGCGTCGTGATCGGTCCCGGCGCTCCGCCGAGGAACTGCTGGAGCATCTGGGCCGCCTCCTGGGGTTCGACGACCTCGACATCGCCGGACGACTCGGAGGTGGCACCCTCGGTCGGCAGTGTGTAGGTCTGGAGGTCGGAACCGGAGAAGGCGTGGTACCGCTCGGCCAGGGCGAAGAGGTCGCTCGGGGTGAGCCCGTTGTCCTTGCTGAAGTCGTGGACCACCGAGGTCAGGAGTGTGTTCAGGCGGAACGGGTTGTAGGTGGACTTGGCCTTGTCCAGGGCGGCGGAGATGATCAGGTTCTGCCGCTCGATCCGGCCGATGTCCGAGGTGGGATCGGAGATCCACTGGCCGTCGTCGAGGTACTGGAAGTACCGGGAGCGGGACAGGGCCAGTGCCTGGGTGCCGTTGAGCACCTGGCATCCGGTCGTGGGAATGTTGAGACCGGAGTTGTTGTAGCAGACGCCGGTGGAGCAGTCCTGGTCGCGGACGGGGTACGGGAAGTCCATGGAGATGCCGCCGAGGGCATTGACCGCATCCTCCAGACCGAAGAAGTTGATCACGATGTAATGGCTGATGGGTATGCCGAACGTGTTCTGGATGGTCTGGATCAGTGCATCGGGACCGCTGGCGAAGGCGGCGTTGATCTTGTTGGGTCCGGACAAGTCGGTGCTGGCGGCCATCCCCGACAGCGTCACGTAGGTGTCCCTCGGAATGGACAGCGTCGATGCGGTACCCGTGGCCGGATCGACGCGGACGATCTTGATGGTGTCGCTCCGCTGGCCGCCGGCGTTGGTGGCATTGCCGAACTGCTGGGCTTCGGCCGCCGTCTCCCCGACCCGGCTGTCGGAGCCCACCAACAAGACGTTGTAGGGCTGGCCGTTGGCGGCGGCGACGCAGACCGAGCAGGGGCTGGACGAGACCTTGCTCCACTCGTAGCGGAAGTAGCCGTAGCCGATGCCCACCACGACCAGCAGGACGACGACGATGCCGATGACGACCCGCAGGACGCGTTCAGCCGGCCGCCTGCGTCGTTTCCTCGCCTTCCGCAGTTCGCGCCTCGAGGGGACCTCCACCTGGCCACTCAGAATCGGTCCCGGGAACTCCGAACCGCGGCCGGGCCTTCCCACCGGCGGCGGGCCGGACGTCCGCGGCCGACCGGTGGAGCCTCCGGAGGAACGCCCCGTGGGGCGTGACCCGCTGGGATTGGGGGGTTCAGATGGTGGCACGGGGGTTCGGGTTTCGGAGCACGAGATCGAAGGCGCGATCTACCGGCAGCGGATCCTGCCGGGTCCTGGAGAGACAGAGTTTCCCACGGCGGCACCCGGATCTGGTGGCACTCGCAGTGGGGTCGGATGTCACTCCGGGTGGGGGAGCGGGACCAGCGGCCAGGTCACCGACCGGTCGGGACCCACGATCCGTGAAAACCGAACGGGACGCGGGCCGGGAGGTGGACGGTGGCCACCGGTGGGCCACCGAAGGAGGTGGCGTCCAAGATGACCAGGTCACTGGCGTCGCGGGTGGCGTCATAGACCACGCTGAGGATCCACCCTTCGTCCTCGCCCCGCCCGTCGGCCGCCCGCACGAAGACCGGTTCCCCGGGGGAGAGGTGGTCGCCGGGGTCGAACCGGATCGACTCGTCGCGCACCAGGTCGTACTTGACCAGGCCCCGGAAGCCGGGCTGGTCGGCCCGCTCCTCGATCCGGGTGCAGTACCCGTACCGGTGGGGGAGCCCGGCCACGGCGTCGTCCACCCGGGGGAACTCGACCGCCGTGTCGTCGAGCCGCTGTTCGGAGATCCGGTTGGCGGCGAGGTCGACGATCCAGCGGGCCAGGACGGGTGTGTCGTGGCTGATCACCTCGCCCGGGGCGGTGTCGAACGCCTTGTCGTACCGGATGACGTCGATGACCACACGGTCGCCGTCGTCGTAACAGTTGAGGACGTGGAACACGAAGACGGGGTCGATGCCGATCCAGCGGATCCGGGCCGGCCCTCCGGTCCGCGACATGACACCGACTCGGGCCCCGGCGTCGGGCATCCACCGATACGGGATGGACCGGCCGGCCACGGCGAGCTCGAGGTCGAAGACCACCGGCAGATCGAGGAAGACGATACGGGTGGCCGTGACCCCGAAATCGTGCATCATCGTGGCCCGGGGCACGTCGATCTCCTCGGTGCGGACGAGCGCGCCGGTGGTGTCGACCTCGTGATAGCGGAGGAACGGTGGCCCGAAGACGTCGGTGCCGAAGAAGACCAGCGCTCCGCTGACCGGGTCGACCTTGGGATGTGCGGTCATCGGCGACGCCAGCGCTCCGTCGAAATCGTGGACCCGGGCCTGACGCAGATCGGACGACAGGGCGTGGGGGAAGCCGGATTCGATGAGGGCGAGGGTGGTACCGGCATACCGGATGACATGGGTATTGGCCTGGCCGTCGATCGGCTCCCCGGGTCCTTTGGGTGGAAGCGTCCCGGTCTTGGCCGACAGCGACCTGGTCCGCACCCACCGGTTGCGGTAGCCCGTGGCCCGGCTGGCGGACAGTGAGATGGCATGGACCATTCCGTCCCCGCTGAACCAGTGGTAGTCGGCCTCGTCGGCCGGGATCACCGCCGGGTTGGGGCCGTTCCGCAACAGCCGGCCCTCGAGATCGGGCGGGATGACGCCGGTGACCGGCAGGTCGACATCGTCGTTCCGTTCCTCGAGCACCGGCGCGAAGTTCCCTTGGAGATACGGGTTTGGCATCGGGCGGACCTCGGCAGGGCGTGGGGATGGTGGACGAGCGGCACCCGAGCGTAGCGGCCGGTGCGCCGAACCCGGAGGCCGGCTGGGGTCGGCGACGCCGCGTTCGGAGGCCGATCCGCGTCGGGTGGGGGCATGCCCCGGGTTCGGTCGAGGTACGACTCCCGATCGGTGACGTGGCAGGCTGAGGCCATGGCCCAACTTGCCGAGGATCTGCGGTTCAGGGGACTGATCCACCAGCTGACGGACACGGAACTCGAGAAGCGGCTGGACGCTGACCAGCTGACCGCGTACAGCGGTTTCGATCCGACGGCCGACAGCATGCACGTGGGCCATCTGCTCCAGGTCTGCAATCTGCGCCGGCTGCAGCTGGCCGGGCATCGCCCCATCGCCGTGGCCGGCGGGGGGACCGGATTCGTGGGCGACCCCGGGGGGAAGTCCGAGGAGCGGTCACTCCTGAGCGAGGAGGCGCTGCAGGCCAACCTCGAGGGTATCCGGGGCCAACTCGAGCGCTTCCTCGATTTCGGCCGGGACGATGGATCGGGACGGGCCCTGTTGGTCAACAACGCGGAGTGGCTCCGGCCGATGTCGCTCTTCGAGTTCCTGCGGGACGTGGGGAAGCACTTCACCGTCAACCAGATGGTGGCCAAGGACTCGGTGAAGTCGCGTCTGTCGCGCGCCGACCAGGGCATCTCCTTCACCGAATTCAGTTACATGCTCCTCCAGGCCTACGACTTCCTCCACCTGTTCGACGCCTACGGCTGCCGACTCCAGCTGGGGGGGAGTGACCAGTGGGGGAACATCACCATGGGAACCGACCTGGTACGCAAGGTCCGCCATCAGGAGGTGTGGGGACTGACCACCCCGCTGGTCCTCAAGGCGGACGGCACCAAGTTCGGCAAGACCGAGTCCGGAACGGTGTGGCTCGACCCCTCCAGGACCAGCCCGTATCAGCTGTACCAATTCTTCCTGCGCAGCGAGGACGCGGTGGTCGGCTCCTACCTCCGCTACTTCACCTTCCTCGACCACGACACCATCCTCGGCCTCGACGAAGCCACCTCGTCCCGGCCCGAGCGCCGCGAATCGCAGCGTGAACTGGCCCGGCAGGTGTGCACGCTCGTGCACGGGGCCTCCGAGACGGCGCGTGCCGAACAGGCGGCCGCCGCCCTGTTCGGGGATGGGGTCGCCCAACTCGATGAGCGCACGCTGCTCGATGTGTTCGCCGAGGCCCCGTCGACCATCCTGCCCCGGGCCCGCCTCGACGGCCTGGGCCTGGTCGACCTCCTGGTCGAGACCGGCCTGGTCCCATCGAAGGGCCGGGCCACGACCACCGTCGAACAGGGAGGGGCCTACGTCAACAACCGCCAGGAGCGTGACACGGGGAGACGGATCGGACCCGACGACCTGGTGGCCGGCCGCTATCTGGTGCTCCGGCGGGGGAAGCGTGACTACCACCTGGTGAAATTCGACTGACGGTGCGGCGGGGGACCGATCCTCCCGGTCCTACACTGAGCCCGATGAGCAGCCCAGGGACGGAACCAACCGACGTGTCACCGGTCAGGCTCACCGCCGGCCTGCCCGAGACGGTGCTGCCCGAAGAGCCCGAGCCGGTGCGGTCGGGTCTCGAGGCGGCCATGGCCCAACCGGGGGAGCGGCGCCGTCACGCCGTCTCCGACATCGTCCGGGCCGACCCCCGGTCACTGGCCGCCTGGGCCGCTCTCGGATCGTTGGCCCGGGACGACGTGGAGGCCTACGCCTGCTTCCGGGTGGGATACCACCGTGGTCTCGACGCACTGCGGGCGGCAGGCTGGAAGGGATCGGGGCTGGTGCGTTGGGAGCACACCTCCAATCGGGGATTCCTCCGTTGCCTCGACGGTCTCCGTTCCGCCTCCGGTGCCATCGGGGAGCAGGCCGAAGAGGAGCGTTGCGCCCAGTTCCTGCGTCAGCTCGATCCATCCTGGCGGGCCGAATGGACGGGCTTCCCCGCCTAGTGGCCGGCCCACCCGCCGCCACGGGGATCCGGGACCCCGGCGTCCGTCCCACCCGCCGCCCCCGACATCCCGTGCGGCTGAGGGGCCTGGCGTTGGTGGGTGCAACGCTGGCCGTCCTCTGCACTTCGATGGTGTCCGGGTGCACGCTCGACCAGACAGGCCCCCCGGCAACGCAGGTGTCGGGCTGGCTGACCACCTCGGGTGGCGGCTCGTCCGTCGGTCAGGTGGAGGCGGACACCCGCAACATCCAACTGGCCGTCGCCCGGCACGACACCGCCTCGGCGTTGCGAACGGTGTGCGCCCTGCTCACCACCGACGCCCAGACAGCCATCGGCAACCTGCCGACCCCGGACACCCAACTGACCGACGACCTGAACGCCGCCTACGAGGAGGCGGCCGCGGCCGGGAACGACTGCTACAACGGGGCCAACGGGAAGGCCTCCCTGCTCCGACGGTCGGCCACCGAGCGGGCCAGGGTCGTCCCCATGCTGCGCACCGCGCTCGAACGCATCGCCTCGATCACCGGGCACACGCCGTCCACCTCGACCACGGCGCCCACCGACAGTGGTAATGACCCGTTCAGCGGCAGCTGACCGGTGGGGACGCTGATGGGTGGCGCCGTCCGCGCCCGGATCGGCGGTCGGCCGTGCCGGTAGCGGACACCGGTGTCGGCCCCTTTCCCGAGGGGCACGATCCGGAGGAGTACGACCGGATGCGCCGGCGGGTGCTGTGGTCGCTGCCCACCGGGCTCTTCGTGGTGGGGAGCCGGGCCGGAGGGCGAAGGAACATGATGACCTGCAACTGGGTGATGCAGGTGGCCACCACGCCCAAGTTGGTGGCCGTGGCCGTCGAGCACGGATCGGTGACCCGGGAGCTCATCGAGGCCGGGGGCGGCTTTTCGGTCAGCGTGCTGCCGCGGTCGGCGCGGGCCGTGGTCAGGCGGTTCGTGAAGCCGGCCGAGTCGGTGGATGTGGACGCGTCGGGGGCGGTGGTGGCCATGCAGGGCGAGCCGGTTCGCGAAGTGGTCGGAGGACTGCCCCGGTTGGCCGGGGCCCGGTCGTGGTTGGCCTGCGAGGTACGCCACCTCCTGGAGTGGGACGGCGACGCGCCGGACGGGCTGGCCAGCCACGTGCTCTTCGTCGGGGAAGTGGTCGATGCCGGCGAAGCCGATGCCGGCGAAGCCGAAGCCGGGGACGGTGGCGAGAACGAGGGTGTGCTCCGTATGGAAGACACCCGGATGAACTACGGCGGATAGGCGGTTGCCGTCCTCGGCCCGCAACCCCGCGCTTTCGGACCGGAGCCCGGATGCGGTGGTGCTCAGCCGGCCGGTGGGTCCGGGGGGCGCAGGTCGATCCGGAGGGTCAGTATCCCGTCCTCGATCGAAGGTTCGGCATCCCCGATCATGGCGAAGTCCATGAAGTCGGCTTGGGCCTGCTTCTTGAACCGTTCGCGATCGGGTCCTTCGACCGGGGGGAGGCCACGTGACCTCACCGCGTCGGCCCTGCTCCGGAAGCGCTCCACCATGGCCTGGGGATCGAATTGCGCGGCCATGACCCGATGGTAGCGGCGCAGCGGCTGTGCCACGAATGACGGCGCCTCGCACTACACTGGCCCGGATTGGTGATAGGTGGTCACTCCGGCCCGAGGGTGGCCTGAGTGCGTGCCACCCCTGGTGGGGCAAGGAGTTGTTTCCGTGAAGAAGGGACGCCATCGCCGCTTCGAAGAAGCGCGCAGTTTGAAGCGATCCGTCGCGACGGCCAGTCGGCGCTGCCCCGAATGCGGGGCCGAGCCCGACGACAAGCACGCCTCATGGTGCCTGGCTACTGAAGACGACTATGACGAGATCCTCGGCACCGCCCCCAAGGAGGATTCCTTCGCGGAGGACGATCCCCTGGCCGAGTAGCGGCCGATCCTCCGGTCGGGAGCGGGGGCTCGGGGCGGTCAGCCCCGCACGGTCGGGTGGGGCAGCAACGTGACCCGCACTCCGGGGGCGCGGCGCTCGTCGAGGTAGGCGGCAAGCCGCTTGTAGATCTTTTTGCCCGCCATGGTCTCCAGCTCGGTGCGCATGCTCACGTAGACCGGTTCGTGGCCCACGAACGCGGCGGGGTCCTCGGTGCACCACCAGTGGAACTCCTCGCCACCCTCCCCCCAGTGGCGCCGGTCCCACTGCCGCACCACCGATGTCACCCGTCCGTCGGCCGACGTCTCGTCCTCGCGCCGCAACGGCAGCTGCCAGCACACCTCGGGTTTGAGCTCGACGTGGCTGCGCCCCTGGGCCAGGGCTGCGGTGTGCAGCGCACAGCCCGGACCGGCCGGGAACCCGGGCCGGTTGAGGAAGATGCAGGCGCCGTCCACCAATCGGGTCCCGAGCTCGCCGTCGGGCAGCTTCTTCACCACGCCTTTGCGTCCCTGCTTGTGGAACTGCCAGATGTCCGGCGTGAGCTGGGCTGCGGCCCGCTCCACGTTGCGGGCGTCCTTCTTGCCGGTGAAGTGGGCGCCGTAGGAACAGCACCCCTGGACCAGCTCGGGTGCCGGCCCGGTGAGCACCCCCTGGCAACCTTGACCGAAAATGCAGGTCCAGGCGCTGGCCAGGAAGGTCACATCGAAGAGCCAGGTCCGCTCCTCGTCCGGGTCGTCGAAACTGACCCATTCGTGGCTGTTGGACGATTGGTGCTTGTGGCTCGCTGACACGCCCTTATGATGACAGGCATGAGTGAAGACCGTGAGGACGTCAGTCCGGTACTGACGATTACCGGCGATGCCCGGGCCACCGTGCTCGAGGTGCTCGCCAACGAGTCCGAATCCGATTCGTTGGCCCTGTGGCTGGAGATCAGCGGCGAGAGCAACGGTGCCTATGCCTACGACATGTACTTCCAGGCCCGATCGGACGCCGGCACCGGTGACGTGGTCCAAGAGGACGGCGAGCTGCCGGTGGTCGTCCCCCAGGCCAGTGTCGAGCGGCTCCAGGGCGCGACGTTGGACTTCGTGACCGACGCCTCCGGTGAGGGGGGCCTGGTCATCATCAATCCCAACACACCGCCGGTTCCCACCCTGAGCGGCCTGGCCGGAGGGGCGGACATCGATCTCTCCGATCCTCTCGCCCAGCGGGTCGTCTCCGTGCTTGACGAACAGGTCAACCCGAGCATCGCCGCCCACGGTGGCCGTGCCGATCTGGTCGCCGTCGAGGACTCGTCCATCTACCTCCGACTCAGCGGAGGGTGCCAGGGCTGCGGGATGGCCAAGGCCACCTTGTCCCAGGGCATCGAAGTCATCTTGCGCGAGGCCATCCCGGAGATCACCAACATCGTCGACGTCACCGACCACGCCGACGGCACCAACCCGTACTACGAGCCCGCTCACAGCTGACCAGGTCGTCGGCTGATCCGCCGCCACGGCGGCGGTCGGCTTGCGGATACCCGTTCTGACCACGGGGGTCCGGTACGTTGCGTGTGGTGGACACGCTGTTGGTTTGTGGGGCAACGGTCGGCGGTCTCCTCATCGGTGGTGCCCTCGACCCCCTCGGCCAGCGGCTCGCCGATCTGAGTCGTCAGGACGACGAGCGCCGGGCCGCAGCTGACGCCGCCGCCGACGCCGACGGGTCCAACCGGGCCCCTCCTTCCGACGGGTCCGTCCTCAGTGCGGCGGCCGGCCATGGCGACCACCCTGATCTGACGGCGGCACGGGACGAATCCGACCGGCCGGCTCCAGCCGAGGGGACGGTTCGGAATCTCCTGCCCTCGGGCCCGGCGCCGGTGCGCACCGCGGCGGCGGCGGTGGTCACCGGCGTGCTGTTCGGGGCGGCAGCGGACCACTTCGGGCGGGACCTGGTCCTCGCTCCCTTTTGCGTCTTCTTCGCCATGCTGGTGGCCATCTCGTTCACCGACCTGTCCCACCGGCTGGTGCCGAGACGACTGCTCTACCCGGCCCTGGCCCTCATCGTCCCCCTGCTGGTGGGCGCGTCGGCCCTCGACCACACCTGGCACGACCTGACCGGATCGGTCATCGCCGGCGTCATCGCCTTCGGCCTTTTCTTCGCCGTCTGGTGGTTCATCCCCCGGGGCATGGGGTTCGGCGATGTCCGGCTGGCCGGGGTGATCGGCATCACCATCGGCTATCTGAGCCTGCTCCACGCCTACGTGGCCTTCCTGGCCGGATTCATCGTCGGAATGGTCTTCGGTGTGGTCGTGATGGTGATCTCGTCGTCGGGACGAAAGACGAGGATCCCCTTCGCTCCCTCCCTGGCTGTCGGGGCGGTCATCGCCGTCTTCTGGGGCGGCCACATCGCCCAGAGCCTGTTCCACGCCGGATCCTGACCAGGGCTGCCCCGAGTAGATTTCCCAGCATGCTCCGCTTCCTGACTGCCGGCGAGTCGCACGGACGCGCCCTCGTGGTGATCGTCGAGGGGTTGCCCGCCGGCCTGCTGGTGACGGCCGAGGACATCCAGCGGGGTCTGGCCCGGCGCCGGCTCGGCTTCGGACGTGGCCCGCGGATGCGCTTCGAGGCCGACGAGGTCAGTCTGCTCGGAGGGATCCGCCACGGGAGAACCCTCGGATCCCCGGTGGCCATCGAGATCGCCAACACCGAGTGGCCGAAGTGGGAGAGCGAGATGTCGCCCAGCCCCGGCCTGCCGGCCAAGGTGCTGACCCAGCCCCGACCCGGTCATGCCGACCTCTCGGGCATGCTCAAGTACGGGCTCAACGACGCCCGCGACGTCCTCGAACGGGCCTCGGCGCGGGAGACGGCCGCTCGGGTGGCGGCAGGAACGCTGGCCAAACTGTTGCTGTGGCAGATCGGGATCGACGTGCTCAGCCATATCGTGCAACTCGGACCCGAGCGCTCGACGACGGGCACGCTGCCCACGGTGGCCGACCTCATCCGGGTCGACGAGTCCCAGGTCCGGTGTTGCGACCCGGAAGCCGAGGTCCGGATGGTGGCGGCGGTGAAGGCCGCGGCCAAGGAAGGCGATTCGCTGGGCGGGGTGGCCGAGGTGATCGCCTACGGCGTACCGGTCGGACTCGGGAGCCATGTGCACTGGGATCGGAAGCTGGATGCGCTGATGGCCCAGGCGCTGATGAGTATCCAGGCCATCAAGGCCGTGGAGTTCGGGGACGGCACGGAGCTGGCGGGACGAAGGGGCTCGGAGGCCCACGATGCCATCCGGATGGCCGGTTCGGGTGAGCACGACCCCGCCGCGGGGACGGCCGCCATGCTGAGTGGGGGCTACCTACGCGACACCCACCACGCCGGAGGGATCGAGGGCGGTATCTCCACCGGTGCGCCGATCGTGGCCCGCGCCTCGATGAAGCCGCTGGCCACCCTCAACCGGCCCACACTGGGCACGGTCGACGTGGTCACGAAGGAGGCCACCGTGTCCTTCAAGGAGCGCACCGACGTGACGGCCGTCCCGGCCATGGGCGTCGTGGCCGAGACGATGATGGCGCTGGTCCTGGCCTCGGAGGCGCTGCGCAAGTTCGGCGGCGACTCGGTCGAGGAGTTCCGGCGGAACCGCCGGGGGTATCTCCAGGCACTGGGTGAGACCCCTTCGGCGCCGCAGCTGCCGGCCGATGGCTGAGCGGGTCATCCTGGTCGGCATGATGGGGGCGGGAAAGACCACCGTCGGCCGCCTGCTGGCCGCCCGACTCGACTGGGAGCACTTCGACTCCGATGCCCAGGTGATGGCCAGCACCGGCTCCAGTGTGCCCGAGCTCTTCGCCGAGCGAGGTGAGCAAGCCTTCCGGGCCGAGGAGTCCCGAGTCCTGGCCGAGGCGCTCTCCTCGCCGGAGCCGGTGGTGGTGTCGGCCGCAGGCGGGGTGGTGCTGTCGCCCACCAACCGTGACCTCATGCAGCGTTCGGGCGTGGTGGTGTGGCTGCGGGCCGACCCGGCGCTCCTGGCCCGGCGTGTGGGGAAAGGCGAGGGACGGCCGCTCCTCGGGGAGGAGCCGGCCACGAGGCTGGCCGATCTCTACGAGGTCAGGCGTCCGCTGTACGAGGCGGTGGCCGACGTGGCCATCGACGTCGAGGGACTCAGTCCCGACCAGGTCATCGAGCGCCTGCTGGCCGAACCGTCAGTGGTGGACCGGGGGATCGGGGTCGGGAGGGGCGACCGGTGATCGAGATTCCCGTGGAGCTGGGGGATCGCACCTACCGGGTGCTGGTGGGCGAAGGCGCCCGCCAGGCGCTCCCCGACATGGTCCATGCCACCGTTCCGGCGGCCCGGCGCGCCGCCATCGTGACCCAGGTCGGGATCGGTGCCTCGGTCGACCCCGGGCTGCCGTCCGACGAGTTCATCGTGCCCGATGGCGAAGGGGCGAAGTCGCTGGCCACCGTGGAGGAGTTGTGCCGTGGCTTCGCCCGGGCCGGGCTCAGTCGGTCAGACGTGGTCATCGCCGTCGGCGGCGGTGTGGTCACCGACCTGGCCGGGTTCGCCGCGGCCGCCTTCCACCGGGGGACCGCCTACATCAACGTGGCCACCACCCTGCTGGCCCAGGTGGACGCAGCCATCGGGGGGAAGACCGGCGTCAATCTCCCCGAGGGGAAGAACCTGGTCGGTGCGTTCTGGCAGCCGAGCGGGGTGATCTGTGACACCGACCTGCTGTCCTCGCTGCCGCCGCGTGAGTGGGCGTCGGGACGGGGCGAGATGGCCAAGTACGCGTTTTTGGGTGGACCCCCGGGGCCCGGCGGGGGTCCCGACGCATCACTGCTGGAGCTGCCGCTGGCCGAACAGGTGGCCCGCTGCGTCGGGATCAAAGCCGACGTGGTGGCGGCGGACGAGCGGGAAGGCGACCGGCGCATGGTCCTCAACTACGGCCACACCCTGGCCCACGCCCTGGAGGCGACCGGCTTCGAGCCCGGCTCGGGGCTCGACCTGCGTCATGGTGAGGCCGTGGCCGTCGGCCTGGTGTACGCCGCCCTGCTGGCCCGCCGGCTCGGACGCATCGACGACGATCGGGTGGAAGTGCACCGCAGGGTCGTGGCCGGGTTCGATCTTCCGGCCGTGGTGCCCGAGGGTGTCGAACCCGGACGGCTGGTCTCGTTCATGGCCCGCGACAAAAAGGCGACGCACGATCTCACCTTCGTGCTGGACGGGGCCAAGGGCGTCGAGGTGGTCCATGGGGTCGACGAGGCCGACGTGCTGGCTACCCTGGCAGAGATGCAGGATCGGCAACCGGGCGGCACCAGATGAGCGGCACCGGATCGATCCTCCTGCTGTCCGGGCCCAATCTCAATCTGCTGGGCGAGCGCGAACCGGCCATCTACGGTTCGGACACCCTGGAGGACCATGTGGCCACGGCGGCCGGGACAGCCGACGCGCTGGGACTGGCCCTCGAACATCTGCAGACCAATCACGAAGGGGAGCTGGTGGAGGCCGTGCAACGGGCGCGGGGTCGCGCCGATGCCATCATCGTCAACGCCGGCGCCCTGTCCCACACATCGTGGTCGTTGCACGACGCGTTGGCCGCCTTCGACGGGGTGGTGGTCGAACTGCATCTGAGCAACCCCGCGGCCCGTGAGCCGTTCCGGCACACCTCGGTCATCGCCCCGGTGTCCAACGGTTGCATCGCCGGGTTCGGGGGGATGGGCTACCGCCTGGCTGTCGAAGCCGTCCACCGGCTGCTCGCCGCCGGAGCGGAAGGGTGACGGCGGTGACGGCCGGGGACATGGCGCCCCTGGATGTGTCGGGTCGCCTCGGACGTCTTCGGGCGCTGTTCGCCGCCGCCGGCGACGACGGACAGGACGTCGGTGGGCTGCTGGTGACCACCCCGGCCAACATCCGGTGGCTGAGCGGGTTCAGCGGCTCGGCGGGCCTGCTGCTGGTGACGGCCGACGGCGCCCTGTTGACCACCGACGGGAGATACCGGACCCAGTCCGCCGAACAGCTCCGGTCGGCCGGGGTCGAGGGGGAGATCACCTCGTGCGTCGGCGGCGTACAGGCCCAGCGCCAGGCGCTGGTGGACCGGGCCTCGGGACTCGGCGCCCTGGGTCTGGAGGCCGACAGCGTGACCTGGTCGGCCTTGCGTACCTGGGAGGGGTTGCTGGCCCCGGTGGCGCTCGTCCCCACCCGGGGCCGGGTCGAGAGCCTCCGGCTGGTCAAGGACGAAGCCGAGGTGGCCCGGATGGAGCGGGCCGCGGCCATCGCGGACCGGGCCCTCGCGGCCACGCTGCCCCTGCTGCGGGCGGCCGGTCGCGGTGGTGCCGGCGACGAGCTGACCGAGTCACGGTTTGCCGCCGCCCTCGACCACGCCATGCGGGTGGAGGGGGCCGAGGAGAGTGCCTTCGAGACCATCGTGGCCTCGGGGGAGAACTCGGCCAAGCCCCATGCCCGGCCGGGTGACCGCCGGATCCGCGCCGGTGACCCGGTGGTGGTGGACTTCGGTGCCGTGTTCGACGGCTACCGGTCGGACATGACGCGGAGTTTCTGCGTGGGGGGCGAGCCCGTCGGTGAACTGGCCACCGTTTTCGAGGTGGTGGCCGCGTCGCAACAGGCCGGGGTGCGCTCGGTGAGGCCCGGCGCCTCGGCCGGCTCGGTGGACGAGGCGTGCCGCGAGGTCATCGCCGCCTCCGGATGGGCCGAGCGCTTCGAGCACGGGACCGGCCACGGCGTCGGACTCGACATCCACGAGGGCCCGTCGGTCGGGCCGGGGTCGACTGCTATCCTCGCCCCCGGCACCGTGGTCACCGTGGAGCCGGGGGTCTACCTCCCCGGCACGGGTGGGGTCCGCATCGAGGACACCCTGGTGGTGACGCCGGGCGGTAGCCGACCGCTGACCCTGTTCCCGAAGGAAGTTGCTGTCTGATGGCTGTCTCCACCAACGATCTCCGCAATGGCATGACGCTCAACCTCCCCGAGGGCCTCTTCGCCGTGGTCGAGTTCCAACACGTCAAGCCGGGCAAGGGCGGTGCCTTCGTCCGGACCAAACTGAAGAACCAGCGGACGGGTGCGGTCATCGAGCGGACCTACCGCGCCGACGAGAAGCTCGACCAGGCCATCATCGACAAGCGGGAGATGCAGTTTCTCTACCGGGACGGCTCGGACTACGTCTTCATGGACACCACCTCGTTCGAGCAGCTCCAGGTCGAGACCTCCCTGCTCGGCGACGCCGCCAACTACCTCAAAGAAGGTGACGACGCCGTCCTTCAGTTCTTCGGGGACGAGATCGTCGGGGTGGATCTTCCCGCCGCCGTGGAGCTCACCGTGACCGATACCGAACCCGGGGTGCAGGGGGACCGGGTGTCAGGCGCGCGCAAGCCGGCCACCGTGGAGACCGGTCTGGTCATCCAGGTCCCCCTCTTCGTGAACCCCGGCGAGAAGATCAAGGTGGACACCCGGACGGGGGAGTACCTGACCCGGGCCTGACCTCCGCAGTACACACCCGGCCGGGGACCGTCACGGCCCGGCCGGGGACCAGGGCCGGGGGAGCCCGACCGACGACCGACAATGGATCCTGCACCCCGCCACCAGGCCCGCGAACGGGCCGTGACCCTCCTCTACGAGGCGGAGCTCAAGGGAGAGCGTCCCTCCGAGGTCCTCGACGGGCTGATGGTGGCCCCCGATCCCTACGCGGTGGCCCTGGTGCGGACGGTGGAGGCCCGCCGGACCGACATCGACGAACTCATCGGCAGGGCCGCCATCGGGTGGGAGGTAGACCGGATGGCCGTGGTCGACCGCAATGTGCTCCGACTGGCCGTGGCCGAACTGCTCGAGTACCCCGACGTCCCCACGCCGGTGATCCTGAACGAGGCGGTGGAGCTGGCCTCGGCCTACTCGACCGATGATTCCGGTCGTTTCGTCAACGGCGTGCTGGCCACGTTGGCCAACGAGGTCAGAGGATGACCGAGCTCGGGGCCGGTGCGGCCGGGCGGGAGCCTCGGGTCTGGCCGCTCCGGGGCGGCGTGGATATACTCGGCTCCTGACCGTGAAGCGGGTCCCGTGAGGCCCGTACGGACAGGAGGATGCAGGTGGCAGAACGTGAGCGCAGTCATACCCGGCCGCGGGGTGCTGTGTTCGTTCCCCGGGCCCAGGTCATGTCGGCCAGCGACGTGCACCGCGCCATCACCCGCATGGCCCACGAGATCGTCGAACGCAACCGTGGTCTCCAGCATCTGGTCCTGATCGGGCTGCAGACCGGCGGTGTGGCCATTGCCGAACGGTTGGCCGGCACCCTGTCCGAGCTCGAGGGGACGTCGATACCCGTCGGTACGCTGGATGTGGCCTTCTACCGCGACGACATCGGCCTCCGGCCCGTCCTGCCCGAGGCCGCCACCGACATCAGCTTCGATCTGACCGGGGCCACCGTGGTGTTGGTCGACGATGTGCTGTTCACCGGTCGGACCATCAGGGCCGCGCTCAACGCGTTGGGCGAGTACGGGCGGGCCCAGGTCGTCGAGTTGGCGGTCATGGTCGACCGGGGTCACCGGGAGCTGCCGATCCGACCCGACTACGTGGGTAAGAACCTCCCCACCAGCCGGGACGAGATGGTCGACGTGTCCGAGGAAGGGGTGTCCCTCGGGGACTTGATCATCAGATGAGCCCGTTCCCCACCCATCTGCTGTCCATGGACGACCTCGGCGCGGACGAGATCGCCGAGGTCCTCCGGGTCACCGATTCCTTCGTCGAGGTGGGCCGGCGGGCCAACCCCAAGGTGCCCACGCTGCGGGGTCGGACCGTGGCCACCTTGTTCTTCGAGGACTCGACCCGGACCCGGATGTCGTTCGAGACGGCGGCCAAGCGGATGTCGGCCGACGTGCTCTCGTTTTCGGCCGGGTCCTCATCGGTCAACAAGGGCGAGTCGTTGCGCGACACGGTCGAGACGGTCGAAGCCATCGGGATCGACTCGGTGATCATCCGCCATGCATCGTCCGGTGTCCCCGCCCGGGTGGCCGAGTGGGTCGACCGCTGTGTGGTCATCAACGCCGGTGACGGCTGGCACCAGCACCCGACCCAGGCGCTGTTGGATCTGTATACGGTGCGACAGGCCTTCGGGGGAGGCGACGAGGGCCTGGCCCGCTTCGAGGGACTGCAGGTGGCCATCGTCGGGGACATCCGCCACAGCCGGGCGGCCCGGTCGCAGATCTCGGCGTACGCGGCCATGGGCGCCGAGGTCACGCTGGTGGCACCGGCCACGCTGCTGCCGCCGTCGCTGGCCGGATGGCCGGTCACCGCCGTCACCCATCACCTCGACGACGTGCTGCCCAAGACCGACGTGGTCTCGCTGCTCCGAGTGCAGTCGGAACGGGGCAGCGGACAGTTCGTCCCCACCCTCCGCGAGTACACGGCCGGCTACGGACTCACCGCCCGTCGGGCGACCATGCTCCAGCCCGGAGCGGTGATCCTCCATCCGGGGCCGATCATCCGCGGTGTGGAGATCGCTTCGGACGTGGCCGAGCTCCCGGCCTCGCTCATCACCGAACAGGTCAGCAACGGCGTGGCCATCCGGATGGCGGTGCTGTTCCTGCTCCTCGGGCAGGGACCGGTGGAAGGTGCCGACCGTGCCTGAGCGCGCCGCAGCTGGCGCCGGCGACCGGCCCGATCTGGTGATCCGGGGAGGAACGGTGGTCGACCAGCACGGGGAACGCCGGGCCGACGTGCTGATCACCGGAGGGCTCATCACCGCGGTGGAGGAAGGGATCACCCCGCGGCGGGGTGCGTCGGTACTCGATGCCGGAGGCTGTGTGGTCGCCCCCGGCCTGGTCGATCTGCACACCCATCTGCGTCAGCCGGGACGCGAGGAGTCGGAGACGGTGGAGACGGGTGCCCGGGCGGCATCATTGGGCGGCTACACGGCGGTGGTGGCCATGCCCAACACCGATCCGGCGCTGGACTCGGCCGAGGCGGTCAGGAACGTCCTCGACCTCGGGGCCACGGCCACCGCCGAGGTGGCGGTGGCCGGCGCCATCACCGTGGGCCGGGCCGGCGAACGGCTGGCCCCGATGGCCGAGCTGGCCGACCTCGGTGTCACCCTGTTCACCGACGACGGCGCCGGCGTCCAGTCGGCCGGCCTCATGCGCAGGGCCTTCGACTACGCCACCGGGCTCGGGGTGACCCTGGCCCAACACTGCGAGGACGGGACACTGGCCGCCAACGGAACCATGCATGAGGGCGAGTGGTCGAGCCGGCTCGGGCTCCCCGGGATGCCGGCCGTGGCCGAGGAAGTCATGGTGGCCCGCGACATCGCTCTGGTCCGGGCGTGCGGGGCCGGGGCCCGTCTCCACTTCCTGCATCTCTCCACGGCGGGGTCGGTGGAGATGGTCCGCCGGGCCAAGGCCGAGGGTCTGCCGGTGACGGCCGAGGCCGCACCCCACCACTTCACCCTGACCGACAGCTGTACGTCCGGGTACGACCCGTTGTTCAAGGTCAACCCCCCGTTGCGACCGCAGACCGATGTCGACGCGTTGAAGGCCGGCCTGGCCGACGGGACCATCGATGCCATCGCCACCGACCATGCCCCCCATCCGCCCGAGCTCAAGGACCTTCCTTTCGACCAGGCCCCCCCGGGCATGCTCGGCCTGCAGACGGCGGTCTCCCTGGCCATCGGGGAGCTGGGCCTGCCCGTGGCCCGGGTGCTGGCCCTGATGAGCTGGCAGCCGGCCGCCATCGCCCGGCTGGACCCGGCCAACGGCGGGGACCAGGGTGGCCCGGTGGTGCCGGGGGCGGCGGCCAATCTCTGCGTCATCGATCCCACGGCCACCTGGGTCGTGGATCCTGTCAGCCTGGCCAGCCGGAGCCACAACTCTCCCTACGGCGGGCGTCGGCTCACCGGCCAGGTGCGCCACACCGTGTTCCGGGGCGAAGCGGTGGTCGTCGACGGCGAGGCCCGGCGATGACCGGCCGCAGTGGGGCTCCCCACCGGGACGAGGCCGCGCTGGTGCTGGCCGACGGAGCCGTGTTCGAAGGCGAAGCCATCGGGGCCGTGCCGGAGGGGGGCGTGGCCACCGGAGAGGCGGTGTTCAACACCGTGCTCTCCGGCTACCAGGAGGTGATCACCGACCCGTCCTACGCGGGCCAGGTCATCGCCTTCACCTACCCGCACATCGGCAACTACGGGGTCAACCCCGCCGATGACGAGGCCGTCCGTCCCCACTGCCGGGGGGTGATCGTCCGCGACCTGTGCGACCGGCCGAGCAACTGGCGTTCCACCGAGACACTCGAGGAGTACCTGACCCGGCGTTCGGTTCCCGGCATCACCGGGATCGACACCCGCCGGCTGACCCGCCACCTGCGCGACCAGGGGGCCATGCCCTGTGCCTTCGGAACGGCCGGCCTGCAGGATCTGCAGGCCGCAGCCGGCGCCGCCCCCTCCACCGACGGGGTCGACCTGGTGTCCGGGGTGACCACGGCCGAGGTCTTCACCAGGGGTGCGGGCCCCTACCGGGTGGTGGCGTACGACTTCGGCATCAAAGAGGCCATGCTCCGCCAGCTGGGCGAGCTGGCCACCGTGACCGTGGTCCCGGCTTCGACGCCGGCCGACGAGACCCTGGCCTTCGAGCCCGACGGGATCTTCCTGTCCAACGGCCCCGGTGACCCGGCGGCGCTGCCGGCCATCACCGGTGAGATCCGGGAGCTGGCCACCCGGGGCACGGTTCCGGTCTTCGGCATCTGCCTCGGCCACCAGCTGTTGGCCACCGCCCTCGGTGCGTCCACGTACAAGCTGCCCTTCGGCCACCACGGCGGGAACCACCCGGTGCGGCGGGTGGCGACCGGCCGGGTGGAGATCACGTCGCAGAACCACAACTTCGCGGTGGCCGCCGACTCGCTCACCTCGGCCGAGATCACCCATGTCAATCTCAACGACGGAGTGGTCGAAGGCCTGGCCAGCCGGGATGCACCGGTCTTCAGTGTCCAGTACCACCCCGAAGCCGGGCCCGGACCCCACGACGCCCGGTACCTGTTCGAGGAGTTCCGCCAGTTGATGGAGGCCACCGGCGCCGGCCGGGGTTCGGGGGCCAGGCGCTGATGCCACGTCGCAGCGACATCGAATCGATCCTGGTCATCGGGTCGGGTCCCATCGTCATCGGGCAGGCGTGCGAGTTCGACTACTCGGGCACCCAGGCCTGCCGGGTCCTGGCGGAGGAGAAGTTCCGCGTGGTGCTGGCCAACTCGAATCCGGCCACCATCATGACGGACCCGGCCATGGCCGACCGCACCTACGTGGAACCGTTGGATCCGGACGTGCTGGCCGCCATCATCGAGCGTGAGCGGCCCGATGCGTTGCTCCCCACCCTTGGCGGCCAGACCGCGCTGAACCTGACCATGACCCTGGCCGAGCGGGGCGTCCTCGACCACTACGGGGTCGAGGTGATCGGAGCCAACGCCGAGGCCATCGCCACCGCCGAAGACCGGGAGAGGTTCAAGGCGGCCATGCAGGAGATCGGGCTCGATGTCCCCGCATCGGGCTTCGCCCACACCCTGGACGAGGCCGTGGCCATCGGTGATGCGATCGGCTATCCGATCATGGTCCGACCGAGTTACATCCTCGGCGGCGCAGGCACCGGCATCGCCGCCTCCCGCGCCGGACTGGTCCAGCTGGCGGCCGAGGGCCTGGACGCCTCGCCGGTCAATGAAGTGCTGGTCGAGCGGTCCATCGCCGGGCAGAAGGAGTTCGAGCTGGAGGTGATGCGGGACAGCGCCGACAACTGCGTGGTCATCTGCTCCATCGAGAACTTCGACCCGATGGGGGTGCACACCGGCGACTCGATCACCGTGGCCCCCGCCCAGACCCTCACCGACGTCGAGCTGCAGTCCATGCGGGACGCGGCGTTCGCCTGCATCCGGCGGGTGGGCGTGGAGACCGGCGGTTCGAACGTCCAGTTCGCGGTGGACCCGGCCGACGGGCATCAGGTGGTCATCGAGATGAACCCCCGGGTGTCCCGCTCGTCGGCCCTGGCCTCCAAGGCCACCGGTTTCCCCATCGCCAAAATCGCGGCCCGCCTGGCCGTCGGCTACCGCTTGGACGAGATCGTCAATGACATCACCGGCGCCACGCCCGCCTCGTTCGAGCCCACCATCGACTACGTGGTCACCAAAATTCCGCGGTGGGCGTTCGAGAAACTCCCCGGGTCCAACGACCGGCTCGGCACCCGGATGCAGTCGGTGGGCGAGGTGATGGGCATCGGCCGCACCTTCCCCGAGTCCCTGCAGAAGGCCGTCCGTTCCCTGGAGCAGGGTCGGTCGGGCCTGAACGCCGACCCGGTCGAGGTGGAGCTCGACGCCGTGCCCACCGAGGAGCTGGCGCTCAGCGCGGCCCAGGCCACCCCCGAGCGGCTCTTCCAGCTCGAGGCCCTGCTGCGACGGGGCGTGACCGTGGAACGCCTGGCCGAGCTCACCGGCATCGACCCCTGGTTCATCTCGGAGATCGCGGCCGTGACCGACGCCCGCATGGCCCTCGACCTCCAGGTGACCCTCGGGGTCACCGTCGACGATCTCGACCGCCGGGCCTGGCGCCGGCTCAAGCAGCTCGGCTTCTCCGACCAGCAGCTGGCCTACCTGTTCGGCGAACCGGTCACCGCGGCCGACATCCGGGCGGCCCGCACGGGCCGCGGCGTCGGGGTCACCTACAAGACCGTCGACACCTGCGGGGCCGAGTTCGAGGCCCACACGCCCTACCACTACTCGACCACCGAGGACGAGGACGAGATCCGGCCCTCCGATCGCGACCGCGTGGTCATCCTGGGATCCGGCCCCAACCGGATCGGCCAGGGCATCGAGTTCGACTACTGCTGTGTCCACGCCTCCTTCGCCCTCCAGGCGGCCGGGTACGAGACGGTCATGATCAACTGCAATCCGGAGACCGTCTCCACCGACTACGACACGTCGGACCGCCTCTACTTCGAACCGCTGACCCCCGAGGACCTGGCCAACGTGCTCGACGCCGAGCGCGGGGCCTCGGTGGGGCAGGGCCGACTGGTCGGGGTCATCGTCAGCCTGGGCGGCCAGACCCCGCTCAAACTGGCAGCCGGCATCCCTGAGGAGCTGGTCCTCGGCACCTCGCCGGCCTCGATCGACCTGGCCGAGGACCGCGAGCGCTGGAATGCCCTCTGCGCTCGCCTGGGTATCCCCCAGCCTCCGGGCGGCACGGCCACCACGGCCACCGAGGCCGTGGCCGTGGCCTCTTCCATCGGCTACCCCGTCCTGGTCCGACCCTCCTATGTGCTGGGAGGCCGGGCCATGGAGATCGTCTACGACGACGATCGGTTGGTGGAGGCGGTCGAGGCCATGTCCGGCGTCGGTGGTTCGCTGGGTCGCGAGGGCGGGGTGACCAGGGAACGCCCGGTGCTGGTGGACCGCTTCCTCGAGGACGCGGTGGAGGTCGACGTCGACGCCGTGCGTGACGGCACCGGGGAGGTTGTCATCTGCGGGGTCATGGAGCACGTGGAAGAGGCCGGGGTGCACTCGGGCGACTCGGCCTGTGCCCTCCCTCCCCAGACCCTGGCCCCATCGGTGGTGGCCGAGCTCGAACGCATGGTGCGGACCATCGCCGAGGCGCTCCAGGTCCGCGGGCTGATCAACGTGCAGTTCGCCGTGAAAGACGATCGTGCCTACGTGCTGGAGGCCAATCCGCGGGCCAGTCGGACCGTCCCGTTCGTGGCCAAGGCGACCGGTGTCCCGGTGGCCATGGTGGCAGCCCGGGTGATGGTGGGTGCCACGTTGGCCGAGCTGCGGGCCGAAGGCCTGCTCGCCGAGCCGGTCACCGGCCACGTGTCGGTCAAAGAGGCGGTCCTTCCGTTCAACCGGTTCCCGGGCGTCGACACCCTGCTCGGTCCCGAGATGCGCTCGACGGGTGAGGTGATGGGCATCGACGCCACCTTCGGGCTGGCCTTCGCCAAGAGCCAGATCGCCGCGGGCAACCGGCTCCCGGTGGACGGGACCGTGTTCTTGTCCCTGGCCGACCGGGACAAGTCGGCCGGACTGGACGTCGCCCGACAGTTCGCCGCTCTCGGATTCGCACTGGCGGCCACCTCGGGCACGGCGGCCATGCTGGAGGCCGAAGGCATCCCGGTGGGCACGGTGGTGGCCAAGGTGGGTGACTCACACCCGGGGGTGGTCGACGCCGTCGACCTCATCGCCGGAGGCAAAGTGCAGCTGGTGGTGAACACACCTCGGGGGCGCGGCCCCCGGGCCGACGGTCTGCACATCCGGTCGGCGGCGTTGGCCCACCTGGTCCCGTGCCTGACCACGGTGGCCGCGGCCCGTGCCGCCGCGGCCGGCATCGCCGACTGGGTCAGCCATCCGCTGTCGGTGCGTTCGCTGCAGGAGTATCACCAGCCATGAGTCGGGTGGGACCCGGTCGTGAGCCGTGACGGGCCGGTGAGGAGCCCGGGAACGGGATCCGGGGCCCGGGTGGGCCGGGCCTGGCGGGCGGTGACGGCCGGGGACGTGGATCTGTCGGTCCGGGTGGGGTCGCTCGAACTTCCCAATCCGGTCATGACCGCGGCGGGCACCGCGGGTCACGCCGACGAGCTCGGCGCCTACATTCGGCTGGCCGAGCTCGGCGCGGTGGTGACCAAGTCCCAGAGCGTGGAGCCCTGGCCCGGCAATCCGCCCCCCCGCCTGCACCAGACGTCGTCGGGGATGATCAACAGCGTGGGGCTCCAGGGTCCGGGGCTGGGTGCGTGGATCGATGAGGACCTTCCCGGGCTCACCGCGGCCGGGGCCCGCGTGGTCGTCAGCATCTGGGGGCAACGGGTGGCCGATTTCGCCAAGGCGGCCGCCATGTTGGTCGGCGTCCCGGGCATCACCGCGGTCGAGGTCAATGTGAGCTGTCCGAATGTCGAGGACCGACGCCGGATGTTCGCCCACTCGGCCGGAGCCACGTCGGAGGTGCTGACCGCGGTGGCCGAGTCCTGTCCCGAACTGCCCCGATGGGCCAAGCTCAGTCCGACGGTGGCCGATGTGGCCGAGGTGGCGGGAGCGGCCCTGGCGGCCGGGGCTGAGGCCGTCACGCTGATCAACACGGTGCTGGCCATGGCCATCGACGTGGAAACCGGACGACCCGTGCTGGGCTCGGGAGCCGGCGGCGGCGGCCTGTCCGGCCCGGCGGTGCACGCCGTGGCCGTGCGCGCCGTGTTCGACGTGCGGGCCGCCTATCCGGAGGCGGCCATCGTCGGGGTGGGTGGGGTGATGTGCGGCGAGGACGCCATCGAACTGATGATGGCCGGAGCGGATGCCGTCCAGGTGGGTTCGGCGACGTTCCGCGACCCGCGTGCCCCCCTGCGGATCCTGCGCCAGGTCGAGCGGTGGTGTGCTCGCCACGGCGTCCGACGGCTCTCCGAGGTGAAGGACGCGGCCCATGGGTGACGGTGAGCCGGTGGTCGGCTTCGCCGACACGGTCACCGCGGCCGTGGCCGCTTCGGGTCCGCTGTGTGCCGGCATCGACCCGTCGCCGGCACTGCTCACCCACTGGGGACTGTCCGACTCGGCCGAGGGGCTCCGCTCCTTCGGCCTCCGCTGCGTCGAGGCCTTCGCCGGCGTGGTGCCGGTGGTCAAACCCCAGGTGGCCTTCTTCGAGCGCTGGGGTTCGGCCGGGCTCGGCGCCCTCGAGGCGGTCATGGGCGCGGCCCGTGACGCCGGACTGCTGGTCATCGCCGACGCCAAGCGGGGGGACATCGGTTCGACCATGGAGGCCTACGCCGCGGCCTGGCTGGACCCGGCCAGCCCGCTGGTGGCCGACGCCGTCACCCTCGTGCCCTACCTCGGGATCGGGGCGCTGCAGCCGGCCCTCGATCTGGCCGCAGCCTCAGGGCGGGGGGCCATCGTCGTCGTGCGCTCGTCCAACCCTGAAGGTCGGTCCCTCCAGGAGGCGATCACCGGGCGGGGTCCGGGCGGAGGACCGGCGGGCCCGGCTGTGGAGGACGCCTTGCTCGAGTCCATCCGTGACCTCAACCGGGGAGGGCTGGCCGTGCCGGGCACCGTCGGCGCGGTGGTGGGGGCGACGCTGGAGCCGTCGGCGTTCGACCTCGGCCGGCTCGGAGGGATCATCCTGGCCCCCGGCCTCGGAGCGCAGGGAGGGACGGTGACCGGCGCGGCCCGTCTGTTCGCCGGATGCCCTCCGCACAGTGTGCTGGCCAACGTGTCGCGCTCGCTGCTGGCCGTCGGACCCGACATCGCCGCGCTGCGCGAGGCGGCTCGGGCCACCGGTGAGGAGTTGGCCGGATCGCTCGGGTGATCCGAGGCCGGCTGCCGCCGGTGTTCGTCAGGCGGTCAGCGGTCAGCGGTCGGCAGGTCAGCGGTCAGCGGTCGGCAGGTCCTGGGCGAAGGTGATGAACGCGGCCGGCGGGAGGTACTCCTCGGGGATCTCCTCGGGGCGTTGATAGAAGTCGACATCGAAGATGTTGGACACGCCGGGGGCGTCGGCCGTGCCGCTGAGGCCCGCCTCGCTGGCCGACAGGAACGCACCCCGGCCGTCGATCGAACCCGCGGCCAGGGCGTCGTAGGTCTCCTTGGTGATCCGGGCCACCAGGCTGTAGATGCACCCGTCGACCGTGGCCCCGACCTGGCGTCCGATCATGCAGTGGTGCTTTCCGTCGTCGATCACGTACACGGCGGCGTCACCTTCGCCGAGCTGGACCCGGATGCGGCTCGGATGGCCGAAGAGGTGGGGCCACTGTTCGTGCCGCCGATCCTTCATCGCCCACAGGGGGCTGGGCGGGATGACACCTTCGGGCTCGTCCTCCTCGAGGGGGGTGGCATCGGTCGGGGCGGTGACAGGAAACGTCGTCGCCATGGTCTCCTTGATGAAATGGAGCTGGCCGTCCTCCCTCGACTGGAACAGCGCGTCCTCGTCCGCCGCGGCGGCGTCGAGATCCTCGTCCGATCCCGTCTGGTCTGCATTGTCCACTGCCGGCTCCTCTCGTTGGCGGGGGCACTCCGGTGCCCACCTGGCTGGCACGAACTCGTGGTCCCCATCGTGCCACGGACCGGTGAGGCGACCGGCCGCCCAGGGCCGGCAGCCGCCTCGGCCGGGCGGACGGGGCCACCTGGACCTGGCGGCGGGGCGGCAGAAGACGGAGAATCGGGTGATGAGCCGACGCCAGGCCGTCCGCCCGGCCCGCGCCGACGAGCTGGACATGCTCCAAGAGATCGAGGTGGCCGCAGGCGGGCTCTTCGCCGGGGTGGGCATGCGCCATATCGCGGATCACGATCCGCCACCCATCGACCGACTCGAGTGCTATCGGCAGGCCGGGCGGGCCTGGGTGTCCACCGACCCCGACGATCGTCCGGTCGCCTATCTGATTGCCGATCTGCTCGACGGCAACGCCCACATCGAACAGGTCTCCGTCCATCCGGACCGCAGCCGTCGGGGGATCGGCCGGTCACTCATCGAGCACACGGAGACCTGGTCGCACGGACTCGGCCTCCCGGCGGTGACACTGACCACGTTCGCCGAGGTGCCCTGGAACGGTCCGTACTACGCCCGCTGCGGGTTCACCCCCATGACCGACACCGAGATGGGTCCCGAACTGGCGGCCCGGTGGGCCGAAGAGAGCGAACGAGGTCTCGCTCGTCATCCGAGGGTGGCCATGATCAGGCCGAACCGGGTGCGTGCCCCCTGACGACCGGTTCCAAGCGACCCCGCGGCGCCGCCGTCCGCCTCCTGGGCCGATCAGGACATCGATGACCGGTCGGAGCGGTCGCTCGGATCGCGGCACGACGTCGGTTGGCCCCGGGGCGGTGTCTTCATCGTCACCTATGTGCCCGCCTCGGACGGGAACCATCCGGTGACCCGTTCGGCCAGTGTGCGCTCCCGCCTGGCCCACGCACGGCGGGCGAACGGGAGATCGACCTTCACGAACTCGAGGGTGTCGCCCGGCTGGAGCTGACCGACGACGGGGAGGTCGGTGCCGATCACGCAGGCGACGACCGGGTAACCGCCCACGGTGGCGTGGTCGGGCAACAAGATGATGGGGTTGCCGTCCGGTGGGAGCTGGACCGCCCCGGTGACCATGGCGGTGGAGGGCACCCGGAGGTCGAGCGGTCGGGCCGGAGGGGGCCCGGCGCTCAGCCGGACGCCGATCCGGTTGGACGCCGGACCGACCGTCCACGGGCCCGATGCGAACAGGTCGGGGGCGCCTGAGGGGAGCCGGTGCGGACCTTCGAGGGCCCTGATCACCAGGGGCCGGCACCGTGCCGGGGGATCGAGGGGCGGGAGGAGCTGTCCCCGGGGTCGGGTCGGGCGACCGAGGTCCAGGCGGTCGCCCGCCACCAACGGTCCCGGACCCAGGCCGGACAGCAGATCGGTGGACCGGGAGCCGACGACCGGCCGGGTCTCGAAGCCGCCGGACACGGCCACGTAGGCCCGCAGGCCGCCATGCACCCGGCCGACGGTGACCACTTGTCCGTCCAGGACGGGCGAGACCGAACCCGGCCCCATGAGACGGCCATCGATGCGAACCTCTTGGCCTTCGGGCGACGGCATCACCACGGCCAGGTGGGCGTCGCCGGTGAATCTGAGCGTGGGGCCGACGGTCGCCACTTCGATGACGGCGGCATCATCGGGATTGCCCACCAACCGGTTGGCCAGCCGCATGGCGTCGGGATCGGCCGGTCCCGCGGGGGGAATCCCCATGGCCGCCACCCGTCGCCGGCCGCCGTCCTCGACCAGGCTGAGCAGGCCGGGATCGACGATCTCGACATACCGACCGGTGCCGGCCGGCATGGGTGGTCGGGGACCCGGCCGGTCCGGATACCTGTCCTCGTCGACCGGCGGGCGGGTGTGGGCGATGTCCGGGCGGGTGGGCTCGGTGTCGGTTCCCGCCGATCCGATGTCGGTGAAGCGGACGGTGTCCCCGGTGCGCAGGACGGCGTAGGGAGGGCGGTCGGGGTCGAACAGCTCGATCGAGGTGTGGCCGAGCAACGACCATCCGCCCGGCGTGGCCCGTGGGTAGACGGAGGCGAATCCTCCCCCGATGGCCACCGACCCGGCCGGCACGGCGACCCGGGGAGTGCGACGGCGGGGGATGGCGGCCAGTTCCGGGGGCAGACCGGTCAGGTAGGGGAACCCGGGGGCAAATCCGACGAAGGCCACATGGAGCTCGACCCCGGTCATCAACTCGACGACGTCCGAGGCCGTTCCGCCCACGGCGTGGCCCACCACTTCGAGATCCGGTCCGTCGAACCTGACCGGGATGTCCAGGTGGCGGGCGGGCACCGTCGCCTCGGGTCCGGGGTCGAGCAGCCGCTCCTCCGTGTCGACCACGTCGACCAGCCACTGCCCGACGCGCTCCGGACCGGCGACGGCCGGGTCGAGGTGCACGACCACGCTGGCCATGCCCACCACGGTCTCCTCGATTCCCTCGGGCACACCGGCCCGCCGACGGGCCCGTTCGATGGCGGCGGCCACCCGGTGCGCGGCGGCGATGTCGTCGACGTCGACGAGGAGGGCGCGGTCGCCATAGGGACCGACCCGGGCGGTCACGGTCGGTGACCGTCGACCGACCGGTCGTCGTGTGCCGGAGCGAAGGAACGGAGCGTGACTGCAGCCCCCTCCAGGGCCGAGCGGACCCGACGGGCGGTCCGGCCTGCATCCGGCGCGTCACCGTGGATGCACAGGGTCGCGGCCCGGATCCTGATCCAGCTCCCGTCCACCGCTTCGACGCCGCCCCGCGTGGCCAAGGTCACGGCGCGCCGGGCCGCGGCGTCAGGATCCTCGACCAGGGCACCGGGTCGGTCCCGGGAGGTGAGGGACCCGTCAGCGTCATAGCCGCGGTCGGGGAATCCCTCGACGACCACACGGACGCCGGCCCGCTCGGCCAGTCGAACGACGGCACTGTCGGGTTGGGCCACCAGGTCCGGTCGACCCAACTCGGAGAGGGCGTCGACCACCGACGCAGCTACCACCGGATCGGTGCCCATCCGGTGGTAGAGGGCTCCGTGAGGCTTCACGTAGGTGACGGCGCCGCCTACCGCGGTGACCTCGTCGTGGAGCACGGACCACTGTTCGAGGATGTCCGCCACCAACTGGTCGGGATCCACGGCCACGGCTCGCCGGCCGAATCCATCCCGGTCGCGGTAGGAGACATGGGCGCCGATGGCCACGCCGCGTCCGCGGGCCGCGTCGGCCGCGGCCCGCATCACCTCGCGGTTCCCGGCATGGAATCCGCAGGCAAGACTGGCGCTGGTCACCACGTCGAGGATCTCGAGATCGGTGGACGAGAGCTCATCGCCCTCGGCCAGATCGGCGTTGAGGTCTACGGCCACCACCATCACACCATTGAACACCGGACCCCGACATCGTTCACCGAGCCCCGACATCGTTGCCCTCCGCTGTCGTCCCGGACGGCGGGATCGGGCCCCGGGCCCAGCCCCGGCCCCGGCCGATCGGGGACCAGGTGCAGGTCGTGGATGCCCCGGGGCCGCAGAGGCGCTATCGTCTCGACCATGCCGCAACCGCCCGCACTCACGCCCGAACAGCGCCAGGCCGCCCTGGCCAAGGCAGCCAAGGTCCGCCGTGAGCGGGCTGAAGTCAAAGAGAAGCTCAAGCTGGGTTCGATCACCCTGTCAGAACTCCTCACCACCGCCGACTCCAATGAGACGGTCGGGAAGATGAAAGTCCTCTCGGTGCTGGAGTCGCTGCCGGGCCTCGGGAAGGTCAAGGCCCGTCGGTTGATGGACACGGTGGGGATCAGCGAGAGCCGCCGGCTGCAGGGGCTGGGCAGCAACCAGCGCGAAGCCCTGCTCCGCGAGACCGCTCGCTGAACGAGGGCGGATCAGGGCGGGCCTCGGTCCGGCCCGCACCCCTGACCTTCGTCCTGTTCGGGGCGGGTGGTGTCGGCAAGGGCACGATTGCCCGGCGGCTGGTGGAGTCGGATCCGCACCTGGTCCTGAGCCGGTCGTGGACGACGCGGGAACGGCGTCCGGGTGAGGATGAAGACGCCTACGTCTTCGTCGACCGGCCTACGTTCGAGGCCGCCATCGAAGCCGGGCGGTTTTTCGAGTGGGCCGAGTTTCTAGGAAATTTTTACGGGACGCCCGTCACCCAGCCCGATCCCGACCACGATGTGCTGCTGGAGATCGATCTCCAGGGGGCGAGGAGCGTCCGCCGCCTACGGCCGGAGGCCACCCTCATCCTGTTGACGGCCCCGTCCCCCGACGTCCAAGAGCAGCGGCTGCGAGCCCGGGGCGACAGCGAGGCCCACATCGCCAAGAGGCTCCGGACCGGGGCCGATGAGGAGAAACAGGGCCGGGCCATCGCCGACGCCGTGGTGGTCAATCAGGACGTGGCGCTGACCACGGACCAAGTGGCCGGTATAGTGGACCGTTACCGCCTCGCCGCCCGCTCAAGCGCCGCTCCGGCAGGGGAGCCCGTCGATACCGGCGGGGTGACCCCGGAACCCACACCCGAAACCGCACCCGACGACCTGACCGAAGGATCGTGATGGCTCAGACTCAGATCACACTCATGGACCCGCCCATCGAGGGGCTGCTCGACAAGGTCGACTCGAAGTTCACCCTGGTGGCGCTGGCGTCTCGGCGGGCCCGTCAGGTGAACAGCTACTACAACTCCCTGGGCGAGGGCCTCGGCGTGGTGGTGCCGCCCCAGGTGGCATCGGCGTCGGGCAAGCCCTTGTCCATCGCCTTCGAAGAGGTGGCCGCGGGCAAGGCGACCTACACCCGCCCCGATCCGGAAGAGGTGGCCCTGGCCGAAGCGGCCGCGCTGGCCCTCCTCGAGGGTGAGGGCGCTGCAGCCGTCGCCGTCGAGACGGGTGACGGGGGCGTGGTCACCGAGGTGGCCGAAGTCATCGCCACCGACGAGCCCACTCCGGACCAGACCGCCGACTAGGCGGCGCAGATCCAGACCGAGGGGGCGGGATGATCGTGGTCGCACTCACTGACGGTTCACTCACCGACGCGGCCGTCCTGGACGCGGCACCCACAGGCTCCGAAGGAGCCACCGCCGGGTCGGAGGCCGGAGCGTGACGGAGACCACCGGTGGCGACACGCCGTTCGTGGTCCTCGGGGTGTCGGCGGGCATCGCCGCCTACAAGGCGGTCGACGTCTGCCGGAAGCTGGTCGACGCCGGTATCCATGTCGCGCCGGTGCTGACCGAACGGGCCACCCGGTTCGTGGGCCGCGCCACGTTCGATGCCCTCGGCTCGGAGCCGACCCAGATGAGCCTGTGGGACGAGGACTCGGCCATCCCCCATACCAGGCTGGGTCAGCGGGCCGACCTCATCGTGGTGGCGCCGGCCACCGCCGACCTCCTGGCCCGGTACGCCGCCGGGTTCGCCGACGATCTCCTGACCACGACGTTGATCGCCACTGCCGCTCCCGTGGTCGTCTGCCCGGCCATGCACACCGAGATGTGGGAGCACCCGGCGGTCCAGGCCAACCTGGCCACCCTGCGGGCGCGTGGCGTCACCGTGGTGCCACCCGAACAGGGCCGGTTGGCCGGAGGGGACATCGGCGCCGGCCGGTTGGCCGATCCATCGGTCATCGTCGGAACCGTCCTCGAGCTCCTGGGCACAGCCGGCGGAGGCCCCGTGATCGAAGGGGGAGAGGTGGCCGAGTGGTCGCAGGAGTCCCAGCCCGAGGGGCAGGGGGAGCCCCGGCCCGAGTGGCAACCCGAGTGGCAGCAAGAGACTGAGGCCGACTGGCAACCGGAGCCCGGTGGCGACCTGGCGGGCATTCGGATCGTGGTGTCCGCCGGCGGGACCCGTGAGCCGATCGATCCGGTGCGTTTCATCACCAACCGATCCTCGGGCAAGCAGGGCCACGCGCTGGCCGATGCCGCCCGCCGCCGTGGTGCCGACGTCGTGCTGGTGACGGCGAGCTCCCTGCCGGCGGGGCCGGGGATCACCGTGGGCCGGGTGGAGACGGCCGCGGAGATGGAATCGGCCCTGCTCGACCAGGCCGAGGCGGCCGACGTCGTCATCATGGCTGCGGCGGTGGCCGATTTCCGTCCCAAGCTGGCCGCCACCTCCAAGTTGCACAAATCCGACGGGCTTCCCGAGCTGGTCCTCGAGCCCACACCCGACATCCTCTCCGAGCTCGGGAGACGGCGTCGCCCAGGCCAGGTGCTGGTGGGATTCGCAGCCGAGACGGATCAGGTCGCCGGACGCGCGGCGGCGAAACTGACCCAGAAGAGGGTCGACCTCATGGTGGCCAACGATGTGTCCGCCGACGGGGTGGGGTTCGACCACGACACCAACGAAGTCACCATCTTCGGTGCCGACGGGTCGGTGGCCACCGTCACCCTGCGCACCAAGGCGGCGGTGGCCGATGCCATTTTGGATAGGGTGTGCGCGCTGTTGCCGGCGCCATGACCCGTGCGCCGTCGGCGGGGGGAGTCCGCCACACCCGTAGTTCGAGACCCGTGCCTCCGCCGGTCGTCCAGGGCGAACGCCCCCGATCAGAATGGAAACACCCGTGAGCACCCGATACACCTTCACTTCGGAATCGGTGACAGAAGGTCATCCCGACAAGATGGCCGACCAGATCTCCGACTCGGTCCTCGACGCTCTGCTGGCCGAGGATCCCGAGAGCCGGGTGGCGTGCGAGACCCTGTTGACCACCGGGCTCGTCCTGGTGGCCGGTGAGATCACCACTTCCACGTACGTCGACATCCCCAAGCTGGTGCGCTCGACGGTGCTGGACATCGGGTACGACGACGACGCCTATGGGATCGATGGTCGGACCTGTGGGGTCATCGTGTCGATCGACGAGCAGTCCCCCAACATCGGCCAGGGCGTCGACAACGCCTTCGAGGTCCGGGCGGGCACGGGCGGCGAGGATCTCCTGAACGCCCAGGGGGCGGGCGACCAGGGGATGATGTTCGGCTACGCCTGCGACGAGACGCCCGACCTGATGCCGCTCCCCATCTGGCTGGCCCACCGGCTGGCCCAGCGCCTGGCCCAGGTGCGACGGGTGGGCGTGCTGCCCTACCTGCGGCCCGACGGCAAGACCCAGGTCAGTGTGACCTATGAGGACGGCAAGCCCGTGGCCCTGGAGACGGTGCTCATCTCGACCCAGCACGACCCCGGCGTCGACCTCGAGACCCTGCTGCTGCCCGACCTCCGCGACAACGTGATCAACCCGTTGCTGCCTCCCGAGCTCGACTGCAGTCGGCTCCGGATCCTGGCCAACCCCACGGGCGTGTTCGAGCTGGGCGGACCCCATGCCGACACCGGGCTGACCGGTCGCAAGATCATCGTGGACACCTACGGCGGCATGGCCAGGCACGGAGGGGGAGCCTTCTCGGGCAAGGATCCCTCCAAGGTCGACCGGTCGGCGGCCTACGCGGCCCGGTGGGTGGCCAAGAACCTGGTCGCGGCCGGAGCCGCCACCCGGTGCGAGGTCCAGGTGGCGTACGCCATCGGCGTGGCCCGGCCGGTATCGGTGCTGGTGGAGTGCTTCGGCACCGAACGGGTCGATCCCGAGCGGATCTCGGCCGTGGTCGACGAGGTCTTCGACCTGCGGCCCGCGGCCATCGTCCGGGATCTCGACCTCAAGCGGCCGATCTACCGGAAGACGGCCGCCTACGGCCACTTCGGTCGGTCCGACAAGGAATTCACCTGGGAGGACACCTCCCGGGCGGTCGACTTGAAGCAGGCCCTCGGACTCTGAACGACAACCGTTCCCGGCCCGCGGCGACCGAGCCGCACGGCGAGGGGGGCGAGACGGCTCCGGACGGCGCCGACCGCGCCGGAGGTCCGACCGGTGCCGAGCGCATCGTCCGGGTGGTTCCCGATGTCCCGGCCATCCACCGACGGTTCGACTATTCGGTGCCGTCATCGCTGGCTCCCGAGATCGGCGTGGGCGGCCGGGTGCGCATCGACCTCCACGGCCGCCGGGTCGGCGGTTGGGTGGTGGAGGAAGGCGTGGAGAGGATCCCCGGGGTGGCGGTCAAGCCCCTGTCGGGATCGAGCGGGATGGGTCCCCCGGCCTCCTTGGTGCCCGTGGCCGAGTGGGCGGCGTGGCGCTGGGCCGGCCCGTTGTCGTCGTTCCTCGGTACCGCATCCCCGCACCGGGTCGTCCGTGGCCGGGGGTCCGGTCCCGTTCCGGCCGGCGAGAGCGGTCCGCCTTCACCCGGCGGAGGATCGGTGGCCATCCTCGACCGCGCCCTCGCCGCCCCCGGTGGTTGTTCCGTCGTCAGGCTGGCTCCGGCCCTGGACGCCACGCTGGTCGTGCTCGAGTTGGTGCACCGCACCGGCCCGGCCCGGGTGCTGGTGCTGGCGCCGTCCCGGGCGCGAGCCGACCAGACGGCCACCCGGCTGCGGGAGGCGGGAGTGGCGGTGGCCCTGCTGCCCGAGAGGTGGGAGCGGGCGCGGGCCGATGCCGGCGTGGTCGTCGGGACGCGGGCCGCGGCCTGGGCTCCGATCGAGCACCTGCGCGCCGCTGTGGTGCTCGACGCCCACGACGAGGCTTATCGAGAAGAGCGGTCACCCACCTGGTCGGCGGTCGATGTGGTGGTGGAGCGCGGTCGCCGCGACGGGGCTCCCGTGGTGCTGGTCACGCCGTGTCCTCCGGTGGCCATGACCGAGGGCAGGCCCCTGGTCACCACGACGAGACCGTTGGAGAGGCGGGGGTGGCCGACGGTCGAGGTGGTCGACCGGACGGCGGACGACCCCCGCACCGGGCTGTTCTCCGAGCGCCTGGTCCAGCTGGTCCGTTCGGAGCTCGAGCGGAGGGACGGCCGGGTGGTCTGCATCCTCAACCGCACCGGACGCATCCGGCTCCTGGCCTGCGCCCGATGTGGGGCCCTGGCTCGCTGCACACGCTGCGGAGGAGCCATGGCCCAGCTGGAGGCGGCCGGGGGGCTGCGGTGCCGGCGGTGCGGGGAGACGCGCCCAGGGGTCTGCGCCGTGTGCGACTCGAACCGTCTGAAGTCGCTGCGCATCGGGGTCACCCGGGCGGCCGAGGAGCTCTCGGCCCTGGCCGGCGTCGAGGCGGTGGAGATCACCGCCACCAGCGCCCCGGGCCACGGTGACGGGGCCGGGCTGGTGGTCGGCACCGAAGCCGCCCTGCACCGGGTGAACCGGGCCGGGGTGGTGGCCTTCTTGGACATCGACCAACACCTGCTGGCGCCGCGCTTCGGGGCCGGCGAGGAGACGCTGGCCCTCTTGGCCCGGGCGGCCCGGTTGGCCGGCACCCGCGAGTCGGGTGGCCGGGTGCTGGTGCAGACCCGGATACCCGACCACGAGGTGTTGCAGGCCGCGGCACACGCCGATCCCGCCCTCCTCGCCGTTCCCGAACGTGCGTTGCGGCGCTCCCTCGGGCTTCCGCCCTTCGGGGCGCTGGCCCTGCTGCGCGGCCCCGGCGCGGCCGCCTACGCCGACGGAATCCGGGCTGGAGGTGAGGTGACCGTGTCGTCGGTGGACGACGACCGGTGGCTGCTCCGGGCCCCGGATCACACCGTGCTGTGCGACGCCCTGGCCGGGGTGCCCCGGCCTCCCGAGCGCCTGCGGGTGGAGGTCGATCCCACCGACACCTGATCGCGCCCTCCCTCCTCGGGCCGGCCCGGGGAGGGAACCTCCGGCCGATCGGAACCGGCCGCCCTCGGCCCCATGTCCAGCCCGTACAATGTGGCCATGTCCTCGTATGCCGTTCGCGTCTATGGCGATCCGGTCCTCAAGCAGGTGGCCGGCGATGTGGAGCAGTTCGACGGCGCACTGGCGCGCCTGGCCGACGACATGGTGGAGACCATGTACGACTCGGAGGGCGCGGGACTGGCCGCCCCTCAGGTCGGGGTGCAAAAGCGCCTCTTCGTCTACGACGTGGGCGACGGTCCCCAGGCCGTGGTCAACCCCACCATCGTGGAGGTTGCCGGCGAGTGGTACTACGACGAGGGGTGCCTGTCCATCCCCGGCCTGCGTCTGGGCATCGTGCGGCCCGACCAGGTCCACCTCCGGGGCTACGACCTCGATGGTGAAGCGGTCTCCATCGAGGCCGACGAGTTCCTCGGTCGGGTGTTCCAACACGAGATCGACCACCTCGACGGCGTCCTCATGGTCGAGCGTCTCGAGGAAGACGATCGCAAGCTGGCCCTCCGGGTGTTGCGCGACCGCTCCCTCGGCCTGGATACTGCCGCCATGGAGGCCAAGCTGGTAGCCGCCGGCAGCGAACGCGAAGTCTGATCCGGCCCGCGTCGGCCGGTAGCGTCCCGTCCCATGGCTCGGCTCGTGTACCTCGGGACCCCGGACGCCGCGGTACGGCCGTTGGAGACGCTGGTGGAGGCCGGGCATGAACTGGTGCTGGTGGTCAGCCGACCCGACCGGCGCCGGGGCCGGGGCGGCGGGCCGGTCCCGAGCCCGGTCAAACGGGCCGCCCTGGGCCTGGGTCTCCCGGTCACCGACACGCTCGACGACGTGGCCGACGCCGGTGCCGAACTGGGCGTGGTGGTGGCCTACGGGCGGATCATCCCGGTCTCCGTCCTCGACCGCCTCCCCATGGTCAACGTGCACTTCTCCCTGTTGCCCCGGTGGCGGGGCGCAGCCCCGGTGGAGCGGGCCATCCTCGAAGGAGATGCGGAGACCGGGGTCTGCCTGATGGCCGTGGAGGCCGGCCTCGACACCGGCGGGATCTACGCCGAACGGGAAACCGATATCGGGGAGGAGGAGACGGCCGACGAGCTTCGGGCCAGATTGGTGACCATGGGCTCTCAGCTGCTGGTCGAACACCTGGCCCACGGGCTGGCCGGGCTGCCCGTGCCCCGCGACCAGATCGGCGAGCCCTCCTATGCCGAAAAGGTCCTGACCGGCGAACACGAGCTGCGATGGGAGCAGCCCGGGCTCCAGATCCGGAGGGTGATCCGGGTGGGTCGGGCATGGACGACGTTCCGCGGACGACGGCTCGGCATTCTCCGGGCCGGCGGTGCACCGGGCGGTCCGGGTGCGGCCGGGCTCCCGCCGGGCTCGCTGGACGGCGCCGAGGTGGCGGCCGCCGACGGGACGCGGCTGCGGCTCGTGACCGTCCAGCCCGAGGGAAAGCGTCCGATGGACGCGGACGACTGGCTCCGGGGGGTCCACCCGCAACCGGGCGAACGGCTGGGTTCGTGAGCACCGTCCGGATGCCGTCCGGCGGGCCCCGGCCCACCGGCCCGGTCGGCCCCGGTGGGTAGGCTCCCTCGTCATGCCGACGTCTCCGACCGTGCCCGAGCTGCGGGTGGCCCCGTCGATCCTGTCGGCCGACTTCGGCGCCCTGTCCGACGCCATCGACCTGGTGGCACCGGGCTCGGACTGGCTCCACGTCGATGTCATGGACGGGCACTTCGTCCCCAACCTGACCATCGGTCCGCCGGTCGTCTCCTCCCTGCGGGAGCACACCGACCTGTTCTTCGACACCCACCTGATGATCACCGAGCCCTCCCGCTACCTCGAGCCCTTCCGGGATGCCGGAGCCGACGGCTGCACGGTGCACGTCGAGGTGGGTGAGACGGCCGCGCTGATCGCCCAGATGCGCGACCTCGGCCTGCGGGTCGGCCTGGCCGCCAATCCCGACACGCCCTTCGAGGCCATCGAGCCCTACCTCGATCAGGTCGATCTGATCCTGTGCATGACCGTGTTCCCGGGATTCGGCGGTCAGTCGTTCATCGCCGACGTCATGCCGAAGGTCCGGAGGGTGCGCCAGGCTGCGTCCGAGGCCGGTCTGATCATCGACGTCGAGGTGGACGGGGGTGTCGACGAGCACACGGTGGTCGAAGCGGCGCGCTCGGGCGCCAACGTCTTCGTGGCCGGCTCGGCGGTGTTCGGACGTGCGCATCCGCTGGAGGCGGTGTCGGACATCCTGCACGCGGCGGTGGATGCGGTGACGGGCGCTCCGTCCTGACCACCGATCCGGATCCCGCCGACCGGAGCGACATCGACTGGATGGGGCGCGCCCTCGAAGCGGCCGAGTCGGTCCGTGGGCTGACGGCGCCGAATCCGTGGGTGGGCGCGGTGGTGGTCCCCTCTGCCGGCCCGGGGGAGTGGTTCGCCGGAGCCACCGCTCCTCCAGGCGGCCCCCACGCCGAAGTGGCGGCATTGGGCGCGGCGGGCCATCGGGCCGAGGCGGCCACGCTCTATGTCACGCTGGAACCGTGCGCCCATCACGGTCGCACGCCACCGTGCACCGAGGCCATCGTGGCCTCGGGCGTCCGGCGGGTGGTGGTGGCCGTCGAGGACCCCGACAGCCAGGTGTCCGGCCGGGGGATCGACAGCTTGCGGGCCGCCGGAGTCGAGGTGGTGGTGGGGGTCGGCGCCGAGCTGGCCTCCGAGCAACTGGGCGCCTACGTCAAGCACCGACAGACCGGTCGGCCCTGGGTGGTCCTCAAGCTGGCCGCCTCACTCGACGGGCGCACCGGGGCACCCGACGGGACCAGCCGGTGGATCACCGGTCCGGCCGCCCGTCGTGATGTCCACCGCCTGCGGGCCCGGTCCGACGCCGTCCTGGTGGGCGCAGGTACGGTCCGCAGCGATGACCCGGCCCTGACGGTGCGGCTGCCGTCCGGTGACCCGTACTTCCGGGGCCCCGACCAGCAGCCGGTGCGGGTGGTCCTCGGCCGGGCCCCGTCCGGGGCAGCCGTCCACCCCGCCCTGGAGGTCGGCGGCGATCTCGGGGAGGTGCTCGACGGGTTGGGGAGGCAGGGGATCGTCCAGCTTCTGGTCGAGGGCGGCCCCACCGTGGCCCATGCCTTCCACACCGCCGGATTGGTGGACCGCTACGTCATCTATCTGGCTCCCGCCCTGTTCGGAGGGGATGACGCCCGTCCGCTGTTCGCCGGGCCCGGGGCCGGGACAGTCGAGCGCCTGTGGCGGGGCCGGGTGCACTCGGTGACTAGCCTGGAGGGTGATTTGAGGGTCGAAATGTCTCCCGCGGACAGCTGAGGCCGTCGGATGGATCACAGAAATTACCTAAGGCCGGCGCTGTGCGGGCCGACATAGAGAACAGCTGGTTTTCGGCTCCAGGCTGCACCGAGGCCCAGTTCCCCGCATCGCAGCCGGACGTAGAACGACAAGGAGACAAAGGGTCCATGCCCTTTTCATCGGTTGAGGATGCGATAGAGGCGGTCGGTCGCGGGGAGATCGTCGTCGTCGTCGACGACGAGGACCGCGAGAACGAGGGCGACCTGATCATGGCCGCCGACGCCGTCACCCCCGAGAAGATCGCGTTCTTCCTGGCCCACACTTCCGGGCTCATCTGCGTCCCTCTGACCCCGGAGCGGGTCGAGCACCTGGACCTGCCCCTGATGGTGAGCTCGAACACCGAGGTGCAGCGCACGGCCTTCACCGTGAGCGTGGACTACCGCCACGGAACGTCGACCGGCATCTCCGCCTCCGACCGGGCCGCCACCATCAAGGCACTGGTCGACCCCCATGTCCGCCCCTCCGACCTCAACCGGCCCGGGCACATCTTCCCGCTCCGCTACCGACCCGGCGGCGTGCTCAAGCGCGCCGGGCACACCGAGGCCGCCGTCGATCTGGCCCGCGCCGCCGGCATGTCCCCGGCCGGGGTGCTGTGCGAGGTGGTGAGCGAGGACAAGACGGGCATGGCCCGGCTGCCCGAGCTGATGGAGTTCGCCGACCGGCACGGGCTGCATCTCATCTCCATCGCCGAGCTGATCCGGTACCGCCGGCAGAAGGACAAGTTGGTCCGGCGGCTCGACGGCGCCCGGATCCCCACCGACTACGGGGAGTTCATGGTCTACGCCTACGAGTCGGTCCTCGACGGGGAGCAGCACGTGGCCCTGGTCAAGGGGGAAGTGGCCGGACAGGCCAACACCCTGGTGCGGGTGCACAGCGAGTGCCTGACCGGCGATGTCTTCGGTTCGGCCCGTTGCGACTGCGGTCCCCAGCTTCAGGCGGCCATGGCCGCCATCGCCGAAAACGGCAGTGGGGTGATCGTCTACCTGCGCGGCCACGAGGGCAGGGGCATCGGCCTGGCCCACAAGCTCCGGGCCTACAACCTGCAGGAGAAGGGGTACGACACGGTGGACGCCAATCTCGAGATGGGATTGCCGGCTGACTCGCGTGAGTACGGGATCGGGGCCCAGATCCTGGTCGACCTCGGAGTGACCACCATGCGGCTGATGACCAACAATCCGACCAAGTACGGCGGACTCGAGGGGTTCGGACTCGATATCGTCGAGCGGGTGAATCTCCAGCCCACCCCCACCCCGGAGAACATCGAGTATCTGAGGACCAAGCGCGAACGGATGGGTCATCTGCTCGAGGGCCTCGATGACGTCCTCTGACCTGACCCTGCTCCCGGACGACGCCAAACAACGAGCCGCGGCACGGGTCGGGTCCGCGCTGGACGGCGACGACGACGTTCCCGAGCCCGGGCCCCGGGTGGCGCTGGCCTGCGCCGAGTTCAACGGGGGTATCACCGATCGCCTGCTGACCGGCGCCCTCGACGGCCTCGAGGAGTCAGGGTGCGATCTGGGGAAGGCCATCGTGGCCTGGGTCCCGGGAGCTTTCGAGCTCCCGGTGGTGGCCCAGCATCTGGCCCGTTCCGGCGCGGTGGACGCCGTGATCTGCCTCGGCGCGGTGATCAGGGGGGACACCGGTCACTACGAGTTCGTGGCGGGCGAGTGCGCATCGGGCCTGCAACGTGTCCAACTCGACACCGGCGTCCCCGTGGTATTCGGCGTCCTCACCACCGATTCCGTCGATCAGGCCCTGGAGCGATCGCGGCCCGACCGGACCAACAAGGGTCGGGAGGCGGCGCTCACCGCCGTGCACACGGTCAGGGTGCTCGGTTCGGTCACCGCGGCCACGTCCGGCCACCGGGTCGGTTTTTCCGTCGGAAAGCGCTGATGCTCCGACTGGTCCTGCCCAAAGGTTCCCTCGAACGGGCCACCCTGGAACTGTTCGCCGCCGCCGATCTGGCCGTGATGCGGTCGTCGGCCGTCGACTACCGGGCGACCATCGACGACCCCCGGATCGTCGAGGTCAGGATCCTGCGCCCTCAGGAGATACCCCTCTACGTGGCCGAGGGCCTGTTCGACATCGGGATCACCGGGCGGGACTGGGTCGAGGAGCGGGGGAGCGAGGTGACCTCCCTCGGAGTGCTCCGGTACTCGAAGGCGACGGCCAATCCCATCCGGGTGGTCCTGGCCGTCCCCGTCGACTCGGCGGCGTCGTCGGTGGCGGATCTGGCCGGATCGGGGACCGGCGTCTCCGGTGCGCTCCGGGTGTCGACCGAGTATCCCGAGCTGACCCGCCGGTATCTGGAGGAGCACGGGGTGCCGGCCGAGATCAGCCTCTCCTACGGGGCCACCGAGGCCAAGGTGCCCGACATCGCCGACTGCGTGGTGGAGATCACCGAGACAGGAGGGGCCCTGCGCGCCGCCGGTCTCAAGATCGTGGAGACCCTCCTCGTCTCCCACACCGAGCTGATCGCCAATCCTTCGGCGGTCGGGGACCCGGCCAAGCGTCACGCCATGGGCCAGCTGTTCACGCTGCTGGAGGGGGCGCTCGAGGCGCGGTTGAAGGTCCTGGTCAAGCTCAACGTGGCCACGGAGCAGCTTCCCGGCGTCATCGAGGTGCTGCCGTCCCTCCGGTCGCCGACCGTGTCGGAGCTGTTCGGCGGGGGGGGATTCGCGGTGGAGGCGGTGGTGCCGAAATCGGAGATCAACGTCCTCATCCCGGCGCTGAAGGACCGTGGTGCCACCGACATCATCGAACTGCCGCTGTCGAAGATCGTCCATTGAGGGCGCGGAGCCCGGAAGGGCGACGCCGTTGACCCCCGCCGCCTGGGCCGGACCGGTCGATCCGCCACCGGTGGGGCACGCTCCGCTGGTCGGCGATGTCATCGAGTTCGACGAGCCGCGGGGCTTGGGCGTCATCGAGTACGGGCCGGGTCGGAGGTTGGGCTTCCACTGCACGGCGATCACCGACGGCTCCCGCCGGATCGCCGTGGGCACGGTGGTGGCCTTCATCGTCTCCCCGGGACGGCTGGGCCGGCTGGAGGCCCGGTCGGTCCGGCCCCTGCCCGGCGTGGTGCCCCCCGGCTCGACCCTCGAGCGCCCGGCCCCGGGTGCTCAGTCGGAGGTCGGCTCCCCCCCCGACGGTGCGGGCCCGCTCCGGTCGCCCCCGCTCCCGTCGGCCCCGGAGCCGTCGGCCCCGCTCCCGTCGGCGCTGACCGAACCCGTCCCTGCGTCCGCTCCGGCCGAGCCGACCGGGTCCACTCCGCCGTCCGGAACTCCCGGGGTGGTATCGGCGGCGCCCGACGGTCCCGGTGACGGAGACCCGCCCCGACCTGACTTCTCGTCCCCGTTGTCGGGCCCGTCGACGGGGCCGCCTCCGACCTGGCGCACCCCGGTGACGCCGTCCCCACCGTCGGAGGGTGACTGACCGGCCGGGGGCCACGTGGTGCCCGGGCCGAGGGAGGGCACGGTCTGTGGGCCAGGGGTGTCGAGGTCTTCGAGGTCTTCGTAGGGATTCCCGAGGATGTTGCTGGCCATGTCGATGACCACCGCGCTGTCGGCATCCTCCTCGGTGACCACGCCGAGGAGCGGGGCGGCCAGGAGTCCGGCGACGATGCCCGTCTCGGCCATGGACTCGGCCTGGACGACGCTCCACTCCCAGAGACGCTTGACCATGTCCGGACTCGAAGCCCGCCGGGCCGGGTATTTGAGCCAACAGTTGACCAGGGCCTGGCCGAGGCCGGTGGCCGCCGGGAAGAGCCAGATGAGCCGGTAGTTGCCGGTGGCATCGATGACCACGGCGGCGACGTAGGCCAGGATCACGCTGCACAGGTTGAACGGGGCCAGCAGCACGCCGAGGCGTTCACCGAGACCACCGGCCCGGGGCAGGAGCTGGAGGAGGAGCGGGGCCATGACGATGATGTAGGCGCCGATGAGGGGAGCACCGATGTAGCTGAGCACCACCGCCTGCCACAGGTGGGTGTCGAAGTACTGCACTCCGGCCAGCACGGCCCCGGCCAGCGGAGCGCCGATGGCCAGCTGCATGGGGGTGAGCCAGCGGCTGAGCGGGATCCCGAGGGCGATGCCGATGAAGAACACCGGGAGTCCGGTGGCCAGTCCGGCAATGGTCTGGGCACTGGCTCCGGCGTGGAGGATCTTCTGGAAGAAGAGGATGGCCACGTAGGCGGTGGATCCCACCCCCGACCAGAAGAGCAGTGACCCGCCCACCAACACCTTGGCATTGGGCCGGGACAGGATGTCGCGGAGCTCGTCGCGGGCCGGCCGGGCCCGCTCCTTGCGGTCGGCCTCGGCCCCGAAGGAGGCGCTGGGTGCTTCACGGACCAGGATGAACACGACGATGCCCACCGCCACCAGGATGACCGCGGTCAACTGGAAGGGCAGGTTCCAGGTGGAAGGATCGTTCTGCTTCCAACTGGCGATGACCGTGCCCTTGATGGTGAGGCTGGCCAGGGTGCCGAGGACGGTGGTCAACAGCAAGGCCTTGATCCATCGGCTGCGGCCGAACACCTCGGGCACCACGGCCACGTTGGTCAGGGTGAAGACGGCCGACGCCTGGCCGGCGATCAGGATCATCAGCACGAGGAGCCAGTAGCCACCGACCACGGTGAACATCCAGGTGGCCACCCCCATCACGATGAGGCTGCCGGCCATGAAGGGTGTTCGTCGCCCCACCCGGTTCCGCGATCGGTCACTCAGGCGGCCGGCCACGGGAAAGGTCAGCCAGCTGACCAGACGGTCGGCGGTCAGGGCGAAGGTGACGGCCAGGGCACCCGAGGCCCGCTGCTGGACGAACAAGGTGATGAGCACGCCGGAGATGGCCAGATTGGCCCGGGGGCCGACCAGCCCGATGGACAGGCCGATGAAGCTACGGACCCGGGAGCTGTCGATGCCGGCCAGGGACCGCGGCGACGCCGGGGGGCCGGTGCCGCCGGCACCGGCGTCGCCGGTCGCACCGCTGCCCTCGGGCGCCCTGGCCGCCCCGTTCAGGTCCGGCCCTCCGGCCGACGGGTCCGGACCGCCGTTGCTACCCCCGCTCACCCGGGGAGGTCGTTCTCAATCTCAGTGTCCGCCGATGCCGACCCGGGGTCACCGGTCGACTCTCCGTTGACCCCCGCCGCCGAGGCCACCTCGGCCCCGGCCCGTTGCGCCCCGTCGATCTGCACGTAGGCCAGCCGGAGCTGGCTGAGACCGTCCTTCAGCTGCTGCTCCGCCTCTCCGAGACGGCCTTCGAGGCCGTCGAGGAGGCTCCCGAGGGCGTCGATGGCCAGGCGGGCCTGGGTGAGCATGGCCGGCTGCTGGGACAGGTAGACGGCGGCCAGCTCGAACAGCCCGTAGCAGTGGTTGGCCACCACCACTTCCACCGGGGAATTGGCCAGCTCGGCACGCATGGCCGCCATCTGCCGGGCCAGCTCCTCCTCGTCCATGTCCGAGGGGTCGTCGGGCCGGTCGGGGCCGCCTCCCGGGGGCGGGCCGGCGCCCGTGGGCGCCCCGGCGCCGCCGGCTGTTCCGGGCCGGGCCACCGGGCGTTCGCCATCAGGTGTCCAAAGTGAGCTCACGACTGGTAGCCTAAAGCACTGATAGACGAGGAAGCGGAGACCGGCAACAGAGGGCTCCCACCCGGCCACGGTGCCCTGTGCACACGTGCGCCGGGTCTACGCCACCAGCGGCCGACGTGAGTCGGTGTGGTCGGTTGTGGCTCCGCTCCTTGTATGGAGGGCACGGGAGGTCCGTGGCCCGAAGACAGAGGAGTGAAGTCGAATAGCAGCCACCGTCACCACCAATGAGACTCGCATCAACGATCGTATCCGCGCCCGCGAAGTACGCCTGGTCGACCCCGACGGGGAACAGCTGGGGATCAAACTGCTGCCGGAGGCTCTGGCCATTGCCCGACAGCTCGACCTGGACCTGGTGGAGGTGGCCCCGGGGGCCAATCCCCCGGTCTGCCGCATCATGGACTACGGGAAGTTCAAGTTCGATGCGGCCCAGCGGGCCAAGGAATCGAGACGCAAAGCGGTCCATGTAGGGATCAAGGAGATGAAGTACCGCCCGAAGATCGGGCCCGGTGACTTCGATACCAAGACCCGGCAGGTGGCCAAGTTCCTCGAGGAGGGTCACAAGGTAAAAATCACCATCATGTTCAGGGGCCGCGAGGTCTTCCATCCCGAGCTCGGCAAGAAGATCCTCGACCGGATCGCCGAGCAGATGGACGGAATGGGCAAGTCCGAGGCCGTGCCCCGGCTCGATGGTCGCAACATGGTGATGGTGTTGGCACCGGACAAGCGGGCCAAGCAGTCGGCCGCGTCCAAGGGCCCCGGCCATGAGGGCAACGGCTCGGCCCCGAAGGCGGAGCCGGCACCGACAGCCGGGACCACCGCCGGAGCGTCGACAACAGATGCAACCGCCGGGCCCGCCGGCGACACCGTGGCCGCCGCGGCGACCACCGAGCCAGAGGCGCCGGTCGCCGTGGCCGCACAGGCGCCGGGGGATCATCCTCCGGCCGCAGAGACGAAGACAGAAGAGGGAGAGCACGATGCCAAAGATGAAAACTGACAGCGGGGCCCGCAAACGGATCAAGGTGACCGGGACGGGCCGACTTCGTCGTCGGAAGGCATTCCGCTCCCACCTGTTGGAGGGCAAGTCCAGTGTCCGCAAGCGGCGCCTCGGTCGCGAGACCGATTTCGCCCCGGGCGACGTCCGCCAGGTCAAGCGCATGCTCGGCCGGTAATACCGACGCGGCCCCGCCTCCCCGGCGGGTGCCGCAACCGGCGGCTGGCGGAACCGCCTCTTGCCCGCGTGGTCATGCGGGCGCACCGTCTCACCGATCGCCCGACGGCCCGTCGCCATCCGGCGTTCAGTTCACAGTTTCCGATCAGGCCCACTCACGAAAAGGAGTCACTCATGGCCCGTGTCAAGCGCGCAGTACACGCCAAGAAGCACCATCGCGCCGTTCTCGAGCAGGCGCAGGGTTACTACGGCAACAAGAGCCGTTCATTCCGCGCGGCCAACGAGCAGGTCATGCATTCGATGCAGTACGCCTATCGGGACCGTCGTGCCCGCAAGGGCGATTTCCGGCAGCTGTGGATCCAGCGGATCAACGCCGCCGCCCGGCTCAACGGAACCAGCTACAGCCGCTTCATCGCCGGTCTGCACCGGGCCGACGTCGAGGTCGACCGCAAGGTGCTCGCCGACCTGGCGGTGACCGAGCCCGAGGCCTTCGCCTCACTGGTGCAGGTGGCTACCGACGCCTTGGCCAGTGCCCCGGCGACCGCAGAGGCCGGTTCCTGAGCCAGACCGGACTCGCCTTCACCCACCACCGGGTCCGCCGGGTCCGCCAGCTGCTGCGCAAGCGCAACCTGCGCGAATCGGAGCACGCGCTGGTGGTGGAGGGTGCCGAACTGTTGTCGATGGCGCTGGATTCGGGGGCGCCCATCGAGTCGGTCTACGTGGCCCCCGAAGGGCGGGCCAACGCCTCGGTGGCCGCGGTGGTCGAGCGGGTCTATGCCACCGGTGTCCGGATCTTCGACCTCGCCCCCGGGGTCATCGAGCGGATTTCGGACACGGTCACGCCCCAGCCCATCGTGGCCGTGGTGGGGTTCGCCCCGGCCAGCCTCTCGGGGCTCGGGGACGCATCCATGGTCGTGGTGTGCGTCGATGTGCGTGATCCGGGCAACGCGGGCACCATGATCCGAACGGCCGATGCCGCCGGGGTCGACGCCGTGGTCTGTTGCGACGGAACCGTCGACCCCACCAATCCGAAGACCGTGCGGGCGTCGGCGGGTTCGATCTTCCACACCCCACTGGTGGTGGGCGGGGACCCGGCCGCCGTTCTCGGGTCGCTGAAGGAATGGGGAATGACGATCGTCGGGACCGAGGTCCGGGGAGGCGCCGACTACTCGGCCTTCGACTGGCACCAGCGGGTGGCGGTGGTCTTCGGCAACGAGGCCTCGGGGCTGAGTGGGCCGGTGAGGGCCCAGTTGGACGTGGGGATTTCGATCCCGATGTTCGGCCGGGCGGAGTCGCTCAATGTCAGCATCTCGGCCGCCGTGGTGTGCTTCGAGGCGCTCCGCCAGCGTCGCCTCCGAGGTGGGGGAAGGTGGGCCTCACCGGACGGCGGCGCCACGCGTCCTACGATGCCGGGCATGATCGGGTCACCGGGGACGCCGGGGGAGCAGGCCGGGGGAGGAACCGGGGTCGACGCCCGATGACCGCTCCTGTCGAGATCGATGCACTGGTCGAACAGGCCCGGGTGGCGGTGGCCGGCGCGGATTCGACCGAGGCCATTCGCCAGGTGACCGCTTCGGTGGCCGGCAAGAAGTCGCCGTTGGCCGAGGCGTCCCGGGCCCTCGGCGCACTCGATCCCGCCGATCGGCGGGAGCTCGGGAAGCGGCTGCACGAGGCCCGCTCGACCATCGAGGACCTCATCGAGCGGAGGCGGAGCGAGATCGCCACCGAGGAGTTGGCCCGGGAGATGGCCGAGAATCGGATCGACCTGACCGAGTTCGTGGCCGGGTCGCAGACGTCGCCCCCGCTCCGCGGTCACCTCCATCTGGTCTCCATCACCCGCGACGAACTGGAGGACGTCTTCGTGGGCATGGGATTCGAAGTGGCCGAGGGCCCGGAGATCGAGACCGACTGGTTCAACTTCGGGGCCCTCAACATCCCCCCGGCCCACCCGGCCCGCAGCATGTGGGACACCTTCTATCTCAACCTGGGCCAACCCGAGTCCACGCTGCTGCGTACCCACACCTCGCCGGTGCAGATCCATCTCATGGAGAACGCGGTGACCGACGGCGGGCTACCCCTGCATGCGGTCATGCCCGGGCGCTGCTACCGGCGGGACACCCCCGATGCCCGCCACCTTCCCGTGTTCCATCAGATCGAAGGGCTGGTGGTGGACAAGGGGATCACGTTCGCCGATCTGGCCGGCACCATCGAGGTGTTCACCACCGCCTACTTCGGGCCTGACATCCACTCGCGCCTGCGCCCGGCCTACTTCCCGTTCACCGAGCCGTCAGCGGAGTTCGAGGTCACCTGCACCATCTGCCACGGCGCCGGGTGCCGGACCTGCTCGCAGACCGGATGGATCGAGCTCGGGGGGTGCGGCATGATCGATCCGGCCGTCTTCGGCGCGGTGGGGATCGACCCCGAGGAATGGACCGGGTTCGCCTTCGGTTTCGGCATCGACCGGTGCGCACAGATGCGCCATCAGATCGCCGACATGCGCGCCCTCACCGAAAACGACATCCGCTTCCTGCGTCAATTCTGATGCACCAGCTCTGAGGGGAAGGCCGTGCGCGTACCGCTTTCGTGGCTTCGAGACTTCGCCCCGTTCGACGGGGACCCGGCCGACCTGGCCGAGGCGCTCGACGACCTCGGACTGGTGGTGGAGGAGACCGAGCTGGTCAACGAGGGACTGGGCGACGTGGTGGTGGTCCGGGTCGACCGGATCGACCCCATCGCCGGTGCCGACCGGATCCGGCTGGTGGTGGTCGACGACGGCACCGGACCGGTCGAGGTGGTGTGCGGGGCCTGGAACTTCGAGGTGGGTGACCTGGTCCCCCTGGCGCCGGTCGGAGCGGTCCTGCCCGGCGGGTTCGCCATCGGGCGCCGCAAGATGAAGGGCGTCGTGTCCAACGGGATGCTCTGCTCGGGCCAGGAGCTCAAGCTCTCCGACGACCACGAGGGGATCATGCGCCTCAACGGGGTCGGGGGTGCGGTGGTGGGCCGACACCTGACCGAGGTGCTCGGGATCGAGCCCGATGTGATCTTCGACATCGCCGTCGAGGCCAACCGGCCCGATGCGTGGAGCGTCGCCGGCGTGGCCCGGGACCTGGCCGCCCGGCTGGGCCTCCCGTTCGCCATCCCCGACACCGGCGATCTGCCCCCGGTCGCCGCGGCCACCGCGGCCGCCACCGCAGCCGGGGGTGGCGGCGGGGCCGCCGGAACGGACGGGAGTGGACACGCCCCGGTGGACACGCTGGCCACCGCCCGGGTCGACGACCTCGATCTCTGCCCGCGGCTGACCTGCCGGGTGGTGACCGGTGTCCGCTCCGCACCGTCGCCGTCGTGGCTGGCCCGGCGGTTGACCCTGGCCGGTATGAGGCCCATCAACAACATCGTCGATGCCTCCAACTACGTGATGCTCGAGCTCGGGCAACCCACCCACCCCTACGATCTCGACCGCCTTCCCGGCCACGGCCTGATCGTGCGGCGGGCCCGTCCCGGCGAGACGCTGGTGACCCTGGACGGGGTGGAGCGCACCCTGGGCGTGCCCGGCCCCGGTCTGGGGGACACCGGGCAGGACTGCCTCATCTGCGACGCCGAAGGATCACCGGTGGGCATTGGCGGCGTGATGGGGGGCGCCTCCTCCGAGATCGCCGAGACCACGTCGCGGGTGCTCCTGGAGACGGCCTACTTCGATCCGATGTCCATCGCCAGGACGTCGAAGCGTCTGGGCCTGCGGACCGAGGCGTCCGCCCGATTCGAGCGGGGCTGCGACCCGGCGGGCATCGACCGGGCGGCCACGCGCTTCTGCGAGCTCCTGGCCCTGACCGCGGGTCCGGGAATGACGGTGGCCGGGGGAGTGATCGACATCCGGGGCCAGGTTCCCGTACCGGTGCAACTCGATGTCAGAACGTCGAGGATCAACGCCCTGCTCGGCACCGACCTGAGCGGCGGTGCGGTGGTCGACCTGCTGGCTCCGCTGGGCATCGAAGCCGTGCCCGAGGCCTCCGGGGACGGGGCAGCACTCCACGTCACCGTGCCCACCTTCCGACCCGACATCCGGCCCGCACCGGTGGGTGAGGCGGACATCGCCGAAGAGGTGGCCCGCACCTACGGCTACTCGCGGATCACCCGCCGGACGCCGTCATGGCCACAGCCGGGTCGTCTCACCGCCTACCAGCGCGATCGACGGCTGCTGAAGGACGTGCTGTGCGGGCTCGGGTGCCAGGAAGTGTGGACCACCACCTTCGTGAGCGAGCTCGACCAGCTGGCCGCCGGCTTCGATCCCCCTTTCGTGGAGGTGACCAATCCCCTGGTCGACGCCGAACGCTTCCTCCGGTCGTCGATGGCTCCCGGACTGATCCGGACGGTCATCTACAACACCGACCGACGCCAGGGGGCGGTGCGGTTGTTCGAGGTGGGAAGCGTGTTCCGCATGGCCGACGGCCCGTCGGACGGTGCGGCGGCCGGCCCGTCGGCGGCGACGGCCGAGCGCCTGTGCGCCATCCTGGCCGCCGACGGGGACGACGCCTGGACGGCGGTGGCCGCCTGGCGGGCTGTCGCCGAGGCGCTCAGAATCGGCGACTGGCTGCTGGGCGATCTGTCGAACCTCGGCCCGGTGGCCGGGGCTCTCCACTCCCATCGCTCGGCCTCGGTGTCGAGTGTCATCTCCGTACCGGGCGGCGATGCGGCCGAACGTGGCACCGAGCTCGGAGCCATCGGGGAGCTGGATCCCTCGTTGGTGGGTCAGCTCGGCCTGCTCAACCCCGACGGGCGTCCCCGGCGGTTGGGTTGGATCGATCTCGACATCGGGATCCTCCTCGATCGGGTCCGGGTGCCCCGTCGGCCGGATGAGGCGCGGCCGGTGACCCGATTCCCCTCGTCGGACATCGACCTGGCCTTCGTGGTCGACGAGTCGGTTCCCGCCGGATCGGTCGAACGTGCCCTGCGTCGGGCGGGCGGCGAGCTGCTGGAGTCGGTCGAACTGTTCGACGTGTACCGCGGGCCCTCGGTGGACGTCGGGACGCGGAGCCTGGCCTTCAGGCTGCGGTTCAGTGCCCTCGACCGCACCCTGACCGACGAGGAGATGGCTGGGCTGCGGTCGACCTGCATCGACGCGGTGGTGGCTGGTCATGGCGCCCGACTCCGCTGACGCCACGGGCCCGGCCAGCGCCGGTCGGCACGACCGGGTGGACTGAGCCCGGTCGCGCCGACGGCGCTCAGCCGTCGTCGGGCCCGTCGAGGGATTCGAGGGTGGCCAGTGAACGCGGGCCCAGCCACGGGACCAGACAGCGGCGGTTCTCGGGTGAGAAGGAGTCGAAGAACGCCAGGCCGATCAGGTCGGCGGCCCGGTCGGGCCGGGCGGCACCGTCGAGTTGCGCTTCGATGAGGGCGAGGGCCCGTTCGAGCACGGCGCGCCCGGTTTCGACGAGGTCCAGGCGGTCGGCGACGAAATCGGCCAACTCGACGAATACGGCCGCCTCGCCCGGATCGTCGTCGCACGCGTCGGCCAGGGCCAGATAGGCGGGCACGAACTCGGGCAGGCGGCCGAGCAGGGCATCGAGGAGCGCTCGACTCGACTCGGAGTCGAACGGCTCCTCGTGCCGGTCGGTGGCGGCGCCGGGTGGCGGCGACAAGCGGTAATGGGGTTCCGGCGGCACGGGGCGCTCCCGAGGGTCGAGCGGTGGGGCCGTCCGAGCCAGCTGTCTCCCTGTGATCGGCGAGCCGGGATGACGCGACAGAAGCTGACGCTGACCGTACCGAGGGGTGGCGGGGGAGTCAAGGGTCCCCGCTCCGGGGGGTGTGGTGCACGAGGCCTCCCCGTGCGGGGTCGTGGCCTGTCCCTGGTTGAATAAGCATGCAGAGTTGTGAATATACTTGCAGGACAAACCCGGAGCCGCCCGGCTTGCCGGACAAACGGCACGCCGCCTGGCCGGCGGACAGCACGGAGACGTCACGATGAACGGTCTGACATGAAAGTCGGTGTGGTCGGAGCCTCGGGCTATGCCGGCGTGGAGCTGCTCCGCCTGTGCGCGGGACACCCCGACCTGGAGGTGGCCGTGGCCACCGCCGGAGAACACCGGGGCGAGTCGGTGGCCCGGCACACCCCGTCGTTGGCCGCGTCCTATCCGGACTTGTCGTACTCGGCCACCGAGGTGTCCGAGCTGGACGGACTGGACGTCGTCTTCCTGGCCCTTCCCCATGGTCGGTCCCAACAGCTGGTCCCCGAGCTGAACCCGGCGGTGGGGCTGATCGTCGACCTGGCCGCCGACTTCCGGTTGCACGACCCGTCGCTGTACCCGACCTGGTACGGATCCGACCACGCCGCACCCGACCTGCTCGACTCGTTCGTGTACGGCTTGCCCGAGCTCCACCGGGAGGAACTGGTGGACGCCCGGCTGATCGCGGCCCCGGGCTGCTATCCCACTGCGGCCACCCTGGCCCTGTGGCCGCTGGTCCGGTCCGGCGTGGTCGATGTGCCGGAGACATCCGGATCCACAGGTCGAGCGGTGGCGCCGCTCATCATCGATGCTGCCAGCGGCGTCTCGGGGGCGGGGCGGGCCGCGGCCGAGCACCTTCACTTCGGTTCGGTGGACGAGGATTTCGTGGCCTACGGCCTGCTCGACCACCGGCACACGGCCGAGATGGAGCAGAGCCTCGGCACCCCGGTGCTGTTCACGCCCCACCTGGCCCCCATGGTCCGGGGCATTCTGGCCACCTGTTACGGCCGGACGGCACCGGCGGCCGGCGGGGCGGGCGGCGTCACCACCGCCGACGCCATGGACATCCTCCATCAGGCCTACGACGGTGAGCGCTTCGTGGTGGTCACCGATGATCCCCCGTCGACCAAGGCGACCAGCGGCTCCAACTGTGCCCACGTCACCGTGCGGGTGGACGAGCGCACCGGGTGGGTCCTGGCCATGGGCGCCATCGACAATCTGATCAAAGGGGCGTCGGGACAGGCCGTGCAGTGCGCCAACCTGGCGCTGGGCCTGGACGAGGGTTCCGGGCTGCCCCTGGCCGGGGTCTACCCATGAGCATCACCGCCCCCGGGGGGTTCAGCGCTGCGGGACTGGCCGCCGGGATCAAGGCCTCCGGCGCCCTCGACCTGGCCCTGGTGGCCACGTCGGACGGTGTCGCCGTGCCCACCGCGGCCACCTTCACCTCCAATCTGGCCGCCGCCGCGCCGGTCCAGGTCAGCCGCGACCACCTCCGGAGCACCGGCGGCCGGGCCGCGGCCATCGTGGTCAGCAGCGGCAACGCCAACGCGGCCACCGGTGCCCAGGGGCGGGCCGACGCCTCTCGGATGTGTGAGCTGGCCGCGGCCGGCCTCGGAGTGCCGACCGATCAGGTCCTCGTGTGCTCCACCGGTCTCATCGGCATCCCCTTGCCCATGGGGCCGATCGAGCGCGGGATTCCTGCGCTGGTGGCGGCCCGTTCGGATTCGGCTCTGGCCGCGGAGGAGGCGGCCACCGGCATCCTCACCACGGATTCGGGGCGCAAAGAGGTGTTGATCGACTATCCCACCTTTGTCGTGGCCGGCATGGCCAAGGGCGCGGGCATGCTGGCACCGGACATGGCCACCATGCTGGCCTTCCTCACCACTGATGCCGCCATCGAACCGGGCCCGTTGGCCGACCTGTTGCGCATCGCCGTCCGCGACTCGTTCAATTCGATGACCGTGGACGGCTGCACCTCGACCAACGACACGGTGATCCTCATGGCCTCGGGCCGGGCCGGGCCGGGCGACCCCAATGTGGTGGTGGACGCGGTGACCGAGGCCTGTTCCACCCTGGCCGGGCAGATGCTGGCCGACGCCGAGGGCGCCTCGAAGATCTTCCAGGTGCGGGTGACCGGAGCCCGGTCCGACGGCGACGCCCACCGGGCGGCGCGCCAGGTGGCCGACTCCCTCTTGGTCAAGTGCTCGCTCAACGGTGAGGATCCCTACTGGGGCCGGGTGGCCAGCGACCTCGGATCGGCGGGCGTCGACTTCGACATGGACCGCCTGGAGATCGCCTACGGGGGGACCACCGTGTGCCGGAACGGGATGGCCGCCGTCCACGACGAGGCGGCGGTGGCCGGGCACCTGGCCGGGTCCATGATCGACATCCACTGTCGGCTGGGTCTGGCCGACGGCGACGGCGTGGTCATGGGGGTCGACCTCGGCCACGGGTACATCGACGAGAACCGGACGACCTCGTGACCGGCCCATCGGTTCCCGTTCCCGCCGGGGAGGCCGGGGCTTCGCCGCTCGACCCGGGGGACAAGGCGTCGGTGCTGGTGGAGTCGCTCCCCTACATCCGACGGTTCTGGGGCAAGGTGGTGGTGGTCAAGTACGGCGGCAATGTCCTCAACGCCAAGCCGGGCCAGGCCGAGGTGGACGAGGCGTCAGCGCTGGCATCGTTTGCCGAGGACATCGTCCTGATGCGGTCGGTGGGCATGCTCCCGGTGGTCGTCCACGGTGGCGGCCCGCAGATCGGCGCGCTCATGGAACGGGTGGGCAAAGAGGTCGAGTTCCTCGACGGCCTGCGGGTCACCGACGCCGACACCATCGACCTGGTCCGGATGGTGCTGGTGGGAAAAGTCAACCGCGACATCGTGAGCTCCATCAACGTCCACGGCGCGTTGGCGGTGGGGCTGTCCGGCGAGGACGCCAATCTGATCACGGCCACCGCCCGCTCCGAGGCCCTCGGGTACGTGGGCGACGTGGTCCATGTCGATCCGGAGATCGTCCACCAGCTTCTGGCCCAGGGGCTGATTCCGGTGGTGGCGACCATCGGCACCGACCAGTCGGGCCAGGCCTTCAACATCAACGCCGACACCGCCGCCGGCGCTCTGGCCAGCGCTCTCCAGGCCGAGAAGCTCGTGTTCCTGACCGATGTCTCCGGGCTGCGGTCGGTACCCGATGACCCCTCCACGCTCATTCATCAGGCCACGGTGGATGACCTCGAACAGCTGGTGACCACCGGCGCCGCCACCGGAGGCATGATCCCCAAGGTCGAGGCGTGCGCCCGGGCGGTGCGGGCCGGCGTCGGCCATGCCCATATCCTCGATGGTCGCACCCCGCACGCCCTCCTGCTCGAAGTGTTCACCGACGAAGGGGTGGGAACCATGGTGGGTGCGTCGTCATGAGCGGATCCGGACCAGTCGGTGTCCAGACCGGGGCGGGCTCCGCCGACGGTGGTGTCGACCGCTCAGCCCTCATGCACAACTACGCCGAACCGACGGTGACCTTCGTGCGGGGCGAAGGCTCGGTGCTGTTCGACACCTCGGGCCAGGCGTATCTCGACTTCCTCTCGGGACTGGCGGTGACCTCGCTGGGCCACGCCCACCCGGCGGTGGCCGAAGCCGTGGCCGGCCAGGTCCGGACCCTCTCCCACGTGTCGAACCTGTTCGGAAACACGGTCGGCCCCGAGGTGGCGGTGACCCTGGATCGGCTCATCGGCGGCGGCACCGAACGCGCCGGGGGCCAGGTGTTCTTCGGGAACTCGGGCGCGGAAGCCAACGAGTGCGCGCTCAAGCTGGCCCGTCGGTGGGCCGGCCCCGGCCGGTTCGCCGTGGTCTGCACCTGGGACGCGTTCCACGGGCGGACACTGGCCACCCTGGCCGCCACCGGTCAGCCTGCGAAGCAGGAGCCGTTCAAGCCCCTCCCTGAAGGTTTCGACCATGTGCCGTTCGACGACCTCGAAGCCATGGACGCGGCGTGCGACCCGACACGGGTGGCGGCCGTCATGGTCGAGCCCATCCTGGGCGAAGCCGGAGTGGTGGTGCCTTCGTCGGACTACCTGACCGGCCTCCGCCAGCTGTGCACCGACCGCGACATCCTGTTGATCGTGGACGAGGTCCAGACCGGCCTCGGGCGTACCGGACGCTGGTTCGGCTTTCAGCACCTCGGTGTGGAACCCGACATCGTGACCATGGCCAAGGCCCTGGGCAACGGCATGCCGGTGGGGGCGTGTTGGGCCCGGGCCGAGGTGGCCGCGGCCTTCGTGCCCGGTGACCACGGCAGCACGTTCGGGGGACAGCCGTTGGCCATGTCGGCGGCCCGGGCCACCCTCGCCGTCATGGAGTCCGAGGACGTCCCGGCCCGGGCCCGCGCCGCCGGGGCCAGGCTGAAGACCGGGCTGGCCGAACTCACCGGGGTGGCTTCGGTGCGCGGCGAAGGCCTCCTGGTGGCCGCCGTCCTCACCGGGCCGTTCGCGGTCGACGCCTGCCGCCTGGCGCTGGAAGGCGGTCTGATTGTCAACGCACCAGCGGCCGATGTCCTGCGGCTGGCCCCATCCTTGTTGGTCTCCGATGCGGAGATCGACCGGGCGCTGGCCACCTTGGCACGGGTACTGGACCTGGTGGCGACCGAGGGTGGCGCCGATGGGCGCTGAACCGGCGAGCCCGGTGGATGTCACGCGGCCCACCCGCCACCTGCTGGAGGTCGACGATCTCGGGGCCCGGGGCCTCCACGCCGTGTTGGCTTTGGCCCGGAGGGATCCGGTCGATCTTTCCCACGTGCTGGCCGGGGAAGGGGTGGCGCTCCTCTTCGAGAAGCCCTCCAACCGCACCCGTAACAGCTCGGAGATGGCCACGGTGGCCCTGGGTGGCCATCCGGTCTACATCCAGGGCAGCGAAGTCGGCCTCGATGTCCGCGAGCCGGCCGCCGACGTGGCCCGGACCTTGGCCTGCTACCACTCGGTGCTGTGTGCCCGGGTGGTCGATCACGCCTCCCTGGTGACGATGGCGGCGGCGCTCGACAGTGCCGAGGTGGCCGTGCCCGTGGTCAACCTGCTGTCCGATCTGGCCCACCCCTGTCAGGCCGTGGCCGATCTGCTCACCCTCGGCGATGTGTTCGGCGCGGATTCGCTCGGCCGTCTCACGGTGGCCTACATCGGTGATGCCAACAATGTGTGGCGATCGTTGGCCATCGCCGCCTCGATGTGCGGGATCGCCACCCGGATCGCCGCCCCGGCCGGGCACGGCCCGACACCCGGGGATGCCGAGCTGGTCAGATCCTTCGGCGGCGAGCTGACCGTCACCTCCGATCCGGCGGAGGCGGTGGCCGGCGTGGATGCCATCTACACCGATGTGTGGACGTCGATGGGCCAGGAAGAGGAGCGGGCGGCCAGGCTGGCCGCCTTCGCCGGGTTCACCGTGGACGACGCCCTGGTGTCCAGAGCGGCGGACCGTGCCGTCGTCCTCCACTGCCTTCCAGCCCATCGGGGCGAGGAGATCAGCGCCGGGGTCGTCGACGGGCCGCGCAGCGTGGTGTGGAGACAGGCCCGCAATCGGATGCACGCCATGCGCGGCGTGTTGGCCTGGGTGAAGGGATTCGGACCGGGGCCGGAGGCGGCGTCGTCATGACCAAGCACCAGCGACAGCACCGGATCACCAAACTGCTGGAGACGAAGGCCGTGGGTAGTCAGGCCCATCTGGTCGAACTCCTCGCCGCCGAGGGGATCGATGCCACGCAGACCACGGTGTCCCGCGACCTCGAAGAGCTCGGGGCCCTCAAGGTCCGCCTCCCCGGGGGGAGACGGCCTATGCCCTGCCGGAGTTGCCATCGCACCAGGTGGCGCCCGAGGACCATCTCCGCCGGGTGCTGGGCGAGTGGGTGGTGGAGGCGGATTACTCCGGCAATCTGGTGGTGTTGCGCACCCCGCCCGGTTCGGCCCACGTCGTGGGCTCGGCTCTCGACCGGAGCGGGTTCCCGGGGGTGATCGGGACCGTCGCCGGGGACGACACCGTTCTGGTGGTGGCGTCGGAGACGTCAGGGGGCGAGGTGGTGGCCGACCGGCTGGCCACGGTGGCCGGACTGGAGCTGCCTTCCCTTCTGTCCGCCAAGGCGTCGTCCGGCACCAAGGCGTCATCCGGCACCAAGGCGTCATCCGGCAAGCAGGCGTCGTCCGGCACCAAGGCGTCGTCCGGCAAGCATTCTCCGTCCAACAACACGTCGCCCGCGGCATCACGTAAACCGCTGGCTCCACGACCAAGAGGTAGATCATGACGAAGCGAGTGGTACTGGCCTACAGCGGCGGACTGGACACCTCGGTGGCCGTCCGCTGGCTGATCGAGAACAAAGGGGTCGAGGTGATCGCCGTCGCCGTCGACGTGGGCCAGGCGTCCGAGTCGGGCGGGGAGGACTGGGAGGCCATCAGGAGCCGGGCCCTGGCCGCCGGGGCCGTGGCCGCCGAGGTGATCGATGCCAGGACCGAGATGGCTGAGGAGTTCTGCGTGCCGGCGCTCATGGCCAATGCCAAGTACGAGGGCAAGTACCCGCTCGTGTCGGCCCTGTCCCGCCCGGTGATCGTGAAGCACCTGGTGGCCCAGGCCCGCAAGCACGGTGCCGGGGCCGTGGCCCACGGCTGCACAGGGAAAGGCAATGACCAGGTCCGCTTCGAGGTGGGCACGCGTTCGCTGGCCCCCGATCTCGAGGTCATCGCCCCGGCCCGGCTGTGGGGGCTTTCCCGTGACGACTGCGTCGAGTACGCGGCCAAGTGGGACATCCCGCTGTCGGTGACCAAGGAGAAGCCGTACTCGATCGACGAGAACCTCTGGGGCAAGGCCATCGAGTGCGGGGTGATCGAAGACCCGTGGAACAGGCCACCCGAGGACGTGTACACGATGACCAGGCCCACAGCCACCGAGCCCGCCGAAATGGTCATCGGGTTCGAAGCCGGCGTGCCCGTGTCCATCGACGGGGTGGCACTCTCCCCCGAGCCGTTGATCGCCGAGGTCAACCGGGTGGTCGGCTCCTATGGGTTCGGTCGCCTCGACATGGTCGAGAACAGGCGCGTCGGCATCAAGAGCCGCGAGCTCTACGAGTGCCCGGGGGCGCTGGCCCTCCTCATGGCCCACGCCGATCTGGAGGACGTCACCCTCGAGCGCGACTTGCACCACGAGAAGGCCAGGCTCGAGCCGCGTTGGTCGGAGCTGGTCTACGACGGTTTGTGGTTCTCGCCGCTCAAGAAGGCGCTCGACGGCTTCATCGCCGAGTCGCAGCGCCATGTCACCGGTGAGGTGCGCCTGGCTCTCGACGCCGGCCGCTGCTGGGTGGATGGAAGGCGCAGCCCGGTGAGCCTCTATGACCACGGGCTGGCCACCTACGACTCGACCGACACCTTCCGCCACACCGACGCCGAGGGGTTCGTCAGGCTGTGGGGACTGGGTGTCGCCACCTGGTCGGCCGTGCAGGGCGGGAACGGCGGGGCCGGTGGTCCGGGCTGATGACCCTCTGGCACGGACGGCTCGGCGAGGACACCGCGGATGTGGTCATGGACTACTCGTCGAGCCTCCAGGTCGACAAGGAGCTGGCCCTCGACGACCTGACCGGATCCCGCGCCCATGTTCGGGGGCTCGGCCGGGGTGGCCTGCTCGACCAGGCCGAGGTGGCCGCGCTGTTGGACGCACTCGACGAGGTGGAGACCGAACTGGTCTCGGGAGTGTTCCGCTTCGCTCCCGACGATGAGGACATCCACACCGCGGTCGAGCGGCGGATCACCGAGATCGCCGGAGACGCCGGCGCCAAGCTGCACACCGGTCGGAGCCGGAACGACCAGGTGGTGACCGACCTCCGGCTGTACGCCAAGCGCGAGCTGCGGGCGCTGGCCTCGAAGATCATGGATCTCCAGCAGGTGCTGCTCGACCGGGCCAAGGAAGCCGGGGACATCTACCTTCCCGGCTACACGCATCTGCAGCGGGCCCAGCCGGTGCTGCTGGCCCACCATCTGCTGGCCCACGGCTGGGCACTGTCCCGCGATGTCGACCGGCTGCTGGCCACCGTCGTGCGACTGGACGTCTCCCCGCTGGGGGCCGGGGCCCTGGCCGGCTCCTCGCTGCCGCTCGACCCCGACGGAGTGGCCGAGGACCTCGGGTTCCACGCCCGGTTCGAGAATTCGCTCGATGCCGTCTCCGACCGCGATTTCGTGGCCGAGGCCCTCTTCGATCTGGCCCTGGTCGGCATTCACCTGTCCCGCATGGGTGAGGAGCTCGTCGTGTGGACCACCGAGGAGTTCGGATTCGCCGTGCTCGACGACTCGTATGCCACCGGCAGCTCGATGCTGCCCCAGAAGAAGAACCCGGATGTGGCCGAGCTGGCACGGGGGAAGTCCGGCCGGCTGATCGGCAACCTGACCGGGCTGCTGGTGACCCTGAAGGGCCTTCCCCTGTCCTACAACCGCGACCTGCAGGAGGACAAGGAGCCGCTGTTCGACTCGGTGAACCAGACCCGACTGGCACTGGCCGCGCTGACCGGTCTCATGGCCACGGTGACCTTCGACGCCGGCCGCATGCAGGCCGCGGCCGATGGGTCCGCGGTTGCCGCCGTCGATCTGGCCGAATGGCTGGTCGAACAAGGCATGCCCTTCCGACAGGCTCATGGCGTGGTCGGCGGCCTGGTCCGTGACTCGATCGAGCGCCATGTCCCCCTGGCCGAGTTGGTGGCCGCCCATCCGGCGTTGGGCGCCGAGGTGGTCAACCTGCTGGAGCCAGGCGTAGCCGTCACCCGCAGGACCACACCCGGGGGAGCCGGACCGGCGGCGGTCAACATCCAGTTGGAGCGATTCGTGGACCATCTGGAATCGGACCGGAGCCGGGTGCGGGCCGACAGCTGAAGCAAGCCGGGCCGGGGCCGGCAACCCGGGCACCACCCGGTGAACAGATGACCCCATGGCGACGTAGTACTCCCCGATGATTGGAACGCGACCCCCGGAGTGGAAGACCACCGGGACGTCAGGAGTGAGGTCAACAGCCATGCGCATGCGCCCGACCCGTGGTATCCGACGGTCATCGATGGCATCCCGATGGCTGGCAGGCGCGGCCCTCGGCGCGGTGCTGCTCGTGTCGGCAGCATGCGGGTCGAGCAGTGCGTCGCCACCGTCCACGGCCAGTTCCGCGACCACGGCCAGCACCGGGGGGACTGCCACCACCTCGGCGCCACCGGGGACCGTGGTCAAGGTGTCCACCATCGGTTCGGTCGGCCCCGTCCTGGTCAACGAGGCCGGGATGACCCTCTACCGGTATACGCCGGACGGGAAGGACAAGTCGGTGTGTAGCGGTGGGTGCGCCTCGTTGTGGCCACCGCTGACCGTTCCCGCCGGCACGGCGCCAACCGGTGCCCCCGGAATCCCGGCCGCCGACCTCGGGGTCATCACCCGCACCGACGGCACCCATCAGATCACCTACAAGGGGATGCCCCTGTACACCTACACCGGTGACTCCAAGGCCGGAGAGGCTTCCGGTCAGGGAGTGGGGGGGACGTGGTTCGTGGTCACGGCCTCGTCGTCCGTGACGCCTCCGACCGGCGGCACGACCCCGCCGACCACGGCAAAGTCCTCCGGTGGCTACGGTTACTGACCCGGACACCCTTGCCGTCAGATCCGCCCGCCGGAAGGCCGATACTGTTCCGGTGGTGACCTCGTCCCGAGGATCCGCCGGCGACGGTTCCGAGCCGGGCCCGATGGTGGCGGACCAACAGGGGTTGAACGACGCCTACCTGGCGTACCGCTCCGAGCTGACCGGCCTGGCCCGCAGGGCGCTCGGGAGTTCGCACCTGGCCGAGGAGGCGGTGCAGGAGACCTTCGTGCGGGCCTGGCGCTCACGCGACCGGTTCGACTCATCGTTGGGTTCGCTGCGGACGTGGCTCTACTCCATCGAGCGGCATCTGCTGGTGGACATGGCCCGCTCGCGCCAGCGGCATGAGGTCCACGATGCCCGGATGGGGCTGGAATCCGAGCCCATCGTCGACCACGTCGAGCGGGCCATGGCCACCTGGCAGGTGGAGGAGGCGGTCGGACATTTGACCGAGGACCACCGCACCGTTGTCGTCGAGATCTACTTCCGGGGCCGGACCAGCAAGGAGCTGGCCGACCAGCTCTCGGTGCCCGAAGGGACGGTGCGGAGCCGGCTGTTCTACGCCCTCAAGGCACTGAGGCTGACCCTGCAGGAGATGGGGTGGGCAGAGTGAGCGGCCGGGAGTGCGCCGAATGGCAGGGGATCATGGCCATGGATGCCATCGGGCGGGCCAGCGCCGACGAGTCGAGGGAGTTGGCCGAGCACCTCGAGCAGTGTGAGACGTGCCGCGGGGATGCCGCCGACGTGCGCAGTGCGGCCGGGGCACTGTCGCTGCTGGACATCGCCCGGGTCGACGCCCTGGACCGAGAGACCGAGTCGCCGGCGCCGGCGCCGTTGGCGTTGTCGTCGTCGCCTGAGGCCGACGTCCCCGAGACGCTCTGGTCAGCCCCCGCCACCCCGCCGGTCGCCCGACCGATGCCGGCTCCCCCCTCGGTGGATGTCCCCGATGGAGTGGAGCGAAGGACCAGACGCCGTCGGATGGCCGGCGTCGGAGTGGCTGTCGGGGCAGTGGCTGCTGCCGTGGTGGCGGTGCTCCTGGTGACCGGCCCCCCGTCGGCCCCGACCACGAAAGTGGCCCTGACCGGACAGCCCGGGGTGGAGGCCACCGTCTCGCTGACCACCACGTCGTGGGGCACGCAGGGCACCCTCGTCGAGTCCGGCCAGGTCGCCGGCCAGGTTCTCAGTGTGTGGATGAGGGACGCGTCCGGACACTGGTGGGTGGCCGGCAGCTATCGCACGACCGGTCGCTCGGGTAAACTCGAAGTCCCGCTCTCCTGTGCGGTCCAATCCGGCCAGATCACCAACGTCTACGTTCGTGACGGGGCGGGCCGGGCGGTGTTGAGCGGATACGTGAGCTGAACAGGACTCCCCGGCTCTGCCGCCGCCGGCTTCGGGGCGGGAGGGAAGGCTCCGGGCCGGGCGCGCCGCCTGATTGACACGCCCGGGCGTATGCGATAATGTGACTAGTCCTGGCGAACGACCTGTGAGGGCGTCGCCGGGCAACTACAGAATGGGGCTCTTGCCTCTGCCTGTGGTCAAACCGGCACCAACGCCTTTTTGGCATGTGCCTGGTCGCTCCTTGAAAACGGAATAGTGATAGCCAAAAGTCAGTGCGGGCGATCGCGGGGAAACCTGAGATCGCTAGTCAATTTAAGCATTGAACGGACAATGTCTGTTCTTTGCCAGTATTCAGTTGACCGAGAGGATCAGTGTCCTCGAGGTCAGCTCTTCGATTTTGGTCAGGCTTTCGGGTCTGGCTGAGGTCTCAATGGAGAGTTTGATCCTGGCTCAGGACGAACGCTGGCGGCGTGCCTAACACATGCAAGTCGAACGAGATCCATCCGGTAGCAATACCGGTGAAGATCAAGTGGCGAACGGGTGAGTAGCACGTGAGCAACCTGCCCCGAAGACCGGGACAACACCGGGAAACCGGTGCTAATACCGGATATCCCCACCGAGTCGCATGGCTTGGTGAGGAAATGGATTCCGCTTCGGGAGGGGCTCGCGGCCTATCAGCTAGTTGGTGAGGTAACGGCTCACCAAGGCTTCGACGGGTAGCTGGTCTGAGAGGACGATCAGCCACACTGGGACTGAGACACGGCCCAGACTCCTACGGGAGGCAGCAGTGGGGAATCTTGCACAATGGGCGAAAGCCTGATGCAGCAACGCCGCGTGAGGGACGAAGGCTTTCTGAGTTGTAAACCTCTTTCAGCAGGGACGATTGTGACGGTACCTGCAGAAGAAGCCCCGGCCAACTACGTGCCAGCAGCCGCGGTAATACGTAGGGGGCAAGCGTTGTCCGGATTTATTGGGCGTAAAGAGCTCGTAGGCGGCTTGGCAAGTCGGATGTGAAACCTCCAGGCTCAACCTGGAGTCGCCATTCGATACTGCCATGGCTAGAGTTTGGTAGGGGACCACGGAATTCCTGGTGTAGCGGTGAAATGCGCAGATATCAGGAGGAACACCAGCGGCGAAGGCGGTGGTCTGGGCCAATACTGACGCTGAGGAGCGAAAGCGTGGGGAGCGAACAGGATTAGATACCCTGGTAGTCCACGCCGTAAACGTTGGGCACTAGGTGTGGGGACCTATCGACGGTTTCTGTGCCGCAGCTAACGCATTAAGTGCCCCGCCTGGGGAGTACGGCCGCAAGGCTAAAACTCAAAGGAATTGACGGGGGCCCGCACAAGCGGCGGAGCATGTGGCTTAATTCGATGCAACGCGAAGAACCTTACCTGGGTTTGACATTTAGGGAAAAGCCGTAGAGATACGGTGTCCTTCGGGGTCCTAAACAGGTGGTGCATGGCTGTCGTCAGCTCGTGTCGTGAGATGTTGGGTTAAGTCCCGCAACGAGCGCAACCCTTATTCTATGTTGCCAGCGCGTAATGGCGGGGACTCGTAGGAGACTGCCGGGGTCAACTCGGAGGAAGGTGGGGACGACGTCAAGTCATCATGCCCCTTATATCCAGGGCTGCACACATGCTACAATGGCTGGTACAACGGGTCGCTAATCCGCGAGGAGGAGCTAATCCCCAAAGCCAGTCTCAGTTCGGATCGCAGTCTGCAACTCGACTGCGTGAAGTCGGAGTCGCTAGTAATCCCGGATCAGCAACGCCGGGGTGAATACGTTCCCGGGCCTTGTACACACCGCCCGTCACACCACGAAAGTCGGCAACACCCGAAGCCGGTGGCCCAACCTTTTAGGAGGGAGCCGTCGAAGGTGGGGTCGGTGATTGGGGTGAAGTCGTAACAAGGTAGCCGTACCGGAAGGTGCGGCTGGATCACCTCCTTTCTAAGGAGTCACTGTCTGGGCCATTCCGGCTCAGATACTCCTAGTCGATCACTGGCTATTCGCTCTCACCTCCACCCCGCCCCTGGCGGACCGCACATCTTCGGATGTCCCGTCCGTGAGGCCTGTGGGCTCTGGGGATGGCAGTGGGCAATCACTATTCCGTTTTGAGGGAGCGACCCCCGGACCCTGCCCGAATGGGTAAGCCCGAGGCGATTCCACCCTCCGACGCGATGCAGTTGGGGTCTCCGGACCCTGTCACTGCCTCTCGCCCGCGCCCACTCCACCCTTTCATCGGTCTGTACGTGATGTCCGTGGTCCGGTGGGTGCGCAAGTGCGCACCTTGAGAATTCCATAGCGAGCACGAGCATCTATGTTCTCCAAGTTATAAAGAGTCAACGGCGAATGCCTTGGCGCCTGAAGCCGAAGAAGGACGTGGGAGGCTGCGATAAGCCACGGGGAGCTGCCTACCAAGCGCGGATCCGTGGATGTCCGAATGGGGAAACCCGACACCCGTCATGGGGTGCCACCGTGGTCTGAATGCATAGGACCAGCGGAGGGAACCGGGGGAATTGAAACATCTCAGTACCCCGAGGAGAGGAAAACAACAGTGACTCCCTGAGTAGCGGCGAGCGAAACGGGATGAGCCTAAACCGAGTTGGTGGTAAAGCCTGATGGCGTTGCCAATTCGGGGTTGTGGGAGCCGATAGAAGGTGCATCAGAACCTTCACGGAGTTACAAATCCAATTGTCTAGTGGAAGCATCCAGGAAAGATGCGCCGCAGAGGGTAACAGCCCCGTACACGAAAGACCTTGGACTCCGATTGGATTTCCCGAGTAGCGCCGGATCCGGGAAAGCCGGCGTGAATCTGCGAGGACCACCTCGTAAGGCTAAGTACTCACAGGCGACCGATAGTGAACTAGTACCGTGAGGGAAAGGTGAAAAGTACCCCGGGAGGGGAGTGAAATAGTACCTGAAACCGTTGACTTACAATCAGTCAGAGCGTCGTCGGCACTATGTGCCGGCCGTGATGGCGTGCCTTTTGAAGAATGAGCCAACGAGTTACGGTGTGTGGCGAGGTTAACCCGCGAGGGGGAGCCGAAGCGAAAGCGAGTCTTAATAGGGCGAATTAGTCGCATGCTGTAGACCCGAAGCCGAGTGAGCTAGCCATGGGCAGGCTGAAGCGGGGGTAAGACCCCGTGGAGGGCCGAACCCACCCTGGTTGAAAACAGGGGGGATGACCTGTGGTTAGGGGTGAAAGGCCAATCAAACTCGGTGATAGCTGGTTCTCCCCGAAATGCATTTAGGTGCAGCGTCGGGCGTTCAGCATCGGAGGTAGAGCACTGAATGGGCTAGGGGGCCTACAAGCTTACTGACCCCAATCAAACTCCGAATGCCGATGCTTTAGAGCCTGGCAGTGAGACTACGAGGGATGAGCTTCGTTAGTCGAGAGGGAAACAGCCCAGACCGCCAGCTAAGGCCCCTAATTTTTGACTAAGTGGAAAACGATGTGGGAACGCAAAGACAGCCAGGAGGTTGGCTCAGAAGCAGCCATCCTTAAAAGAGTGCGTAATAGCTCACTGGTCGAGTGGTCCTGCGCGGACAATGTAACGGGGCTCAAGTCAAAAGCCGAAGCTGCGGATTTCCGTTCCGCCTGAGTAGCGATGTTGAATGCGGTTCGCCGCGGACGATGTCGCAACAACGCTCAGGAGTCACGGGACGGGAGTGGTAGGGGAGCGTCGATCCTGCTGAGAAGCGGCGGTGGAAACCGTCGTGGAGCGCGGTCGAGTGAGAATGTTGGTATGAGTAGCGAGAGAGGGGTGAGAAACCCCTCCGCCGTAAGCCCAAGGGTTCCTGGGGAAGGCTAATCCTCCCAGGGTAAGTCGGGAGCTAAGGCGAGGCCGAGAGGCGTAGTCGATGCACAACTGGTTGATATTCCAGTACTTCCGTGTCCGCGCCAATTCCAATACCGGTGTCCTAAGGGGCTGTCCTTCGGGGCGAACCGACCGACCCGGTGGCGGAAAGCGAAGGAGGGACGCAGGAGGGTAGGTGAGCCCAGGCGTTGGTTGTCCTGGGGTAAGCGTGTAGGAGGAGGTCCAGGCAAATCCGGGCCTCATGAACTCTGAGACGCGATGCCGAGCCACACCAGGTGAAGTCACTAATCCCATGCTGCCGAGAAAAGCTTCTAGCGAGCTGACACGGAACCCGTACCCCAAACCGACACAGGTGGGCGGGTAGAGAATACCAAGGCGATCGGGAGAACTGTGGTTAAGGAACTCGGCAAAATACCTCCGTAACTTCGGGAGAAGGAGGGCCTCACTAGGATGACGAACTTCGCGTTCCGAGTCTGAAGGGGCCGCAGAGAATAGGGGAAAGCGACTGTTTACTAAAAACACAGGAGCGTGCGAAGTCGAAAGACGATGTATACGCTCTGACGCCTGCCCGGTGCCGGAAGGTTACGGGGAAGGGTTAGCCCTCGGGCGAAGCTCTGAACCTAAGCCCCGGTAAACGGCGGCCGTAACTATAACGGTCCTAAGGTAGGGATGCCCCTTTGCAGGCAAAGGGGTGCTGCCCCTCGTATTGGTGACAATACGTGAGCAGTCGGCTATTTGCTGGAAACTCCGTTGTATCCTCCACTACTCGTCGTCCAAGTCTGATACAGCCTCTTTGTATCGTCGCCGTATGGACGGCAGTGACAATGTGAGAGGTGCGGACAATCAGCAGGAAAGACTCTGGATCTACGGATGGATAGCTGGTTTCGTCGATGGGGAAGGCTGCTTTAGCGTCCCCATCTTCTGGAATCACAACACGAAGCTTCGTTGGCAGGTGCCGCCACAGTTTGTGGTGGCACAGGCGGCGTCGAGTCGTGATGCCCTGGAAGAACTTGTCAGCATCTTCGGGTGCGGCAAGGTGTATCTGAATCAGAGACACGATGACCATAGGGAGCAATTGGCCCTGTTCAGCGTGAAGAGATTCGCCGATCTGCGGGATGTGATTGTCCCGTTCTTTCAAGAGCACCAGCTACGGACGTCGAAGCGTGAGAGCTTCGACAAGTTCGTGAGGGTTCTGCGTTTCATGGAGGAGCGAAAGCACCTCACGGTTTCGGGATTGATAGAGATCGCCGAAATCGCTGAGACGATGAACCGTCGGAGGCCATCTGGAGTCCTGAGAATCCTCAGAGACCATACGCCGACCAACTCATGAGAATCATCGTGAGTTGAAGATATGGTCCGGGCCCTATGGCGACATAGGGAGACCGGCGGAAACGACCGGTCCGCTATTCGACTGATTTGAGTTGAATAGTTGTAACAGAACCAAGCGAAATTCCTTGTCGGGTAAGTTCCGACCTGCACGAATGGCGTAACGACTTTCCTACTGTCTCAACCACAGACCCGGCGAAATTGAAGTACGAGTAAAGATGCTCGTTAGCTGCATCAGGACGGAAAGACCCCGTGGACCTTTACTACAGCTTGCTGTTGAGTTTTAGTACATATTGTGTAGGATAGGTGGGAGACTTTGAAGCATTGGCGCCAGCCAGTGTGGAGTCAACCTTGAAATACCACCCTTTATGTGCCGGAACCCTAACCTCGGTCCGTTATCCGGATCAGGGACAGCGTCAGGTGGGTAGTTTGACTGGGGCGGTCGCCTCCTAAAACGTAACGGAGGCGCCCAAAGGTTCCCTCAGGCTGGTTGGCAATCAGCCGTCGAGTGCAATGGCACAAGGGAGCTTGACTGCGAGACCTACAAGTCGAGCAGGTGCGAAAGCAGGGCATAGTGATCCAGCGGTTGCTTGTGGAAGCGCCGTTGCTCAACGGATAAAAGGTACCCCGGGGATAACAGGCTCATCTTCCCCAAGAGTCCATATCGACGGGAAGGTTTGGCACCTCGATGTCGGCTCGTCGCATCCTGGGGCTGAAGCCGGTCCCAAGGGTTGGGCTGTTCGCCCATTAAAGCGGTACGCGAGCTGGGTTTAGAACGTCGTGAGACAGTTCGGTCCCTATCCGATGCAGCCGTAGGAGATTTGAGGAAGGCTATCCCTAGTACGAGAGGACCGGGATGGACGAAGCTCTCGTGTGTCAGTTGTCCTGCCAAGGGCACTGCTGATTTGCGACCTTCGGGTGGGATAAGCGCTGAAAGCATCTAAGCGCGAAGCTCGTTCCAAGATGAAATCTCCCACAGGGTTAACCTGGTAAGGCCCGTGGCCAGACGACCACGTTGATAGGCCGGAAGTGTAAGTGCGGCAACGCATTCAGCTGACCGGTACTAATCGGCCGAGGGCTTTGGGAACTTGCTCGTGCTCGCTATGGAACGCTCAGGGGTGACCGTCATCGGTCGCGCCGGGCTCGGACGTCGCCCCTGGTGGGCGGTAGTCCTCGAGCCCCGGGAGAGCGCACAGTTTCCGGTGGCCATGGCGGCGGAGAGACACCCGTTCCCATTCCGAACACGGCAGTTAAGCCCGCCAGCGCCGATGGTACTTGGGGGGTAGCCCCCTGGGAGAGTAGGACGCCGCCGGGATTTCTCCGGACGATGCCCCCGCCATGGCGGGGGCATCGTCGCGTCAAGGCTCGGTAAGGTGGCTCCGGAGGGGAGCTGCATGGTGCGTACCGGCAAGAACAGGTTGGGGGCGGTCGTCAGGCTGGCGGCCGCCCTGGTGATCGCCGTCGTCGGGCTCGGGGTCGGCGCCGCCGCACGTGCTCAGGCCGCCTCGTGGTGGGTCCCGCCTCTGGGCAGTCAACCCTGGCAGTGGGAGCTCGATCATCCGCTCAACGTGTCCAGTGCCAGCGATATGGGAACCGACGACAAGCTCCCTGACGGAAAGGTCGCACCGGCCCCGGTCATCTACGACATCGACGGGATCATCAACCCGGCCTCGACGGTGGCGGCGTTGCACGCACGGGGCAAGCACGTGGTCTGTTACATCGAAGTGGGGGCGGCGGGCAACTACTACTCGACCGCCCAGGAGCACACGACGACCACCTACTACCAGCAGCTCAAGGCGGCCGGCGTGATGGGGAAGAAAGTGCCGGGCTATCCCGAGTACTACCTGAACATCACATCGTCCAAGACGGTCTCGATCATCGAGTCGATGATCGATCACCAGTGCGCAGCAAAGCGGTTCGATGCGGTGGAGACCGACATCGACGAGGAGTTCACGGACAATACCGGTTTCAAGCTGTCCAAGACCATCGAAGAGAAGTACATGACCACCTTGGCCAAATACATGCACGGCCTCGGACTCGGATGGTGGATCAAGAACCCTGATGACACCGGTGACAGCTATGCCACCGACATGTACCCGTTGGCCGATGCCGTGCTGACTGAGCAGTGCAACCAATACGAGACCTGCTCAGCGCTGTCGGCCTACGTGGACCACAAGGCGGTCTTCAATGCCGAGTACGACCTGAAGACGCCACAGTTCTGTGCCGCGGACGACGCACGGGGCTTCAATGGCGCCAAGTTCAACGTCGACCTCACCGGCGTGCGGGATCCCTGCCGATAGCCGTCCGCCCGGCCAGCCCGATGTTGAGGGGAGGACGCGATACGGGTCAGCCGCAGCCAACCCCGTGGCGTTGCTTCCGGGCCGCCGATTCACCTCACGGTGCGGAGCCGGTCGTCCAGGTCTGTCCGCAGTTGGAGGTTCTGGCCACCTTTCACGGGCGGTATTCGCATCCGGTCGCGTCGGATCCCAGGAAGAATCCCTGGTCTCCACCTCGTCTCCATCGGTAGCATGGGGTGATGTCGACTGAGCTGCCGCCTGCCGCTTGGTATCCCGATCCGAGCGAAGCCGGCCACCTCCGCTATTGGGATGGAGCAGCCTGGACCGAACACCGGGCGCAGGCCACGGTGGGGCCGGGTCTGCCCGCTCGGGGAGGCGGGCCGACAGGGAAGCAACTCTTGCGGACATCGCTCGGCTTGTTCCGCCAGAACCGGAAGATGATCTGGTTACCGGTGCTGTCCGGGGTGTCGTCGGCGTTGGCCTTCTTGGCTATCTCGGGAGCGGTGGCGGTGCCTCTCGTGCGAGCGTACGGAGCGTCCCCGTTGGCTGTGTTCTACCTCTTCCCGGGCATCATGGCCGCAACCTTCGTCAGTGTGTACTTCAATGTCGCGCTGGTGTTCGCGGCGAACGAGCAGATCGAGGGTCGGCGGATTTCGGTCCGTCAGGCCCTCGGGATGGCATGGTCCCGTCGGCGGGTGGTCTTCAGCTGGGCCGTACTGGCGGCAGTGGTCGGTATGGTCATCCAGGCCATCGAGAGCCGACTGGGTGTGTTCGGACGCCTGGTGGGCATCCTCGGCGGGCTGGCGTGGGCGGTGGCCACGTTCCTGGTCATCCCGGTGATCGCCTTCGAGGACGTCGGACCCATCGAGGCCCTCAAGCAGTCCTCGCATCTGATCAAAACGACGTTCGGGACCATCGCCCGGGGTGCTCTCCGGTTCGGAGTGTTCTTCCTCGGGTGGATCCTGCTGGCGGTTGCCGTCACCGTCGTCGGCATCGTGGTGGCGTTCTCGGTCACGCCTGTGCTCGGCGTGCCGATCGCCGTCCTCGGTGTGATCGGCTTCTTCATCGTCTCCATGTATCTGGCCGCTGCGGGCATGTACATGCGGACGATCCTCTATCGTTTCGCCACCCACCAGCCCTTGCCCGACCTGGGCTTGGACCTTTCGCGCACGTTCCCGCGCTGAACAAGCGGCCGCAGCTCACTCGCAGCCGGCACCTGGGACGCATCCACCGGACCGAACGCAAGAGGTCCCGGAGGCAAACCGTCACGGACGAGGGGCCAGAACGACGTGGGTCGTTCCGGCGGGGGGCCGCCAGAGCAGGGCGGTGACGCCGTCGGCGTCGACCAGGGTGCGGGCGTGGAGATCATTCCGCACGAAGCTGATCGCCTCGATGTCGTCGGCTTGGTCGGCTTTGGCGAGCCGGTCCTCGGTGGCGGGATCGAACACGAACACCACCTGCCGGCTCCGGACCGGAAGCGTCCGGTGGGGGGAGAACCAGTAGCAGTACGGGCGGGCGCAGAACCGTCCCATGATGGCGATGGTGCTGATCACCTCGGCCTCGGGCGGCGTGAGGGTGAGGGCCTTCCTGATCTGAGCCGACGGTGCGGGACCGATCTCCGACAGGGTGGAGCGGACGTCGGCCGGCGCTGTTCCCGCGCCATAGGTCAGGGCCTGCACCGTCACCACCAGGGCGACGGCCACGGCCGGGATCCAGCCGTAGTGGAACCGCTGGGCGATCCATACCAGCACCATGACCGTACCGAGGAGGACGAACGGATAGACAGCCGCGTTCTGGAAGGCCTGCGTGATCAGCGCGCCGTTGGCGCTGAGTCCATTGGTGGCCATGACCACCACGGGGACCCCGAACCCCCAGGCGCAGGCCAGCCCGACCACCCCGACCTGTTTGACCAGCACGTAGGCGCTGCTCAGCCGGTCATGGAGCTGATCGATGGCCCGGGACGGATGGAGGAAGAGGCTGGAGACCAGGACGGCGATGCCGGTGGGGCCGGCCAGCGTTCGCCGGCCGGCCAGGTGGGCGTAGGTGTCGATGCCCGCCCCGGCGCTGGCGCCGAGGAGCGAGACCACGGCCAACCAGCCGATGGCGGCCGCCATCACCAAGGCTCCGGGACGCCGGGTCTGGCGGCCGGCCAGGACGGCGGAGAGGCCCAGTCCGACCAGGGTGATGGCGGCGAAGGTCCCGCAGGTCAGCGCGATGGCCACCCAGATCCACGCCCGCCGGTGTCGACCCGCCCACAGGTCACGCCCGGCCAGGAGGACGAACGGCGTGGAGATGGGTTCCATGTGGAAGTCGAAGGAGAGGATCTGATACGCCCCAGGATTGACCACCAGCACGGCCAGCACCACGGCGGCCACGGTGGCCGCGGGCCACCAGGGCACGGCGCGCCGTTCGAGGTAGTCCACGATCCAGAGGAAGACCACGAAGCCGCTCCCGGCCACGGCCAGATCCTGTATCCACAGCAAGGCCACCGAACCCGGGTACACCAGGTGGACGAGGGCCAACGGCCAGATGATGAGCTCGAAGTCGCTCTTCACGAACGGGAAGTGGTAGATGGTGTCGAACGGATTCAGGTGGCCCTGGCCGATGAGGGTCCAGGCCTGGTTGTAGGTGCCGAAGTCCTCACCCAGGATGGCGTGGTGGTAGACGCTGGTGGAGAAGACGACCAGTCCGACGCACCAGAGCCCCATGACCAGCGCGCCGGCCACCCGCAACGCCCTCCACCGGCCCCGGCCCGAGTCGCGGCGCGCAAGACCGTGGACGGCCGCGTCCTGACCGGTCGGAAGGGCGACCGCCTCGGTCACGGTCACGGTGTGGTCGGTGGCGCCGGATCGGTCGTGGTCGGTCCACGGGAGGGTGCGGCTCCGGGTGCCGACCGCTGGGTCTGGAGATCGCGTGCCGGTCCTCCCGACGCGCCGGCGATTGCCATGAGCAGGTCGGCCACGACCCCGGGCACCTCGAGCATCATGTCGTGCCCGGCGCTCACGTCATGGCACTCCCATCCGTCGGCGACGGCCCGACGGTAGGACAGCTCGAGGCTGGCCAGTGGGGGAGCGGTGTGCCGGACGTAGGCCTTGTGCACCGCGGGCAGGGCCGCGTCGTCGAACACGGTGGGCTCCGTCTGGCACCGGAGGGGGAAGTCGGTGAGCCGTGGCCCGACCCAGGCGGCCAGGTCGACATCGGTCACGCCCCATTGGCCGAGGAACGAGGGATCGGTGCGAACCAGCCACCCGTCGCCATGGGCGGCGGCCTGGCTGCGGTAGCGGGCCGCCACCTCCTCCGGCTCGACGTCGAGGAGGCACTCGCCCGAACGGGTGATGAACCCGCCCAACAGGGTGACCGAGGCCACTCGGTCGCCGGCTCGGGTCACGATGGGGCCGGCGAGGATCCCGGCATAGCTGTGGAGGACCAGATGGACCTCGCTCAGGTCCTCGTACCAGAGCAGATCGGTGATGTCGGTGACGTGGGTGGTCACCCCCACCTCCCGGGTGGCGGACGATCGTCGATCGCCTTGACCGGTGAGGGTGGGGGTGAAGACCGGATGTCCCCGCTCGGTCAGCCGCCGCCTGACGTCGCGCCAGCACCACCCGCCGTGCATGGCCCCGTGGACGAGTACGAACGTGGTGATCGGACGATGGTAGCTGCGGCGGCGAGGCCGGTCGGCCTCCCCCCGTCCTCCGCCCGACCGGCCGCACCGGCCATGATGGACGGGTGCGCCGCCTGGTTCTCTCCGTCACCTGCCCCGATCGCACCGGAATCGTGGCTGCGGTCACCGGCTTCATCGCCTCCCACGGGGGCTGGGTGGTGGAGGCGGCCCAGCACGGGGACCTGGCCACCGGTCAGTTCTTCCAGCGGATCGAGATCCTGGCCGACAGCCTGGCCTTTCGGCCCGATGAGTTCGGGGCATATTTCTCAGACACCGCCGCGCAGTTCGGTCTGGACTGGCACCTGAGCGACACCGATGTGCGCAAGCGGGTCGTCATCCTCGTCAGTCGCGAAGACCACTGCCTGGCCGACCTCTTGTACCGCTGGCGCAGCGGCAATCTCGAGTGCGACATCGCCGCGGTGATATCCAACCATCCCGATCTGCGTCCGATGGTCGAATGGCACGGGATCGACTTTTTCCACGTTCCGGTCACGCCCGATCGGCGGAGCGAGGCCTTCGGCGAGATCATCTCGCGCTTCGACGAAGCCCGAGCCGACACCATGGTGCTGGCTCGCTACATGCAGATCCTCCCGAGGGAGGTCTGCGAGCGCTACCCCGGCCGGATCATCAACATCCACCACAGCTTCCTGCCGTCGTTCGCCGGGGCCCGGCCGTACCACCAAGCCTTCGAGCGGGGCGTGAAGCTCATCGGGGCCACCTGCCACTACGTGACCGCGGAGCTCGATGCCGGGCCGATCATCGAACAGGACACCAGCCGCATCGACCACGCGGCCACGGTGGAGGATCTCATGCGTATCGGCCGGGACGTCGAGCGCTCAGTCCTGGCCCGAGGGCTTCGTTGGCATCTGGAGGACCGGGTGCTCATCAACGGCGCCCGAACGGTGGTTTTCGCCCACTGAGGACGGTCTCTCCGTCGTCGGCCATCGGTCAGATCGACGACCGGCCGTCACTCGGCGTCGAGCTCCGCAATGAGTTTGGCCGGAGCGATGGCCCGGTAGCTCTCGTCGAGCCAGTCGAGGAGTACGTCGAGTTCGGGACAGTCGTCCCGGTCGAGCCGGATCGTCACCCACCCGGCGCGCCCCAGGCGATGGCTCGTCGGTTCACAGCAGTCGAGGGTCAGGGCCTGATGGCATGACTCCGGAAGTTTGAGGGAGACGGCGGACGGCTCTGTGCCATCGCTCCCGAGGAAGGCGAACACCCTCTTGCCGACCTTGGCCACCCGCTCACCCCACGGGAAGTCTTCCCAGGACCCCGGAAACGCATCGGCCGCCCGGGTGAGTGCCGCACCAACGCCAGTTACGCCGTCCACGTCGTCCATATCTCCAAGTTCGTCAGGGCCAGGTTCAGCGGTCCGCGGTTCGGCCGCAGTGCGGAGAACGTGGCCGGATCCCACGCGAAGAGTATGGCCCGGCCCGTCTCCCGCTGCCTGTACCGGGCCTCGTGCCGCGACGGTGGCGCGGCGGCTCGTATGCACACGATGGCCCTCGATGGGAAGCTGGTGCCCGGAGATGCCGGGGATCGTGGTCATCACGTGGTTCCGACGTCGATTGGATTCCGCCGTCGGCCAGGTGACCCTGGTCGTCGTCGAAGTCACCCGTCATCGCCAGTGGCCGGTGGTGCTCGTCCAGGACTCCTGATCCTCGGCATCGTCATCACCAGGGCACTCGACCGAAGCGAACTGCGACGGAGGAACAGGGGGAGCGATGGCCGGCGAAAAGATGCACGCGGACGAGGCTGACATCGACCTCGATCTGGTGCGGCGATTGCTCGATTCCCAATTTCCGCACTGGTCAGACCTATCCGTCGAGCCCTTCCACTCCATCGGGACTTCAAACGCCATCTTCCGGCTGGGGCCGGCGATGTCGGTGCGACTTCCTCGGACTCCGGGTGCGACCGTGGGGATGGAGAAGGAGTTCATGTGGCTTCCGAGGTTGTCCCCGCACCTGCCGCTGGCCATTCCGAGTCCCGTGGCCATGGGGAGGCCCGGCGAAGGGTATCCCTGGAAGTGGTCCATCTACGAATGGCTGGAGGGCGAGACGGCCGCTCCTGAGCTGATGGCCGACGTCCGGCGATCAGCTGTCGATCTGGGCCGGTTCGTCGCCGACCTGCACCGGATCGACCCCGCCGATGGTCCGCGGTTCGGTCCGCACAACTTTTACAAGGGTGCGCCATTGGCGGTGTTCGACCCCGCGGTCAGAGCAGCCATTTCCGACCTGGGCGACAGGGTCGACGCCGATGCGGTCACCGGGGCGTGGGATGCCGCCCTCGGTTCGCCGCCCTGGGAAGGCCCACCGGTCTGGTTCCACGGGGATCTCATCCCGGGGAACCTGCTGGCCACCCGGGGCCGGCTCAGCGCCGTCATCGACTTCGGCTGTCTGGCCGTCGGTGACCCGGCCGCGGACATGATGACGGCATGGGCCTATCTGCCCGAGACGGGGAGAGAGGCGTTCCGGGACGAGGTCGGGGCGGATGACGCCACCTGGGACCGCGGTCGCGGCTATGCGCTGACGTTCGGACTGATCGCCCTCCCCTACTACGAGACCACCAACCCCGGGTTCGTCGAGGTCGCCCGGCGAGCGGTTGCCGCAGTGCTCGCCGATCAGCAGCCTGGACGGTGAGGCCGTCGGTTGGACGGGGTGCGGTCGGGCCGGTCCTGATGGGAAGGACGTTCGCCACATGGAGGCACGGTCCAACCGAGGTGACCGGTGTGGTGCGGGACCGGAGGGTCAGACCAGTCCCTGTCCATAGGCCAGGTCGCCGGTGACGCCGGGTGGGCAGGCGAAGATTCCGCTTCCGGTGTGCACCAGGTACTCGGACAAGGCATCGATCTCCGACAGGTGGTTCTGGATGGGGATGAATTGCCCTCGTGGGTCCTTCTGGAAACAGATGAAGAAGAGGCCGGCGTCCAACTCACCCGACAGCGGGTCGATGCCATCGGCGAAGCTGTACCCGCGGCGGAGGATGGCCTGGCCGCCGTTGGAGCCGGGGGCGGCGACCCGGATGTGGGCGGTATCGGGGATGGTGGGCTGGCCGTCGGCCCCCACCGCCGAGAGGTCCACGGGATCCGACTCCTTGGTGCCGCCGAGGGGCGCCCCGCTCGCCTTGCTCCGACCGATGGTCTGTTCCTGGTCCTGGAGCGTGCTGCGATCCCATTCCTCCAGGTGGATCCGGATCCGCCGGGTCACCAGGTAGGTGCCGCCGGTCATCCACGGTTGGTCGGAGTCGCGCCCGACCCAGACGAACTTGTCCATGGCGTCCTTGTCGGCGGCGTCGAGGTTGGCGGTGCCGTCGTGGAATCCGAGGAGGTTCCGTGGTGTCGGCTGGCCCACCCCGGCCGCAGCCGTGCGGCCGAACCCGGCCTGCATGGAGCGGATGGCGGCGGTGCCGAACGCCAGTCTGGTCAGGTCGCGGACGGCGTGGAAGGCCACCCGGGCATCGTTGGCACAGGCCTGGACGCACAGGTCGCCACCGCATCGGGCCGGTTGGAGATCGTCGTCGGGGAAAGCGGGCAGATCGACGAGGGCGGCCGGGCGTCGATGGGTGAGGCCGAAGCGCGAATCGAACAGGCTCGGTCCGAAACCGAAGGTCAGGGTGAGCTGGGACGGTGGCAGACCGAGCACCTCGCCGGTGTCCGGCGGCGGTGCGAACGGACCGCCGGGACCCTCGAGAAGTTCCCCCGCGGTCAGCCGGCCCGCAGCCCGTGTCCACCGGGCCAGCAATGCGGTCAGATCGCTCACCTCGCCCGCGGTGACGTCGTAGGTGGCGAAGACCAGCTGGTCCTGTTCGGGTGTGGTGATACCGGCCTGGTGAACGCCACCGAACGGGACCGCGGAACCGCCCGAGGGTGGGGGCGAGGCCCCGGCGCCGGCATGACCCGCACCGGCCGCGGCCACCAGTGCGGCCGAGGCCACGCCGGTGCCGGCCAGGAGACGCCGTCTGCTCATCCGCCCGGTCATGACGAGGGTCCGGTCGTGCCGAAGGGGGCCAGCGCCGCCGCGAGCTGCGACAATTCGGCGGCCGTGGCATCCACGTGCTGGGACAGGGCCAGGCGGCTGGCGCCGGAGATGTCCTGGTCCCGAAGGTGCGCGGGGTCGCCGAGCGACCCCACCAGGGCGAGGAGCCCGGTGAACTGCCGGTCGGCGGAGGCGGTGACCGATGGATCGACCAGCTGCCCGAGTGGCCGAAGGGCCACGAAGGCGTCGTGGGCCGCGCTGACCGTGGCCGCGATGTCGACGGCATCCCGCCGCGAATAGAGCTCCTCCCGGCCGGGGACGGCCATGTCGTCGACCCAGCCCAGCTCGTCGACCGCGGTGGTGCCGATGGCTTCGGGCGCCAGGACCTCTTTGTCCAGCAGGTACTGGGCCACCGGCGCCTGGGCCACCAGGCCGGTGATGTCGTCGGCGGCGTCCCCCGAGGTCCACAGGTCGCGCTCCACCGCGTGCAGCCCGCCGAAGGACTGGTGGCCGCCGACCTCGCTGTCCAGCTCGTCCAGTGTGGCCGCCGTGGTCTGGTCACCGCCCTCGAGGAGGCGGAACCTGTCGTAATCGGCCTGGGCGGCCAGCTCGTCCGCCTGGGCCTCCGGTCTGGCACCGGTGTCGACCGCGGCCTGGAGTCGGTCGACACCGGTGACGAAGGCGGCGGTGGCATCATCGATGTCGGTTCGGAAGATGGCGGTGGCCGCTTCGGCTGCCGCGCTCTCCTCCTCGGTCGGAGCTGAGGTTCCCGCCGCGGGGGCGGAATGCGGGCGGCCCGCACCACCGGCGTGGCCTTCGGCCCCCGCGCTCTGGCCGCACCCGCAGGCCATCACTCCAACCACCACCAGCGCCAGGCCGGCGAGCAGCGACCCCCCGGCACGACCCGACGGGCGGATCTGGGCCGACGGGGTCGGGGCGGGGCCCACGATGTCGAACGGAGGGGCGGGATCTGGTGGCACGGTCGAATGCAAGGGTAGGGGAGGTTTCCGGGCCGCCGACGGCGGGCCGCGCCGGTGGCCCCTGGCATCTCCCGTGTGAGCCACCGGGCCCGGGAGGGGATGGGTGAGCCGGACGGCTACCGGTACACTCGATCGAATGGCAGCGTCCAAACCTCCTGGTCCTCCGCGCCCGCGAGGCCCCGGTGCATCCGGCGGCCGCCCGGGCGGCCCGGAACGGTCGGGTCGCCCGGCACGGTCGGGTGGGTCGGGTCGGTCGACGAGGTCGGACAGACCCACAGGATCGTCAGGTTCGGGACGCGCCGCAGGTTCGGGACGCGCCGCAGGTTCGGGACGCGCCGGAGGTTCAGGACGCACGGGCGGATCGGGACGGTCGGACAGGCCGGCGCGGTCCGACGGGCCAGCCGGACCGCGAGGCGCGGGCGGATCGGGACGATCGACCGGATCGCCGCGGTCGGGCCCGTCGGGGACCGGCGGCGCCGACGACCGGCGTCGCACCGGCGGGTCGGCGCGTTCAGACGACCGGAGCCAATCGAGCGGTTACCGGGGAGACCGGGGTCGGCCTCCGGGGACCGGCCCACGGGGGAGCGGCAGATCGTCCGCACCGGACGGGCGCCCGGGACGGCCGCCGCGCCGCGAATCGACGACCGGGACGGGATGGAAGCCGGACGGTCGACCGCAGGCATCGAGCTCGAGGCCACCGGTCGTCCGTAAGGGGTGGGGGAGCGTGGCCCGACGGGGGGCGAGCACGGTACGCGGAGAGCCGGAGCGTCAACGCCCGGACCCGGACAGCCCCGACCGCCGCCGGGGTTCGCGCACCCGGTCCGACGAGTTCGTCCCCGAGCGCTGGGAGCGCACCGACACCCGCCGCCGGGGTGAGGCCGGCAGCCAAAAATTGCGGCCACCGGCTCACCGCACGGTACAGGCGCCGGCCGAGCTCCCACCCGACATCGCCAATGAGCTTGCTTCCGCCGCCGGCCCCGACTGGAGTCATCTCCGGGCCCGGATCACCGAACGCATGGCCGCCGGTATCGGCGCCTTCGAGCGTGAGCGGTACCGGGATGCGTCGCGGATCCTCAAGACCGTGGTGGACGCCATCCCCAACTCACCGTCGGCCCGGGAACTGCTGGCCCTCAGCCAGTACCACCAGAGCTACTGGAAGGCCGCGCTCCCCAACCTCGAGGCCTTCGCCGCCCTGACCGGTTCGGTCGACCAGCATCCGGTCCGGATGGACTGCCAGCGCGCCCTCGGACGCCCGAAGCGGGTGGAGGCGCTCTACACGGAGCTCCGCCAAGGATCGCCCGACCCCGAAGTCCTCTCCGAAGGCCGGTTGGTGCTGGCCGGGACCCGGGCGGACAATGGTGATCTGGCCGGCGCCGTGGCTCTGCTGGTGGAGGTGGGTGCCGGTCGCCTGGTGCGCAACCCGGCCGAACGTCACCTGCGCCAGTGGTACGTGCTGGGCGACCTGATGGAGCGCTCGGGTGACCTGGCCAAGGCCCGCGAGCTCTTCCTCCGGATCGCCGCGGCCGATCCGGACGCCTACGACGTGGCCGACCGGCTCGAATCCCTCGGACCGCCGACCCGGGCACGCCGGACGCCGAACCGGCCGCGCAACGCCCGTTAGGCTTGGGAACATGACCATCGAACAGCTACTCGGCGACGAGGCGGACTCGCTGCTCAACTACACGGCGAAGGCGTTCCCGGCCGAGCTCCTCAACCTTCCGGGCCCCGACCACCTCGACAACATCTTCGTCGACTCCGACCGGTCGGCCACCGTGCTCCGCAACCTCGGCACCGTGTACAACACGGGCCGTCTGGCCGGCACCGGTTACCTCTCCATCCTCCCGGTCGACCAGGGGATCGAGCACTCGGCCGCGGCGAGCTTCGCCAAGTTCCCGGCCTACTTCGATCCGGCCAAGCTCTGCGACCTGGCCATCGCCGGGGACTGCAACGCCATCGCCACCACGCTCGGCGGCCTCGGCATCGTGTCCCGCCGTTATGTGCACAAGATCCCCTTCATCGTGAAACTGAACCACAACGACTTCCTCAACTACCCGAACACCTACGACCAGGTGATGTTCGGTGGGGTCACCCAGGCCTTCGACCTCGGTGCCGTCGGTGTGGGGGCGACCATCTACTTCGGCTCCGAAGGCGCCGACCGTCAGATCGTGGAAGTGTCCCGCGCCTTCGCCGAGGCCCACCGGCTGGGGATGTTCACCGTCCTGTGGTGCTACCTGAGGAACCCCGCCTTCAAACAGGGCGACACCGACTACCACCTCGCGGCCGATCTCACCGGGCAGGCCAACCATCTGGGTGTGACCATCGAAGCCGACATCATCAAGCAGAAGCAGCCGGAGAACAACGGCGGCTACAACGCCCTGAAGTTCGGGAAGACCGATCCGCTGGTCTACAGCCAGCTGACCACCGACAACCCCATCGACCTGGCCCGCTGGCAGGTGGTCAACTGCTATGCGGGGAGGGTTCCGCTCATCAACTCGGGTGGTGAGTCGAAGGGCGCCGACGACCTGGCCCAGGCCGTCCGCACCGCGGTCATCAACAAGCGGGCGGGAGGATCGGGGCTCATCGTGGGGCGCAAGGCCTTCCAGCGGCCCACGGATGAGGGTGCGGCCCTCATCCACGCCATCCAGGACGTCTACCTGGACCAATCGGTCACCATCGCCTGACGGCCCGGCCCCGCCGACCGGTGGCCGGCCCCCCGACTCCGCTCGGACCGACCTTCGGACGGTAGACTGTGGCTGTGGCGCCGAATCCGGGGTCAGGGGTGTTCATCCGGGCGAGCACCGTCCAGACGTAGCAGCGCCGAGCCCGAGTCCGGCGACTGAGCGCAGCAAAATCAGCACGAAGGAGCATGGTGTCCGACACCACGACCGACCCGAAATCCCCCCAGCTGCTGGACCGCGTTGTCATCCGGTTCGCCGGAGACTCAGGCGACGGAATGCAGCTGGCCGGCGATCGCTTCACCACCACGTCGGCGCTGCTGGGTAACGACCTGGCCACGTTTCCCGACTTTCCCGCCGAGATCCGGGCGCCGGCCGGGACGCTCGCCGGGGTGTCCGCCTTCCAGGTGCACATCTCCGATCACGATATTTCCACGCCCGGCGACACCCCCAACGTGCTGGTGGCCATGAACCCGGCCGCCCTCAAGGCCAATCTCGACTCCCTGCCGAAGGGCGCCACCATCATCGTCAACGTGGACTCCTTCGAGGAGCGGAACCTGGCCAAGGCGGGCTACGAGTCCAGCCCACTGGCCGACGGGTCGCTGGCCGCCTACACCGTCTACGAGGTGCCCATGACCTCGATCACCACCGAGGTGTCCAAGGACGCGGGGGTCAAGCCCAGGGATGCGGAACGGTCCAAGAACTTCTTCGCGCTGGGGCTGATCAGTTGGCTCTACACCCGTCCCATCGAAGCCACCATCGAGTGGATCACGGAAAAGTACGCGGGCAAGCCCCTGGTGATGGAAGCCAACCTCCGGGCCTTCAAGGCGGGTTTCCACTTCGGGGAGACGGCGGAACTGTTCGAGTCCTCCTACCAGGTGAAGCCGGCCACGCTGGCGCCCGGCGAGTACGTCAACATCACCGGGAACACGGCCACGGCCTGGGGCCTCATCGCCGCGGCCACCCGGAGCGGGCTGCCCCTGTTCCTCGGTACCTATCCGATCACCCCCGCCTCCGACATCCTCCACGAGCTGTCGAAGCACAAGCAGTTCGGGGTGCGGACCTTCCAGGCCGAGGACGAGATCTCCGGGATCGGCGCCGCCCTCGGTGCAGCCTTCGGCGGATCCCTCGGGGTGACCACGACCTCAGGTCCGGGCATCGACCTCAAGTCCGAGACGATGGGGCTGGCCATCAGCCTCGAGCTCCCGCTGCTGATCATCGACATCCAGCGGGGCGGGCCGTCCACCGGTCTCCCCACCAAGACGGAGCAGGCCGACCTCCTCCACGCCATGTACGGCCGCCATGGCGAAGCCCCCCTTCCCATCGTGGCCGCCAAGACCCCGTCGCACTGCTTCGAGGCCACGGTGGAGGCGGTCCGACTGGCCGTCAAGTACCGCACGCCGGTCATCCTCCTCTCGGACGGCTACCTGGCCAACGGGGCAGAGCCCTGGCGACTGCCGGACATGGGCGACCTGCCCGACATCGATCCCGACTTCGCCACCGCCCCCAACCACACCGATCCCGACGGTCACGAGGTCTTCTGGCCCTACGTGAGGGACGAGGTCACCCTGGCCCGGCCGTGGGCACCGCCGGGCGTGCCCGGTCTGGAGCACCGGATCGGGGGCCTGGAGAAGTCCGACGGCTCAGGAAACGTGGCCTACGACGGGGCCAACCACGAGCGGATGACCAGGCTCCGGGCCGCCAAGATCGCCGGCATCGCCAACGACATCCCTCCGACGGACGTGGACGACGAGGAAGGGGCCGAGGTGCTGGTCGTGGGCTGGGGTTCCACCTACGGTGCCATCGCCGCCGGTGTGCAACGGGTGCGGGCCCGGGGCCACAAGGTGGCCCAGGCCCATCTGGTTCACCTCAACCCGTTCCCCGCCGACCTCGGCGAGGTGCTCAGCCGGTACAAGAAGGTGCTGGTCCCCGAGGTCAACCTCGGTCAGCTCAGCCGCCTGCTGCGGGCCGAGTACCTGGTCGATGCCATCTCCTTCACCCAGGTCCAGGGCATTCCCTTCCGGGCTGCGGCCATGGAAGCGGCCATCCTCCAGCAGATCGACGGGTCCAGTGCCGATCCGTTGCCGCCCGGAGCGGCCGGCTCCCTGGCCAACGGTCACGGCTCCGGCCCGGTGGTGGCGTCCCCGGGCCGAGCGGAGTCCCCGAACGGAAAGGTGTCCGACTGATGACCGACCTGGCCCCCGCGGAAGAGACCTCGGTCCCGGTTCCCCTCACCACCCGCAAGGACTGGTCCTCCGACCAGGAGGTCCGGTGGTGTCCGGGCTGCGGTGACTACTCGATCCTGGCCGCCGTGCAGATGCTCATGCCCGACCTCGGTGTGCGCCGGGAGAGCACGGTGTTCCTGTCCGGTATCGGCTGTGCCGCCCGGTTCCCGTACTACATGAACACCTACGGGATGCACTCCATCCACGGTCGGGCACCCGCCATCGCCACCGGCCTGGCCACGACGCGGCCCGACCTCGACGTGTGGGTGGTGACCGGTGACGGTGACTCCTTGTCCATCGGCGGCAACCACCTGATCCACGCGCTGCGGCGGAACGTCAACATCACCATCCTGTTGTTCAACAACCAGATCTACGGTCTGACCAAGGGCCAGTACTCGCCGACCTCGGAGATGGCCAAGGTCACGAAGTCCACGCCCTTCGGCTCGCTGGAGCAGCCGTTCAACCCGCTGAGCCTGGCCCTCGGGGCCGAGGCCGGGTTCGTGGCCCGCACCCACGACATGGACCGCAAGCACATGATGGAGGTCTTCCGCCGGGCTCACCAGCACCGGGGGGCGTCGTTCGTCGAGATCTACCAGAACTGCAACGTCTTCAACGACGGTGCCTTCGAGCAGATCACCGGCAAGGACCACCGCGCCGACATGCTCATCCCCCTGGTCCACGGTGAGCCCATCCGGTTCGGTCCCGAAGGCGAGCACGGGGTCGTGCTCCAACGTGACGGCACCGTCGACGTGGTCGAAGTGGCCGACGTGGGGGAGTCGGCCCTCCTGGTCCACGACGAGAACCGTGACAATCCCGGTCTCGCCTTCCAGCTGAGCCGGTTGTCGAGGGGGCCGTACGAGCCCACGCCCATCGGGGTGTTCCGCGACGTCGAACGGCCCGAGTACGGCGAGGGGATGGCCCGCCAGATCGACGAGGCCATCACCCGCCGCGGCCCCGGTGATCTGGACGCACTCCTGCGTTCCGGCTCGTCGTGGACGGTCGAGTAGCGCGGGTCTGAGCCGCCGAGCCGGCTGACGAGCCCGAGGACAGGGGATCGGCGTGGCCACCTTTGCCGCCCTGCTCCGCAGCGTCAACGTCGGTGGCCGGAACCGGCTGGCCATGGCCGACCTGCGCGACATCGTGTCATCCCTCGGCTTCGCCGATGCCACCACCTACCTGCAGAGCGGGAACGTGGTGTTCACCGCGCCCGGGACGGCGGCCACCGTGGCCCGAGCCATCGAGGCCCGGTTGGCGGCCGACCTCGACCTGGAGGTGCCCGTCCTGGCCCGGAGCAGGCCGCAGCTCGAGAAGATCCTCGACGGCAACCCCTTGTCCGGCGACGAACTGGATCCGAAGACACTCCATGTCACCTTTCTGGCCGACCGGCCCGCGGCCCCGAAGGTGACCGAGCTCGAAGGGCTGTCGGGCCAGTTCGGCGACGACCGGTTCGCGGTGTGTGGCACCCACGTCTACCTCCACTGTCCCGGCGGCTACGGCGAGACCAAGCTCAACAACACCTACCTCGAGCGGCGTCTCGGGGTCGGGGCCACCACCCGCAATTGGCGTACGGTCTCCGCCCTGGCCGAGCTGTGCAGGCGGTAACCGAAGCCTCGGTCCACCGTCACGACGGGGACGGCGACCCCGAATAGGTGGCGTAGTCGCCGTCCCCGTTGAGGACCATGCAGAACTGGGGGTTCGGGCAGGACACGGACGTGCCGTTGCCCGGGTACTCATCGGCCGACGGGATGACCTGGTCCGGCGAGCTCCAGCCCGCCCCGTTCCACGTGACCACCGAGCCGCTCGAGCCCGCAGCCAGGCAGAAGGTGGCGGAGGGACACGAGATCGAGTCGAGCTGCCCGTCCGGGTCGGCGTTCGGGGCGCTCGACCACGGGCCTCCGGGGCTGCCCATCGACACCCCGGTGCCGTTGGCGATGGCGCACAACGAGGCGGTGGGGCAGGAGATGGCGGTGGCGTCGGATGCCCCCGAGGCCAGCGAGGAGGTCCAGGGCTCGGACTCCTCGGCCCAACTGGAGCCGTTCCAGTCGAGTACCGAGGCACCGACCACCGCCATGCAGGCCGACGGCGTCGGGCATGAGACCCCCACCCGGCCGGGCTGGTACAGCGAGACGGGAGCCCCGTGACCGCTCGGCGTCCCGAACGACTGCGAGGCCAGCCACCGGCCGTCGGCCAGCTCGTAGGTGTGGCCGGTGTTGTCCACGAAGGCGCAGAAGGTGGGCGAGGGGCACGAGACGGCCATGGTGCGCGATCCGGGATGCCCGGCTCCCGGGTCGTCCGGGTTGGTCGGCATCGACGGTGCCGTCGGCATGGCCGTCGGCGTCGACCAGTCGGTGCCGTTCCCGTCGCTCGTATGGCCGGATCCGTCGGCGATCAGGCACGACGGTCCTGACGTGCAGGCCACCGCGGGCAGGACCGGTGCCGTGACCGAACCGGTGGCCGGGCCGGGGTAGTAGACGGACGGTTCCGACCACGCCGCCCCGTCCCACGATTCGGCCACCCCCGACCCGGCGGTGAGCTCGGAGGGATCCCCGCTCGTCCCTCCGCCGGCGGCGATACAGAAGGTGTCCGAGAGGCACGAGAGCGAGCTGAACCCCCCGCCGGGTGGGAGCGCGGTCAACGCCTGGGTCCAACCCGGGGCCGGGACAGCCGGGGGCAGCACGGTGGTGGGCACGGCTGAGGGAGGACCCGGGGTGGTGGACGGCGGTGCGACCGTCGTCGTGCCGCCCGTCTTCGGCGGGGGCGGTCGGTGGGCCACGGCGGGCGCCGAAGAGGTCTGCGACGAGCACCCACCGACGATCAGCGCCGAAGCCGCCAGGCAGAGCCACGCCGCCGTTCGCCTCTGAGCCACCTGCTCCCACCTCGTCCGGGTTCGTCGTGACCGGGCGCCTCGACCGGGCTGTCAGCGTACCGGCCGGCGCGGTGGCACCGAGGTCGGCCACGGTGGGGGCCGGGCGGCCCGGGCCTTTCCGGTCCGGGGATCAGGCGGGGACGTCGAGCGTCCGGAAGACCATCCCGGTGCGTGGTTTGGGATGGAAGTAGGTGCTCTTCGGGGGCATGCGCCTCCCGGCGTTGGCCCAGTCGGCGATCTGTTCGACGGTCACCGGCCGGAGGAGGATGACCGCCTGGGCCTGATCGGCGGCCACCGCGTCGACGGCGTCCCGCCACGAGTGGTAGAAGGCGAGCTCGTGATCGGGGAGCTCGGCGATGACCAGGGCCACCATCGACGAGTCGAGATCGGCCCCCGCCGCTTCGGGGGTCCCGTCTTTCGGCGAGAGGAGCCAGGTCCCCGAAGACATGACCAGGGCCAGCGCCCCGGACTCCCCGAGCGCCGCGGTGGTGCGGCCGGTGAAGTCGCCGGCACGGGTCACGTCGAACCACGACGAGAAGGCGTCCACCAGATCGAGGCCGTCGGGGAGCCCGGACAGACCGCGGTGGATCGGACCCACCTCGAGCTGGTCGTCGGCCAGCTCCACCACGAGGGCCATCACCAGGCCGGCCCCGGGGTCCGGCTGCTCCCCGTGGTAGGCGACGGCCGTCTCGTACCGGTGGTGCCCGTCGGCGATCACCACCGGTGACGCTCCCACCGCCTGGCGGATGCCGTCGACGACCGAGGGCTCGTCGATCACCCACAGTTCGTGGCGAACGCCGTCCTCATCGGTCGCCGTGGCCTGGGGCGGGATGTCACGTTGGAATGTCTTGGTCAGGCCCGGACTCAGCGACAGCCCCCAGATGGGCGAGAGGTTGGCCCTGGTGGCCCGCAGGAGATCGAGGCGGTCACTCCGCGGTTTGGACAGGGTGAGCTCGTGGGGGAAGGTCTCCGCCGCGCTCTGCTCGTCGATGCCCAACCCGCCGATGACACCGTTGGTGGCCCGCCCCCCGGGCGTGGTCATCCGGTAGGCGTAGAAGGACGGATCGGGGTCGCGTTTGAGGATGCCCTCCTCCTGCCACTGCTCGAGGTGCCGGGCGGCATTGGCGTAGCGGTCGAGGTCGGCCCGGTGGTCGGGTTCGGGGAGCTCGACCCGGATGGCATTGGCACTGTGCCGCCCGGCCAGCCGGGCCCGGTCGACCGGCCCGACCACGTCGTAGGGCGGGGCGATGACCGCGTTCATGTCCACCCGGCCGGCGTCGTACCGGAGGCCGGCGAACGGCTCGAATCGGGGCATGGCCCTTGCGTAGCACATCACCGGCCCCGGTTCGGGCCCTCCGAGCCGCCGGCCCGATCAGTTCGAGGGGGAGGTGCGGGTGTGCGGCACCGTGGGTGCACCGGACCCGGCGGGGCCGCGCCTCCCGGCCCGGACGAGCTGAGCTCCGGCCCACAAGAACAGCCCGGCACCGGAGAAGCAGCACCCGAGGACGACGACCGCCGGCCAGCCCCCCGTGCCGTAGGCCACCCCGGTGGCTGCCGATCCGACGGCCCCGCCGATGAAGTAGGAGACCATGTACCCGGTGTTGAGCCGGGACCGGGCCGCGGGATCGATGGAGAAGATCAGGTGCTGGTTCTGGATGTGGACGGCCTGGATCCCGAGGTCGGCGACCAGGATGCCCGCCACCAGGGCCCACAGGCGGTCCGACCCGAGGGCCAAGAGGCCCATCGACCCCACGATGAGGACCAGCGAGCCGCCGGTGACCCAGCGCTCGAGGCCCCGGTCGGCCAGGCGGCCGCTGAACGACGCAGCCAGCGCCCCGGCTGCCCCGAGGAGGCCGAACAGCCCGATCACCGCCTCGCTGTAGCGGTAGGGCGGACCCACCAAGAGGAAGGCCAGGCTGGTCCAGACCACGTTGAAGGTGGCAAAGGCCAGCGCGCCGATGGCGGAGCGCAGCCGGAGGAGCGGCTCGGTGCGCATGAGGTGGACCACGGAGCCGAGGAGCCGCGCGTAGACGAGGGACTCCCGCTTCCCCTCCGGGGGCATCCATCGGGCCAGCACGACCGTGAGCACCAGCACGAGGACGCCGGCCGAGACGTAGACGGCCCGCCACCCGGCCGCCTCGGCGATCAACCCGGAGAAGGTCCGGGCCAGGAGAATGCCGATCAGCAGTCCGCTCATCACCGTGCCGACGACCCGACCCCGTTGCTGCTCGCTGGCCAGCGTGGCTGCATAGGGCACCAGGATCTGGGCGGCCACCGAGCACACGCCGGCCACCGCCACCGCGGCGATCAGGACCACGATGTCGGGAGCGGCCGAGGCGGTGAAGAGGGCCAGGGCGGCGACGAGCAGGATCCCGGGCACCAGTCGCCGGCGGATGACCATGTCGCCCAGGGGGACGATGAGGGCCAGGCCCAGGCCGTAGCCGATCTGGGCCGCGGTGATGACCAGCGCGGTGGTCCCCGAACCCGAGCCGAGCTCCTTCGAGATGAGGGGGAGGAGGGGCTGGGCGTAGTACAGGTTCGCCGCGGCCACGCCGCAGGCCACGGCGAAGAGCGCCACCATCCACGGCGGCATTCCCTCGTGGTCCTCGGGTGGGTGCGTCAAGGGCGGTCCTCGGCCGGCGCGCGGGCGGTGGGTGTCGAAATACCAGGTTAAAAGGGAGGGTGGGTCGACCGTACCCGCCCCGGCGGCCGAGACGCGGCTTCGGCTCCCGGGCCGGTGACCCTGCTCGTAGACTCGGAGCCGTGCAGCACGTCGGCGATGGACTCAGAGGGGGACCGGTCACCGGTTCGACGGGAGGAACGGGCGGAACCGGGGGAGCGGTCGAAGAGCCCGGCCTCGACCGGATACTGACCGCCCCCAATGCCATCACCCTGGTGCGGCTGGCCTGCATCCCGCTGTTCCTCTGGCTCCTGTTCGGAACCAGCCACCAGACGGAGGCCGCCGTCCTGTTGGCGGTGCTCGGAGCCACCGACTGGGTGGACGGCTTCGTGGCCCGGCGCTACCACCAGGTGTCCACGTTCGGGAAGGTGCTCGACCCGGTGGCCGACCGGGTCCTGGTGGTCACGGCGGTGATCGCCATCATCGTCTACGGGGCCGTCCCGGTGTGGTTCGGTGCGGCCACCCTGGCCCGCGAAGTCGTGGTGTCGGGAGCCGTGCTCCTGCTGGCCTCGCTCGGGGCCGCCCGAATCGATGTTCTGTGGGTCGGAAAAGCCGGTACCTTCGCGCTCATGTTCTCCTACCCGGCCTTCCTGCTCGGTGACGGCACCGCCCCCTGGCAGGAACCGATCCGGGTCATCGCCTGGGTGACCGGCATCATCGGGCTGACCCTGGCGTGGATCGCAGCGGCGTCCTACGTCCCGGTGGCCCGCAAGGCACTGGCCGACGGTCGACGGGCCAGGGCGGGGAGGTCCCGGTCATGAAGGCGGTCATCATGGCCGGCGGCGAAGGGACCCGGCTCCGGCCCCTCACCTCCAACCAGCCCAAGCCCATGCTGCCCATGGCCAACATCCCCATGATGGAGCACGTGGTCAACCTGCTCCGCCAACACGGCTTCGAGGACATCGTGGTGACCGTGGCCTTCATGGCCAACGCCATCCGCACCTACTTCGGGGACGGCTCGGAGTTCGGGGTCCGGATGGTCTACGCCACCGAGTCCACCCCCTTGGGCACGGCCGGTTCGGTCCGCAACGCCCGGGACGAGCTGGACGAGCGCTTCCTGGTCATCTCCGGCGACGTCCTGACCGACATCGACCTGGCCGAGGTGGTGTCCTTCCACGAGAAACGGGGCGGCCTGGCCACGCTGGCCCTCAAGGCGGTCGACAATCCCCTGGAGTTCGGGATCGTGATCACCAATGAGGACGGCTCCATCGAGCGGTTCCTCGAGAAGCCCACGTGGGGACAGGTGTTCAGCGACACCATCAATACCGGGATCTACGTCCTGGAACCGGAGATCTTCGACTTCATCCCCGAGGGCCAGCCCGTCGACTTCTCCGGGGAGACCTTTCCCGAGGCCCTGGCGGCCGGCAAGCCCCTCTACGGCTATGTGGCCGACGGCTACTGGGAGGACGTGGGCACCCTGGAGGCCTATCTGAGCTCCCATCAGGACATCCTCGACCAACGGGTGCAGGTGGACATCAACGGCTTCCAGCTCAGCCCGGGCGTCTGGTTGGGCAAGGGGGCCGAGATCGACCCGACCGTGGTCATCGAGGGTCCGGCGGTGATCGGCGACAACTGCGTCATCGGCCCGGGGGCCACGCTCGGCGCGTTCTGCACCCTGGGCCGCAACGTGCGCATCGGTGACAACGCGGTGATGCAGCGCTCGGTGGTTCACGACAACACCTACCTGGGCTCGGGGGTCCGGATCGACGGCAGCGTCCTCGGTCGGGGCTCCGACCTGCGTGAGGGGGTCCGGTGCGAGGAAGGGGCCGTCCTCGGCGACCAGTGCTTCGTGGGCGCCCACGCCGAGATCAAGGCCGGCGTGAAGATCTACCCCTTCAAGACGGTGGAGGCGGGTGCCACGGTCAACTCGTCGATCGTCTGGGAGTCGATGGGGGCCCGGTCCCTGTTCGGCCGGGACGGTGTCCGCGGCCTGGCCAATGTGGACATCAGCCCGGAGCTGGCCGTGCGCCTGTCCATGGCCTGGGCCTCCACCTTCGAGAAGGGGGCGACCATCACCACCTCCCGCGACACCAGCCGGGCGGCGCGGGTGCTGAAACGGGCGATCATGGTGGGTTGCAACGCCGCCGGGGTCAACGTCGACGACCTCGAGGCGGCCACCGTCCCGGTGACCAGATTCCAGATCACCTCGTCGGCCAGCATGGCCGGGGTGACCGTCCGGCTGGCCCCCGACGACCCCCAGTCGGTCGTCTTCCGGTTCTTCGACAAGGAGGGGATCGATGTCGACGAGACCACCCAGCGCAAGATCGAGCGGCTCTACCACCGGGAGGACTTCCGGCGGGTCCTGGCCCGCGAGATCGGCGACATCGGGTTCCCTCCCCGGTCGCTGGAGCACTACACCGCGGCCCTGATCGAGTCGGTCGACCTGTCCAACGCCCGGGCCGCCGGGCTCAAGCTGGTCCTCGACTACTCCTTCGGCACCACCAGCTTCGTGATGCCCAACCTGCTGGCCAAGCTCGAGGCCGAGGTGCTGGTGGTCAACCCCTATGCCAACACGGCCGGGGTGCTCGGTTTCGACCGCCAGACCAGTGCGGCCCGGGTCACCGAGTTGGTCCGTGCCTCCGGCGCGCACCTCGGTGCCGTCCTCGACCCGGGGGGGGAGCACGTGGTCATCGTGGACGACCTGGGTCACGCCCTGAGCGACGACGAGGCGCTGCTGGTGCTGCTCACGCTGGTCACCGAGGCCACGCCCGGGGCACGGGTGGCACTGCCGGTGGCGGCCAGCCGGGCCGCCGAGGAGATCTGCCGCAAGGCGGGCGCCGAGATCGTCTGGACCAAGCTCTCCGACTCCCACCTCATGGAGGTGGCCCGCTCCGAGCACGTGACCCTGGCCGCCAGCCAGTCCGGCGGTTTCATCTTCCCCCGCTTCCTTCCCGCCTACGACGGCGCCGCCACCCTGGTCAACCTCCTGGCCCTGCTCACGGCGGCGGCCCGGAACCTGTCCGAGCTGGTGGCCGAGCTCCCCAAGGTCCACATCGCCCACCATGCCGTCCACACCCCGTGGGACCAGAAGGGCATGGTCATGCGCACCCTGGTCGAAGGATCACAAGGTCGCGACCTGGTCCTGGTGGACGGGGTCAAGGTCATCGAGGAGGACGGCTGGGCCTTGGTACTCCCCGATCCCGAGGAGCCGCTCACCCACGTGTGGGCCGAGGCCGGCAGCGATTCTGCCGCCGAGAGCAGAGCCAAGGAGTACGTCGTCCGCCTGGAGCAGCTCCTGCGCTGATCGCCGCTCCCGGCGTGGAGCTGATCGCGGCCTCGGCGGGGGGGTGTGGCGGTCAGGTATCGTCCGCACCTATGAACGTGCCCGAAGACCTGCGCTACTCCACGGACCACGAATGGGCCAGAGACGAGGGCGGGCGCATCCGGGTGGGAATCACCGACTATGCCCAGGACGCACTGGGGGACGTGGTGTTCGTGGACCTTCCGACCGCGGGCCGGACCTTGGAGGCGGGAGGCCTGCTGGGTGAGGTCGAGTCGACCAAATCGGTGTCCGAGATCTATGCCCCGGTGGCCGGTGAGGTGGTGGCGGTGAACACCGGGCTGACGAACGCGCCCGAGACGCTCAACGCCGACCCCTACGGCGACGGCTGGATCTGTGAGATCGTCGCCGCCGATCCCTCGGCGATCGAGTCGTTGCTCGATGCGAGCGGCTACCGGCAGCTGACCGAAAGTTGATCGTCGTCGACGGAGGGTTGGCCCTCCAGAGTGGGGACATGGGAGCGACTACCGTGGTTGGAGTGTTCTGCCCGACCTGCGGCCATCTCAATCCCACCGGCGTCAACTTCTGCTCGTCGTGCGGCGCGGCGTTGGTCACGTCCGCGCCCGACACGTCGGTATCGGTCAATCCCGTCGATTCGCTGGCTGACACCGCCGACGACGACAGTGCCGTCGGCCTGTTGGAGCTGCCGCGCGGGGTGGGCCTGCTCGTGGTCAAGCGGGGCACGGACGTCGGAGTGCGCTTCACCCTCGATGCGGACGTGACCCGGGCCGGGCGTGACCCGGAAAGCGACATCTTCCTCGATGACATCACCGTCTCCCGTCGGCACGCCGAGTTCGTGACGAGGGACAAGGTCACCACCGTTCGGGACGTCGGTTCGACCAACGGGACCTACGTGAACCGTGAACGTATCGAAGAGGTTCAGCTGTCCAGCGGGGACGAGGTACAGATCGGGAAGTTCAAACTCTTGTACCTGGTGGCCGCGGGCGAATGAGCGCACCGGTGCCCGGAGCGGCGGTCGGCATGGAGACCCGATGAGCAGTCGGTCCTATCTGTCCATCGGCGATGTCCTGACCCTGCTGCGGCAGGAGTTCCCCGACGTCACCATCTCGAAGATCCGCTTTTTGGAGAGCCAGGGACTGGTGAACCCGGAGCGGACGCCCTCGGGCTACCGCAAGTTCTACGAGCATGACGTGGAGAGGCTGCGCTGGGTGCTCCGCCAGCAACGGGAGCACTTCTTGCCCCTCAAGGTGATCAAGGACCGCCTGGACGACGATCCGGGTGGCACGGAGGCGGCCGGATCGGCGCCCGCCGCCACTCCGGGGTCCTCGCCGCCCCCGTCGTCGGTGACGGAGGCGGCGCCGGCCGAGGACGGGGCGGAGGCCGAAGAGACGGTGGCCGAAGAGGCGGTGGCCGAAGAGGCGCTGGTCGGCCAGGCGGTGGCCGAAGAGACAGTGGTCGAAGAAGCGGTGGCCGGCCACTCGAGAGCCGCGGGTGCGAACCACGCCGAGGAACCGGTGCTGGTCGGCCAGCGGGCGTCCTCCGAAGCGGTGGCCGGAAGGTCCGTCTCCGTTCCCGGAGGAGGTCCGGCCGGTCGGGTCGCCGGGGGACCCACGTTGCCCGGCATCGAGACCTCCTTCAACGCCGCCCCGGCTGCCGGCGCCAGCGGCTCCGCACCCAACGCCCCCGCCACCGGGACCGGGCCATCCGCGTCGCGGCTGGAGGCCTCGGAACGGGCGGCGAGGTCCCGAACCCCGGGGGACACGCCGGCGGCGGGATCGGCGTCGGGCCAGGGCAACGGCCCGAAGGCGTCGGGCGGTCCGTCCTCGGCCGCCGGGTCGGCCCGTCCCTCGCGACGGGCGAAGGCCACCCAGGATCGTGGTCGGGGCCCGGCACCGACCGGAGGTGGGCCGGACGATGTGGCCGCACCCGGGGCGACCGACACGCCCGATGCCACCGGGGTGACGCCTCCGGGAGCCGGAGGGACGGACGGGCCCGATCCCGCCGGCGCCGACGGGGGCCGTCTGTCGGTGGAGGAACTGTCCGCCTCGTGCGGTCTCGACGTCAGCGTGCTCCTCGAGCTCCAGGAGTACGGCCTGCTGGCCTCGACGGTCGTCGCCGGCCTCGAGTATTTCGACGAGGACGGCCTGGCCGTGGCCCTGGTGGCCGCCGAGTTCGCCAGGTTCGGGATCGAACCCCGCCATCTCCGCCTCTACAAGAACGCCGCCGACCGGGAAGCCGGGTTCGTGGAGCAGATCGTGCTCCCCCTCGTCAGGCAGCGGAATCCCGAGGCCCGCGCCCGCGCCCGGGACACGGTGGACGAGCTGGCCCGGATGGGACACCAGCTCAGGGCGGCCCTCTTGCGGAATGCCTTGAAGGACCTCCTCAACGGTTGACCGCCCGCGGTCGTCCGCCAGGTCCCGGCGGTGCCGTCCGCACCGATCGGCGCCGGGCCGTGATCGCACATCCGTCCGCTGCCGAGTAAGTTTGCGTCCATGGTCGAAGTCCGGCTTCGGGCGGTGCGTGTGGACCTTCAGTCGAACACGCCCGTACTCCTCCTCCAGGAGTCGGAGGGGCTGGGGCGCACGCTGCCCATCTTCATCGGGGCTCCCGAGGCGACGGCCATCGCCTTCGCCCTCCAGGGGATGGATACTCCACGCCCCATGACCCATGATCTGATCCGCGATCTCCTCGACGCCCTGGGGGCCGACGTGGTCCGGGTGGTGATCACCGAGCTGAAGACGGCCACCTACTTCGCCGAGATCGTCCTCCAGTACGGCCAGCGGGAGATCCCGGTGTCGTCGCGGCCATCGGATGCCGTGGCCGTCGCCGTGCGGACGGGAGCGCCCCTGTTCGTGGCTGACGACCTCATGGACAGCGAAGGAATCATGCTGGCGGTGGACGAGGAAGACGAGGAGGACGGCGACGCCGACGAGGACGAGGCGGCAAACCCCGACGAGCTGGTCGGCGAGTTCCGGAACTTCCTCGACTCCATCCGTCCGGAGGACTTCTCTTCTTGAACGTGCCGCTCCGGTGTCCGGGGCGGCTGCATCCCGGGACGGAGCCCCGGCGGCGGATAGTGTGCCCGAGGCCATCGGCGTGTCCGGACAGCGCGACAGGCCGGACGGGATGAGGCCGAACGGAGGAGTCCGACCATGAAGTTTCGCGGTGGCCTGCTGGCTGCGCTGGCCCTCTCGGGAGTGACGGTGGCGGCGTGCTCGTCGAGTCCGTCCACCTCGTCGACCTCGACATCGACCAGACCCGCCGCACCCACCACGACGGCCGGTTCGGCAACCACGTCATCGACCGGGGTGACACCGACCACCGCGGTGGGAACGGTCCGGTGCAAGATCGGCAACCTCGAAGCCGCGGTGGTCGGCAGCAGCGGAGCAGCCGGCACCATCGAAACCACGGTCGCCCTCAAGAGCACGGCCACGACGCCGTGCATCCTCGGCGGCTACCCCGGGCTGTTGCTCCTCACCTCGTCAGGGACGGGCCTGCCGACCAAGGTGGTCCGAGGCGGAACGTACAGCTTCACGTCGATGGCCCCGACCACGGTGACGGTGGCACCGGGCGAGTCGGTGTACTTCAACATCGGGTACTCCGATGTTCCGGTCGGCAGCGAGACGAGCTGCCCGAGCTCCGCCTCCCTCGAGGTCACGCCGCCCAACGCCTACGACCATCTTCTCCTGACGGTGTCGATGGCCCCATGTGGGGGAGGGACCCTGGTGGTGTCGCCGGTGTTTCCGAGCCCCGGATCCGAGTCCCAGACCACGGCCCCACCGAACAGCTGAGGGACCCACCGCCCGCCGGAGAGCGGCTGCGGGCCCGACGGGAGGGCCGGAGGGCGGCCCAGCCGTCGGGAGCTGATCAGGTTCTCCCCGGGCGGACCAGCATGCGACCTCTCGCCCCACCGGCCAGGATGCGTTCGAGTGCGGGCCCGAGCTCCGCCAGGCCGAGCTCGCACTGGACCATGTCCTCGAGAAGCCGGGCCGGGAAGGCGGTGGCCATCCGGGTCCAGACGAGGCGACGTTCGGCGATCGGGGTCGAGACGGTGTCGACACCGATGAGGGAGGCGTTCCGCACGATGAACGGATAGACCGAGGTCTCCAAGGTGGCACCCCCGGTCAGTCCGCTGGCGGCCACCGCCGCGCCGTAGCGCAGCGTCCGCAACACCCGGGCCAGGGTGGACCCGCCCACGCAGTCCACGGCGCCGGCCCACCGCTCCGCCCCGAGGGTGCGTTCCGGAGCACTGTCCAGCTCGTCCCGGCCGATGACCTCGGTGGCGCCCAGGTCGGTCAGGTACGCGCCTTCGTCGGTTTTTCCCGTACTGGCCACGACCTCGTACCCCCGGATGGCCAGCAGGGCCACCGCCATGCTGCCCACCCCTCCGGAGGCCCCGGTCACCAGTACGGGGCCGTCATCGGGGGAGAGTCCGTGATGCTCGAGCCGGGAAAGGGAGAGGGCGGCGGTGAACCCCGCGGTCCCGATGGTGGCGGCCTGGCGGGCGTCGAGGTCCTCGGGCAACGGGACCACCCATCCCGCCGGCACCCGGGCCAGCTGGGAGAACCCGCCGTGGTGGGCCACGCCGAGCTCGTAGCCGTGGGCGATGACCTGGCTGCCGACGCCGACCGAGGGATCGCCGGAGTCGAGCACGGTCCCCACCAGATCGACGCCGGGGATCAGGGGCGAGATGCGGGCCACCCGGTTGCCGGGCCGGGTGACCATGCCGTCCTTGTAGTTGACGGCCGACCAGTCCACACCGATGGTCACGTCGCCGGCGGGGAGATCGTCGGGCGTGAGGCGCTGGACCCCGCCGTCCACGGTGTCCTGGTTGCGGGTCACCACGTAGGCGGCAAACCCGCCGGGGACGGTCCTCGGGGTGGATGCCGACCCCGGCGGGGGCGGTGTTGGGGAGTCACTCATGGCGGGTACCGTACTGACTCCATGGTCGGTCAGTACCCCCGGGGCGTTCGACTGTTCCGGGGGAGCCCGGTGGTACCCTCGACCGTGCTGACCGACCGCCTGCGGACGCACCCGACGGCGACGTCCACCGGCAGAGAGCGTTGGGACCGCTACCCGGCATGGGCCCGCTCCGTCCTGGCCGCGGCCCGGAGCCTGACACCTCAGTGGCGGGACGCTCTTCTCTACGCCTGCTCGGCCCTGTTCGCCGGGGTGACCGGGCTGACCGTGGGCATCTCGCTCTACCGGCAGTGGGGGCAGCTGGCGTTCGGGCCCTATGGGGCCGCCGCCCTGCTCATGGCCTTGGTGGCCTGGCGGGTGGGGGACAGGGCCCCGGGCCGGGGCTGGCGCCTGGCCCGGGTGGTCGCCTTCCTCATCGTCCTGTTCGGGGCCACCGTGGTACCGCTGGCCCTCGAGGTCGTGTGGCGCACCGAGGGCAATCCCTCCCTCCACGTCCAGCCCGAGGTGGTGGTCGTGGAGCAGGCCGGGGTCAGGGCCGCCCACGGCAAGGACCCCTACCGGGAGATCGACCGTGACGGGCACATCCTCATCCACGAGAAGACCGAGCCCGTCTACGAGCTCTACTACCCCTATCTGCCCGGCATGGTGATCTTCGGTCTGTCGAGCACGGACAGCGGCAGCAAGATCGGGGCCCGGCTGACCGACGCCCGCATCCAGTTCCTGTTGTTCACCGGTGTGGTCACCCTGCTCGCCCTCAGCCGGCTGCGACCGCCGACCGACGCCCGGTTCCGCGCCCTCCAGGTGCTGACCGTCCTGCCCACCGCCGCGCTCCCGTTGGCCACCGGGGGGGACGACATGCCGGTGGCGGCGCTGATGCTGCTCGGGCTGGCCGCGCTCCAGCGCCGGCGACCCGTCCTGGCCGGACTGGCCCTCGGGGCGGCATCCTCCCTCAAGTTCACGGCCTGGCCCCTCGCCGTCCTGGCCCTGTTCGCGGCGGCCGATCTCCACCGTCGCCGGGCCATCTGGCGCTATCTGCTCGGGGTGGCCGCCGTCACCGTGCCGGTGGTTCTGCCCGTGGCCATCAGGAACATGTCCGCCTTCGTCGACAACGTGATCCGCTTCCCTCTGGGCCTGGCCGGCGTGTCGTCACCGGCGGCCAGCGCCCTCCCCGGTCACATCCTGGTGTCCGCCTTCCCCGGGGAGCACCGCCTCTATGTGGTGGTGGTGGGCGTGGTGGGGGGTGCGGTGCTGATCCGGCACCTCCTCAGGAGACCCCCGCACGACGCCGCCGGTGTGGCCACCCTCACCGGGTGGGTCATGCTCATCGCCATCCTCCTGGCTCCGGCCACCCGGGTCGGCTATCTGCTGTACCCGATCAATCTCTTCGTCTGGGCGTGGATGCTCCGCCAGGCCGAGGACCCGGCCGTCGGGGCCGGCGTGGACCGGTCGTCGGCGGGTGAGGGGTCGGGGGGTGGTGGACACCCGCCCGATCCCGGTCAGGTGTCGTCCGACATCTCCAGCACCTCGACGGAGAACGGGGTGGTCCCGGCCGATGTGGTCGGGGATGCCACCACACCGGCTTCCCAGTAGAAACCGTCGCCACTCCCACGCTTGGCCAGCAGCTCGGTCCCCGGGCCGTTGGTCTGGGGACCGTGGTAGGTGACCGTCCACCCGAGCCCCGGCAGCACCGACCGGTAGAGGCTGATGACCTGGTCGGTCGACAGCTGGGTGGTGAAGTAGACGGTGCGGTCGAACTGGGTCACCCCCTGGTCGATGTTGAGGGTGCGCACGACGGGGCTGCCCGCGGGGACGACCAGGTTGCCGATGATGTCGGAAGGTGGCTGACCGCCGGACACGATCGATTTCATGGCCGTGGCCGCCGGGGTCAGACGGACGGCGCTCCCGTCCACGGTGACGGTGCTCGGCAGCCGGGTCGACGAACCCCTCGAGGCCAGGATGGAGCCGACGATCCCGAGTACCACGATGAAAATGGCGATCCCGAGCACGATGAGAGCCGGACCCCGGGTGGACATGGGCTGGTAGGCCCGGTGTTCGGGGTCGACGGCGACGGCTTCGTCAGAGGTCGACGATGCGACCTCCTCAGCGGCACCGACCATGGCTGATCATGCTAGTGCCGCCCACCAACCCGTCCACAGGCGGGGTGAGGCGGGTGCCGGGTTGTCGATCGGGCTGGAAGTCAGCCCGGTGTGGGCTCAGCCCGGGCCTGGATTCAGCCCGGTGTGGGGGTGGTCCCAGGTTCGGGTGGGGCCGATCCGACGGTTGGAGGGGCATCCAGCGCCACGGCGACCCGGATCGAGACCACGGCGGCCCCGGCGGTCAGGGCCAGGATGCCCCACCGGGAGCGTCGGGGCAGGCTGGCGAAGGCCACGGCGGTGGCCAGCGCGTCGACCGCGTCGGCCATGCCCCCCAACGCCAACCAGGGCCGTGCTTCCTGGTCCGAGAGGGTGAGGGCCCGCAGTGAGCCGATCCCGAGTGCCAGGTCGCGGCCGCCCATGGTGCGGGCCAGCAACCGGCTGGTGGTGTCGGCTGACCCGTCACCGATCCAGGGGCGGGCGACCAGGGTCGGGGCGACCACCGCGGTCAGGCCGATGGCCACCCGCCCCATTGCGATGAAGCGGGCCAGTGTCCGCGCCGTCGTCCTGTCCACGCACCCAACATAGGGTCCACCGGCGGTGACGCCGTTCGGAGGACCCCCGTCGAATGCGGGAATGGGACCATATGCCCACAGAGAGTATTTACCTGTATGCGGACAGTGACGCCGGGAGGAGAACAGGTTTACTTCCGCCCGCCGATGCTTCACAATGCGAATGGCATTGACGAGCACAGCGGCTTGTCGTTGAGGAGGGGTGCCTGATCCAGGCCAAAGGATCCTGTGATTGGGGGGGAGAAAGTGACCGGGTCTTGCGACCCGGTCACTTTCACGTCCGGGTCCTGTCCGGGTCGGCCCCTGTCCGCTCCCGGCTTTCCGCCCGGCCCGAGGAGGCCGGGTCGCCCGCCGTCCACCCGAGGTGGTCGAGGGGCCCATGTCCCTGCCCGAGACGCCACCCCGCCCCGCCGAGCAGGGCGTCGTGCACGAAGGCCTTGGCCGCGGACACGGCGGTGGGGAGGTCCGCGCCGCGGGCCAGCAGGGCGGCGACGGCCGCCGACAGTGAACATCCCGTGCCGTGGGTGTTGCCCGTGTCGACCCGGGCACCGTCCACCACGGTGACCTCCCGCCCGTCGAAGAGCACGTCGGCAACCTGGTCAGGGGCCGCCGACGCCGAACCGGCCTCGACGCCCGGGAGGTGGCCGCCCTTGACCAGTACCCAGGTCGGACCGAGCTCGTGGATGCGCCGGGCGGCCACGGCCATGGCCTCGACGTCGACCAGGTCCGAGACCGGAACGTCGGCCAGCAGCGCCGCTTCCCACAGGTTCGGCGTGGCCAGCAGGGCATGGGGCAGGAGCCGCGTCCGGTATGCGGCAATGCACCCGTCGGCCACCAGGGGGCGACCGGTGGAGGCGACGGTCACCGGGTCCACGACCAGCTGGGGAAGGAGGCCGCCGGCAGCCAGATCGGCGATCAGCTCGACGATCCCGGCCGTGCCCAGCATGCCGGTCTTGACCGCGGCCACCGGCAGGTCATCGAGCACGGCCCGGATCTGTGACTCGACCACTCCCACCGGTACCGGGTGCACGTCGCGGACCTCGGCGGTGTTCTGCGCCGTCACGGCGGTGATGGCCGTGGTGGCGAACACGCCGAGAGCTCCCATGGTCTTGATGTCGGCTTGGATGCCGGCGCCCGAGCCGGAGTCGGACCCGGCGACGGTCAGGGCCACCGGGGGGTTGCCGGCGGGGCTCACTGGTCGATCAGGCCCTCGAACGAGCTCGAGGCGTCGGCGTGGAAGCGCCGGGTGATCCGGCCCGCTTCCCGGGCGGCACGACCGGCGGTCACCGCCTCCCTCATGGCCCGGGCCATGACGCCCGGTTGCCGGGCACGGGTGATGGCCGAGGCCACGAGCACCGCCTCGCACCCGAGCTCCATGGCCAGGCAGGCGTCCGATGCCGTGCCGATGCCGGCGTCGAGCACCACCGGCACGCCGGACTGCTCGACGATGAGGGCGATGTTGTGGGGGTTCCGGATGCCGAGGCCGCTGCCGATGGGCGAGCCGAGAGGCATGACCGCGGCGCAGCCGGCCTGCTCGAGGCGGCGGGCGGCCACCGGATCGTCGCTGCAGTAGGGGAGGACGGTGAAGCCTTCGTCGACGAGCTCCTCGGCCGCCGCCACCAGCTCCACGGTGTCGGGGAGCAGCGTCCGGTCATCCCCGATGACCTCGAGCTTGATCCAGTCGGTCTCGAATGCCTCCCGGGCCAACTTGGCGGTGAGCACGGCCTCCGACGCCGTGAAGCATCCCGCCGTGTTGGGCAGGATGCCCACGTCCAACCGGCCGAGGAGCTCGACCAGCGAGTGACGGGTGGTGGGGTCGACCCGACGCACCGCCACCGTGGCCATCACGGTGCCCGACGCCACCACGGCCTCGCGCAGGGACTCGGGGCTGGCCATCCCCCCGGTTCCCATCAGGAGCCGCGACGCGAAGGGTCGGCCGGCGATGGTCAGCTCGGTACCCTGAGGGCCCGCCGCGGCAGTGTCGGGGGCCTCCGGGGCCGACGCGGATCGAGGATCGTCCATCGCACCCCACGGTATCGCTGTGGCCGGTCGGCCCGGCCCGCGGCTACCCGCCGGCCGCGGCGGTGACGATCTCGATCCGGTCCCCGTCGGTGACCGGGGTGCGATGCCAGGTGCTCTTCGGGACCACGTCCCCGTTGCAGGCCACGGCGACGCCGCGGGGTGAGGGACACCACGCCGCCACCAGATCGGCCACGGTGGCGCCGGGGGGCGCGTCCCAGGGCGTCCCGTTGACCGACGCGGCGATCATGCGCCCACCCTGGACACATCGGAGCCGTCGGCCCGACGGCGACCGTCCGATCCCTCCGACGCGTCGGGCTCCACCGAGTGCTCCGACCGACCCGTCCCGGCCGTCCCGGCCGCGTGCGCTCCACCGGTGGCGAAGCGCCCCGGGCCGAACCGGGCGAACCCCCCTGGGGTGGTGACCCCGGGTGGGCCGTCCCGCCCGGGGCCGGGATGGGCACCGGTGAGCATGCCCACCACCTCGCGGGCGGTGGCCGGGGCCAACAGGAAGCCGTTCCGGTAGTGACCGGTGGCCATCACCAGTCCCCGCACGTCGGTGGCCCCCACGATGGGAGCGTTGTCGGGCGAACCCGGGCGCAGCCCGGCGGTGGTGTCGAACAGCTCGTACTCCTCGAGCGAGGGCACCAACCGGCGGGCGTCGCCGAGCAGGTCCCCGACGGCGCCGGCCGCCACGGCCAGGTCGAACCCCTTCTCTTCGACGGTCGCTCCCACCACCACGGTTCCGTCCCGGCGGGGGACGAGATAGCAGCTCCTCCCGTGGACGAGCCCCCGGACGGTGCGGGCCAGGGTCGGCATGCCGGCCGGGGCCTGCAGGCGAAGGGTCACGCCCTTCACCGGCCGGACCGGAGGCAGGAGCCGGCCGGGGATCCCGCGGAGCTGTCCGGACCAGCAGCCGGCGGCCACGACGACGGCGGCGGCCGACCGGAAGCCGCCGTGGGCCAGCGTCACGCCGGCCACCGCCCCACCTCTGATGTCGACCGCGGCCACCTCCTCCTCCACCATGGTCACGCCAACGGCCCGGCAGGCGGCGACCAGGGCGTCGAGCACGCACCGGTTGTCCACCTGATGGTCGTCGCCCAGGTCGGCGCCGCCCCTGATGCCCGGGGCCAGCAGGGGCTCCTCGCTCCGGCATTCGCCGGCACTCAGCCGCCGGGCGCGGAGCCCGAGGGCCATCCGGTAGGCCAGGAGATCGTCGCTGGCCGCCCGGTCCGACCCGTCGACGGCGATGAGCAGCGTCCCATCGGCCAGATAGCCCACCGGCCGGCCCGACGCCTCCTCCAGGTCCCGTGCGAACCCGGGCCAGGCCCGGGCCGCCTCCAGATTGAGTGAGGTGAGCGCGTCCTCGCCGAAGTGGGCTTCCCCGACAGGGGCGAGCATCCCGGCGGCGGCCCAACCCGCGCCGCGTCCGGGCCGGGGGTCGGCCAGGGTCACGGCCACCCCGGCCGTGGCGGCCTGCCAGGCCACGGCCAGCCCGATCACGCCGCCCCCCACCACCACGACGTCGGTCCGAACCCTGGTGGTCATGGGCCCATGCTACGGGCCGCCCGGGGCTCCGGCGCCGCCGCCGCCCGGGCGTCGGCGGCACCGGCCGAGGCCGGTGGAAGCCGCCTGAGGACGACCGGCCCGGGCTTTCGCACCACCGGTACCCGGTCCCCGGAGTTGTCGAAAACGGCTGCTGACGCGTGTACAATCTACGGACCACACATGGGCCAACGTCGTCCCGGGTGGGTAGATCCACTTCTCTCGTTGGAGCGACCCCATGACGACTCTCCGCCGAACCCAGGCCGACGCCCCTACCTCCGCCACCGCGGTCCCCTTGCCGTCCTCGGGCCGCCGGGCCGGTGCTCCGCCCCAGGCCCCGACCGCAGGTCTCTACGACCCCCGTTTCGAGCACGACGCCTGCGGCGTGGCGCTGGTGGCCGACCTGCATGGACGGCGTTCGCACACCCTGGTCCGCCAGGCCGTCTCCGCCCTCGAACACCTGGCCCACCGGGGAGCGACCGGTAGCGAGGAGGACAGCGGGGACGGTGCCGGGATCCTGCTCCAGGTTCCCCACGAGTTCTATGCCGATGTCGTGGACTTCGAACTGCCGCCCCGCGGCCGTTACGCCACCGGCATCGCCTTTTTGTCCCGCGACCCGGAGGTGGCGGCCGACGCCCGCCGTGCCTTCGGCAAGCTGGCCGGGGAGGAAGGACTCGATGTCGTCGGATGGCGTGCCGTTCCGTTCGACGATGCGTCGCTCGGGTCGATCTCCGAGGCGGCCATGCCCTCCATGCACCAGGTCTTCGTGGCCCCGGCCCCGGGCACCCGGCTGGCCGGCGCCGATCCGGCCCTGGCCATCGACCGGCTGGCCTTCGTGTTGCGCAAGCGGGCCGAACACGAGATCGACGACTGCTACCCGGTTTCCCTGTCGGCCCGGACCATCACCTACAAGGGGATGCTCACCTCCCACCAGCTGACCGAGTTCTTCCCCGACCTGAACGACGAGCGGGTGACCAGCGGGCTGGCCCTCGTCCACTCCCGCTTCTCGACCAACACCTTCCCCTCGTGGCCGCTGGCCCATCCCTACCGGTACCTGGCCCACAACGGGGAGATCAACACCCTGGCCGGGAATCGCAACTGGATGCGGGCCCGCGAGGCGCTGTGCCGGTCCGACCTCATCCCCGGACTGGAGCGGGCCTTCCCCATCGTGACCCCGGGGGCCAGTGACTCGGCCTCCTTCGACGAGGTGCTGGAGCTGCTCCATCTCGGGGGCCGGCCCTTGCACCACGCGGTGCTGATGATGATCCCCGAGGCGTGGGAGAACCACCGGACCATGGACCCGGCCCGGCGGGCCTTCTACCGGTACCACGCCGCCCTGATGGAGCCGTGGGACGGTCCCGCGGCCGTGGCCTTCACCGACGGGACGGTCATCGGGGCCGTGCTCGACCGCAACGGCCTGCGGCCCGCCCGGTACTGGGTCACCGACGACGGGCTGGTGGTCCTGGCCAGTGAGGTCGGTGTCCTCGAAGTCGCGGCGGACAAGGTGGTGCGCAAGGGGCGCCTCCAGCCCGGGCGGATGTTCCTGGTGGACACGGCGCTGGGCCGGATCGTCGACGACGACGAGATCAAGGACGCCCTGGCCGCCGGGCAGCCCTACGCCGAGTGGCTGGACGCCGGCCAGATCGAGCTCGAGGAGCTGCCGCCCCGGACCATGCTCACCCCCCAGCACGCCTCGGTCATCGGTCGCCAACGCCTCTTCGGCTACACCAACGAGGAGCTTCGGCTCATCCTCGAGCCCATGGCCAGAAACGGGGTCGAGCCCAATGGCTCGATGGGCACCGATACGGCCATCGCCGTGCTGTCCGACCGGCCCCGGCTGGTCTACGACTACTTCACCCAGCTGTTCGCCCAGGTGACCAACCCGCCGCTGGACGCCATCCGCGAAGAACTGGTCACCTCCCTGACCTCCACCCTCGGTCCCGAGGCCAACGTGCTCGAACCCACCGCCGAGTCGTGCCGCCAGATCGTCCTGCCCATGCCGGTCATCGACAACGACGATCTGGCCAAGCTGCTCTACGTCAACGAGGACGGGAGCACCCCGGGGTTCAGCGCCTTCGCCATCGACGGGCTCTTCGAGGTGTCCGGCGGGGGCGCGGCCCTGCGCTCGGCCGTCGACGACGTGCGCACCCGGGTCAGCGAGGCCATCGCCGGGGGGGCCGATGTGATCGTGCTCTCCGACCGCAACTCGACGGCCACCCTGGCCCCGATCCCGTCGCTGCTGCTGGTGGGGGCCGTCCACCACCATCTGGTCCGGAACAAGACCCGCACCCAGGTGGGACTGGTCATCGAGTCCGGTGATGCCCGGGAGGTCCATCACATGGCCCTGCTGAAGGGCTTCGGCGCCGCGGCCATCAACCCCTACCTGGCCTTCGAGTCGATCGACGACATGATCTCGTCGGGGATGCTGACCGGGGTGACGTCGCGCCAGGCCCACAGGAACTACATCAAGGCCGCGTCCAAGGGGATCATCAAGGTGATGTCGAAGATGGGCATCTCGACGGTGGCTTCCTACACCGGGGCCCAGGTGTTCGAAGCGGTCGGCCTGGGCGCCGACGTGGTCGAGGAGTACTTCACCGGCACGGTGTCCCGCATCGGCGGCGTGGGGCTCGACGTCCTGGCCGAGGAGGTGGGCGCCCGCCACCGGCTCTCCCACCTGGACCGCCCATCGGAGCTGGCCCACCGCGAGCGGGAGGTCGGGGGCGAGTACCAGTGGCGCCGGGAAGGCGAGATCCACCTCTTCAATCCGAAGACCGTGTTCAAGCTGCAGCACGCCACCCGGTCCAAGCGTTACGAGGTCTTCAAGGAGTACACCAGGGCGGTCGACGACCAGGCCGCCCACCTGGCCACCCTGCGGGGGCTGATGCACCTGCGCACGGGTGTGCTGCCGGCCGTGCCCATCGACGAGGTCGAGCCGGCGGCGGGCATCCTGGCCCGCTTTTCGACCGGAGCCATGTCCTACGGGTCGATCTCGGCCGAGGCCCACGAGACCCTGGCCATCGCCATGAACCGGCTCGGTGGCCGCTCGAACACCGGCGAGGGGGGCGAGGATTCGGACCGGTTCACGCCCGACGACAACGGGGACCTCCGGCGCAGTGCCATCAAGCAGGTGGCCTCGGGCCGGTTCGGGGTGACCTCGGAGTACCTGGTCAACGCGGACGATATCCAGATCAAGATCGCCCAGGGGGCGAAGCCCGGCGAGGGCGGCCAACTGGCCGGGAAGAAGGTCTATCCCTGGATCGCCAAGACCCGCTTCTCCACCCCGGGGGTCGGGCTCATCTCGCCCCCGCCCCACCACGACATCTACTCCATCGAGGACATCGCCCAGCTCATCCACGACCTCAAGTCGGCCAACCCGGCGGCCCGGGTCCACGTCAAGCTGGTGGCCGAGGTGGGCGTGGGCACGGTGGCGGCCGGGGTGGCCAAGGCCCATTCCGACGTGGTGCTCATCTCCGGCCACGACGGTGGGACGGGGGCCGCACCCCTCACCTCCCTCAAGCATGCCGGGATCCCCTGGGAGCTCGGGCTGGCCGAGACCCAGCAGACCCTGCTGGCCAACGACCTGCGCGACCGCATCGTGGTCCAGGTGGACGGCCAGATGAAGACGGGGAGGGACGTGGTCATCGGCGCCCTGCTCGGGGCGGAGGAGTTCGGCTTCGCCACCGCACCGCTGGTCGTCTCGGGCTGCGTGATGATGCGGGTCTGCCACCTCGACACCTGCCCGGTCGGGATCGCCACCCAGAACCCGGCCCTGCGGGCCCGCTACTCGGGCCGACCCGAGTTCGTGGAGACCTTCTTCGAGTACATCGCCGAAGAGGTTCGCGAGTACCTGGCCGCGCTCGGCCTGCGCACCCTGGAAGAGGCCATCGGCCGGGTCGACCTCATCGACGCGGCCCGTGCCGTCGAGCACTGGAAGGCGGGCGGGCTCGACCTGTCGCCGATCCTGGTCCAACCCGAGCTGCCCGACGGGGCCGTCCGGTTCTGCAACCGCGACCAGGACCATGGTCTCGACCGCGCCCTCGACCATTCCTTCCTCGAGGCGTGCCGACCGGCCATCGACGACGGCATCCCGGTGCAGGCCGAGCTGGCCATCACCAACGTCAACCGCACGGTGGGGACGCTGCTGGGTTACGAGATCACCAAACGGCACGGCGGGGCGGGCCTGCCGGAGGGGACGATCGAGCTGACCTTCCGCGGGTCGGCCGGCCAGAGCTTCGGGGCCTTCGTCCCGAAGGGTGTCACCATGCGCCTGCTGGGTGATGCCAACGACTACCTGGGCAAGGGGCTGTCGGGCGGCCGCATCGTCGTCCAGCCCCCGGTGGAGTCACCCTTCGCCGCGGAGGAGAACATCGTGGCCGGCAACGTGATCCTCTACGGGGCCACAGCCGGTGAGGTGTTCCTCCGCGGCCAGGTCGGCGAGCGGTTCTGCGTCAGGAACTCCGGGGCCATCGCCGTGGTCGAAGGGGTAGGTGACCACGCTTGCGAGTACATGACCGGCGGCCGGGTGGTGGTGCTCGGCCCGACCGGGCGCAACTTCGGCGCCGGCATGTCGGGTGGCGTGGGCTTCGTCTTCGATCCGCACGGGCTGCTGGCCGGCATCTACAACCACGAGACCATCGAACTCGAACCGCTCTCCTCGGACGATCGCATGTGGTTGCGGGACCGGATCACCATGCACCGGGACGAGACCGGTTCGGCCGTGGCCGACCGGATCCTGACCGACTGGGTCAGCTCCTCCGAGCAGTTCGTGACCGTGATGCCCAAGGACTACCGGCGGGTGCTCGAAGCCACCGAGCTGGCCGTGGCCGAGGGCCGGTCGGTGGACGAGGCGGTGATGGAGGCCTCCCATGGGTGACGTGACCGGCTTCATGAAGCACGGGCGCCAGCTGCCCCCGCGCCGCCCCGTCCCGGTGCGGCTGCGCGACTGGAAAGAGGTCTACGAGCCCTTTCCCGAGGAGTCGGCCCGGCAGCAGGGTGCCCGGTGTATGGACTGCGGCATCCCCTTCTGCCATGAGGGGTGTCCCTTGGGCAACCTGATCCCCGAGTGGAACGACCTCGTCTACCGGGACGAATGGGACGAGGCCGCCGAGCGTCTGCACGCCACCAACAACTTCCCCGAGTTCACCGGTCGGCTGTGCCCCGCCCCGTGCGAGGGGGCCTGCGTCCTCGGCATCAACGACGATCCGGTGACCATCGAGCGCATCGAGTACGAGATCGTCGAGCGGGCCTGGGCCGATGACCGGGTGGTCCCGGTGACCGCGGCGGCTCCCACCGGCAAGCGGGTGGCCGTGGTCGGCTCCGGTCCCTCCGGACTGGCCGCCGCCCAGCAGCTGGTGCGGGCCGGCCACCAGGTGGTGGTCTTCGAGCGCGCCGAGAAGCCTGGCGGGCTCCTGCGCTACGGGATCCCCGAGTTCAAGATGGAAAAGGCGGTCATCGACCGGCGCCTGGCCCAGATGGAAGCCGAAGGCGTCGAGTTCCGTTGCTGTGTGTCGGTGGGGGAGAGCGCCCCCGAGGTGGCCGGGGCCTGCGCGGCCGACGTCACCGTGGTCAGCGCCCGCTCGTTGGTCGACGAGTTCGACAGCGTGCTGTTGGCCGGTGGGGCCACGCTGCCCCGTGACCTGCCCGTCCCCGGACGCGGGTTCGAGGGGATCCACCTGGCCATGGACTACCTCAAGCCCTCCAACCGGGTGCAGGAAGGTTCGCTCGACTCGTCGCCCATCTCCGCCGAAGGCAAGCACGTGGTGATCATCGGGGGCGGGGACACCGGCGCCGACTGCCTGGGCACCGTCCACCGTCAGCGGGCCCTCAGCGTCCACCAGCTCGAGATCATGCCCGAACCGCCGTCCGACAGGACCAGCGACAACCCGTGGCCGACCTGGCCGCTCATCCTCCGGACGTCCTCGGCGCTCGAAGAGGGTGGCGAGCGGGTCTTCTCGGTGACCACGTCGGAGTTCCTGGCCGACGACGAGGGCCACGTCCGGGCCCTGCGGGGCGAAGAGGTCGAGGTGGTGTTCGGCCCCGACGGCCGGCCCGACTTCGTCCCCGTCGAGGGTTCGGAGTTCGAGCTGCCCTGCGAACTGGTGCTGTTGGCCATGGGGTTCCTGGGGTCGGAGCGGACCGGGCCGGTGGCCGAGCTCGGGCTCGAGGTCACCCCCCGGGGAAGCGTCGCGGCCGATCCATCGTGGTCGACCAATGTCGACGGGGTGTTCGTGTGCGGAGACATGACCCGGGGCCAGAGCCTCATCGTGTGGGCCATCGCCGAGGGCCGGTCGGCGGCCGCCTCGGTCGACCGGTTCCTGATGGGCCGGACCGATCTTCCTGCGCCCATCGCTCCCGGTCAGCTGGCCCTGCGCTAGCACGCCGGGTCCGACCTCTCGCGCCGGGCTGGGCCGAGCGGATGCGCGGTCCGGCTGACGTTGTTCGGCCGGCGGGACGTTGCCGGGACGGCAGTCGGCGAAGACCCGTCGTATGCTTCCGAAGAGAAGGAGTTCGTGGTCGGCGGCGCCACCTGGTCAATCTGGTCAGGCGGACCGCTGCCGGTGGGTCGATACCAACTGAGTCGAGAGCGGAGCGTACCGATGAAGGGCAGTCTTCGATCAGTTCGGAATCGTCACACGGGACGAAAGCCTCGATTACTGGGGAAGGTGGTGGCGGTGGTGGTGGTGTCCGTCGCCGCCCTTCCCGCATTGCCAGGCCCGGCCGGGTCGGTTCCCGCAGGTACGCCACCAACGACGGTCTCCTGCGTCACCTCCGTCTCGTCGCCCGGTCAGACGTCGACCCCGCCCTGTCCGGCCGGCAGTCCGTCTGTCGTTGCCATCGAGGCACCCGGTTCGGGAGGCCCCTTCTCGGTCACGAGTTCGGGTGCAGTGTTCGAGGCCACCAAAGGCCAGGTGCCGGGGATGAACGGGCAACCGTTGGCTGCCCCCATCGTGGGCATCAACGGCACGCCAGACGGGCATGGGTATTGGCTCGTTGCTTCGGATGGAGGTGTGTTCTCGTTCGGGGACGCCCGCTTCTACGGCTCGATGGGGGGCACGGTCTTGAACCGGCCCATCGTCGGGATGAGCTCGACTCCGACTGGCCAGGGCTACTGGTTGGTGGCCAGCGACGGCGGTGTGTTCGCATTCGGTGACGCCCAGTTCGCTGGATCGATGGGTGGTCAGCCCCTGCACGCCCCCATCGTGGGTATGGCCTCGACGTCGTATCCTTCCGGTACGACCCACTCGGCCGGCGTCGGTTACTACCTCGTCGGTGCCGATGGCGGCGTGTTCGCATTCGGCAACGCCCAGTTCGACGGATCGATGGGTGACCGGCCCCTCAACGCTCCCGTCGTCGGCATGGTTTCGACGTCATACCCTTCCAGTTTCTATGAAACGCTCCAGCCGGCGGGCAGCGGCTACTACCTCGTCGGCGCCGACGGCGGTATCTTCGCCTTCGGCGATGCCTCGTTCACCGGGACGGCGGTGGGATCCGGTGACGGAACGGCCATAGGAATCGGGGCGTCGTTCATAAACTCGCCGATTTTGCTTCATCCGCTGATTGCTCCGTCCGTGTTCACGTCGGAGGGGAACATCCTGTCCTGGGCCCCGTAGTCGGAGAACGGTTGCGGCCACCGGCCTAGCCCGGACCGGTGGCCCCCACCAGATCCGGCCAGTCGGCGTCGTCGAACCGCACCACCGCGCCGGTGTGGGGGGCGTCGATCATCTCGCCCTCCCCGACGTAGATGCCGACGTGGTCCACGGCCGAGGGGCCGTTCCCGAAGAAGACCAGGTCCCCGGGTTCGACCGCCGATCCGGCGGGCACCGCGGGACCGGCGTCGAACTGGTCCTGGGCCACCCGGGGGAGGATGACCCCGGCGTGGGCGAACGCAGCCTGCACCAATCCGGAGCAGTCGTAGCCGCCGACACCGGTACCGCCCCAGAGGTAGGGGACGTTGAGCTGCTGGGCGGCGAAGGACAGGGCGGCCACCACCGTGCCCGAGGTGGCCGGGTTCTGTTGGAACGAGAGCGACAGGGTCAGCACGGTGTCTACGTAGGACTCGGAGTGGTTGTAGTCGTCGATGGCCGAGCGGAGGCTCGAGGCGGAACCGGCGCCGTTGGCGCACATGAGGGCCGCAGCCGTGTACACGGCATCGATCGGGTCGTAGGGGGAGGCCGGTCGGGCACCGCCCGGTCCGACCGTGGCGTAGGCGGCAAAGGTGGGCGGTTCGAACTGCATCGGACCTTCGGCCCCGGCGCTGTTGGCCCCCGACCGGACCCCCGGTGCCGTCGACTGCCCGCTGCCGGTCTCGACCGTGCCGATGGCCGCCAACACCGTCCAGGGCATTCCCGGACAGGTGGCCGCCGCCTTCTCGTACAGGGCCAGCCAGGCGGCCGGCACTGCGGCCTGGCTCCCGGCACCGCTCGGGCCCGTTGTGCCTCCGGTCCCGCCGGCGCCGGATCCGGCCGATCCGCCGGCGCTGCCCACGGCCACGATGGATACGAGACCGACGGTGAACACGAACAGGCCGACGGCGGCCGCCACGAGCAACTTGCCCATCTCCGTACCTCCGACGCGGTGGGCCGACGAAGTGAGCGACCGTGCTCAGAGGTGGCCCGGGCGATGAGCGGCGCCGATGACCGGCGTCCGGGCCCGCATGCGGTGGGGACCGAGGCTTCGCCCCAGTCCAGCACCAGAGGGGGTGCGCAGGCAAGGGTCAAGTCGGATCGGCTGGCCCAGCCGCCGTCGGCGGGCAGAAATGGTCCCACCCGGATCGAGGCCCGGGCCGGGTCCGGCCATGCCGGCTCGGTATGCTCGGTCATCGGGCAGTCCGATGCAGGACAGGGGAGGAACGAACGTGCTCAGTACCATGCAGGATGCTCCGTTGCTGGTGAGCGGGATTCTCCGCCACGGCCAACGCGTCTACCCCGACAGCCGGGTCATCACCGTCACCGGACCCGGTGGTGAGGCCGTCGAGTCCAGCTTCTCCGAGGTGGCGGGCCGGACCGAACGCCTGGCCAAGGCGCTGGAACGCATCGGGGTGGGCGACAGCGACCGGGTGGGGACCTTCTTGTGGAACAACCAGACCCATCTCGAGGCGTACCTGGCCATCCCGGGGATGGGGGCGGTCCTGCACACCCTGAACCTCCGGCTCTTCCCCGAGCAGCTGTCCTATGTGATCAATCACGCCGAGGACAAGGTGATCATCGTCGACGCCTCGCTGATCCCCCTGCTGGCCCGGGTCAGGGACCAGCTGACCACGGTCAAGCACATCGTGGTGGCCGGTGAGGGTGACACCGGGCCTCTCGGGCAGACGCTGTCCTATGAAGAGCTCGTCGGGGCGGAGGAACCGGGCTACGAGTGGCCCACCTTCGACGAGCGACAGGCCGCGGCCATGTGTTACACATCGGGCACCACCGGCAACCCGAAGGGCGTCGTCTACAGCCACCGGTCGACCTACCTGCACTCCATGGCCATCACCTCGGGGTCCTCACTCGGCATCAACGAGCTCGACCGGGTCCTCTCCATCGTCCCCATGTTCCACGCCAACGCCTGGGGGACTCCCTACGGCTGCTTCATGACCGGGGCCGATATGGTCATGCCTCAGCAGTTCCTCCAGGCCGAGCCGTTGGCCGCCATCATCGCCCGCCACCGGCCGTCGATCTCGGCCGGGGTGCCCACCATCTGGAGCGATCTGCTGCGTCACGCCCAGAGCCATCCCGTCGATCTGTCATCGCTGCGGATGATCACCGCCGGGGGAGCCGCCGTGCCCCGGCAGCTCATCGAACGGTTCCGCGACGAGCTCGGTGTCGAGCTCGTCCAGGGCTGGGGCATGACCGAGACGAGCCCCTTGTGCTCGCTGGCCCTTCCGCCGCGGGGGACGCCCGCCGACGAGGAGATCGAGTGGCGGTCCAAGACGGGCAGGGTGGTTCCCGGCGTCGAAGTCCGGGTGGCCGCCGACGACGGTTCGATCCTGCCCAACGACGGTGAGTCGGTCGGCGAGTTCGAGGTCAGGGGCCCGTGGATCTGTGGCTCCTACTACGGCGATCCGGCCCCCGAGCGCTTCCATGACGGCTGGCTCCGGACTGGCGACATCGGATCGCTCGACCGACTGGGCTTCATGCAGATCAGCGACCGGACCAAGGACGTGATCAAGTCGGGCGGCGAATGGATCTCCTCGGTCGAGCTGGAGAACGAGGTCATGGCCCATCCTGGGGTGGTCGAGGCCGCGGTCATCGCCGTGCCGGACGAGCGCTGGAGCGAGCGGCCCATGGTGGCGGTGGTCGTCGAGACCGATTCGACCCTCACCCCGGACGAGCTGGTCGAGTTCCTGAGTGGCCGGGTGAGCCGGTGGTGGCTGCCCGAACGCTGGACGTTCATCGCCGAGGTGCCGAAGACCAGCGTCGGAAAGTTCGACAAGAAGGTGCTCCGGTCCCAGCACGCCGCCGGGGAGCTCGACGTGGTCGAGATCGAGATCAAGACCGGCCGCTGATCCGTGGGCACCGATCCGGTCGATATCGCCGAACGGCTGTCGGCGATCGCCGAGGAGTTGGCTGACCTGGCTCTCGATCGGCTGCGCCAGGCGGCCGACGCGGTGCGGTCGGGCGGCGAGCCCGATCCGTCGGTGACGGCCGAGGAGAAGCGCATCACGCGGGCCCGGCGGTCGGTCGAGAAGGCGGCCCAATTGCTGATCGGGCCGTCGGCGGGCGTCGGCTTCGACGAAGGGCCCTGAAGGGATCTGACCAGGGATTTCGGTCACCCATCGACTCCACCGGGTCACTTTCGCCCCCGCTCCTCCACCGCCTTCCCCGACGCCCATGTGGCCGTCACACCCGGGTGCTGGACTGGCGTCGTGGTACTTGACGACCTCGCCGAGGTGCTCGGACAACTGCGTGAGCTGGACCCCTCGGCCCTGGCCGACGCCGAGTCGATCGTTTCGTTGCACCGCCACCTGGCCACCCTGGAGGCCGTCGCCACCCGGGCCACCGCCTCCTTCGACGCCGCCGGTGACTGGGCGGCCGACGGAGCCCAGACGGCGGCGGCGTGGATCACGGCCACCTGCCGGGTCCCGAAGAAAGCGGCCCAGCGCCGGGTCCGCCGGGGCCGGGAGCTCCGGTTCCTGCCCGAGACGGAGCGGGCCTGGGTGGGAGGGGACATCACCGGCGACCACGTGGAGGTGATGGGCCGCCTCCGCCGTCCCGGGACCGAAGAAGCCCTGGCCCGGGACGAGGCCCTGCTGGTCGACCAGGCCACCGAACTGACCTTTGCCCACTTCAGCCGGGCCGCGGCCTACTGGGGGCAGCTGGCCGATCCGGACGGGGCCGACAAGGACGCCGAACGCCGGCAGGGCAACCGGGACGCCTTTCTGGTCCAGAGCTTCGCCGGGACCTGGCTCGGGGGGATGACCCTCGACCCTGTCCGGGGCGCCATCGTGGCCGGCGAGCTCGAACGGATCGACACCGAACTGTTCGAGGCCGACCGGGCCGGGGCCAAAGCCCTCCTCGGCCGTGATCCGGGACCGGGGGACACGCTGGCCCGCACCCCCGGACAGCGCCGGGCCGACGCCCTGGTGGAGATGGCCGTCCGCTCGCAGGGCTGCCCGGCCGGGACCCGGAGACCGGCCCCGCTCTTCACCGTCCTCGTGGGCTGGGAGACCCTGCACGGGCGGACCTGTGAGCTCGAGAACGGCACCGTGGTCCCCCCGGGGTCACTGCTGCCCTGGCTGGACGGGGCCGATGTGGAGCGGGCCACCGTCGCCCCCGGTGGCCGGGTGACCATCGGCTGCACCACCCGGCTGGTTCCCGAGGTCACCGGCCGGGTCACCGGCGCCGATCTGGAGCGGGCCGTGGGCCACCCCGGCACCCGGAGCGAGATCAGCCCCCACACCCGGCTGTTCACCGGCGCCACCCGCCGGGCCATCGAGGTGCGGGACCGGCAGTGCACCCACCCCTTCTGCGACCGCCCGGCCCGGTGGGCCGAGATCGACCATATCCAGCCCTGGGCCCTCGGCGGCCTCACCACCCAGGAGAACGGACGGCTGCTGTGCCGATTCCACAACCGCCTCCGCAACCAACGGCCCCCGCCGGCCACGGCGGCCTGATCCGTTCGACCGCTTTTCAGCTTTCCACGCCCGGCAGCTGATTGAGGGCGTTGATCAATTGGCGGAGCCGTCCGTAGTGGATCTTGTCGAACCGGAACACCAGACGCGGGAACTCGAGATTGTCGGCATCGGCGCGTTCGGGGGGCAGGGGCTTCGACATGCGCATGGCCCCGCCGGACACGATGTCGCGGAACTGTTGGTTGAGGTCGGCCAGCGTGGCGCGGTCAGGACCCACCCTGAGCCGCATGACCAGGAGGTCGCCCACCCACCGACACGATTGGTAGTTGCGGTAGAAGCCGAGGATCTCGGCGGTGGCCTCGCCCACGTCGTCGGTGATCATGAACAGCGAGCGGTCCTCCTCGGAAACGAGCCCCCGGGGCTCGACCTCTGTCCGCAGGAAGTTGTCCCATCCCCGCCAGTAGTCGCCACCGGGAATGTCGAGCATGACCACAGGAGCCGGCTCCGCCTTCCCGGTCTGGAGGAGGGTCAGGAGTTCGAAGCCCTCGTCCAGGGTGCCGAATCCTCCGGGCAGGACCACGTACCCGTCGGACTCCTTGATGAGCATGAGCTTGCGGGTGAAGAAGAACCGCATCTCGACCAGCTTGGGGTCCTGGGCGATGAAGGCGTTGGCCCCCTGCTCGAAGGGGAGCCGGATGTTGACTCCGATCGACTTGTCCCGACCGGCTCCTTCCATTCCCGCGGCCATGATGCCCGGCCCCGCCCCGGTGACCACCATCCAGTCGGAGCCGGCCATCGACGCGGCCAGGTCGCGGGTGCTGGCATAGGCGGGATGGTCAGGCAGCGTGCGGGCCGAGCCGAAGATGGTCACCTTCTTCTGCCGCCGGAACGGCCGGAAGACCGTGAACGCCTCGGCCATCTCGGCCAGCGCCGAGTCGGCCACCTTCAGGTCGATCACCTCGGTGTGGTCAGTGGCCAGCGCGGTCACCGTCCGGAGCATCGACCGGTAGAGGCGCTCCTGGCTCGTCGACATGCGGGCCGACGGATCCGACGAGCTCGTGTCGGAGCTCAGCGCTTCGAGCAGCCGGGCCGCCGCCTCTTCCACGGCGTTGTTCGGCTCATCGCTCGCCTCCGGCCTGGATCGGCCGACGTCCGGGGTCATGCGGAAGGGCTCAGTTGGCCGCGGCCAGCGCCTCGGCGTGCCCGCTCGGGCCCGGCACCCGCCCATAGAGGGTCGTCCGCTGGGCCAGGCTGCGCCCCAGGGGTTCGACGATGGCCCGGAACTGGTCGGCATCCATCATCTGACCGTGGCTGGCCCCGGCCGCTCGCGAGATGTTCTCGTCCATCAGCGTGCCGCCCAGGTCGTTCACCCCGGCCCGGAGGATCTGGCGCACGCCGTCCGCACCCATCTTCACCCAGCTGATCTGAATGTTGTCGATGGTGTCGTGGTAGGCGATCCGTCCGACGGCGTGCATCAGGAGTGTCTCGCGGAAGGTCGGGCCCCGCCGTGCCCGGCGGTTGAGGTAGATGGGCGTGGCCATGTGCACGAAGGGCAGCGGCACGAACTCGGTGAATCCGCCGGTCTCCCGCTGCAGGTCGCGGGTCCGGATCATGTGGCGGGCCCACGAGCGAGGTTGCTCGACGGCACCGAACATGATGGTCACATTGGACCGCAGGCCGACCTGGTGGGCGGTCCGGTGGGCGAAGAGCCACTCCTCGGTGTTGATCTTGTCCGGGCACAGTACGGCCCGGACCTCGTCGTCGAGGATCTCGGCTGCGGTGCCGGGCAAGGTCTTCAGCCCGGCGTCGCGCAGCAGGACGAGATAGTCGGCCAGCGGCATCTCCGAACGGCGGGCGCCTTCGGTGACCTCGAGCGCGGTGAACCCGTGAATATGGATGGTGGCCGAAGCCTCGCGCACCGCTTTGATGACCTCGAGGTAGTACCCACCGTCGAACTTCGGGTGAATCCCCCCCTGGAGGCACACCTCGGTGGCCCCCCGCTCCTCGGCTTCCCGCACCCGGTCGGAGATCTCGCTCAACTCGAGCAGGTAGGGGGTGCCCCGGAGGTTGAGCGAGAGGGGACCTTTGGAGAACGCACAGAACTTGCACTTGAAGGTGCAGACGTTGGTGTAGTTGATGTTCCGGTTGGCCACGTAGGTCACCTCGTCACCCACCGTCTGGCGCCGGAGCCGGTCGGCCAGATCAGCCACGGCCCGGACCTCGGGGCCCCGGGCGCCGAACAGTGTCACGATCTCGTCCTCGCCCACGGCCTCGCCGAGCTCGACCCCGACCAACACGTCGCCCACCGCGCTGCGGGTGGTGCTCGAGGTGACGACCGGTGGGGTGGTGCCGGCGCCGACCGGCCCGGCGACCACGACGTTGGCGTCGTTCGGTCCGGGGACGAGCAGGACGGGAGGTGGCGTCTCCCCGCCCGAGCACCAGGGATGGTCGCGTCCGAGTCCCTCGGCGTCGGAGGCGTCGAGCACCGGGAAGCGCATCGACTCGGCCAGCCAGCGGTCGGGGTCGAGCGCGAACTCGGGGTAGAGGGTCAGACGGGGCGCCAGCGTGAACCCGGCCGCCTCGGTGGCGTTGCGGAGTACACCGAGTGCGGGCCAGGCCCGCTCGGGATTGACGTGGTCGGCGGTGACGGGCGAGACGCCGCCCCAGTCGTCGATGCCCGAGGCGATGAGCGGGGCGAGGTCGTCCGAGAGGTTGGGTGGCGCCTGCAGGTGGACCTCCGGCGGAAGTACCAAGCGGGCGACGGCGATGGTCCACAAGAACTCGTCGGTCGGGCACGGTTCGGCCCGGTGCATGGCCGTGCCCGCCTTGGGCAGGAAGTTCTGGATGATCACTTCCTGCACATGGCCGTGCCGCCGATGGCTGGCGGCGATCGCCTCCAGCGCCTCCAGCCGGTCGTCCCGGCTCTCGCCGATGCCGACCAGCAGGCCGGTGGTGAAGGGAACCCCGGACGTCCCGGCCGCCTCCAGGGTGGCGAGCCTCCGGGCCGGAGTCTTGTCGGGCGCCGAGCGGTGAGCGGCCAGATCGGGGTTGAGCGACTCGACCATCATCCCTTGGCTGGCTGCGACCGAGCGGAGCCTGATCAGGGCCTCGGCGTCCAGGGCGCCGGCGTTGGCGTGGGGCAGCAGGCCGGTCTCTTCCAGCACGGCCCGGCAGGCGGCCTCGAGGTAGTCGACGGTGGAGGTGTACCCATGGTCCGCCAGCCACTGGCGGGCCGACGGGTAGCGATCCTCGGGTCCCTCACCGAGGGTGAAGAGGGCTTCGTGGCAGCCGGCCGCCCGGCCGGCCCGGGCGATCTCGAGGACCTGGTCGATCGAGAGGTACGGAGATTCCAAACGCGCCGGTGCCTTGGCGAAGGTGCAGTAGCCGCACCGGTCGCGACACAGCATGGTCAAGGGGATGAACACCTTGGGCGAGAAGGTCATCCGGTTGCCGTGGGTCTGATCTCGCACCTGGCGGGCCTGGGCCTGCACCTCGGGCAACGGGGTGGTGGTCAGCGTCCGGTCACCGGTGGGCGACGTCGACGGGGCAGCAGCACTCACGAGGGGGAGCCGGGGTCGGCGGGCATCGGCGACACCTTACCGGAGGAGCCCCGTGTCCTAACCGGGCCGACCGGTGGCCGGTTACCCGGGGAGACGGGCATCGGCCGCCGCGTCGGCGTCGACCAACCAGAGCACCTCGTCCGCGGTGACTCGGGCCGCAGGGAGATCGGCACCGGCCACGATGCCGGCGAACGGTTCCCGTCTGGAGGGTCCGGCGATGGTGAAGACCACCGTCCGGGCCCGGGCGATCCCGGGAAGGGTGAGCGTGATCCGGGGGTGGGGATTGTTTCCCAACGGATCCCGATTGGCCGAGACCAGCACCGAGGGGTCGTCGATGGCCAGGGCCTCGGAACCGGGAAAGAGGGATGCGCAGTGCCCGTCGGGCCCGAGCCCGAGGTGGACGAGGTCGAACCCGTCCAGCGGCTCGACTTCGGCCTGGTAGGCGGCTGCGGCCTCCTCGGGTGACCCCGACCGGTACATCGGGTGATCGGAGCCGACCGGCCCGACGGTGTCGAGCAGTGCCGTCACGATCATCCGGTGATTGGAGTCCTTGTCGTCCGGTGGGACACACCGTTCGTCGCCCAGGTAGATGTCGACCGTCGTCCAGTCCACCGCCACCCTGTGGGCCGCGTCGTCAGCCGTCGACTGACCCCCATCCCGCGAACCGGGCGCGGTGAGGCGGGCCAGGCGCTCGTAGGACTGCCGGGCCGTCTCCCCTCCGGAGAGGAACAGGGAGTACGGACGGTCCCGCTTCCGGGCCAACCGGGCCGCCACCAGGTCGGCGAAGGCGTCGGCGACCGAGGAGACCACCGTGACCGTGCCGTTCATCGTGGCCTCACTGGGGGATCTCGGTGAGTCGACCACCGCTCAACTCGAGGTCGATCTCCGGGTTGCGCCACTCGTCCCCCGACCGCTCGACCAGCAGATCGGCCATGTGGGGTCCCCAGGTCCCGGCTGCGTAGGTGTGCAGGGCGCCGCCGGGCTCCGACCATGCCTGCAGGTAGGGATCCACGATGCGCCAGGCCTGCTGCACCTCGTCGGAGCGGATGAAGAGGGTGGCGTCGCCCACCAGCGCATCGTGGATGAGACGTTCGTACCCGTCGGCCGCCTCCACACCGGCGAAGGCTTCGGCGTAGGAGAAGTCCATGGCCACCGAGCGGATGTGGAACTTCTCGCCCGGGACCTTGGCTCCGAACTCGAGGCTGATCCCCTCGTCGGGCTGGATCCTGAGGACCAGGGTGTTGGGTCGCAGGTCCCGGCTGGCCCGGTGGTCGAACAGGAGGAACGGAACCTGGCGGAAGGTCAGGGCGACTTCGGTGACCCGGGCCGGAAGGCGTTTGCCGGTGCGCACATAGATGGGAACCCCGGCCCACCGCCAGTTCTCCACCCGCAGCCGGAGGGCCACGTAGGTCTCGGTCTGGCTCTCGGGGGAGACATCGGGCTCCTGGCGGTAGCCGACGACCTTCTCGCCGTCGATGGTGCCTGCGGTGTACTGGGCCCGGACCGACTTGTCCACCGCCTCGTCCGGTGTCGGGATGTCGATGGCATGGAGAAGCTTGACCTTCTCGTCGCGGATCCGGTCGGCGTCGGTGCTGGTGGGGGACTCCATCAGGGTGAGGGCCAGCACCTGCATCACATGGTTCTGCACGATGTCGCGCAGCGCGCCGGCCGTTTCGTAGAACCCGCCGCGGTGTTCGACCCCGAGGCTCTCGGCCACGGTCACCTGCACCTGCTCGACGTAGCGGCGGTTCCAGATGGGCTCGAAGATGGCGTTGGCAAAACGCAGGGCCAGCACGTTCTGCACGGTCTCCTTGCCCATGTAATGGTCGATCCGGAAGATCTGGGACTCGTCGAAGGCGGCATGCATCCGTTCGTCGAGGGCGAGGGCGCTGGCCAGGTCGCGCCCGTAGGGCTTCTCCACCACCACCCGGACGAATGAACCGCCCTCGGCCGGCCGGGTGCAGGCGTGGTCGTGCAGCGACTTGGCCACCAGACCGAACACACTGGGGATGGTGGCCAGGTAGTAGAGGCGGTTGCCGTCGGTGCCGTCGACCTTGTCGGCCTCGTCGAGCTGATTCTTCAGCCGGCTGAATGTGTCGGGATGGTCGTACTCGCCGGCGACGTACTTGAACCGTTTGGTGAGGGCCTGCCATTTGGGCCCACCGTCGGGCGTCGATTCGGACACATGGGCGCGGAACGCGTCGTCGTCCCACTCGGTCCTGGCCACTCCGATCAGGGTGAAGCCGTCGTCGAGGACACCGCGGTCGGCCAGTCGGGACAGGGCGGGAAGGATCTTCCGGGCCGTGAGGTCGCCGGAGGCGCCGAAGATGACCATGGCGGCAGGGGGTACCTTGGACAGGACGGGGGGGAGTGACCGTTTTTTCCCCGTGGCCTGGCCGCTGGGCTGACCGTTCGCTGACTCGGTGGGTTCGTCGCTCATTTGGGCGTGAAGGTCTCGCCGCCCTGGGTGCCTTCCGAGGTGGTGAAGGCATGTCCTCCGAACTGGTTCCGCAGTGCGGAGACCAGTCGCAGCCCGAAGGCGTCCTTTTTCTGGGACGCGAACCGGGCGAAGAGCGCCGACGAGATGACGGGAGCCGACACCCCGCGGTTGACGGCCTCCTCCACCGTCCAGCGGCCCTCGCCGGAGTCCACCACCACCCCTTCGATCTGATCGAAACCCGACCCGGGACGGAGCGCCCGTTCGGCCAGATCGAGGAGCCAGCTGCGCACCACCGAGCCGTATCGCCAGATGGCGGCGATCTGGTGGAGGTCCAGGTCGAACTCGGGAGCCTCGGACATGATCTCGAAACCCTCGGCATAGGCCTGCATGAGGCCGTACTCGATCCCGTTGTGGACCATCTTCACGAAGTGACCGGCCCCGGGCGGGCCGACGTGGGCGTATCCGCCCTCAGGGGCCAGCGCCTTGAACACCGGTTCGGCCACCGCCACCGCTTCCTTGGTCCCACCGACCATGAGGCAGTACCCCTCCTTCAGCCCCCAGATGCCCCCCGACGTCCCGGCGTCGACCAGCGCGATGCCCTGGGCGGCGAGTTGCGCCACCAGGGGGGCGGTCTCTTTGTAGTTGGAGTTGCCTCCGTCGATGATGACGTCGCCCGACTCGAACAGACCGGCCAGCGTGGTGATGGTCGAGTTGGTGGCCTCACCGGCGGGCACCATGACCCACGCCACCCGCGGGGCGGTGAGATCGGATGCCACCTGTTCGAGGGTCGTCGCCGGCTGGGCGCCGAACTTGGCCGCCGCCTGGCGAGCGTCTTCCGAGAGGTCGAAGGCGACGACCTCGTGCCCGTGTTCGATGAGGCGCTGGGTCATGTTGGCGCCCATCTTCCCCAGGCCGATCATGGCGATCTTCATCTTGGTCTCCTCCGTGTCGCTGGCTCTGTCTCGCTGTGTCGCTGGCTCTGTCTCGCTGTGTCGCTGGCTCTTGTCCGCGGTGTCGCTGGCTCTTGTCGTTCGCTCGGTGTCCGGGCCTGGTGTCTTGGATTGTCTACCTCGTCCCCGTTCGTCCCACCTGGGTCAGTCTGCTTCCGTCAGAGCCGAATGGCGGTGCCGCCCACCGCCATGGGCCCGGGCCATCCGGGCCGGTGTCGGGGTGGAGCCGGTGAGCTCCCGGGTTCGGAGGCAACATTGGCCCGCATGACCGCGTCGCCCGACTCCGCCCGATGTCGGACCGCTACCCGGCGGACAGGGCGTTGGCCTTGTCGGACAGTGACTGCATGAGCTCATCGAACGACTTTGCGAACGAGGCGACCCCTTCTGTCTCCAGCACCTGGGCCACCTCCTCCATGTCGATGCCCGCTCCGGCCAGCCGGTTGATCACGTGCTCGCAGCCGGTCAGGTCGGTGTCCACGGTGCGGGCCACCACGCCGTGGTCCAAGAAGTCGGACACCGTGCCCTCGGGCATGGTGTTGACGGTGTCCGGGCCGATCAGCGAGTCCACGTAGAGCAGATCCGGATAGTCGGGATTCTTGGTGGACGTCGATGCCCACAGCGGGCGCTGGACCTTGGCCCCGCGTGCGGTCAGTGCCTCCCAGCGCGGGCCGGTGAACTGGGAGCGGAACAGCTTGTAGGCCAGCCGACCCTGGGCCACCGCCGCCTTCCCCCGCAGCTCGAGGAGGTCGTCCCCCTTGGGTGGGGAAGAGGCCGCCGATTCGAGGCGCCGGTCCACCTCGGTATCGACCCGGCTGATGAAGAAGGAGGCCACGCTGGCCACATGTGAGAGGTCCGCGGTTCCCGACGCCACCAGCGCCTCGAGCCCGGACAGGTAGGCCTCGATGACTTCCGCGTAGCGGTCGATGCTGAAGATGAGGGTGACGTTGATGCTGCGCCCCTCACTGATCATCTGGCGGATGGCGGGGATGCCCTCCTGGGTGGCGGGGATCTTGACCAGGACGTTGGGCTGGTTGATGCGCTGGTGGAGGTCGCGGGCCGCCTTGATGGTCCCGTCGGTGTCGTGGGCCAGCGACGGGGCCACCTCCACCGACACGAAGCCGTCGGACCCGCCGGATGCGTCGTAGACCGGTCGGAGGATGGCCAGCGCACCTTCGATGTCCTGGATGACCAGGTCCCAGTACGCGTCCTCCACCGACTTGGTCTTGATCAACGTCCCGAACTGGGCATCGTAGGTGTTCTGACCGGCGATGGCCTTGGCCAGGATGGTGGGGTTGGAGGTCACACCGCGGATGCCGTCGCCGACCAGGCCGGCCATGGTGCCGTCCTCCAGCCAGTCCCGGCGCAGGTTGTCGATCCACGGGCTCTGGCCCTGTTGGTTGAAGAGGTCGTTCAGCTTGGTCACTGGTGTCCTTTCCGGGGGGCCGGTCCTCCCCGGGCCCTGGAGTCGAAGTCGGGATGGGCCGGCATGATCACGTGGCCGGCCCCGCGTCCAAAAGGGAAGTGGCCCGCTCGGCCACGTGGTCGGGGGTGAAACCGAGCTCTTCCATGGCCACGTCGCCCGGTGCCGAGGCCCCGAACCGGTCGAGGCACACGGTGGCCTCTGCGTACCGCTCCCATCCGAAGGAGGAGGCGGCCTCGACGGCGAGACGGGGGATGCCGGGCGGGAAGACCTCCCGCCGGTAGTCGTCGGGCTGCACGGCGAACAGGTCCCATGAGGGGAACGACACCACCCGGGCGGCGATACCGTCCGAGGCCAACCGCTCGGCCGCAGCCATGCAGAGCTGCACCTCACTGCCGGTTCCGATGAGGGTGATCCGGGGCGGACCTTCCTCGGGATCCTGGAGTACATAGGCACCGCGGGCCACCCCGGTCGGAGCCAAGGTGGCGGTTGCGGCCAGAACCGGTAGCCCCTGACGCGACAGGATGAGGGCCGTGGGCCCGTCCTCGTCGACGGCGATGCGCCAGGCCTGCACCGTTTCGTTGGCGTCGGCCGGGCGGATCACCCGCAGGTCGGGCATGGCCCGCATGGCGGCCAGCTGCTCCACGGGCTGATGGGTGGGGCCGTCCTGGCCCAGGCCGATGGAGTCGTGGGTCCACGAATAGACCACATGGACATTGGACAGGGCGGCCAGCCGGACGGCACCCCGCATGTAGTCACTGAACACGAAGAAGGTGCCACCCACCGGGAGGGTGCCGCGATGGGCGGCCATCCCGGTCATCACCGCGCCCATGCCGTGCTCGCGGATGCCGTAGTGGACCAGGTCCCCGCCGGGCTGCTCGACCGATTGGGCCACCGCGCCGTCCATGGCCATCCCGGTGTTGCCGGTGAGGTCGGCGGCTCCGGGGATGAGGCCGGGGATCTGACCGCCGGTGGCGTCCAGGCACGCCTTGATCGCCTTTCGGGTGGCCATGGGGCCATCGGCCTCCGCGAACACCGGGAGCGTCGACTCCCATCCCGGCATCCCGTGGCCGTTCTGCGCCGCCTCCCAACGCTGCTTGTCACCCGTCCAGGCGTCGAACCGCTCGGTCCATGCGGCACGCAGCGCCCGGCCCCGCGGGATGCAGGTCCGGTAGAGATCGAGGACGTCGTCGGGCACCCAGAATGTCTCCCCCGGGGGAGGCCGAGCATCTCTTTCGTCCTGCGGATGTCCTCCTCCGGGAACGGGTCACCGTGGGCCTTGGCCGTATCCATGAGGTCGGGGGTCGGATAGCCGATGTGGCTGCGGAGGATGATCAACGACGGTCGATCCTCCTCGCCCTTGGCCCGCAGCAGCGCGGCCTCCAGGGCGTCGAGATCGTTGGCCACCTCGCCGATGTTGTCCACCGACCACCCGTAGGCGTCGAAGCGTTCGCCCACGTTGTCCGTGTAGGAGAGCTCGGTGGGGCCGTCGATGGTGATGTGGTTGTCGTCGTAGATGTAGACCAGCCGGCCGAGTTGGAGGTGGCCGGCCAGTGACGCGGCCTCGTGGGAGATCCCCTCCTCGAAACATCCGTCGCCGGCGATGACGAAGGTGTGATGGTCGCAGACCTCGGGGGAGAAGTTGCTCCGGAGCCACCGCTCGGCGATTCCCATGCCGACGCCGTTGCCCACCCCTTGGCCGAGCGGGCCGGTGGTGACCTCGACCCCCGGGGTGTGGTTGTGCTCGGGGTGGCCCGGTGTGCGGCTGCCCCACTCCCGGAAGTCGCGCAGGTCGTCGATGGTCAACCCGTAGCCGGTGAGATAGAGCATCGAGTAGAGGAGGATCGAGGCATGTCCGTTGGACAGGACGAACCGGTCGCGGTCCGGCCAGTCGGGCTCGGACGGGTCGTGGCGCATCACCTTGGTGAAGAGCACGTGGGCCAGGGGGGCCAGGGCCATCGCCGTTCCGGTGTGACCGGAGTTGGCGGCCCGGGGTGCGTCCATGGCCAGGCCCCGGATGACATTGATTCCGAGCTGGTCGAGATCGCCGTAACCGGACGGATCGACGAGTTGGGCGGCGCGCTCAGTCATTGAAACTCACCCTACTGGCCGGGTGCGGCCAGGTCGATGCCAGGTTGGTGGGGACCGGCCGGCTAGGCCGGGTGTTCGCGGAACAGGGCCATGGACGCGGTGAAGGCATGGACGAAGTTGTACCCACCGATGGGCCCGATCTCACCCGCGGCGAAGAATCCGGTCACCGGCACGGGACCGAGTGACCGTTCGAGCACCCCGGCGTCGTGGTGGCTGTCGTCGAAGAGCCGCGTCCCCCGGCCGTTGCAGGTGAACATGAGGGCAGCCTCGGCGTGCCTTCCTTCCAGCAGCTGGCACAGCTCCCGGTGGGCGCCCCGGGCGTCCCGGACATGGAAGCGGATGGTGCTGCCGAGCGGTACCCGGTCCTCGACGGCGACCGCCCCGGTGGAGCGGTCCACCCCCACCACGTTGCGGATGAGGTAGTCGCCGGGCCCGGGATCGGCGACGTGCTCGTCGATCAGCCGGCCCATGAGCAGGCCGTTGGACTCGATGCCGGCGATGTCGACCGGACCGAGGCTGTCCTTGATCTGGTCGACCAGGCACTCCATGGCCGGGACCCCGGCGACCTCGTAGATCACATTGCGGTCGGAGCGGGTCACCGTGAGCGGGTGGCCGTATCCCCGACACCCCTGGGCCACCACCGCCTCGACGTCGACACCCCGTCCCACGAGGACACCGGTGGCTCCGGAGGTCACCACCTGGTCCCCGACGACCAAGCGGTTGCCCCCCGGGCCGCGTCCCCCCGAGGCGTTTCCCCCGACGACCGGGAGGCCGGGCCGCATCCGGTCGAGCCAGGTCAGGAACTCGTCGGCCGGAAAGGTGAACGGGTCGGCGGCCAGCAGGACGGCGGTGGGATCGAAGGGTGTCCCCTCGGGCCATCCGGCGAAGCCCCACGAATCGTCGGCCAGTCGGGTGGCGTGGAGGTGGAACTGGGCCAGCGGTCCGATCCGGCCGGCCCACAAGGCGATGGCCGGCGTCTCCTCGATCTCATGGGCGGTGCCCACGACCGACTCGGCCGCGCAGCCGAACATGGCCAGCGGATGGAGCACGGCGGCCACCGTCCGGGCGATGTCCTCCAGGGCGCCGGCGTGGGCTCGGGTGGCGGTCAGCACCACCAGGTCCGGACGGTCGCCGATGGCTTCGAGCACGGCACCGACCACCTCGCCGGTGGCCTGGGAAGCCACGGGATGCTCCGACAGCGCGCTGGCGAAGGGCACCCCGGGTCAGCGGCCCGACGTGAACCGGATGTCGAGCGATCGCAGGTAGGTGTGGAGGCCGGCGTCCTGGATGGGGACCAGGTAGGCGGGCCGCCCCGACTCGTTGTGATGGCTGTGCCATCGGCCCGGTGGGGTGACGAAGGCGCCGGCCGGTTCCCAGTCCACCCGTTGTGGATCGACGATGGCCCCGTCCTCGTCCAGCTGGGACCCGATCAGCGAATAGCAGCCGGGTGCGCACTCGGTGATCAGGTCGAGGGCAGCACTCTGGTGGCGGTGCGGTCGCTGGACCCGTCCGGCGGGCAGGACGCCGATCATGGCCCACAGGGTGTGGGTGGCGGTGAGCGTCTGCGGCGTCGCCGTGCTTCCCAGCAGAATGCTGACCCGGCTGCGGCGGGACGCCTCGGGATCCCGCTCCACCTCGGCCAGCCGGGCCCGGGCCTCGGCGCCGTCGAACCGGGTGGGGCCGAAGCGCTCCTCGCCGGCGGTGGCCCCGAGATAGCGGAGGAGCGGCTCGTCGGTCACCCGGTAGAGCAGGGCGCCGGCCGGATCGGAGCCATCCGCGGTGTGCACGGTCGTGCAGCCGGCCGGCAGGGTCAAGACATCGCCTTCGGACCACTCGATGCGCCCGGTGACGGGACCGCCCGGCGCGCACGACCGCTCCACGTGGCTGTGGCCGCGACCACGAAGGCAGTAGTAGAGCTCGCTGGTGGCATCGGCATCGGCCCCGGTGACAACCGTCTCCGACGGTTCGATCACCATGAACGAGGCCAGAAGGCCGGGACTGGTCGCCGGGTAGGGGACACCGAGGGGGCCCGAGAGGTCGAGGGGGATCAGGCGGGATCCTCCTCCGTCATGCAGCCCGGGGGAGAAACGGTGGACCGGCACCGGGGGGATGGAGCCCGAGCCGACCGGGTCGGCGGCGGCGGAGTACTCGTAGAAGACGGCGTCGCCCGTCCAGTCCTCGGCCGCTTCCCCGACGAGGACCCCCGGTCCGCCCTGTTCGGATCGATTGGCCATCCCTCCAGTATCGACGAGTGGGAGGGAGGTAGCGTCACATGGTGGCTGATCAGCGGATCCAGGTCCCGTCCAACTGCGAACTGACCCTCGGGATGACCTGCATCGACAAGATCGTGCCGGGGCGGACGGTCTGGCGCATGCGGGCCGACGAACGATTCGCCAACCCGGCCGGCATCGTCCAGGGTGGCTTCATCGGGGCCATGGCCGATTCGGCCATGGGGTCGGCCACGGTCACGTTCGCCCGGGCCGCGGGGAGGAAGGTGTTCTCCTCCAATGTGGAGATGAAGACGAGTTTCCTGGCCCCGGTCCATGTCGGGGCCGTGCTCGAGTGCACGGCCACAGTGGTGTCTGGAGGGCGCCGGGTCGCCTTCGCCGAGGCCGAGGTGGTGGACGAGCGGGGGACGACGGTGGCCCGCTCCAGTTCCACCTATCTGTTCACCGAGCGTCACTGACGGCTGCCGCCGGACGGAGCGTCCGGGCATCGTCGACCGGGCCGGAGGTGGAGGCTGCCTATAGTTAGGGCCATCAAGCAGCAGGTCAGGGCTGGCAGCGCGCCGGCCCCCTGCCGAGTCCAAGGAGGACTGTGGCCCGAGGTCAACGTGGCACTGGGAAGGGACTGGGCGGCCTCCGCACGACAGGGAGCGAGACGCTCCAGCTGGTCATCGACTACATCAAGCAGGAGACCCTCGACCCTCTCAAGGGTCTCGGGCGCTTCATCGTCTTCGGGGTGGCCGGGTCGGTCGCCCTGGCCATCGGCCTGGTCATCCTGGCGGTGGCCTTCCTCCGGCTGTTGCAGGGTGAGACGGGGACCACGTTCTCGGGCAACCTCTCGTGGGTCCCGTACCTGATCTGCTCGGTCGCCGTCGTGCTCGTGGCCGCCATCGCCGTCCGGGCCATCAGCCGGGGCCAGGGTGGGGCCACCGACGAACCCAAGAAGGAGACGCCATGAGTCCCGAAACCAAACCGATCACCCGTGACGACATCGAGGCCAAGTTCCGCGAGCTGACCGGGGAGGCGTCCGGAGAGCTCGAGTCGGCCCGTTCGCAGGCGGTGACCGTGGGCCTGGCCGTCGGGGTCGCCCTGGTGGCCGTGGTGTTCCTGATCGGCCGCCGGAACGGCCGCCGGAGATCGGCCATCGTCGAGGTCCGGCGGGTCTGAACCCCATGGACACCCTGCTGCACTACATCCAGGTCAAGGCGTTCGGACGGGGATTCCGCGGGTACCACACCGCCTGGGTGGTGGTGGGTGTGGCCCTGTGGATGCTCAACCGGGCCCGCCACCAGAGCGACGTGGTCTACCGCACCGAGCTCAAGCCCGGTGAGCGTCTGCTGGTGAAGACCAGCCCGCCGCGCCCGGCCAAGTCCGGCCGCTGAGCGGCGTGGGGCCCGACGAGGATCGGAGCATCCTCAGGCCGGGCGAGCGGGTCCTGTTGGTCGACGCCAAAGAGCGCCGGTACCTGATCACCCTGCGGGTGGGGGCCACCTTCCACACCCATGTCGGGATCGTCGCCCACGACGACCTGATCGGCAGCCCCGAGGGGTCGACGGTCCTCGGCAGTACCGGCCGGAGGTTCCTGGTCGTCCGGCCCACCCTTTCGGATGCCGTGCTCAAGATGCCACGCGGGGCCCAGGTCATCTACCCGAAGGACCTGGGAGCGATCCTCATCGAGGCCGATATTGCCCCCGGGGTGCGGGTTCTCGAGGCCGGCGTGGGCTCGGGGGCACTGTCGATGGCCCTCCTCCGCACCGGCGCCGAGGTGGTGGGGTACGAACTCCGCGAGGACTTCGCCGACCGGGCCCGCAGCAACGTGGCCGCCATGGGCGTCGTGAGCGACCGCTACCGGGTGGAGATCCGGGACGTCTACGAGGGCATCGAGGAAGTGGGACTGGACCGGATCCTCCTCGACCTGCCCGAGCCCTGGCGGGTGCTGCCCCATGCGGGAAAGGCCCTCCGGCCGGGTGGGATCCTCTGCGCCTACCTGCCCACCATCAACCAGACCTCGCAGCTGCGGGCGGCGTTGGACGAGAGCGGGTTCGGACTGGCCTCCACGCTGGAGGTCCTCCACCGGACCTGGCACATCGAGGCCCGATCGGTCCGCCCCGACCACCGCATGGTGGGCCATACCGGGTTCCTGACCACCGCCCGACTGCTCCTGCCCTTCGACGACGCGGTCAGCGCTGCCCGCTGAGGCCGGTCAGCGGGCTGTGAGGGAGTGTGAGGGAGACGGTCAGCTCTGTTCGATGAAGATGCATTCGCCGGGACACTCTTCCGAGGCCTCGACCACCGCGTCCTCGAGGTCGGCGGGCACGGCGGCCATGCCGGCGGAGCCACCGGGCTCACTCTTCACGTCGTCACCCTCCTTGACGTAGGCGAGCCCGTCATCGAGGAGGGTGAACACGGCGGGGGCGATCTCCTCGCAGAGCCCGTCACCCGTACAGAGATCCTGGTCAATCCAGACCTTCATCGGCTACGTCACTCCTAGGCTTCAACTCGTCGGTCCGGGTCGGCTCCGCCGGTCGACTGTCTCCAGACGACCGGCGAGGCACCGGGACGCGTGCGGTCACACCGGACCCGAGCACGGCACCTCGAGACCAATGCTATCCGGTACGGCGGGCCCCTTGGCTGACGGCCCGTCAGATCGACCCGCCCGGGCGGTGGTCCGGGGCGGGAATGGCGCGTTGCAGCGGTAGGCGCCGGTGTAGGGTCGCCGACAGGGGTGCAATTCGAGCGAGGTGATTCAGACGGTTGAGTTCGACGATGGTGCAGATGACCAGCGGCGGGGAGATCCGACGGACGACGATCTCGACGCGCTGAGGATTCGGGCCCAGGCCGCGGAGGAAGAGGTCACCGTCCTGCGCAGGCGGCTCCAGGAGAGCCCGCGCCGGGTCCAGACCCTCGAGGAGAAGCTGCTCGAGACCAAAGGGCAGCTGGCCCAAGCCATCTCCCAGAACGAGAAGCTCACCTTCACCCTGCAGACGGCCAAGGAGCACGTGGCCAACCTGCGCGACGAGGTGGAGAAGCTGACCCAGCCGCCGGCGGCCTACGGGACGTTCCTCGGGACCAACGACGACGGGACCGTCGACGTCTTCTCCGGGGGGCGCAAGATGCGGGTGTCGCTCCATCCCGACATCGACACCGAGGAGCTGCAGCGGGGCAATGAGGTGGTCCTCAACGAATCGCTCAGCGTCATCCTGGCCCGTGAGGGCGAAGGATCGGGCGAGGTGGTGGTCTTGAAGGAGGTCCTCGAAGACGGCCGGCGGGCGCTGGTCTTCGGGCGGGCGGATGAGGAGCGGGTGGCTGAGCTGTCCGATGCGATGATCGGGGTCAAGCTCCGCGCCGGCGACACCATCCTCATGGAGTCGCGCACCGGCCTGCTCATCGAGAAGCTGGCCCGCCCCGAGGTCGAAGAGCTCGTCCTCGAGGAAGTGCCCGATGTCACCTACGCCGATGTGGGCGGACTCGACGGCCAGATCGAAGCCATCACCGACGCGGTCGAGCTCCCGTACCTCTACCGGGAGCTCTACTCGGAACACAAGCTGCCGGCACCGAAGGGGATCCTGCTCTACGGGCCGCCGGGGTGCGGCAAGACGCTCATCGCCAAGGCAGTGGCCAACTCGTTGGCCAAGAAGGTGGCCGAGGTCACCGGCAACAACAACGCCCGGAGCTACTTCCTCAACATCAAGGGGCCCGAGCTCCTCAACAAGTACGTGGGTGAGACCGAGCGGCAGATTCGCCTGGTCTTCCAGCGGGCCCGGGAGAAGTCGGAAGAGGGCGTCCCGGTCATCGTCTTCTTCGACGAGATGGATTCACTGTTCCGCACCCGGGGGACCGGCATCAGCTCGGACATGGAGTCGACCATCGTGCCCCAGCTGTTGGCGGAGATCGACGGCGTGGAGACGCTGAAGGACGTGATCGTGATCGGAGCCTCCAACCGCGAGGACCTGATCGATCCGGCCATCCTCCGCCCCGGTCGCCTCGATGTGAAGATCCGCATCGACCGGCCCAATGAAGTGGCCGCCGCCCAGATCTTCTCCCGCTATCTGACCCCCGACCTTCCTCTGGACGCCGACGAGGTCCGGACGCTGGGTGGCGGGGACCCGGCCAAGGCCACCCAGGCCATGATCGAGACGACGGTCACCGAGATGTACCGCAACGACGAGGAGAACCGCTTCTTGGAGGTGACCTACCAGGGTGGGGACAAAGAAGTGCTCTACTACCGCGACTTCTCCTCAGGGGCGATGATCGAGAACATCGTGCGGCGGGCCAAGAAACTGGCCATCAAGCGGGCCATCGCCGAGGACAAGCGGGGCATCCGGACCGACGACCTGCTCGAGTCGATCCGCCAGGAGTACAAGGAGAACGAGGATCTTCCCAACACGACCAACCCGGACGACTGGGCGAAGATCTCCGGCAAGAAGGGCGAGCGCATCGTCTATATCCGCACGCTCATCAGCAACGAAGAGGAGACCAAGGGTGGACGGTCCATCGAACGGGTGGGCACCGGTCAGTATCTCTGACCACCGACCGGGATAGGGTCGACGACGTGGCCATTCCCAAGGTCTGCGGAATCGAGACCGAGTACGGCATCCAGGTGGTGCACGGCGATCCCAATCCGATCGCCGCCTCGTCGGTGCTCATCAACGCCTATGCCCACGATGTGGCGCGCCAGCAAACCGGGTGGGACTTCGAGGACGAGGCCCCTGGGAACGACGCCCGGGGATTCGCCCGCGAGGGCGCCATGCCCCCCCAGGTCGAAACCCATCTGGTCAACACCGTCCTGACCAACGGGGCCCGCTTCTACGTCGATCACGCCCACCCCGAGTTCTCCACCCCCGAATGCCGGGATGCCCTCGAGTGCCTGCGCTACGACCGGGCCGGTGAGCTCATCCTGACCCGGGCCATGGAAGCGGCCGATCTGGCTGTCCACGACGGCTCGAAGCTGGTCATCTACAAGAACAACTCCGACGGGAAGGGCAACTCGTACGGGGCGCACGAGAACTACCTCATGGACCGGGCCGCCCCCTTCACCCGGATCGTGGCCGGCATCACCCCCCACTTCGTCACCCGCCAGATCTTTGCCGGGGCCGGCAAGGTCGGCGCCGAGACGCCCACCCACGACGGCCGGCGCGTCGACTTCCAGCTGTCCCAGCGCGCCGAGTTCTTCGAGGAGCAGGTGGGTCTCGAGACGACGCTCAAGCGCCCCATCGTCAACACCCGCGACGAGCCCCATGCCGATCCGCAGCGCTACCGGCGGCTCCACGTCATCGTGGGAGACGCCAACCTGGCCGAGGTGGCCACCTTCTTGAAGGTGGGCACGACGTCGTTGGTGCTGGCCATGATCGAGGACGACGTGTCCGGCAGCCGGAGCCTGGCCCTGGCCGACCCGGTGCGGGCCATGCACGACGTGGCCCTGGACCGGACGTTCACGTCGCCCCTCCCGATGGCCGACGGGACCACGGCCACCGCCCTCGACATCCAGTGGGAGCTCTTCTCGCTGGGGCGCAAGTACGCCGAGGACCGGGGGCTCGAGTGCCTGGGCGAGGAGGACATCGGCCGGGAGGTGCTCACGCGTTGGGAGGCGGTGCTCCACGGTCTGGAGACCGATCCGATGTCCCTGGCCAGACAGCTGGACTGGGTGGCCAAGCTCCAGCTGATCGAGGCCTACCGGGACCGCCACCACTGCGACTGGGACGACCACCGGCTGGCTGCCCTGGACCTCCAGTACCACGATCTGCGGCCGTCCCGGTCGCTGTTCGCCCGGTTGGACACCGAGCGCCTGGTCGACGAGGCTTCCGTGGCCGCGGCGGTCTCCGAGCCTCCCCGGGGGACCAGGGCCTGGTTTCGGGGTCAGTGCCTCAAAAAGTGGCCGTCTTCGGTGGTCACGGCCAACTGGGACTCGCTGGTGTTCGACCTCGGAGCCGACCCGTTGCGGCGGGTACCTATGATGGATCCTCTAAAGGGCACGGCTGAGCACGTCGAGGATCTATTGAATGTCTGTGCAAGCCCGTCCGAGCTGCTCGACCGACTGAGCAGCTAGGGAGACGTGGGCAGCGAGGGAAGAGTAGGGGATGGCTGAACGAAATGGCTGAACGAGAACAGAAGAAGAAGACGACGACGACCGAGCGCGCCGACGAGGTCGTCGACGAGGTCCCGGCCGGGTCGGCCGCAGGGGACAAGCTGAAGGCGGAGCTCGACGACCTGCTCGACGAGATCGACGAGGTGCTCGAGGACAACGCCGAGGAGTTCGTGCGCAACTACGTCCAAAAGGGCGGCGAGTAGCCCCGGTGCCGCTGCCGCTCTTTTCGACAACTGAAGATCCGGGACCAGACTTCGCAGGGTTGATGCGTCGACTGCAGGTACCGGTGCGTTCGGCCATGACGCCGGGACACACCGGCAGCTCCCCGGCCGGGGGTTCCCCGGGCAACGAGTTCCGGCACGGCACGACCGTGGTGGCGTTGCGCTTCGCCGACGGCATCGTGATGGCCGGAGACCGGCGGGCCACCGAGGGTCACATCATCGCCCACCGCTCCATGGAGAAGGTCTTTCCCGCCGACCGCTACTCGGCTGTGGCCATCGCCGGTGCCGCCGGACCCGCGGTGGAGATGGTCCGTCTGTTCCAGACCCAACTCGAGCACTACGAGAAGGTCGAAGGGGTGGTGCTGAGCCTCGAGGGCAAGGCCAACCAGCTCGGGCAGATGGTCAGGGAGCACCTGCCCATGGCCATGCAGGGACTGGCCGTCGTGCCGCTGTTCGCCGGGTACGACCTGGCCCGCGGCACGGGGCGCATCTTCACCTACGACGTCACCGGTGGTCACTACGAGGAGACCGAGCACAACGCCACCGGCTCGGGCGGCCGCGACGCCCGCACGACCATCAAGTTGGGCTACCGGGTGGCCATGGCCCGCGACGACGCCGTGGAGCTGGCCATCGAATCGCTGTACGAGGCGGCCGATGAGGACTCGGCCACCGGAGGCCCCGATCTGATCCGGGGCATCTACCCGTTGGTGGCCACGGTGACGGCCGAGGGCTACGCCACCGTGCCCGAGGAGGAAGTGGCCGAGCGGTTCGCCACCCTCATCGAGCGGCGTCGGACGGAAGGCCGCCAGCCATGACCATGCCGTACTACGTGGCCCCCGAACAGGTCATGAAGGATCGGGCCGAGTACGCCCAGAAGGGCATCGCCCGGGGTCGGTCGCTCATCGCCACCGTCTACGACCAGGGGATCGCCATCGTGGCCGAGAACCCGTCGCGGTCGCTGCACAAGATCAGCGAGATCTACGACCGGATCGCCTTTGGCGGCGTGGGCAAGTACAACGAGTACGACCAGCTGCGGGTGTCGGGAATCCGGCACGCCGACACCAAGGGGTACGCCTACAGCCGCGAGGACGTGGATGCCCGCTCGCTGGCCAATCTCTACGCCCAGTACCTGGGACAGGTGTTCACCCACGAGATGAAGCCGCTCGAGGTCGAGATCCTGGTGGCCGAGCTGGGTTCGGGGGGACGTCCCCATCAGCTGTACCACATCGCCTACGAGGGGACGATCACCGACGAAGACCGCTACGCCGTGCTGGGCGGGGAGACCGAGGCCATCGCCGAACGCCTCGAGGGGCAGTGGAACGCCGGATGGGAGCTTCCCGAGGCCCTGCGGGCCGCGGTGAGCTCACTTTCGGGTCCCGATCACACATTGGGGGGAGCGGACCTGGAGGTGGCCGTCCTGGCGGAGGGCAACGGGAGGCGGGCCTTCCGGAGGTTGATGGACGCAGAACTGGAGTCCCTGCTGGGCTGAGCGGAACGACCGTGCTGGGCTGAGCGGAATGGCTGTGCTGGGCGGAGCGGGGCGGTCGGTCCGGCCCGAACGGAGCGGTCCCCGCCGTCCCGGTCGGGCGGGAGTGCATCGTGTGGGGCCGTCCCCAAACTACCGTGGGGGGTAATGGACAAGCGTATCTACGGCTTGGAGAACGAGTACGGGGTGACCTGTACCCTCCGCGGGCAGCGACGGCTGAGCCCCGACGAAGTGGCTCGCTACCTCTTCCGGCGGGTGGTCAGCTGGGGACGATCGTCCAATGTCTTCCTCGAGAACGGGGCGCGTCTCTACCTCGACGTGGGCAGCCATCCGGAGTACGCCACCCCGGAGTGCGACTCCATCTCCGAGCTCGTGGTGCACGACAAGGCGGGGGAGTGGATCCTCTCCTCGCTGGTCGAGGGAGCAGAGGCCCGGTTGCGGGAAGAAGGCATCCGCGGGGACATCTACCTGTTCAAGAACAACACCGACTCGGCCGGCAACTCCTACGGCTGCCACGAGAACTACCTGACCAGTCGACGTGACGACTTCGCCCACTACACCGAGGTGCTCATCCCGTTCCTGGTCAGCCGGCAGGCCTACGCCGGCGCGGGAAAGGTCCTCCAGACGGCCCGCGGCGCGGTCTACTGCCTGAGCCAACGGGCGGAGCACATCTGGGAAGGGGTGTCCTCGGCCACCACCCGCAGCCGGCCGATCATCAATACCCGGGACGAGCCCCACGCCGACGCCGAGAAGTACCGCCGGCTCCATGTCATCGTGGGCGATTCGAACATGAGCGAGTACGCCACCTTCCTCAAGGTGGGGGCGACCAGCATCGTGCTCCGGATGCTCGAGGACCCGTCGACGGTGATGCGCGACCTCACCCTGGAGAACCCGATCCGGGCCATCCGCGAGATCAGCCACGACATCACCTGTCGGCGGCCGGTCCGGCTGGCCAACGGACGCGAGATGAGCGCCCTCGACATCCAGGGCGAGTATCTGCAGCGGGCCATCCGGTACCGCGACCGGCAGGGCCTGTCCCCGCAGGAGGACCGGGCCCTCGACATGTGGGAGCACTGCCTGAAGGGCCTCGAGTCCGATCCGTTGTCGCTCCACCGTGAGTGCGACTGGGTGGCCAAGTACCGGCTGATCGACGCCTACCGTGAGCGCCACGGGCTCTCGCTCCACAGCCCGGCCGTGTCGTTGCTCGACCTCCAGTACCACGATGTGGACCGGTCCCGCGGCCTCTACTACCGCCTGCAACGTCACGACCAGCTCGACCGGATCTGTGACGACGCCGACATCGCCGCGGCCATGTCCGTCCCGCCCCAGACGACCAGGGCCCGTCTGCGCGGTGAGTTCGTGAAGAAGGCCAAGGAGCGGCGCCGGGACTTCACCGTGGACTGGGTGCACCTCAAACTCAACGACCAGGCCCAGCGGACCGTGCTCCTGAAGGACCCGTTCAAGTCCAAGGACGAGCGGGTCGACAAGCTCATCGCCGGGCTGTGACCTGCGTCCCGGTCCTGGCTGCGGGCTCCTCGCGACCCGTTCGGCCCGGCCCCGGTGCGGTAGCGTCCCCTCACTGTGACTGACACCCACGGCGAATCGCCGTCCTCGACCGGATCCGGCGTGCTCGTGGACGAAGGGGACGACGAGGAGCCGGCACAGGGCGGCCTCAGCCGTCGCGGCTACCGGGTGGTCATCGAATGGGCCATCATCCTCATCGCCGTGCTGTTGTGCACGGTGCTGCTCCGCACCTACGTGGTGCAGTCGTTCTCCATCCCCTCCCTCTCGATGTACCCGACGCTCCAGGTCGGCGACCGGATCATCGTGAACAAGCTGAGCTACGACCTTCACGGCATCCACCGTGGGGACATCGTGGTGTTCGCCCGGCCACCCCTCGAGGACCAGGAGTATGCGGATCTGGTCAAGCGGGTGATCGGCCTGCCCGGGGAGACCATCTCGTCGAAGGACGGCCACGTCTACATCGATGGAAAGCGCCTCGACGAGCCGTGGCTGCCCCCGGGGCCGGACAGCTACACCGGAGCACTCCCCGGTGACCCCCATCCCCAGTTCAATCTGCCCGGGCCGTTCAAGATCCCGGCCGGGGAGTACTACGTGATGGGCGACAACCGCACCGACTCCGAAGACAGCCGGTACTTCGGTCCCATCCCGAAGTCACTGATCGTCGGTCGTGCCGTTGCCGTGGTGTGGCCCCTCAGCCATATCAAGGGGCTCTGAGCGGCCGAGGCCGGTCCGAGGGCGGCGCCCCGGAGGCCCGGGGGGTGTCGCGGGCGGAGGCGGCGGCGTCGGGACGGCCCGATGAACGCCGTGCCCCCGGAGCGGTGGGGTAGCGTCGCCTCCTGGTGCAGTCCGAATTCCCCACCACGACCATGGGACCCACGTTGCCGATCGGTGCCGCCCTGCCCCGGCCTCTTCCGGTGCCCAGCCTGGACGTGGGCGAGTCCGGCTACCGGACGGACACCACCTCGTCCGACGCCACCTGGTCGAGCAGATGGATCATCGAATGGCTGGTGGTGCTCAGCGCGGCGCTGCTGCTCGCTCTCGGCGTGCGGACCTACGTGGCCCAGATGTTCTTCATCCCGTCCGGGTCGATGCTGCCCACCCTCCAGGTCGGCGACCGCATCGTGGTCGACAAACTCAGCTACGACTTCCACGGTGTGCAACGGGGCGACATCGTGGTGTTCCGTCGGCCACCGCTCGAGCACGCCGACTACTCCGACTTGGTCAAGCGGGTCATCGGCCTTCCGGGCAACACCATCGCATCGGTCGACGGCCGGGTCTACATCAACGGCAAACCCCTCGACGAGCCCTGGCTCCCCGAGCCGGCGCCGGTCACCGCCCCCGCTCCGCTTCCCTACCCCTTCAGCCTGAACCACCCCTACACCGTCCCACCCGGGTACTACTTCGTCATGGGGGACAACCGGACCGACTCCGAGGACAGCCGGTACTTCGGGCCGATCTCGGGAAGTCTCATCGTGGGCAAGATGGCTTTCGTCGTCTGGCCGCTCAGCGATTCCGCCTGGATGGTGATCCTCTCGGTGGTGGCGGTGCTGGTGGCCGTGCTCCTGGTGGTGGTGCTGCTGGCCCCCCGGCGGTCCCACGGCCGACGGTCCACCCCGGTGCGGGGCCCGCCCGGTCCCGCCGCCTGGTGATCCGGTCCGAACGGCACCGGGCGCCCGGGACCCATTCGGCCGCCGGGCGCCGGTACACTCGGTGCCGTGCCCTTCCTCAGCCCGGCGAAAGTGCTGGTCATCCTGGTGGTGGCCCTGGTGGTCCTCGGGCCCGACAAGCTGCCCAAGGTGGCCAAGCAGATCGGTGGCCTGTGGGGGGACTTCCGCAAGTTCCGCGAGCGGCTCGAGAGCGAGGTCCGGGGGAACTTCCCTGATCTGCCGTCCACCGACACCATCAGCCAGGCCGTCCGTTCCCCGTTGACCTTCCTCGACACGCTGGCCGACAACCACATCGCCGAGAACGGCACGACATCCGGGACGACCAACGGCTCCGAAGTCCCTGATGTGCACGGAGACGCCGTCCAGCCCTCAGCGGGCACCAACCGACCGGCGGGGACCGTCCAGGCCTCCGAGGAGCCGCCGGTCATCCCCGGGGTCCTCATCACCGACCCCGGCGGCATCGTCCACCAGGTCCGGTCCTCAGGCGGGGCCGTGCCCGACGATCCCGGGATGAACTGACCGGGCCGGTCCTGGCGGCGACGCGCGGATCAGCTCGAACTCGAGACCCATGGCCATCTCACTGAAACGACGGAGCGAAGCCCGGCCCCAGCCGGACTCCATGACGCTGGTCGAGCATCTCACCGAGCTCCGGTCCCGTGTGCTGGTGTGCGCCGTGACCTTCCTGATCACCGGGACCGCAGCCTTCCTCCTCTACCCGTGGATCCTGTCGTTCCTCAGCCACCCGTACTGCGAGATCTCGCCCCACCGCTGTGGCTTCTACGTGACCGGCCCGTTGGACGGCCTGGCCATTCGGGTCAAGATCGCCGCCTACGGTGGCATGGCCCTGGCCGCGCCGGTGCTGTTGTGGGAGTTCTGGCGGTTCATCACCCCGGGCCTCAACCGCAACGAGAAGAAGTACGCCATCCCGTTCATCGTGGCCTCGATCTTCCTGTTCGCACTGGGCTGTGTGGTGGCCTACATCACCTTCCCCCACGCGCTGGCGTGGCTCAAGAACATCGGCGGTCCCACCCTGACCCAGATCCTCGATCCGTCGAAGTACCTGAGCCTGATCGTGCTGCTGATGACCGTGTTCGGGCTCACCTTCGAGTTCCCCGTGCTCCTGGTGTCACTCGAGCTCGCCGGTGTCCTCTCGCCGAAGAAGCTGTCGTCGTGGCGCCGGTGGGCCATCGTGGGCATCGTGGTGGTGGCCGGGGTGGTGACCCCGAGTTCGGACCCCTTCTCGATGATGGCCCTGGCCGTTCCCATGTACATCTTCTACGAGGTGTCGATCGTCATCGGGAAGCTTCTCGGTCGATGATCCCCGGGGGCATCCGGGAGACCGTCCCGGATGCCGGGGGTGACGACGGCGGGCGCTTCCGGGCGCAGTTCGAGGCGAGCCTCGACTTCCCGCTCGACGGGTTCCAGCGCCGCGCCATGGACGCCATCGACCGGGGTGAGTCGGTGCTGGTGTCGGCCCCGACCGGCTCGGGCAAGACGCTGGTGGCCGAGTACGCCGCGGCCCGGGCGGTGCGGTCGGGTGGGAAGGCCTTCTACACCACCCCGATCAAGGCCCTGTCCAACCAGAAGTTCGCCGAACTCTCGTTGCGGTACGGCGACGACCGGGTGGGCCTGCTGACCGGGGACGTGTCCCATCAGGCCCGGGCGCCCATGGTGGTGATGACCACCGAGGTGCTCCGCAACATGATCTTCGCCCGCTCCTCCCTGCTCGAGGACCTGGCCGTGGTGGTCCTCGACGAGGTCCACTACCTCCAGGACCCCTACCGCGGCTCGGTGTGGGAGGAGGTCCTCGTGCTCGCCCCGCCGGACGTGGCCTTTGTGAGCCTCTCCGCCACCGTCAGCAACGCCTCTGACTTCGGGGCCTGGCTCACCTCGGTGCGGGGGAAGACGAAGGTCATCGTGGAGGCCCACCGCCCGGTGACGCTGCACCACCATTTCGCCATCGCCGAGCGGGGGAGTGAACGGCTGAGTGTGCTGCCCCTCCTCCGGAACGGGAGGCCCAATCCCGACGGCACCGCCCTGGACGACCGCCGGCGCCGGAATCCGCGCCACCGGTTCCGGGCGCCCCGCCGGACCCAGGTGATCGAGTACCTGGCCGCCGAGGACATGCTGCCCGCCATCACCTTCATCTTCTCGAGGGCCGCCTGTGACGACGCCACCCGGCAGTGCCTCCAGGACGGCCTCCGGCTGACCACCCCGGAAGAGCGGCAGCGGATCCGCCAGCTCACCGAGGGCGCGGTCGACCGGCTCGACGACGACGATCTGGCCACGCTGGGGTACGGACCGTGGTCGGCCGCCCTCGAGGCCGGCATCGCCCCCCACCACGCGGGTCTGGTCCCCGCCTTCCGCCAGGCCGTCGAGCAGTGCTTCTCGGAAGGACTGCTGAAGGTGGTCTTCGCCACCGAGACGCTGGCCCTCGGCATCAACATGCCGGCCCGGACCGTGGTGGTCGAGCGGTTCGCCAAGTTCCGGGGCTCGGACACCTCGGCCCTCACCTCCGGGGAGTACCAACAGCTGACCGGCCGCGCCGGCCGCCGGGGCATCGACATCGTGGGCCACGCCTTCGTCCTCTGGTCGCAGGCCACCCCCTTCACCCAGGTGGCCCGCACCGCCATCGCCCCGCCGCCCGATCTGGTCTCGTCCTTCCATCCCACCTACAACCTGGCTGTGAACCTGGTGCGCCGGTGGTCCCGGGACGAGGCCCACCGGCTGCTCAGTTCCTCCTACGGCCAGTGGCAGGCACCGGAGGGCTCCGTCTCCCTCTCCGCCCAGCTCGACCGCCGGCTGGCCATCCTGGAGAAGCGCGGGTTCATCGAGGGTTGGGCCATGACCGACGCCGGGTCCGCCCTGGCCTCCATCTACCACGAGTCGGACCTGTTGGTCAGCGAAGCCATCCGACACAAGCTGCTCGACGACCTCGATCCGCCGTCCCTGGCCGGGGTGGTCTCCGCCTTCACCTTCGAGGCCCGACGGACCGGTGACGACAGTCCGGAACCACGCCAGAAGAACGTCGTCGACCGGTTGGCCCGCCTCGGGGAGCTGGCCGGCGACCTGCGGGCCGACGAACGGCGGGTCGGGCTGCGGAGGACACGCCGACCGGATCCCGGACTGGCCCGGGCCGTCATCGCCTGGGCCAAGGGCTCGACCCTCGACTCGGTGTTGCGGGAGACCGACATCGCCCCGGGGGACTTCGTGCGCAACGTCCGTCAGGTGATCGATCTGGTCCGTCAGCTGGCCCAGGTGGCTCCCGATCCCCGGACCCGGGATGCGGCCCAGCTGGCCGTGGCGCTCCTCAAGCGTGGGGTGGTGGGAGCGGACGACCCGGCGGCCCCGGGGTCCGCGCCTGACCCGCCGGTGCCGTCGTAGTGTGATCCGGGCATGTTCCCCTATGCCGTGGAGACGTTCAGCGATGACGAGGCCGACATCCTCCGCCGGTACGTCACCAATCTCGATCGTCCGGTGTTCGCCCTGGTCAACCTGCCCGAAGTGGTCAAAGGGGCCCTGTTCGCCCGGTACTCCCGTTCACCCAAGAGCCTCCGCCGGCTGTTCCTCGACGAGTTCGTGGGGGAGCTGGACATCGCCGGCGACGCCACCGTGGACGCCACCGTCGGGCTCACCCGGGCCGAGGAGCTCTACGAGAAGGTCTTCTTCGAGTACGGGGACGACTCCGTGGCCCAACTGGGCGGGGTCCACCTGGCCTGCGAGCAGGCCTCCAACGTCCTGACCAAGGTGCTGGAGTGGGGCAGGCTGATGGCCTACCTCGAGCAGTCGACCCGCTATATCGCCTACAACCAACGTCTGACCACCGGCCACTACCGCTACTACCGGGACCCGGGCCTGCTCGACTCGCCGCTCGGCGCCCGCTACGTGGGCGACATGGACCGGATGTTCGACACCTACGGCGAGCTGCTGGAGCAGGCCAAAGCCTGGTTGGCCGTCAGGCACCCCCGGGAGCCCGGGGACTCCGACTTCGTCCACCGCCAGGCCATCAGAGCCAAGGCCCTCGATGCGCTCCGTGGGCTGCTCCCGGCCGCCTCGCTGTCCAACGTCGGGATCTACGGGACGGGCCAGTCGTACGAGATGCTCCTCCTCCGTATGCGCTCCCATCCGCTTCCCGAGGCCCGTCAGTACGCCGAGATGATGCTCGAGGAGCTCCGCAAGGTGATCCCGTCGTTCCTCCAGCGGGTGGACCGACCGGATCGGGGTGGGGCCTGGTCGGCCTATCTCGACGCCACCCGCCAGGAGACGGGCGCACTCGTGGGCAGGCTCTTTCCCGACCTGGTGTCACCGGACGACGCCCCGGTAGCGGGGCCCTCGGGCCAACCGTCGGTCACGCTGCTCGACTTCGACCCCGACGGCGAGTCGAAGGTGATCGCGGCCATCTGCGCGCCCCTCACCAACCACTCGGAGGAGGAGGTGCGGCGCCGGGTCGATCTGTTGGGGGCCGAGGAACGACGGTCGCTGCTGCTGGCCTACGTCGGTGACCGTCGGAACCGGCGCCACCGGCCCGGCCGGGCGTTCGAACGCACCGGCTACCGCTTCGACGTGGTGACCGACTACGGCGCCTTCCGGGATCTCCAACGTCATCGCATGCTGACCATCGAGTGGCAGTCGCTCGGACCCAACCTGGGCTACGACGTTCCCGACGTGGTGGCCGAGGCCGGGCTCGAGGAGCCGTACGTGGCTTCGTTGGAGCGGTCCCGGGAGCTGGCCGAGGCACTGGCGCCGTCGTTCCCCGTCCAGGCCGCCTACGCCGTGGCCCTGGCCTACCGCATCCGCTACACGATGCAGATGAACGCCCGTGAGGCCATGCACCTCATCGAGCTCCGCTCCGGCCCGCAGGGTCATCCGAGCTACCGGTGGGTGGCCCAGGAGATGCACCGGCTGATCGCCGACCAGGCCGGGCACCGCCTGTTGGCCGAAGCCATGTCGCATGTGGATTTCGGCTCCGAGGAGTTGGAACGGCTCGACGCCGAACGCCGCGCCGAAGAACGGCGGAATCCGATATCTGCGGTAGGAAATCCTGCAATCCCCTGACCTGGGAAGTTTCCTAAAGGCCCTGGTCGTGTGCGGTGATTCTCATTTGACGACCGACGGTGTCGATGGCCTATCGTTCGCCCAGTCCCAGTCGCCCCTCAAGACTTTCCGGACGATCTCGATCGAACGGTGCGGCTTGAGGGGGGGATGCTGTGAGAGGCGGAGGGAGGCCCAGGGGATCGAGTAGAAAACATTTTCCCGCAACCGGCGGCGCAAGTCGGAGGTAGCGGGAACATGGTGCCAAAGACCCCTGGGTCCTACCGCCTGAACCGGCGTGCGGGCCCCGACCCACTCCCCCCGGCCACGATTCGCGACGGACCCCCCCAGGCCCGTTGACCAGCACACAGGCCCTGCGGCTGCCGGTGAACGGTGGCAGTGCCGGAGCGTCTATGCTCCCGCCCAACTCACCACTGAAGGACCGAGATGCCACCAGAACTCGACGAAGTCGAAGGACCAGACGAGCTCATCGAGGGAGACCTCGACGAGCTGGTTGACGACGACCTGATTGCCGAAGACGGCCTTGCCCTCCCCGATGACGACGATGATGACGTCGACGTGGTCGTGGTGGATGACGACGTCGACGAAGTCGTCGAGACTCCCGAGATCCCCGAGGTCGGTGCCAAGGTGGCGACCAAGGCGGGCGAGGAGTCGGAAGAGGACGACGAGGAGGAGCCCGACGACGAAGATGTCGAGGCGAGCCTGGACACCATCCTCAAGGAGCGTCTGGTCGTCGAGGAGGTCGAGGACGACGAGGACACACCCGAACCCGAGGACCGCACCGGCGACGGTGTGGAGCGGGTGCTTCCCAAACAGCCGGGAGAGTTCGTGTGCCGATCGTGTTTTCTGGTCAAGCACCCGAACCAACTGGCGGACCGGAAGAAGATGCTCTGCCGCGACTGCGTGTGACAGGAGCCGACCATGGCTGATTCGCATGATCCATCCGATGACACACCGCTGAACGAGCGCCTGCTCGACCTTTTGGTCTACGTTCCGGCCGGCATCGCCGTCTCGGTGGTGGAGGAGCTCCCGAAACTGGCGGCCATGGGCCGTGACCGGTTGGGCGTGCGGGTGTCGTCGGCCCGGGCTGTCGGCCAGTTCGTGGTCCAGGCCGGGACGGACGAGTTCCGCCGGCGGTCGGCCGGACTGTTCCACGGGTCCTCCGGGCGCGGGAACGTCGTGACCCCGACCCCGGCACGCGAAGCCGGTGGTGTCCGGACCGCCACTGTCGACACCACCTGGGCGACCACCCCGAGCCAACCCACGGCCCCGGCCGGGAACGGGCACGTGCCCGCGGTGTCCTCGCTCTCCATCCCCGGGTTCGACTCGCTGTCGGCGTCCCAGGTGGTCCAGCGCCTCGACGGCCTGAACCGGGTCGAGCTGGTGTCGGTGCGCGCCTACGAGGCTTCCACACGCGGTCGGCGGACCATTCTCAGCCGGGTGGACCAACTCCTCGATGAACGGTCCTAGCCCGGCCACCCGGGCCGACCGACCACCAGGCCGGTGATCGAGGCCGTGCGCCGGGCGGGCGAGGCCGACACGCCCCGGCTCCTCGAGATGGCGGAGGAGCTGTCGGGGGCCATCGACGCCCAGCGTGGCGGCTCACTCCTGCTGGCTCCGACAGAGGCCGAGGTCGGCCCCGGTCCTCATGGCCGGAGGGAGAGGTGGGAGAGCCTCCTGACCGACGAGGCCACGCTGGTGCTGGTGGGCACCCTCGACGACGTGGTCACCGGCTTCGGCCTGGCCCACGTCGAAGACCTCGGGCCACCCGGACGGCGCGGTGTGCTGGACGCCTGCTACGTGGAGGTGGGGGCGAGGGGAGTGGGGCTGGGCCGTCTCCTGCTGGACGCCCTGGTGTCGTGGCTGGGGGAGCAGGGCTGCGGGGGAGTGGACGGCATCGCCCTGCCCGGCGACCGCGGGGCCAAGAACTTCTACGAGGCGGCCGGGTTCAAGGCTCGACTGCTGACCATGCACCGCCGCATCGACTGATTGCCGGGCTGACGACCACTGGGCTGACGACGACGGCCCGGCGACGACGGCCGGCGTTGACGGTGGTGACGGTGAAGGGTGAAGGGGACACCGGGCCGAGGCCGGTCAGGACGCCCGACGACCGGGAGCCGACCGGGCCGGCACCGGGCGGCGCGGGCCGGGTGGCGGGGGGATGGGGATGCCCATCAGCCGGGCCAGTTCGGGCACATAGCCCGAGGCCTTGCGGGCCGCGGTCAACAGCTCCTCGTCGGCCGGCACGGGAAGTCCGGTGGGCTTGACCGTGCGGCGGACGGGCGACTCCACCACCACCTCGAGCAGGGCCAGCCACTCGGCCGGTGGCGTTTCGGCCGACATGGCCTGACCGGCGGCATCAGACAGCCGGACGGCGAGTTCGGCGGTCAGACGGGCTGCCGGTTCCGGCGGCCGGATGGAGGCGCGCACGGCATCGACCACCCGTCCGTCGTCCAGCGCTCCGGTGATCCGTTCGAGCCAGCGTTCCCTGAGGGCGGTGACCCGCTCGTTGAGGGACGTGCGCAGGGCGGTGGCCATTTCGCTCCCCTCTTCATCCAGGGTGACCGTCGACGACGAGGCGACAATCGAGCGGAGCTCGCGGAGCGGGACGTCTTTGCCCGCGTTCCGGGCCACCGAGGCGCGATCCTTCCAGGTGGCCAAGTTGATGACCGGGAGGAGCTGCTCGGCCATGGCCAACAGCGGGCCCGGGGTGACCTCGGGTCGGCCGTCTTCGCGGGCCCGGGTGTTCTGCTCCTCGATGGCTTGGCGCACGGACGGGATTCCGCCCCGGATGAGCTGCTCGGCCACCGGGACCTGTTCCGGTTTGAGGGTGGCCAGGGCCGCGTTCCGGTAGGTGGTCGACGGGGTCAGCCGGCGGGGATTGTCCCGACCGCCGGACTCCCGCCCACCGGGCCGGGCCGGGCCGGTCCGGCGGCGGGCACCACCATCGGCACCGGTGGCGCCGGCCTCGCTACGGTCCCGCCGGGGACCGTCGCTGCGTCCCCGTTTGTCGCCATCGTTCCGCGCCCCCCGGTCCGCTCCTCCCGATCGGGGCCGACGGGTGCCGTCCCGGGGACCGTCCGATCCCTCGTCGCGGCGGCGCTTGGACTTGGATGCCAGTACGACATTGACGTCAGGTCCCCGTTGTGGGGTCCCGATGATCTCGATCCTCTCGACGGGCCGGGGAGCGGTTTTGCCCTTCGGAGCCAGCAGCGCGGTGACTGTCGTCCCGTCCAGGGTGGTCTCGACCTCGGCGCGGAGCACAGAGCCCACCCCGGAGCCGTCCGGAACCAACGCCGCGTCGAGTGTTCCCCGCGGCTGCTTGGCGCCGGCGGCACGCCACGTCCAGGTGGAGTCCCCCGTCTGACTGGTGAGCTCGATTTCGATTCGATGGGCCATACCGGGCGACAGGCTACTGCCGTCACCACCCGCCACGCGAAAAAGTTCCGGCGAGCCCGGCGTGGCGGTGGTGAAGGACCCCTTGAAATGCAGGTTTGGGCGGCACTGCGGTAGCATGAGCGGACAGCTCCGGACGGTGGTCCGACCAGGTACGAGGAAGACCGGCGGGGGCCGTGGTTCGAGGGGTCAGACGATGGAGCACGTGGGGGGCGACGTCCCGGAAGCGGGAGACCAGACGGTCGGGCGCGCCGCGGCGCCGACTCCGGGGCCCGGCAACTCCTTTCTCCCTTCCGACTGGAAGGAGCCACCGGCCGGGTCGGATCCCACGGCACTGGTGCCGACCACCAGCCTCGCCGTGCCCCCGGCTCCGGCGTGGGGGCCGGTCATCCCCGGCCACGAGACCGGCGCCGACCTCCCCACCAGGCAAGACCGGCGGAAGCCGGTCCGAAAGGCCTCCTTGTGGTTGTGGGCCGCCATCGTCCTGATCGCCGCTTTGGTCGGGGCCCTGATCGGCGGAGAGATCGTCGAGGCGTCCGGCAACAACGGCGGGGGCACGACGGTGAAGGAGATCTCCAGCGGGCCCGCCCTCCTCAACGGCACCACCGACATCCAGTCGGTCATCGACAAGGTGCTCCCGGCCGTGGTCTCCATCGATGCCAAGTCGCCGGAGCCGGCGTCGGAGATGACCTTCGGCAGCGGCTCCCCGGGCACCCAGGAGGACGAAGGCACAGGGATGATCATCACCTCCGACGGCGAGGTGGTGACCAACAACCACGTCATCTCGGGCGCCACCAGCATCACGGTGACCCTGTACGGGAGCCTCAAGCCGTTGCCGGCCACGCTCATCGACACCGACCCGGCCAACGACGTGGCCCTGCTCCAGATCGAGGGCCGATCCAACCTGCCCACCGTGTCCTACGGCGACTCGGACGACATCCAGGTGGGCGACGCGGTGGTGGCCATCGGAAACGCCCTCGGACTGTCGGCCGGTACCCCCACGGTGACCCAGGGGATCATCTCGGCCAAGGGTCGGACCGTCCAGGCCAGCGACGACTCCGGGACCAGTACCGAGACCCTGATCAACATGCTCCAGACCGATGCCGCCATCAACCCGGGGAACTCGGGTGGCCCACTGGTCGACAGCTCGGGCAAGGTGATCGGGATGAACACCGCGGTGGCCTCCAGCGCCAACGGCACGGCGCAGGCCCAGGACATCGGATTCGCCATCCCGGCGAACAAGATCGCCCAGCTCCTTCCCGGTCTGCGGAGCAGGTCGATCGGAGACGACAGCCGTAGCGGGTCGGGCTACCTGGGCGTCGAGATCGAGACGCTGACCAGCCAGGTGCGCAGTGCCTACACCTTCACCCCCACCCGGGGTGCGGTGGTCCTGCAGGTGGTGAGCGGCTCGCCGGCGGTGGGTGCGGGCATCGAGCAGGGAGACGTGATCGTGTCGATGGGCGGCAAGGCGATCACCAGTGCCGACCAACTGGGGGCGGTCATCCAGGCGGACAAGCCGGGGCAGGTGGTCAAGATCGGCCTCTACCGCGGCCGGATCCCGATGACGGTGACGGCGACCCTGGGATCGACGGCCGAAGAGCCGCAGTCCCTGGGCTGAGCGGGCCCGGCGGGCGGGCCCGGGTCCGGAGCCGCACCCGCGGGCTCTACGCTCACGGGGGTACCCATGGTGCGGACGGCGAGACGAAAGGCCCGAAGATGACGACGACAGCTCATGGCGACGCCGGCCGTGCCCTGGGGATCGACGGGCTGGCCGCGCCCCGGCCCGAACCGGACCGTGACGGGCAGGCACCCGATGACCGGTCTCTGGCCCAGATCCTCGAAGCGGCCACGACCGTCCCGGATCACGGTGGGCTGCAACCATGGCGCTTCGTCGTGGTCTCCGGGCCGGGAAAGGACCGGATGGGGGACGCCCTGGTGGCGGGGTTGCACGCCTCGCGGGGCCAGGACCTCCCCGAGGCCATGGTGGCCAAGATGCGGGGGAAAGCCTTTGCCGCCCCCTGCTCGGTGGCGGTGATCGCCTCCCCCGACCCCTCGAACAACGTGCCGGTGTGGGAACAGGTGGCCTCGGCCTCGTGCACGGGGTACGCCATCGTCCTGGCCGCCACCGCCCTCGGTTTCGGGGCGGTGTGGAAGAGCGCGGCGGTCCTGGACACCCAACCGGTGGAGGCCTTTTTCGGCCTCACCGAACACGAGCAGCTGCTGGGTTGGGTCAACCTCGGAACGCCCGGGGATCACGGGCGCAAGGCCCGTTCGGCGGAACGGATGGGTCTGAGCGGGCTGGTCACGGTCATCGACGGTGACCAGCACCCCTGGCCTGCGGAGGAGTAGAGGGCGGTCCGACCCGGGCCCAGCCGTCGTCTGTTGTTTTCATAACGTTCATCTTCTGTTCACCTTCCGATTACCCTCATCGGATGCACCAGATCGTCCTGATGACTCCCCGCCTGTTCGGGACCGGCTCGCCCAACATCGAGGGTTGGCAGCAGGTGGGGGAGCTGGGACTGGCCCTGGCGCTCTCCGCCCTCATCGGTCTGGAGCGGGAGATGCGGCAAAAGAGCGCCGGACTTCGCACCCACACCCTGGTCGGTGTCGGCGCGGCGCTGTTCATGCTGATCAGCAAGTACGGGTTCAACGACGTGCTGGAACCGGGGCGGGTCATTCTGGATCCCTCCCGGGTGGCCGCCCAGATCGTGACCGGAGTGGGATTCCTCGGGGCCGGACTCATCTTCGTGCGGCGGGACTCGGTGCGCGGTCTCACCACGGCGGCCGCCATCTGGGTCACCGCGGCGGTGGGTGCCGCGTCGGGGGCCGGACTGCCGGTGTTGGCCACCATGACCACCGGTATCTACTTCGTGGTGGCCCTCGTCTTCCCGGCGGTGACCCATCGTCTGCCCCAGTCATCCACCGCCGTCTCCATGATCCGTGTCCGCTATCCGGACGGCCGGGGCATTCTGCGTCACCTGCTCCAGGTGGCCACCGAGCGGGGGTTCGCCATCGACGAGGTGTCGACGGAATCCGTCGATCATGGGCGGGCCCGGTCCCACGACCCTGAATCGGGACGGGCCATCGCCGAGGTCACGCTGCACGTCCACGGGAAAGCCTCCATCAACGAGCTGGCGGCGGCCTTCTCCGAAGTCGACGAGGTCGAGGCCGTGCTCGCCGACGACATCAACGCCGCCGAGGAGTAGTTGCCGAGGTCGGACCCGGGCTGGTGCTACCCGGCGCTGACCATGCCGGCCGCGATCAGTCGGACGAGGGACCCGGCCGGTTCGCTGGTCAGGGCCCTCCATCCGGTACCGGCCCAGAGGTTGGGAACGCTCGGATCGTCGGCCCGGGTGGCGGCGGTGCGCAGGGGACGGGTGAGGTGATGGACCTCGGGATAGGCCTGTGGGGCCTGCCCGTCATGGTCGAGCGCGAACTCGTTGGCCAGCCCACGGGCGAAGCGACCGCTGAAGGCGCGGGTCAACATGGTGTCGGTGTAGCGCCCGTCGCGCAGGGCGCGCCGGTAGGGGAGGGAGGTGCCCGCCTCCGGCGTGCACAGGAGTGCCGTGCCGATCTGCACGGCGACCGCGCCGGCCTCGAGTGCGGCAGCGCCGTCGGCACCGGACATGATGCCGCCGCTCCCGATGAGGGGGAGATCGGTGGTGGCCCGGATGTCGAGCAGCAACGGGAGCAACGGCCGGGTGGCCGGCTCGAGGTCGAGGAAGGCGCCCTGATGACCGCCGGCCTCGGTTCCCTGCACGGTGAGGACGTCGGGGCCGACGGCCATGGCGGCCCGGGCCTCGGGGACCGACGTCACGGTCACCGCCACCGCGGAGCCGGCACGGTGGAGCCGCTCCACCGTCACCGCCGACGGACAGCCGAAGGTGAAGCTGACCAGATGGATGCGCTCGGCCTCCACGACATCGAGCTTGGCGTCGAAGTCGTCATCGTCCCAGCGAGGATCCCCGAGCTCGACTCCGAGCCGGTTGGCTTCGGGCTCGAGCTCGCGCCCATAGCGGGCCACCGCATCAGGATCGCCGGGGGCGGACGGAACGAAGAGGTTGACCCCGAACGGCTCGCCGGTGAGGGCGCGGGTGGCCGAGATGGCCTGCCGGAGCCCGTCGGCGGACAGATAGCCGGCGGCGACGAAGCCGTAGCCACCGGCCGCGGCCACCGCCGCGGTCAGCTCCGGAGTCGACGGTCCCCCGGCCATGGGGGCCTGGATGACCGGCAGTTCACCGGGCAGGATCGGTGGAATCAGTAGCCCCAGCGGGCCATCGGCGGCCCGAACCCGGCCTCGTCCGCACACCGGCCGCACAGGTCCATCCTCCGGGCCCCGGGTCTGTCGGAGGCAGCCACCCGGCGCCACCCGTACCGTCGGGCCTCCTCGAGGCTGGCCGACTCGGACCACCGTGGCGTGGTGCGGGCGCCGCACTTCCCACAGGTGCGGAAGAAGGCTTCGTCGTTGTAGAGATCGTCGAAGATCAGATCGTCGGCGTCGAAATCGTCAGGGTCGAATTCCATGGCAGCGCTCCTCGGCCGAGATTACCGCCGGAGAGGCCGGGCCGTGCCGTCGGGTGAGGGCTCGGTGCGCGGTCAGGGTGGCACCGCCGACTCAGCCGGGGTGGAGGGGTGGGGTGTGCGCGAGCGGGGGAGGGGGGAGGCGGGCCCGACCCGCCCGGCCCTTGCCGCCGTCTGACCGGAGGCCGCTCTCTCGTAGGATGAGCCGAAACCGGCAGGCATGCCGTCGACGAACGTTGCGGATGTCAGATTCAGAATCGGAGAAGGTCATGGCTGAGATGGACGATTTCAACACCCCGATCATCGAGGAGTTCCGGGCCAACGGGGGCAAGGTCGGTGGCAATTTCGAGGGGGCGCCGATGCTGCTGCTCACCACCGTCGGGGCCAAATCGGGAAAGACCCGGGTGAACCCCATGATGTACCTGGACGACGACGGGCGGCGCTACGTCTTCGCCTCCAAGGCTGGCGCTCCGACCAACCCGGACTGGTACCACAACCTGCTGGCCCATCCGGAAGCGTCCATCGAGGTCGGTTCCGATGTCGTCGATGTGGTTGCCACTCCGCTGACCGGCGCCGACCGGGATCGGATCTACGCGGAACAGGCGAGCAGGTACCCCGGCTTCGCCGAGTACCAGGAGAAGACCGACCGGGTCATCCCGGTCGTCGCCCTCGACCCCAGGTAGACACACCGCTCGGAGGCGGGCGACAACGCCGACATGGCGACGGCCGGTCAGAGGATCGGTCATTCACCTCTGCACCTCCCGAAACCGTTAATATCGTCACAGTGACGAAATCACCGGACAGTGACAGGTGCGGGTGGTGCAACCGTCCCCTGGCCCAGAACCCCGGCCCGGGACGGCACCGGAGGTTCTGCTGCCGGTCGCATCGCCAGCGGGCTTATGAAGCCCGTCTCCGGTCTGACGCGTTGGGCGTTCCCGCCGGACAGGTCATCGTCAGTGAATCTGATCTGGCGAAGTTGCACGATCGTCTGTACCGACTCGAATCGGCGCTCGAGGATTGCGATGCCGATCTGGCCCAAAACGCCGGCGCCAAGGCCTACCGGGAGGCATTCGAGCATCTCTGCGATCCGGCAAGAGACCTGGTGGGAGTGGTCGTGGAGCCCGTCAGGGACTGACCGGCCCCTCTCCTCAAACCGCCGATAATGTATATTATGTCAAGTAAAGAATTACGTTAAGTCAGACGGAGACAGATCGAACGCCTGTTTGCATTGGCGGGACGGAAAGTGTTACGGTCCTGGTCGAGACATTGAGCCGCAGTGCGGCAGCGAAATTGGTGGGCGTGAGGCCCGAAACCTAGAGGCCCGAGATGGGCATGGGCAGTCGCAGGGAAACCCCCTGCTGCGGGGAACCCCCGCTACGGGAAGACCTCCCAACACCAGTTCGTTCGATCCAGCGGGGCTCGTCGTGTCAGCATCATCAGGCGGAAATTCTCTAGAAGCGTTCTATCGAGACCTTCTCTACGAATTGGGCGAGTTCTCTCGCCGACCCTCAGCTACGGCTGTCGGTGCAGCCGTGGTGGTCAAGCGTGTTGCTAAGGCGCACGGCATTGAATCTGCGGACCGGCTCCCGCTCCCCCGACTCAGCCGGGCTGAGCGTGAGGAACGGATCTCCGAACGGTGGTTGGCGGAGCAATGACGGCGCTGGAAGAGCTGCGTGCTCTCGTCCACGCCCGGACTGTCCTCGATCGACAGATCGAGGAAGTGGCGGTCCGGGCGGTCACTGAGAACCTGTCTCGAACGGCAATTGCGTATGCCATGGGCATTTCAAGGGCCCAGTTGTATCGGACGGTTGTCAAGCAAGGAAGTCAACTGAAAGGGCAGAGCCATGAAGCAATGCAAGAACTGCGGCAAATCGATTCGGTGGGTTGAGGATCGGTGGTTCCACACGTGGTGGCTCCGTGACCCTGAACTGGGATCGATCCCTGCAGGATCTGCAGAGTGTGCGTGGCGGGGGCGGCCAGGCGACGTGGTACTCCATGCGGAGCCGGACGGTGGCTGATTGCTCGGAGTGCGGGAAGGCGATCCAGGAGCTGGGCAGATGTGTGGCGAACGGTGGGGACGGCACCGACTGCGACAGCGGGTCCAGCCATCGCTACATCACGTGGAAGTGTCGGGGCCTGTCGTGTCGGGTGGCTGAACGGACCAGGCGGCGTAGACAGCGGATAAGGGCTCGCAAGGCGTCGGTGTCTCGATGAGGTCGGCGGTGGACTTGTCCTTGCGGGACAGCAGCGCCGGAACGGACAAGCGGAGCGGAGAGCAATGCAGCTTTGCTGCATGCGGTCGCTCCGCCTTGCTGACTCCGGCGCAGCTGGCCAGTCAAGGCCGTAGGCCGACCCCGAGCGCAGCGAGAGGGTTGACGGGCCAGGTGTGCCCAACACAATGGATGGCTTCTCCCCGAAGGGGGGTGCTTCTCCCCCCATTCGGGGAGAACGCCCAGCGGCGAGCGTCGCCGTTTGCCCTTGGTGCAGAGCCGTGAGCTTCGAGGCTTCTTTCCGTCCTTCAGTGGACACAATCGGCCAGAGCGGGGAGTCGTCCCTGGTAGGTGGGCGTGTGCTGGCTACAGTACGGCCAGGAGCGGGAGAAGCAACCGCCGTCTGGGTGGGGCCTGCTAGCGAGAAGTCAGGCAAAACGTCGTGGTCTGCGACTGCCGACGAGGAGAGAGCGAAGCTCAACGCCAAAAGAAGCCTCCTGCGGACAAAATCAATGGCCAGGCGGTACGCAATTGCAAATCTGCTGACGGTCAACTGGACGTTGACAAGCGAAGAGCCGGCGTTCGAACGTGCGACCATCGTTCGCCGGGTCAACCGCTTTCTTACGGCGTTGCGTATCGAGTTGGGCGAAGCGTTTCCTTACCTCTACGTGCTCGAGCTCCATCCGGGTGGGCACGGCTATCACGTGCATCTGCTGCTTCAGGAGCGGTTCATTGACAAGCACAAGGTCCAACGGATGTGGGGAGGGATCGTGTGGTTCGCTCGGCATAAACGGGACAGCGACGGCAACAAACTCAAAGCTCGCCACAGCGCTCGCCAGGCTGCGGGTTACCTGCTCAAGTACGTCACAAAAGACTGGGAGCCGGGAAGTGGTGAGCATCGATACGAGCGGTCGACTGGCTTCAACGAAGAGGAGGTGCGGAGACTCTTCCGGTCCTTTTCTGAGGCACTTGCGTGGGTGGGCTCATTCCTGAACGGCGACCCGGTGCTGAGCCAGTGGGAGTCCGACTCGGTGGAGGACTGGCATGGTCCCCCAGTCCGCTGGGTGTGCTGGTAAGCGGCTTTCGGGAGTCCCCGGACAGGACGAGCGAAAGGCGCTCCATATCCGGTGTTATACATGTAATCCGTGTCAAGCCGACTCCTCGGTCGCTCGAGTGACGAGGTCTTCGAAGAGAGTGGCCCTCTCTGATTGACCGTGGGCTTTAGCGTGATCCCGTTGGCGGAGGAGGACGGGCACGAACTCGGGACCCGTCCGGAAATAAGCGCACGTCTCGCAGGCGGATTCGATCCGGCAGTCGAGGTCGGCCGGACGGGAACACATGCCATTGCCGAGCATGCGGCCTGCCGCCTCCTTCCGAAGCCGGGTCATGGCCGCGGTCTCGATCTCGGCTGGAAGCGCCGCTGAAGGACCCGCAGTCCTGTAGAGCGCGTCGATCTGCTCCATGACCGCGGCGTACTCGTCGGCCACGACCCGGTTGGCGATGCGGGCATAGACGAGGGTCATGTCCATCGATTTGTGGCCGAGCATCTCGGCGATGGCCTCAAGGCGCATGCCCCGGTTGACGGCCTGGGTGGCCAGCGTGTGACGAAGCTGGTGGGGATGGGCATGCCCGATGCCCGCCTTCCTGGCCGTCGTGGCCACGATGCGGTGGACGGTGCGCCGGTCGAGCGGGGCGTGCCCGTCAGCCAGCAGCCGCTTCTGGCTCCGGATGTGTTCGTGGTTCTCAGCCGTCCACGCCGCCAGCAAGGGGACAAGCTCGGCGTGAAGCGGGATCATCCGGTCATTGCGGAGTTTGCCGACGGGGACCCGGAGCCAGTGAGAGTCCCCGAGCACGGTGATGGCATCGTCGGCCAGCTCGCAGAGCTCGGTGGCCCGCATGCCAGTCCGATAGAGCATCACCACCACCAATCGATAGCGGGGCAGGCGGTGAGCGTGGGCTGCGGCCATGAGCTTGGCGGCGTCTTCATCGGAGAGGAACTTGGGCAGGGGCTTGGGTCGAGGGGGGATGTCACCGTGGAGAATCGGATTCCGGTGGTGGGCCTCGGGCCAGTCCCATTCGATAAGCCGCTCGAGGAAGATCCGGATCATCCGAAGACGCTGGCGTTGGGTGTTCTTGGCCAGGGTCGGGCCCTTGCAGCCAGGTTGTGAGGCCAGCCAGACCTTGTAGTCCTCGACGTGGCGCCGGGTGATGTCGGCGACCATCACCACATCGGTCTCGGCCACCAGCCACCGGGCCAGCTGGCGCAGCGTGGAGTCGGCCACGTCCACGCTCCGGGGAGCGAGGAAAGTGGTGAGTTGGACCAGGTAGCGGCGCATAGTGGCCGCCAGCTCCGGCGCCTCTGCCGACAGCACGGCCCACTCCCGGTGGGACTCGTCCTTCGGGATCCAGGGATCGGGGAGCGCTTCGGCGATACTCACTGGGTCACCGCCCACATGGCGTGGAACTCGGCGGCGTGGGCGTCGACCGCAGTGATGGCCTGGTGGTACTCGTTGGCCAGCCAGTCGTTGGTCAGGTGCAGATAGATCCGGGTCGATTCGATCGAGAGGTGCCCCGCCTGGGCCTGGACCGCCTCGAGGGCCATGCCCGCTTCTCGCAGCCGGGTCAGACACGTGTGCCGGAGTTGGTGACACGTCGCTCGCTCGAGCCCGGCCCGTTGGCGGGCGCTCAAGAAGATCGTCTCCACGCCCTGAGCGCTCAGACACTGCCCTCGGCTCGGGCCTTTCAAGGTCACGAACACCTTGTCGGTCGATGCGTCCTTCGGCCGCTCGTGGACCAGGTACTCCCCGAGCTCGGCAAAGAACGTATTGGAGATGGGGACTACGCGCTGGTGGCCTCCTTTGCCTTCGGAGATGAACAATGACCGCTCACCGACTTGGACGTCTGAGAGGCGCAGGCCGAGGACCTCGCAGCGCCGGAGGCCACCGAGCAACATGGCAAACACCATTGCTTTGTCCCGGTGGGTGCGGAGCGCACCGACCAAGCCGTCGACCTCGGCCGGCGAAAGGATTTTCGGCAAGGTCCGAGGGACTCTGACCAGAGGGACAGTTCGCACCCGCCCGCCACGGCGTCGGGTCGACAGTCCTCGAGGCACCGGGTTGGTCTCGACCGGTGTGTCGCCTCTGGCCACCAAGTACGCATAGAAGCCGGACACAGAGGACAGACGCCGGGCGATCGTGCGGGCCGAGAGTCCTGACTCACCGTCGACCAGGCGAACAACGGTGCGGTCACCCCTCTGATCTGCGAGGAACTCGAAGACATCGGCTGGCGCAACGGCGACCGGGTCCTTCCTGACGACGGTGAAGAAGGTCTTCAGGTCGAAGGCCACTGCCCTCAACGTGTTCGGTCTGGTCCGACCGGCAACGAACTCGAGATAGGAATCCACCAGAGGCTCGCCGAGTGCGAAGCGGGCCTCTCCGGTGGCCGAGAGTGTTCTGGTCATGCACGGGAAGTTGTTCATCCGGGCATGCTCCCAGCGCTGGACAGAAAGCACCGAAATGCCAAAAGGATCACATGTGTATTAAGTGATCGGGGGCACTCCGATCCAGCGATGCCGCATGAATGGCAGGAATGAACTTTATGCGTTCATTGACCTGGTCGATGGGCAGTTCAGATTCGCAACCCCATCGTTGAGGCGGGCGATTGTTTGCGCTCACAATCCTGGATTACCAGGAGCAGCTGAAGCCCATCTTCACGGTCGGAGTGCTGTGCTTCTCGCCGTCGGCCTTGTAGACCAAGTACAGGTAATAAACACTAGACACCGAACCCGTAGCGACGAAACGATCCCGAAAACAACTCCAACCGCTCGGCACGACTATCGGATCCGTGTGCCGCAGAATCACGGCTGTCCCTGGGCTGCAAACAAATCCCCGCACCTGTTCACCGCAAGTCTTTGATGGCCTCAGGACCACCGTCAGAGGGAAGTCGGCTCGACCCTCCCATTTGATCGTGACTCTTTTGGATACAGACTGGGCATTGGCTGGAATGGTTAGATTCGACGGACTCGGAGTTGCTGACGTGATCTCAAATGGGGTGCCCATCGGCTTCATCGGCGTTGCAGAAGCGCCACCGCTTTCCACGAGTTGGGTCAACCCGAATAGCGCTAACACCGCAAGAAGCGCTGAGCAGCATTTCGATACCGATCGCATTTTGACCCCCACTGCCCTCCACCGTGCTTCTTACACCGGCAATCGACAGCAAGTCAATCGCCGCCCCGGAAGCGCCGATGTCAGGGTCGGCTCACCGTGGCATAAGTGATGCCGGTAGGCCACAGTCGATAACCGCCGCTGACCCGGTGGTTCAGGGACACCCGTGCACCCAGCCTGAATCCCTGGTCAGTTGACTGACTCTCTACTTATGGAATCTGCCCTACGAGGCAGCCCCTGCAGGAGAATGGCCCCGCCGGAGGGACAAGAGGTGAAGGTCGGACGGAGGCACCTTGCCGAAGATCGTCTCCAACCAGCTGCACTCGCTTCCTGGGTTGAGACCCCCCGACTCGACGATTGCCCCCGGTGAAGGCTGAGTGGTCGTGTTGGCGAAGACGAACGACGTTGCCGTCGAGAAGGTTTCCCAAGTCGTCTCGTCGGAGGAGAGGGTGGTCGTAGTGGGCGACGCAGCCCCCGGCGTATGGGAGCACCCAGCCAGCCCCAAACACACCACCACTACCACCAGTGCCCCCAACCGCCCCATCCGTCCATGATGCCAGCCCACTGTCGCCTTAGTCCATGGGTTTCCCGTAGTCGCCTCCCACCCGGTGTTCAGGGACGGTCTCGCTACTTCGTCCAAGGTTCGTCGGTGCACCAGTCAGGGCGATTGTCCGGGTCGCCCTTCCAACCCCAGTCGTTGAGAGTCTCAATGAAGAAGTCCCGATCAAATCGGTCGTAAGGGCGACCCAATAGAGAGTAGGAGTAGCCAACCCTCTGCGCCGCACTCGGAAGACGCTCCCGATCGGGCGAGTCGAGGGGAAGGATGACGGTCCCTAATGGGCTTCCAAAGCCCGAGATCATTGCCGGACAGACGATCGATCCTGAATCGTCATCCAGTGTGAACGGGGAGGTGACTTGGATTCCCAGTTCATCTGCCGCTACCTGCCACGCATCCGTTATCGCCATACGACCCAGTGTCCCATCGTCCCGGTGTTCAGGACACAACTACAGGATCACGGTTGATCCGCTGAGTTCATCGCACGCACGCTGGAACTGGGCAATGAACGTGTGCTCTCCTACGGATCGCTCACCTCGGCGCACCGAGATGTCATACAGATAGCGAGACTTCTGGTCCGTACCTACGACCTCGATCTCCGTATTTCCCTCGTTGGCATCCACGGCCACCTCGACCCGCAGTGGGAACCAGCGGGGCTGAATAGGCCGCCCATCAGTCTGAACATCGCAGGGTACCCGTACTGGACGGTGAGCGTTGCGTCCCCCTGCTCGACGACTCGCCCCAACTTGACCCTTGCGGCGATTGTTCTGACGGCGGCGTTGGGCGACCCCTGCTCGGTCCATGAAGCCCGCCGAGCCTCATACGTTCTGATCGCCATGACCGCCTCCAATCACTGCCGGTGAGGACATTATCGACAGTCTTGGAGCAGAAGTTGACCTGTCATCAAAGTGCCGTTCCGGGGCAGACTGAGGCGGGTTCAAGTTGGGACACAAGGTTTGGCCGGTCCCGTAACGCACACGTAACGGTAACCGTCACGAACCGTAACGAGGTACGGTCAACAGGTATGCCGAAGCAGAAAGTGCGGTTCGGGGTGCTCCGTACGTGCCCATCTTGCAATGAGATGGCTCGGATGGACGTGAGAGCGATTTACTGCTCCCCCGCCTGCAGGCAGGCTGCTTACCGTCTCAGGAAGAAACACCAGGTGAAACGCCACGGCTGTATATTATGTCAAGTTAAACTGAAACCTGCCTGGGGACGTGGATGGACGGCGGTCGAGACCATGGTCCGGCATCCCCTCCCCCGGGAGGGCTGATCGACTGATCGACCCGGTGTCGGTCGTGGTCGCGGTGAGCGAGGCCAAGCCGCGGATCCTTGTGGAGAACAGACGACGCCTTCCGCAACCGTTGGATGCGATGTCGGGGACCGGCCGTTCCTCCGATGACCCAGTTCGACGACGGCTCTCGCGGGTCATCCGGGGAGGCACCGGCGTTGAACTCCTTCAGCCACCCGCCCTGTCTGACGACATTGAAAGGTATGGACGTTCCCTGCCCCTTTCGTTGTGCCCTGACCTGGGCCCGGCGTCCACTGGCATCGTCGACATCGGCGAGCGGGTGGTGGACACCTTGACCGTCCAGACCGACCTGTTGGACGAACTGGAGCCGGAGGTCCTCTTGGATCTTCTCTCCCTCGAGCAGGAGGCCGGGGGCCCTGTCGAGATCGGGAAGGCCCCATCGGCGCCGATCGAGTCGCCTCCTCATCGTTCGAGACGGTGGTTGCAGGCGGTGGTTCTGCTCATACCCGTGGTGTTGTTGACGGCGGTGGCCTGGACCCACCGCAGCATGTTCGTGGACGGGTTCATCTACCTCCACATCGTCCAGAACATCCTGGCCGGGCATGGCCCGGTGTTCAATCAGGGCCACCGGGTCGAGGCCTTCACCAGTCCGGCCTGGACCTTCATACTGGCCGCGGCAGGATTCCTGACCCCCTTTCCCCTGGACTGGATCGCCGTCGTCCTCGGCATCCTCCTGACCGTGGGGGGTACTTCCATCGCCATCCTGAGCTCGGCCCGGCTCGTTCACCGTGCCGCCCCCCGGACCTTCCTGCTGCCGCTCGGTGCGGTGGTCTTCCTGGCCGTACCCGCGGTCTGGTCGCTGGCATCGATGGGTCTCGAGACAGGACTGTCGTTCTTCTGGATCGGAGCTTGTTTCGCTCTCCTGGTTCGGTGGGGTCGGACAGGCGGAGAACGCATGCCTCGGATCGGGCTCGTCGTCTTGGGCCTCGGACCTCTGATCCGTCCGGAGCTGGCACTGGACAGCTTCGTCTTCATTGGTGCCCTGCTCTGGGTCGATCGATCACACCAGGGTTGGCGGGGACGGATCGGGATCATCGCCTGGGCTGCGTTGCTCCCGCTTGCGTACCAGATCTTCCGGATGGGGTACTTCGGCGTGCTGGTGGCCAATACGGCGACGGCGAAAGAAGCCTCACTCCCCCGGGTGGGGAGGGGGATCCTCTACTTCTCGGATTTCGTCGGTCCCTACTGGCTCTTCATCCCCGCCTTCGGACTGCTGGTCGGCGCGTACTATCCCCTGGCCTCCGCGCTTCGGCGCTCGCAGGACAACGGCCGGAGTCTCGCCGCCCTCCTGGCCCTGCCCGTCGCCGGAGCTCTCAATGCCGCCTACATCATCGCCATGGGGGGCGACTACGTCCACGCCCGCCTGCTCATCGCACCGTTCTTCGCCGCGTGTGTCCCGGTCGCGACCGTGCCGCTGGCGAGGAAGTACCTCATCTCCTTGGCGGTGATCCCCTGGGCGATGGTGTGTGCGCTCTCGTTCCGTTCGCCTGACGGCGGCCACTGGACCGGGGCCTTCATCGCCGTCACCGGACATGGAAACGTCGCGCCGACGGCCGACTTGAACGAACTCGGCCGGGGGAACTCACTGTGGTCCCCGGTCCCGGGTATCTACGCCGAGTTCGGCCAGCCGGGCATACCCCAACGCCTCGATGTCGTTCCGGCCCCGGGTATCCACTCGCCGGTCATCGCCACATCATGGATCGGCACCGAGCCCTACGAACTGGGCACCGGGGTCCAGTTCCTCGACCTGTTGGGACTGGCCGACCCGTTGACCGCACACCTCGAGCTGGTCCACCGGGGTGAGTACAGCGGACACGAGAAGCCGCTGCCCACACCGTGGATCGCCGCGCTGCTGACCGCCGACGGATCGTCGACGGCGCCCTTCGACGAGATCCAGGAAGAACGGCCGGCGCAATTCACGGCCCTGATTCCGACCGTTTCGGGACAGCAGTTGCAGATCGAAACGGCCTGGGCCCGAGCCGCCCTCCAATGTCCCGCCATCCACGATCTCGAGTACGGACCGGAGCAACCCCTCACCGTCGAGTCGTTCTTCTCCAACATCGTCCATTCGTTTTCGCGGACGACGCTCCGAATCCCGCCCAACCCGGAGACCGCCTACCACCAGTTCTGCGGGCCCGGTACTCCTCCGCAGGTCGAGGCGGCCGGCGGCGGAGGGTGACGCCCCGGCAGTCTGCGCGCCCATGTTGTGAGCAGTGGATTCGGGGCCGCGGTGGCAGGGGCCCCGGTTCTCCGTAATATCTCCGCATGGCGGATACCCGAGCGAAAGCAATTGAAGATCTCGACCGGCTCGTCGTGGCCCTGGACGAACTGGCCGAACAGCTGGTGGTGTCGAAACGTCAGTACCGGAAGGCCGCCCGGAGCCTCCGGGCCGGCGACAAGGTGGCCATGGCGCTGGCCAAAGCCCAGGCCGGCCAGACCCGTGAGTCGGTCATCGTCTCGCTGGACGAGTTCGAACGCCGCCGGCACGCCTCGAGGCTGTCGCTGATCGCTGCCGGCCTGGAGGATGGCATGTCGATCACCGCCCTCAGCAAGGCCTGGGGGGTCTCCCGCCAGCTCATCTCGAGGTACGTCAACATGATCCGCCGGGACGAAGGGCAGGGCGGAGCGCAATAGGTGTTGCGCTTCCTGGTAAGGTGGGACGCATCAGTCGCCTGCCTGTCGAGCTGGGTTCCGCCACCTAGCTCCAGGCCGGTGACTGTTTTCCGGCTTGTTTTCCAGCTCAGCGGCCGGTGTTCGCACCACCCGCCCACTCCCCCGGTGGTGCCTCCGGCGGGATCAGCCCACCTCGGCAGGTGCCCTCCGCCTAGAATGGTGGGGTCGTCCGACGCCAGGGCGCCGTCCGCCGCCGCCGACCAGGGGCGGCGCTGAGGAGGAAATGATGCCCGAGATCGTGAAGCTCCCAACCAGTTCGGTGTTCGACTCCCCCGAGCAGGAACGCCTCCACCGCAAGCAGCGTCTGGCCGCCGGGTTCAGGCTGTTCTCGAAGTTCGGTTTCGACGAGGGAGTGGCCGGTCACATCACGGCCCGCGATCCCGAACGACTGGACCATTTCTGGGTCAATCCGTTCGGTATGCACTTCGGGCACATCCGTGTCTCCGATCTCATCCTGGTCAATCACGAGGGCGAGGTGGTCGAGGGGGACATGCCGGTCAACGGGGCCGCCTTCGCCATCCACTCCCAGATCCACGCGGCCCGCCCCGATGTCGTGGCCGCCGCCCACGCCCACTCGATCTACGGCAAGTCGTGGTCGTCCCTCGGACGCACGCTCGACCCGATCACCCAGGACGCCTGTGCCTTCTACGACGACCATGCCGTGTTCGACGACTACACCGGCGTCGTCCTCGACATCGAGGAAGGCAAGCGCATCGCCCACGCCCTGGCCGGGAACAAAGCGGCCATTCTCCGCAACCACGGCAACCTGACCGTGGGCCGGTCGGTCGACGAGGCGGTGTGGTGGTTCATCACCATGGAGCGGTCGTGTCAGGCCCAGATCCTGGCCTCATCGGTGGGCCAGCCGGTGCTCATCGACGGGGACATGGCCAAGCTGACCGGCAGTCAGGTCGGATCCCATCTCGCCGGTTGGTTCAGCTTCCAGCCGCTCTTCGACCGGATCGTGCGGGAGCAGCCCGACCTACTCGACTGACTTCCCGACCGCCGGCGCGTCGCCCACCGGGGAGCCCGACCGGTCCGGGGTGATGATGACCACGGGGATCCGGCGCCCGGTGTGGCGCTGGTAGACGTCGTAGCGACCGCTGACCCCGGGGTGGAAGATGCGGGCCATCCCCCGGTTGGTCCGGTTGACCAGCGGCCAGAGCTGGGCCTGCTCCTCGGGGGTGGCCACCCGGGCCGTGGCCGGCAGTACCTGGCGGCCCACCCGGACGGTGACCCGGGGGTCGGCCTGCAGGTTGAGCAGCCAGGCCGGCGGTCGGTCACTCCCCCCGTTGGAGGCGACCACGATGATGTCCCCCCGGTCGCGGCAGTAGGTGAGCCCGTTGGTCCGAAGCTGCCCGGACTTTCTGCCGGTGGTGGTGAGCAGGAGCGCCGGGACCCGATTGCTGTGCTTGCCCACCCGGCCGTCGGACTTCTCGTAGATGTATTTGTGGAATCGCAGGTAGGGATCGACGAAACGGGTGGTGAAGATGCCGTCCACCGCCGGCCTCCGATCAGGGCCTGGCGTCGAAGGTGGGGATGAGCGTCCGGGCCGCTCTGGCCTCATCCACCCTTCGGACCGGTGTCGATCGGGGGAACTCGGCCATCCACCCTTCCGCGTAGCGGGAGGCCTCGTCGGCGATCCGCTCCAGGGAGTCGGCCAATGCCTCGAGGGTCTGGGGGCTCTCGGTCTCGGTCGGTTCGATCATCAGGGCCTCGTCGACGATGAGCGGAAAGTAGACGGTCGGCGAGTGGAACCCCTCCTCGAGCAGCCGCTTGGCCACGTCCAGGGCCCGCACGCCGTGGATCTGCTTCAGCGACCGGACGGACAGCACCACCTCGTGCATGCAGGGGCGGTTGAAGGGGACGTCGTAGATGCCGGTCAACCGCTGACGGATCCAGTTGGCGTTGAGGACGGCCGTCTCGGCGATCCGGCGCAAGCCGTCGCCCCCGTTGACCAGGATGTAGGCCAGGGCCCGGGCCAGCACCAGGGAGTTCCCGTGCCAGGTGTGCATGCGCCCGATGGACTGGGGAGGCTGGGCCCATCCGTAGACCGGGGTCTGGTCGTCCGAGGCCAGCCGGACCGGGCGCGGGCCGGGAAGGAACGGAACCAGGCGCTCGGACACGGCGACGGGTCCGGCTCCGGGTCCCCCACCCCCGTGGGGCGTGGCGAACGTCTTGTGCAGGTTCATGTGGACGATGTCGAAGCCCATGTCGCCCGGGCGGACCACGCCGAGAATGGCGTTGAGATTGGCCCCGTCGTAGTAGAGGAGGCCGCCCACCCGGTGGACGGCGGCGGCGATGGCGGCGATGTCCTCCTCGAACAGGCCCAGGGTGTTGGGGTTGGTGAGCATGATGCCGGCCACGTCCTCGTCCAGCACCTGCTCCAGCGCGGCCATGTCCACACAGCCCCGCGCGTCGCTCGGGACGGTGACCACCTCGTAGCCGCCCAGGGTGACCGACGCCGGGTTGGTCCCGTGGGCCGAATCGGGGATGATCACCTTGTGGCGGGCCGATCCCTTGGCCTCGTGCCACGCCCGCATGAGCAGCAGGCCGGTCAGCTCACCGGCGGCACCGGCGGCGGGCTGCAGGGTGGCCGCCGCCATGCCGGTGATCTCGCACAGGATCTCCTCGAGTTCGACCATGAGCCCGAGCCAGCCCTGGATGAGCGAGGCCGGCGCCGCCGGGTGGACCCCGGCCAGACCGGGCAGGCCGGCCACCGTGTCGCACACCTTCGGGTTGTACTTCATGGTGCACGAACCGAGCGGGTAGGCGCCCAGGTCGACGGAGAACTGCCGGTGGGACAGCCGGGTGAAGTGGGCCACCAGATCCCGCTCGGAGACCTCGGGCAACGGCACCGGATCCTGGCGCCGGTGGGCCTCGGGGACCAGTTCCTCGACCGGCAGCTCGGGGATGCCGGTGGTCCGGAACGACCACGCCCGTCTCCCCGGATGGGAGAGCTCGAACAGCGTGGGCTCGGTCGCCCGCCCCAGCAGCGGTGCGCTGTTGGCCTTGCCTCCGGCCGCACCCCTGATCGGTGCGCCCCCGTCTCTGGTCGGTGCGGCCCCGGTGTCCGTCATCAGGCCACCGCCTTGGCCAGGGCGGTGGCGTAGGCATCCACTTCGTCACGGGTCCGGCGCTCGGTGACCGAGATGAGCAGCCCGTGGTCGCCGCCGTCGAACTCCTCCCCCAGGGCGATGCCGGCCAGGAAGCCGGCATCGGCCATGCGCTCGATGACCACGGAGGCGGGAACCGGCAGCCGGACGGAGAACTCCCTCAGGATCGGCGCGCCGACGAACGGGGACACCCCGTCGATGGCGAGCAGGGCGTCACGGGTGTAGCGGGTGGCCTGGGCGCACCGGTGGGCCAGCTCGGCCAGGCCGCTGGTGCCCAGCCACCCGAGCTGGATGGCGGCGGTCACCGCCATCAGGGTCTGGTTGGTGCACACGTTGGAGGTGGCCTTCTCCCGTCTGATGTCCTGCTCGCGGGCCCGCAGCGTCGTGACGTAGGCCCGCCGGTCCTCGACATCGACGGTCTCCCCCACCAGCCGGCCGGGCAGGCGGCGGACGTGGGCCGACGTGCAGGCGAACATGCCGACGTAGGGCCCACCGAAGCCGAGGGTGGTTCCGAAGACCTGCCCCTCCCCCACCACCACGTCCGCCCCCCACTGGCCGGCCGACTTGAGCAGGCCGGCCGCCACCGGATCGATACCCACCACCAGTTGCGCACCGGTCCGATCGCAGAGGGCTCGGGCCGCCGCCAGGTCCTCGATGCAGCCGAGGTAGTTGGGATAGCCGACCAGGAGGACACCGGGCGGGTCCTCGTGCTCGGCATCTCGGCCCGGCCAGTCGGTGAGCCCGTCAGCCAGGGGAACCGTCACCAGACGGTGGCCGGTGCCCGCGGCACAGGTGGCCAGCATCTGGCGCCAGTGGGGATGGATCCCGGCCGACACCCACACGGTCTGCCGGCCCGAAGCGGCCACCCCGAGGTTGACGGCCTCGACCGCGGCACTGCCGCCGTCGTAGAGGGAGGCGTTGGCCACCGGCAGCCCGGTCAGACGGGCCACCATGGTCTGGTACTCGAAGACCGCCTGCAGCACTCCCTGGGCCACTTCGGGCTGATAGGGGGTGTAGGAGGTCACGAACTCGGAGCGTCCGGCGAGGGCACTGGTCACCGACGGGATCTCGTGGTCGTAGGCACCGCCCCCGGCGAAGCAGACCAGGCGGTCGGATCGGGCCCGGTTGCGATCGGCGAAGCCCTCCATGGTGGCCAGGACGTCGGGCTCACCCGCCCCGGCGGACAGCTCGAGCCCGCGCTGGAGGCGCAGGGCTTCGGGGACCACCTCGAACAGGTCGTCGACCGAGGCGAGACCGAGGAAGGCCAACATGCTCTCGATCTCGTCGTCGGTATGCGGGATGTACGTGCCCACGGGGCCACTCCTCCGGTACTGGGTTCTCTTGGTTCTAGTTGAGGGCGGGCCCCGAGGCCCAATGCCGACCGGGGTTCCGGCTCAGCGGCCCGATGCCCACTGCCCGGGCCGGGTGAACGGGGTGGTGACCACCGTGGCCGGAAGGGCCCGGCCCCGCTGGTCGATGTCGAAGGTGGCCGACGGCTTGCCGTCGAAGGCCGAGTCCACGAAGCCGAGAGCGATCCCGTGCTCGAGCATGGGCGAGAAATTCCCGCTGGTGACGAACCCGGCCGGGTGCCCGTCCTTGGTCAGGCCCGACCCCTGGCGCGGGGGCTGGCGGCCGGCGGTGCTCAGCCCGACCAGGTGGCGGGCCACGCCGACCCGGCGCTCCTCGGACAGGGCCTCACGCCCCCGGAACGCGGTCTTGTCCCAGCCGACGACCCATTCCAGCCCGGCCTGCAGCGGGGTGATCCCCGGGCCGAGTTCGTGACCGTGGAGGGGAAGGCCGGCCTCGAGACGGAGGGTGTCGCGCGCCCCGAGCCCCGCGGGTTGGACGCCGGTGTCCAACAGCGCCGTCCACAGCGCGTCCGCGGCGTCGGCCGGCACGGCGCACTCGACGCCGTCCTCTCCCGTGTAGCCGGTGCCGGCGGCCACGCAGGGCACGCCTTCCCACACGAAGGGGACGACACCGAATCGGGGGACGGCGGCGGCTTCGGGGGCCACCGTGGCCAAGCGGGTCCGGGCGTGCGGCCCCTGGACGGCGATGATGCAGCGCGAGGCCGTGGTGTTCTCGCCGCCGGTGGCTGCTTCGACCTGCCCGGTGTTCGATGCGTTGGGCATCACGTCGAAGACGTCGTCGGCCAACCACCACACGATGATGTCGTCGACCACCGAACCGTCGTCATCGTCGAGCAGGTGGGTGTACTGGGCCCGACCCGGACCGATGCGGCGGAGATCGTTGGACAGGGCCGCCTGCAGATGGTCGAAGGCGCCGGGCCCTTCGACCCGCACGGTGCCGAGGTGGCTGACATCGAAGATCACCGCGTCGTGTCGACAGGCCCGATGCTCGGCCAGAGTGCCCGCACCGTAGGAGAGCGGCATCTCCCATCCCCCGAAACCGACCAGCTTTGCCCCCAGCCTCCGGTGGGCGTCGATGAGGGCGGTGTGGTGGAGCGGCTCGGAACCCTCGGCGTCGGAACGACCGCCGAGCGACGTCGGGGTGTCGGCCACGGCTACGAGGTTACCGCCGCACGCGCTCAGGCGGTGCGGGCGATATCGGCATGGGACGCGCTGTCGCCGGCCAAGCCGTACTTGGCCAGGAGGGCCAGGGTGTCGCGCTGATAGAGCAGGGTGACCCGGACTTCGGGATAGAGCTGTCCCAGCCGGCGGACCTTGCCGTTCTTCTTCGTCACCAGGCGCTGGTTGAGTGTGGTGACCTCGACGAACAGCCCGGGTTGGGGAAGCCAGAAGTCCGGCCGGAAGCCGGCCATCGGTCGGCCGTCGTCATCCCAGTCCAACGCGAAATTCGACAGGCTCGTACTCCCACAGCACACCGTAGAAGTCGAGGATCCGGGCGAAGCGCCGCTCGGACTCGTGGGCGAAACGCGTCACGACGGGAAACGGATTCGTGTCGACCCCGGACGAGGTGCTCAACGCTCGGCGGCCTCGTTCGACGCCAGGTAGTCGGCGGCCGGATGGCCCTCGGGCCGCCGCTCGGGGGTGGCGGCGTTGATCTCGACGATGGCCGCCTCCAGCTCGGAGACCACGGCGGAAAGGGGAAGGATGTTGAAGACGCCCTGCCCGCCGGCCAGCAGGTCCACCACGTCGCCGTCGGAGTGGGCCAACACCGATCGGCTTCCCACCATGACCAGCTGCGACGAGGCCAGATCGGCCCCCAGATCTCCCCGGAGGCACTCGACCGCCTGACGGGCCTGTTGGAGTTTGAGACCGGCGTCGAGCAGTCGCTTGATGACCTTCAGTTCGAGCACGTCGCTGTACGAGTACCGCCGCTGGCTTCCGCTGCCGGTGGCATCGGTGATCGACGGCCGGAGCAGACCGGTGCGGGCCCAGTAGTCGAGCTGGCGGTAGGTGATCCCCACCAGGGTGCACACCTGGGTGCCCCGGAACCCCTCGTCGGGCACCGCCGCCCGCTGCGCCTCGGATACTGCCTCGACCTTGTCGGTGCCCATTCCCACTCCTCCACCTCGATCAGAGGTTCACCGTCAACCGAAACCTCACGGTCAACCTGCGTATTCACGGTATCACACAACCGTAATTACGTGGGTGTGACCGCCGTCCCCCTCGGCGACGGGCCCCTGATTTGGACCCGTGGCCCGACCGGGCAATGATCGGGCCATGACCGTCGTCAAGATCAACGCCATCACCGTTCGGGAGGGCTCCGGCGATGAGCTGGCCCGCCGGTTCGCCAAGCGGGCCGGTGCGGTGGACAACGCCGACGGCTTCGAGGGCTTCGAGCTCCTCCAGCCCAACGACCAGCGGGAGACCTGGCTGGTGCTCACCCGTTGGCGGGACGACGAGTCCTTCAACGCCTGGGTGGCATCTCCCGCCTTCGCCCACGGCCACCGCGGCCCCGCCCAACCGTCCGGGGCCGGGGGCACTGAGGCCGCCGCCGATCCTCCGCCGGTGGGGACCCACAGTGAGCTCTGGTCGTACGACATCGTCGACCTGCCCTCGCCTCCGTGACCATCTCGCAGATACCGGCCCCAGGGGCGGTGCTGGTCCACCGGCGCTCGGTCGAGTACGAGGCCTTCGACGCCGGTGACGAGTTGGCGGTGGTGGGACGACTGCGTGACACCCGGCCCTGGGCCGACGGCCTGACGACGGCCACCGTGTCCACCGTGCACGAGATGGAGCTCCGTGTCCGGGTGCGGATCGCCGATCTGACCATCGTGGAGGCCGTGGCCCGGATGGACACGTTTCCCCATACCGAGTGCCCGGGGATCGCCGGAGCCTTCTCGCGTCTCGAGGGTCTCAGCGTGACCCGCGGCTACACCCGCGAGGTGCAGGCCCGGTTCGCCGGACCGAGAGGCTGCACCCACCTCGAGCAGCTGGCGCGGTCGCTCGGCCCGGTGGTGGTCCAGGCGGTGACCTCGCGTCGGGCCCGGGCGGTGAGCACCGGTGCGCTCGAGGACCTCTTGTCCGAAGGCGGGAGCCCGTGGGCGCGTGACTCCTGCCACATCTGGGCCGAAGGCGGGATCGCCGACCAGAAGCTGGCCGCCGGCTGGCGTCCGGGCACCGGCCCGTATCCCTGTCCCCCGTTGGAGACGTTCACCGACCCGGGTGCGACCGCCGACCCGGGTGCGACCACCGACCCGAGTGCGACCACATGAGCCGCGGCTCGGCGGGAGCCGGAGGCCGCCTCCTCCCCCGCCGGCTGGCCGTGGCCGCGTTGGTAGCGGTCACCATGGCCTCTGCGGGCTGCGCGGCTTCGGGCACCGCCATCTCCACGCCCTTCGCCACCACGCCCCCTGTCCTCGAGCACGGGCCCGTCTACGAGGTCAAGACGGCCGACATCGGCGGGTTGGGTCCGGTGCTGGTCGACGGGCAGGGCCTCACCCTCTACCTCTACGAGAGGGATCAGCGTGGATCGCCGTCCCGGTGCTACGGGATCTGCGCCGTGCAGTGGCCGCCGCTCACGCTCCCGGGCGGGGTGACCAGGCCGGTGGCCGGTCCCGGCATCGAACCGGGGCTGCTGGGCACGGCCCCGCGCACCGACGGCACCACCCAGATCACCTACAACGGCTGGCCGCTCTATACGTGGCCTCCCGACCGCGCCCCGGGTAAGGCCACCGGCCAGGCGCTGACCAACGCCGGTGGGCGCTGGTATGTGATGGATGCCGCCGGCAACGCGGTGGAGACCCCGTGACCGGACGGACATCCGCGGCTCCGGAAGGATCGGACGACTCCGACCGCGGCGGAACGGCGTCCCCGGATGGATCGGGTCGGAGGTCGCGTTGGTCGATCAACTCGACCGGCTCGATCCTGTCGGTCAACTCGGCCGGATCGATCCTCTCCATCGGCTCGGTGGGCTCGATCCTCTCCATCGGCTCGGCCCTGTCGGTGGGCTCGATCGGGAGCTTCCTCGGGGTCGGCTCGATCCTGTCGTGTGCGTCCGTGGCCTCGATCATGTCGTTCCGGTCCCGGGCCGCAGTCATGGCCGCCGGAAGGCGCCGGCCGGACCGCTCAGGTGGTGGGTCCGCCCAGCCACCCGCGTTTGCGGAATAGGTAGAGCAGGGCCAGAGCGGACACCACTTCGAGCCCGAGTCCGAAGATCACGAACGGCACCCAGCCGGTGATGTGGGAGATGAGCCAGCTGAAATTCTGGCCGAAGAAGCCGGTGAGGAAGCTGAGGGGCAAGAAGATGGTGGCGATGATGGTCAGCTGCTTCATGACCACGTTGAGCCGGTTGGACACGGTGGACAGGTGGGTGTCCATGACCCCGCTCAACAGATCGCGGTAGCCGTCCACCAGATCGCTGATCCGGATCAGGTGGTCGTAGATGTCCCGCATGTAGCGCAGGCCGTCGTCGGTGACCCCGGGAAGCTCGGTCACCCCCGAGGAGATGCTGGCGAACATGTCCCGTTGGGGGGTCACCACCTTGCGGATGATGATCAGCGAGCGCTTCATGGCGAAGAGCGTTCCGAGCTGGGCGTCGGTCGGCTTGACCAGGATGGCGTCCTCCAGCTCGTCGATCCGGTTGTCGAACCCGTTGAGCACAGGGAAGAAACTGTCGACCAGCTGGTCGATGATCAGGTAGGTGAGGACCAGCTGGGGGGCCCGCACGTCGGAGGCCCGGTGGTGGCCGATCCGCTCGCGCACCTCGTCCATCATCGGACACATCCCGTGGTGGATGGTGACCACGAAGTGGTCGGCGAAGACGAAATGGACCTCCTGGGTCGACGACGGGTCGGTCGATGCGCCGTAGACCACCATGTACATGAAGTCGTCGTAGTCCTCCAGCTTCGGGCGCTGGCCGAATTTCTGGGCGTCCTCGACGGCCAGCGGGTGGATCTTGAACACCTGGAGCAACAGGTCGCGGGCCTCGTCGTCCACGCCGTCCAGATCGAGCCAGAAGAACTCGTGGGAGCCGACCCGCTCTTCGACCGACTGACGGGTGGCCTCAGACGTCCGGCCTTCGAATGTCAGGGTCCCGTCCATGGTCAGATTCTGACCCCGCCGCGGTACAGCGGCGGGGATGGGCCCGGCCCGCGGGTCCCTCCGAGAGCCCGGCCCCGGAGGTGGTCTCAGTCGAGGCGGGTGAGCGCCTTCCGGTAGCGCCGGCCGTTGGCGGCGTATTCGTCCGCCGACAACCGGATCAGGGTCAGGTCGGAGCGGTCCGGCCGGATGGTGGCCGGAACCCCGAGGGCCAGGGCCCCCGGGGGGACGTGCATGTTGTTGGGAACCACGGCATTGGCCCCGACGGTGGCGCCGGAGCCGACCAGCGCATGATGGAGGACGACCGATCCCGACCCGACCAGGCAGTCGTCCTCCAGGGTGCAACCCTCCAGGTGGGCCAGGTGCCCGATCACGCAGCCGTCGCCGACCGTGGTCGGGAAGCCGGGGCCGGCGTGGATGACCGTCCCGTCCTGGACCGAGGAGCGGGCACCGATGGTGATGGTGCCGAAGTCGCCCCGGAGCACGGCCCCCGGCCAGACCGAGGCCTCCGCTCCGATGGTCACGTCCCCGATGACCACGGCATCGGGGTGGACGTAGGCCCGGTGGTCGACGACGGGTACGAGTTCTCCCAGCTGGTAGATGGCCATGGCGTGACCCTACGGCACCGCCCCGGCGGGCCGTGCACGGCTCCTGGGCACCGGGATGGGCCCGGCGCAGTTATCGTTTGCCAGGTCCGGGATCGCCGGCGATGGGCACCGGGCACCGGGAGGGCTCGGGAGCAGTCGCCGGCCGGGCGGCGGGGACCCGGCGATCACCGCACCAGCACGTGGGCTCCGGCCCGAGAGGAAGATGACCGTCAAACCACCACAGTCGCAGGGTCCGCCGGTCATGCTCGGGGTCGACGACGGCCCGCCGGCCGTCGCCACCCCGGTGGCACCCGCCGGCGCGCCTGCGCCCGCCCCCACCCCTGGGCCCGAGGAGCCGGACGGGACCTTCGGCGCGGGCGGACTGGCCGAGCGGTGTGTGTGGAGCCTGGTGTGGTTGGGGGTGATCGCCGGCGGCTTCCAGCTGTGGGGATCGTTCAACTCGTGGTCGTTCGGGGGGATCGCCGCCCCCCTGCTGGTGCTGGCCGGGATCGTGGGCCTGGCCGCCACCTGGCTGGTCCCGAGCTCCCGTTCGTCGGCCCTGCAGCTGTGGGCCTTCGGGATGACGGTGGCGACAACGCTGGCCAATGAGGGCATCGGCATCCACACCCGCCGGTTCTACAGCACCGACTCGGCCGCCTTCGACCAGGTGGCGGGCAAGTTGCTCCAGCACGGCACCGATCCCTACGCGGTGCCGCTCAACGCGGCAGCCGGTTTGCTCAAGACGCCTTCGCAGTACTGGACGTACCTGATGGACGGGGGTCACGTCGACCACTTCTCCTATCCCGCCGGATCGATCCTCCTCCAGCTGCCCGCCCTCGCCCTCGGCTTCCATCACGAGGTCGTCGACTGGTTCGACCTCTTCGCCTGGATCGCGACCGCTGTCCTCCTCTTCGCCCTCCTGCCGGCCTCGGTCCGATGGCTGGCGGCCCTGCTCCTGTTGGCCCCGGCCTTCAGCGCCGTCTTCGGATCCGGGGGAACCGACGCCGCCTTCCTCCCCTTCTTGGTGCTCGCCGTCTGGCGGTGGGACCGGTTCGGCCTGGGCCGGACGGCGGGCGTGGCCCGGTGGATGGGTCCCGTCGCCCTCGGCCTGGCCTGTGCCATCAAGCAGACGCCGTGGTTCTGCCTCCCCTTCATCGCCGTCGGGCTGGCCATCGAGGCCAGAGCCTCGGGCCGGGACCCCTGGCGGCTGGTGGGACGGTACGTGGCCATCGTGGCCGGGATCTTCGCGGTGGTGAACCTGCCGTTCGTGATCTGGCAGCCGACCGACTGGGCCCGGGGCACGTTCCTGCCCTTCGTCAGTCCCCTGGTGCCCAACGGGCAGGGCCTGGTCACACTGGCCCTGCACGGGATCGTCCACGGGGTGTCACTTCCGCTCCTGTCCCTCGCCGGCCTCCTCTTGGTGGTGGCCCTGCTGGCCGCGCTGGCCATCTGGTACCCGCGGATGAAACGGGTATGGATGCTGCTTCTCCCGTTGGCCTTCTTCGTGGCCACCCGAAGCCTCTCCACCTACCTCGCCGATCTCTACCCGGCGGCCATCGTGGCCGCCATCAGCGTGGCTGCCGCGCCGCGCCGTTCGCCCGCCCCGGCCACCGCCGGGGCCGGGCGCCGGCGGTGGCCGCTCGGGTGGGCCGTGGTGGTGCCGGCGTTGGCCGCGGTGGGTGTCTCGGTCCTCGCCTTCGCGTCCCCGCCGCTGCAACTCGGGGTCCGGTCGGTGACCACGTCCAACGCGGCCCAAAAACTCGACGCGGTGACCCTCGACGTCCACAACGCCACCGACCAGAGCGTCATCCCCCACTTCATGGTCAACGTGGGCGGCGGCGACTCCGATGGTTTCTGGGTGCCGGGCCACGGTCAACAGCAGGTTCTCGGGCCCCATGCCTCGGAGACGGTGACCATCGACGCTCCCGGGTACTTCTGGGCCCCGGGCCACGGGTCGCAGTGGCTGGTGGAGGCGTACACCTCCTCACCCGAGGCGTTGAGCACGACCCCGCTGATGTACTGGCCGTTGGGACAGAGCCACTGAGGACCTGCCCGGCGGCTCCGGACGCCGGTTCTCTAGGATGGTGTGGTGCCCCACCAGGGGGCAGCCACGAGGAGGCAGCAGCACATGCGTGACTTCGGGGAGCTCGGCCACCCGGTCTTCGATGCCGACAACCACTACTACGAGGCCCTCGACGCCTTCACCCGCCACCTCGATCCGTCCCTCGGCGCCCGGGTGATCCAGTGGTCGGAGGTCAACGGCCGTCGCTACCACGTCATCGGCGGCCGGGTCAGCCGGGCCGTCACCAACCCGACCTTCGATCCGGTGGCCCTGCCCGGGGCCATGTACGACTACTTCCGGGGCAATCCCGACGGACGCAACCCGATGGAGTTCCTGTCGAAACGGGAACCGATCCGTCCCGCCTACCGCCAGCCCGAGGCGCGCCTGGCCGCGCTCGACGAGCAGGGGATGGCCGGGTGCCTGCTCTTCCCCACGCTCGGGATGATCTACGAGGAGCCGCTGGCCCACGACCCCGAGGCGGTCTGTCACCTCTTCCGCGCCTTCAACCGGTGGATGGTCGAGGACTGGACGTTCGACTACCGGGGTCGGATCTTCGCCGCCCCCTACCTCACCCTGGCCGATCCGGCCTGGGCGGCCGAGGAGCTGGCCTGGGCCCTCGACCAGGGTGCCCGCACCGTCGTCATGCGACCGGCGGCACCCACCACCGCCCTCGGCCGGCGCAATCCGTTCGACCCGATGTTCGACGGGTTCTGGGGCCTGGCCAACGAGGCCGGGATCACCGTGGTCGTGCACGCGGCCGACAGCGGTGGTTCGTCGAACGGCTATGCCGTGGACGGATTTGCCGCCACCTTCTCGGGGGGGTGGAAGCCCTCCATCAAGACGTTCGCCATCGAACAGGCCATCCGCGACTACCTGCTCACCCTGATCTTCGAGAACCACCTCGAGCGGTTCCCGAACCTCCGGATCGCCTCGGTGGAGAACGGCGCCGAGTACCTCCCCGATCTGATCAAGAAGATCAGGTCGACGGCCAACAAGATGCCCGGCTACTGGAAGCACGACCCGGTCGAGACGCTCCGGCGGCATGTGTGGATCAACCCGTTCTGGGAGGACGACGTCTACCAGGTGGCCGAGTGCATCGGCACCGACCGGGTCATCTTCGGATCCGACTGGCCCCATATCGAGGCGCTGCCCGAGCCCATGGAGTACGTGGGCGAGCTCAAGAACTTCGACGATGACGACCGCCGGAAGATCCTCTACGACAACGTCTGCGAGTTGATCACCCTCCGGCCCGCCTGAGCGGGGCGCCGGCCGCGGCGTGCTCGGCCTCGGCCGGGCCGGGTGCGGCCAGCCGTCTCGATCGAGGCCACTCGACCGAATCCGGACGCACCGGCGGTCATCCGAGCGCGCTGGGCGTCGACGGGTTGAGGAACGACTGCTCGTCGACCGGGGTGAGCGGCGGTGGTTCGCCGGCGAAGTGGTCGGCCCAGCGCTCGCGGCCGGTGGTGCGGAGCCGATCGAGGTACCAGTCGAGGTCGACTCTCGAGTGCCAGGGGCCGCCCTCGTTGAGGACCAACCACAAGGGGTCGATACCGCTGGTGGTCTGTTCCATGGCCGCCGCGCCCCAGTGGCGAAGCAGGCCGAGGGCGCGCTCGACCACCTGGGGATGGTCGGCGGACCGGTCGTGCTGCTCGTAGGGATCGTCTTGGAGGTCGAAGAGCATCACCTCGGGAAAGCCGTGGTACGCATCGTGATAGGTGCGGATGCACATCCACCGGTCGAACCGCACCGACCGCTGCGCCGTCCAGGCCGCGTGGGAGAGCACGAGGTGGTCGCGGCCGGCCGGCGCGCCGGCGAGGAGGGCCGGGGCGAAGGACATGCCGTCCCACCGCTCGGGCACCTCGGCTCCGAACAGCTCGAGCACGGTGGCCATGACGTCGATCTGGTAGTGGAAGCCGGGCCGGGACCGGTCGGCGCCGACTTCGAGACCCGGCCACCGCAGGACCACCGGGAGGTGGGTGGTGTACTCGTCGGCCGTCTGGTGGTCGCAGTAGATGCCGAGCTCGCCGAGGTTCTCACCGTGGTCGGCCGAGACCATGACACCCGTCTCGCCGGCCAGGCCCATGGACTCGACCACCTCGAGGACGCGGCCCACCTGGTGGTCGGCGAAGCGGACCCCGGTGTCGTACCCGTCGAAGATCCGCCGGACGTCGTCCATGTCCGCCGCCTGCTGGGGCTGGCGGGGCCAGGCGTCCCACACCGTGCGCGGCCCGAAGCCGGCCACCTCCTGGGCCGAGTGGGGCCCGGGCAGCTCCCAGTGGGACTGGCGCACGTCCTCGGTGAGCCAGGGCGGGATGGGCCGGTCGGCGAACGGCTCGCCGAACGAGGCCGGTGTGCGGTAGGGGGTGTGGGGATCCCACATGTGGACGTGGAGGAACCAGCTGTCGCGGTGGGCGTTTCTGGTCAGCCAGTCGCGGGCGACCGCAGCCACCTGGTCGGCCGTCTCCATTCCCCGCGTCCCGAGGTTGTAGCACTCGTTGAACCCGGCATCGAAGTGGTACGCCGAGTGCCGCTCGGCAAACGTGCTGATCGAGGCGGTCCACACGCCCACGTCGCGCAGCGCGCTCATCCAGCTGTGCCGGGCCGCCGCCGTCTGGAAGCGCCGCTCCCGTCCTTCGGGGAACAGATCGGTTCCCGCCCCCCCGTGGTTGACGGCGCCGTTGCGTATCCCGAACTGCCCGGTGGACAGCGCGGTGCGTGACGGGAGGCACGGCGTGTCCGAGGCGTAGACGTGGTCGAAGCGGACGCCCTCGGCGGCCAGGGCGTCGATGTTCGGGCTGGTGGCGCGCGGGTACCCGTAGCAACCGAGGTGGTCGGCACGCAGGGTGTCGATGTCGAAATAGATGAACTTCACAGCGGCCTACGGATCGCCACGCCGACGCAGTTCGGACGGCAGACCCGTCGCCGATCCTACCGTGGGCCGGGCGGCCATCGGGGGTTCCTCCCCCGGCCCCCGGGGGCGCCGGCGGACCCTTGTGTCCACGTCAGTGGATGACCGCCTGGGAGATGGCCACCGGCCGGGTCCCGTGCAGGCCGAGGGGCCGGCCCGGCATGCTGATCCACGCCTCGGTGGCGAAGACCATCAAGAACTCGTGCCACAGGGGCCACAAGAGGACCCACCACAGGTGGCGACCCTGCCGGTACCCGGCCGTCAACGTGGCCTGGAGGGCCATGAAGGCCATCTCACCGACCACGAAGCCGCCCAGGAAGACCAGGATGACGCTGCGCTGGGTCCCTTCGAACAGCGCGGTCATCAGCAGGTACATCGGCAGCAGGAGCCGGGCCGGGGCGAAGGTGCTCTTGAAGAACTGCTGGGTCTGGTTGAACCACACCTTGGGGGTGGCCACCCCGGCCCGGTAGGGGCCGTGGCGGGCCTGGTTGTGGTGGACGGCCCGACACCACCGGACCCGCTGCTCGCGGATCTCGGGGTAGGTGGGTGGCACGTCCTCGTAGACGATGATCTTGGTGTCCATCCAGGTCCGGTAGCCCAGCCGGCTGAACCGGAGGGTGAAGTCGCCGTCCTCGCCGTTCATCCCGACGGTGAAGCCTCCGAGCTCCAGGGCCACGCCGCGCCGGAAGGCGGTGAACACGCCGGGCACCACGTTGACCCCGTCGACGGTCTGCATGGTCCGGTGGTTGAGCCCGAACTGCTTCAGCTCCTCGAACAGCCGCATGTGGGGGAAGACCGAGCGCGGCCCGGTCCGGGGGAAGCACATGGGCTCGACCAGTCCGATCTGGGGGTCCTCGAACCAACGGGGTGTGTAGTAGAGGGACCACTCCCCCACGATGGTGTCGGCGTCGATCCTGACCACCAGTTCGGAGGTGGTGAGGGCGAGGGCGGCGTTGAGCGACTCGGACTTCCCGCCGTGCCGGCCGTCGACGACCTCCCCGGTGGCCGCGGCGAAGGTGGCCATGGTGGCCAGGGCCAACGATCTGGTGTTGTCGACCGAGCCGTCGTTGATCAGGATGACCCGCACCGGCCCCCCGTAGCGGCCGGCGGCCACGTCGATGGCCCGGAGGGTCCCCTCGATGACCTCTTCCTCGTTGAAGGCCGGGATGATCACGTCGATCGGCGGTCGCCGGTCGGTCACCGGCGGGTCGGGGCGGACCGAGAAGCCGTTGACCAGCGCCAGCAGCGCGGTGCGGATGATGAACGACCCCTCGGCGAACGGCACGGGGAGGACGAGGGCCAGGGCCGGCTGATAGCGCGGATCGGCCAGATTGAACACGACGAGCAGTCCGGTCATGCAGATGGCCATGGCCGCGAAGGTGACACCGATCAGCGTGGCCGCGTCCGAGGCGCGCGGACGCTTGGCGAAGGGGACGGCACTGGGCTTGGGCACGGCGAAGTTGGCGTACTGCATCCGGGTCATGGCCAGCACGGCGACGGCGATGGCGGCGAAGTTCCCGAGCAGTGTGGTCGGGGCCACGGGCGCGCCGACCACCACCTCCACCGCCACCAGGGTGGCGTCGACGAAGACCATGACGAACAGGTAGATGAAGCCCTGCAGGGCCACCATCCCCCGGCGCAGAGGGTTGCCCCGTCCGACCAGCGCGAACGAGATGATGGTGCCGAAGATCAGAAAGCGCAGGCCGAGGGTGAACCCGGCCAGGTAGCCGTTGATCTCCGCCGGCGAGCGCACCACCGAGTTGGCGATGCGGGACACCAACCCGGCGTAGGCCTGGTCGAGCCCGATCCCGCCCCGCAGGGAGTGGTAGAGGACGAGCATGGCCAAGAAGATGGCGGCCAGGGCCGGAACCCGCCAGTAGGAAGGCAGGAGCGGCTTGGGCAGGAGGACGAGGGCCAGTCCGTCGCCCTGGTCGTCCGGGTAGCGCCGGACCAGGGGGTAGGCCAGGAACAGCAAGAGGATGACGTCGGTCACGACCAGCAGCGTGACCGGGCCGGTGCCGGCGAGTAGATCGAAGTTCATCAGTTTGCGGACTGCCCCGTTCCCGCTCCATCCCATGACGGCCCGGAACGACGGTCCGGGCACGACTCCGACGACACGAGACTACCACGCAGAGTAGTCATTTGTGCACGCACTGTGAGAGTTGGATAGGATCCGGGCTGAGGGCGGGAGGGGCCACGGCCCGGCGAACGGGAAGCCGGTTCACCCGCGGAGCGAAGGGCAGGGATCCATGGGGAAGACGGGGACGCGCACGCGCCCGTTGCCGGCCGGACCGGCGACAGCGGGCCCGGACGGGACGGGGCACACGGTCGGGATCGAGCGGTCGGTCCGGATGCCGGGGGGTGCGGGATGAACGTCATCTTCTGCTCCCTCGACACCCTGCGGGCCGATCGGCTGAGCTGTCTCGGCCACTCGCGGGGGCTGACCCCCAACCTCGACCGGATCGCCTCGGAAGGCGCGCTCTTCTCGCAGACCTACGCCGGGGACATTCCCACCCAGCCCTCGCACACCGCGTTGTTCACCGGGACGTTCGGGGTGAACACGGGGATCGTCTCCCACTTCCATCCCGCGTCGTATCTGGAGGAGGACACGCTGTGGCTGCCCTCCGAACTGCGACGGAACGGGTACACCACCGGGGCCGTCGACCACCTCTTCGCCATGAAGGACTGGTTCATCCGCGGCTACGACGACTACATGCCCCCGCCCGGGCGGTCGCGTTCGCCGGGTTCGGTCATCAACGACATCGGGTTCCCGTGGATCACCGACCACGCCGACGAGTCGTTCTTCTTGTTCCTCCACTTCTGGGACGCGCACATCCCCTACCTCCCGCCCTCGCCGTTCAAGGAGCGGTTCTCCTACGGGACGGCGGGCCGCATCGACCCGGAGATCACCGAGAAGCTGGAGGGCCGGCCGAGCTACCCGTTGTTCAAACAGAACCTCTACGACTTCCTCGACGCCATGCCCAACCTCGACTACATCGCCGACCTGTACGACGCCGAGGTGGCCTACCTCGACTTCGAGATCGGCCGGCTGTTCAACCACCTCGGCGAGCACGGCCTGCTCGACGACACCCTCGTCGTCCTCTTCGGTGACCATGGCGAGAACATGACCGAGCACGACTCGTGGTTCGACCACGCCGGCCTCTACGACTCGGTGGTGCACGTGCCCCTCATCGTGTGGGCCCCGGGCCGGGTCCCGGCCATGGAGTCGTCGGCCATGGTGGGCCTGGTCGACGTGCTTCCCACCGTGTTCGAGATCATCGGCCTGCCCGAGCCCGTCGGCGTGGACGGCCGTTCCCTGATGCCCCTCATCCGGGGCGAGGTGACCACCCACCGGGACGTGATCATGCTGAGCGAGGCCACCTGGCAGGCCAGCCGCGGCGTGCGCACCCCGGAGTGGAAGTTCATCAGGTACATGCAGTCCACCATCTACGGGCGGGACGGCGTCGAGCTCTACGACCTGGCCGCCGATCCCGACGAGCAGGTGAACGTGGCCGAGGTCTACCCCGAGGTGGCCGAGACCATGGGGGCACAGCTCAACCACTGGGTCTCGGCCCAGCTGGCCGGTCGTCCCGACCCCATGCTGTCGGTCATCGACGCCGGGCTCCCGGCCGTGGCCCGGCTGAACGACGTGGTGGCGGGGCTGGCCCGGCCCCGGAACGACGTCCCCACCCCACCGGTACCGGGACACGATCTGGTGCCGGTGGCCGTGGTGCCCATGGTGGACGCCGACCAGGCCGACAAAGGCCAACGCTTCGCCCCGGCCAATCCGCACAGCCGACGTCTGCGGGGCGTCCGCGGCGTCATCGTGGCCGCCATGGTCGTGGCCACCGCGGTGGTGCTCGGCTTCGCCGTCAACGACGTGCTCCTGTCGGATCCCCTGTCGGCCACCGGTGTCGTCCAGCCGGCCACCGCGGCCCAGCTCAACATGTCCGACACCGGGACGATCTCGTCGATCGACGTCCACGTGGGCCAACAGGTCCACGCCGGCCAGGTGCTGGCCAGCCAGTCGACCTCCGCCCTCACCGCCAAGCTGTCCGCCGACCAGTCGAAGTTGGCCGCCGACCAGGCCACGCTGGCCCAACTCCAGGCCGGAACCCAGACCGTCCAGCTCCAACAGCTCAAGGACCAGGTCACCACGGCCCAGGTCCAACTGGGCAACGCCCAGCAGAAGCTGGCCGAGACCACCCAGACGACCGACGCCTCGGTGACGGCGGCGCAGTCCCAGGTCCAAGCGGACCAGGCCCTGTTGGCCGCCGACCAGCAGTCCTACCAGGACGAGCTGCCCCAGTGCCTGTCGGCCACTCCCCCCCAATCGTGCGGCACCGAGCAGCACCAGGTCCAGGTCGACCAGGGGAACCTCTCCTCGGCCGAGAGCGCCCAGCACCAGGCGGTGGCCGACCAGCAGGCCCAGATCGCCGCGGCCCAGTCCGGGGTGACCCAGGACAGCGCGGCGGTGGCCTCGGCCGAGGCCGCCGTGGCGGCAGGGACGGCGCCGCCCACGGCCAAGGAGATCGCCGCCGGACAGTCCCAGATCCAGTCGGACAACGCCGCCATCGCCTCCGACACCGCCCGGCTGGGCCAGGCGGTACTCACCGCACCGTTCACCGGTGTCGTCTCGGCCGTCAACGGGACCGTCGGCGAGGTGGCCACCAGCCAGGGGGTGCGCCAGCCCACCACCCCGAGCTCGGTCTCCCAGGCCACGTCGAGTGGGATCCAGATCTTTCCCCAGGGTCCGCAGAGCCAGTCGGCCACCCCGCCCACCTATGCCGCGCTGATCTCCCTCGACTCCACGCAGACCAAGCTCGTCGTCCAGGTTCCCGAGACCGATATCCGTCAGATCCACACCGGACAGCGGGCCCAGGCCTCGCTGCCCGCGGTGGCCGGATCGGTCATGCCCGCATCGGTCACCCAGATCCAACCCACCCCGGTCACCCAGTCGGGGCAGACCTACTACCTCGTGGACCTGTCGGCCGACCCGACCGACCCGAAGGGTCGGAGCACCGGCAAAGGCGGCGACCCGGCGCCCACGGCCCGGGTCGGTCTCACCGTGGACGTCTCCTTCTGACCGGAGCGCGGCCGGTTCCGACCGGAGCGGTACCGGTCGGCGCCGGCGGTCGACGACCGGTGGCGGAGCCGATCACGATCCGACGAACGGGTAGGAGAAGTACGGGAGCTGCCCCATGGCGATGAACTGGTCGAGGCCGAGATTGCCCGGTGCGTTCTCGAGCGTCCAGTCCGAGGTGCCCACCGAGTCGTAGTAGAGCACCGCCTTGATGTCGGGAAAGGTGGTCGGCAGGTTGGTGGCCAGGTCGGTGAGGTACGACGCCTGATCGGTGGTGGCGCCCGTCTCGGCGATCATCATCGGCTTGTCGTCGCTCAACCAGTGGTCGTAGAAGGGCAGGAACTCGGTGTTCAGCATGGTCGGGTCCTGCTTGCGGTCGTAGCCGTCGAACCCGATCCAGCCGACGTACTTGTTGCCCGGATAGTACGGGACGGCGAAGTTCTTGCTGATGACCGACGGGCACCAGACGAAGGCGACATTGGTGGCCCCCTGCTGCTGGAAGATGTTCCAGATGTGCTGCCAGGCCTCGGTGTACCCGGTGGCGCCGAGGCTGCCGAGGCAGGCCTTGGTGCGGGTGAGCCCGACCAGGTTCATCTCCCAGAACCACCGCAGGAACACCGGTCGGCCGTACTGGGCCAGCTGTTTGGCGTACGAGGTGATGAGGGCGTCCTGGCTGCCGCTGATGACCGAGGCGTCGGCGATGCAGCCCCAGTCGATGACCGGGGTGGCGCCCAGGCTGGCGAAGGCGGACAGGGCATCGTTGCGCACCGGCTGGCGCCAGTCCTGGAAGACATGGACGAGGCCCGAGGGCCGGCCGATGGTCCCGTCGAAGGTGCTCATCTCGGACAGCTCGAGGCGGATGTCGGACTGGGCCTGGGTGGGCGATTCGTGGGGGGCCACGAAGGCACCGAGGTAGGCCCCGTGGGCCGGGACGGGGGGTGGGGTCAGGGCCCCGGCCTGGGCGCCACTCCCACCCGTCGACAGGGCGCCGACCACCACGGCCGCCGCCACCGCTCCGACCGCGGCCATTCGGATCACCCGGGCTCGCCGGCCGGCGCGCCTTCGGTGCGCTCGCCGGGCCGGCCTTCGGTCGTCGTGTCCAGGCATGGCTGTCCCCTTCTGTCCCGTCATCCGGTGATGCCGTCGATGGCCGCAGGTGGGGCCGTCACCCGCCCGAAGTAGCCGGCGTCCCCGAAGGCGAAGATGCCCCCGTCGGCCGAGGCCAGCCAGTAGCCGTGCCCGTCGTAGGTGGGCGCGATGCCCACCACCGGGGTGAGCAGGTCGAGGAAGCGCAGGCTGCCCTCGAAGGGGGCGTCCCCGAAGGCGAACACCGCGCCGGAGGACGTGGCCAACCAGTACCCACGGCCCGACGGCGTGGTGGCCATGCCCACGACGGCCTGGCCCAGGCCCTCACCGCCGGTGGATCCGTAGAAGCCGGCGTTCCCGAAGGCGAAGATGCCCCCGTCGGCCGCCACCAGCCAGTACCCCTGCCCGTCGGGGGTGGCCGCCATGCCCACGATGGGCTGGTTGAGGGTGATGCCCCCGGTGGATCCGTAGAAGCCGGCGTTCCCGAAGGCGAAGATGCCCCCGTCGGCGGCCACCTCCCAGTACCCCTGCCCGTCCGGTGTCGGGGCGATACCGACGATCTGCTTGTTGAGCGGCGTGCCTCCCATCGATCCGAAGAAGCCGGCCGAGCCGTAGCTGAAGATCCCGCCGTCGGCCGCCACCAGCCAGTAGCCGTCGTGGGTGGGGGTGAACGCGGCCCCGACCACCGGCGCATTCAGCGGCTGGCCGGCCATCGAGCCGAAGAAGGGGGCATTCGGTTCACTCCCCTCCTGCTCGGGCCCGAGGGCCCAGAACGACCCGTCGGCGCCCACCACCCCGTACCCGGACGGTCCAGCTTTCACCGGCGGTGGCGGCGGAGGTGGCGGCGGGGGTGGTGGCGGCGGAGGTGGCGGCGGCGGAGGCGGGGGTGCGGCCACCAGGGTCAGCGTGCCCGGCGCGCCGGGCACGAAGGTGTAGTCGGCGGCCGACAGCGTTCCGGGGCTGCAGGTGATCGGGTAGGTCCCCACCGCCGAGCTGTCGGTGGCCCGCGTGGTGCACCGGGCCCGTCCCGACACCACCGAGGCCGTGTTCCCGTCCTGGAAGCCGGCCAGGCGGTAGGCGAAATGGGCGGGAAGGCGGCGGACGGTGGCCTTCGCATCCTTGGCCACGATGGTGAGCGGGGCCCGGGCCACCCCGAAGGTGGCCGTGGCCCCGGGTGCCGGGTAGAACCAGAAATTGCCGGCCTGGCTGGCCGTCAGCGTGCACAGCCCGACGGTGACCAGTTTCAGGTGGCTCGACGGCCCCGCACAGGCCCCCGACGCCCTGGTGGCCACCGGGAGCCCCGAATCGGCGGTGGGTGAGCCGTCGACGGGCGGGTCACCGTAGGTCCGCTCGGGCAGGACCGGGAAGGAGATGGTCTGGTCCGATCTGGTGACCAGGAAGGCCGCCGAGGCGTCGGGGCCGGCGAACAGCCCGCTGGCCAACGTGCCCGACGGCAGGGTGGCCATGGCCAGCGGGAGGACCTCGTCGAGTCCGGGGGAACCCACCCCCAGCTGGCCGTATGCGTTCCCGCCCCACACCCAGGGCACCCCGTTCGAGGTGAGGGCGTAGGAGGAGTCGGCCCCGGCGGCGATGGCCACGAAGGCGGTCAGGGGCGGGAGGCCGAGCGGTTGGACGGGAACCGTGCTGTCCACGGGGAGGGAGTCGACCAGGGCGGAGTCGAGTTGTCCGAAGATGTTCGAGCCCCAGGCGTAGACCTGCCCGGTCGAGGTCAGGGCCAGGCTGTGGGCCGAGCCGGTGGCGATGTGGGTGATCACGGTGTCCTCGGGCAGGCTGACCGGGGTCATGGTGGCGCTGTCCGCCGTGGTGCCGTCCCCCAGTTGGCCCGAGGCGTTGGCGCCCCAGGCGTAGACCACGCCGGACGAGGTCAGGGCCAGGCTGTGCGAGGTGCCGGCGGCGATGGCGGTGAAGGAGATGCCGGCCGGAGCCACGGCCAGCACCGGCGTGGAGCGGGAGACGTCGGTGCCGTCCCCCAGCTGCCCGTCGAAGTTGGCGCCCCAGGCGTAGACCTGCCCGGTCGAGGTCAGGGCCAGACTGTGGTCGCCCCCGGCGGCCACGGCGGTCACCGTCACCCCGGCGGGCATGGACACCGGCACCGGGGTGTCGGATTGGGTGGTGGTGCCGTTGCCGAGCTGGCCCACCGGATCGGCACCCCAGGCGTAGACCTGGCCGGTCGAGGTCAGGGCCAGGGCGTGGCTGCTGCCGGCGGCCACGGCCACCACCGGGCCGCCCGGGACGGTCACCTCCTCGGGGGAGGTGGCGCCCACGAGCGAGCCGGTCCCGAGTTGGCCGTTGAAGTCCGCACCCCACGAGTAGACGGTGCCGGCGTCGGTCAGGCCGACGGAGAAGTCCCCACCGGCGGCGATGGCGTGGAACGGGCTCCCGCCGGCCGGGTCGGCCACCGCCGCGGGCACGGCCACCGGGGTGGGGTCTCCGTCACCGGATGTCCCCTGGCCCAGCTGCCCCCAGTCGTTGCTCCCCCAGTCGTAGAGGACCTGGGACGCGGGCTCGGCGGTGTCGGAAGGCCCCATGGTGACGTCGGAGACCAGTCGGTCCTCGGGCTGGACGGCCGCCACCGGCCCGCTGGTCCGGCCGATCGGGAGGCCGCCGGGGACGACGGAGACCGTGGCCACCAGGACGAGGGTGGTGACCGCGGCGGCCAGGACGGCCACGCGTCGCGGGTGGACTCCCCGGCCGGCCCCGTGGGACGGGCCCATGGACGGCGGCCCGGTGCCCGAACCTGGCCCTCCTCGTGGTGAAGGGGCGGGGTACCTCACCGGACTTCGGGAGATCCGGGATCGGAGGCCGGCGTCGGGCCGGTCGGTGCGCGGACCGGCGGCGCCGTGCCCAGACTGGAATCTACGTGCTGCCCCAATGCGTCCCCCTGCCCGGGATGCTCGCAACGCCCGGGGTACGCCCCCGGCCGCCCTGACCGGCCTCGACTGCCGCCCGGCTACCTCTCGCGGGCGGGCATCTCAGCCCTCATCAATTTTGACGATGGGAATACGGTAGCACGACCCCCGGTGTGGGGTTCGGCATCGCCCACGGCGGCGCGGCCCCGAGGACCCGGCCCACGATCCGAGTGCCCGACGGTCCGAGAGGCCGAGCGCCGCCGATCATCCCGGTGCCGGGCCACCATGGCCACCGGCGTCCTCACCGTGGTTGGAACAACGGGTTGCGGGCCAGGGCGCCGAACGCGGTGAGTCCGGCTCCGGACAGCTGCCAGTCGGCGGTCGGTCCGGTGGCGTCGAAGTACACCACGGCCTTGAAGGCAGGAAGAGCAGGCAGATCGGCGGCCACACTTTCCAGGTAGGGGGCCTGGTTGCCGGCCGTGGCCCCCGTCTCGGCCACCATCATGGGTCGTTGATGGCTGACCCACTGCCGGTAGAACCCGGTGAACAGGTCGCCGAAGGTGGCGGTGCCGCTCCGGTCGTATCCGTCGACCCCGATCCAGTCGACGTAGGCGTCCCCCGGATAGTAGGGAGCGGGGTCGACGCCGGTGAGGGCCGGGCACCATACGAAGGCCACATTGGTGGCCCCCACCTGGTGGAAGATGTGCCAGATATGGACCCAGGCGCTGACGTACCCGGTCGGCCCGCCGACAGCCGGGTGGGCACGGACCAGGTTCATCTCCCAGCACCAGCGGAGGAACACCGGCTGGCCGAAGGCCTTGAGGGCGTCGGCGTAGGCGGTGATGGTGCGGTCGTCGGCCCCCCCGGCCACCGCCGCGCTGTCCGGACCGCAGGCCCAGTCGAGGAGGGGCACCGACCCGTTGGCGACGATGGTGGACAGCTCGGTGACCGGAGCCGGTCGGGCCCAGGCCGAATAGAGGTGGAGGAGGCCGAGCGGCCGGCCGGTCACGGCCTCGACCGTGGGCACGGTGTGCTGTTCCACGGCGAAGGAGGAGCCCCGGCTGCCCATGGCGACCGGATGCAACCAGGCGCCGAGGTACGCCCCGTCCGCTGGTACCGCCGGTGGGACCAGGGCCGTCCCCGCCGGGGTGGAGGTCGTCGGGGCCGTGGATGTCGACGGCACCGTGGTGACCGGCGGCTGGGACGGGTGGGAACCCGGCGGTCCGGTGGCCTCCGGGGAGGAACCACAGGCCGCCAACAGGGCCGACACCACCACGGTGATCACCGCCGCCATGACCGCGGCGCGGCGGGGACGGCGGTGGTGGTGGGGACGGCCCCTCATGTCCATACGGATCCCACAGCCATGACATCGTCGGGAACCGGGCAAAACCAAAGCGGATTGCCCGAGGTCCGGGCCCGCCGGGAACGTTCCGTCCCTCGGGGCGGGACCGAACCCAAGGGCCACGGGGCGCCGGTCAGGTCTGGTTGGCCACCGGTGCAGTGGGGGTGGCGCCGGCCGGGCAGGCCCGGGGATCCCACGGCTGCAGACCGGTCGTGGTCGGCGACGGGGCGGCAATGGCGGCGGCGGCGGGAGAGGTCGTGGCCGTGGTGGTCGGCGGGGGCACCGTGGCCGAGGTGCTGGCCGTCGCCCCCGCGGCGCCGGCGGTCGTCGTCGGTGTGGCCGGCGGCGGGTTCACGGCGAACTGGGTGCCGGTGACCACGGTCACCTGGGCGCCGTCGGTCACCTGGGTCGGGTCGTAGCCCATGATGACCGATCCGGTCATGGAACGGACCACCGCCTGGGCCGCGGCCACCACCGCCGGGGCCCTCGACCCGTAGTACACCACGGTCTCCGACACGTCGCCGACCGGTGAGGCGTCACCCACGCCCACCATGTGGAACCCCAGTGCGGCGAGGGACTGTGACGTGTCCGTGGCCTGGTTGTAGGCCCCGGTGCCGTTGACCACCGACACCGTCACCGCCCCCGGCGCGGGCAGCGGCGTCCCGGTCATCGAGCTGGTGTCCGGGCCGATGCCGAGTACCTGGTTGATGGCGCTCTGGTCCTGGGACTGGGAGGGGAACTCCACATCCCCGTAGCTCCCGCCCTGGTAGTTGAGGCTTCCGCCCGCCCCGTCGGGATCGGTGACCACCTCGACCGGCAGGGTGAGCTGGGGCACCGAGGCGATGTTGATCGAGTGGAAGGCGAGCACCAGATTGGCCATGTCACTGACCGACCAGGACTGGTCGAAGGTCAGGTCGCTCTTCACCGAGTTGATCAGGTTGAGATCGGTGAGCGGATTGCCGAGCCCCTGCTTGGCCACCGCCGCGCCCAGCACCCGGAGGAATTCGTGATCCCGGCGGATGCGGGCCAGGTCGCTCAAGTTCTCCTGCGGCCAGTCCTCGGCGTAGCTGCTCGACGTGTCGCTGTCGTACTGCAGGTGACGGGCCCGCACCACTTCGAGGGCCTGGGTCCCGTTGAGGTGGACGCAGGTCGCGGCCTGGACGTTGAGGCCGGACTCCGCATCGAAGACCGACATCGGGAACGACATGTTGATGCCGCCGAGGGCATTGACGATGTTGGCGAACTGGTCGAAGTTGAGGGAGACGGCGTGCTGGATGGGGATCCCGAAGTCTTCCTCGACGGCCGCCACCAACTGGGTCAGCCCCTGGAACAGGCCGGCATCGACCTTGTTGGCCCCCGTGCTGCGGGCGTTCGGGATGAACAGATCGCGGGGCAGGGACAAGAGGGCCAACCGGTGGTGGGCGGGGTCGGCGTGGAGGATCATGATCACGTCACTGTTGACACCGTTCACGCCCTGGGAACACAGCCCGTAGGCCGGGTTCTGCACGGTGAGGGCACAGCGCGACGTCGAACCCACCATCAGGATGTTTTCCGTGCCGGCTTCCTTGCCGGTGGTGAGGGTGCCGTTGAGTCCCTTGACCTCGACCCGGTTGAGGTCGTGGGTGAGGTAATAGGTGTAGCCGGCCCCGCCGACCACGAGGACCAAAAGGACGACCAGGCCGATGACCACTCCCCGGCGAACCCGGTGCGTACGTTTGGTCTTCTGCTTGGTCCGGCGGTGGGCTCCTTTTCCGTGGCCCGATCGCTCGATCTGGGTGCCCAGGGCGGCCAGCCCGGCCTCGTTGGCCACCGGTCCCGCGCTCCGCCCCCGTCCGCCGTCGACCCGGGACTGGCCGGTGGCCTTCGGGCCGCGGGCCCTGCCCTCCTGCTGCTTCATCAGGTCCCCGAGGCCCTTCAGACCGCCCTCGACGGACGAGGGGCCACCGGGGCCCTCGTCAACAGGATCGGAGGCGCGCCCGAGTTGACCGGGTCCACTCATGGCCGTGAAGCGTAGCAACGGAGCCTGCTCAGGTGGTGCCACCCGAGTCCCCGGAATCGGGGCCCGAGGCCCTGGTGGGCAGGACAATCCGGCCTCCCTGCCGCGGTCCGACCGCGGTCGGGCCGGCGGTCAGTCGCCGCCGAGCGCCGTGGCGTGGTAACCACTGCACCGGTGGAAGCGGAGGAACTGATGGCGCTCGGGGTGTTCGACCCGGAGGCGGAGGACGCCGGGGTGCGGTTGGAGCTCCTGGCCTACGTGACGGCGTTGGGGGCCACGGCCGAAGAGCTGGTCACCTTCCAGGACTCGCTTCCCGCCTTGGCCGGCGTGCTGGCCATCCGGGGCGGTCCGGCCCTCACGCTCGAGCAGGTGGCCCAGCGGTCGGGCCTCGACCCGGACGCGGTTCGTTCGCTGGCCCGGACCTCCGGCATCCCCGACCCGGAGCCGGATGTGCCCGTCTTCACCCACGGTTTCGTCGACTTCGCCTCGCGGATGGCCGAGGTCGCCGACGTCTTCGGCGAGGACGCGGCCAGCCAGTTGGTCCGGGTCTTCGGCCTGGCCATGTCGCGCATCGCCGATGCGGTCATCTCCTCCTTCCTGGTCAACGTGGCCCCGGCGGCCCAACGAGAGGATCCGGTGGGGCTCGGCGTGGCCCGGGCCAACGTGGACGCCGCATCCCTGCTCCCCTTTGTGGCCCCCACGCTCGATACCCTGCTCCGACAGCACCTGTTGATCGCCCGGCGCCTCACCAACAGGTCGGATGCCGACGTCATCGGCTTCGAGACCCGCCAGCTCGTGGTGGCCTTCGTCGACCTGGTGGGCTCGACCGAGCTGGGCGAGAAGCTCGAGATGAGCGAGCTGGGTGCAACCTTGAGCGACTTCGAGAACATCGCCACCGAGACCATCAACGAGGGAGGTGGCCGGGTGGTCAAGCTCATCGGTGACGAGATCATGTTCACCGCACCCGATGCCTTCGCCGCCGCCTCCATCGCCATCGATCTGGTGGATGCCTTCGACGACCACCCGACGGTCCCCCGGGTGCGGGCCGGATTGGCCAGCGGTGAGGTCATGCTGCGTGACGGCGACGTGTTCGGGCCGGTGGTGAACCTGGCCAGTCGGGCGGCCGACGTGGCCGGGCCGGCGGAGGTGGTCACCACCGCGGCCGTGGCCGTCGACGCCGGACTACCCCACGAGGACCTGGGACCCCACCACCTCAGTGGTATCCCGGGCGCCGTCGAGCTCTACCGGCTGGTCCGCAACTGACCGGGCGGTTGCCGACCGGTCACGGTGGATCCCGGCGGGCCCAGTCGCGCCGGTCCATCACCGTGAGGACCCCGGCATGGACGATGGTGAGCTGCTCTTCGCAGGCGGCGATGTCCCGGGCCAGCTCCTCGAGCTCGGGCACTCCCCCCGGGAAGAGGTCGGCGCGGGCACCGCGCTTGGCCTTCTGGCTCATCACGTCCCACGCCGACGGGCCGCCGGCACCCGAGGTCAGCGACCAGGCACTGTGGATGGCCTCGTTGCGCCGACGCCGGTACTTGTTGGCGCTCCTCCGCCAGGACCTGAAGTCAGCCAGCTCGGTCACGGTGTCGTCGCCGTAGCTCGAGAGCAGGGAATCGATGGTCTCCCACACGTTCTCCACCCGTTGACCGGCCACCACGGCCCGGGCCAGGGCTTCGTCGCGACTGCCGACCAGGCTCATGAGCACGAGTCCGGAGGCGATTTCGATGAGCGACCAGTTGGCGGCGATCCGCCCGAGGGCCCGGTGGAGCTCGTCTTCGTCGCTTCCTCCGTCCTCGTCCCCGGCCTCGTTGGCCGACGACTTGGATCGGCCCGGGAAACGGAGGACCCTGTTGGTCCCGGTGAAGGGCAGGATGTTCCTGACCTGGCGCCTCACCCTCGCACCCCGGTGCCGAGGCCGGGCGCGGAGGTGGGGACGTTCCCACCTGGTATCGCCGGGTGTCCGGAGTGGCTTCGGGAGTGACCGAGCCGGATCAGATGGTGATCTTGCCGCGGTTGACGATGAGGACGGTGTGGGGGGCGGCGGTCAACTTGTAGACGCAGACGGTCGCCCGGATCACCCCGCCGACCATGCCCTTGGCCGTGGTCCCCGAGGAAGCGACCCACCCGACCTCGGTGACCAGATAGTCCTTCGAGTAGTTGGTCCGGGCCGCGCAGTTGTCGCCCGGACCGGGCACTGTCACGTAGGTGTAGTGCTCCTTGGTCCGTTTCCCGTTGGACCAGGTGATGGTCATGGTGGACAGGACGGACGTCCCGTGGGCGGGCGAGGCACCGGCTTCCGAGGCGACGGCTCCCGTGCCCGTGCAGTGCGAGAGCTTCTGGGTCGAATCGCCCCCGGTGAGTGTCGTACAGGTCACCGTCAGTGGTGAGGCGGCGGTGGCGGCGGTGGCGGGTAGGTAGGCGGCAGACAAGGAGGTCGCGGAAGCGACCAGCCCAATGCTGATCAGGAGTCGCAAAAGAAGCTGGTGACGCATGATTTCCCCCCATGAGCCGGCTCCCGGAACACACCGGCCCCTCCAACGTGTCCGACACGCTCAACTGTATCTCCTCCCGGTCCCGTTCGGCCATGGTTCTGGTGGCTCTGGGCGCGTCCTCCGCTGGTCTCGAGCACCTCATGCGAACCGCGCTGACCAGGTACGTTCTACCGAAATTCTTAACAACTCGTCATGTTGACGTCAGATTCGATCCGTAGCGTTCATGACATGGCCGAAGCCGATCGCTCCCGGATGTGGACACAAGACCACCACCGAGCCGTCAACCGTGCCGGGGCCCGGCGGGACATGGCCCTCGAACGGGTCCGGTCCATCACCAGGGCCATCGGTGTGGCATCGGTGGCGGCCGTGGTGGCGATCGGAATCTATGTGAGCCGGGCCGTGCCCGGGCACACGAGGGCCACGACGAGCACGGGCGCGGGCACGGCGGGCACGGCACCCGCCGCGGGCACGGCAGGTACGGGCACCACGGCACCCGCCGCGGCCACGGCAGGCACAGGAACCACGACAAGCACGCCAGGCCCGGCAAGCACCGAAGCTACGCCGAACGGTTCGGCGACCGGAAGTACTTCGGTAGGCCCGTCGTCGGGTGGAACGCAGTCCGAGAACCTGTCACCGCCGGCCAAACCTCCCACCCAGGTCCGACAGCCGGCACCTGTGGTGAGCGGCGCCACTTGATGGCAGACACGTTCAGCGTGGACCGCCGTTCGGGGCTGGCCGTCTACCGATCGACCGTGTGGTCGACCACGGTCGACGTGGTCGTGACAGACAGGCACAAACTGGTTGCCGCCGTCGACCGGCTCGACACGGTGCTGGCCCGCGTGGAGGCGGTCGCCAGTCGGTTCCGCCCGGACTCCGAACTGCATGCGCTGCTCCGTGCCGCAGACTCGGACAAGCCGGTACCCGTCAGCACCGACCTGTTCGAATCCGTGGCCATCGCTCTACGTGCGGCGCGACTGACCGACGGCGCAGTCGATCCGACCGTGGGCGCGGCCATGGGCCGCATCGGCTACGACCGGGACTTCTCGGTGGTGGGCCGAGGCGTACCGGGCGGACTGCCTGAGCCGAGTCCTGTCCCGGGTTGGCGATGCGTGATCCTCGACCGGGAGGCGTCGACCATCACGCTGCCCGCCGGCGTCGCACTGGACCTCGGGGCCACGGCCAAGGCTTGGGCCGCCGATCTGGCTGCCACCTCGATCGCCACGCATCTGGGCTGTGGTGTCCTGGTCTCGTTGGGCGGAGACATCTCGGTGCGGGGGTCGGCGCCGGAGGGCGGTTTCACCGTCGGGATCGCCGATGCCTGTACCGATGACGCCGCCACGTCGCCGACCGTGGCCATCGAATCCGGGGGCCTGGCCACATCGGGAGTGGGCCGACGCCACTGGATGGTCGGCGGTCGTCCCGCCCACCATCTGATCGACCCCGCCACCTCGCTTTCCGTGGACAGCCCATGGCGGACTGTCTCGGTGGCCGCCGGATCCTGTGTCGACGCCAACACGGCATCCACGGCCGCCATGGTCATGGGCCGGTCAGCGGTCCGATGGATCGGCGAGCGCGGTCTCCCCTCCCGCCTCGTCGGCCGGGACGGCACCACCGTGGTCGTCGCCGGCTGGCCCGAGGAGCCCGCCGACCCCGACTCGGTCCCCCGCCGGTCATCGAACCCGGTGCCGGTACCAGGATGAGCCTGCCCGCGTTTCAGCCCGCCGCGGCCACGGGCGGCAAGGCGCTGTGGTACCTCACCCGAGCCAGCGGTGTGGTGGCCCTGGTCCTCCTCACGGTCAGCGTGGTCATGGGCATCGTTGCCGCCGTCGGGTGGGCCACCGAACGGTGGCCCCGTTTCCTCTCGCAGCGCGTGCACCGCAACGTGTCGCTGTTCTGCGTCGGGTTCGTCGCCCTGCACGTAGCCACCACGGTGACCGACGGGTACGTCCCCATCGGTCTGGCCAGCGCCTTCCTCCCGTTCCTCACGCCGTACCGTCCCATCTGGATCGGCCTCGGGGCGCTCGGGCTGGACCTCTTGCTGGTCGTCATGGTCACCAGCGCTCTCCGCCACCGCATCGGCTATTCGTCCTGGCGGTTCATCCACTGGTTGGCCTACCTGTGCTGGCCGATCGCCGTCCTGCACAGTCTGGGCAGCGGATCCGACTCGTCGCTCCCGGTCATCCTGGCCATCGACGCGCTGTGCGCGGCGGCCGTGTTGGCCGGCGTGGGGTGCCGACTGGCCACGGGTCGCACCTTTCCGGCGGGTCGGCGGGTGGCCGCGGCGGTGGGAACGGTGCTGGCCCTGATGGGCCTGGCCGTATTCGCCGCCGTCGGCCCACTCCGGCCCCACTGGTCGCTTCGAGCAGGAACCTCGAAGGCGTTACTGGCTCAGCTGGCCCGGAAATACGCCCCGCCGGCGAGCGACGGAGCGGTGACGACCGCGCCCGGTGGTGGTGTGACCCGCGTGCCGGCCGTGCCGTTCCGCTACGGACTCAACGGCACCGAGACGACCGTTCCCGACGGACAGGGACAGGTGCGGGCGACCTTCACCCTGCAGCTCCAGGATCCGACGTCCACGCCGCTGGACGTGGTGCTGAACGGCACCGCGGCCCGGGGAGGGGGCCTGACCATGTCCTCGGGCACGGTGACCTTCGGTGGGTTCCCGGGGACGGTGACCAGGCTCCATGGAAATTCGATGAAGGCTTCTGTGGCCGCCCCTGGTCTGCAGCCCTTGACCCTGTCGATCACCGTCGACGGGAGGTCGAGCACGGTGTCCGGCTCGGTGACCGGAGCAGATGCGTTGGCGGGGGGATGACACCCGTGCGGTCGCCCTCAGGTTCGATGTTCGCCCCGCCGGGAGGCACTTCGGATCGTGTCCCCAGACCTCCTGCGGGTCCGACACGGTTGTTGAGCGGCATCGATGACACCGGCACGCCGATGGGTATCGGCGCCCATAGGGAACGGTGGGGTCCTCTCCCGCTCTGGCTGGGTTCCAGCCTGATCGACGAGCTGGAGCGCAGCGGGCTCCGGGGCCACGGCGGCGCGTGGTTCCCGGTCGGGACCAAATGGCGATCGGTACGGCGCACCGGGTTCCGGAGCCCGGTCGTGGTGGCCAACGGCGCCGAGGGGGAGCCGGCCAGTGGCAAGGACCGGTTCCTGATGGCCCGGGTGCCCCATCTGGTCCTCGACGGTGCAGTCCTGGCCGCCTCGAGCATCGGGGCCACGCAGGTTCTCGTCCATCTGCCGTCACCGGCTGTTCCGGCGATGCATGCCGCCATCGAGGAGCGAAGCCGCCACGGTGTCGATTCCTGTGCCATCGGCGTGGTGGTGGCGCCGGACCGTTTTCTGGCCGGGCAGGAGTCCGCCGTCGTCAACACGGCGAACGGCCGCTCACCCGGCATCCCCTCATTCGTGCGACTGCGGTCGGTCCGAGAAGCCGGGGTCGGCGGTCGTCCCACCTTGGTGCAGAACGTCGAGTCGTTGGCCCATGTATCCCTGATCGCCAGATTCGGGGCCGACTGGTTCCGTCGGGTCGGGACGGACGGTTCGCCCGGGAGCGCGCTCCTGACCGTCACCGGTCGGTGGCCGGGGCCCCGGATCGTCGAGGCCGAGCTCGGAGTCCCGCTGGGCCGGACTCTCTCCCTTGGGGCCGACGCGGCCCGTTCCGTGCAAGGGGTGCTGCTCGGAGGCTATGGCGGCGGTTGGGTGAGCACGGCCGAGGCCATGACCATGCCCTTGACCGAAGAGGCGGCCCGCCGTCACGGATCGACGATCGGCCCGGGTGTCGTGGTCCTCCTGCCCTCGGGCATCTGTCCCCTTCTCGAGGTGAGCCGGGTGGTCCGCTATCTCGCAGCTGAGCGGTCGGGCCAGTGCGGCCCCTGTGTCCACGGGCTCGATGCCCTGTCCTCGGCCGTGGATCAGCTGGCCTTCGAGCGGGTGGCGGGAGGCACGGCAACCATCCCCACGTTGTGCAACATGATCGAGGGCCGCGGTGCCTGTGCCCATCCCGACGGAGCCGTCCGTTTCGTGCGGACGGCGTTACAGGTATTCGAGGCCCACATCCTCCTCCACCGGCAACGGGGTCCATGCTCCACGACAGCACCGCCGTTCCTGGCCATCCCCCCGACCCGACGGACGACGCCCCGATGAGCCACGTGCACTTCGAACTGGTCGTCGATCCGACGGCCTGCGACGGCCACGGGCTCTGCGCCGAGCTGCTGCCCGAGTCGATCCGGCTCGACCCCTGGGGATTTCCGGTCATCGATCCGAGCGGCATCTCCCCTGATCTGGTGGACCACGCACGACGGGCGGCCGTCGCCTGTCCCAAACTGGCGCTGACCCTGGTCAGGCAGAGGCGTTCGCGACCGCGGGGACAATGACCGCAAACTCCGGACCGTCGTGAGGTCGTCAGGCTGACCACCACCCGACCGACGGACCTGCACCGTTTGTGCTCGGAGCGGGTCGCTCCTCCGTGGCGGGAAGCGCCGGAGAGCGGGTGTCGACGGCCCTCCACCGCATCTCACCACCGATCTGACGCCGACAAAATCGTCGGGCAACTTCATGTTTCCGTCAGGTCGGGGCCGTAGCATGTTGAGATGCGCAGTTGTCGTGTTCCGGGGATGACCGTGAGAAACCGTCAGTGAGCCCGCAGTCCACTGCCCTCGAAGAAGCACTGTCGTGGGCTCGCGTCGATCTCGCACCCACGCACCGGCAACCTTCGACAGTGATGGTGCTTGTGGCCTCGGTGGCCTCGATCATCGGCTCGCTGGCCGCGGATGCGGCCCTGGTGGCCATCGGCACCAGGGTGTTCCCGTCGACGAAGGGGTACGTCCACTTCCAATTCTCGGACTATGCCAAGCTCACCGTCATCGGCGTGGTGATCGCCTGCGTGGGGTGGCCGATCATCACCCGTATCAGCTCCGCGCCGCGGTGGCTCTATCTGCGGCTGGCCGTCCTCGTCACCATCGTCCTGTTCGCCCCGGACGCCTGGATCTACCTGAACGGCGCACCGGCGAAGGCGGTCGCCGTCCTGTTGACCATGCATGTGGCCATCGCCGTGGTGACCTACAACTGCATGGTCCGGATCGCGCCGGTTCGGGAAGGAAGAACCCGGCGCACCTCCCCCTCCTCCTGACCCTGCCGGTTACGGTTCGGGATGGACCCGGGCCAGCAGGGTCCGGCGCTGGAGCTCCTGACGGTCCCGGATCTCCTCGACGAACTCGGCCCGGCTGGTCAGATCGTTCCACCAGGTCATGTCGTCGAGCACCCGGAGTATGGAGCTGTTGGCGGTGATGGGTGCGTCGGCCAGTACGGCCAGATTGAGGGCGTCGCTCGGCCTGGCGTCCGTCTCGCGGGGACCGTCCGGCGTCTCCACCACCACGGTGGCCAGGTAGATGTACTCGGCCAGCTCGGTGATCCGCACTTCGATGACCCGGCCACCGCATACCTCGAGGAGGTTCGCGGCCAGCTGATAGGTCATCGGACGGGGCATCTCCACGTTCTCGAGGCTGAAGGCCAGGGCGATGGCCTCGGCCATGCCGATGAAGATGGGGAGGTGCCGCGAGGAATCTGCGCTCTCCAACAGCACGATCCCGAATCGCTCCGTGCCGCCGTGGGTGGTGGAACGTACGTCCGAGATGTGCACCGGGACGAAGTCGGCTGCTGGTTGTGGTTGCACTGGCACCTCCGTGGTTCGCAGGTCGGCGAGGAGTCGGCTGAGTGTGGCCCTCCCCTGGTGGAGCCGGGCCTTGACGGCGTTGACCGAGACGCCGAGCTCGGCGGCAGCCTCCCGGTGGGTGAGACCGCTCAGGTAGAAGAGGTAGACGGCCTCCTGCTGACCCCGGGGTAGTTCGCCCACCGCCGCTTGCACCCGGGCTCTCAGTTCCGCCGTCTCCGCATCCTCCTCGGCCGAGGCTGCGTCGGGAGGCGTGTCGGCCCGCGCCGTTCGCCGCTTCTCCGCCAGCGAGGCCCGGAGCGACTGGCGAGCGGTGTTGAGGGCAATTCCGCTGAGCCAGGAGCCGAATCGATGAGGCTGGCGGAGCCGACCGAGGTTGAGCCACGCAGCCAGCGCGGCTTCCTGGGCGGCATCCCGTGACGCGTCGGCGTTTCCCAGCAGTCGCTGACAGAGCCGTTCGGCCGTGGGCTGGTGGCGCCGGACGAGCTCGGAAAAGGCCTGGCGGTCACCGACCAGCGCCAGTTCGACCAGGGACTCATCACTGCGCCCTGGGTCGTCCGTCGGCATCACCCCATAGTGTCAACCGCCGGGCTCTGGGTTAGTTCGAACCGCCGGAGCCCCGGACGTCGCCGTCACAGATCGACCACACGGCCCGGACCAGTCGTCGGAATTCGACTCCGGTGAATCGGCAGGGCACCTGACAGTTCTTGTAGCACCGTTCACACCGATATTTGGAACGCAGCAGGACAGTGATGTGCTCGGGTGTCTCTGCCGTCTCGGATGTGGAGTGGGGCTCCATGGTCTGGCATCGGCAGGTCACCTCGGACACTTGACGGCACTTCTGCACTTCTGCACTTGTGGGCCGGGGCGAGGGACCACGGGCCCGCCGTCCGCTGAGCCATACTGGCGTGAACAGGCGAACCCGAGGTGCAGGTGATGATCGGTCTGGCCACATCCTCACTGACGGGCCGTGTTCCGCACCCCTTTCGATCCGCCCGGAACAGCCAGGTCCGGACGTGAACCTCGCCCTCATCCTGCTGGCGGGCGTGGTGGTGGTGACCGCGCTGGTGGTGGTCGGCCGGCGGCTCCGGGACCGTCATGGGGCGTCGTCCGTCCGGAGCGAAGGCGAGCGAGCCGGAGCCTCCCCGATACCGACTGCGGTCGGACGGGCGGCGGCAGCCGGGGACTTCTATGCCCCATCGTTCATCGTCGACCCCGGTCATTGTTTCCGGCTGTGTCGCGACCCGGTGACCGGGACCGCCTCCCCGTGCGACCGACGGGTCGAGGGAAGGGGCGTCTTTGCCGACCATCGAGGCAACCTGGTCGACGTTGCGGCCTGCGGACTCCATATGGTCGACCTCGACGACTGGAGGTTCGACGCGGTCGAGGGATGAGGAAAGGCGGTCTCCGGTCCGGCCGGGACCAGATCGTGAGGAAAGTCCAGGTGAACGCCAATGCCTGCGACGCTCGGAGGGAAGTGTTCCTCCTGCTGCTGAGCCTGCGGATTCGCATCTCTGGTTTAAAAATCGCCCATCGAGGAAGATACAAATCGCCTCTTGAGGATGCATGAACCCCGGCACTAACCTTTCTGGGGGCCATGACGGGGTGTCGGATCCGGTCAGACCGAAATGAAGGAGCTGCATGGCACGAACCATCTGGAAGGGCTCGCTCAACTTCGGACTGGTCAACGTCCCGGTGGGGCTCTATCCCGCCACCCAGGACAAAGCCATTCACTTCAACCAGCTGGAAGCGGGTACGTCGGACAGGATCCGCTACAAGAAGGTCAACGAACGGACCGGCAAGGAAGTGGAAGCCGGCAAGATCGTCAAAGGCTTCGACCTCGGTGGGGGCGAGTACGTGATCCTGACCGACGACGAGCTGGCGGCGGCCGAGCCTCAGCGATCGCGCCTGATCGAGATCACCGATTTCGTCGATCTCGACGAGATCGACCCCGTCTACTACCGCTCGACCTACTACCTGGCCCCCGAAGGGGAGGCCGCGGGCAAGGCCTACGCCCTCCTCCGCCAAGTCATGCGGGAATCCAACAAGGTGGCCATCGGCACGTTGGTGATGCGGAACAAGGAGTACCCGGTCGCCATCCGTCCGGATGACGAGGTGCTCAAGCTGGAGACCATGTATTTCTCCGACGAGATCCGGTCACCGAAGAAAGAACTCCCCGACCTCCCCGACGCCGGTGAAGTCAGCGAGAAGGAGGTGGCCATGGCCAAGCTCCTGCTCGAGTCGATGGAGTCCGAATGGGACCCGAGCCGGTATCACGACACCCACCGACAGAAGGTGGAACAGCTGGTGGAGGCCAAGCGGCAGGGGGACGAGATCGTGGTCGGGACGCCCGACGTGGCCGCCACCAACGTCACCGACCTCATGGAAGTCCTGAGCGCCAGCATCAAATCCGTCAAGGCCGGTGGTCAGGACAAGAGTCCCGCCGCGGACTCGAAGACCTCGATCCCGAAGAAGCGTGCGGCCACCAAAAAGGCCGCACCGGCCCGGAAGGCCGCGGCGAAGACCCCGACCAGTATCACCGCCAAGACCGGCACCAAAGCGCCGAGCCGCCGGAAGGCGTCGTAGCCGCCTGACCGACCGGACCCCTCTGCCCCGCCGGAGGTGGCCGCCGGTCGACACCGACGTCCACCGGTCGTGGTCGGGGCCCAGTGGCTCCGTGGCACCGGAGTGGACATTCAGGTGGCCATCCCGACGGGTGAAGCAGCCCTGAGCCTCCGACCCCGCCAGCTGGCGAACTCGGCCGAGCTCCAGGCGATGAGCAGTGCGAATGTCCAAAGCGGGAGCACGGCTTCGAGGGCGTCGGCCTGCGCTCCGTATCCGAACCACCAGTACGGGGTGATGATGGTCAGGGCGACGAGGGCCCAGAGCATGGTCCGGACGAAGGTGGGGATGGTCGCCGATCGGTGGCCGATGATCATCGGCGGGATCAGAATGACCCACACCCAATGATGTGTCCACGAGATCGGGCTGACGAGCAGGCCGGCCAGGGCGATGGCCAACAGTCCGAACGACTGCCTCCCGCTGACCGCACATCTCCAGGCGACGAAGACGGCCGCGGCGACGGTCACGAGCGAGACCGACAACCAGAGTCCGGGTGATCCGGCCGCCGGAAACGGAGGTCGATGGAGGATCGCATACCACGACTGGTTGCTGGCGAAGCCGACCGACCCCACCCGCGACGGCTGGATGACGTCGTGGACCCAGAAGGTGCGCGACAGTCCGGGCCAGAAGACCCAGGCCATCAAGGTACAGAACGCAAATGAGGCCACGGCCCGGACGGCGGACTTCCAGTCCCGTTCGACCAGCAGGGCGGCGACGAAGATGAACGGGGTGAGCTTGACGGCGGCGGCGATCCCGATCAGGAGACCTCGATAGGGAGCCGGCACCACCGTCACATCGGCCACGATCAGGAACATGAGGACGAACTCGATCTGTCCGTAGTCGATACCGCTGCGAGCCGGCTCGATGAGCAGGACGGTGGCGCAGACCCAGGTGAAGGCCAGCAGCCAGGGTCGGATGTGGCGCCTCTGCCCTCGGTCCTGGGCCACGAAGACGACCGCAGCGACGGCAACGGCGATGCTGACGGCCCACATCAACCACTGGGTCACGACGTACGGGGCCCAGGCCAGGACGGCCAGGGCCGGAAGTGCGAACGGTGGATAGGTGAAGGGAAGGCCGTAGCGGGTGAACGATGCGGTGTACGGATCGTGACCGGCCTTCCAGTAGGTCACCGAAGCGCGGTACACCCGGAGATCCAAGCCGTATCTCCGTCCCCAGTGGATCAGGTACGCGATGACGGCGATGGCCGCCACCACGGCGACGACCGTGGGCCACACCAGGGAGTTCCGGCCCGTCGACCCCGGGTCCGTCGTCACGCCTTCCACCGTCGGAGATGAACCTGCCATGAGCCTGGGAACTCCTTGTCGCCGGGGGGCATCGCTGCCCACCGCGATCGATTCATATCTCCGGTGATCGGTCTACCGGATGACCCGGGACCGAGGTCCTGAGCATGCCGGCTGGCAAATCATCCCATCGTCCCGGTCCCAGGGAAAACAAGGCGCGGGAGGACATCGACCAGCAGGGACCTCTCCCCCACTGGCACACGGCCCTTCGACGGTTCACCTTCGGGATGTGGCCGTTAGGGGAGGCGGGGAGGGTGAACGACCTCCCATCCCGAAGCGCCGCACCGAGGGCAGCGCGGCTCCCCTTCAGCGACGAGGACGTCGTCGATGGGGAATCCCTCCCCACACTGCAGGCAAACCCATCGGGACGAGGTCCGGGAGCCAGGTTCGTCGGAAACCGGAGTCAGCTCGACATCGGGATGGTGCTGGCGGGCACTGTTGAGAAAGAGGATCTTCTCGTCCGGCGGAATATCGTCAAATCGTATGGGGTCGCCCATGAGGCCGACGCTACCGCCCACGCACCAGGCCGTCGCTCCCCCGGCCCTGACGGTGCCCGCCGAGACCCATTTCCGGCCGGAAGCCGTGCGACGGATCCAGAGTCCCCGATTCGGCCACGACGCGTTGTCGGCCCGTGTCTGACGCAGTACGCAGAGTGGTGATTGGCCCCGGAATTCATCATATTTCATGAGCCCAAATTGACGGCCCCGGGTGTTTAATGGGAGCTAGGCCTGAGGGTGACAGGGAACGCCGATCCTCAACTCCGGGCTGTTGGGGCAGGTCCTCCGTCCCGATGGTTGTTTGGCGAGGCGACCATCGCGACGGAGACCCCCAAGGCGGTGGGCCTTTTCCGGTGCCGACCGGTGCGCTGACGCTGTTTCCCCGCCGTGGAAACGGGTGTGGACGGCCTTCTACCCCCCAGGCAAGGGGAATGGGGGCATGAAGGGCAGAAGACCTGCTGCGATGCGCCGACAGCCCCGACGTTGGGGACTTCGAGCCTGACGACTGCTACGTAACAACGATGGAGCGGACAATTCGTTTCAACCGGGCCCTCGAGCGCCCGCCGGCCGCGAGCGTCGGGCTCACAGGTCTCGAAGAGCCCGCCTGCGCCGAACACCCCCGATGACCAGAGCGGTGGCGAGCCCGACCGCGCTCAACGCGGCCAGGACGATCCCTGCGGTAAAGGTGTCCGGCCAATAGCTCAGGACGATGACATGGCGGCCGGCCGGGATTCGCGCCTGGAGCATCACGCCGGAGAATGATTCGAGGACCAGCGGCTTCCCGTCGATCGACGCGTGCCAACCGGGGACATCGGTGAGATGGAGCCGGAGCACGGCGGGTCGCGGCGGGGCGACGACGAGGGTCCACCGAGCCGGATTCGAGCTGGCCGGGGCGACCGGTGTCCCTCTGGCATCGTCGGGAGGCAGGGCCCGCGACTTCGGTGCAGGCACAAGGATGGCGTCCGCAGTCGTCGCGGGAACCCGATAGAGGTCCTCGCCACCGATCCTGCCGACGTCAACCGTGCCCTTGGGCCCTGGTGCTCCGTGGAACTCGAGGATGTACGAGACACCGTACGTTCGTGCCATCGTCACCGACGTGACGGCCGGGCAGTAGCGGGACGTTCTCGGATATCCCGCCTTCTGACCGGTGACCGCGACCCAGGCCTGGTAGTACCGGCGCGGCAGCATCGGGTCGTACACCGCCAGTTCGCGAACGCCGTACACGATATTGGCGTCGGCCGGAATGCCCAGGGTCGGGAGCTTCTGACATGCGCTGGCGCCGAATCCGACGAGCGAGGACCCCACGGCCCGCTTGAGCTGTCGTTCCGCGGTGGTCGAATGGAATGGGCGAGACGTGGAGCCCCACAACGATCCACCCATGGTCATGAGGAATGAGGTCTGGAAGGCGAACAGAACGACGGCGGCTCCGAGGCCCCAACGTCTGACGGTGCGGGGAAGCCGACCGTCGTCACCCGGCTCGGCGCCCGAAGAGCCGGAACGAAGTCGTCGCCATCGCACGAACTCGAGGCATCCCACCACGATGAGGCCCAAGCCGGCACCGGCTGCCGCCCAGGCAAGATTCTCGTGGCGGATCCGATCGCCGCGGGGATGGGTCACCCAGATGGTGGCGACGGTCAGGGCGGCGAGGGAGAAGAGAACGGCTGCCAATCGGAGCACCGCTCTCTTGGTCGACCGCCGGATGACCACGTCCATCCCCACACCGGCGAGGACGGCCACGGCGAACTCCAAAAAGGTGATCGATCGGGCCCACCGGACTGCACCGACCACCGGGAGGTTGTCCAGCAGCGAATTGGCCAGCGGCGTGAAGGAGAAGATTCCGGCGATCACGGCCACCACACCGATGGCGCTCACCTCCGGGCGGCGTCGGCAGATGATCATCCCGATGAGGGCCAGAGCCACGGCCACCACACCGATGTAGGCGCGGTGCCACGCGATCGGGTCTCCGTCCAGGCCCGGGACCACTTCGGTGAGGAGTTGTCGCAACGGGAGAGCCCGCTGAATCGCGAACACTCCACCCCCGATATCTCGACTCGACTGCGACAGGAGTTGGGTGCCAGGGAGGAGAAGCGGGGCGCTGAGGGCCAGTCCGGCCATGGTGGCGACAAACAGATCCCCGAGGGAGCGGATGCGCCACGGCCTGTCTTCACCCGACCGGGCCCCAAAAACGAGCACGACGGCGACGAACACGGCAAGAAAGCAACCCATGAGGACCAGCGCATCGGGTTGACCGGCGTAGACGGCAAGGGCCAGCACCAGGCCGAAGAAGGCGACCGCACGCACCCGGCGACCGCCACGAAGGACGAGGATGGCAGCCGCGAAGAGCCAACCGGCCCACGACATCACCGATGCGACGGGCCAGCCCAACCAGCCCATGAACGTGCCGCAGAGCTCGAACACCGTTCCGGCGAACGCACACGCCAGAACATTGAGGTGCAGGACCCGTCCGAGGAAGTAGCACCCTGTTCCTCCGATGGCCAAGGTGGCGAGGACCTGGGTCGTGTAGGCCAGCCGAAGGGGGACGAGGTAGCCGAGCAGCGCAGGAAGGCTGAACGTGGCTGACTGCCAGTTGAAGGCCAAGGGGGTGCCGAGGGCGTTGTAGGGATTCCACAACGGCAGGTGCCCGTGATGAACCTGTTCCCAGGCGAGAGATGTCCAGGGAATCATCTGGGTGATCTGATCGGCGGCGAACGGATTGCGGGCGCCGCCTCCGTGCTGGATCAACAGCCCGTCCCGAGCCAAGAGGCCGTAGGGTCCAAGGGATGCGCCGCGGGTGAGGGCGGGGAGCATCACGGCCACGGCTGCGGCCACGACCCATCCCACCCCCACCAGGTCGAGGTACCACGGAGGGGGTCCGCCAAACCCGGCCCAAAAGCGCGCCGACCGGCCGGAACCCGAGTTATCTCCGCCGCGGGACTCCGACATGCAACGGCCGACGCGTGTTCGGAAGCCGTTAGGGGGTGGCCCGCGATCGGATGCGATGCGGGCCGCGGATCCGACGATGTGCGGTCGGGGGACACGGTCGGACCCGATCGATGCCATCGACCATCGTTCGACTCCGGCTTTGCGTGGAATCATTGCCCGCCAAACGCAGTTCCATGTCAGCCACAACGAGAGAGTGGCTGCTGCCGTTACACAACGGTACCTCGGGCGGGAGAAGGCGGCAGCTCATTCGCTCGGGCATCCATGGACCCACGGGTGTCTCCGGTCGGCGGCGGCTGTGTACGGTCGGCGGTCTTGGCGAGGAAGTAGATGGAAGCCACGCCGAATCCGATCGTTCCTCGACCGAACCGTGCAACTCCACGACCCTTCGAAGGCCACTGCAGTATCCTGACCCCGGTGTCACACGGAGGGTCCGAGTCGGAAGAGCGGACTCCGGAGTGACGTTCCGAAGGGTGGAGGGATGGTTGGGGGCTACAGATGGCGCACCGCTGCCGTGACCGTAGGGGCTGGTGCACGAGTTCTGGCAATGGCCGACGACGACACCCACGCACTGTCGTCAGGGGTCGGCCAAACGACACGGGATCGGCCACACGATCTCGAGCCCGGCGACGGCTCGACGTTCACCGGTGACTCGTGTGCCCTGTTCACCAGACACCGGGCATGAGAAACCCGGCGACTGATTCGAGCCACGGATATGACCCGAAGAGGGGCCGCCGTGTGCCCACCCCACAGCGCGTCCGACCGCCCCTTGGCTAGGCGCGCCGTGTCCTCGTGTCCGTGGTAAATCCGACTTCGGACCGGCTCGCCGCCGGGGCCGGCGACATTCCCGAACAAGAAAAGCCAACCGCACGTTCTCCGCGGTGGTTCGCTATCGGCCTACTGGTGTTGCTCATCCTGGGGATCGGCATGCGCCTCCTCTTCATTCTTGGTTGGACGGACGGAGCGCCACTTCACGGGGATCCACTCTTTTTTCAGAGAGTCGCGGCCTCACTTTCCAACGGCAACGGGTATGCCACCCTGCATTCCGGGCAAGCGGTACCGACGGCTCTCCACCCTCCGATGTTTCCGCTGGTGCTCGCCCTCTTGAATCTCGTCGGGATGCAATCGCCAAACGCCCATCGCTTCGCCCTGGCCGTCCTATCTTCCGGGGGGATCCCGATGATGGGCCTGCTCGGACGGCGGTTGTTCTCTCCCGTGGTCGGCCTGGTTGCCGCGGCCATTGCCGCATTCGGCCCTTTGTGGATTCAGCCCAGTGGGAAAATACTGAGCGAGAGCCTGTACCTCGTCGTCATCCCGCTCGTGTTGCTCCTCGCCCTTCGCGGCATCGACCGACCAGGTCCGTGGCGGTTCTTCCTGGTAGGCCTCACCATAGGTATCGCCGCCCTGACACGCAGCGAGGCCGTCTCCCTCATAATTCTCCTCGGCATCCCGCTGGTCTTGTTCGTACCCCAGGGTTGGGGAGCCCGATGCAGGCTGGGATTGATACTGCTGGTGGGCGTGGGGTTGGTCATCGGTCCCTGGGTGGTTCGCAATGACCTGCAGATGGGTGGACTGGTCCTGTCTACCGACAGCGGCACCACCCTTGTCGGTGCATACACGTCAACGACATTCAACCCGAACAGCCCGCTCTATGGAAGCTTCAGCGATGCTAAGGAGTTCGGCGAGAGCGCCATCGTGAAGGAGCGGCGCCCTCCCGATGGTGCCAAACAATGGACCGAGCGAACGGTGGGCAACGCCTTGAGTCATATCGGGATCACCTATGCCCGCCACCACCTCAGTGATCTGCCCGGTGTCGTCCTGGCCCGTGAGGGGCGAATGTGGGGGCTCTACGCGTCGGGCTCTCAGTTGCAGTTCGATCTTTCCTCGGATGGAGACGGGGTCGCAGGTTTCCAGGAGGCCGGCCAGTATCTGAACTGGATCCTCATCCCCTTGGCCATCTTCGGTGGAGTGATCCTCTACAGACGACGCCGATCCCACTTTGTCATCGTGCTCGTCCCGATTGTGGCCGCAGCCCTGAACGCCGCCTTGGCGTTCGGGAGTACGCGCTATCGCGCCGTGGCGGAACCTTCGATCGCCCTCCTCGCAGCCATCGGAATCGTGGTGTTGGTAGAACTGCTGTGGCAAAGGCTGCGAATCCCACTTCCGCCGGATCAACCCCATCGAATGACGGATTCGGCCGAGTCCGGGCCATGAAGGGACCTCTGAATCCAGCCTGGTGCCGTGGCCTGGCTGGTCAGAGGATCGGGCCCCCGGCTGTCCCGCCCACGGACTCGCCGGCCGGGTCGCCGGGCCGGCCGTACGGAAGCGGCCCGATCGTCTCCCCTGGTCACCAAGCCCACCCGGGCCGTTGTGGGCCCAGGAGCATCGGGGGGCGGCCTCTGGCATGATGGAGCTCTCGCTCCCTGAATCATGACGGAGGCTCGTGCTCTCTGGATGAGCCAGCGTTCGCCGACCTGTGCATTCCGCCGTAACGCAAACAGTGGCTCAAACGTCACCATAGGGGGTAGGCCGTCGGGAGTTTCGACTAGTGCCGCCAAGTTGGCGACCAACAGGGGGCAGCAGCATGACAGTTCGACCAAGCATTCGACGTTTGGGCGTCGTGGGCTCGTGCATGATCGTCGTCGCCGGGGTGTTTGTGACCGGTTTCGGCTCTCAGCCGGCATCGGCGCAGACGCCGCCGACCTACTCATGGCCATATCCGGCCCAGAACTCGTCGCTCACCGGACTGTCGTCTGATCCGACGCTGAGCACGGCCAACGCCGGCTCCTTCGGGGTGCACTGGATGACCAATGCGGGCTCCGAAGTCCTCAGCTCACCCATCGTGGCCTATAACAGCACGCTGGGCGAAACACTCGTCTATGTGACCACCAACGCCGGTCTGGTCACCGCCTTCAACCAGGCCACTGGTCTTCCCGTCTGGTCGGTCAACCTGGGTGGCTCGATCGTGAGCTCGCCGCTGGCGGAAGGCGACTATCTCTGGGTGGCGATGCAGCACGGCGGTCGGATCTACAAGCTCGACTCTGCCGACGGATCCGTTGCCTGCTCCGCGTCCTCTCCAATCGCATCGTCGATCAACTCGTCACCCACACTGGCCACCCCTCCCGGTGGGAAGCCGACCATCTACATCGGCATCAACGACGTCGGTACCATCAACGGGCCGGTCGTCGCCATCGATGAGGCTACGTGTGACCGCGACTTCTCCTCGCACCCCGAACCCGGGGCCGGCACCGGCGGAGTATGGGACTTCATCAGCTACGCGGTGGACGCCACCGGCGAGCCGCTCGTGCTCTTCGGAACCGCCGATCCCGACTCCGCCGTCTACGCTATCGACGCGGTGACCGGCAAGCTGGTCTGGCGGTATGCCGTCTACAACCCGCCTCCGGGCACGTTCGACGTCGGCGCCGGCGTGACGATCTCTCCTCCCGGTGCCAACGGCTTCGCCGACGGCGTCGCCTATGCCCATACCAAGTACGGCGATGCCTATGCCCTCGACCTCACGACTGGTGCGCTCATCTGGCAGTACGACTTCGGATCCCCTTCCATCTCCACTGCCGCGCTTTCGGGCATCAATCTGGTCTTCGGTGACGGTGGCGGAGTGGTCGACCTCAACGCGGTGACCGGTGCGCTCATCTGGCAGTCGGCAGGGAGCACGGGCGTCCTCACCGACGGGGCCCCGGCGATCGTCGGTCCTGCGGGCAGCCAGATCGTCGCCTTCGGCGATCTGGCCGGCACCTTCCACATCCTCTCGCTGGCCACCGGAGCCCAGCTCTACAGCTACCAGACCGGGGACTACCTGTCGGCCAGTGTGGCCGAGACCGACGGGAGCCTCCTCATAGCCGGTTCGGACGGATTCCTCTACGATTTCGCTCCCGGGGGCGGCAACCCGCCGGGGCCGAGCACGTCGGTCACTTCGCCCGCCAACGCGTCGAGCGTCACCAATCCGGGGGGGTCGCTCACGATCTCCGGCAGGGCATCGTCGGCTTCGGACATCGGAGCGGTCGATGTGGCCATCCAACAGTTCGGCGGTGCCGGCATGTGGTGGGACTCGGTGAGTGGGACCTGGGTGCCCGAGCCCTACCCGAATAGCGCCACGCTGACGGCACCGGGTGCGGACGCGACCGACTGGGCGCTGACGGTGCCCACCACAGCTGCGGGTGGCGGCCTGACCGTGTACGCCTCGGCCGTGGACAGCGACGGCGTGGCTGACATCGCCTCCGAAGCGTCACCCCCCACTCCGGCGCGGTCGTCCTTTACGGTGAAACCCAAGGCCACGGCGCCGATGATCTCGGTGGCCAGTCGGTGGATCGGGATGGATGCAAAGTTTTCCGTCACCGGGCACGGCTTCGGCATTCACGAAGGGGTCAGCTTCGCGCTGAATGGGATCACGGTTGGCACGGCGACGTCGAACAGCGCCGGCACGCTGCCCAAGACGACGTTCAGCGTGCCTTCGAAAGACAACTTCGGGCCGCAGACGCTGGTGGCCAGCGGCAAGGTCAACGGAAAGCCGGCCACCAGCCTGTCGGTCTACGTCACCAACACCTGGAGCCAGTATCGCGAGGGTGCAGACCACAGCGGCTACGAAGGCGATGACGAGGCTCTGAGTCGCCACCTCGGGCTCTACCAATCGAACTATCTGGCCCCAACTTGGAGCTTCAATGCCGGGTCGGCCGTGGCCGGTTCGGTGGACGTGGTCGACGGGGTTGCGTACCTTGCCGATGCGGGCGGGGCGGTAGACGCCGTCAATGTGCAGACCGGGGTGCAGGAGTGGTCGACGGATGTGGCCGGTACGGCCAAGATCGATACGACCCCAGCAGTTGTCGGAAAACTGGTCATTGTCGGGTCGGTGAACCAACGGCTGTACGCCGTCAATGCTTCGACGGGCAAGGTGGCGTGGACGACACCGCTCGCCGGCGCCATCGAGTCCTCGCCATCGTCGGCCGGTGGCTACGTCTACGTGGGTGACGACAACGGAGACGTGTACTCGCTCAACGCGTCCACGGGAAAGGTGGTCTGGCGAGCGCGGGCTTCCGGCAAGGTGAAGGCCTCCCCAGCCATCGATACCGTGGAGGGTCTCGTGGTGGTGGGAGACGGTGCCGGTGTCGTCCGGGCGTTCGACCTGTCCACCGGTGCCGAACGCTGGACCCACACCACCGGCGGCGCAATTACCGACGCCGCCTTGATCGACGCGGGCTCGGTCTTCGTCGGTTCGGCCGACGCACACGAGTATGCACTGAGCGAGTCGACCGGCAAGCTCAAGTGGAAGTACGCCACCACGGGGCCGGAGGACGTCCCGGCCACCCTGTCAGGGTCCGACGTCATCGTGGCCTCAGGTACGTGGATGCGGTTCCTGAACCGGACCACCGGTGCGGTGGACAGCTCGATTTCACAGGCCGGAACAGTTGTCGGCCTAGCCGGCACCTACGACTTCGTGGCCTCGGAGCTATCGAACGGGACGGTCCGAGGGGCCAGGCCGCTGAGCGGCGATCCTGATGCCTGGAAAACCAGCCTTCCGACAACTCTGTCCTCGTCACCGACCATCATCAACGGCGAGGTTTTTGTCACAGGCAACGACGGCACAGTCCAATGCTGGACTGTGCCGGGAACGCCTGCCGTCTGAGGATCGCGTAGCGGACCAGTCAGTTGGGAGCAGCGCTCCCCCTCTCTCTGGCCGTCAGTTCTGTCAGCTCACGGCCGTTCTCTCGCCGAGCCTGTTCTGCGTCCACCACCGCTCGGTCCGGAATTCGATTTCCTTCAGTTCGCTATTCGGGTAAAATCTGCAAGTCAGGCCTGGCGGTACCTGTCGGTCTCTTCCTTTAGCCCCCCTTTTGGAGGAGATAAACGGCGGAAGTTCGCTTTGTCACCTGTTGAGCGGCGTGCTCCGAACATGCCACTCAGGGTGCCTGACGCCCCCGACCCCCCCTGTTCGGGGGCGTCAGGAAACGGGCTAAGTATGAAGGCAATCTCGCCCTGAACCGGCCTGAGTTTTCCGGAGATGTCTATGGACACATGGTGGCCGGAGAGCGCCGCAAGGCAACCGACGCAATTGCTGAGACCCTGTACGGAAAGTGAGGCGGCCTACAAGGGACTCGGGCGCGATTGTGGACGGGATTCCGGAAACGGCGGAAGCGAACTTGTGATGAATCCGAGCCAGGCAAGGTGGAAGAAAACCGCTGCCAGTCCGCTCACCACATCCGCTCTCTGGACCGGCTCTCCCGCATGGGCGGCATCATTCCGGGCTCGCCGGAGCACATTTATGGGGCCTTGAATATGAGGCTTCATGGCGGGAAGGCCAAGGTTTGCGGCCAGTATCGGAGCGAGTACACCGACCGCGGCAGCCTCCTGCAGCCCCTCGGCAAAATGGAATGCCTGTCTGCTTTCGACCGCCTGGGCTACATATCGGGCGATCGTGTTCTCCATCGCCAGTTCAATCGCGCTGTGTGCCACAACGGCAACCAGCCCGTTGTCCTCGTGTCGCAAAAAAAGGTCGCAGGCAAGAAAAAACTGCCGGGCGGCGCCCGACAGAGTGGTTTCATCAATGAATGTGACGACCGCCATCACGTCAGGCGTCAGGGACGACACCTCAGGATCTGGATCCGTGATCAGACGGTACTGAGGGGGAAATACCGATCCTCCTGGCCCAATTCCTATTGCCTCGACGACTCTGAATCCGTGTCCCTCGGAGTACTGCCGACTCACAATTTGGACGTTCTCGGGAAGGCCGAGAGCGTGGAGGTCGATCCAATACCTCTTATCGGGCTCAAGCACGAGGCCAAAGCCCATCGTCCACGCCCCAGTAAGCCCGTACACCAGCGGAGTCGATCTCCGTGTTCCGATGGAGTCTCGGACCGACTTCCAAAGGGAGAACTCTCTCGCTGCAGGCCGGGCAACGCACGGTTCTATCTCGCAGGTAGAAATCGACGAGCTCGATCGGAGAGGGGCACTATTGGCGACAGCCCTCGTGCGAGCAGCCGACAGGGCCGCAGGGGCGCTCATGTTGATTCGGCCGCCGGCCTCGGTCCAAGGCTCACTCATCGAGGCATTAGCCGGCGACGCGATCCACGGATGATCTCTGGCAACCTAGGAGCCCCGGGCGAGAACGAGGCCGCCCACCTGGGTCGCTCCTGCATCGAGGAGGGCACCGTGGTGCGGCTCAGCAATATGGAGCGATTCTCAATAGCTGTCGCAGCCACGTGGCGCTCGTTCTACTGCCCCCATGCTGTGGACCAGGCTCTGGTAGTTCCTGCTTTCTTCACTGATGAGATATCTCCGACCCAGAACGCCCGCTGCCTGGCGGACTTCTGGGATGCGGCGGGAAAGAAGCCTCGTACTGATTTACTGATTTCCGGACGAAGCTGGGATGGCCACATACTTTTGGGAGCGAGCCAAACCGGGCTCGCGTACCCCAGCCGTGTCGCTTCACTGCGGCTTGTCGACTGACGCCTAACGCCGCTGCTACCTCGTTCCAGGACCGTCCCTCCTCGTCGATTGCGACCCTTATCTGCTCAGTGAGGGCAAATTGGATCTGTTTCTCGCCACGCCAGCAAAAAGATGCTGTCAAGAACGTCGGAACCTCGCCCAAAGAGCCCGTAAGCCTCGTCGCCGGCCGCCCGACTCAGCGAGACCGATCCATTGCGGCATCGTCCATCCCGAGAGTCGCTGCTCTCTGAAGGGCTCGTTCGTATCGCTGCCGGAGCTCGGAGATCTTTCCCATGGTAACTAAGGTTACCCCCCCCATCTCCAAGGTCGGACAATAGGAGCGGCCCCGAGACCGTTAATCCGGGGCCGCAATGTGACCTCGCAACCTGCTCAGAAGAGGATCGGACAAATGCTAGATGGATTGCAGTGGGGTGTCGTGGCAGTCCTGGTACTCCCGCTAACGACCGCTTGTTCGCTTTGGCGCTTTTGCGATCGCGCCCAAATCGTCCCTCGAGGAGGCGGCCGACGCATTGGCCACTGTCCTGAGGCCACGCAGAAGAGATTGACGACTACAGGGCTTGATTCTCTGGCGTCGCCTCGGGGGCGGCTCTGAATCAAGTTCGACTTTCGCATTTATGCGATCGGGCGGCTGCCAAGGTTCGGAGTGCTTGTATCCCTCAGAGGTGACCGGGGCATCTCCCGGATCGAAAAGCCTCGCGAGACCCTTGGTTGCTTCCCTCACCCGTCGGCGTACGCCGACGGCATGCGCTCGGAGAGAGGGTATTTCGTGGACCTTGGCGTGGTGGTACACATCCGTCATGATTTGGCTGCCTGCCGCGACATCCGTTGCAAATACCATTGTGTATACAGGCTGGTCATTGACCTTCCCGAGTTGAAGAGCGTGGGTGGTCTTATATCCCAGTACTTTTTGGAGCCTCCATCTATAGAGATTGACAAACTCCGCCCTTGTCTCTTCAGGGGTGAACTCTTCGCTGCGACGCCGCTGGTGAATTGGAATCGAGTCGTCTGAGCCGAAGAGAGCCGTCAGTCTCTCCGCGAGCTCTCACCACGCACTCCCTTGAGACCCAGCACCCGCTCGAATGCGGGCTCTGGCAGGAGGATCCACAGCTCGACTTTGCGGCCCTTGCTGTCACGTCGCCATTTCGAGAGGTGCTCAAGGGTGGTCCACTCAACTTCGAGCCCCTTCGGGTCAATGAATGCAAATGCTGGCGCCCATCGTAGGTCCTCCACGAATTTGAGAGCTTCCTCGACTGTGAGGTTGCAATCGCCAGGAACTACTTGAAAGCGCTCGTCCCCTGGGAAGGCCTCTTCGAGATCTCTGGAGAGAGCACTTGCCTGCTTTTCCAGCTCCCAGAAGACGAGGCGCGTAAGGGGGGCTCTGCAGCCATTGCCCGCGCCGCAGATCCTCGGTACTGAGCCCCCGTATCCGGTCGCCTGTTTTCTACTGATCCAGCGAAAAGATCGAGATACACGGTCGCACCGGCCCTTGCCGATGCCCTTCCGAACGCCGCCAGGTATTTGTCGAGGATGTCTAGTTTGGCCTCAGTCCACCATCCGCCCCATTCCTTGCTCACCGGATAGCGACGGCCGCCGGTGCTGGCATCTCGTCCCAGGTTCGACCTTCCAGGTCACGGCCGCCGGCCTTTGGAGTGCGACCGCCCCACTGCTTGAAGAAGAAGCAACGCCGGCGTCCGAACACGGTCTCTCACGCTAAAGGCCCACTCAGGATCCATTCTGCGCGCTCCGTGGCCGCTCTCACCACCAACAATCACCCAATCGATGCCATCGAGGTCGAGTTCTCCCACCGGGCCCAAGAGCGGCTCAATCGAGAGAAACCGTGTGGTTGCCGGGGTCGCCCTGAGGTGCCTAATGCGGAACTTGTAGCGTGAAGTCTCGACGCTCGACTCCCATCCAGACATTCGGCGGCCAAGGGAGGGACTCCGCGATGTTCATGAGTCTCTTCGACCGCTTCGTGAGCACCTGATACGTGTGCTGAGGTGTGTTCTGCATCACGTGAATACTTGTTGGATGAATTCAAGCGGCACGTCATCGTGAAACAGATCGCTCATTGAGTTGACGAACACGGTCCGAGGCGACGACCATCCAGCGGGATCGTGAGCGAGTTCGGGTGCACGGTCAACCGGAAGCCGGGCCCCGATGTCCTCGGGCTTCCGTCATTTTGGATACTTCTCGACCCCCATGGCCTTGAGTCGTTTCGCCAGGGCCAACGCGTAGCAGTTCTCGCAACCAGGCGACGTTCGATCACAACCGGTCGTGGGATTCCAGGTCGCCTCGGTCCATTCGCCCATCGTGCTCCGGTCCGCCATTCGTTTCACCTCCTGAAAGTCTTTGGCCTCCCCTTTGGTTGGCGCAACCACAGTACGCAGCCGGTTGCGACAAGTGGGGCATCGGGCCGGGCCCCCTTGGCGGTCAACTTGGCGGTCAAATCAATCGATTCTCGCCTTGCCAGACTGATCTCCACTAGCTGTGACCTGCGCCTTCGTGGTCGGGCTGCCGGGATTTGAACCCGGGACCTCTTGACCCCCAGTCAAGCGCGCTAACCAAGCTGCGCCACAGCCCGTCTCTCCAGTCCCAGGTCAGAGGCCATATTTCCGTCGCCGACCCTGGTACTCCTCATTTGAGTAGCTACCGGAGTAGCAACGCTGATTTCGGAATTTGGAGTGGATCGGTCATGGTAGCCGAAGCCGGCACTCCCCCACTACCTGGTGAGCCGGCATCTCGACTGGGACATCGCCCAACCAATCCGGAGGCCCGCTGAAGCCTGGCAGGTAGCGGGATTGACGGATCCCTTGCCGAGTCGGGCTAAGGGCTTACTTATTTGAATCCCAGGCGGGCGTACACCCTTTTCGTATGATGCCATTTAGGTGGACAAAGAGCCGGAACGGGAGTCAAACGGTGAATATCTTCGATCTGCGGGACACGACAATCCGGGATTACCGAGACTTCATCGGCGGATTCGTCAACATCCGAGATGCACGTGTCCGCCAAGAGGTCGACCGGGCATTGGATGAAGGCCGCCTCTGGCCAGAGCCTGGCTCTCGCTGAACCCGAAATTCGAGCCCGGTGGCACCATCGCTGACCTGGTGGCGGTGGGCATGCTGCACCCTGAGTGTGATCGCATCTTTAGGCTCAAGACCGGACACGGACCTCACCGGCACGGATCTGAATCTCTACCGACATCAGGTTACGGCCATTGAAGCGGCCAAATCGGGGGAGCCATATGTCCTGTCCACCGGCACGGGCAGTGGCAAGTCACTTGCCTACATCGTTCCCATCGTCGACCACATTCTCCAGCAGGGAGCCGGCCAGGGGATCAAGGCCATCATCGTCTACCCGATGAACGCTCTGGCCAACTCTCAGTTCGAGAAGCTGTCGAAGTTCATCAATCGTGGCTATCCCGACGAGAAGGGCCCGGTGCGCTTCAATCGATACACCGGCCAGGAGTCCGACGCCGAGCGAGAAGCCATCATCGCCAATCCGCCGGACATTCTCCTCACCAACTATGTGATGTTGGAACTGATTCTTACCCGTGCGATCGAAACCAAGGGGATCGTGCCCAAGGCGAAGGGATTGCAGTTCCTGGTTCTCGACGAGTTGCACACCTACCGGGGGCGACAGGGTGGCGACGTGTCGCTCCTCGTGCGCCGTCTGCGGGCGGCGACGGAATCCCCTGGCATGCAGTGCATCGGAACCTCTGCGACCCTGGCATCCGAAGGCACGCTGGCCGAACAGCGGAGCGAGATTGCGGCTGTCGCGTCCCGGCTCTTCGGATCGACAGTCGAGCCTACCAGGGTCATCGGCGAGACACTTGAGCGATCGACCGACCCAATCGGTACCGAGGGCGGATTCCCTGAAGCGCTGGCCGCGGCAGCTCAAGCACCGCAACACTTCAGCGAGGACGATTTTGAGGCATTTCGGGTCGATCCGTTGGCCCGCTGGCTGGAGCAGTCCATCGGCCTTACCAGCAAGGACGGCGAGTTGGTCCGGGCGGAGCCCCGACAGATCGGTGGGGAAACGGGCATCGCCCAAGCTCTGGCGACTGAGACAGGCGCTCGATCTGCCAACTGCCGTGGAGGCCATCCGCTCAGCCCTGCTCTCAGGAGCTACCGTCATCGATCCCGCAACGGGCCGCCCCGTGTTCGCTTTCCGGCTACACCAGTTCATCTCCCGAGGCTCGAATGTCTTCGCCACGCCGGAGCCCGAATCCGAGCGACACATCACGCTCGTCGAGCAGCAATACGTGCCCGGCGACCGGGAACGCCGGCTGCTCCCGCTGTCGTTCTGTCGCCAGTGCGGTCAGGACTACTACCTCGTTGAACGGATCATTGGCCACGATGGCGAATACGCCGTGCCACGTGACCTGGGTGACACCGACACGGTGGACGGCGAGCGCACGCTTGGGTTCCTTCTACCTCTCCTCCGAGAACCCCTGGCCGTTTGGTGATGCGAGGCGATTCACAGCCGCATTCCGCCTGATTGGCTAGAGGAGGGTCCTTGCGGAGGTACTCGAGTCCGGAGGGCCCAGCGAGACCGCCTGCCCGAGCAATTGTGGGTTGCCCCCGATGCTCGACTTACGAGCTTACCCGTCTGAAGACGCTGTGGTGGCAGCATTTGTCCCCACGACCTTCCGCTTCTGTCTTCACTGTGGTGTGACGCTACTCGGCGACGACCCGAAGCGATATCGGCAAGCTGTCGACCCTGGGCTTCGAAGGCCGATCGACGTCGACGACCATGCTCGTCCTTCGATTCTCCGGCACCTAGCCGACCAGCACGGTGACGACCAGGTACCCCGCAAGCTTCTCGACTTCACCGACAACCGACAGGATGCCTCGCTACAAGCAGGGCACTTCAACGACTTCGTTCAGGTATCCCTCTTGCGGTCGGGGCTCTACAAAGCCGTGGATGCAGCCGGGGGGAGTGGCATCACTACACCGAGATCGCCGAAAAGGTCTTCGAGGCACTGAACCTGCCCATGCTGGAGTACGCCCAGAACCCAGATGCTAAGCGGGGGGCCAAGGTCGAAATTGACCGGGCATTGCGTGAGGTTCTCTCCTATCGCATCTACAACGACCTCCAAGCCGGATGGCGAGTGACATCACCGACCTCGAACAAGTTGGCCTCCTGCTATATTGACTACCCGTTCCTCGATGACCTTTGCTCTGACGAGAGCGAGTGGCAGGAC
>CAVQMN010000007.1:0-19625 GCA_963713625.1 uncultured Acidimicrobiales bacterium | reverse complement strand
CCGATAATTGGGCCCCGACCGCAGACGCTGCCTTGGGGCATACTGAACGCCGGAACCACCTCTCTCGAGGGTCGTCCACCGGCTACGGGGCGGCGGCCGGCGGCGGCCGGCGGCTGCCGATCCGAAGGCCGAAAGTCGCCCATCCCTACCCCCTTGCGTTGGATTCCCATGGGGCATCGACACCACCGGCCTCGAGGGGCACGGGCCCATCCACCGCCACCAGCCTCGAATTCACGATGTTGCCCTCCGGGCGCCGCCTGGCGGACGGTGGGTGCGATGTTGGATAACGTCCGGTCCATGGGATTCGAGAGGCAGAGGCTGACCGACGTGACCACCGCACGGAGCTGAGACATTCGCGGCTGGAGAAGCCACCGGTCGTACCGCACGTGGACCCGGGCCGGGCCACACCTCGCCGGCGTGGTGCGCGAGCACTGAAATCAGGACTCGTGGTCATGGCTGGGCTGGTGGCGGTCGCCACCAGTAGCTGCACAACGCCTCAACCGCCGCTCACCGGCCTCGGACCCGGAACCACCATGAGGTCTATCGCTCTCGGGGTCAATATCGCGGCTTGGGATGACGTCTACTCCGAAACGGGTAGCGGTGCTGTCTCCGCACTTCTCAGAACGGCCGGCATCGGACTTGTCCGCTACCCGGGTGGGAGCTGGGCCGACGAATACAACTGGGCCAACGATACGGATACGTCCGCCTGCACCGGCGACGCAACCAGCGGCTGCCTGAGCTATGACCCGCTGACCTTCGATGCCATTTCGAAGAATGCCGATGCCGCTGGTGCATCAACCTTCGTCACGGTCAACTACGGCTCGGGTACACCCGCCGAAGCGGCAGCCTGGGTGGCTTACGTACGGGCGCGGAGCTCGAGCGATGGCGTGGCCCTCTGGGAAGTAGGGAACGAGAGCTACAGCTGCTACGAGATCAACGAACATCTGGCCGACAGTCCGACGTTTGTGGCCGGCTACGTTCCTGACGGTACCGTCTGTCCTTCCACCGCGGTGATGGCGACGTCGTACGCCGTCAATGCCCTTCCCTACCTCGAGGCCATGAAGCGGGCAGACCCGAAAGCCGAGATCGGCGTGCCGTGGGCTTTTTCCGGCACCGAGGCGAGGGGGGCAGGCGTCAGCGACGCCCCTGTCTGGGACGGCACCGTGCTCCACGCCCTGGGCCGAGATATCGGGTTTGTCGATGCCCACTGGTACCCGTTCGACACGACGACCGGGTTCACCGATGAGCAGATCCTCGACTCGATCCGGAGAATCCCGTCAGCCGCGGCACGAATTCGGGCCGCACTCCACCGCGAGGCTCCAAAAGCCGCCTTCGTCGTGGGGGAGACCAATATCTCAGAACGAATGACCCCTCTCGATTTCGAGCCCGTGACGGCACTCTTCGCCGCGTCCACCTCTCTGGAATGGCTGGTACAGGGCGCAGCCAGTGTCGACTGGTGGGATCTGAACAATTACGGCACGTTCGCCTCCGGTGACTTCGGGATGGTGACCTCGGGTGGCCAAGAGACCCAACCCGAAGGCACTCCTCTCCCCGCGTACTACGGATACCAACTGGCCTCGCGTCTGACGTCGGCCGGAAGTGTTCTCGAATCCCTCGTCACCGGGCAATCCAAGATCATCGGCTTCGCCTCCACCTCAGGTGACAAGAGACGGATCCTGTTGATGAACACCGGCCCGAGCACGTCATCCACAATTGATGCCCGCGCGTTCACGACCGGTTCGACCCTGCAGGATGAAAGCTACAGCGACTCCACCGCCTCCAGACCCGATCCGATCAACCACACCACCCAACTCTCGAGCCAGCCCGTTTCGTTGCCTGCCCTCTCCATCGTCGTCTTGTCCGGACCAGCCAACTCCGGATGAGGGCCATGATCAGTTGGCCATGAGTGACCGGCACAACCAGCACCCGATCGACACAGAGTGCTGCGAACATCACGTACTGCGTTGACCGGAACCGATGTCTGTCCGGTGGGCTACGTTGCGGGCCACGAGTTGGACTGCATGGTTGACGAGGAATCGACACGTGGGTGGGGCACGAAGCACACGAGGGCAGGCCGGGCATCCTTGTTCGATGCCGTGGTCGTCCTGTGCCCACTCAGCCCCTGAACCCTCGGGACACGACGACAGCTTCCATACCATTCCCCCGCGAGCCGTGAGGCTGGCGGCTCGGTCGACCGAGTGGCTCCAGACGGTGAAACGGCCCGATCACAGCACCAGCCGGGCCCACCACGACATCGGGATGATCGCGTCACGACCGCCATGCCGACCGCACTGATCATCGGCTCGGGACCGGGGGCAGCCGGTGCGGCCCTGGCCCTCACGGCCGATCCTGCGCATCACGTCACCGTGATCGACCTGGGTGAAACCCTCGAAACAGATCGTTCTGCGACTCGTGCCGATCTTGCCTCTACGCAAGAGGAGGCGTGGCCGCCTTCTGATATCCGTCGCATCGGTGAGCAACCAGCTGCTGCGGGCCGCGGACGGATTCCACAGAAGCGTGCCTTCGGATCAGATTTTCCGTTCCGGGACGGCGGTCAGCTGGAGGGCATCGAACCGATCGGACCGGCCAATCCCTCGGTGGTCTCCGGCGCCTATGGGGGGTTCTCCAACGTGTGGGGTGCCCAGATCATGCCGTTCTCGAGGGCCACCTTCGACCGGTGGCCGGTGCCTCTCACGGAAATGGAAAGCCATTACAAGGTCGCCCTGGCCGAGATGTCACTGGCAGCAGAGGAGGACGACCTCTCCGAGCTGTTCCCCCTCATGGTGACCGCCGAGCACCTGCCCCCGCTGGCCGAACGGACTGAGCAGGTCCTGCGTCGCTACCAGGCTCGGCGGGCGTTCATCCGGTCCCATGGCATCACCATCGGAAGAGCCCGGCTGGCCTTTCGATCCGACCGATGCACGTGCTGCGGCCTGTGTATGACCGGGTGCCCGTACCAACTCATCTACTCGAGCTCGCAGACCTTCGACCGGCTCCGGTCCGAGGGTCGGATCAGCTATCGACCGAACCTGCTCGCCATCCGCCTCGAAGAGAGCAACGGATCGCCATCCGTGATGGCACGGAATACCGCGACCGGCGAACTCGAGCGATTCGCTGCCGACCGTGTCTTCGTGGCCTGTGGGGGCATCGGCACCACGCGTTTGGTGCTCGGATCCCTGGGCCTGTTCGATCGCACGAGCACCATGCTGGAGTCGGTCCAGTTCGTGATGCCCACGGTCTCGCGGCGTCCCGCGCCCGATCCCCGCGGTGAGCGGAACTTCACGCTCAACCAATTCAATCTCTTGTACGACCACACGGGGGAGGCATTCGATCTCTGTCAGATCCATTTCTACGACTACAACCCAGCCTTCCTCGGCTCCGTTCCCGCTTTCCTACAAGGCCGCTCCGTCGACCCTGTGCTCGCCGCGCTCCTGCGCCGGACCTCGGTCGGACTGGGCTATGTCCCGAGCTGGGGCTCCCCGAGGGTCCGATTGACGGCCCGTCGCCCGTCGGAGAGCGACCAGCTGCCCCTTCTCGAAATCGATCGTGATCCGATCGAAGGATGGCCGCCCATGCTGAAGGGCCTGGTCCGTTCCATGATGAACGTGGCCCCAGCACTCGACCTGTGGCCGGTCCTGCCCCTGCTCTCTCTTTCGGCCGCGGCCAAGAGCTACCACTTCGGAGGGACCTTCCCGCACAGTCGGATCCGGTCGGCGGAGACCACCGATCCTCTGGGTCGCCTGGCCCCTTGGGACAACATCCACCTGGTGGACGGATCGGTGTTTCCCAACGTTCCCGCCACCACCTTCACCCTCACCATCATGGCCAATGCCCACCGCATTGCCAGCGGAACCCTCGGTCTTTCGTGATGCACCCGGCGGAATCGGGCAGCCCCGCCTCCGAGCCACGACCGGTGATCGCCATCACCGGTGGCAACGGCTATCTGGGATCAGTACTGGCGGTCGCCTTCGAATCGGCCGGGTCTTCCGTTCGGCGGCTGGTGAGGTCTCCGGATCCGGAAAGCACGGACCGCCCATTCGACCTCAGCTCGGGAACCCCGTCCGACGCCCTCGTCGGCGTCGACGTCCTCGTCCACTGCGCCTACGACATGACGTTGACCAAACGCACCGACATCTGGCAGACCAATGTGTTCGGCTCGGTCGACCTCTTCGACCTGGCGGTTGCCAGCGGCGTGGCCCGGACGATTGCGCTGTCTTCGATGTCGGCTTATCCAGGGACCCGACAGCTCTACGGCCGCGCCAAGCTGGACGTGGAGATGGCCGCGCTCAGCCGGGGCATGGTCGTCGTCCGCCCCGGTCTGGTCTATGGCCCGGGCTGGGGCGGGATGGCTGGGACCCTTCGCCGACTGGCCACCCTGCCCGTACTCCCCGATTTCGGTTCCGGTGCACACCAGTTCATGGTCAGCGAACGAGATTTCGCCACCGCCATTGTGACCCTGGCCGGCGCCGACACGACCCCCGCCGGCCCGGTCGGGATCGCCCACCCCGACCCTGTCCCTTTCACGACGGTACTCACCAGCTTCGCGACCAGCGCGGGGGGAACCAGCCCGCGATTCATACCCGTCCCACCCATGGCCGTCTATGGGGCGCTTCGATCGGCGGAGCTTCTCCCGCTGAACCTCCCGGTGCGGGCCGACTCCCTCCTCGGTTTGGTGCGACCGGCGCCGGCCGTGCCCAATCCCGAGGCCCTCGACCTCTTGGGTATCACCTTGCAGCCGTTTCTGTTGGACGACGAGTCAAGCGAAAATGCCACGCCAAGTGCCTAATCGACCTCGGTGCGTACGCTTCTCGTCGCGTCCGGCGGCGTTCAGCGGCCCCTGGTGCCGAAGACCGGAAGGATCGGCGACAGCAATGCCATTGTCGCCCACCAAGACGAACGGGATACTTTTGCAAACCACCCTCGAAGGGAATAGAAAGAGCGGTCAGAGGTTGTCCAGCCGGTGCAGGAGGAGCGGCGGAATGCCACCGCACATGCGGGCCCGACACGTGGGCACCGGTGGGTCGGCCCAACCGCCGTGGACGGAAGCACCCCGGCCCGGTGGAGCTCCTTTGGACGGGGTGACCACGAACAGACCCAAACGGAGCGGTTCACGATGACATCTGCGATCGATCCAGTCGACACGAGCGGGAAGAGGTTCGACGCGCCGGCCTCTCCATCCACGTCGAGTCTGTCGGCACACGAGCCGGTGCAGCCCCACGTCTTCGTCGGTGAGTTCGACGTGATCGAAGGACTCGTCGACATCCCCGGCCACGATGCCCGTGGACTCCGGTGGACTGCCGGCCAGTTACTCGTCCGCTGTTTCACCGAGCCGATCGGACTGCTCCAGTTTGATCTCCCGGCGGAGGGTCTGTCTGCCCCTGACCTTTCGGTCGTCCTCGAAAAGCAGCTTGGCGGTCGTGTCCGTTCGAAACTTCACCAGGCCGGTGTGGACATCGAAGGTGCACTGCCCATCGATGGTGTCGCCGGCACCTCCGACCCTCCCTATCTCAGAGGTCGGCGCCAGACCATTCTGGCCGCTCCCGAGGTCAGCGTGGCCGTCTGCACCCGCGGCCGCCCCGAATTGCTCCGGAAGTGCCTGGACAGCCTCACCACGCAGGACTACCCGGCCCTTCGGGTTCTGGTGGTGGACAACGCACCGACCGACGACGAGACGCGTCGGGTGGCCTCCGAACAGTCGGCCCAGCTGGACCTCGACTATGTGGTCGAGCCACGCCCCGGACTCTCCTGGGCTCGAAACCGGGCGATCGACACCACGTCGAGCGACATCATCGCCTGGATCGATGACGATGAACGGGCGGACCGCTGGTGGGTGACAGAAATTGCCCGAGCTCTCGTGGAGAATCCGGAGGCAGGGGCTGTTTCCGGAATCATCCTTCCGGGCGAGATCGAGTCGTTGGCGCAGTTCTGGTTCGAAGCAGGTGGTGGGCACCACAAAGGGCGCGGATTCGAGCCCCAGATCTTCTCCCCCGCTACCCGCCGGGTCCAGAGTCCTCTCTATCCTCGTCCGCAGTTCGGCACCGGCGGCAACATGGCATTCCGCCGCCAGTCCATCGAGGCGATCGGTCGGTTCAACACCGCCCTCGGTGCGGGGACAGTGGCGAAAGGGGCAGAGGACACTGCGGCCTTGAGCGAGCACCTCTATGCCGGTGGCACGTTGGTCTACCACCCGTCCGCGGTGATTTGGCACACCCACCGAAGCGACATGCGGGAACTACGCGAGTTGAGACGGGGCTACGGCCGCGGGATCACTGCCTTCTACCTGTCCTTTTTGCTTCGCCATCCCGAAGCGGTGGTCGAGCTGGCCCGTTTGCTCCCCAAGGCGCTCGGCGACGTCGCCTCCGACAGCGACGCCGACAGCGATGCGGACAGCATCAACGGTCCCGAACGGTCCGACGCCCCTGATCCCGAAGGAGCGACGTCATCCTCTCCCTCGGAACCGATGCCTGACTTCCAGCGTGACCTGTACCGGGGTCTGCTCGAGGGCATGCCCATGTATCTCCTGGCCGCATGGCGGGCTCGTCGGTTGGCAAAAGAGGCCCGACCCGGGTGACGGCACCTCCGAGGTCACGCCGGGTGACCACCTTGCTCTATCACAGCTTCGCCACCTCCACGACGGCGGCATTCAAGGAGCTCACCGTGGACCCCGGGTTGTTCGCCGAGCACATGGCCGCCCTCCGCGAGACCGGATGCCGATTCATCCGGTTTCGGGACATTCCAACCATCGATGCCGATCCCACCCAGTCGGACGGGCCGTCAACCCGCCCCATTGTCGCCGTCACCGTCGACGATGCATTGGCGGATGTCATGACCGGAGCCGCGCCGACCCTCCTCGAACACCACGTTCCCGCAACCTTGTTCGTGCCCACGGCGTACGTCGGTGACACCTCGGCCTGGCTCCCGGCCGAGGACGCGGACCGACCGATGTGCGATTGGGAGGCTCTCTGCGATCTGGTCGCCTCGGGCTGGGAGGTGGCTTCCCACGGCCACCGTCACATCGCCGCCGACCTCTCGGCCCCGGCGACCGTGACGGCCGATGCCAGGAAGAGCCGGATGCTCCTCGAAGACAATCTCGGAACACCGGTGACCAGCTTCGCCTACCCGTTCGGGTACTACAGCCGACAAGGCCGCTCGGCGATACAGACAGCCGGTTTCGACCAGGCCGGCATTGTGTCGGGACCGCGTGACCGTTCGACCGCTGACCGGTGGAGATTGCCTCGTGCACAGATCGGACCGGATGTGACGCCCGAAGATCTCGTGTCTCTCGTGCAGCGGAGGGGCGGTGACGCCCGATGGCGAAATCGGGTCAAACAACAGGTCTGGCTGTTCGGCCGGCGCGCGTTTGCGTGGGGTCCCGCGGAAGCTGCTCCCGTCGGGGTGACGGCGGACGGGGTGGGTGGGGTGGGTGGGCCCGGGGCCGAGGGGACCGACGGTGTCTGAGTTGCTCGAGAGCCCGGTTGGCCCGACACTTCCGCGCACCGAGGCCAGTCCCGTCAGGGTGGTGATCGTCGATATCGATGACACCATCTCGGACATCGACTGCCGGCATCCGACGGCTGACCGTTATCAGGGGGTCTGGGTGCTGGCTGTTCGGGGCGACTGGCCACTCGGCCTGGTCGACGTCCCCGTGTCGGGTCCCGTCCTGCGAGGCCCCGATCTCGCGTCGCTCCTGCGAGACCGGCTGGGCGAGCAATGGGAGCGGCCGCCCGCGCAGGACAACCCGCTCCGCCCACTGCCGACCATGGCCGTGGTCGTCCCCACCAACCTCGGACGGCCCCAGCAGCTGAGCGCCTGTGTCGCCTCCCTGACCCAGCTCGATTATCCCGATTTCGAGATCGTGGTGGTCGACAACCGCCGCGAGCCCGCCGGTCGGAACGAGCTCCTCGAATCGATGGCCACATGGCCGCGGGTCCGGATCGTGGCCGAGCGACAACCCGGCATCTCGGCCGCCCGGAACAAAGGCGTCGAGGCCACGGATGCCGAGGTCGTGGCCTTCACCGACGACGACGTCCGGGTGCACCCGAGGTGGTTGCTGGCCCTCGGCCGTCGGTTCGCCTCCGAGCCGGAACTGGACGCCGTCACCGGCCTGGTCTTGCCCGAGGAGCTCGAAACACCGGCCCAGCTGCTCTTCGAACAGTCCGGGAGCGCCCTGGATCGTGGCTACCGTCCCGTGACGTTCCGGCTGGCTCAGCCACACGGGCCGTGGTGGCGACGACTGTCTGACATTCCGAAAATCGAGCGTCACGAAGCCGGCGGAGAAGGCGACACCGTGTTTCCGCTCTATGCCACAGGCGAGCTCGGCATCGGCTCGAACATGGCCTTCCGCACCAGCACCGTGCGGGCGCTCGGCGGCTTCGATGTCGCGCTCGGAGTGGGAACCTCGACGTGTGGTGGTGAAGACCTGGCCATGTTGTTGGAGCTCATCATGACCGGTCGGCGGCTGGGCTATGAACCATCGGCCATCGTCCACCACACCCACCGGCGCACACTCGAGGAACTCGAAGTCCAGATCAGGGGGTATGGCATCGGCTTCAGCGCCATGATGCTGTCGTTGGTGTGGCGGAAGCCTCGGCGAATCCGCGGGTTCGCCGCGGCCGTACCGCAGGGGCTGCTGGCCATGTCGAAGCCGGATTCCACCAAGCGGTCCGGACGCGGCGACGACTACCCGAAGGACCTGGCCCGGGCCGAGCTCCGGGGGATGGTGGCCGGTCCCGCCGCGTACCTTCGGGAGCGCAGGCGGGCCCACTCTGGGCCGTCCGATCGTCGTTCCGGGAGAGGATGACATGGCACTGCCAGCCGACGAGGGATTCGGCGACGGACAGAGCGGGTGGACCGGGCAGACCCCGGTCGCCGCGACCGAGCACCCCGGCGGACCCGGGGTCGAACCGATGGGGTCGGGTGGCGACCTCCGCCGATGGCGGCCATTCCTCAACGACCTGGCTTTTGATGCACGTTTGGCGCTGGGGTGGGCTGCCCGCGGCCCTGCGGTGACGTCGCCGTATCTTCCCCTGGTGGTCCGTCAGCGCCTGTTGCGTCTGGCCGGCGTCGAGCTCGGAGCGGCAGTGGGCGGACTGATCGCCTGCAATTTTGCCTCTCGGAACATCACCATCGGCACCGGGACCTACGTCGGCCCCCGGGCCTTTTTCGAGGGGGCGGGGAGAATCGTCATCGGTGAAGACTGCCTGCTCGGGCCGGAAGTGATGATCGTCACGTCCGACCATGCCCGGGATGGCAACAGGATCGTCGCCCGCGCCGTTCAGTACCTCGACGTCGCTGTCGGACCTCGGTGTTGGCTGGGAGCACGCTGTACGTTGCTGCCGGGAGTCCACGTCGGAGAGGGAACAGTCATTGCCGCCGGAGCGGTTGTCGCCGGCGACTGCGACGCCGGCGCGATCTACGCGGGAGTGCCGGCGCGAAAGGTGCGCTGATCTGCGGGAACGGACACGCTCCCCGCGGGATGGCCTCCGACCGCCGACGGGGAAACGTCGCCCCACCTCGACAGCGGGGTCGGGGCCCATGAGCTGAAAATCCTAAAGTACGGCTCGGATCGCGACGATACGGGTGGGGTGACGAGGGGCAAGATGTGGGTCATAGGCATTGCTTTGATAATTGTCGTCAGCGTCCTTGGCACTGCGACAATCGGCAATGATCCGAGTATCAGCGCCAGTGGGAGAACGCTCTCCTATCTGAACCACCTTCCTGGGCCGTGGGGTGGTCGTTACCGGATAGGAACCCAGCGGACACCGTGGAAAGTCCCCGTGGTCGGGGGCACGAAGCCGTCCCCGCCGGTGACCACGGGATTGCCGTCGACAACGACAACGCTACGGGACCCGCCGACCACGACGAGCACCGTGGCCAGTGCTCCCCCCACCTCCGTACCCAATCCGGTGGATCTCGCCACCAATCCTTCAGGTGCACCCGTGCCCGGGGCGATTCCGGGGTGGACCGAGACCTTCACCGACAACTTCACGAGCCCGTCGACGCTCTCCCACTATCAGGTGTACGGCAACTTGGGGCGAGCCCCGGATGGCTCGGGGTCCTGTTTCTCGGCCAACCATGACGAGGTCACAGGCGGCGAGCTGGTGATCAAGGGGTACAAGGACCCGGCGGACGCCACTGCCAATGGCTGTACCGGCGACGTCAACCAGTGGGTGACCGGCGGGGTGAAATTGACATCCATCTCCCAGACCTATGGAAAGTACGAGATACGGATGCGGGTCGACAATGGCCAAGGAGTCTCCGTGGTGGCCCTGCTGTGGCCCACGACGGACACCTGGCCCCCCGAGATCGACTTCACGGAGGACAACGGCTATGCCCCCCGTTCCGTCGACACCGCCACCGAACACTGGGGATCGGCGACCAGCGCCTTCCAGGTCAACAACACCCTGGCCGTCAACCTGACCCAATGGCACACCGTCGGCGTGGAATGGACTCCGGGCAAGATCGTCTACACCATGGACGGGAAACCCTGGGCTACCGAAGCCAACGCCAATGTGTCCGACGTGCCCATGCAGGTCGCGGTCCAGACCCAGGCGTGGCAGTGCGGCGCGAACAGCTGGGAAGAGTGTGTCACCGGTGCTACGCCGGCCGAGGTCAATCTGGATGTGGACTGGATCGCCGTCTACTCGCTGGGCTGACGCAGCTCCGCTCGGCCCCGGATCGCAGGACCCCTCGGACGGCCCGACGGCGACCGACCACGGTGCGTGAACATTTCGTCGTGTCGGATGCCCACGAGGTAAAGTCGGGACACAGATCGAAGACCCGCTCGTGGTGGCCTCGGTGACCGGCGGCGGTACGGGGCAGTCCCCTTCGAATTCCGGAGCTTCCGACCATGCCACCGTCAGTCACTGCAACCGTGATCATCCCCACGTTCAGTCTCGCCCGGTGGGATCAGTTGGTCGAAGCAGTGAGTTCGGTCGAGGCACAGCTCTCTCCCCCGGTGGAGCTGATCCTCTGCGTCGACCACAATCCCGAGCTCGAGCAGCGCTGCCAGCAGCGCTGGGGAACCGCTCCATCGCCGGCCGGCTTTCCCATCCTCGTGGTTCCCAACCGCTTCGATCAGAGCCAGGCCATCACCACCTACGAACGGGCGCACGGATCCAAGCGTCGATTTGGTGCAGGCTGGAACCGCAACACCGGCGCCGAGCTGGCCCGAGGGGACATCCTCGTATTCCTGGACGACGATGCGGCGGCGGAGCCGACGTGGCTCGACTACCTTCTGGACCCGTTTGACGATCCTCGCACCGTGGCCGTCGGGGGCGCACCACTCCCCCGCTATGAGACGGCCCGTCCCCCCTGGTTCCCGGCCAACTTCGACTGGGTGTTCGGTTGCGCCTATGCGGGCATGCCGACCCGGCTCGGTCCCTACCCGCGCCTGATCGGGGCCAACATGTCGGTGCGTCGGGCGACCTACAACGCCGTCGGCGGATGCCGGTCCATCGATTTCGACGATCTCGATCTCTGCCTCCGGCTGCGGAAGAAGGATGAGGCTCGCCGACTCATGTATGAACCGCGGGCCGTCGTCCACCACTTCGTCCCCGAGGATCGGGTGTCGTGGAGGTATTTCTGGCGCCGTTGCTTTTTCGTCAATCAGGAGAAGATCGAAGTGTTCGCCGAGCTGGGCGGGACCGCGGACATGGGTGCCGAGAGCACATTTGTCATCAGATCGTTCACCGACCAGCTGGCGTCGGATGCCGGCGATCTCCTGCACGGCCAATCTGCCGCGCTGGCCCGAATCGGCGCCATGTTCGTCGGTCTGGCCATGGCCGCCGCCGGCAACCTGGTCGGTCGATACCGGTGGGCGCTGCGCCGCCGCCGGCGCCGACTTCGCCGGTCGACGCCGGCGCTCCCGTGAGACACCGGTCCTGAGCCTGACCGGCTGGCCAAGATCATTCCACTCCGTTACGCCCGGCGCCGGGCCAGGCGACCACGCACCTCTTGAGGGAGTCCCCCCACCGCGGTGAGAAACACCAGGTAGACGGCGGCGACGACCACGCCGCCGACACAAAGCCCCACGATCGGGTTCATCGAGGCCCAAGGCCAGTGACGGAAGACGACCAGGACGAGAACGACACCCAAGGCGGCAACCGTTGGACGCCAGAGCCGCAGGATATCGGGGGCGATCCCGGTGAGACGTCGAAACATCAGATAGGTCACCACCACCAACACCGACTCACTGATCACGAGTGCCGTGGCTGCCCCTGACGGTCCGAAATGCGGGATGAGGATGGCATTGATGGCGATATTGAGTACCAGTCCGATGATTCCCAAGGGGAGGAGCGGCCGGTACCGGTCGACGGCGACGCAGGAGTAGCCGAACACCGTCTGGAGAGAGGTCAACGGGACGGTGAGGAAGATGATGGCGAAGGGGGTCGAGCCGAGGATGAACTTCGGTCCCCCCAGCGCCAGCACGGCATCCTGTCTGAGGAGGACGCCGCTGACGGCGACCAGAGCACCGATGCAGAACGCCAGGTAGCACGCCCTGTCCACGAGATGCTGGGCACCGTACTTGGTGGCATTGACGAGTGAAGGGAGGAGCGCCTGCATCAGAAAGATCGGGACGGTCAGCACGACCACGACCGAATTGAAGGCCAGACTGTACAATCCCAATTGCTCCCTCGTGCAGATGAGGGAGACCATGATGCTGTCCACGGACAGATAGATGCTTCCGATGATCTGGATGGCTCCCAATGGCAGCGCCACTCGGGCCATCTGCCACCACTGGGTCAGATCCGAACTCCATCGCAGGAGAATGGATCTCCGCACGGCGATGGCGTACATGAGCGCGGTGACGAAGTCCGCGAACACGTACGCGCAGATGTAGTCGAAGTAGGTTCCCCGCTCAAGAGCGACCACGACGACGCCGACCACGTACAAGATCCGGTTGGTCACGTTGAGGACGGCGATGCGATCTCCTCGGACCCGTGCGATGAACGCGGTCGCCAGGGTGAGCTGGAGGGTCGTCAACAGGACATCCAGTGACATCACGGCCAGCGCCAGTCGGAAGAGCGTCGTCTCATCCGGGTAGAGAATGAGAGCCGACACCTGGATGACCGGGATGAGGATGAGCGACACCGCGATGCGAAACGAAAGGGCGGAGCTCAGAACGGACGAATGGTCCGTCCCACGTCTGCCGAGCTCGATGGAGGTCATGGCCGTGATCCCCAGGTCGGCCACCATGGTGAACAGCGTGACGTAGGTGACGATGAGGGCAAACGTCCCGTAGTCGCTCGGTCCCAGGCGGTGGGTGGTGATCCGAACGACGGCAACCCCACCGAGGGCGATCACCAGACTCCCGACCGACTGGCTGGTCGTGCTCAGCGCCACCTTGGCCTGCACGCCCAGCCGTTCGATTCTCGACATCAGGCGATCCTCACTCGGAGCTTGGGCAAGGCGGCGTTTACTCCAGCACGTTGATGACGGGTCGAACGAGGACCCGGTGGGTCACCCACCGGGGGAACAGGCTACGTGCCCACCCCGGACACGGCGAAATGACCGATGTCACCGCTCGGGCGTACCACTACGACCCAGCCGACGGTCTCAGTTCGAACACCCGGGTACCCCCCTGGTCGAACACGCTCTTGAACCGCGGCGACGCCTCCAGGGCCGCACTGATCGCCGCGTAATAGCGAGGGGTGTAGATCTGGTACAGCTCGCCGGCGTACATGCCGGCCTGGGACGTCGACACGTAGAACCGCGGGTACCCGCGACCGGTTCGTATAAGCGCGGCCACCACCGACCCGACCGGTCCTGCCGGGCTCACCTCCGAGGTGATGACCTCGTTGTAGCGGTAGGTGGCGTCGACCGGGTTGTCATTGGCCCCCACGTACATCATCATCGACCCCAGTGGGGCGGAGAGCTCGAAGTTGCGTTCAGCCTGCAGTTGTGACGGACGCACGACGTTCATCCCGTCCAAGGCGAAGTTGGCGAACAAAAATGTGGCCGCCAGGAGGGCGAAGAGGGGGACGAGGGAGTACCAACGCCGCAAGAGCACTCTCGGACCGTTCCCCACGGCGAGGACGCACAGCCAGGGCAAGGCGAAGAGTGTGGTGCGGTACAGGCCCTCCTGGCCGTAGTCGGTGATGAGCACCAGCGAACCGGCGCTGGCGGCACAGACGGCGAGGGCGATCTCCAAGCGGCCGTGATTCCTCAGCAGGAACCAGACGGCCAGGATCCCGACCACGAACGGGCCGGCGGCCAGGGCCAGGGTGCTCAGGTGGAGGACGACATCAGGACGTTCGCCCACGATGTTCGCTCCCGGGGTGGCCACATTGGCTCCGAGGTTGAAGATGTCGCTGAAGGAGAAGTACCCCTTCCACGACTGGTAATTGACCAGCGCCCACGCGGCCGCGGGGATCAAGGGGACCAGAGGAATCCACACCGGCCGTAGGACGCCGAACACCACGAGGACAGCCAGGCTGGCCACCACGAAATACGGGGTGATCTGGTGGGTGACGGCCAGGGCCAGGCTGAGGAGCACCACCATGGCGATCCGCCACGCCGGCAGCCGGAACTTGACCGCAGCCGAACCGACGGCCGAGCTGCCCAGCGAGGCCTTGGGCACGGCCACGGCATACAGCGACAGCGCCAACAGGAGGGCAACGGCCTGCGGGGAGAAGTAGTCCAGGTTGAAGGCACCGGCCAGCATGAAGACGCCGGCCGCCAGCCAGGCCCGATAATTGTTCCCGAGCAGCCGTCCGGCAAAGCAGCGGACGGCAACCAGCTCGAGCAGATTGACGATCGGTGGCCACACCCGGGCCACGGTGATGGGATTGTGGATGACCCCTACCCGTGAAAGCCAGGCGGTGGCCGAAAACAGCCCTGGCCACGCCTGGTAGATGTCGATGTTGGGATGGACCTGGCCGTACTGCAGGATGTAGTCGGTCACCCCCACATGCTTTTCCGTCCACGGGAGCCGGGGTATGTCGTACACGATTGCCGCCGTACCCGTCAGGACGAGGACCAACGAGGCCACGGCGATGCCGATCTCGATGCCGTCGGAACGCCTGGCGGTGGCGATACCGGCGAGAATCATGGCCAGACCGAGGTACCAGACGGGAGAGATGGAACCGGGCAAGCCCCACAGACCGGGGTCGAGGTGCTGATCGGCAACGGAAGTCAGGAGCCCGATGGCCAGACCCGACAGCGAGAGGGGAAGGGACCACCGGAAGGACCGCCAGCCCGATGTCGCGGCGGTTTCGAGGGCCGGTACCGACAGTGGTCGATTGCCGAACAGGTCCGGGATCGGAACCGGCAGCTTGCCGAAGTGATCCGGTATCGGAACCGGCGATTCGCCGAACCGGTCGGGGATCGGCACCCTCTCGTCGAGAAGCGTCGACGTCACGATCGCTCCATCACGATTCTGCCGTCGATGATCGACGGCACTGCCTGCGGTGGTGCGGTGTTGTGCCGGTAGGACACCATCTGGAACGCAAATGACAGCATCTGGATGGCGAGGCTCAGCGCCCCGAGGCCGAAGAAGACCCAGAAGAAGGCGCCTGTCATGCGCAGTTCGACCATGAGCATCCCGGCCAGGACGAGGAGCGAAGCGCTCGTGGCGACCGAGATGGTGGAGAACTCGAGCCCATCTTCGGTCGGGACCAGCGCCCCCACCGCCTGCCCCCAGGTGAGCGCGTCGACCGCGGCGAACAGGGCCGTCAGCCGAGGGGCTCCGGTGCCATGGGCAGCAACAAACCCGGTCCACACCAGCGCGGCGAGGACCATGCCCCAGGCCCGGTAGTCGCGACCGCCCAGTGATCGGATGCGGTGGTTGTGGGGCGCAGCGGTGTAGATCACCGGGTGACCGGTACCGACGCTGCTGTCAATGAGTACGCCCCGACGGCGATGCATCGGCCGGTGCCCGAGGAAGGGGTGCAACAGGGTCCGGCGGTGGCGGGCCCGGTCGAAGCCGATGGGTGCCTGCGAGGTGATGGTCATCCTGGTCCCTCTGCTCCCGAGGCCGGATCCTCAGCGGATCCGTGAAGCGCTCCGGGCCAGACGACGCGGGTCGGCAGCGGAACGGTCGTCTGTCGGAACCACTGCATCAGCGCCCCGTCAACTGGCCTCTTCAGCCAGTGTCGATATCACCGACCACGAGGCACCGACTTCTCGCGTCGGCTGCATCGACGGTGTCGAGTTACGCCGGGAGCCGCGCTTGCGCTCGGCATGGATGGTCCTCAGCACCCGGATTCCGTCGGAGAAGGCGTTGAGATTGCTGGCCCCGAAGCGGCGGGTCTGCTCGAAACTCGGCACCTCTGCCACCCGGAGGTGGGCCTTGGCGATCCGCACGTTGATCAGGGTCTCCACCTCGAACCCGTCTCCCCATTGCATGATCCCCTCATCGGTGTCGTCGGGCTCGCCCGCCTCGAGGTCGATCACCGAAAGGCACTCACGCCGAAAGGCGTTGTACCCGTAGCAGAGGTCCGTGTACCGGGTCCCGTACAGGTAGTTCACGATCTTGTTCAGCCAAAAGTTCCCGAACTGCCGGATGCGACTGATGTCGCTACTGCCGGCACCGGGCATGAACCGTGAGCCCTTGGCGAAATCGGCACCTTCTCTGAGGGCGTTCACGAACCGCGGGATCTCCGCCGGATTGTTGGACCCGTCGGCATCGAGCATGACGATGAAATCCCCGGTGGCCACGGCAAAGCCACATGCCAGCGCATTGCCTTTCCCCTTGCGGGTCTGGCCGACGATGATGATGTCCGGACGGAGCCGCCGGGCCACGTTGGCCGTACCGTCGGTCGAATCGGCGTCGACCAGGATGACCTCGTGAATGTCCGACGGCAGACCCGCGAACACGTGAGGAAGGTTCCGAGCTTCGTTCTTCGCGGGTATCACGACGCTCACGGTGGGTTCGGACTGGATGGCGCACACTTTTCGCTTCGTGCGCTCCGCCTCGCCAAGCGTCATTCCAACCTGCCTTTCATCTTGTGAGGACCTTCACATGTGCGATTCTCGATTTGCCCATCGACTGCGATCGGTTCCCCGCCCCGGGCAGTTGCGTTCCGACCCACACTCGTTTGTCCTGTTGCGATCTCATGCGTCCCTTCGGGTCCACCGCGGCCGATCGCAGATCCGATGGAGGCCAGCCCAGACTCTATGGTCGATGAACATCCTGATCAAGCTGTGTTTTAGTGGTGAAATGCTCTCTCTTCGTGAGATTTTTGAAGCCCGGCGACCAGAGGGCAGAATCGCCGTTGGAGTGCCGTAGCACCAGGTCAGACGACATGCTTCCCCGCAACCCCGCGCTCACCGCTCCCGCGACACTGCGGTCGGACCGGGACGGCTGCGCCGGGGGGAGATTCCGGACCGGTCGGCCGGACGCGACCCGACCGCGACCCCAGGTCCCACTATTGGGCAGGTACCTTGAATACAGTTCTATGCGTGCGACGTCGATACGAGCCGCGTGAGCGTCGTGGTAACGAGGGGAACAGCGGGTGGTAGATCTGGAGGGCGGAGATCAAAGCGGCGGCAAGCGCCGATACGGCACGTGCCACCGTTGCGGATGGAAAGGGGCGGTGACCAGGGTGGGCCGGCATGATCGGAAACGCCTCAACACGGGCCGAACCTTTGGTCGCCTGTGCGAGGAATGCGTCTCGGACCTCCTGGGCACGGAGCGGGCACCCGGGGAAGCCAAGCCGACACGGCGCAAGTTCGTCAAGAACCGCCACGTCGCCTGAGTCCGGCCGTCATCCCCGAAGGGCCGCGGCCGAGGAGTGGACCCGTCGTCGGGCGGTGACCACGGTGATGGCGTCGGCCATGGTGAACAGCGTTCCGTAGAGGAACTCGTTGGTCATCCCGTCGGAGGACTCGTTCTGCACCCTTTTGTGGATCCGGGTTACCAGCTTCGGGAAGGGGCGGAGTCCGAAGAAGTGCTCGAAAGGCTTGTCGAGATCGAGGAGGGCGGCCCCGGCCATCGCCGCGCAGGTGGCTGCCCGGGCTTCGGGCTCGACAGCCATGGCGGCCATGGCCATGGTCGTCAGGCCCAGCAGGCCGTCCCGTCGGGCGATCCTCAAGAACCGTTCCTTCTCGGTGGGTGATCGGAGGTCGCAGCCCCAGTGGGGTAGCGCGTCGAGGACCAGATGCGAACCGGCGCCGGCAAGGAAGGCGGCCACCGGCCGCCGTTTCATCGCCCGGCCGATCAGAACGCCGGAGAGCACATGGTTGGTGACGAACATCGCTCCACTCTTACAGGTCGAATTGCCGGATCTGGTGCACGACCCGGTGCCACTTGTATCGGCTCTTCCGGCTCAGAACCTGAGGTAGTTGAGCCCGGCGGGTGCTGCGCCTCCGGGGCCGCCTGTGACCCGGCGACCTCCGGTCCGCCACCGCCACCGCCACCGGGAGCCGGCGCCGACGTCGTACGCTGCCCCGATGCAGGCCCGTGCCCCCATCCTCCGGCCGGGGGTCCATTCTGAACGCAGGAAGTACCGCCGATTACCCCTGTTCATCTCCCTTCCGCTGTGGATCGTGGTGGCGGTGTTGGCCGTTGTCGCCCTCATGCGGCTGGTGGCCTGGGACGACTTCTGGCCCTTCGGCGTTGCCGACGCGCTCAACGGTGTGCTCTACCTGCCGGCCTGGCTCGTCCTGATCATGGCGGTCATCGGCCGTCGATTCCTCCTGGCCGCAGCCGCCGTCCTCGTCGTGGTGGCCCAGGTCGCCTTCGTGCTCCCGGAACTGACCGCGGCCGAGCCCGTTCCGGCCTGGGCCAACCACGCGCCGACCATCCGCCTCCTGGATGCGAACGTGTACAACGCCAACCCGTCGATGGCCGGATACGTCAGCGAGATCAGGGCGGTGCGCCCGCAGCTGGTGACCATGGAGGAGGCCACACCTTCGGATGTCCGTCAACTCGTCGCATCCGGCGCGCTGGCCGGCCTCCCCTACCGGTTCGAGGTCTGGCGGTACGATCCTGCGGCATTCCTGGTGGCCTCGAAATACCCGCTCGGCCACACCGGTGTGGTGAGCTTCTCCGGCCGTCCCATTCTCGTGCAGACGACGGTGGATCTGCCTTCCGGACCCCAGACCCTGTGGGTCGTCCACACCACCGCCCCGCTGGGAGCGCAATTCCCGGCGTGGAAGGGAATGCTGGCCACGGTGACGGACCTGGTCCGGGCCCGGGGACCAGCCGGTTTGCTCCTCGTCGGCGACTTCAACGCCACCTGGGGAAACCGCGGTTTCCGGTCCATCCTCGATGCCGGTTTGACGGACGGGGCCGCCGCCCGGGGCCGCGCCTTGGACATGACCTGGTCACAGACGAAACCCCTGCTCCCCGCGTTGGTGCGGATCGACCACGTCCTCACCGGGACCGGCGTCGCCGTCACCCAGATCAGGACCGAAGACGGCCCGGGCAGTGACCACCGCGACCTGGTGGCCACCGTGGCTGTCAGGCGGCCGACGCCGTAGCTCAGTAGGGACCGATGCGTTGATCGGGGTTGGTGTCGATGAGATGGTGTCCATCGGTCGAGACCTGTGATGTCCACTGCTGCCCGTCCCACCAACGGAAGTGGAATCTCCCGCTCGGGTCGGGATGCCAGGCCGGCGGCGAGTGCGGCCCACTGGACGGGCCGCCACCCTGGGCACCGGTCTCGGCACCGGCCGTCGGC
>CAVQMN010000006.1:0-372992 GCA_963713625.1 uncultured Acidimicrobiales bacterium | reverse complement strand
CGGTGATTGAGGTCACCCTGAAAATCCTCGGGATGGGAAAAGGGAGTGATGACGAAGTAGGACGACTCCTCGATCGGCGCGCTGCCGGATATACAGCGAGACCTGCACTTCAGCCAGATCAGCCTCACCTGGCCGGTGGACCGCCTTCCCCATCACCTACGGGAGTTTCCTCCTGATGGCCGGGAGGCTCGGTGACCGATCGGCCGGAAAAAGCTTTTTCTGGCCGGCATGGCCCTGTTCACCGCATCGTCCGTCGCCTGTGGTGTGTCCGACAGCCAGGCGCTGCTGATTGCCGGACGGTTCGCCCAGGGGATCGGCGGAGCCCTTTCGTCATCGGTGATCATCGCCATCGTGGTGACCGAGTTTCCCGAAGCCCGCGAACGAGCAAAGGCGATGAGCGCCTACATCTTCGTTGCCGTCGGCGGCGGCTCGATCGGGCTGTTGGTGGGCGGCGTCCTCACACAGGCCCTGAACTGGCACTGGATCTTCTTCATCAATGTGCCCATCGGGGTCGTGACCTTCGTGTTCGGACGCATTCTGATCGAAGAGAACGACGGGCCCGGTTTGCGGGCCGGGTTGGACGTACTGGGAGTCAATCCTGGTCACGGTGGCGTTGATGGTCGGCATCTATGCCATCACCAGGCGACCGGCTACGACTGGGCTTCGGACCGCACGCTCGGACTCGGCGGCGTGGCGGTGCTTCTCCTTTGTTGTCTTCGTGGCCATGGAGGCCAGACTGGAGAACCCGATCATGCCGCTGCGTATTCTGCGCATCCGGACCCTGACCAACTCCAGCATCATCCGTGGTTTTCTGGCCACCGGTCTGTACGCGACGTCCTTCCTCGGGGCCCTCTATCTCGAGAACGTGTTGGGTTACAGCCCCATACGGACCGGTCTCGCCTTCCTGCCCTTCTCGGTGATGATGGGCCTGCTTTCGGCCGGGGCGACCGCCCATCGGATTGGGGGCAGGCCTGTCGGCCGTTCCGCTCCTCTCCATCGCCAGGTCCGGTGTGCCCTCCGCCGACGCCGGCTTGGGCTCGGGGATCGTCAATGTCTCCATGCAGGTGTCGGCCGCCCTCGGTCTCGCCGTACTCGGGACCATCGCCACCGACCACAGTGCGTCGCTGGTGGCTGCGGCTCACTCGCTCCCCGATGCCCCGGTAGGGGCTACCACCTGGCCTTCCTGATCGCCGCCATCTGTGCCGGTGTGGGCACGCTGGTCGCGGTCGTCGTGCTGCCCCCCACGCCCGGGGGACCAGCGGCGAGCACAGTCCGGACGGAGATCCTGGATGCCGGTGAACGCCTGGCCACCTGACGGAGATCTCCACTCGTCCCGGCGGGGTGTGGCCAAGGGATCCGTGGCATGGCAGTGAATTGTGCGGCGTTCATCACGACAGTGGGGCGCGGGTGCCTCTTACGCTGAGCAGTCGGACAGTGGCCCGTCGGGATGGCGACGTGGACCATTTCCCTTTTGCTGCCGGACAAGCAATACACTGAGTGGTGCCATTCTCACTGTGAGGGTTCACAGACCCTGCCCTGGGATGACGCCCCCGGAAAGTTGCCCCTTTCTTCGGGGGCGTCCCGGCACGCTCCGAACGTCGCCCAACAGGTCGCCATGGTGGGCCGCCATGCCAGGGTCGGTAAGGCGAACAGTCCGCAGAGCCGGTTGGTCGCCGCCATCCTGTCGGGCGCCGAAGAGGCTGTCGTCCGTCGTGGGGAAGCGCGGTGGGGAAGCGCGGTGGCGCGACGACCTCCGTGAAGAGGCCAATCCGGAGGTCGCCGCACTGGATGGTCCTGGGCCAAGCAACGAAAGCCGAGGACCATCGGAGAGTTGAACAGGACCGCCCGTTCCCCAAAACATCCCTGCCCATCCCCTACAAACAAGCATGCACCCGTTCGCCGACCCGGCACCATCGTCAAAATTGATGCACGAAAGGTTTCGATCCGCCGGGCTGGATCGCCGCGCCCGTCATCGCCTCCCCGGTCAGGAAGGGTGATTTCGAACGTCGGCGTGGAATGATCAAGGGCGACCAGGAGTTGCGATGCCCGACACCGTGGACAACCTCATCCTCGACCTTCTCGAATGGTTGACCGTCAAGCCACGTCCTTATGCCGAGGTGCTCGATGCCTGGCGAACGTCGTGTCCCCGTCTTCCCGTCTGGGAGGAGGCCAACGAACGGGGCTTTGTCGAGCGTCATCACGAACCGGGCCGCCAGCCATTCGTCTCGGTATCCGAGGCTGGGGCCGAGCACTTGCACAAATACCGTCCCGATCCGGACGCTGAGGCTCACCGGGTTCAGTCCACCGCCCTGGTTGAGTAGCTTCGACGCCGCCGGTCGTTTGGGACCGGCCCACGTCGCCCATCAGCTAGGGGAGCGCCTCGAGAGCCTCGTCGTCCAGTACGAGGTCGGCGGCGGCCAGGTTTTCCTCCAGGTGGTCGAGTGACGAGGTTCCGGGGATGGGGAGCACGTGTGGACCGCGCTGGAGCAGCCAGGCGAGGGCGACCTGAGCCGTGGTTACGCCGATTCGCCGGGACGTGGCCACGACGGACGGTGCGCCGAGCACCGGATTGCCAGGATTGAAGGCCGAGCCCAACGGGAAGAAGGGCACGAAGGGGACTCCATCCGACCGACAGGCTTCAAAGACGTCCTCCCCGGACGAATCAGCCAGGTTGTATGGATTCTGCACGCAGGCAATGTCGATTCGAGAGTGCGCCGTCCGGTACTGCTCCACGTCGATATTGCTCACTCCGATGCCCCCGACCAGGCCCTCCTCACGAAGAGCGCTCATCGCGTCGAGCTGCTCGGTGAACGAGACGTCGGAGTCCGGATGGCGACGCAGATTGACGACCGGAATCTGCTCGAGACCGAGAGACGCCAGGTTCGCTTCAACCCCGGAGCGGAGTTGCTCGGGCCGCTGGGCGCCGAGCCACTGACCCTGATCGTCTCGTTCGGCTCCGACCTTGGACACGATCACCAGATCGTCCGGGTAGGGAGAGAGCGCCTCCCGCAGGAGATCATTGGCCACATCGGGCCCATAGAACTGAGCAGTATCGATGTGGTTGACGCCGGCGTCGATCGCCCGGCGGAGCACCGCCAACGCAAGATCCCGGTCCTTGGGCGGACCAAAGACACCGGGGCCGGGGAGTTGCATGGCGCCAAAACCCATGCGGCGGACGGGTCGACCACCAAGCAGGACGGAGTCGTTGGACATGCTCTTCGGTATAGCGGGAGCGGCAGTCGCCCGGATCGGAGGCGATGAGGGCATGTTTCGGGCAGTGCAGCCGTCCGTCCGCGTTTCGGGATCACGTCCGGCCATGAGAACCACCGTCACGTAGAAACACCGTCACGTAGACAACGTTGGGGGTGACGTCAGCGTGAACGTTTTGTGTCAGGCGTCTAACTGCCGCCCCGAAATGGCGGCTGACTGGGTCGCTGTCGCACGACATGCTCATCGAGCGCCCCGCACTCGTAACAGGCCTTGCTGCGGACACGCACGGACCTGCCGAGGTCATGCCGCCAGACGGAAAGATAATGTCCCGGCGACCATCGGTGCAGCCCCATTCGGCATCTGAGGTTCTTCATGTACGTCTGCGCCCCTCCTGAGGCAATCATACTTCCCACGGACACCTCGAGTTGGGGAGCGGGTCATGCAGGACGCGCTCCGATCGATCCCCGGGCAAGCCGGCAGGGTCGGCGGCCATCGGGCCCAGGCGGGTAGCGGGCCGCGGCATCGGGGTCGCTGTCTCGCCACCTCCACGTGGTACTCGACCGGGCAGCCGGTCCCGCGGGTCGCCCCGAACCCGGGCCCGACTGAGGCTGGGAACACCGTGGGACCCCACTCCGCCTGCCTCCCGCCATCGTCAGTCCGGGGAGGCTCCGGATCCCGTGCCTTCGGCGACTGCCTTGACGCGTTCGAGGGTGCGGAGCATGTCACGCTGGTTGCGACGTTCCCGCAGGAACCCGCCGAGCGGGCGCCACACCTTGGTGAAGACATTGTCGCCGAGGTCGAATGATTCGGTGACGTCGGTGCCTCCGTCCTTCGTACCCGCAAACTCGTAGCGCCAGGTGTTCACCGGACGCTCGCGCATGACGACGGCGAACTCGAAGACTTCACCGGGCACGCATTCGGTGATCTTGCACGTGGTCCAGTACAGGACCGGCCACGTCTCATTCCGCCTCACGTGGCCACGGTAGCGAGCACCGACCGCCGGGCCACTGGCGCCGTCCAGCCATTCGGCCTCGACCACCTCGGGGCTGTACTCGCCCATTTTCGTGATGTCGCTGATCAGCCCCCAGACCGTGTCCGGTGGCGCATCGACGTGGAGATTCACAGCAGCCCGCATGGCTGCAGACCATAGGCTGCCGGCGGCCTCCTGTCAGGCCCCAACGGGAATGCCCGATGCCGGGTGGGCGAGGCAGGGGGCGCCCGGGATGTATCGGGACACCGGATCCTCGACTCCGGAGGTGACCCTCTTCGACCTCGGGCCGCGGGTCATCGTCGTATGCATTGGAAGTGGTGACGAGGCGCCACTACCGTTTGTTGGGCCATGCCGACTCCTGTGGGTCCAGTGTCACCGGATGCCAACGATCCCGACCTGTGGGACTGGGAGGGAGACGAGGATGACCTTCAGCCGCGGCGTCAGCCGTGGCGGCTCCTACTGGTGGGCATCATTGTGGTGGGACTTGTTCTCCTTCTGGTCGTCGGTATCTTCTAGCGACCTGCTCCGGCCACAGGGACGGCCAGGCATCAGCGCAGCTCAGCCCTCGGTCGTACGGCAATCGTCACGCGTGCCGTCGCACACAGACGGCTCTGGTCGTCGCGCATGTCGACGTCCCAGACCCAACTCGTCCGACCCTTGTGAATGGCCACGGCGGAACCGTGGACGGAACCCTCGGTGATGGGCCGCAAGAAGCTGGTGTTGTTGGCCATTCCCAACGCGGCACCACCGCTGGCGAAGACTCCGCGGGCCGTGCCTGTCGAGGCCAGAGTCTCGGCAATCGCTGCATACACGCCACCATGAATCATGCCCAAGGGCTGGCAGACCTGCGGACGGACGGAAAGGTGCCCGGTGCAGCGCTCGACGTCCTCGCTGTCGTCGACCACCAGTCCGATGGTCGCATCGAAGGCATTTTCCAGAGGGACGCGCAGCTTGTACGGATGAGATTGGGGCATGGTGGCGAGGATACCGCCGTGGGTTCCGGCCGGAAGCCGCAGGTCGGGGGTGGTCGGGCCCAGGGGCGCCATGCCGAGGGATCTTCTGCCTATCGTTGGTTGACCGGCAATCGAAGAGCAGAAAGGCCACCGATGTGGTGAAGGACCTGGCAGGAGAGATCGAGACCCCCCGGCTGATCGACGACGTCCGCGGCGTCCGTTACGGCGAGGTCATCGCCGTGTTCGAGCGCCACGGCCGCTTCGAGGCCGAGGTATTCGGTACCCAGTTCCTGAACGACTGTCCCCAGGAACGATGGGACACCCTCGACCCCTCGGTCATTGCCGGCGAGCTCGGTGCTTTGGTGGTCAAGCTCAATGGCCCTCGCCACTGGGTCATCGACGGTATCGGCCAGAAGGTGAACACCTTGGAGCCGGTCCTGCGTGAGTTCAACGGACTGCTCATGCGTCGCTTGGCCCTGATCGACCTGGGCGACGACCCATCGACCTCGCCATATACCGACAAGCACGTACACCGGGGCGCGGTCTTCTTCCTGGATGCCGGAAAGCCCGTCTACGAGCTGGTCTCCCCGGACGGGCTCGTCTACGTCATGCAGGCGTACTGCCTGTCCGTGGATCCGACCACCGACGAGGCCAGCCTCCTCACACTGGGCGACCGGCTCGGCCTTCCCGACGGCTGGACCTATCGGGTCCGAACTCTGGACGAGGAGTTGGTGATCGACACCACCCACAAGGTGGCGACCGTCCTCCAGGACGAGTTCGAACACTCCTACACGTTGCCGGATTGAACAGCCGCGGCCCGGCTGACGAGGTTCACTCTCCGGAAGAGGCGAGGCTCGTCGGCGGCGTCCTTCGGGCGAAAGCGAGTGTCCGCCCTGACACAACCGGAGTTCCGGTTGGTGTCTCCCATCAAACCGACGAGTAGTCAGTTCTCGACTTCTTCGTCGGTGCCTCTCGAATCGTTCGGACGGGAAGGAGACCCACGCCGAGTCCGAGGACCACGCCGAGCACGATGATGAGATCGGGTGCGGCCCCGCTCCAGCTGACGACCCCATACAGGGTCGCCATCAAGCTCACGCCGACACCGAGGAACAGGCCGGCAAGCGTATTGGTGAAGACGTGTCTGGCCCGGGAACGCCCCATCGTCGCCTCTTTCTACTCACTCGCCCGGATGCGGACGGGTCTGGTCAACTTGGACAGGCCGAACACGAAGAGCATCACGAGACCGGCGACGATCAAGATGCCCGCCAGCCAGCACAGCGGATTTCGTCCGGGGTTGTCCATCACCCGTACCGAAATCGTCCCGGTGCATTTCACCCCGCCCGTCCCGTCGACAACGAAGTTGACGACGTACTTTCCGGGCAGCGTGACGGGCTCGTTTGCGCTGGGAGTGAAGGTGTTGGTGAAGGTCGTGCCGCCCTGGGCGGTGACGAACGTGCCACCCAGTCCGTGGATGTGTCCGGTGACAAGTTCTCCGAAGGCGAAGAGCACCGAGGGACTCTGGACGGTCAGTTGCCAGGTCCCGCTGGTAATGGACTGTCCGGTCTGCCCGGTCCAGGTGACCGGCGCCGCCCAATAGAGCTGGAACGGATCCGTGTTCGTCCCCTCGGGCCCGGGGATACTGACCTCGTCCAGAGGAGTGCCCTGATTATCGACCGAGGAGATGGACCCGGAACAGCCTTGGCTCGTGGCGGCATGCGCCGGTGTGACCAGTGGTCCAACCAGCAAGATCGTGATCATCGGTCCGAGAGCCAGGGCCCGCAGTCGCATGGGACGGTTATCGACCAATCCCCGTGATTCCTGAAGGAAGAGGACCGGCCGGATGTGCCCGTGGGTGTTACGGCCTGCTCGCCAGATCCGAGCCGCCACGGACCACGGCCTCGCCACCCGTCTCTCGAGGCCGAAAGCCCTGGTCAATCGCTCGGCCTGGCTCAGGAGCTGCTCCTGCCCTCGATCCGGGCTTCCTCGGCCGTCAGGGGGCAAGGTCGACGATCACGTCGAGCAGGTGCGGGTGGTCGACCGACTCCTGGACGCATCGAGCGAAGAGCCACTGCCGGAGTCGCTCGCGGTCGAGTTCGAGCAGATCGGCCATCCGCCGGACGAAGGCAACCGGATCGGCAGCAAGACGGTCGGGAAAATTCAGCATGTGCTGGAGCGGGTCGTACGAAGGGTCTCCCACATAGGGCTTGGGATCGATCGCCAGCCAGGGCTCCCGCTGTGCCGCCAGTACGTTGTCGGGATGCAGATCGGTGAAGAGCAACACCGCTCGCTCCGCCGTGGCCGGCAGGCCTCGGAGCAACGCCATCCCTGCTCTGGACAGACCCGGTTCCAACCGGGCCGTTCGACCCCGGGCTCGGTACTTCTCCTCGTACTCGTCGGCCCACCGATCGCACATGGCTTGGAGGGTGCGAAACGAATGGCCGGCCGGAGGCTCGATCCACAGCCGTTGCAGCAGCCCGGTCACGATCACGTCCTGTTCTGCCGGGGGAAGCCCCTGCGTCAGTGCCCGACCCGGTTCGCAGGACTCGAGTAAGAACGCCGTCACGTCATCACTCACCATGGCGTCGAGCAACAGCACAACGCCATCTCCCTTCCACGCTCTCAGGCCGTGAGGCTCGTGAATCGCCTCGTCATGGGGCCAACCGATCTTGAGGACGACCCGATCGCCGGTGGGCCCCCGGGCGGGCGCGACCCATGATGTTTGGCCACCGGGCTGAAACGGCCGGCCAACATTGAGGGACCACCGTCGAGCTACGTCGTGGACGATCCGCGGCAGTTCGGCCATCCATGCGAGACGAGTCATCATCGCCGTGCCCCTATGAACGAGAGCGTCGTCGTTGCCACGCTCGGCCGCAGCCACGAGATTCGTAGGGAGTTCAAGTTCTGACACATGCCTATCGTCCCAAACCAGCCGACGTCCCCGCTCCGACCACGCTCCTCGCGGCTGACCGAGGCTCGGGCCCGCCGGGGACCTCGGCCGCACCCCAGGCGCAGCGGATCCTTGGAAGCGTCAGTCCTGACGGGCGCCGTCGGTGTAACGGGATGCGCCGACAAACCGTTGTTGGTGTTGGTGGCTAGTGGGCGGCCGTTCCGATGGGATCGCATCACTAGGGCCTGGGGAGCGAGGTACGGACGGAGCCTGGCGTCCGGCTTTGGCTGTATGGCACCCAGGAAGAAGGAGCTGTCATGAATAGAAGAGTTCTGTTACTCGGGGCCTGCCTGGCCCTCGCCGCTTCGGCATCCGTATCGGCCACCGCCGGTGCGGCGACCCAGGGCAAGATCGGCCCGCACCAATACTTCGAGGGTCTCGTCAACGGATCGATCGGCGTCGGCAGCCCAGCGATCGTCAAAGTGGTGTGCCCTGGTCCCGAAAGTCGCAGCGGGCACCCGGTGGCGGGACAGTCGGTGGAGGTGGCCGAGCCGAAGGTCATCCATGCCACCTCCGGTTATACGGGGAAGGACGCCACCTCGATCGGCGTGTTCTTCGGAGCCCCTCCGCCCGCCGCCGCCGGCCCCGGTCAGGTGACGTTCTCGCATTACGGTGTCGTCAAGTCGATTCCCAGGTCGTTGGCGGTTCCGTGCAGTGGGACGGGACACGTGACGTTCGTACCGTTCCCACAGAGCCCGCCCTCCTCTCGAGCGGCGACCGTGGCGGTGAAGTACGTCAACGTGGCGGCGTGACAACGGTCCGCTGAAGCTGGCGGAAAGGTATCCAGCCCATCGTGCGGTTCCGGGCACTCCACAGGACATGAAAGCGGCCCTCGGGGCCGTCGGTCCGCACTGGGCCCAGAGGTGAATACGAGAAGTTGACCATGAGGAAGACCGAGACGACCAAAGGAGAACCATGAACCGTCTGACCAACCTGGCGCTGGCACTATCCGTCACAGGCATCGCCGTGATCGGCATCCAGGCGGTGCCTGCCCAAGCAGCCACGACCGCCACACATCAGGCCGCAATCGTCGGCGAGCTCGGCTACGAAGGGGGTGCGGCCCCTGGTGGATTCCATCCCACGTCTGGAAATGTGGAGGTGGAGTTCAAGTCTGTTCCCCTCACCCTCGAGAAGCATGTGGGCAAGTCCGGGCACTTCACGATCAAGCTGTCACCGGGCAATTACACGGTCATCGGCTGTGGTCCCTCGGCCACGAGCACGGCGAGTGGCCGGTGCAGCCAGCCGAAGAACATCCATCTGGTCTCCGGCGAAGTGGACCACATCCGGCTCGTCTGGGCCCGCGTGCCCTAGGAATGGGTTCGGGCCGGCAGCCTGAGGGCGTCGGCAGGGAGGCTCGAGCCGGGCGTGCGGCGGGACCGAGGGGAACCGGCTCGGGCCGATCCCGGAAACCTCCAGCTGCGGGGCCTGATCTCCGCTGACCCTGGTGCGGGTCCTGCCGAAGCGAGGAGACCCCATCGTCGAGGCCGGCGATGGGGTGGAGGGCAATTACCGCCTTTGCCACCACGTGCCTAGTGTCTGCTTATCCATCCGTCGAGAAGACCGTATCTGCTGCTCACAATCATCGTCGTTGCCCTGCTCGTTGTCAGCCTGGGCCTCTGGTCCGCCTCGAGATCGGCTGGGAGCGCCAATCCCCAGCCACCGTCACCATCGATCGGCGACGCCTTGCACCAGGCCGTTCCCGCGGCGATCACGAAGCTTCCGCTGGAGAATCAGGTGGGCCACCAGGTCACACTGGAGCAGTTCAGGGGCCGAACGGTGCTTCTCGTCCCGTTCCTCACCTCCTGCCAGGAGGAGTGTCCGATCACCACCGGTGCACTCCTGGTGGTGCAGCGCTCCCTCGCAGCCGAAGACCTGTCTCGGAAGGTGGCCATCGTCGAAGTCACCGTTGACCCTGGCAGGGACACCCCCGCCCGAATGGCCGCGTTCGCCCGGCAGACCGGATCGACCTGGCCACTGCTGACAGGCTCCAGCGCCACCATCGCCTCCCTCTGGCATCACTTCGGCATCTACTACCAAGAGGTCCCTGAGGGTTCACCACCAGGGATCGACTGGGAGACGAACCGACCGTATACCTACGATGTCGACCACTCCGACGGATTCGTCCTCCTCGACTCCCACCTCGACGAACGGTTCATCGCCGGAGGTATGACCAGCATCGGCCGCATCCCGGCGAATCTCGAGAAGTTGCTCGACAGTCAGGGGAAGGCGGACCTGCAGAACCCGGGTGGTGGAAGCTGGACCGTCACCGATGCCCTGAATGCCGCCGGTTGGGTTGTCGGCCAGCCGATTGCCGAGGCAACGTAGAAGTTGGGGCGTGTTCGGAGGACAAAGGTGATGAGACTGGCCGGACACCACGCACTCCCCCAAGGACCGGGCCGAGCGTGAGGGATGGGAGCCGATCCTCCGGCGTCCATCCTGATCGCGCGGGCGGGGGACGGGGCACCGGCCGAGCGGACCTCGTCGGCTGCTTGGCTCCGGGGGACAGAGGGCCACTTCTACCGGGGCCTGCGCCGGGTTTATCGTGAGGGGCGTGCCCGACGCCGGACTGCGCCCTCGGACGACGACGATGACGACCGTGATGCCTTCCACAACCACCGCCTTCGGCACCGGGAGCAGATCGTGCGAAGCGCCGGCCGGTCGCCGGGCAACGCAGAGAGGGGCTCACCGGCTCGGCTCGATCGCCGCCATCCTGGCCGCGATCGCCGGCCTGACCGCGTTGTTGTATTTCTTGTCGGCACAGACCTTCCCCGCCGACTCGGACAGTGCCACCGTTGTGTTGGAAGGGCAGGCACTGGCTGCCGGACATCTCACACTGCACGGATGGGCGCTCTCCGTCGACTCGTTCTGGAGCGTGGATGCCGTCTTCTATACCGCCGGCGTTCTGGTCGTCGGGCTCAGGTCGATTCTGGAGTACCTGGTACCGGCCTTCATCGCCGCGCTGGTGGTTGTGATGGGCATCGTCATCGCCCGAGACGGTCGCCGAGGTGCGGCGTCGGTCGGGGCCGCCATTACCGTCGTGGCGTTGCTCGGACTTCCGAGCCACTATCTCATCTATTTTCTGGTCCGCGGCCCCGTCCACATCGGTACCACGCTGTGGTGCCTGGTGGCGTTCTTCCTACTCCGGCGCGGCCGAATGGGGGTGGAGTGGCTGGTGGCGGTGGCCTTCTTGGCCGCCGGGCTGCTCGGTGACCTCCAGACGGTGGGGATCGGCCTCGCTCCAGTATTCTTCGCCGGCCTGGCGGCCACGGCACGCACGCGCAGGTGGAGGGCGGGGATCCCACTCGTCGCCGCGGCGGCGGGCAGCGTCCTCGTGGCCGGAATCGTCCGCTCGATAGCCGATCTCATCGGGACCTTCGCCATCGGCAACGTCCAGCCGGCAGCCACATCATCCCAGATGGTGGTCAACCTCAGGAATCTCCTGCCGGACGGGCTCCACATGCTCGGAATCCAGAGCGACACCGCTGGGGTACCGACGCCTCTCGAGGACGTGCGTATCGTCGGCGTGCTCCTCGTCGTGGCAACACTCGGCTTCTTCGCCGCCAGACTCGCCTTCGGCCTCGTCAAAGGATCCAATGAGAACGACTCTGGCGAAAGCGTCGCCACCGCGGCCACAGGTGTGGGCTCAGAGCGCTGGAGGCTCGACGACCTGCTGTTCTTTGGCTTCCTCGGGGGCGTGGTCATCTACATCACACTGTCGTCGGCCGATCTCACGGCCTTTGACCGGTACCTGACCTCCTCGGTCATTTTCGCCTGCATCCTGGCGGGACGGATGGTCGGCGCAGGGATCACGAAGTACCGGTCGACCCGGACCCTGTGGGTGGCCGCGGCGATCGCCACCGTCTGCATGCTGGCCTTCGCCAGCGCCGATGGCATCATCATCAACAGTGGCGTCACCAAGTCCGACCCGCAGCAGCCGGTGTCGACACTCGGCCGGTTCCTCGAAGCCCACGGACTCCGCACCGGCCTCGGTGACTACTGGAGCTCTTCGATCGTCACGGTGGATACCGATGGGGCGATCAAGGTCCGTCCTGTCACCAGCAACCCGGCGGGCAGGATTGTCCGCTACGAGCGGCAGTCGAGCGCCACCTGGTATGCGGGAACGTCATTCCAGTTTCTGGTGTACAACACGGATCTTCCCGAAAACGTGGACGCTTCGGGTGCCCGGGCCACGTTCGGCCCGGTCCTGCGCACGTACCGGGTCGGCCCCTACCGTGTGCTGGTTTGGCCCCATTCGATGGCGCTGTCGGCCAAGGGCTTCGATCCGGGCTGAGGGTCCTCTACGGAGGGTTCAGGCACCGCCCCGAAAGCACCGGCCTCCGACCTGAGAGCGGGCGACGGTGAGACCGGGCGACGGTGAGAGCGGGCGACGGGAATCGAACCCGCGTTCCGAGCTTGGGAAGCTCGTGTTCTGCCTCTGAACTACGCCCGCGACAGAGGCAATGGTATCCGAACGCCGGTGGCCGTGGCTCCGCCGGCCGTGCGGTCGGAAAGGAGGGGCCCGGGCAGAGCCGCGCCCCTGCCTCTCGGCCTACCGGAGCTGGTCGACGTGGCGCACACGTCCTTCGTCCCGGGCGAAGAGGACATCGTTGTAGCCCTGACCCGGACCGACCATCTCGAAGGTAATGGGTGGGACGAAGGTGAGATAGAGAGCCCGTCGGCCCGGAGCCCGGTGATCGGTCGGAGGCGGAGCGGCATGGAGCGTATGGCCGTAATGGACAGTGACATCGCCCGGTTCCGTCGACAGCGGCACTACCGGGAGCCCCGGGGTCTCGTCCGGACGGGGGAGGCGGGACGTGCCCCGATGTGAACCGGCGATCATCTGCAGTTGGCCGGTGGCGGCCGACGCGGGATCGAGTTGGATGCCGACATTGAGCATGGGGCACTTGACCGGATGACCGCCCATACCGCAGTCCCGGTGCCAGGGGAGATCGACGAGGCCTTCGTTGGCGCCGGGAATCTTGATCACCGCACTGTTCCCGTCCAGGCGGTCGCGTGCGTCCCGGAGGTCGGGACCACCCAGGCCGGCGATACGAACGAAACGCTGGTCACCGCCCAGCCCGGCAATGAGCTCGGACCGGTCGTTGAGATAGTTGACCCGGTTGCACACCTCTTGACCATCGACGGTCGTCCACCACGATCGGCGGTCGTCCGGTCGGGCCGCGTCGACCGCGGCGGTGACGTCGGCCCGGAGGGCATCGATCTCGTCGACGCTGAGCACTCCCCGCAGATGGACGAACCCGGCCCGATGCAAGAAGTCGGCCATCTCCTGGTCCGAGTCGCCGAGGTCGAAGCTGCGGTCGAGTGGGAGTGGTCGTCCCTGGTCGTCCTCCACTGCAGGCGGCGCATCGATGTCGTACATTGCCTGCCCGTCGAAGGCGACTCGCAATGGGGGTTCCCAGCGCACCAATTGCCCGAAGTTGCCCCGGGTGACGGCGATCCGATCGGCATAGAACATGGCGAAGCAGGATCGGAGCTCCCACACGAAGGCGCACCACTCGTCGGGCTCCAGCTCGACCACCGTGTCGGCGCCGTCGCTTCCGACTTCGACCGTGAAGGTGGAACCGGAAGGCCGGTAGGTATAGGCGCGTCCGTCGGTCAGCTGGAAGGCGAGGGGTCGGACGAGACCCACGTCCGCCTCGGAGAACACCCGGCCCCTGGCCTGCAGGAGGGCGGGGAGCTCCTGGCGATGGAACATGTCGAAATCGATGGGACCGAACCGCTCGCCTTCCACGGCGTCAACGGTAGTCGGCCGGCGCCGACGGCGTTCGGGCGGCCTGCGGTCCAAGGATGTTCGGGCTGCGCCGGTCAGCGCGGGAAGATCTTCTCGAAGATCCCGTCGATCCCCGATCCGTGCAGGGTCATGCCCCCGTCGACGACGATGTTCTGTCCGGTGATGAATCGGGCCATGTCCGAGCACAGAAAGACCACGACGTCGGCGATGTCCTCTGGCTCCCCGATCCGACCGACCGGCGTCGTCCGCACGTAGCGCTCTTCCTCGTCGGGAAGGAATTTCAGCAATGGCGCGGTGAGTGCGGTGAGGATCATCCCTGGCGACACCGAGTTGACCCGGATCTGCGGCCCGTATTCGAGCGCGGCTGACGCGGTGATGGCGGCCACGCCCGCCTTTGCCGCCGAGTAGGGCGCCTCTCCCGCGGCCGGCCGGGTCCCACTGATGGAAGCGGTCGAGACGACGCTCCCACCCCCTGAGGCACGGATATGGGGAATGGCGGCACGGAATCCGAGGTAGACGCCGGTCAGGTTGACGGCCAACAGCCGGTTCCACTCTTCGAACGACCACTCGTGAAGTGGCGACTGGTTTCCGGTACCGGCATTGTTGAACAGCGTGGTCAGCCCACCCATGGCCCGCGCCGCGTCGTCGACGGCCCCGGAAAGTGCATCGGGATCGGTGACGTCGGCCACATGCGCGGTACCTTCGATCTCGATGGCCACCTCCCGGGCGGCGTCGGCATTGATGTCGATCACCGCCACCCGGGCGCCTTCTTCCGCCATCCGGCGGGCCGTGGCCCGTCCGATGCCTGAAGCGCCCCCGGTCACCACCGCACGTCGCCCATCCAGTAACCCCATGGTTGCCTCCTTGTCGTAGGGCAATGACGCTACGCCAACCACTCGGACGACCTGATCCGGATACGGCGAGGCTGAGATTCGGGTGTGGGTAGGATCGCGACCTCATCGACGACTGAGGATGGAGAGGCTCCGTGAACATCACAGGAAGTGCCCTGGTCACCGGGGCCAGTCGGGGGATAGGCCGCGCCGTCGCCGTCGAGCTGGCCGAGCGGGGCTTCGACACGGTGGCCACCATGCGCAATCCCGAGGACGGTGCGGATCTCGCCGAGGCCAGCGGTCGGATCAGGGTGGCCCGCCTGGACGTCACCGATCCTGACACCTACGACCTGCCGGACGACCTCCGGGTCATCGTGAACAACGCCGGGGTGGACTCCGACTACCTTCCGGTCGAGCACGGTAATCTGGACGATTGGCGCACCCTGTTCGAGACCAATGTGCTCGGTGTGGTCGGGGTCATCACGGCTGCCATCCCGACACTGCGGGCCAACCGGCCATCGGTGATCTGCAACGTCTCTTCTTCGTCGATACTGGCCAGCGTTCCGTTCTACTCGGCCTACCGGGCCACCAAGGCGGCCATCTCGGCCCTGGGCGACAGCCTCCGGGTGGAGCTGGCCCCCTCGGGTATTCGGGTGGTGGAGATCCTCCCCGGCCCCGTGGACACCGACATGTTCCAGCTGAGCACGGGCGACCAGGCGGCGACCCGGTTCGACGGCTACCGCGAGATGGCTGATCAGGCCGCCACGCTCCGCCGGGAGGCCGCCGACCCACTGGTGGCGTCACCGGCCGATGCCGCCGGACTGATCGTCGATGCCATTCTCGACGACGACGGGCCGATGCGCTATGGATGTGATCCGCTGTCCATCGGCCTGCTCGATCTTTGGCGCCAGTCCGACGACGAGACCATGTTCGAGCTCACCGGCAGATCGCTTCTCGACCTGGTCGATCCGTCCGGCGACTGAGTCGAGGCCCGCGACTGCATCGAACGTCTGTAGTGCCGCCGGTGCTACGGGTCCGCCGGTTCGAGGAGGAGGGTGACGATCTCGAAAGGTGAAATGTCGAAGGCCACCTCGCCGTCAACCACCGGGATGGCCGTGAGTTCGCGTTCGAGCAGGTCGGTAACGGTGGCACGGCCGAGCTCCCATGGAGCCCGCAACGTGACCGGGCCCCGCTTCCCCCACGCCTCATAGAGTCGGACCACCAGGGCGTGGGGCCTGTCCTCGGGACGTTTGACCGCCTCGATGACCACGTGGGCCGTGTCGACCGACAGCAGCGAGCCGTCAGGCTCGAAGGTTCCGGGGTGCGACGAAGTGCGGACGGACCGGATGGGCACGTTGAGGTCGTACCCGGCGTCGATGACTCCGGCGTCCCGGAGGTCGCCGGCATGGGGGAGGAGACGGTAGGTGAACCGGTGGTGGCCACGGTCGGCCATCGGGTCGGGCCAGGTCGGAGCACGCAGGAGCGAGAGCCGGATGACATTGCCGGCGATGTCATGCCCGTACTTGGAGTCGTTGAGCAGGGCCACCCCGTACCCCGGCTCGGACAGGTCGACCCACTTGTGGGCGCAGACTTCGAAGCGGGCCACGTCCCAGCTGGTATTGGCATGGGTCGGCCGTTCCACGTGGCCGTACTGGATCTCGTAGGTGGCCCGCAGGCTGCGCACGTCCACCGGGAAGGCGACCTTGAGCAGCCGGTTGGTCTCGTGCCAGTCCACTTCGGTCTCGAACTCGAGGAAGGGTGAGCCGGCGTCGAGTCGGATCACCTGGGCGAGGCGTGAGTCGCCGAACCGGCGGGTCACACGGATGCCGGCCCGGAGCGGTCCGGGCTCCACCACTTCGATCGACTCCACGTCCACCAGGTCGACGGCGTGCTCGAGCGCGAACCGGTCGATGTCCCAGGCGTCGTAGAAGTTGGGGTAGTCGGGATGGAGCTGGAAGAGGTTGCCGCTCGCCCCGGGGGCGAGGACCTGGCGAGCCGCCGACTTGTCGTAGATGGAGGAGAGCAGGCCCCGCTCGTCGAGCTCGATACGCAGGCGATCGTTCTCGAGGGAGGTGGGGGTGACGGCCACCGCGGCGACGGCGTCCTCCGCTGAGGGACCCGTGGCCACCAGGTCATAGACCCGGTACCCACAGGCAGGCACCGTGGCCTCGAAGACGACTCGGCCGTCGCCGACACGTTGGACCGGTTGGGCCGCCCCCGAGGCGTCGACCGCAGCCGTGACATCGTCAGGGGCCTCGACGGCGATCAGCTCGCGCCGGGCATGGGAGAGCGAGTTGAACGCGATCAGGGGCTGCACGCCGGCGGTGGTGTCGATGTCCCCGGCCACCACGTCGAGGGCTTGGGCGGTCAGTCGCCCGGCCTCGGCCAGGATGTGGCCGTGGTCGCGGGCGGTGTCCTCATAGACCCAGTGGATGCCCGAGCCCGGGATGATGTCGTGGAACTGGTGGAGGAGCAGGAGCTTCCAGAGTTGGTCGAGTTGATCACCGGGGTAGTCGAAGGCCGGGGCCACCGAGGCCCACAGCTCGCAGTCGCGCAGGGCGAACTCGGCCCGGCGGTTGCCGAGCTTGGTGGCCGCTTGGGTGGTGTAGGTGCCCCGGTGGTACTCCAGGTAGAGCTCACCGGCCCAGACGGCCGGCTCCACGATGTCCGCCTCCGCCTCGGTGAAGAACGTGCGCACGCTGTCCATGGTGAGCTTGGGGATGCCGTCCATGTCGGCCAGACGGCGGGCCGATTCGAGCATCTCGGCCGTCGGGCCGCCGCCCCCATCCCCCCATCCGAAGAGATAGAGGGACCTCGAAGCCCGGTCGTGGTCCTTGAAGTTCTCGACCCCGAATCGAAGCTCACGGACACTGACGTCCCCGCCGTAGGTGTCGGCCGGAGGGAAATGGGTGAACACCCGCGACCCGTCGATGCCCTCCCACAAGAAGCTGTGGTGGGGGAGGACGTTGTACTGGTTCCAGGACAGCTTCTGGGTCAGGAACCACCGGATACCGCTGCGCTGCATGATCTGGGGCAGCGCCGCCGAGTAGCCGAAGACGTCGGGCAGCCACACGTCCTCGGTTTCGATGCCGAGCTCGCGGCGGTAGAACTGCTTGCCGTAGAAGATCTGGCGGACGAGAGATTCCCCGGAGGGGAGATTGCAGTCCGGTTCGACCCACATGCTGCCGGTGGGCTCGAGCCGGCCTTCGGCGATTCTCTCCTTCATCCGTTCCCACAGATCGGGGTAGTGCTCTCGCATCCAGGCCAGATGCTGGGCTTGTGAGACCACGAACCGGTACTCGGGATAGCGGTCCATCAGCTCGAGCACGGTGCTGAAGGTGCGGGCACACTTGCGGACCGTCTCCCGGAGGGGCCACAGCCAGGCCGTGTCCAGGTGGGCGTGCCCGACCATGGTCATCCGATGGGTGTGCGGCGCGGCACGCTCGTCGAGGAGCTCGGTCAGCACCGGTTGGGCCCGTCGCCAGCTGTCCGCGATGTCGGGCAGCTCGAGCAGGTTGCAGGCCCGTTCGAGTCCGCTGCATATCCGGGCGAAGTGGGGTTCTCCCTTCGGCAGCTCGGTCAGGAGGTCGACCAGCACCCGGAAGTCGTGCCAGAACTGATCGAACTCCGGGTCCCGGACGTGGAGGTCGACCCGCTGGAGGGTGAACTGGGGGGCACCGTCGGGGTCGGGGAGCAGGAGCGGCCAAGGATTGGTGCCGAAGGGTGAGGGAGGGTTGGCCGCCGCCTCCACGTAGAGCTCGACATCCTCCCCGCCGGTCGCGCGCCGTGTCACCACGTACTCGCGGTGATTGGGGGAGAGTCCCTGGACCGGGCGGCCGCCCCGCCACACGAGGGCCTCGGCGCCGAATCCCGTGTTGCCGGCGTTCCCGATGGTGAAACCGAGCGCCACCTCCCGCCCCTCCCACTCCACGGGGATGACCCCACGGATGTGGAACCAGGTGGTGGCCCACGGTGGGCCCCACGAGCCGCCGACCGGGAAGGGTTGGTACTCGGCGCGGAACGCCTCGGAGGCCGGAATCGGCTCGCCCCGGACGTGGTGGGCGGCGATCTCCACGGGCACCGACGGACCGTGACGCCGGGGACGGACGAACTCGCTCATCACCCGAACGATCCGGCCGTAGCGGATCGAATCCTCCGGGCGCACGGTGGCCGAGTATACAGAGCAGCCCACAGCCCGAGGAGGTGTCGCGGCCCGGGGCGTACTGATCAGGCCAGGATCCTCTCCCAGCCCTCGTCGACCGGCGCCATGAACAAGGTCGTGAGCTTCATCGTCCGGTGCAGCCACACGCCGTCGGTCCGGAGGTACTCGTCGTCCTCGTACCCACACATCCAATAGGACCGACCGTCACTGGTCCGGCACGGGCACAGGAGGTCCCAGCGACCCGACGCCCGGTCACCCTCGACCCGGAGCTTCGGCTTCACGAACAGGTGCCGGGAGAAGGTGAGGGTCGGAGCGCGGAGCCGCGAGGCAATGGCCCGACGACCGGTGGCCACCCCCAGCCCCGGACCGCCATCCCACACCCCGTCGACGGTGAACAGCGCGGCGACCTCGTCGGCTACCCGGTGGAGCTCGGTACTTTCGACCACCCGGCCCGCCGAGTACCGCTGGTCGACCAACTCCCCGTAGCGGGCTTTCAGGGCCTGCAGCTGGAGCACGCTGTCCTGCTCTTCGACGCGCCGGCGGAGTTCGGCCACCTCACGGGCCAGCTCCTCGATGGTGGGCATGTGGTCTCCTTCGGTCACCCCGGTGGTCCGCACCAGTATGGGATTGCGCCAACCTCGAAGCGAGGGCCAGCCCCCGGGGGCCGAGGCCGGCTCCGGTTCACCGGTCAGAGGCCACCCCGATCACGTCGTCACCACCGACCGGCACCTCGGGAAAGGCGATGATCCCGAGTTGGGCACTGAGGGCATCGACGCGACCCTGCAGTTCCCGCGCCATGGTCGGGTCACCGGTCTGGTCCGCCAGCCTGCCCAGGGCCACCAGGGTCAGGGCCAACTCGTACTCGGCGTTCAGCTCCAAGGCGCTGTCCCGGCTGGCTTCGAAGGCGGTTCGTGCGCCTTCGACATCCCCCGCCTGCAGGCGTGCGTAGCCGCGGACCCGTTCGATGAGGGCAGCCCCTCTGGGTGAGCCCTCATCCATGGTCTCGACCAGGTGGGTGGCCAGCTCGAGTGCCTCCCGGCTCCGACCCTCGAGGACGAGGCACTCGGCCACCAGCGAATCGACCTCGGAGGCGTCGAAGTGGAGGCCGATGTCGGCGAACTCGGACCGGGCCGCGTCGAAGTGCTCGTGCGCCTCCACAAACGATCCGGTACGGGACTCCAGGCGGCCGAGCAGCATGGTGGCGTAGGCGATGCCGTAGCGATAGCTCGCGGCCCGAAGTACGCGCAGGGCCTCGATCAGTTGCTGGCGACCTTCCTCGTACCGGCCCTGATCGGCCAGGATCTCGCCGATGTTGATGGTGCCGATGGCGGCATCAACATCGTTTCCCGTGGCCAGCCGGGCATCGCGCCCGCGGGCGTAGAGGGAGGCGGCCTCATCCCAGTCCCCTCGGAAGTACTCGAAGGCGCCGAGGTTGTTGAGCACCACCGCCTCGCCGGCGAGGTCGCCGAGGTCGTTGTAGATGGCCAGTGCCTGCTGCGAATGGTCGGCCAGATCCGTCCGGCCCAGCCACACCCACGCACTGTCCAGGGTGAACATGGCGTGGGCTTCCGCGTCACGGTCGCCGAACCGGCGGGCCTCGCTGATGGCCAGCTCACACCATTTGACGGCTTCGCGGCTTCGACCCTGGGCCTGGCGCACGGCGGCATACCAGGTCATGAGTTGGGCCCGGAGGCGGCCGGCCTCCTCGCCCTCGACGTTGTCGATCATGTGGAGCCCCCGCCGGATCCATCGCACCGCCTCGGAGTAACGGCCCACCCGCTCGGGCATCCAGGCCTCCTTCAGGCACAGTTCGGCCTGGGCCACCATGTCGGTCCCGAGCAGTCTGCGGGCTCTGCGGTAGGCCAGCGATGCACCGCGGTAGTCACCGGCCCGTTCACGGACATCCCCGAGGCGCTCCCAGGCCGTGGCCACCTCGGTGGGATCGACCTCTGGGAGGTGGCCGACCGAGGCCAGGGCGCGTTGGTAGTGGTTCGCCGCTTCGAGATTGGCGTACTTCTGCCCGGCCCGGTGGCCTGCCACCAACGCGTACTGCCAGGCCTGTTCGTAGCGCTGGGCGTGGAAGAAATGGAGCGAGAGGAGCTCGGCCTCGTTCTCCGCGCCGGTCCTGGCCAGCAACGCGTCGGCCGCCCGCCCGTGGAGCTCGCGGCGCCGGCGGAACGGGAGTCCTTCGTAGGCGCAGTCCCGGACGATCGCCGAACGGAACCGGATGAGGCCGGAGCCCTGGGTGTTGAGGAACTCGGCCAGGGCCGGCGGAATCCGGTCCGGGCCCGCGGCCTGCTCCGGAGCAGGGAGCTGTCCGTCGGCCTCCGGCTCGAACAGGTCGATGAGCTCCTGACCGGTGAATGTGGTGCCGAGGACAGCTGCATACCTGAGGACCTGTCGGTCCCGGGGTGAGAGGTGGTCGATCTGGGCGGTGACGGCTGAGTCGACCGAGTCCGGCAGCGCTTCGAGGGGAGCGCCGGTCAGGTGGGCCCGCCACAGTTCCTCGAGGAACATCGGGTTGCCCATCGACCGCTCGGCCAGCGTCCGGATCTCGTGAGGCAGCATGGGGGACTCGTCGGATGCGGCCACCAGGGCCTCGGCCGCTTCGTCCGTGGTCAGGGAAGTCAGCTCGAGATTTCGGACATGGTCGTCGGCTCCGACCTTCAGGCCTTCATCCCCGGTGCGGCGGGTGATGCAGAGCAGACCGGGGCGATCGGCGAGCTGTCCGGCGAGGTCCATCATCACGCCCTGGGACGCTTCATCCATGTGGTGGGCGTCTTCCACGACCAGGAGGAAGGGGCGCTCCAGGGTGGCGGCCAGAAACCGGGCTGCTTCCCTGGCCACAGCCGGTCGACGGAACTCCGGCTTCAAGGCGGCCGTCTCGGGGGTATCGGGCAGATCGATATCGAGTGCGGTCCCGATCAGCGGTAGTTGGGGGAGCAGCTCGGGAACTTCTTTTTCGACCTTGGCCTCCAGGTGCCGGGCCACCGTCTCCTTGTCGGCGTCCATCCCGAGACCGAGCAGGGCCCGGCCGAGATACCAGATGGCGGCGTAGGGGGTGGTGGCCTCGTAGCTCTCGCAGATGATGGTCATGGTCCGCATGGTGCCGGCCCGGCGGACGAGCTCCTCCACCAGCCGCGATTTGCCGGTTCCCTGATCCCCGACGATCTCGACCACACGCCCGGCCCCGCCGTTGACCGCATCGAGATCGGATCCGAGGGCTCGCAGCTCATCGGCCACCCCGGTCAGCGGAAGCCGATCCACCCGGTGGTCCCGCGACCGGTGGGCGGCTCCGACGACATACGCGGTGACCGGGCGTCGCTTCCCCTTCACCATGAAGGGTGGCAGCGGCGTGGTGGCGAACCGGACCGATGAACGATCGAGGACCTCAGCCGTGGCCAGCACCTGGCCCGGTTCGGCCTTGGCCATCAGGCGGGCGGCCAGGTTGACCGTGTCACCCATGACGGTGAAGGTGCGACGGAACGGGGTGCCCACATCGCCGGCGAACACCGGACCGGTATTGACGCCGATCCGCAGGCCGAGAGGAAGCTCCTCGGCCACGATCTGACGCAAGGTGAGCAGCATCCGCTGCTCGTCCTCGCCGGCCCGTCGGGGCACGCCCGACACCAGGATGATCTTGCCGCCGTCGTGGTCGATGTCGGTTCCGAGGAAGGAGACGCCGTTCTCCTCGGCCGCCACCTGTACCCGTCGCACCACGGTGTGGAGCCGCTCGGCCAGGTCGCCAGGGCCGTTCTCCTCCACGATGGCATCCGTGCCGTCGAAGTGGAGGAAGGCCACGGTGGCGGTGCGGTGCTCGGGTTCGCGACCCCCTTCGAGCAGGTGGTTCCGGATGGCCGCGGGAACGTGGCGGGCCAGGTCGATGCCGTCGAGCTGCGGGGGGTCGATGGGGAGCGAGGGAGTGTCGCCGGGAGGCGAACGGAGGAGGAAGGAATCGCCGCGGGCCGGTCCCCGGCTGCGTTCGGTGAGGAATGGGGCCGTGGTCGGGCTCATGACGATCTCGCCGGCGGTGGCCGTGCCCTCCGCCGCCACCGTGCTGGTGGCTGCCGGGCCGGCGACGATCAGCTCACGGTGCGATCCTCCGGCCATGAAGAGATGGAAGATGCCCCGGTGGACGCCGATGGAGATCCGGAGTACGACCCGGCCGGCGGAGGTGTCCAACCGCCCGGCATCACGCAGGCGGGCCCGCATGCCCACGGCGGCATGGGCGGCCCGGGTGGCGTGGTCCTCACCGGTGAACAGCAGCAGCAGCGCGTCCCCGCCGAACTTGAGGAGATTGCCGCCGCACCGGTAGGCCACCCCCAGCAGCTGCTCGAAGCAGGTGTTGATGGCGTCGGCCACCTCCTCGGCCCCGACCTTGCCATGGCGAGCCAACCGCTCGGACATCTTGGTGAACCCGGAGACATCCCCGAACACCATGGTCCCTTCGACCTCGCGCCAGAACGGGGTATCGGCGTCGGCCTGGTGCAGACGGGCCCATTCGATGGCCGGCCGGGTGATGTAGGGCAGCAGGATGGACGTCGGTGAGGACGGTCCCGTTTGGGGGACACCGCCCGGGCGGTCAAGCGTCGGAGAATCCAAGAGGTCTCACCCGCTCAGCGTCGGCCCATGGCCGGGTCGGAACCGGTGAAGTAGACGGTGGCTTGGACATAGAGGCTGTCGTGGGCCGCCTCACCGTAGGTCTTCTGGGGGACACCGAGGCAGGGGGTGTCGTAGGCCCCGGCCGTCTTCGTGCAGGCCGACAGCTGGACGACGGTCTTCCCGTTGGGCTTCAGCATGTAGATGGTCCCGACGGGGACGTGGAGGCCGTAGAAGAACTTGACCTCGGCAGCGACCGGGGCCTTCTTGTTGGTATAGGCCGAGAAGTTGCCCACGGCCTGGACGATGTCGCCCTCGCACTTCTTGGTCCCGGTCGGGGGGCACAGGGCCGGCTCGGCCGAGGGGGCGAGCGACTCGAGGGTCACGGCCACTGGTGGGGGTGTTTGCAAGGTGGTGCCGGCCTCGGAAACAGCCAGAGCATCGGCCGCCGCCCTCCCGGCCACCTTCTTCGTCACCCTGATCTTGACCGTGGGCAGGGTCAGGGTCACCGTGGCCTTGGCCAATTTCAGCGTTCTCTTGGTGCTGGTGAGGGCGATGCCCGGGGCCGCCACCGCCTTCGTCCCGTTCCCGCTCTGGAGGACGATGACCCCGATGGGGCCGAGGAATGAGGTGTGGCTCGAGGCATTGGTCGAGCTGACGGCGGCCGAGCCGGTGATGGTGGTGCCCTGGGCCAGGCCGGTGGTGTCCACCAACAGGTTCAAGGTGGCTGAGCTTCCCGAGGCCAGGTTGCCGACCGAACAGGAGAGCTTCCCGGCCCCGTCGTGTGAGCAGGTGGTGCCCGAGGCGGCCATGGCCGCGGTGTCGTAGGTCAGGGCCGGTCCCCCGTCGGAGGCCGAGACGACGGCCGACACCCCGGTGACCGTGGTCTCCGAGGTGTTGGCGATGGTGACTGCCCATCCGCCGTCAGTGCCCGCACTCACCTGGTTCTGGAGCGGAGGGGTGGTGGAGGGGACCTGGAAGCTGGCCGCGCTGGTGGGCGGGTCGACCGTGGTCGAGTCGAGGACGGCGATGTTGTGAGGGGCGGCGCAGTTGAACTGGACGGAGGTCGTGGCGCCGTGGATCACGTAGCTGGTGGTGATCACGATGGTCCCGGGCACGAAGTCGACCAGGCCCGCACCGGGGCCGGTCTGCCAGGAGATGGGGTTGTAGGCGGTGTCGAAGGTGTAGGGGGTGCTGGAGGTGAAGTCGCCGTCGTTCTGAGGCAGGTTGGTGGCTGAGGCCGTCTCGGTGTTGGGGGTGACCGCTCCGCTCGGGCTGCCCGACGAAGTGTCGCCGTCCACGGTGACCGATTGCGCACCGACGGTTTCCGAGGTCGCACCCTGGCCCAGGTAGTGGTCGACCACCGAAGCCGGCTCGGTGACCTGGGCGGCCAGTGCCGTCGAGAAGGTCCCGCCCTCGGTGATGGAGGACACCGGCGCGGGCACGGCGGTCAGCACCACCGGGAAGTCGACGGTCCCGAGGGGGGCGGGCAGGGTGCAGGCGTAGCTGGCCGATACGGCCGGCGTGTAGGTGAACTCATCGGCCGAGGTCGAAGCCGACTGGTACCAGGTGGTGACCGACACCGCGGCCTGGCCGACGGCGTGGGCCGGATCGACGGCGGTGATCGAGGTGTCCGAGTTGACGTGGAAGCTGGTGGCCGGGGTCGATCCGAAGGTGACCTGGGTCGTGCCGGCGAAGTTGGTCCCGGTGATGGCCACCGTGGTCCCCCCGGTCAGAGGTCCGGTGGTGGGGCTGAGGGCGGTGACCGAGGGGGTGAGGGGCGCCGTCCCCGAAAAGTAGGACCCGCCGACGATGACCGTGTAGGAATCTCCCTGCTGGAGCTCGGTGCTGGTCGACACCTCCTGGTCCGTGTACCACGAGCCGAAGGTGAAGGTGATCTGGGTCGGGCTCCAGGTGTCCACGTCGAACCCGATGCAGTCCCCGCCGTAGCCGGCCTGCCAGCTCTGGCTGTTGTCGAACATCACCAGGTCGCCGTAGGAGAAGTTGGTGCCGGATGCCGAGCATCCCGGCGAGCTCTGCAAGCCGGCGCCCGGCTCGGAGCCGAAGTTGGTGCCGGTGATGGTCACCGTGGGGTTGGTGTCCGGACCGGCGAAGCTGACGCCGGTGACATCGGCCGTCGGGGCGGTCGCCTCGACCACGGCATTGTCGGAACTGTCGGCCATCACCAGGTTGTCGGACGGGCCGATGGTGATGCCTTCGGGGTCGAGAGTGACCTGCAGCTGGGTCAGTATGTCGGCGGTGACCGGGCTGTCGTACGGGGTCCCCGTGCTTTCGGACAGGGCCGACACCCCGGTGCTGTCGGCCACCAGGACGATGCCGTTGGCGTCGACGGCAACCGAGTCGGGGTCGTACTGGGGAATGGAGAGGCCCGATTCGAGGGTGCTCAGTGTGTTGGCGACGACGGTGTGCCCGAACAGCGTCCCGGAAGCGGCGGGGACCACGGAGAGGGTCTCGGCCGCCCAGTCGCCGATGAACATGTCTCCGGCTGCGTTGAAGGCCATGCCGTCGGGCGAGCTGAGGCCGGAGGCCACGACGGTCTCGGAACCGACGGTGACCGTGTGGCCGAAGACGGTGCCGCTGGCGGCGGGAAAGACCGATACCGTCCCGGCCGAGTTGTCGGTGAGGTAGAGGTTGCCGGCGGCATCGAGGGCCATGGAGGTGATGGCGTGCGGGTAGTTCACGGTCAGGATGCCGGTCTGTGCATCGGCCGGCACGGAAGTCCCGTAGAAGGTGCCGCCGGTCTCGGACAGCATGGCCACCGAGTAGAAGCCCTCTTCGAAGGAGCTGAAGAAGAGGTTGCCGCCGCTGCAGGCGATGGGCCCGAGCCCGCCATCGCCGCTGACCACGGCGGTGAGGACGCCGGCGGTGACCGACTGTCCGAAGACGGTGCCGGTGGTGGCCGGGTCGACGTAGACCGTGCCACTCTCGTCGGCGATGAAGAGATTCCCCGACGAGTCGTAGCAGATGCTCTGGGGCTGGTCGAGGCCCTGGGCGCCGGTGACCAGCGGGGTCAGCGTCTCAGCCGCAGCCGGGGTGCTGGCCACCGTGCTCGCCACCACAGGCGCCACCGCACAGGCCCCGCAGGTGATGATGACGGTGAGGAGGGTCCGCAGCCAGGTCCGTGATCGGAAAGACCTCCGCTCCGAAGCCTGCCGTGTGCTCATTGACATCGCCACACCCCCCTCGGCATGTCGCCGCACCCGCCGGCACGGTGCCATGCCGTACCCGCCGGCAACAGGAGCAACCCATGTGCCCCAGTGCCACCTGCAGGATAATCAATGTCAGAGCCTGGCGCCATCACCGATCCCCAGTATTACCGGGGCTCAGCCCGTCATCGGAGGGGGATCATGGCCCGACGGTCATGGGACGTGAGGCAGCGTGGTCTCGATGCCGGCGACTCCCGCGACCGATCCGTAGGTTGGCTACCTTGGGCGGACAGGCGAGGATGGAGCGACGGGTGACCAAAGATCAGGCCGGACACAGCGATCCGAGGCGGGGGATCACCCGTCGACAGCTTCTGGTCGCCGGAGCGGCATCGGGGGTCGGCATCATCGCCGCCGGGTGCGGCGGGGGAGCGGCCTCCTCCACGGTGACCAAAGCCGCCGCCGTCCCTCCGGCCGGCTCGGACCTGGGTGCGGTCGAGCACGTGATCTTCCTGATGATGGAGAACCGGTCGTTCGACCACTACTACGGCACCTACCCCGGCGTCCGGGGCTTCGACGATCACCCGGCCGATGACCTCGGCGCCTTCTCCCAGGTCTGCCCCGCCAATACCGAGCGCGTCGCCCGTCGGCCGCCTCCTGCCGTTCCACCTCGACACGGTCAACTCCGATCTGGCCGACTGTACGTTCGATCTCACCCACAATTGGGAGCCCCAGCACCTGTGCCGCAACGGCGGGCGAATGGACTCGTTCGCCCGTGTACACACCCAACCGGCCTATGAGGGTCCGAACCAGGGGACCCTGACCATGGGGTACTACACCAGGGCCGACCTTCCCTATTACTACGCGCTGGCCGACGCCTTCACCCTGTGCGACGGCTATCACTGCTCGGTGATGGGCCCCACCCACCCCAATCGGCTGATGCAGATGTCTGGCACCCTCGACCCGGCCGGCAAAGCCGGAGGTCCGGTCATCGTCACCAACGGCTCCCCGTCCGCCCTCTTCAGCGTGCATTGGGACACCATGCCCGAAGTCCTGGAGGATGCCGGGATCAGCTGGAAGTACTACAACCCCGGTGGATCGCTCTACAGCATCGACACCATGCGGAAGATCGGGCTCACCACCGACAGCGTGCTGCCGTACTTCAGCCAGTACGAGAATCCGTCATCGGTCCTGTACAAGAACGCGTTCCTCCCTACCTTCCCCGGTGATTTCGCGGCTGACGTGAAGGCCGGCACCCTGCCGGCGGTGAGTTGGATCAGCACGCCGGTGGGATACGACGAGCACCCTCCGGCACCCTCCTTCCTGGGTGAGTGGTTCACCGACCAGGTGCTCAGCACCCTGGTGGCCAACCCTGAGGTGTGGTCGAAGACGGTCCTGTTCCACATGTATGACGAGAACGACGGGTTCTTCGATCATGTCAACCCACCGGTGGCACCCCCGGGTACGGAGGGGGAGTACCTCACGGTCCAGCCGCTCCCCTCCGACGCCAACGGGATCGCCGGACCGATCGGGCTCGGGTTCCGGGTGCCCATGCTCGTCCTGTCCCCGTTCAGCCGCGGTGGTCACATCTGCTCGAAGACCTTCGACCACACCTCCCAGCTCCGGTTCATCGAGGAGCGGTTCGGAGTCAAGGTCCCGAACCTCTCGGCGTGGCGCCGCTCGGCGGTGGGGGACCTGACGGCCACGCTCCACATGGGGAAGTCGAACACCACGGTTCCGTCGCTCCCCGCCACCCGCAACGATCCCGCCTACCTGGCGGCTAAGGGGTGCACGGAGACCGATCTCTTGGAGGTGGCCACCAACCAGCCCCCCTACCCGGTTCCGAAGGTGCAGGTCATGCCCACCCAGGAGCGGTAGCCGACCGGGACGGATCAGCCTCGACGCGACGCGCGGGTTCGCCGTCCATCACGAGGTCCGGTCCGGCCTGTGGACCCTCCGCAGAGCGAGGCCCATCAGCAGCCGCCAGCTGATCATCGTGCCGCCGAGAAACCCCAAGGCCACCAGGATGAACGCGAAAGCGGTGCCCTGGCCGGCCACCACCCGCAGAACCATCCCGACGGCAACCGTCACGATCGAAACCAGAACGCCGCTACTGACCGCCGCTCCGGAAAGGCGGCGAATGCTCATGGTCAACCAGCCGAGGGCCAGACCGGTGATGAACGGCCAGGCTGTCGATGACAGGCCGGCGATGTTCAGGCCATGGGTATGGACGGAGCGGCCGATGCCGACGAAGAGCAGTACGCAGACCAGGTCGATCAACCAGAGAGTTCGATGCACGAGCTCCTCACGGTAGAGCGGAACGACAGAGCCCCGGAGAAGCTCCCGAACAGGGCACGAAACGTCGACGACTGAAAGATTAAAAATGTTTGAGACTTTGTAAATAAGGGTAAGAGGGGTCTTCCATCAAACGTTAGTTCGGTATACCATGCGGAGTGCCCGGAACCGCTCCGGGCAACTCCACCTGAGGGGGATTTCATGCGTCGATTGATCGTCTCGGCTGCCGCGCTCGCCGCGCTGGCCACTCCAGCTTCACTGTTCGTGATCGGAAGCGCCGCACCGGCTGGGGCGGCGACACCGAAGAGCATCCCCTGCACGTCCATCACGGGGGTCCTCTCGTCCACCGGGTCAGTCACCATCAGCAAGTGCACGGTTCCAAAGGCTGACGTGAAGACGTACGCCAGCGCATCAGCGAAGACGAAGAGCCTTGCTACCGGAGCAGGAACGATTACCTGGGCCAGCAGCAAGAAGACGACCAAAGTGAAGGTCAAATTCACGGCCGCCACCAAAAATGCCTGTACCGTGGCTCAGGGCAGTGAATATGTCATCAAGGGCAGCGTGGTGTCGGGTGGTAATGCCGCCATCACCCCGGTCGGCCAGGTGATCTCGCTGTCGATCTGCTTCAACACGACGAACGACAAGATCACCATCGCCCCAAAGACGACGGCCGAGCTCTAGATCGGTTTCATCGAGGGCAGTGTGTACGCTGCCCTCTGCTCCAGTGCCGTTTCAATGTTGAACGAACCGACGCTCGGTGACCTTCCGGAGTGATGGAGGTCACCGAGCGTCGCGTCATGGCAACGTCGCATCGTCCGTTGAGCTTCCTGATCCATATCGGTAGAGTCTCAGCGCCGCGCAGGCAGGAGCGTTCGTTCCTGGTGGCTCGAGGTTTGGTTCCTGTTCCACCCACCGAATTCCAACCAGGTCTTCAGCCCGTCGTTGAAGGCGCCACCGGTGGCGACGGCACGATGCCGAGCTGCTTGCACGTCGCGTAGAGCGTGCCGGCGGCGGCACCGATGGCGGCAGCCTCCTGGGAGGTAACCGCTGCGCTGAGCCGACGACCTTCGGTTCGCAGGGCTGCGCTTTGGGCCATTCGGGCGTACCGGGCCAGGAGGGCAAACTCGCTGAACCCGCTGGGGTTGTCGTGCCAGGCCCGCGCGTAGTTGCAGGGAGTCGCATTGAGCGAGCCTGTCGTGGTCGTCGACGTGCCCGTGGTGCTGGTGGAACACCCACCGAGCAACGCCAGGACCGCCAGCACGCCTACCCCGATTCGCCGTCGCATGGGCAGAAGCTACCTCTGTTCGAGGTTCGTCCACTGGAGCCGGGATCGCAAGGGATCGGAGCCAGGGATGCGAAACCAGGACTGCGAAGCGGGCGCCCGAGCCTCCGAAGGGAACCCGATCCGGTCGATGTGGATCGAGATGGCCAGAGGGATCGCTGCGGCTACTGCCCTTGATCAGCGAGCTGCGGGGCCCTTTCCTCCCGATCAGTGGGTCGGCTGGTCGAGAGCTTTGTCGAAGGCGTGCGTTCAGTCGGGGAACGCCGCCCTCTCCCCGGATAGGCCAGCCCTGCGAACAGGCAGAGCTGGGCGACCAGGATGAACCAGAGCGACCATTTGGCCTGAATGGCGATGTGCAGCCACCAGGTGAGCCAGACCGCCAGAGCGCAGACCGCGGCGAGTCGCCACCACGGCAGCCGGGCAGCGCTGATGGGCGCCAGGGCCAAGGTCGAGGCCATGAAGTAGGGGAACAACTCGGGCTCGAAGACCCTGAGGGCGAAGAGCATGGCGACGCTCCACACCACCAGGGCCGCGCCCTGCCGCGGCTCGCAGGCAGGAACCGGGCCAGCACGATCGCCGCCGGAATGGCGGCGAGGGCGATGGCGGAACGGATGTAGGCCGCCACGCCCGGGTCGAGGTTCCAGGTGGGGCTGATGTATCCGAAAACGTCGTAGACCTGCTGGTGGAGCAGCTGGTGCAGAGTGACGCTGGGATCCGCCACCACCGGGACGATGAGGAAGACCAGCGGCACCGCGATGATGGGACCCAGGGCGGTGAGCCATTGTCGCCGTTTGAGGAAGATGAAAGCGATCGGAATGGCCAAAAAAGCAAAGGGCTGGAAGGCGAGCGCCACCCCGAGCCACCACCCGGTGGCACGCGGGCGTTCGTCGAAGGCGGCGGCGATCCCATAGAGCATCGCCCCCAAAGCGATGAGATCCTCGGGATGCCCGCTCAAGGGGATGGGCGGCAGCGTGATCGCCATCACGCCGAGGACGGCGAGGCGACGACGGATATCGGTGACCCCCATGCCGGTGAGCCACCGGTCGCAGGCACAGATGGGGAGGGCCATGCCACCCAGGTACAGCGGCCCGGCCACCCAGAAGGCCGTCGGGTAGAGGACGGCGCTCGGATAGGGAAACGAGAGGTGGAAGGCCAGCCGGGCGATCGGAGCGATGATGACCTGGAGCGCCGGGGCTGTTTCGAGTGTCCGGTCGAGCACGTAGATGTGCCCGTAGCCACCGGCAAACGTCGTGTAGGCCGCGTCGGCCCAGTTCTGCCAGAAGTCCCCGAACGAGGCGACCCCGAACCATTCGCCGAACCCGCGCATGACGGTGGAGTCGAGCATGGAGAACGCCATGGCCCCGACCACCGCCACGACCGACACCCCAAGCGCTACCTTCCGGCGGCCGAAGGCCTCGGCCACGGCCACGAAGGGTCCTCGCCAGCTCCCCCGTCGGCGGATGCAGGCCACGATGCCGAAGGCCAGATGCGGCCAGCAAGCAAGAGCCAGAAGACGACCCATTCGATATCGATACCGCCGCTCGAGACGGGGACTCCTCCCGGATGGGAGGGCCGAGTACTGCTGGTGAACCACCGGCACGGTGTCGAGAAGGTCGATGTTGCGTGAGCGACCGCGAGCTGATCTCGATGAGGACGGCGACGTTGCCGCGGATGAAGGCCGCGACGGCCGCTCCCTTGATGGTCGAGGTCGGCCGAAACACACACGTGCCCGACACCGAGCCGGGGATCCCGGGAATGCGTGTGGGCGACTCCGGTAGGCGCTCCGCCGGCCGACGAACACAGGTCGGCTGGCGTCTCCGAGCGGGTTCTGAAGCCGAGCCCGAGCCAGTGAGGTCGACGAGACGAGTGTGATCAGGAGTGTGTAGTTCCCGTTGACCGAGTTCCATTTGGCCGCGGCCACGTTGGTGGTGGCGGTGGTACCGACGATGCGGGCGGTGTTCCGTCGCAGCAGGTTGACGTACGACTGGCTGTCAGCTGCGGGGAACGCCTGCCAGTCGGGGCCGGGGTTCGGTGTCATGAATCCCACCAACAGCGGGTCACCGGCAGCGACGGCACCGCAGTCAGGCGGACAGTGCGGCACCCGCTCTATGGCAGCCGAGGCTGGTTTGGGGTTCGCTGGCGGCCGCGGCTGGTGTCGGCGTCGCCGTCAACACGAGCATCGGGAGCACGGTCCCGGCGAGGCAGGCGACGGCGAGGACCAGTGCGATCGGCCGGACGAGGATAGGTCGGGGCGCTTTGCGGATCTCCGGTGCTCCGCCTGTAGGGGAGATCGCCGTCATTGGCGACACGCTATCGTGGCTCCGGCGTGGAAACCGGGGCTCTGGCCCGCTGGCCACCTGCGATGCGGGCGGGCTCTGCACTCTTCGGGGTCGGCGAGCCCCGCAGGGAGTGGCGTCGGAATGTGCTGGCCCTGGGCCAATGATGCGCGTCAATCAGTTGCCGACGACGCGTCGAGTTGAAGACGGGGCAATACATGGCACAACCAGCACTTTTCTCGACTTAGGGGTTTAAACGAACGTTTGGATATCCTCAATTTTTGCGATGCAATCGTTAGTCGCCCGTGCTAAAACACGAAACACTGTCGCGGCGGGGGTGCATCAAAACCCCATCGATAGAGGACCAGAAGGTCCGTTCTGAGCGTGCGGTGTTCCCGCATGATGGATGGGGGATTTGAATGTCATCGAATGAGCTGTTCTCCGATGAGTCCGGTGCGCCCGAAGCTGCGTCCGGTACGCCGACACCTCGGCGCACCGCCAAGGTGTCGAAGCACTCCACCGGCCGCAAGCTCGGGGCCAAGGGTGTGGGCCGGCTGACCCTCGGGCTCATCCTGTTGATCGGCACCTTCGTCGGTCTCACCGTGGAAGCGGTGATCACCGCAGCACCGGCCTTCGCCGCCCAGGCCACCACCTGCATCGACCCGGCTTCGGGTGGAACGGCCACCACCTTCCATGCGGGGGTGACCAACTCGTCGTACACGGTGGAGTGCGAAGAGGAGACCGGCATCAGCGGCACCTCCGCCTACCCCACCATCACCGTCGCCACCGACACGCTTCCCGCCGACGGTTCCCCGACCCTCGCCACGGGCTCCGCCTGCACCACGACCACGTCAGGCTCTGGCGCCACCGAGGAGTACATCGAGGAGTGCGCCTTCAAGGACTCAGCCACCGCCGCCGACGAGTCCGCCACCCCCTATACCGCCACCTTCACGTCCACACCGGGGGCCTTCACCGGTAGCACCCTGACCCCGACGACCTCGGGCACCCTGTCGGTCACCATCAACGCGCCCACGGTGACGTGTATCGATCCCGCCTCGGGCGGGACGGCCGCCACCTTCCACGAGGGCCTCACCTCCTCCTACACCGTCGAATGCGAAGAGCAGAGCGGGATCTCGTCGGTCACCGCCTACCCGACCACAGCGGCCGTCGCCACCGACACCCTGCCCGTCGACAGCAACCCGACCTTCGCCACCTCGACCTCGAGCAGCCCCGCCTGTACCACCGGCACCTCGGGCTCCGGCACCACCGAGGAATACATCCTCGAGTGTCCCTTCTCGGCGACGCCCACCGCTGCTGACACCGGGACCTATGCCGCCACCTTCTCCGCCACCGGCGCCGGGGGCGTGGGCACCGCCACCTCCGGCTCGCTCAACATCACCGTCAGTGCTGTCACCGTGTCCTGCATCGATCCGGCCAGCGGTGGAACCGCTTCGACCTTCTACGAGGGCTCGGCCAACAGCTACACGGTCGAATGCGAAGCCCAGAGCGGCATCTCGGGAGTGACCGCCTATCCGTCGTCGGTCGCTATCGCCTCCGGCTCCCTTCCGGCCGACGGCAACCCTTCCTTTGCCACCTCGACCTCGAGCAGTCCGGCCTGTACCACCGGCACCTCGGGCTCCGGCGCCACCGAGGAGTACATCCTCGAGTGCGCCCTGACTGACACACCGACCTCGGCCGACGCCGGCAGCTACCCCCTGACCTTCACGGCCACCGGCCCCGGCGGGATCGGCAGTACCACCTCCGGCACGCTGACCGTGACCGTGGCCCAACCGACCACGACGTGCTCCACGCCGGCTGCGGGCGGGACGTCCGTCTCGTGGGTCGACGGCACGGCCGAGAGCGAGACCATCATCTGCTACAGCCAGGGCTTCGCCGCGGCCAACGCCGGCGACTACCCCTCGTCCATCACCCTCAACTCGGGCACCCTGCCCTCCGACGCTTCCGAGGCCACGTCGACCTCCAGCTCGCCGGCCTGCACCACGGCCACATCGGGTTCGGGCACGGCCACCGAGTACGAGCTGGAGTGCAAGGTCACCGAGACGCCGGTCTATGCCGACAACGGCACCTACCACCTGACCTTCCTGGCCACCGGCGGTGCCAACGGTGCACCCAACGCCGTGTCGGGGACGCTGACCGTCACCATCTCCCAACCGGCTCCGAGCTGGGCCACCAGCGGTTCGACCGACGGCAACTACTTCTCGGCCGTGAAGGGAGTTCCCTTCTGTTATGACCTCGAAGTCAGCGCCGGCCAGGCCGGCCCCTCGGGGCACCAACCCGGGAACGACCGCCTCGCTGCCCCTGACCAGCCTCACTGCCGGCACCACGCCGGCCAACGTCGCGAACTACCGGATCCAGGACGTCAACCTCACCACCGGAACTGCCCAAATCTGCGGCACCAACAACAACACCGTGGCCAGCGCGCCGGTGACCATGGCCCCGGTGGCCACCAACTCCGGCGGGAGCTCGACCGACAGCATCGCCACCTGGTCCCAGAACGAGTGCACCTGGTCATCCAGTGGGGCCACGGTTTCCATGTTCGACACCAACCAGGACCTGGAGACGGCTGGTTCACAGTCCGCCTTCGGCCAACCCATCAGCGGCGGGGTGACGGCGGGATCGACCAAGGACATACCCACCTGTCCCGGCGGTGTGGGTGTCTCGGCCGACGGCGGTTTAGGTACCGCCTGGACCATGAACACGGCCAATCCGCTGCCGACGCCGACTGACACCAACCCCTCAGCCGCCCTCGGAGATCTGCCCTCGTCCAACCTGGACCTCACCAGCGCCAGCAGCGGCTCGGCGGGTGGCTGCTGGGGAGCGGTCAACATCCTGGCCTCGACCAGCACCGACACCTTCGGGTCGGGGTCGACTGCCTCGATGGAACTGCCCAGTTCCTGGGTGAACGGTGGGGACTGCACCTACGGTGGCCTCGGGTCGAACTCGGCCGGAGGGAACACCGACAAGGCCGGAGGGACCAATGGGGGCCAACCGACTACTGGTGACGCCAACTGTCCGCCGACCCAGGCCGACGTCAACGCCGGTCTGGTGGACTGCACGGTCGTCATCTCGTCGGGCAACGACGAGAACGGGTCGACCAACTACTCGTCCCTGGATCTGTTCTACAACGGTCAGCCCGTGCCCCAGACGCCGACGGCTGCGCTGTCGAGTGGCACCGTCCTCGCCGGGGACTCCGTCTCCGTGACCGGCGGTACCAACTGGTGGGGCGCCAACAGTGGTGCGCCCAACGCTGGTCCCTACGGTGACTTCCAGAACAACGCTTCGAACTTCTACCCGGTCAGCGCACCGCAGGTCCTCATCGGTACCTCGCCGGCGACAGCCGTGCCCGTGACCAACTCCACGGTCGCCATCGGGGCCGACGCCTACGCATGCACCGGGGCGGAGAGCACGACCGTGGCTCCCAACCCCTGCACGCTGACCGTGGGTCAGCCGACCGGTACCTTCCAGGTGCCGAGCGGACTCGCCCCCGGGGCCTACAACATCTATATCGAAGAGTCCAACACCACCCCGCTGCCCGGCAACGGGCCCAATGACGCCTACCAGACGGCTCGCGGCACCAGCCTGGGCACCGTCTTGTCGACCACGCCGCTCGATGTCGAGGGTGTGATGGTGGTCAAGACGTCGACCACCGCATACACCGACGGCGGGTATTCGAAGGCCGGGGACACCATCAACTACAGCTACGCCGTGACCAATCAAGGCCCCGACACCGTCACCAACATCACGGTGAACGACAACAAGATCCCGAGCGTGGACATCACCTGCCCGTCCAGTTCGCTGGCCGGTGGGACTTCTGAAACCTGCACGGGGACCTACACCGTGACCCAGGCCGACGTGGACAACGGGTCGGTGACCAACACGGCCACCGTGAGCGCCACGAGTCCCTCGAATGAGGTCCTCACGTCGGCCCCGTCCTCGGTCACGGTCAACGCCTCGGATGCGACATCGTCACTGAGCCTGGTCAAGTCGACCACCTCGACCGGGTATGGCGCGGCCGGGAACACCATCCCCTACAGCTACCTGGTGACCAACACCGGGACGACCACGGAGTCGAACATCGCGGTCAGTGACAACCTGATCGCCAACGTCAGCTGCCCGTCCAGTTCGTTGGCCGGTGGTGCTTCGGAGATCTGCACGGCCACCTACACGGTGACCCAGGCTGACGTGGACAACGGGTCGGTGACCAACACGGCCACCGCCAGTGGGACCAATCCCGCCTCCACGACTGAACACTCGAACTCGTCCACGGTGACGGTCCTCGCTTCGAATGCGGTATCCAGCCTGAGCCTCACCAAGTCGACGACGTCGACCGGGTACGGCGCGGCCGGAAACACCATTCCGTACAGCTACCTGGTGACCAACACCGGCACGACCACCGAATCGGGCGTGGGCGTGACCGACAGCCTGATCGCCACCGTCAACTGCCCGGACTCCTCCCTCGCCCCCGGGGCGTCGGAGACCTGCACCGGCAGCTACACGGTGACCCAGGTCGACGTGGACAACGGCTCGGTGACCAACACGGCCACCGCCAACGCCACCAACCCGTACGCCAACGCCATTTCCTCGAACTCGTCGTCGGTGACGGTGGAGGCGTCGCAGGCCACGTCCACCCTGAGCCTGGCCAAGTCGACGACCTCGACCGGCTACGGCTCGGCCGGTGAGATCATCCCCTACACCTACCTGGTGACCAACACCGGGACGACCACCGAGTCGGGCGTGGGTGTGTCGGACAACAAGGTGGCCTCGGTCAGCTGTCCTGACCCCACCCTCGCTCCCGCAGCGTCGGAGACCTGCACTGGCAGCTACACGGTGACCCAGGCCGACGTGGACCGGGGCTATGTGACCAATACGGCCACCGCCAGTGCGACCAACCCGCAGAGTGTCACCATCACGTCGGGGCCCTCGTCGGTCACCGTGGACGCCACCCAGGCGACATCCAGCCTGAGTCTCTCCAAGTCCACCACCTCTGACGGGTACGGAACCGCCGGAACGGTCCTCAACTACAGCTACCTGCTGACCAACTCGGGGACGACAACGCTGTCCGCCGTCGGGGTGACCGACAACCTGGTCAGCGATGTCAACTGCCCGGACTCCTCCCTCGCCCCCGGGGCGTCGGAGACCTGCACAGGCAGCTACACGGTGACCCAGGCTGACGTGGACGCCGGTTCGGTGACCAACACGGCCTTTGCCACGGCAACGGATGTGGACAGCAGCACGGTCAAGTCCGGGTCGTCCACCGTCGTCGTCGAGGCCTCACTGGCCACGTCGAGTCTGAGCATCGTCAAGTCGACGAACTCCTCGGGCTACGGCGCCGCCGGTGACGTCATCGACTACAGCTACCTGGTGACCAACACCGGCACGACCGACCTGTCGGCCGTGGGCGTGAACGACAACCTGGTATCCAACGTCAGCTGCCCGGACTCCTCTCTCGCCCCCGGGGCGTCGGAGACCTGCACGGGCAGCTACACCGTGACCCAGGCCAATGTGGACGCCGGCTCGGTGACCAACATCGCCAGCGCCAGCGGCTTGGCGCCGCCGGACTCCACCCCGGTCACCTCGGGGTCGTCGTCGCTCACCGTCGACGCATCCAACGCCACGGCCGGCCTGAGCATCGTCAAGTCGACGAACTCGTCGGGCTACGGCGCCGTCGGGAACGTCATCGCCTACAGCTACGACGTGACCAACTCCGGCACCACCACCCTGTCGGGTGTGGGTGTGACCGACAACCTGATCGCCAACGTCAGCTGCCCGGACTCCTCCCTCGCCCCCGGGGCGTCGGAGACCTGCACCGGCAGCTACACGGTGACCCAGGCCGACGTCGACCACGGCTCGGTGACCAACACGGCCAGCGCCAGTGCGGTGTCGCCACCGAACTCGACGCCGGTCTCGTCGGGGAACTCATCGGTCACCGTTGACGCCTCGCTGGCCACCACCAGCCTGAGCATTGACAAGTCGACCACCTCGACCGGATACGGCGCCGCCGGGAACGTCATCAACTACACCTACGACGTGACCAACTCCGGCACCACCACCCTGTCGGGCGTAGGTGTGACCGACAACCTGATCGCCAACGTCAGCTGCCCGGACTCCTCCCTCGCCCCCGGGGCGTCGGAGACCTGCACCGGCAGTTACACGGTGACCCAGGCCGACGTCGACCACGGCTCGGTGACCAACACGGCCACGGCCAATGCCACCGATCCGCACAGCAATGCGGTGTCTTCCGGATCGTCGGCGGTGACGGTGCTGGCCTCCCAGGCCACCTCCACGCTGAGTCTTTCCAAGTCGAGTACGTCGACCGGGTACGGGGCCGCGGGGAACACCATCGGCTACAAGTACGTGGTGACCAACACCGGGACGACCACCGAGTCGACGGTGGGGGTGACTGACAACAAGGTGGCGACGGTCAGCTGTCCGAGCGGAACCCTCGCCCCCGGGGCGTCGGAAACCTGCACCGGCAGCTACACGGTGACCCAGGCCGACGTCAACGCCGGCTCGGTGACCAATACGGCCACGGCTCATGCCAAGAACCCCCAGGCGGTGGCCGTGACGTCGGCGTCCTCGTCGGTGACCGTCCTTGCCTCGCTGGCCACGTCGAAGCTCACCGTCACCGAGGCGTCGACGAACTCCAGTTTCCATGCGGCCGGCAATGTCCTCCACTACACCTTCGTGGTGAAGAACACCGGGACGACGACGCTGTCGGGGGTGAATGTGACCGACAACAAGGCCACGTCGCTCAGTTGCCCGAATTCGTCCCTCGCCCCGGCGGCGTCGGAGACCTGCACCGGGAGCTACACCGTCACCCAGGCCGATGTCAGCGCCGGCAAGGTGGTCAACACGGCCGTGGCTCACGCCACCAACCCCCATGCCGTGACGGAAAACTCGGCGTCCTCGACGGTCACCATCGACGTCACCGGACTGCGGATCACCAACGCATCGCTGCCGGCGGGGACCCGCAACGTCTCCTACTCGGCCCAGCTGACCGCCGCGGGAGGCAAGTCGCCCTACACCTTCAAGCGGTTGTCGGGCCCGCTTCCGCCGAACCTGCAGATGTCGACGGCCGGCAAGATCTCCGGCAAGCCGACGACGGCTGGTTCCTACGTGATGTCCTTCGAGGTACTGGACTCGAGCTCGCCGCAGGTCGTGGCCACGGCGACGTTCACCATCACCATCAGTACCTGAGTGGGGACGGACGGCCGGTGATCGTACCGGGCGTCCGGACCAGCTCGATGGTCCCATAGTCACGTTTCCGTCCGTCGGTGGCCACAGAGGCTGCCGGCGGACGGACGCGTCGGGCCGGATTCCCCGGGGGCGGGATCCGAACCCGGGTCCGCGCACGACCCGGGCGGAGAGCCAGCATGTAATGTTCGGCGACAGGGGCCTCCGAACCCGAAAGTGCCGGATGTGGGCGCGGCGATCGATCTGGCTCCGGCGAGGACAGGAACGACGGATGAACCGACGAGGCAGGATGCGTGCAGTGGTGGCCGGCGGTGCCGTTGCCGGGTGTTCGATGCTCCTCGTGGGTTGCAGTTCGGCATCCAGCGGCGCGCCGCCCTCGACCCGCACGTCGGACATTGCTCCGGGGGAAACGGTCCCGTTCGACCTGGCCCACAACGCGCGGTCAGATGTGAAGCAGACCTCCTGCGCCCGGCAGTCGGGACAATGGGCTGTGCATGGCACGGTCACCAATCCCGCGCCGACATCGAAGTCGTTCCAGATTGTCGTCGACTTCGTCACCCGTCCGGGCTCCACCGTGCTCAGCTCCGCCATCGTGAATGTGTCGAAGGTCAAATCGCATGCCACCGCCCACTGGTCGGCCACCGGCGCCCGTGGCAAGTCCGGTGTGGCCTGCGTCGTCCGCCAGGCGCAGACGACCTGAGCGGTCTGTCCCCGGAGGACGGCCGTGGGTGAATGGATAGCCGGAAATGCGCTGAGCGACGGCGTGGACCACCGTGGTTGGCTGATCGGGCACTTCATGGAGCCGGGCACCATTCGCCACACCGAGGCGGTCGAGGTGAAATGGGCCTTCCATCGGCGGGGGGAGGAACGGTCGGAGTGGGTGACCGGCGAGACGTGCACCACGCTGCTCGTCCTGGTGTCCGGTGCGTTCCAGATCGAGCTGTCGGAGGGAGCCGAGGTCCTGAGGGATCAGGGTGACTATGCCATGTGGGGCCCGGGCGTCGACCACATCTGGCGGGCGCTCGCGGACTCGTTGGTGATGACGGTGCGGTGGCCGTCAACGGAACGAGGCTGACGCGGGCCTGGGGATCCACGAAGGTGGTGGGGTCGGTATGGGAACATCAAGGCGCCCGAAATCCACGACCGAGGTCCAGCCCATGACCATCACTGATGTCCGGTTACCCTGCCCCGAGTGCCGTGACCCGGCCAAAGCCAAGCGGATCCCACTGGTGGTGGAGGAGACGACGACCCTGATCAGTCGTATCCCCATCGACAGCGTCGCCTGTTCCAATCCCGACTGTCCGCGATGGGACCCGGACTCGTGGTCGTCACCAGCCGCCTGAGGAAGTTCTTCGGCAGTACCGTGGTCGGATGCAGCACGCCGTCAACCTGCCGCTGTTCGGGGAGCTAGCCGACCCGGGGGCGGTGGTCGAGATCGGCCAGGCCGCCGATGAGCACGGCTGGGATGGTCTGTTCGTGTGGGACCACGTGCTGAGCCCGCTTCCGGGCTCATGGGATCTGGCTGACCCCTGGGTCGTCCTGGCCGCGGTGGCGGCCACCACCACCCGGCTCCGGATCGGACCGATGGTGACCCCGTTGGTCAGGCGCCGGATCATCAAGGTGGCCCGGGAGACGGTGACGCTCGATCGGCTGAGTGGTGGCCGGCTCATCCTGGGACTCGGACTCGGAGGCGACGCCGGCCGGGAGCTCTCGGCCTTCGGTGAGACGGTGGACGCCAAGGCTCGCGGCGACCAGCTCGACCAGGGGATCGACGTCCTGGTCCGATTGTGGGCCGGGCAAGAGGTCAGCCACGCCGGCGGGCCGACGGTCGATCGGGTGCGCATCACCCCCGGGCCGCTCCAGCAACCACGGATACCCGTGTGGTTCGGAACCAAGGGGACGAGCGACCGCACGCTGCACCGGGCGGCCCGTTTTGACGGGCTCTATCCCATCGAGGTCACCGGCGACGACGTCCGGCGCATGCTCGATGTCATCTCGGAGGCGCGGGGCGGGCTCGACGGCTTCTCCCTGGCCCTGAGCGCCCACCCTGGCGTGGATCTGGCTGCGCTGGAAGGGTTGGGGGCCACCTGGGTGATGCACGCCTTCTGGCCCGGTCACCGTCCCGATCAGGTCATCCGGTTTCTGGCCAAGGGACCGCCGGGCTGAGCGGACCGGACCGGGGCCGGCCCGATCGGCTCCGGGCGTGACCCTGACCCCGTCCGGAGCTCCGCCACGGAGCCGCAGTGTTAGGTTCCGTGGGCGTCAAGAGAGGAGTGGTGTGCGTTACCGGGACCGCTATCTGTTCGACCTGCAGGGCTATCTGACCGTACCGGACGCCCTCGACGCCGCGGCCCTCGGGAGGCTCAACGAGGTCGTCGACTCGATGGCCGAACGGGACATGGCCCAGGAGCAGACCACCCGCCGATGGTCACACCTGTTGGCTCGCAGCCGTGCGTTTCGGGATCTGATCGACACGCCGGTGGTCCTGCCTGTCCTCGAGGAGCTGCTCGGACCGGAGTTCCGGCTCGATCACGAGTACGTCGACCTCATCCGGTCAGGGATGGGGCCGATCGGGTCAGGGCTGCACGGAGGTTCGGTTCCCTTTCGGGCGGGCGAGTACTACTGGAGTGGCGACGGGCAGATGCACAGTGGGCTGGTGGCGGTGGCCTACAACCTGAAGGACGTGGGCCCGGAAGACGGCGGCTTCGCCTGTGTGCCGGGCAGCCACAAGTCGGCCTTCGCCTTCCCTGACAATTGGAAGGACCTCGCTGATCCCCACCCGTGCGTCCGAAAGGTCACCGGGCCGGCCGGGAGCGCGGTGATCTTCACCGAGGCCCTGGCTCACGGAACACTGCCCTGGCGGGGGAGCGATGAGCGGCGGACCGTGTTCTACAAATACAGTCCCCGGTCGCTGGCCTGGTCCAGAACGCCCTACGAACCTTCGGCCTACCCGGACCTGACCGACCGGCAACGGGACATCCTCCGGTCTCCGGGCATCGAGCACGTATGACCCGACTTCGGGAGGCAAACGACCTTAGAGTGGGCCCGGGCGGTTCGGCAGGGGAGCCGGATCGCTGACTCGACGGACCGGCGGGGGAGCCGGAAGGAGCGATGCAGATGAGCGCGTTGAACGGCCGGAATCCAACGCGGGGGCCCGCCCCGTCGAGCGGTCGCTCCGGGTGGGGTGATCATCGTCCGCGGCTCCGCTGGTTGGCCGTGGTCGCGGTCGTCGTCATCGGGACGGCAGCCTGTGCCTGTGGCACGTCCACACCGGCCACCTCGTCGACGACGGCCCCCACGACCCCGGCCGGCGGGCCCAGCCCGGTGAGCTCGGCCAGCACCTCGTCGCGGGGTGTGACGAAGCACACCATCAACGTGGTCTTCCCGGTGGTCGCCCTCAACTCCCTGGCCGGCCAGGAGGGATTTGCGGCCGACGCCGAGTTCGGGGAACAGACCAAGGCCATCAATCTGTTCGTCAAGCAGATCAACGATGCCGGGGGCATCAACGGCCGGACCATCAACCCCATCATCACCAGCTTCGATCCCACCAACGAGACCGAGATGCGGGCCCTCTGCAAGACCTGGACCGAAGGCTCCCCACCGGTGTTCGCCGTGTTGGACGGGCTCGGGGACTGGACCGGCGACGATCAGCTCTGCATCACCCAGGAGGGGCACACCCCCATGATCGGCGCGTGGTCCACGGTCACCAACTGGACCAATGAAGGCTCGCCCTACCTGTGGTGGACCGGGCCGGACCAGGCCACCATCCTCCAGGCCGTGGTCAACTGGGGGCTCAGCGCCCATCTGCTGGGGGGAACGGTCAAGGTGGCCGTCATTGCCGGCGACCGCGCCTCGGACCAGACCGCCCTCAACGACTATCTTCTGCCCGATCTCCGCAATGCGGGCGTGACCCCGGTGGTCAAGACCATCGACGCCAACCCCGACGACACCGCCACCACCGATGCCGAGGCTCCGCTGGTCATCCAACAGCTGCGCACGGCCGGCATCACCTCGGTCATCCCTCTCATGCCCTTCAATGTCTTCTATCCGGTACTCCAGGCCGAAACCGCCCAGCAGTGGTTTCCCAAACTGCTGCTGAGCGATTACGAGGGAAGCATCGAGTCATCGCTCGGGCTGCTCCCGGTCCCGTACGCCAAAGCCCTCGACGGCCAGGAGGGAGTGACGACCGAGACCCTGGGCGGGATCGACGATCCCCGGCCGCAGAGTGAGGGGGGCTACGACCCCGGAGTCCGCAAGTGCTGGGATGTCTGGCACAAGGTCTATCCGCAGATCCCGCCCGGGAACATGAACGACGATATCGAGGAGCAGGGGCCCATCGCCGGCTGGTGCCAGACCATCGCCCTCTTCGCCACCGCGGCGAAGAACGCCGGCCCCGATCTCAATCGGCGCACCTTCGTCACCGCCATGTCCAAGATCACCGACTTCCCGGGCACCTGGACCACCGTTCTCAGCTACGGGCCCAACAAGCGGTACGGACCCACCCAGTATCAAGTGGTGAAGTTGCGGGTCAACTCGCCGGCGTCGTCCCTGTGTAAGACCACGGCCGGAAAGCCGCCGCCCGCCACGTGCTGGGTTTCCGTCCGGCCCTTCGTCCCCCTGCCCACCGGCTGACCGTCACCGGCCACCGGGCCGACCGGTCACCGGGCCGACCGGCCGCGGCGCCGGGCGTCACCCGTCGTAGAAGCTCAGCGGGTGGAGGCCGATGAGCGTCTGCTCTCTCGGGCTCCGGGCCCGGGCCCGAGGCCTCCGCTGACAGATGGTTGGCCGAGGACGTCGGCCGGATCCGTTGGGCGATGTCCCGCCGCCCGTAGTGGCATTGGATGTACATCCGTCCGGGATCCCCGGGCAGGGGCGGCATCCGCCGGTGCCAGATGTCCGATACGAAGAGGGCGACGTCACCGGCGTGGGCCAGGATGGGGACGATGCCGCGACCGTCGTACTCGAGGTCGTCGTCGTTCATCCGGTGCATCGGCGGCGACTGCCCCGAGGTGTGACTCCCGGGGATCACCCCGGTCGGTCCCGCCTCGATCGGGCAGTCCCACAGGTAGAGATGTGAGGCGATGGCGAAGACGGGATAGGGGATTCGGGTGTCCCATGGGATGCCGGCATCGCGGGGGACGTGCGGACCGCTGTCGATATGCCAGAAGCGCCCGAGGTGCTCGTTGTCGCCGGGTTGCTGCCGCCACGCGGTGTTGGCGATGACGTGGCAGTTCTCTCCGAGCAAGGGTTCGACCACCCGGAGGACCTGCGGGTGGCCGACGGTGCGCTGGACGAGACTGCTGCGGTTCAGCATCTCGTAGCGGAAGGGGGCGGCCTGCTCGGGCGGATCGCCGCGGTCGTCGGGGGGATACTCCTCGAAGACCCGCTCGACCTCGGTACGGAGCTCGGCCACCTCGTCGGCGTCGAGTACGCCTTCGAGCACCGTGTACCCGTTCGACTGGAGTTCCTCCACCGGCCTGGGAACCGGGCCGGATCGGAGCTTCAGGTAGCCGAGGGGGGAACGGGTGAGCATTCCCCGATTCTGCCGTCAATGGGCCTCGGCGACAACGTGGAGCCCGTCTGCCGATCACGGGCACCGCTTCAGCACGGCCGCGGCCACAGCCGGTGTGCGGAAGACAGCGTCTCGGTCGCCGGAAACGACCGGACCATGGGCGGCTCCGAGCGAACGGGCAGTTCACGAGGGATGTTTACCCGAGGGGGGCAGGTGCCGGGGGCGGGGCTGGCACGGCCCCGGCCATCTGTGCCAGCGTCATGGCCGTGGCCGAACGAACCACCCTCGTGGTCTGCGAGGGAGACGAGACAGGACAAGAGCTGCTGGAGCAGGCCCTGCGCGTCCTCGATCCCGCCGTTCTCGGGATCGCCATCGACATCCAGCGGTTCGACCTCTCCTTGGGCCATCGCCGGGAGACCGACAACGCCGTGGTCTACGCGGCCGCCGCGGCCATGGTCGAGGCCGGGCTCGGCCTGAAGGCCGCGACCATCACACCCCCCGGGGTGGGCGACGTCGGCTCACCCAATCGCATCCTGAGGGAAGGGGTCGGCGGTTCGGTCATCGTCCGTACCGGTCGACGTATCCCGGGTGTCACCCCGCTGGCCCACGTCGTCCACCCGATCGTGGTGGTGCGCATGGCGGTCGGTGATGCCTACGGAGCCGCCGAGGAGAGAATCGGGGTGCCGGGCGGGCAGGACGAGCAGGCCCTGCGGACCGAACGCATCGACCGCGGCACCTGTCGGGCGGTGGCCGAGTATGCGTTTCGTACCGCATCGGACATGGGTGCCTGTGTCTACGGCGGCCCCAAGTGGACGGTCTCGGCGCTGTACGAGGGGATGTTGAAGGAGGAGATGGATGCCGCCGCCGCCCGGCATCCCGATGTCGGGTACCGCCCGACGCTGATCGACGCCGCCTATGCCGGTCTCCTGACCGAGGCCGGCCAACAGGCGCTGGTCATTCCCGCCTTGAACCGGGACGGTGACTGCCTGTCCGATCTGGTCATCGCCATGTTCGGTTCGATCGCCGGTGCCGAATCGGTGCTCCTGGCCCTCGACGACGACCTGCGTCCGACGGTGGCGATGGCCGAAGCACCGCACGGCACCGCCCCGTCTCTGGCCGGCAAGGATGTGGCCAACCCCATGGCCATGCTGTTGGCGTGTGCCGCCGTCCTCGATCACGCGGCCGTGGGTGGGGACCCGTCGGTGGCCCTGGCCGCCGGCGCCATCCGCCGGGCCACTCTCGGTGCGGCCGCGGACGGGGTGCGCACCTTCGATCTCGGTGGTGATGCCTCGACCACCGAGGTGGTCGATGAGGTGCTGGCCAGGTTGTCGGCGGGCGGCACGAAGCCCTGATGACGGCCTTCGTCCTCGTGCCGGGGGACACCTCTCCCATGGTTTGATAGAACACAGACCATGGAAGATGGTGGGTCGGTCTCTTCCCCCTCGGCCCATACGCCCGAGGGCGGCGTGCTCCTCGGTGGCGAAGGAGCACGCCGGCACCTCGTCGTGTTCGAAGATCCCCAGTGCCCCTACTGCCGCCGGTTCGAAGAGGTGTCGGGGGACCTGTTGGAACAGGCGCGAGAGGCAGGAGACGTGTCCGTCGAGTATCGCATGCGGTGCTTTCTGGGCGTCGAATCGGTGCGGGCCGACAATGCCCTGGCGCTGGCGGCCGAGGAGGGCCGGTTCGACGAACTGCGAAAGGAGCTCTTCGCCGCGCAACCGCCGGAGGGAACCGGTGGTTTCACGACGGCGGATCTTTTGGAGTCCGGCCGCCGGGTGGGCCTGACCGGTCCCGGGTACACCTCCGGGGTGGAAGGAGGCCGATATGAGGCGTGGGTCCTCAGTACAGAAGCGATCTTTCAGCAGCAGGATCCCCAGGGCACGCCGGCCGCCTGGCTCGACGGTGAACCCGTGGACGGCCGCGTGCTGACCGACACCCGGGCTTTCGGAACCCTCCTCCGGTCACCCCATGTCTGACCGGGGCAGCTCCCACGCGCACCGCCGGGCCGAACACCGGTGGTTGCCGGGCTCGGGGAGCGGGGTCGTGCCCGAGATCCGTCCGTCGTAGGAGCGAGAGGTGACCGACAGGCGCCAACCCCGGCAGACGAAAGAGGAACTGCGGGCGCTCCTCCTCGATGCGGGCCGGACGATCCTGCGCGAGCAGGGTCTCAGCTCAGGGGCCGGAGCGCTCACCTTCAAAACCGTGTTCGATCGGGTGAACGAGGAGACCGGCATCCGGGTCACCAATGGCTCGGTGATTCGGAGGGTGTGGGAGAACCAGGCCGAGTTCCAGGCTGATGTGCTGGCCACGGTGGCCCTGGACGACCATCACGAGCAGGTGGAGTTCGGTGTCGGTGCCGTCACGTCGATGTTGGACCGCGCCGATCTGAGCAGCCCGGCCTCCCGCCAGGGAGCGCTCCGTGAACTGTGCCGCCTGGTAGGCGAGCTCAACGCCGATGCCGTGCGCCAGTCCGACGATTGGCCGTTATGGATAGGAGTCTGGGCGTTGGCCGCCTCCGGGCAACCGCTCGACTACCGCAAAAGGATCGAATCGGCCCTCCTCGAGGGGTTCGATGACTTCACCGAGCGAATCGTCGATGCCTACGGGGCCATGGCCGGCATCCTCGGGTTTCGCCTTCGCCGGCCGTTCACCCTCCGCCAGTTCGCCATCGCGGCTGACTCGCTGGGTCAGGGGTACGGGCTGCGGGATCGTATCGATGACTCGATTCCGGAGTCCATCGAACTTCCGACCGGCCCCGGGGGTGGTGTGCAGCAGTGGACGCTGTTCGCCGTCGCCTTCGATGGCCTCGTCCAGCGGTTCTTCGAGCTCGACCCCGACTGGGAACCCGGAACGAGCTCTGTCCCGAACAGGGGGTAGCCGGGAGCGAATCCGAACCAGGGGTGGCGACGGCTAGCGGGGGACGGCATCCTTCCGGTGGGGCAACACCCAATCCGGACGGGGGAAGTGGCAGGTGTAGCCGTTGGGGTAGCGCTCCAGATAGTCCTGGTGCTCAGGCTCCGCTTCCCAGAACGGCCCCGCCGGGGCCACCTCGGTGACAACCTTGCCCGGCCAGAGACCGGAGGCTTCGACGTCGGCAATGGTGTCCTCGGCCACCCGACGCTGCTCGTCGTCGAGGTAGAAGATGGCGGACCGATAGCTGGCCCCGACGTCGTTCCCCTGGCGGTTCAGCGTCGTCGGGTCATGGACCTGGAAGAAGAACTCGAGCAGGTCGCGATAGGAGATCTGTTCGGGATCGAAGGTGATCTCGATGGCCTCGGCGTGGTTTCCGTGGTTCCGGTAGGTGGCATTGGCCACGTCGCCTCCCGTGTACCCCACCCGTGTGGAGAGGACCCCCGGTCGTTTGCGGATGAGATCCTGCATCCCCCAGAAACACCCGCCGGCCAAGATGGCCCTGTCTGTCGTCGTACTCATGTTGTCTGCTTCCTTCCTTCCTGGGTCCTGGCTCGGCCCGATCAGCCCGTCCGTCCCGCCTCTTCCACCGTCAGCTCGGCTGTGGGGTCGGCCTCGAGTCGTTCGTCGGGGATGGGCAGGCCGCTGCGGACCGAGTAGCCGTACGTCCCGTCTTCCAGACGTTTCTCCGCCCGCTCGATGGCCGCCAGGCGCTCCTTCAGTTCGGCCCGGACCGAATCATCGGTGCCTTCTTCGGTCAGCGGTTGCGCCGAGTCGAACATGTCCCCGGGCTGGTTGGCCGCGGTCCGGTCATCGTCACCGGTGACGGTGGCGTCCGCCAGCAGCCGTTCCGTTCGTACTCGCTCAGAACCGAGCAGCGCTTTGGCCTTGGTCGTCTCCATGCCTCAATGCCTCCGACTTCACGTGGGGCAACCATCCTACCGAGCACGGACGTCGTGCGACTCGGAATCGGCGTCCCCTCCGGCCGGGGGACTTCGCCCCAGCCATGGCCGGGCCGCCATCACCGCGCCGGCGTGGTCGGGGTGGGTGGGCCACGGAGGATCGGCTCGACGGTTCAGGTCGGCCAGCTCACCTCGGTGATCTCACCACCGTTCACCGTCAGGTCGACGGTGTCGGCTGATCCGACCCCGCCCTGGGAGCTTTTGACCCGAGCCTGGTAGCCCCCGTGCGGAAGCGACCCGAACACTCCGGCAAAGGCCACGGAGTCCCGGAGATCCCGCGGTCGGATGGCGGTGTGCGTTCCGTCCCACGGATGCCCGACGGGGCGGATCTCGATCTCCTTCCCGTTCATCCGCTCGGTGGTGAAGATGATCAGGGCACCGTTCGTGCCCCCGACGTCCAGGACGACGGTGCCCTCGCCACTGGGCCCGGGCCGCTCCTCTGCGTGTGCGTGTGCGTCCATCGGATCAGTTGGGCTGGGAGGGGACGAGGAACCCGGAGTGAGGCGTGCCCAGATACGGGAAGCTGGAGAGGTAATTCTCGGTTCCCATGGCGGAAAGATCGGTGGGACCCGAGGTAAGGCCCATCGAGATGGCCCCGGCGGCGGCGTCCGGCTTGTAGCTGGGATCGACGAGCGGCAACGTCGCGCCGGCGATGGCCCGCAACTCGATGGTGGTGACGTCGTCGAAGACCCGTCTGCCGTTGGGATAGCCCGCCGGATCCCCGCCGACCAGACCCAGGTTGGAGGGGTTGGACTTGGTGGCCGGGATGGCCACGTTGAGCCGCAACATGTCCGCCTGCCTCGGACCCGTGTAGTTCTGGAACCCGGGCACCACACCGGTGGGGATCCCGGTCAGGAGGATGGCCAGCAGATCAGCCCGGGGGGCTCCCGTGGCGGTGTAGGCGGCCAGGTTGGGGAACACCCCCGGGTAGAGCACGGGCAGGAGCCCGGCCAACTCGGGATGGGCCACGTGGGAGGCGAATTGCCCGTCGTCGCTCGGCGGCTGGGCGTTCCAGTAGTCCTTGGTGCCGAGCGGGATCAGCACTTCATTGACCAGGGGATTCCCCAGTCGGGAGACCTGGGTGAAGGGACCCGAGTTGAGGTTCTTGCCCGGCCAGTTGTCGAAGATGCGGGCCTTTTGACGGCTGGCCGTCGTCCACACGCCGATGACCGCAGCCGGGTCGGTCACCTCGTTGGACTTCTGCCATTGGGGCACCAGTTGGCTGATCGGAACCTGGAGGGCGATGCTGTGCACGTTCACTCCGGCGGTCGAATTCACCCCTTTGGCCATCTTTCCGATGCCGGTGTTGGCCAGCCCGAAGGTGGTGTGGTCCTGTTCGAAGGGCCGGAGAACGCCGAGGTCGAAGATGGCACCGAGGTCGACATAGAAGCCCTCGGCCCGCTGCCCGGCAAAGACCTTCGTGCCCGGTGCCACGGTGGTGATGGCGTCATTGGCCAATCCCACGTAGTCGGGGGTCGACAGGGGCCCGATGTTGCAGGGAGGACAGGGGAGTCCCGAACCGAGGACATGGGTGCCCCACATGTCCACTCGGGTGACCGAGTAGGTCTGGCGACGGTTCCAGCTCGGACTGCCGAGAGAAGTGATCGGACCGGTGTTGTAGAGGAAGGTGTTCGGGTTGGTGATCTCGCTGGTGAACTGGAATTGATAGCTGATGTCGGTGCAGCCGTCGTTGTCGTTGTCGATGTTGATGGCATAGAGGACGTCGTCACCGAACTCGTAGAAGTTGGGACCGCCGTCCGGGGCTTCCAGCGGCACATAGTTGGCGATGAGCGTGACGGTGTCGGGCTGATCGGGACTGACAAAGGCGTAGAGATCGGTGGAGTCGGCGACAGGGTCCTGCGAGATTTCGGGTGCTTCGCGATGGGACGACATGGTTACCTCTGTTTCTCGGTAGGAGTTGGTTGACGGAATGATGGGTGACGATGTGAGGCGAAGGAATAGGCAAGGGCGGCCGGCTCAGCGCATGGCCCGGAAGAGGGAGGCCGCCAGTTGAGGGTTGAGGACGGTGATCTCTCTGGTTCCCGCGAAGAGTCCGATCTCGCCGGTGCCGAGATCCCGGATGTGGGCGATGATCGGTTCGTCCATCGACAACGAGGCCTCGGCCTCGGAGGCGGCTGTTTCCGCGGCTCCGACGTCGGCCGGCCCCTGTGTGTCGGCCGCGCCGATGAGGGCGGGGAGACCGGGGATGGCCGAGATCGCTCCTGCGGCCACGACGGCGGCCGAGCCGCCTTTCAGGAACACGCGCCTGCTGACTTCGTTCATCGAGTCCTCCTGGGCAAGGTTGAGGCTTCGGGTCGGGACCATCGGTCCACACCCATGTATCGATACCGACTCCGATCTCGGATGACGCAAATCCGGAATTCTTCGGATACGTCTGGCGGACCCGACGGGTGTGACGGTGTGACCGCGACGTCTGCGTGCTCCAGGTACCGGGAAGAGCCGGCTCCGTGCCCGGTCGGTACCGATGGTCATCCAGGCAGCGGCGGGTGACGAATAGAAGGCAGTCGTCCGTGCCCAGGCGCGGGCGGTACGGCCAACCTGCCGGACATTGTCGACAAAGGAGAACCCACCATGCACTTCAGCCCCCCGGCCGACCTCTTCGGCGAACAGGGTCTCATCGTCTTGATCGTCGTGGCCCTCGTCCTGTTCGGATCAACGCAGATCCCCAAGCTGGCTCGCTCCCTCGGGTCGGCCCAGAAGGAATTCAAGAAGGGCCTCGACGACGGTGCCGCCGCCGACGAGGGCGACAAGGCAGTCGTCGAGCTGGTGGCACCGAGCAGTGTGACGGCACCCGTGCACACGACGGTCAGGGTGGCCTCCTCGACTGCCGGCCCCGCGGACAACCCCCCGTCCTGAGGTCGGGGCGGAGGCGAACGTGCCGTTCCTGAGCCCGGCGAAGCTGTTGGTCATCCTGGTGGTTGCCCTCGTCGTCCTGGGTCCCGACAAGCTGCCGAAGGTGGCCAAGCAGGTCGGTGGCCTCTGGGGGGACTTCCGCAAGTTCCGCGAGAAGCTCGAATCCGAGGTCCGCGGCAACTTCCCCGACCTGCCCTCGACCCACACCATCACCCAGGCCGTGCGGTCGCCCCTCTCCTTCCTCGACAATCTGGCCGAGACCGAACGCCCGGGGAACGAACCGACGTCGGGTGGGCCGGACCGCTCCGGCGCCCCGGAGGTGGCAGGGGATGCCCTCGTCTCGTCGTCGGGCATGAACCGACCGACCGGCACGGTGCACAGCTACGCGGCGCCACCATCGATTCCGACGCAGCCGACGGCCGAGTCGAAGGGGCGCGGGCACCAGGTCCGTGGCCAGGGGGCCGGCGGCGACGATCCGGGGATGAACTGAATCTGACCACCTGTGCCCGGCCGACCCGCCATCCCCTCGGCGTGACGGTCAGTGGAACGGGGCGGAGGCGAAGAGATTGAGCCCCAGGGCTTCGGCGAGATAGCGGGTCATCCGTTGCCCGCGCACACTGTTGCCGGCGGCGTCGAGCGGAGGAGAGAACGTCCCCACCCCTCCCTTGCCCGGTGAGACGGTCACGATGCCCCCGCTGACCCCGCTCTTGCCCGGCAGGCCGACGTCGTACAGCCAGTCGCCCGACCGTTCGTACAGCCCGGATGTGGCCAGGACGGCCAGGACCCGCCTGCAGTGACGCTTGTCGATGGCCCGCTCACCGGTGATGGGATTCACGCCGCCGTCCGCCAACGTGGCCCCCATGACGGCCAGGTCGCGTGCGCTCACCCGGAGCGAGCACTGACGGGTGTACACGTCGGTGGCGAGCTCCGGGTCGCAGTACATCCGCCCGTAGCCGTTCAGAAGGTGAGCGATTCCACGGTTGCGGAAGTTCGTCGCCGCCTCGGAGGCATACACGTCGTCGTCCATGTCCAGCCGCCGCCCGGCGAAGCGTGAAAGGGCAGCGACGATGCACTCGAACTTGTCAACCGCAGTCGTTCCGGGCACCAGGCTGGTGGTGGCCAGCGCGCCGGCGTTGACCATCGGATTCATGGTGCGATCGGCGTTGAGCTCGACGGCCATCACCGAGTCGAAGGGGAGCCCCGTGCTGTTGACCCCGAGCTTCCGGCGTGCTTCCTTGGCACCCAGGGCATCGCAGACCAGCGAGAAGACGAAGATCTTGGAGATGCTCTGGATCGAGAACTCCCGCTCGGCATCACCGATGGCGAAGAGCCGACCGTGCACTCCGGCCACGCAGACGCCGAATGCAGAGGATGGCGCCTGAGCCAGGGCCGGGATGTAGTCGGCCACCGTTCCCTGGTCGTGACGGAGAAAGCGCTGGTAGCCGGCGGTGATAACCGCCTCCACCTCGGTGTCGGAAGGGAGATCCCCGGTGGAGATCCGTCCTGGCTCCCCCCGGTCGTCGAGGAAGGAATCGTCGGGTCCTGATCCAGCGCACCCGGAGGCTCACGGTCGTGACGTGCGGGTACGTCCATGTCAACCTGGAGACCCGTCGGGAAACTCGTCGAGGTCGCCCCCGGAAACCGCCGGGAGCTCGGCGACGGCCCGCAACAGGAGCCGCTCCCATACCTCGTGGAGCTGCCCGAGCAGCGCCGAGTCGCTTTGGATCCGGTACTGGGCCACCTCACGCGACTCGTTGAGGTAGATGCCGACGTCATAGGGAGGCCCGACGGACAGGTTGGCACGCGCCGTGCTCATCATCGACCCGAGCGCGATCTTCGTGGCTGTCTCGAGGTCGACCTGGACTTCAACGGCCAGCTCCAGCATGAACTTGCCGTACTTCGTCTCGCCGATCTGGAGGAAGGGCCGCTCGTCCGATGCCCGGATGTAGTTACCCTCCGGGTAGACGAGGAGAATGTCGGGCGGCTCGGAACCGACATGACCTCCGAGGATGAAGGTGGCGGTGCCATCGACGCCGGCATCCCCGAGCCCTTCTCGATGCTCGAGGGCAACCCGTCGGCTCAGCTGCCCCAGGTAGAGGGCAGCCTCGAACAGATGGTCGACGGTGGCCAGGCAGGGACGTCCGTCCGAGGCAGCCATATCACTCCGGATCCGATCGAGGACCTCATGGGTGGTGGCCAGACTTCCGGCCGACTGGATGACGAACACGCGGTCCGGTCCAGGTTGGAGGATGTGCAATTTGCGGTAGATGCCGACGTTGTCGACCCCGGCGTTGGTTCGGGTATCGGCCAGGAAGACCAGACCCTCACTGAGGCGAAGTGCCAGGCAGTAGGTCAACGTTCAGACCATGTGTGCTCGGCCACATCCCCGAAACCTGACCACGTCCGAGGCATGCTGCTCATCCGATGGATGGTACAGCCGGGGCGTGGGATGAACCGTCCGATCGGCCCGGACGGCGGCTGAGCGAGCCATCCTGCCCACTCAAGCGCCTTTGGTCCGACACCCTCAGTCGACGAGGGGACGGGCCAGACAGAACTCGACGATTCGGTCCATGTCGGCGCGGGTGGGGCGCCGGTCCTGTTGCAGGTAGTCGGTCAGCATCCCGATGACGGCATGGCTGACGAGCGATGCATCCAATTCGGGACGGGCCCGACCTTGGTCGGCGAACGGCTGCCGGAGCAATTCGGCCAGGGGCGCGTTGATCGACGAGCGACCGGGGAGCTGACCTTCGATGCCCCCGCCATTCCAGAGCACGGCCAGGGTGGTGGCGGCAATCTCGTCATCGGCTGCTTGGGAGAGAATTCCCTCCACCCAGCGGCGTACCTTTCCCTCCGGCGTGTGGGCCTTCCCCATCTGGTGTTCCACGTAGCCGGCCAGGCGTTCCGTTCCGTCCTCGAGAATGGCGGCAACCAGTGCGTCCTTCGAAGGAAAGTGCCGGTAGAACGCCTCGTTTGACAGCCCGGCGGCGGTCACGATGTCACTGACCCGGGGCCGGGTCGTCGTGCCGCACCTGCGCATGACCTCGAGGCCTGCGTCCAGGAGTCGCCGCACCTCGACGGCGTAGATGGCGCCCCGCTTGGCCAGGGCCCGCTGCGCGATGCGAGCGGCCAGATCGCCATCCGACCGTGTTTGCTTCTGAAGATCCGGAATTGTATTCTCCATCGCTGGAATCTTATACTCCTCCCGTCGGTCGCCAGGCGCGATGACGCGCCGAAGCATGATCGAAACAGGCCGGCGATTGGTCAGCCGGGTACCTTGTCATCGGCGATCTCTGGCCGGGCCAAATCTGCCAGTCGCCTCGAGCACAAAGCGGGGAAATCCATGGATGTGGAACGGCTGGGCACCTGGATGGACAGTGTGGATCTGCCGGGCACCGGCGAGCCGATCGAGCACCGGTTCGTCTCCGGGGGTTCACAGAACGAGATCTACGAGATCCGTCGAGGCGAGCTCCATTGCGCCCTGCGGATTCCCCCACCGACGGCCCCGGACAGCCGGGATGGTGGCATCTTTCGCGAATGGCGGATCATCGAGGCGCTCGACGGCACCGATGTGCCCCACACCGCAGCCGTGGCGATGTGTACCGACCAGTCGGTCCTCGGGCGTGCCTTCTATCTCATGGGCTTCGTCGAAGGGTGGTCTCCCATGGGTGTCGACAAATGGCCCGCGCCATTCGACACCGATCTCAAGGCCCGGGAGGGACTGGCCTACCAGTTGGCCGAGGGCATCGCCCTGTTGTCGAAGGTCGACTGGAAGGCCAAGGGCCTTGACGACCTCGGTCGTCCCGACGGGTTTCACGACCGCCAGGTGGACCGCTGGACGACCTTCTTCGAACGGATCAAAGGCCGCGAGCTCCCGGGCATGGACGTGGCCACGGGGTGGCTGCGCCAGCACCGACCGATCGATTACCTCCCGGGCTTGATGCACGGGGACTATCAGTTCGCCAATGTCATGTACCGGAACGGATCGCCGGCCCGGCTGGCCGCCATCGTCGACTGGGAGATGGGCACGGTCGGCGACCCCAAGCTCGATCTGGCGTGGATGGTCCAGAGCTGGCCGGAGGACACGACCGCAGTGGAAGCGGCGACCTCCAGCTACGTGGACATGACCGGCATGCCCACCCGAACCCAGGTCCTCGATCACTATGCGGCCGTTTCGGGTCGGCAGGTCGACGACATCGACTACTACCTGGTTCTGGCCAAGTGGAAGTTGGCCATTGTGCTGGAGCAGGGATTTCAGCGTGCCGGGGACGACGAGAAGCTCCTGGCCTTCGGCCCCATCGTGGTCGACCTGATGAACGGGGCCGCAGAACTGGCCGAAACCACCGACTACGACAAATGAACGACGACGAGCTGGTCAGGGAACGCCGGGGTTCGGTCCTCATCGCTCGGCTCAACCGCCCGGCGGTGCGAAACGCTCTCAGCCCTTCGCTCTTGGTGGCCATCGGTGCCGCCTTGCTCGATGCGGAGCACGACAGCGAAATCCACGCCGTCGTCCTCACCGGCTCCGGCGATCGTGCCTTCTGCGGCGGCATGGATCTGCAGCAGTTCAGCGACGGACAGGAGATGGCCCCGACCGACGAGGAGGCGGCCCAGGCCTGCTACCGGCTTTTTCGGGGTGACATCGCCGTCCCGGTCGTGGGGGCGGCCAATGCCACCGCCGTGGCGGGTGGCTTCGAACTCCTGTTGGGATGCGATGTGATCGTGGCCAGTTCCGAGGCGAAGTTCGGGCTGCCTGAGGTCAAACGGGGGCTGTTCCCCGCCGGTGGCGGCACCCTTCTCGGCACCAGGATCCCCCTGGGTGTGGCTCTCGAGATGGTGCTCACCGGCGACAGCATCGATGCCGACAGAGCCTACGAACTCGGCTTGGTCAACGCCGTGGTCGCCCCCCAGGCGGTCCTCGAAACCGCGGTGGCCTTCGCCGAACGGATCGCAGCCAATGGCCCGCTCGGCGTGGCCGCGGCCAAGGAACTCGTGCGGCTCGGAGTCGCCGATCCAGCCCGTGCCGGCGAGCGACTTCGCCACCTGCAGACCCAGGTGTTCACCAGCGAGGATGCGCGAGAAGGTGCGCTCGCCTTCCTGGAGAAGCGGCCGCCGCGGTGGCAGGGCCGGTAAGACTTCCTCGCTACTCCGGCGACACCTTGTCGGCCACCTTGTCCACCGCGTCCTTGACCTTGCCCTTGCCCTTGTCGACTTTTCCCTCGCCCTTGAGCCTGTCGTTTCCCGTTACGTCACCGACCGCCTCTTTCGCCCGACCTTTTGCCTCGTCAATAGCGCCCATCAATTTCACCACTTCCGTTTTCGTTGTGCTTTCGTTCTCCGGCAACCATGGGTATACCCATGGCGGTGTTCACAAAACGGATTCCGGTCTTTCGCGCTCAGGTTCGGCCCGATGCCGACCTCTGCCGTCCGGCGCGCGGGTGCTGTCGATCGAACAGTCGGAGATCGGCATCCGCGACTCGGACGGCCATCTGGAGTGACCGCAGCCGGCCTTCTGACGCCGGGCCTGCCAAGGCTCGAGGCGACCGGGACGCCCATCGTCGGTAGTGCTCACAGGCTTCTTCGAGGTTGGCCACCTTGTGTCGACGGTGCGCCTCGGTCTCCTCATTCGACATTTCGAGATCCTTCAGTTGCACCAGTTCCTCTCACTGCCTTCATCATCATGCAACGACGGGTCTGCCGTCTTGTTACGCCGCGAGCAGGATCGTGTCCTCCCCGCCACTCGCACGGGGAGGGGATCGCCGCTGGCCCACTGGGGATCACACGGCCGGCGTGGCGACGCCCTGACGTCTCCGAGGCCGTGGCGCGGTGGCGCCTCGGAGACGTCCCCGTTCTACCGCTTCGAACGTCACGGCAACGTCACAGAACGCTTACGTATCGGTGAACGTTGCGTGTCGGGAAACACGCCGGAGCACGCCGACGGGTGGCCCGGGAGACCGAGGGAAACAGGGGTTGCATGCCATCGGGGCGGGCGCTACCGTGCCTTCAGAGCCAGTCGCCGCATCCGTCGAGAAAGGTTCCGCCGCCCTACTCCGGATCGGCGGCTGGCCCGTTCGCAGGGGGTGCCGACGCATTGCCGGTGATCTCCAGCCGCACGCCTCCGAGGCAGGGATCGAGGTGTCGCTCAGAGGAAGGCGGCGACCAGGCCCTGGAGCATCCCCCCGTCGACCAGCACGTCGATGCCCGAGAGGAAGGATGCATCGTCGGACAGGAGGAAGGCCACGACCGCGGCAACCTCATCGGGCCGGCCAAGGCGGCCGAGTGGCGTCTTTTCCAACATGATCTTCATGATCGGCTGCTGTTCCGCCTCTTGGCGGCCCATGGGCGTATCGATGAGACCAGGGGACAAGGAGTTGACCCGACCGCCTCGCCGGCCCCAGGCCACAGACGCACGCGAGGCCACGGCGATGACGCCACGTTTTGCCCACGCATAGGCCAAACCACTGTCGTCGAAGCGCTCGGCGGCGGCGTCCAGGAAACCCGGCTCCCGGGGTTCGGACACGAAGGCCTGGAGCTCGGAGTCGATGCCCTGGAGCGCGATCTGGTAAGCGGAGCTCGAAGCGAAGCACACCGCCGCCGAGCCCGGCTCGACCAACGGTTCGAAGGCGTCGAGGAGCAGGGCCGTGCCCACCAGGTCGACGGCGAAGATCTGCCGCGGATCGGCCATGGTCGGCGAGATGCCGGCGGCATGGACAAGACCTTGGAATGAACCGAGCACGCCTGCCTCGGCGATGAGGTGGTCGATGGCAACCGGGTCGGAGATATCACACGCGATGCCAACCGTGTCTTCGATCGTGGGCTGCTTGAGGTCGACGGCCACCAGGTGATCGACCGTGCCTCGGAGGCGCTCCACGCACAGGCGCCCCATGCCGCTCGACGCCCCGGTGATGACCGTCCATGTCACACGCAGCCTCCATCGCCTCACACCCCACCCGACCCACCGTGCCGACGGTGGAGTGACACCTGATGGTGACCAGCTTTTCACAGGCGTCCACTGCGGAGCGGCACCTGCCGGCCCGGCAGATCGGTCGAGTCGGCCTCGACCGACCGACCGACCGACCGACCGACCGACCGACCGATCTCTGGGACGCTCATGCCCGGCCGAGCTTTCCCGCCAGTGGGTACAATCCAGCCGCTGTCACCTCAGCACCAGGCGCTCGCCTCGTGTGGGCCGCTTCCTACCACCAAGCGGGGAACACACATGGTCCATGCCCAGGGTGCGGACGAATTCGACGTGATCGTCATCGGTGCCGGGTACGGCGGGGTGACCACGGCGGCACTCTGCGCCCACCAGGGGAAACGGGTTGCGCTCATCGACAAGACGCCACGGGCGGGCGGCAAGACCCAGACGCTCAGCCGCAAGGGGTACCGCTACGAGATGTTCGGAGCCGTCGGTATCCCGGCGCTCGACTCGCGGTTCCACGAGTTGGCCGAAGTCCTGGGCATCGGCGATCGTGTCGACTTTCTCATCCCGGAGGGCGAGAAGGCCGCTCTGCACTATCGGCCTCCGGAGGGAGGCTGGCGCACCATGCGGTCGGCGCTGCAACAGACCGGTTCAGCAGAGGAGCTGGCCACGCTCCGGCGGGTGTTCGGAGCCACTGAGGACGAGATCGCCAAACTCGGCGAGTTCTATCTGGCCCTGATCGGCATGTCCGACGACGACATCGCCGCCCTCGACGAGGTGGGCACGGTCGACTTCGTCACCCCCTTCGGGCTGCCGGTGGGCCTGACGAGCCAGATCTATGCCACCCTCAATATGTTGTTCGTGGCCCCCGTGGACCGACTGGCGGCCTCGGAGGCGGTCCTCGTCCTCCGCAACATGGCGGTGAGTGGTGCCGGCCGGTTCCACCGGGGCGGCTACGGCCGGTTGGCCGAGGTGTGTGCCGAGGTTGTCGTCGAGCGTGGTGGGATGTTCCTGCCCAGTACCCGGGTCCACCGGATCGTCGTCGAGCGTGGGCGCGCCGTCGGGGTCGAGACCGACAAAGGAACGTTCCGGGCCCCGGCCGTCGTCTCCAACGCCGGGATCCAACCGACCGCGCTGAAACTGGTGCCCGAGGGCACCTTCTCCGCCGAGTACGAGGATCGGGTGAAGCGGCTGGAACCGAGCTGGGCCATTGCCGGGGTTCGCTACGTGTTCGACGCCCGGGTCTTTGACGCGGCACTGATTCCGATCTTCTCCGACCACAGTTGGCTCGACTCCGAACGCTTTGCCGCCATGGAAGCGGGTGCCTGGCCCGACGTCCCGCTCATCGCTATCGACGTTGCCTCCGAGTTCGATGCCAGCATGGTGGCCGAGCCTGGACACCAGGTGGCCAATATCCAGGTCTTCGTGTCACCCGATCCGACCTCGGACATGGGGGCCAACGCCGTGCGCCGAGCCCGCACGGTCATCGAGGAGCTCTATCCGGACATCCGCGCCCACACCATCCGCACCGAGCCGTTCGGGGCCCGGCAGATCTCACGGATGACCCGCGACCCGACGATGCCGGGCACCGGGGGCGAGGCGGTTGGCCTGGCCCAGGTCGTCGGCCAGGTGGGGAAAGGCAAGCCCGACGCCAGAACCCCGTTGGCCGGTCTCTATCTCGTCGGCTGCGATGCCGGAGGGCGGGGCTCCGGCACCCACCAGGCCGTGGACTCGGGTTTCAACGTCGCCCACCTGGTGATTGACGATCTGTCGTAGCCGAACGCCTCAGGGCCCGTCCGGTCGTGGTCGCAGTTCCTCCTCGAGGACTGCATAGGCGGCCGTCAACCAGTGCTCGAGTTCGGACGTCGTCGGCTGCTCGCCCAGATCGAGGATGCTCCGACCCCGCTCCGTCATGTAGGTCAGGAGCCGCTGCGCGGCTTCGGCATCCGGGGCGGGTGTCATCGGGTGGTGCGAGTTCCACCGGTGCAGTCGCCGCGCCGTCGAGGCGATGGCCGGCCCGGCAGGCCCGAGCAACGTGACCGCGCCGCCGACGGTGCCGGTCACCCAGATGACCCCCGGCCACGAGTCGCCCGCGGCCGGGTCGGCGGTCGGATCGGGCGTCGACGCCGCCAATCCGGCCAGGACGAGCTCGGCCGAGACCTCCTCGGGCAGAACCAGGACCGGCCGGGGAGGAAGGGGCCCGTGGGGCATCGGTGGGGAGCCTAGCGAGACATCGACGAGGTGGATGACCGACCGGGCCACCCCGCCGGATCCGGTTGCCTCAGGGCGAGGTCGGCCCCCGGCCCGTCAACGCCCCGGGCTGACGGTGATGTCCACCTTCTCGTTGTAGAAGGCCACCAGTCCGGCGATGGGCGTCAGTTGATAGGTGGGAAAGTCATAGGCCCAGGCGATGTCCGGGAGGAGGCGATCCCCGAGGGGCAGGGACCAGTAGCGGCTGGTCCGCCCCTTGTAAGGGCACGAGGTGGTGGTATCGCTCGGGACGAGACGTTCGAACCGGACGTCGGTCCGGTCGAAGTAGTAGCGGGTGGGCAACCCCGTCTCGAAGACCAGCACCGGAGACGACGACGTGGCCAGCGTGACGCCCTCGACGTCGACGGTGACCGTGCGGCTGGAGCGTAACGCGTCGACACGCACATAGGGATTGCGGGGGTGGACGAACACCTCTTCGTCCTCCTCGAACCAGTGGTCGAGGGCCGACCAGTCGATGTGCACGGTGCCGACCACGTCGGGCAGCTCCGAGTCCGTGTACAGGTGGGCGACCCCGGGGCGGTACCCATCCGTGTGTCCGATCCCGTACCTTCTCGCCGTCCCACTCCGCAGGTGGTGTTCGGTGTGTTCGTCGACCAGGAGTTCGGCGTCGATAGCAGCCACCGGGATGTGGTATTGGGGGTAGGAGTCCGACTGCCACACATAGAGCGCCTCGGTCGTGTCGAGAACCACCCGGTCGTCCAGGGAGGCCCTGATCCGTCGCGGGACGGGCTCGACCCGAGTAGCCGGGACCATCATCTGTGGGTAGTCGTTCACCGGTCGGCCTCCCTTTCCATCCTACGCCATGGTCTTCGAAAGGGACGTAGAATCGCCCGCATGCCGGCCCAGCCCGAACCAGCTCGTCTCGTCAACACGAGGCAGTTCTTCATGAGCTATATGACCGACAAGGTCGATGACGTCGTGCACCTGCTGTCGCCGGAGGTGACCTATACCGTGCCCGGGAGAAATCTGCTTTCCGGGGCGTGCCACGGGCCCGATGAGGTGCGACGCCACATGGCCACGGTCCTCGAGTTCTCGAAGGGGACCTATGACGTGCTCAAGTGGGCCGACTGGCTGGTGGGGGAGTCCCACGTCGTCGCGCTCTTGTACGTCCAGCTGCAGAACAAGGGGGCCAAGTTCCGCGGGCACCTGGTGTACCTCGTCGAGACGGACCGCAACGATCTCCTCTCCGACATCAAGGTCTTCTTCGAGGACGAGGAGGAAGCGGACCGTTTCTTCTCCGCTTGAGCCTGCGTTCAGGACAGCGATTCGTCGAGCTCGCCGAGGGAACGGATGAGCTCGAGGTTGGCCGAGTAGTCGACCGGACAGGCGATGACCGAGACCGTGTCGGCTTCCAACGCGGCCCGGAGGGTGGGGAGGAGATCCCCCGCCTCGGAGATCAGATAGCCGTCGGCGCCGAAGCTTTGGGCGTAGGCCACGAAATCGGGGTTGCCGAAACTGGTGTCCACGTCGTGGCCCAGCTCGAGATCCATCTTCCAGCTGATCAGCCCGTACGCATCGTCGACCCAGACGAGGATGACCATCGACGTGTGTTCGCGGAGTGCGGTCTCGATCTCTTGTGAGTTCATGAGGAAGGCGCCGTCACCGGTGGCGACGAGCACATTCGACTCGGGACGGGCGATCTTCGCCCCGATCGCACCCGGCACCGTCCACGCCATGGTCGAGAGGCCGTTGGAGATGAGGCAGGTATTGGGCGCGTAGGTCGGGTAGAGACGGGCCATCCACATTTTCAGCGCCCCGGTGTCGACCAAGGCGATGTCATCCCGACCGAGTGCAGCCCGGGTGTCGGCCACGATCCGCGCCGGAGCCATCGGGAACCGGTCGTCGGCGCGCCCGCGTTCGAGCTCCTGGGCGAGGAGACTGCGAATGCGCTGCTGGTTTCGGCGTTGGTCGAACCTGCGCTCCACAGCCGTGGCCAAGACCTCGAGACTCTGGGCGATATCGCCCTGCAGGCCGACAGAGACGTTGTAGTGGCGGTCCACTTCGGCGGGAAATCGGTGGATGTGAATAATCTGCTTGTCACCCATCGGGTTGATCCGCACCGGGTCGAACTCCTGGAGCTCGTAGCCCACCGTGATGATCACGTCGGCATGGTCGAATCCGAAGTTGACGTAATCACGGCGCATGAACCCCACGGCCCCGAGGGCCTGAGGATGGTCGTCGGTCAGTACACCCTTGCCGTGGAAGGTGGTGGCCACCGGCACCCCGAGGGCTTCGGCGAAGTGGGTGAGGGCCTGCGAAGCTCCGGCTCTGGTGGCGCCGTGGCCGGCCAGCACGATGGGGTTTTCGGCCTCCCGCAAGATCCTGACCGCCCGTTCGACCTGTTCGGCCGATGGTTCGTCCGGACGGGGGATGTTGATGGGAAGGGGGCTGGTGGCCGCCGGGAGCGTTGCCGTTTCGACGTCTTCGGGAACGGCCAGGTAGACGGCACCGGGACGCTCGGTCTGGGCGAGTTTGAAGGCCTTGCGGAACATCTCGGGCACCGCTCCGGGCGTGGCGATCAGTGCCGACCATTTGGTCACCGGGGCGAACATGGAGACCAGGTCGACCCCCTGGTGCGACTCCTTGAAGCTCCGCCCCATGCCGACCTGGGCCGAAAGGGCGATCAGCGGTGTCGAATTGGTGGTGGCATCGGCGGTGCCGAGAAGCAGGTTGATCGCTCCGGGGCCGAGCGTGGCCGAGCACACGCCGGCCTGTCCGGTGAGGCGTCCGTAGGTTTCGGCCATGAACGATGCCCCTTGTTCGTGGCGGACCAGGACGTATCGGATCGATGATCGGGAGAGCGCGTCGACCAGGTGGATGTTCTCCTCGCCGGGGATGCCGAAGACGTGAGAGACCCCCTCGTTCTCGAGGCACCTGACCATCAGCTCGGCCACGTTGGATGTCGGCTCGGGCGCCATGGGCGTGATTGTAGGGCTCCCCGAGCAGGCGAGCCCGGGAGGGGTCACGCCGACGCGGGCCGTCCCGGACTCTCGCACGATTCCCAAAAATCTGGTGAGACCTCTCAAGTCGTCGGTGGCTGCGGCCGATGGATCAGGGTCGGGTCCGGCTAGCGAGCAGGCTCCAGACTCGACGATGCCTCTCACGCCCTGTTGCCACCGGATCTGCCAAGCAGCTTGCCCCTCGCGGTAGGTCCGGTGGCTCTGGGGGCCGGCGCGGCCCGGCCTCTGGCCCGCCTGCGACCATCACCCCTGGTGATGGACGGTGGGAGCAGGACCGGGCAGACTCTCGCATCATGACCGTCACCTGTACGCCCGAAGAAGCTGCCGACCTGGTCCGGCCGAGCGACACGGTCGGATTCGGGTTGGGACCCGGTATTCCGGATGCCTTCTTGCGGGCACTGGGCGGGCGAGACGACTGGGAGCGTCTGGTGTTCGGCGGGGCGCTCCTCCTCGGCTATTACACCGTCTTCACCGAGCCTGGCGTGTCGTACCGGTCAGGGTTCTTCGGGCCCGCCGAGCGGATCTTGCTGGCCGAGGGTCACGACATCGAGCTCGTCCCGGGCGGCTTCCGGCAATTCGCCCCGATCCTGAGTCGATTCGCGCCGCGGGTCATGATCGCCCAGGGCGCACCCCCGGACGGCGACGGCCGGGTCAACCTCTCGCTCCACCTCGGGGCGACCCGCGACGAGCTGATCCGGGCCGGCACGGACCCCGACCGGGTGCTCCTGGTCGAGGTCAATCCGCACCTGCCCCGAACCCGAAGCCTCCCACCACGGTTCGACAACACGCTACCCCTGGACCTCATCGACGTGGTCGTGGAAGCCGACGGCGAGCCCTACGCGCTGGAGGATCCGACGCCGACCGCGGAGGACGCGGCCATTGCCGCCAACGCGCTGCAGTTCGTCACGGACGGATGCACGTTGCAGACCGGCATCGGCGCGGTACCGAACATGGTGGCGACCACGTTGGCCGCCGGCAACGGTGGGGGCTATGGCGTGCATTCGGAGATGTTCACCACCGGCCTCATGCGCCTCCACCAGGCCGGCAAGGTGACCAACGCGTCCAAGGGCAGCTTCGACGGGGTGTCCGTCACCACCTTCGCCCTCGGGACGTCGGAGCTCTACCGCTGGCTGGACGGGAACCCCGAGGTGGCCTTCCTGCCGGTCGACGTGGTCAACGACCCCACCGTCATCGGCCAGAACCACAAGCTCGTGTCCATCAACGGCGCCCTGTGCCTCGACCTCTACGGGCAGGTGGTGGCGGACAACATCGACGGCAAGCAGATCTCGGGGGTGGGTGGGCACGAGGACTTCGTGGCCGGTGCCGACCTGCATATCGATGCCCACTCGCTGATCTGCCTGAGATCCACCGTGACCGTGGACGGCACCGTGCACTCCCGGATCCTCCCCTTCCTGCCCGAGGGAGCCGTGGTCTCGACACCGAGGCATCACACCGGGGTTGTCATCACCGAGTACGGAGCGGCTCAGCTCAACGGGCTCACCGTGCGCGAACGGGCCACGGCGCTGGCGGACATCGCCCACCCTGATTTCCGCGCCGAGCTGCACGCCGTGGCACAGACGCTCGGCCGGGCATGAGTGCTCCGGTCCCACGACGTCTCCGGCCGCAAGCTCCGCGTCCGCCCCGTCGTCACCTTGGCCGGACCCGGGCCGATCCGGAACCGATGTCCCGGGGTGGAGGGCGGCCCCGGTTCGTCGGACCACCAGGACCTGACTACCGCTCGAGGAGACGGCGTTGACCGGTCTCGAAGACGATCCCTTCGCCATCGCCCCGGTCCTCGGCGTGTTGGACGCCGCCGATCGGCACTATCTGGCTGAACGGAGCCGCCGCAGGACCATCGACAAAGGGCAGATACTCTTCACCGAAGGGGACGTGTCCGACTCCGTCGTCGTCCTCATGGCCGGGCACATGAAGGTCCTGCTGTACTCGAAGGACGGTGGAGAGTTCATCGTGAATACGGTGGCACCGGGGGAGACCATCGGTGAGGTCGGCGTCCTGTCGGGCGGGCCCCGCTCGGCCACGGTGCAGGCGACCGAGGCGAGCGTGGTGCTCTCGTTGCCCGGATCGGTCCTCGTCGATCTGATCCGCCAGCGACCCAATCTCGCCCTGGCCCTTTTGCAGCGCCTGTCGGAGATGGTGCGCCGGATCACCGGCGTAGCAACGGAACTGGTCTTTTTGGACCTGAAGCAGCGAGTGGCCAGGTTCCTGCTGCTGCGGGCGTCCGAGGAGCCACCGACCGGGCGGCCGGGTCTGACCCAGTCCGAAGTGGCGGCCAGCATCGGTGCCAGCCGGCAACGGGTCAACGGGTGCCTGCGGGAGTTCGAGAAACTCGGGTGGATCAGTATGGAGTCGAGACGCCTCCGGGTGCTCGATCGTGATGCCCTCACCGTCGTCGTCAACCTCTGAGCGGTGTCGCCCGGCCACACGGCCCCCGTCCTCACCGTGGCCTGCATGCACCCTGGGGTGCGGCCGACGGGGCCAGGCTCAGAGTCAGGATCCGCCTCCTCGCCCTGAGCCTGGCCCACGTCCTGTCGAGCCGGGTTCCGCTTCTCCGATCTTGCGCCCTCCTCGCCGACAAGACTGTCCCCTCGGAGACAATTGGCCGAGAAACTTCGGTTTCTTCTCCCCGGAGTCGCCCCGGGATCGCCGACCGGGCCCCATGGACCGTCCTGTCGCATCGGTGACAGACAGGCGCGCCAGAAAAGCTCACACTGGGAGCACGGGCGATCACCGAGCGGGCAGGCGATCACCGGGTGAACGGAGACGGAGGAACGACATCCGCTGAGGTTGTTCCTTGCTCGAGCTGACGACAGGAGTTGGATCCAGATGGCATACCAATCACGCACCACCGAGCGACCCTCGCCGACGCAGGGACTGGTTCTCTTCTCGAACTGCACCAGGGCGGAGTTGCACCGCATCGGGTCACTGGCCACCAAGGTGGAGGTGCCGAGCGGGAAGCTCCTGGTCGAAGAGGGCAGGCCCGGCAAGGAGTTCTTCATCATCGTCGAGGGTAGAGCGACGGTCTCCCGGCACGGTCTCTGGCTGGCCGACCTGGAGGCCGGCACCTTCTTCGGTGAGCTCGCCCTGCTCGAGAACGGCTACCGGACGGCAACGGTCAGGGCCGAGACGGACATGACGTTGCTCGTCTTCTCCCGAGCCGAGTTCAACTCGCTCCATGAGGCGGCGCCGACGGTCGGGCGCAAAATGCTGGCCGAGATGGGTGGGCGTCTCGTCCGGACGAACGACCTCATGGAAGGAGCCTCGCCCTCGGGTTCCTTCGACGTCGTCAGCGGGGATGGCGTCGATCCCGTCGAGGACCTCGAGGTCGGTTCCCTGCCGCGTTGCGCGTCCTGATCGGGGTCGGGCCGGCTCTTGCCTCGGGCGCCGTGGCCCTTCGGGGTGGATCCCGGCGCACGGGTGTCCGCGGCGGGCCGCATCCCGTCCGGGTCCTCTACTAGAACCCGGAGTTGACCTGGGCTAACGTGACGAAGGACAGGTGAGTCACGACGGACAGAGGGGATGCGGGATGGATGCGGCGGGCGGGCAGTCCCAGGACATGTGCATCACGGCGGATGTCATCGTGGAAGGCAAGCCCGCGGTCTGGATATTCACGGAGTTCGAGACCGAGGAGTCCCTGGCCGACCTGAGCGAGTGGTTGAAACCCGAGAACTGGCCGACGTGGGGCGGGTCCATGTTCAAAGAGATGAGGCCGACCGGGCGCGTCGTCGACGTGCCATCGCTTCCGGGTGAGGTGCAGTCGCACGCCAAGTATCTCGAGGTCGTCCAGCTGGGTGGTCGGGAGCTAAACACGGTGCTCCACTGCGATATCAAGTCCACGCAGAAGTGGGCGGCGATGAGCTACGACCTGGACCACAGTGTGGGCGACATGCTGCAGGTGGACCGCGGCTATCTCATGGCGCTCGATGTGGCCGGCCGGCGGCAGGTGAAGGCGCTCAAGATCGTCGGGTTCACCGATACCCTCCTCAATGCCCTGGCCACCACCGTCTGTCCCGAATGGGGGAGATGGGTGCGCCATGCCACCTCGGTGGCCGCCACCTTGGCGGCCGGGGGATCTGTCGATCCGAGACCGGGCTCGGTGGGCGATGCCGACCCGTCCCTGTCGGATCCCGACCCCGCCGGCGCGGCCGCCTTCACCGGGGGCTTCGCCGAGCAGTGGGTCAGCACGGTGACCGACATGGCGCAGTTCTACGGCGAATACGCCTCCGATGTGGGGACCCGTCTGTGGTCCGGAAAGTACGGGCAGACCGACGCGGCCCACGACAGCAGCCGGCTGTTCCTCCGACTGGCCCGTGACTGGTCCCGGGCCTGGCAGGCGGGCATGGATGCCACCGCGAACTGGGCCGACGCGGAGGTGGAGCCGACCGCGGGCGGTGACGCCTCGGTGGCCACCGACCGGCGCACCGTCGGCCACACCAGCCTGCTCGTCCCTCCCCAGACGACCCCCAGCGCGGTGGCCATCACCGATCTCCGTCGCGTCGGGGTCCGGGCGAGCACCATCAAGGCATCCGACATCACCGTCACCCCCTCCACCGTGGAAGCCGGCGACAGTCCCGAACACGTGACCGTGCAGGTGGACACCACCACCGTCCCCTGCGGCCTCTATGAAGGTGAGTTGATCATCGGGACGTCGGGGATGGACCGGGTCCCGGCGCTGTTCTACGTCAGCAAAGCACGGCCGGACGAGTAAGACGAGTCCAGTGGAGGGCGGTCACGTACCGGAAGGGGGCACGGCGGAGGACCGCCTGGCCCTGCTGCTCACCCGACTTCTGGCCGGGATGGATGCGGCCGCGGCCGGTGGCGCATGGGACCGGGTCACCGAGATGGGCGAGGACGTCCTGGCCGTGGACCCGGACAACCAGCACGCCAGAGCCCTGCTGGAGCGGGCCCGGGCCGAGCAGCCCCTCCCCGAAGGACAGCGGGCATTTGTCAGTCTGATCTTCTCCGACATCGTGCGGTCCACCACCATGGCCGAGAAATCGGAGCCGGAGATCGTCCGCAGCGTGTTCAACCTCTATCGGGAGGCGGCGACCGAGGCCGTCCAGGAGCTGGACGGACGGATTCTCCAGTTCCAGGGTGACGGGGTCGTGGCCTGCTTCGGATATCCCAACGTCCACGAGGACGACGCCCGCCGGGCGGTCATGGCCGGCCTGGGGCTGGTCGAGCGGATGGCCGACGGGCGCACCGAGCTGCGCCGCCGCTACGGCATCGAGACGGAGATCCGGGTGGGGGTCCACTCCGGCACCATGGTGGTTACCGGACTCGCCTCCGGTGTCGTCGACGCCTCCGACCTCGTCGGTGCGGCCGCCAATCTGACCGCCCGTCTCCAATCGGAGGCGGAGCCCGGAACGGTGGTGATCAGTAGCGCCACGAAGCATCTGGTGGAGGCCCACTTCGACGTGGTGTCGCTCGGGCTGCGGTCCCTGACCGGGTTCTCGAGCCCTGTCGAGGTGTTCCACGTCGTCCGACCGAGACACACGGGGTCCCGCGCCGACCCCGGGCATGGATCATCGGTGCCGCTGGTGGGCCGGGTCGAGCAGAGCCGCGAGCTCCAGCGCATGTGGGACGACCTGCTCGAGGCAGCCACCCACGGGCGGCCTCCCCGGCGGGTCGTGGCCACGGTGCGCGGGCCGGCGGGCATCGGGAAGTCGCGTCTGGCTGCAGACCTCGAGGAACGGGTCCGTGCCGAGGGCCATGTGGTCATGGAAGCGAGCTGCTCGCCGTATCACACCAATGTGGCCTTGTGGCCGATCGGGAGGATGATCGAGCAGCTGGTCGGCCTCTATCCCGGACAGCCGGCCGACGAACGGCTCGCCGAGGTGACCGGCCAGCTCGAAGCCGCCGGCCTCGACCCGATCGAGGTCGTCCCTCTGCTGGCCCCGCTGCTGGCACTGGACGTCGACGAGCGGTGGTCGCCGCCCGAGCTGGATGCACCCGCGCTCCGGGCGGAGACGCTCAAGGCGCTGGTGGACTGGCTGGCCCATTTCGCCCGGGCGACGCCCAGCCTGTTACTCGTCGAGGACCTTCACTGGGCGGACCCGACCACCGTCGACCTCCTGGGCATGATGATCGAGGAAGCTGCGCCCGGGGTGATGGTGCTCGTCACCAGTCGTCAGCCGACGAAGGGGGAGTGGCCGGCGCAGTCGTTGGACATCGAGCTCGGTCCGCTGGCCGAGGAGGAGGCGGCCACACTGGTGGCCGCGGTGGCCGCCGACGCCGATCTCGAGCCCGCCCAGTACCGGTTGATCACCGAGCGTGGAGCCGGCGTGCCGCTCTTCCTGCAGGAGCTGGCCCGGAGCGCGGTGGCCGCCACTCCTGGCGAGGTACTGCCCCCGCGACTCCACGAACTGCTCACGGCCCGCCTGCGGGCTCCCGGACTCGACCTCCGGGTGGCCCAGTTGGCCGCCACCCTCGGCGCGGTATTCGATACGAGCCAGCTGGCCCAGCTCGCCGGAGCCCCGGTCACCGGGGCGCTGGCCCAGCTCGAGGGGGCGGACATCATCGAGCCTGTGGGGGACGCCCGCCGTGCCGTCTACCGGTTCCGGCACGTCCTCATGCGGGATGCCGCCTATGAAACCCAGGTCCTCGAGTCCCGTCGCTCCACGCACAACCGGATCGCCGAGCTCCTGCAGGCCGTGGCCAACTCGCCCGGGGACCTGGCCGTCGTGGCCCAGCACCACGATCTGGCCGGCGACACGGCCCAGGCCATCCCGGCCCATATCGCCGCAGCCCAGGCCGCGCAGGCGGCGGCCAGTCACTCCGAGGCGCGCAGGCTGCTCGATCGGACCCTTGAGCTGTTGGCGACCCTCCCCGAGGGCGACGAGCGGGATCTGACCGAGCTGATGGTGCGGATGCTGCGGACGATCAGCGTCAGCTCGCTGTTCGGCTACGGCTACCCGGACGTCTTCGAGGACTTCCGACTCGCCGACGGCATCTGTCGTCGCCTCACCGACCGGGCCGAGATCATGCCGGCACAGGTCGGGATCTGGAGTTACATGCTGGTGCGGGGGGAGGTCGACGCCGCCGCCACCGTGCTCGAGCCCCTGACCAACCTGCTCGATGCCCCCGAGACGGCCTGGTTCACGCCCGAGATCAAGTCCTGCCTGGGCTACAACGCCTTCTACCAGGGGAGGCTCGAAGAGGCCCAAGGTTGGCTCGAAGAGGCCTGGGCCGGCTACCAGGCCCGGTCCGCCGACGCCTCCGCATCGCCGTTCTGGCCACTTCCGCACGATCCCGTGCCGGTGACGGCCGTGGCCCTGGCCTGCGTGCTCGGCCTCCAGGGGAACACGACGGAGAGCCAGGAGTGGGAGCTGAGGGCGCTCGCCGCGGCCGAGCAGCTCGGCTTCCCCTTCGGTCCGTTCAGCTCAGCCTTCATCCTCACCTATCTGGCCTGGCTGAGGATGATCACCGGCGATGCCGCCGGGGCCCGCGAGTTCGGCCGGCGAACGCTGGACATCGCCGAGCAGTGCCGGTTCGACTACTTCTCGGTCATCGGGCGGCAGTACGTCTTGATACCCGAGCCGGATCTCCCAGGGGACGCAGCCGAGCTCGAGCAGTGCGGGGCGGGGATGGACCTCATCGGGCACGGTGCCTTCCGCCCGGCGTTCCTCGGCATCGTGGCCCGAAGCCACTCCTACGGGGGGAACCTGGATGCCGCCTCCGAACGGGTGGGTGACGCCCTCCTCGGCGTTCAGAAATCGGGCGAATGGGTCCACCAGCCGGACCTGTTGCGACTGCGGGCCGAAATCATGGCCCGCCACCATCCCGAGCGGATGGACGAGGTGGTGGCCGATCTGACGGCTGCCGTCGAGATCGGCCTGACCCAGGGCTCGCTGGTCCTGGCCCTGCGGGCCGCCAACGATCTGGCCCGGCTGCCCGACGATGTGCGGAGACCGGACTGGCGGGAAGTCCTCCTTTCGGTGGTCGATCGGTACCCTCCGGGTTCGACCAGCGCCGAGCTGGCCGAGGCGCGGGCCATCCTCGGAGCCTGAAGTGGGACCCTCCGGCCGACGGTCCGTCGCCGTGCTCGGTGGGGGCATGGGGGCGTTGGTGGCGGCGTTCGAGCTGTCCGAGGGAAACTGGACCGATCGCCTCGACCGCATCACCGTCTACCAGCGCGGCTGGCGTCTCGGCGGCAAGGGGGCGAGCAGCCGGGGCGCGCACGGACGCATCGAGGAGCACGGTCTGCACGTGCTCCTCGGCTACTACGACCACACCTTCGACGTCATGCGAAGGTGCTACGAGGAGCTCGACCGGTCCCACTCCGATCCGCGATGCCCGATCAGGTCGTGGGAGGACGCCGTGGCGCCGTCGAACCTGGCCGGGGTGATGGACCCCTCGGGCCAGGGTTGGGATCCGTGGGTGGCGTCGTTCAGCACCACGTCGGGACGCCCCGGCGACCGGGTCGATGACCCGGTCAGCTCTTCGCCGCTCACCGCCGTCGAGTTGGTGCTGCGCTCCCTCCAGCTCCTCCTCGACTTCTTCGCCTCGCTGCCAGGACCGTCCGACCGTCGTGCCGGAGCCGTTCGGCTCAGTGCTTCGCCGGTGCCTCCGGCGCCGGAGCGGGGTTCGATGGCGCCGGTGGCCCAACTCTCGACGATCGTGCGCGGGGCCGCGCTGGTCGGGATGGCGCTGCCGCTCAGCTGGGCCCAACGGGCCGTGGAGCTGGCCCGATCGAGGCCGTTGGTGCCGGATCTGGCCCGGACCATCCCGTCGGTGGTCGAGCCGCTCCGCCGGGAGATCCGGAAGGCGGTCCTCGCCGACCAGCGCTCGCGCCGCACCTATCAGCTGATCGAGTTGGTCACCGCCAATCTGGTGGGAATCGTGGCCGACGGTCTGCTGTCACGGCCCGCGGGTTTCGGCGCCATCGACCACCTCGACTACCGGGCCTGGCTCCGGCACCACGGCATCGATCCGGATGCGCTCGAATCCCCGCTCCTCAGGGGTATGTACGACCTGGTCTTCGCCTACGAGGAGGGCGATCCCGGCCGTCCGCGATTCAGTGCCGGGCTGGGTCTGCAACTCGCCACCAAGATGCTCATGGGCTACTCCGGCTCCTTGTTCTGGAGGATGCAGGCGGGGATGGGCGATGTGATCTTCGCCCCGCTCTACCAGGTGCTGAAGAACCGCGGCGTCGAATTCTGCTTCTTCCACCGGGTCGATGCCCTCCGGCTGACGGAGGACCGTCGGGCCATCGAGTCGATCGAGATGGGCGTCCAGGCCGAGGTCTCGGACGGCGAAACCGCCTACGAGCCGCTCATCCGGTTGCACGATCTGCCGGGTTGGCCGAGCGCCCCGCTCCCGGCCCAACTGCGGGCCCCGGAGATCATCGACGGCGTGGACCTCGAGTCGTTCTGGTCGCCGCCGCGGGATGCGGGCCGGCGCACCCTCAGGGCGGGAGCCGACTTCGACGCCGTGGTCTTCGGCATCTCCCTCGGGATGGTCCGTTTCGTGTGTGCCGATCTGGTGGACCACCACCCGGCCTGGCGGTCGATGGTCGACAAGCTGGGTACGGTGGCCACCCAGTCCCTCCAACTCTGGCTCGACGAAGACGAAGGCGCGCTCGGCTGGCCGGGGCCCGACGGGGTGACGGTGAGCGGCTTCGCCAAACCCTTCGACACCTGGGCCTCGATGAGCCATCTCCTGCCCGTCGAGGATTGGCCGGACGGGCAGGCACCCCGGGCCCTGGCCTACTTCTGTGGCGCGCTGGCCGCGCCGGATCCGTCCGCCCGGGTCGTGGACGGGGCGCAGGCCTCGGCGGCGGTCGGAGCCCGGGCCCGAGCTTTCCTGGACACCGATGTGGCGGGCCTGTGGCCGGCTGCGGTGGACGCCGACGGATTTCGCTGGGGGTTGCTCCACGGGGCGACGGCACCGGGCCCCGAAGCCCTCGAGACCCAGTACTGGCGGGCCAATATCGACCCATCCGACCTGTACGTCCAGTCACTACCGGGGACCGACCAGTTCCGGATGAAGCCGGGTGGTACCGGCTATGCCAACCTGGCGGTGGCCGGCGACTGGACCGACAGCGGGCTCAACGCCGGATGCGTCGAGGCCGCCACCCGGTCCGGACGGCTGGCGGCACGAGCGGTGGAGGAGGGGCTTCACCCTCCCCGGACATCGGAAGGATCAGGCAATGGATGATGACAGCTACGGGTCCGGGTGGCCCTTCGCCGTTGACGCCGAGGAGGCGGCCCGGCTGGCCAGGGACGTACAGGACCTGGGCTTCGAGGCGGCCCAGACCGTCGTCGACCGTTTCGTCGAGATGTTCGGTCAGTACGGCAACACGGTCATGAACGGAGCGTCTGCGAGCGGGAGAGAAGGCCAGGCGTCCGGGCCGGGCGTACGGGTCGGGTCGAACGGCGGTGGATACGATCGGATGCAGTCGGACATGCAGCGGATGGCCGACAGCTACCTGGCCGTGCTGGGCCGGCTGAACGAGACCAGTCTCACCTTCTTCGACACCGCCCGGACATGGGGGGCCCGGCGCCCGGACGTCGAGAACCTCGTGCTCCCCGATGTCGCACCCGGGGGGCGGTCGAGTGCGCGGATGTGGCTGCACAACACGACCACCTCGGCGGTGGAGAAGGTGCGGCCCTGGACCCGGCGGCTGGTCAACCATGCCGGAGCCCGCCTGCCCTCGGGGGCGGTGACCTTTACCCCGAAGCGGATCGCCCGGCTCGATGCCGGTGGGAGCCAGGAGATCCTGGTCACGATCGACCTCGCCGGTCGGGCCGACCCCGGGCCCTACCACGGGCAGATCCTGGTGGAAGGCCTCCCCGATGCCGTCTTCCCCGTGACGGTCCGGGTGCTTCCCCGGGCGGGCGGGTAGTGGCGGGCGACGGCGACGAGCCCTCGACGAGCCTGGCCCGGTACGGCGGCATCGTCAGCGAAGCGTTGCGCCGCCAGGTGGAGTCGGTGCCCAGCAACGAGTATCTGCGCGCTCCGGTGATGGACTATCCCCGTCGCCCGGGCAAGGCGCTCCGCCCGAGCCTGTGCCTGGCCACCTGTGAGGCGTTCGGCGGAGCGCTCGAGGACGCGGTCCCGAGCGCAGTGGCCATCGAGCTGCTGCACAACGCCTTCCTGGTGCACGATGACATCGAGGACCGGAGCTTCCTCCGCCGGGGAGAACCGACGTTGCATCGACGCTACGGGACGGCGCTGGCCCTGAACGCGGGCGACGCCCTGGCCCTCCATGGTCTGGGTTCGCTCCGGGAGAATATCGACCGGCTCGGCGGTCGGTTGGCCGACCAGATCATGGCGGAATTCGATTTCATGAGCCGCCAGACGGTTGCCGGACAGGCCCTCGAGCTCGGGTGGTGCCGAGACAACCGGACCGACCTCCATCCGGACGACTATCTCGATCTCATCATGAAGAAGACGTGCTGGTACACCACCGTGCTGCCGTTGCGGGCCGGCGCCCTCATCGGCTCCCGGGGGAGTGCCGACCTGGAGCCGATGATCGCGTTCGGGTTTCTCCTCGGCGCCGCCTTCCAGATCCGCGACGACATTCTCAATCTCATCGGGGACACCGGTGTGTACGGCAAAGAGGCGCTCGGCGACCTCCGTGAGGGAAAGCGCACGCTGATGCTCATCCACCTCCTGGCCGCGGCCGACCCCTCCGATCGCCACTGGTTGGTGGGCTATCTGGCCCAGGACATCGGTGCACGGCACCCGCAGGACGCGGCTCGGGTCTTCAATCTGATGGTGGCCTACGGGAGCATCGCCTTCTCGGGCGAGTTCGCCAGCGGCGTGGCCCGCTCGGCCGAGGACGCGATGGATGCGGCGTTCGCCGATCTGCCCGACTCGAAGGCCCGTCGTTTCGTGGCCACGCTGGTGCCGTACATGGTCGAGCGGGCCTCCTGACGGCCATCTGCGGGCGGAGGCGCCCCGCTAGTGTCTGCCCGATGAGTCACAGCCTTGGATAGCTCCCCGCTCCTCCCCGACCTCAACGAGCTCGGCTTCTATGTCCTGGCCGGGGCACCGGAGTCGCCGGCGCCGCTGGTGGGCGAAGTGGCCGACGCTGAAGCCCAGGGGTTGGGTTCGGCTTTCATCTCTGAGCGCTACAACATCAAAGAGGCGGCCACCCTCTCCGGTGCCGCCGGCGCCTCGTCCCAGCGCCTGGGCGTGGCCACGGCGGCGACGAATCAGAACACCCGGCATCCGCTGATCACGGCGTCCTTCGCCACCACCATGCACCGTCTCACCGGGGGCCGGTTCACCCTGGGTCTGGGCCGGGGGGTCGAAGCCGTGTTCGGGGCCTACGGACTGCCACCCATCACCACCGCCCAGATGGAGGATTTCGTCGGACTGCTGAAGCGCCTCTGGCAGGGTGAGGTCATCTTCGGCCACGACGGGCCGGCCGGGTCCTATCCCATCCTCCACCTCGATGCCCGGTTCGACGAGGACATCCCGGTCGGGCTGGTCGCCTTTGGACCGAACTCGTTGGCCCTGGCCGGGCGGGCCTTCGACATGGTGGTGCTCCATACGTACTTCACCGACGAGACCGTGACGCGGGCCGTCTCCACCGTGCGGCGGGCCGCCGAGCGGGCCGGCCGCCATCCCGGGGCCGTTCGCATCTGGTCCTGTTACGCCACCGTCCACGATCAGCTGGATGACGCCCTGGTCCTGAAGAAGACCGTCGGCCGTCTGGCCACGTATCTGCAGGGCTATGGCGACCTCATGGTCTCGACCAACGGCTGGGATCCGGCCCCGTTGGCCACCTTTCGCTCCGACCCGGTGGTGGCGTCGATGACCGGAGCCATCGATGCCGTGGCCACCCCGGAGCAACTCGAGCACATCGCCACCCTCCTCCCCGAGGCATGGCTCGAGTCGGCCGCCACCGGTCCACCGGCACGATGTGCAGCCCGGGTCCTTCGCCAGTTCGACCTGGGCGTCGACGGCGTGATCCTGCACGGCGCCACGCCTGCCGAGTTGGCTCCCGTGGTCGACGCCTACCGTTCCATTCGACCGGTCGGGCGGTTCGATGGGCTGGCCGCCAACCCCGGGCTCGTGGCCGGGCGCTGATCCGTCCGAGGGACCCCGGTGGGGTCGGGCAGTGACCACCGACCGCGTGCGAAACACCGCCACGCTGGCTGATGGGGGCACCGACCAGCGTGACGGTGTTCCTGCCCTGCCTGCTTTCGGAGTTCCGTGGCGTGGTGAGTATCCGGAAGCTGACGCCATTTCTACCGGTGCCAAGTACACAGCAGCGTCACGAAATGCTTAAGCGACAGTGAACATTGGGTGTCGCGCCCCTCCGACGCTTGCGACCGCAACGCCAGGGCGACAGAGTCGGTCTCGTGTTGCCTGCCCCGGTCAGGGGGCGACCTTCGCCTGCGCCGCCGGCGAGCGGTGCGTTCAGGTTCGGTACCATCCGGGCGGGCGGTGCAGGTGCCGGCCTGTGGGTCCGGCATGCAACTGCCTCGCCGACCGCCGGCGTCCGGTTCGACCGAGTGACGCGAAAAGGCCCCCGGCGAACCGGGGGCCAATCGCTGCCGCCGTGAGACCCGGGAAGCTAGGGCGTTCGGCGCTCCAAGGCAAGCCCGGGCGGGGGGCCCACGCCCACCACCCGGACCACGGGCTCAGATCTGCCCGACGACCCTGGCCCGCCCCGGTGCGGTGCCACGTGCCGGCATCGTCGTCCGGCCGACCTCGCCCCCCGGTCCTCGGGGCGATTCCAGAAGAGGTCGGTGGTGCGGGCCGTGACCCTCTTGTGTCCTTTTCGTACCCCGTGGAGCCGTGCCGATCGAGGTCCGGACAGGACAATGCCCTGACCTGCGGGAAAACAGGCCAGGGCATCGTGGAGGTGGCGGGAATCGAACCCGCGTCCTCCGGCTTCTCAGTAGGTCTTCTCCGAGCGCAGCCGGTGTTGGATTGTCGGGATCGGCGCCGCTACCGGCGGCAGTGCCGATCCGTATCCGACTGAGTTTTCCCTGACGGCCCGTCGGCGCAGCCGGTCAGGTGAGTCCCACTCGATGGCGCCCGGTTCCGGCCCGTGGGACTGAGACCGGTCGGACGTCGCAGTTTCTAGGCTGCGAGCGCGAGCTGAGGCTCGGCGTTTATTTTTTGTTCCGGCTCTTTAACGTGGCTCCGGAGACCACGGCTCGCTTCTCCTACATCGACGACCAGAGTCGAAGCCTGTCACCCCCTGGGTGGTCACACGGTCGAGCAGGGTGCTCGATCCAGAGGGTCAAGCCTACCGGCTCCGGCTCCGGCCGGGTTCGGTCCTCATCGCCCGGCGCCGCCTCTGGCCACCGCCCGCGCCTCACGGGCCGCCTCGCGGCTGGCGTCGCGGGTGGCGATGGCATGGCGCTTGTCGTACTGCCTCCGGCCCCGGGCCAGGGCCACCTCGACCTTGGCCCGTCCATCCTTGAAGTAGATGGACAGCGGAACCATGGTCAGCGACTGCTGCTGGGACTTCCCCATCCATTCGTCGATCTGGCGGCGGTGGAGGAGGAGCTTCCGGCGTCGGTCGGGCTCGTGGGCACCGAACCCGTTGGCCTGGGCGTAGGGCGGTATGTGGACTCCGAACAGCCACATCTCGCCGTCGATGATCCGGGCGTAGGAGTCCTGGAGGGCAATCCGCCCGGCCCGCAGGGACTTGACCTCGGAACCCTGGAGGACGATGCCGCACTCGACGGTGTCGATGATCTCGTAGTCGTGCCTGGCGCGCCGGTTGGAGGCCACCACCCGGTTGGCCTCGCCCGAGGACTTTCCACCCCGAGCCTTGTCCTGTCCGGGCCCGGTTCCCCCGGCCCTGTTCTTCTGCTTTGCTGCCATCGCTATCGGACGGTAGTCGCCCGATCCGGACCCGGCTTCCTCTATCGTGCCATCACCATGCTTTTGCTTCCCAAGATGGTCCACGACCAGATGGTGGCGCACTGCCTGACCGGGCTCCCCGACGAGGCCTGTGGCCTCCTCGGAGGGAACCTGGTCACCGGAGAGGTGGTCACCTGCTATCCCACCCGCAATCTGGCCGCTTCGGCCAAGCTCTACACGGTCGACCCGAAGGAGCACCTGCGCGCCGACCGGGATGCCGAAGCGTCCGGGAACTCGATCATCGGGGTCTTCCACTCCCACACCCATACCGAGGCCTATCCCTCGCCCACCGACGTGGCCCAGGCCCCCGACCCCGAGTGGCACTACGTGCTGGTCTCCCTGCGGGACATCCAGCCGGTGGTGCGGAGCTATCGGATCGTCGACGGGACGATCGCCGAGGAACCGGTCCGGTTGCGGCCCAGATAGAATCCTCACCGAAGTAGTCGACTTTCGCTGCAGCCCATTGTCGGAACCAGAGGAGAGCCCGTGCCCGTCCAAGTCAATCTGCCGACCATCCTGCGCTCGCATGCAGGAGGGGCCAAGACGGTTTCCGTCGAGGGATCGACGGTCGGGCAGGTCCTCGAGTCCCTGTCCGGGACCTACCCGGGGCTCTCGGGCCAGGTCGTCGACGACCAGGGGGCACTCCACAAGTTCGTGAACGTCTATCTCAACGACGACGACGTCCGCTACCTCTCTGCCCTCGACACGCCGGTCAAGGACACCGACGAGATCTCGATCCTGCCGGCGGTCGCCGGGGGAGCAGTCCCCACCGGGGCAGCCTCCTTCCGATGACCGCGTTCGGCTCTGCCTTGGAGCTGATCGGTAACACCCCCCTGGTGGACATCAGCTCCCTGAGCCCGAACCCGGGGGTCCGGATCCTCATCAAGCTCGAGGGCCAGAACCCCGGTGGTTCGGTCAAGGACCGGATCGCGCTGTCGATGATCGAAGAGGCGGAGAAAGAAGGCATCCTCAAGCCGGGCCAGACGCTGATCGAGCCCTCGTCGGGCAACACCGGCATCGGCATGGCCATGGTCTGCAAGCTCAAGGGGTACCACTTGAACGTGGTGCTGGCCGACAACGTGTCCATCGAGCGCCGCCAACTCCTCGAAGTCTGGGGGGCCGAGATCATCTCCTCACCGGGCTCCGAGGGCTCGAACGGCGCCGTCCGTCGGGCGCGGGACCTGGCCGCCGAGCACCCCGAGTGGGCCTTCCTCTACCAGTACGCCAATCCCGCCAATCCGAAGGCTCACTACGAGGGCACCGGGCCCGAGATCTGGCGGGACTGCCCCGAGGTCACCCACTTCGTGGCCGGACTGGGCACGTCCGGCACCCTGCTCGGGGTGGGTCGCTACCTGAAGGAGCAGAACCCGGACGTGAAGGTGTGGGCCATCGAACCGCCGGCCGGTGAGCTGGTGGACGGGCTGCGGAACCTCGATGACGGATACATCCCGCCCATCTTCATCGACAACGGCGGCAACGAACTGCTCGACGGGAAGCGGATCGTCCGTCCGAAGGAGTCGATCGAGTGGACCCGGCGGCTCATCGACGTCGGCATCTTCGCCGGCCTGTCATCGGGGGCGGCCCTGGCCGGGGCGGCCAAGACGGCGGCGGCCGTCGAATCGGGCACCATCGTGGTGGTCTCGGCCGACGGCGGATGGAAGTACCTGTCCACCGGAGCGTGGACCGGCGACCTGGATGAGGTGGCCGAACGGGCCAGCCGAATCACCTACTTCTGACGGCGCTTCGGTCGTGCCCCCCGACGACGTGGCCGGTCGGCCCGGGACCGCTCTTTCCGGACTCTCGCTCCTCGTGGCCGGGTGCGACGGGAGCTGGACCGGTCCCGGTGGCGCCGGGTCCGGCTATGTGGTCACGTCGGGCGGAACCACCCTGTTGGTGGATGCCGGGCCCGGCACGTTCGCCAATCTCCAGCGGTCCGTCGATCCGGCCGCGGTCGACGCCGTGGTCCTCAGTCACCATCACCCCGACCACTGGACCGATCTCTACGCCCTGGCCACCCATGCCCGCTATGGGCTGGGCCGGCAGCACGTCCCGGTCTACGCGCCGGCCGGCCTGGCCGAACAGGCCGGGCTGGCCGACTCTTCTGCCCTCGAATGGCACCCGGTGACCGACGGCGACGCGGTGGCGATCGGAGCCCTGGCCTGCTCCTTCCATCGGACCGACCACACCTTCGAGACCCTGGCCGTCCGGATCGACGGCGGTGGCCGGGCACTGGGGTACTCTGCCGACACGGGCCCGGGTTTTTCACTGGCCGAGCTCGGGACAGGTCTTGATCTCCTCTTGTCGGAGGCCACCTACACGTTCGAGCACGAAGGAACCGCGGATCACATGAGTGGGCGTCAGGCCGGTGCCCAGGCCCGGAGGGCCGGGGCCAAGCGTCTGGTCATCACCCACCGGTGGCCGACGATCGAACCGGGGGCACTGGCCTCGGAGGCCGAGGCCGCGTTCGGGGGTCCCGTGGAGCATGCCGTCATCGGAAAGGAATTCGTACTGTGACTGAAGGAACGATTGCCCGCCGCTCCACCGGGCGGGCCGACGGAAGGGCGACCGACGAACTGCGGCCCGCCTCCTTCGAGCGGGACTTCACCGTCTTCGCCCCCGGATCGGTGCTGGTGTCCATGGGACGGACCCGGGTCCTGTGCACCGCCTCGGTGGAGGAGCGTGTCCCGCCGTGGATGCGGGGGAGTGGCAAGGGATGGGTGACCGCCGAGTACTCACTGCTCCCCGGGTCGACGGGCGAACGGGTCACCCGTGAGGCGGCCAAAGGCAAGCAGTCCGGTCGCACCCAGGAGATCCAGCGGTTGATCGGGCGTTCACTGCGATCGGTGTGTGACATGGTCACGCTGGGCGAGATCCAGGTGGTGGTGGACTGTGACGTCCTCCAAGCCGACGGCGGCACCCGCACGGCATCGATCTGCGGCGCCTACGTCGCGCTTCACGATGCCCTGACCAGGCTGGTGCAGAAGGGGACCCTGCGGGCCAACCCGCTGTCGGAGGCGGTGGCCGCGGTGTCGGTCGGCGTCGTCGATGGTGTGTGCATGCTCGACCTCCCCTATGAAGAGGACAGCCGGGCCGAGGTCGACATGAATGTGGTGATGACGTCGTCGGGGCGGTTCATCGAGGTGCAGGGAACCGCCGAGGGGATGCCGTTCACCAAGGGGGAGCTCGACGAGATGCTGAGTCTGGCCGAGCACGGGATCGCCCACCTCCTCGACCTGCAGACCGAATCGCTGGCCGAACCGCCGACGCCGCGGTGACCGGGCTCCGGCTGGTATTGGCCAGTGCCAACCCCGACAAGGTCGCGGAGATCTCGGCCATCCTCTCCGACGTCCCGGGCCTGGTCCTGGTGCCCAGGCCCTCGTCGGTACCCGACGTCGAAGAGACCGGCGACACGCTGGTCGACAACGCCCGGCTGAAGGCCCGCGCCCTGGTGGACGCCACCGGGGAGGCGGCGGTGTCCGATGACACCGGGCTCGAAGTCGATGCCCTGGGTGGGGCTCCCGGGGTCTACTCGTCCCGGTACTCCGGCGAGCACGCCACCTACGCCGAGAACGTGGGCAAGCTGCTCGCCGAACTGGCCCGCGTCGGGGCCGACGCTCCTGACCGACGACATGCGAAGTTCCGCACCGTGGCCATGGTCGCCTATCCCGACGGCACGGACATATGGGAAGCCGGCGAGGTCACCGGGGTGATCACCGAACATGCGGTCGGCGAGGCCGGGTTCGGCTACGACCCCGTGTTCGCCCCCGACGGCTTCGACGGCCGGACCTTCGCCCAGATGAGCTCGGAGGAGAAGCATCGGGTATCCCACCGGGGACGTGCCTTCCGGGCTCTCGCCGCGCGCCTGGGCGGGCCCCGCCAATCCTCCTGATTCCCGATCCGGACGAGTAGCGTCTGACCCGGCACCCGATGGAGGACCCCACGTGAGCGACACATCGCCAGGACCCGGCTGGTGGCAGGCCTCGGATGGGAAGTGGTACTCGCCCGAGCAGGTGCCCGGTCCCCTGCCCCCGACGTCGGCCTACCCGGGCCCCATCGCTCCCGGCCACACGGTGCCCACCTCCATCCCGTCGAGCGGTCCGAATGTGCCGCCGGCCGTTCCCGACGGCGGGACGCAGACCGGATTCGACGCCGGTGGCTCGCCCGCCGGATCGGCCTGGTCGCCACCGCCGGCCCCGGGGTACGGGACGGCCCAGCATTACGGGTCAGCCCCGACCGCCCCGGGCTACGGCCCACAACCCACCCCGGGCTACGGCTACGGACCCCCGCCCGGTGCTCCCGGCTACGGCTCTCCGACGGGGTATTCGCCTTACGGTTTCGTGCCCGCCACCAAAACGAACGGTCTGGCCGTCGCCTCGCTGATCTGCTCACTGCTGTGGATGTTCGGCGTGGGTGCGGTGCTGGCCGTCGTCTTCGGGTTCCTGGCCCGATCACAGATCAGTCATTCCGACGGCGGGCAACGAGGCAGTGGCCTGGCCCTGGCCGGCATCATCATCGGGTTCCTGGGCATCGTCGGGACGATCCTGATCATCGCCTTGGCCATCGCCGTGGACCACTCGTGCCATCAAAATGGCAACTGCACCTTCACCACACTGAACACCCAGAACTGACCGGCCCGGCGTCCGCCGGTGGGGTCAAGCGGCGCCGTTGTCGTCCGAATCGGTGGACGGGGTGGTCGGCGCCCAGGGATCGCCGGCGATGGGCGGCGGCATGATGGTCACCTCGGCCAGGCCGTCGAACGGCTCGGACCGGTCACCGGCCGACCCCACCCCGGGGGAAGCCGACACCGGGGCCAGGTCGTCGGTTCCAAAACCCTCGGCCACCGGGGCGGGGCCGGGCCCCGAGGTGGCCCCGTACGATCGTCCGGACCCGGCCGACGGTTGGTCGTCCAACCGGATGAGACGGGCGGCCAGGAGGTCACGGAGGGTGCGGAGGCCCACCATCTGGTCGCCGCCGATCATGTCCAGCACGGACCTGACCTTCTGACCGCTGTTTCCGATGGTGGTCAGGACACGCCACTGGTCGCTGCGGATCTGGACGTCGTCACCCGGTGGGTCGGGGCAGAGGGCGACGACCGCCTCCAGTGGGACTTCGCGTTGGAGCCCCTTCCACTCGTCGACCTGGGGACCGACCTCGCCCAGGACGGCGTCGACGGGCACGGGGGGCTGACCGTTGGACGAGGCCGGCCCGGAGGTGAAGTAGAACCAGCCCTCGGTCAGGCAGGCCAGGTCGAAGACGGCCTGGGTGATGGTGGCCGCCGCCCCCACCTGGGCACTCGACAGCTTGCCCCGGTCGAGCCATACCCGACCGTCCACCGACTCGCCCACCACCTGGAGCTCGCCCGTCTGGGAGGTCGAGGAGAGCATGGCCAGGACGTCGGGGAGGGCGAAGACCGACAGTGAGCCGACCAGTGAGGCGGCGGGAGCTTCGTCGGAGGGGTCCATCCGGCCCACCGTGCCCACTCCTTCGTACTGGCCGGAGGCGGACAGTCGGGCCATGGCCGGGGCGGCCCGGTACTCCACGGGGTCGGCCGAGCTCCCGGCCACCGAGAGCCGATCCACCATCTGGTCCGCCGTTCCGTTCTGGCTGTTCATGGCCGATCCTCCCGGGGACCCACGTCTCCTGAACATCTTCGTGTCCTTCGATCGAGACTCCTCCGGTCAACAATAACCGCATTGAGTGATTATCTCCACACTTATAGTGGCATTTTCGGAGGAAATCGGGTGCGTCGGCGGAGTACGGACTGCCCCGGCCAGGCCACCGCACCGGCGACCGGTCCGGGGTGGCCCGAACGGGCACGACTAATCTCGCAGCCATGGTCAGCCCCCGATGGAAACCGGCCGTCGATTCGGCGCGTCGGGCCCTGGTCGAGGTGGCCAGCCGGTATCCCCACGGGCGCCGGCTGATGGCGGTGACCGCCCGCGAACTGAGCGAGGCATCGGACCGGGGCCTGGCCCTGGCCCAGGCCCGGGAGGCGGGTATCGCCGACACGTACGGCGGCAGCTACTTCGGTGAAGGGCGGGACGCCTCCGGCGATCGGGGCGGTCGGTCCGGGTACGCCCGCTACGACCGGATCGCCTCCAATGCCGATATCGCCGGATGGGCCCTGTGGCGGAACTTCCGGGTGTCCAACTCGCTCGATGTCGGTTGTGCCACCGGATTCCTGGTCGAGGTGCTACGCGAGCGGGGTATCGACGCCCAAGGCTGTGATGTCAGCCAGTTCGCCATCGATCACGCTACGCCCGGGGCCGTCGGCCATGTCCGGGTGGCCAATCTGTTCGCCGGCCTCCCCTGGGCCGACGGGGCGTTCGATCTGGTCACCGCGCTGGAGATACTCGAGCACCTCCCGCCGGACCGGGTGGCCGTGGCCCTCGCCGAGCTCCGCCGGGTGTGCGGTTCCTACCTCTACGCCACCATCCCCTCCTTCGGGACCAACGTGTCCGGGCCCGACGGACACTTCGAGGGGAAGGTGCGGCCCGAGCGGGTGGAGCACTACCGGTCGCTCGGTGCCGACTATCCCGGTCCGGTGCCCGAGCCCGACCTGGCCGTGGATGCCGACGGCCAGCTGGTCGAGGGCCACCTGACCATCGCCTCCTTCGAGTGGTGGACGCACCAGTTCGAGCTGGCCGGGCTCACCCGCTGCCCGGAGATCGAACGGCGCCTGTACGCCGATATCGAGCCGGGTGATCTGGCCCCGTACTGGAACATCTACGTCTTCCGGGTCGAAGGTGCTCCGGCGGCCGCCGCCGAGCCCATCCAACCCGACCGCTCCCTGGTGGAGCTCGGGCTCAGCCACCCGCTGTTCGAACGATGAGCGAATCGCCGTCAGAGGTCGACGCGTCCTACGCCGGATTCGAGCATCTGCGTTTCGGGAAGCCGAAGGCCGGGGTGCTGCTCATCACCATCGATCGGCCGGACGTGCTCAATGCGGCCAACGAACGGTTGCACCGCGAGCTCTCCGAGGTCTGGGCGGTGGTGGATGCCGACGATTCCGTGGCTGTGTCGGTGATCACCGGAGCCGGCCGGGCCTTTTCAGCCGGCGGCGACCTGGCCATGGTGGAGAAGATGACCGATGACCATGGAGCCGTGGTGGAGCAGTGGCGGGACGCCAATGCCGTGGTCGAGGAGATCCTGGCCTCGGTGAAGCCGATCGTGTCGGCCATCAACGGGGTGGCGGTGGGGGCAGGCCTGGCCGTGGCCCTGCTGGCCGACGTGAGCATCATCGCCGAGTCGGCCCGCCTGTCTGACGGGCACGCCCGTCTGGGGGTGGCCGCCGGTGATCATGCCGCCCTGATCTGGCCCCTGCTGTGCGGGATGGCCAAGGCCAAGTACTACCTCATGACGGCCGACTTCGTCACCGGTCCGGAGGCCGAACGTATCGGGCTGGTGACCAGGTGTGTGGCCGACGACGATGTGCTCACCGAGGCCCTGGCTGTGGCCGAGCGCCTGGCCCTCCAGAGCCGCACCGCGGTGCAGTGGACCAAGCGGGCGCTCAACCAGTGGCTCAAGGCGGCGTCGCCGGCCTTCGGGGAATCGTTGGCCTTGGAGATGCTGGGATTCCTCGGGCCCGATGCCAAAGAAGGGCTGGAGGCCGTGCGCGAACGGCGGCCTCCCCGGTTCCCGTCGGCCGGCGCATCGAACTGAGCGTCAACCGGGCAGCGGACCGGTGGTCAGGAAACGGTGACCAGGGTCCCGATCGGGGTGAGCGGGAAGACTTGGGCCGCGTTGGCCGGCGGCATCTCCACGCATCCGTCGCTCTGCGGGAAGCCGTAGCTGGAGCGGTCGAAGCCGTGCAGCGCGTCCCCGCCGTTGAAGTAGCTGACCCACGGGATGTTCGGGTCGGAGTAGTGCGATCCGTCGGGGTTGGTGCCGGTCATGGTGGTGGACACGAAACGTTCGTACACCGGGAAGGTGCCTGAAGCGGTGGGCGCCCCGGCGACACCGGTGTTGGCCAGCGTCGAGTACGCCACGGCACCGTCGCTGTACACGGTGGCCGTCTCGGGCAGGTCTTTGGTGACGTAGACGTAGTTGTACGGCGCCGTGTCCACCGTGCCCGCCGTGGCATCGGCCAGAAGCTGCTGCCAGACGGCCGGTCCGGCCACCCCGTCGGTTTTCATGTTGTGCTGCGATTCGAACGTCATGACGGCACCGGTGGTGATGACGTTCGATGTACCCACCGACCACTGCGCGACCAGTTGGGCCGGCTCGTTCCAGCGCCATCCGAACGAACCGGGCTGGGGTTGGGTCGCCTCTTGCGGCGCGGTCAACGGCCCGGCCGGCGTGAACGAGACCGGAAGGTACCCGAGTTGGGCCAGCAGTTGCTGGAGCCGGAGCGTACTGCCCGCGGCCACGGTGAACTGGAAGGTGGTGGTGGCGGCCAGTCCATGGCCCGTCGCGCTCGTCACCCCGCCCGAGCCGCCCGGCACGGTCACGGTTTCGTTGGCCGACGGGACCAGGGGGGCCGAGGCCACGAAGGCGAAGGTATCCGGGGTCTCCAGCTGCCAGGTCCCCGCCACGGCCGGGCTCAGCGAGGGGGTGGGGGAGTGGTCACCGAGCGGCTCGGAGAACTGCACGGAGATGGTGGCGTCGCTCGGCACCTGCGTCGTCCCGTCGGCCGGCGTGTCCGAAAGGATCCGGAATGGACCCGGGTCGGTGGTCACCCCGATCTCCGCGGCCGCAGTCGAGGTCGGGCTGGCGGCAGCCCGGGTGGAGTTCTCGCGCATGACCACGGCGGTGGCGCCGACGGCCACGACGGCCACAGCCACGAGGGTGATGGCAATCACCCAGCCGCGGCGGCTGCCTGAGGCTGATTTTGGGCGCGAACGCCTGGTCGGTGAGTGGGCTCCGGACATTTCGATCTCTCACCAGCAAATCTACCAGGAGGGGGCGCGCACTTGTCATCACTGGATATCCCGGCCGGGAGTTCCAGTCGGGCCGTTCAGTCTGACGCGTGCTCGGCCACCCGGGACTCGATGGTCTTCTCGATCTTTCCGATCAGACCCGCGTCTCGGAGCTTGTCCCCGTCCGGACCCCGCACATAGAAGGCGTCCACCACCGCCGACCCGAAGGTGGAGACCTTGGCCGAGGTGACGTCGAGATTGCAGTCGACCAGGGCCCGGGTGATCCGGTGCAGCTGCCCGACCACGTCCTCAGCCCGAACTTCGACCACCGTGGCCGTGGCCGAGGCGTTGTTGTCCACGGTGACCTCGGTCGATACCAGGTTGGGTGTGGTGGCCCGGCGGTCGTGCCGGTAGGTGCGGGCCCGCTCGGCCAGCTGGGTCTCGACCGACAGGGCTCCGGACATGATGGCGGCCAGGTCGTCGGCCAGTCTGGCCACCGCCGGCCACCGTCCCCGGGACGGCTCGACGGTGAAGACCTCGACGGCGACGCCATCCTCGCCGGCCACCACCGCCGATCGCACGTTGAGGCCGTGGAGGGCCAGCGCCCCGGTGACCTCGGCCAGCAGTCCCGAACGGTCGGGCGCCACCACCATGACCGTCGGATCGTCGATGGACAGTGCCGGTACCCCCTGGGTGCGGACGGTGTCCATGATCATTCGGATCTCGTCGGTGATCCAGGGGGTGGGGGGAGCCACCGGCTCGCCGGCCAGCAGCCGGCTGGTTCGTTCGACCAGGTCGGCCACCAGTCCCGCCTTCCACGAGCCCCAGGCCGATGGACCGGTGGCCAGACTGTCCGCTTCGACCAGCGCGGCCAACAGGTCGAGCGTGGTCCGGTCTCCCACCTCCTCGGCCACCCGCTCGGCGGTGGCGGGATCGTCGAGATCACGGCGGGTGGCGCTGTCGGGGAGCAGGAGATGGAGTCTGACCAGGGTGACCAGTGTCTCGACATCGGCCGGGGGGAACCCCAGGCGGGTGGCGATCTCGCGGACCACGGTCATCCCCACTTCGGTGTGGTCCCCCGGAAATCCTTTGCCGATGTCGTGGAGCAGGGTCCCGATGAGAAGGAGGTCCACCCGGCCCACCCGATGGGCCAGCGTGGCCGCGTTGGCCGTGGCCTCCAGAAGGTGCCGGTCCACGGTGAAGCGGTGATAGGGGTTGCGCTGGGGCTTGTTCCGGACGGCCGCCCACTCGGGGAGGTACCGCTCGAGCAACCGTCGTTGGTCGAGGGCTTCGAGGGCGGGGATGGCCGCCGGCCCGGTGGCCAGGACCCGCACCAGGGTGGCACGCAGATCGTCCGACCAGGGCACGGCGGGAGGCGGCGCTTTCCGACCGAGCAGGTTGAGCGCGTCCCTGGCGATGGGCAGGTTCTTTTCGGCCGCCACCGCGGCCAGCCGGAGTGAGAGCGAGGCGTCACCGGGCGCGTCGGCTTGATCGGTGAGCACCACCTCGTCGACGGTGACGCCGATATCGGGGTCACCGGGAACGGCGGTCACCGCGCCGTTCGCACCCTGGTTCGAACCTCTCCGCTCCCGCGTCCGGCGCAGGCCCCGAGGGGCGTCGTTCTGGCGGGACCAGGCCCCGCGGCGCCGCCAGGCGTCGTCCCCCTCCCAGGCCACCGTGCGCCCCGCCGTGGCCACCGTCAGCATCAGCGCGTCCGAATCGGGCATGTCGAGGGCCCGGGCCACCTGGTCCTGTTCCTGGAGGAGCAGTTTGTTCTGCTCCCGCCCGGCCCTCCGGTGGAGCTCGACGCGGATCGAGGTCAACGCCGCCCGGGCGTCGTCGATGGCGACGGTGTCCACGTAGTCGGCCAGGACGGGAACGGCCTGCATCAACGCGGTCAAGGCGGCGACATCCCGCAGCCCGCCGTGGGCCTCCTTGAGATCGGGCTCGAGGAGGAAACCGACGTCACCGTAGGAGCGGTGACGTTCGGTGACCAGGCCGGCCAGCACTCCGAGCCACGGAGGCTTCTGCTTCATCCAGCGGTCCCGAGCACCGTCGAGCACCGGTTCGGCCACCTTGGCGTCGCCGCAGACGACCCGTCCGTCAAGCAGGCCCAGCGCCACCCGCAGGTCCTCGCCCGCCATGTCGAGGGCCTCGCCCGGCCTTCTCACGCTGTGGTCCAGCGAGATTCCCTCGTCCCACACCGGGTACCAGATCTTGTCGGCCGTGACCGAGACGTCGGATTTACCCCGATGGAGGAGCACGACGTCGAGATCGCTGAACGGGCACAGCTCACTCCGCCCGTAGCCGCCCACCGCCACCAGGGCGATCCCCCGGGCATCGGGCCCGGCCGCCTGGTCGAACAGTTCTGTCAACCACTGATCGGCGGCCTGGGCGTAGGCAAGGCAGAACGCATCCCCCCGCAGGTCGGCGCGCTCGATGAGCGCTTGACGCATGGCGCGCAGAGACACGGCCGGACCGTACCACCGCCTGACCCGCAAGCACCGACTTTCCAGGGGAATCGGGGTCCGGCCCACGTGCACCCGGGCCGGGCCGCGACCCACGGCCGACGCCCGTCGATTACCCTGGACGTGTGGCGAAAGGACAGCAGATCGAGCATCGGGGTGAGGAGCACAAAGGACTCAGCCTGTTCGACGGGGTGCTGATCATCGGCGGTGGGCTCATCGCCCTCTTCGTGGCCTTCGAAGTCCTCGGGTTCATCGCCGGGGTGATCTGGTTCTTCGTCAAAGTGGTGATCGCCGTGGCTCTCATCGCCCTCGTGGTCAAACTGGTGTTCCGACGGCGATCGTGAACCGGGCCACCGGGTCGGGGCTCGGCGGCTGAGTCGGGCCGGGTCAGGCGGTCATCGACTCGAAGAGCTCGATGTGCTCAGCGACCATTCGGTTGGTCGAGAAGTAACCTTCCACCGCCATCCGGCAGTCGCCGCGGTCGAGTTCTCCGAGTCGGCCGATGGCGGTGACCATGGCCTCCTCGTCCTCGCAGATGAAGCCGGTCCGCCCCTCGTCGACCACTTCGGGCGCGGCCCCTTCGGGGAAGGCCAGCACCGGCGTGCCGCAGGCCATCGCCTCGATCATGACCATACCGAAGGGCTCGTTCCACCGGATGGGAAAGAGCAGGGCCGCCGCTCCGGCCAGCAGCTCGAGCTTGCGCTCGTGGGACACCTCACCCAGGTAGTGCGCATCGCTTCCGAGGAGGGGCTCGACGTGCTCGGAGAAGTAGTGCATCTCCCAGGGTTCGCGCATCTTGGCGGCCAGGAAGATCCGGATACCCGCCTTGCGGGCGACGGCAATGGCCCGGTGTGCACCCTTGTCGCTCGACATCCGGCCCAGGAACAACACGTACGGTCCGTCCTCGTCGCCCGAGCCGTCACCGACGGGGAAGTTCTGCGCATCCACCCCGTGGTGGATGACCCTGGAGATCGGGATCTCCGGGGCGGCCCGACGCTGGGCATGGGAGATGGCGATGATCGGGACCCGGTCGGCGTTGGCCCGGTAGAGGTCGGTCAGCTCCTCGTTGAACGGACCATGGATGGTGGTGGTCACCGGAAGTCCGGGGAACCGCTCGGCGTAGAACGGCCCCATCATGGTGTGGTCGTGGACGACATCGCAGTGGCGGACCGCCTCATAGGCATGGATGACGTGACGGATCTCAGGGACGATGGATCCGATCCTCGTTCCTTCGGCGGCCGGCAGGACCCATTTCCGCGGGACCGGGCAGGTCGAATCGCCGGTGGCGAAGAGCAGCACCTCATGGCCTGCGTCCTGGAGCCCCCGGGCCAACTGGTCCACCACCAGTTCGATGCCTCCGTACAAGAGAGGAGGGATGGGGGTCCAAGGTGGGGCGATCATTCCTATCCGCATTGAAAGATTCAAGCATCCCAATGGGGACGATAGGATCACCGGGCACCATGGCGGCGTGGCCGAGTGGCTTAGGCAGGGGCCTGCAAAGCCCCGTACGGCGGTTCGATTCCGCCCGCCGCCTCCAAGGAAAGCACCAGGTGGATGGTGCTTTGTACCGTTTGGGCGTTGCACCCCGTCGGGCGACGTGCCACGAACGTGCCGGATGGTCGGAGAGCTCGGATCTTTCTTCCGCCTGTGCGGGACCACCGGCGCTTTCTGTGACCGCAGCCAATCAGACGCGGGCGACAGCGGGCACCTCATCTCGATCTGCACATGCTGAGGCGGGCCCGATGCCCGACGACCAAAGCCATCGGATTCAAGAAATCGAGACGGTCGCCTTCAGCGGAAGATTGGCCGACGAATCGCCCACCATGATTCGGTACAGACCCGGGTCTTCCACCCACGCCTGGTGACTGCTGCTCCAGATGGAGAAGGACTGTGACCCGAGGGGGATGCTGACGTCGGCTGTCTGCCCGGGATTCAACGTGACCTTGTCGAAGCCTTTCAGCTGTTCGGGAGGTTCGCCGGCCGATGTGGGGTCATCCACGTAGGCCTGGACCGTGTCAGCTCCAGCCACCGATCCGGTGTTGGTCACGTGAACGGTGGCCGTCGTGCCTTCACCTTTCGACAGGCCGGTGTGAGAAATGGTCAGGTCTGAGAATGAGAACGAGGTGTACGACAGTCCGAATCCGAACGGGAAGAGCGGTGGAATCTTCTTCGCGTCGTACCAGCGGTAACCCACCAGCAATCCTTCGGAATACTCGACCTTCCCGTCGACCCCGGGCCACTGAGCCCGAGTGGACGCGGGGACATCAGCGAGACTGGCCGGAAATGTGACGGGGAGCTTCCCAGAGGGATCGACCTTGCCGAAGAGGATATCGGCGATGGAGTTGCCGTCCTCTTGCCCGGGATACCAAGCCTCGACCACGGCCTTGACCGACCCCAACCACGGCATGGCCACTGCCGATCCGGTGTTCAGCACGACGATGGTGTTGGGATTGACGTTGGCCACGGCGGTGATGAGCTGGTTCACGGCCGGGGAGAGGTTGATATTTGGGAGGTCCTTGCCTTCTGTTTCATAGACGCTGGCGAACACGACGGCGACCGATGCCGATTCTGCTGCCGCTACCGCCGCGTTTTTCAGCGGCGGGTCGCCGTTCGGTTCATCGGGCGAGTTTCCCTGCGCGTAGGTGACCTTGGTTCCTGCGCCTGCGGCCGCAGTGATGCCCGTGACCGGGGTCACCACATAGGGGGGATTGACGTGCGAGCTTCCGCCACCGCTGGTAAGGGCACCCGAACCGGCGTCGTCGCCGATGACCGCGATCGAGGCGTCGTCGGCTGACAGAGGCAGAAGGCCACCGGAGTTCTTCAACAGCACCGTTCCCTCGTCGGCCACGGCACGAGCGACGGCGGCATGTGCCGGAGAGGTGACGACGTTCTTCCGGGCTCCGGTGATCCTGTGATTGAAGAGCCCGAACTTGAACATGGTGGTGAGCACCCGCGTGGCCATGGTGCGGAGGGTACTTATGCTCACCTCGTGTTTTTTGACGGCGGTGATGAGCGGTTCACCGAAGTAGAAGCCATTCTGGCTTTCCATGTCTTCGAGCCCGGCATTCGCCGCAGCCACGGTGGAGCGAGTGGCAGTGTCATCCGACTGCACGTATCCGCCGAAATGCCACAGGTTGAAGAGAATGTTGGTGAGATAGGGGTCCTGACAGGATTCGACCCCGTTGATCGAGGCGAATGCGCACATGACCGCACCGGCGTCCCCCTGCTGGATGGCTGCTTGGAACGACGGCAGATAGATCTCGTGGGCGACTCGGTCCGACACGATGACATTGTCCGCCGCGGAAAGGCGGTAGGCCTCTTGGTTGTAGAGCGCGAAGTGCTTGATCATGGCCACTGGACCCTCGCTTTGCACGCCTTCAACATCGGCGGCCGCCATCTGGCCTGAGAGATAGGGATCCTCGCCGTAGGATTCGAAGGCCCTGCCCCAGCGAGGGTCGCGAACGATATCGATCGTGGGCCCCTCATCGATATCGACGCCTTTTCCGGCCAACTCCTTGCCGACAACCGTTCCATACTCGTGAACTTCGGACGGATCCCAAGTGGCTGCGGCACTGACCGGCGCCGGAAGTTGGGTCACTCCGGTCAGTCCGTCGGAAACCCCGGCGGGACCGTCGGTAATGGCCAGCGCCGGAACACAGAGGGACGGAATGGCGACCGTGTTGCCCGGATAGCCGCCACCGTTGACTCGGTGCACCATGTCGTCGAGCTCAGAGACATTCATCCGGGCGACCACCATGGCGGCGCGTGACGCCGGCGACTTCGTCGAATCGACCCAGGGGCATGTGGATGCCGTGGTCTCTGAGCCGGCAGCAGGAAGCGTCCGCGGCGCCGGCGATTTCTGGTTCGGCCCATGTGACCCTGACGTGGTGGCGGGAGTCGTTGCCGACGCCGGCCCTGCAACCATGAGGACGAGCGTCGACGCGACGACCACGGTGATCAGGCGTTTTCTTGCTATACCGGCAACCGATCCGATCATGACCCCCCCGTTGGTGATGCGGTCTCAAGCCTAAGCGCTTTCTGTGTGTGTCACCAATGGGCAGGTCGTGGACCAGGGGCGGGATTCGGGGATCGCAGATCTCGGGATCCCGTGCGAGCGCACGTCGATCGGGGTCGTTCGGGACGTGACTTGGCCCCGTGGCCGACGTCGGTGCGATTGCTCCAGCGACGGTATTGCTCGATGACCACGAACGATAGGGTCGCCCGGGATCATGGCGGCGTGGCCGAGTGGCTTAGGCAGGGGCCTGCAAAGCCCCGTACGGCGGTTCGATTCCGCCCGCCGCCTCCAAGGAAGCACCAGGAGGAACCTGCTTTGTCTCGTGACCATGGTGGATGGAACGGTCCCGCGACTCGGCACGTTCCGGACCCGGGCGGCCTGCGGTGGAGTCCGACGTCCTGATCGGCAACCCTGGGGTGTTCTACTCGGAGGTGCGTTCGGCGGGACAGGCGCCAAGAGAAATGCCGACCGTCTTGCGTCGACCGGTGGCCCGGGTCTCGTGTCCGGGCCACCGGTCGCGTCAACGCCTCTGCTTCGGCCCCTGAGCTGCGACGTCTGACTGGAGGCCTCAACAATGGCTGCCCTCTATGTAACGGAGAGGTTGCCTCTTTCGTTTCAAGTGATGACAACCGGGTGAAGTCGAGTGACTTCACCGACATAGACCCAAGGGGGACTACATGCGTCGTCATCTACCTACCCGAGTCGTACTCTGTGCTGCATTGGCCGGAGCGGCGTCTCTGACTGCGGTGGCCATCCCCGGGGGTATCGCGGGCGCGGCAGCCAAGACCCTGTCATGCACCACGCTGACAGGGAATGAAACGACCGAGGCCATCTCGGGGTGTTCTGGGACCGGGAGCAGCCAGACCGGAACCAAGGGTACGGCCACTGTCAAGAACAACCTTTCGAAGAAGTCAGGTACCGCCACCATCACGTGGACCAGCACGAAGAAGACTTCGATCGAGAGCTATACGTATACCGAAGACACCGGAACCAAGAACACCTGCGCGGCGAAGACCGGCTACGCGAAGCTCGCCATGGCCGTTGAAAAGGGCTCCGTCACCGGCGGAACGGCCACCCTCCTGAAGGGTGGAGCAGTCTCCGGCACAGTCTGCGCGTACTCGAAGTCCAGCAAGATCTACGTGTTCAACAAGGGAGCACAAAAGCTGTAAGAGGTACCAACAGGATTGGACAGACAGTCGACAAGGTGCCCCCGGAAGGATTCATCCCGGGGGCACCTTGTCTTTTTCGACAGGCGTCTTCGCCAGATTGCCCTTGTCACACAAATTTCAGTTGAATCTGCCGTCGCCTCCGCATATCCTGACAACGTCGCCAGTCGGGGCGGCCTGATGAGGGGCAGTCGGGATGCGGTGGAGTGCGGGATTTCCGGACCAGAATCGTCGTATGCCCATCCTGTGGTGCGTTGGATGACGCAAAATTGCTCGAGGCCCCACCCGAGAGCGGGCTTATCCGCCAGTGCCTGGCCTGTGACTACAAGTGGCCCATCGACGGCTGTCGGATTCTCGTCCTCAGCGCCAGTTAGGCAGAGAGTGGGTGTGAGGCGCAGCCGGCGTTTCCAGCCCTAGAGCTTCGGGGGCTCGGCGTAGTCCCAGAGCAGGTGGGGATCCTCGGTGGCGTCGAGGAGGAGATTGGCCGGAATCTTCTTGTCGATGTGGCCGATCAACCCCCGGTAGATGCCGTAGCCGACCAACTGCTGGAGCCTCGGGGAGAACGTCCGGACCATGTCGACCGGCAGACCCAGTTGCTGGTTCTCCTGCTGTCGGATGTAACCGGCGCAGTAGTTCATGGCGATGCCCACCCGCCGCGTCGAGGTGGTGTTGGCCCCTCCTCCGTGCCACAGGCTTCCGTGCCATACGAGCACGCTGCCTCGGCTCATCTCCGCCGGTATTGAGTCGTAGGTCCCAAAGAGGTCGGGTGATTCGGGTGCCAGGTGGGTCCCGGGAATGATCCGAGTGGCTCCATTGGCCTCGGTGAAGTCGGTGAGGGCCCACATGGTGTTGCACACGGTCGGGGGATGGGGCTTGGGTAGAGGAATCACCTGATCGTCGGCGTGGATGGGCTGGGGCGTTTCGTCAGGTCCGATGGCGATCGAGGAGAGGGACGACACCAGGAGTCCCGGATCGAGGATGCGTTCGCAGATCGGAAGGATCGCAGGGTGAACGGGTATCTGCTGGAATGCAGATCCGTAGGCCAGCAAGTTGTAGATGCGAGTCGTGTGGACGCCCTCGAATTCGTTGTCGGCCGGAACGATGCCCAGGTCGTGCTCGAGCCGGAGCAGGCCTTCCTCGAGTGCATCGACCAGGTCGAGCTCAATGGCATCCTCCACGATCGTATAACCGGTCTCTCCGATTCTGCTCACGTGAGTTTCGACATCGGTGTTCATAGCTATGTCCTCCATGGGGATGGTCCGAGCCTATTGTGCGAGCATGCCGCGGAAGAAGGGGCCGGACAATCGCTACGAGCTTTTCACCTGTGCGTGGCTGGGTCATGCCCTGGTGGGGATGGATGTCGCCATCATCACCCCCGAGGATTCAGCGTTGGCCAGGGAGCGTGACGGAGTCAGGTGGTCTCGGTGCCTCCGCTGTGACGCATGGCTTCCGGCCGCCGTCCCTGAGCAGCCCAGCCGGGACCGGGTCCCCAGCCGGGATGAGATCGAACTTCCAGCCCGGGGCCCCCTCCTACGCGACCGCTATGTGCTTCGGCTCATCGCCATTGACCGAGCCATCCATGTGATCGTGCTCAGCACCTTGGCCGTCGTGCTGTTCACCTTTGCCGGGCATGACGCCTCTCTTCACCGGGACTATCTCAATATCATGAACGACCTGTCGGGAAGCGAACCCGGGGCGGCCCAGCTGCGAGGCGTCCTCGGGTACTTGCAGAAGGCGTTCGCCTACTCGCCTCGACATCTCATCCATCTAGGGCTGGCGGTCACCGCCTACGCAGCTCTGGAGGCGACGGAGATGGTCGGGCTCTGGTTCGCCAAGCGTTGGGCTGAGTATCTGACGTTCGTGGCCACGACGGTGCTGGTCCCCATCGAGATCTACGAGCTGACACTCGGTGTGAGCGCGTTCAAAGTGATCACCTTCATCATCAACGTGGCCATCGTCGTCTATCTGCTCCTGGCGAAGCGACTCTTTGGACTGCGAGGCGGTCACCGGGTCGTACTCGAGCGCCGTCGCCAATTCAGCGGTTGGCCGGTGATCGACCGAACGACCCCGCCCCAACCGTCAGCTCCCTAGGCCGCACCGCCGGGATGCACCCGGTGCCTCGTCGGTCGAAGATTCGGATGACCCGACGGCCGCTTCCGGCCGTGGAGCCGGCGGGTGGTATCGTGCGTGCCGCACGGGCCGTTGGCGCAGTTGGTAGCGCACTTGCATGACACGCAAGGGGTCGTGGGTTCAAGTCCCGCACGGCCCACCTGTGTTCTGTCTCGGGAATTCTGGGACAGGCGAACCCTCAGACGGTAGTCCGCGAGATGGCCTGGTAGTCGACCGACGGGTCGAGGGTCAGTCGTCGGAGTAGCTCTCCGTCGTCGGCGATGACGCGTACATCCAGGTCGCAGACCAGGAGGAGGACGCGGCGGCCTTTGTGGGCCCGTCCGATCCCGATGTGATGGAGCTTCGAACGGTGGCGAAGTGTGACCACACCGGTGGTGTCGACCGTGTCGTGTCGCACCTTGGGCGCTGGGGGTAGCGCGGTGCCGTCGAGGATCGGCGTGGCCCTGTCGAGTGCGCGCCAGGCCTGCATCGGTGGACATCCTCGAGCCTGGTGCGGGCGCTCCTCGTTGTAGGTCGTGACGAAGCGGTCGATCTGGGCCTGGAGGGCTCGCAGATTCCGGGCTGCCGGTCTCCGGCGCAGATAGGCCTTCAAGGTGCGGTGATAGCGCTCGACCTTCCCTTGGGTCTGGGGATGGTAGGGCTTGCCGTGCTTAAAGGCGATCCCGAGCGAGGCCAGTTCGATCTCGAGCCCGGTGGCCGCGCCTCGGTAGGCGGCGGTGTAGATGGCGCCATTGTCCGACAACACGCTGGCCGGAAGGCCGTAGGTGGCGGCCGTTTCGAAGAAGATGCGGACCACCTCGGGTGCGGTAGCTACCTCGACGGCCACCGAGGCCATGACGGCTCGGGAGTGGTCGTCGACGAAGTTGACGATCTCGACATGGCGCCCGTTCGTCAGGTGCCAGTGGGTCATATCCGTCTGCCAGCACTCGTTGGGCAGCGCGGCCTCGAATCGCTGCCGACCGAGAGCTTCGCTGAGATCACGAGCACTGCCCATCGTGAACTTCCGGGATCTCGCCTGCGCCAAGCCCTGTACTACCGATACATCCTCAGATGGACCAAACCACTGTCTGCCTGATTCGTCGAGATCCCGGCCGATCGCGGTGGGCTCCGATAGGTCGACGTTGCCGAGCGATCGGTCACCCCCAATTCCCTGGTTCGCAAGGACGAGGAAGGCCGCGACGGCTGGATCTGGTGGAGTTCCGGGCGGCTGAGGTGGCATGGGTGGACGATGCTGCGGCGGGTCGTGGATGGGGCCGAACGACGGCTGAAGAAGCTGAGTCGGAGAAAATGAACATCAGGCAGCGGGGGATCGATCCAACGACACCCGCCCGGAATCTATTTGCTCTGGGTCAACGAACGTTTGATGAGTTTCCCTCGGCGGTTCTTGGATCTAAGGTCGAAGGCAGGCGGTCCTTGGGCCGTCAGGACGGAAGTGAGTGCACCGGCAGGGGGGCGAACGAGTGAGCATCGAATCTGATTTGGCGCGTGCAGCAGAGGACGTCATGCGGGCCGGAGAGAACCTCGTCGAGGAGGTTGCGAGGGCCCAGGGAACTGGCGTCGATCCGAGCGGCGTTGCTCTGCAACTGATCGCTGGCCATGGCGACCCAGAGGCAGTCGAGTTGCGGTCGTGGGCGATCGGTGTGCTTCACAAGTTGCCCGCAGATCATGTGCATGAAGTGTGAGCACTTCAAGCGGTTGAAGCATCGGTCGCCACGATCTGCCTAGTTCCGGTATCCCGCATGTCTCGGTATTGTCCCGTCATCCACCCCGACAGCGGCTCGACCCGCTGCGCTGCGTTCTTCTTTGGTTGCGATCCTGATCTCATCTGACGTGGGCGTTGGGCGTCCGACGAAGCGACAACGACAGCACGCCGGTACCATGATTGGCCGATGACCACCGCACCACCGGCAGATGCTCACCGATGACAGCGAAGCGATGGCGCCGGGGCGGCTGGCTCGGTCTGGTCCTCGTCGCCTTCGTCGTGACCGGGTGTTCCTCGCAGGCTGCCACTCCGACGACAGTGGCAAAGCCCAGTGGTCCGACCAAGCCACTCTCGACGACCGGGATCGCCAACTGGAAGGAAGTCGGTAGCTACGACGAGAACAGTCTCGATGCTGGTGAGGGAGTGGCCACCGTGGCCCCACCTGGGAAGGCCAGCTACCTCCTCTATCGGGGGCTGGCCTCAGTGCCGAAGAACCTGGCCGCGGAAGGGTGGGGTCACATCGGCGATCCCGATTCGACCGGCGGCTACATCATCGACGCCTATCAGGGGCCCAGCTCCGGCCACTCGAAGATGTTCTTGGTGACCAAGCCGTCCGGCGCCACCTTTCAGTACGTGCACACACTCGTGCCCGGGGAGCTCTACAACAACTCCTTTGACACCATCGCCCCCGGAGGACAGTGGATGGTGGCCGGCGAATGGGAGACCATGAGCCACCTCCAGATCTATCCGACTCCGGACCTGAACCATCGGACCTCCCCGCAGGGCGGCCAGCTTCCACTGACCGGATACATCAAGCTCGACCACAAGGTGAACAACATCCAAGGATGTGACTTCACATCCAAGACGACGCTGATCTGCGCGTCGGACGACGACACCCAGACCCTGTTCTCAAATCAGAAACCGTTGCTGGAGGTCGTGCTGCCCCACCCCCTGGGAGGATCTACGCTCACCGCACACGTCATCGACCTCGGTTCGATCCCCCAGAAGAGCACGTGCACGGGCACCTTCGAAGCTGAGGGGGTCGACTACGCGGTGGCGTCGGGCATCCTTCGGGTGGAGATCATCCAACCCGGCTCGTGCATCATCCACACGACGGTCTATGAGTACGTACACACCGGCTGAGCACCACCCCGACCGCGCCGTTCCATCGGTACTGCTTCTCGATCAGTTCGCAGCCAGTGAATGTTCGGCACCGGCCGAAATCATCGACATGCCTCCGAGCACCTTGACCACCCGCAGTTCGTTCGTCGCCGTGCCATCTCCGGCTTGGCCGAACTGGTTGCTTCCCGAGGTCCAAACAGTGCCGGACGAATCGAGATAGAGGGACTGTTGTCCGCCCGCTCGGACCGTCGTGATTTTCGGGAGTCCAGGGACGAGGGTCGGAACCCCGACATTGGTGGTCGTACCCAGGCCGCACTGCCCTGAGGTGTTGTTGCCCCAGCACCACACTCGTCCGGAGGAGTCGAGGGCTAGCGTGTGCCCGTCATAGCCAAAGTCCCCACCGGAGTCGATGAACGTGAACGGATCGGAGTGGTGGACAGGGGTCGGGTATTCGACGCTGGCGGCCGTGCTCCCACAACCGCATTCCAACTGCTGATTGTTGCCCCATCCGTAGACCTTGCCTCTGACCAGGATGTCTGCACCAAAGCTGCCCGTGTCCAGAAGGACGCCGTTCGAGGTCCCACCGGTGAGGGCTGTCAAATATGGATTTCTCACCGGTTTCGATTGATCGCTCACCGCCCCCATGCCGAGGTCGTCAGACGAGTTCGAGCCCCACACATAGACCTGCCCGGTGCAGGTAAGGGCAAACATGTGCCAGGAGGCCGCCACCACCTGGACGACGCCCAGCCCCGCCAGCGAGGTGAGCTCGACGGGCCGCCGGTACGTGTGGACGGTCGGATCGAGACCGAGGTCGTTCTTGTGGTTGATGCCCCAGGTCCACACGGTCGTGTCGGTGGGACAGGCATTCGGCTTCACCCCGGAGGGGGCCTCGAGGGCGACGAAACTGTGGTCGCCGTCGGCAACCTGCACCACATTCTTGAGAATAGGAATATGCACCGGTGTCATCGAGGCTCGGGCGACGATGGTGGTCCCCCAGCCCTCGACGGTTCCGTCGCGCATGATGGCAAGATCGGAGCCGTTGCCCGCGTCGATGGCCGTCTCCCCGCTGACGGCGACGCGGGTAGGGGATGGTCCCGGTCCGCCGGGGGCGATTGGGCGACCCCAGTCGAACGTCTGGGATGCTGTTGCCGCGAATGTCGGCGCGTCCAGGGCCACGAGGACCAGTGCACACGCGGCCACGCCCGCCGCCCCTCGTTTCATCCATTTGAAGTTGATGTGGCGAAAGGGCCGGTTCCTGACGGTGCCCGCCCTGCTCGGCGGACGGCACGACACAACATTGCCCAATTCCCTCGACATGATTCCCCCTCGTCAATGTCCGCCAATGAAGACGGGCGAAGTATAGGGTCAGTTCGAGGCCGATGCTCGTGCAGTCCGCTCCAGCGAGCTGTGATGCGCGACCATCACGCTCGGTGGGCGCGACGAAGCGGCAAGTGTTCACTTCGTTTCGGGGGTTTTGTACCTCCGCCGTGGTGGTGCCGCCTCCGTCCGCGAAAGATCGAAATCCAAAGGTCGGGCGTTCGATTCCTCATGGCCTGGTCCTCTCGCCCTGGGTTGGATCGATGGCCCTCGCGCTATCAGATGAGAGTGCCCTCTGCGTCCACCCGCTCATCCCAGTGTTCGATCGGAACCATGAAGCCGACGAACACCGTCTCGCTCGGTGGGTGCCGCACCCAATCGAGAAGCGGATTGGACTTCATGCGAAACCGTCTGACGAGGACATAGACGCTGCTGCTGCCCCTCTTTGTCCAGAGGTCGAAGTCGAAATGCTCTTGTGCACCCCGGAAGGGCCTGGACCCTTCGGTGCCTGAGAACGGACCCATGTCCATCTCAGCGACAACCCATGCCACCGACCATATACCCGCCTCCGGTCATGACGGGACCACTTGGACGGACCGGGGCTGCCCAGTCGGACACCATGGACTGCAATCGACCCGGATGGCCGCGAGCGGTTCCAACTGCTGAGTACACGCGGGCGGGGTGGTCAACCTCCCCGCCCGCCCGCTGGCGGAACGGTGGCAGGGGATAGCCATCATGGTGAAGCAGCTGGCGAATGGGGTAGAGCCGCGGGTCCTGTTCCAGCCCCGAAGCCAGAGCCTGTCCGTCCTCAACCATCCTTCAGATGATCTCCGGCCCGGTCAAAAGTCGGTCATCGGCCCTTACAGGCTGTTCGGGCCGGGCGCGCCGTCGAGGGGGATGGCTTCCACCAACTCGGGGCGGTCGTTGCGGGTACTTCCCACATCTTTGGTCACCGGGTGACGGATGAGTGTGCCGGCCCCGGTCGGGACCAACAGCTGCTGCAAGGCCGGACCTCCGGTTGTTTCGGGGTCGAGCCACAGGTCCCAGTCCGATGGTTCGAGAACGACGGGCTGGCGGTTGTGGATGGGCATGTCCGGCCCGGCCTCAGTGGTGATGATCGTGGCCGTCCGGAGCTCGTGGCCCTCCGCGTCACGCCACCATTCCCGAAGTCCGGCGAAGACGACGGGCCCACCGTCGGCCCGCCTGAACACGTACGGCTGCTTCTCTTTGGGACCCAACTTCTGCCACTCGTAGAATGCGTCCACCGGAACGAGGATCCGCCACCGTTCGAAGGCCGACCGGAACATCGGTTTCGAGGCCACCGATTCGGCGCGGGCGTTGAATGTGCCCTTGACGGCCGCGGGATTCTTGGCCCAACTCGGGACCAGACCCCATTGATAGGCGTCCAGAATGCGCTGACCATGTCGTTCCGATACCCCGAGGATCGGGGCTGTGGGTCCGACGTTCCAGCTCGGACGCCACTGCTCCATCAGCTCGGGGTCCACCCCGGCATCGAGCAATCTGGCCAGATGGCCCGGATCATCGTAGAGAGCGACGCGGCCGCACATACAGCACAGCCTACGGCCGGAGGTCGACCGGTCAGATAGTTGGAGGTGGACGCTGAGCGGCCGGGTCGTCGCTCACAGTGAACATGAATGACCAGGGCCGAGTGGCCACTGAACAGCCGGATCCCGGCCCAGCTCGACGCGGGACTGATGATTGGCTCGGGGACTGCTAGCTTCTACTTTCGCCCTCAGGCGCCGGTTCTCGGCGTCGACGACTCGCCTGAGGGCGTTGTCCATGGGGGAGGGGCTCGGCCGCCGGTTGGCCACCAACCTTGGGTGTCCGCATCGAGCCGACCCAGCAGTCATCCTGGAGGGACGCAAAGTGGGCCTGACCTCGGAAGCACGAGCGTGGCGGGGACGGGGCTCGAGGGGGACCGGTCGACGGGCACCAGGCCCGGTCCCTGTCACCCTCATGGCCCTGACCGTCCTGTCAGTCATCTGCGTGGTGTGGGCGCCGTCAAGAGTGGCCAGTGCGACGAGCGTGGGGGCGCTGGGTGCCCCGACCCCGGACCTGGTCTCGATCCCGGAGGTGGTGGCCCCCACCCACGCGGCCGCGTCGGCATCACCGGCGAAGATCTGGACGACCAACGGGGCCAAGGCCACGTCGGTGGTCACGGCAAAGTTTTCCGGTACGACCGGCAAGGCTGTCGCAGGAGTTCCGGTCCATTGGGCGGCGAGCGCGGGATCACTGTCTGCATCCACGGGCACGACGGCGGCGAACGGCGAGGCCCGGGTCACATTGACCCAACCAGTTGACGTCTCCCCGTCGAAGGCTGTCACCGTCACCGCCACCGATGCCGATGATTCGACCGTCCGGTCGTCGACCAGCGTCACCTTCTTCCCCAACAAGATCTCCTTCCTGCCGCTCGCCGCGTCGGCGGGACCGTGGGAGTGGTACGGGTCCTGTGAGTTCGTCCCGAGCGCCATGATCCCCCCGACGGCCAAGAGTGGATGCAGGAGCTCCGACCCGACCTTCGGCAGCATGGTGGTGAACGGCGATCTGTGGAACCTGAGCAGCACGGCCAGTGGGCACGTGGCCATGCAGATCAACGCCAAAGGGCAGCTGGCCACGACGGAGGGCTTTGTGTCCGCTCCCGAACTGTCTCCCCTGACCTGGGTGCTCGGTGATCCCAATGTCTCCTATGGGGTGGAGCCGCAGGCGCCGGCGGATCCTCCGAAGGTGTCGGCGAGTCTTCCGCTGCCGATGGCGCTCGATGCCCTGCCCCGTGATGTGGTGGCCTCGGCCGCCTATGACCTGACCGATACGGCATCGGTGACCTACGACTTCTCCTATGACCTCTGGCTCGAGCCCCAGAAATCGGTGGTGACCCCGACGAAGGGGACCATCGAGCTCATGATATGGATGGATGACGGCAATAGCGCGCTCCCTTCCGGCCATGAGGGAACGGTGTCGATGAACGACGCGGTGAATGGCGTTGACCAGTCCGCTCACTGGGGTCTCTACATCAACAACGGCGACAAGGCGGCCGCAGCTCAGACCACCGTCTACCTGGTGCTGCAAAAACCGACCAACGACACCAGGGTCAGCGTCGACTTCAACAGTGCCTTTGCGGTGATGGAGGCAGCCCTCAAGAAGTACGACCCGACCCACTGGTCGAGCTTTTCGAGCTACTACCTCGACAGTATCCCGCTCGGCTCCGAGTTCGGCCGCCAGGCTGGCAAGTCCCAGACTGGCCCCAGTCATTGGTTGCTCGAGAACTACTACCTCACGCTGGGCAAGAAACTGCCGTAGGCGATGATCGGGCGGCGATCGGGACTGGTGGACCTCATCGAATCCTCACACTTTCAACATCTGCCCCTCGGGTCGGGCCGTCACCATGGGATGCGAAGGTCCACATCAACCCCGAAGGAGTCCCTATGTTGAAAAGAAAGATCGTCCCCTTGATCGTCGGTGGAGCACTGTTGGTAGGAGGAGTGTCCGCGGGCACTGCCTACGCCAGCTCCGCGACGACGACCCCCAGTGGATCAGTGTCTCCGTCCGGGAGTGCCCCGACCGGAAGTACACCGACTGCCAGCGCATCCGCTCCAACCGACACACTCCACCTGAGGGTGTGGCTCCGTGCCCACCGCCACCAGCTCCGCCGGGAGGCCGTGACGGTGAGCGCCAAGGCCATCGGTGTGACCCCGACGGTGCTGGTGTCCGAGCTCCGATCAGGCAAGTCGATCGCCGAAGTGGCCGCCGAGCACAGTGTCAGCGTCCAGACCGTCACCGACGCCCTGGCCAGTGCCGCCACGGCGAGGATCAATCATGCCGTGTCTGCCGGGAAGCTGACCACGGCCCAGGCGCAGACGATCGAGTCCCACCTGGCCCCCTATCTCACCCGGGTGGTCGATCGCGTCCATTGACCACTCTGGGCTCAACCGGCAGTGTCGGCCAGATCGAGTTCCAGGAACTCGATGGTCCTGACCGGATCGCCGGCTGTCACCTCCGTGTCCCCGCTGAGGCGCAGGCCCAACTTCACATAGGCCGCACGGGCATCGTCGTTCCCTTCGAGGACACCGAGGCGGAGCGATGATGCCCCCTGCGACCGAGCCCACGCGGCCACCTCCCGCAGGAGACCATCGGCGATTCGTCTCCCGCGGTGGGTGGGCGCCACCCACATTCCCACCAGCTCGCGCTGGGCGGGCTCCTCGGACCCGACCGGAATAGCTCCGGCGACGGCGACCGGCTCGTCGTCGTCGAAGGCCACGAACCACTGACAGGTTGTGGCCCGCGAGCGCCACGTCGCCTCGTCGAACCCCCGCTCTCGTTCGTAGGTCGAGGTGAACGCGTAGGGTGCGTCGGCCAACGCCCGCAGTCGGATTTCCCGGATGATCAGCCAGTCGTCAGCGCTCAGCGCGGCCAGGTGAGGCCCGGAGGAACCGGTCCTGTCCGGCGCGGGAACCTGACCGAAACGGAGGTCCGGCCCGGTCATCGTCGTCGCCTCGGCCGGAAGGCCATCGGCCGGGAAGCCATCGGCCGGGGAGGCCATCGACAGATCGTACCAACCGACCGCCGACGGGGGCCGGAACCAGCAGGTCGGATGCGATCCGCGCCCGGGGCGGGGGCGGCGTTGCCCGGACGCGAAAATGGCAGGCAACCCGTCCGTGTGCGAGCATTGTCGACAAGTCGGCCATCCTGGACCGGCTTCGGGGGCTAGCCGGGAGACGCAGAAGATGTGCGGCCTGCAACGATGGGGGACACTCGCCTTGAGGGCGGGCATGGCGGTGGCCGTGCTGGCGGCACTCGTGCTTTTCACGCCGTCCGGCGGACCGGCCGGGGCGGCGACCGCGGCGTGGCGCCAGAGTGCCTCCTACCAGGCCATCCCCGGCACCTCGGCTGTCGCCTGCCCGTCGGCCACCCACTGCTATGTCGTGGGTGGCAACAGCTCCGGCTTCGGCGACATCCTGACCACCACCGACGCCGGCGGCAGCTGGACGCGCCTGTCCCTACCTTCGGGTACCGGCGTCCTCAGCGGGATCGCCTGTCCGTCGACCACCCACTGCTTTGCCGAGGGTTCCGACCCGGCCGGGCAGAACGGGATGATCCTGGCCACCACCGACGCGGGGAAAGAGTGGACCACGCAGTTGGTAGCGACCGGCATCCTCGGCCTGGACAGCATCAGATGTCCATCGGTGACGAGCTGCTTCTCGGTCGGGGAGAACGCATCGGAGGGAACCGGTTCGTTCTTCGCCACCACGGACTCAGGTCGGTCGTGGTCCATCCGGGCCCTCCCCACCGGGTCCGACCCGCCGACCGGAATCGCATGCCCCTCATCGTCCGCATGTTTCGTGGTCGGATCCAATCCCACCTTCGCCAGCAGCATCATCCTGGCCTCCACGGATGGAGGAGCGGCGTGGACGGCGCAGGGAGAGCCGGCCGGGGTCGGAGCGCTCTCCGGCATCTCCTGCCGATCGACGACCCACTGCCAGGTGGTGGGCGGGGCCATCAACGGCACGGGCGTCATCCTGGGCACGACCTCGGCCGGAAGGACGTGGACGCCGGAGACGTTGCCCTCGGGCACCGGCCAGGTCGACGGCGTGTCCTGCTGGTCGGTCTCCTCGTGCCGGGCCGTGGTCGCCGACGGGACTGGTGGCGAGAGCGTTCTTTCCACCCTCGACGGTGGCGCCAGTTGGGACAGCCTGACGTTGGGGACGTCGGGTTCCTTGTCCGGTCCGACCATTGCCTGTCCGTCGGCGACGACCTGCATCACCACGGGCGTGATCTTCAACGGAGTGGCAGGGTTCATCGCCGCCACCACCGACGCCGGACGGACCTGGGATCGTGGTCGGTTGCCGACGGGGGTCGGGACCTTCTCCAACATCGCCTGCCCGACGACCTCCACCTGTTACGCCCTCGACCAGGACGCCCTCGGCCACGGAACCGTGCGCGCCACGTCGGACGCGGGCCGGACCTGGACCCTGCAACGGCTGCCGTCGGTGTCCGGCTACATGAGTGGGATCGCTTGTCCTTCACCGATCCGGTGCGTAGCGGTCGGGGCCAGTTTCGCCGGGGCCGCGGGGGTGATCTTCTCCACCGCCGACGGGGGAGGGAACTGGACCAAGCACAAGGCCCCGGTGGCCGCCGGGGCCTTGGCCGCCGTCACCTGTCCCTCGGTCACCACCTGCTACGCAGCCGGAAGCACCATTGTCGCCAGCACCAACGGAGGGAGGACCTGGACCTCCCAGAGTCTGCCCAAGGGCACCGACCAGGTGAGTGGCATCGCCTGTCGGTTCGTCTTCGCCTGTTACGCCCTGGGCCAACTGGACGACGGGAGCGGTGACATCCTCTCGACCGTCAACGCCGGGGTTCGCTGGACCGCCAGGCCGGTTCCGGTGGGAACGGCAGGTCTCGACGGCATCACCTGCCCGTCGAGCACCGCTTGTTATGCCGTGGGGGACACCGACGCCGGTCGGGGTGAGATCCTCGACACCACCGCCGCAGGGAGTCGGTGGCGTGGAGCCGGTGCACCCTCGGACGCCGGCGGCATCTACGGCATCTCGTGCCCGTCGTCGACCACCTGTTCGGCCTTCGGGGGAAGTTTCCCAGACAGTGCCGACTACTTTCTCTCGACGGCCGACGCCGGGAGCTCGTGGGGAGTCCGCCGCGTACCGCCGGGAATCAGCGTCCTCGGCGGCGTCTCGTGTCCCTCATCCTCCCGCTGCTATGCCGCCGGTGCGGGAACCGACAGTGTCGGCGGGGTCGTGGCCGTGGGCCGTCCATCGGGCGGGTGAACGCCGATGGGCTGTACGCGTCATGGTCACTGGGCCCGCAACCGTCTGGCCTGGTCGATGGAGGAACGCCGCGACTGGGAGATCAGCCACCCGTTGGCCCGCACCTCTTGCTGCTCGCCGGGAACATGGTGCGTTCCATCCGGACGGTCGGTCTGTGATCCGCACCGGCGACAGACCGACATCCGCCCATTTGTCTCCGGGAGGTGGTGCTGGTCGAGCCGAGTGCCCACGTACGATGAATCGGACGAAACCATGATCCTCCGATCAGTCGGCCCGTACCACCAGAGTGGGGACCGAGCCGGAAGGACCCTGATCCACCCGCGATGAGCGGAATGGCCCTTCACCCCACTCTACGCCCCGTTCGGCCCACCGGTGGGTGTGGTGGATAGGGGCATGCCCTCAGGTCCACAACCCTGGTTCGACCGTGTGGCCGCGGCGCTGGGCCCCGTCGCCTCCTTCCGGTCGTTGGGCGGACGGGTCTGGCGCGTTGAGGTGGACAGGAATGAAGTCGTCGTGAAAGTCGGTTCCGGCGTGCTCGATGAGGCCCAGGGGCTCAGATGCCTGGCCCAGGTGGACGACGGGCCTCGGGTTCCCGAGGTCATCCTGGCTGAGCCGGACCTGCTGGTCACCGGCTGGATCGATCAGGGAGTCCGTTCCCCCGACCAGGAGGCCGCCTTGGGTGCCATGTTGGCCCATCTGCACGCCGCGCCCTGGCGGCAATGGGGTGGGGGCTCGTCGTGGATCGGTAACTGTATGGTCAACCCCGCACCGGCCCCGGATGCCGCAACCTTCTACGGCGCACGACTTCTGGAACTCGGCGACCGGTGCCAGCTGTCCCAACCGACAGGAGCGCTGGTCGATCGTCTCGGCCAGATGATCCCGGGCGGCCCGCCGGCGCTGGTGCACGGTGACCTGTGGTGGGGAAATGTCCTGTGGGGGAGTGACGGTCGACCCTGGCTGATCGACCCTTCCATCCACGGCGGTCACCCGGAGGAGGATCTGGCCATGCTGAGCCTGTTCGGCCCCATTCCGGAACGCACCCTGCGCGCCTACGGGGAGATCCGAACACTGTCGCCGGGATGGGAGCGACGGGTGGAGCTGTTCCAGCTCTACCCTCTGCTCGTTCACGCCGTGCTCTTCGGCGGTGGCTACCGGACCCGGGCCCAGTCCATCCTGGCGCGACTGACGTGACCGGCTGCTCTCGGTCAGACCGCGCCCTCGGGCGACGTGAGCTCCTGGGCGACGCAATAGCCCCCCTGGCGCGGGTGCGCTTCGGCCCACACCTCCGCCGCGGCCAGCGTATCGAACGGGCCGATGATCGACTCGGGTGCCGTATCGGCAGGACCTCTCAATACCACTGCCGTCATGACCCAAAGAATAACTGTGAGAGTGCACCCATGGAGCGCAACGTCCACATCGTGGCGCCGGGTTCGAACTCCCGACACCCACCGCGGAGAGGGCTCGACCGCGCCCCATCAGCACCGGTCGCGTGCCCCGGTGTCGGGCGAACTATTCATGGCCGCGGCATGCGGCCGCACGTCGATTGGAAGGCGCGCCGGTGGGCGCGCGTTGACGGTCTGGCCTCTGAACGGTCGGCTAACGTCCGAGCCGTGATTACCGGAGACGTCATGTGACCGACGGGAACGACCGCCCACATCGTCGGCTGCCGGACGTGTTCGGAATCGCATGGGTCATCATCGCCGCCGGGGCCGTGCTGGCCCCGGCGCTGATCCACGGACTGTCCCTGGGTCCGTACGATCAGCTCACGCGGCTCGGCCTGGCGCAACCGACGAGCCTGGCCTACAAACTTCAGGCCCACAACCCGCAAGTGGCGGATCTGATCCGCGAGATCATTCCGTGGACATCGCTCTCATGGACCCAGGTGCACACCGGGTTGCTCCCGCTCTGGAATCCGTATAGCGCGCTCGGGGCTCCGCTGGCCTTCAACTGGCAGTCGGCCACGTTCAGCCTCCCGGCCCTGGTCGGCTACCTGGTCCCGGTCCGGTTCGACTTCACCGTCCAGGTCCTGGTCACCCTGGTGGTCGGCGGCACGGGGGTGTACGTCCTCGGCCGGGTCATGCGGTTGGGCGCGCTGGGGGCGGCGATGGCCGCCACCGCCTTCGAGCTCAGCGGCGCGTTCATGGCCGTCCTGGGCTGGCCCATCGCCTCGGTGATGTCGTGGTCGGGCTGGCTCTTCGCCTGGGTCATCCTGATCGCCCGGGGTCGGCACCGTCGTCGCGACGTCATCCTGTTCGCCGTGTTCCTGGCTCTGTCGATCTACGCGGGGGAGCCCGATACCCTGCTTGTCCTCATCGCGGGACTCGCCGTCTTTGCCGTGGTGGTGATCGGGCTCCGTGCCCGCTGGCAGCGGGACAACCGACGAGGTTGGTCCACGGTCACGGATTTGGCCCTGGGTTCGGCCGCGGGCTTGGGCCTCGCCGCACCGTTGGTGTTGCCGGCCGCCCAGCTGACCGGTGGTTCCATCCGCGGGACCGGGCATCTGGCTGCCTTTCCCGCGTACCAGACGCTGCACCTCGTCTTCCAGACGTTCGACGGTTCATCACTGACACCCCTCGTCACCTTCAACAACCACGGGTCGGCCTACGTTCCTCCCGCGGCCTACATCGGCATCATCGCCGTGGTGCTCGGCGTGTTGGCAGTGGTGAAGCGCCGACGCCAGCCGGCCATCGTGGCGCTGGCGGCGACGGCAGTGGTGGCCGGTGCCATGGTCTATCTGTCGCCGTTCGTCTCCTTTCTGAACGACCTTCCCGGTCTGGGGGAGATCCGTTGGGTGCGGGCCATTCAGGTCCTCGTCTTCGCCGTGGCCGTCCTGTCCGGGGCCGGACTGGACATCGTGGTCCGATCCAAGGGCGAGCGTCCCGTGCGTCGGTGGCTCGGCGCGGGATTCGGGCTCGCGGCCCTCCTGCTCCTCCTGCTCTGGCTGTTCGGTCGTGGACACCTGCCCCCGCTCGAGACCCACATCCGGGCGAGGAGCTTCATCTGGCCTGCCACTGAAGTGGCCATCGGCCTGGCCGTGGTCGTGTTCCTGGTCATCGCCGGACGCGGGAGGGGCGACGCCGGACGGCGCTGGCCTGCGCTCCTGCACGATCCCGGCCGGGTCGCCGGGGCGGTGCTCCTGGCCAGCTCGACCGGCCTCCTGGTCGCCCTCGGTGCACCGTGGTGGTCTTCGAACACCAGTTACCTGACACCCACCCCGGCCGAGGTGGCGTTGCAGCGCTCGGTGGGATCTTCGATCGTCGGCTTCGGGACGGCGTCGTGTTGGTACGCACCCAGTCTGGGCATCCAGCCCGAGGTGAACATCGTCTACGGGGTCCACGAGCTCGGCTCCTACGATCCCTTGACGCCCCAGTCGCTCTATACGGCGTGGCAGGACTCGACCCGGACCTATCCAAAGCCCATCGGTCCCTACTATGCCCTCCTGCCCGTCTCGCTGTTCTGTCCTGTGGTCAAGACGACCGCCGACGCCCGCCTGTTCGGGGTGGGGTTCGTTCTCGAGCCCCACGGGGTGAAGGGCCCGGCCGGCAGCGTTTTCGACAAGACGGTGGGCAACGAGGAGCTCTACCGGATTCCGGGGGCTTCGGTGGCCACGTTGTCACACCTCGGGCCGGGCGGGTCGTGGCCACCGCTCACCGCGCCGGGGACACCGGTGGCGGTGACCTACCCCAGCCCCACGTCGTGGCGGCTGACCACCCGCACCACCACCCCCCAGGTGCTCCGGTTGCGGCTCACCGATGTCCCCGGTTGGCACGCCTCCATCGACGGTAAACCGCTGACGCTGACCCGCTACAACCGGGTGATGCTCCAGGCCCGGATTCCGGCCGGCACCCATACGGTGGAGCTGCACTACTGGCCCGACGCGTTCACCGCCGGGATCGCCGTGTTCGTGGTCACCGTCATCGCGTTGGTAGCCGTCGTCGTCGTCGGGCGTCGGCGCGACCGACGACCGGCGACCGGCCCGGGCGCCGGTCAGGGCGCGGGCTGAGCCCACGGAAGGTCGGGCGTCTTCTCGACCACAGTTTCAACAAAGAGCACATCGGCCGCCGCCACACGGTCATCCGAAGAGCCCCCCTCGGCATCCCCGATGACCGCGGTGCAGGTTCGGGTGCAGAACCAGGAGACGACGTTGCCGTGTCTCGCGCCGCTGTCTTGCGCGGCGCGCTTCTCGGGTCGGTTGCACATGCTCATATTTCTTTTAGCGGAGAAGAGCACGGTTGCCTGTTGTCTGCGTAGCGGGCCCGACGGCCGGGTCTCTTCGCTTCGGGAGCGATCCCAACGGTCACCTTTCGGGTTTCGGGCGCCGATAGGGACGTCGAGCGCGCCGTGACGAGAACGTCGCCAGGGCTGCGGGCTGAAAGCGTGCGGGCCCGGTTGGGGGATACCGCATGGTGCGACGCGATGAGCAAGTGCGGCCTGATCCCTTTGAACTCGTCCACTCGGCCAGAGCCCCGAGAGCACCGAGACCCCCAAGTGGAGGGGAACCACCAATTGAAGAGCACGACTGATGGAAGAAGACAACCAGGAAGAGGCCACTGCCCGCAGGCCTTCCCCGTGCTCCTTGTGGCCACGCCCCGCCTTCCCGAGCCTCTGCGCTGCCTCGGCTGCATACGGGCGGCCGAGGAGGACAGCTGTCACGGGGCCTCGAGGGAGGTCAGCCCGGTGTCGAGGCCGGGCTGATCACGCCCGTCTTCTTCGCCCGCGCCGGACCAGATTCCCGGCTACCAACGCGATGACGGTGACCACGAACACGGCGATCCCGGCGGTGAACGCGTCGGGCCAGTAGTGCAGCTCCACCGTATGGGTGCCGGCCGGAATCCGGGCCTGGAGCATCACCCGGTTGTAGCGGGTCAGCGTCAGCGGTTTACCGTCGATGGAGGCGTGCCAACCGGGGACATCGGTGAGCCGCAACCGGAGCACCTGGGGGGTGGTGGTGCGGGTGGTCAGCCGCCACGACGTGGGGCTGGGGTAGGTCACCGCCACCGGTGTCCCCGGCGCGGTGAGCGGTGGCCACGACCCGCCCGGCCCGAGGTGTGACAACGTGGCCACCGAAGCCCCCGGAATCCGGTAGAGCTCCTCGTTGCCCACCGTCTTGTCGAAAACGCTGCCGGCCGGGCCCTTCACCCCGTGGGGCTCGAGAACGAACCCCACCCCGAACAGGCGGGCGTCGGCGGTCGTCCTCACCGCCGGGCAGAACAGTGAAACAGGGACGGCGTAGGTGGGTCCGAGTGGGGTCGGAGCATGACCGGTCGATTTCGTCCAGGCCGTGTAGAGCGACTGGGGCAGGAGGGGGTCGTAGGCGCTGAGCTCATGGACCCCGTAGGCGATATTCACATCCGGTTGAATCCCGAGGGTGGGCGGGGACAGGCAGGACGAGTTCCCGAATCCGACGATGGACGATCCCACCGCCCGCTGGAGGGTGGCCTCGGCCGGGGTGGTGGTGAGGTAGGTCGGGCTCGAAGACCACCAGGGCGCGCCGAGGGCGACCAGAAAGCCGGTCGAGCTGATCAACAGGACAAAGCCGGCGGTCCGTCCCGGGCGGCCGAGTATGGGATGGGCTCCGGTGGTCGGGCCGGGGTTCCGGCGGCTCATCACCATCAAGAACCCGAAGACGGCCAGACCGATGACGACTTCGACGGTGGGCCAGATGAAGCTCCGGGCCCGGATGTGGGCTTCGACCGCAGGGAGGTGTCCGCGCCCGAACAGCCAGATGCCCAGCAACAGGACGGCGACGGCGCCGAAGCCTGCCCCCAGCCAGCGGCGGAGGGTGCGGCTGTTGTCCGACCGGACGACGACATCGAGGCCCACGCCGGCCAGGATGGCCAGGACGAAGGCCAGGATCTGGAGGCTCCGTACCCAACGGATCTCGCCCAGGCCCGGAAGGTCGTTGAGCACGGCGACCAGCGGGGTCAGGTAGACGCAGCAGCCGGCGATCACGGCCACGGCCCCGAAGGCCACCACGGCCGGCTGCCGGCGGCGTCGCACGACACCCATCACCGCCAGCACCGCGGCGATGACCCCGATGTAGACGGCGGTCGAGATGTAGCCGAGCCCGTGGGCGTCGAAGCGGTCGCCGGACACGACCCCGGCCACCGACCCGCTGCCGGCGAGCGACAGCCCGTTGAACGTCTGGAAGATCAGGTGCAGGGTTTCGTACGCGGGAAAACCGGCATGACGCCCTGAGCCACGCACCGCCCCCACGGTCAACTGGGCGGCGGGAAGGAGCAGCGGTGCGGCCAGGCCGATCCCCGCCACTGTCCCAACGGCCATGGCCAACGCCGGCCGTCCGACCGCTTCGGCCATCCGGGTCCGACGGGCGCGGATTCCGAGGAACACGGCGACGAAGACGGCCAGGGACACGATGAGGACGGCCAGGGTGTCCGGCTCCCCGGCGTAGACGGCCAGTGCCAACACCACGGCGAAGAGGGTCACGTCGCGCCGGCGGTGCCGGCCCCGGACCACCAGGATGGCGCAGGCGAACAGCCAACCCGACCACGACATGACCGAGGCGATGGGCCACCCCAGCACAGCGGAGAACGACCCGCTGAGCTCGAAGACCGTGGCTCCCATGGCCGCGCCGAGTGGGCCGAGCCGCAGGACCCGGCAGAGGACATACGCTCCTGTCCCGGCCACGAGGAGGGTGACCAGTACCTGCACGGTGAAATCGACGCGGACCGGGACCAGGTAACCGAGCAGAGCCGGAAGGCTGAATGTGCCGGACTGCCAGTTGAAGGCCAGCGGTCCACCCAGCGCGCTGTAGGGATTCCACAGGGGCAGCAGTCCGTGGTGCACCTGGGTCCAGGCCAGGTCGGTCCAGGGGATGATCTCCCGAATCAGGTCGGAGGCCTGCGGGTTGTGGGCGGGGGCGGGGTGGGCGTGTCCCGAAAGGCCGAGCCGGGCGAGCTGGTCGAACGGGCCCAGTGTCAGGCTGTGGAGCAGCGAAGGCGCCATGACCACACCGGCGGCCACGATGACCCAGGCCAGACCCAGCACGTCGGGAAGACGAGGTCGGCGCGGGATGTCACGCTCATCCTGCCGGCCGGCAGCCGTCGGAACCGCCCCGGTCCCGAGCGTCGTCGTCACGCGTCGACTCCCGGGGGCACGCCGCCGCCGACCGAACGGGGGCGCCGCCGCTGCCGTCTCCGGATCGGCGGCACGACCACGAGGGCGATCACGGTTGCTCCGGCCAGCACGATCCCGGCACTGAAGGCGGCGGGCCAGTAGTGCAACTCGATGGTGTGGTGTCCGGCGGGGATCTTGGCCTGGAGCATGATCCGGTTGAACCGGATGAGTGGCAACGGCTTGCCGTCGATCGATGCGTGCCATCCCGGGACGTCGGTGAGGCGCAGGCGGAGGACCTGGGGCCGTGCGGAGTGGGTGACGACCTTCCACGATGTCGCTTTGGGATAGGACACCGTCACCGGCGTGCCCGGAGCATCCACCGGCGGCAGCGTCCCGTGGTCGCCCAGGGGGGAGATGGTGGCCACCGAGGCGCCCGGGATGCGGTAGAGCTCCTCGTTGCCCACCTCTTTGTCGAAGACGCTGCCCGGTGGACCTTTGACACCGTGCGGCTCGAGCACGAACCCGACGCCGAACATACGGGCCGCGGCGGTCGTGCTGACCACCGGACAGAACATGGTGATCTCGGCCAGGGGTATACCGCTGGCCCCGATGGGCAGCGGGTAGTGGCCCGATGCGTCCGTCCAGGTCTTGTAGAGCTCCTGGGGGGTCAGCGGGTCGTAGACGTCGAGCTCGTGGACCCCGTAGACGATGTTGACGTTGGCCTGGATGCCGAGGGTCGGAGGGAGCAGGCAGGACGAGGTCCCGAATCCGACGATGGAAGTGCCCACCGCCTTGTGCAGGGCCGTCTCCGAGGGTGTGGGGGCGAGGTAGGTGGTGTCCGATGACCACCACGATCCGCCCAGGGCGACCAGGAAGACGGTCGAGCTGACCAACAGGACCACGGCGGCCATCCGGCTGGGATCACCGAGTAGCCGCCGCCAGGCCCCGGGGGCGCGGTCCCCGCCGGGGTGGTCGCCCCGTCGGTCCGTCACGGCCAGCATCGCGGACACGAGGAGGCCGATGGCCACTTCGGCCGCCGGCCAGATGAAACTTCTGGATCGGATGGCGGCATCCACCCGCGGGAGGTGGCCTCGGCCGAAGGCCCACACCACGAGGAGCAGGAGGGCCGCTGCGCCGAAGCCGGCTCCCATCCAATTGCGGACCCGTCGGCTGCCGTGCGAGCGGGCGAGGGCGTCGAGACCGGCACCGGCCAGGATGGCCAGGCCGAACCCGAGCACCTGGATGGAGCGGACCCATCGGACCTCGGCCACCCCCGGGAGTCTGTTGAGGAACGAGACCAGGGGTGCGAAGTACACCAGGCAACCGGTGACCAGGACGACGGCCCCGAAGGCGACGACGGCCGGCCGACGTCGGATGGTGACCAGCGCCACCCCGGCGAGGACGACGGCGATGACGCCCACGTAGTCAGCCGTCGACACCCACCCCAGGCCGTGGGCGTCGAAGAATCGGCTTCCGGCCAGCGACGATCCGTTGAACGTCTGGAAGATGGCATGCAGCATGTCGGGAAGGGGGAAGGCGTTGTGGCGCCCAGCCGACCGGACCGAGCCCGCCGACAACTGGATGCCGGGGAGGATGAGCGGTGCGGCCAGGCCGAGTCCGGCCACCGAGGCGAGGCCGACGTCCAGCAGCGGGCGCCCGACGGCCTCGCTCCCGTCGAACCGGCGGAGGCGGAGGGCGAGCAGGACGACGAGGAAGACGGCCAGCGCCACGATCAGCACCACCAGTGTGTCCGGTTCGCCCGCATAGATGGACAGAGCGAGTACCACCGCGGCCAGGGTGATGTGGCGTCGCCGGTGTCGTCCCCGCACGACGAGAATCGTGCAGGCGAACAGCCAACCGGCCCACGACATGACCGAGGCGATCGGCCAGCCGAGCACCGAGATGAACGCGCCGCTGAGCTCGAAGACCGTGGCGGCCATGGCCGCCCCGAGCACACCGATCCGCATGACCCTGGCCAGCACGTACATCCCGGTTCCGCCGATGACCAGCGTGGTCAGCACCTGCACCGTGTAATCGAGACGGACGGGGACGAGGTAGCCGAGCAGGGCGGGGAGGCTGAAGGTGGCCGACTGCCAGTTGAAGGCCAGGGGCGCGCCCAGCGCGCTGTACGGATTCCAGAGCGGGAGGATCCCCTGGTGCACCTGGGTCCATGCCAGTGTCGTCCAGGGGATGATCTCGCGAATCAGGTCGAATACCTGAGAGTTGTGGGGGATGGCGTGGGGGGTCGCTGTCAGTCCGAGTTGTCCGAGCTGATCGAAAGGGCCGAGTGACCATCCGTGGGACAGGGCGGGGGCCATGACCGCGCCGGCGGCGACGATCACCCACAGCACGCCGAGGAGGTCGGGGAGCCACGGGCGGGGGTTGGCCACCGGCCCGTCCGGTGCCGTCCGTGGGACGGAGTCACGCGGGGATACGACGGCGACCCGCGTTTCAGCTTGAATGGGATGTCCCGGGAGTGGCGAGCACACAGGCCGTTGCCCGACGGACGGCCGGGACACCGCGGGAGCTGACACCGGTCGTGCACCGGCCGAGCGTCGCCGTGTCGGCCGACTCGGCGGGAAAGGTGCCCTTGACCGCTGGCCACACCCAGGCGTCCGACTGATGCACGGGTGGCCGTCCGGTGGCCGCGGTGATCAAGGCCGCGGCCGAGGTGACCGAGGAGATCTGGTCGTACGTGGGAAGGTCCGGTTGGTCCGGGATGACCACCATGGTGACGCCCCAGTCCCGGATGGCCTGGTGGACCTCGGCCACCTTCTGTGCGGTGAGGGCCCCGGCGGCACCGGTGGGCGTGGATGCCGCGGCGAGGACAGTGGCGCCGCGCAGCTCCTTGCCGGCCTGCACCAGAATCCCACCGGGACCGCCTTCCCCCACCATGGAGAAGCTCATATGGTCCACGGCCTGCCAGGTCATGGAGTTGTCGAACGAGGTGAAGGGTGCGGGCAGGATGAGGAGGACCTGGTGGGCCGGCAGCCCGGGGGCGACCGTTGTGAACCAGGAGGGGAGGTCCACCGGCGCGGTGGTCATGGGGATGGTCCGAGCCAGGTAGGAGACAGGTTGAACGAGGGCGAAGACGGCCACGGCCGCGGCGGCGATCGCACCGGCCCATCGTGGCCGGCGGGACCAGAGACCCGATGCCGTCGGTCCGGCCGCGGCCGGGGACGCGGCCCGCTTGCGGTTGACCGCCACATAGATGTGCTCGATGATCAGCCCCAACATCACGGCCACGGCCAGATCGGTGATGAGGACGAACCGGTAGGGCTCCACGTTCTCGAGGATGGGCAGGTTCTCGAGCGCCCGCCACGGAAACCAGGTGCCCTTGCGCGCTCCGAAGGAGAGCAGGGCGGAGATCAGGATGACGGTCCAGAAGAACCACAGGCGACGGTCACGGCGCCAGATGGCGGTCCCTCCGATCAGCACGGCCGTCATGAACGTCCCGAAGTACTGGTACGAGAGGACCCGTCCCTGATAGCCGCCGAGGACGCGGTCGTGGAGTGTGGCCACCGCCGAGTTGAGCGCCGACCAGCGGTAGAAGAACTCGTTGAGCACGGTTCGTTGCTTCCGGGCGATATGGCCGTAGATGCCCGGCCATATCGTGCTCCCGAAGTGGGCGGGCCCGGACAGCGCGTACCATGCCGGTCCGGCCAGGAGGACGAGCGCCACCGCCAACCCCGAAGCCATGCCCACCACCGCGTAGCGGGCGTGCCCGCGAAGCTCCGAGGGGCGCCGCCATGCCGCCCACCCGACCACGATGACGACCCCCACGACCCCCATGGCCGCCATGATGACCAGTACTTCGGTGCCGATGAAGAACTGCAGCGCCACGAGCAGCCCGAGGACGATTCCCGTCGGCACCGGACGGCGGCGCTGCCGGAACAGCAGCTCGTCCAGGCAGGCGACGATGAGCGGGGGGATCACGGCCATCCCCAGCATCAGGTGGGCGTCGCCCAGGCTGACCAGGATCATCGGGGAGAACCCGTAGAACAGCCCGCCGACGAAGGCGGCCGGTGACCAGGTGACCCATCGGCGGAGGAGGACGTACATGGACAGGGCGGACAGCGCCGGGGCCAGGGTGAGGGCCACGTTGAGGCTGGCCACCGGCCCGAAGAGCCAGGTGACCGGGGCGAGGAGGACCCCGATGGCGACGATGCTGGTGTTGGCTAACAGGTTGACCCCGGTGGGAACGTGCATGGCCGTCGAATAGAAGGGGTTGAGGCCGTGGGAGATGGCATAGGCCGGCCACTCGATGAACCAGGTGAACAGTGAGCTGTCGCCGCACCCACAGGTGGTGGTCGAAGTCGGATGACGCCAGGCGTTCGACCACAGGAGCACGGACAGGAGAAGGTAGGTGCCGGCCCCGAGGAGGAGCGTCTTCCAGCCGTGCGAGCGGGCGGCGCCGACGTCGGGCTCGGGATGGGGTCCATCCTCGGTGGCCGGCGCGGCGGGCCCGACCGCTGAGGACTCAGCAGTCAATTCGCCGGTCGCTGTCATCACACCCCCCTCCGACACGTTCGGTCACCCCGGTCTTTGCCCCTTGAGACCTGTTGCTGACGACCACCCTGAGTGACCGAGCCACCTGCCGGCTCGGGCCTCCTGGTCCTGCGCCCCCACAAAGCGGCGACCCTACAATACTGGCCTGTCGGACGTCCGAGCATCCCCCGGGGCGGAACCATCACCGGGAACCCGCTCACTCGGCGGTCACGACGGGGCGGGACCGGCGGTCAGTTCCCGCCGGGCAGGGTCTGGGTCGTGGCTCCCGCGGGGGGCGAGAACGTGGACGCCGGCGGGTTGGCGGTGAACGCGGTCAGGGTGACGGTGGTGCCGTTGGCGCTCGAATAGGTGAGGAGCCCGCTCGATTTGGCCACGCAGTACGACACCGGATTCGGCTGGCTCGGACTCTTGAGCGTGGCGCAGGTCGAGGCCTGGCCGCCGTAGGTGGCCGTCGACGTGTGCACGCTGACCCCGGCGGCATGGGCCGCAGCCTGGGCTTCGATCCCTTGGAGCGTGGTGGTGAGGACGCCGGGCGAGAAGAGGTCGGTGACGGCGCTGACCGACGGGCCCAGGTTCGAGGGCAGCGACTGGCAGCTGGCGCTGGCACCCGAACCCTCGCACGCGGTCACCGACGTGCCGTTGATGTAGTACGAGCCGCTCGGAGTCACGACCGCGGATTTGGGTGGGGACTGGGCGAAGGTGACCGTCTGGTTCTTCCCGGTGGTGCTGTTGGCCGTCGTGTAGGTGGCGCTGAAGGTGGCGCCCGAGCTCTTCTTGATGCCGGTCACGATGGAGCCGAGCCCAGACACCGAGTTGGACGAGCCCCCGGTCGTCGACGGACTGCCCGATGGGGACGCGGTCGTCGTCGAGGAGCTCGAAGCGCTCGTGGGGTTCGAACTGCAGGCGGCGACCAGGAGCCCGCCGGCCGTCGCGATGGCCACCGCCCACGCCCCCCGGCGAATCGGGCGCTGCACCCGCTGGCTGCGTACGGTCTGGTCCATCTGGACTGCTCCTTGGCTACAACCTGTCCCGTGACCGGATGTGGCGGCCACCCTATCGAAGCGGGGATCGGGATTCACCGATCCGGGACGCACTACCGTTGGGGGAGACCGGCTCCCTCCGAGCCCGCCGACACTCCGGAAGGAGCGGTGGCCGGTCACGACCACTGGAGGTGCCCATGGCCCAATCGGAGTCCGGATTCGAGGTGCGGGGGATCAACCACCTGGCCCTGGTGTGTAGCGACATGGCGAAGACCGTGGACTTCTACTCCGGGGTGCTCGGGATGCCCCTCATCAAGACCATCGAACTCCCGGCCGGGATGGGCCAGCACTTCTTCTTCGACTGCGGTGGGGGGGATGCCTTGGCCTTCTTCTGGTTTCCCGACGCCCCACCGCCGGCCCCGGGCGTTGCCGCCCCGGCCGGCCGTCCCGATCAGGGCAGTCTCAACAGCGCCGTCGGCTCGATGAACCACGTCGCCTTCGCCGTGCCACCCGAACGGATCGACGAGTACCGCGATCGGCTGCGGTCGGCCGGCATCGACTGCACCGACGTGGCCAACCACGACGACAGCGAGTGGGGGATCTCCGACACCCGCCATCCGGGCGTGTTCGTCCGTTCCATCTACTTTCAGGACCCGGACGGGATCCTGCTCGAGTTTGCGTGCTGGACGCGTCCGTTCACCGCGGCCGACGTGCGTCATGTGCCGGCCCGCGCCACCGACGCCGCGTCGGCCTGACGAATCCCGGTGTCCGACATCGGCGACCATGTGGTCGACCCCAGCGACGAGCAACGCCACGGGCCCGGGCCGGAGCCACTGTGGAACGAGTCGTACTACCTCGACTTCGTGGACGGAGAGGGGGATCTGGCCGGGTACGTCCGGATCGGGCTCTATCCCAACCTGGGCGTGACCTGGTGGACCACCATGATCGTGGGTGCCGATCGGCCCCTCGTGTCGTCGTTGGCCTTCGACCTCCCGATTCCCGGAGGAGCCGGGCTGGCGATCGGATCCGACGGCTTCGACGTGGCCGGCACCGTCGATGACCCGTTGACGGCCATGAGTGTGGTCGGCACCGCACCGGCGGCCGTGCTCCACGATCCCGCCGCCGTGTACCGCGGGGACGTGGGTGTGCCGACCGGTCTCGCCCTCGACCTCACCTGGTCCACCGACGGGGTTCCGTACCAGTACGGGGTGACCACCCGTTACGAGGTGCCCTGCCTGGTCGCCGGGGAGATCGTCGTCGGCGGCGAACGACATGCCGTCGAGGGCCAGGGCCAGCGTGACCATTCGTGGGGGGTGCGTGACTGGTGGGCTTTCGGCTGGTGCTGGGCCGCGGCCAGGCTGGACGACGGCACCAGGGTCCATTTCGCCGACATCCGCATCCCGGGCCAGGGCATCGCCCTCGGATACGTGCAGCCACCCGACGGGTCGGTCCATCCGGTGGAGACCCTCGAGGTCACCGAACTGCTCGGGGACGAAGGGCTGCCTGTCCACGGCCGTGCCGTCGTCGTCCCCGGAGGAATCGAGCTGGAGATCCGACCCATCGCCTTCGGACCCGTCCTCCTCACCGCGGAGGACGGACGGACCAGCCGTTTCCCCCGGGCCGCGGCCCGGTTCACCGCCGCCGACGGCCGGAGCGGCACGGGCTGGATCGAGTGGAACCAGCCCACGCCGCCCGCGGCCGGCGGGTAGCACCCTGAGATGCGCGTCACGCTGGACCCGTCCACCGACCCCGCCGACTACCGGTTCGTGCACCGGGTACGGCCCCGGTTCGCCGAGACCGACGCCATGGGGGTCATCCACCACGGCGCCTACGCCCCGTACCTCGAGGAGGCCCGGGTGGCCCTGCTGCACGACGCCGGACACCCCTACGACGAGGTCAGGAAGAGCGGTATCGACTTCGTGGTGCTCGAGCTGTTCGTGCGCTACCGCCGGCCGCTGTACTTCGACGATCCCGTCGACATCCACGTGGTCCCGGCCCATCTCACCCGCACCACGTTCCAGATCGGCTACCTGCTCGAGGTGGCCGGACAGACTCGGTCCACGGCGGTGACCGTGCACGGCGCCGTGGACCCCGACGGTCGTCCGGTGCGGATGCCGGCGTGGTTGGCGGCCACCGTGGACAGCCCGAAGTCGGAGGCTTGAAAGTCTGCGGGCTACGCTGGCGCCGGAGCGCCGGGAAGTCTGGTCGGCACGGGACGGTCGAACGTGGTCGCCCCTGCGGAGGAGCGCGGTGACCGAACCAGAGGAGACGAGCACGGACGGGGGGGCACCCGAGAGCCGCGACGGCGCCCTGCGCCTTCCCAGCTGGCGGTGGGAAGCCCTGCGCACGACCTTCTGGGTGGTTCCGACCCTGCTCATCATCGCCGCCGCCCTCTTGTTCGTGGTCACCTTCGAGGTCGATCTGGCCGCCTACCACAATCACCTGAGCCTGCCCTGGTGGGTCAAGACGGGAGGGGCCGACGCCGGCCGGCAGGTCCTCATCGCCATCGCCGCCGCCATCATCACCACGATCGGTGTCGTCTTCTCCATCACCATCCTGGCCCTGACGTTGGCGTCCCAGCAGTTCGGCCCCCGGATGCTCCGAAACTTCATCCGTGACCCGGGCAACCAGCTGACCCTCGGGGTGTTCGTCGGGACCTTCGTCTACTCGGTCCTGGTCCTCGGTTCGATCTCCAGCCTCCCCGGCGGCGACTTCGTCCCCCATCTGTCGATCACCGTGGCCGAAGGCCTCCTGCTGGTGGACGTGGCCGTCCTCGTCTACTTCATCCACCACATCGCCAAGTCGATCCAGCTCCCCGAGGTCATCGCCGGCATCGCCCGCGACCTCGACCGGGCCATCGACGCCGAGTTCCCCGAGCATCAGGGTGCGATGGGCAGCGAGCGGTCGTCGGCAGTCACCGCCGATCTCCTCGAAGCGTTGCGCATCCGGGGGGCCGAGGTCACCGCCAAGCAGAGCGGCTATCTCCAGTTCGTCAGCTACGGGCAGCTGATCGATATCGCCGAGGACCTGGACGCGGTGATCCGCCTGGCCCACCGGCCCGGCCACTTCATCGTGGCCAACCGCCCGCTGGCCCGGGTGTGGCCCGCCGGGGCCGCCGGCCAGGTGGCGGCCGCGCTGGACAAGGCCCATGTGACCGGACCCCACCGCACCCTCACCCAGGATCCGGTGTTCGCCATCGACCAGCTGGTGGAGATCGCCATCCGGGCCCTGTCGGCCGCGGTCAACGACACCTTCACCGCGCTCACCTGTATCGACTGGCTGTCGGCCGGGTTGTCCGAGATTTCGGCCCGGTCGCTCGACGAAGGCGTGTACCGGGGGCGGAGCGGAAAGATCCGTCTCATCGAGTTCGATCCGAGTTACGGGCGGATGGTGAACCGGGCCTTCGACAAGATCCGCCAGGCCGGTCGGGCCATGCCCGCGGTGATCATCAGGATGATCGACTCCCTGGCCCACATCGCCGAAAACACGACCGGCGACGGCCAGCGGGCCGTGTTGGCCCGTCAGGCGGAGATGATCCTCCGCGGGGCCGAGGCGGAGGTGCCCGAGCCGAACGACATGGCCGATATCCGCCTGCGGTACGATCGCTTCGTGCAGGCCTCGACGCAGTTGAGCGCGAGCCAGCGAGGGTTCCCGGACAGCGACCGCTGACCGGCCCGGCCATCCGGGCCTGTACGTGGACCCACCCCCCAGGACGAGGAGAGCCACCATGACCATCGCCGTCGGCGACAAGATTCCCGATTGCAGAGTAATGACATCCGGTCCCGACGGGCCGGTACACGTCCAGACCGGTGAGGTCCTCGGATCGGGCAAGGTGGTGCTGTTCGCCGTGCCCGGTGCGTTCACGCCCACCTGTTCCGACTACCACCTCCCGAGCTACGTGATCCGACACGACGAGCTCTTGGCCAAAGGGGTCGACACCGTGGCCTGTATCTCGGTGAACGACCCCTTCGTGATGGCCGCCTGGGGCGCGGACCAACACGTGGGCGACATGGTGCTGATGCTGGCCGACGGCAACGGTGAGTTCACCAAGGCGGTCGGTTTGGAGATGGACGGAAGCGGCTTCGGACTGGGAACCCGATCGCAGCGCTACGCCATGGTCATCGAGGACGGCGTGGTCACCACGCTCAACGTCGAGCCCGGACCGGGCCTGAGCGTGAGCGCGGCCGATGCCATTCTCGAGGCGCTGTAGCTCCGACACGCACGGGTCCCACGCGATCGCGGGGGTAGGCGCGACGGAACACCGGTTCCGCCACTACCGTCGGGGGCGTGGAACTCATTGAAGCCCTCCGGACCACCGGGGCCGTGCGCGAGTACGTCGCCGGCGACGTGCCTGACAGCACCGTCTACCGGGTGCTGGACACAGCCCGGTTCGCGCCCAACGGTGGAAACCGGCAGGCGTGGCGGGTCATCGTGGTGAAAGACGGTCGGCTCCGCCGGGCTCTCCGCGACGCCTACCTGCCCGGGTGGTACGAGTACCTGGCCCAAGTCGGAGCGGGGCTCACCCCGTGGGCCGCGGTCACCGACCGCGAGCTGGAACGACGATCGTTGGCCGGCGCCCCTGACATCGCCCGCGCCGCCGAGCAAGGACCGGGTGGCTTCGCCGAGCACTTCGACGAGGTCCCGGTCATGGTGGTCCTGCTGGCCGACCTGGCCGCGCTGGCCACCGTGGATCGTGACGCCGACCACTACACCATGGTGGGTGGGGCCTCCGTCTATCCGTTCGCGTGGAGCATCCTGCTGGCCGCCCGGGAAGAGGGCCTGGCCGGGGTGATGACGACCATGGTGGTGCGGGAGGAGGCGTCGGTCAAGGAGCTCCTCGGTATCCCCGGACCGGTGTCGGTGGCCGGGGTGTTGGCCCTGGGCCGACCGGTCAACCAACCAACCAGGCTGCGACGGCGGCCGGTCGAGGAATTCGCCACCGTCGACCGGTTCGACGGGGCTCCATTGGGTCCGGCATGAGCGCCCGACGGGTCGGCCGGAATCGGACGGGGACGCTCCGGTGAAGGTGCGCATCGGAGTGGGAATGGGCCTGACGCCCGTGGCCGACGGCGCCGAGTTCGCCACGCTGGTCGACGACATCGACCAACTGGGCTTCGATTCCCTCTGGCTGCCGGAGATCCTGACCGCGCCGGCGCTCGACCCCCTGGTGGGACTGGCCTTCGCCGCGGCCCACAACGCCCATCTCAAGTTGGGTACCACCATGCTCCTCCCGGGACGGAACCTGGTCCGGCTGGCCAAGGAGCTGGCCGGCCTGGACCGCCTCTCGGGTGGCCGGCTGCTGGTGACCTTCGTGCCCGGCCTGCCCCGTCAGCCCGAGTCGGGGGCGACCGGTGTGGCCGGGGGCGACAAGGGTCGGGTCATGGACGAGATGCTCCCCGTGCTGCGCCGGTTGTGGGCCGGCGAAACGGTCACCCACCACGGGGTGACCGGAGACTTCGAAGGGGTGACGGTGTCGCCCCTGCCCGTCCAGGAGCCGCTCGAGTGCTGGACGGGGGGGATGGTGCCCGCCGCCCTGCGTCGTTGCGGCCGGTTGGCCGACGGGTGGCTGCCCTCGGCCTGCACGCCGGTGGAGGTGGCCGCGGCCAAGGTGGTCATCGACCAGGCCGCGGCCGAGGTCGGGCGCACGATCTCTCCCGAGCATTTCGGGGTGTCGATCGCCTACGCCGACGCCCCGTTGACGCCGGGGGCCAAGCAGGCCCTGTCGTCGTTGCGCCGCGGGGTCGACCCTCAAGATGTCGTCCCCGTGGGCATCCCCGGCCTCCGGGCCATGCTCGAGGACTTCCTCGAGGTGGGCTTCTCCAAGTTCGTGGTCCGGCCCCTGCGACAGCCCGATTCCTGGAGAACCGAGCTCGGTGCCCTGGCTGACGGAATCCTCGACCTCCAGACATGACCAGGAGCCGACCGCTCGAGATCGAGTTCACCGACCACGGCGACGCCCGGCTCCTGGCTCAGATGGCCGAGGTGGTGGCCAACGGGTCGGGGTGGATCAACATCGATCCGGTCATCGAAGAGGAACACGAGCCTCCGGCACCGGGGCCGTTCGCCTTCCTGGGCGGATCGACCCACCACGTACCTACCGTCACCTGGATGCCCGGGAAGCGCGCCGCCGACGGGACGGCCAAGCCGACCACGGTCGGACTGCAGCACGCCTCGGGTCCCAGGGTGGCCTGGCGCCTGCGGGATGCCGGACACCCGCTTCCCGAAGGATGGCGGGTCACCCAGGACCACCCCCGGCGGGGACTGGTGGCTCAGGTGCCGGCGGAGGCCGACCATGCCGTGGTCATCGACTGGCTGTTGCAGGCCGCCACCTTGGTGTGCACGGTCCCCTCGACCGGTCGTTGGACGGCGTCGGTCCATGCCGGTCTGCGCCCTCCGGCCGGCTGACCTCCTAAGGCCGGGCCACCGCGGGGGCGACGACGGCCGCGGGCCGTGACACCTTGCCCGGCACCGTTCGCCAGATGAACGCCACCACCACCAGCCCGATGAAGACGATCGACGCCGCCGCCACGAAGGGGAGCCACGAGGCGAAGGCGAAGGCGGCCCCGGCGGCCGCGGCGGCCACGGCGGTGAAGGCGGTCTCGCTGGTGGCGAACATCCCCTGGATCCGTCCCACCTCGGACGGGGCCGAGCCTTCGGTCAGCAGGGACTGGACCGCGGGCATGGCCGCGGCGAAGCCCAAGGCCTCCGAGGCCCCGAGGACCACCAGGGCGGGCACGCTCCTGATGAACGGGTACGAGGCGCACAGGACGGTCGAGGCACCGAGGCCGACGAGTACCAGCTTGCGCCGGTCCATGTGATCGGCGAGCCAGCCACTCGGCTTGGCCACCAGGACGAAGGGAACGGCGAACAGCGTCCAGGAGATGCCGATCTCCAATCCCGACGCACCACGGGACAAGAGCAGCAGTGTCCAGCAGATGTCGTAGACGCCACTGGCCAGACCCAGTGTGGCCGCGCAGATGAGGGCCCCGACCATGGGGCGGCTCATGCGGACCCGGCGGAGGGGGACCATGCTGCCGTCGGCTCTCGTCCGGGCCGCCCGCCGCTCGGCGTCCCCACCGGGCTCGCGGATGCGGAGGGCGGGGATGCAGGCGCCGAACGACATCAGGCCCGACGCCAGGAACATCGCCCACATGGTGCGGATGCCGACGATGCTGCCGATGAGGGGTCCGATGGCCATGCCGGCCAGCTCCCCCCCGTAGATGGCGGCGAAGGCGCGGCCCCGCCGTTCGAGGGACACGGAGCCGGCCACCATGGCCAGGGCGGCCACCGTGGCCGCCCCCGCTCCGATGCCCTGCAGCGCCCGCAGGGCGATGGCTGCGTCGGCGGTGATGGGGAGAAGGAACGAGAGGCTGGCCACCCCGTAGGTGACCAGGCCGGCGATCAGCACCGGGCGGCGGCCGATCCGGTCGGCCAACCGTCCGACCGGGTACTGGGAGAGCACGCCGGCGGCGAAGAACGCGGCCATGACCACCCCGGCCAGCGCATCGGAGCCGTGGAGGTGCCGGATGTAGACGGGCAGCATGGGGATGAGGGAGGTGGCGCCCATCCACTGCAGGAAGACGGTCACGGTCAGCGTGCGGATGAGCCGGACCGACTGATCGGCCGGGTCGGCTCCGTCGGCCGCGACGGTGGAGATGGCTTCGGTACCGGGGCCGGTTCGGGTCGTCGTCATGATCCGTCCGACGCCAGGCGCTCGAGCTCGAGCTCGACGCCGGACCGGAGGGCGGCCGAGGGGGGTGCCAGCCCGAACAGGTCACAGAGCCACAGACCGTCGCAGGCCAGTCGCAGCACGGTGGCCACCGTCGGGTCGAGTCCGTCGTCCTCGAGCCGGGACTGCCATCGGTCGGCGGCCGCCTGGAGCGGTTGGAGGAGGGTGGGCTCGGCCGCGGCGGCGGCGATGAGTGCCGCGCCCAGGCGGTCCTCGCGGTCCGGGCCGGTCGAGCTCGGGGTCATGGTCGCCCGGATGTAGGCCCGGGTGAAGCGGCCCGGCCCGGCCCCGTCGCCCATGTTCTCTTCGATGTCCCGATCGAACTCCTCGATGATCCGGTCGACCATGGCCGCCACCAGGGCGTCACGGGTGGGGAAGTGGTAGAGGACCCCACCCTTGCTGAGACCGGCCTCGGCCGCGGCGGCGTCGAGGGTCAGTCGGGCCACCCCGTCCCGCAGGACGACCTCCTCGGCCGCATCGACGATGCGCCGTTTGGTCCCGCCGGCCCGGGTGGGAGCCTGCGTCGTGGCGCCGTCCGGTTCCATGCCCGAACTATACCGTCTGGACGGTACAGTTGGGTCCGCCCCATCCGAACGGAGGCCCGGGCTCAGCTCCGGGTGTTCCCGAGGTGCCACCCGGAGCAGATCCGGCACTGGTAGGGGCTGAGGTCGGCGCCCGCCTCCAGACGCAGGTGCAGCGACGACCGGTTGGCCTCGGCCTGGCTCGGGTAGCGGGTCTTGGGCGTGCCGTCCGCCCGCCAGTGCTCGCGGCTGCCGGCCGGCGATGCTCCCGGGTCGCCGGTGGGGCGGGGGCGCCCGCGTCGTCGCCGGGACGGGGCCACGGTGTTCCGCCTACTCCGTGTAGACCGGCGGCCGCTTCTCCTTGAAGGCGGCCGAGGCTTCGGTGAGGTTGCCGGTATGTCCGGCCAGCAGCTGGGTGCGGTTCTCGAGGTCGACGGCCGCCCGCAGACTGCCCACCTCGAGCACGGCCCACAGGGTGTCCTTGGTCAGGCTCAGGCCGAACGGGCTGAACCGGCACATCCCTTCGGCCATCTCGACGGCCTGGTCGAGGAGCTCGTCGTCGTCCACCACCCGGGAGACCAGACCGATCCGGAGGGCTTCGTCGGCATCGACCTTCTTGCCGGTCAACAGGATCTCGGCCGAGTTGGACGTGCCCACCGCCCGGGGCAGGAGCCAGCTCACCCCGAGCTCGGTCCCGCTGAGCCCGTTACTGATGCCGGCCCCGCAGAACAGTGCCGACCGGCCGGCCAGGCGGATGTCGGCGCCGAGCGACAGGCACATGCCGCCGCCGTAGGCGGGGCCCTTGATGGCGGCCACGATGGGTTGGGGAATGGACCGCATGGCCGGGACGATGCCGCCCATGTACTCCATGGCCCGCATGCCCAGACGGTGGCGCCCGAGGTCCTCGGTCCCCGGGGGCAGTCCGGCATGTTCGAGCTCGAGTCCCGAGCAGAAGGAACGGCCGGCGCCGGTGAGGACGACCACCCGGCAGCTGTTGTCGGCGGCCACCTCCTCGAGGGCGGCGTAGAGGTCGGTCACCAGGGCAAAGGACATCGAGTTGAGGCGGGACGGATTGTCCAGGGTGACCAGGCGGACATGGGGGCGGACCGGGTCCACGGAGACGAGTGCCATCGGCCCAGCCTCATCGAACCGGACCAATGGCGCCACTCGGCCGATCGGGTGGGCCATCATCGGGATGTGCCCATCGATCCGTTCAGCGTGTTCGAGCCCTACGGGGGCGCGGTTCCGCCCGACCGTCTGGCCGGTTACCTGCTGGTGGCCGCCCCGCGCCTGGCCGACCCCAACTTCTCGCGGCGGGTGGTGCTGGTGCTCGACCACGGGGACCCAGGGGCCCTGGGCGTGGTCCTCGATCGGCCGGGCGGGGTCCCGGTGGGCGAGCTGATGCCGCAGTGGCAGGAGTGGGCCACCGCTCCTGCCCAGCTCTTCACCGGTGGGCCGGTGGCCCGCAACGCCCTCATCGGGCTGGTCCGGTTGACCTCCCGGGACTCGGTCCGGGACGGGTCGGACCTGCGTCCGGCCGGGTGGCGGCTGCTGGTGGACGGGGACCGTCCGGTGGGAACGGTGGACCTGGCCGAGGACCCGGCCCCGGTGGCCGCGGCCTTCGTCGGGGCCCGGCTGTTCTCCGGCTACGCGGGCTGGGACTCGGGTCAGCTCGAGGCGGAGATCGACGAGGGTTCGTGGTACGTCGTCCCGGCCCACGAGGCCGATCCCATCTCGGCCGACCCCGAAAGTCTGTGGCGGCGGGTACTCCGTCGCCAGGGCGGGGCCCTGGCTCTCGTGTCCGGATTCCCGGAGGATCCGGCCATGAACTGAGCGGGGCAGGGCTACCATTCCGCGGGTGCAACCCGAACCTGGTGGCCCGAAGGTTCGTCAGGCGGTGGCCGCCGACATCCCGTCGATGACGGCCATGCTGGTGCGTGCCTTCGCCGACGACCCGGTGGCCAACTACATGTTCTCCGGTGACCGCCGACGGCAGCGGGGCCTGCACGCCTTCTTCGCCGCTCAGCTCCGCCACGAGTACCTTCCCCGCGGACACGTCTACACCACCGACGCCGGTGACGGCGCCGCGCTGTGGGGCCCGTACGACGCCGTCCGCAACGGGCTGCGGGAGCTGCTCCAGCTGCTGCCGGCGGCACCGTTTCTGATCAGCGGGCACACCCACCGGGCCCTGCGCCTGCTGTTCGAGGTGGACGCCCTCCGGCCCAAGGAGCCGCACTGGTATCTGGCCACGCTGGGCACCGAGCCGTCCCGGCAGGGACAGGGGGTGGGCTCTGCGCTCCTCCGCTCCATGATGGTGCGCATCGACGAGTCGGGCCGGCCCGCCTATCTCGAGTCGTCCAAGGCGCGCAACGTCCCCTTCTACTCCCGCTTCGGCTTCGAGGTCGTCGAAGAGCTCGGCCCGAAGGCCGGTACCCCGACCATCTGGCGCATGTGGCGCGAGCCCCGGGTCCCCGAGCTGTAGCCCGGGTCATCATCCCGACAGCACCGTCCTGACAGCACCGGGATCCCGACAGCACCGTCCCGACAGACACCGTCCCGACAGGCACCGTCGATCCCCGCTGCACCGTCCCGACGGCACCGGATGCCCGGGTCGGGCCGGTGCACGCCGACGATGTGCGTCTGCTCGCCGCCGGTCGTTCAGCCGGCCACGTGGACGCCGTCGGGCCGGCCCTCGGGCACGGCCACCACGGCGTCGAGGAGCTCGCTGAAGGCCCGGGTGGGGGCAGACGGCAGTCCCCGGCTCCGTTGGGCCAGCCCGACCCGGCGCTGGGGGAGGCCTTCGATGGGCACCGGGTGGAACTGGGAGCGCAGGATCGAGGGGATGGCGGTGGCGGGCAGGATGGCCGGACCGTACCCCTCGAAGGCCAGCGAGGCGATGAGCCGGAGGCCGTCGATCTCCGCCGCCGGCAGGAGGGTGATGCCGAGCGGTCGGGTCACCGCGTCGAGCTCGTCACGGTAAGCGGTCCCCGGCAGCGGGAGGATCAGCGGCATGTCGGCCAGGTCCTCCAGGCCGAGGGGGCGGCCGGGGTCGCACATGGCGTGGCCCTGGGGCAGGACCAGCATGAGGTCCTCTTCGAACAGGAGCCGGGCGGCCAGGTCACGGCCGGAGACCGGGAGGTGGAGGATGGCCAGGTCGAGCTGGCCGCTGGCCAGTTGGGGCTCGAGCCCGGTGGTATTGCCCTCGACCACGACCAGTCGGAGGTTGGGATGGCGCTTGCTGGCCATGTCCATGAGCCGGGGGACGAGCCACCTGGCGGTGGTGCCGATCATCCCCACCCTCACCGTGCCGGCCACCTCGTCCTTGCAGGCGGCCACGTCGGAGATGAGGGCGTCCAGCTCGGAGAGGATCCGCCGGGCCCGGGCCACGACCACGGTGCCTTCCTGGGTGAGCCGGCCGTCGGCCCGGTCGAAGAGGGGGGCGCCGAGTTCACGCTCGAGCCGGGCCACGTGGGCCGAGATATTCGATTGGACGGTGTTGAGGTGCTCGGCCGCGGCCGAGAACGTCCCGTGGTCGCTCACTGCGGTCAGCGCCTGGAGGTGTCGGAGTTCCATCGCTTTAGATGATAGCGGATATCAACTTTAGCTGCTTGACTGATTGCTCGCGGTTGTTATACGATATCTGCAGACCACAGGAAGCAAGGAATCCCCCTCCTACATTCTTGGTGAGTCAGTGCAAAGGGCCCGCCTCCCCCCCTGGCGGCCCTTTGCCGCGTCCGGGGCCAATTGTCCTTTCCTCTGTTGCCCGGAATCCGAAGGCCAACGGCGCCCCCGCTCGGCCCCTCCGGCGGTAGCGTGAGGGCATGCCCGACTCCGGTGCCGTCTTCGTCGATCTCGACCGCACGCTGATCCGGTCGGCCAGCGGGCCGGTGTTCCACCAGGCCATGGAAGCAGAGGGCGTGCTCCCTCCCGGACGCCATCTGCCCGGCGACGGCGTCATGTACGGGTTCTACAACCGGTTCGGCGAGACCGTCCCTTTCATCGGCTTGGCCCGGGCCACCGCCGCGGTCATGCGCAACCGGTCGGCCGAGGCCACCCGCCGGGCGGGGAAACGGGCGGTGGAGGCCCTCGTCGACCTGGTCCAACCGTGGGCGCTCGAGGCGTTGGCCGCCCACCGGGCCGAGGGCCGCCGGTTGGTGCTGGCCACCACCTCACCCATCGACATGGTCTCGCCGCTGGCTGACGCCCTGGAGTTCGATGCCGTCATCGCCACCCGCTACGCCGAACAGGACGGGCGCTATACGGGCAGGCTCGACGGCGCCTTCGTGTGGGGCATGGGCAAACGGGCGGCGGCGATCCGCTGGGCCGCCGAAAACGGGGTCGACCTCGGCGAGTCCCACCTCTACTCGGACAGCGTGTTCGATCTTCCGCTCTTCCTGGCCGTCGGTCACCCCCATCCGCTCAATGCCGATCCCCGGCTGGCCGTGGTGGCCCTGGCCCGACGGTGGCCGCTCGAATACTGGGACCGGCCTCCGGGGATTCCCTCGGTGGTCGGCTTCGAGCCCTATCACCTGGCCCGGCCGTTCTTCCGACCGGAGGCCTTCCCCTACGCCCGGTTCGATCTTCACGGCATGGACAACATCCCTCTGGCCGGCCCGGTGCTGTTGGCCTCCAACCACCGGAGTTACTTCGACGTGGCCGCCCTCGGGATCGTGGCCGCCCGCCTCGGTCGACCGGTGCGGTTCATGGCCAAACAGGAGGTATTCGACGCCCCCGTGGTGGGCGGGCTGGCCCGGGCCCTCGGGGGCATCCAGGTGGATCGGGGCAGCGGGTCGTCGGACCCGATGCGCCGTGCCGCCGCCGCCCTGCGGGCCGGCGAGGTGGTCATCGTCCTTCCCCAGGGGACCATTCCCCGGGGCGAGGACTTCTTCGATCCCGTCCTGGTGGGGCACACGGGCGTGGCCCGTCTGGCCGAGGAGACCGGCGCGCCGGTCATCCCCATCGGCCTGTGGGGCACCGAGCGGGTGTGGCCCCGGTCGTCGAGGGTGCCCAACGTCACCGCCCTCCAACACCCACCCCGGGTCACCATCACCGTGGGACCGTCGGTCCCGCTGGGTCTGGAAGACGCAGTGGTCGATACCGCGGTCGTGATGGAAACCATCGCCGCCCTCCTGCCTGAGGAGGCTCGGATCGAGCACATCCCCTCCCAGGAGGATCTGGACCGCACCCGACCCCCGGCGTGAACGTCTCGGCCCGACCGGCCCCCGACGAAGCCCTCCCGGGGCGGGCCGTGGTCGCCGTCGAGGCCCTCAAGCTCTCCAACCGCCTGTCGAGGTCGCTCGGCCGGGGACGGGGGACAGTGGCCGGCGGGCGAGTGGGCCTGGCGCTCGACCCCACGCTGTTGACCGCGCTGGCCCGGGGCCGGCGGGTGGCGCTGGTCAGCGGGACCAACGGCAAGACCACCACCACCCGGATGCTGGCGGTGGCCCTGGCCGGCCCGGGCCACGTTCCGGTGGCCACCAACGACACCGGCGCCAACATGCCGGCCGGCCACGTCTCGGCGTTGGCTGCCTCTGTGCCGGGGGCCGACGCCGTGTTGGAGGTGGACGAGGGGTACCTGGGCCGGCTGATCTCCGAGACGGCCCCGCGGGTGGTCGTCCTCCTCAACCTGTCCCGCGATCAGCTGGACAGGATCTCCGAGGTCCGGATGCTGGTCGACCGGTGGCGGACGGCCCTCGCCGGGCTGCCCGGCGGGGCCGCTCCGGACCGACCCGGCACGGTGGTGGTGGCCAACGCCGACGATCCGATGGTGGTGTGGGCGGCTACCACCGCGCCGGACGTCAGATGGGTGGGCGCCGGCCAGGTCTGGCGCAACGATGCCGTGGGCTGCCCGGCGTGCGGGGGAGGGATCTCCTTCGACGACGAGGACGGATGGGCCTGCGACCGGTGCGACTTCGCCCGCCCGGCACGGGTGGCCTGGCTGGAGGGATCGGAGCTGGTGACGGCCGAAGGTGGCCGGTTCGCGGTCGATCTCAGGCTCCCCGGTCAGTTCAACCGGGCCAACGCAGCCATGGTGGCCATCGCCGCCCCGTTGATGGCGGGCCCCGGCGGTGAGCGAGACGACGACCGGGACACCCCCGCGCCGACCCTGACCGTGGCGACGGCGCTGGCCCGACTGTCCTCGGTGGATGACGTCGAGGGCCGGTTCGCCCGGATGGTGAGGAACGGTCATCGGGTCCGTCTCCTGCTGGCCAAGAATCCGGCCGGCTGGACCGCCATCTTCGACCTGCTGGAAGAGGACGGGACCCCCGACGTTCCCGTGGTGTTGTCCATCAACGCCCGCATCGCCGACGGGCTCGATACCAGCTGGCTGTGGGACGTGCCCTTCGAGCGGTTGGCCGGACGTCCGGTGGTGGCGACCGGTGACCGGCGTCTCGACCTGGCCGTGCGCCTCCGGTACGCCGAGGTGGCCTGCACGGTGGTGGCGGATCCGTTGGCCGCGCTGGACCGGGCCATGGACATGAGCCGGACCGGAGGGGCGGGCCCGTCGGCGGGGATGGCGTCCGAAAAGACGCCCATCGACTTCCTGGGCAACTACACGGCCTTCGCCGAGCTGCGGAGCCGACTGTGACGGCCGCCCGGAGTAGCGCCCTGGTCATCGCCGTGGTCTTCCCTGACCTGTTGGGAACGTACGGCGACGGCGGGAACGGCCTGGTGCTGGCCCGACGGGCCTCGTGGCGGGGCATCGACGTCGAGTTGGTCCAGGCCCAGTCGGGCCGACCGCTGCCGTCGGCCGACATCTACACCGTCGGGGGAGGAGAGGACGGTCCCGAGGTCCGGTCAGCCGAGGCCCTGCGAGCCGACGGTACCCTCGACCGGGCTGTGGGCCACGGGGCCGTTGTCCTGGGGGTGTGCGCCGGGTACCAGCTGCTCGGCCAGACCTTCCCCGACAGTCACGACCGACCCCACGACGGTCTGGGCCTGCTCGACGTCATCACCCGCAAAGGCACCGGGGCCCGTGCCGTGGGCGAGGTGGTGGCCACGCCGACCCCGGAGGCGCCGCGCCGGGCCGACGGGCAGCGCCTGCCCACCCTCACCGGGTTCGAGAACCACAGCGCGGTGACGGTGGTGGGCCCGGGCTCACGACCGGTGGCGCAGGTGGTCCGGGGGGTGGGCAACGGGGGTGGTGACGGGACCGAGGGGGCGTGGTCGGGCCGGGTGTTCGGGACCTATCTCCACGGGCCGGTCCTGGCCCGCAACACGGCGCTGGCCGATCTCTTGTTGGGGTGGGCCATGTCGACATCGGAGGGACCGGCACTGCTCGACCCGCTGGAGGAGGGAGCCGAAGCGGCACTGCGGGCCGAGCGCCTGGCCGTGGGGGAGGAACCGACGGCCAACCGCTTCTTCCGGAGGCTGACCGGCCACCGGCCCTGAGCCTCCGGCGGACCGGTCCTCGTCGGTGGCCCGAGTGGCCGGTGACCGGCGAGGCTCAGCGGTCCCGCCTGGGCCACTCGGCACCGTCGTCGGTGGCGCGGTCGTTGTCGCGCCGTCCGGGGTCCGGAGCCAGCATCCACGAACGGCGCCAGGCGGCGACGTCCGGGCCCTGGAGCGGTGGGGTGGAGCCGGCCGCGGCCTGCTTGCGTGCCGTCCACCAGTCGGAGCCGGCCTCGTTGGCCATGGTGGCCACCGCGGCCTCGATGCGCACCCCGAAGCGCCGGGCGTTCTCGTCCTCACCGGGCCGCATGGGGGTGCCGAAGGTGATGGTGGTCCGGGTCCGCCGGATCCCCGTCCCCCCCTTGGGCAGGATGTGCCGTGTCCCGTCCAGATGGACGGGCACCACCGCGGCCCCGGTGCGACAGGCCAGATAGGCGGCTCCACCGGTGAACGCCTGCCCCCACCCGTCGGGGGAGCGGCCGCCTTCGGGGAAGATGACCAGGTTCCACCCGTCGGCCAGCAGCCCGCCGGCCAGTTCGGCCGAGCGACGGTTGACCTTGGTCCGCTCGATGGGGATGGCGGCCAGCAGGAACGACCAGGCATCGGCCTTCCATCGGCGGTCGAAGAAGTAGTCGGCCGCGGCAGCCACCACCGTGCGGTGGCGGAACCGGAGCGGGAGACAGCTCAAGAGCAGCGGGGCATCGATATGGCTGGCGTGGTTGGAGGCGAAGATCACCGGTCCGTGGAGGGCGCTCAACCCCTCGTCCCCGCGGACGAGAGGGGAGGCCACCACCTTGGTCAGCGGCCGGGCCAGGTTGTCGAGGACCATGGCCCGGGCCAGGCGCACCGGGTACCGGCGCGACCAGTCGGTGTCGTAGTGGGCGCCCAGTTCGGGCTCGGGGGCGGGCCGGGGCACCGATTCGGGCCAGCTCGGGCGGGCCAGCGGGAACCGGGCCCGACCGAGGCGCGAGGCCAGCGACGATGACGACCATCGCCCCCCGGGACTGCGGGTGAGGTCGTGACCGGTGCCCCCGCCGAGGGCCGAGTCGACGGCCACCGCCCGCCGCGGACGGAGCGAGTTGGACGATCCCCGCTTGGCGGTCACTGCACGTCGGCCATCAGGATCGGTGGCGTGTGGAGATGGATGAGCGAGGGCGACCGGCCCACCACGTCCTGGGCCATCTCCAGGGCGTCGGGCAGGGTGGAGGCGGCGCGGAACCCCAGCCGGTGGACGGACGCGCTGTCGCCTCCGACGACGATGACCGCACCGAGGTGCTGGAGGGCGTGGGCGCACCAGTACCACATGTAGAAGGGGTGGACGCCGTGGTAGGCGTGACCGGTGCGGTAGAGGTGGATGTACCAGGGGTCGGTGGCGAACGACTCCTCGAACCGGTCGGCCACCTCGATCGGATCGGTGGTTTCGGTGAGGACCTGCTCGAAGAAGTCGATGTAGCTCGGATGGTGCACCGGGTTGAACTCCCACGGGGTGGGGTGGGACATGATCAACACCCCGCCCTCGCGCACCAGGGGCTTGCCCCGGTAGAGATTGAAGAAGTAGCCCAGCCCGAGGCACGCCACCAGGATCGGGTTGAGGATCGAGTTCACGTTGTAGGGGCTGATGTAGGGAAGGCCCATGGTCAAGATATCCGACTGGCCCTCGACGGCAACCCCCTGCTGCTCCCACACCCGCTCGGTGGTCAGGGCGTGGACCGCCTCCACCTCACCGGCCTGGACCGAGGTCATCCGGTGAGGGGCCTTCACCGACTGGAAGATCTGGCGGGCCAGCCGGGGTGGCGTCCGGTCCAGCGCCTTCGACGCGGCGACATAGCCGAGCCGGTCCTTGGCTCCCCACTCCCACTCCCGCTTCTGCAAGAAGTTGAAGGCCGTGGGGAAGGTGTCGTTGTTGAGCGTGGTCTCGATCTGGAAGACGGTGACCCCGCTGTCGGCGATCAGACGGCCCATGCGCCAGTTGGAGGAGTGGAGCTCCGAGCGGTGCTGGTCCATGAACGACCGGCTCTTCTGCATGGTCTGGGGATTGTGGTGGTGGCGGAGGCTCTTGTAACTGGCCAGGCCGGTGGCCACGCTCTTGTGGCCACCGTCCATGGCCACCAGGTTGATGTTCACGTAGACCAGTAGGTCGCTCTCCGCGGCGCGCTTGTTGATCTCCACGTCCTCGCCCTGGTCGGTGAGCCCCAGGTGGACCAGGGCATCGGGGTCCTCGGCGTCGTGCTGGGTCAACAGGCCGTTGGGGGCGAAGGCGTCGTAGATGCGGTCGCCCAGGGCGTGGCGGAGCTCGGCTTCGGTCATCCGTCGGTGGAGGGCCAGGGCCACGATCAGGGCCACGTCGTCCACGCCGGCCTCGGCCGCCATGTCCAGCACCTGTTCGATGACCATCTGGCGGATATCGGGCCGCTCCATGGGCGGCAGGGGCAGCGAGATGTCGTCGAAGGCGATGGTCAGCTTCATCCCCGGCCGCAGGAGGGCGGGCAGGGGGTCGCGGTCGCCCACCGGATGGGTGAGGGCCGAGCGGATGGCCGACGACGGATCTGGGAGCGGATCGATGGGCTCGGGCGCGTAGATGACCCGGCTGCCCTCGGGGAGACGTTCGAGGCTGAACCGCTCGCCGTGCCAGAACAGCGTGGGCGGCGTGGAGCGGTCGACGTCGAGCACGAATCCGGGCCTGGGGCTCATCGGGTGCGTCCTTTCGGCTTGCGTAGATCGAAGACCACTTTCACCGCACCCCGGCGGCCGGCGGCCCCGGCGTGGCCGATGGCTTCCTCGTAGCGCTCGAGGGGATACGCGGCGCTGACGAGCGAACCGAGCCCGGCCGAAGCCACCAGGTCGATAGCCAGGTCGAAGGTGCGGCGGGCATCGGCGCCGGTGTCGGTGGGAGAGTGCTCGGTGCCCGCGTGCTCGGCTCCGTAGGCGTAGGCGCCGACCACGGTCAGCTCGCGGTGCCACAGCGGCGCCAGGTCGACCGAGACCCGGCCCGGCATGCCGACGAGCACGACGCGGCCACGGGGCCGGAGCATGGCCAGTGCGTGGGTGAGTGACTCGGAGGTGCCGACGCAGTCGAAGACCACGTCGGCCCCGTTGGTGAGCCGGCCGGCCAGCACCAGTGAACCCGACCGACGGCGGACGGCCCGGGCCAGCTGGTCCGGTGCCACCACGGTGTCGGCGCCGAGCCGCTCGGCCGTGGCCTGCTGGTGCGGGTGTTTGGCCCCGACCATCACCGTGCAGCCCGACGCCGGGCGGACGATGTGGTCGAGAGCGGCCACCACGGCCAGACCGAGGGTGCCGGCACCGACCACCGCCACCGTGTCCCCCTCGGCGATGTCGGCCGACAAGACGGCGTGGACGGCACAGGCGGTGGGCTCGACCATGACCCCGTCCTCATCGGCGAAGTGGTCGGGGACGGCGTGGAGCTGGGAGGCGTGGGCCACCAGGCCGGCGTGTGACCAACCTCCGCCGATATCGGCACAGAACCCGGTCTGGAGGCCGGGATCGATATTGCCGAAGGCCACGTTCCCGCACAGTCCGGTCTGCCCCTGCGCGCACTGGGGACACAGCGGTCGGATATGGCGCGGGGCGCAACCCAGCACCGGCTCGATGACCGCCCGGGTCCCCGGTTCGAGCGGCCGGCCGTCGTGGTCGGTCCCGCCGGCGTCGAGAACACCGACCACCTCGTGGCCGGGCACGAAGGGAAAGCTGACCATGTCCTCGAAGTACCGGGAGCTGCGCCCGTCGAGCGTGGCCAGGTCCGACCCGCAGATCCCCGAGAGCAGAGGTCGGAGGTGGAACCAGTCGTCGGCCGGGAGCTCCGGCTCCTCGGCGTCGAGCAGTTGCAGGGGTCCGACCCCGGCTCCGCGTCCGGAGCCGAAGACCGAGGCCACCCGGGAGGCGGCGAAACGCGGCAGGTTGCGCTCGAGGACGAGGGCCTTCATCGGGGCACGCCGGTGACCGACCGTCGGATCGCCCCGGTCAGTGCCGCCTGGCTGGTGTGCCCACGCCGCTGTGAGCCCCGCCGGTCGAGCGGGCCGAGGGGCAGAGGCGGCTCGGAACCACCGTCGGCTTTGGCCCAGTGCTCGACATGCCATCCCCGCCGCCTGGCGATGGCCGCCAGCTTGGCTTCGGGGTTGACGGCTACCGGAAACCCGACCGCTTCCAACATGGGCAGGTCACTGGCCGAGTCGGCGTAGGCCATCGACTCCTCGAGCCGCAGCCCCTCGGCGTCGGCGTAGTCACCGAGAACCAGCGCCCGCGCCTCTCCGATGGGGGGCAGTACGTCGAGGCGCCCGGTGAATTTGCCGTCGGCTTCGCCCAGGCGGGCACAGACGATGTCGTCGAAGAGCGGTCGCAGGGGCTCGACCACCAGGTCGAGGGCGCCGGTGATCAGGATGGTGCGGTGCCCGAGGGCCCGGTGCTGGCGGACCCGGGCGATGCCGGCCGGGAACGACTTGGCCAGCAGCAGGTGGGAGAAGAGTTCCCATCCGTCGTCTCTGAGGCGGTCGACCGGAGCGCCCTCGTAGCGTCGGTAGAACGTGCGCAGGAAGTCGCCCCGATCGCGACGGTCGAGGACGAGGAGTGCCGGTGCCTCGCGCACCAGGTCGGCCACGAAGGCGGCCCGCTCGCCGGCGGGCAGATGACGGGAGGCCAACCAGGCGTAGGAGTCGACGACGTTCGAGGCGATGAGGGTGTTCTCGAGATCGAAGGCGGCCAGGTGCCGGTCGGGGGAGAGGATGTTCTTGCGGGCCCGGTCGGTCCGGCTGGGCTGGTGGGACTTGCCCGGTGAGGTGCGCACCCGGGCGTGCTCGATGACCGAGGGAAGGTGGATGTCGCGGACGTAGGAGTCCCAGTCCACCTCGGCCGGGTCGAAGCAGAACGTCCGGCGGTCCTCGCCGTCCGTCCGGTCCCAGAGGGCCATGAGGCGGTCGACCCGGTAACGGGCTTCGGTCTCGGTGTAGGCACCGTAGAGCTCGACGTAGCCGAGGGCCCGGTCGGCCAGCAGGTGCTTCTCCTCGAGGGCGGCCACCCACGCCGCTTGGCGACCACGGATGGGCAGGGAACCGACCACCTTCTCGGCCACATCCATGGCCTTGCTGGCCCGGGACAGCTGGCGCTGGACCCGCCCCCTCCCCGGAAACGACCAGGCGGGTACCACGATGGGTTGGCCGTCGGCGTCGTAGAGCGGGTGTTCGGTGAACCACCCCTGGACCAGATCGACCAGGCGCCCGTACCGGAAGGGGTTCCGGACCCCGGAGGCCACGTGGTACACGCTCGGTCCCCGGTACTCCTGCGCCGGGCTGATCACGTCGGCGGCCACGGCAATGATGGCCGCCACCACCAGATCCACCGGGATCACATCGGTGACCCCCTCGGGAACACCGGGAAACTCTCGCAGTAGCCCGCGTGCGTACGACACGATGATCGGCTCGGCCATGCGGAAGCCGCGGATCCACCCGGGCCGAGGCTCGGCCAGCGCCGACTCGATGATCGAGGGACGGATGATGGTCATGGGCACGGTGTCCCCGAACTGGGACACCAGGGCCCGCTCACCCAGGGCCTTGGTATAGGGGTAAGCGTCGGGCCATCCGAGGGACTGGGCCCGGGCCTGGCCCGAGGCCACCATCTGCTTTTTGACCCAGTCCTCGCGCAGCCGTTCGGCCCGCTCGGCCAACAGGTGGAGTCCGGCACCGCCGAGGTCCCGGCGCGCCTGCTTGGCGAAGGTGGCCAGCCGGGCCGAGCCCCGCGACTCGGCGTCGAAATCGCTGCGCTGACGGCGGGCGGCATCGACCTCGGTCCGCCAGTCCACGTCGACGCTGAACCGGCTGCCGTCGATGAGCTCCTCTTTGGCCTCGCCCTGGTGGGTTCCGGCCACATAGGCGGTGGAGACGGGCAGGTAGTGGACGGGCCCGCTCCGTCCCTCGTCGGCGGCTCGCTGCCGGGCAGCCGCCACCGCGGCGGCCACCCGTGACGGGCCCAGCAGGTTGACCTCTACGGCCGTGTCGAGTGGCGAATCGAAGCTGACGGTGGCGGCCGAGTGCACAACGATGTCGCACTCGGAGAGCAGTTGCCGTCCCTCGTCGTCCAGGCCCAAGCCGTCGGTGGCGACGTCTCCGGCCACCGCCGTCACCCGGGAGGCCACGTCCGGCTCGAACCGGTCGCCGTACTCCTCCCGCAAGCGGTCGAAGCAGTCGTTCTTCAGGATCTCCCTGGTGGCCCGCTGGGTGGGTGTGGTGCGCCGACCGGGACGGATCAACAGCACCACCCGGGCATCCGGAACCGTCCGTAACAGCCGTTCGACCAGGGCCGTTCCCAGGAACCCGGTCGCCCCGGTGATGAAGAACTGCTTGCCGCTCAGCGAGTCACGGACGCGGGTCACCGGATCTGTCTACCATATGGTAAGTGACCGAGTCGAGCATCGGAGGAGAGCAGACCCCGGGACGCGACCGGAGTCGACCACGCCGGGTTCCGGCGGCCGAACGCCCCGGATCGGGGGCATCGACCACCGCCGACCGGATACTGGACGCCGCCCTGGCTTCGTTCGCCACCCGCGGCTACGACGCCTCGTCGCTCGACGCCCTGGCGGCAGGCCTCGAGATCCGCAAACAGACCATCCTCTACTGGTTCCCGTCCAAGGAGGTGCTCCTCGAGGCGGTGATCGATCGGAGTGCCATCGACCTGTCCACCGCCCTGGAGGAGTCGTTGGCGGTGGCCGGCTCCGGTTGGTCCCGGGTGGAGGCGGTGGTGCGGTCCGTGTTCCGGCTGGCCGCCCGCCGGCCGGAACTGGTCGGTCTGGTTCGCGAGATGGGCCGTACCGGCACCCCGGCGGCGACCCGGCTGGTGGCTGCCCTCCAGCCGCTGGTCGCTCGGGCCACGGAGTTCCTCGAGGCGGAGATGGACGCCGGCCATATGCGACGGCATGAGCCGAGGCTGCTTCTCCTGGCCATCTACTCGACGGTCATCGGCATGCTCACCGAGGTCGAGGTGCTCCGGGTCTTCGGCGAGGAGCCCACGGGCCGGTCGTTGGTGCGGCGGAGGAACGAGATCCTCGAACTGCTGCGCTCGGCCCTGGTCACCGAGCCGACCTGACCGGCGTTGGGCCGATTGCCGGTCGGCCGGCGCCCGACTCAATCGGAGGCGTTTGTCGCCTTGCGCTCCCGGCGTGAGGGCTTGGGCGCCGGCGGCGGTGGGCGCTTGGGTGTGTAGCGCTTGTTGGCCTCGGGCGTGGCCGGTCCCTTCTTGCGGGAACCCGCCGAGGTCCGAGAGGTTGCCGCCGGCCGTGTTCCGGTTCGGGCCGCCGTCGTGGTCGAGGCTTCGGCCCGGGCGGCCCGAAGTTTGGCCGTGGCTTCCTTCTGGGCCTTGTACGAGCGGTAGAGCAGCCAGCCGGCCAGGGCCAGGAAGGGAAGCCCGAGGGGAAGGGTCGAGGTCCCGAACATCAAGAACGTGAACAGCGCCACGAAGCCGACTGGAGCCCGACGGCCGAGGTAGGTGGCCCCGAGGAGCAGGACACCGCACACGATGGCCAACAGCAACGTGGTCTGCGGGGTGAGCTGGCCCTTGGCCAATCGGAAGCTCTTGTCGTGGGTCTCCGAGAAGTAGATCAACAGCCCGAACAGGACAGAGAGAACGGCGGCCACGATCGAGAATCGCCGCTCGCGCCCATCGAGCCTGTCGACGGCCCACTTGGCGGCGCGGGCGGACTTCCGGAGTTCGGCGGCGGTCGGATTGGCCACGGACGTCAGGCTACCGGTCCCGGGGGACCGGTTGGATTCGACCGGAAGCCGCCACCCTGGTTGGCGCCGATATCCGCAGCACCGTCCCTCTCACTCGGCCTGGATGGCCAGGCGCATCCCGGCGTTCTCCTCGGGCGGCACGACCCACCAGGTGTAGGAGGCGGGATCGTCGGCGGAATCGAGCGGTGATCCGTCCCCCGGGACCGCACCCGCGATACCCCCCGGCTCTTCGGCGCTGAATTCGAGATGATGGACCCGGCCGCTCCGGGAGCCGAGCCACTGCCGGAGGGGCGTGTCCGCCGTACCCGTCGGGGTGACCAGGCGCAACCCCATCGGTCCGCCCCAGGTCAGCTCCCTCCATCGGAGATCGGGAAGGGCTCCCTCGCCCACCACCTCGCCGCCCAGTAGATCCACGAAGAGGGGGATGGCGGTTTCGAGTTCGGCCACCGCATGGGTCACCCACCGAAGGGAGGCTGACCGAACGGGCCCGGTTCCGTCGGCCCGCACCCGCCTGCCGACCGGGAAGTCGTCGGGTTGGGGACCGGTCCACGGGGCGGCGGCCTGGGCCAGCTGGACCACGATGCCGGTGGCCTGCTTCGGATGGATGAACGCCTCCATCCACTCGGGATCGGTGAGATCGATGCCGATGGGCTCGTAGCCGGCACTCCTCGTCTGCTCGATGGCCAGGGCCAGATCGGGGACTTTGAAGGTCAGGTGATGGGGGCCGGGTCCGTTGCGGGTGATGAACCGTTGGAGGAAATCGTTGGCCTCGATGTCGTTGGGCATGAGCAGTTCGAGCCTGGCCCGGTTGGCGAACTCGATCTGACCGGGAGCGAACCCGGTGGCCAGACCGCCCGAGCTCCAGCCGGCACCGAGCTCGAAGGCGTACCGGTGCCAGACGTCCTGCCAACGCGGCACTGCGTGGGCCACGTGATCGAGCGCGACGTCGACGATGGCTGCTCCGGGCATGGCACACACTGCTTCCCCGTTCCCGTCGTTGTCGAACCGGGCGGCCGACGGCGAGACGCCGACGCCAACACCGAACCCGGCCGTGCCGGCAGGATGGCGTTTGTCGGTGCCATTCCTCGCCTGTACGGTCGAGTCATGGACTTCCGGACCGAATCAGTGGTCGACCTGGCCCGCGGGGTGCGCGACGGCCGGTTGACCGCAGCCTCGTTGGTCGACCATGCGCTGGACCAGATCAGCCGGCACAATCCACAGCTCAACGCTTTTGTGGCCGTGGATGGGGAGCGAGCCCGGTCAGCGGCCGAAGCGATCGACCGCAAGGTTGCCGGCGGCATCGACCCCGGGCCGTTGGCCGGTATCCCGCTGGCGGTGAAGGACCTCGAGGATGCGGCCGGCTTCGTGACCTCGCATGGATCTGCGGCCTTTTCGAACGGCCCCCCGGCGGCATCCGATTCGCCCATGGTGGCGCGACTGGTGGCGGCCGGGTGCGTGGTGGTGGGGAAAACCAACACGCCGGAGCTGGGATGGAAGTCCGATACCGACAACACCGTGTTCGGACCTACCCTCAACCCGTGGAACCTCGACCACTCGCCGGGGGGATCGTCCGGAGGGAGCGCGGCGGCAGTGGCCGCGGGCCTGGTGCCCTTGGCCACCGGTTCTGACGGCGGGGGATCGATTCGCATCCCGTCGTCCTGCTGTGGTTTGTCGGGGGTGAAGCCATCGCTCGGGCGGGTGCCGAGCGGTGGCCCATCGGCTCCTGATTGGCAGCATCTGTCGACCCGGGGTCCGATGGCCCGTCGTCTGGCCGACGTGGTGGCGGCGCTCGATGTGGTGGTCGGGCCGGACCCCAGCGACTTGCGCTCCCTGCCCCGTCCGGAGGCATCGTGGTTGGCCGCCCTCGACGAGGCCAAGCCCCCCCGCAAGGTGGCCTGGTCGCCGACGCTCGGGTACGCGGATGTCGACGCCGAGGTGCTGGCTATCTGCGAGCGGGCGGTAGCGGTGATGGCCTCGTTGGGCACCGAGGTCGTGGAGATCGAGACGGTGTTCGACGCCGACCCCGTCGACCAGTGGCTGACGTTGGCCGGCGTCTACAACCTCCGCACCCACGCCGACGTCCGGGGGACCGATCTCTGGGAACAGGTCGATCCCGTCCTGGCCACGGTGATCGAGAGCGCGGCCTCGACGAGCGCCCTCGACCTGGTGCGGGCCGAGGATGCGTGCCACGCCCTCAACCTCCGGCTGGTCGAGTTGTTCCACGATGTCCGCCTGCTGATCACGCCCACGGTCGCCGCCGAGCCCCCGCTCCGTTCGCTGAACGGCTCGGGGATGATCAACGGGACGGCTGACTACAACTGGGTCAAGTTCACCTATCCGTTCAACATGACCCGATCACCGGCCGCGTCGATCCCCGTCGGGCTGACCGCCTCGGGGTTGCCCGTCGGGTTGCAGTTGGTGGGGCCACAACATGCCGATCTGGTTGTGCTCCGGTCGTCGGCCGCGCTGGAGGCCGCGATCGGGTTCGACGAAGTGCCGCCCTTTCCGGACATGCCCGCCGACTGAACCGGAAGCCCTGGCCTTCGGGCGCGATTCTACGGCGCAGGCGTTGCTCCGGACGGCTGGATCTTCTCTGGGGGAGTGTCGGCTACTCTTGGCACCGGTCCTTCCGGGTGCCGGGGAGGGCGCACGCGGTACATGCGGGCGTTTAGCTCAGTTGGTTAGAGCGCAGCCTTCACACGGCTGAGGTCGGAGGTTCGAGTCCTCTAGCGCCCACCAGGAAGGTCCCTGGTCAAGGTTGGTTTCTGCGGCAGTAACCACCTCACACTCTGTGAGCGTGACGCGAGAGTGACACACCGCATTCAGGATGGCTCTTCGGATTCTGGCGGGGAGCTGTTGGGTGACCGGGGTCACCCAGAATTAGGCGAAGGCGCTTCAGGCTTGAGGTGTGAGCCAAAAAGCAAGAAGCACCTTCGTCCTTGTCCACCCTACTGAGATCCTCCAGGCCCTGGTGGGTCTGAAGGATGTGCAGGTCCTGCGCTACGAGCGCCGCGGTCCCCACGTCAGACTCATGGTCGAGCAGGTGCCGGGCGTCGTCCGATGTCCGGCCTGCCATCGACAGGCCCAGATCAAAGAACGGCCGGTGGTCCACTATGTGGACCTTCCCGTCTACGGGACACCGATGTCGCTGGCCTGGAAGAAGCACCGGATGCGCTGCGTGGATCCGGTGTGTCCCATGAAGTCCTGGGTGCTCGAGGACCATCGCATCGCGGCCAAGAACTGTTTGCTGACAACCAGGGCGGCCAAGTGGGCAACGGTTCAGGTGGGCGGCGGCCGGACCGTGTCAGAAGTGGCGGCCGAGCTGGCCTGTGACTGGCACACGGTCAACGACGCCGTCACCACCTACGGGGAGGCCCTCCTCCTTGCCGACCGCAAACGGCTGAACAAGACCACCGCCATCGGGCTCGACGAGACCTCCTTCGTCAAACTCGGTTCGCACAGCCACACCGCCTACGCCACCACCGTCGCCGACGTGGAGAACCACCAGATCATCGACATCCTCCCCACCCGCAAATACACCGACGTGGCGGGCTGGATCGACAAACAGCCGGTGGCCTGGAAGGAGCGGATCCGCTTCGGGGCCCTCGACATGTCGGCCACCTACGCCGCCGTGTACACGGTGATCTTGCCCAAGGCCCACCAGGTGGTCGACCCCTTCCATGTCATCTCGCTGGCCAATCGCTGCCTCGACGCGGTGAGGCGCCGGGTCCAAAACGAACAGACCGGGCACCGGGGCCGAAGAGACGATCCGCTCTATCGGGCTCGACGGGTTCTGCTCCGAAGCGAAGAGGGGCTCGACGCCAAGGCAACCGCCCGCCTGTGGTCACTACTCGAGCTCGGTGATCCCGGCGCCGAGGTGGCCATCGCCTATCGAATCAAGGAGCGCCTGCGAGACTTCTACCGGGCGAGCAACCCCGACGAAGCCCGCCAGCTGCTCAAAGAACTCCAAGCCCACTGCATGCGACGGGCCATGCCCCCCGAGGTCCAAAAGCTGGGACGAACAATCCGAGACTGGTTCGACAAGATCGCCAACTTCCACCTGGCCAGGGTGTCCAACGGGCCCACCGAAGCCCTCAACAACCTGATCAAGCGCATCAAGCGGATCGGCTTCGGGTTCCGCAACTTCGAGAACTACCGGATCCGAGCCCTGCTCTACGCCGGCAAGCCGAACTGGCGAGTGCTGGGCTCGATCGTCGTCCGATGAGGTGCTGGACCCCGCCAGAATCCGAAGAGCCGGTCAAGGTTGGTTTCTGCGGCAGTGACCACCTCACACTCTGTGAGCGTGACGCGAGAGTGACACACCGCATTCAGGATCGGAGCGAACGTGGACATTCTCGGAGATTTTCTGTCACCCACCGCCACCACAGCCGTTGTAACAACGACGTTTTGAACCGGCCTGGGATCCCCGGAGACAGGGCAGCGAAGGCTGTCTAGGCGCCCACCGTTTTGCCCCATCCGTCAGCCAGATCCCGAGTCGTAGGACGCAGGCGGTTCGGCCTGCAGTTCGACTGGAGTAACGAGCGTCAACAAAGGGGTCGGCTTCCTATGGAGCTATCTCGGTCACCGAGTTGCTCCCGCTATTCGCTACCCAGACATGAGAGCCATCCGAAGAGAGAGCGACGGGCCTCACGCCGACCGGAATGTTTTGAAGGGTAGCCCCTGTCGACGCACTGAGCTCGGTCACCGAGTTGCTCCCGCTATTTGCCACCCAGACGTGGGTTCCGTCCGAGAAGATGGCATCAGGCGAGGCACCCACGGCGACGGTCTGGACGATTGATCCCGTCGAGGCATTCAGCTCGGTGACGGAGTTGCTGCCTTTGTTCGCCACCCAGACATCGGTGCCATCGCAGGAGATGGCATCCGGATTGGTCCCGACGGCAACGGTTTCAATAAATGCACCCGTGGACGCGTTCAGCTCAGTGGCCGTACCATCTGCATTGTTTGTCAGCCAGACGTGAGAACTATCCAAGGAGACAGACCCGGGATTGGATCCCACGGTGATGGTCCGCAAAAGGGCACCATCGGTGGCACTCAGTTCACTCACCGATGCGCTCCCGCTATTTGCTACCCAGACGTAGGTGCCATCGGATGCGATGCCTTCAGGACCAGTACCTACAGGAGTGGTCCGCACGTTGGACCCATCGGAGGCATTGAGCTCGGTGACCGATCCGAGCGAGGCGTTTGCGATCCAGACGTGCGTACCGTCCGAAGAGATCCCGTCCGGATCACTGCCCACAGAAATGGGCGAATGGGCCGTTGTTCCATCGGAGGCATTGAGCTCGGTGACCGATCCGCTGGAGCCATTCGTAACCCAAACGTGAGCGCCGTCTGAGGAGATGCCTTTGGGATCCGAGCCTACGGAAATCGTCCGTACGACGGGTGGGGTTGCCGGTGCCGAAGATGCCGATGGCGCTCCGGTGCCGTATGCGTTGGTGGCAGTAACCTTGAATCGGTAGCTCGTCCCGTTGGTCAGCCCGGTCACGATGCAGGTCTTGGTACCCGACGTCGCGCATCGCTTGAAGCTCGGCGTCGTAGTTACGGTGTACTTGGTGATATGGCTGCCGTTGTTTGCCGGGGCGGTCCAGGAGATCGCTACATAGCCACTGCCCGGAGTTGCCTTCACGTGGGTAGGGGCACGCGGAAGACCGGGCTTCGCCATGACGATCGCCGACGGTGCACCTAGGCCCTTCTTATTACTGGCTTCGACTGAGACGCTGTAAGTGTGGCCATTGACTAGGCCGTGAACAGTACAGGTCGTTGCACCTGTTGTCGCGCAACTTTCGGAATCCGGGGATGCCGTCGCCACATATCCGGTGATCGGACTTCCGCCGTTGTTGGCCGGAGCGGTCCACTTAACAACCTCGGCTCTGTTGCCGGGAGCGGCCCTTACTCCCCTGGGTGCGCCTGGCACAGTGACGGTAGCTGGGTGCACGACGGCACCGGCCACCACCGGAACGCCCACGGCTACCACCCCCGCCATAGCAACTACCGATGCAACTGTCACTATCCGCAAACGTAACGAGCTGGATGTTGGCTTCCTCATTTGGGCACCTCCGTATTGGACTTGGCCCCCACATTGGATGCCCCTCACCGGTACTGCACGTTTGTTTCTCTGTTCGGCCAACCGCCGGGCTCACCGCTGGCTCGGACTGACGCCACTCCTGCTGTGATACATAGATCCAAGGCGCCAGGTAGGGCTCCACCGAACCAACCCAGGACTTCCGCCATGGGGATCTTATCGTCATCTCAGACCGGCGAGCATGCCGGATCTCCCGTTCTCGATGGCCAAGATCCAGAGGGATCACTTTCCTAGAGAGAAATCCTCGTCCTCCCGCACTCGGAAGCGGGGCCTGTTTGTAAGAATCTCGAGGACCCGACGCACTTGGGCATCAGCCACAGTCACCTCAGCTCTTGTGTCCAGAATCACATTCTCCCTTCACCGCCACTTCCGGGATGGTGAGCCTGCAATGGGCTCAGCCAGTTCGGATAGTCCACACGCAAGGAAGTGCCTGGTCGGTGGCAGCCTGGCTGCCCGACAGATGCGGCGTTCGGGGACGCTCGTTCGCAAATTTATTCTAGGCCGTCGGTTCAGACCACCCAAGCCCCGTTACGCATGACGGTACGCCCGTTCAGGTCCTCGGCCTCCCGCCAGACCTGGATGCGCTCGGGTCTGAGCACCAAATAGACGTAGTCGCTGCCGTCCGTCCGTGGGTCCCAGCCCGCTTGGGCGGCATATCCCTCTGCCAGCGCTGCTGGGGCCTTGGCCTTGGCGATGGCTTCGACCAGGGCGGCGTCGATCATGACCACGTCTCGTGTCTCGCCCAGGGCGAGGCAAACTCGTGGGTTGGCAGTGACATTGGCCACCGTGCGCGACTCCGGTTCCGTTGCCAGAATGATCTGGTTGCCGTTCCAGGTATGGGACACCGGCACCAGATGGACAGCTCCACTGGCCGAAGCGGACGCCACCCAGACGTTTGCATCAACCGCCGTCAGCATTGTCAGGGCATCCGCCTTACGCTCCTCGGGTGATCGACTCACCATACCCAGAGCATGGCACGTTCGTAGACGGGATGGCGGAGCGAAAGCAACGTCGTACTGGCGCCACCGGTGATCTGGGGCAGGTTTTGAGTGTTTTGTTCCAGATCGGTCACGACTAGGCGGGTGCAGTTGACATTCTCAGGCGTCGCCTCGGAAGCCCATCGGGCCGAGAGTGTCGTGAAGGGCCTCGACCTCAACCCTCTCTCGACCAAGCGCATCCCGTACAGCGGTGGCCACGCCCGCCTTCAAAAGCCGCTTTGCTGCAACCAGCGCGGCATCAGGCAACTCGGTGAGCGCCCGGGCGGTCGCCAGTGCCTCGGCCTGGAGCGACGCTTCCGGACAACACTGGGCAGCTAGACCGATCTCCACTGCCTCAGTTCCGCTGATCCATCGCGATGTGAGCAGAAGGTTGGCGGCTCGTTGAAAACCGACCAACCGCGGTAGCAGTGCACTGCTTCCCGCCTCGGGTGTAGTTCCGAGCGCCGTGAACGGATAGCGCAGGCGGGCTGTGTCACCCACTAGGACCAAGTCGCAATGAAGCAAGATCGTCGCTCCGAACCCGATTGCGGCGCCGTGTACAGCGGCTAGAAGAGGCTTCGAGAATTGAATCAGCGACTCAATCAGATCGTCGAAGGTGTCCCCCAATGCCGGGTCTTGCTCGGCGGCGGATGCGAGGTCGACACCGCTGGAGAACCCACGCCCAGACCCCCTCATCAGCACCACCGAGATATCTCCGGCGATATCTGCCTCGTTCAACACCCTGGCCAAGCGTCGGTAGGTCGAAGCTGTGAAGGCATTGACTCGATCTGGGCGATTTAAGGTGACGATGCGCACCCGACCGTCGTCGAGGACGAGGACCTCGGGTTCAGTCAGTTCTGGATCCGATTCCCCACGATTCACTCTGCGGAAGATACCCCTCCGCTGCCCGTTTTCGGGCCACAGTTGCGAGCAAGCGAGCGAAAATCAATAACGCGCTCCAAGCCGACCATAGGAGAACAGGGGCAAACCGCCGAGCAGGTGTGCAGGAAAGCATCTGCTTTTCCAGCCTAGAAGGGTGTTACCCGAAACTTTGCGGGTTCCTGTGACGCAGCCGCCTACCGCTGAAGACGATCCTGGACTCGCCCTCGACAGCGTCCCACCAGTTCACCTGGCGATTCTCAATGGTGTCGAAGTGACCAGAAGACGCCACTACCCGGATCGTGAAGTGGGTCGTCCCCCACCCGTCGGGCGACGGCGAGATGCCGACGCCCGTTGGCGGGTCTGGTCGAGTTGGGTTTGCAGTTCTCGGTTGACGGCCTGGAGGGCCAGGACGGCAGCGATCCCGGCCAGATTGAGGCCATCGTCGAGGAGCCCGCCGATCTGTCGGAGACGGACGAGGTCGTCATCGCTGTAGCGCCGGGTGCCACCTCGGCTGCGGGCCGGATTGATCAGGCCCCGGGTCTCGTAGAGCCGCAGGTTCTGGGGAGCACTACCCACCAGCTCGGCGGCGACGGATATTCCGTACAGGCCCCGAGTTGCATCGGGACGGTCCTGCTCCGCCGGTGGCCTCTGCGAAAATTCGTCAGAACCACTTGCCTCGGACATGGTCACCAGGATATAACAAATCTGTAGCAGTGACCATAGATCCGGAGGCGCGGAAAGGACGCCTCCGGCCGAAACAAGGAGGGTGCATGATGCTTGTTCGTTCCGATCCATTCCGTCAGGTCGACCGGTTGGCCGAGCAAGTCTTTGGAACCGTTGCTCGTCCGGCGGCCATGCCCATGGATGCCTGGCGTGACGGGAACGAGTTCGTCGTCGAGTTCGACCTGCCGGGCATCGACCCGGCCAGCATCGATCTCGATGTGGAGCGAAATGTGCTGACCGTCCGGGCCGAGCGTCGGGCCGCAACCGGGCCCGAGGTCGAGTTGGTGGCCTCGGAGCGTCCGAGAGGCGTGTTCAGCCGACAGGTCATCCTTGGGGACGCACTCGACACCGGTGGGATCACGGCCGGCTACAACAGCGGCGTGCTTCGGCTCACGATCCCGGTGGCGGAGCGGGCCAAGCCCCGCAAGATCACCGTGTCCACCAACGAGCGAGCCGCGGTGTCGCCCGCCGGGGACTCTCAGGTGATCTCGGCCACCGCTGAGGATCGCCAGCCAGTCTCGGTGTGACCGGTCATGGTTACGGCGAGATCCGAGGTGACGGCAAGGTTCGAGTTCCTTGCCGTAATGCTGGCCGATCCGGACCTGCTCGACTTGGCCTTCGCCGAGGTGATTGCCTCATGGGAAGCTGAGCCGCCGCGTCCGCCGAATCGCACGCTGGTGGACACTTCGGAGGGGCAACATCCACGGCCCAGGATCCGGGAGGTGGACGGTAACGGCCAGGGTTGGCGCGCATGGTTGTGGGCCGTTCCCCGACCCAGCGTGGCCCGGTCGCCTCCGGAGTGGTCGGTGACGGGTCGCATCTGAAATCGCATCGATCCGGAGACCAGTTCCCAGAAGTCCCCAGTGGAAACGGCAAAGGAGGTGGTGGCTTCCTCAACGATCGGAGTCTGAGCTACGAATGCATGCTCGGCGAAGCCGCTGACAACGTGGACGATCCGCTCGATTGGCGCCGACAGCGGCGTCACACACTCTTGGGGTGACTACCCACGGCCACGGTCAGCGTCATTTGCGTCGAGAGCCAAACGATACGAGAGACCGCCCGGCTCGACGAAGAGCCGGGCGGTTCTCTTCGCTTCTCGTCACCCTGCCTAGCTATCTGGGATGTTGCAGCCCGGACAATACCTTTGTCGCCACGATATCGAGGTGGGACATGGCACCGGGAGCGTGTGGATCTACGCATCAGTGGGCCTTTCGATTCGCCGAGCAGTCAAGTCGCCTGCAAGAGTCAGATTGAGTGGATCGGGAGTCGTCACGCCGTGACCATTGACGAACCGAGCGGAATCCGCACATGAACGGCGGCGATCCGGGCGATCAGGCCGACAGCGGTGGCCGCGCTCGCACAAGCTCGCTGACAGGTTCTGCCCCCGGCCCGAACAGTTCAGGGTGCAGATACCGGCCCCTGTCCTCGGCCGGCTTCTCCACCTCCACCGGGATGCGATTGGCGTTGGCCCAGGCATCCTGACGGATCCCGGTCACCTGCCACGACACCTTCTGGCCCGGGTTGCCGCCTCCGATCCCGAACTGCCCGGCAGCTATCTCCTGCGACACATACAAGGGGGCGAAGGCGCCGATCGGAGTCAGCTGGTAGCGGAACTCTTTGTTGAGCGCCTCGAACCAATCCGGAAGCTCCACCACCGCCTTCCCAGCACCATCGAGAACGACGTTGCCGTTGTACACGTTCATCATGTCCGGCGACTCGACAAAGGAGTGATAGAGGTATTTGTCCGATGGGTCCACCGGGTGATCGATCCTGAACGAACCGCCACCCTTTGCCAAGCTGCCCGTCACCGTTGCATTTCCATTGGCGTACACGGCCTGCCCCTTGGCCGAGGAGGCATAGAGCCCGTAGGCGCCGCCACTGCTGTTGTCGTAGGCGCTCACCGCAACCGTGCCGAAGGCAAAGCCGTCATCTGTCTGCCCGTACACGCCGGTGCCGTAGTGCGAATACCCGATGACCCCAGTCTGAGCCAGTTGGTCGAACAACGCGTACCCCACGACACCGCCAAGGATGGGAACTCCGTCAGCTGGCAATGACGTCCCCAGGAGGCCGACCACACCGCCGTACGACGAGCCGCCCGTAGAGCGACCGGTGACGCCACTCGTGGAGGAGGAGGTTCCATAGACGCCGGTGCCGTGGGTGGAGGCGCCCAGCACGCCGTTGCCCCCGCCTGTGCTGGTGTCGACTCCTTCGACGCCGGGTTTGCCGTCGCCGGCGGTGTACCCCGACACGCCGATATCATCAGTCGAGTTGCCCTTGACACCAATACTATGGGTCGACGTGCCGAGGACCCCGTGACCGCCGGTGGTGGCCTTGTCCACCCCGTACAGCGCAGCCATGTCGGCCTCGGAGCTCGATGCCTCCAAACCGTACCCGCTGTCCGTCGTGATCGAAGTGGTGGCGGTGGCGGTGTTCGCCTTACCCAGCAGCACCGACCCGCCGTTGGCGGCTCCGGCCGGCTCCGCGCCCGCCAGTAGGGCGGCGACCCCAGCGCTGCCTGCAGCACCCAGGATGAGTGCCCGTCGGCCCAAACTGACCGGCTCCCTCGGGGGGCTTCCGTTACCACCGGCGTCCTCCCCTGGATTGGCCAGATCTTCATTCTCGTCCATGATGTGCCTCCTTCGGCCGAGCTCCTGGCCCGCGCCCGGATGCCCTGCTCGAATCTTCCACCTGGGCCGGAAACCGGTCAACAGACTCGACCAGAAATCATCCCGAACGACACCGAGAGCGGAATCCATCCGGAGTTTCGACTCCTCGAGCGCCCGCCACGAATACCCACCAGAGACGATCTATTTGGACATCGAGGGCCAGAGCGTTCACTGTGCTCCACAATGTGCGATCGCGGCGGCATCCGGCATCGTGCCTGGCCGGCTTGGCATGGCCCTGCCCGACACTTCGAGGCGACTCCTGGCCTCCCCGACGTCGAGCATCCGGGGACCTCAGAGCCCGACGTGTCGGTCTGCAAGTCGATCCACCGGCGGTCGTCTCCGAGTCGGCCGTCGATCGGTTGCCCTACTCCTCCGTAGCTCGGCGAGGCTAGGATTGGGGCGGGTCGCTACTGGCGTCTGGGTGGAGCACCACCGGGGACCGACCCGTCGGCAGCATGCCGGAGAATGCCGTGCGCCTGGGCGAACAGTCGAAGTCGTCCCAAGGAGTGCATGATGCCCGACTCGCCCGTGTCCATCGCCTACCGATCGGCGATGGAGGTGATCGCCGCCGCCGAACCAGATGTGGCAGGGGCCATCGCCGGTGAGCTGGAGTCCCAACGGCGCCAATTGAAGCTCATCGCTTCCGAGAACTACGCCTCTCCAGCCGTGCTGCTCGCCATGGGCAACTGGCTGTCGGACAAGTACGCCGAAGGCACTCCAGGTCATCGCTTCTATGCCGGATGCGAGATGGTTGACCGCATCGAGACGTTGGCTACCGACCACGCCAAGGCGCTCTTTGGCGCCGAGCATGCCTACGTCCAACCCCATTCGGGTATCGACGCCAATCTGGTCGCCTACTGGGCCATCCTTGGCCACCGAATCGAACGGCCTGTTCTCGCTGAGGCTGGCGCGCATCATGTGAATGACCTCGATGCCGTGAGCTGGGACACGCTGCGCAACGAGCTGCACTCCCAGCGCATGATGGGCATGGCGCTCGACGCCGGTGGTCATCTCACCCATGGATTTCGACCCAACATCTCCGGGAAGCTCTTCGACCAGACCAGCTACGGGGTCGGTCCCACCTCCGGGCTCCTCGACTACGACGCTATCGCTGCTCAGGCCAGAGCGTTCCGTCCTTTGGTGCTGGTCGCGGGGTACTCCGCCTACCCCCGGAACCCTAGTTTCGCCACCTTGGCCGAGATCGCCCACGACGTCGGGGCCACGTTCATGGTCGACATGGCCCACTTCGCTGGTCTGGTGGCCGGAAAGGTCCTCACCGGCGACCTCGATCCGGTTCCTTGTGCCGATGTGGTGACCTCCACCACCCACAAGTCACTGCGCGGCCCTCGAGGTGGGCTGGTGCTCTGCACCGAGGAGTACGCACCGTATGTAGACAGGGGGTGTCCAATGGTCCTAGGCGGGCCGCTACCCCATGTCATGGCAGCCAAGGCCGTCGCTCTGTCCGAGGCCCGGCGGCCTTCGTTCGCCGCGTATGCGGCCCAGATCGTGGCCAATGCCCGCGCGCTTGCCGATGGGTTGGTACGCAGAGGAGCAGAACTGGTCACCGGTGGCACTGACAACCACCTTGTCCTCATCGATGTTGCCACCAGCTTCGGCCTCACCGGTCGTCAGGCCGAGGCCGCCTTGCTTGATGCGGGGGTCGTCACAAATCGCAACTCGATACCAGGTGACGCCAACGGAGCCTGGTACACCTCCGGTATCCGACTCGGCACACCGGCATTGACCACACTCGGATTCGGAACCGACGAGCTCGACGAGGTGGCCGGCATTATAGTGAATGCGCTACGAGCTACCACCCCCGCTACGGCCGACGCCAAGGCAAAGTACCAGATCGATCCTGTCGTTGCCCAGGCCGGGCGGGCCCGGTGCGCCGATCTGCTCGCCCGCCACCCCCTCTATCCGGAGATCAAGCTGTGAAGGCGCACGGGTCGGCGCAGAGACGACCCAGTGGCGGGAACCGGTGCTGCGGACACGGCCACGAGTCGATGGTACCAATAGGAGATGAACAGAACCCATCTTGAGTATCTCGCCAGCTCCGAATGGGCCGACCGCCTGCAGACCGACCTGCTGCCGTGGCTTGAATCGACTGTCGAACTGGGCGATGACGTGTTGGAGATCGGCCCAGGACCGGGTCTCACCACCGATCTTCTGCGTCACCGAGTGACGGCCGTCACGGCGGTTGAAATCGATGCCGATCTTGCGGCCGACCTGAACGTTCGCCTCGCCGGTACGAACGTCGAGGTCATCTGGGGTGATGCCACCGGGCTGTCATTGCCTGACGGTCGGTTCTCGGCCGCCACTTGCTTCGTGATGCTGCACCACATGCCCTCTGAAGCGGCGCAAGACCAACTTTTTGGCGAGCTGTTCCGAGTGCTGCGGCCAGGCGGGATCTTCGTGGCAACGGACTCCCTCGACACTGAGCGGATTCGGCAGGCTCACATCGACGATACGTACGTACCGCTCGATCCCGCCACACTGGAGTCCAGACTTCGAACCGCGGGCTTTGCCGACATCACACTCGTTCAGAGCGGAACGTATCGAGAGCGAGGAGATCAGATCCGCATTACCGCGGTCAAGGCGTAGCGGGGTTCACCGAGACAACATCAACATGGCCACGGTATCCCCGCCCGCCGGGTCAGGGGAAAACCCCAGGTGTCGCCGACCAGGCCCTTCGGTGACAGAGCAAAACACCGGCGGCGGGGCGGCATCGCTCACGAGGTTCGCCTCTCAGGAGGCCACAAGGACCACAGGCAGCTCCTCATGACGACGCACCATGAGGCTGTTGACCCACCTCGGTGGGTGCTGAGGATCAAGCGTGATGGCGCTCGCTCGGTTCAGCAGGACACCGAGGACGTTCCTAGCTTCAACCCGAGCGAGAGGTGCCCCAACGCAGTGATGGATCCCTCGGCCAAACGCAACATGTCGGCGGGGTACTTGCCGAGTCAGGTCGATCGTCTCGGGATGATCAAACACGGCTGGATCACGGTTGGCGGCACCCCAGAGCAGTAGGACCGTTGCTCCCGCCGGGATCTCGACGCCGCCGAGTTCGGTGTCGTTTGGCACGGAGCGCATGTGATAGCGGAAAGGTGGCTCCAACCGGAGAGCCTCCTCCACGAACATCGGGATCAACGCAGGGTCTTTACGCAGTTGATCTTGAAGGTCTCGATGTTCAGCCAACATGCGGACAGCATTCCCAATCAGGCTCGTAGTGGACTCACCGCCGGCGCTGAGCAGCGTGTGGAGAATGGCGTAGCCCTGAACTTCGGAGAGTGCCTGACTCCTGATGCCCTGGGCGACGGCCCCGAGGAGGTCATCCATCGGCTCACTCATTGCCGCTGAGAGTTGAATGGCAATCCACTCCCCGATTTCCCCGGTCCGGGCGATGTGGGCGACCAACTCCTCGTATGTCAGTGCTGATCCCAGCATGGCGGTCGAGTCAAAGGCCGCATTCAACAACTGATCGAGGTCACTGTCACGGAATCCGATGAGGCGGCTGATCATCGTGATGGGCACGACGTTGCCGATGGCTGTCATGAAATCCACAGACCCTTCGTTGAGCGCCCGGTCCACGCACTCCTCGGCAATCTCCACAATGTCAGGTTCCAGAGCAGCCATGCGCTTGGCCACAAGTTCAGGGAAGACAGTGTCACGGTGCATTGCATGCTCCGGGGGATCTGCTGTGGCCAGAGCCTGGACTCCCACATCGTTGAAAGGGAGCCGACAAGGCATACCCTGGTCGTCACGGTAGAGAAGACAGTTCAAGTTCGACGAAAAGTCCTCCACTCGGCCGGCAGCCTCAGCGAGTAATTGGAATGTGGCCACGGTGAAGATCCCCGTGCCGGGCACTTCCCACACCGGCGTAGCCGACCGTAACTCGCCATAGAAGCCGTAAGGCTCGTTGATCACGGCTGGTTCGAGGAGCTGCGTTCCCGAGATTGTGGAGCCCATGACTGCGAGTTTGCCACTGCTGCCCCTGGGCTGTCCCCCTGCACCGGCCGTGGGGGCCGCCTACATGGGTAAGGTTTGGGCCCATGGCGATGGCCGGTGACTCGGAAAATCCCGCCCTCCTCGGACGACGAAATCATCCGTAGAGGGTTGGTACTTGGATCCCTTCGGAGTCCATGATCTTCGTTGGATATCTGACGGGTTCCCTCGAGGCTCGTACGGGACGGCTATACGGAGTCCACAGACGATCCTCCGGTTCGACCTCCCTCATATCCGTTCATTCCGGTCACCGAGGATGTTGGTCTCCCTTTTGGAGTCGATCAGCTAGAGGCTGATGATCTGGAGTTTGAGCCGATTCCCGATCGCAGCGTTGCCGCGTGGTGGGCCGGACCGCAGCACGCCTCAGGACCACCTCATTCTGCCCCACATCACCTGCGTCCTCGGGCGCTTGTCGACGTGACCCTCGGCCCCTGAGCCCAAGGCCGTCGCACAATTATTGCGGCGGGATGTGGTGCTGACAAGATGAGGGGGTGATGAGATCGGAGATCGGGGAGACCTCCGCCGCCGATCGAGTCTGGCAACGACGCCTGTCGATATGGCGGTCACCGGCTGACCAACCGGGATGGGCTCGACCGGCCCTCCTCTGTCTGGCAGCGCTTGCCGGTGTCCTCTACGGATGGCGGATGGGCTCGAGTACCGAGATCTTTTACGCCGCAGCCGCTCGGAGTATGTCGATGAGCTGGCACAACTTCGTCTTCGCTGCCTTCGACCCCGCAGGAACCATATCCGTCGACAAACTCCCTGGTGCGCTGTGGGTTCAGGCGCTTTCGGTTCGGCTCTTCGGCGCGCACACCTGGGTCGTGGCACTGCCGCAGGTGATTGAGGGTGCACTCACCGTGCTGGTCCTCTATCGGGCCGTTCGGCGCTTGGCGGGCCCGGTTGCGGGAATCGCCGCGGCTGCGATCCTTACCCTGTCGCCGGCCACCGTAACCCTGGACCGCGGCAACATCTCGGACACCTTGCTCATCTTGTTGCTGGTCCTGGCCGCCGATTCGACGGTCACCGCCTTGATCATGGAACGTCGGTACAGCCTCCTCTTGACCGGCGTCTGGGTGGGCCTGGCCTTCCAGGCCAAGATGATCGAGGCATGGTTGGTGATTCCAGTCCTAGCCATCACCTACCTGGTGGCTTCCTCGACAGGCGTGTGGTCGCGGATGCTCCGGCTGACTGGGATGGTCGTGGTGGCGGCTGCAGTTTCCTTGAGTTGGATGGTCTTTGTCACACTGACCCCCTCAGCGGAACGCCCGTATGTCGATGGGAGCCAGCACAACTCTGTTTTCGAGCAGGTGTTCGACTACAACGGCTTCGGTCGCGTCGGACAGCCGTCTCCCAATGTCCAGCTGGGGCGGACCCTTCACATTCCTGTCCTCGAAGCGCCCCCTCTCCCCCCAGCGTGGAACCGGCTGCTGATCGCCCCATACGGATTGGACACCGGGTGGTTGATCCCGCCGGCGCTGGTGGTCGTGGTGGCGGGACTGTTGGGCCGTCGACGACGGCCCCGGACCGACCTGGTCCGCGCCGGCATTGTCCTGTGGGGAACATGGCTCCTTGCCTTTGGCACCCTGCTCGGCGCCAGTCCCTCCATCAACTCGTACTATCTGGCAGTTCTGTCGCCTGCCCTTGCCGGTCTCATCGGAATCGGAGGGAGCCTGGCTTGGGTCGACCGGCGCGCCTTTGCTACCCAGATGGCCTTGCTGAGTGCAGTCCTCTTGTCATCGGCCTATGCCTATTGGCTCCTGCCCAGCTCAGGTACCGGGCTGCCGGGCTGGCTCGCCCCGACCGTCCTCGGCCTGGGCATCGCCGCCGGCGTCCTGATTGTCGTCGCGCTCAGCCTGCGGCTCGGAGCCGCGGGAACCGTGCTGGGCCTGACTCTCGCTGGTGCCGCGATAATCGTGGTCCCAGCGGTGGCCACCGCGTCCGTGGTTGCCAACACGCTCGGGGCATTCGATACGCCCTTCCAACCCACGGCCGTCACCGCATTCACCAGAAATTTCTTCGGAGCACCGCTGAAATCGGTCTCCGCGCTGCCCCAAATCGAAGCAGTGAGGAACGACGCGTCCGACCTCATGGCCACCCAGACTTCGGTGCTGGCGGCGCCGTTCGTCTTCGCCACCGGCCAGGAGGTGCTACCGATCGGTGGCTACACCGGCACGGCCCCTTCGCCCACGGTGGCAGGCATTTGGAGGATGGTGGCCTTGGGCCGATTCCACCTGGTACTGGTTGCACGTGCGAGCACAGATCCTCGGATCACATGGATCGCCACCCATTGCCTGCTGGCCCCTCCTCCGAAGGCTCCCGCCTCCGATGTCGTGGGCCCACTCAGTGCCTACTTCTGCCTCGGGCCCCACCATCGGTAGTCGTCTTCGAAAGGTACTGCCACAGGAGACGAGAGCGCGCGGGCGCTCTGGTTCCGTCGTCACTCCCTTTGGTGTCCCGAGCACCGTGTCGGTGGCGGTTATTCCTGCCACCGACCGGCACGATTGGGCGTCGTGGAAAAGGGGGAGTCGAAGTCACAGACGTGACACATCAGCACGAGTACAACACGAGGGTTGACCGTTGCTCTCACCTTCGGGCGGAAGGTAGGTGACGGCCTATCTCCTCCGTTGGTCAATCGAGGAGGAGCAATGTCGGAACTTAAGAACATGTCCCGTGGCGGTTACATCGTCATCGGGAATCTCGGAGCAATGGTCAGGATGACTCGGTGATCATCCGAGTCAGGCTGCTACCCGCCGAGTGATCCGGCATTTCTTCACCCTTCAGCTGTATTGCTGCTCAACCAACTCGGTATGGGATCGAGAGCCGAAGCAATCTCTTACTCGAACCGGGCACTCCTGTTCTCTCGAATGTGAACGGCGCACACTCGAGATGTAGAATCTGTGCCAGGCGGTTGCTTTTGAGGGGGGCTCAATGGGCGATTTCAAACAAGGTAACGGGTGGTGGCTAGCCTGCGACGGAGAGTGGTATCCACCTCAGCCACTCGCCGATTGGCGTCGGGACCATCTAACCGATTCGGAAGCACTTCATGATGAGGGGTCGGGACCAAGGCCGGTGCCCTCGACGACCGAGTCGGAAATGCCCCCGCCGTTCACGTCAGGGGCGCCAGGTTGGTGGGAACCTTCGGACGGTCCCTGGTATCCACCCAAGTCACCCCTCGTGGCTCAGGAGCAATCAGTGGTGTCGCCAGTTGAGTAAGCGGGATGACGTTGCCATAGTCCGACGGTTGTGAACCCTTTTGGGGTATCCCTCAACCAGGCACGATAGGGATACCCCTCGCTGCCGGTTTCGCTGCGCGTTATGGGCGCTCGTTCTGCTCGGATCTGCATGTCTTCAACAGGCGCCGAACGGCAGATCGGGCGCTACGGCGGCGGAGCCGCAGGCGGAAATCTGTAGAAGATATGGGGACGGAGCCAGTGTCCCGTTGGAACGTTGGGGTGCTCGAAGTCCGACGCCGGATCACGAATCATGCCGAGGCGTTCCATTACCTTCCACGACCGGACGTTGTCTGGGTTGGTGAAAGAAACGATCTCGTCAAGACCGACCTCTTCGAGTCCGTAGCGAACCGCACTACGAGCCGCCTCGGTCACGAATCCATAGCCCCAGTGCTCGCGGGCTAGGCGCCATCCGACTTCGACCGCAGGCGTGAAGGGAGCGTCAAACGGCACTCGGTGCAACCCGACAAAGCCAATGAACGGCGAGTGGTTCGGCGCCTCGACGGCCCACAGACCGAAACCGCAGTCGTCGAACTCCTCCTCGATGCGCGCCACGAATGCGTCGCTCTCCTCTCGGCTCATGGTCTTCTGCATGTGCGCCATTACGTCGGGATCGGCGTTGAGCTCGGCAAAGGGTGCTAGGTCTTCGGCGCGCCAACGCCGCAACACGAGGCGTTGAGTCCGCAGGGTCGGGCCCCTTGCATCGGACGCGAGGTCTCGATCGGGATACACGAGCGCATATTGCCCGCTCTGGCGCCATATTGCCAGAGCGCGGGCCACGCAGAACGCGCGTACGAGTGACGCCCCATATCACGCGTCCCCTAATCCCGGTCCGAAGGGTGTCACCTATCGCCGGATCGGCAGGGCATTATCTACTACCACCGACCGACACATTCATGCGCATGGGTACTTACGAGAGCACAGCCTTAGGGACGTCGATCCCATTGGGGTAAGCACTGTAGAAGGACCCGTCGCCTATTTGGCCGGACTCTCCATAGCCCCAGCAGGCAACCCGTCCGCTAACGATTGCACAGTAGCTGGCGGTTCCGTCACTGGTGAGGCTGGACACACTTGTGAGAGTCCCGGTTCCATCTATACCCTTCACCGAGACCGGGATCCCAGATCCCTGATCGTCATTTTCATAGAACCTGCCGTTCCCCATCTCGCCGAACTGACCATATCCCCAGCAGTTCACCTTGGCCGAAGAGAGCCGAGCACAGTAGCTGTTGTCGTTGGCATCGGCGATGTCCTTTACGTTGCCCAGAGTGCCTGTTCCGGTCAACGCCACTACGTCGACAGGGACGGCTGAACCATGGGGACCGGACGCGTAGTACTTCCCATTCCCTAGCGCACCATTGATGCCAGAGCCCCAGCAATCCACCTGGTGGGAAGTGAGAAGGGCGCAGTACCCGCCATCTTGACCCTCCCCACCGAGACTGGACACGTCCGTCAAGGTGCCCCTTCCACCCACGCTCTTGACGGCCACGGGGAGGGCGGAGGCTTGATTGCCAGAGGTATAGAACACACCGTTCCCGAGCTGGCCGGAGTCGCCATACCCCCAACAGTCGACCTTGCCGGACGCCAGCAGGGCACAATAATTGCCGTCCGGTTCACCAATGAGGCTCGCCACACCACTGAGCCCGTCGACGGCCACGGGAACGGCTGAGCCATAGGGACTTGCCGTATAGAACCTTCCGTTGCCGAGTTCACCGTAAGTGCCGTAGCCCCAGCAGTCGACCTTCCCCGTGCTCAGTCCGGCACAGATGCTGGGTTCGTCACCGCCGCTCATTTGATCATTGCTGACTACGCTGACCACGCTCGTCAGTGTGCCCGTGCCACTGACTCCTACGACGGTAACCGGCACACTGGCGCTGTAGTTGAAGGATCCGTTTCCGAGTTCGCCGTCCTGGCCGTCACCCCAACAATCCACTTTTGCCGAGGAGAGCAGGGCGCAGTAGCCGTCACCGAAGCCAATGAGTCGGGCCACGCCACCCAGCGTGCCCGTTCCGCCCACACCCTTTACTGCGGTCGGCAGTGAAACCCCACCGCCCCAACAGTCGACCTTGGCTGAGATAAGCAGAGCGCAGTAGCCTCCCCCACCTTCAACGCCACCATTGTCGCTGAGGCTGGCCACGTCACTGAGCACACCGGTTCCACCCACTCCCTTCACGGAGACTGGGACATCAGAGCCCTGGTTGCCCGTGCTGTAGAACTTCCCATTGCCGAGCTGGCCAAGGTTGCCTTTTCCCCAACAGTCGACCTTGCCGGAAGTGAGCACTCCGCAGTAGCCCCCGTTGCCGTCGCTGGCCAGCGACTTGACACCGGCCAAGTCTGAAACGGCGTGGGTCGTCTTGACGGTCATCGCCGAAGCTATTGACGCTCCAGCCGGGAGGGCGAAGACGGTTGCGAGGAGCAACCCTATGCTCGCCAGAATGCCAAATCGACCCGAGATGCGCCTCATTGGATCCCCCTTCTTCTCAGTCGACCATAGACCCGACGTTCTGGTTTCCGCTCGCCGCTTGGCCTCTTCACAGGCAGGACAGCGTTCCGGGTGAGGCATACGGGGAGGCAAGCATCCCTGACACAATGACCGGGGCGGTGATCCGACCGGTATCGACCGGCCCTTTCGGGCCTGTGGATAGCCCCGGTGCCACGATAGTCAGCAAAGACGGTTCGGCTGCCCGAGGAGGGTCCGTATGCCCGCTGCCACGGAATTCCGAGAGAACGTCACTACGAAAGATCTTGAAGCGGTCCTAAGCGCGAAGTTCGGCGATCGCTACGAACTGGTGCCCTCGGCCGTCTCGACAGGGTTCACGAAGCAGGTCCGCGCGGACGAACACTCACTACTCGTCAAAGGCCGCGGGTTGGCGAGGGCAAACGTCGTGATCACTCCGAGCACCCATGCCACTCAGATCGAAGTGAGTTCCGGTGCTACCTATTTCGGCCTCGTCCGTTTGCTGGACCGCTTGGGTATTGCCCAGAAGGTGCGGCGGGCGATTGAGGATGCGCCTGAACTCGCCCAGTAGGGGGGTCCCTATCACAAGGAAGGGATGGGGTATTTGCCGAGGGCTAGCTGCGAGCTCGGCGATCACGATGAGATTGGACTGCCCTCTCAATGAGGTCGAGGTTGCGACGGCTCATGAAGAAGGTAGATTCGCCACCGGATCCAAGGACCACTCGGGCAAGTTGACCTCCCAATGGTTGGGTCTGGCCCCTCACATCGACGATCTCATCGAATGGAATCTCTCTGCTCGGTACTTTGTCTTTACCTGCAAAGAACACGAGACGCGCAGACGTGAAGTCGAGCTAGCCCTCGTAGGGAGTTTCAGGTTCGAGGCCCCGAATCCTAGAGACAAAGGTCCCGAGGAACGTTTTCATTCCTCGGAGCACTGTCCTCGATCTCATCCCGACGACGCCTCAACGCCAGAAACTCATCCTGGAGGACTTTGGACTGTGCCCATCCATGGAAACCATGATCGCCCGGACTGACACAGGTCCACAACGGTCAGAATCCTGTCCTCAAACGCCAGACCAGCGTCGCCGATCGGCCGCTTCCTGCACGCTCTTATGCAACCGTGTGTGGGGATGCTTCGCCGTCCGCTCTGCTCGGCCTCATCGGGAGCCCAGACAGGATCACCAAGACGCCGATGGTGCCAAGTCCGAATAGGCCGTAGACGAACCCGAACAGCGAGTAGGCAACGAGAAGTCCACCAGCCACAATCGCTACAACGCCAGGTGCGGTAAGCCGACGGACAGTCCGATGGACAAGGTCCACTGCGCCCGACAGAATCACTAATACCACGATAAGGAGCGCAACCTCCCAGATCACCCCATCCTTTTGATACAACGTCAGAGCGGGCGGATTCCCGGCGTAAGTGCGGCCACCGACGTTCACCGTCAGTACGCCGTGTGGTTCGCCGATGTGGTAGCCGAAGATGAAGATCGCTACGCCCAGCGCCCACAACGACGCCATCATTATGAACACCCATCTCGAAACAACGGACTCTCGAAGCAGTGGGGCTCCGTATTCAATGTTCACAACACCACTATGACCGAGGCGGTGCGAACATGCCCCTGAACACCGAGCATGCCCTGCCACCGGCCGGCACTTCTGCCACATTTGTCTTCGGCGCCTAATCCGACAAAGCGGGGATGGTCAGCTGGATGTGAGACGATCACCGCAGCTCAGACGGTGCCGTCACGGCTGACTTGGGGAACACCGTGCCCGAGTTGACTACTTCGGACCCAGACGACGACCTCCGGTTAGGATCTCTCCATGCCGTTCGTATTTCTTGTAGCTGCTGCCGCTGCAACTGTTTACTTCTTGCGCTTGAGGCGCCAGGAAACCGCGCCTAGCACGTCCGGAGGCTTTTGGACTACTTCGCAGGTTCGGCCTGCGCTCGTTGGGATCAGCGGTTGGCTGCTGGTCTACGTGGTCGGCTTGGCGATTGAGCTCGCGCACGGCCTCGCGCTCACCATCGGCTCCGTCGTCACCTACAGTAAGCCCTCCCTGGCAGGACTTCACTCCTTCATACCGCTATGGGCATTGCTGATCTACGTCATCAGCAACCTTGGCCTGGTTACGTATGGGGTTGCATTGTTCGTCTTGATGTTTCGGGAACGGAAGACAGCGATCACTCACAACATTGTGTTCAACGCGCTGTCTATCGCCTTCCTGCTTGTATGGTTCTCCCTCAGTGCGAAGTCTCCGTTCGGAACGATCGTCGACTCGCTTCCTGGAATGCTCGCCATCGGGTATTTTGTTCGCTCAAGAAGAGTACGGAATACGTTTGCGACAGCCATCGCACCTTCGAGCGGCACCTGATTGCCGCCGACCAACAGTCCCACCTGCACGTGGCTCGCCGCCTATGGAGCTGAGTATTTGGGGACAGTTCCAGAGCCCCGAGTGCCGGCTCGCAATGTCGATCCTCCCGGGGGACCGTCGGAAGCCTCAGGCTTCGAGCGCATCGTGCCGGCGAAGCCAAACGAGCGCCCCCCAACCCCACAGCGGTGGCAGGTAGGTGTGGAGGCACGGTAAGTGAGAGTTGCGGCGATGGCCTGATCCTGATGAACGCCGAGAAGTCCTAGGCCGGAGATGTAGCTTGCCTCCATGACCCCCATGCCACAGTCTTGGGTCCCGGGTGGACTCCGTCCATGCGTCGTCCCTTGGTGCCCCACGATGTTCAGCTGCCCCCAGTCGCGTTGCCTCTGGAGTTGCATTGGTTCGAAATCGACATCTCTCGTGGGAAGGATCCAGCGGCCAATGCCACCCTGTTCACCGCGGTGCTGAGGGAAAGCGGAGATCGTCGGAGGTTCAGACTCCAGCACCCACCAGAGTGCTTGGGATACGCCATTCGAAGTCATTCCGCAATCGCTGTCGGTGGGATCCGGGGCAGTCGGGGATTCAGGGTCCAGGGCAGAACGACTCGTCTGCGTCGACAGGGTAAGCGACACCCCCGGTCGGGTAGAGCCGTGATCGTATGGTGGCGAGGTCGATCGCCGCCGGAATACTTGTGATCCGTCCCGGGAGAGGAATGTGATCGTTGGGGCCGAGGTCGGACCATTGGTGGATGAACGTTGCCACCTGGGTGGTTGGGTCGAAGCCGAAGATCGCCGATGGACATGGCCCTCCACGATTGAATGAGGCGAAGACGAGGTAGCTCCTGCCGGGAACCGCATGGGCAAGGGCCAAGATGCGACGTAGGTCCTGCGGGGTTGGAGGGTAGACATTGTCATTCGCGTTGCCTTGCAGAACACGGTCCACAGACACGCTCCCAGTGGCTCCATTGTGGCCCAGGCTGTGCACGGAGACGGTCGCCACCAAGGTCGCCGACGATGCCAGGACGGTAATGGCGTCAAAGTCGGATGGGTAACTGCACCCTGGTGGACAAGCGGGCGTTGGCGACGGGATCGGTCGCGTGGAGATGCTTGCCGGAGTGGTGGATGGCCGGATCGACGAAGTCGTTGCGCCGTCTCCACGAGGTGGTGACGAGGAACGAAATGTGGATGAAGACGCGGTGCAGGCCGAAGCCGCGAGCCCGACACATAGCAATGCTGCCCCGACTCGAACTGCCATGGGTGCTCCAATCGCTGAGCCACCATAGCCTCGGAGGTGTGACCGCGACCATCCCAGCCCCCCGGCTTTGGCGACAGCCCTTCAGGGCTCCGCCGATAGAAGTCAGATCGATTCGCGAAATTCTGCTCCGGCAGCATTCACCGAAACGGCATCCATGATGTCGACGACCGGAACGATGTCAAATTCCAGCCAGGTGAGGAACTTCGATAGGAGCCCGGCTTGATTCTCCGTCTCGATGACGGCGAAGCCGCCTTGCCCGTCGACTCGACTCAGGAACTCCTTGTAGTTCTGGTCCGTCGGGGTCTGCCACTTGGCAAACGCGTCGAGCAGGATTTTCCGTCATCGTGATTCTGTTGCGCAGTTCCTGCAGAACGGGTCTTCCAACTCATCAGGTATTTCGCCATTTCAGTGCCGCCTTTCCGCCGCATCCCTGCCGCTCGGGGCTGCATCGGGAAGTTGTGACACGATTCCTCCGCGGCTGCTGGTTTGTCGTCAGCCCCGACCCAGTGTCGGGACAGGAGATGCGGAGGCCTTTCCCAGAGGACGGTCACGCCATCGAACATCAGAGCGAGGCCCGAGGCTGATCGGACGATCTCAGAGGTCAGAGGCATCCGGAACAGACGATGACGAGGTCGATCTAGCCGGGTAAGGCCGTGGCCCGAGGGAGCCAGGCCAGGCCGACCCCGGGTCAGGTGGGTGATGTGTCGACCGACCCCCGTCGAAGCCCAGGTCTCGGGTTTTTGATTTCCATCGCCTTGGCCCATCCGCACATCGACGGCTGCCATCCCTACGTCAGCTGCCCGCCAGTTGACGCACCGTCCGAGCCCTTTTAGCGTTCGGGACATCTGTGGGCGGGCAGGGCACATGAAGGACCTTCCTCGCTCGGGGGTACGGAGGGAGAAGAGATGTCAATGATCAAGAACCCGTCTCGGCCCGGGTGGATGATCCTCGGGATCGTCGTGACCGTGGTCCTCGTGTCAGTTGTGGCCACCATGACGACGATTGCCTACGCCGGAACGGCGGGTTCGGCGGTTCCGGCTGGCCCGAAGTTCGATGACTCATCGTTCGAGGTGCTTCCCGCTTCTCTCGTGAGCCTTCACTGGATTGACGGGTCCGGAACACCGTCGGACCGCTACTTCCTCATCACCTCCACCCTTCCCCGTTTCTCCTCCTCTTCGGTCGTGACATGGCCTTCGGGCACATCTCCATCCCCAGAGTGGACGGGCAGCGACTGGACGACCACCGCCGACGCCATGAGGGTGGCCATTCCGGGGGACGCCGCTGCCGGGACTCGTTACACGGTCGCGCTCGCCACCTGTGATTCGGCGGGATGCAGCACGAGAGAGACGATGGTACTGACGGTTCCCCCATCTACCGCCAGTTGGGCAAGCCGAAGCTATCGATCCGACTATACGCATCTCACGGAATTCGCGGCGCCCGGCGAACCCTTCGCCACCACCTTTCTGCCGTCTGACAACTCGAGTTGGACTGCGAGTGAATTCAGTCATGCCCTTACTGAGATCAAGAACAACGGGACCTCGGCAGACGGCATGGAGGTCGTTACTCCCAAGGGAGCTTCTCCCATTTTTCAGAAGCCCTTCACGTTGTGTGGGACCCTGCCCTGCACCCCGTCGGACACGAGCGCGCAGAGCGAGCAGGTGATCACCGTCGGCGGGAAGATCTGGCTGACGTTTGGCGGTTGGAGGTGGGACAGGGACTCGACGCCTGCGAACCATTCCGAGGTGGTCGAGTTCGATCCGACCACGAGGAAGTTCTGCACCTATCTCGTCCCCGGGAACAACAACGAAGTGGCCGGCATCGCCGCGACGGGTGCGGGAACAGACACCAGGGTGTGGTTCGTCGAGTCACGTGGCGCGGCCGGGCACGCCTACCTGGACGGATTCGACCCATCGGCAGTAGGCCGCGGCTGCGATGGTCACGTCGACGAGGCCTACGAGCTTCCAGCTTCGGTCAGATTGCTCAAGTGGCCCGCCAGCGGCGGTCAGTGGCCGGCACAAGTTGTGGCCGACCCGACATCTCCAACCCTTTGGATATCAAACTTCGACGGGTACAAAGTTGGCGGAACGATGTTCAGCGATATCGAGCAGTTGGACATCTCGGATCCGGCAAAGCCGACGGTCGAGAGTCGCTACGTGATTGCATCCGCCAACTCTTCGTCTCTCTTGGGACCGAAGCCCTGGGACATTGTCGCTCCTGCACACTCGAATTATGTGTATGCGATCGACAACGGGGACGCAGAGCTCGTTCGCATCGATAAAGTCACCAAGCGGATCGACGAGCTCTCCATCCCCCTGACGTCGGACGTGGAAAATGCTTTCGGACTGGCGATATCTTCAGGGCGCCTCTACTTCACCCTGGCCGATGACTCTGTCCACACCTTCGACACGGCGTCGACCTTTGGATATATCGACCTCTCGTCGTGGCAACAGGGCTCCTCTCACGCAGACGGGGTTATCTACACCGGACTACCGGCGTTCACCGATCCGGGCACGAAGGCGGACTTCCGCGCGCTGGCCATAGGACCAACCGGGCAGGTGGTGATCACCGATAAATACGGAGTGATACGGCTGACGCCTGGGTGATCAATGACCTCGTGAGACGGTGTGGGACTTCGAAATCGACAGTCCGACCAGGCGCCGCAGCAGGCCGGATCTGGGCCACAGGCCCGCATGTTCCGTTGCCGGCAGGGAGATCACCCCCGTGCCGTGGTCAACAGGTCCACGATGGGGCGGGGGAGTCACCAACGGACACGCGCCGAGCCAGGCCCCTTGCGACCGGTCGTCGTGACCCGGCGAGGTGGAGGTTCGAGCCACTGGCACCCACGGGCACCCACGGGCGAGGTGCATCGCAGGTCCGAAGGCATGGGGCCGGCGTCGAGCGGACGGGGGGTGTTCTCGCGTGTTCGGCCAAGGACGAGCAGTGACAGCATGGAGGCGAGGCCCGTAGGGTTGTCAGGCAGGGAACGACCGAGGAGAGGCAGTGAAGATCCTGACCCGCATGTGCACCAGCCTGGACGGCTGCGTGACCACCGCCGAAGGCCTGCCTATCCAGCTGGCGTTCCCAGAGTGGGATGCCGGGGCCCTGGGCTTTTACGAACTCCAAGAGCGCTGCGATGCCGTCCTCATGGGTCGGACCACCTTCGAGCCGGCCCTCGGAGCGCCCTTTTGGCCCTGGGGCGATCTGGCGGTGTACGTCCTGAGCTCGCACCGTGTCGAGGGCAGTCCGGATCACGTCGTGTTCGATGCCGACCCGGCGCGCCTCTTGGAGCGCATGCGCGACGAGAGTCCGGGCGGCAAGGTGCACTTGGTCGGCGGACCACAGACCGTTGCAACCGTTCTGGCCCTCGGTGCCCTCAGTGAGCTGCGCTTTCTCGTTCTTCCGATGATCGCCGGCGACGGCTCGAGGCTGACGCCGTCTCTCCGACCTGACCTCGCTCTGACCTTTGCCGAAGCGCGGAACTGGCCGCACGGTGTGGTCGAGCTGGCCTACCGGGTCGACGACTAGAGGAGCACGATTCGGCGGGTGTCCGGTCTCACCCCGAGGAAAACCAGTTTCCGTGCAGGCCATTTGGCACTCGTTGAGGAATCGCCACTTTCGCCATGGGGTCGGAGGGGAACCGGGATGCATCCCAGATGTAGGCCCATGCGGTTCGGTCACTACCGAATGATGTGGCGAAGGTCAGGTAATAGCCGTCGAGTTCCTCCGTGCCCCCCGGACGAGGAGCAAAGGCGACTTCACCGATGACACCGTCACAGTCGTGCGCCACCGATGTCCCTTCCTCCATGTCGTAGCGGATTAGTCGATCGTGCTCGCCCCGGACCAGCTGGTGACGGCCGCTGACACCGGTCACCGTCAGATATCGGTGCCGACGGCCGGTGAGGCGATCGTCGATCCGGGGAAATTCCGTGCCGGCACTGTCGAGGTGGTCGAACGCGACCGAGCCCTGTTTCGGGTTCAAGGTGGCCCGGGTAAATGCCCCGCTCATCGGTGGCGCGTTGGCCGCCAGCCCGAGACCGAGGCTGCTCCACCATGGGAAGTCGACCACAATTCGCAATTCGTCCGCTCCGGCAGGGGCGGTCCGGGGCGACGGCACCTCATACGCGTTGGCGAAATGCCAGACCCAGAAGGCATCGGTGTGGATCCAGGCCGGACCCGAGGAGCCATCCCGAGGGATCACCGCGATGCGGGTTCCGAGCTCCGGCTGCCACTTCAGCACGGCGCCGCCGGTCGTCATCGCACCCAGGTCGAACGTGGCCGGCCCGATGGTCAGGACGAGGTTGCGCTCGGTGATGGCAAAGTCGTGGATCATGAAACCGGCGTCGACGCCTTCCACCGTGACCGGCGGCTGTGTGACGCGGCCATCGGGGGAGATGACTGCCCATGTGAGGAAGGGCTCTTCGACGTCGTAGCGGAATACGACCATTTCGCCGGTGACGGGATCGATTTTGGGGTGGGCACACATTCCGAGGGGCAGACCCCCGGCGAAATCGTAGAGGCCAACCGTGTCCAGGGCACCGCTGATCTCGTAGGGTGGGGTTCCCTCTTCCAGGGCCAGATACCGACCCGCGTGACGCACCACATTGACGAACGGGTCGAGCCTGAATGGCCACCCCGGATCAGGGTCGGGTCCGAGCAGGTCCAAGTCGACGAACGCCGGGCTCATGAGACCGCCGTAGAGGGCTCGGCCGGCCCGTTCCTCCGCGGCCATTCCTTTGGTCCGGACCCAGCGGTTGGCATATCGGGCGCGGCCGTTCTCAATCCAGAGCCCGTGCACCATGGCGTCACCCTCCAGCGGGTAGGTGTAGCTCCCGAGGGGCGTAAACCTGGGATTCGGACCGTTCCGGAAGTACGCGCCGGTGAGGTCGGGGGGAGCCGGCCCTCGACCGGAAGGGCATCGGCTTCGATTTCGCTGACCACCGGTTCGAAGCGCCCGCACAGCTGGGGGATCGTGGACGGGTCCACGGGCTGTAGTACCTGACCCACGGCGGATCTCACTCTCTTCAGACTTCCATGGCCACGCCGTCATCGTAATTGGGCCGGCGCCCGTCACGGACAATCTCAAGGTCCGGATTGCCGCGCCTCGTGGAGGTCGCTCGGACGATCGGGGCTCTGGCGCCGGTGCTCCGAATGGTTCGGATCGGCTGTCCTCGGGTACCACCGGCTCGACCCCGTGTCGGGCAAACTCAAGTGTCATCGGTAGGTGAAGAGGAGAGCGTTCGACGTCCCGGAATCGGTGGTGATGGTCACCGAGGAAGAGGATGCAGGCCTCCGGCTCGGGGGGATAACCACGGTGCAGGTGGTCTGATCCGGACAGGCCACCGGCGCCACCTGGCCGCCCACTTGTGCGCTGATCTGGCCGGAGGGGCTCAGGAAGTTGGAGCCGGTCACCGTCACCGTCTGTCCCGGTCGACCACTCGCCGGGGCCAGGGCCGAAAGGTCGGGCGGTCCGGCTGGCTTCGGCATCGGTGTCGTCGCGGGTGGCGGCGACACGGAACCCTGCCCGGGGCCCGTGGTGGCCGTCCCGGTCGGCGCCGTGCTGGTCGCGGGTGCGGAGCCGGTGTTGGCGGTGGCTGCGCCGGTCGCCCCAGGGGCCGGCGTTGTCGAGGTGGATGCCGGCGGGACCGCCCGTGTCGACCCGGCACCAGGCGGGTTACTCGGAGCCGGGGCGGAGGCAGCTCCCGGCCGTCCGCTGGCAGCGGTCCCCTGCGCTTTGGGCTGGGGGCCATCACCGTTCCCCGTACCCACGAGGGCGGCCACCACGATGACCAAGAGAGCCGCAGCGACGCCGATCGCCCCGCGCAGGCGACGGTCTCCCGAGCTCGATGACCGTGAGCTGCTCTTGGACCTGCGGTCGGGAGAATCGACGAGGTGGGCCGGCTCTTCCGCCGCCGGCAGTACTGCCCATCGGGTTTCGTCGGAGGGCGGCGGAGATGGTGGCGCGGCCTGGTTGTCAAAGTCCCGCCCGGTCCCGGCAGGGGTGTCCCACCCTCTCCGTCCCTGGCCGTCCCCAGGCACGAATGCGCCGAATCGTTCGGTGGGGACAAGCGGCTCGGGACCCGGCGCTGCCTCCGGCGCGACCACCGGGACGGCGGGGGAGAGGCCCGTGTCCGGTTGCGCTGGCCTGTGCGGGGCGGATGTGCTGACGGGATCCGCCCGAGACTCGTCGGGACCGGGTCCTTCGGGTGGCGGGCTCGGGTGTGGTCCCGGGCCGGCCCCCGCTTCCCGGGATCGCCGGGCGGCCTCCGCGATGGCTGCCAGTGCCCGGGGGCTGGGTGGCCGGTCACTCTGGTGTCCAGATCTGCGTGCTGACATGTGTCCCTCCGGAAGGAACCTGCCTGTCGTTCCGTTCGAGGCTCCACACATCAGGCCCCGAGGACCTCCATTATTCGTCCCGCCAGGGTCTCGTGGGGTTCGCCCCGTCCTCTCCTCTACCCACCTGGTGCCCCCTCGAATCGGACGGGAGCCATCATCGGTGGGCCCGGTCGGCCTGTGGCGCCGATCGTCATCATTCGTCAAGTCACCGAAGGGGCCCGGCCGGCGTGCGGCGTTCGCCTTCCGGGCCAACTCTGATGCCCGCCTCGAAGGCCGACGCCGCCGACACGAAGATCGACGTCCAGTCGGCACGGCCAGGAGATGCCGTTCGACGTCTGGCGAAGTGGCATGGCTGGATGCGACATGTCCCGATGGCTCGTCGGGCTGTTCGCGACGTCCATGGGCCAGTGCCGGTCTCGGGGAGCGGCAGATGCGAGGTGTGTGGAAAACTCCGTTCGGCGGCGCATGCGCCGTCCGCCCCGCCTCTTGGCGGCCCTCGAAAGGACGACTCATTGGTCCCGCCTGAACTCCGCCAGATCCGACTGGCGCTGTTGGTCGAACACTTTGCCTCCGAGGTCGACCGGGAGTTTGATCGCACCATCGCCACCTTTGCCGGCGAGCCCCGATACGAGATCGTGCCCACCGGCCAGATCCATGTCGGTGAGGAGGCCGTCCTCACCTATCACCGGGCCCAGCGAGAGGCGTTCCCGGACCAACGACACGAGAACGTGACCATGCACGTGGCGGATGACGACACGGTCATCGCCGAGTTCGACCTTCTGGGGACCAACCTCGGTCCACTGCTGGGGGGCGCGCCCACCGGCAAGGCCTTTCGAGTTCCGACCGTCGCCATCTTCACCTTTGCGGGTGGGTTGATCACCAATGAGCGCGTCTATCTGGATCTGGCCACCATGCTTCGTCAGATCGGCCGCGACGATCTGCTCGTGCCGGGCACGGGCACGCGCTGACGCGAGAAGTTGCCGCCGGGGGCAGCGGCTATCCGAGCCCGGGTGCGAGCGGTACGAGCAGGTGGGTCAGAGCCTGGGCCGCGTGGGACAACTCGACGTCACGCCGCTGGGCGACCAGGATGGTGCGGTCGAGCCCGGGCGGGGCGAATGACGTCACCCGGAATCCGCTTCCGGCCATCGTGCGGGGGACGACCGCCAGGCCGAGACCGGCCCGGACGAACGCCAGGACGGCGTCCATCTCCCCACCATCACTGGCGAAGGTCGGGGAGAACCCAGCCGCCCGGCAGGCCGCCTCGGTGGTCTCGCGCAGGTCGTAGCCGGGGCGGAACATCACCAACGGCTGGCCCTCGAGCTCGGTCACGGTGATCAGGCCGCGGCCACCGAAAGGGCTTGGGGCTCGGCGTGGAGAGATGACCACCAGCTCTTCGGTGAACAGCGGCATCGTGGCCAGCTGTGGGTCCTGGCCCAGACGGGCGTCAACGACCAAGGCGAAGTCCAGTGCGCTTTCGGAGAGCTTTCGCTGGAGGTCCCGGGAGCCGCCTTCGTAGACGATCAACTCGACGTCGGGGTGGTCGCGGCGGAAACGGGTCAGCACCGTTGGCAGCAACCCGGTGCACAAGCTGGGTGTGGCGCCGAGCCGTATCCTGCCGCGGCCCAGGTTCAGCACTTCGCGGACCCGACGACGGGCGGTGTCGGCGTCGGCCAGCATGCGTCGAGCCACCGGCAGCAGCGCTTCGCCCGCGTCGGTGACCGAGACGTTCCCTCGGGTTCGGTGGAGGAGGGGAGCGCCGAGCTCTCGTTCAAGGGCGCGCACCTGCTGGGACAAGGACGGCTGTGCCACCCCCACCTGGTCGGCGGCGCGAGTGAAGTGGCCGGTGTCGGCCACGGCCACGAAGTAGGCGAGCTGCTGGAGCTGCACCTCTTTAGCATAGTCAATCACTATCAAGATGACTATGTATATGTCTTTGACCTCTGGAGGTGACAGATTTAGGGTCGCTGAGTGGCATTCGATCTCCGTCCCGCTCCGCCCGACCATGACCTTTTCGACCGTGCCGCTCGGGGGGGCGTCAGCGGACGCACGGTCAAGAGCGTTTGGTCGACCACCATCGGCAAGAAGGCGGTCATGGCCGTGACCGGCCTGATCATGGTGGGGTTCCTCTTCGCCCACATGCTGGGCAACCTCAAAATATTCTTCGGGCCGGGCGACTTCGATGCCTACGCCCACTGGCTGCAGACGATCGGCCTGCCGGTGCTGCGCGACTCCTGGTACCTCTGGGCGCAGCGGTTCGTACTCGTGGCCGCGGTGGTCCTTCACGTGACGTCGGCGGCCCAGCTTTCCCGCCGGGACAGGGCGGCCCGGCCGGAGCGCTACCAACACCGCCAACGATGGCAGGCCAGCTTCGCCACCAGCACCATGCGATGGGGCGGGATCATCATCGGCCTCTTTGTGGTCTGGCACATCCTCGACCTCACGGTGGGCGTGCTCAACCCCCACTTCGTCGCCGGTCAGCCCTACCAGAACGTGGTGGCCGACTTCGAGGTCTGGTGGATCAACGTCATCTACATCGTGGCCCTGGTGGCGCTGGGCTTCCATATCAACCACGGCTTCCGGAGCGCAGCCAGGACGCTGGGTATCGAGCGGCCCAACCGGGCGAGGTGCATCCGGATCGTCGGCGCCGTACTGGCGCTGGCCATCAGCCTCGGCTTCATCGCCGTGCCCGTCGGTGTCATGACCGGGGTGGTGCACTGAGATGATCGGCTACACCACGGGCGACGACATCGGCGACACCAAGGCACCCACCGGGCCGATCGAGCGACGGTGGTCGGACCGGCGGTTCGCGGCCGGGCTGGTGAACCCGGCCAACCGACGCAGGCACGGGGTCATCGTCGTGGGTACCGGCCTGGCCGGTTCGTCGGCCGGCGCCACCTTGGCCGAACAGGGGTACCGGGTCACCCAGTTCTGCTTCCAGGACTCGCCCCGGCGGGCCCACTCGGTCGCCGCCCAGGGTGGGATCAACGCCGCGAAGGACTACCGCAACGACGGCGACTCGGTCCACCGCCTCTTCTTCGACACGGTCAAGGGCGGAGACTTTCGCTCCCGGGAGTCCAACGTCCACCGGTTGGCTGAGATCTCCGTCCACATCATCGACCAGTGCGTGGCCCAGGGGGTGCCGTTCGCCAGGGAGTACGGGGGCCTCCTGGACACCCGGTCGTTCGGCGGCGTGCAGGTGTCCCGAACCTTCTACGCCCGGGGCCAGACCGGCCAACAGCTCCTCCTCGGTGCCTATCAGGCGCTGGCCCGACAAATTGCCGCCGGCCACGTTGAGATGCACGCCCGGACCGAGATGTTGGATCTGATCGTGGCCGACGGCCGGGCGCAGGGCATCGTGGCCCGGGACCTTGTCACCGGCGGGATCTCGACCTACCTGGCTGACGCGGTGGTGCTGGCCACTGGCGGGTACGGCAATACCTTCTACCTCTCCACCAACGCCAAGGGATCGAACGCCACCGCCATCTGGCGGGCCCACCGGCGGGGCGCCTACCTGGCGAACCCCTGCTTCACCCAGATCCACCCGACCTGTATCCCGCCTTCGGGCGATCACCAGAGCAAGCTCACCTTGATGAGCGAGTCGCTCCGCAATGACGGCCGGGTCTGGGTACCCAGACGGCCCGGTGACCTCCGCTCGCCAAACCAGATACCCGAGGACGAACGCGACTACTTCCTGGAGCGGATGTACCCCAGTTTCGGCAACCTGGTGCCCCGGGACATCGCCTCGCGGGCCGCCAAGGGTCAGTGCGACGGGGGCCGGGGTGTCGGTCCCGCCGGTTTGGGCGTCTACCTGGACTTCCGTGACGTTCTTCAGCGGTTGGGCCGGTCCGCGGTGGCGGAGCGGTACGGCAACCTCTTCGACATGTACCGCCGGATCACTGACGAGGACCCCTATCAGGGTCCGATGCGGATCTACCCCGCTATCCATTACACGATGGGCGGTTTGTGGGTCGACTACGACCTGCAGAGCAATGTGCCGGGGCTCTTCGTTGTCGGTGAGGCAAACTTCTCCGACCACGGAGCCAACCGCCTGGGCGCCTCGGCCCTGATGCAGGGGTTGGCTGACGGTTATTTCGTCCTGCCCATGTCGATCGGTGACTACATCGCCCGACACCGCCATGGTCCGGTCGACTCCGGCCATCCGGCAGTGGGGGAGGCCCAGCGCTCGGTGGCCGACCGCCTGGATCGGCTGCTGTCGATCGGGGGAAAACGGTCGGCCGACTCCTTCCATCGGGAGCTGGGAACGCTGTTGTGGGACAAGTGCGGCATGGCCCGCAACGAGGCCGGGCTCAAGGAGGCCCTCGATCGCATTCCCGATCTACGCCAGCAGTTCTGGCGGGACCTCATCGTCCCCGGGTGCGGTGCCGAGATGAACCAACAGCTGGAGACGGCCAACCGGGTGGCCGATTTCCTCGAACTGGCGGAGTTGCTGGTGCTGGACGCTCTGGTCCGGTCCGAATCATGCGGTGGGCACTTCCGGGAGGAGAGCCAGACGGCGGAAGGCGAGGCCCGCCGGGACGACGAGCACTTCGCCTACGTTTCGGCCTGGGAGTTCACCGGTGTGGGTCAGGATCCCGTTCTGCACAAGGAACCACTGGTGTTCGAAGCCGTCCTCCCGGCAGAGCGGAATTACGCGTGAAGTTCACGCTGCGCATCTGGCGTCAAGCCGGACCCGAAGAGCGCGGCCACCTGGTCACCTACGTCGTCGACCGTGTCAGTCAGGACATGTCGTTTCTCGAGATGCTCGACAGCCTCAATGAGGACCTCGTGGTGCGGGGCGATGAGCCAGTGGCCTTCGACCACGACTGCCGGGAAGGCATCTGTGGCTCCTGCGGTGTCGTCATCAACGGCCGGGCCCATGGGCCGGAGCAGACGACCACCTGCCAGCTGCACATGAGGTCGTTCTCCGAAGGGGAGGTCATCGTCGTCGAGCCCTGGCGGGCCAGGGCCTTCCCGGTGATCAAGGACCTGATGGTCGACCGCTCGGCCTTCGACCGGATCATCCAGTCCGGTGGGTATATCAGCGCGCCCACGGGCAGCGCCCCCGAGGCCCAAGCAACTCCTGTTCCGAAGCCCGTGGCCGATCTCTCCTTCCAGAACGCCACCTGTATCGGATGCGGAGCATGTGTGGCTGCCTGCCCGAACGGTTCGGCCATGCTGTTCACCGCGGCCAAGGTGGCCCACCTGAACGTGCTCCCACAGGGAAAACCCGAACGGGAGCTCCGGGTCCGTCGGATGGTGGAGAACATGGACGAGGAGTCCTTTGGCGGATGCACCAACACCGGCGAGTGCGCCCTGGCCTGCCCCAAGGAGATCCCTCTGGCCAGTATCGCCTACCTGAACCGCGAGTATCTGCGGGCCCGGCGGAGCCGCGTGGGCACGGCGCCGGATTCATCGTCGTCCCTCCGCCGGAGGTCATGAGCGTCGGGTGTCCAGGTCGCCCGGGGGCAAGGACCTTCATCGATCTGATCGCGTCGACACTAGGGACGCGCTCGCATGCCCGCGGGACCTGTCGTCACCCCGTTGCCAGGTTGCCGGCCAAGGCTGACTCGAGAACGTCCAGGCCTTCGGAGACGGTGGAGGCCAGATCTCCGCCGCGGAAGAACCACTGGGTCTGGGCCGCCATGATGACTCCTCCGGCGGCTGCGGCCAGCATCGTGGGCACGAGCGAGTCGCTGGCCACGCCCAGCCGGGAGCCGAAAAACTCGGCGATCACCACTTGGGACTTGAGCTGGATGCCCCCCACGACTCCGCGCAGCACGCTCGGAGTGGCTTGGACGACACTGATCCACCGTCTGATCGCCACCGGGTCCTCGGCCGAGAGTACCGCCCGGACGGCCTGGCTGAGCGAGTGGACCGGCGGTTCATCAGGAGGACGGCCGGCCAGGATCACCCGGAGGGCTTCGCTTCGTCGCTCGATTGAGACCTGGAGCACATCGTCCTTGGCCGCGAAGTGCCGATAGAACGTCCGTGGCGAGATCTGCGCGGCCAAGGCGACGTCGTCGACCGTCACGGCGTCGAACCCGCGCTGCTCGAACAGCTGCAGGGCGACCTGTTCCACGGCGTCCACCATCATCTGCGAGCGCGTGGTTCGCAATCGAACGGCGAGCGACTGGTCTTCCAAAACTGTCCCATCGAGTCGTTGAACAATGCCGAACGGACGAGGCCGTCGGTGTGGTTGACATGATAGGTCGCGACTGTCAGGATCTGCCACAACTCGTGTATGGGGGAGTCCGCGTGTACCAGAGCTTGACCCGACGTCGCCTGACGCTCCGCTGCCTGGGAGCGGTGACTGCGTGCCTCCTCCTGGCCGCGTGCGCCGGCTGCGGGACCACGCCCGCCGCCGCGCCGGCCCTACCGGTCCTTGCCGTGCCGTCGCCCACCGTCCAAGGTCCGATCCTTCCGAGCGCAGGCATCTCCTTTCTGGGTTCCACGACCTTCCCCCCGTCCCAGGTCGGCTACGAGCAGTCCGAGTTCTTCCTGTCCGGGACGGCCACCTCGTACGCCAGCACAAGGCCACTGGCCAGGAGCGGAGACTGGGATGTCAAGCCGGCGACGACGGCGCCGTACAAGACCCGGATCGTTGTGTACCGACCGATCGACCCCAAGCACTTCGACGGGACGGTTGTGGTGGAGTGGCTCAATGTGACCGCCGGTATCGACGCACCGGCCGCGTGGCTGAATGCCCATGTCCAGATGATCAGGGACGGTATGGCCTATGTCGGCGTCGATGCCCAGGCGGGAGGGATCAACGGTCAGGCCAATTCGATCGCCGCGGTTGACGGGAAGAGTGGACTCCGGCAGTCGGACCCAGCTCGCTACGGCTCCCTGCACCATCCCGGCGACAGCTATTCGTACAGCATCTTCCAGCAGGCGGGGAAAGCCCTACGGACATCGGGATCGGAGCTTCTGGGAGGACTGCATCCGAGGCGGGTCCTGGCCTTGGGGGAGTCACAGTCTGCGTTCCGGCTTGTCACCTATATCGATGCCCTCCAGACCCGCTCACCCGGCATTTACAACGGCTACTTCGTCTACAGCCGGGGTGGCAATGCCTCCGACCTGTCGCAGGCCCCCCAGACCACGATCACCACTCCGACCCCGACCTCTATCCGAACGGACCTGCATGTACCGGTCTTCCTCTTCGAAACCGAAACGGACCTCCTGGCGCTCGGCTACTTCTTCGCCCGACAACCCCCGACCCCGTACATTCGTGAATGGGAGACAGCCGGGACCGCCCACGACGACACCTACGGCCTCCTCTACTCGCGGTCGGACACCGGCGACGGTGGGGCCGACGCCGCCGCCTTCCAGTCGATGCTCGACCCGCCCAGCGATCCGATACCGGGCATCGTCGACTGTGCCGCGCCGGTGAATGCCGGGTCCCACACCTACGAACTTCGAGCCGCGCTGGCGGAAGTCAATCGGTGGATCAGCGGCGGGACTCCTCCACCTCAGTCACCCAGGCTCGAGGTGGATCCGGCCGACCACCACACCTTCCTGACCGACAGCGAGGGCGAAGCGCAGGGCGGGATCCGAACCCCCCAGGTGCAGGCACCGGTAGCCAAGCTTTCGGGCATCGGCCAGCCCGGATCGACCTCGATCGGGACGCAGCCGAGTAACGCGTCCACGATCTCCAGTGCGACACTGTGCAGCATTCTCGGGACGACGGTCCCGTTCAGTGCCGCCCAGCTCGCCGCCCTCTATCCAAGCCACGCCGCCTTCGTGGCCAAGTGGGATGCGGCGACCGCTTCCGAAGTGAAGCAGGGGTATCTCCTCCCTGCCGACGCGCGAACGCTGGACGAGGTGGCGGCCGCGTCGCCGGTGGGCGGGTGATGCCGGGTCACCCTCTCGCCGATCTGTCACCGAGGCCGCGCTGGATCTAGAGGGACCTCGCCGACGAAAGAGGGGGCGGTATGCTGGGTGGCGAGCGGAGGAGGCCCGGCACCAGGCCCCGGAACGCCGGAGCAGGAGCGGAGAAGGTGATGCTCGATGGCGGCGGGACGTCCACGACTGAGTCGCGATGAGCTGCGCAACCTGTGTATCGAAGCCGGCTGGTCCATTCTTCGGGAAGAGGGACTGGGCGCAGGCGGCGAGGCACTGACGTTCAAGCGAGTCCGTGAGCGGGTCGAAGCGGCCACGGGGATACGCGTCTCCAACGCATCCCTCATCGGGCGGATCTGGGAGAACCAATTCGCCTACCAGACTGATGTCCTGGCCGCTGTCGCCGCCCACCACGGCAACCGTGAGGTCGAGGACACGCTGGAGCGGGTCATCCCGGTTCTGGCCGCCATGGACGGGACCTCTGAGGAGTCGCGACGTTTCACGATGCGCGAGGTGTGCCGCGTGTCCACCGCCGCCAACACCGCGGCGTTACGCCACTCGACGGACCTGATGCTCTGGTTCGGCATTTGGGCCATGAGTGGCGTGGGGTCGGCCCCGGAACGGCGGCGACGAATCGAACTGGCGCTGGAGCAATCCTACGAGGCGGTAACCGAACACATGGAGAGCATCTATCAGGCAGGTCTGGACCTCGTCGGCTACCGCGTCCGAGCCGGTCTCACTCTCCGTCAGTTCACTGTTGCCGCCGCGGCCATGGCCGACGGGTGTGTCCTCAGGGATCGGGTCGACTCGGCCAACATGAACGGACTCATGCGGGCCACCGGACCGAACGGTGAAGTTCAGGAGTGGACCTTGTTCGGCCTGACCCTTGATGCATTGGTCGGTCAATTCTTCGAGCTCGACCCTGACTGGGAGCCGACGGCAGCTGACGCACGACTTTCCTCGATCTCACAGGATGCCTGAGAGGTCACCGCGTCCCTACGTCCTGCCGTCGGTCCGAGAGCGATCCTCTTCGGCGAACCCGGCCGCCATCTTCGGCGTCACACCGAACGCTTCGACCAGCTGTTCGACGGTCATCCCTTCTGCCAACGCAGCATTGGTCAGCGTCTTTCGGACCAGGTAGCGACACTGTTTGAACTCGTCGAGGGCCTCTTCCATCTCCTGCACCGCTCGTGACCCGACGAGCTCACGGATGCCATCGGCGAGTGACGCTCCTCGAGCAAGCCGTTCGAGGCTCTGGTCGACTGCCCGTTCGCTGTTGACCAGCCGAATCCGCAGGCCGTCGGCGGCTTGCTTCCACCTTCGGACATCGGCCATCAATTCGGCTCGGGGATCGCTCATGTGACCAGCGTACGGCTGGCCAGATCCCCCAATGTGCGGCGACCCCGGTTGCGCCGCGGCGCATGGGACGTGTCAGGGCAGGGAATAGGGTTCCCTGATGGCTCGCGGGGGACTGTTCCGACAGCGCGACTTCCGGCTGCTCTGGGGTGGGGAGACGGTCAGCGAGTTGGGCAGCCAGGTGAGCCTGATCGCCATCCCGCTCGTCGCCGTGAGCACGCTGGCCGCTACCCCGTTCCAGATGGGGGTACTCACCGCCGCGTCGACCGCGGCCTTCCTCGTGATCGGGTTGCCCGCCGGGGCCTGGGTCGATCGTCTTCGACGGCGTCGACTCATGATCGCCGCGGACCTGGGGCGTGTCCTCGCCTTGGGATCCATTCCTGTGGCCTATGCGATCGGTGTGCTTCATCTTCCTCAGCTGTATGTCGTTGCCCTTGTCTCCGGGGTCTTCACGGTGTTCTTCGACGTCGCCTATCAGTCCTACCTGCCGTCGCTCGTCGGCCGTCCGCACCTGATCGAGGCGAACTCGAAGCTCACCGGCAGTGCCGAAGTCGCACAGGTCGCCGGACCGAGCGTCGGTGGTCTTCTGGTGCAGGCCATCAGCGGTCCCTATGCCGTGGCCGTGGATGCGGCCAGCTTCCTCGTATCGGCCGCGGCCGTTAGTCGGATCCGAACGCCCGAGCCGCCGCCCACCGTTCCCGTGGGCGGACACCGGAGACTCCGAGTGGACATCGGCGAGGGTCTGCGGTTCGTGTTCGGCAACCCGCTGCTGCGGGCCATCACCGCCACCACGGGGACGGCCAACTTCTTCAGCGGGATCCAGACCGCGGTCGAAATCATCTTCTTGGTGACCGTCGTTCGTGCCAAGCCGGCGATCATCGGTCTGGTCTTCGCCGGCGGAAGTGTCGGGGGAGTACTGGCCGCGTTCGCCGCTTCGCCCATCGCCCGTCGCATCGGCGGGGCCAGAGCCACGTTGATCAGCAGTTTTGCCGTCGCCGGGGGACTGCTGATTCCCCTGGCCACGCCCGGGCTCGGGATCCTCCTGTTCGCGGCCGGGTTCTTTCTCAGCTCGTTTGCCGTGGTCGTCTACAACATCAATCAGGTGAGCTTCCGGCAGGCGCTCTGTCCCGACCGCATGCTCGGCCGTATGAACGCCACGATCCGATTCGTGGTCTTCGGTGTTCTGCCGATCGGCGCCCTGGGCGGAGGGGTGATCGGCACGGTCATCGGGCTGCGCCCGACACTGTGGGTCGCCATGTCCGGTGAGGCTCTGGCCGGCCTCTGGCTTCTCGCCTCGCCGATACGACGAATGAAGACATTTCCCAGCCAGCCGCGGTAGGGCGTCGGCTCTGCGAGCCCGGGAATCACCGGTTGGCCCCGTGGGGCGGATGGGCGGTCGGACCCCGGCCGTCACCGGCTCCTTGCCGGTGGCGATCCGAGGACTTACCGTTCACTCATCTGGATGCTGGTCAGAGCCAGCGGAAACAGCCATGGAGGCACAATGCTCAAGGGTTTTCGCAATTTCCTCATGCAAGGAGAGCTGATCGTCATCGCGGTTGGCCTCGTCGTGGCGCTGGCGTTCAGCACCCTGATCAAATCCTTCACCGATTCGATCATCACGCCCCTGGTGAACGCGGCGGAGGGCGGGGGAGCGGGATCGCCGGGTCTCGGATGGACGGTGAACGGGCAACGAATCGAGCTCGGCACCTTCATCTCCGCCGTCGTCTACTTCGTGATCTTCATGGCTGTGATCTACGCCGCGCTCGTCGTCCCGTACCGGGCTTACATGAAAAGGCAGGGAACCACCGTCTTCGGCCCCCCGAAGGAGACCAAGACGTGCCCGCAGTGCCTCTCGGGTGATCTCCCCGTGGCGGCCACGAAATGCCTCCACTGCGCCAGCGTGGTTTCCTAGACATCGAGAGGGGCGAGGGTCAGGGGTGTGCGGGACGTCGGCCCCCTTCGACCCCGCCGGCGGCGTTTTCTATTCGTGCCCGCTCTGAGCCCTCATGGGGTCACGCTCGTGCCGCTCGATGGCCCGACCGAATCGTTCCGTCCAGTCACGGGCGAGGTCGACCACCTCGGGTGGTGACACCACATCGAACTCGGCACCGACCGCACCGAGGGTCATCATGACCCAGTCCAGCGAGTCCGTGGTCATCCGCAGTCTGCACGTGAGGTTGTCGATCTCCTCGACCGTGGCCCACGGCCCGGTGCGATCGCGGACGACGGTGGCATCGGCATGGACGAGGACTTCCACCCTGTGCTTCGTCGGCAGGTTGCCGATGCCCTGGCGAACGAATTCGGCCGCATCGACAGCCGGTAACTCGCGTGGATGGGACCGGGCCCCGGTGCGGCGCGGCTCGGTCATCCGGTCGATGCGAAAGCTGCGCCAGTCGAAGCGGGACAGGTCCCAGGCCACGAGGTACCAGCGGCGACCCAGCAGGACGAGTCGATGGGGTTCGACGTGGCGGAGGCTGTGGGCACCATCGCGGGCGGTGTAACCGAATTCGAGCCGTTCGGTGTCGCGACAGGCCTGGGCCACGGCCGTCAACTCGCCCGCGTCGACGGCGGCGGTGGGTCTACCCCACTGGGCCGGTACGGTCATGACAGCCAGTGCGTCGACCCGGCGCCGCAGCCGGGACGGCATCACCTGCACGATCTTGGCGAGAGCCCGGACCGAGGACTCCTCGATTCCGACCACGCTCCCGCTCTGGATGGCCGTGGTGAGGCCGACACCGAGGGCCACCGCTTCCTCGTCGTCGAGGACGAGCGGGGGCAGGACGGCGCCGGCGGCCAGTTGGTACCCGCCCTCGAGCCCCCGCCGGGCCTCCACCGGGTATCCGAGATCGCGCAGGCGGTCGATGTCGCGGCGGAGGGTCCGGGTCGTCACCTCCAGGCGGGCCGCCAGCTCGGTCCCCGGCCAGTATCGCCGGGTCTGGAGCAGTGAGAGGAGTTGCAACGTCCTGGCGCTGGTATTGGACACGACCACCAGTATGGCTTCATTTAGGACAGAAACTGACCGCTTGCCTGTTTAAGGTGCACGGCAGTGACGTACACAGTGAGACGTACACCGTGAATGGACGAAAGGAACCGCCGTGCAAACCCAAACCGACACCTTGACCCAAGAGCGTGCTGATCTTCTGGAGACGTTGGCCAAGCACCGGGGCTTTCTCCGCCAGACCGTCCGCGGGCTGACCGACGAGCAGGCCGGGACGCGACCGACGTCCAGCGAACTGTGCCTGGGCGGCATCATCAAGCACGTGGCGCGCATGGAGGAGGGCTGGGCCGGTTTCATCGTGCAGGGACCGGCTTCCGTCGGACCGGCTGACGAAGCGGCCTACGAGGCCCATGCCGCGAGCTTTCGCATGGACGGAGCCAGCCTCGCCGACCTGCTCGCCCGGTACGAGGACACCGCCCGGCGCACCGACGACCTGGTGGCGTCACTGCCCTCGCTCGATGATTCACATCCCCTGCCCGAGGCCCCCTGGTTCCAACCCGGGGCCAGATGGTCGGCCCGTCGGGTCCTGCTCCACATCATCGCCGAGACGGCTCAGCACGCCGGCCATGCGGACATCATCCGTGAGACCATCGACGGGGCCAAGACCATGGGGTGAGGGACCCACCGCGTCCGTGGCCGATCGACGATCGGGGTGGGAAGCCCTCTAAGGTTCGGAAAGGTGGTCACTTCAACGCACGGAGGTTGCTGATGAGCGGAATTTCCAAGCCGGTGGTCGTCCTCTTCGACGTGGATGAGACGCTGGTCCATACCGGGGGCTCGGGAGCCCGAAGCTGGAAAGCGGCGTTCGAGAAGCTCTACGGCATACCGGCGGATATCGGAGCGCACAGCTCGGCCGGGGAGACCGACCCCCAGGTGGCGCGGGCGACGTTTCACGGGGTCATCGGGCGCGACCCTACCGACAACGAGCTCGATCAGCTCTACGTCCACTACCTGCTCAATCTGGCCGAGGACATTCTGACCTCGGAGGGATATCGGATGCTGCCGGGTGCGGATCAGTGTCTCACCGCGCTCGGAGAAGCAGGCGTCCTTCTCGGTCTGGTGTCCGGAGCCATGGAGGGCGCAGCTCGCACCAAGCTCATCCCGGCCAATCTCAATCGCTTCTTCATTTTCGGGACATACGGTTCGGACTCGCCCGACCGGGCCGAACTGACCGCTATCGGTGTCGAGAAGGCCGCCCGCCTGCACGCCGAACTGAAACCCTCGCAGGTGTTCGTGGTGGGAGACACGCCCCGTGACATCGATGCCGCACGATCGGCGGGGGCGGTTTCTGTCGGTGTGGCCACCGGTCGCTTTTCCGTCGACGAGCTGACCAAAGCCGGCGCCGACCACGTACTCGGTTCACTGGTCGAGACCTTCCCCGGGTTGTGACCCGGGCCGGGGCGACCCCGGTGGCCACTTGTCGAACCTTGCCCGTCTCTACGGCCGAGGAACCCCGAGATGTTCGAAGATCAGATCCGCGACCGGGCTGGGTTCGGAGACGGCCAGGTTGTGTGGACCGTCGATCGTGTGGACCACCGAGTTCTCGAAGGGCTCGAGGGCACCCTGCACCGCCGCCGCGGTGGCCCATTGATCGGCCCGCCCATGGACGAAGAGTCTCCGCAGATCGCCGCTGGCCGCCAGCGGACCCTCGAGCCGATATCCCACCATGCAGTGCAGCAGACTGGAGCGGAAGGCAAGGTACCGAGCCCGGAGCGCGTCCTTGGCCATGGCGCCGGTGTAGATGGTCGATCGGGCCGCCACGTGGGACGGGGCCAGGCGACCCGCCCGCCAGAGCACCGGAACCAGGACCCGGGCCACCAGGGGATGTTCGAGCGCCCATCTCGTCCAGGGGTTGTTTCGCAATCCGACCCGTGCGTCGTGCTCCGAGGGATAGTAGGGAAAGCCGATCCCGATCAGCCCGGCCACGTCCTCCGGCCAGCGCTGGGCATAGGCCAGGGCCAGGTTCGTCCCCATCGAGAGACCGACCAGAACGTAGGGGGGCGGCACCAGGCTTTCGATGAGTGTCCGCCGGATGGCGGCGATATGGCGCTCCGGCCGGTACTCCCCGCCGGGCTTGGGCGAATGGCCGTATCCCAAGAGGTCCATCCGCACCACGGTGAACGAAGGCTCGAGCAGGGGTGCCAGACGGTCCCAGACCATCTTGCTCCCGGCCACTCCGTGGATGAGGACCAAGGGGAGGCCGCCGCCGCTCTTGGTCCACGAGAGGACCCCGGGATCAGGAGGTCGGTCCATGACGGCCAGACCATAACTCGATGGGACGACCGGATCACCACTGCCCGGTCCAAGGCCGTACGGCCGACCCACGGGTCAAGCCCGAGACCGAGTCGGTCGATAGGGAAAGAATGGAATCAGGTGCCCGGCCGGCAACCCACTGGAGAGACTGGAACCGTGGTGCCGAACGCCCGTCGGTGACCAGCGACCGACTCGGCTCTTCTGGAAAGCCGAGGAACCGGCTCTTTCCGAAGACCCGATCCTGGTTTGCCCTCGACGCCCCCCTCGAGCTGTTGAGCCCGCTCTCCGTCCTCAGAGTCCTGTTCGCGTTGGCCGTCCTCGTGTGGCCCCTCATCGGATTGACGACCGGCCCCGCCGAGCCGGAGCGCTTCGGGATCATCGGTCTCTGCACCCTGACCTTCATCATCTGGATCTGGCTCTTGAAGGTCCGGTCCCTCCAGTTGCGCGCCAGTGGTGCCCTCGTGGGCTACTGGACAGCGTCAGTGGGCGTCCTGGTGGGGTGTGCGCAGGGGTCCTTGGCCGCCGGGATCTACGGGCTCTGTCTGGTGCCGATCGCCGTCTTCACCGCCTTGTTCCTGGGGCAGCGGGCCGTCATCGTGCAAACGTGCGGCTCGACCGTCGTGCTGACGGCCGCGTTCGTTCCCAGCCAGGGTCCCGGGCGGGCGGTCTATCTGGGCCTGGCCACGGCCATGCTGTTGTGCCTCGCTCCCGTTGCCGTCCTCCTGCTGACCCGGGCGGCCCGCAGGCACGGCACGATCGACCCCGACACCGGCCTGCCCAACGGCTTCGGGCTTGCCCAACAGGTGGGCGTGGTGGACCAGCCGAGCTTCCTGGTGGCGGCCATTGTCCTCGAAGGAGTCGGCTCGGCGAGGGAGGCGCTGGGCTACCAGATCGGCACCGAGGTCCTCCGTCGGGCTGTCGAGGACATCGGCCAGGTGCTGTCGCCCGGTGCCACGCTCGGTCGAGTGGATGGCGACGAACTGGTCGTGATCGTCGAACTGGAATCGGTGGAAGCCGGGGCCCGGGAGCGGCACACTGCCGAAGGGTCCCAGGCGGTCGGGAGCCTGCCCAGCGAGGTGGCCGATATCGGCAGGTCGTTGGCCGACACGCTGGTCGGGGCGATCGGCGCCGGGCGCTACCTGGTCGGGGACATCGACGTTCCGCTCAGCGCCCACGTCGGGCTGTCGGGTGCCCCGTGGGACGGGACCGAGGTGGCCGAGCTGGTTCGCCGGGCCTCGCTCAGCGCGCGTCGCGCTCGAGGAAAAGGGCCTGTCCCTGGTGGTCTGGGACGGTGACAGTGGAACGCTGACTATCGACGACCTCGAGATGCTGAGCGATCTGCGGGTGGCAGCGGAGCGTGGCGAGTTGAGTTTGGCCTATCAGCCCCAGATCGCCGCGGCCACCGGTTCGGTCGTGGCCGTGGAGGCGCTGCTGCGATGGGTCGGCGTGGATCGTGGTGCCGTCTCTCCCGGGCGGTTCATTCCCCTGGCCGAGCGCATCGGCCTCATCAACGAACTGACCAGGTGGGTCGTGGGCGAAGCCCTGGATGCCCAGGTCAGGTGGCAGCGGGACGGGATGGACCTTCCGGTTTCCATCAACCTGTCAGCCAAGAGCCTGCCCAGTTCCGAACTGGCCGGCTGGATCCTCGAGGAATTGCGGGCACGCCACCTCCCGACCTCGTGCCTGACCGTCGAGGTGACCGAAACAGCGGTGGCCGACGCGGTGCAAGCGGCCGCCATGTTGGCTCCCCTGCACCAGGACGGGGTCCGGATCTCGATCGATGATTTCGGAACCGGCTTCACGTCGCTCGCCCTTCTTCCCACCCTTCCCGTCGACGAGCTCAAAATCGACCAGTGCTTCGTGCTCCGGGCCCTCGAGTCCCCGGCCGATGAGGCCATCGTTCGCACGGTCGGGGACCTCGGACATCGCCTGGGCCTGCATGTGGTGGCCGAAGGGGTGGAGACGGCCGCCATCGCCGAGCTCATGGTCCGGGCGGGAATCGATCTCCTCCAGGGGTACCACTTCGCCAGGCCGATGAACGAGGCCGACCTCCGCACCTTTGTCACCGGGCTTCGAACGCGGCCACCGGCTCAGGTCATGACGACCCTGTCACCTGCCTCGGCTCGCCCCGAGCTTCCGGTGTGACCTCCGTGCCGGCCGGCCCGCCGCCGGACTTCAGCTCACCGCGACCACGTGGGTGGTGCTTCCCTTTTCCCCGAAGTCATCCGTGACGGTCAGGGTGATGGTCTCTTTCGCCCCGGATTTGGCGTAGGTGTGTTTCGCCGACGGGGTCGTGGTCACGGTGGCGGCCGTTCCGTCCCCCCAGTTCCACGAGTACGTCCCGATCTTCCCCCCCGGGAAGGGATCGCTGGTCGTCGCGCTCCACGTCCCAGCCGAGCCATGGGCGATCGACGTGACCCCGTTGATCCTGACCCCCGGACCGGTGGCCGCGAATGCGCCGAGCCCGTTGGGCGTACCCACGCCGCTCGGACCATCGAACCCGCCAAGTGCGTCACAGGCCCGATCGCCGACCGCGGGGGTGGATCCGGTGGCCGGAAAATCGCAGTCGAGAATGCCTGCGCCCAGAATGTTCGGGTCGCCGCAGGACGCAGCGCCCTCACCGTCGCAGTAACCGTTCCCGCCGCTGGTCACGTCGTGCAACGATGAGCTTCCGAGGTGCCCGTACAGGGTGAGGGCGGGGTAGCTGACTCCGTGGGATCCACCGGCGAGGCCGTACATCGCGGCAATGATCGGCGACGAGAAGGACGTCCCTCCGATGGTGTTCCAGCCGGCGGGAACACACGAACTGGCATGGCACACGAACGAGTCGTAAACGTCCATCCCGGTGAGGTAGTCGGCATCGGCAGAGACGTCCGAGACGAGACGATGGGTCCCACAGCCGGTACTGGCCCACACACTGAGGTTGGTCTGCCAGCCTCTGGCCGGAATGGTGGTACTGCACCCGCCGCCGGTGGCGCCGAGGGGCTCGAGTTCGTTCTCGATGTTGGAGATCACCCGCTCGAAGTAGTCCGCGGTGCCGTTGTCGTTCCAGACCGACTCCGACTGACGGGCGCCGGTCTGGCCCAAGAAGAGGGAGGTCCCCCCGACGGCCACAACGGTGCTGTACGAGGCCGGCGTATTCGCCTGGCTGGTGCCGAGCTCCTGGTCGAAGCTGTAGTAGCCGTCGTCGCCCGCCGAGGCGGTGATGACGACGCCAGGATGGTTGTAGGCCGCTTCCACAGAGGGGGTGGACTGGGATTCGGGCCCACCGTAAGAGTTGGTGACCTCGGTGGCCTTGAGGGCAACGGCTTCGTTCACCCCGGCAGCCAGATTGGCGTTCGAGCTGCTGTTGGCTTCGACAAGGAGGATCTTGCATCCCTGGCAGACCGAGTGCACGGTCTCGACGTCGAGGGACTCCTCGACCGACCAGCCGGTGGTGTCGTTGGCCGGGAGCGCTGCCGTTCCTGTCTGGCCCACCACCTTCAGGCAACCGTTCGAGGTACTGCAGGCCGCCAACTTGTACTCCGCGTCGAAGGTCTGGAGATTGGCATTGATGTCCGGATCGTTGTAGGCGTCGACGATGGCCACGGTCTGGTTGGTGGTGGCCGCCGAGTTGAAATTGTACGCGGTGGCCAGGTCGCTCGGCGTCAGTCCGCCGCTCGGACCGATCGTCACCGCCGACTCGGCTTTCGCCTGGGGTCTCGCTTCACCCGTGCCACTCGTTCCCGCGGGCAGGGTGTAGGCCCGGGCCCCCGGCGTGCCCGCCGCCACGTTGACCCGGCGGACGGCGAAACACGTGGAGAACCCTCGCTGGGCCGGCATGCAGGCCGGTTTCCCGATGGCGTAGTACGTGGGTAGCGCACTACTGGTGCTCGAGGTGGCCGCCTGGGCGATCGCCCCCGGTGCCGCCACGAGTCCGGTGGTGGCGACGACCAAAAGGACGCCGCCTGTCTTCAACAGTCGGTATAGCAAGTGTTTGCCCCTCCCTGATGGCGACCATGAGTCGCTGGCTGAGAAGCAGAGCCACTGCCCCCCGTGAAAAAGAGCGTACTACCGCCGTGTCGCAAAAGAACAGAGTCAAATTGGCCAATTCTTTGGCGCGGGGGCCCACATGAACAGGATGAGGCCTTTCCGGCTGTGGACATCGGATGGCTATCTGCCACGGAGATCGCCTGACCGCGACTGGTCTCCGATGGTGATGCACGAGACGATGCCGCGTGGAACCGCCGCGGCCGCCGCCATCGGCCGCACCTTACCGGTCGCCTGGACCCACCGCTCGCAGACTCCTGAACGTGTCCTGGTCCCTGTCCAAACCCGCGCGGATGGCGGTGAGCGCCGGCCCTCGGGCATGGGCCTTGGTCGCGGCGTGGGCGGGCCGGTCCAGCGCGGCGAACGAGGTGGCCACGGCGGCTGCGGTCTCACCCAGTCCCGTTTCGTCGACGACCCGATCGAGGAACCCGGCCGCCACACCCTCGGTGGGACCGTAGGGCTCGGCCAGGATGACCGCTCGGTTGAAGTGGGCCGGTGCCAGCCGCTGGCGACAGATCTCTATCGCCGCCCACGGCATCGTCAGACCGATGGCCACCTCGTTGGCCACCAATCTGAACGGCCCGTCCACCCCGATCCGGTAGTCACCGGAAAGCAGCAGGAAACTGCCCATGGCCACGGCGTGACCGTTGCAGGCGATGACGACGGGGGCCGGATGTTCGAGGAGCCGGAGGGCGAGCAGGAACCCCTGTTCGAGCATGTCGGCCGCATCGGGCCCACCGGCGCGCAGCACCTTGAGGTCGAAGCCGCCCGAAAAAATGCCCGTCCGGCCGGTCAGGACAACGACCGCATCGTCGGCCGACGCCCGGTCGAGGGCCCCGTTGACCCCGGCCAGCATCTGGAGTGAGAGGGCGTTCGCCTTGCCGTCGTCCATGGCAATGGTGGCGATGTTTCCTTCGAGTTGGTACGAGACCAGTTCAGGCACGCCGTCATCCTCCCAGGGGTCGATCCTGCTGTCGAGGGCCGTCGCCCCGGGGCCTACCATGGCCGCCCATGTCAATGGGATGCGATCTCCTCGATGGACTTCCACACCGCAGCTACGACGAGGAGGGTGCCCACGTCGTCGAACTGGATATCACCGACGGCATCCGGGGGCCACGGGGTGCCGTCCACGGAGGAATCGTCGCCTGTCTTGTCGATCGAGCCGGTGCCTACGCCGCCGTCCGGTCCAGTGGAAGGCCCGTCGTCACCTCGGGGGTGGCGCTCAGTTATACGGCGTCAGCCAGGGTGGGCCCGCTGCGGGCCGTGGCCGTCGTCCTCCGGGTCGGTGCCCAACAGGGGGTCGTGGAGGTTCGTGTCTATGACCGCGGGCTCGAGAACCGGCTGGTGGCCACGGCCCTGCTGACCATGAGCTTCCTGCCCGGAGAAATGCCACCGTCCCGGCCGCGGCCCGATCAGCCGCGGTAGCGCCTTCCCTTCAGGAACTCGGCGGCCAGTGCCGGAGGGGCGCAGGCCAGCCATCCACCGACCAGGGCCTCCCGCAGGGCCTTCTTGGTGACGGTCTCGAGCCGGATGAGGAGCGCCGGGTAGCCGTCGAAATGCGGGATCGTGAAGATCCCCCTCGGGGCGTCGGCCAGTACGGCGTCCTTTTCCATCAGGTCCTCGACGCACACGGCCACGATGGGTCCGGCCGGTGGTGTGGCGTTGTCGAACCGCTTGATGTCCGCCTTGCTGAAGGGTCGCTCCCAGGCGAATGCCTTGGTGCCCACGAACCAGGTCACATTGCCGTGGCGCTCTCCCTCGGTGACCTCGGGGAGGGCCGAAACCAGCGTTCTCACATCGGCCATCGTCGCCACGGAGGCCACGATACCGGCCGCCTACGGCACGACGGCGCCGGTGGTGGGCCTCACCGCGGCCCGTGGGTGCCGCCGACGAGGGCCCACATCCCAGCTCGTTCGTGTGCACTCATATGGGGGTCGGAGGCCTTCCATTCGACCACCGCCGGCAGCTGCTCCCGGATGGCGTCGACGTCGAACCCGTCCAGCATGGATGTGATCAGGAACGATCGTCCCCATCCCATGACCGTGGCTTTGACCCGCCCGGCCGGGATGGTGCCGGCCGCCACCAGTGCCCAGGTGAGGGCGACGTCTGCGTTCCCGTCACCCCTGGCCGCATTGGGCCAGTCGATCACCACGGGTCCGGCCGGCGAGAGGATGACATTGAGCGGGTGCAGATCGAGGTGGACGAGGTGGTCACCTGTCCCGAAGGGGGAGTCCTTCATCCAATCGGGCGCCGGGATGTCGTGCAGTCGCCGGTGCAGCAGTCCGAGCACGCGTCCTTGCTGCCCGAGTGCCCACGGACGTTGGCCGAGGACCGTCACCATGGACGGACCATCGATGCGTTCCATGACCAGGTCCGTGCCGTCGTCGCTGACCTCGTCGACGGCGGGCACCGGATAGCCGTGGGCGCGTGCATACTCCATGGTCCGGGCCTCGGTGACCATGGAGTGACCGGCACGAGATCGGCGCAGCACGAGACCGCGGCCGTATTCGAAGATGTCAGAGTCACGGCCCGAGGCGAGCAGAGGACCGGGGGTTCCCACCGCCCCAACCTACGCCGATCCATTCGTGGCCTGCTCGGTCCGTGTCGGTCACGGGCCCGGGGGAGCATGGCCCGAGCGACCATGACCACGGAGCCCGACAGTGGGGGAGTGCGGTGCGGTGACGGCGATAGTCTCCCTACCCGTGCACAGCGACCGCGGTGGCAGCCGACGATGACATACGTGCTCATCCACGGGGGTGGTGCCACCGCCCGCTTCTGGGATCGCCTGGTTCCCTACCTCGACCGACCGGCGATCGCCGTCGACATGCCCGGCCGGGCCGGGAAGCCCGCGGACCTGGCCACCCTGTCGGTGGAGGACGAGGTCGCCTCGATCGTCGAGGACCTCGTGATCCTCGAGCCGGGGACGCCGGTCACGGTGGTGGCCCACTCCTCCGGGGGTCTGGTCGTACCCGGTGTGGTCGCCGCCCTCGGCGGCCGCGTCACGTCGGTGGTGTTGAATGCCGCTCTCGTTCCTCCCGAGGATGGGTGCGGTATCGAGTGCATGAAGGACCGACACCGCGAAGGTCTCGTGGCCGCCCGCGCCGCCGCCGAGCGTGACGGCACGTCGATCACCCTCCCCGGGCCCCCGGCGGAACCCGAATCGTTCCGCAACGCCTATGGCGGCGATCCGCTGGACGACGACACACTGGCCTTCGTGACCGATCCCGCCCGATGCGTCCCGGACACCGTGCACCACTACTTCCAGCCGGTGCGGTGGTCGGGGGTCGCCGGCGTGCCCATCCTCTACGTCCTGAACCAACGCGACCGACCGGTTCCGCCGGAGACCCAGGAGGTGATGGCCGCTCGTCTCCCACTGCCGGCCACCGTCGTCCGGGTCGACTCCGGGCACCTCCTCCCGGTCACCGCTCCGGGCACCTTGGCCGACATCCTGGCTACGGCCGCGGTCTGATCGGAGGCCGTCGACCGGCCGGGGGCCCCGAAGCGCGGGTGACGGCCGGGCGTCTCAGGCCGGGAGCGGGCGGTACAGGCACGACCCTCCACCGGAGGCATGCAGTGCGCCGCCGGGCGACCATACCCGGGCGGTCCACCCGAACAGGCCGGCCGTCGACAGCGGCGCCTCCCCGTCGCACAGCAGCCACTCCTCATCGAAGGTCGGGGTATGGAAGGCCACGTGCAGATCGAGGGTGGGCGCGGTGAAGGGCGGCCTCCTCCACGCATGCGGGCGGTGGGCCGATGGCCAGCTGGGCAGGTCGACCAGGATCACACTGCGGGCGGCGTCGACCCATCGGTCCTCGAAGGTCGAGACGGGTACGAAGCGCAGCCACTGCTGCCAGCGCGCCGGTCGGGCATCGGCCGGCGGCCATACGGGCTCGAAGTCGATGGGCTTGGCCTCGAAGTTGCCCCAAAAGGGATAGGGCGACCGGTTCTCCTCGCCCACCAGCTCATGGAGGGCCGGAAGTTCGTCGGGTCCGGGCACCTGGGGCGCGTCCGTCTCGTCGTGCTCGAGTCCCTCGACCTCCTCGGCGACCGTCCAGGCCATGCCGTCGAGGATGGGACGCCCGTCCTGTTCGACCTCCACCCGGAAGGAGCTGGCGGATCGGCCACGCTTCCGAAGATCGACCCGGATGTCGACCGGGCCGAACCGGGCCACGCCCAGGTAATGGCAGGAAAAGGCTGCCGGTCGCGGGTGTTCACTCGACGCGCCGACAGCCCGCAGAGCACAGGCGGCCACGTAGCCCCCCATCGGTCCCCAGATCTCCCAGTCGGGGTGGAGGGTGGCCCCGAACCGCCCGGCGTCGACCGGCCGGACCGAGGTGTCCGTCCCCAGATCTCCCATGGGGCCAGCGTGGCCGCTGGTGGACGTGGGGGCAAGTGACCGGCGGAGCCTCGTGGCGCCGTTCCCAGTCGGGCTCTCGTAATGACGGATCAGGTGGGCTTCCCGGAAGGGGAGAGAAACCCTCAACCTCTGGTTGATACTAAAGGTCAAGTAGATGGTGATGGTTGACGCCTGCACATGGCGGCCGGAAGGGTGTCGGGTCGGGTTCCGAGGGTGGGTTCGGGCCGGCGCCGGGTCGGTGGGCGGGGGCGACGGCCAGGCCACTCTGAGCGGTCGATCTCCGAGCGGAGGCCCCCGTGGCGGCCGTCCCATCCCGGGTCGAGCCGTGCCGAAAAGGATCCCCCAATTCTGCGTGGCGCCCCGGCCAGGATGTGGCATCTGCAGTCCGTCAGCGAGGAGGTCGTCGATCGATGAGAGAACCGGCTCGAACCACGTGCCACCGATGTGGAAGATCCTGTTCCGTCCGCTACGGGGACACCTGCCGGAAGTGCATCGCTTCCCAGGTCAAGGCCAGGTCAGGTTGACGGAGCCGTGGTTCCCGCGGTCGGGCACGGATTATGAGCGGCCTCGGGGTGGGGTGACCTCGGGGCTGGCGTCGACCACCGGGCCGACAGGGACGACGTCGGCGTCGGTTGGGTAACGTGACCTGGTCGGACCGGCCCGAATCCAGGAGGTAGGCCATGGGAGACGTAGAGGACGCGGCACGGGTGGTGCGCGAGATGTGTGCCGCATTTGCCGAGCACGATGCGGAGGCACTCCGTCCCTTCTTCACCGACGACATCGTGTACCACAACATCCCCATGGATCCCGCCGTGGGCATCGAGGAGACCATCACCTTCATCAGCGGCTTCTTCGCCATGTGCGAGAGCATGCTCATCGAGACGCGGCATCTGGCGGTGGAGGGCAATGTGGTGCTGACCGAACGGATCGACACCATCACCGTGGGCGACCGGGTCGGAGCCCTGCCCGTCATGGGCACGTTCGAGATCCGCGACGGCAAGATCAACCGCTGGCGGGACTACTTCGACATGACCCAGATCACCACCATGTTGTCCGGGGAGGCCTGAAGTGTTGTCCGGGGAGGCCTGAAGTGTTGTCCGGGGAGGCCTGAAGTGTTGTCCGGGGAGGCCTGAAGTCTGTGGCGACCCGGGACCGGACGCCCGGTATCCACCGCCGGGGTGGGCGGGTCGATGATGATGGGCTGATCGTCATCGGGGGCATCAGAACAAGGAGGCACCGTGTTTGACAGCCGAAAGCTGATCGCCGAATTCATCGGGACCGCGATCCTGGTCTTCGTGGCCGTAGGCACGGCCACGCTGTCGTTCGGGTTCAAACTGTTCGGGACCAGCTATTCCGCCGGTGTCGTCACCACGGCGTTGGCCTTCGGCCTGGTGCTGATGGCCCTCGTCTACGCCATCGGGCCCATCTCCGGGTGTCACGTGAATCCCGCCGTCTCGCTGGGGTTCGTGGTGGCCGGGCGGATGGCGGTCATGGAAGCGGTGGGTTACTGGATCGCCCAGATCGCGGGAGGCATCGCCGGGGCCTACTCGTTGTGGGCCGTGTTCAAGGGATCACCCATCTACTCGAAGAACGTGCAGGGGCTCGGAGCCGACGGGTACGGCAGCGCGTCGAAGATCCACCTGGGAGTAGGAAGCGCCTTCGCCGTCGAGGCCATCCTCACCTTCATCTTCGTCATGGTCATCCTCTTCGCCACCTCGAAGGTGGCCCGTGAGGCCATGGCCGGCCTGGCCATCGGCGTCACGCTCGTGTTCGTGCACCTGGTGGGCATCGCCCTCACCGGCACCGGGGTCAACCCGGCCCGCAGCATCGGCCCCGCGCTGGTGGTCGGTGGCACCGCGCTCAGCCAACTCTGGCTGTTCATCGTGGCTCCGCTGGTCGGTGGATTCATTGCCGCCATGGTCTACGGGCTGATGACCCGCAACGAGACCATGGACGTGCCGGCCGACGCCGTGCCGCCCGACGACGCCCTGGCCAACTGACCCGGACGGCGTCGGGCCGTCGCCCGGTTCGTGGCGAGCGGCTCTTGTACCATCGCAGTCACCTCGACCGAGGGGGATGATGGACAGGATCGATCGTCGTACGTTTCTCGCCACCGGCATCAAGACGGGAGTGGCGCTGGCCGCCGTCGGCGCGGTGGCCGACGCCGCGGTGGAGGGGGCGGCACCCACGGCGGCATCGGCCTCCGGCCCCGGGGCGACGTCAGGCGGGGCTCCGGGACCTCCGGACGGCCTCACCACCACCGGAGTGACCGAGCCCGTGGGGGTCGACCCCGACGACGTCCTGTTCGCCTGGCATGTCGGAGACTCCCGTCGAGGTGCCGTCCAGTCCGGCTACCGGGTCGTGGTCACCGGGCCGGATGGAGCCGCGTCCACGGTGTGGGACTCAGGGGAGGTGACGTCCGGCCAGCAGGCCTTCGTCCGCTACGGCGGCCCGCCCCTGGCCGGGGATGCCCGATACCGCTGGACGGTCCGGACGGCGGACCAGGCCGGCCGGTGGGGCAGTCCCTCCACGGCCGCCACCTTCACCACCGGACTGCGCACCGGGGACTGGACCGCGCTCTGGCTGAGGCCGGGGCCGGCCAACCCCGGCCTGGAAGAGTACAGCTACCTCCGCACCACCCAGTCGCTGCCCGCCGGCGTCCGTTGTCCGGGCCACGGCCTACGTGGCCGCGGCCCACAAGTACCAGCTGTGGGTCAACGGGGCCGAGCTCGACACCGGGCCGAGCTTCTGCTTCCCCGACGAGCAGTACTACCAGGCGACGGATATCACCGCGGCCGTCGTCGCCGGGCACGACAACGCCATCGGGATCCTGCACCACTGGTACGGGCCGGGCCAGGGCCGTCCCGTGTCGGCCCCGGGCCTCCTCGTCCAGGTCGGTGTGCACTACGCCGACGGCAACCACGTCGTCCTCCGTTCGGACGGGAGGTGGCGGACCACGAAGGCGGAGTGGCTCCCGGCCCCCCAGCGCAACAACGACGTCGGTGACTTCGTCGAATGGATCGACGCCCGCCTGGCCCCGACCGGGTGGTCCCGGGCCGACTTCGATGACCGCGCCTGGTCCCTCGTCACCGTGAGGGGGCCGGTGGGCACCGAGCCCTTCACCCAGCTCTACGCCCAGCGGACCCGGATCAGCGAACACCCGGTGGGCCCGGTGTCCGTCCGCACCCTGCCCACCGGCTCGGTGGTGGCCGACTTCGGGAAGATCTACGCCGGGCGACCGACCGTGTCCTTCCTCCACGGAACGGAGGGACATCTCGTCCCCCTGCACGTGGGCTACACCCTCGACCCGGACGGGGCCGTCTCGACCACCCACAACACCCAGGGGACCGACCTGTCCTACTCGTACACCCAGCGTTCGGGAGCGCAGACCTTCGACCCGTACTGTTTCCTCGGATTCCGCTATCTCCAGATCGATCAACCGGGCGAGGACCTGGCCGGTGACCAGATCGTCCTCATGGCCCGTCACGCCACCATGCCCGACGTGGCCTCGGCCACCTTCTCGTCGTCCGAGCCGATGCTCGATTCCGTCTGGGACATGTGTGCCCACTCCGGCCTGTACACATCCCAGGAGCAGTTCATCGACACGCCCACCCGGGAGAAGGGCCAGTTCCTGTGGGACGCATCCAACGAGTCGGAGACGGTGATGCGGACCTTCGGCGATCAGAACCTGAGCTGGCAGGGGCTCCGCGACATGGTCCGGGCCCAGGCGCGCTACTGGCCGAGCACCGGACAGGTGAACGAGGTCTATCCCAACGACGACGGGCCCCAGAACTACCCGATGTTCACCGCCCGCTATCCCGAGTGGGTGTGGCGCTACTACCTGTCCACCGGTGACGGGGCCACACTGGCCGGGCTGCTTCCCGACCTCGTCCGCCTGTCCGACTACATCGTGGGGACCATCGATGCCTCGACCGGCCTCATCTCCGGGCAGCCGATGTCCCTCAACGGCGACAACGTCTACGGCTACGACTACAGCACCAACGCCGACACGACGCTGAACATCGAGGCGGTGAACGCCTTCCGCCGCATCGGCGACGTGGCCACCCTGGTCGGGGACGGGACGACGGCCTCGATCCAGACGCAACGCGCCGTCGCCCTGGCCGGGGCTGTCAACGCCCAGCTCATCGGAGGCAACGGACTGTACGTGGACGGCCTCCGCACCGACGGCCAGCAGAGCGCGGTGTCATCCCAGCTGGCCAACGTGGTCGCCCTGGCCTACGGTGTCGCCCCCGCGGCCCGGGTTGCCCAGGTGGCGGCGTACGTGGCCTCGCTCGACATCCACCTCGAACCGGACCACGGCATGGAGCTGCTCCGGGCCCTCCACGCCGGAGGGAGGGATGCCGACGTGGTCAGGATCCTCACCGACAGCTCGTTCCCGGGTTGGGCCTTCATCATCGAGTCGGGTGGGACGTTCACGTGGGAGACCTGGACGCCGAGTGATCTCATCGGCGACAGCATGTCCCATGGCTGGGGATCCTCGGCCCTGGTGGCCATGCAGGAGGTCCTGCTCGGCGCCGTCCCCACCCGGCCCGGGACGGGAGGACCGGCCACCCTGGTCACGGTCACCCCTCCGGCCGGTGGGCTGGACCGCGCCTCGGGGACCTTCCCGACGCCGGCCGGGCCGTACTCGGTGGCCTGGCGGCGAGCCCCCACGGGCGTGGAGCTGAAGATCACCGTCCCCGCCAACGCCGGTGCCGTGTGCCGGCTGCCGGGCGCCGCCGGGTCCCGGGTCACCGAAGGCGGCGTGCCGGTCGGACACATCCCCGGTGTCGAGATCGTCAGCCGCTCCGGCGGGCAGGTGGTCGTGGCCCTGGGCTCGGGGACCTACGACGTGGCCGTGTCGGCCGCCTGAGCGACACCGTGCCGCTCAGGCGCCTACGGGGAGCTCCCGCACCACGTTGGCCTGGCTGTCCGAGTAGACAAGGGCGCCGTCGGGCGAGATGGTGAGTCCGGCCGGCTGGAGCAGGCGTGTCTGGATCCAGGCCGTGCCGTCGCGCCGCGATCCCGTCCCCACCGCGCCGGCGGCGGTGTACATGTCGCCGGCCTGTGCCGGTTTGCCGAGCAGGGTGGTGTCCACGGCGGGAACGAAGCGGATGGCGTGCATGGCGCCGTCGGCCACGTACATGTTGCCGTGGGCGTCGACGGCGATGGCCGTCGGGAAGTTGAGCTCCGCCGTCTCGCCCTGGGCGGACAGGCCGTCGACCAGATAGGGCCCGTAGGATCCCTGACCCGCCACCGTGCCCAGATGGTCGGCGGCGATGGCCACCCCGTAGTAGGTGCCCGTCGCCGCGGCCAACTCCCGGATGGTCCGGTTCCCCTGGTCGGCGATGAGGAGGTCACCGGCGGCATCGACGGCCAGGGCGCCCGGATCCCACACCTCGGCGGCGGTGGCCGGGCCGCCGTCCCCGGCCGACCCGCAGATCCCGGTGCCGGCCACCGTGTAGATGTGGCCCCGCACCACCGGCACACCGAACCGGGTGCCGGTGGACGCGGCCACCAGCCGGACCCGGCAGTTGGCCGTGTCGGCGATGAGGAGATCCCCGGAGGTGTCGACGGCCAGCCCGGTGGGCAGGTCGAGCTGGGCCTGCCGGGCGGGTCCCCCGTCCCCGCCGAAGCCGGCGACTCCGGTGCCGGCCACCGTCACCGGAGCACCGACGGTGACCGTCGTCCCGAACGTCGGGGTGTCGGTCGCCGGCAGTTCCTCGACCCGCGCCGCCGACCCGAAGGCGATGAACAGATCGCCGGCCGGGTCGAGGGCCAACGCCACCGGCGCGGGATTCTTGGCCGTGTCGTGGCATGGTCCACCGGCCACGGTGACGAGGTGACCGGCCTGCACCCGGAGGCCGAACGAGGTCCCCGACCGGGCCGGGACCTCCCGCACCCGGCAGTTGCCGGCGTCGGCGATGAACAGATCGCCGGCCCCGTCCTCGACCACGCCGCTCGGCGCGTCGAGCTGGGCGTCGACGGCCGGCTGCCCGTCCCCGGCAAATCCGGGCCACCCGGTGCCGGCCAACGTGGTGGCCCCCGGAGCGCGGGCGTATGGATCGGCGGCCAGTCGAGCCGGGGAGGTCGAGGGCGACGACCCGCCGGCCAGCACCACGCCGGTCACGACCGCGGCCACCGCCACCACGCCGGCGGTCAGGGCGATGATCCAGGCCCGGGTCACGGCCCACCGGCCCGGACGCGCCGGACCTGGCCATCCCTCGTGCGCGGGTCCATCTCCCCATGATGCAGTACCGGGGTGGCGCCTGCCGTGGATGGGAAGAGCGGGGGCCGGGGATGGGGAGAGCGGGGGCGCGGCCCGGGATTGGGAGTCGGCCGCCGGGTGTCCTTTCCGCCCTTCACATGCCGTTCCAGCGGTACTGAACGTTCCCTGTCGGCCTGGGACGGGGACCGTTGGCGAACTCTTCTTGACAACCGGGGTCGACTGGTCCATCTTGGCGGGAGGAAAAACTCACGAGGGGTGGGCAAATGAACGCACAACGTAACTTTTTGACGGGTCGACCACGGTCCCGGCGCCGATCGGTCAGGGGATGGGCCGTCGCCCTGGTCGCCCTGGTGCCGATCATGGCCCTGACGGCGGCGGCCGCGGGATCGGTATCGGCCGGAGCGGCGACGGGCACGACCAGTGCCTCCCACTGGGGTTCGTTCTTCGGGAACGGGTCGGCCGACAACGACACCCTCTTGTCGCCCACCTCGATCTCGTTGCCCGGTCGGGTGGTCGAGGTGGCCACCTCCAACTCCACCCAGTACGCGCTGCTGGGCGACGGCGAGGTCTACGCCTGGGGTCTGGGCGGGGACGGGGAACTGGGCAACGGCGGCACCACCGACTCGTTCGACGTGGCCAAGCGGGTCCACTTCCCGACCGGGGTGAAGATCGCCTCGCTGCCCACCGACGCCATGCCCTACAACACGGGTCTGGCCGTCGACACCACCGGACAGGCCTGGGGGTGGGGTGACAACTCGGCCGGACAGCTGTGCGGAGGGAAGGCCTCCATGGAGCTCACGCCGGTCAAGGTCCCCCTGACCGATGTGACCGCGGTGGCCGGGGCCGGCGATCATGCCCTCTACGTCTCCCACGGCACCCTGTTCGCCTGTGGCGCCAACAACGACGGCGATCTGGGCGACGGGACGACCGAGGCGAGCGCAAAGCCGGTGAAGGTGACGGCGTTGGCCGGTCACAAGGTGCGGGCGGTGGTGGCCTCGTATCACGACTCGGGTGCGTTGCTGGCCAACGGGCACTACTTCGACTGGGGCTACGACGCCCAGGGGCAGCTGGGCGACGGCAAGACCGGGGTGTCCTCGTCCGTGCCCGTACTGGTGAAGCTGCCCCACCCGGTCACCCAGGTGGTGCAAGGGGGCTCCTACAGCGACAACGGCCAGACCCTGGTCATGTTGTCCGACGGCTCGCTGCGGGCCTGGGGCGACGACCAGTACGGACAACTCGGGGACGCGAAGACGGTGACCGAGCCGGCCCCGGTCGCCTTCTCCGCCCCGACCGGCGTGACCTACAAGCTGCTGGCCTCGGGTGGGGTCACCTCCTATGCGGTGAGTACGACCGGCGAGGTGTACGGCTGGGGTGGCAATGCCAGCGGGCAGGTGGGGAACGGGAAGACGGGCGTCCAACTCACGCCGGTGGCGGTCGAATCCGGGGCCACCACCATCTCGTCCACCGCGCGCGACGTGGCCACCAGCTGACCGGTCAGCCCGCTACCGGGCGAAGAGGTGCCACCCGAGCCACATCCATCCCACCACCAGCAGGGCGCGTCCGGTCCGGGTGACGGTCACCCGGCTCACCAGCTCTCCCGGGCCGGGGAACCGCCCGCGGGACACGGCGGCCGCCACCGCGCCCCCCACCACGGCCAGGCCGAGCAACGCCCACACCAGCAGGGTCCAGTGCTGCGAGGTCATGGCCGGACCAGGTACCAGCCCAGGGCCAGCCACAGGGCGAAGGCGATGGCCTTGCCCGCGTGGGTGGAGTCGAGCGTGTCCAGCAGCGAGCTCAAGGTCGGGTGCTCCGATCGCGGGGCGGCGGTGTAGCAGTAGAGCTCCCACCCGGCGATGACGGCGGCCGCGGCCGCCCACACGAGCCACCGTCGGTGGGCGGTGACCGCCCGCCCGAGGCCCGGGACCATCGGGTCGGGACGGGGGGAGCGCATCCGCACCACCGCCGCCCCCGCGGCCACGGCCAGCGGGAGGGCGGTCACCGCGTCCGCACCCCCGGTGAACGGGCGGGTCAGGGAGGCCAGCACGGCAACCGTCAACGCCACCGCCAGCCCGACGGCCGCCGGCCACCGGTGTCGGTGGGCCAGGGCTCGGCCGGGGGTCACGGGGCTCCGCCGGCGTCCGCGGCCGGCCAGAAGAACTCGGGTTCGTGGCCGCGCGTCTCCGGCAGGAGCCAGACCAGGCTGCTCAGGGCCATGGCCGGCAGGAAGGTCACCACCGCGGCGGGGGCGAACCGGTTGCCGACGTCGGCCACCGCGCCGAACACGAGCAGCCCGGCCACCGCTCCGAGCACGGCCCCGGCCACGTTCCAACCGGCCACCGAGGCCCGCACCGATGTCGGGAACAGCTCGTTGACGAAGGCGCCGGCCGCCGGCGCGATGACCCCGCCGGCGGTGATGCCGAGCAGGTAGCCGACGACCAGGGCCGGGCCGCTGCCGCTGTAGCAGAGGATGCCGCTCGCTCCGATGCCCACCATGGCCCCCATGGCCGTGGGACGGCGACCGACCCGATCGGCCAGACGCACCCCGGCCAGCAGGCCGCCGAAGCCGAGGATGCCCGCCCCGATCACCATGACCGACTCGGCGTAGCCGGGAAACCGTTTCACGTTCTGGGCGTAGAGGAACACGAAGGTGTTGGCCGGTCCGGTGATCACGCCGAGGGAGAAGACCAGGGCGGTGACCAGGGCCAGCCGGGCGCGGTAGGGCCGGGCCACGGCCCCGAGGACCGGCCGCCGCCGTTCACTCGACCGTTCGGCCTGCACGAACCGGTCGGGCTCGGTCACCCACCGGGCCACGAAGGGTAGGGCGATCATGGGCAGGAGGGCCAGCAGGAACACGCCCCGGTATCCGAGGGCGTGGCCCGTCGACCCGTAGAGGACGGCGGTGGCCCCGGCCCCGACCGCGTAGCCGGCGGCCACCAGGGCCACCGCCGATGCCCGTTGCTGCGACCCGGTCTCTTCGGCCGCACCCACCTGGACCACGGCGTAGGCCGCCGACAGGAAGGGCCGGCCGATGGCGAAGACGACGACGAACCACCAGTAGCCGGGGCTGGCCGCTGACACCGCGGTGATGGCCAGTCCGAGCCCGCAGGCCGACAACAGGACCCGGCGCCGACCCACCCGGTCGGCCAGGCTGGCGATGGGCAGTCCCCCGAGCGAGGCCAGCCGGATGACGGCCAGGCCCAGGCCGAGCTGGGTGCCCGACAGCCCGGCCTGATCGGTGATCGACGATCCGTGCAGCACGTGGCCGAAGTGGCGGGCCACGTCACCGAGGGTGGCGGTCAGTCCGAACTGGCCGAAGCCCGCCGCCAGGGCCACGATCCCGAGTCCCACCACCGCCGGGTCGGTCCATCCGTAGAGCACGAGCTGGTGTTGACCGCCCGCTCCGGTCGGGCGCGGCTTCGGCCGACCGGTCTCCCCGTCGCCACTCACCGGGCACCGGCCGGGGGTGGGCGACGCCGGGCGGGCGTGCGAACCGCGCTCATCCGTCCAGTCTCCCCGCTCGCCACCGTGCTCAGCGGGAGGCCCCGGATCGGGCCGGTCGGCCCGGTCCGTTCAGGACGGGCGGCCGGCGGGTTCACCCACGGGACACGGGTTCACCCACGGGACAGGAGGGAACCCGTGATGCCGGGAAACCCGAACGCGGTGTCGACGAAGGGGATGGGCGGAGTGGGGGGCAGGGAGAACTTCTGGAAGAACTGCCACATGGTCTCATCGGCGTTGACCAGCACGATGCCTCGTCCCACGCCGGCCAGGATCCAATTACTGGGCGGCCCCGTGTTGAGCGTGCTCCCCGGCCAGACATGACCCGAGCCCGTGAACCGCCACAGGGCGACCTCGGATCCCGGGGCGCAGTGGGTGTAGGTGACCAGGGTGGCCGTCTCGCCGGCCGAGATGGACCCGGGGGCGCCGACGATGGTCTTGCCGTCGTGGGGCGTCGGATCACACCCGTCGGCCTTGACCCACTGGTCGATGCCCTCCATCACCGACAGCCGGAGCCGTGGATTGGCGTTGGGGACACCGGCCCATTTGGCGATGGGATCGTTGACGCTGTGGAACTCCATGGTCGGCACGGGCCGGGAGGGATGGATGATGGGCAGCTCCACCTGTCCGGACACCGAGGCGATGGCCGCGATGTGGTCCGACGCCTCCGCGGCCAGGGCGTAGGCCATCATCCCCCCGTTGGAGATGCCGGTGGCGTAGACCCGACGGAGATCCACCGGGGTGCGGGCGGCCACGTCGGCGATGACCTTCAGCAGGAACCCCACGTCGTCGATGTGCTTGGTGACCGGTAACCCGCAGCACATGCCGGCATTGAACCCGTACTGCTCCTGTTTGGCTACCGGATCGGGCGTGAGGACCTTGGAGATCCTGGTGCCGTCGGGGTAGGCCACCAGATAGCCGTTGAGGTCGGCGTTCGGGTCCATCTCCGAGGTGATCTCCTCCAGCCAGTCGTTCTGGGTGGCGCCGGCCAGGTTGAGGACCAGGGGGAGCGGCCGCCCCGAGCTCGCCGCCGGGGGGACGTGCAACCGGTACTCCCGGGTCAGTCCGTCGAAGGTCACGTGAAAGACGTAGGCCCCGGACATCGGGGCCAGTGCCGGGGCGGGTTGGGCGGCCGCCGGGCTGATCGGCACGGTGGCGAAGAGCGCGGCCCCGAAGAGGGCGGTCACGGCCACCACGGCGGGGAACAGCGACGACCCGGCCCGCTTCCGGCTGCCGGTGACCATGATGGCTGCCCCCTCTTCCCGCTCGGCTCAGACGCCGACGCTGGTTTCGGGGAAGTGGCAGGCCACCGGATGGCCCGCGCCCCGGTCCACCAGCTCCGGTTTCTCCTGGGCGCAGATGTCCTGTGCCTTCCAGCACCGGGTGCGGAAGCGACATCCGCTGGGAGGATGCTCGGGGCTGGGAACATCCCCTTCGAGCACGATATGGGTCCGCGACCGCTCCCGGCGGGGATCGGGCACCGGCACGGCGGACAGGAGGGCCTGGGTGTAGGGATGCTGGGCACGGTCGTAGACGTCGGCGCGGTCGCCGATTTCCACGATGCGCCCGAGGTACATGACCGCCACCCGGTCGGAGATGTGCCGAACCACCGAGAGGTCGTGGGCGATGAAGAGGTAGGAGATCGCCAGGTTTCGCTGGAGATCCTCGAGCAGGTTCACCACCCCGGCCTGGATGGACACGTCGAGGGCGGAGACCGGCTCGTCGAGGACGAGCAGTTTGGGCTCGAGGATCAACGCCCGGGCGATCCCGATCCGCTGGCGCTGGCCCCCGGAGAATTCGTTGGGGAAGCGGTTGGCGTAATGAGGTTCGAGCCCCACCAACGACAGCGCGTCGGCCACCTGTTGGCGACCCGACCGGCCCCAGAGGCCGTGGATGTGCAGGGGCTCGGCGATCGAATCGCCCACCGGCATCCGGGGATCGAGTGATGCGAACGGGTCCTGGAACACCACCTGGATGTCCTTGCGGACTTCCCGCATCTGACGGTTGCCCAGTCCCACCAGCTCGCGGCCCTCGAAGCGGACCGAACCCGAGGTGGGTTCCACCAGCTGCAGCACCGAACGTCCCGCCGTCGTCTTCCCGCAGCCCGACTCGCCCACCATGCCGAGGGTCTCCCCCCGGTTGATGGTGAAGTCGATGCCGCACACGGCATGGACCACGCCGACCTGGTGACGCACGAACGAACCGCCGCGCTTGGGGTAGTGCTTGACCAGGTCGGTGACCGTGAGGAGCGGCTCGCGGCCGTCGTCGGCCGGGAGGCCGTCCGGGGCCGGACCCTGTTCCGGCTGCGCCGGGGCGAGCGGTCCGGTGGTCACGGCACCACCCCTTCGTGATCGACGGAGGTGTCGGGGAACATGGAGGCCACCGGCAGCCGGGAGACCTGGTCGGCGAAGTGGCAGGCGGCCAGATGCACCGCTCCGTGCTGGGTCGCCGGACTCGAACCGTTGCCGGGCTCGGTGGCCGCGGCCATGGGGGTCACCGGGCGCAGCTCGGGCTCTTCGTGGTCGCAGATGTCGGCCCGCAGGGGACAGCGCGGCGCGAAGGGGCAGCCGGTCCGGGTCCCGATCATCGACGGCGGCGATCCGGGGATCTGGCGCAGGCGGTCGCGCCCGTCGCTGTCCAGTCGGGGCAGTGAGCCCAGCAGCCCGTGGGTGTAGGGCATGGACGGCTCGTAGAAGATCTCCTCCACCGTCCCGATCTCGACCGGCCGGCCGGCGTACATGACCAGTACCCGGTCGGCCAGTCCGGCGATGACCCCGAGGTCGTGGGTGATGAGCAGCAAGGATGCCTTGGTCTCTTCGAGGGCGGTCTTGAGCGAGCTGAGCACCTGGGCCTGCACGGTCACATCCAGCGCGGTGGTCGGTTCGTCGGCCAGGATGACCGCCGGGTCGTTGGCCATGGCGATGGCGATGACCACCCGCTGGCGCATCCCCCCGGAGAACTCGTGCGGGAAGTTCCCCACCCGCTCTGCCGCGTTGGGGATCCCCACCGTCTCGAGCAGCGACACGGCCCGGGCCATGGCCTGGTCCTTGGTGACGTCCTGATGGGCCCGGATGGCTTCGACGATCTGCCAACCGACGGTGTAGACGGGATTGAGGGCGGTCATCGGGTCCTGGAAGATCATGGCGACCCCCACGCCCCGGACCTTGGCCAGCTCGCGCTCCTTCAGCCCGAGCAGTTCCTGCCCGTCATAGGTGACCGACCCGGTGACCCGGGCGTTCTTGGGCAGGAGGCCCATGGCGGCCAGGGCGGTGACCGACTTCCCCGATCCCGACTCACCCACGATGCCCAGCACTTCCCGGGGAGCCAGCGAGAAGCTGATGCCCCGCACCGCGTGCACCGGTTCGCCGGAGGTGGCGAAATCCACCACCAGCTGGTCGATCTGAAGCGTCGGTTCGGTCATCTCAGGCCCGCACCCTGTTCTTCTTGGGGTCGAACGCCTCCCGCAGGCCGTCGCCGATGAAGAAGACAGAGAGGATGAGGACCACCAAGAAGAGCACCGGGAACACGAAGAGCCACCACTCGGTGGTGGCCGAGTCCTGGCCCTGGTCGATGAGCAGGCCGAGGGAGATGGCCGGCGGTTGGATGCCGAGCCCGAGGAAGGAGAGCGTCGACTCCAAGGAGATGGCCAGGGCCACGGTGATGGTGGCGTTCACGATGATCGGTCCGAGGGCATTGGGCAGCATGTGGCGCAGGATGAGCCGGCTGTTGCTGGCCCCGAGGGCGCGTGACGCTTCGACGAACTCCCGTTCCCGGAGGGTGAGGAAGTCCGCCCGCACCAGCCGGGCGATGTAGGTCCACGAGACGGCGCCGATGATGATGGCCAGCCAGAACCAGTTGTCGGCCTGCTTGGCCACGATGTTGGCCAACAGGATGAGGATGACCAGCACCGGGATGACCAGGATGAGGTCGACGAAGCGCATGAGGGTGGAGTCGACCCGGCCACCGTAGAAGCCGGCGATGGCCCCGACCAGGGCCCCGAGGATGGTGGCCATCAGGGCGACGAGGAGGGCGATCTCGATGTCCTGGAGCGTGCCCCGCATGACCTGGGCGAACATGTCGCCGCCGATGGTGTTGGTGCCGAAGGGGTGGGAGAGGGAAGGGGGAGCGTTCAAGGTGTTGGTGATCTCGGTGTAGCTGTACTTCCAGAAGAGCCCGGTGAGGATGGCGGCGATGGCCATCCCGAAGAAGAGCACCAGTCCGATCACGGCTTGTGGGTCGTGGATGAACCGGCGGGCCACCGTGGCCAGCTGGCCCCGGGTGTTTTCGGTCATCCCCTGGCTGTCGTCGTCGCTGCCCGCGCTCGGGCTCATGCCGGGCAGGGTGTGCATGCCGGCTTCGGTGGTGGCCACCCCTTGGAGGCGTTGCTGGCGCGGGGACAGATCGGAGGTGTCAGTCATACCGGATCCTCGGGTCGAGGAAGGCGTAGAGGATGTCGGCCAGCAGGTTGAACAGGATGACGAAGACCGCGGTGATCAGCAGGTAGGCCAGCGAGACGTTCATGTCCAGGGTGGTCACCCCGTTGAGGAACCAGACGCCCAGGCCCTGCCAGCCGAAGACGATCTCGGTGATGACCGCCCCCCCGAGGACGGCCGCGAAGTCCAGGGCGATCACCGTGGTGATCGGGATGAGGGCGTTGCGCAGGACGTGGCGCATGAGCACCCGGCGGGGGGAGATGCCCTTGGCCCGGGCCAGTCGCACGTGGTCGCTGTCCCGCATGTCGAGGATCGACGCCCGTTGGTAGATGGCCCACGAGCAGTAGGTCACCAGGATGAGGGTGATGGTGGGCAGCGCGGTGTGGGCCGCGTAGTCGGGGAGCCGGGAGAAGAATGAGCCGGTGAGCGTCGGACTCTGCTCACCGTTGGTGTAGAAGACGATGCGGTTGAGGTGCTGGTTGATGGGAATGGCCACGAAGTCCTTCAACAGCAAACCCACCACGAAGACCGGCGCGGCCAAAAAGATGAAGTTGGTCACGGTGGCCACCCGGTCGCCCAGCTTGTTCTGCCGGAGGGCGGCGTAGACACCGACGGCGACGGCCAGCACGATGGACAACAGGGTGGCCAGGATCACCATCCGCAACGTGACCAGCAGGTGGGAGAAGAGGAGGGGCCGGACCTGCTGGCCGGCGATGTCCAGTCCGAAATTCCCCTGCACGACATGGCTCAACCAGATCCAGTACCGGTCCCAGAGCGGGTGGTTGAGGTTGAGGAGTTTCTCCCTGGCCACGATGGTCGAGTGCGGGATCTTCGGATTGGCCCGCAACAGGGCCAGCGGGTTGCCCGACTCGGCCACCAGCAGAAAGACCAGGATCGTGGCCAGGAGCAGCACCACGATACTGATGGCCAGCCGCCGGATGACATAGGAGATCATGGGCGCCGGCGGGGGAGCGGGGAGGGCAAGCCCGGCGGACTCACCGGGGCGCAGAGGGATGGACGGCGGTCGCCCACCCCTCTGTCCTCATCGTTCCTGCTTGCAATGTGGCCGTCGGCCACCGCGGCCATCGGATCGACCTAGGAGGTCTTCGCTCCCCAGAGGTTGCCGTTCCACGGAACGCCCACTTCCGAGGTGTTGGGGATGACGTTCCCGTAGCTGCTCGTCCAGGCGAAGTACTCGGGCGTCTGGTAGAGCGGCAGGGTGGCCATGTCCTGCCACAGGATCTTGTCGGCCGCGTTGTAGTCGGCCGCCTCCTGGCTGAGGGACGTGGCCGACGATCCCTCGGACATCAACTTGTCGACCTGGGGGTTGGCGTAGTGGATCCAGTTCTGGTCGCAGTCGTTGGTATTGGTGTACGAGCAGTAGATCGAATAGTTCTCCGACACGAACGGTGCCGCCACCCAGGCGAACTCGGCGATCTGGTACGTGCCGTTCGGGAGGTTGGTCCCGAAGAAGGTGTTGGCGTCGTAGTTCTGGATGTTGATCTTGATACCGATCGCCTTCATCTGGGCCTGGAACAGCTGCTCGGTCTGGGACCGGATGGCGTTCCCGGTGGTGGACTGGATGGTGAAGGTCAGGTCCTGACCCTTCTGCGGTCCGTAGTTGGGTTGGTAGTAGCCGTCGGACGCCTTCTTGAATCCCAATCCGCTGAGGAGCGATGTCGCCTTCGAGTCGTTGACGGTGGCGTACTGGCTCCCGTTGTTCACATACTGCGACTGGGTGTTGACGAACATCCGGTTGCCCAGCGGTTTGATGCCGGAGGAGATCTCACCCACGGTGTGGGCGATGATCTCCTGTCTGTTCGTTCCGTAGGCGATGGCTTGGCGGACCTGGACCTTGGCCAGGTAGGGGTCGGCCTCGTTGAAGTCCAGGTGCTCGAACTCCAGCCCGGGGACGATGGCCTTGGTGACGTTGGGAATCTGGGCCGCGGTCTGGACGATCGATGTACTCACCGAGGTGGGGTTGATGACCTGGACCTCGTTGTTCTGGAGGGCCGGCACTTCCTGGGTGTCCTCGTTGAAGAAGCTGAAGATGATCTTGTCCAGCTTGCCCGGCGTGCTCCAGTACTTCGGATTCCGGACCAGCACCACCGACTGGTTGTTGGTGTAGCTCTGGATCTCATACCAGCTCCCCGAGATGGTCTGCGAAGGACCGCTGAACCCGGTGTTCCAGCCCACGGTGCGGGCGATGTGGGCGGGGACGATATTGGTGAACAGACCCTGCCAGTCGGCATAGGGCGTGGAGAACTTGACCGTGACCGTCGTCCCGTTCGGGCACAGACCGGCGTTGTGGTCGGTGGCCGAGCCCGCGTCGCAGGCCGCGCCGCCGGGCGGGTTCGACCCGGTGACCGAGGCGATCTGGTCATAGCCGGCGGTCGAGATGGCGTCGTAGGGCTTGCCGCCCACGTCGGTATAGGCGGAGTTGCCGCTCTGGGCCTGCCAGTTGTAGATGAAGTCGTCGGCGTTGATGGGGACGCCGTCCTGCCAGACCGCCTTGGGGTTGATGTTGTAGGTGACCGTCTGCGGGTTGGTGGTCTCCTTCACGCTGGTCAGCAACTGGGTGTTGAGCGTCGGCTTGAGTCCGGCATTGACGATGAAGGGCTGCGGCCACACCACGTCGAGGATCTCCTGGAGGACGTATTCGTCGGCGGCCGAGGTGTTGATGTTGAACCCGGCCAGGTTCTCGTCGAGGGCCATGGTCATCGAACCGCCGCTCTTCACCGAGCTGGCCGAGCTGGAGCCCGCGGTCGTCGATGTCGAACTCGAGTTGCTACTGCAGGCGGCCAGGGTGAAGGCGGCGATACCGAGTGCCGCCACTAACGTCAGAAGTCGCTTTGGTCGTGACATTGAAGCTCCCATCTTCTTGCCGGACGAAGCCGCGTGCTGTACCCATACCCCGGGTTGTTACGAAACGGTAACCCATTTGTCACCCGGGGGTGGGACATCGCGAAGTGGACGGACGCCCGGCTGGCTCCGCGGGCCGGCGAGGGGGCCGCGGTTCGACACCCCGGTGACCTGCGATTCCCGCCGGTGCCGGGTGTGTGGGCCCGGAGCCCGGGCCGCGGCCCACCGGCCCGGGGGACGCGTCGTCGTCTGTGTTGCGTTCGTGTGAAAGGTGCACTCGAAGAGTGTCGACCGCGCCATCACGCCCCGGGGCCCGGAGGGCGATGGTGACCGATCAGACCGGCTGGCCGCCGATCGGGGTCCGCCGTCGCCCTCAGAACCGCCGGTCACCGATCAGACGGTCACCCCGGCCTGCAGCCGGTCGGTGGCCTCGAGGTACTCCTCGACCATGGAGAACACCACGTCCTTGGCCTTCCGGACGGTGGTGGCCCGGCCGATGACCTGGCCGCACGGGTTGAAGTTCACGTCCTTGGCCTGTTCGGGGTAGCGGTGTCCGCGCGAGACCGCCTCGATGGCCACCATCATCTGGAGGGGCATGGGCAGCGGGTCGGGCGTGTCCTCCGCCTCCCACGCGTCGGTCCAGTCGTTCTTCAGCATCCGGCACGGCTTGCCGGTGAAGGAACGGGACCGGATGGTGTCACGGCTGGTGGCGGCCAGATAGGTCTCCATCTGCTTGGGCGGGATGTCGGCCTCTTCCACCGTCAGCCACAGTGTGCCCGACCAGACGCCCTGGGCGCCGAGGGCCATGGCCGCCGCCATCTGGCGCCCGCTGCCCACGCCCCCGGCGGCCAGCACCGGGATGGGGGCCACGGCGTCGACCACCTCGGGCCACAACACGATGCTACCGACGTCGCCGGTGTGTCCGCCGCCTTCCGACCCCTGGCAGATGATGAAGTCGAGACCGGCGGCCTTGTGGTTGAGGGCGTGCTTGACCGAGCCGGCCAGCGCACCGATCATCAGGCCCGCCCCCTGGACCCGCTCCACCACATCGGGCGGCGGGGTGCCGAGGGCGTTGGCGATGAGCTTGACGTTCGGATGGGCCAGGGCCACGGTCAGCAACCCGGCGGCGTGGGCCGCCGTCCATCCGATCATCCCGTTGGAGGACCGCTCCGCCTCGGGGATCTCGGGGACGCCGTGGTCGGCCAGGATCTTGAGCGCGAACTCTTTGTGCTGGGGCGGGACGAGACCGCGGATCTGTGCCTCGAGCTTGTCCGGGTCCATCTCGTCCATGCCTTCGTACTTGGCCGGGATCACGATGTCCACGCCGTAGGGCCGATCGCCCACGTGTTCGTCGATCCAGGTCAGCTCCACCTCGAGCTGCTCCGGTGAGAAGCCGATGGCTCCGAGCACGCCGATGCCCCCGGCGTTGGTCACTGCGGCCACCACGTCGCGGCAGTGGGTGAAGGCGAAGATGGGAAACTCTATGCCGAGCTTTTGGCGGATCTCAGTGTTCATGACGTGCTCCTTCGGTCAGTGGTTTCGATCAGTTCGAGGTGCGGGCGTACCCGGTTTCGGTCGTGGGGGTCCGGTGGGTGTCCAGCCCGACCAGGGCGCTCAGCCCCCGGACGGCCAGGTCGTCGCTCACCGACCCCGGGTCCAGCCGCCGTTGCATGGCCAGCCCGGTCAGGAGGGCCTTCATCAGCACGGCCAAGTCCTCGGGTTCGGCGGCCGGGCTCGTGCCCACCGCCGCCGTCCACCCCGCCAGTTGGTGGGCGCTGAAGCGGCGGGCCTCGGCGTCGCGCTCACGGATCACGTCGGCCACTTCGCCGTCCCGGGCGGCGCGCAGCCAGAGCTCGTGCTCGAGGAGGGCCCACCGTCCTGACTCGGCATCGGCGTTGTCGGCCACGTTGTCCCACACGGCGGCCAGCTGCCCCCGGGGTGATTCGGTCACCGCCACTTCAGCCAGGAGCACGGTGCGTACCGAGTCCTTCCACGAGTCGAGGAGGGCGAGGAGCAGACCCTGCTTGCTGCCGAAGTGGGCGTAGACGGCGCCCGAGGTCCGTCCCGCCGCTTCGGCCACCGCGTCCACGGACACCGCGTCGACACCCTGTTCGGCGAAGAGCTCGGCCGCGGCAGTGAGAAGCCGTGCCCTCGTCTCGGCTTTGCGTTCCTGTTGGGTCTTTGCCATGTCCCCCCGCTGGGCGGGCCTCCGGTCGTGGTCTCCTGCCGGGGCCCACCGTACATATATCGGAAGCGTTATGCAATACCGTGGAGCCCCGCCGGGCCCGCCCGACTCCGCCGGGTCCCCGTCGCCCACGGTGGACCCTCCTCCTCGAAGGGCGTCCCGTCTCCTCGAACGGCGTCCCGTCTCCTCGAACGGCGTCCGGTTCGGTCGGCGTCTCGGGCCGACCGGTGGCCGACCCCCTAATGTGGGCTTCCGCGGGACGAGGAGTTCGGTCCAGCACCGGGTTGACTGGGATATCACCACGTGAGGAGCACCATGCCGACGATGAAGACCGACGTTCGTGACCAGCTTTTTGTGGGCGGCCGCTGGGTGCCGTCCACCGGGAAGGGTTCGATCGAGGTGATCGACTCGACCAGCGAAGAGGTCATCGGCACGGTCCCCGAGGGCACGGTCGAGGACATCGACCGGGCCGTCTCCGCCGCCCGTGATGCGTTCCCGGCCTGGTCGGCCACGCCGGTCGCCGAACGGACAGCCCTGCTGACCGAGGTCAGCGAGACCCTGGGCGCGCAGATGGAGGACCTGGCCGCGCTCATCACCCACGAGGTGGGGATGCCACTGGTTCTTTCCCAGCTGGTGCAGGTCGGGCTGCCGATGGCCAGCTTCGGGGCCATGGCCCAGGTGGCCGCCGACTTCACCTGGGAGCAGACCATCGGCAACTCCCTGGTGGTGCGCGAGCCCATCGGCGTGGTCGGGTGCATCACGCCCTGGAACTACCCGCTCCACCAGATCGCGGCCAAGGTGGCGCCGGCCCTGGCCGCGGGATGCACCGTCGTGCTGAAGCCCAGCGAGGTGGCCCCGCTCAACGCCTTCGTCCTGGCCCAGATCTTCGAACAGGTCGGACTCCCGCCGGGGGTGTTCAATCTGGTCACCGGGTTCGGGCCCGTGGTCGGCGAGGCCATCGCCGCCCATCGCGGTGTCGACATGGTGTCGTTCACCGGCTCCACCCGGGCCGGGAGGCGGGTCTCCGAGTTGGCCTCGGCCACCGTCAAGCGGGTGACGTTGGAGCTGGGGGGCAAGTCGGCCAACGTGATCCTCGACGATGCCGATCTGGACCAGGCCGTTCCCGACGGCGTGCGCAAGTGCTACATCAACTCCGGGCAGACCTGCAGCGCCCTGACCCGGATGCTGGTCCCCCGGGGCCGGCTGGCCGAAGTGGAGGCGCTGGCCGCATCGGCGGCGGAGTCCTCCACCCCCGGCGACCCCTTCGAGGCGGAGACCCGCATCGGTCCGCTGGTGTCCGCCGTGCAACGGGACCGTGTGCGCAACTACATCGACAAGGGGATCGGCGAGGGGGCCACCCTGGTGACCGGAGGGTCGGAGGCACCCGAGGGTCTCGACACCGGCTTCTTCGTCAGGCCCACCGTCTTCTCGTCGGTGACCCGCGACATGACCATCGCCCGCGACGAGATCTTCGGCCCGGTGTTGGCCATCATCCCCTACGACTCGGAGGAGGAGGCCGTGGACATCGCCAACGACACCGAGTACGGGCTGGCCGGCGGCGTCTGGTCCGCGGATCCGGATCGGGCCCAGGCGGTGGCCCGGCGCCTGCGGACCGGTCAGGTCGAGATCAACGGAGGCGGGTTCAACCCCATGGCTCCGTTCGGGGGGTACAAGCAGTCGGGCAACGGGCGCGAGTTCGGTGCCTTCGGTCTGGAGGAGTACCTCGAGGTCAAGTCCATGCAGCTCTGACCGGGGCCTCGATCGGGCCCGGGGTCAGAACCCGAATTTGTCGTCGGCCAGTCCGAGGTAGATCTGGGCGGCGTCGATGTAGGTCTTCTCGCCGATGAAGACGTGCTGGGTCCCGGTGTACATGTCCCGGAACGCCCGTTCGAGCCGGCTCCCCTCGCGGATGGCCGAGGTACCGGCGGCCAGGTGGGCCCACTGCACGATCTCACGGCTGGCCTCGGTGGCGAAGGTGGCTGCCACCCGCAGGTCCGCCCGCATGGTCGGGGTCAGATCCTCCCCGTCGGTGACGGCCCGTTCGACGTCGGCGAAGGTGGTCATCACCAGCAGGTGGGCCGCCTTCCACAGGGCCAGGTGGTGGGACAGGTTCCGCTGGAAAGAGGCCCGGTTGGCGATGGAGGCATCGTCGCCCATCCGCACCTTGGTGGCGGCCAGCTCGGTGACGTCGTCCAGCATGCTCTTGGAGACGCCGAGGGCCCAGGAGGCGTGGCCGGCGGCGGTGATCGGGATGAGTCCCATCCGGAAGGCGGCGGACGAGCCCCGGTGGGGAGTGCGGGTGAAGAGCTCGAAGGTCCGGGACTCGGGGACGAACACGTCGGTCACGTTGTAGTCATAGGAACCGGTTCCCTTCAGACCCTGCACGTTCCACCCGTCGGTGAACACGATCTCCTCGCGGGGGATCACCGCCACCAACAGGGGTGGGATGCCGTCGTCGCCGGCGACCATCTGGCCGTCGACGGTGGGGATGAAGCCGCCGGCCACATAGGCCGAGTGCCCGGTGCCCGACCCGAAGTTCCAGGCTCCCGAGAGGCGGTAGCCGCCGTCCACGGTCTCGCCCAGCCCGTTGGGGAAGAACTGGCCGCCGACCGTCACCCGGTTGCCGTGGGCGGTGAAGACTTCGTCGAAGCCGTCGGCGGGCAGGTAGGCGGCACAGGCCGCCGCCGACGGCAGGTTGGCGATGCCGATCCAGCCCAGTGAGCCGTCCTGCCAGGCCATCTCGATCCAGGTGGCGATCATCTCGGTCAGGGTCGGTTCGCTCCCTCCGGCCTCGGACGGGTTGCACCAGGCCATCAGCCCGCTCTCCCACAGCGCGTCGACGGTGCGGTCGTTGAGTGTGCGCCTGCGCTCGGAGTCGGCGGCCTCTTCGGCCACCAGGTGGCGAAGCGCCCGCGCCGCCTCGACGCCCTGGGCGGTGGGCGTCCCGGTCATGGATGTGTCGGGCATTGGCGCGCTCCTTGTCCGGTCACGTTGGGAGCTGTCCGGTGATCATGTGATGGCTCACGTCGCCGACCAGGTCCACCAGGTACCGGCGCTCCACGAAGCGCCACCCCTGGCCGGTGGGCCGGTCGAACCGGTCGTGGTAGCGGCCGGCCAGGATGGGCTGGAGGGGAAGGCCGGGCACCGCCTGGAAGACCGTCCAGTACGAACGGGCCGAGGCGGTGCCGTCCCCGTCGTCGATGTCCAGGATGAGATTGGTGGTCACGTGCTTGGTGCCCGGTGTCCCGTCCGGGTGGATCCGGGTGGTCGACTCGTAGAGGGAGCGAATGGCCTCTTGGCCGGTGAGCAGCGAGGAGCTGTCGCCCGCCCCGACGGCCGCGTCGCCCAGCAGCCGGCTGACCCCGTCCAGATCGCCGGCGTCGATCAACTCCGCGTACCGGGCGATGAGATTGCTCAACTGGGTGCTGCTGTCGGTCATCGTTCCATCTCGATCTGGGTCGCGTTCCGGGTCTGGATCTCGGGTGGTTACAGGAAGGTCAGGTCGGCATCGTCCCAGTAGGCGTAGACCGAGGTGAAGAGGCCCTCGGCGTCGGTGGTGAAGACCTCGATGCCGTCGATGACCATGGTCGCCCCACCGGTTTCCACGGAGATCTCGAAGTCGATGGCCACAACCGGGGCACAGGTGTGGACGGCCTTGGCCCTGAAGGTCCACGAATCGCTGGCCCCGATGCCGGCCTCGAAGAACGAGGCGATGGCGGCCCGGCCGACGTTCGGTGGATTGGACGCCGGATCGGCCTGGATGGCGTCCTCGGTGAAGAGCGCGGCGATGCCTGCGGGCTCGCGACGGTTGATGGCATCGACGTACCCGGCCATCTTCGTTCGCAGTTCTTCGGGCGTCAGCATGTCGGTCCTTTCATCCCACGGGAAGGTTCATCGGTACCGGCCACAAGGCCGGCCGGGCCACGGCCGCGGTCCGGTCACGCGCCGAGCGCGTGCACCCCTCCGTCGACATGGAGTATCTCGCCGGTGGTCATGGGCAGCAGGTCGGACAGCAGGGCGACGCACGCCCGCGCCACCACGTCGGTGTCGAGGACGTCCCAGCCCAGGGGAGCCCGCTCGGACCAGGTGTCTTCGAAGGCGCTGAAGCCGGGGATGGACTTGGCCGCCATCGTCTTCACCGGTCCGGCCGCCACCAGGTTGACCCGGATGCGCTCGGGTCCGAGGTCCCGGGCCAGGTAGCGCGACAGGGATTCGAGCGCGGCCTTCGACACGCCCATCCAGTCGTAGGCCGGCCACGCCACCGTGGCGTCGAAGTCCAGTCCGACCACCGAGGCGCCGGGGCGGCCATCGGTCCCGGCCGCCACCAGCAACGGTCGGAACGCTTCGACCAGGGCTTTCAGCGAGTAAGCCGACACGTGCAGGGCCACCTGGACCTGTTCCCAGTCGGCGCGGAACATGTCCCCGCCCAGGCATTCAGGGGGCGCGTACCCGATGGCGTGGATGAGGCCGTCCATCCGGTCCCATCCGTCGGCCAGCTGGGCGGCCGCCGCGGCCAGCTGGGCCGGTTCGGCCACGTCGATCTCCAGCACGTCGGCCTCGTCGGGCAGTTTGCGCGCCGTCCTCCGGGTCAGCGACAGGCCGCGCCCGGCGCCGCTCAACACCACGGTGGCCCCTTCCTGCTGGGCCAGCCGGGCCACCGCGAAGGCCAGCGAGGCATCGGTCAGCACGCCGGTGACCAGGATATGCTTTCCCTCGAGGAGTCCCATCAACGGGTCAGGTTATCGTCAACCAGGGATTCGGCCCGACGGGGCGTCTGTGCAAGGGTGGGGCGATGCGAATCGGAATTCTCGGAGGAACCGGGCCGGCCGGGAGGGGACTGGCCGTGCGTCTGGCCGCGGCCGGCGAGAAGGTGGTCATCGGATCGCGGGATCCGGCACGGGCCGACGACATCGCCTCCGGCCTGGTGGCCGCATGGCCGGACCACTCCCTGGGCATCAGCGGTGCCGCCAACGAGGCCACGGCGTCGTGCGACCTGGTGGTGGTGGCCACTCCCTGGGACAGTGCGGTGGCCACCGTCAAGCCCCTGGCTTCGGAGCTGGCCGGTACCGTGGTCGTGTCGATGGCCAATGCCCTGGTCAAAGAAGGCAGAGAGTTCATCGCCCTCCTGCCCACGCGGGGCTCGGTGGCCGCCTCGATCCAATCGGTCCTGCCCCATTCGCTGGTGTCCGCCTCCTTCCACCACCTGCCCGCCTCGGAGATGGAGAAGCTGACCACGCCCATCGTGGCCGATGTCCTGGTGTGCTCCGACCACGCCGAGGCCTCGGCGGCGACGGTGGCGCTGGTCGACTGTATCGACGGTCTGCGCGGGGTGGATGCCGGCAGCCTGGCGCAGGCCGCGCCCATCGAAGCGTTCACCGCCGTGCTCATCACCGTCAACATCCGCCACAAGGTGCACGCCGCCGTGCAGCTGACCGGTTACGGCGACCACTGACCGGTGGGCGGGGGACAGGGCGTGCGGCTCTACGACACGGCGCGGCGGGAGATCGTCCCGCTCACCCCCGGACCACTGGTCACCATGTATTCGTGCGGGATCACCCCCTATGACTCCGCCCACCTCGGTCACGCCCAGGTCTATCTGACCTTCGACATCCTCCAGCGCCGACTACGCGACCTCGGGCACGAGACACGCTGCGTCCGCAACGTCACCGATGTGGATGACGACATCCTCCGCAAGGCCAGGGAGCTCGGCGTCCACTTCCTCGATCTGGCCGCCGAGGAGATCCGCCGTTTCGACGCCGACATGGCCGCACTGGGGCTGATCCCGGCATGGTCGGAGCCGAGGGCCACCTCGGCCATCCCCGACATCCTCACCCTGATCGGATCGGTGCTCGACTCGGGCCGCGCCTACCAGGCCGGTGGGGCCGTCTACTTCGACGTCACCACCTTCAGCGACTTCGGTTCGGTGAGCCACCTGGACGAGGCGAGCATGCTGGCGCTGGCCGCGGAGCACGGCGGCAATCCCGATGACCCCAACAAACGGCACCCCCTCGACTTCGTGCTGTGGCAGCCGTCACTGCCCGACGAGCCGTCGTGGGAGTCGCGGTGGGGACCGGGGCGACCGGGATGGCACATCGAGTGTTCGGCCTTGGCCCTGCGTGAGTTGGGGGAGACGCTCGACGTGCACGGGGGTGGACGCGATCTCGTCTTTCCCCACCACGAATGCGAGACGGCCCAGTCCGAGTCGGTCACCGGCCGGCCCTTCGTCGGCCACTGGCTCCACGTGGGTCTGGTGGGCCTGGACGGGACGAAGATGTCCAAGTCCCTCGGCAACCTGGTCTTCGTCGGGGAGCTCTTGAAGGACTGGGAGCCCGACGTCATCCGGCTGGCCCTGCTCGACCACCATTACCGACCCGACTGGGAGTGGACCGACGGGGACATGCCCAAGGCGGCACGGCGCCTTCACGAGTGGCGGGCCGCACCCCGCTCCCGCGGCCCGGAGGGGACGGCGCCGGCCGACGATGATGTTGAACGGGGGCTGGAGTTGGTCCGGGCCGCGCTGGACGACGATCTGGACACGCCCGGGGCGCTGGCCGCGCTGGACGTCGAGGCGCGATCGGGACGTCCGGTGGTCCGTGGGGCCTCGCTCCTGGGCGTTACCCTGTAGTTCCGTCACCGCGCCGCGCAGACCGCGTGGCGCTGCCTCCGGCCCCGTGCCGCACAGGCGCCTATCCCGGACCCAGAAAGGCAATCCCATGGCAGTCGTCACCGTCCGGCTTCCCGATGGCTCGACCAAGGAGTTCGAAGAGGGGACGACCGCCTATCAGTTGGCCGAGTCCATCGGACCGCGCCTGGCCCGGGCGGCGGTGGCCGCCACCTTCGACGGCATCGAGGTCGACCTGGACACACCCCTGGTCGGCGGCAGCGACGTGGCCATCATCACCGCCGACGCCGATGCCGGGCGGGCCGTACTCCGCCACTCCACGGCCCACGTCCTGGCCCAGGCCGTCCTCCGCCTGTGGCCCGGGGCCCACTTCGCCATCGGCCCGGTCATCGAGGACGGCTTCTACTACGACTTCGAGCTTCCCGACGGGGGCCACTTCAGCGACGACGACCTCGGGCGCATCGAGGCCACCATGCGCGAGATCATGGCCGAGGACCAACCCTTCGTCCGCCATGAGCACACCATCGACGAGGGACTGGCGATGTTCGCCGACCAGCCCTTCAAACGGGAGATCATCGAGGCGGTCGGGGCCGGTCACGATGAGGTCGACGCCGCCGCCGATGCCGGTGGTGTGGCGCCGGTCTCCACCTACTGGAACTCGCCGACCTTCACCGACCTGTGCCGCGGCCCCCATGTCCCGTCGACCATGCGTCTCGGGCACTTCGCCCTCATGCGGGTGGCCGGGGCCTACTGGCGGGGCGACGAGAAGCGCCAGCAGCTCCAACGCATCTACGGCACGGCGTGGGAGTCGGACAAGGCGCTGGCCGAGCACCTTCACCGTCTGGAGGAGGCCGAGCGCCGTGACCACCGCAAGCTCGGGGCCGAACTGGACCTCTTCTCGTTCCCCGAGGAGATCGGGTCGGGCCTGGCCGTGTTCCATCCGAAGGGCGGCACCGTCCGCCGGTTGATGGAGGAGTACTCCTATCAACGGCACCGGGCCGCCGGCTACGAGTTCGTGACCACACCCCACATCACCAAGGCGGACCTGTTCGAGACGTCGGGGCACCTCGAATGGTTCGCCGAGGGCATGTTCCCGCCCATGGAGCTCGACGGCGGGCAGACCTACTACCTGAAGCCGATGAACTGCCCGTTCCACGTGCTGATCTTCAAGAGCCACCAGCGCTCCTACCGGGAGCTTCCCCTCCGGCTCTTCGAGTTCGGCACGGTCTACCGGTACGAGAAGTCCGGCGTGGTGCACGGGCTCACCCGGGTGCGGGGCATGACCCAGGACGACGCCCACATCTTCTGCACCCGCGAGCAGATGGGGGACGAACTCCACACCACCTTGAGCTTCGTGCTGTCCCTGCTCCGTGACTTCGGACTGGACGAGTTCTACCTCGAACTGTCCACCCGTCCCGAGGGCAAGGCCGTCGGGACGTTGGAGGAGTGGGACGAAGCCACCGAATCGCTGCGCACGACGGCCCTGGCCATGGACCTCGAGCTGCGGATGGACGAAGGGGGCGGCGCCTTCTACGGACCGAAGATCTCGGTGCAGGCGCGCGACGCCATCGGCCGGACCCACCAGATGTCCACCATCCAGTTGGACTTCCAGACGCCCCAGCGCTTCGAGGCCGAGTACATCGGGGCCGACAACGAGCGTCACCGCCCGATCATGATTCACCGCGCCCTGTTCGGATCGGTCGAGCGGTTCTTCGCCATCCTGCTCGAGCACTACGCCGGCGCCCTTCCCACCTGGCTGTCCCCGGAGCAGGTCCGCGTCCTCGGTGTCCGCGACGACCACGAGGAGTACGCCCACAAGGTGGCGGACCGGCTTCGGGCCGTCGGAGCCCGGGTGACGGTCGACCCGGCCGACGAAAAGCTCGGAGCGCGGATCCGGAAGGCCAAGCTCCTCAAGATCCCCTACATCCTCGTCGTGGGGGATGACGACGTGACCACAGGGACCGTCGGCGTGAACCGCCGGGGCAGCGAGCGTCCCGAGCGGGGCGTGGAGCTGACCGAGTTCACCGCGATGCTCGAGCAGGAGATCGCCCAGCGGCGCCTGCCCGAATCCGCCCCGTGACCCTCGACGTCCTGTGGGCCGGATGGCGGAGCGACTACGTGTCCTCGGTGGGAACGCCGGCCCGTGGGCCGTCGGCCGACCATCCCGGGGACGATCCGACCCGGTGTGTCTTCTGCCGCATCGTGGCCAGTGGTCCGCCTTCGGCCGACAACGGGGTGCTCTGGCGCGGTGAGCACACGCTCGCCGTGCTCAACGCCTACCCCTACGCCTCCGGTCACCTGATGGTGGTGCCGAACCGCCATGTCGCCTCGCTCGGCCGGCTCACCGGTGAGGAGGGATCCGAGATGTGGTCGGGGCTCCGGCGCGGGGTGGCTGCCCTCGAGGAGGCGTTCGACCCCGAAGGGATCAACCTGGGGGCCAATCTGGGGGAGGCAGCCGGTGCCGGCATCCCGCGGCACCTCCACCTGCACGCCGTGCCGCGTTGGCTCGGAGACACCAATTTCATGACTGCGGTGGCCGGCGCCCGGGTGCTGCCCGAAACCCTGGCCACCACCTGGGAACGCCTCCACCGGGTGTGGCCGGACTGACCGGGCGGCTGCCCGTCGGACCGGGTGCCGGCCGCGTCGAGGAATCGACCGGGGGCATCCGACGTTCACACTCTCGGGTCAGACATCGAGAATTGAGGTTGGACATGAAGGTCAAAGAACTCGGGCACCTGGTGCTGTACGTCAGGGACGTGAAGCGTTCGGCCGCGTTCTACGGCCAGGTCCTCGGGTGGGATGCGGCCTTCCCCGACACCCTGGGCATCCCTGCGGCCGCCTTCACGTCGGGCCGGACCCACCACGAGCTGCTGCTCATCGAAGTGGGGGAGGGGGCCACGCCCCAGCCCGAGGGCCGCCGACTGGGTCTGTACCACTTCGGGCTCAAGGTCGGTGATTCCGACGACGAGCTCCGTGAGGTGGTCGAACGGCTGCGGGAGGCCGGGGTGACCATCGTGGGAGCCAGCGACCACACCGTGACCCACAGCCTCTACATCCTCGACCCGGACGGCAACGAGATCGAGCTCTACATCGACGTACCCGGGGTGGACTGGAAGGCCGATCCGAGTCTGATCATGGCTCCCATCAAGCCGCTGGCCCTGTAATCCGGGGGTTCCCGGGCCCGACCGGGTCGGCCGGAGGGGCCACCCGGAACCGCTCACTCCAGCTAGCGGATGGTAGGGTGGAGCGACCGTTCTTGGAGGAGATGCATGTTCGACGGGCGATGGCGCGGGGCGGTTGACCGGAAGACCGGCCCAGTCGGTCAGCGGCTGCATCGCTACGGAGTCACGGCCGATGTGCTCACCGCCACCGGGCTGGTGTCGGCCACGGCCACGGCCGTGGCCGTGGGCACCGGCCATCTCCATCTGGCCATCGGCCTGCTCATCCTGACCGGCCTCCACGATCTGTTGGACGGCCCGGTGGCCAAGGCATCGGGGACGACGTCGCTGCGGGGCGCGTTCTTCGATTCGGTCACCGACCGGGTGGCCGACGCGTTGATCCTCGGGGGTGTGGCCTGGTACCTGGTGTCCACCCACCCCGGCCATCTGGTGCTCCTGCCCTTCGCCGTACTCGGCGCCACCTCGCTCGTCTCCTACCAGCGGGCCAAGGCCGAGTCGCTGGGCCTGTCGGCCCGGGGCGGGCTGATGGAACGGGCCGAGCGGATGATCCTGCTCGGGTTCGGATTCCTGTCGCCGATGTTCCTCGTACCGGTCCTGTGGATCATGCTGGTCCTGACCATGGCCACCGCCGTCGGACGGTTCGTCAAGGTCTGGCGCCTGGCCGAGCCCCCGGTCCCGGTGGTCACCGCCCGCCGCCATCGCCGCGCCCGTGGGGTTGCCCGATCGGGTGGTCGGAAGGCGTCGGCGTCACCCTCGCGTTGGCGGGCCCGCCGCCAGGGCGAGCTGTCCAGCCGGTCCGGCCGGACCTGGCGGGCCAGGCACGCCCGCCAGGGCATTCGGCAACGGACCGGGCGCCGTCACACCTGAGTCGGTCGGCAACCGGCAGATCGAGGACGAGGGCTCGTGGACAAGGGGCAGCTGGTGTTCCGCACGTACACCACCTTGGGTCGGTGCCTGTCGGCACTGCCGGAACCGGTGGCGCTCAACGTGGCCAACGTGGTCGGCGACGTCTTGTTCAAGGTGCGCGACGACCATCGTCAGATGGTCACGGACAATCTCCGGCGGGTGCTCGGAGCTGACGCCTGCGATCCGGACGACACGGTGATCCTCGATCGCTGGGCACGGCGGTCGTTTCGGGCCTACGCTCGCTACTGGGTTGAAGGGGCTCGGCTCGGGCGTACGTCGCCGATGGAGGTGGAACAGCGCACGCTGGTCCGGGGCCTGAGGTATCTGGTGGAAGGGATGGCCGCCGGAAAGGGCGTCATCATGGCATTGCCGCATGTGGGGAGCTGGGAGTTCGGGGGTGCGTTTCTGGCCACACAAGGCCTGCCGATGACCGCCGTCGCCGAGCGGATCGAGCCACCGGAGCTGTTCGAGTTCTTCGTGGACCAGCGGGCCGCCATGGGTCTCACCATCGTGCCGCTCGATGCCGCCTCGGGCAGTGGCGTGCTGTCCACCCTGCGCCGCGGCGGCCTGGTCGGCCTGTTGAGCGACCGCGACGTGGTCGGCAACGGCATCGAGGTGGAGTTCTTCGGCGAGACCACCACCATGCCGGCCGGCCCGGCCACCCTCGCCCTCCGCACCGGCGCCCAGCTGGTGACCGGTGCGGTGTACAGCGGTCCGGGACGCGACCACCGGGCCCTCGTGCAGCCGCCGCTCGACACCACGCGTCATGGATCCCTGCGCCAGGATGTGGCCCGGCTCACCCAGGGGATCGCCACCCGGTTCGAAGGGCTGATCCGACAGGCTCCCGACCAGTGGCACGTGTTCCAGCCCCTGTGGCTGGCTGACCGGGCGGCGGTCTCGTGACCAAGTACGAGAGCCGCCCCCTCACCGGCGACGCCGAGTTCGAGGCCCTCGGGCGTCCGGTCATCCGCGACCGACGCGACGGCAGGTCGAGGGTCCCCTCCCGTCCGGTGCCCGATCTCATCGCCCCGAACGGATCGCGACCACCGGGCGAACCTCAGTTCCACTCCATCGGGGAGCAGGACTTCGATGTGGTGGCGGTGATCGACACCGCCGGTCGGTTCATGTTCGTGAGTGCATCGGCCGAGCGCCTCTTCGGCTACGACATCAGCGCCGTCGTCGGCCTCGATGCCTTCGGGCTGTTCGACGGGGTGAGCGCCGGGCCGGTCCGCGCCCTCTTCAACGACCTGGTGGCTCGGCGACGGCTGTCGGTGTCCCTCGAGATGCGCACGGAGCGGGCCGACGGGAAGCCCATCGACCTCGAGGTGGTGGCGGCCAACCATCTCGACGACCCCATCGGCGGGATCGTGGTCAACATCCGTGACATCACCGAGCACAAGCGCCTCGAAGAGCAGGTCCTCGAGGTCGACCGTCGGCAGGACACGGTCATCGAGTCCCTGGCCGACGGGGTCATGATGGTCGACGCCGACGGGATGGTCGTCCGGGTCAACCAAGCCTTCGAAGTGATGTTCGAAGCCCCCCGGGTGCGTTTGGTCGGCCGGAACATCGGCGAGCTGATGGCTGCAGCCCGGGCCCAGGGTCTCGAGGTGATCGATGTCGACGGGGAGACGGTGGACGCCAGGCGCGACCCGGTGGCCCAGGCTCTGGGCCAGGGTCGTCGTTCGGTCGGGATCGTGCACGGTCTGCTGTTCAGGGGACGGCCGGCGATGTGGGTGCGGAGCAACACCCAGGCCATGGTGGGGGCGGACGGCGCCGTCGCCGGTGCGGTGGCCTCGTTCAGCGACGTCACCGCGGCGCGCCGGTCGGCCGTCGAGCTCCGGCGCGAGGAGCAGTTCCTCCAGGTGCTGCTGGACACGTTGGAAGAGGGCATCGTGGCCTGCGACGACGAAGGGCGCATCACCGTGTTCAATCCGGCCGCCCGCCAGCTCCACGGGCTCGGTGACGGCGAGGACCCGATCGGGACGATCCCGACCGACCAGGGCCTGCGCCGGCCTGACGGATCACCCATGGCCCAACGGGAGAATCCGCTCATCAGGGCCATGTCCGGTGAGCAGCTCCGCGATGTGGAGATCATCCTCGAGTCGCGGAACGGGGACCAGCGCAAGGTCAGCGTGAACGGGCAGGCCCTGGTGGACGACGAGGGCTGGATGCTCGGCGCGGTCGTGGCCATGCACGATGTCACCGAGCAGAAGCTGAACGAGGAACGCCTGGCCGAAATGGCCCTTCACGATCCCCTCACCGGCCTGGCCAACCGGACGCTGCTGGCCCAGCGACTGCAGGAGGCCATCGATGCACTGGCCCGGCGCCTGCCGGCGGTGAATCCGGCCGAGCCCGGCGAACAGCCGGGTGTGGCCGTCTTCCTGCTCGACCTGGACGAGTTCAAGGAGATCAACGACGTGCTCGGCCACGACGTGGGGGACGACATGCTGGTGGCCGTGGCCCGCCGGCTGCTGGCCATCGTGCGACCCACCGACACGGTGGCCCGCCTCGGTGGTGACGAGTTCGTGGTGGTGTGCGAGGTGGAGAGCGGAGAGGAGGAGATGCTCCGCATCGCCGATCGCATCTCGACGGCGCTGGCCCGGCCCTACCGCATCGACGGACGGACCCTGTCCGTCCTGGCCTCGGTGGGCGGTGTGTTCGCCGACAATCCCGACACCGACCCGTCGAAGCTGTTGAGCCGGGCCGATGACGCCATGTACGGCGTCAAGTGGAGCCGTCGTCGGGAACGCCGATCGATGATGGACTGACCGGTTGGTGGCGAGCGCCGAACCGGCGACACCCCCGTCACTGCATATCGCCCTGGTCTGCCCCTACAGCCTGTCGCGGCCGGGCGGCGTGCAGGGTCAGGTCGTCGGGCTGGCCCGCGCCCAGGAGGCCGCCGGTCATCGGGTCACCGTCTTCGCCCCGCTCGACGATGTCGCCGACGCCCCGACCGATGTCAACCTGGTGACGGCCGGCCGGTCGGTATCGCTGCCGGCCAACGGGTCGGTGGCGCCGGTGAGCCTCTCGGTGCGGTCCGCGGCACGGGCCTTCCGCACCCTGCAGTCGATGGCCTTCGACGTGGTCCACGTGCATGAGCCCTTCACGCCGGGCCTGCCCTATGCGCTGCTGGTGGGGCGGGACGTCCCCCCGATGGTGGCCACCTTCCACCGGAACGGGGGTAGCGCCCTGTACACCGCGCTGGGTCCGGTGGTCAGACACCTGGCCGACCGCATTGCCGTCCGCACCGCCGTCTCCGAGGCGGCCCGGTCGACGGCGTCGCACGCCCTCGGGGGTGCCTATGAGGTCGGCTTCAACGGCATCGAACTCGACCGGTACCGTGACGTGGCCCCGTGGCCCACTGATCGGCCCACCATCTTGTTCCTCGGGCGGCACGAGGAGCGCAAAGGACTGCGCATCCTCCTCGAGGCGTTCGACCGGCTGGCCGTGGGTGCCGTGGCCGGGCCCGGACGGGCCCACGGTGAGGGGGGCGGGCACCCGCAGCTGTGGATCGCCGGGGACGGACCACAGACCGGTGTCCTCCGACGCCGCCACCCCGGGTCGCCCGACATCGTCTGGCTCGGCGTGCTCAGCGAGGACGAAAAGCTGCGCCGACTGGCGGCAGCCGACGTCCTCTGCGCCCCGTCCCTCGGCGGGGAGTCCTTCGGCATGGTCATCCTGGAGGCCATGGCCGCCCGGACGCCGGTGGTGGCCAGTGACATCGACGGCTACCGGGCGGCGGCCGGTGGGTGTGCGGTGCTGGTCCCTCCCGGTGAACCGACGCCGCTGGCCGACGCCCTGGCTGGGGTCCTGGCGGGCCGGCTGGCCCTGTCCGATGGCGGCACCGGAGGTGGGCGGGTCGGGAGCCGGGAAGGCTGGCTGTCGGCAGGGACCCGGCGGGCCGACCGGTGGTCGATGGAACGGTTGGCCGCATGGTACGAGGGCCGGTACCGCTCGGCGATGGTCGGGCGCCGGCCCTGAGCGGCCGTACACTGCTCGGATCATGAGTGATTCCACCGATCCATCCCCGTCGGGAGGCCCTCCGGCGAGATCCGACGCCCAGGGTGCGCCGTCAGGCGCCCGTGACAACGCGGGGTCGGGGTCGACGTCGGGAGGTTCGGCGGGCCCGGGGTCTGGCTCCGGGTCCGGCCGGTCGTCGGGCTCGAACAGGAACCGCAACCGCAACCGGGGCGGAGGCGGCGGACGAGGCGGTGGGGGTCAGTCATCGGGCGGGAACGGCGGGTCGAGATCACGGAGCGGCCAGGGCGGGGGCCGGAGCGGCGGCCAGGGTGGCGGCCAAGGGGGCGGCCGCAGCGGGTCGTCTTCGGGAGGGAAGGGCGGCGGGGGATCGCGAAGCTCGTCCGGCAACCGGTCGACGTCTTCCTCGTCGAGATCCGGCGGCCCGGGTGGTCGTGGGGGCTCGAGACAGGGTTCGTCGAGCCGGGGGACCGCCCCGCCGACCGCGGCCCCGGCGCCGGCCGCGTCGGCCGTCGATCGGTCGGGGGAGAGTACCGAGGAGTCCGCGGCCGTCCACGCCAACCGACGACGGGCGCTGGTCATCTGCCTGATGCCGGCGCTGGTGGTCGGCCTAGTGGTGGGGGTGGTGCTGGTCCTGGCCGGACTTCCGCTGGTCGGGGTGGTGGCGCTGGTGGTGATCACCGGGCTGGTGGCGCTCTGGTTGTGGAGGTCGGCCCCTGACACGGTCGTGTCCTCGGTCGGGGGGAGTCCGACCGAGGAGTGGGAGTACCCCCGTCTGCACAATCTGGTGGACGGGCTCTGTGCCACCATGGGCCTGCCCCGGCCGACGATCTACGTGGTGGAAAGCGTGGTCCCGAACGCCATGGCCGTGGGGCGGGACCGCGACTCGGCGAAGCTGGTGGTGACGTCAGGCCTCGACGAGGCCCTGACCCTGGTTGAGCTCGAAGGGGTGTTGGCCCACGAGCTGGTCCACATCAAGCGCCACGACACAGTGGTGGCCGGCGTGGCCGTGGTGACCTCCATCCCCTGGGCGTTGATCCGGGGCAACCGGTCGGGGGCCGAACGGGTGCACACCCTGGTGGGCCGGGGTCGTGAGTTTTCGGCTGACCAGCGCGCCGCCGTGGTGGTGCGTTACCCCCCCGGTATCGGCTCCGCCCTGGAGACGATGGTCGGGCGACCTCCGGCCCGCCAGCCGTGGCCACCGGGTGCCGGTCGGACCGCCGCCCTCACCCGTTGGCTGTGGATCGATCCGACGGTGGGCGAGGAGGCTGCGTCGCGGGAAGGCAACCTCGACGACACCCGGGTCCGGGCCGCCGCCCAGTCCCTCCTCTGACCCGGCGGTCGGCCCGCCGATCGAACCGAGACGCGGTCAGCACCAGGCCGAGTCCGCCCCCGGGACGCGCCAGGACATCGAAGCTCAGTCGGCCCCCGGGCACGAGTCGGCGTCCTCGTGGGTCAGGTGCCACTGCGAGTCGGGGGCGAAGAGGTGGTCGCGCAGCTTGCGGAGCAGCTGGGCCAGGGCTTCTTCCTCCTCGACCGAGAAGAGGTTGCTGAGGAGCTCGTCGATGTGGGCCAGGTGGTCGGGGATGGCCCGATCCATCAACTCCTGACCGGCCGGGGTGAGCACGGCGAAGGCACCCCGACGGTCCTCGGGGCAGACCCTCCGGACGACCAGGCCCTGCTCCACCAGGCGGTCGACCGACCGGGTGAGCCCGCTCGGCGTGAGTGTGGTCTGCGCGGCCAGTTCGCTCATCCGCAGCTCCGAGCCGGGGGAGCGGGCCAGGCGGATGAGTACGTCGAACGATTGATTGGACAGCGATCGTTCCGCCTCGAACCGCCGCTCGAACAGCCTCCGGAGGCCTGCTGCCGATTCGAACAGCAGCCCGACCGTGGTCAGGCGCTCGTCATCTGTCACCACCGCTCGTCCCATGTCCCGCATTGTACAAGAACCTCCGGGGAAATAGTTGCGTTCACAACGACCTTAGTATATAGTTGTTTCATCAAGCAACTTCAGGGGTATGGCTTCCCCTCAGGGGGAAAGGTCTCCCGGAGTGGGCCTGAGGACGAGACACAGCGAACGACTACCCGACAACCAGCATCAAGGAGTGACGATGACAACGACACCGGAAGTAACCAGCAGGACGGTCAATGGAGTGGAGTATCCCGCCGTGGGGACGTACGCCATCGACCCCTCGCACACCGAGCTCGGCTTCGCCGTGCGGCACCTGGCGGTGTCCAAGGTCCGCGGTCGGCTGAGCAAGTTCGAGGGCACGTTGGAGCTCGCCGAGGACCCCACGCAGTCCAAGGTGTCCGTGACCATCGACGCCAACAGCGTCGATACCCGTGAGGAGACGCGCGACAACCATCTGCGGACCAACGACTTCTTCGACGTGGAGAACCATCCCACGTGGACCTTCACGAGCACGGCCATCACGGCCGACGGCCCGTCCGATTTCAAGGTCGACGGCGACCTCACCATCCGTGGGGTGACCCGGCCGGTGACGCTCGACGTGACCTACGAGGGCGTGGTCAAGGACCCGTGGGGGAACCAGCGGGTGGGCTTCAGCGCATCGACGTCCATCAACCGGGACGAGTTCGGCGTCTCCTTCGGCGCGGTGGCCGACGCCAGCGGAAGCATTCTCCTGGCCAAGAAGGTGGACATCCAGATCGAGCTCGAAGCGGTGCTTCAGGCCTGAGCCTGACTGCCGACACGAGGTGCCGACACCGGCCGCCCTCCGGGGCGGCCGGTGTCGCGTCCGGGCTGCCGCGGCGATGGGCGGGGGTAGAATGGGCCCATGGGTGACCTGACAGCCGAAGCTCGCACGTCCGGAGACGAACGTCCCACGGGCACCTTCACGGTCAAACGGGGACTGGCCGAGATGCTGCGCGGCGGGGTCATCATGGACGTGGTGGACGCCGAACAGGCCAAGGTGGCCGAGGATGCCGGAGCTGTGGCCGTCATGGCCCTCGAGCGGGTACCGGCCGACATCCGGCGCGACGGCGGTGTGGCCCGGATGAGTGATCCGGCGCTGATAGAGGGGATCAAGGCCGCGGTGACCGTCCCGGTGATGGCCAAGGCCCGTATCGGCCATTTCGCCGAGGCCCAGGTGCTGGCCGCGCTCGGCGTCGACTACATCGATGAGAGCGAAGTGCTCACTCCGGCCGACGAGGCGTACCACATCGACAAATGGGAGTACCCGGTCCCGTTCGTGTGCGGTGCCACCAACCTCGGTGAGGCTCTGCGGCGGGTTTCGGAGGGGGCGGCCATGATCCGCTCCAAGGGCGAGGCGGGGACCGGCAATATCGTGGAGGCCGTCCGCCACCTGCGGTCCATCCTCGGAGACATCCGCCGGGTCACCGAGGCCGATTCGGCCGAGCGGTACGGCTGGGCCAAGGAGTTGGCCGCGCCCGTCGGCCTGGTCCAGGAGATCGCCGCCACCGGTCGCCTGCCGGTTCCGCTGTTCTGTGCCGGCGGGATCGCCACGCCGGCGGACGCCTCGCTGGTCATGCAGTTGGGGGCCGAGGCGGTGTTCGTGGGGTCGGGCATCTTCAAGAGCGCCAACCCGTCGCGGATGGCCCGGGCCATCGTCGAGGCCACCGCCCACTACACCGACGCCGATCTGGTGGCCAAGGTCTCGACGGGACTGGGCGAGGCCATGGCCGGCCAGGAGATGGGCACGCTCGGGGTGCATCTGGCCGAACGTGGCTGGTGACCGTCGACACGCTCGGCTCCACTGAGGAGGGTGATCATGGCCCTGGGCGTTCTCGCCCTTCAAGGTGATGTGCGCGAACACGCCGCCGCCCTCGAATCGTTGGGGGAGCGGGTCCGCATGGTGCGGGAGCCGGCCGACGTCGGGGGGCTGACCGGACTGGTCATCCCCGGTGGGGAGTCGACCACGCTCTCGATGCTGTTGGAGTCCTCCGGCCTGTTCGATCCGCTGGCCGAGGCGTTGTCCGAGGGGCTGCCGGTGTTCGGCACCTGTGCCGGGATGATCCTGTTGGCCGAGACGGTCCTCGACGGCCGCGACGACCAACGACGGTTCGGGGCCATCGACCTGACCATCCGGCGCAACGGGTATGGACGCCAGGTGGCCTCGTTCGAATCCGACATCGATGTGTCCGGGCTCGGGGACGAGCCCGTCCATGCGGTGTTCATCCGGGCGCCCGTGGTCGAGCGGGTCGGCTCCCGGGTCGACGTGCTGGCCACGCTGCCTGGGGGCCCGGACGGACGGGAAGGGGAGAACGGGCACCCTCCGGCCCGGCCCCAGCCGGTCGTCTGTCGGCAGGGCCCGGTCCTGACCAGCTCCTTCCATCCCGAGCTGACCGGCGACCGTAGGCTGCATCAGCTGTTCGTCGAGATGACCAAAGAAGAAAGGCACTAGGCGATGTCGGGACACTCCAAATGGGCGACCACCAAGCACCAGAAGGGGGCGAAGGACGCCGCCCGGGCCAAGGTGTTCGCCAAGATCATCCGCCAGGTCGAAGTGGCCGCCCGTGAGGGCGGCAGCGACATGACGGCCAATGCCAGCCTCCGGACCATGTACACCAAGGCCCGCGATGCCTCGGTGCCCATCGACACCATCGAGCGGGCCATCAAGCGCGGGTCGGGTGAGCTCGAAGGGGTCCGCTACGAGTCGATCTCCTACGAGGGCTACGCCCCCGACGGGGTGGCCGTGATCGTGGAGTGCCTGTCCGACAACCGCAACCGCACCGGATCGGAGATCCGGAATCTGTTCAACAAGAACGGCGGGAGCATGGCCGAGCCCGGCGCAGTGAGCTGGCAGTTCGAGCGGAAAGGGGTCATCGCGGTGCCGAAGTCCTTCGACGAGGACCAGATCCTCGAGGTGGCCATGGAGGCCGGGGCCGAGGACCTGAGTGATGACGGGGAGCACTGGACCGTCACCTGTGCCCCCGCCGACCTGGTGGCCGTGCACGACGCGCTGGAAGCGTCGTCGCTGGAGCCGGGGACCTCGGAACTGACCATGGTGCCCACCTCGACCGTGGAGGTGGCCACCGAGTCGGAGGCCAAGCGGGTGCTCCGGCTGATCGAGGCGCTCGATGATCACGACGACGTGCAGAACGTCTACTCCAACTTCGACATCCCCGATGCGGTGATGGCCGCCTACGAGGGTTGACCGGAGGCAGGGGCCGGTGGCCCCCCGGCCCCCGGGTGCGGGCCATCCCTCCTCTCCTCGGCCGCGCACGGTAGCATCGAACGCATGTTCGTCCTGGGCATCGATCCCGGTCTGTCCCGTTGCGGATACGGCGTTGTCACCCGGCGGGGCGGATCGCTGGCCGCGGTGGCCGGCGGCGTCATCTCCACCGAACCCTCCATGCCCCTGCCCGACCGCCTGCGCACGTTGTCCGATGAGCTCCGGGCCCTGGTGGCCGAGTTCAGACCCGGGGCGGTGGTGGTGGAGCGGGTCTTCTTCCAGGTCAATGCCCGCACGGCCATGGCGACCGGACAGGCCGCCGGCGTGGCCCTCGTGGCTGCGGCCGAATCGGGCTGCCAGGTGGCCCAGTACACGTCCAACGAGGTGAAGCAGGCGCTGGTCGGCTACGGCGCCGCCACCAAGGAGCAGGTGCAGCGGATGGTGGCGTCGGTCCTCGGCCTGGCCGAACCGCCCCGGCCCCCCGACGTGGCCGATGCCCTGGCCCTGGCCGCCTGCCACCTCACCACCCAACCGCTGCGCCGGGCCGTGGCCGCGGCCACCGGGGAGGCACCATGATCGGGTCACTCCGGGGTGTGCTGGTCGACCGTCCGTCCCCCGGCGAGGTCATCGTGGAGGTCGGAGGGGTGGGGTACCGGGCCTCGGTCCCGACGTCGGTGTCGGCCGGTCTCGGCCGGCAGGGGGGTGAGGTGTTCCTGCACGTGCACACCCACGTGCGTGAGGACGCCATCGTGCTGTTCGGCTTCGCCCACGCCGACGAGCGGCGCTGTTTCGAGGCCCTGCTCGGGGCCCATGGCGTGGGGCCGTCGCTGGCCCTGGCCATCTTGTCGTCGATGTCGCCGGCGTCACTGTCCACCGCCGTCCTCGAGGACGACGTGGACACGCTGTGCCTGGTCCCCGGGGTCGGAAAGAAGACTGCGGCCCGCCTGTTGCTCGAGCTCAAGGCCCGACTCGATCTTCCGACCCTCGGCGGTGACGGGCCCGGCGCCGGCGGGGAAGGATCGCCGCGCGGGGAGGTCCGGGCCGCCCTGGTCGAGCTGGGGTACGGACCCGAGGAGATCCGCGGGGTGATGGACGTGGTCGATGAGGGCGAGCCCGTCGAAGAGATGGTGCGCACCGCGCTGCGACAACTGGCCCGGAACCGATGACGCCCGAGGCGAGACGTGAGGTCCTGACGCCCGGGGTTCCGGCCGACGACGTGGGCCTGAACGGGCAAGGTCCGGTGGCCAACGGAGGGCCGCCGGGTGCGGTCCGGCCCGTTGACCCCGAGGTCGGACCGGCCGAGGAGGTAGAGGATGCCGGACTCCGGCCCCGCACGCTCGACGAGTTCGTGGGCCAGGGCCAACTCACCGAGCACCTCCGCATCGTGATCGAGGCCGCGCTGAAGCGGCAGCAACCGGTCGACCACCTGTTGTTCGCCGGGCCTCCGGGCCTGGGCAAGACGTCCCTGGCCGGCATCGTGGCCGCGGAGATGGGTGTCGGGCTCAGGATCACCGCCGGGCCGGTGCTCGTCCGCTCGGGGGACCTGGCCGCGCTGCTGACCGATCTCCAGGAGGGCGACGTGCTCTTCATCGACGAGATCCACCGGCTCCACCGGTCGGTCGAGGAGATCCTCTATCCGGCCATGGAGGACTTCAAGCTGGACATCCTGATCGGCAAGGGACCGACGGCACGGAGCATCCGGCTCGACCTCCCCCGCTTCACCCTGGTGGGCGCCACCACCCGGACGGGCCTGGTGGCCGGGCCGCTGCGCGATCGTTTCGGGTTCGTCGGCCGACTGGATCATTACGACGTCGACGAGCTCCAGGCCATCGTCACCCGTTCGGCCGGCATCCTGGCCGTCCCCATCGACACCGAAGGCGCCCGCCGGATCGCCGAGCGCTCGAGGGGGACCCCCCGCATCGCCAACCGCCTCTTGCGGAGGGTGCGCGATTTCGTCGAGGTCCGAGCCGAGGGCACGATCACCTCCTCGGCGGCGATCACCGGCCTCGAGGTGTTCGGCGTGGACGAGCTCGGCCTCGACAAGGTCGACCGGGCCATCCTCGACGTCCTGTGCCGCCGATTCGCCGGCCGCCCGGTGGGACTCACCACGTTGGCCCAGTGCATCGGCGAGGAACCCGACACCATCGAAGATGCCTATGAGCCCTACCTCCTCCAGCAGGGACTGCTCCAGCGCACGACCCGGGGCCGGATCGCCGCGCCGCGGGCGTGGGCTCATCTCGGGCTCAGTCCGGTCGAATCCACCCTGCTCTAGTCGATCGGGGGGACGGGGCCCTCGTGGATCGGGGGGACGGGCCCATCGACGCGTCGATCACGCCGGGCCACCCTCCACGACGCGGGAGAGGGCGGTGGCCACGTCGGCGGTGCGGACCGGGTCTGTCACCATGGTGGCCATGTCGGAGCTCACCTCGGAACCGGACCTGCGGGGCGGCCACGTCACCAGCGGTGTTCCCATGGACTCCTACGAGTACGGCCTTCCCGACCACCTGATCGCCCAGGAGCCGATCGAGCCGAGGAGTGCGGCGCGCCTGTTGATCGCCCCTGGTCTCACCGGCGACGGGGCCACCGGGCATGCCACGGTGGCCGATCTCCCCCGGCTCCTGCGACCCGGCGACGTGGTGGTGGTGAACGAGACGCGGGTGTTGCCCGCCCGTTTGGGTCTGGTCAAGGCCACAGGTGGACACGCCGAGGTGCTCCTGTTGGAACCGGTGGACGGTGCGGTGGCGGTGTGGGAAGCACTGGTGCGTCCCGGTCGCCGCCTGCCCGACCCCACCTTGTTGTTCGAGTCGGTGCCCGGCCCGCCGGTCGCCGAAATCGGGGCGGCACCGGTCGGGTCCGATGACGGCCGGCGCCTGGTGAAGCTCATCGATCCCACCGTGGTGGAGCGGGCCGGCACCGTGCCCCTCCCGCCCTACATCCATCACGCCCTCGGCGATCCGGACCGCTACCAGACCGTGTACTCGACGTCGCGGAGCCTGGGCGATCAGTCGGTTGCCGCCCCCACCGCCGGGCTGCATTTCACCCCGGAGCTCCTCGATGCCTGCCGGCAGGCCGGCGCCACCATTGTCGGTGTCGACCTGGCCATCGGCCTCGACACGTTCCGCCCGGTCACCGCGCCCACCGCCGAGGAGCATGTGATCCACACCGAGCGCTACTCGGTGCCCGAGGCCACCATGGCCGCCTGTGCCGACGCCGAGCGGGTGGTGGCGGTGGGGACGACCGCGGTGCGCGCCCTGGAATCGGCCGCCGCCACCGGGAAGCTCGCCGGTCGCACGGATCTCTACATCCACGGTGCCTATGACTTCCGGGTGGTCGACGTGCTGGTCACCAACTTCCATCTGCCCCGCTCCAGTCTGCTGCTGTTGGTCGAGGCCTTCTGCGGGCCGGTCTGGCGTCGGCTGTATGCCACGGCCATGGCCGAGGGGTACCGGTTCCTCTCCTTCGGCGACGCCATGATCGTCGGCCGTGGTCCCGCCGGTGGCGCGACCGAGGCCCGTGATCCGGACCGCCGCGGTCCGGACCGGTTGGGCCCGGGATGAACCCGGCCCGTGTCGAGATCACCGCCACCGACGGCGCGGCCCGCACCGGGGTCGTGCACACCGCCCGGGGTTCGTACTCGATCCCGACGTTCATGCCCGTCGGCACCAGGGGTGCGGTCAAAGCACTGGACAGCGCCGATCTGGAATCGCTGGGAAGCGAAGTGGTGCTGGCCAACACCTACCACCTGATGCTGCGCCCCGGCGCCGACACCGTGGCCGCGCTGGGCGGCCTGCACCGGTTCACCGGTTGGCCGGGTCACACCCTGACCGATTCCGGCGGGTACCAGGTCCATTCGCTGCGACCGGCTGTCGACGACGACGGGGTCACTTTCATGTCCGTCTACGACGGTGACCGGGTCCGGCTCACCCCCGAAGCGGCCGTCGCGGCCCAGGGACTGATCGGGGCGGATATCCAGATGGTGCTGGACGTCTGCGCCACGCTCCCGGCGGCGCCGGCCACGCTGCGGGTGGCGGTCGAGCGGACGGCGGCATGGGCGGCGCGGGCCGCCGCCTGCCATCGACGACTCGAAGCCAGACCCGAGGGCCAGGCCCTGTTCGGAATTGTGCAGGGGGGTACCGATCCGGCGCTGCGGGCCGAAAGCGCCCAGCGGACCGTCGAGCTCGACTTCGACGGCTACGGGATCGGGGGTCTGTCGGTCGGTGAGCCGCGCCCGGCCATGCTCGAGGCCCTGGCCGCCACCGTGCCCCATCTTCCTCCCGACCGTCCCCGGTATCTGATGGGCGTGGGAGATCCGGTGGGCCTGGTGGAAGCCATCGCCCTCGGCGTCGACCAGTTCGACTGCGTGGCCCCGACCCGTCAGGCCCGGCACGGCTCGATGCTGACCAGTGCCGGCCGGCTCAATCTTCGCAACGCCGTCCACGCCCGTGACGATGGACCCCTCGACCCCTCCTGTGGCTGCCCGACCTGTGCGCGCTGGTCGCGGGGGTACCTCCGGCACCTGCTGGTGGTGGGGGAGCCCACCGCCTGGCGTCTCCTCAGCATCCACAACCTGGCCTTTGTGCTCGGACTGCTGTCCGAGGCCCGCACGGCGATCCACCAGGGACGGTTCGACCAGTTGCGGATGCGGACGGCGGAGGTGTGGGACGGCTCGAGGACGGCCTGAGGGTGGCGGCATCTCACCCGGGATGACCTGGGCTAGAGTCGGAACGCTGTGCCCACCTCCGACCCCTTCCGTGCTCTCCGATGATCGCTGCCCTGGCTCTGCCAATGGCTGCTGCCGCGGCCAAGAAGTCGAGCGGGAGTCCCGCCCTTCTGATCTTCGTGCTCATCGCCGCGGGCTTCTACTTCCTCATCTACCGTCCGCAACAGCGGAAGGCGAAGCTGGCCAAGGAAGCGACCAAGACCTTCGACGTGGGCGACGAAGTGCTCACCGCCGGCGGCATCGTCGGTCACATCATCGATATCGAAGGCGACCGGGTGACGCTCGAGACCAGCGTCGGCGCCTCGTTCGTCGTGCTCAGGCAGTACGTGCTCCGCAAGCTCGAAGAGCCCGAACCCGCCGAGCCCGACGATGACGATTCCTACGACGACGACGAGACCGGCGAGTACGACGGCGACCAACCCGATGTCGCCTCGACTGACGAGCTCGATGACCAGGACGATCCGGAGGAGACCGGAACGGCCCCCATCGAAGACCATCCCGCCGGGCACGGCGGTGCCAACTCGAGCGGTGAAGACAACCATGGCCCTGACGGATCCCCGACCGCCTGAGCACCCATGAAGAACAAACGCTCGTTGTGGATCAGCCTGATCTCGGTGGTCGCCATCTCGGTCATCGCCCTGACCGCCACGCTGGCTTCGGGCTGGTCTCCGAAGTTGGGCCTCGACCTCGACGGGGGACTCTCGGTCGTCTATCAGACCCATACCCCGGTCAACCAGACCCAGCTCGACACCATCGTCAGCATCTTGTCCAACCGGGTCGGTGCCACCAGTGGGGCCAACGTGGCCAGCCAGGGCAAGAACCAGATCTCGGTGCAGATCCCCGGTGAGAAGAACACCCAGCAGATCCTGGCCACCCTCGGCAACACGGCCCAGCTCTTCTTCCGGCCCGCCCTCTGCTACGCCCCGGCCTTCAGTGTGGCCAAGGGGAAGACGCCGTCGACCGGTGCGCTCCCCACCTGTTCGGCGGCCACCCAGCTGACCAAGGCCAACCTGCAGGTGACCCCTGACTCGAGCAACGTCAACGGCTACACCCAGAACAGCAACATCAGCGAGGACCCGGCGTTCGAGACGTACAAGTCCACGCCGGCGCTCAGCGACAACAAGAACGACACCGTCCTGCTGCCGGGCACGGCGGCCGAGGGTTCGGGCCGGTACGTGCTGGGCCCGGCCCAGATGACCGGCACCGCGGTCAAGTCGGCCAGCGCCCAGCTCAACAACGGGCAGTGGGCCGTCAATCTGGTGCTCACCGGTCCGGGCTCGACGACCTGGGACAACCTGGCCCAGCAGCAGTTCCACGCCATCATCGGCATCGACCTCGACGGTCAGGTCATCTCGGCTCCCATCACCCAGCCCACCCAGCAGTCCTTCACCCCGTTCAACGGGCAGGTGCAGATCTCTGGAAGCTTCACCGAAGACGAGGCCAAGACCCTGGCCACCGAGTTCACCTACGGGGCCCTGCCGGTCAAGCTCGACCGCCTGACCGTGGAGACCGTTTCCCCCACCCTGGGCAAGGCGTCCCTGCACGCGGGTCTGATCTCGGGTCTGGCCGGACTGCTGCTCGTGCTGTTGTACGTGATCTTCTACTACCGGCTCCTGGGTGTGGTCGTGGTGGCCGGGCTGGCGGTGACCGGCGCGTTGCTGTGGACGATCATCGCCATACTGGGGGAGAGCTTCAACACCACCATCGACCTGGCCGGCGTCATCGGGATCATCGTGTCGATCGGGATCACCGTCGACTCCTACATCGTCTATTTCGAACGATTGAAAGACGAGGCGCGCTCCGGGCGCACGGTGAGGAGCAGCGTGGACCGGGGGTTCGCCAGCGCGTTCCGTACCGTGCTGGCCGCGGACGCCGTCTCCCTCCTCGGCGCCGTCATCCTCTACCTGTTCTCCATCGGCCCGGTGCAGGGTTTCGCCCTCTTCCTCGGGATCTCCACCTTGCTCGACGTGTTCGTGACCTACTTCTTCACCCGCCCCTTCGTCATCCTCCTCGGACGCAGCCGTAGCGGAGCCGACGTGCGAGGCATGAGCGTGGCCAGCGGCCTCGGTGTGCCCGCGGGGGCCACCCCATGAACCGCCGACGTTCCAACGGCAGAGGCGACGACGAAACGACGCCCGTGGCCAACGGTCAGGGCGATCTGCCCGGCGACGAGCTGCCCGAGGAAGAAGAGGCCGCCCTCGAGCTCGACGAGGCGTTCGACGAGGAGATCGAATACGCGGCCGAGGAGCAAGAACGTGAGGAGCGCGGCGAAAAACGCCACAACGTGCTCATCCGCCTCTACCGGGGCGAGACCTCGTTCGACTTCATCGGCAATCGCAAATGGTGGTTCGCCATCTCGGCCATCATCATCCTCCTCGGCATCATCTCCCTCACCACCCGCGGCCTCAACGAGGGCATCGACTTCAAGGGCGGCCAGTCGTGGCTGGTCTCGTCACCCACCCTCACCGTGGCCCAGGCCACCGCGGCGGCGGAGTCTGCCGGGGTCACCCAGCCCACCGTTGTCCAGCTGACCGACCAGCTCAATCACAGCCGCCAGATCCAGGTGACCGTCGACCTCAACTCGAAGTCGGCCACCGAGCGCACCGCCATCGAAAACAACGTGCAGGACGCCCTGGCCAAGGCGGCCCACACCACGCCGGACAACGTCAACTTCAACGATGTCGGCCCGACCTGGGGCGGCCAGGTCACCCGCGACGCCATCAAGGCCCTGATCATCTTCTTCATCGCGGTCACGCTGTACATCTCTGTCCGGTTCGAGTTCAAGATGGCGGTCGCGGCCATCGTGGCCGTGATCCACGACATCTTGGTCACGGTGGGCATCTACTCCCTCACCGGGTTCCAGGTGACCCCGGACACGGTGGTGGCCATCCTCACCGTGCTCGGGTATTCGCTCTATGACACGGTGGTCGTCTTCGACCGAATACGGGAGAACTCCAAGGGCCTGGGCGCGTCCGGACGCATCACCTACTCGGAGATGGTCAACCTCTCGATGAACCAGACGCTGGCCCGTTCCATCAACACCTCGTTGGTGGCCATCGTGCCCGTGCTGTCGGTGCTGGTGGTGGGCTCGTTCTTCTTGGGCGCCACGTCGCTGCAGGACTTCGGTCTGGCCCTGGTCATCGGGCTGACCAGTGGTGCCTACTCGTCGATCTTCATCGCCTCGCCGCTGCTGGCCATGATGAAAGAGCGCGAACCTCGCTACACCACCATCCGTCAGCGCCTCGAGACCCGGGGGGACCGGGGCGCAGTGCTCACCCCGGCCGCCGCCGCGGCCATGGCCGGAGCCGCCGGGGGCAGCGGTCGACCCCAGGGGCGGTCCGGTGGCAAGAGCACCGGTGTCATCCGTCCCGGGGCCGGTTCGTCCCGCCGGAGCCCGGCGTCGGCCCGCAACGGTGGCTCGGCCGCAGCCGAGACGGTGGGAGCGGCCGCCGGGGCCGGAGCGGCCAAAAGCGGTTCGCGGGCGTCGACCACCGGGAGTGGTCGGGCCGCCTCGGGCTCGACCCGTCCGGGCGGCACCCGGCCGCCGCCCCGCCCCCGCAAGGGAAAGGGCAAGGGCGGAAAGGGCAAACGCCGCTGATCCGGCGCCGTCCACGTGCTGACCCGGGAGCGGTCGGAAGGTACCGGTGGGCGCGCCCGGACGGGTACCGTGTAGGCATGGCTCTGGCCACACCCGTCCCTGCTGAGGGGGCCGCCACCGACGTCGAGGAGTACGTTTCCGGATCCTCGCTGCCGTCTGCCGAGGCGGCGCTGTTGGTGCCGGTGCTCCAGTCGTTCCTCCGCCGCCATCCCGGCGACGACACGTCCCTCATGGTCAGGGCGGCAGAGACGGCCACCGTGGCCCATACCGGCCAGCTCCGGCGGTCGGGCGAGCCCTACATCACCCATCCCATCGCCGTGGCCGGCATCGTGGCCGACCTGGGGCTGGACGCCCAGACGGTGGCCGCCGCCCTGCTCCACGACGCGGTGGAGGACACCGGGGTGACCAACGAGATCATCGACCGCGACTTCGGTCCCGCCGTGGCCCTGATCGTGGACGGGGTGACCAAGCTGGACCGCCTCCAGTTCGATTCGAAAGAGGCCCAGCAGGCGGCCACGGTGCGCAAGATGTTGGTGGCCATGGCCAACGACTGGCGGGTCCTGATCATCAAGCTGGCCGACCGGCTTCACAACATGCGGACCCTGTCGGTGATGCCCGAGTGGAAGCAGCGCCGGACGGCCCAGGAGACCCTCGACATCTACGCCCCGTTGGCCCACCGGCTCGGCATCCAAGAGGTCAAATGGCAGCTCGAGGATCTGGCCTTCGCCACCCTCCACCCCAAGCGCTACGCGGAGATCGAGCAGATGGTGGCCAGTCGGGCCCCGCTGCGGGACGAGTTCTTGGCCCGCGTCCTGGTCTCGGTGCGCGAACGGATGGCGGCCTCGGGGGTCAACGCCGAGGTGACCGGCCGGCCGAAGCACCTGTGGAGCATCTACGAGAAGATGGTCGTGCGGGGCAAGGAGTTCGACGACCTCTTCGATCTGGTGGGGATCCGGGTCATCGTCGAGTCGGAGAAGGACTGCTGGGCCGCCCTCGGCTCCATCCACGCCATCTGGCCTCCGGTCCAGGGCCGGTTCAAGGACTACATCAACTCCCCGAAGTTCAACCTCTACCAGTCGCTGCACACCACGGTGATCGGTCTCGACGGCAAGCCCATCGAGGTGCAGGTGCGGACCCACGAGATGCACCGCCGGGCCGAGTACGGCATCGCCGCCCACTGGGGGTACAAGGAGAACCCGGGTCGCCCCGCGGCCAATGGGCTGGCTCCGGCCAAGGCGGGCCGGGACGGTGGCACCACGACCAAGGGCCGTCGTGGAAAGTCGGCCCTGCCAGAGGCCGGCTCCAAGCCGGTGCCGCCGGACGGCACCGGCACCAAAGCGGCGTCCAAGGCCGAGGGCAAGAAGGGCACATCGGTGACCGCCGCCCAACGGGCCGAGCTGGCCGAACGCGACCGCCGGGCCGAGCGGCTGGCCCTGGCCAAAGAGACGTCGTCGACCACGGCGGAGATCGAGTGGATGCAGCGCATCGTCGATTTCCAGAACGAGACCACCGATCCCATCGAGTTCCTCGAGGCCCTCAAGCTGGACCTCGAAGAGGATGAGGTCTACGTCTTCACCCCCAAGGGCAAGGTCATCGCCCTCACCGCCAACGCCACCCCGGTGGACTTCGCCTACGCCATCCACACCGAGGTCGGCCACCGCTGCATCGGAGCCAAGGTCAACGGGCGCCTGGTGCCGCTCGACACCCGGCTCAATTCGGCCGACACCGTGGAGATCTTCACCTCCAAGGCCCCGACGGCCGGACCCTCCCGGGACTGGCTCGGGATGGTGGCCTCGTCACGGGCGCGGAGCAAGATCCGCCAGTGGTTCTCGCGGGAACGGCGAGAGGACGCCATCGAGGTGGGTCGCGACGAGCTGATCAAAGAGCTGCGGCGCGAGGGCCTGCCCGTGCAGAAGCTCGCCTCCGAACATGCGTTGGCCGATCTGGCCACGGCCATGAACTACGCCGACCTGGATGCCCTGCACGCGGCCATCGGTGACAACCGCATTTCGGCCCGGGCCGTGGCCCAGCGGGTGCTGCGGGACCTTCGGGGCGGCGTCTACGAGGAGCAGCTCCCGGTCACCGCCCGTCAGCAGCCCACCGCCCCCCGCCCGGGCCGGGGCTCGGCGGTCGGGGTCTATGTCGAGGGGCTCGACGATCTGATGGTGCGGCTGTCCCGGTGCTGCACACCGGTCCCCGGCGACGAGATCGTGGGCTTCGTGACCCGGGGCCGGGGTGTGTCGGTGCACCGTGCCGACTGTGCCAATGCCGCCTCGCTGGCCAGCCGCTCGAGGGAGCGCCTCATCGAAGTCGAGTGGGACCACCGGTCCTCGGGTGTCTTCGTGGCCACCATCGAGGTCGTGGCCATCGACCGCTCGCGACTCCTCACCGATGTGACCAAAGTCGTCTCCGAGCACCATCTCAACATCGTCAGCGCCAACACCCAGACCGATCCCGATCGCATCAGCCGGATGCGGTTCGACGTGGAGCTGGCCGACCCGGGCCATCTCGAGTCGGTCCTCAATCTGATCCGGCATCTCGACGCCGTCTACGACGTCTACCGGATCCTCCCCGGCAAAAAGGACTGAGGCCCCCATGGCCGACGACACCAGGGCGGCGCGCGCCCCGAGTGGGACCCACGACGTGCTGTGGCCGGAGTCCACCCGCTGGGAGGCGTTGGTGGCCACCTTCGCCACCCAGGTCGAAGCGGCCGCCTACGGCTTGGCCCACACCCCGATCTTCGAGGACGCCCGGGTGTTCCGCCGGGGTATCGGCGAGGGCAGCGACGTGGTGGGCAAGGAGATGTACGAGTTCGAGGACCGGGGCGGGCGCACCCTGGCCCTCCGACCCGAGGGGACCGCCTCGCTGGTGCGGGCCTTCGTCCAGCACCGGCCGCCACTGCCGTGGAAGGCCTGGTACGTGACGCCGGCCTTCCGCTACGAGCGGCCCCAGGCCGGGCGGTACCGCCAGCACCATCAGCTCGGGGTCGAGGCGCTCGGCACCCCCGATCCCGACCTCGACGTCGAGGTCATCTCGCTGGCCGACCACTTCTTCCGCTCGCTCGGCCTGGCCTCGTTCGACCTGCGGATCAACTCGATGGGCGACGGGGTGTGCCGGCCCGGCTACCTCGTGCTCCTCCGCTCCTACCTCGAAGAGCACCGCGACGAGCTCTGCGCCGAGCACCGCGGCCGGCTCGACACCAACCCCCTCCGGGTCCTCGACTGCAAGCGCCCCGAGTGCCGCGCCGCCTCGGACGGGGCCCCGCACCTCATCGACCACCTGTGCGACCCGTGTCGGGAGCACCTCGGCCGGGTGTGCGCGGGCTTGGAGGCGGTGGGCGTGCCCTACGGGTTCGACCATCGGCTGGTCCGGGGCTTCGACTACTACACCCGGACCACCTTCGAGTTCGCGTCGGGGGCGCTGGAGTCGGCCCAGAACGGGATCGGTGGCGGTGGCCGTTACGACGGGCTGGTGGAGATGCTCGGCGGACCCCCCACCCCGGGCATCGGCTTCGGCATCGGGATCGAGCGGATCCTGCTGGCCTGCGACGCCGAGGGGGTGTTCGCCGTCGATCCTGACCCCATCGACGCCTTCGTGGTCGACGTGGCCGGGGGCGAGTCGGCCCGGGACATCACCGCCGAGCTCCGCCGGGCCGGACTGCGGGCCGATCGGGCCTTCGACGACCGCTCGATGAAGTCCCAGCTGAAATCGGCCGACCGGTCCGGGGCCACGGTGGCCCTGATCGTGGGAGCCGAGGAGTTGGCAGCGGGTACGGTGTCCCTGCGACCCATGCGGGGAACCGGGGAGCAGCGCACCGTGCTGCGATCCGAGGTGGTGCAGGCCGTGCGTGACCAGTCTGGTCGTGGGTGACCGGTCTGGCTGGCGCGGTGCACGACGCCACCCCCACCCGTGCCAACCGGCCCTGATCGGGCCGGCACCCGAAAGGACAAAGTGTGACCTCCCTCCCACCGTCGGCCGAGACCACGTCGATGCGCACGCGACTGTGCGGCACCCTCCGGGCCGACGACGTCGGATCGACGGTGACGGTGTGCGGCTGGGTGGCCAAGCGCCGCGAGCACGGTGAGCACCTGGCCTTCGTCGACGTCCGCGACCACACCGGCATCGTGCAGTGCGTGGTCCCGGGCACCGTCGACGTTCGCAGCGAGTACGTCGTCGCCGTGGAAGGCGTGGTCCGCCACCGGCCCGAGGGCACGGTCAATCCGGAGATCCCGACGGGCGAGGTCGAGCTCGGCGAGTGCACGGTGACCGTGCTCAACTCGGCCGAGCCCCCGCCCTTCGTGGTGGACGATCGTGTCGACGTCGACGAGGTGACCCGGCTCCGGTACCGCTACGTCGACCTGCGCCGGCCGCGGATGCAGTCCAACCTCCGCCTGCGGGCCACCGTCAACCGCTCCCTGCGCGCCGCCATGGACCGGCAGGGGTTCATCGAGGTGGAGACGCCGTTGCTGTGGGCACCGACCCCCGAGGGGGCACGCGAGTTCGTCGTGCCCAGCCGCCTGAGCCCGGGCTCCTGTTACGTCCTGCCCCAGAGCCCGCAGCTGGCCAAACAACTGCTCATGGTGGCCGGGGTGGACCGGTACTTCCAGATCGCCCGGTGCCTGCGGGACGAGGACCTCCGGACCGACCGCCAGTTCGAGTTCTCGCAGCTCGACCTCGAAGCCTCGTTCGTGGACCAAGAGGACGTGCTCGAGTTCGTGTCGGAGGCCGTGCTCGATACCGCCGAGGCGGTGACCGGCGAGCGTCCCCCGGCCATCCCGAGGATGACCTGGGCCGATGCCATCGACCGCTACGGCACCGACAAGCCTGACGTGCGCTTCGGCATGGAGCTGATCGATCTGTCGGGGGTCTTCGAGGGCACCGGGGTGAAGGCCTTCGCCGCCCCGTGCGTGAAGGCGCTGGTCCTCGAGGGAGGCGCCCAGCTCAGCCGGTCCAAGCTCGACGGGCTGACCGACAAGGCCAAGCAACTGGGGGCCAAGGGCCTGGCCTGGTTCCGGGTCACCCCCTCGGAGGGCGAAGCCGGACCGGCCGGACCGGGGCTCGGTCTCGACTCTCCCCTCGACCGGTTCCTCTCCGATTCGGAGCGGTCGGGCCTGCTGGCCGCCACCGGCGCCGCCCCCGGCGACCTGGTGCTGGTCGTGGCCGACCAGCACCGCCTGGCCTGCACCGTCCTCGGTCACCTGCGCGTCGAACTGGGCGGACGACCGGTCAGCGAGGGACCGTACCGGTACCTGTGGGTGGTGGACTTTCCCATGTTCGACGGGGTGGACGAGTCGGGCACACCGGTGTCGGCCCACCACCCGTTCACCATGCCCCATCCCGACGACATCGACCGCCTCGAGTCCGACCCCGCCTCGGTCCGTTCCCAAGCCTACGACCTGGTGCTCAACGGCTGGGAGCTGGGGTCGGGCAGTGTCCGGATCCATCGCCCGGACATCCAGAGCCGGGTCTTCGCCGTGCTCGGTATCGGGGAGGAGGCGGCCCAGTCCCGCTTCGGGTTCCTGCTCGGCGCCTTCCGGTACGGGGCCCCACCCCACGCCGGGTTCGCGGTGGGCATCGACCGGTTGGTGGCCATCTTCGCCGGCGAGGACAGCATCCGCGAAGTCATCGCCTTCCCGAAGACCCAGTCCGGATCCGACCCCATGACCGGCGCCCCGAAGGCGGTGGCCCCCGGCGTGCTCACCGAGCTCGGGCTCCAGCCCATACCCCGGAAGGACTGAGCCCCCCTCCGTGGCCGATGACGATCTCTTCTCCGGTGCCGCGGCGGAGCGTCTGTCGGCCCGGGCCCCTCTGGCCGCACGGATGCGGCCGCGGAACCTGGACGAGATCATCGGCCAGCAGCACCTGATCGGTCCGGGCGCACCACTGCGCGCCCTCATCGAATCCGACCGCCTGACCTCGGCCATCCTGTGGGGCCCGCCGGGGACGGGCAAGACCACCCTGGCCTCGGTGCTGGCCACGGCCACGGAGAAGCGGTTCGTGCCCCTGTCGGCCGTGACGGCCGGGGTCAAGGATGTGCGGGAGGTGGTCGAAGGGGCCCGTCAGCTGCTCGGCGAGCAGGGGAGAGGGACGATCCTCTTCCTGGACGAGGTCCACCGGTTCAACCGCTCCCAGCAGGACGCCTTACTGCCCTCGGTCGAAGAAGGGCTGATCGTCCTGGTCGGGGCCACCACCGAAAACCCGTTCTTCCAGGTCAACGCCCCGCTGCTCTCCCGATCGACCCTGTGGCGCCTCGAACCCCTCACCGACGACGAGTTGACCGGGGTGGTGCACCGGGCGCTGGCCACCGAAGGGGCGACGGCCGACGACGATGCGGTCGCCGCCCTGGTCGGGCTGGCCGACGGCGACGCCCGTGCCGTCCTGACCACGCTGGAGGTGGCCCTCGCCCTGGCCGGAACGGCGCCGGTGACCCTCGGCGACGTGGAGCGGGCCCGGCATTCGCGGCTGCAGCACTACGGGGAGGATGACCACTACGACCAGGTGAGCGCCTTCATCAAGTCGGTCCGCGGCTCGGATCCGGATGCCGGCCTGTACTGGTTGGCCCGGATGCTCGAATCCGGGGAGGACGCCCGGTTCATCGCCCGCCGGCTGGTCATCCTGGCCAGCGAGGACATCGGTGAGGCCGATCCGCTGGCCCTGGTGGTGGCCGATGCCGCGGCCCGGGCCGTCGAGTTCGTCGGTCTGCCCGAGGCCCAGCTCAATCTGGCCCAGGCCGTGGTGCACCTGGCCTGCTCCCCGAAGTCGAACCGGGTGACCATGGCCCTCGGACGGGCCCAGCGCGATGTCCGGGAAGGCCCCCGGGGGGACGTGCCCGGCCATCTGCGCGATGCCCACTACCGCAGCGCGGCCGCCATCGGCCACGGCGAGGGGTACGTCTACCCCCACGACCGGGCCGATGCCTTCGTCGACCAGCAGTACCGGCCCGACGAACTGGCCGGGAACCGGTACTACGAACCGAGTGACCGTGGGCACGAAGCGGTCCTGGCCGACCGGCTCCGGCGGTGGCGCCACGAGGAACCCCCTCCGGCTGTCGACCCCGGCGCGGGCGGATCCTCGGAACCAGGAGGCGGCGCCACCCCACCGGGGAATCCATAGTGGAGACTGGGGCCATGGAGGAGAGGGGGACCACGGCACGGGCCGGGAGTTCGCGGCCACGACGCCGACCGCGGCCCGGATGGCGACGGTTCGCCCGACGGGTGGGGATGGTGTCGGCCAGCCTGGTCCTGGCCGGCCTGCTCGTCACCCTCCCGTCTGCCGGAGCGGGGGGTGTCGTCCTCTCCCCGGGCGCGGGCGACGGCACCCGCTCGCCGGCGGTCCGGCTCGCCGGGGGGGCACCGAGCCTCCCGTCCGGCGCCGCCGTCATCGGCCCGGCCGACGGGGACGCCACCATCACCGCCGACGTCACCCTCAATCCTCCGCACCCGGCCGCGCTGGATGCGTTCGCCGATGCGGTGTCCGACCCGGACTCCACCTCGTACCGCCACTACCTCACCACCCGGCAGTTCGCCACCACCTTCGGTCCGTCCCGGGCCACACTGACCGCCGTCCGGGCCTGGCTGGCGTCGTCCGGTCTCGAGGTCGGCCCGGTGGTGGCCAACGGGCTGATGATCCCGGTGACGGGCACAGTGGCGGCCATGGGCCGGGCCTTCGCCGTGCCCCTGGTGGACGCCCGCCTGCCCGGGGGCCGGGTGGCCCGGGTGAGCACGGCGGCACCGCTCGTGCCTGCCGTCCTGGCCGGTGACATCGGGGGGGTGGTCGGGCTGAGCACGGTGACCGTGGCCCGTCCCCAGATCCAGCGGCCCGGCGCCACCCCCGTCGTCGCCGGGGGAGGTGTCCCCGCCGTCCCTGCGGCCGCAGAGGCGGTGCCCCACGCCGGCCCGGTGGCCTGTGCCGCGGCCGCGGGACTGGCCGGCAGCGGCGGGTGGACGGCGGAGCAGCTGGCCTCCACCTACGACTTCGATGCGCTGTATGGACAGGGCCGGGAGGGGATCGGCCAGCGGGTGGCCGTGTTCGAGCTCGAGCCGTACACCGGCAGCGACATCGACGCCTACGAGACGTGCTTCGGGGTGCATGCCCCGGTGTCCACGGTGTCGGTGGACGGAGGCGCGGTCGGTGGTCAGACCGGGGAGGCGGCCCTCGACATCGAGGCGGTGGCCGGCCTCGCCCCGTCCTCATCCATCGTCGTCTACTCGGGGCCGAACTCGGGGACCGGGCCCATCGACACCTACACCGAGATGGTCGACGACACCTCGAACCGGGTGATCACCACCAGCTGGGGTGAGTGCGAGGGGCCGGGGGGAATCACGCCGGCCCAACAGGAGTACGAGTCCCGCCTGTTCCAGCAGGCCCGGATTCAGGGCCAGACCGTGTTCGCCGCGGCCGGCGACTCCGGTTCGTCCGACTGTTACGACCCCCCGGTCAACGACAGCACCGCGCTGTCGGTCGATGATCCGGCCGATCAGCCCGACGTGACCGGCGTCGGCGGAACCTCGTTGGCCTCGGCCGTGTCCTCACCCTCGACCGAGACAGTGTGGAACAGCGGCTCGGGGGCGGGAGGGGGAGGCGTGTCGAAGGACTTCGCCGCCCCGTCGTGGCAGCAGATCCCCGACACCCGGAACCCCTTCACCGCCGACACCTGCGGGGCCTCGAAAACGCAACAGTGCCGCGAGGTGCCCGACGTGGCGGCCTCGGCCGACCCCGACCACGGCGACATCGTCTTCTTCGACGGCTACTGGCAGCGGATCGGTGGCACCAGTGCCGCCGCGCCCTTGTGGGCGGCCCTCACCGCGGTGGCCGATCAGGGATGCGCCTCATCGGCCGGGTTCCTCAACAGCCGCCTCTATGCCGCGGGGGCCGGGTCCTCGCCGCCGTTCCACGACGTCACCATGGGCAACAACGATCTGTTGCATCCTTCGTCGCCGACGCCCGACTACCCGGCGACCGCCCACTACGACCTGGCCTCGGGCTGGGGTTCGCCCCGAGCCTTGGCCCTGTTGGGTGTGTTCTCGGGTTCGGGAGCCGGGTGCCCCTCGGTCACCGGGCTCGGGTCCTCCTCCGGTCCGGCCACCGGGGGACGCACGGTGGTCGTCACCGGCGTCGGGTTCGGGAGCGGCACCCCGACCGTCCGCTTCGGCACCGTGGCCGCCCCGGTCATCGGGCACACCCCGACCTCGGTGACCGTGACCACCCCCGACGTCAGGTCGGCGGCTGCTCTGGCCGTCACCGTCACCACCACGGGGACGGCGGGGGGGACCAGCGCCGTGGTCCCGGCCGGCACCTACACCTTCATCTCGCCCCAGATCGAGGCCGTGATCCCCGATTCGGGACCGACGGCCGGTGGCGGTCAGGTCACGGTGGAGGGATCGGACTTCTCCGGGGCCACGTCGGTGAGGTTCGGAACGAACGCCGCACCGTTCACCGTGACGTCGTCGACGACACTGGTGGCCCAGGTCCCACCCGGCCCGGCGACGGGTGCCACCGTGGACGTGACGGTGACCAGCCCGGACGGGGTCAGCCCCGTGGTGGCCGCCGACCGTTACACCTACTCGCTGCCGGGCTACTGGATGGTGGCCTCCGACGGGGGCATCTTCGCCTTCGGGCATGCCGGCTTCTTCGGTTCCACGGGCGGCACCCACCTCAACCAACCCATCGTGGGCATGGCGGTCCACGCCCGACGGTCACGGCTACTGGCTGGTGGCCGCCGACGGCGGCCTCTTCGCCTTCGGCGACGCCGGCTTCTACGGGTCGATGGGCGGGACCCCGCTCAACCAACCCATCGTGGGCATGGCGGCCACGCCCGACGGTCACGGCTACTGGCTGGTGGCCGCCGATGGCGGCCTCTTCGCCTTCGGCGACGCCGGCTTCTACGGGTCGATGGGCGGGACCCCGCTCAACCAACCCATCGTGGGCATGGCGGCCACGCCCGACGGTCACGGGTACTGGCTGGTGGCGGCCGACGGCGGCCTCTTCGCCTTCGGCGACGCCGGCTTCGACGGGTCGATGGGCGGGACCCCGCTCAACCGACCCATCGTGGGCATGGCGGCCACGGCCGACGGTCACGGCTACTGGCTGGTGGCCTCCGACGGCGGCCTCTTCGCCTTCGGCGATGCCGGCTTCGACGGCTCCATGGGCGGGACCCCGCTCAACGCGCCGGTCACCGGCATGACCCGCTCATTGGGCGGTGACGGCTACTGGCTGGTGGCCTCCGACGGCGGCCTCTTCGCCTTCGGCGATGCCGGCTTCGACGGCTCCATGGGCGGGACCCCGCTCAACGCGCCGGTGGTCGGCATCGCCGCGTCCTGACCGCGTTTCGACCGCCTCCCGACGGCCGTGACGCCATCTATGCTGCCGCGGTGACGGTCGGCCGCCCCACCACGAGCAGGACCGGGCGGTGACCGGCACCCTCGACGTGGCGCCACCCCGGCCCGACCCGGCCGAGGTCGACGACCCGTCGGCCCAACCCCGCCCCCCGGCTCCACCCCCCGGCCCGGAGGCGGCATCCCGCCGGGTCCGGCGGAACCGTCGGCTGTGGGCGTTGGGCCTCCTGGCCCTCCTCGCCCTGCTGGCCTGGTGGCTGATTCCGTCCTCGCCCGACCGGGCCTCGGTTCCGAACCACCACTCGGGCTCCGGAGCCGGGCACTCCCACCCGACGGCGCTCGTGGTCAAGTCGCGCCTCGACCCCGACTGGGAGGGCGACGGGAAGCCGGTGACCTTCGCCTTCGTGGGCGACAACAACTTCCCGGCGGGCAGCACCCTGGCGGCCCGGCTGGCCGACGACCCGGCCACCGCCCTCGGACCCGGAGCCCAACAACTGCTGGCCGGTGTCGATCTGTCGATGGCCAATCTCGAGACGGCGCTGACCGATGGGACGTGTCCGGATCCCCAGCCCAAGCAGTACGTCTTCTCTGCACCCGGCTCGGCCATCAGCGCGTTCAAGGGGGCGGGGGTCACGCTGGTCACCGAAGCCAACAACCACGGCGAGGACTGCGGTCAGGCCGGGCTCCAGATGTCGCTCGCGGCCAGGGCGCAGGCCGGGTACACCGTCCTCGGCATCGGCCAGAATGCCGCCGCCGCCTTCGCCCCCTACGTCACCACCATCAACGGCCAGAAGATCGCCATCATCGCCGCCACCCAGGTCATCGATTCCGATCTCCAGACGGCGTGGACGGCGACGGCGTCGCAGCCCGGTCTGGCCTCCGCTTATGACGTGCCCGATCTGGTGCGGGCGGTCGAGTCGGCCCGGAAGGTGTCGGACACCGTCATCGTCTTCCTCCACTGGGGCACCGAACTCGACGCCTGCCCCAACCCCGACCAGGAGCCGCTGGCCAATGTACTGGTCCGGGCCGGCGCCGACATCGTCGTGGGCAGTCACGCCCACGTGCTGCTGGGCGGGGGCTACCTGGGGTCGGCCTACGTCGACTACGGGCTCGGCAATTTCGCCTTCTACAACGACCCGCCCCCCACCGACCAGAGCGGGTCCCTGGTCATCACGGCCACCGGTCGACACATCGACGACGTCACCTGGAGACCGGCCGTCATCCAGGACGAACTGCCCGTCCCCCTGGCCGGTGCCGCCGCCACCTCGGCCCTCCAGGCCTGGGCGGCCGCCCGGAGCTGCACCGATGCCAGTTCCGCCCCCACGCCGTCCCTGGCCACACCGTCGAGCGAGACGTCCCAGCCGTCGCCGGCGGTCACCCAGCAGCTGTCGGCCGACTCGGGCTGACCGACTCCGGGCTCCCCGGACCGGATCCGCCCCGGCAGTGGGGCCGTCGGGAGCCGGGTGGACACGGTTGTGGCCCCCCGACGATCTAAGCTCGCAGGATCATGTCTGCCGGAGAGATCGCCGTTCTCGTGGCCAGCATCGCCTGTCTCGGGGCCGTCGCCGGCCTGCTCGTGACGGTGAACCGGCTGCGGCGAGAGATCAGGCGGGTCGACGCCATCGCCGAGCAGCTGCAACGCCAGACGGTTCCCCTGGTGGAGGACGCCCGCCGGGTGGTCGACCAGGCCGCCACCGAAATGGAACGGGTGGGTGCGGTGCTCGACTCCACCGAGTCGGTCCATGCCACGGTGGACTCGGCCTCCAAGCTGGCCTACCGGGCCTTCGCCAACCCGGTGGTCAAGGTGCTGGCCGTCCGGGCCGGGGCCGCCACCGGGATCCGCCGGTTGGCCTCGGGGCCGGAGACGGCACCTCGCCCGGGGCGGTCGATGGGCCGGAACGGCAACGGCAACGGCAACAGCAACGGGGCCAGCAGTGGCACCGGCAGTCGCAACGGCGACGGCAGCGGCAGCGGCAGCGGCGGTCGGAACCATTCCCGGAACGGCAGTCGCTCCGGCGACGGCCTCGGACGGGACCGCGGGGTGTACCGCTGATGCCCAAACGGACTTTCTGGCTGGCCACCGGCGTGGCCGTGGGCGCGGGATCGACACTGTGGGCGGAGCGAAAGGTTCGCCGCACCTTGCACCAGGCCGCGGCCAAGCTGCAGCCCGACGCCATCGTGGTCGAGGTGGGGAGATCGGCCCGGCAGGTGGCGGGCAGCGCCGGTGACCGGGTGCGTGACGCGGTGTGGTCGGGGCGCGATGAGATGCAGCGCCGCGAGGAGGAACTGTGGGCGGAGCTGGCGGCGCAGGGGACCGGAGCTGCACCCCCGTCGCGGCCGCCATCCGATCCGCACCCGCCGGTGCCGGCACCGGAGCCCGTGCGCTCGAGGATGGCCAGACTGGGCCGACCCCTGGCAAAATCGCTTTCCTACCTGGGCAACTAGGATCCGTCGTCGTGACTTCCGGCACGGCGCTCGACGCCGACCAACTTCGCGCCGCCTTCACCCGCTACTTCACCGAGCGCGGGCACGCCGCGGTGCCGTCGGCCAGTCTCATCCCGCACGACCCCTCGGTGCTGTTCACCATCGCCGGCATGGTGCCGTTCAAACCGTTCTTCGTCGGTGACGAGGTGCCGCCCTGGTCGCGGGCCACATCGGTACAGAAATGCTTTCGCACGGTCGACATCGACATCGTCGGCTCCACTCTCCGGCACTGCACGTTCTTCGAGATGCTCGGCAATTTCAGTTTCGGGGACTACTTCAAGGCCGAGGCCATTCCCTTCGCCTGGGAGCTGGTGACCGAGGTGCTGGGCATCGACGGTGACCGGGTGTGGATCACCGTGCACGAGAGCGACGACCAGGCCGAGGAGATCTGGAGGGACGCCGTGGGGATCCCGGCCGAGCGGATCCAACGCCTGGGCGAGGACAACTTCTGGAAGATGGGGGACACCGGCCCGTGCGGGCCGAGCTCGGAGATCTTCTTCGACAAGGGCGCGGCCTACGGTGACGAGGGCGGCCCGGCCTTCGGCGGTCCGGAGCGGTTCGTGGAGATCTGGAACCTCGTCTTCATGCAGTACAACCGCACGGCCGACGGGGTGTCCGAGCCCCTGCCCCGACCGAGCATCGACACCGGGGCCGGACTCGAGCGCATCCTGCCCGTGCTCCAGGGCGTCGACTCCATCTTCGCCACCGATCTCTTCGCGCCCATGATCGAGACGGCACAGTCCCTCACCGGGCACACCTACGGCGAGGACGAGCGCACCGACATCGGGCTCCGGATCCTGGCCGACCACGGCCGGGCCATGTCCATGCTGGTGGCCGACGGGGTGCTCCCGGCCAACGAGGGCCGCGGCTACGTATTGCGCCGCATCATCCGTCGGGCCGTCCGTCGGGCCCGCCAGCTCGGAGTCAACGAGCCCTTCACCCCCCGCCTGGTCGACAGCGCCGTGGCCATCCTGGGCGCGGCCTACCCGACCATGGCCGAGCAGCACCATCTGATCGCCGATGTGGTGGCCCGCGAGGAGGAGGGATTCCTGCGCACCCTGGCCACCGGCTCGACCATCCTCGAGGAGGAGTTGGCCTCCGGGACGCGGTCGGTCTCGGGTGACCTGGCCTTCCGGCTCCACGACACCTACGGGTTCCCGGTGGAGCTGACCGTCGAGATCGCCGAGGAGGCGGGGGTGAAGGTCGACCTCGAGTCCTTCGAGGCGGCCATGGACCGCCAACGCACCCAGGCCCGCGCCGCGGCCCGGGCCGGGAAGACCCCGGCCGGTGAGCAGGCTTACCGCTCGGTGCTCGACACCGAGGGCCAGACCGTGTTCGTGGGCCAGCGCCCTGACGGCTACTCGGCACCGGCACGGGTGGTGGCCGTGCTGGAGGACCTCGATCCCGATCACGCCGGGCAGGCCGAGATCTTCCTCGACCGCACGCCGTTCTATGCCGAGGGCGGTGGCCAGGTGGGCGACACCGGCACCATCGTCACCGAGACGGGCACCGCCCTCGTCTACGACACCGTGTCCGCCCTTCCCGGCCTCACCTCCCACCGGGCCCGGGTGACCGGCGAGCTCTTCGCCGGCCAGGATGCATTGGCCACCATCGACGGGGTGCGACGGGACGCCCTCCGGCGCAACCACACCGGCACCCATCTCCTCCACGCCGCGTTGCGCACGGTGCTCGGGGACCATGTCCGCCAGCAGGGTTCGCTGGTCGCACCCGATCGGCTGAGGTTCGACTTCAGCCATCACGGCAGCGTGGCTCCCGAGGAGCTGGCGTCGGTGGCCGCGCTGGCCAACGCCGACGTGCTCACCGATGCGGACGTGATCGTGGAGGAGACCACCAGGGCCCAGGCCGAGGCCATGGGGGCACTGGCCTTCTTCGGGGACAAGTACGGCGAGCGGGTCAGGGTGGTCCGGGCCGGGCCGCACTCCATCGAGCTGTGCGGCGGTACCCACGTCGGGGCCCTCGGGATGATCGGCCCCATCACGGTGGTGGGTGAGGCATCCATCGGCTCCAATACCAGGCGGATCGAGGCGGTCACCGGAGTCAGCGCCTTCGACCGCATCCTGGCCCGAGAAGGGCTGCTGGCCGAAGCCGCCGCCCTGTTGCGCACCGAACCCGAACACGTGCCCGAGGCCATCGACCGGCTCATGGAACGCCAGCGGGCCGCGGAGAAGTCCCTCGAACAGGCCCGGAGCCGCGAGCTGCAGGCCGAAGCCGGCCGGTTGGCCGCGACGGCCGAGGGTGGGGTGGTGGTGGCCCGCCGGGACGGACTCGACCCCGACCTTCTCCGGGACCTGGCCCAGGCGGCCCGGAACACCGGCGGTCTCCTCGTCGTCGTCCTCGGGGGCAGCCCGGACGGGTCGCGAGCCAACGTGGCCATCGCCGCCGATCCCTCGGCCGCCGAACCGTCCGGCGGACAGCGGGTGGATGCCGGGAGACTGGTGAAAGAGATCGCCCACCTCCTCGGGGGCGGAGGCGGTGGCTCGCCGGAGATGGCCGTGGCCGGGGGGAAGGATCCGAGTGGCATCGACCGGGCGCTGGACGAGGCGCGTCGACTCCTTGCCCCGGCGTGACCGCCCGTGAGTGGGAACGAGCTCCGGCAGGGACGGGCCCTCGGTATCGACCTCGGCGCCCGGCGCATCGGTATCGCCGTGACCGACTCGGCGGGGACCATGGCTCTGCCCCGGACCACCTTGTCCCGCACCGCCGACACCGAGGGGGATCGGAGGAAGCTGGTCGACCTCATCATCGAGGAGGAGGTCGCCGTGGTGGTGGTGGGCCTGCCCCTGTCCCTGGACGGGTCCCGCGGTCGCGCCGCGCTGTCGGCATCGGACGAGGCCGATGCCCTGCGCTCCGCACTGGAGGAGTACGACGTGGACGTCGAGTTGTTTGACGAGCGCCTGACCACGGTGACCGCCCATCAGGCGCTGGCCGCGGGGGGGACCCGCGAACGGGACCGGCGGGCCATCGTCGACAAGGCTGCTGCCGCGGTGATGTTGACGGCCTGGCTCGAGACCCGTCGGGGCCGGGGGCGACCGTGAGCGGGCCGGACGAGTTCCTCCCCCCGTCAGGTGGTGGATCCGGTCAGGGGCCCGATGGCGGGCCGGATCCCGATCCTCGGGTCAGTACCGGTCCCGATTCCGGTGTCAGGCCCGGCGCCGGTCCCGGGCCCGATCCCGGTGTCAGCCCCGGATCAGCATGGGAGGCCGAGCAACGGGCCTGGGCCGATACCCGGTCGGCGGGCGCCGATCCCGGAGCCGAACCCGGACCGGGCACGGAACCCGGACCCGGCACGGAACCCGGACCCGGCACGGAATCCGAATCCGACGCTGACCCCGATTCCGACGCTGAGCCCTATCGAGCCTGGTACCGGCACCCGTGGAGGATCGCGGCGTTGATCTTCGTGGTGGTCGGCCTGGTCGTCATCGTCGGCGGCTACCTGTGGATCGGTTCGGAGGCGGACCCCGGGGGCCCGCAGGGGGCACAGGTCATCGTCACTGTGCCGTCGGGCGGTGGGACCGACCAGTTGGCCTCGGCGCTCGAGTCCAAGGGGGTGATCGGCAGTTCGCTGGCCTACCGGATCTGGAGCGTCTACCACTCCGCCCCGAGCGTCCAGTCCGGCTCCTACGCGTTCAACAAGAACAGCAGCTTCTCGGCGGTCGACGCCGTCATCGGTGCCGGACCCAATGTGTTCCCGTTGGTGATCCCACCCGGCTTCACCGTGCGCGAGGTGGCGGAGCGGGTGGGCGACCTCCCCGGCCATACCCAGGCTGCATTCGCGGCCCTGGCCACCGGCGGCACCGTCCACTCACCCTGGCAGCCGGTGGGTGTGACCAACCTCGACGGCCTGCTCGGGACGGGTACCTACATCGTGGTTCCCGGTGAGACCAACCTGCAGCTCCTCACCGATATGGTCGACCGGTTCGACACCCTGGCCAACAGCCTGGGCCTGACCACGAAGTCGGCCGCCCTCGGACTGACCCCGTACCAGGCGGTCACCGTGGCCTCCATCGTGGAGAAGGAAGGTGTGATCACCAAAAACATGGGCCCGGTGGCCCGGGTGATCCTCAACCGCCTGGCTGCCGACATGCCCCTGCAGATGGACTCCACCGTCCTCTACGCCGAGAACCGGGACGGCGGCCTGGTGACGTCGAAGGATCTCGCGCTGCAGACGCCCTACAACACCTACCTGAACGTCGGTCTCACCCCGACGCCGATCTGCTTCCCGTCCTCGGCCGCGCTCACGGCCACTCTCAACCCGCCGAAGGGGTCATGGCTCTACTTCGTGCTGGTCAAGTCGGATGGCACCGAAGCGTTCGCCGACACCTACGCCCAGCAGGTGGCCAACGAGGCCTTGGGCAAGAGCCGGGGCCTGCCGTGATCCCATCGGCGCGGACCACGGTGTGCTCCGTTCGGCCGGCCGCTCCACTCCCGTGACCGATCGTCTGTCCGCGGCCACAACCGTGGTCGGCGTGATCGGGGACCCGGTGGCCCACTCACTCTCACCACAGCTGCACAACGCGGCCTTTGCCGAGCTCGGCCTGGACTGGGTGTCGGTGGGGTTCCGGGTCCCGGCCGGATCGGCCGCGGACGCGCTCGTCGGCGCCCGGGCCCTCGGCCTTCGCGGGCTGTCGGTGACCATGCCCCACAAGGAGGCGGCGGCCGCCCTGGTCGATGCCGTATCGCCGTTGGCCCTGCGCCTCGGGGCCGTCAACTGCGTGACCAACACCGGAGGCGAGTCGTTCGGTGACAATACCGACGGCCCCGGTCTGGTGGCCGCCCTCCGCCGGGGCGACCGTTTCGACCCGGCGGGCCGGAGGTGTCTGGTCGTCGGCGCCGGCGGCGCGGCGCGGGCGGTCATCGCCGCCCTGGCCGACGCCGGGGCGGCAGAAGTCGTGGTGGTCAACCGCACGCCGGAGCGGGCCGCGGCCGCCGCCGCCCTGGCCGGGGCCGTCGGACGGGTGGGCCGACCCACGGATGCAGCCGGGTGCCAGCTGGTGGTCAATGCCACGCCGCTCGGCATGGCCGACGCCGGAGGGGGCGGTGGGGCCTCGTGGCCGATCGACCCATCCCTGATCGGCGCCGACCAGGTGGTGGTGGACCTCGTCTACCACCCGAGGACCACCCCGTGGCTCGAGGCGGCCCGGGACCGGGGCGCCTCGGTGGCCAACGGCGTGGGCATGCTCATCCACCAGGCCGCCCTCCAACTGGCCGGCTGGACGGGCCTCGAACCCCCGGTCGAGGCCATGTGGCGGCTGGTCGGCCAACTCGGTCCGGAGGGGTGACCGGGACCCTCGGGGCGGCGGAAGCCCCCGCCGGCCGCCGGGTAGCCTGGTGGGCACCTTGGTGACCTACGCCCCTGCAACTGTCGCCGTTCGACCGAGGCACCTGTTTGCGCGGTTCGACCCCGTCCTGGTGGGAACCTCCCTGCTCCTGGCGGCGCTCGGCGTGCTGATGATCTATTCGGCCACCCGCGGCTGGTTGGGCCGCGCCGGTGACGATCCCGAGTACTTCTTGAAGCGGCAGGCCGTCTTCATGGTCATCGGCGTGGTGGTGATGGTCGCCCTGGCCCTGATGGACTACCGGAGGCTCGAGCAGGTCAGCACCCTCTTGTACGTCGGCATCCTGCTGGCGCTGGTGGCGGTGCTGGCCACACCGGAGCGCCAGGGGGCGCAGCGCTGGTTCCCTCTCGGGCCCCTCCAGCTGCAGCCCTCGGAGTTCGCCACGCTGGTGCTGATCATCGCCATCGCCACCTACTGTTCCCGTCGGCCGGAGGGCCTCGACTTCCGTGATCTGGTCCGCCTGGTGGTGATGGCCGCCGTGCCCATCCTCCTCGTCTTCAAGCAGCCCGACCTCGGCACCGCCATCGTGATGATCGTGATCATGATGGTCATGCTGGCCGTGGCCGGCATGCCGGGCCGGTATCTGCTGCTCCTCATCGTGGGCGCCGTCCTGCTGGTCCTGTTCGCCATCAATGTGGGCCTGCTCCAGCACTATCAGATCGAACGCCTGACCAGCTTCATCTCGCCCAACGGGGCCAGCCAGACCTCCACCTACAACGTGGAACAGGCCAAGGAGGCCATCGCCAACGGCGGCGTGTTCGGCAAGGGCCTCTTCCACGGCTCTCTCACCAACCTGGCCTACGTGCCGTCCCAGCAGACCGACTTCATCTTCTCCGCGGTGGGGGAGCAACTCGGCTTCGTCGGCGGCGGCGTCCTCCTCCTGCTCTATGGGGTGGTGGCCTGGCGGGTGCTGAGGACGGCCCAGCTGGCCCGGGACAGCTTCGGCCGGATGCTGTGCGCCGGCGCGTTCGCCCTGATCGTCTTCTCCGTCTTCGAAAACGTGGGGATGAACATGGGCATCATGCCGGTGGCCGGTATCCCCCTGCCGTTCCTCTCCTACGGCGGCTCGGCCATGATCAGTTTCTTCGCCGCCGTCGGCATCACGGTGAGCGTCCATGCCCGGAGCGTCCGATGACCGACGGTTCGGCCGGGTCGGTGGACGTGCCGCCGACTCCCGTCACCGCATCGGCCGGCGATGTCGCCCACCCCGACCCGCCGACCCCCGACCCGCCGACCCCCGAGGCCGCGGCCGCCGTTTCCGGGCCCGCTGACGCCGTGGCCACCGACTCCGGGTCCGGTGACTCGGCGGCCACCGCCCGGTCAGAATCCGCAGGAGCCGGGGCCGCCCGGTCGTCCGACACCGTCGAACCGGCAGATCACCAGGGCGACGACGATCCCGCACCCGGACCGGCGCTCACCCCACCTCTCACCGAAGCGACGGCCGAGCCGAGCATCGGACCATCCGTCCCTCCTCCGGTGGTCGGCGACTTCCGGATGGCCCTGGTTTCCAACATCACGGTCGATCTGCCCAACCAGCACCCCTCGGTGGTCCTCCGCGAATCGGAGTCGCCCCGTCGACAGCTGACCTTCTCCATCGCCTTCCACGACGCGGTGATCCTCTCCCATGCCCTGCGCCGGATCCCCACGCCCCGTCCGCTCACCCATGAACTGCTCAGCGGCATCCTCCAGCGGTTCGACATCGATGTGGTGGCCGTGCGCCTGGTCGGCCGCCAGGGGTCGATCTACTTCGCCGAGCTCGACCTGATGGGGCGCAACGGCCGCTCGGTGCACTCGTGCCGGCCGACGGATGCGCTGACCGTCGCCCTCCAGCAGCCGGTTCCCGTGCCCATCCTCATCGACCGCCGACTGTTCGAGCAGGCGGGCGACGTGGTCCCACCGGCCTGATTGCTCAGCCCCCGCTCAGCAGTCGGTGCCTGCGTTCCTGGCTCTGCTCGTACTGCTCCTGGTCGGCTGCGTCGGCTGCCGCCCCGCCTTCATCGGAGATGCGCATGAGCAGGGCGATGAGCACGTAGTTGGCGATGAGGGCGGAGCCTCCGTAGGACACGAAGGGCAGGGTGATCCCGGTCAGCGGGAGGAGCCGGACGATGCCGCCGATGATGAAGAAGGCCTGGAAGCCGATGATCATGGTCAGGCCCACCGCGGTGAGCTTGGCGAACTCCGACCTGGCCACCTGGGCGATGCGCAGTCCGGCTCCCACCAGGAGGAGGAAGGCCACCACCACCATGGTCGAGCCCAACAGCCCCATCTCCTCGCCGATGACCGCGAAGATGAAGTCGGTGTTCGACACCGGGATCTGGTAGGCGCCCGAGCCCAGGCCGAGCCCCGAACCGCCGATGCCGCCACTCCCGAGGGAGTACCAAGACTGCACGAGCTGTTCGCCGCCGCCGGTGGCGTACTTCCACGGGTTGAGCCATTCCTCGACCCGGGCGTGGGTCTGGCCGAGGTACCGGCCCGAGAGGTAGGCCCCGATGGCGAAGAGGATGATGCCGAGGACCAGGTAGCCCGTGCGCCCGGTGGTGACCCACAACAGGCCGATGAACAACGTGAACAACAGGGCGGAGAAGCCGATGTCGTGCTCGAGGCTCATGACCCCGATGGCGAAGACCCAGGCCAACAGGATGGGGACCAGCGGCCGGGGGTCGAGGACGAGACGGTTGCCGAACCTGGCCGTCGGGATACTCAGGAGCTCGCGCTTCTCGGCGAAGTAGGAGGCGAAGAAGATGCACAGCACGATCTTGGCCAGCTCGATGGGCTGGAACTCGAACTGGCCGATCTCCACCCACAGCCTGGCGCCGCCGATGCTCCGGCCCAGGTGGGGCACGAGCGGGAGCAGGAGGAGGATGACGCCGAGAGCCAGCAGGATGTAGCGGTAGCGGTCGAGATCGCGGGATCGGCGGATCACGGCCAGGGTGATGACATAGGCGGCCACCCCGCCGGCCGTCCAGGCGGCCTGGAGGGGCGCATAGTCGTAGTGCTGGAGCTGATTGGCCAGGTCGATGCGCAGGATCATGACGTAGCCGATGCCGTTGAGCAGGAAGGCGATGGGCAGCACGACGGGGTGGGCGCTCGGGGCGAGGATGCGGTTGGCGATGTGGGCCACACCGCCCAGGGCCAGCATGACGGCCAGCAGGGGAGCCACATCGTTCGGCACCTTGGCCGTGTTCCCGTAGATCATCAGGGCATAGGCGCAGGTGATGATGACCGACGCGGCGACCAACAGCCCCAGTTCGGTGCGCCGACGGGCCTTGAAGGACCGCCGGATGGCCTTCGACTCCGGATCCAGCAGGGCAGTGGCCGACATCACGGCGAGCCTACCGGCGGGGGACTCGCAGGCGGGGGAGCCGCCCGACCGGCCCGGCGGTACGATGACTCGGCGATGAGCTCCCCGCGATGACCGGACATCATTGACCGACCAATCGATCTCCGCGCCCGACCGCACCTCGGCGGCCAGGGCAGGGAGGGCCCGCGTGACCGCCGTGGGCTCGAGGTACGACCGGTCGGCATGGCCGGCTCCCGGGGTGGTGACGGCCAGACCCGAAGGCCCCGATTCGGCCCCACCGCTGGTCCTCGACGACCGGTTCATCAACCGGGAGCTCTCCTGGCTGGAGTTCGGGTCCCGGCTGTTGGAGCTGGCCTCGGACGGGCGGATCCCCCTCCTCGAGCGGGTGAAGTTCCTGGCCATCTTCTCCGAAGGGCTCGATGAGTTCTTCCAGGTCAGGGTGGCGGGCCTCGAGGACCAGGTGGCGGCCGGGCTGCGGACCCGGTCCCCCGACGGGCTCAGCCCCCGCCAGCAGCTGTTGGCCATCACCGCCCGCGCCCGCGGGCTGGTCAAACGACAGAGTTGGATCTTCTCCCAACAGGTGGCTCCCGAGCTCGAGGCGGCGGGAATGGTCATGTCCGACTGGCACACCCTCGACCACGAGGACCGCGGCTACCTGGACGACGTCTTCAACCGGCTCATCTTCCCCATCCTCACCCCGCTGGCCGTCGACCAGGGCCACCCCTTCCCCTACATCTCCGGCCTCTCGCTCAACCTGGTGGTGCGGGTGGTCAACCCGGCCAGCGGAGAGGAACGCATCGCCCGGGTCAAGGTCCCGCCCCTGCTCTCCCGCTTCGTCGTGATGCCCGACCAGCAGCGATTCGTGCCCGTGGAGCAGGTCATCGCCGCCCACCTGGACACCATCTTCCCGTCGATGACCATCACCGAGCACCACGCCTTCCGGCTCACCCGGAACGCCGATCTGTCGGTGGAGGAGGACGAGGCCGGAAACCTGCTGGCCGCCGTCGAGCTCGAGCTGCACCGGCGTCGGTTCGGACAGGCGGTACGCCTCGAGGCCTCGGCCGCCATCGCCACCGATCTCTTGGACATGCTGATCGCCGAGGTCGATGTTCCCGAGGACAGCGTCTACCTGTTCGATGTCCCCATCGACCTTGGCGGGCTGCGGGCCCTCACCCACTGGGAGCGCCCCGACCTGCACCCGGCACCGTGGACTCCGGTGACCCCTCCCCGGCTGGCCGGCGGGGCCGACATCTTCGCCGTCCTCGACGAGCACGACGTCCTCGTCCACCACCCCTACGAGTCGTTCGCCTCCTCGGTCGAGGCCTTCGTCTCCACCGCGGCCGAGGACCCCGAGGTCCTGGCCATCAAGCAGACCCTGTACCGGACCGGGGACGACAGCCCGATCGTGGCCGCCCTGGTGCGCGCCTCCCAGGCCGGCAAGCAGGTGACCGCGGTGGTCGAGCTCCAGGCCCGGTTCGACGAGCAGACCAATATCGGCTGGGCCCGCACCCTCGAGGAGGCCGGTGTCCAGGTCATCTACGGCCTGGTCACCCTCAAGACGCACTCCAAGATCTCCCTGGTGGTCCGCCGTGAAGGGGACGAGATCCGCCGCTACTGCCACATCGGCACCGGCAACTACAACTCGGTGACGGCGCGCCAGTACGAAGACCTCGGGTTCTTGACCGCCGACCCCGACATCGGCGCTGACGTCGGGGAGCTGTTCAACATGCTCACCGGCTCGGGCGATCCCCCCACCTTCCGCCGGTTGGTGGTCTCCCCGGTGTCCACCCGGTCGACGCTGCTGGCCGCCATCGACGAGGAGAGCGGGGCCGGCCCGTCCGGACGCATCGTCTTGAAGACGAACGGGCTCACCGATCCGGTGGTCATCGACGCCCTCTACCGGGCTTCGCAGGCCGGCGTCCCGGTCGACCTCATCGTCCGGGGCCTGTGCTGTCTCCGACCCGGGGTCCCCGGGCTGTCGGAGTCGATCAGGGTCCGCTCGATCGTGGGCCGCTACCTCGAGCACTCGCGGATCTTCCGCTTCGGCGGGGAGCACGGCCGTCCCCTGCGGATGTCGATCGGGTCCGCCGACCTGATGGAACGGAATCTCGACCGACGGGTCGAAGTCATCGTGCCCATCGACGACCCGGGCAATCAGCGCCGGCTGACCACCCTTCTCGACGACGCGCTACGCGACGAGGCCAACTCGTGGGTCCTCGGGGGCGACGGATCGTGGACCCGGGTGGCTCCGGCCGACCGCAGTGAAGGTCTGGGCTTCAACCTGCAGGATCACTGCCAAAGGCAGGCTCTCGAATCCCCGGTGGATCTGCGTAGTACGAACCCGGCCGCCCCCTCGCCCCGAACGTCGACATCGACGGCACCGGCCGAGGCGGGATTGCGTGCGGCACCGACGAGGGCACCGGCACCGGTCCCCTCGTCTTCGTCACGGGCGCCGACAACCCGGACACCGACGACGCCGACGACGCCGTCGACGCCGACGGTGTCGTCGAAACGGTCACGGTGGTGGCCACCCTGGTCGCGCCGCCGTCGCTGATGGCGGCCAGATTGTCCAGATGTGAACCGGCGGCACTGGTGGAACCGACCGGGGGTCCGGGATGGTGGAACCGGCGTCGGAAGTAGCCGCGGAGCTTCTGGTACAGCGGCCGTCGTTCGAATTCGAGTGAGGCGTAGGCCAGTCCGCCGAAGGGGATGGGCAGCCAGAAATTCACGGCCCGATAGGCCAGCACCCCGGACAGGGCCTCGCCGGCGGTCGGTCCGAAGCCGGTGATCATCGAGACGAGCACGAACTCGACCACGCCCAGCCCCCCCGGGGTGATGGGGATGGCGGCCAGGATGTTGGCCAGCCCGTAGGCCATCAGCAGGTCGATCGGCGAGATGAAGTGGCTGAAGGCGGCCACGAAGACCCACAGCGAGGCCGCGTCCAGCAACCAGTTGGCCGCCGCCCAGCCGATGGCGCTCCTGGTCAGGGAGCGGTCCTTCATCAGTGCGGCGAAGCGGTCGGCCAGCCGCTCGACCAGAGCGGTGGTCCGGTCGGCATCGAGGAACCGGATGCGGCCGGCGATCCGCCGCACCACCCGGCTGGCCTGGTCCTGGCCCCGCGTCAGCAGGTAGAAGAGGCTGCCGAAGGCCCCGAGCAGGACCACACCCACCCCGGCGGCCACGATGACCAGGATGGAGCCTGACTGGGACTGTCCGCCGTGATGGCTGGTCGGAACGTGGAAGCCGTGGGTGACCAAGAAGGCCACCAGGGAGAGCCAGAACATCACGTTGAGGACGACGGCCGACCCGATGCCCTGGGTCCCGAGGGCGAACCCGGCATCAGGACCGCTGACGCCGGACTGGGTCAGCAGCCGGTAGCCCAGGGCCGCCCCCGGAGCCGTGCCGCCCGGGGAGACATGGCTCAACGAGAGGGTGGACATGTTGATCCGGAAGATGCGGAACCGGCGGGGGCCGTTGCTGGGCAGTACGGCGTGGGTCAGCTGGGTGTAGGCGGCCAGGGCACCGATCTCGAGGAGGACGCCGAGGACCAGGTAGGCCATGTTGATATGGGCCAGGGCGTTGACCTCCGACCGGTGGCTGGCCAGCAGCGGGAAGGCGACGTAGAAGACGAAGAGGAAGACGAGGACGGTCCCCACGCTCAGCCTGACCTCGCGCCGCACGAAGGGCCCGCGGTACCACCACCGACGGGGTCGATGGGTGCCGTTGTCTGCCGGTTCGACCGCCATCACACTTCATGTTGGCACGCCGAGACCCCTTGGACCTGACATGCTGGCTGGGTGGTTGAGCCGGCCCAGAGCGACAGCGGTGTCGATTCGGCCCCTCCGGGGACCGGTCCGGGCCCGGGAGACGACGGCCCGGGGACGTCCGGTCCGGTCCGGGTGGTGGCCCCGACGGGGACGCCGCCGGGGACGACGACGGTCATCAACGAGACGACGGTGGAGATCCTCGACCGCGAGGTCGGGCCCGACGCCCCCCGGCGCGAACGTCTGTTCGCGGCCGCCTCGAAGAAGGGAGTTCCCCTTCGGACCATCCTCACCGTCGACGCGGTGGTCATTGCCACCTGGGTCCTCTACCGGCTGATCGGCCGACTCCGCGAGGTCATCCTGTGGATCCTCATCGCCGCCTTCATCGCCCTCGTGTTGAACCCGGCCGTCCACTTCCTGGAACGGCATCGGGTCCGGCGGGGTGCGGCCATCGGCTTGGTCTTCGCCGGTGCCGCCATCGTGTTCGCCGGCCTGCTCGGCCTGTTCGGCTATCCGCTGGTCAACTCCCTGACCCACGTGGCCAAGAGCCTTCCCACCATGGTCAATCAGGTGCAGAAGGGCCACGGCTGGCTGGCCCACACCCTCCAGCGGTTCCATCTGCTGTCGTGGGTGCAGAAGAACGCCCCGAAGCTGGAGACGGCGGCGAAGAACCTGAGCAAGCCGGCGCTGAGTGAGGGGACAAGTCTGGCCGGTGCGGCCTTCTCGACCCTGCTCTCGCTCTTCACCATCGCCTTCCTCTCCCTGTTCATGCTGCTCGAGGCGCCGAGGATCCGGAGCGGGCTGCTCGGATCGATGCGGCCGGACCGCCGCCGGATCCTGGAGGACATCGCCCACCGGGTGTCCCATCAGGTGACGGGGTACGTGCTCGGCACGATCGCCCTCTCGGTCATGTTCGGGGTGGTCGTCCTGGTCACCATGCTCATTCTCGGGGTCCCGTTCGCCATCCTCGTCGGGCTGTGGGTGGCGCTCGTGGCCATGATCCCGCTGGTCGGTGGATTGATCGCCGCGGTGCCCAGTGTGGTCATCGCCCTGCTCCACTCGCCGACCGCGGGCGTGGTGATGCTCATCGTGTTCGTGGGCTTCCAGCTGGTCGAGAACCATTTCCTCTACCCGGTGATCATGAGCCGCTCGGTGCGGATGAACCCGCTGTGGGTGCTGCTGTCGGTGCTGGTCGGAGCCAACCTCGGGGGGGCGTTCGGATCGACGCTCGGGGCTCTGGCCGGCGCGGTGGTGGCCATCCCGGTCGGTGGGGCCATCCAGGTGATCTTCCGCGAGGTGTGGAACCAGACCCAGGCCACCGGGGGCGGCCCCGACGGTCAGCTCGGCGGTCTGGACCATGATCTGAACGGTGATCTGAGCGGCGAGGGGAGCGCGGGCGGGAGTGGTGGGGTCGAGCGCCCGGGCCGGCCCGAACCCGTGGGACCGGGACCTGTCTCCTAAGCTGGCTGCATGAACGTCCTGGTGGTCTTGCCCACCTACAACGAATCGGAGAATATCGACCGGGTCGTGCGCCGGATCAGGAAGGCGCTGGCCACGGCCACCGTGCTGGTGGTCGACGACGGGAGCCCGGACGGCACGGCCGACCTGGCCGAGCAGCTGGGCAAAGAGCTCGGAAACGTCGAGGTGCTGCGCCGCCACGAGAAGTCCGGCCTCGGCAGCGCCTACCGCGCCGGGTTCCGGTGGGGACTCGAGCGGGGTTTCGACGTCTGTGTGGAGATGGACGCCGACCTCCAGCACGAGCCCGAGTCGCTGCCCGATCTGGTGGCCCCGATCGGACGGGGTCACGGTCTCGTGATCGGCTCGCGCTATGTGAAGGGCGGCTCGATACCCGACTGGTCGTGGCACCGCCGCCTGCTCTCCCGGTGGGGCAACATCTACGCGTCGGCGGTGCTGGGGCTCGGGGTGACCGATTCGACCGCCGGGTTCCGGGCCTACTCGGCACCGGTGCTCGAGAGCATCGACCTCGACCGGATCCGGGCCGAGGGTTACGGCTTCCAGATCGAGATGACCTATCGGGCCAAGCAGGCTGGAGCCTCGGTGGTGGAGATCCCCATCCGTTTCCTCGAGCGCATGGACGGTGAGTCGAAGATGTCCATGTTCATCGTCGTCGAAGCCCTGGGCCTGGTGACGTGGTGGGCCGTGCAGCGTCTGGCGGAGGGTCTGAAGGGACGCCGACCGCAACCTGTGAGCACCTGAGCCCCTTGGACGGACGGAGTCAGTCGCGACCGGATCGACGATGAACGCCGGGACGATGGTCTCCACCGACAAGGGATCGGGACCACCGGTGGTGCTCCTCCACGGGCAGCCGGGGAGCGGCGCGGGCTGGAATCCGCTGAGTGTCCTGCTGGAGCCGGACTTCCGGGTGCTGGCCCCGGACCGTCCCGGCTACGGAGCGACCGGGGGTGAGGCCCGGGGTCTCGGCGAGAACGCCGACATCGTGGCCGACTTCATCCGTGAACGGCAGGCGGGCCCGGCGACGGTGGTCGCCCACAGTTGGGCGGGGGGGGTGGCCGTGGTGCTCGCCGTCCGTCACCCCGAGGCGGTGCAGAGCCTGGTCCTGGTGGGGGCGGCCTGCACCCCGGACAGTCTCAACGGCTTGGACTACCTCCTCAACGTTCCCGTGCTCGGCGATGTCCTGACCGTGATCGGGCTGGTCGGCATCATCGAGGTGCTGCCCCGGATGCGGCCTCTGGTCCGGTACGCCCCGGCCCGCTACCGCGCCCAGCTGGAGACGGTCCTACCCGATGAGCGGGTGCTGGAAGGACAGCACGGCGCGCTGGGCCGCAACAAACGGACCTTCATGACCGAACAACGGGCCCTCACGGCCGAACTGCCCACGGTGGCCGCGCAACTCGGGGACCTCGACGTCCCGGTGTCGGTGGTCTCCGGTGACTGGGACATCGTGGTTCCTCCCCGGGCGGCCGAGAGCCTGGCCCGGGCGGTGCCCGGCGCCGAGCTGACCTACCTGCCCCGGGCCGGCCATTTCGCCGCCCGTGACGATCCCTCGGGCCTGGCCGAGGTCATCCGGCGGACGGCCCGGGCCGACCCTCCTCCAACCTGAGCGGGCGGAATCTCAGCCGACCACGCTGCGGTGGGGCAGGGCGGCGTCCGACCCGTCCGGCCCTGTGGTCCCGTCGACCCCCGCCTCTCCTTCCGCGTCGGCCGGAGGACCCGGGACCTCGGGGGCCAGGGCATCGAGAACGGCGGTCAGTTTGAGGTTGGTCTCGGCCAACTCGGTGGCCGGGGTCGATCCGTCGACGATTCCCACCCCGGCGGCCAGCCGGGCGGTGAGGCCGTCGATGGTCATGGCCCGGATCCCGAGCATCCAGCGGCCGTCGCCTGCCGCGTCCACGTACCCCACCGGGCCGGTGTAATGGCCCCTCGATTCCGGCTCCAGCTGCCCGATGAGGGACCGGGCCGCCGGCGTCGGGACGCCCCCCACCGCCGGGGTGGGGTGGAGGGCCTGGACGAGTTGCAGCGCATCGGGGACATGTCCGTCAGGGCGCTCGGCCAGGGTGCCGGCGAGCGACGTTCCCAGATGGACGATGTTGCGGAGATGGACCAGGTCGGGCTGGGCGGGTGCGTCCAGTTCGGAGCAGAGGGGGCCGAGGGTGGTCTCGATGGCCTCGACCACCAGGCGATGCTCGGCGGCGTCCTTCCGCGACTCGAGCAGTTCGTCGGGCAGCGCGCTCCCACCCGATCCGATGAACCGCTCGGCCGTGCCGGCCAGTGGTCGGCTCCGGACCCTGGTCCCGGTGCGCTCCACGAGGAGCTCGGGACTGGCCCCGACGAACTGCCCTTGGGGGGTGGGTACCGAGAAGATGGTGCAGTTCGGTTCGAGACGGTGCCAGCGACGCAGGAGCGCGGGCACGTCGACCGGTGCGGCCGAGGTCACGTCCACCTGACGGGCCAGGACCACCTTGACCACCTGGCCACGGCCGATGGCCACCAGGGCCTCGGCCACCATGGCCATGAAGGCGGCATCAGGCGATCGGGGCTCGACACGCGGCCCGAGCGTCCCCGGGGGCCCGATGGTTCGCCCGGCGCGGAGCCGGTCATCGTCGAGTCCCGGCCGCCCGTCGCCGACAGCTCGTCGTCCGTCGGCCGCCGCCCCGTCGACCAGCCATGCACGCAGGCCCCGGGGTGAGGAAGGGAGGGGGGCACCGGCGGTGGCCACCACGGTGATCCACTCACGGCCGTCCGGATCCGATCCGTAGGTGACGGCAGGGACCACGAGGACGGCCGGGGCCGAGCGTTCGAAGGGCAACGACGCAAAGGCGATGACCGCGGACGTCGGGGAATCGGAGTGGTCCGTGCAGGAGATGGCGGCCAGAGCTCCGCCGGCCCGACGGATGTCGCCGTCGGAGTCGAGGCCGGCCGGAAGGTCGATGGTCAGCGCCGTGCCCAGGCCGACCAGGACCCGTCCGTCGGCGTGGAAGAGCGTGCCGGTTGCACCGGCCAGCGCGAAGGGGTCGATCGGCGTCCCCGGGTCGAGGGGAAACCTGACCGCGGCCGGGCCCTCGGACGACGCGGTCACGGCCGCCCTCGGCGGGTGGCGGTGATCAACTGACTGAGGCCTCCGCTCAGGGCCCGACGGTTGACGGCCGAGAAACCGGCCTCCATCAGCATCGAACGAAGCTCGGCCGTGGGCGGCAGGTAGGCCGTGGATTTCGGAAGATACCGGTAGGCGGCCCCGTCGGACACCAGGCCCCCGATGACGGGCACGACCCGTCGGAACCAGATGCGGTGCCCGGCGAGGAGAAGGCCGCGCTCCGGCTCGGCCACCTCGAGCAGGCTGATGCGTCCGCCTGGGCGCACGACCCGGCCCAACTCGGCGAAGACGGCGCCGAGCTCGGTGAAGTTGCGCAGGGCGTAGCCGCAGGTGACGCCGTCGACGGCGCCATCGGCCACCGGCAGCGCGGATCCGTCGGCCTGGCCCACGGGCCGCCCCGACCGGCCGGCCGCCAGCATGCCCCAGGACAGGTCCATCCCGAATGGCCGGAGACCGGCATCGTGGAGGATGGCCAGGAAGTCGCCGGTGCCACAGGCCAGATCGAGCACCCGCGATCCGGCGGGAAGGCCGAGGGCGCGAGCCGAACGCCGTCGCCATCTGACATCGAGTCCGAAGGTCATCATGCGGTTGACCAGGTCGTAGCGGGGGGCGATGGCATCGAACATCGACCGCACCATCACCGTCTTCTCTGTGCCGGTGGGGAGATCGGCATCGGAGCCTCGCCCCACGCCCGGTGGCGCCGACGTCATCGGAGCGGCGCCGACGTGGTCATCCGGGTCTCGAAGCGGTCGGTCGCCCCGTCCATGCCGATCTGGTCGGAGATGGCCTGACGCTCGGCCTCGGACCCGGAGTGTTCGACGTGGTCGAGGGCGGTGTTGACCAGCGTCCGGGTGAAGTGGTTGGCCACCAGCGTGTTCACCGCGGGGAGGAGTTCGGCGTAGGCACGGACCAGTCGTTCGACGTCGTCGTCCCCAGGTGTCGGACCCTCCGGCCCGCTCCGGAGGGGACGTCGCACGTAGTTCGAGAAGAGGTCGACGGCTTCGTTGGCCACGGCCTTCGTGGCCTCGTTGTGCCGGCGGGCCAGATCGAGCAGGGCCGACAGGGGTATGCCCCATTCGAGGAGGAGGAGGCCGGCATGGGCGGCGGCCACATCTTCGGTCGTGTACCGGTCCTGGCTCCCGAGACGACGGGGAATGAGGAGGCCCTCGGCTTCGACGGCCTTGAGAAGGGCCAGCGGCACCCCGGTCTCGGCGGCCAGCTCCTCGATGGTGAAGACCTGGTCCGGTCCCGCCGGCTCCCCTCCATCATCCGGCGCCGTCTGACCGTCGGTGGGGTCGAAGGTCACGTCGGCCGCGCTCGCCGCCGACCCGCTGCCGTTGAGACCGGACAGCTCGCTCAAGAGGGCCTCGTCGGCGGCATCGAGGTCCCCCGAGACGAGGCGGGCGATGGTGGCCAGCGTGAACCCTTTGTGCTGGAGGGTACGGATGCGCTCCAGCCGGCCGAGATGGTCCTCGTTGTACCAGGCCACCCGTCCTTGGCGTCGCGGCGGTTCGAGGAGCCCCTTGCTCTGGTAGTAGCGGATGGTGTCCACCGACATCCCGGAGCGAGCTGAGAGTTGTTCGACCCGCATCTCCATGCCCACACTCTAGGAGTAACTGCTCACATTGTTTGAGCGCCCATCCTCGGCCCACCCTCGTCCAGGTCATGGCCGCTCCGGCGATTCCCGGGCCCACCCGATGTCGGCCGCCCAGACCCGACGGGAGGTCCGGGCCGGGGCCCTCCGGGCCCGGCCCGGGTCAGGCGGACCTGCCGGTTCAGGCCCGGCTCAGTAGAAGTACCGGTAGACGACCTGGGCGACGCAGCTGGGCTTGGATGAGCCCTCGGTGTCGAAGGTGAGGTCGAGGGCGATCTGCACGCCCCCGGCGACATCCTCCACCTCGGCCACGGACACCCCGAGGCGGAGGTTGCTGTCCACCGGCACCGGTGACGGGAAGCGGACCTTGTTGCACCCGTAGTTGACGCCCATCGATGCACCTTCGACCGTGAGGACCTCGCCCAGGAACACCGGGGCCAACGAGAGGGTCAGGTAGCCGTGGGCGATGGTGGAACCGAAGGGCCCCCCCTTGGCCCGCTCGGGGTCCACGTGGATCCACTGGAAGTCACCGGTGGCCTTGGCGAACTGATCGATCTGGTCCTGGTCGATGCGGTGCCACTCGCTGTAGCCGAGGTGCTTCCCGACCAGATCGTGAAACTTGTCGATGCCCTGCACGGTGGTAGCCATGGCAGAGACTGTATGGGAGACGGGACGAGAGGACCACCCGATTCCCCGGGGATTCCCGTACCGTCCCGCCCGATCCGCCGTGGAGGCGGCTACTGAGGGTCTCCTTGGTCCAAAATTCAGTGCTTCCTCACCCGGACCATCTCAGTACGCTGCTCGATGTGGCCGTCGACCATCGTCACCGGAACCTGCAGGGGGGCGGAGCCCGCGCCGCGGTGTTCGGGGTCAGTGACGGCCTGGTCTCCAATGTCGCCCTCATCCTCGGGATGGCCGGCGCCCACGCCACGGCGGGCACCGTGCGTCTCGCCGGCATCGCCGGCCTGATCGCCGGAGCCTTCTCGATGGCCGCGGGGGAGTACGTCTCGGTGCGGGCGCAGTCCGAACTGATGTTGCGGGAACTCGACGTCGAACGACAGGCCATCCGCCATGAGCCCGAGGACGAGCGGAGGGAACTGGCGGCCATCTACGAGAGTCGGGGCATCGACGCCGACATGGCCAACGAGCTGTCGGCGAAGATGATGAGGGATCCCGACATCGCCCTCGAGACCCATGCCCGGGAGGAACTCGGTATCGATCCGGCCCAGACCGGCAATCCCGTGCAGGCGGCGGCGGCATCGTTCGTGGCCTTCGGGCTGGGGGCGTTCGTCCCGCTGTTGCCCTGGCTGATCTCCTCGGGGACGACGGCCACGTTGTGGTCGATCGTCCTCGGTGCCGTCGGCGCCTTCACCGTCGGTGCCGGACTGGCCCACTTCACGGGCCGCTGGTGGTTGTGGTCCGCTTCCCGTCAGTTGCTGATCTCGGGTGTGGCCGCCGCCGTCACCTTCTCCATCGGCCGACTGATCGGCGTGGGCTAAGCCGAACCCAAGCGGCGGATATAGGCCCGGTCGACGTGGTGGTCGGCAAAACCCATCGACCGGTACATCGACACCGCGGCCACATTGTCGGCGTCCACGTAGAGCATGCCGACGTCGAGACCCTGACCGGCCAGCCAGTCGAGTCCGGCTTCGGTGAGGGCACGGCCCCATCCCCGTCCGTGGAATCGGGGATCGACCCCGATCACGTAGATCTCGCCCATGGGCGGATCCGTCTCGGCGTGGACCTTCGTCCAGCACGAGCCCGCCACCTGGCCGTCCTCCTCCAGGAGCAGAAGCCCGTCGGGGTCGAACCAGGGCTCCTTCTCCCGCTCGAGCATGGTGGCCAGGTCCCAGTGGCCCTGTTCGGGATGGGTGGCGAAGGCCCGGTTGTTGGTGGTCAGCCACGCGTCCTCGTCCAGGCCGGGCCGGAACGGACGGGTCCGGATCTCCGGTCCGGAGCGGCGACGTCCCGGGGGTACCGGGAGTGGGCAGCGCATCTGGATCAGGTTGCGTTCGACCTCGAAGCCGTGGGCCTCGGCCCACTCGTCATCCGAAGCGGAAGCCTCCGGTTGCCAGAGACGGAGGGTTCCACCCCCGAGTCCGGTGACCAGATCGGCGGCGCCATCGGCCAGGGCGCCGCTCATCCCCGGCGGATCGCCGACGGTCGGGTCCAGCGCCACCTCGATGGCGTACTGGTGGGAGTCGACGTCGCCGACGACCGGCGCGTAACCGACCAGGTGACCGCCGGTCCTGCACACGACGGCGGCGACAAAGGCGGAGTGGCCCGGGTGGTGGGCGTCGGGCGGGGTCCCATCGACGACCGGGGTCCCGCCGACGTCCGGGGCCCCCTCGATGACACGGTGCTCGATGACACGGTGCTCGATCACACGGTGCTCGATGACACGGTCCTCGATGGCACGGTCCAGCGCGGTGCGTTTGGGCTCGCTCACCGCGTCACGACCGATCGACCGCGCCGCCCGGTGCAACAGTGCGTCGATCTCCCTGGCCAGGTCCTGGTCGGGTGCCGTCACCACCGACAGTTCAGAGCCTTCCATGGCAAGGACGCTACCGGTAGTCTCGCCGGAATGGCCCGTCCGCGTACCCCCGCCGGCCGGGCTCGGGTCACCGACCACCGGTTGGAAGCGGTCTATCCCGGATCGGCCCGCACGCTCTGTGCGCTCGCTCACGACGACGCCTTCCAACTGCTGGCCGCCACCATTCTCTCCGCCCAGTGCACCGATGTCCGCGTCAACATGACCACGCCGGCCTTGTTCGCCCGGTATCCGGATGCGCCGTCGCTGGCGTCGGCCGACCTGGCCGATGTCGAGGTGTTGATCCGCTCGACCGGCTTCTTCCGGTCCAAGGCGCGCAACCTGGTGGGAATGGCCCAGGGGGTGGTCAGCCGCTTCGGCGGTGAGGTGCCGTCGGCCATGGCCGATCTGGTCACCTTGCCCGGTGTGGGGCGCAAGACGGCCAATGTGGTGCGGAGCGTGGCCTTCGGGCTCCCGGGCCTCCCGGTCGACACCCACGTCCAGCGGCTCTCCCTCCGGCTCGGCCTCACCGACCAGACCGATCCGGTCAAGGTCGAAGCGGCGTTGGACAAACTGGTGCCCGCGGCCCGTCGCGGCGCGTTCAGCCTGCGGCTGATCCTCCATGGCCGGGCCATCTGCGTGGCCCGTTCGCCCCGGTGTGACCGCTGCCTGCTGGCCGATTTCTGCCCGACCGCGCCCCGGTAGGGGGTGGAGCCCGGCCGCCCGGCCTCGGGCGGGGAGCGCCAGGCCCCCGTCGCGATCTCCCGGTCCGCGGCGGTCCGGGTGGGAAGCCGGCGTCCTGGCGGCGACAGGCGTGCCCCGATCCGATGGTCGGGGAGGTCGGGCAGAAGGCGACACGACCTGGGCATTCGCGGACATTCACGGTCGAAACGTCGTGGTCGGCCCCACCCTGCGGATAATTTCGTGGCTCATGACTGGAATTCGGCTGAAAAACGTGATGTCCTAGAAGCTTCGGAACCGGTTCCCGCCAACTGGTTCCGCAGAGCGGAGTTCGGGATCCGCCGCCCGACCCGCTCGCGCGAAGGCACCCTTCGGGGTGCCTTCGCCGCGTCAGCAGGAAACTCGGCGCCGGTCCTTCGGAGATGGAGCTCGAACCTGAGACCGAGCCGCCGACGGCCGCTCCATCGGTGTCAGCGTCGGCTGAGCGTGGCCGACAGGCGGGTGAGCCGGCGGTTGGCGCTGGTCAGAGCGCGCTCGATGGCGAACAACTCCCGCGCCGTCTCCTCGTCGTTGGCCACATCGGCGGCATCGGCATGGGCGGTGACCCGGCGGGTCAGTTCGTCGAGGGCGGTGGCGAGCGATGAGAGTTCGGCGGGGCGAGCGGACATCGGACGATCATGGCACTGCTTCGGACGGTGCGGAACAGGTGGCGGAATGTGACGCCGCCGGGTCGGTCGCCGGGATGTCGCCGACCCTCGTCGCCCAGTCGGTCGGCGGCCGCGGGTCCGGTAGCATCGACGGGCTATGGCTCTGCGTCGACTCGATCTGCGAGGTTTCTCGGGTGGTCGCCGGGCACTGGAGCGAGCGCTCCCGCGTCCGGCTGACGACGATGACCGCGGCGCGGCCGAAGTGGCGGCGATCCTCCGGGCGGTACGTGACGGTGGCGACGCCGCCGTGCGCGGGTTCACCGAGCAGTTCGACGGTGTGGACATCGACGAGCTCCGGGTCCCCGAGGGGGAGATCCAGGCCGCCCTCCGCCGGGTCCCCGCCGATCTGCAGGACGCATTGGACGTGGCTCACGATCGGATCCTGTCGTACCACGCCCACGAGTCGGGAGACCCGTCCACCGAGGACTTCGAGTCCGGTGGCATCGAGGTGCGGCATCTGGTGCGACCGGTGGCCAGAGCCGGGTGCTACGCGCCCGGTGGCCGTGCCCGGTACCCGTCGACGGTGTTGATGTGCGCGGTGCCCGCCCAGGTCGCCGGCGTCGACGAGATCGTCCTGTGCGTCCCGCCCGGACCCGACGGTCGGATCGACGACGCCACACTGGCCGCCGCCGCGGTGGCCGGGGTCAGCGAGGTGTACCGGGTGGGCGGGGCCCAGGCCATCGGGGCCATGGCCTACGGGACCGAATCGATCGAGGCCGTCGACGTCATCGTCGGTCCGGGCAACCGCTACGTGGCCGAGGCCAAGCGCCAGGTGTCGGGAGTGGTGGGCGTGGCCTCGGCCTTCGCCGGGCCCTCCGAGGTGGTGGTCATCGCCGGTCCGGAGACACCCCCCGAGCTGGCCGCCATCGACCTCGTCGTGCAGGCCGAGCACGGACCCGACGGGCTGGCCTGGTTGCTGACCTGGTCCGAAGCGGTGGCCGAGGAGGTGGTGGCCCACGTCGCCCGGATGGTCGAGGAGTCACCCCGGCGCGCCGACCTCGAGACCACCCTCGACGCCGGCGGGTTCGTGGTCTTGGTCGACGACCTCGAACAGGCCTGTGCCGTGGCCAACGTGGTGGCCCCCGAGCACCTCGAGATCCTGATCGACCGGGCCAAATCCGTCCTCCCGTTCATCAAGTCGGCCGGCGCGGTCTTCCTCGGCCCCAACTCGCCGGCCAGCATCGGCGACTATCTGGCCGGTCCCAACCACGTGTTGCCCACCAACCGGACGGCCCGGTTCGCCAGTGCCCTCAGGGTGGACGACTTCAGACGACACATCCACGCGGTCACCGTCAGCGAGAAGGCCCTCGAGGTCCTCGGCCCCCATGTGGTGACCCTGGCCGAGACCGAAGGCCTCTCCGCCCACGCCGAGTCGGTCCGCCTGCGATGGCAGCGCTAGGGCCGCGCTCGGGGGACGGTCCGGGTGACGGGGCAGCCGACGGTCCGGGTGGGAGGGCAGCCGGTGGTCCGGGTGCGGGCTCGGCGCCGCCTCCGGTCCGCGCCGATCTGATCGCCCTCACCGGGTACCACTCGGCCCAGGTCGAAGTGGACGTGCGCCTCAACACCAACGAGTCGCCCCTGCCTCCTCCTCCACAGTGGTTCGACGCCTTCCGGGACGCGCTGGCCCGCATCGACTTCAACCGCTATCCCGACCGCGAGGCGACCGAGCTCCGCGCCGCGCTGGCCGCCAGCCACGCCGTCACCCCCGACCGGATCTTCTGTGCCAACGGTTCGAACGAGGTCCTCCAATCGTTGCTGCTGGCCTACGGCGGCCCCGGTCGGACGGTGGCGGTCTTCGAGCCCACCTACACCCTCCACCGCCATATCGCCCGGATCACGGGAACCGACGTGGCCGTCGGAAGCCGGACCGACGACTTCGTGCTCGATCTCGATGAGGTGAAGCGGGTCGTCGATGCCCATGACCCGGTCATCACCTTCCTGTGCTCGCCCAACAACCCGACCGGTCGGGCCGATACCGCCGAACAGATCGAAGCGGTGGTGAACGCCACCTCGGGTCTGGTGGTGGTGGACGAGGCCTACGGGCAGTTCGCCGCCTCTTCCGCCCTCGACCTGGTGCGCAACGGGGGTCCCGGTTCCGAGCGGATCGTGGTGGTCCGGACCTTTTCGAAGACCTGGTCGATGGCCGGGCTCCGCCTCGGCTACCTGGTGGGTCCGCCGCCAGTGGTCGAGGCCTGCGAGCTCGTGGTCCTTCCCTACCACCTCGACGCGGCCAAGCAGTTGGCCGGCCGGCTGGCCCTGGGCTTCGTCGACGAGATGGAGACACGGGTGGCCATGCTGAAAGAGGAGCGGGGCCGGATGGCCGCCACTTTGGCCGAGCTGCCCGTCGACAGCTGGCCCTCGGATGCCAACTTCATCCTGTTCCGGCCGACGGGGAGGAATGCGAGGGAGGTGTGGGAAGGGCTCCTCGACGCCTCCGTCCTCGTGCGAGACTGTTCGGAGTGGCCGGGCCTCGCCGGGTGCCTCCGGGTCACGGTGGGTCTCCCCGAGGAGAACGACCGCTTCCTGGCCGCACTGACCGAAAGCCTGCAATGAGCGCCACGACCACCACACCCGACACCCACCGGACGGCCGAGGTCCACCGGGCCACCAAGGAGACGTCCATCGACGTGGTCGTGGACGTCGACGGCACCGGGGTGACCGAGGTGACCACCGGCCTGCCCTTCTTCGACCACATGGTCAGCCAGCTGGGTCGGCACGCCGGATTCGACCTCGAGGTGTCGGCCCGCGGCGATCTCGAGGTCGACGCCCACCACACCGTGGAGGACGTGGGCATCACCATCGGCGAGGTCCTGGCCGCGGCGTTGGGCGACAAGGCCGGCATCCGGCGTTTCGGCTCGGTGGCCGTGCCGCTGGACGAGGCACTGGTGGAGGTGGCGCTGGACCTTTCGGGCCGGCCCTTCCTCACCTACGAGATCGATTTCCCGCCGGACACCATGGCCCTCGGCACCCCGCCCTTCGATCCCCAGTTGGCCGAGGAGTTCTGGCGGGCGTTCGCCACGTCGGCGGGGCTGACCCTCCACGTCCGCCTGCGCTCGGGCAAGAACACCCACCACATCGTGGAGGCGTCCTTCAAGGGCGTCGCCCGCGCCCTTCGTGACGCGGTCCGGTACGAGGGCGGCGGCATCCCCTCCACCAAGGGGACGCTGTGAACCGGGGGACGCGCGGCACCGAGCCCCGCCGCCACCGGTGATCGCGGTCCTCGACTACGGCATCGGGAACCTGCGCTCGGCCGAGAAGGCGCTCCAGCATCTGGGCGCCGACGCTGCCCTGGTCGACGATCCCGACCGCGCCGCTGCGGCCGACGGCGTGGTGCTGCCCGGTGTGGGTTCCTTCGGCCGGTGCGCGCAGGCCCTCCGTTCGAGCGGGCTGGACAAGGCCGCGGCCGCGGCCATCGAGCGCGGCCTTCCCTTCCTCGGGATCTGCGTGGGATTCCAGCTGCTCTACGAGGGGTCCGAGGAGTCCCCGGCCGAGCCGGGGTTGGGGGTGCTGCCCGGCACGGTCCGGCGCCTGGCCGACGGGGTCAAGCACCCCCAGATGCAGTGGAACGTCCTCGACACCGCGGCGGCACCCGCCGGTGGCCTGCTCGACGGCGTGCCCGACCCGGCGTGGGTGTACTTCGTGCACTCCTACGCGCCGGAGCTGACGCAGCACACCTCGTCCACCTGTGACTACGGCGGTCCGATGACCGCGTCGGCCGAACGGGGCCCGGTGTGGGGCACCCAGTTCCACCCGGAGAAGTCCGGTGCCGTCGGGCTCGGCATCCTGGCCAACTTCGTACGCGCCGTGTCGGGTCCGTCGTGATGGACCTGTACCCGGCCATCGACATTCGGGGGGGCGGAGCCGTCCGCCTGGCCCAGGGGGATTTCGACCGACAGTCCGAGTACGGGGACCCGGTCGAGTTGGCCCGGCGCTTCGCCGCCGCCGGAGCCCGGTGGCTGCACGTGGTCGACCTCGATGCCGCCCGATCGGGCGAGCCGGTCAACCGCCCGACGGTGCTGGCCATCGCCGCCGCCGTCCCCATCCCGGTCGAGTCCGGCGGGGGAGTGCGCAGCGAGGACGATGTGCGGGAGCTGCTCTCGGGAGGGGTGCGCCGGGCCGTCCTCGGCACGTTGGCCCTGGACGACCCCGGCCTGGCCCGCACACTGGCGGCGACCTTTCCGGGGCAGTTGGCCGTGGGGGTCGACTACCGCCTCGATGCCGACGGTCGCACCGAAGTGGCCATCCGGGGGTGGGAGCAGGGCAGTGGCCGAACGGTGGCCGATCTCCTCGGCGACCTGGAGGGCGCCGGTGTCGCCGCCGTCATCGTGACCGCCATCGAACGGGACGGCATGCTCACCGGTCCCGACGTCGAAGGTCTGCGCCAGGTGCTCGGGTCGACCGACATCCCGGTGATCGCCTCGGGGGGTGTGGCCTCGGTGGCGGACATCGAGACCCTGGCCGGGCTGGCCGTCGCCACCGGGGACGGCACCCCGGGTCCGAGCGGTGGCCCGCCGGGTGCCCACGAGGGGGAGGTCCGGCGGCTGGCCGGGGCGATCAGCGGCCGGGCCCTGGTGGACGGACGGATGACCGTCGAGGAGGGGGTGGCGGCGTGCGCACGGTACGGGTGATCCCCTGTCTCGACGTCGACGCCGGCCGGGTGGTCAAGGGTGTGCAGTTCACCGATCTCTTCGATGCCGGCGATCCCGTGGAGCTGGCCGGCCGCTACGACACCCAGGGCGCGGACGAACTGGTCTTTCTCGACATCACCGCCTCGTCGGACCAGCGCCGGACCATGGTCGAGGTGGTGTCCCGGACCGCCGAGGCGGTGTTCATCCCCTTCACCGTGGGCGGCGGGATCCGGTCGGTCGACGACGCCCGGCTGCTGCTGCGGGCCGGCGCCGACAAGGTCGGGATCAACACGGCGGCCGTCGACCGGCCCGAGCTCATCGGCGAACTGGCCGAGGAGTTCGGCAGCCAGTGCGTGGTGGTGGCCGTCGACGCCCGTCGCCGGCGCGGGCCGGACGCGGCGCAGGCGCCTTCTTCGTGGGAGGTGTTCACCCACGGAGGCCGCACACCGACGGGGATCGACGCCGTCCAATGGAGCCGGCGGTGTGCGGACGCCGGCGCCGGGGAGATCCTGCTGACCTCCATGGACCGGGACGGGACGCGCCATGGCTTCGATCTGGAGCTGACCCGGCTGGTGGCCGAAAGCTGCCCGGTCCCGGTCATCGCCTCGGGCGGGGTGGGCACGCTCGACCACCTGGTCGAAGGGGCCGTCGAGGGCCGGGCCGACGCGGTGTTGGCGGCGTCGATCTTCCACCTGGGCGAGTTCACCGTGGCCGAGGCCAAGGAGCGCCTGGTGGCAGCCGGGGTCCAGGTGCGGCCGGCGTGACGGGTTCCGGCGCCGCTCGGAGGGCGTCGTTCCAGGCCGGGGCGGCGGCCGGCCTCGCATGGACGGCTCCGCCCCTGCGGTAGCCTTGACCTGTGGCCACCACGACCCCAGAAGCCCCGACGACCAGCCAAAATGGCGACAACCCGGCCAAGTTGGCCATCACCGTGCTGGCCGACCGCGTCCTGGTCCAGGTGGGCCAGGCCGAGGGCGAGCGACGGTCGCGCGCCGGCATCCTCATCCCGGCCACCGCCCAGGTCTCCCGTCGCCTGACCTGGGCCGAAGCCGTCGCCGTGGGCCCGCATGTCCGGTCGGTCAAGGTCGGCGACAACGTCCTGTTCAATCCTGAGGACCGCTTCGAGGTCGAGGTCCAGGGGGACGAGTACGTGATCCTGCGTGAGCGGGACATCCACGCGGTGGCGGCCACCCGTATCGACGGCGGGACCGGCCTGTACCTGTAATCGTCGATCCCGCCGGGCCGCACGCGGCGGGGTGTCAGACAGCCGCCGCGACAGCGAGGTCGTGGCGGCACCGAAGCCAATCCATCAGGGAGCATCGCTCGTGAGCGCCACCGGGACAACCGACGACACCGCAGGGACCGACACCGCGGGAACCGACACCTCGGGAACCGACACCTCGGGAACCTCCGGCTTTACCGCCGTCCCCATCGACTTCCTCGACCACGAACTCGACGTGGTGGCCTTCAACGCCGACGGGCTGGTCCCGGCCATCGTCCAGGACGCCTCGGACCGCGCCGTGCTGATGATGGCGTGGATGAACCGCGAGTCGTTGACCAAGACATTGGAGACCGGGCGGACCTGGTTCTGGAGCCGCAGCCGACGTGAGTTCTGGTGCAAGGGCGAGACATCGGGCGACCGGCAGTACGTCCGGGCCGTGCGTTACGACTGCGACGGCGACGTGCTGCTGGTCGTCGTCGATCAAGCAGGGGCCGGCGCATGCCACACCGGCCACCGCAGCTGCTTCTTCCGGGCCTTCGGCGACTCGACGACGGAGTCATGACCACGCCGTCCGGCTCTGCCTCCGAGGGGCCGGGGCTCGCCGGGTTCCATACCCTGGCGGCCAAACACCTGGTGGTGCCCGTGTGGCGGGAGCTGGTGGCCGACACCCTCACCCCGGTTGCCGCCTATCTGCAGATCGCCGGAGGCGCGACGGGAACCGGGTTCCTGCTCGAGTCGGTGGAGGGCGGCGAGCGGTGGGGCCGCTACTCGTTCGTGGGCCGCAATCCGCTGGCCACCGTCACCTCCCGGGCCGATCGGGTGACCACCACCGGGGACGTCGACCTCGATGCCCTCACCGGCAGGCGGGTCAGCGGGACGGGTGGCGTGTTGGCCGCACTCGAGGCCATCCTCGACACCTTCGACTCCCCCGATCTCCCCGAGCTGCCGCCGCTCCATGCCGGGCTGGTCGGTTACCTGGGCTACGACGTGGTGCGGGAGATCGAGTACCTGCCCGACACCCCGGAGGACGACCACGGGCACCCCGATGCCGTCCTGGCCATGATCGGGCAGCTGGCCGCCTTCGACCATTGGCGTCAACGGGTCGTGCTCATCGACAATGTGGTGATCGACCCGGGCTGGGGCGCCGGAGAGCTGGACCGGGCCTACGCCGAGGCCGTCCTCCGTTTGGACCGCCTGGCCGCCGACTGCTTCCGCCCCCTCGACCAGCCCCCACGCCTGTTGCCGGAGCGGACCGGACCCCCGCCCGATGTGCACCGAACCATGAGCGACTCGCTGTACGAGGACGCGGTGCGGGCGGCCAAGGAGTACGTGGCCGCGGGCGACATCTTTCAGGTGGTGTTGTCCCAGCGTTTCGACCTCGACTCCCTCGGGGTCGATCCCTTCGACGTCTACCGGGTCCTCCGCCTGGTCAACCCGAGTCCCTACCTCTACTTCCTGCGCTTCCCCGAGGTCACCGTGGTCGGCGCTTCGCCCGAGCCCATGGTCCGCCTCCGCGAGGGCACCGTCGTCTCCCGGCCCATCGCCGGCTCGAGGCGGCGTGGAGCCACCCCCGAGGACGACGCCAGGCTCGAAGCCGAGTTGGTCGAGGACCCGAAGGAGCAGGCCGAGCACGTGATGTTGGTCGACCTGGCCCGCAACGACGTGGGCCGGGTCGTCAGCTTCGGATCCGAAGTGGTCGAAGAGATGATGGTGGTCGAGCGCTACAGCCACATCATGCACCTGACGTCCCAGGTCACCGGGCGCCTGTCCCCGGGGAAAGGACCCATCGACGTGCTGCGGGCCACGCTTCCGGCCGGGACGTTGTCCGGAGCGCCCAAGGTCCGGGCCATGGAGATCATCGATGAGTTCGAACCCACCAAACGCGGCGTGTACGGGGGCGTGGTGGGCTACCTCGACTTCTCCGGCAACCTGGACACGGCCATCGCCATCCGCACCATGACCGTCCATCCCGACGGGTCGGCGTCGGTGCAGGCGGGGGCGGGCATCGTGGCCGACAGCGATCCCGCCGCCGAGAACGCCGAATGCGGGGACAAGGCGGCGGCCATGTTGTCGGCCGTGGCCATGGCCCGAAGCGCGGCCGGTGCGACCGGCGGCAGCGGCGCGCCCGTCGGGCCGGGCTCGGGCCCGGGGGCCGACACGCGGGCGGTGGCCGGATGAGCGAAGCCGAACTGGTCGATCAGGCGAGGGACGGCTACGCCGCGCTCCGGCTCACCGCGGCCGCCCATCAGCTGCCCCGGGACGTGGTGTCGGTGTCGGGGCCCGACGCCACCACCTACCTCCAGGGTCAGTGCAGCCAGGATGTGGCCGCCCTCGGCGCACCCGGAACAGCTGACGCACTGCTCTTGAGCCCGCAGGGAAAGATCGACGCCTACGTCCGGGTGACCAGGACGGCCGACGACGCCTACGTGATCGATACCGACTCCGGGTTCGGCGCGGTGGTGCAGGCCCGGCTGGAGCGCTTCCGGTTACGGACCAAGGTGGACATCGAGCCGCTCGACTGGATCTGCGTGGCCGTGCGGGGACCTGACGCTCGCACCGGTGTGGCCGGCGGCTCCGAGCTGACGGTGGCGGTGGACTGGCCGGGGCTGTCCGGCGTCGACCTGCTCGGCCCGGCCGGTGCCGACGGCCTGTCGGCGTGGGTCGGGTCCCAGGTGGTCCGGTGCGGCGCGGAGGCCTGGGAGGCAGCCCGGATCGAAGCCGGCATCCCGGCCAACGGACGTGAGATCGTCGAGGGTTCGATCGCCGCCGAACTCGGTCTCGTCGATCGCACCGTCTCGTTCACCAAGGGCTGTTTCACGGGACAGGAGCTGGTGGCCCGGATCGACTCCCGCGGGTCGAACGTCGCCCGGCGGCTGTGCGGGGTGGTCGTCGCCGGGCCGCCGGGCCGGGTGGCGGCTCCGGTGGGCGCCACCGTGCTCACCGCCGACGGATCCCGGGAGGTCGGGCACCTCTCGTCGGCGGCGTGGTCTCCCGGGGCCGATGCCACCGTGGCCCTGGCCACGGTGCACCGGCGGGTGACGCCTCCAGAGGCGATCCTGGTGCACTGGGATGATGACGGTGGGTCCCACTCACTCGAGGCCAAGAGCGTGCCCCTGCCGATGACGGCTCCGGCGACGGCTCCCGCTCCCGGCTGAACGGGAACCTGGTCGTCAACCCGACCGGCCATCGGGTCTCTCCCCGGCGCCGGGCGAAGTGATAGACCATCTGCCGGGCCGAGACGGGTGACCCGCCGGGGAGACGGGGAGCACACTTGCCCGGGTCACCGTGGGCCCTCGGGGGTTCCGTGGGCCGCATCGGCTCCATCGGCCGCCGGCTCTGGGTCCGCGGTCTCCCGATGGTGGCCTGCGAATCAGTGACGCCGGTGTCACACGAGACAGACCGACCACATCGGAGGCAGGGATGAGCACAGAGGGACCAGCGTCCACGGGGGCATCGGGGGAGGGCGGCGTCGAGATGGATGCCGACCACATCACCACGTCGACCCGGGATCCACAGGAACTGGCCGACCGGCTGCGGGCGTGGCTGGGCGACCGGCTCGGTCCGGGCCACGCGCCGACGATCAGCGAAGTGTCCAGCCCCGAGAGCAACGGCATGTCGTCCGAGACGCTCCTGTTCACCGCCGTGTGGGACGAGGACGGAACGCCGACGGCCCACCGTCTGGTGGCACGGATCGAACCGCCGGCCACGGACTACCCGGTGTTCACCACCTACGACCTCGGCATGCAGTTCCGGGTCATGCGCCTGGTCCGTGAACAGACCGAGGTGCCGGTGCCGGAGACCTTCTGGTACGAACCGGATCCGTCCGTCCTCGGCGGCCCCTTCTTCGTGATGGCCAGGGTGGACGGCCTCGTGCCCCCCGACGTGCTCCCGTACACCTTCGGCGACAACTGGGTGTTCGACGGAACCGATGCCGACCGCCACAAGGTGCAGGAGTCGGCCATCCGGGCCCTGGCCGGTATCCACGCCCTCACCCCCGACGGCCACGACCTTTCGTTCCTCGAGCACCCCACGCCGGGAGCGAGCTCCCTCGAGCGCAGCCTCAACCACTGGAAGGCCTACTACCAGTGGGTGGTCAAGGACACGCCGTCCCCGCTGCTGGCCGACTGCTTCGCCTGGCTGGCCGAGAACTTCCCCACCGAGGTGAGCGGTGATGCCCTGTCCTGGGGTGACGGCCGCATCGGGAACATGATGTTCCGGGAGAACGAGGTGGTGGCGGTTCTCGACTGGGAGATGGCCGGAGTGGCCCCGCCCGAGGTCGATCTCGGATGGATGTCCTACCTCCATCTCTTCTTCCAGGACCTGGCCGTGGACCTCGGTGCTCCCGGGCTGCCGGGAATGTTCCGACCGGTCGACGTGGTCGAGTCCTACGCCAAGGCATCCGGTCACGAGCCGCGTGATCTGACCTGGTACATCGCCTTCGCCGCCATCAGGCACGGGGCCATCATGCGGCGGGTCACCGAACGGTCGATCTTCTTCGGGGAGGCGGTGGCGCCGGCCGACATCGACGATCTGATCATCCACCGGGCCACACTGCGCGGCATTCTCGACGGCAGTTACTGGTCGGGGGTCGCCCTGGCCAGGTAACGGGCCCGCCCCGACCCCGGAGCGACCCGACCGGCCTCCGACCCGACGGCTACCAGAACGATGAGTCGGCGTCGAGGCCCAGGTCGGGAAAGCTGCCGGTGACCATGGGCTGACAGTTGCCCACGCCCTCGGCTCCCGTCTCGAGGTCGCGGACCATCACGAACGTGTCCCGGACCTGGTGGAGTTGGCGGGCCATCTCGGGTAGCCGGCAGTCCTCGATGCGCTCCCCGTCCACATGGAGCTCGCCCCGCCATTCCCCGTGGTGGTGACCCTGCCACCCGAAATAGAGGCCCGCGCCCAGGTGGAAGCCGGTGGCGGTGGGAACCTCCACCCGGAACGTACGCACGGAGCCGTCCTCCATGGTGACGGCGATGTCGCCGCCCAGCAGTCTCCGGTTGGACGGGTCGAACGCCAGGTCGGGTCGGATGTCGCTCATCCGCTCGACCCGTCCGTCCAGGTATTCGATGGCCCCGGTCACCGTGCGCCGGTGGTGACCGAAGCCGCTGATGTCGATCAGGTGCATGAACAGGCCCCAGCGGGTGCCGTCCCGATCGGTCATGAGGATGGGGGACCAGATCATCTGGAAGTTCATCTCGGTCACCGGGTTGAAGGGGTCGATGTCGGTGGCCGGTGTCCCCACGTCGTAGCGGGTTCCCCACGAGTGGTCGCGGGTCGACACCCACTGGTCGGAGCTGATCTCCTCGCGCACGCCGTCGATCTCCACCCAGCCCGACGCCGTCCCGATCTGGTGGTAGCGCACCAGATCGGCACTGACCCGGTACCCGAGCGGGGCCCGTTGATGGGTGCGCTCCTCGGTGGCCGGGGGCAGCACCCCCTCGTAGATCCAGTCGAAGGCCAACGGCTGGGTCGGGTTGGGATCCAGGGTGAAGCGCACCCGCTTCATGGGTTCGAGGATCTCGTAGCGGATGGGCCCAACCGACGTGTCGTCGAACCCGGGGAACAGCCGGCGGCTCCCCCGCACGGTGATCTGTTCCGCCCCCCGGGACAGCCCGGCGTACCCGTCCAGCACATTGCGGTTGGTGTACTTCCCCATGCCGAAACCGAGCTGCAGGCTGCCGTCCCGCCGCGCCGCCATGGCGCAGACCTTCTCCGTCCAGGAAGGGTCGCTGACGCCGACGGTGGCGAAGGTGTCGGCGATCTGGTGGTCGAACCGTTCGTCGGCGGGCCCCAACGGGCCCAACGGATTAGCCATGCGCTGCCTCCCCGGACGACGTCGTCCTCGAACCGCCCCGTCCCGGCTGACGGAGGCTTCAGACGCCGAGGCTACCCTTGGCCGCCCGCTCGAAGAGGCGGTAGGGGAGCAGTCGTTTGCCCATGATCCCGATGCGCTCGTCGAACTTGCCCACCGACACCCGCCGGGGTGGGCGTTTGGCCTCCAGGACCCGCTGGACGGCCACGGCCACGTCGTCGGGGGGCACGCCGTTGGCCTCGTCCTCGATCATCGTCCCGAGCGCCTTGGCCGTGGCCGCCCGGTAGGCGTCGTCGCCCTCGGGCACCTCCACATCGCGCCGGCTCTGGGTGAAGTCGGTGCGGACATTGCCCGGCTCCACCAGGGTGACCTGGATGCCGAAGGGCTCCACCTCGTAGGCCAACGACTCGCCGTACCCTTCCATGGCGAACTTGCTGGCGCTGTAGAAGGACTGGAACGGAATGCCGACGATCCCCCCGATCGAGCTGATCAGGATGATCCGGCCCCTGCCCCGGCTGCGCATGACCGGCAAGGCCTGTTGGACCACCCGCACCGCGCCCCAGAAGTTGGTCTCCATCTGGTCCTTGGCATCGGCCATGGGCGTCTGCTCGACGGCCCCGGCTAGACCCCAGCCGGCGCAGGCCACCACCGCGTCCAGCCGGCCGTACTCGGATCGGAGCGCGTCGAAGCCGGACGTCACCGAGGTATCGCTGTCGACGTCCATCTCCATCGGGGCCCAGCCTCCCGACGTGGTACCCCGGCGGCTGGCCCCGACCACCTTCCATCCCCGGTCGTGCAGACGGTCGGCACAGGCCCGGCCGATCCCCGCCGACGCTCCGGTGATCAGGATCACATCATCCATCGGGTCTCCTGTCCGTGCTGGTTGTCGTCCCGGTGGACGTGCCGGTCGACGTGCCGGTTGTCGTCCCGGTGGACGCGGCCGGGCCACCGGTCCCCTCGTCGCCGGAGGTGGGCGGTCGACGAGGGGGGAGCAGCCACACCACCATTCTGGTGCCCCGACCATCGACCACGGGCGACTCCGCCTGGACCGAGGCGCCCATGGCTGCGGCCAGCTCGGACACGATGGCCAGGCCCAGACCGGAGCCCTCGTGCCTCCCGCTCACCCGGTCGGAGACGAAGTGGCGCTGGAAGACCTGGTCCAGTTGGTCGCCGTCGATCCCCGGCCCGTCGTCGGCGACCCACGCCGCCGGCCGGCCACCGGACGTGCCCACCCCGACCACCACCCGGTGGTGGGCGAAGGACGAGGCATTTTCGAGAAGGTTGGCCATCACCTGACCGAGCCGGTCGGCATCGGCCTCCACCCAGAGGGGAACGTCCGATCCGGGGGCGAGGGTCAGCTCCAGGCCGAGTTCCCGGGCCCGGGGCTGAAAACCGTCCGCCACCTGTCGGACCACGGTGGCCAGGTCCACGGTGCGGAGGTTGAGGGAGAAGCGGTCGGCATCCAGGCGGGCCAGGTCGAGGAGGTCCTGGACCAGGCGTTCGAGCCGCTGCGCTTCGGCGCTGATGACCGTAGCTGCGGCCATCGGATCGTCGGTGGCCCCGTCGAGGACGGCGTCGGCGTAGCCGCGGATCGAGGTCAGCGGGGTGCGGAGCTCGTGGGAGACCGAGAGGAGGAATTGCCGTTCCTGGTCACGGGCCCGGACCAGATTGGCGCCCATCGTATTGATGGACTCGGCCAGCTGGGCGAACTCGGGGTCCTCGTGCGGGGTGACCGGCACGGTGGCGTCGAGGTCGCCGGTGGCGATCTGCCGGGTGGCGGTCACCGCCGCGTCCAGCGGTCGGGTGAACCGCCGGGCCAGCGCCGCCGCCACCAGGGCGGCCAGCACCAGCCCGATGGCCGCCACCAGGGCGAAGTACCGGAGCCCGTCGGCGGGATTGTGGATCTGACGGGTCACCACCAGGACCGGGAGATAGGGGGTGGTCCGGGTGAGGGGGGTGGGCACGGCCGAGTAGAGCAACAGCGAGCTGGTGTGGCCCACCGTCCGCCGGCCGGCGTGCAGCCCGGGGATGTCCAGCATGGCCGGGGTGACCCCGGCGGGAAGCTGGCCCCGGATCGCCCCGTCCGGCGAGAGGGCGACCACATCGATGCCGGCCAGACCGCCGGCATCGGAGATGACCTCGAGCTCCCGCCGGAACCCGGCCTTGGTGATGTCGGACGTGCCCGAAAACGTCCTCGAGATGGCCACCGCCTGGCTCGTCAGTTGCTGCTGGCCGACGCGGATGGCGTCGCGGCGGATGAGGAAGTAACTCCCGACGCTGGTCACGAGCACGGTTCCGGCCACCAGGACGAGGATGGCGATGGTGAGGCGTCGTCTCATCCCAGCCGGTAGCCGAGGCCCCAGACGGTGGCCAGCGGCAGGTCGGCGCCGAGCTTCTTGCGCAACTGCCGCACGTGGACGTCGACCGTCCGCTCGTCGCCGATCCAATCGTCGCCCCACACCCCGTCGAGGAGCTGACGGCGGGACAGGGCCAGCCCGAGGTTGTCCACCAGATAGGCCAGCAGTTCGAACTCACGGGTGGCCAGGGGGACCACCGCGCCCTCGAGCCTGACCTCCCGGCGCCCGGTGTCCACCTCGATGGCACCGAGCTCCACCACCATCGGGACCGCCGGGGCCTGGGGTGCGCCGGTCCTGCGCAGGATGGCGTGTACCCGGGCCACCAGCTCGCGTGCGGAGAAGGGCTTGGTGACATAGTCGTCGGCCCCGAGTTCGAGTCCGAGCACCCGGTCCACTTCGTCGTCGCGTGCGCTCAGGATGAGCACGGGGACCGGGCTCATCGTCTGTGTCGTCCTCCCCACAGCTCCGGTCCGGCCCGCGCCTCCCGCCGTCCCTGCCCCCGTGCTTCGAGGCGCCGTCGTCTTCGCCGCCATCGCTTCCGCGCTGATGGTCGTCCCCGTCGCCGTCGCACCGGTCGGCGTGCCCACCGCCCCGGTTCCCGCCGGTCGTGGTCCCCGCGGCCCTGCGGTGCCGAGCTGCCGGCAGACGTCGAATCCGTCGAGGCGGCCGGGGAGGCCGATGTCCACGATGACCAGCTTCGGGTGCTCGCGGGCCACCACCTCGAGCCCGGTCTCGCCGTCTTCCGCCTGCAGGACGCGGAAGCCGTCGCGGCGAAGGTACATGGCCACCAGGTCGGAGATGTGGGGATCATCCTCGATCACCACCAGGGTGTCTTCGCCCGAAGCCATCGGCCCAGCCTGCCACTGCCCCGACGCGGTCGTCGGGAACCATGAGGGAAGTGTGAAGGCGCGTGTCGCCGGCGCCACCGGTGAGGGCCGGGCACCCGCGTCGGGAGCGCGAGCCAGACCCTGCCGGTCCGGGGTTCAGAGGGTCGATGGTCACCGGCGGCCACGACCACGCCGGTAGGCTGCACAGGCCATGCCGGCGTACCTGGACTCCATTCTTGCCGCCCACCGGGCCGACGCGGGCAGGGACCACCGCGACCTCGATGCGGCCATCGACACGGCGTTGCACGCGGGCCCGATCCGCTCGTTCGAGGAGGCCATCAGGACGGTGTCGGCCCGCGACGGAATGGCGGTGATCTCCGAGATCAAGCGCCGGTCGCCGTCCAAAGGTGATCTCGATCCCGGCCTCGACCCCGCCGCCGTGGCCGCCGAGTACGAAGCCGGCGGTGCCGCCTGCCTGTCGGTGCTCACCGACAGGCAGTTCTTCGGCGGGAGCGTCGAGGACCTCCAAGCCGCCCGGGCCGCCTCCTCGCTCCCCGTCCTGCGGAAGGACTTCACGGTCAGCGCCCTGGATGTGTGCGATGCCCGGGCCATGGGTGCCGACGCCGTCCTGCTCATCGTGGCCGCCCTCACCGACGGGGAGCTCCGTTCCCTCCTCCTGCTGTCCGAGCGGTTGTCGCTCACCGCCCTGGTCGAGGTGCACGACGAACTCGAGCTCAAGCGTGCCCTCGCCACCGGGGCCAGGATGATCGGCGTGAATCGGCGGGACCTCCGCACCTTCGAGGTCGACCGGGCCCGCGCCCTGAGCCTCGCCGGATCGATCCCCGCCGAGGTGGTGGCGGTGGCCGAGTCGGGGATCGTCGACGCCGACGACGTGGGCTCCCTGGCCGGTGCCGGGTACCGGGCCGTGCTGGTGGGGGAGACGCTGATCCGGTCGGGCGACCGGCGGGCGGCCATCGGCCAACTGCTCGGGTCCGGCCGGTGAGCGCCTTCGAGGTCGGCCCGGTCGCCCCCTACGGCGTCGGCGAGGATGTCGGCGACGTGTTCGTGAAGATCTGCGGGGTGACCACCGAGGCCGACGCGCTGCTGGCCGTGGGCATGGGGGCGTCGGCCGTGGGCTTCGTCTTCGCCCCCTCGCCGCGCCAGATGGCGCCCTCGGCGGTGGCCGACATCGTGAAGCGCCTCCCCCACGAGACGGTGACGGTCGGGGTCTTCCGGGACGAGGCTCCCACCCGGGTCATCGAGATCGCCAACCAGATCGGGCTCCGGGCCGTCCAGCTCCACGGGATGGAGTCCATCGACGACACCCGGTGGGTGGCCGAACGGGCCGGCCTGACCATCAAGGCCTTTCCGGCCGGCAACCGCAGGATCGACCGCTTCGCCGAGTACGGGGCCCAGCTGCTGATGATCGACGGAGCCAGCCCCGGCTCGGGCGAGCTCTTCGACTGGCGCCTGGCCGAAGGGGTGGTCGATCCGCGTCGGCTGATGGTGTCCGGAGGGCTGCGACCTGACAACGTCGGGGCGGCCATCGCCCATCTCCGGCCCTGGGGGGTCGATGTGTGCAGCGGGGTCGAGGCCTCGCCCGGGATCAAGGATCCGGGCAAGCTGCGCGAGTTCATCGCCGCCGCCCACGCGGCCGCCCGGGCTGCGGCGTCCGCCGCCCACGGCTACGAGGCGGGGTCGTTGGCCGCCGCGGCCGACGACGGCCCCGGCGACACCTCCGCCCTGTTCGATTGGCAGAGCGAGTAGTGGCTCCGAAGATCATGGGGGATCCCGGCCCGAGCGGCCGGTTCGGTGAGTTCGGCGGGCGCTACGTCCCCGAGTCGCTGGTCCCCGCCTGCCTGGAGCTGGAGGCCGCCTTCCGCTCGGCCTGGGCCGACCCGTCATTCCGGGACGAGTTCGACAACATCCTGCGCACCTACGGGGGTCGGCCGACGCCGGTCACCGAGTGCGGCCGCCTGTCGACCGAGCTCGGCGTGCGGGTCCTGCTCAAGCGCGAGGACCTGGCCCACACCGGATCGCACAAGCTCAACAACGTGATCGGCCAGGGCCTGTTGGCCCGGCGGATGGGGAAGAGCCGCCTGATCGCCGAGACCGGCGCCGGCCAGCACGGCGTGGCCACGGCCACGGCCGCGGCCCTGTTCGGCATGACCTGTGTGGTCTACATGGGCGAGGTGGACATGAAGCGCCAGGAGCTGAATGTCTTCCGCATGGAGCTGATGGGCGCCGAGGTGCGGCCGGTGGCCAGCGGGAGCAAGACCCTCAAGGACGCGGTCAACGAGGCCCTGCGCGACTGGGTGGCGTCGGTGGGGGACACCCACTACTGCCTGGGGTCGGTCATGGGCCCCCACCCCTACCCGTGGATGGTCCGGGAGTTCCAGCGGGTCATCGGTGACGAGGCCCGCGAGCAGTGCCGGGTCCTCCTCGACGGCCACGACCCCGACACCGTCGTGGCCTGCGCCGGAGGCGGTTCCAACGCCGCCGGCATCTTCGCCGGGTTCGCCGATGAATCGACGACGGCCCTGGTGGCGGTGGAGGCCGCCGGTGGGGCGGCGATGACCACCGGCATCCCCGGGGTGCTCCACGGCATGCGCAGCGCCCTCATGCAGGACGAGGCCGGCCAGATCCTCGAGGCCCAGTCCATCTCCGCCGGTCTCGACTACCCGGGTATCGGACCCGAGCACGCCAACCTGGCCGAGCTCGGCCGGGCCCGGTACGAGACGGCCGGGGATCAGGCCGTCCTCGAGGCCTTCCAGCGGCTGGCCCGGACCGAGGGGATCATCCCCGCCCTCGAGTCGGCCCACGCCATCGCCTGGGTGATCGCCAACGCGGGGACGAAAGCCCTCCCCAGGGGCTCGACGGTGCTCATCAACCTGTCGGGCCGCGGGGACAAGGACGTGGCCCAGGTCCGCGACGTGCTCCGGGCCCGATCGTGACCGGGCCGGGAACGGCTCCGGGTGGCCCAGCTCCTTCCGGGGCGGGGGGGACCGGGCACCACCCGGGCCGGCTGGAATCGGTGCTCGTGGCCCGCCGGGACGCCGGCCACAAGCTGCTGGTCCCCTATGTGACCGGCGGGATGGACGACCGCTGGCTGCTCACCGTCGAGGCGCTGGCCGGGGCGGGGGCCGACGCCATCGAGGTGGGGATTCCCTTCTCGGACCCGATGATCGACGGTCCCACCATCCAGGAGGCGTCGCTGCGGGCTCTCGAGCGGGGCACCACTCCCGACGGGATCCTGGCCGATCTCAGCCGGATCGACGTGGGCGTGCCCCTGGTGGTGATGACCTACTACAACCTCATCTACCGGGCCGGACACGCCAGGATCGCCGGGATGATGTCCGAGGCGGGGGTGGCCGGGGCCATCATCCCCGACCTCCCGTTGGAGGAGATCGGCGGCTGGGCCGAGGCCGCCGACCGGGCCGATGTCGCCACGGTGCTGCTGGTGGCGCCCTCCACGCCGGCCGACCGGATCCGCGCCATCGCCGAGCGGTCGCGTGGCTTCGTCTACGCCGTCGGCCGGATGGGGGTGACCGGCGAGCAGACGGTGCTGGCCGATTCGGCCCGGCAGGTGGCCGAGCGGGTCGTGGCCGCCACCACGTTGCCGGTGTGCGTGGGGATCGGGGTGTCCACACCGGCACAGGCCGTCGAGGTGTGCGAGGTGGCCGACGGCGTGGTGGTGGGATCGGCCCTGGTGCGGCGGCTGCTGGAGGGGGAGGGACCCGACGGTGCCGCCGAGTTCGTCTCTTCGTTGCGCCGGGCTCTCGACGCCGGCTGATCCGGCGCCTCCCCGGAGCCCGGCCTCAGGAGCGGTCGGGACGGATCAACCGGTAGACCGCCTTGACCAGTGAACGGCGGCTCCGGCTGTCCTCGCGCTGCTCCAGCCGGCGCCGGATGAGCTCCCTGCGTTCCTGCAGGTCCCGGAAGGTGATCGACTCGTCCTCCTGGGTGAATCCCATGGCGGCGCGGTAGCCGTCGAGGTCGACCGGCCGCTCGAGCAGTTCGACGCCGATGTCGCGGGCGATCTGGTCACCGTGGCGCTCGGTGAAGTAGGTGACCACGGCCAGGATCTCGCCCAGGATGTCGACGTCGGGGGCCAGGGTGGCCATCGACCCGTTGAGGAAGAGGATGTCCTTCACGAAGAGCATCAGCTCCTTCGGCAGCCGGGCCCCGTAGCCCAGGAGGGCCTTGGTCACCTCCCGCAGCTCGTTGACCATCTCGTCGGCGGTGAGGGTGGTGGGGTCGAGGGCGGGCCGGTCGAGGCCGAGGTCACGGATGACCGCGGCCACATCCGAATCGGCCGGCAGGGCACCCAGGTCCCGGAGGGCCTCGACCTGGGCCTCGAGGTTGTTGGTGGTCGCCCCCATCTGGAGGCGGAGGAAGGCCAGCCGCTTGCGCTCGTCGAGGCGCCCGGTGATCCCGAAGTCCAGCAGGGCCACCGTGCCGTCCGGCTGGACCAGCAGGTTCCCGCCGTGCAGATCGCCGTGGAACACCCCGTAGAGGAGGGCGCCCTCGAGGAAGGCGATGAGGCTCGAACGCAGCACCGCCGCGGTGTCGATACCCGCGGCCCGCATGCCCTCGGCGTTGCCCCAGGTGAACCCGTGGAACTGCTCCATGACCAGCACCCGCCGGGTCACCAGCTCCGGGTGGGGCCTCGGCACCACGATGAACCGTTCGCCGGCCACCGCGAACACCCGGGCGATGTCGAGCATGTTCTGGGCCTCGAGGCGGAAATCGAGTTCCTCGACGATCGTCTCGGCGAACAGCTCGACCAGTGCGGGTGGATTGGTGAGGGCGGCGATGGGGATGCGCCCGACCAGCTGGGGTGCGATCCACGACATGGCCGCGATGTCCATCCGGACCAGCGAGGCCACGGCGCGCCGCTGGACCTTGACCACGACCCGTTCGCCGGTGCGCAGCGTGGCCGCGTGGACCTGGGCGATGGACGCCGAGGCGATGGGGACGCGGTCGAAGGACACGAACACATCGGCCAAGGGCCGGCCGAGGTCCTCCTCGATGGTCCTGCGCACGGTCGAGAACGGCTCGGGTGGGACCCGGTCCCGCAGCAGTCGGAACTCGTCGACCAGTTCTTCGGGGAAGATCCCCTCGCCCGACGAGATGATCTGGCCGAGCTTGATGTACGTGGGCCCGAGTCGCTCGAAGGCGGGACGGAGGCGCCGGGACAGGCCCGAGCGGGACGTCGGCGTCCCCCGGTCGTGGAGGCCCCACCCGAGCAGGGCCAGTCCGAGCCGAACGCCCACGGCCGCCACCCTGGCCACGGACGGGAGGCGTGGGGGGGTGACCAGCTCTCGGGCCAGATGGGCGGCCCGTTGTCGGAGGACGTCGATGTCGCCGCCCGTCTCGGCCGGGAACCGCCAGGGCATGGCCGCCGGGTCCACGGTCCACGGGCCGTGGGGGGTGAAGGCGCCGATGGCCAGATCGGGGCGGGCCCCACCCTCGGGGGCAGGCTCGGGGCGGGTCAGTTGCTCAACCATGCGGACTCAACGGTAGGGGGTGGGGCGGTCGGCCGGTCCCGAGCCGGAGCGGGGCCCGATCGGCGACGGCACGCCGGGACCCGGCCCGGAGGCCCGGTCCGCCCTCCCCGCCTACGACGGTGCGATCACCAGGCAACCGTTGTGGCCGCCGAAACCGAACGAATTCGAGAGCACGGGCCCCGGTTCCCACGGTCGGCCCGAGGGAGCCACGATGTCGAGGTGGATGTCGGGGTCGGGTTGCTCGTAGCCGGACGTCGGGGGGATGAGCCGGTGCTCCATGCTCAGGACCACGCCGACCGCTTCGATGGCCCCGCCGGCACCGAGTCCGTGTCCGGTGATGCCCTTGGTCGAGGTCACCGGGGGGGAGGAGGCTCCGAACACCTTGGTGATGGCGTCCGCCTCGGCCTGGTCGTTGAGCGGTGTCGAGGTGCCGTGGGCGTTGATGTGGCCGATCTGGTCGGGGGTCACCGCCGCGTCCTCCATGGCCAGGACCATGCAGGCTGCGGCCCCGGAACCCCCCGGGATGGGTGCGGTGATGTGGTGGGCGTCGGCCGTACTGGCTGAGCCGGCCAGTTCCCCGTAGATGCGGGCGCCGCGGGCCACGGCATGGTCCCAGGCTTCGAGGACCAGGGCACCGGCACCCTCGGTGATCACGAAGCCGTCACGACGGGCGTCGAAGGGTCGGGACACACCCGACGTGGACAGGGCGGTCATGTTGGCGAAGGCGGCCATGCCCACCCCGGTCATCCCGGCTTCGGCGGCACCGCCGATGGCCACATCGCACCGGCCCGAGGCCACCAGGCGGGCGGCGTGGCCGATGCTGTGGGCTCCGGCCGCACAGGCCGTGGTCACCGTCTCGGATGGACCGTGCCACCCGAGCCGGATGGAGACGGCGGCGGCGCCGGCGTTGGACATCATCATCGGGACGAGACGGGGGGAGACCCGGCGCGGCCCCTTCTCGCCGAAGATCAGGATCTGGGTCTCGAGGGTCTCGAGCCCGCCCACCCCGGTTCCCATGATGACGCCCGACCGTCCGGGGTCGGCGTTGATCTCGCCCGCGTCCTCGAGGGCCATGTCGGCCACGGCCACGGCGAACTGGGCGAACCGGTCGAGCTGGCGGGCCTCCTTGGCCGTGACCCAGCGCTCGGGGTCGAAGTCGGGGACTCGACGCTCACCGGTCGGAGGCGGCCCGTTGAGCCCGGTCCACAGGGCGTCGGTGCCCACACCGCAGCACGAGACGACCCCCATGCCGGTGATGGCCACCCGCCGGCCGGCGATGGGGCCCTCGGGACCGATGCCCAGCAGCATCAGAGTTTGGCGGTGATCAGGTCGAAGGCCTGGCCGATGGTCTCGATTCCCTCGAGCTCCGTCTCCTCCACCGAGACGTCGAACGTCTCTTCGAGGGCCATGACCAACTCGACCAGGTCGAGGCTGTCCGCATCGAGGTCCTCGGCGAACCGCGCCTCCCTGGTCACCTTGTCTGCAGGCACCTGGAGTACCTCGACCGCGCACTCCTTGAACTTCTCGAATGCCTCGTCTTCACTCACGCACTTGCTCCTTTGGTCAGGGATTCTTCGCTGGCACTGCTTCGATTGCTGCTCGACCGGCACTGTTTCGACCGGCACTGCTTCGACCGGCACTGCTTCGACCGGCACTGTTTCGACCGGCACTGCTTCGACCGGCACTGCTTCGACCGGCACCGCTCCGGGAGGGACGGCCCACGCTCACAGACCCATGCCCAGACCGCCGTCGACGGGAAGGACAGCGCCGGTGATGTAACCCGCCCCGCTGGAGGCGAGAAACCCGATGGCCTCTGCGATCTCCTCGGGCCGGGCCACCCGGCCCAACGGAACCTGGGATTGGAACTCGGTGCGTCGTTCCTCTCCGAGAGCCGCGAGCATATTCGTTTCGACCAGACCCGGGGCAATCACGTTGACGGTGATGGAACGGCTGGCCACCTCACGGGCCATGGAGCGGGCCATGCCCACCAGACCGGCCTTGGAGGCGGCGTAGTTGGCCTGTCCCGGCGAGCCGATGAAGGCCCCCACCGAGGAGACCATGATCACCCGGCCACGATGGAGCCGGATCATCTTGGCCAGGGCCCGCTTGGTCACCCGGAACACGCCCGACAAGTTGGTGTCGATCACTTCCGACCAGGCGTCCTCTCCCATACGCAGCACCAGGGTGTCGCGGGTCACGCCGGCGTTGGCCACCAGGACCTCGACCGGTCCCCACCGCTCCTCGATGGTGTCGAAGGCTGCGCTGACCTGGTCGGGATCGGTCACGTCGCAGGCCAGGGCCAGGAGCCGGTCGGCGCCCGATCCCGCATCCTCTTCGATCGCCCCGGACCGGGAGGTCACCGCCACCCGGTCACCGTGGTCGAGGAACCACTTCGCCGTGGCCCATCCGATGCCCCGGGTGCCACCGGTGACGAGGACCACCCGCCCTTCGACGGCTCCGGCGCCTGCCTCGGCCTCGCCGTCGGCAGCGCTCTGCGTGTCGCTCATGAGGTGCTCCCGGGGGTCCGGATCCAGGCCACCGGCTGTCCCTCGACCACCCGCTCGCCCCGGACGGCCAGCCACCGCACCAGGATGCCCTCGAAGGGTGTGCGCACGTCGGTCAGTCCGACGGTGCCCACCCGGTCGCCGACGGCCAGGACCGAACCCGGCTCTTTCCCCTGCCCGCTGCCCGGGGCGGCGGTGGCCTCGGCCAGCGCCGTACTCTCGAGGGCGGCCAGGTTGACGTCAGGTTCGAACACGCCGGGCGTGGGACTCACGATGACCCTTTCGGAGGTGTAGAGGTGCTCACCCTGGTGGGCGGGGCCCGATGTCGTCCACTCGTCGGTTCCGGCCAGGGTGTCCATCAGTTTGTCCAGGTCGGCGGGCACGGCGACGGCCACGCCCCGCACGTCGGGGATGGTCCGTCTCACCATGCCGGTGAGCACGCCACCGGGACCGAGTTCGGCCACCAGGGTCGCCCCCCTTCCCCCCAGGGCCTCGAGCGTCTGGCGCCAGCGGACCGGGCTGCACAACTGGGCCGACAGGAGCCCGGGCCATTCGGCGGGATCGGTGTGCACCCTGGCGTCGACGTTGGCCATGACCGGGACCTCGGGGGAGTGGAACTCGACCGCATCCAGTGTGCGCCGGAGCCGGGCGCGGGCGGGCAGCATCAGCTGGGTGTGGAAGGCACCCGACACCGGAATGGGGAGGACCTTGCGGGCACCGAGCTCCTTGGCCCGCTCGGTGGCCGAGGTGATCCCCTGCACGGTGCCGGCGATGACCACTTGGCCCGGGGCGTTGTAGTTGGCCACCCAGACCTCGTCCTCGGCCCGCTGGCAGGCGGCCTCGGCGTCGTCGTCGGCGATACCGATGAGGGCGGCCATGGTGCCGGGGCGCTCGTCGGCCGCCTGCTGCATGGCGTCACCCCGCTCGATGACCAGTTTCGTCCCGTCCGACAGGGAAAGGGCACCCGAGGCCACCAGGGCCGTGTACTCGCCCAGGCTGTGGCCGGCACAGGCCGCCGGAAACAACCCCAACCGCTCCACGGCGTCGAGGACCACCAGGCTCATGACAAAGGTGGCCAGCTGGGCGTTGGCCGTCCGGGTCAGCTCCTCCATGGGGGCCTCGAGGAGCAGGGCGGTGAGGTCACGCCCGGCGATCTCGGACGCCTCGGCAGCCACCTCCCAGGACGGGTGCTCGACCCAGGCGTGACCCATCCCGGAGCGCTGTGATCCCTGTCCCGGGAAGGTAAAGGCCAGCACCTACCGACTCCTCTCGAATGGTCTCGGCCGAATCCGGCCACGGTGGCGGGACAAGTGTGGCACGGCGGTGGGCGGATGAGGGGGTTCCCGGTGACGATCCACGCCCAGAGCGGCGCCCATCATCGGACCAGGCCCTGCCCACTGCGGACCCGGGGTCGTGCCGCCGCCATCTCGGGGCTCTACCCACGATCGGGCCGGCCCGACCCTCCGATACCGAATGGTCCGTCCCGCCTGGAGGGAGCGGCCCCGCCCGCCTGGAGGTAGCAGACCCGTTCGCCTGGAGGGAGCGGCCCCGCCCGCCTGGAGGTAGCGGACGGTGTCTATGACCTCTCTCAGCGTGAAATGCTCTGCCCATGCGCAAGCTGGCACGATCGGCGAGCCCGGTTCGGGTGGCCGCGGTGGTGGTGGCCGTGTGGGCCGGTCTGGCCACGGGATGCTCCGCGGGCAAACCCGGCGCAGACCCGACCACCAAGCACTCGGGCACCTCCACGACGTCGCCATGCCCGAGGCCCCACCCCGGCGCCGACCTGTCCAACTGCGACCTCAGCAACTCCAACCTGATGGGCGCCGACCTGTCCGGAGCCGATCTCAAGAACACCGATCTCCGGTACTCCAACCTCAGCGGGGCCAACCTCAGCCATGCGGAGCTCTATGGCACGAACTTCACCGGGGCCAACTTCACCGGGGCCACCATCACCGACACCCAGATCAACCCGGTGATGGGTAAGGACGGGCCGGTGAGCCCGAGTTCGGGTGCGGGGCAGCTGGCCAACTTCTCTGAGGCCAACCTCAGCGGCTCCAGCATCACCGCCAACCTCACCGGTGCCAGCTTCGTCAACGCCGACCTCGGTGGCACCACGACCAGTCCCTACTTCAGCTTCAGCGAGTCCAACCTGACGAATGCCAACTTCACCGGAGCAGATCTGTCCGGGGCGCAGATCGTCCTGAGCAATCTGTCAGGAGCCAATTTCACCGGCGTCGACCTCGGCGCCGTGGCCGTGTGGACCAACGACATCTGCCCCAACGGAAGCAACAGCGACGACGACGGGGACACCTGTGCCTACAGCATGGTCGGCCAATGAGGCAGAGAAGCCGTGGCCGGACGAACCGCGGACGTCCGGCGAGCACGCCGGCCGATTGTTTTCTACGCTCCAGATGTGCTCGGTAGGAAAAGGCGGCAGCAGGTGGCGACTCCCTCCATCGCCTCGGTGATCCGCGGGACGGCCGAAGATGCCGCACGCGCCCCGGCACCCGTGCGGGGGCCCACACCGGCCGGCGCTCCGATCCATGCGGGAACCCCACGCATCTCGGCCGACTGGCTGGCTTGGCCGACGCTGAGTGAATCACCGTCCGGCCCGGATGTGGTCGGGGCCAACTTCCACAAGGCGGAGCTGGGCGTCATCATGGATTTCTGGGGTCCGCTGTTCATGGCCGAGCTGGTGGTGGGGCCGAAGGGCGAGTTCTCCAGGCCGGTCTACCTGGTGGTGGGGGGCATCGTCATCGGCAACGTGCCCCACCGGATTGCCGAGGACTATCGGCAGGCCGTCTACGAACTCAGCCGGTCGGGGAAGCGAGCCCTCTGCCGGATTTCGGCCTCGCCGAGCCCCGTCGCGCCGCGGCTGCTCATCCACGGCACCCCTCACCCCCGGCGGCTCGGGGATCCATTCCTCCCGCCGTCCGGTTCGGGTGAGGCGGTCGTCCTCGACCCGGAGACAACCGGCCCGGTGGAGGCGATGATCCAGAAGGGTTCCAAGAAGTCGAAGAAGTCCACCGCCTCGTCCGCCGCCGACAGTCCCGAAGCCACGGTTCCGCCCGGGGTGGCCACCGCCACCCTCCTACCCAGGCTCGACCGGCTGGACGTGGAGTTGGACGGCCAACGGGTGGGGCACGTGACCGGCCACTACCCGCTGATCGAGAAGGCGGCCACCTTCGAGTACCCGCTGACCTGTCGGGCGGTGGCCCAGGAGGGGACCGGCCAGAGCGTGGGGCTCCGGGTCTTCGTCCCCCGGTAGCCGGCGCTCGCACCGGCGATGCCCTTCCGACCGGGGGTCGGTGCCAGGAAGCCGGGTGGGTTCAAAACGTGCCCGGGGCGGGATTTGAACCCGCACGCCCTTTCGGACAATGGATTTTGAGTCCATCGCGTCTGCCATTCCGCCACCCGGGCTGGTGGGGGCGCAGCCTACTGCGACGCCCGCGGCCAGCGGGACGTCGGGAACGGGTACCCGTAGTCTGCGAAGGTGGGAACGGACGGCGACGGCGACAGCGAGGGCAGCCTGCGCCGGGCCTGGGCGTCGATCGGGACGGAGACCGGGGCAGGGGCCCCCTCGGGAGCCATGCCGGGTTCCGGGCCGGGCTCGGGCCTGACCCTGGAGGCCGTCGAACTGTGGTCGGTGGAAGCAGGTTTCGTCCGTCCGGTCCGGACGTCGAGGGGCGAGCACCGCAGCCGGCCGCTGGTCATGGTGCGACTGCACGGGCTGGCCGGCGGGTCCCCGGTCGAAGGCTGGGGGGAGTGTGCGGCCCTGGCCGATGCCACCTACGACAACGAAGATGCGACCTCCGCCTTCGCCGCCCTCGAGGAGTCGCTGATCCCGGCACTGGTGGCGGACGCCGCCCGCGCCGGCTCTGCGATCCCGGGGCCATCCGACCTGGGCACCGTCCGGCAGGCCGCGCCCGGCGCCCCGCTGGCCTTCGCCGCGCTGGAGATGGCGGTGGCCGACGCCCACCTGCGGGCTGCGGGCCGCACCCTGGCCCAGGTCCTCGGCGTGGAGGGCCGGGAGGTTCCGATCGGCGCCGTGGTGGGCCGCTCGGACACGGTCGACTCCCTCCTGGTCGAGGTGGGCATGCTCGCCGACCAGGGGTTTGCCCGGGTCAAGATGAAGATCGGGCCCGGATGGGATCTGGAGCCGGTCGAGGCCGTCACCCGGACGATCCCCGCCCTCCGGCTCCAGGCCGACGCCAACGGCAGCTACTCACGCTCCGACATCGAACACCTCAGCCGTCTGGACGAGTTCGGGCTGCTCTGCCTCGAGCAGCCTTTCGAGCCCGCCGATCTCGAGAGCCATCGTCGGCTGGCCGGGCGGATCACCACCCCGGTCTGCCTCGACGAGAGCATCGACTCGGCCGACGCCGCCCGCCGGGCTCTGGCCACCGGGGCCTGCTCGGCCGTGTGCGTCAAGCCTTCGCGCCTGGGCGGGCTCGGGGCCGCCCTCGACCTGGTGCAGTCGTGCACCGAGGCTTCGGTCCCCCTGTGGATGGGGGGGATGTTCGAGTCCGGCTATGCCCGCGGCGTCAACGCCACGTTGGCCGCACTCCCCGGCTTCGCCTGGCCGGGGGACCTGAGCCCGGCGGGGTCGTACCTCGAGGCCGACCCGGCTCCGGGGACCCCACCACACCGATCAGCTCCGGATGGGACCCTGTGTGTCCTGCCCCCGACGGCCGGAGGGCTGGGCAGGCCGCCTGACGTGGGCATTCTCGAGCAACGCCGCACGAAGTGGCGGCGGATCGTCGCCTCCGACCGGTGAACGCAGTGTCCGGACGTCAAATCGGCGTCCACTCCGGCGTGTGTATACCGACGCTCCCACCGTGCGTAGAATTGCCGCCCATGCATCGCGCCATCGTTGAACGCCGTCTCAGTGATGCCCACGAGCGGCTGGTGCGCGCCCGGACGGAACTGTCCGTGCTGGATGAGCAGCTGGTCGTGGTCAACGAGATCGCCGACGACACCCGTTTGCGGGCGCTGGTGGCCGAGACGCCGGTGGCGGCCAAGGAGCACGACGAGGCCAGTCGGCACGCCACGGCCATGCTCCAGACCCGCAACGCCCTCGTCGATCGGATCGCAGAACTCGAGCGCAGGCAGGACGAGCTGCTCGACCGTCTTGTGGTCGGTCCCGGTTGATCACAGCCCGGCCTCGCCGACTCAGGACCGTCCACCGACCCACTGTCCATCGACCTCCTGTCCACCGCCATACTGTCCACCGCCATACTGTCCACCGACGGCGTCGACCGACGTCGCCCCCACCTGGCTGGGAAGGATCCCCACAACCATGAGCAGGCGAGTGGTCATTGCCGAGGATGAGGCGATCATCCGTCTTGACCTGAAAGAGATTCTCCAGGGCGAGGGATACGACGTCGTCGGGGAGACCGGACGGGGTGACGAGGCGGTGGAACTGGTGCGTCAGCACCAGCCCGATCTCGTGATCCTCGATGTGAAGATGCCGGGCTCCGACGGCCTGGCCGCCTCCCGGGCCATTCGCGATCTGGGCGTGAAGGTGGCCGTCCTCATCCTCACCGCCTTCAGCCAGCGGAATCTCATCGACGAGGCTCGCGATGCCGGGGTGGCCGCCTACCTGGTGAAGCCGTTCCAGCGTATCGAGCTCATCCCCGCCATCGACCAGGCCATGGCCCGATGCGAGCAGGAGTGGGCCATCGATGCCGAGGCCCAGCAGGCGGCGTCGGACGGGAACGCCGGAGGCCAGGTCAGTGCGGAGGACAAGCTCGAGACCCGGCGGTTGGTGGATGGGGCGAAGACCGTGCTGATGGACCGGGCCGGGATGTCCGAGACGGAGGCCTTCGGGTTCATCCAGCGCACGGCCATGGGGACCCGGTCCCGGATGATCGACATCGCCCGCCAGGTCCTCGAAGGCTCGCTGGCGCCGTAGCGCGTCGTGCGTTGAACGTGGCCGGCAAATCCCCAACGACGAAACGCCCGGCGAAGTCCGCGCCAGACGCCGCCGCCGCTCCCGTCACGGCTGCGCCCGGGTCAGCCTCTGACCCGCCCGCGGGTCCTCTCATCCTCCTCGACGGGATGTCACTGGCCTTCCGGGCCTACTTCGCCCTGCCGCCCGATCTGGCCACCAGCGCCGGTGTGGTCACCAACGCCGTGCACGGGTTCACCTCCATGGTGGTCAATCTGGTCCGCGACCATCGCCCGGTGGGCCTGGCCGTGGCCTTCGATCTACCCGGGGGGACCTTCCGCGACGAGATCACCGAGGACTACAAGGCCGGGCGGTCCGAGACACCGCCCGATCTCCCGCCCCAGTTCGAGATGATCCGGGCCGTGCTCGATTCGCTGGCCATCCCGGTGGTCGAGGCCGAGGGGTTCGAGGCGGACGACGTGTTGGCCACGCTGGCCACCGAGGCGCGGGACAGGAAGCACCCGGTGATCATCGTCACCGGTGACCGGGATGCGTACCAACTGGTCGAGGATCCCTATGTCCGGGTGCTCTACAACCGGCGGGGAGTGAGCGACTACGCCCTCTACGACGAAGCCGGCATCGAGGAACGGACCGGGGTGCGACCGGAGAAGTACCCGCTGCTGGCCGCGCTGCGGGGAGACCCTTCGGACAACCTGCCCGGGGTCCCCGGTGTGGGCGAGAAGACGGCGGCCAAACTCGTCAACGAGTACGGCGATCTCGACACCCTCTTCGCCCACCTCGACGCGCTGTCACCGAAGCTGCGGGCCAACCTGGCCGCCAGTGCCGACCGGGTGCGGATCAACGCCGAGGTGATCCCGCTGGTGCGGGACGTGCCGCTCGATGTCCACGTCGACCAGCTCACTCTCGGGGGCTGGGACCTCGAGGTGGCCCGGGAGAAATTCGCCGAGCTCGAACTCCGCACGGTGTGGCCCAGGTTCACGGTGCTGATGGGGGAGGGAGCATTCGGGCCCTCCACCGGGTCGGCCACCGGCCTCGCCGATCTGTTGACCGGTGATCTGCCCGGCGGAGCCGCCGCCGGGGTCGGTGCCGGGTCCGGGGGCGGGGGTGCGCCCGGCGGGTCCGGGGTCATGCCGACGTGGCTGGCCGAGCCCGACATCGAAGTGCCCCGGACGGCCGAGTCGGCCCGGGATGCCGTCCTCGGGGTGTTCGCCGTTGCCGGCGCATCCACCGGCAACGTCGCCGTCCTGGCCCGTTGGTCGGGCGACCCGGGCCGGTCGCCCCTGGTCAGCCTCACCATGACGAGCGAAGCGGTGGCCCCCGCCCCACCGCCGCCGATCGTCCACGTGGGCCCGGATGCCGAGGGTCTCCCCACCCTGGTGGGCCAGCCTGCGGTCCTCGAGGCCCTGGCCTCGGGCTTCGGTCCCGGGGGGGCGGGATTGGTGGCCCACGACGCCAAGGAGATCATGCGGTCGTTGCTGCCGCTCGGTGTCGACATCACCCGGCTGACCATGGACACCGCGGTGGCGGCCTATCTCCTCGATCCCTCCGTCGACCGTTACCGGCTCGCCGATCTGGCCTCCCGCTTCTTGGATGTCAGCGTCGACGACGGCACGGGTGGGACAGGCCAGGGCACGTTCGCGCTCGATGAGTCCGCCGACGAATCCGAGCGGGAGGACGGCCTCGGCGAGGAGGACCTGCGGGCAGCCCGACTGACGGCGGTGCTGGCCCGGCTGCGTCCACCGCTGGCCGAGGCGTTGGTGGCGGTGGGGGAGGACCCGCTGTACGAGGACATCGAGCGGCCGCTGGTCAGGGTGCTGGCCCGCATGGAGGTCGTGGGCATCCCCGTCGACCGGGATGTGCTCCGATCGATCATCGTCGGTCTGGTCGAGGAGTGCGCCTCGCTGGAGGCCACCATCCAGGACCTGGCCGGGACACCGTTCAAGGTGAACTCGGTGCCCCAGCTCCGGACGGTGCTCTACGAAACCCTGGGCCTCACGCCGGTGCGCAAGACCAAGACGGGCTTCTCCACCGATGCCCGGACCCTCGAGCTCCTGCGGGGCCAGCACCCGATCATCGAGGCGCTGCTGCGGTACCGGGAAGTCGAGAAGCTGCGGTCCACCTACGGCGAGAGCCTGGCCGCCGAGGTGGCCGCCGACGGCCGCATCCACGCCACCTTCCGTCAGACCGTGGCCCGCACCGGCCGGTTGTCGTCGGATCGGCCCAACCTGCACAACATCCCGGTGCGCACCGAGGAAGGTCGACGGTTCCGCGAGGCCTTCGTCCCGTCGCCGGGCCGACGGCTGCTGGTGGCCGATTACGACCAGGTCGAGCTCCGGGCCATCGCCCATCTGTCCGGCGACCCCGGTCTCGGCGCGGCCTTCGCCGCCGGCGAGGACATCCATCGCACGGTGGCGTCCCAGGTCTTCGGGGTCGGACGCGACGACGTCACCCATGGCCAGCGCTCGACGGCCAAGATGGTCTCCTACGGCCTGGCCTACGGCATGGAGGCCTACGGCCTGTCGCAACGGCTGGGTGTGCCGGTGGAAGAGGCCCAGGGCATCCTCCAGGCCTTCTTCGCCGGCTTCCCCTCGGTGCGCGAGTACATGGAGCGGGCGGTGTCCGAAGCCCGCACGGCCGGCTACACGGTGACCGCCTTCGGGCGGAGGCGGCCGCTTCCCGATCTCATCTCGACCAACTATCAGGTGCGTCAGGCGGCGGAGCGCCAGGCCATGAACGCCGGTATCCAGGGGCTGGCCGCGGACCTGTTCAAGGTGGCCCTCATCCGATTGGACGCCGGACTGGAACAAGGCGGGCTGGCGTCGGACCTGGTGCTCCAGGTCCACGACGAGGTACTGGTCGACGTGGTTCCCGAAGAGGCCGATGAGGTGGCCGCGCTCACCGAGCGGGCGCTCACCGGTGCAGCCGACCTCAGTGTCCCCCTCAAAGTGGCCATGGCCTGGGGGTCCTCCTGGGCGGAGGCGAAGGAAGGCTGACGGCCGCCCCGACCGGGCGGGGCGGGGCGGGGCGAACCGAGAAGCCGTCCGGGCGGAGCCGGGCCGGCCGGCGCAGGCCGGAAACACGCCCCGTACCGGCCGGCGGACCGGTGAAGTAACATTGTCCGCCGGCCGCAACGTTGTGGCCACCTTCACCATCGCGGCTCCGAGCGGGCCCGGTGGACCCGTCCGGAAAGCGAGCTACCTACTACATGTCCGATACACAAGTCGTACCCGAGGGCACTGCCCTGTTGTCTCCCGAGGCAATGGGCAGCTTCGATGAGAACGGTGTCTACATCCCCCGGTCCGTCACCGAAGACGACCTCGGCGGGGCATCTCTCGAAGATGCCATGGCCGGAACCATCGTCGAGTTCGAGGATGGTGATCTGGTCGAGGGGACAGTCGTCAAGATCGACCGGGACGAAGTCCTGCTCGACATCGGTTTCAAGTCCGAAGGCGTCATCCCGGTGCGCGAGCTGTCCATCCGCAACGATGTCGACCCCTCAGAGATCGTGACCCTGGGTGAGGCCATCGAGGCCCTCGTCCTCCAGAAGGAGGACAAAGAGGGTCGCTTGATCCTTTCGAAGAAGCGGGCCCAGTACGAGCGGGCCTGGGGCACGATCGAGAAGCTCAAGGAAGCCGACGAGGTGGTCACCGGTCCGGTGATCGAAGTGGTCAAGGGCGGCCTGATCGTGGACATCGGCCTTCGCGGCTTCCTGCCCGCGTCGCTGGTGGAGCTGCGCCGGGTACGCGAGCTCCAGCCCTACGTCGGCCGCACCATCGAGGCGAAGATCATCGAGCTCGACCGGAACCGCAACAACGTGGTGCTCTCGCGTCGGGCCTGGCTCGAGGAGACCCAGAAGGAGCAGCGGGGCGAGTTCCTGGTCAATCTCAAGCCGGGCGAGCGCCGCAAGGGCGTGGTCTCCTCGGTGGTCAACTTCGGCGCCTTCGTCGACCTCGGAGGCATGGACGGGTTGGTCCACGTCTCCGAGTTGTCGTGGAAGCACGTCGACCACCCGTCGTCGGTGGTGTCGGTGGGTGACGAGATCGATGTCGAGGTGCTCGATGTCGACCTGCCCAAGGAGCGGATCAGCCTGTCGCTGAAGGCCACCCAGACCGACCCGTGGCAGGAGTTCGCCAACTCCCACCAGGTGGGCGAACTGGTCTACGGCCGGATCACCAAACTGGTCCCGTTCGGCTCGTTCGTCCAGGTGGGCGACGGCATCGAGGGCCTGGTGCACATCTCGGAGATGGCCGGTCACCATGTCGACCTGCCCGAGCAGGTGGTCACCCCCGGCGAGGAGCTGTGGGTCAAGATCATCGACATCGACCTGCAGCGTCGCCGGATCAGCCTCTCCATCAAGCAGGCCGCCGAGGGCGGCGAGGTCTCCGAGGAGTACCGCGAGGCCTTCGGCGAGCATGCCTATGACGAAGAGGGCAACTACGTGGGCCCGGTCTTCGCCGAGGCCGAGTTCACCCCCGAGACGGAAGCACAGGCGGCGTGGGCCGACTATGTGGCCGAGCACGGAAGCGGTGAGGGAGCACCCGAGGCGCCGCGCCGGCGTCGAGGCGCCCGCAGCTGTCGAGGCGCCTGCAGCTGTCGAGGCGCCGGCAGACGCAGCGGTGGCTGAGGCTCCTGTCGCCTCGGTCCCCGATGCTCCCGTCGGGGCGGCCGCTCCGGCCGTGGCTGAGCCCGCTCCCGTCGAGGTCGCGGCCGACCCCGTCGAAGGGGCGTAACCCGGGCGACGGGCACGGTCGGCCGACAGCGTCCGTTCGTGCCCGGTCGGGTCGGGTTGCCGGCCCGGTGGCACGGCGCTGAGGGACGGACCGGGACGGACCGGGCAGCAAGAGCTGAGGTTCGTCAGGTCGACGCCGACTCCGGCTCTGCCGTGCCGCTGCCGACCGCCGTGGCGGCACCAACGGCCGTCCCGGTGCCAGTTGCTGCGTCAGTGCCAGCCGCTGTGCCGGTGCCAGTTGCTGTGCCAGTGCCAGTGGCTGTGCCAGTTGCTGTGCCGGCGTCATCTTTGAGCTCGACCAGAGGGAAGTGGCAGGCCACCTGGTGTCCGGGAGCGATCTCGCGCAACAGGGGCTCCTCGTCGGCGCAGCGTTGCTGGGCGTAGGGGCAGCGGGTTCGGAACCGACACCCCGACGGGGGATTCAACGGCGAGGGGAGCTCGCCCGAAAGCCCCTTGTGGTCCGTGCGCAGGTCCGGGTCCGGCTCGGGGATCGAAGCCAGCAGGGCCTCGGTGTAGGGGTGGGCGGCGAACTTGTACAGGTCGTCGGAAGGGGCGATCTCCACCAGCTTGCCGAGGTACATGACCGCCACCCGGTCGCTCACGTTCTTGACCACGCCGAGGTCGTGGGCGATGAAGACCATGGTGAGCCCGAACCTGACCTTCAGGTCGGCCATCAGATTGAGGATCTGGGCCTGGACGGAGACATCGAGGGCGGAGACGGGCTCGTCGCAGATGAGGAGATCAGGGTCGGCCATCAGCGCCCGGGCGATGCTGATGCGCTGACACTGCCCGCCGGAGAACTCTCCCGGACGGCGGTCGCCGGCCGCATCGGGATCGATTCCGACCGCCTCGAGCATCTCTCTGACTTTGGCTGCCCGTTCCTGCTTGTTGCCGCGCTTCCAGATGACGAGGGGCTCGGCCACGATGTCCCGCACCCGCCGCCTCGGGTTCAGCGACGAGATCGGATCCTGGAAGATCATCTGGATCTTCGTCCGGGTCTGGCGGAGCTCCTTGGTGGACAGTGAACTCAGATTCTTGCCCCGGTAGGCCACCACCCCCGAGGTGGGCGGCTGCACCTGGACCAGGGCGCGACCGGTGGTGGACTTCCCGCACCCGGACTCACCGACCAGGCCCAAGGTCTCGCCCACTCTGACCTTGAAGCTGACCCCGGAGACGGCGTGCACCGTCTGGCGACCGCTCTTGAACTCCACGACCAGGTTGTCCACCTCGAGAACCACTTCGCCGGTGGCACCGTCGGCCCGGGCGCCACCGCCTGGCGGAGTGACTCCTGTCGCCGTTTCACTCATGGCGCCGTCCCGTTTCCGGATCCGGACGTCGACCCGTCCCCGTCAACCGCCGGGGCGGTGGCCCCTGAGGTCCCGGCGCCCCCGGCGGGCACGGCCGCAGCCGTCGAGACGGAGGCGGAAACAGGAGCAGAAACAGTCGAGGACGGAGCCGTTGACACCCCGTTGACCAGGGGGAACCAACAGGCGAAGAGGTGGTCGGGCGAACCCGCGGTGCGCAGCGGCGGATCGCTCTCCCGGCACTTGTCCTGGACATAGGGGCACCGGGGGGCGAACCGGCAGCCCGTGGGCGGATTGATCAGGTCCGGTGGGCGACCGGCGATGGCGTGCAGGCGGGTCCCGCTCGGGTCGGCCAGCCGGGGGATGGAGTCCATCAAGGCCTGGGTGTACGGCATGTGGGTGTCGTGGAACAACGTGTGGGTGGGTGCACGCTCGACGATGCGTCCCGCGTACATGACCACGATCTCGTCGGCGCGGGTGGCGACCACGCCCAAGTCGTGGGTGACCAGGATGACCGCCATGTGCCGCTCCCGTTGGAGCTCGGCCAGCAGGTCGAGAATCTGGGCCTGGACGGTGACGTCCAAGCCGGTGGTCGGCTCGTCGGCCATGACCAGGCGCGGCGCGCAGGCCAGGGCGATGGCGATCATCACCCGCTGGCGCATGCCCCCCGACAGCTGGAACGGGTACCAGCGGATCCGCTCCTCGGGGGAAGGGATGCCCACCGAGCGGAGGAGCTCGATGGCGTTGGCCTTGGCCTCCGAACGGTCCATGCCCAGATGGAGTCGGAGCGACTCGGTGATCTGGACCCCGATGCGCTTGACCGGGTTGAGTGCGGTCATCGGATCCTGGAAGATCATGCTCAGCTCGGCACCCCAGACCTGGCGGAGGTGGTTCTCGTCCATGGCGGTGAGATCGTGTCCGGCAAAGTGGACCGTGCCGCTCCTGATCACGTCCCGGGGCGGGAGCAGCCCCATGATGGAGCGGGAGAGCACCGTCTTGCCGGAACCGGATTCCCCGACGATGCCGAGGGTCTTGCCGCGGCCCACCGACAGGGACACCCCGTCGACCGCCCGCACCGTGCCCCGGGTCGTGCGGAACGCAGTGTGCAGGTCGTCGACCACCAGCAGCGGTTCGCCGGGCACGCCCACGTCGGAGAATTCGAGTGTCGGCCGCTTCCGCTTGCGCCCGATCACCGCTGGTCCCGCCCGTTCACAGGAGGCCCTCGCGGATGTCGAACCGTTGACGGAGCCGGTCGCCGATCAGGTTGATGGACAGCAACAGCAAGAACATGGAGATCACCGGCCAGAGCATGATGTACGGGTTGGTCTGGAGGTTCCCGTTGGAGGCGCCCTCGGCGATGATGTTGCCCCAGGACGGGGTGGGCAGGGGCACCGACAGGCCGAGGAAGGCCAGCGAGCCCTCGATCACGATGATCCCGGCCACCGTGATCAGTCCGAAGGTGACCGCCACCGGCACCACGTTGGGAAGGATCTCCCGGAAGATGATCCTGGTGGTCGAGGCGCCCATGGTCTTTGCCGCGATGACGAAGTCGCGGTTGGCGAACGACAGGCTCGAGGCGCGTACGACCCGGTAGAGCAGAGGGATCACCGCCACGCCCAGGATGAGGGTGATGTGCCAGAGCGACGAGCCCCAGAAGGCCACGATGGCGATGACGGCCACGATGGCCGGGAAGGCGAGGAGCACGAAGGCCCCGGCGTTGAGGGAGATATCGAGACGGCCGCCTTTGTATCCCGAGATGAGCCCGAGGGTCCCGCCCACCAGCAGCCCGATGGCCACTCCCACGAAGCCCACGATGAGGGACACCCGGGCCCCGAAGATCAACCGGCTGAGCAGATCCCGTCCCAGGTCGTCGGTGCCGAGCAGGTGGTGGATGCTCGGTGAGGCGTTGATGGCGTTGTAGTTCTGGAAGTCAGGGCTGGGGAGGGGCAGCAGGTTGGCGATGATGGCCAGGATGACCACCAGGGACACCCATCCGAGGGCCAACCAGAACAACAGCCCGAAGGGCTTCTTGTGGAGGGCGTCATCGGGCGTGAGGGACTCGCTCTGGCGCGACACCACCAACTCGTCCATGGCGGCCAGGCCCGGGGTGCGGTCGGCCATCAGTCCGGCGGACGCTCTGGTGTCGCTGAGCTCGCGGTCGTCAGGCATCGCTCACTCCCGGGTCACTCTGGGATCGACCAAGGTGAACACGAAGTCGATGATGAACTGGAGCACCACGTAGACGATGGCCACCACCAGCGAGATGCCCTGGACGACCAGGTAGTCCCTCTCGTTCACGGCCTGGACCAGTGAGTAGCCGAGCCCGTTGATGGCGAACAGGAACTCGACGATGAACGTCCCGGCGATGAGCGCACCGATGTTGACCCCGGACGCGGCCAGGAGTGAGAAGGACGAGGGCCGGAAGGCGTGTCGCCACATGATCCACCGGGCCGACAGGCCTTTGGACCGGGCCATGGTGATGAAGTCCTCCTGCAGCGTGCTGATGAGATCGGATCGGAAGAGGCGGTAGTAGACGGCGATGGAGCCGGCGGTGATGGCCAGGGACGGCAGGATCATGTCGTGGAGGTTGGTGGCCACGTCCTGGGAGAGGGGTACGTAACCGGTGGCCGGAAACCAGTGCAAACCCACGGCGAACACGGCCACCAGGACGGGGGCGATGACGAAGGGGGGGAGGGCCAACAGCCCGAAGGTGCTGGTGGTGGACACGTTGTCGAGGCTGCGGTTGGGCCGTCGGGAGGTGACCAGGGCCAGGGGGATGGCTACGGCGAAGGCGATGATCTGGGAGATGACGATCAGCTCGAGATCGATGGGCCAACCGGTGGCGATGATGTGGGTCACCGACTCGTGATCGAGGTAGGACTGGCCCAGGTTGCCGTGGAACACCGCGCCCAGCCAGGTGACGTACTGCTGGAGGAGCGGTTTGTTGAGTCCCAGCTGGGCGTCGAGGATGGCCCGGTTGTGCGGACTGTCGTTGGCCCCGAGGATGACCACGGCGGGGTTGCCGGGCAGCAGATGGACGAGCAGGAAGGTGAGGACGGAGATGATGAACGCCACCACCACCAGCTGGATGAATCGTCGTAGGAAGTACTTGCCCATTGGTGGTCAGCTCGTCGAACCGGTTGCCCGACCCGCTATTTGGCAATCCAGGTCTGGACGGGGTTGAACACACCTTCGTCGAAGCTGTACCCGGGCATGTTGGTGTCGGGCAGGGTCAGGTTGTTGAAGTTCTGGACCCGCTCGGTGGCCACCTCCGAGAACAGGTACTGCTCCAGCCACAGGTAAGGCAGCTGCTGGGCCAGCTGTTCGTTGACCGTCTGGTAGGCCTTGATCCGGGTGGCCTGATTGGTGGTGTGGCGCCCCTCGAGCATGGCCGACTCGATCGTCGGATCGTCCATCCTGGTGAAGTTGAGCCCGATCGACCCGAGGGGCGAGATGGTGGTGGTGCTCCACCACACGTAGTTGAGGTCGGGATTGACCGCCCCGAACTGGTACGAGGTGACCGCCTGGAACTTGCCGAACACGAAGTCGTCGATGATGGTGGCCTGCTCCACCTCGGACACGGTCACGTCGAAGCCGACCTGTTGCCACATCTGCTGGATGGCCTGGACCACCTTGATCTCCACCGGGTCGGGGATGGTCATCAGGTTGAGTGTCGGGGTCCCGTGCTTGGCCTTGTACGCACTCACCAGCTGTTTGGCGCCGTCCGGATCGAAGGTCGGGTAATGGGTGTCGCTGTAGAAGGGCGAGCCGGGGGTGAAGATCCCGGTGGCCGGCTTGGCCGGCGGCCCGCCGATGATCTTTTGCACCTCGGCCTGGTCCATGCCCTTGGCCAGCGCCTGGCGGATGGTGAGGTCGTTGGTCGGCGGCACCACCATGTTGAGCATGATGAAGGCGAAGGTCGGCTGACCGATGACCCCGGTCTGGCTGTCGACCAGTTGGAACCCCGAGCCGCCGGAGCCCGAGAAGTTGGTGATCGTCTCGGGGCTGGCCGACTCGATCATGTCCACCCCGCCCGACCGGAGCGTCGCTTCCCGCTGGCCGGTGTCGGGGATGGGCTTGAAGGTGATCGAGTCGAGGTAGGGGAGACCCTTGCGCCAGTAGTTGGGATTGCGGGTGGCGGTGAAGAAGTCGTTCTGCTGCCATTGGGAGTAGATGAACGGTCCGGTACCGACGGGGACCAGGACGCCGCTGCCGGTGGACTTTTGAATCATGGCCTCGCCGACCACATAGCCGACCTGGGTGGTGAGTCCGGACGGGAAGGTCGGGTTGGGGCCGGTCAGGGTGAAGACCACGGTCATGCTGTCGGTGGTGGTGACCGAGGCCACCTGCTTGAGGGCCGGCCCGGTCAGCGCCGCACTCTGGAGGGCTTTGAAGTTGGCCTGGACCACGGTCGAGGTGAGGGGTGAGCCGTCGTTGAAGGTGACGCCGGGCCTGAGGGTCATCGTCCATACGTCGTAGGTCGAGTTGGCCGTCATCGACTTGGCCAGGTACGGCTGGATCGATCCGTCCGCGGCCACGGCCATCAGCGGATCGAACACGGCGTTGGCATAGAGGAATCCGTTGGTGTCCCAGTGGTTCGCCGGTGGGTAGAAGCCGTCGATCTCGGCGATCGTGCCGATGGTCAGCGCCCCACCTTTCACCGGCGACCCTGTCCCCACGCCGGGTTTCGACCCCGCCGACGTGGTCGTGGTCGTACTCGATCCGGAGGAGCAGCCGGCCAGCAGCGACGAGGCGCCGGCCCCGAGGGCCACCACCCCGCCGGCGGCCATGCCCCGTGACAAGAAGCTGCGACGACTCAATTCATTACCGAAGGTCACGAAAGTCCCCCATCACTTTCCCCCTGCCCAATTGGCCAGAACTGCAGCTCATGACACGGAAGCACTCTGCCACAGGTTCGGCACATCGTGCGGGCACGTTACCGCCGTGACACGTCCCGGTCCATGGATTTCGCCCAACGGACGGACGACCCACCGGACGACCCGACGGACACCCCGACGGACGAGTCACAGTCGGGCCCGGCGAAGGCCGTGGCGGATGCCGGAGCCCCACCCCGGCTGCGCCGCTGGGTACCATGCCCCCCATGGATGTGGCTCCACCCTCTGCCTCGGTCGTCGAAACCGAGACAACGACCCCAGCGCCCGGATCGCCCGGCTCGGGCGCCGAGCTCGGCGAAACCGGTGAGACCACCGAAACGGGCGACTCCGCCTCCGCCGGTACGGGCAGAGCCCGGCCGCGACCCGGGGGGGCGGGCACGCCTCCCCCCACATCCCGTCGCGGTTCGCACCGGCAGGGTTCGGACGATCCCGAGGGGCCGCCCTTCAGCCGCACCACCCGGCGGGTCATGGCCGCCGCCGTGGTCGTCGTGCTGGTGGTGGCGGTGGTGCTCCGCTTCTGGACCAGCTCGGACCTCTGGTTGGACGAAGCCCTGACCGTCAACATCGCCCGCCTTCCCCTCCATGAGATCCCGTCGTTCCTGCGCCGGGACGGCTCGCCCCCGCTCTACTACTACCTGCTCCACTTCTGGATCAGCATGTTCGGCACCTCGGACGTGGCCGTCCGTTCGCTGTCCGGTGTGTTCGGCGTGATCACCCTCCCGCTGGTGTGGCTGGCCGGCAAACGGCTCGGCGGCAACAGGCTGGGCTGGATCGCCTTGCTGTTGCTGGCCTCGTCGCCCTTCGCCGTGCGTTACGACACCGAGACCCGGATGTACTCGCTGGTGGCCATGCTCACCGTGCTCGGCTTCTTGGCCCTCGACCGCTCGCTGAGGCGGCCGCGCCCCGGCAACCTGATCGCGGTGGGCGCCGTCACCGGCTTGCTGCTCTACACCCACTACTGGTCGCTCTACCTCGTGGGCACGGTGTTCCTGTGGCTGGTGTGGGAGACGTGGCGGGGCCGGTCCGAGTGGCGGGTCGGGGCCCGGGCCTCGCTCATCGCCGTGGTGGTCGGATGCCTGACCTTCCTGCCCTGGCTGCCCAGCTTCTGGTTCCAGACCCGCCACACCGGAACGCCGTGGGCCACCACCGCCTCGTTCGCATCCATGGTCAGCGCCGTGTCCTCGTTCGCCGGCGGGGGCACGAACTCAGGACGCGCCCTGGCCCTGTTGATCTTCGCCCTGGCCGGGCTGGGCGTGTTCGGCCTGGCCACCGACCGCCGTCACATCGACCTCGATATCCGCACCCGCCCGCTGGCCCGCCCCCTGGCCGTGGTGGTCGTGGGCACGCTGGTCGCCGCTCTGGCCGGTGGGCTCCTGGCCAAGAGCACCTTCGATGCCCGGTACGCATCGGTGGTCTTCATCCCGCTCATCCTGCTGGTGGCCGTCGGGGTGACCAGCTTCCTCGACCGCCGGGTCCGAGTGGTCATTCTCGCCCTGGCCGTCGCCGTCGGGCTGGCCGGTGCCATCCCCGACGTCACCACCAACCGGACCCAGGCCGGGCAGGTGGCTTCGGCCATCGCCACCTATGCGAAACCGGGCGACATCGTGGCCTACTGCCCCGATCAGCTGGGCCCGGCCGTCAACCGCCTCCTCCCCGAGGGCCGCTACCGGCAGACCACGTTCCCCCGCCGCACCGGCCCCGTGTTCGTCAACTGGGTCGACTACTCCGCCGCGGTCAAAGCCGCCTCGCCCCCGGCCTTCGCCCAGTACCTCGAGTCGATGGCCGGGTCCGGTCGGCAGATCTTCCTGGTGTGGGCCGGCGGCTACCAGGGGTTCAACTTCGAGTGCGAGGGCGTCGTCCAGACGCTGCAGGACGATCCCCACTACCAGGTGCAGCAGCTGGTGGTCGGGAGCTCCGTCAAGTTCTATCAACCCATGTGGATGGTGCGTTTCACACCGACCCAGCCCTGACCGGCCATATGTCCGCACCCGGATCCAGCACCGCCGGCGGAGAGTCGGCGGAGGGAGCCCGGCCGGGTAGCACGGTCACGGGGGCTCGGAAGGTCGAACGTCCTGCGGATCGGGCCGGCGATACGGCCGGGGAGGCGAACCGGGACGGCGCCCCGGGCCCGGTGCGAACCCGGATCAGAGGCCCGGTCCGCACGTTGGGACGGGCCGTGGTCGAGGTCCTCCCGGCGTGGGTGGCGGCCCGGGTCCTGGTCGGGCTCAGCCTGGTCCTGGCCCATCTGCTGGTCAACAGGGTCCGGCCCAACAACCCCGGCGCCCGACTCCGGGTCCACCAAGGGCTCCTGTCGTGGGACGGCGGGTGGTACCAGGCCATCGCCGGTCACGGTTACGCCGCCTCCGGAGCCCAGTCGACCCGGTTCTACCCGGCCTATCCGATGGCGGCCCGGGTGCTCGGTTGGATTCCGGGGATCGGCGTGGGGACCGCCCTCATCGTCATCTCCAACCTGTGCGCCCTGGTGGCCATGGCCGCACTCGTGGTCCTGGTCCGGCGGGATCTGGGCGACCGCGCCCTGGCCCGTCGCTCGGTCTGGCTGCTGGCCCTGGCCCCGTCGGCCTACTCGCTGGTCCTGGGCTATGCCGACGCCGCCCTCCTCCTGTGCGTCATCGTCGCCTTCCTGGCCGTCCGGACCGGGCGCTGGTGGTGGGCGGCGGCGGCGGGCCTGGTCGCCGGGCTGGTCCGCCCGGTGGGCATCCTCTTGGTGGTACCGGTGCTCATCGAGGTGTGGCGCAGCCGGGGGAGCCGCCCCTCCATCGACCGGTGGATCCCGCCGCTGGCCGCCCTGCTCGCCCCGGTGGCCGGGACGGTGGCCTATCTGAGCTGGGTCGGATCGCAGTTCGGTGACCCGTGGCTCCCGCTCCGGGTCCAGCAGCAGAACGGCCACCGGGGGGCGATCACCGTGCCGGTGGCGGCCATGTGGCACAGCCTCGATTCGGTGGCCCACGGTCACCACGTGGGCAGCGCCCTGCACATCCCCTGGGTGGTGTTGTGCCTGGTCCTCCTGGTCGTGGCCTTCCGCCGCCTGCCCCTCTCCTATGCCGCCTTTGCCACCGTGGTCCTGGCCGTCTCGGTCACCAGCTCCAACCTCGATTCGTTCGAGCGCTACGCCCTCGGGGCCTTCCCCCTGGTCATCGCCGCCTCGACCCTGACCCGCCGGCGCGGGGTGGAGCTGGTCGTCCTGGTCCTGGCCGCCGCCGGACTGGTGGGCTATGCCTTCCTGGCCTTCGTCGGGGTGGTGGTGCCCTGAATCGCCGGCCCGGGCGGGGTGACCCGGGGGCGAGCCGGGGGCCAGCCGGGGGCGATCGCCGTCCCGGTTCGCCCGCCGCCGGCGGCCACCGGCCCTGAGCTCCGGGCTCCCGCCGCCCCGGGCTCTCCGGGCCGCGCCGGGCTCGTTCCCCCGGTCATGCGGGGGGACCAACTATCCTGCGACTGCCCAGTGAATCAGCGGGTGCCCCTGTCGGGAGGGCATGCCGCGGCGGCCCCGTGGGAGGCGGGACCGTGAAGGGGCCATGATCGGTCCGGGGCATCCCCGAGCCCGCGAGTTTCGTGTGGCCCGGTCAGGGGGTACGTGCTGACGGCAGCGTCAGTGGCATTCTCCCGGGATCCGACCAACGAGCCGAGCCGAGACCAACGACCATCACCGCCGACGACGACATCAGAATCGAGAGGACCCCGACGTAGTGCCCACACCCGAGACGAACTCCACCAGCCCCGCCGACCCGTCGGGCGCGGACGGCGGCCCGAGCGGCGCGCCCGACGCCGGCGCTGCACCCACGACGCAGCCGACCGCTCCGGCCGGCCCGGTCATGGTCATCGGTGGCGGCCCGGCCGGGCTCACCGCCGCCTACGAGTTGGCCGACGCCGGCGATGCGGTGGTGGTGGTGGAGGAGGACACGGTCGTCGGTGGGATCAGCCGCACCGTCGAGCGGGACGGATGGCGGTTCGACATCGGCGGGCACCGTTTCTTCACCAAGGTGAAGCCGGTCGAGGAGTTCTGGCACAAGGTGCTTCCCCCCGAGGACTTCCTCCTCCGGCCGCGCATGAGCCGTATCTACTACGGCGGCAAGTTCTACGACTACCCGATCAAGGTGGGCAACGCCCTGTCCAACCTCGGCGTGGTCGAGGCCTTCCTCTGCGGGCTCTCCTTCCTCTGGGTGCGGATCCATCCACCGAAGGACCTGACCACGCTGGAGGGGTACATCGTCTCCAACTACGGATGGCGCCTGTACCGGCACTTCTTCAAGACCTACAACGAGAAGGTGTGGGCCGTGTCGGCTTCGGAGATCTCCGCCGACTGGGGCGCGCAGCGGATCAAGGGCATGTCCCTGTGGAGCGCGGTGTGGGAGCCCATCCGGGCCTCGGTGGCCGGAAAGCGGCGGGACAAGTCGAAGCAGGTGACCAGCCTCATCGAGGAGTTCGAATACCCCAAGTACGGACCGGGGATGATGTGGGAGCGGTGCGCCGAACAGGTCGTCGACATGGGCGGCACCCTGCGCATGTCGACTCGGGCTACGACCGTCCACGTGGAGGACGGGGCCGCCGTGGCCGTCACGGTGGCGTCGGCCGAGGGCGCCGGCGAGGAGCGGGTCGACGTGTCCCACGTCATCTCCTCCATGCCCCTCACCGCCCTGGCCCGGATCGTCGACCCGCCTGTCCCCGCCGAGGTGCTCGCCGCGGCCCACGATCTCCACTACCGCGACTTCCTGACCGTGGCCTTGGTCGTCCCCGAGGAGCGCGGCTTCCCCGACAACTGGATCTACATCCACTCGCCCGACGTCAAGGTGGGCCGGATCCAGAACTTCGGGGTGTGGTCGCCGTTCCTGGTCAAAGACGGCCGTACCTGCCTGGGCATGGAGTACTTCGTGTTCGAGGGGGACGAGCTCTGGAGCTGCAGCGACGACGACCTCGTCGCCCTGGCCACCAAGGAGCTGGCCTTCATCGGGCTCATCGAGCCGTCCGACGTCGAGGTGGGCTATGTGGTGCGGATGCCCAAGGCCTATCCCGTCTACGACGACGTCTACCGCGACAACGTCGAGATCATCCGCCGCTGGTTCGAGGAGCATGCCCCCAACGTCCACCCCGTGGGGCGGAACGGCATGCACAAATACAACAACCAGGACCACTCGATGTACACGGCCATGCTCACCGTGGAGAACATCCACGGCGCCCACCACGACATCTGGGCGGTCAACGTCGAAGAGGAGTACCACGAGACGAACGACGCCCGCACCGATACCGGCGGCGGGCGCACCGGTTCGGACACCGGCTCCGGCTCCGGCTCGGGCCGTGGTTCCGGTGGCGGGCAATCAGGCAGCACCGGGCGCGACGCGCCGATCATCCCCCGGGGGGCCGGCAGGGTCGGGAACGTCACCACCTAGTGGTGGCGGGGACCGCGGAGTCGGCCGCCCCCGGGCGCTCATTCCCCTGGTGGATCGCGGCGGCCTGCGGAGTCGGGCTGGCCATCCGTCTGGTCTACGTCTTCGTGGTCAAGGCCGGCGCCACCCTCCAGGGTGACGCCTTCTACTACCACTGGCAGGCCCAGCTCAACACCCAGGGCCACTGGTTCGTCGATCCGAGCGACTTCTTCGCCAAACATCCGGTGGCCGCACTGCTGCCCTCGGCCCAGCACCCTCCGCTCTTCACGTTGCTGCTGACCCTGGCCGACGAGGTCGGTCTGCGGTCCACCAACGCCCAGTTGGTCCTGGTCTGTCTCATCGGGACGGCCACCATCGCCCTGGTCGGGCTGGTGGCCAAGGACCTGGTCACCCCCCGCACCGGTGTCATCGCCGCGGTGCTCGCCGCCCTCTACCCCGGCTTCTGGGTGTTCGACGGCGAGGTCATGTCCGAGGCGCTGGTCATGCTGCTGGTGGCGGTGACCGTCCTGGCCGCCAACCGGTGCTTCCGGCACTTCACCACCGGCCGGCTCGTGGTCCTCGCCCTGCTCACCGGGATCTGCGCCCTCACCCGGGCCGAGCTGGTCCTCCTGGTGCCCCTGGTGGCGCTGCCCACCGTGCTCTGGCAGCACGCACTGGCCTGGGGCCGACGTCTGGCCATGTGCGTCGTGGCCGTGGTGGTGGCCGTGGCCCCCATGCTCCCGTGGTTCGCCCACAACATCGCCGTGTTCCACCATCCGGTCTATCTGTCCGACCAGTTCCCGATCACCGTGGCCGCCTCCAACAACGACCAGACCTACCACGGACCCCTCACCGCCTCGTGGTGCTTCACCTGTGTGGTCACCGTCCGCTTCCCGGCCACGGACGACGAGTCCGACGAGGCCCTCTACTGGCAGCACGCCGCTGAGCACTACATCGAGGCCCACAAGACGCGGGCCCTCGAGGTGGCTGTCGACCGGGTCGGCCTCGAATGGAACCTGTACGCACCACTGCGCCATGCCGACCAGGACTTCCTCGAGGGGTGGCCCACGCCGGTATCCGATGCCTGGCTGATCTGGTACTACCCACTGGTGGCCCTGGCCATCGGGGGCACGGTGATCCTGCGCCGTCGACGACAACCCATCTATCCGCTGATGGCCCTGGTCATCGTGCCCACCATCACCGCCATCGTGACCTACGGCGGTCTGCGGTTCCGGAGCGAAGCCGAGGTGGCCATCGTCATCCTGGCCGCCGTGGCCCTGGACGCGGCGTGGTCGTCCCTGGCCGGCCGGCCCCGGGCCCATCGCCGGACCGCCCGGCCACCGCTCGCCGCCGGGGACGGGGTCGAAGCCGCCCGGCCGGCGCCGCAGGAGGCGGTGGTATGAGCGTTCCTCCCACCGAACCCCCGCACCGGGAGCGTGGCGCCTCCGTTCCTTCCTCGGACGTTCCGGCCGCAGGTGCCCCGGCCCCGGCCCCGGGCCCCCAGGCCCCGGGCGCCCTGGCCTCGGACGGCCCGGGTCTGGACATGATCCTCGAGGAGATCGACCAGGTGGTTGAGCCGGTCACCGAAGCGGTGGCCATGGCCCCGGCCGTGGGCATCGCCGTGGCCGGTGGCCCCATGATCACCTTGCCCGAGGAGGAGCGGACGGCGGTCGCCGCCGGAAGCGCCGACTCGATCCGCTCGGGCCTCTTCCAGGCCGGTCCGGTGGCCGTCGCCGGGCTGGTGGTCAACGGGGCCGCCGCCCTCCTGGTCATCGCCGTGGCCCGGCTGGTTACCCCCCAGGCCTATGGGGCCATCGCCCAGCTGCTCGGGCTGTTCTTCATCCTGTCCATGCCCGGGTCGGCCGTCCTGGTCGGCGTGGTCCGGCGGGTCACGGCCCTCCAGAAGGCGGGCCGGGGCCACCTGATCAGGCCCTGGGTGGCCAAGGTCCACCGCATCGCCCTGGCCGCGCTGGCCGTGGAGGTGGTGGCGGTCGTCCTCCTCCAGGGGTGGATCGCCCGCCAGCTCTCCCTGCCCAACAGCCAGGGGATCGTGTTCATCCTGGTGGCCGCCGGGGTATGGATCCTCCTGTGCGTGGACCGCGGCCTCCTGCAGGCCCATCGGGCTTACCGCGGGTTGGCCGGGAACCTCCTCATCGAAGGCGGGGTCCGGACCGCCTGTGTCCTCGTCCTGGTCCTCGGCCACCTGGGCGTGGCCGGCTACGGCCTCGGCGTCTTCCTCGGGGAGGTGGTGGCCACCATCCATGCCCACTGGCTGGCCTCGAGGACCTGGGCCACCGAGCCGGGGCCGGTCAACGTGGCCGCCGCCGCGGCCGCGTCGGACGGTCGGCCGGACAGCAGCCTGGTGCGCCGGAAGCTGATGGCCGACGTCTCGGCGGCCTTCGTCGGGCTGGCCCTCCTCGGCCTGCTCCAGAACGTGGACGTGATCCTGTTGGGCCGGCTGGACCATGCCAACGTGGGGCCGTACGCGGCCATCTCGGTGGCATCCAAGGCGTTGGTCTTCGGGGCCCTGGCCCTCGGCGCCTACCTGTTGCCCGAAGCCACCATCCGCTGGAACGAAGGCGGCCATGCCATCCGGCAGCTGGGGGTCACCCTGATCTTCCTGGCCGTGCCCGCGGCGCTGCTGCTGGTCATCTCGGTGTTCGTGCCCCGGTGGTTCCTGACCGTCATCTTCTCGGCCAAGTTGAGCTCGGCCGCTCCCGCCTTCGCCCCCCTGGTCGGCGCCATGATCTTCCTGTCATTTTCGGTGCTGATCACCAACTATCTGTTCGGGACCGGCTCCCGGTGGATCGTCCTGTTGCTGGCCGGAGGCTCGGCCCTGGCCCTCGCCCTGGTCAGTGCGGCCGACGGGCACACGGTGGCGACGGCCCGGGCCGACCTGGTGGCCCAGGGGGCGCTGGCCGTGGCCATGGGGGTGGCGTTCGTGGCCATCCACCACAGGCACCGTGGGGAGCAGCTGCCGCTCCGCCGACGCCGGTAATCCTGTCGGTGAATGGGCAGGTGGTGCGGCCGGTGAGCGGCCTGGGAACGGGCCGGTGGTGCGGCCTGGGAACGGGCCGGTGATGCGGCCTCGGAACGGGCCGGTGATGATCACCGCACCGAACGGGGAGGCGACCATTTCCGGTTCCGGCGTCGGGTCCCAGTACACTGAACCCTCACATCGGTGGCAGGCCGCAGACCAGGATAGGAATGGGGAGATCCGAGTATGAGGCATGGTTCCGGCGAGGTCAGCGCCGCTCGGGCTTTCGGTGCTGACGGCGGGCAGGATGCCTCCCCGGTGGAGCCCTCGGCTGCCTCCAGGGCCCCTTCCCCGACCGCCAACCCGGCCGACCGCGGTCCCGACGACCCGATCGCAGCCTGGGCCGGGCGACCGAGCCACCTGCAGCCGGTCACCCCCGGGTCCCCGTTCAACCAGCCCGGCCTCCACCAGTTCGCCGATCTGTCCACCGGCGAGATCGCCGAACGGGCCGGGCTCAAACGGATCGACGTGGTGGCCTGGCGCGACTTCGACGACCCCGAGGCCGGGGGGTCCGAGCTCCACGCCCACAGAGTGATGACCGCATGGTCGAAGGCCGGTATCGACGTGTCGATGACCACGTCATCGGTGCCCGACAGTCGCCGAGCGATCCAGCGGGACGGCTACCGGGTGGTCCGACAGGCGGGGCGGTACGCGGTGTTCCCGCGGGTGGCACTGCTCGGGGCGCTGGGCAAGATCGGATCGGGAGACGGCCTGGTCGAGATCTGGAACGGCATGCCCTTCTTCTCGCCGCTCTGGGCCCACTCGCCACACATCGTCTTTCTCCACCACGTCCACGCCGAGATGTGGAAGATGGTCCTCCCTTCAGGTCTGGCCGAGAGCGGCCACGCCATCGAGCACCGCCTCGCCCCTCCCGTGTACCGGCGGACCCGGATCGTGACCCTGTCGGCGTCGTCCAAACGGGAGATCGTCGAGCAGCTGCGGATCCCCGACCACCTGGTGTCGGTGGTGCCACCCGGGGTCGAATCCCAGTTCTCGCCCGGAGGCGAGCGCTCCCACACGCCGCTGGTGGTGGCCGTCGGCCGGCTGGTGCCGGTCAAGCGGCTGCACCTGCTCATCGGCACGCTCATCAAGCTCAAGCCCGAGCACCCCGACCTCACCGCGGTGATCGCCGGGGAGGGCTATGAGCGCCCGGCCCTCGAGTCCCTGATCCGTGATGCGGGAGCCGAGTCGTGGATCTCGCTGCCCGGCTATGTCACCGAGGATGAACTGATCGATCTCTACCGGCGGGCCTGGGTGGTGGCGTCCACCTCCCTCCGCGAGGGTTGGGGCATGACCGTCACCGAGGCGGGCGCCTGTGGGACGCCGTCGGTGGTATCGAGGATCAGCGGTCACGAGGACGCGGTGCGGGACGGGATCACCGGCATCCTGGTCGACCGGCCGGAAGAGTTCGCCGGAGCCATCGACACCGTCCTTCGTGACGACGTACTGCGCAAGCAGCTCGGGATCGCCGCCCTGGACCATGCGTCGCAGTTCACCTGGGACGCCACCGCCCGCGGCGCGCTGGCTGCACTGGCGGCCGAAGCCATGGCCCGTGATCGGCGATAGGTCGTTCTCGGGCCACTGATTCAAGGCCCGGACCAACCGATGCAACAGGGTGCAGGCATGTGGGAGAGCCATCCTTTGACTTGCCGACGGCATCGGTAATCGCGCTCATCATCGAGAGACCGGTCACCTGTTGATCCGCTTCGGTCACTCGTTCTTTCTGTCCCGAGCCCGTCGGCCTCTGGCCTCGTCGGTATCCATCCCGAGGTCCGGTTCCTGGCCGAAGGCCGGTTGGGGTTCGAATCGCCATCGGAGTCGGCCGTCGGGTCCGGTCCGCTCTCTCGAGAGGACCCAGTCCTCGTAGGTCTTCAGGAAATGATGGTGGTGGCAGAGCAGGGCCAGGTTGTCGAGGGTGGTGGGGCCGCCTTCGGCGAAGGGGACGATGTGGTCGATCTCGAGCCCGAACGAGGTCCCACACCCGGGGACCACACAGGTGGTGTCCCGGAAGACGAGGGCGGTCCGGAGCTGCTGGTTGATGGTGCGACCCATGTGGCTGACGGCCCGGATGTCACCGGCCCGGTGGAAGACCAGGCGCAAGAAGGAGTCGTTGGCCATGTCCCGGGCCATGGGGACCGGGATGGGTCCCTGGTTGTCGATCTCGCAGCACTCGTCATCTTCGGCCCGGCCCCGCAACAGGGCCTCGAGGTCCACCCGGACCATCACCGAGCAGGTCGGGGGCCCGTTGATGAGGGCGGACGGGTCGTCCGGTGGTCGGCCCCCGGCATCGGCGTTCCCGTCGCCACCCGAGCTCCCGTCGCTCTCGGCGTTCGGGCCGGTGACCACCCGGGTCCCGAGGGGTGCTCCGGTGTCGGGGTGGCGTCCGGTGACCAGGGCGTAGAAGGCATCGGCCCGGACCGCCCGTTCGGGACCGGTGTCCTCCTCCCCGGCCGCTCGCCGGGCCCGGCGCAGCCGGGTGGCCACCTGGTTGAGGTGGGAGAGGATCTGGGCACCCCGGTCCGGGGTGTCTTGGCCCTGGTAACAAAAGGCCCCGTCGGCGTCGGTCCACGACGAGAAGTTCCTGGCCCCCCTGATCCGGACGACCCGGGCCTTGGGATCCTCGCCCCCGGAGGTGGCCCGGGACCGCTGGCACCGCTCCCGCACGGCGTGGAGGGGAGCCTCCTCAGCCCCGGACAACAGCTCGGCTTCCCGCTCGGGGGCGAGGATGCCGGCCCCGGTCAGCTCGGTGACCTTCGGTCCGGACAGCTCCCCGGCCCGCAGGGCGGCTTCGGTGCCGGGCAGCTGTCCGAGGCGCTGCCCGTTGGCCAGGGTGCTCTGGGCCTGGCCGGTGGCCACCCCCTCCAGGGAGGCCAGCATCACCGCGGCCGAACGGTGCCCCCCGTCCCGCCACACCCCCGAGGTCTCGATGCGCGGAGCGAGCAGGGTCTTGCCCGCGTTGGTCAGGCGCTCGACGGCCACCAGCGCCCTGTACAGCGTGGTGGCGTCGGCCCCGGTCAACCGGGCCGGGTCGAGATCCGAGACCAGCGAGGACAGGGCGGCCAGCGCCGCGTCGCAGCGGGCCCCCAGCCCGTCGGGACAATCGAGCCCGTCGGGACCGTGCCGTGCCGCCCGTCGGGACCGTCCGTGGTGCCGGACGCCGCCTTCTCCTTCACTGCACCGGCCACCGGGGTCATGGACAGAGGTTTCCAGGGGGGTGTCACAGGCACGGCTGTCCCAGGTCCGGCGTTGACCCTTCCAGGTCAGATGCCCAAGCCCGTGGGTCGGATCACTCCTCACATGGGTCGGATCGCTCCTGGTCGGATCACTCCTCCGATCCGGTGTTCCCAGCGGTTCCGACGGTCTCGGTGGTCTCGGTTCGTGACGAGCCACGGCGCTTCCGTCGCAGCACCACCTCGACCACGGCATCGGCCCCGAGGAAGACGACGCCGGCCCAGGCCAGGTCGCTGGCCTTCTGGAAGGAGAGCGGCCACGACCCGTCGGCGGCCACATGGAGGGCGGCCTGGTGGTCGACCGTGTACCACCCGGCCGCGGCGATGCCGGCCACGGCGGCCAGCCCGAGGAAGATCCGCAACCGCGGGACGAGCAGGACGACCACGCTGGCCACCCCGACGGCCAGCCCGACCCGGGGGGCGGCGATGGCTGCGGCCACCGCGCCGGTGACCACCCCGGTGAGAAGGGCTATCCATACCGGGGCCCGTGGCGACTCGGCCCCGAAGGGCATGACCAGGGAAGCGCCCCCGGGCACAGGGGCGGGCTCGCTCCCGGTGCGGCCGGGTTTGGCCGGACCGAAGGTGCCGGCGGACCAGGATTCGACCGACCCGGATGCGACCGACCCGGCCGCATCGGACCCGGCGGACCGGCTGTGCCGGCCGCGCCGCCGACGCCGTCGGCGCACCGGCACGAGGGCCAGGACGATGCAGGCGATGATGGCCACCAGCGACACGATCAGGGCGAGGTCCACCCGCTTCTGGGGCTCCCAGGTCAACACCACCGAGAGGGTCCCGTTGTGGACGGCTCCCCCCAGTGCCGCCGGGTGCAGGAGCCACCCGTTGGCGAAACCGTCGATCAGGGTCGGGGCGCCGAGGCTGCCTCCGCCCACCACCGATGCCTTCCATCCGGCGTTGATGCTCTCCCCGAGGACCAAGAAGATGGGCGCCTGGTCGGCGGCGGTGGAGAGGCCGTGCACCGACAGGTGGATGGAGGTCGAGGTCTTGCTGCCGACGTCGACGACCGGTGCGGGCGACACCGACGGAGGGGCCAGCGTGGTGGGTGACTGCAGGGGCATGGGGCCACCGCCCGGGGCCGAGTCGAAGGCCAGTTGGTCGATGTCGAAGCCGGTGGTCTGCCCGGCGGTCGACTCCAGGCTGTGCTGGCCCGGGCCGAGGGCCACGCCGCCGGCGTCGGGCCCGCACAGCGAGACGGTGAGGGCCTGCCGGTTGAGGGCGGTGGTCGTGGAGCCGGTGACCGTCACCCACAGGGGGTTGCCGTCGAGGGTCAGGAGATCACCCAGACACGACGACGGGATGTCGGCCGGCACCGGCGAGGCGTGGAGACCGGGGATGCCCACCTCGGCGATCCCGATGGGCATGGCGATCGGCTCTTCCGAGTAGTAGTTCAGGGTGTTCTCGAAGCGGACGCTGTCCACCGTGATCTGGATGTCGGCCCCGGTCATGGCCGGGAACGACACCGGAACGTCGACCACCGAGCCGGGGACCGTGCCGTCGGCCAGGGGTGGGAGGGTCACCTTGGCGCTCTGGTCTCCGGCGGTCACGGTGAGGCTGGTGGGAACCGAGTGCTGCCCGTCGGCCACGATCTGGAGGTCGAGGTGGTCGAAGGTGATGGGCGAGGGCAGGCGGTACTGGAGCCAGTCCCCGGCCTGGTGGGTGGATCCGAAACCGGGCTCCCACATGGTGGAGGAGTTGTCGTCCAGCGTGGCGATGGCCCCGGCCCGGAGGTCGCCGGGCAGCCGGCCCAGTGAGTAGGCCACGATGCCCGTGCCGTCCGATCCCGGCCGCCCCACCAGCCGGTCGATCATGTCGTCGGGGATGAGCGGCGAGATGGTGGCCGAGCCGGTGAGGGAGAAGGTCCGGGCCGTGGGCAGCCAGAAGGCACGGTTGAGGGTGGTCTCGGTGTCGTAGAAGGGCGGAGTGCCCGAGCTGCGGAGGCGGGTCATGATCAGGCTGAGCCGGTCACCGATCGACGACGGACCTGCCGCCCGCAGCAGATCCTGGGGCATGGAGATGACCTCGGTGGCCGTCACCCCGGGGATCTCCACTTCGGCAAAGCCCACCGAGCTGCGCGACGTCACCGGCGTGGACGGATCGGCCACCACCACGCGGGTGATGGTGACCCGCAGTTTGGTGAAGGTCCGGGCCGGGAAGGTGACCACCTGGCCGGGCGGGGTCAGGGACGCCGCCCCGAGGTTCACCGATACCGGGTCACGTCCGTCGAAGGTCAGGGTCACCCGGGAGATGGCCCGGTCGGGGTCACCGGTCTGGGGTTGGATGAAGGTCAGGGAACTCTCGGTCTGGGGATGGTCCAGGACGACCTGCCACCACTGTCCTTGCGGGGCGGCGAACGAGTCGTCCTCCCACGCCGTCTGGGAGTTGCCGTCGATGGCGTTGTAGGGACGGTCCTCGGGCAGGTAGGTGATCGACGACCCGTAGGAGGAGGCGCTGACCGAGGAGACACCGTTATAGAAGGCGGTGGTCTGGGCGTCGGGCGGGGCCTTCGGGAAGAGGTTGAGCGGTTCGTCGGCCGGGTTGGACTTGTCGGGGCCCTCAGCCAGCGTCTCGGTGTACCCGGTGTCCTCCGACAGGGTGTTCCACTCCATGGCCTGTTTGCGGTTGGTGTCGGTGACCACCAGGTTGGCCGGCGCTCCGAGCGTCGCCTTCTTCAGCTTCGGCGCCGTGTCCAGGGTGCCGGCATAGAGAATTGCGGGATTGCCGGCCAGCAGCCCGACCGAGGCTGCGTTCATGATGCCGTTGGCGTCACCGTCGACCACCAGCGGGGTGGCGGTGGACTCGGTACGGACGATCGGGCGCGGATCGGCCACCGCGTAGGAGACCAGGGGCGAGGGCCATCCCTGGTTGGCCGGCCGGGCCAGGGCGGCCTCATCGAAATGCGGGGTGAGCGGCACATTGGGCCGCGGGGCGCCATAGGACACCTCGTCGGACAGGCCGGGCGGCGTGGTGGTCAGGTCCTCGGCCACGGCCTGTGGGTTGGCGATGTCGTAGCGCTCGTAGGCCTGGTCGTACTGGACCAGGACGTTCCCCGCACTCAACAGGGAGGCCATCGGGGCCAGCGCGTTCCAGTCCATGGTGCCGTTCTGGAGGGGTGTGTCCACCGCCTGGAGCACATCGGCCGTGGCCAGCGAGCCCATGATCTGCTGCTCGTGGGTCACGAAGGGCCGGGTCATCAGACCCGGATAGACCGTGTCGATGGTGTCCCCCCACCGGTAGGCGGCGAAATTGTTGCCGGGGAGGGCGTAGACCCGCGTCGTCGGATTGGTCTTGTCCAGGGCGGCCGCGGCCTGGCGCACGTAGAGCGGCGGCGCCGCCGGCTGGGTGAAGCCGTTGGCGATGATGGCTCCGGTCCACAGGGGCACGGTGGCGCAGGCCACCGCCCCGACGGCAAAGGCCCCGACGATGAGACCCGTCTTGCGCACCCGGGCGGCGACGGCGCTGACCCCGGCCCCGAGGAACATGGCCAGGCCCAGGATGACCAACGGCGACGCCCGGTCGCTGGAGCGGAGGGCCAGCCCGGCGGTGGTGTCCACCAGAAACGACTTGATGACCGAGCCCACCGCCGAGGGATCGGCGTAGGGATTGGGGCCGACGGCCAGCACCATGCCCACCACGGTGATCAGCACGAAGTAGGCCCGGTACCGCCACCGGGAGAAGATGGCGGCGATGAAGCAGAGGACGGGGACGGCGAAGCTGGCCCCGATCAGCCACAGGTTCTGGGTGTAGGCCACCGCCGCCTGCGTCCAGGGGCCGAGGCGGTCGGTGCCGTAGAAGTACCAGTAGCCGAGTCCCCGGACGATCTCCGAGGCCAGCGAGGCACCGCTGGTGGCCGGGACCGTCTCGGTGTACTTGAGGACGTTGACCCCGTAGGCCGCCTCCACCTGGAGGCCGATGGCCCACCACAACGACACCAGCACGCTGAGCAGGCCGATCTTCCAGGCCGCTCCCCAGGCCCTCCGCCAGGTGGCCTCGCGGGAGACCACGACCGCGTAGGGCAGCCACAGGGCCGGGGCGATGCCCACGAACAGGATCGAACTGGCGTTGATCCCACTGACCAGGGCGACGACCAGGGCGAACAGGGCCGGGTACTTCCAGCCCCCGATGCGGAGGGCCAAGATGACGAAGGCCACCATCCAGGGCAGGCCCGACCACGGCAGCAGGATCACCGAGATGCGCCCCGAATACTGCAGCACGTAGGGCGTGAACATGAAGGCGATGGCGGTCACGTAGCGCCCGGGCCCCGAAAGGCCGATGACCCGGCATAGGTAGAGTGCGCCGGCTCCGGCGGCGAACAGCAGGCCGGCCATCCACAGGCGCTGGGCGATCCAGAGGGGGACGTGGAGCTCGGCCATGGCCCAGTAGAAGGGCCCCATGGGCAGGAGGTAGCCGATGTTCTGGTGGGTGACCGTCCCGAGGGCCACGTTGGGATCCCAGGCCGACACCGCGGCCCGTACATACCGGCCCGGATCGAGGTAGAGGTAGGTCTTGGTGTCGTCGGACACCAGGTCCGGTCGGGTGGCCACCATGGGCACCACAGCCAGCACGGCCATCAGCGAATAGTCGACGACCGCCCGCAAGCGGCTCGGGGACCGGAGGCGGCGGTAGAGCGTCCGGATCCGGCCGGGGGAGCGGCCTTCGGGCGCGACGGTGGAGGGTTGGGGATCCGGCACGAGTGATCGGTAGTGTAAACAACCGACGAGCAGCGAAGGAGTCACCGTCGGACCGGCGGTGGACGGCCGCCACACGACCTCGGGGAGCCCAGATGAGCGAGAACAGTGCCGACCCGGGGAGCCGGGGAGTGCTCGACGCCGTCGGCCGGCGGCAGTCCGGGAGTCGGCTCACCGGTGAGCGCCCGATGGAAGGGGTCACCCCGGACTCGTTGCTGGCCCTCCACGCGGCCGGGTACCGCACGGTGATCGAGCGTCTGGGGCCGGGCACCATGCTCGACGTGGGCTGTGGCCAGGGATTCGAGTCGGCCCGCTTCCTGTCGGCCGACCGGGCCGTGGTCGGGGCCGACTACAGCTCCGAGGCGGTGACGGCGGCCCGCAGCCGCTGGGGCGGGGAGGGCCTGTCGGTGGCCCAGATGGACGCCCTCTCACTCGGCTTGGCCGAGGGCAGCTTCGAGTGGGCCTGTTCGTCACACCTCATCGAGCACTTCGACGATCCCGAGGGCCACGTGCGGGAACTGTCCCGGGTGCTGGCCGACGACGGCACCGTCTTCTTCCTCACTCCGAACGCCCCGGCCGACTTCGAGAACCCCTTCCACATCCACCTCTTCGAACCACCGGAGCTGGCCGACATGCTCGGCCGGCACTTCCACGAGGTCACCGTGCAGGGCCTCGACGCCGTGCCCCACGTCAAGGCCGACTTCACCGCCCGGCGGGTCAAGGCCAACAAGGTGCTGGCCCTCGACGTGTTCGATCTGCGCCACCGGATCCCGCGCTCGTGGTACATCGGTGCCTACACCCGCGTCCTGCCGGTGGCCTACCGGATCATCGCCCGCGGTGACTCGGGCGGTCTGACCGGCATCACCGCCGACGACTTCTTCGTGACCGACGAGCTCGACCGCACCACCATGGTCCTCTTCGCCACCGCCTCGCGGCCGCGGCGCCCGGTCTGAGCGGGCCGGGGATGCTCACGGTCGGGCTCACCGGCGGGATCGGTGCGGGCAAATCCACGGTGGCTGGCCTCCTGGTCGACCACGGAGCCAAGCTGGTCGACGCCGACCTGGTGGCCCGTGAGGTGGTCGCTCCCGGTGGACCGGCCCACCAGCCCCTCATCGACCGTTTCGGCCCGGAGATCGTCGGCGCCGACGGCAACATCGACCGCCCCAAGCTCGCCGGGCTCGTCTTCGGCCACCCCGAAGCCCTGGCCGACCTCAACGCCATCACCCACCCGGCCATCGGTATCGAGATGATCAGCCGGCGCGACCGGTTCGCGGCCACCGACGAGATCGTGGTCATGGACATCCCGCTGCTCAGACCCATCCACCGCGAGACGCTGTCGCTGGCCGCGGTCATCGTGGTCGACACCCCGACCGAGCTCGCTCTCGAGCGCCTGGTCACCCTGCGGGGCATGGCCCGAACCGACGCCGAGGCCCGTATCGGCTCCCAGGTCGACCGGGCCGCCCGGCTCGACGGCGCCGACCTGGTCATCGACAACTCGGGCGACCACGCCCACCTGCAGGCCGAGGTGGACCGGGTGTGGGCCGAGCTGATCAGGCTCCGTACGCCGGCCTGAACTCCGGGGCGGCCCGTCCCCCGGCGCCGGGCGGGCGCCGACCGAGGAGTGGTCCGGTCCGGCCGGTCCGCGGTCCCGCCCTCCCTCTTTGTCCACAATGGGTGAGACACCCCCGATCCGCGTTCTGAGCAAGAGGGCGATGGAGGGTTGTATCCATGACCACGACACGAAAGCAGCCGGCGCCCCTGGTCAAGTCGGAGCACGCTAAGACTTGGCATATCGACGACGGCACCGCACCCGACGGCAGCGAGAGGAAGAAGAGCCCGGTCCGGCGGGTCTTCACCCCGGAGTACAAGCTGGCCATCTTGGCCGAGTACGACGGATGTTCCGAGACCGGCGAGCGGGGTGCCCTGCTCCGGCGGGAGGGCCTCTACTCCAGCCTCATCACCGACTGGCGTCGCCAGCACCGCCAAGGCCTGCTGAAAGCGGCTCTCGGGCGTCACGACGGTGGCCGCGGGGGACCCTCCCTCTCCGAGGTGGCCAAACTCCGGACCGAGAACGAACGGCTGCGGGCCAAGCTGGCCCAGGCCGAGGTGGTGATCGACGTCCAGGGAAAAGTGCACGCGCTCTTGGAAGAGATCTCCAAGGGCGCGGACTTAGAGCAGTAGTGGACGCCATCGTGGACCAGGCCGTCGACGAACTGGCCCCGGTGGTGGGGCGCAAGGCCGCCTGTGCCGCGCTCGGTCGGGCCCGGGCCACCCACTACCGGGCTCGCCGGCCTCCACGGTGTGGTCCGCCGGCACCCCGGAGGTCCCCCCGCAAGCTGACCGACGCCCAGGCCGAGGCGGTGGTCGAGACTCTCAACGCCGAGCGGTTCTGCGACCAGGCCCCGGCCCAGGTGTGGGCCACGCTGCTCGATGAGGGGACCTACCTGGCCTCGGTCTCCACCATGTACCGCCTGTTGCGGGAACGGGCCCAGGTGCGAGAGCGCCGGGCCCAGGCCCGCCGCCCGGCCCTGGTCAAGCCGGAGTTGGTGGCGAGTGCCCCCAACCACGTCTGGAGCTGGGACATCACCAAGTTGGCCGGCCCCTACAAGTGGACCTGGTTCCAGCTCTACGCCATCCTCGACGTCTACTCCCGCTACGCCGTGGGGTGGTTGGTGGCGTCCCGGGAGTCGGCCACCCTGGCCGAACAGCTCATCGCCGATGCCATCTACCGCCACGACGTGCCCGAGGGCCAGCTCACCCTGCACGCCGACCGGGGGTCGTCCATGACCTCGAAGACGGTCAGCCAGCTGCTCTGCGACCTCGGGGTCCTCCAGAGCCACTCGCGGCCCCACGTCTCCAACGACAACCCCTACTCCGAGGCCCAGTTCAAGACCCTCAAGTACTCACCCACCTTCCCCAAGCGTTTCGCCAACCTGGCCGCGGCCCGGTCGTTCTGCGACCGGTTCTTCCAGCACTACAACGACGAGCACCACCACTCGGGCATCGGGCTCCACACCCCGGCAGACGTCCACTTCGGGAGAGCTGAGGTGGTCAGGGAGAAGCGCCAGGGAGTCCTCGACGCCGCCTACGCCGCCATGCCCAACCGGTTCCGGAGGCCACCCCAGGCACCCCGCATCCCCGAGGTGTTCTGGATCAATCCACCCGAGGAGCCGCCCATGGCCATCTGACGTCTCTGAGCAAACGGTGTCTCACATCTGTTGACAGGCTCCGCCTCGGGTTGCGGTGTCACACCCTCCCGTTACCATCGACCTATGCCGGATTTCGAGGTCGTTTCACCCTTCCGCCCTGCGGGCGACCAGCCCGAGGCCATCGCCGGGTTGGTGGCCGGGCTGAGGCGGGGTGACCGCTACCAGACGCTGCTCGGGATCACCGGATCGGGCAAGACGGCCACCATGGCCTGGACCATCGAGGCCGTCCAGCGACCCACGCTGATCATCGAGCCCAACAAGTCGCTCGCCGCCCAGCTGGCCGCCGAGCTGAAGGAGTTCTTCCCGCGCAACCGGGTCGAGTACTTCGTCTCCTACTACGACTACTACCAGCCCGAGGCGTACGTCCCTTCGTCCGACACCTACATCGAGAAGGACTCGTCCATCAACGACGAGATCGACCGTCTGCGTCACGCCTGCACGTCCTCCCTGCTCCTGCGGCCCGACACCATCGTGGTGGCTTCGGTGTCGTGCATCTACGGCCTGGGGTCGCCCGACGAGTACCGCGACCGGATCATCGCCCTCCAGCCCGGCGAGGTCCACGACCAGCGCTCGTTGCTCAAGCGCCTGGTCGACCTCCAGTACACCCGGAACGACGTGACCCTGTCCCGTGGGCAGTTCCGGGCCCGGGGTGACACCGTCGAGATCCACGCCGCCTATGAGAGCCACGCCGTCCGCATCGAGTTCTTCGGCGACACCGTCGAACGGATCCGGCCCTTCGACGTGATGACCGGGGAGATCGGCGACGAGCTCGAAGAGCTGGTCGTCTTCGCCAATACCCACTACGGCACCGGCGACGAGCGGATGCGCCTGGCCGTGGAGGGCATCGAGACCGAGCTGCGCCAACGACTGGGCGAGCTCGACAAGGCCGGCAAGCTCCTCGAGGCCCAACGTCTGCGCATGCGGACCGAGTACGACCTCGAGATGCTGGCCGAGACCGGCGTGTGCAGCGGGGTGGAGAACTACAGCCGGCACCTCGACGGGCGCGCCCCGGGGGAGGCCCCCTACACCCTGCTCGACTTCTTTCCCAAGGACTTCCTGGTGGTGGTGGACGAGAGCCACGTGGCCGTGCCCCAGTTGCGGGGCCAGTACGCCGGCGACCGCTCCCGCAAGGAGACGCTGGTCGACCACGGCTTCCGCCTGCCCTCGGCCATGGACAACCGGCCCCTGCGCTTCGAGGAGTTCATCGAGCGCACCGGCCAGACCATCCTGTTGTCGGCCACCCCCGGCCCCTGGGAGCTGGAGCACAGTGCCAACGTGGTCGAGCAGGTCATCCGGCCCACCGGGCTGGTCGACCCCGAGGTGGACATCCGTCCCACCACCGGCCAGATCGACGATCTGCGGGAGCGGATCGAAGCCACCGTGGCCGACGGCAACCGGGTGCTGGTGACCACCCTGACCAAAAAGATGGCCGAGGACCTGTCCGACTACCTGGCCGAACAGGGGGTCCGGGTGCAGTACCTCCACTCCGACGTCGACACCATGGCCCGGATCGAGATCCTCCGCGAGCTGCGGCTGGGCGCCTTCGACGTCCTGGTGGGCATCAACCTGCTCCGCGAGGGCCTCGACCTGCCCGAGGTGGCGCTGGTGGCCATCCTCGACGCCGACAAGGAAGGGTTCCTCCGATCGGCCTCGTCACTCATCCAGACCATGGGACGGGCCGCCCGCAACGTCAACGGGCGGGTGATCATGTACGCCGACACCATCACCAACTCGATGACGGTGGCCATCGGCGAGACCCAGCGCCGCCGGGCCCGCCAGATCGCCTACAACGAGGCCCACGGCATCGACCCGAAGTCGATCACCAAGTCGGTGACCGACATCCTCGAGCGGGTGCGGGGCGACGGCATCGGGTCGGCGGCCATCACCTCCGGACCCAACAGCCGCTCGACGGCCGAGCGGGCCCAACGGGGCAAGGCCGGCGGAGTGGACCCCCGGGCCGCGGCCGCCGACATGGCCCGGGCCATCGGGCCGGACGCCGACGAGCTCTCGACGCTGATCCACCGGCTGGACATCGAGATGAACAAGGCCGCCGAAGAGCTCCGGTTCGAAGAGGCGGCACTGCTCCGTGACGAGATCTCCGAGCTGCGGTCGCTGTTGACCCATGATCCCGTCGACGGCTCGCCGGTGCTGACCGGTGCCACCGCCGACATCGACGCCACCGCCGATGTCTGACCCGCGGGAGCCGGACCCGGGCACCGGTATCCTCACCTGATGGCTGATCGATTGGTGGTGCGCGGCGCGCGCGAACACAACCTGCAGGACGTCTCCCTCGATCTGCCGCGCGACGAGCTGATCGTCTTCACCGGGCTCTCGGGATCGGGGAAGTCGTCCCTGGCCTTCGACACCATCTACGCCGAGGGCCAACGACGCTATGTGGAGTCGCTGTCGGCCTACGCCCGCCAGTTCCTCGGCCAGATGGACAAGCCGGACGTCGACTTCATCGAGGGACTCTCGCCGGCCATCTCCATCGACCAGAAGTCGGCATCTCGGAACCCGCGGTCGACCGTGGGTACGGTCACCGAGGTCTACGACTACCTCCGGTTGCTCTACGCCCGGATCGGCAAGCCCCACTGCCCCAACTGCGGACGTCCGGTGGCCCGCCAGAGCCCCCAGCAGATCGTCGACCGGATCCTGGCCATGGACGAGGGGACCCGGTTCATGGTGCTGGCCCCGGTGGTGAGGGGCCGCAAGGGCGAGTACGGGGCCCTGCTCAGCGACCTGGCCAAGCAGGGGTTCGCCCGGGCCCGGGTGGACGGGGTGATGGTGGAGCTGGCCGACCGCGGCGACCTGGACATGGCCCGCTACGAGCAGCACACCATCGAGGTGGTGGTCGACCGCCTGATCCGCCGCAACGACATCCGCCGGCGGCTCACCGAGTCGCTGGAGACGGCGCTGTCCCTGGCCGAGGGGGTGGCCGAAATCGTGGTGGTCGACAGTGACGGCACCGAGGAGGAGGCCATCACCTTCAGCCAGCATCTGGCCTGCACGCACTGCGGGCTGAGCTTCGAGGACCCCTCCCCGAGGAATTTCTCGTTCAACTCGCCCTACGGCGCCTGTCCGGCCTGCACCGGCCTCGGCACCCGGTTCGAGGTCGATCCCGACCTGGTCGTCCCCGACCCCACCAAGTCGCTGGCTGAAGGGGCGCTGGCCCCGTGGTCGGGAGCGCGCAGCGAATACTTCAACCGGATGGTGGCGGCCGTGGCCGACCTGGGTGGCTTCTCGCTGGACGACCCGTGGGAGAAGCTGCGCAAATCGGACCGGAAGCTCATCCTCTACGGCGCGGGCACCAAGCAGGTGCACCTCAAGTACCGCAACCGCTACGGCCGGCAGCGCTCCTTCCACACGCTCTACGAGGGCATCGTGCCCTGGCTGCAGCGTCGCCACTCCGAGGCCGAGTCGGACTTCCTGCGGGACAACCTCGAGGGGTACCTGCGGGAGGTGCCCTGTCCCGAGTGCGGCGGGGCCCGGCTGCGGCCCGAGTCGCTGGCCGTGACGGTCGGGGGCTATTCGATCTTCGCCCTGTGCTCCCTGCCCATCGGCAAGGCGGTCGACGTGGTGGCCAAACTCGACCTGTCCGACCGGGACCACCTCATCGCCGACCGGGTCTTCCGCGAGGTGCACGAGCGCATGCAGTTCCTGCTCGACGTCGGGCTCGACTACCTGACCCTGGCCCGATCGGCGGCCACCCTGTCCGGGGGCGAGGCGCAGCGGATCCGCCTGGCCAGCCAGATCGGAAGTGGGCTGGTCGGGGTGCTCTACGTGCTGGACGAGCCGTCCATCGGTCTCCACCAACGGGACAACAAGCGGCTGATCGGGACGTTGAAGCGACTGCGCGACCTGGGCAACACGGTCATCGTGGTCGAGCACGACGAGGAGACCATCCGGGTGGCGGACCACGTGGTCGATGTCGGACCCGGAGCGGGGGAGCACGGCGGCCGCATCGTCCACTCCGGTCCGGTGACCGGCCCCGGAGGTCTCGAGTCCAACCCCGACTCGCTGACCGGCCAGTACCTCTCGGGGGCAAAGTCCATCCCCGTCCCCCAGGTGCGCCGGCCCGGCAGCGGGGACGTGCTGAGCGTGCTCGGAGCTCGGGAGCACAACTTGCGGGACATCGACGTCGACTTCCCCCTGGGTCGCCTGGTGGCGGTGACCGGCGTCTCGGGTTCGGGGAAATCGACACTGGTCAATGACATCCTGCTCCGGTCGCTGGCCAAGCAGGTCCACCGGGCCAAGACGGTCCCCGGGCTCCACCGGACCATCCGGGGCGTGTCCCAGGTCGACAAGGTGGTGGAGGTGGACCAGGCGCCCATCGGCCGCACACCGCGGTCCAACCCGGCCACCTACACCGGCGTGTTCGACCACATCCGCAGGTTGTTCAGCCAGACCCAGGAAGCCAAGGTCCGGGGCTACCTGCCCGGCCGGTTCTCCTTCAATGTGAAGGGCGGGCGCTGTGAGGCCTGCTCGGGCGACGGCACCATCCGCATCGAGATGCACTTCCTCCCCGACATCTACGTGCCCTGTGAGGTGTGCCAGGGCGCCCGGTACAACCGCGACACCCTCGAGGTCACCTTCCGGGGCAAGACCATCGCCGACGTCCTCGAGCTCTCGTGCGAGGAGGCCCTCGGGTTCTTCGCCCACCAGCCGCCCATCGCCCGCCACCTCCAGACGCTGGTCGACGTGGGCCTAGGCTACATCCGCCTGGGCCAGCCCGCCCCCACCCTGTCGGGAGGGGAGGCGCAACGGGTCAAGCTGGCGTCAGAGCTGAGCCGACGCTCCACCGGGCACACCCTCTACGTCCTCGACGAGCCGACCACCGGGCTGCACTTCGACGATGTGCGCAAGCTGCTCGATGTGCTCAGCCGACTGGTCGACCAGGGCAACACGGTCATCGTCATCGAGCACAACCTCGATGTCATCAAGAGTGCCGACTGGGTCATCGACCTCGGGCCCGAGGGTGGCGACCGGGGTGGGTCGGTGGTGGCCACGGGCACGCCCGAGGAGGTGGCCGCGGTCAAGGGCAGCTACACCGGCGAGGTGCTGGCCCCGCTGCTCGGCGTCAAGCGGACCCGGGCACCGGCCAAGCGGGTGGCCGCCCGCCCGAAGCCCAAGACCACCAAGCGGCCGGCCCCGCGGCCGAAAGCCAAGGCCTCGGCCCGCTAGTCCGTCGGCCGGCCCCGTCGCCGGTCGTGGGCCCGCAGACGGCGGGCCGTCCAGGCCACCGATCAGACGGTCAGACGGTGGCCAACATGCGCTCGAGGGCCACCCGGGCCCATGCGGCGGTCTCGTCGTCGACACTGATCCGGTTTCGGACCTCCCCGGCCACCAGGCCCTCGAGGACCCAGGCCAGGTGGGCCGCGTCAATGCGGAACATGGTGGAGCAGGGGCAGACCAACGGGTCGAGGGAGACCACCGACTTGTCCGGCGTCTCGTCGTCGAGCCGCTTGACCAGATGGATCTCGGTCCCCACCCCGATGACCGAACCGGAGGGAGCGTCGGCCACGGCCCGGATGATGTAGTCGGTGGAGCCGGTCAGGTCGGCGGCCTCGACCACCTCGTGGGCGCACTCGGGATGGACGACCACGATGCCGTCCGGGTGCTCGGCCCGGAAGGCGTCGATGTGGGCGGGGGAGAAGCGCTGGTGGACCGAGCAGTGGCCCTTCCACAGCAGCAACGTGGCCGACTTGAGGGTGATGTCGTCGAGGCCGCCCCGGTCGAGCCGCGGGTTCCACACGGCCATGTCCTCGGCCCGGTAGCCGAGCTCGAACCCGGTGTTGCGGCCCAGGTGCTGGTCGGGGAAGAAGAGGACCTGGTTGCCACGGCTGTGGCCCTGGTCGTCGGGGTCGAGGGCCCAGCGCAGCACCGCCCTGGCGTTGGACGAGGTGCACACCAGGCCACCGTGGGCGCCCACGAAGGCCTTGAGCGAGGCGGCCGAGTTCATGTAGGTGACCGGGACCACCCGGTCGATGTCGGTCACTTCGGCCAGGGCGTCCCAGGCCTCCTCCACCGAGTCGATGTCGGCCATGTCGGCCATGGAACAGCCGGCGTTGAGGTCGGGCAGGATCACCTGCTGATGGGGTCCGGTCAGGATGTCGGCCGATTCGGCCATGAAGTGGACGCCGCAGAAGACCACGAACTCGGCCTCGGACTGGTCGGCGGCCATGCGGGACAGGCCGAACGAGTCGCCCCGGGCGTCGGCCCAGGCCATCACCTCGTCGCGCTGGTAGTGGTGGCCGAGGATGATCACCCGGGATCCGAGCTCGGCCTTGGCCGCCCCGATCCATCGGGCCAGCTGGTCGGGGTCCGCCGTCGTATAGCGGTCGGGGAGCGCTGTCTGTAGCCGGAGCATGTGGGTATGACCCCCTTGTGGAGGCGCTCCGGTTGGTGGCCGGCGGGGACAGCCTGGTCGCCCATCCGCGGGGTTGTCGGCCCCGGAGCGGTAGATGTCGCCGGAAACCAGGCCGGCGTAGAGCCAGTGTAGGCGGTCGGCCCACCGCCTGCGCGGTGGATCGGTTCCCGTCCGCGCACGGCACACTGGAGGGGTGGTAACCCGACCTCCCTCCGGCTCGATTCCCGATGCCCCCGGCTCCTATCAGTTCCTCGACGCCCACGGCCGGGTCATCTACGTGGGCAAGGCCAAGTCGCTCCGCCAGCGTCTCAACTCGTACTTCCAGGACCCGGCGGGGCTCGGGCCGCGGACGGCCCAGATGGTCAGCCAGGCCGACCATGTCGAGTGGATGGTGGTGGACAGCGAGTCCGAGGCCCTCCTCCTCGAGCACACCCTGATCAAGGAGTTCCAGCCCCGCTACAACGTGCGGTTGAAGGACGACAAGAGCTACCCCTGGTTGGCCCTGACCGTCAACGACGAGTGGCCCCGACCGGCCGTGGTGCGGGGCCGCAAGCGCAGCGGGGTGCGCTACTTCGGTCCGTACCCGAACACCGGGGCCATCCGGGAGACCCTCGATCTGCTCCTCCGGTCGTTTCCCGTCCGCACCTGTTCCGACACCAAGCTCAAGCGCCACCAGCGGCTGGGCCGGCCCTGCCTCATGTACCACATCGAACGGTGCTCGGGGCCGTGCGTGGGGGCCATCGACCACGCCGACTACGACCGCCTGGTGGCCGACCTCATCTCGTTCCTCGGGGGTGACACGGCGGCCCTCGAGCGTGACCTGGCCGCGTCGATGAAGGAGGCGTCGTCGGCCCTCGAGTTCGAACGGGCCTCGGTGCTCCGGGACAAGCTGGAGGCGGTCAGGGCGGCCGATGCCGTGCGCCAGATGGAGCTCGAGCGACCCGAGGACCTCGATGTGTTCGGGCTGGCCGGTGACGAGCTGGAGGCTGCCGTCCAGATCTTCCACGTCCGCTCGGGCAAGGTGGTGGGCCGGTCGGCCCTGTTCGTCGACAAGGCCGAGGACCTGACCCCGGCCGAGCTCATGGAGCGCATCCTGGTCGACGTCTACGCCGACCCGGTGTCGGGTGTGCCCCGCCAGGTTCTGGTCCCGACCATGCCCGCCGACACCGATGCGGTCATCGCCTACCTCGAGGACCGGCGGCAGGGTCCGGTGGCCCTGCGGGTGCCGGTCCGGGGTCGGAAGCGTGCCCTCCTCCAGACCGTGGAGCACAACGCCGGCGAGTCGTTCGTGCGCCATCGCCTGCAGCGGACGTCCGACCACAACAGCCGGGCCCGGGCCCTCGAGGCCCTGCAGCGGGAGCTGGATCTGCCGGTCGCGCCGCTGCGCATCGAGTGCTACGACATGAGCCACCTGCAGGGCACCGACTACGTGGGCTCGATGGTGGTGTTCGAGGACGGCCTGCCCAAAAAGAGCGACTACCGCCACTTCCGGGTGGCCACGGTGCCCGGCAACGACGACTACGCGGCCATGGAGGAGGTGCTGACCCGTCGGCTGACCTCCCTGCTGGCCGACGACGAGGTCGACGCGGCCGCGGCCGGCAACGGCTCGGGGCCCGTCACCGACCAGAACGGGAGCACGGCGGCCCGGGGCCAGGCCCGACGCCGGTTCGCCTATCCGCCCCAGCTGCTCCTCCTCGACGGGGGCCTCGGGCAGCTCAACGTGGGCGTGCGGGTGCTGGCCTCGCTGGGGCTGACCGAGCGGATCCCGATCGCCGCCCTGGCCAAGAGCTTCGAGGAGATCTACCGGCCGGGCAGCTCCGAACCCATCCGCCTGTCCCGGACCTCGGAGGGGCTGTACCTGCTCCAGCGGCTGCGGGACGAGGCCCACCGGTTCGCCATCTCCTACCACCGCACCCTGCGGGGGAAGCGGATGACCGCCGGTGCCCTCGACGAGGTCAACGGCCTCGGGCCCAAGCGCCGGGCTCGGCTCATCGAGGAGTTCGGCGGCCTGTCCGCCCTGCGTCAGGCGTCAAAGGAGGAGCTCATGGGCGTATCCTGGTTACCGGCCCAGGTCGGTGCGGCCGTCTTCGAGCGCCTGCACACCCCCCTGACGTCGAGTGGACCCGCCGACCGGAATGCAAAGGTGGACCGATGAGTGAGTACCTGGTGGTGACCGGCATGTCCGGGGCCGGCCGATCGACGGCCGCGGCCACGTTGGAGGACATCGGCTGGTTCGTCATCGACAACATGCCGTCGGCCCTCATCTCGAAGGTCTCCGACCTGGTGGACGCCACCGGGTCGGAGATGAAGCGGGTGGCCTTCGTGGTGGGGCGGGGCGGGGGAGACCTGGAGGACGTCCTGCCGGCCGTCGACGCCCTCGAGATGGGACCGAACCGGGTGCGCATCCTCTTCCTCGACGCGGCCGACGACGTCCTCATCCGGCGGTTCGAGGGCACCCGACGCCGGCATCCCCAGGCCGCCCGGGGGGTGATCGACTCCATCGTCGACGAGCGGCTCCTGCTCAAGGAGCTCCGCGACCGGGCCGACCTGGTCATCGACACCGGGGAGCTCAACACCAACCAGCTCCGGACCCGGCTGATGGAGGCCTTCGGGGGCGAGGGACCGGGCAGCACCATGCGCACCTCGGTGCTCTCGTTCGGGTTCAAGCACGGGGTGCCCCTCGACGTCGATCTGATGTTCGACTGCCGGTTCCTCCCCAACCCCTACTGGAACGAGCCCCTGCGTGGGCTGAGCGGCCTCGACGAGGAGGTCCGGGATTTCGTGCTCGGCCGGCCGGAGACGACCGCATTCCTCGACAAGCTCGACGAGCTGCTGGTCATGCTCATCCCCGCCTACATCCGGGAGGGCAAGTCCTATCTGACCGTGGCCATGGGGTGCACCGGCGGTCGGCACCGCTCGGTGGTGCTGGCCGAGGAGCTCTCACGCCGCCTGGGTGACCACGGGATGCCGACCACCGTCTTCCACCGGGACGTCGACCGGTGAGCGGACCCAAGGTGGTGGCCATCGGTGGTGGCCACGGACTGGCCGCCACCCTGCGCGCCGTCCGCCGGTACACGGGCGAGGTCACCGCGGTGGTGTCGGTGGCCGATGACGGGGGCTCGTCCGGGCGGCTGCGCGAGCTCCTCCAGATCATCCCCCCCGGGGACCTGCGCAAGTGCCTGGTGGCCCTGGCCGAACCGGGCTCCCTCCTGGCGGCGGCGTTCGAGTACCGGTTCGGTGAGGAGGAGCTGGCCGGCCACTCCCTCGGCAATCTGATCCTGGCCGGGTTCATCGAGGCGGCCCCGGACACGGTGGCCGCCCTCGACGAGGCCTGCCGCCTGCTCGGTGTCCGCGGCCGGGTCCTGCCCGCCACCATCGAGCCGGTGGTCCTGAAGGCCCGGAGCGACGGCGGCCAGGTGGACGGCCAGGTGGCGGTGATGGCCACCGACCACATCCGGACCGTGTCCCTGGTGCCCGCCGATCCGAAGGCCCCGGCCGAGGTCCTGGCCGCCCTGGCCGAGGCCGACCAGATCGTCCTCGGGCCCGGCTCCCTGTTCACCAGCGTGTTGGCCGCCATCGCCGTGCCCGACATCCGGGAGGGCATCAGGCGTTCGGCGGCCCGCAAGATCTACGTCTGCAACCTGCGGCCCCAGGTGCCCGAAACCGAGGGATTCGACGTCGGCATGCACATCGAGGCCCTGGCCGCCCACGGTGTGCCTGTGGATATCGTCGTCTGCGACACGGCCGGGTTGCCCCGGGGAAGGCCCCAGGTGGAGCTGGTGGACACCCGGCTGGGCCGCCCGAGCGGCCTGGCCCACGACCCGGTCAGACTGGCCTCGGTACTCTCGGATCTGGTCGAATGATGCGTCAGACCGTCTGGATGCCGTAGCGTGGTCACCGGTCTCCTTTCGTCAACGGGGCAACAGGGAACAGCGGCATGAAGGTTGTCGCATGGAAGATTGAAGGGTGAGGCAAACGGGAATGACCGTACGGATCGGTATCAACGGCTTCGGGCGCATCGGTCGCAACTATCTGCGGGCGGCACGGTCCATGGGGGCGGACCTGGAGGTGGTGGCCGTCAACGACCTCACCTCGGCCGACACCCTGGCCCACCTCCTCCGCTACGACTCGACCCAGGGGAGGTTCGGAAGTCCGGTGGAGGTGGACGGCTCCACCATCGTGCTCGACTCCGGCCCCATCTCCGTGCTGGCCGAGCGCGAGCCCAAGGCCCTGCCCTGGGACGAGCTCGGCGTGGACGTGGTGGTCGAGTCCACCGGCCTGTTCACCACCCGTGAGTCGGCCGCCGCCCACCTCGACGCCGGCGCCACCCGGGTCATCGTGTCGGCCCCGGCCACCGATGTCGACGCCACGTTCGTGATCGGGGTCAACGACGACGAGTTCGATCCGGACAAGGACTTCGTGGTGTCCAACGCCTCGTGCACCACCAACTGCTTCGTGCCCATGGTCAAGGTCCTCGACGACGCCTTCGGGGTCGAGAGCGGGATGATGACCACGGTGCACGCCTTCACCAACGACCAGAACCTGCTCGACCTCCCGCACCGCGACCTCCGGCGGGCCAGGTCGGCGCCCGTCAACATCATTCCCGCCTCGACCGGGGCGGCCCGGGCCACCGGCCTGGTGCTCAAGTCGATGAAGGGCCGCCTGGACGGCAGCGCCCTGCGGGTGCCGGTGCCGGACGGTTCGATCACCGACTTCACGGCCGTGATCCCCGGGTCGGTCACCGTCGACCAGGTCAACGCGGCCTTCGCCCGGGCCGCCTCCGAGGGCCCCATGGCCAAGGTCCTCGACTACACCGAGGACCCCATCGTCTCTTCGGACATCGTGGGCAACCCGGCCTCGTGCACCTTCGACAGCGGGCTGACCATGGTCATGCCCTCCGCTTCGGGAATTAGCCTGGTCAAAGTGGCAGGCTGGTACGACAACGAGTGGGGGTACGCCAACCGGTTGGTCGATCTCTCGCTGGTGGTCGGCCGATCGGGCTCGTGAAGTCAGCGGCCGGGGACAGGGCGGAAACGAGGGGGATGACAGGCGATGCGAGAAGAATCTGACAATCCGCTGCTGGACGGGTTGCCCCTCCTCCACGACCTCCCCGATCTCGACGGGGCCAGCGTGCTCGTCCGGGTGGACTTCAACGTGCCCCTGCGCCTGTGCGCCGACGAGACCTTCTCGGTCACCGACGACTTCCGGATCCGGGCGGCCCTGCCCACGTTGAACTACCTCATCGAGCGGGGGGCCAAGGTCACCGCCTGCACCCACCTGGGCCGCCCCGAAGGGGCGCCCGACGCCCGGTGGGACCTCGGACCGGTGCGGGAGGAGCTGGCCAGGCTGGCCCCCCAGGTGGAGCTCATCGAGAACCTCCGCTTCGACCCGGGGGAGGACCAGAACGATCCGGCCTTCGTCGAGAAGCTGATCAATGGACACGACGTCTACGTCAACGACGCCTTCGGCGTCTCCCACCGGAGCCACGCCTCGGTGGTCGGACCGCCGAGCCGGCTGCCCAGCGCCGCCGGGTTTCTCCTCCAACACGAGGTCGAAGTGCTGGGCGGGCTGCTGGCAACCCCGGACCGACCCTTCATCGCCGTGGTCGGCGGGGCCAAGGTGGCCGACAAGCTCGGCGTGCTCGAAGCCCTGCTGGACCGGGTGGACGCCCTCGTGGTGGGGGGCGGCATGGCCTACACCTTCCTGGTGGCGGCCGGCCACGATGTGGGCGACTCGCTGGTGGACGAGGCCAGGATCGCCGACTGTGCCGCGCTCCTCGCCTCCGGCCGCCCCATCATCCTCCCCACCGACATCGTGGCCCTCGAGCCCGGCGCCGACTTCGGGTGCGACTGTTCGGGTGGGGAGGTCCAGATCGTGGGGGTGGATGTCCCTACGGGCTGGCAGGGGTTGGACATGGGTCCGGCCACGGTCGAGTCCTTCGCCCGCCGGATCGGTACGGCGGCCACCGTGTTGTGGAACGGGCCCATGGGCGTGTTCGAGGACGCGCGGTTCAACGCCGGGACGGCGGGGGTGGCACGGGCCGTGGCCAACAGCCGGGGCTTCACCATCGTGGGCGGGGGGGACAGCGTGGCCGCCGTCGACGAGCTGGGCCTGGCCGATCGGATCGACTTCATCTCCACCGGCGGGGGCGCATCCCTCGAGTTGCTCGAATACGGTGACCTGCCGGGGCTGGCCGCGTTGCGGGGGGCGGTCAACGCCCCGCCGGCCAAGGGGCGCTCGGGGGAGGGCCGTCAAAAACCGTGACCGGCACCCCGCCGCGCCGGCCGCTGATCAGCGGCAACTGGAAGATGAACTTCGACCACCTCGAGGCGCTCCACGCGGCCCGTGACCTCGGGCTCCGGCTGCAACCGGCCGACGCGGGGCCGGTGGACATCTCCATCCACCCCCCGTTCACCGACATCCGCACCGTGCAGTCGGTCATCGAGCCGGAGGGCATTCCCATCGCCCTCGGGGCCCAGAACTGTGCCATCGAGGACTCGGGTGCCTTCACCGGTGAGGTGAGCCCGTTGATGCTGGCCAAGCTCCACGTCGAGTACGTGATCGTCGGGCACTCCGAGCGGCGGCGCCTGTTCGGCGAGACGGACGAGACCGTGTCGGCCAAGCTCAAAGCGGTCCTCCGGAACGGTATGACCCCCATCTGCTGCGTCGGCGAGACCGATGAGGAGCGGGAACAGGGGATGACCAAGGACCGCCTGGCCGCCCAGGTCGAGGCCGCCCTCGCCGGTGTGCCCGCCGACTCGCTCCCCGGGGTGGTGATCGCCTACGAACCGCTGTGGGCCATCGGGACGGGCCAGGCGTCCACGCCCGAGGACGCCCAGGACGCCTGCCAGTGGATCCGCGAGGTCGTGGGCCGGTGCGCCGACCTGGAGGCGGCGGCCCAGATCCGCCTGCAGTACGGGGGATCGGTCAACGAGGAGAACACCGAGGACCTGCTCAGAGGCCCGGACATCGACGGTGCGCTGGTCGGCGGAGCCAGCTTGGACCCCGCCGCCTTCCTCGGGATCATCCGGGCCGCGGCACGGACCGTTCGGTGAGTTTGGTAGCGTCTCCAGCGGTCACTGGCCAAGGGAGGAAGTGCAGATGCTGACCGCAATCATCGTCGTCCTGCAGATCATGGCGTCTCTGGCGCTCATCTTCCTCATCCTCATGCACAGCGGCAAGGGCGGGGGACTCTCCGACATGTTCGGTGGTTCCGTCGGCACCGCCGCGGCCGGGTCGACGGTGGTGGAGAAGAACCTCGACCGGATCACGGTCACCGTCGCCGTCATCTTCGCCTTCACCAACCTCATTCTCATCCTGCGCCTGCAGTGAACGACCACGGCGCCGAGCCCGTCGCGCGCCGGCACCGCATCTCAGCGTTGTGGCAGCAGCATCGCGCCCGGTGGACGCTGCCCTTGGTGATCATCGTCATCATCGGGCTGGTCGCGGTGGTGGATCACCTCGGGAACCACCGCATCGACCAGGTGGACGACCAGAACACCTCGGCGCTGGTCCCGGCACCCGGGGGATCGGCCAACGTCCAGTTCGACGTGCCCTGGGACGGGTTCAACCCCAACACGCCGGCCGGAGCGGCCTCGACCACGCCGACCCTGCTGTCGGCCGTGCTGCCCAGCGCCTACGTGTTGAACGCCAAACTGATGCCTCAGGTCAACAGCGCCCTTCTCTCGAGCGTGGAGGTCACCTCGACGGCGCCGCTCACCATCCAGTACGTGATCAACCCCTCCGCCGTCTGGTCGGACGGGGTCCCGGTCAGTGCGGCCGACTTCATCTACGCATGGCAGTCCCAGGACGGGAACGGGATCGACGTCGACGGCCAGCCCGACCAGGTGGCGTCCACGCTGGGCTATCGGGACGTCGCCTCGGTCACCCCGAGCCACGGGGGAAAGACGGTGACGGTGGTGTTCTCCACCCCCTTCACCGACTGGCGTGTGATGTTCAACAACATGGTTCCCGCCCATATCGCCACCCGGGTGGGGTGGAACCACGGTTTCGACACCTTCAATCCGGCCGTCGACCTCTCAGCCGGACCGCTGATCGTGCGGTCGGTCTCCTCCAAGGGCGCGGCGGTGCTGGTGCGCAACCCCAAGTGGTGGGGGGTTCCCTCCGTACTGAAGACGGTGACGGTGAACGTGGCGCCCGACCAGGCCACCTGGACCGGGGCCCTGAGCCAGGACAACCGGGCCGTGGCCCAACCGACCTCGTTCGACCTCAACTCGCTCGGCGTCGTGTCGGCCCTCCCCAACACGCAGAGCACGGTGAAAGGGTCGCTCAACCTCCTCGAACTGGACTTCAACATCGACAGCCCGTTGGCCTCGCGATCTCCGGTCCGTGAGGCCATTGCCCATGCCATCAACCGGACCGTCCTCCTGCAGCAGACGTTCGGGGCCATGGACCCGGCACTGGTGGTCAGCCAGGACCATCTGGCCGCCGCCTCCCAGGCCAGCTACAACCCCTCGTCGGCCGCAGGCGAGTACACCAGCTTGGATCCGGCCGACACCGACAACCTCCTCCAGAGCATCGGCTACCACAAGGACCCGGCCGGTGACTACATCGACGCGGACGGAACGAAGCTGACGGTCAGGATGGCGGTCGAGTCCGGAGACCCGTGGATCAGCACGGTGGCGGCGGAGATCGTGGCCCAGCTGCGGGATGCAGGCATCGCCGTGGTGACCAGCGCGGTGGACGGCACCGCCGGCATGGAGGCCGCGGCCGCCGCCAACTCCTACGACATGGCCCTGGTGACCCGCATGGCCAGCCCCTACGAGACCACGACGGCGGCCTGGTATTCGGACGGGTTGGGACTGGTCGACTCGGCCGGCAGTCAGAACTGGAGCCACCTGAGCGATCCCGAGGTGGACCAGCTGTTCATCCAGGCGGCCCAGGCTCTCAATCCGGTGTCCGGGGGCACCATCTACGGCCAGATCGACGATCAGTTGTGGGATCAGATGGTGGCCCTGCCCCTGTTTCAGGAGCCGGCACTGGTGGCCAACGGGGTTCAGCTGGCCAATGTCCAGTACAACCCGTCCGAGGACGGGATCCTGTGGAACGTGGCCCTCTGGAGCGTGCTGAAACCCGGGCCGCCCACTCATTAGATCCGCATCAGGCCGCCGGGGGCCGGTCCGGGACGGTGACGGTGGCGACGACCGGATCGGAAGCGCGCACCACGAAACGTCCCGATCCTGTCGTGGGGCGAGCCGGGGGCGCGCTACCATGCCTGTCGCCCCGGATGTGAATCCGGAGCCACTTCGTCGGAGTGGCGGAATAGGCAGACGCGCTAGCTTGAGGGGCTAGTGCCCGCAAGGGCGTGGGGGTTCAAGTCCCCCCTCCGACACCAAAATCTGCGACTCCTTGAGTCCAACCTCGCTGTAGGCGACGGCGAGTGGGGGAGTGCCTACCACGGTGACTTCCAGATGGTCCGGGAACACCGTCACCCACTCCAGCAGTTCCTCGATGAGGACCCTTCGTTCCTGGTCGGTCGCCGCTTTCCAAACCTGATCCACGTCGAGATCTCGGAGAGCGGCTGCGACACGCTCGAAGTGCTCGATCCAGCTCTGATCGTGTGGCAGCCTCCTCGGATTCAGCGGAAGCCTGAGAGCGGGCGGCCTCGATGCTCAACGTCAGTCGCTGCTCCTCCTCCTCGAAGAGGTCCATCGAGATCTTGCCGTTGTAGAACAGGTCGAGAAGCTTCCGACGTTGCTCCGACAGGTCCCTCATGACGTCCGCTGGAGCTTTCCGGGTGCGCCGGGACGTCCTGGCGGACGTTTCCCGGCTGCCCCCGGAGAGCTTCCGACGGATCGCATCCTGGAGATCCCCATCGCTACTCACCAATCGGAGACCCAGGACCGCAGCTCGAGCAAGGCCAGAGGTGGTCCTGGCGGGCTGGTTGCAGCCTTGACCCCGATGCTTGCACCGATAGAACACTCGCCCTGCACCGTTTTGATCGAGCGCCATGCGGCGGCCACACGTGCCACACCGGACTTTTCCGGAGAGGACGTCCTGGCTCCGCCTACGACCGGGCACGTGGCCCCGGTTGGCCGCCTGCCACTGCGCCTCGGTAATCAAGGGCTCGTGGATGCCCGGAAACCAGGCATCGTTATGAGGAACTTCACCGACGTAGACACGGGACAGGAGAATCGATCGCACGGTCGAGTAGGTGATGCCGGTTCGGGACTCGATTTCCCGGTAGCTCTTTCCCTCAGTCCGCAGCCTGAAGATCTCCCGGATGGTTGTGGCCTGATCGTTCGGGACCAGCGCCCCGTCGATCATGTCGTAGCCCGTCTTAGGCCGGTTGATGTGCTTCCCTTCTCGCACGGCCCGGTCGTTGCCCATGCGCACATTCTCCGACAGTTGCTCCCGGAAGAACTGGGCGAACGTTCCGAGGATGTTGTAGAACATCCTGCCCGCTGCCGAGGACAGGTCAAGGTTCTCTGACACGGAGTGCAGCGCAACCCCATGCATGCCGAGCATGTCGGCCAGGAGGATCAGGTCACCCAGGTTCCTGGACAGCCGGTCGAGTCGCCAGACCAATAGATGCGACACGTGCCCGGCCTCAACGGCAGCGAGGACCTGCTGGAGGCCTGGCCTGTGCATGTCCTTGCCGGACAGCCCAGGATCACTAATGACCGTTACGTCCCCCAGGTCACGTGCAGCCGAGTAGGCCCGGAGTCGGTCGGCCTGGCCCTCGATCGAGAATCCTTCGGCGGCCTGTTCCTCTGTCGAGACTCGGCAATACGCCAGTGTCAGCACCAAGCCCACCCCCCTTCGGTTCATCATCCTTGCCGAGGATGCGCAGCATCACTCGGACAACCACGTCCGCTGTTCGATCCCAATCTGGTCCGCCGCTCATGGCAACCCGAACTCTCGACGGCGAGCCCGCCTCCGCTTCTCGAAACTCAGCCCCCTCGACTCACAGAATCCATCGACCATGCTGCTGAGCCCCTCGCAGGCCTCCTCTGCCGAGTCGAAGCCGAAGATCGCCGCATAGGACACCAAGTACCCCACCAGGTAAGGCACGATGCGCTCGCCGTTACCCCGCTCGATGCCCTTGTAGACACGCTCAAGACCGCAAGGGGCCTCGACGAGAGCCGAACGTCGGATTGCCAGCCACTCAGGGGCGACGCCCCACCGTGACTTTGTGGAGTCATCACCAGGGGTGCGGTAGCTGAGCCATTCGGTACCGGCCATCCATAGTCCCGAAGCCGCTTCGATTGCTTCGTAAGGAGAGCGGATGCCGAACTCTGACAACCCCTGACGACCAAACTCGAACTCAACCCGGAGGACCGGGAGGTCCTTGTCCAGCCCCGGACCCCAGATGTCATCCCAGTAGGCATTCCCGGTCTGCTTGACCTCCGCCGTCTTGTCGTAGATGCGGGCGGCAATGGTCTTCGTCTTGCGCTTGCCAAACACGAACCCCGTGAACGCGCCTCCGTCCTCGTAGAGCACTCGAGTACCGGCCTTGCACAGGAATCGATTCCTGTCGTCTCCATCGAGTCTCCAGCCCTGCCAGTCGGAATGGAGGTCCAAGCGGCTGCACGTCAGTTGAACCGAGCCAACTTGGCCTTCCAGGATTGCCCGGAACCAGTCGATCGCAGCCCTTGCCCCAACGCCATGGAGAAACGAAGCCCGGGGCTGAAATTTGACCGCAGGCAGCTTCTCCGAGTCGGTGGCGGCAATCACGCCGTGTTCGTGATCGAGCCGATATGGGTAGCGCCCCATGCCGAAACTCTGGACCCTGAACACCGAGTCTCCGAGCACGACCTCTGCTTCCCGCCCTGTCACCTGGGCCTCATCCTTTGCCCGGTCGACCAGCCTCAGGAACTCGGGAGTGAGGTCGGCACGACCGGAGCAGTAGAGAGCGTCGATCCCGGAGGCCAGTTCCACCATGTTCCCGTTGGGCGCTACTCGCATGGCCACGAGTGTAACTACAGCGGTGTAGTACTCGCAAGCTCACGAGTAGCGACGAGACCTACCGACTATCTCGGAGGAGGTCCGACCTTCCTCTTGTCGGATTCCCAATAGGCCTTGGCGTCGATAGATACCCCAGGCATCTCGAAGAGGTCCGGGTGCTCGCCGGTGACCTGTCGGAACCGAGCGACCTTCCGCCAAATTGTCGACTTGTGCATGCCGAACTGTTCCAGACCTTCGAAGCCGCCGTACAGATGCCACATGACCCAGAAGCCGATCAAGTCCTCGACGATCTGCCTACCGACCGGATCGGTAGCTGGCTTCAGAAATGGTGCGAGTGCGGGCGTGATGGTCTTGTTCACGGCCCTGGCGTAGGCATCCCAGGCCTTTCGAGCCTTCCCACCGCCTTCTGGGCTAGCCATCGGGTCGGAGCGATAGTCAGGAGTCACACTCGCATTGTAGCGAGTGGGAGGCTAGATCAGGTGGACTTATCAGGTGCCCCCGACCGGCACTTCCGAGCGTAGGGATGCACCTTTAGGAACGCACCACGACGTGCGACACCAAGGTGGTCTGGGCCTTCAACCATTGGGTGACAAGTCCGACGCTCGCTGAGGGCAAGCTCGGCGAGAAGTAGACGCTGATCCTGTTCGGTTGAACGGTCCACCAGGTAATACAACCCCCGACCTGCTCAGCCATCGCACCCGACAGATCGCCGAACTCTGACTCATCGTTCCCGCTGTAGGCGTTCCTGCCATAGGCGACTATCCGAAGGTTGCCCTGGTGAGGAGCAAAATGATGTGTACCACTACACCCGTATGTCGATGGAACGGTCGTCGCCGTCACGTAGGGGATGCATTTGCTGGGAGTTGACTGGCAGTTGACGTTTCCGATGGTGGGGGACGTTGCCGACCCACTGGTGGAACCTGAAGAACAAGCGGAAAGTGCCAGAGCACCGGTCAGTGCCAACATGCCCGCCACGATGCACCTGAACAGCCCGTTCTCCACACCCAACCCATCGGCCTAATCGGAGGCGAGCTATAGAGGGCTGCCCCCGACCGCCGGGTCAGCGGCGGTTATCGACTGTGGCCTACCGGCATCACTTATGCCACGGTGAGCCGACCCTGACATCGGCGCTTCCGGGGCGGCGATTGACTTGCTGTCGATTGCCGGTGTAAGAAGCACGGTGGAGGCAGTGGGGGTCAAAATGCGATCGGTATCGAAATGCTGCTCAGCGCTTCTTGCGGTGTTAGCGCTATTCGGGTTGACCCAACTCGTGGAAAGCGGTGCGCTTCTGCAACGCCGATGAAGCCGATGGGCACCCCATTTGAGATCACGTCAGCAACTCCGAGTCCGTCGAATCTAACCATTCCAGCCAATGCCCAGTCTGTATCCAAAAGAGTCACGATCAAATGGGAGGGTCGAGCCTACTTCCCTCTGACGGTGCTCCTGAGGCCATCAAAGACTTGCGGTGAACAGGTGCGGGATTTGTTTGCAGCCCAGGGACAGCCGTGATTCTGCGGCACACGCATCCGATAGTCGTGCCGAGCGGTTGGAGTTGTTTTCGGGATCGTTTCGTCGCTACGGGTTCGGTGTCTAGTGTTTATTACCTGTACTTGGTCTACAAGGCCGACGGCGAGAAGCACAGCACTCCGACCGTGAAGATGGGCTTCAGCTGCTCCTGGTAATCCAGGATTGTGAGCGCAAACAATCGCCCGCCTCAACGATGGGGTTGCGAATCTGAACTGCCCATCGACCAGGTCAATGAACGCATAAAGTTCATTCCTGCCATTCATGCGGCATCGCTCATCGAGTGCCCCCAATCACCGGGAGTGAGTCACAACCCTGAGCCCGTGCAGTTTGCGGGTGCTGTGTTACAGGGAGCGCACCCGCAGGTTTGCCCGGTACCGGGGCGAGGGTGCTCGCAGAGACAGGGGAGGGGCCTCCTGGCGGTCGGTGGTCACTGTTCCCGCAGGTCCTCACGCCCTGGTCGGAGAGCCAGACGGCGGCACGTGGCCGATGGCTCGACTGTGCGGACGTCCAGCCAGTACAGGGACAAGTGCCGTACAGGCCTCCAACCTCCGGACTGAGTCGGAGAACGATGCGGTCCCTCCTCCGACACTCCGCTTGAACTGGTGAAACGTTCGGCGCCCGTCGTCCACCTGTGCACGAATTCCCCGGCGTGCCGAATCCGTGCCAGATGCATCAGACAGGCACCACTGGTGCCTTCGATCCGACAATCATGCCGGTCGCTTGGCTGTTGGCACCGACGGCGACACATTGCAGCGGCAGGGTGCAGGAGACATCGGTGAGTCCGGCCACGGAGGACGGCGCCTTGATCAACGACCAAGTGGCACCCCCATTGGTCGTGGCCACGGTGAGATTTCCGGTGGGAGGATTATCGCCGCCGCCCCCATACTCACCAACGACCACGCAGTCGCTGGCGGAAGGACAATCGACCCCCTCAAACAGGGCCCCATTGTAAGGGCCCTTCCCGGGGACGAACGTGCTGTAGGGAGGTGGGGACTGGTCCACCCACTTTGCCCCGCTGTCGGTGGAGCGGAACAGGAGGGCGGACCCGTCATACCTTCGGCCTCCGACCACACAGACGGATGCTGACGAGCAGGAGATGGCATTGAACACATCGTTGGATTCGACGAGGGGAACGATGTGGATGGTCCATTCGGCGCCGCCGTCGGTCGTCGTGAGAGCCAGGGGGACCTCGGAGTCCGCGCCCTCACTGGACCCAAGGTGGGTGCCGATGGCGACGCACGCCGATGCCGTCGGACAGGAGATGGCCGTGAGATTGTTCACGCCGCTCGGGATGGCATCGCTGGTCCAGGTGGTGCCTCCATCGACCGTGCTGTAGACCACGGTGGCATTCGCCACCGGGTAGCCCGCCACCGCCGTGCAGTCCTCGGACGTGGAACAAGAGACTGCGCTGAGACCGGGATCAGGGCGGACCGAGCTGTGGTGCGCCCACGTCACCCCCCCGTCCTTCGACATGGCGATGAGTCCCTCCCCGTAGGCGGTGTACCCCACCAGCACGCAGAACTCACGGGTGCCACACGAAGCTGCGGTGAACGTTCCGAAATCGGGAGTATTCGGTGAGACGGTCCACGTCGTCCCACTGTTATGGCTGTAAAGAACGTGTTGGGGTTCCACTGTCAGACAGGTCGACGAGGAGCAGGACACGGTGCTGAGGTCGGACGTGCCTTTTGGAATGGACCGAAGCGCCCAGGCCGGGAGCCCGTTGGCTGGTGTGGTCGAAGCCCCCGTCGGCGATGAAGATGCGCCGAACACCAAGACGGCGGTGACGATGGCAACGAGAAGCAACCCGGCCGTGCGTGTCCTGCGAACGCGATTATCCATCAGACCTCCTCTAACCAATCCCGACCCTTCATAATCCTCGTCGTCGCCGTAAATCCACACTGGCTCCCGAATCCTTGCCGTGCGTGAGGTGTCAGTCACGTTCGGTGGATCGTGACTTGTAGCGTTCTGACCACACCCACAACGTCGCCGAGCCGGTGGTCGGGACCGTGCGGTTGCGTCCGCGGGTACTGGGTATATACCAGTCATCCCTTTCGAACGGAGATGACGGTGGCCCTGCTGGATGAAGTCCATGAAATCCTCGATCCTGGAGTCGACAGAATCGAGGATGGAAAGCACCCAGATATCGGCGATGCGATGAATCTGCTCGGCAGGGTGGTGGCTGCGTTGGAGCATTTGGCGAAGGAAATCGACAAGCGTGCGCCGTGAGATTGTGCGCGTCGGCTGATGGTCGGTTTCCTGGCGAACTGTAGTTGCGCCCTTGCTGCGAACGGCTTGGTTTCGCCGCACCGGTCGAGTCGGGTTCCGCCACCTGACTCCCAGCCCGGCCCTAGCCCGCTGAGCCGGGTCCCACCACTTGGCCGCACAATAATCGGACGAAGAGCCGTGCGCTCAAGCGGGATGAGCGGGCTTCGTTCCGATGATCCGATCAGGGCTCACGACAACCTGATTGGTACCCCCGACGGCCACATTGAGCCGAACCGATACGTCGGTACCGTCCATTCCGATGACCCGCCCATGAACCCAACCGCCCAGTCCCACCTTGGTGCTGCCGGATAGGAGCCCATCCACGTTGACCATGACCCTCGTACCCGGAGCGAATGCGTCGTCACTCATTGAGTCCGAGTGTACGCACCTCGTGGTCGTTGTGGTCAGGCCAGAAGTCCCACTTGCCTCATCTTTGCATCGGCCAGCTAAATTGGTTCAAGCACATGTGAGGGAGGCAGGCTCATGAGTGGCTACGAAAGGGACTACGGACGCCGTCGACGCCATCGAGTCCGCCGGCAAGGCTCGTTCACGAGGCTGGCGGATCGCTTGAGGCGGATCGGCAAAGCTGACGCACCGCCGAGCGGAGACGAGGTCCAATCTACGGGGGCCCAAGAGACAGGGCCCTCCGAGGTCTCGACCTCCTCCGAGAAGCTGCAGCCGAGGACTCGCACCCAACCCGCGACGCCGCGTTGAAGTGGACCGAGTCAAGGCCGGAGGCGTGACAGGAGCAGCTTCCCACGGTCTGTCGTCCCTGCCCCGCCTGAATGCCTCGATCCACCAGGGTCCAGGCTCTCTGCTCAAGATCCAACGGGCGGTCACCCGTCCAATGTGAACCTCCGCCGGTCCTTCTTCGTGAGCTGGATCTCTTCCGTGAGCCGCTCGCTTCTCCCGCCACCGCGACGACGGGCTGTCGGTGGTCTAGGAGTTCTGCCGGTGAGACTGGGAGTCTGCGTCCCGGTAGACCCAGGCGACCATTACAACCACGACGTAGGCGGCAATGAGGCTCAGCCATTCGTAGAGCATGGGCGCGATATACCCGCCTCCTGCGGGCCGGAACCCTCCGGAACGACTGTCTCAGACATGCCTGGGCAGTCCAGGGCGGAGCGGAAAGAGCTGATGACCGACCGAGACCCGACCACGCCACGAACCCCCCCTCGTGAGCATCGACTTTTCTGTTCGCGGAGCAGGAATGTCGTGATGACCTCGGGGCCTTTGGGCGCACCAAAGGGGGATCCTCGAAGAAGCGACTTCGAGCGCGCACCGCGGTCGATGGGATAGAACTGACGTTGAAGGTAGAGGAGGCAGCGATGCCATTGACCAATCCGTATCTGCTGGGCAACTACGCCCCGGTCGCCAGCGAAGAAACGGTGACCGATCTGTCGGTAACCGGCACCCTTCCGAGCACCTTGAGCGGCCGTTATCTCCGCAATGGCCCCAACCCGATCCTGCCACCGGACCCCGCTACGTACCATTGGTTCACGGGCGACGGGATGGTCCACGGAATCCGAATCGAAGATGGCAAAGCTCGCTGGTATCGGAATCGATGGGTTCGCTCGGCTGATGTGGCCACTGCGCTGGGGGAGAATCCGCACCCCGGGCCGGTCGTAGACGGGATGGACTTCTCGTCGAACACGAATGTCATTGTTCACGCGGGCAGGACGTACGCCATCGTCGAGGCGGGTGCCCGACCCTACGAGATGACGTACGAGCTGGACACCGTTGGGGCATCGGATTTTCAGGGCACCTTGCCTGGCGGCTATACGGCCCACCCGAAGCGCGATCCGCAGACCGGTGAGTTGCACGCGATCTCCTACTACTGGGCCTGGGGAGACCAGGTGCAGTACAGCGTCGTCGACGTGGACGGACGGGTTCGGAGAACCGTGGATATCCCCGTCGGAGGGCCGGTCTCAATCCACGACATGTCGCTCACGGCCACCTTTGCCGTCGTCTACGACCTCCCGGTCGTGTTCAGTCCAGAGGCCGTGGCCGAGGGGGCTTCATTTCCGTACCGGTGGTCCGATGACTACCGGAGCAGGGTCGGGCTTCTTCCGCTCGAAGGCGGTGCTGACGACGTGGTGTGGTGCGATGTCGACCCTTGCTATGTCTTTCACCCAATGAACGCCTACGACGAGGACGGGGCCGTGATCGTTGACCTGGTGCGGCATCCGAAGATGTTTGCCACGCATCTCACCGGTCCCGACGAGGGCGCACCGGTGCTCGAGCGGTGGCGCATCGACCCTGGGGCTGGCAAGGTGATCACCCAACTCCTTGACGACCGCCCCCAGGAATTCCCACGTGTCGACGAGCGCGTCGTCGGACGACCGAACCGCTATGGGTATAGCGCCGCCCTTGACAATGACGAGAAGGACGAGGCCGCATTCACCATGGGTGGGGCGCTCATCAAGCATGATCTGACCGCCGGGACAAGTGAGACCAGACCCTTGCGTGGCGGTGCCGGAGAGGCGATCTTTGTGCCGGAAAGTGCTACCGCTGGAGAGGACGAGGGCTTCGTTCTCAGCCTCGTATTCGATGCCGAGCGACAGGCCAGCGATCTCTTGGTGGTTCACGCCCAAGACTTCACCGGCGACCCGGTGGCGGTCGTTCATCTGCCTGTGCGTGTGCCATACGGCTTTCACGGCAACTGGGCGGCAGACGCCTCATAGCCGGCGGTGGGGCGGGGGCGGGTTCGATTGTTGCGTCGTCCTAGATGTCGCGGAACCGGCTCCTGATCTGTCGCTCCGTCGGGAGAACGACCTGAGAAATCTCTCCTTCGGTCTTCGAAGCGGACTGAAGCTTCGGCTCGGCGATGTCGAGCCCCTTGACGCAACCTACTGGTTGCCATACCATAGCAATCAGTAGGTTGCCACTGTTCCTCAAGGAGGACCCTCAATGACCACCAGCACCGACTACCGCATCAGCGTCCGGATCAATGCCCGAGCAGGTGTCGTCTTCGACGCCATCACTTCCACCGATGCGCTCACCGCCTGGTGGAGCCAGGTGACAGGGTCGGGCATGACCGACGGCGAACTGCAATTCCCCATGGTCGCGGATCAGCGCCCACTTCTCATCCACGTGGACGAGGCAACCCACCCGACGACCGTTCGCTGGACCGTGACCGAGTGCACATTCATGGAGGACTGGGTGGGTACCCAGCCGACGTTCACCATCACGCCGATCGACAACGGTTCCTGCGAGCTCATCTTCGAGCACCGCGGCCTGGACGACCGGCTCGAGTGCAAGGACATGTGCAGCCGCAGCTGGGATCATTTTGTCGGGACCAGTCTGCGCGAGCTGGCCGAGGGAGGCACGGGTGCTCCCAACCGCAGTCCTCGTGACCTCGCCCGCAGAGCCGCCGAAAACGGCTGATCCTGCTCCCCGGGGGACTATCACCCATGACCGGGCAGTCCCTGGGTAAGCGACTGACGTTCGGCAAAATTCGTAATCACGGCAAAGGAGGAAGTCATGGCGTTCCCCGACCGCATCGAACGGACGGTGTCCTTGAACCGTGCGCCAGGCGAAGTGTGGAAGGCGCTCACCACCGCAGAGGGTCTCGGCGCGTGGTTCGGCGAGCGGGCGACCATCGACCTCCGCCCCGGTGGGGCGGCCACGATGACCTTCGCAGGGGGCATGACAGTTGACATGCGGATTGAGCGTATCGAGGAGCCCACGGTGTTCGCATACACGTGGCGTCTGCCTGACCTGCCCGAGTCCGACCCTCGCCGCACCTACGTCGAGTTCACCCTCGAGTCCGACGGAGACGGCACCCTGCTGCGCCTGGTCGAGACCGGCTTCGCCCAGCTCCCCGTCGACACCCGACGGGACACCTATGACTCCCACAGTGAGGGCTGGTCGCGCGAGCTGTCAGAGCTGGCCGTGCATGTCGATGGAGCCTGACATCGAGGCTGTCGCCGAGCTGGTCTTCGTCGCGCTTGCCGACCCGACTCGCCGGGCCATCCTCGCTACTCTTGCCACAGACGGTCCGTCGACAGCGACCGATCTTGCCGCCCGACTCCCGATCACCAGACAAGCCATCGCCAAGCACCTCGGCATCATGGCCGACGCTGGCCTCATTTCTCCCGAGCCCGGCGAACGCCGCCGGGTGCGCTACCGCCTGAGGTCAGCACCCGTGCAGGTCGCCCAGCAGTATCTCGCCGCTCTCGCCCACGCCTGGGACGATCGCCTCGACGCCCTGCAGCACTACCTGACGTCGCCGTGACCGACGCCAGCCACCCTGCCGCAACCGGGAATTTTGACGATGGGGGTTGCGGTATCCCACATTTTTCATTTTCTCAAGAATGACCAGCCAACTGACACCGAGCCGTTGCCTCCAAGGTGCCGGTGCAGGTCAGTCGGCGATGAGCAAGCATCGGGGCCTGGACAACGCCGACCATTGGGGTTTTGGCAACACCCCCGGAGTCGATGTTGCCGGCTCAACGCGCGTGTGAGGCATTTGATGAGGACATCATCGGCCAGCGATCGTGACAAACTGATCCCGTGCAGTGGAAGTGGTCGGGCCTGGTTCTTCTCGGGGTCATTTGTCTCGGGGCTGGGTGCTCATCCTCCCCACACGCGGACAGCACTTCCCACGAGGTCGGGGACGACACGGGCAGGATTAGCGGAGTCGTGGTCCTGGAGAGGACGCCACCGATACCGATTCCCAACACGACGTTGACAATCCGATCCCAGGCGGGAACGACGAGAACGGTCAAGGTGTCGTCAAAAGGTGCCTTCACGCTTCGGGTTCCCGCAGGTAGGTGGGCGGTCAGGGACGTCGCACCTCTCGTCGGGTCCTCCTTCTGCGCAATCCCCAACATGATCAACGTGGCCCGCTCCCAGACTTCCACAGTCCGGATTCGGATGGCGTGTGCCTCGCTGTCGGGCGGCGGGTCATTTGTGGGCCGTCCCGGCGGGTAAAGCCACTCATCCGGGATCAGGGGCACCCCGTCATACGACCCGAGTCTCCCCATTCGCGACTATCAAAGCCTCCCCGTCACGCAATGTACGGAAATCCAAGCCTGATTGACGGAGATACTCAACGGCCTTTTCGGCGTCGGCACTCTCGGGATGGTCCGACCGCCAGTGAGGAACGATCCGCCACGGCACCAGGCGGAGGGTCTGTGGAGTGACATGTTCCGAATACCCCTGAGGAATGACCGAGGGGTCATCCATCAGGTGGATGCCTTCGAGATCGGGGGTGGCCACACAGGAACCAGCGCTGTACCCACCATAGACCAGCCGACCTTCCGACAGCGGCCCATGGAGGGCGTCTGCCGGTCCGGTCTGCGCCATCGCTCGTGCCAGCACAAAGGTGTTCCCGCCTACCACCCAAAGGAACTGCAAATGGCTGAGGCGGTCGCTGAGGCCCTCCAGATCATCGAAGTATGAACGAAGATCCAGTTCCTCACATTCGAAGCCGAGAGTCCTCGGGTCGTCCCATTCCCGGGAAGAGATACGTTGCCGATCAGCAAAACCGTCAAGGGCATTGAAGACGATTCCGGCTCGCCCAGGTGGTCCGATCAACTCGGACAAGGCGTTGCGATCGGTGCCGATGCGGTAGGAGCTGAGGTAGAGCTTCACGGACTCAACTTTGGTGCGTGAGCGATGGCGAGCAGGTGTGCGCTGAGGCCAAGTAGTGACGGGGTGCTCTCGATGGCCCGGGCGGCATAGAGAATGCTCTCGCGACCCTCGTCCGTCTCCCATCTGCCCTCCAGGTTGCCGAGCCAACCAGCAAGGCCCTCCAGGCCGACCAGCTCGAGCACGTCAAGACCCACTCCTTCGAGTTCGCCACGAAACTGCTCCGGTTCGTGAAGGTAAGCCGTCGTGAACCAGTGGGGACGGTTGTCGGGATTGCGGTGTTGGCCATTGACCAGGTCTTGGTCGACAATCTTCTTGAAGTCCGGATCGAAGAGGAATCCCCGGGCTAGACCATCAAAGAGGGATGCGAAGCGACTGATGGCAGCGACGGCGATCAGACCTCCCGGTCGAACCACGCGAACGGCCTCACTCAGGGCCCGCTGGCGATCCTCAGCAGTGGTCAGGTGATACATCGGACCAAAGAGCAGAACTACATCGAAACTGTCGTCGACTACGTTCAGGACCCGCGCGTCGCCCTCCTCCGCCGTTACTCCGAGGTGACCCAGCTCACTGCTAACCATTTCAACATGACGAGGAGTCAGATCAATGACATGCACGATGTCGCCACGTTCAGCAAGCCACGACGCGTGGATTCCCGTTCCGCCGCCCACATCCAACACCCGTGCAGGTGTAGACGGAAGGTGCCGCCGGAGCACCTCTTGAACTCTGAGAAGTTCGAGTTGGCCGAGTCCCGAGCTGATGCGATCCTCTTCCCGAATGGTCTCGTAGTGTCCAAGAATCTCGGATCGTTCGCTCATGCAATCAACGATACGAGAGGGCGCTGACGGCCTCAAAGACCGTCCCCAAGGTGCCTGGTTGATCAGCCACGGTCGATAACGCCCGGCTGATCCGGCGTGAGGAGATGGTCAGGCCGTTGCCGCAGTTCCCCAAGGTCACCGGTGTGGCGGAACGCAGCTCCCGTGGGCCGCATCCGGGGACCTGGGTCAAGATGCGGTGCCGGGGTGCCGACAAGACCAGCATGAACTTCGGAGAAATCCACTCCCCGTTGAGGGTGACCCTCGACGACCAGGGCCACCGCTGTGCCGAATGCTTCAATGCGCTCAAGCAGGACGAGGCGTTCCTGGCTCCCGAGGACCGCCAGCGGTGGGTGTGTTCTGGCTGCTACGTGAAGCTTCTCCCGGGCACCGAATCCTGACATCTCGTCGCAGTCGGGCACAATCGGTGACCGAGAGCGGTCCGGCCGGAACGGATGCGGCTCAGTCCTTGGGTTCATTCCAGGACTGCAGGCTCCCAGCTAAGGGCCACAGGCCCACTTCAACTCCGCCTTCCCGGCCAGTACCGGTCGGAGTCTCGCTACAAGTTGGACTGCGTTGGCAGCCCACTTGCATCGCCTCTTCAGATAGCCAGCCCTTCTGGAATTCGTAGTTCTGGTTGAAGTCCTCTCCCCAGCTGATCAGATCGTCGAGAAGGTCAGGCGGAACCAAGGCCCGGGGTGAATGATTGGAAGGGGACTTTGGGGTCGGTCCCGATGGGATCCTCGCGGCGAATATCGGAACCACGTGAGACGGTAGATTCAAGCCCTACTCGCTGCCCACCGCTGCCGTGCTGCCGGGCGTCGCCGGTGCACCTTCCACCGTGATCAGTTGCAAAGATGGCATGAATCCGCCCTTTCGGGCGCTGAAGGCTGTGGACTTGTTGTCGTCGTCGTGGGTTGCGCCAATCCCTTCCAGAGGGTCCTTTTTCACACGGCTGAGGTCGAGCAGCCAGCCAGGCCGCGGTAGACCGCGGCCGTCCAGGCAGTCTGAGCGCACGGCGCGACGACGGATTACTGTTCGAGAAGGTGGTGGGACCCGGCTCAACGGGCTAGAGCTGGGCCGGGAGTCAGGTGGCGGAACCCGACTCGACCGGCCCAGCGCTCCGAAGGCTATGACGGATTGGGTTCGGCGCGGATTATGCCGGGCGGTCAGGCCCGGAGAGCAACCGTGGGCACAGAAACTCGACGGACCTGACCTGTACCAGGATACCGGAAAGGTTAGGGAAGCCTAACAAGAGGCTGGGGCGCCCAGCGCAGCAGCGGCGGTGCCAGTGAAGGTGCATCCGGCAAGCCTGGGCGCCAGGCCACTCAACGTCCAGCAGAAGCAGACCCGGGGTGCGATCCCCTGCCTTCCCGGCCGTTTTCCGATCGGTGACCCCATGGGGAGAAGCCCTGTTTACGCACCCGACCCGGGTGCGCGACAATTGCGGTGTTGGGCCCGAGGCTGGTGCTTCGGGCAGATTGGGGGCATAGTGAACTCATCCGGCGCGAAAGCGCAGCTCAACGACAGGCTGTGGCGGGCAAAGTTGATCGGTGCCGCGGTCGTCGCGTTGACGCTTGTTGCCCCGCTGACGATCTCCACTTCCGCCGGCGCAGCCATCAGGACGCCCTGCTCACCGAGGTCCCTGTGTATTCACCCTGCCGCGGCCTACTCCCAGACCCATGGATACTGGCTGGTTGGCCGGGACGGAGGCATCTTCAGTTTCGGGTCCGCCCAGTTCTACGGCTCCACCGGTGGTCTTCGCCTTCAGCGCCCAGTGGTTGGGATCGCACCGACGGCGGATCATCATGGCTACTGGCTGGTGGCCACTGACGGCGGAGTGTTTGCCTTTGGTGATGCGGGATTCTATGGCTCACTTCCCGGGCTCGGTTTTGCTCCCGCAGGCGCGATGCGGCTGCCCCGACTGAATAAACCGGTTGTCGGTATCGTCCCCTCCCGTGACGGGGGCGGCTATTTCCTGGTGGCGTCTGATGGTGGCGTCTTTGCCTTCGGCGATGCTGCATTTGAAGGATCGTGTCCCGGTATCGGAGGCTGCGCCGGTGCGGGCCACGTGGTCATGCCGGCCAATGGCAACGGCTACTGGCTGGTCACGAGATCAGCCCACGTCTACGCCTTCGGTGATGCCCCCTACCTTGGCGCACCGGGAGCAGGAGGGATTGTCACCTCGGCCGCCGGCACCCGAAACGGCGGGGGCTACTGGATCCTCTTCAGGCACGGAGGCGTTTTCCACTATGGCAACGCCAAGGACTTCGGATCACTGCCGAAACGGGACAGTGCCGGTTATGACATTACGACGGCCATCTTTCCGACTGCTCAGGACAACGGCTATTGGATCGTGACCGCGGCGGGTGCCGTCTTCGGCCGAGGCGACGCCCCGAACGAGGGCAGCATGGCCGGGAAACATCTGAATCGCTCGATCATTGGTGCCGTCGGCTGGTAGCCGCTCGTGCGGGTGACCCATCGCAACCTGTCGACGTGTCGTCAGGCCACAGGCCTCGAGTGACTACCAGGCAGCCCACCTTGGGTTGTCACCGGCTGTCCCGTTCTCAGACCCTCCGGGAACCGGTGCGGATTCATTGGGTCGACACAGCAGCTTCGACGAAAGCCTCGCATGGAGGAGTTTCCCGGGCGCAGTCGCTCGATACGCCGCGGCAAGCTGGGGGATCGACTCTCGTCGTGGTGTCGCCATCGGTGAGGGTGTGGACGGCTTGCCTCCGTCAATGATGACGACGGTGATGATGGTGCTGACGGCGACGGTGATGTTGCTTCCGGTGCGTTTGGTGGCGATGGCTGGCCGTTCTGGGCTTGATCAGCGCCTTACCAATTGCCGTCCCAAGCGCAGCCTCTCGGCGACGGCTTCCGGCATGCGATTTCGACGCCGAAGGGGCGGCAGTCGTGGTTGGGCTGGGGGCCGCGGTCGTAGGCGTCGTTTTTGAACTTTTCGCCGCGCGTTCTTCCACGGCGCGCTTTTCTTCCGCACGCCTCGCTTTCTCAATTTTTGCCCTCTCACGCTTGGCTCTCGCTGAGGTCGCGGCCGACGCAGAGGCATTCTTCGGCGGATTGGACCCAGAGGTAAATGCGGCGACGAGGGCGATAATGACGATGGCAACGCCCGCTCCGATGATGATGCGAGCCTTCCGATGCGACTTCGTGGGTTGCGCTTCAGGCTCCGCATTTGCCGACTGTTCTTCAGGCATCAGGTTCGTGGGCTGGGACTGCGCTTCAGGCTCCGGGTTGTTTGGCTGCCGTTCAGGCACCGAGCCTGGATCTTCGTCGGTTTCAGGCATGTGAAAGCTCAGTGTGGGCGGCGGAAGGGACAATGATCAATCCCCGAGAAGGGCCAGCCTGGTGGTAGGAACGACGCTGGATCAGACGCCCGCTGACGTCCCTACAGAAACTCGTGACCGCAATCCGCTGCAAGCAGCGGAACCGCGTTTCATGCTGCGCCCGCATCCAGGACCCCCCCTTTTCACGGGCACCTTACTCAAGGAACTGCCCTCCATGGCGTCACCCCAATCCACCCGATGGATCCCAGAAAGCCGATAGGGATTCCCGCCCGGTAGGCAGGCCCTGGCCCCCAATACGGCCACACTGACCAGGACCGGCCCGGAGGAGCGCGCCTCGTGGCCGCTGAGACAGGACTGCGGCCGGGGGACCGACGGTCGATGTCCGGCTGGATCCTCTCCTCCTCACTGGATTGACCGGCACGGAACGGATCTGGCCGGGGAAGTAGGTCCAGGTCGTAGGCACGACCTGGACCTACCGAGGAGGAGCCGATTCCACCTTCGAAGCGGCGGATCAGGTGGGCCTGCCCGGTTCGGCGCGTGGCTACCGGTGGTCAGGATGGTTGGAGTGCCCGTAGCAGTAGGTCAGACCGCATACTGCGCATTCGACTTGAGCGAGCTTCGGGCAGTCCAGATTCGCGCACAGGTCATCCGTGCCTGATTGCCGGCGCTCGACCTCCGACTCGGCCACGTCTGAGCTCCATTGTCGGCCAATTGCGGATCTTCGCCACAACTGGCTCCGAGAGGAAGCTCGAAACCAGCGTGACGGTCTCCCGCCCCAGATGTTGCTTCCGGACGCTGTTGTCGCATGCAGTCCGGAAGGCAGCCCTCTGTCTAACGGTGCCAACTACACAGCAGCGTCACAGGATGCCTAACCGACGGTGAACCTTGGGTGTCAAGCCACCGGTTGTGCTCTGGCCGTCACGCACCGTCCCCTGCGCCGCTTGGGCCGTTTGAACCAAT